>NZ_JAGISH010000098.1 GCF_017813235.1 Sagittula salina
ATGCATGACTTGACCCTTCTATGAGTTTATCTGAATTTGATGAATTACTGATAAATAATGAAGTAACTGCTGTATAAAAAGCAATACCTATATTTTGAACCATTCTTTGTGTAGCTCCAGCAGTACCTTGCATATCTTGAGATACAGTTCCCATTATTGCTGAAGTATTAGACGGTAGGAAAAAACCTCCTCCTATACCATATATTAGTAATAATAAGCTTATTGTCACTGGATT
>NZ_JAGISH010000099.1 GCF_017813235.1 Sagittula salina
TTGATGTTCTATTGTATGATGTAGCGGTTGTAAGCGATGCCGAATCACCTGTTTTATACGAATAACCCCAATTTTTATTCCTTTGTTGATCAAAACTTGTCTCTTGCCCCGATTGACTTTGATTGCTATTCGTTTTTTCACGGTTGACGCTATCTGTGCTATTGATGTTTTGAAAGTCACTAAGAGATTTACTACTAGAATCGCCAGCACGATAATTTGATGATGCTGTGCTTG
>NZ_JAGISH010000100.1 GCF_017813235.1 Sagittula salina
GACGGCGGCTCGACGGACCCAGGGCCGCACTATCTCGGTGCCGGCACCTCCTTCTGCTCGCGCCTCTCGGTCAAGCGCGACTTCCGGCTGATGCTGCAGGCGGCCGTCGCCGCCGGCATCCCCTGCATCATCGGCACCTCGGGCGGGGCAGGGGGCGAGCCGCATCTGCAGAGCATGGCGGCGCTGGCGCGGGAGATCGCGCGGGAGGAGGGCCTGTCCTTCCGCATGGCGCTG
>NZ_JAGISH010000101.1 GCF_017813235.1 Sagittula salina
CGAGCGGCGGCTTTACCCCGGCGCGTTGGAACGCGTTGGAAAGGGAACGGGCATGGGTATCATCGGAACGATCGTCATCGGTTTCCTCGCCGGGCTGGTTGCGAACTTCCTCCATCCGGGCCGGGACCCCTCGGGCTTCATCATCACGACCCTGCTCGGCATCGTCGGCGCGGTGGTGGCGACCTATCTGGGCCAGGCCGTGGGCTGGTACCGGGCCGGGGAAGGGGCCGGC
>NZ_JAGISH010000102.1 GCF_017813235.1 Sagittula salina
TGCTCCATCTTGATTCAGAACTGACCAACAGATCGGTAAACGAGGGTTTTTCAGGAGGAGAGAAGAAAAAGAATGAGATCTTTCAGATGGCGATGCTTGAACCCAAACTGGCCATCCTGGATGAGACCTTCCAGGAGGAATTCTGGGGCCTCGACGAGGAGGCGCGGGAGCGCCGGATCCGCATCGCCGGCGAGGTGGCGGTGGCGGCGCGGCTGCTGGCCCTCGCGGGG
>NZ_JAGISH010000103.1 GCF_017813235.1 Sagittula salina
ATGATCTCGATCACTGCCCGGCAGTGCATTGCGCAGCAATGTCACGAAAGCGGCGGTTGCGCCGTTTGTAGCGGCGCTTGTCATATTTCACCGGTTTCTTCCGCTGTCTCCGGCCAGGAATACAGGCGCGTATCCCTCTGTATGGTAATGCTTCTCTGAACCAATCGGCATCATATCTGCAGTCCCCGAGCAACCAGTCGACATCTGGCAGGCTGCTCAGC
>NZ_JAGISH010000010.1 GCF_017813235.1 Sagittula salina
ACTACGGCGCCCTCGGAGACACATCAACACTCGCAGAACCCGCCGTCGTCGACGACCTCATCGAAAACAGGATGAACAGGGGGTGACAGATGCTTGATGTTGCGAAGAATATCGCCCCCGTCCTGATCCTGCTCGGCCCGCCCGGCGCCGGCAAGGGCACGCAGGCGCGGATGCTGGAAGAGACCTTCGGCCTCGTCCAGCTCTCGACTGGGGATCTGCTTCGCGCGGCCGTCGCGGAGGGCACCGAAGCGGGCCAACGGGCCGAGGCCGTGATGCAAGCGGGGCAGCTTGTCTCCGACGACATCGTCATCGCCATCCTGCGCGATCGCCTGGCCCGGCCCGACTGCGCGCGGGGCGTCATCCTCGACGGCTTCCCGCGCACTGCCGTTCAGGCAGAGGCGCTGGATACGCTCCTGCGCGAAAGCGGCCAGAAGATCGACGCCGCCGTCAGCCTCGAGGTCGACGACGCCGCGATGGTCACCCGCATAGCAGGGCGCTTTACCTGTGCCACCTGCGGCGAGGGCTACCACGACAGCTTCAAGCAGCCGGCCCGCGCGGGCCACTGCGACAAGTGCTCGGGCACCGAGTTCAAGCGCCGCGCCGACGACACCGCCGAGACGGTGGCAAGCCGTCTCGAGGCCTACCACGCCCAGACCGCGCCGCTGATTGCCCATTACCGCGCCCAGGGCGCGCTGATCGGCATCGACGCCATGGGCGAGATCGAGGACATCGCGGCGAAGCTCGCCGCGATCGTGAAGACCGCGACGGGCTGACCGTCGCGCGCCCCGCCCTCAACCGGGCCGGGCAAGGGAAGGGGCGCCCCCGGCCTGACGGTGCGAGGGGCGGAAAACAAGGGAAGAGGAGACCGCGCATCATGGCGGATCACGCAACCAATACGGCCGCGCAGGCCGAGGCGGGCCGAAGCTACTGGCAAGCCAACCTGCGCCTCATCATCATCTGCCTCGTCATCTGGGCGCTGTGCAGTTTCGGGTTTGGCATCCTGCTGCGCCCGATGCTGTCGGGCATCGCGGTCGGCGGTTCCGACCTCGGATTCTGGTTCGCGCAGCAAGGCTCGATCCTGGTCTTCCTGGCGCTGATTTTCTTCTACGCCTGGCGGATGAACAAGCTCGACCGTGAATACGGCGTGGACGAGGAATAAGGACATGGATCAGTTTACCATCAACCTGCTGTTCGTGGGCGCCTCCTTCGCGATCTACATCGGCATCGCAATCTGGGCCCGCGCCGGATCGACCTCGGAGTTCTACGCCGCCGGGCGCGGCGTGCACCCCGTCACCAACGGCATGGCGACGGCGGCCGACTGGATGTCGGCGGCCTCTTTCTTGTCGATGGCAGGCCTCATCGCCTTCACCGGCTATGACAATTCCGCCTTCCTGATGGGCTGGACCGGCGGTTATGTGCTGCTGGCGCTTCTTCTGGCGCCCTACCTGCGCAAGTTCGGCAAGTTCACCGTGTCCGAGTTCATCGGCGACCGTTTCTATTCGCCCACCGCGCGCATGGTAGCCGTGATCTGCCTGATCATCGCCTCCGTCACCTACGTGATCGGCCAGATGACCGGCGTCGGCGTGGCCTTCGGCCGCTTCCTCGAAGTGTCGAACACCACGGGCCTTCTGATCGGCGCCGTGATCGTCTTCGCCTACGCGGTGTTCGGCGGCATGAAGGGCGTGACCTACACGCAGGTCGCGCAATACGTCGTGTTGATCCTCGCCTACACGATCCCGGCGATCTTCATCTCGCTGCAACTGACCGGCAACCCGATCCCGGGGCTCGGCCTCTTCGGTTCCACTTCGGACGGAGTGCCGCTGCTTCAGACGCTCGACCAGATTGTGACCGAACTCGGCTTCAACCAGTACACCGCGCACAACGGCGACACGCTGAACATGGTTCTGTTCACCCTGTCACTGATGATCGGCACCGCCGGTCTGCCGCACGTCATCATGCGGTTCTTCACCGTGCCGAAGGTGTCTGACGCGCGCTGGTCCGCGGGCTGGGCGCTGGTCTTCATCGCGCTGCTGTACCTGACGGCCCCTGCCGTGGGTGCCATGGCACGCCTGAACATCACGCAGCAGTTCTGGCCGGAAGGCACAGCCGCGCAGGCTGTCAGCCTCGAACAGATCGAGACCGACCCGGCCTATGACTGGATGGCAACATGGCAGAAGACCGGCATGCTGGGCTGGGAGGACAAGAACGGCGACGGCCGCATCCAGTACTACAATGAAACCTCGCCCGCGATGCAGGAAAGGGCTGCGGCCGAAGGCTGGACCGGCAATGAACTGACCAACTTCAACAACGACATTCTGGTTCTCGCGAACCCGGAAATCGCCAACCTGCCCTCCTGGGTGATCGGCCTCGTGGCCGCCGGTGGTCTCGCCGCCGCGCTTTCGACCGCAGCCGGTCTGCTGCTCGCCATTTCCTCGGCGGTCAGCCATGACCTGATGAAGGGCCAGCTGACTCCGAACATCTCGGAAAAGAACGAATTGCTCGCGGCGCGTATCGCCATGGGCGTGTCGATCGCCGTGGCGACCTGGCTGGGCCTCAACCCGCCCGGTTTCGCGGCGCAGACCGTGGCGCTGGCCTTCGGCCTCGCGGCGGCGTCGATCTTCCCTGTGCTGATGATGGGCATCTTCTCGAAGGTGAACAACAAGGGCGCCGTGGCGGGGATGCTTTCGGGCTTCCTCGTGACGCTGGTCTACATCTTTCTGCACAAAGGCTGGTTCTTCGTTCCCGATACCAACAGCTTCACCGACGCGGCGCCGCTGTTCTTCGGGATCAAGTCGACCTCCTTCGGCGCGGTGGGCGCGGTGATCAACTTCACGGTGGCGTTCACCGTGTCGGGAATGACCAAGCCGATCCCCCGCGAAATCGAGGAACTGGTGGAATCGGTGCGCATCCCGCGCGGTGCCTCTGCTGCCGTGGACGGCCACTGAACCCGCTCTCCAAGCCAACGAACCGGTCCCCGCTGCGGGGCCGGTTTTCCTTTTGACGCCCCTGCGCCAGATCAAGGCACCGATGGCAACGCTGCGCCACAGAGGCTCTGACCGTGTTCGCCAAGGAAAGCCTCCAATGTCCCTCGACCGCGCAACCCTGAAGGCCTTCCTCGCCACGGTGCACCCCTACGACGGGCTGGCGGAGCCCGTTATCGAAGCGCTCCTGCCCGCGTGGCGCCCCTGCCCGTTCGCCGCCGGCCAAAGCGTCTACGCGCTGGACGAACCACTTGAGGGGCTTTTTCTGATCCATTCCGGCGCGGTGGCCGTGACGGATCGCAACGGCGTGCAGATTTCTGCCCTCGGTCCGCGCAATTCCTTTGGCGAACGCGGCTTGCTGCGCGACGGCCACGCCGTCACCGCCGCACGCGCTACGGAGGACAGCCTGCTGCTGGTCCTGCAAAAGGACGCCTTCCTCCGGCTGGTCGAAACGCAGCCCACGGTCGCGCGCTTCTTTGATCGCAGGCGCGCCGCGCGTCCGGCCAGCCGTGACCTCACCACCAGCCGGGTCGAGACACTCATGGCCACGTCCCCCCTCACCTGCGGGCCTGCCACCACCGTGCAGGAGGCCGCGGCCCTGATGCAGGCACGGCATGTCTCCTCCCTTTGCGTCACCGAGGGTGATACGCTGACCGGCATCGTCACGCTCCGCGATCTTTCGGGCAAGGTGGTCGCGGGCGGACTGCCGCTCGACACACCGGTGGCGCGGGTAATGACCGCCGCCCCGGAAACATTGCCGCCTTCTGCCATCGGCTCCGATGTGCTGCATATGATGCTGGAACGGCGCATCGGCCATGTGCCGATCACCGCCGGCGGGCGGCTTGTCGGCATGGTCACGCAAACAGACCTGACCCGCTATCAGGCCATGAGTTCCGCCGATCTGGTCGCCGGGATCGCCGATGCCCCCGACGCCGCCGCCATGGCCCGCGTCACGGCGCGCATCCCGCAGTTGCTCGTGCAACTTGTCGCGGCCGGCAACAGGCACGACGTCGTGACGCGGCTCGTGACCGACATCGCCGACACTGCCACCCGCCGGCTGCTGATGCTGACGGAACGCGACCTCGGACCCGCCCCGGTTCCGTACCTCTGGGCCGCCTGCGGCAGTCAGGGGCGGCAGGAGCAGACCGGCATCACCGATCAGGACAACGTGCTGATCCTCGACGACGCCTATACCGAGGACATGCGCCCTTGGTTCACCGCCCTGGCGCAGCGTGTGACCGAGGGGCTGAACGCCTGCGGCTACGTCTTCTGTCCCGGTAAGATGATGGCCTCCACCCCCCGCTGGTGTCAGCCGCTGGCCACCTGGCGCGGCTACTTCCAAGGCTGGATCACGCGGCCCAGCCCGGAGGCGCAGATGCTCTCCTCCGTCATGTTCGACTTGCGCCCCATCGGGGGCTCGCCCGCCCTGCTGCAGGACCTGCAGCACGAAACGCTGGAGATGGCTTCGCGGAACTCGATCTTCGTGGCGCACATGCTGGCGAACTCGCTGAAACACACGCCGCCGCTTGGCCTGTTGCGCGGCCTCGCCACGATCCGGTCGGGCGAACACCGCAACCACATCGATCTGAAGCATTCCGGCATTGTGCCGGTTGTCGACCTTGCACGCCTCTACGCCCTGCAGGGCAGGCTCGGGCCGGTGAACACCCGCGCCCGGCTTGAGGCGGCCATTGCCGATGGGCTGCTCAGCTGCACGGGCGGTCAGGATCTGCTGCACGCCTACGACCTGATCGCCGAAACCCGGCTAGCGCATCAGGCACGGCAGATCAAGGCGGGGGAGCCGCCGGACAACTACCTCGCCCCGGCCCGCCTGGCGGATTTCGAGCGCAGCCACCTGCGCGATGCCTTTGTGGTGGTCAAGTCCCTGCAATCGGCCTTGGGGCATGGCAAGGGGATGCTGTCCTGACATAGGCTGGTCTGGCGTGTCCGTGATTTCTGGCGCAAACGGGGGTACGGGGCCGTCAAGGCCATCGTGATAGGGAGGAACGGGGATGTTCTGGGAACTGCTGGCCACGATCTTTGCCGGAGTCGCCGGGGCGGGCGTCATGTTGCTGGTGACACGCTGGCTTCCGCTGCCGCGCTGGCTGGTGCCGGTGGGCGCGGGTGCGGCAATGCTGGCGGCAGCGATCTCGTCGGAATACGGCTGGTATGGCCGGACGGTGGCCAGCCTGCCAGACGGGGTGACCGTGGCCGAAGCTTACCCCGCAAAGGCGTTCTGGCGGCCATGGACCTACCTGCACCCGATGACCGACCGCTTCGTCGCCATCGACACCCGCCGTATGCAGCCCAACGATGGGGCGCCAGCGCTCTATCTCACCGACATGTACATGTTTGTACGCTGGCAACCCACCGTCGCGGCTCAGATTCTGGTCGACTGCGCCTCGGGCCGCCGTGCCGCTCCCGCGCGCGGCGAAGGGACAGAACCCGTCTGGTACGCGGCAGGGCATGACGACGCCATCGTTCAGACCGTCTGCGAGGCCTCCTGATGCCCCTGTCGGGGCCCATGGCGCGGCTTTCCCGCCTATCGCTGCGCCTGCGTGTCTTCCTGTTTTTCTGCCTGCTGGCGCTCGGCGGTGTGGCTTTGATGCTGGGCGCGCTTTACGTTGGCTGGCAGCGGGCGCAGGTGAGTGATGCAACCAACGGATTTACCTTCGCGGCTATCCTCGCCAGCTTCGGGCTTGTCGCACTTTGCGCCGGGGTGTGGCTGCTGTTCGACGAAAACGTGGCGAAACCGATCGAGTCGCTCTCTGCCGCGCTGCGTGCCCGCGCCCACGGCGGGGTTGCGGGGGGCGTCGACAAGGATCTGGCGCGCCACCTTGGCGACCTCGCCCCGGCGGCCTCCGCGCTAAGCCTGCAGCTGTCGCAAAGCACGCTCGTCTCCGCCGACCGCGTGGCGGTAGAGACCGCGCGGCTGGCGACGGAAAAGGACCGCCTGACAGCGCTGCTGTCAGAGATCCCCGTGGCCACCCTGCTGCTGAGTTCCGAAGGGCGGATCGTGCTCTATGACGCGCAGGCCGCCGAGGTTCTTGCGAGCCAGGGCCAGCCGCGCCTGAACGCACCGCTGTCGGATTATCTCCAGCCCGGCCCCCTGCGCACTGCCCTGCACCGCGTGGCAAAGTCCGGACGCGAGGTCGCCGCCCCGCTGCCCGGCGCCGATGGCCGGCAAAGCTACGACGTTCGCCTGCGTCCGATGCCCGGAGGCGGCTGCATGGTGCTGGTCGATACAGCCCACCTCGAAGAAAGCCCCACGGCCGCACGGCCGCTAACCTATGACTTTGCCCTGCTCGACCAGCCCGAGGGCGCGCTGCACGAATTGCCGCTGCCAAGCCTGACTTATACCATCTTTGACACGGAAACGACGGGCCTGCTGCCGCACAAGGACGAGATCGTGCAGATCGGTGCGGTGCGCATCGTCAACGGGCGCATCGTGCCGGGAGAGCGGATCGACCAACTGGTGAACCCCGGTCGCCCGATTCCTGCAGCGTCGACCCGCGTGCACCGGGTAACCGACGCCATGGTCGCGGACCAACCCGACATCGCGGAGGCGGGGCGCCGGTTTCACCGTTTTGCGCAGGGGTCGGTGATCGTGGCACATAATGCACCTTTCGACATGGCCTTTCTGCACCGGCACAAGTCACGCATGGGCGTGGAGTGGGATCATCCGGTGTTGGACACGGTGCTGCTGTCGGCGGTGCTTTTCGGGGCCTCCCAGACCCATACACTGGATGCGCTGTGCACGCGGCTCGGGGTCGAGATCCCGCCCGCGCTGCGCCATACGGCGCTGGGGGATGCAATGGCCACGGCCGACGTGCTGACCCGGATGCTGCCTATGCTGCACGCGCGCGGACTGGGCACGCTGGCTGCTGTGCTGACGGAGACAAAGCGCCACGGACGCCTGCTGGCCGACCTGAACTGAAGAGCCTGCGGTTGCCCTCTGGCGGGCGACCCACGCGGATCTTCACCCACGCGGTCATGGATTCCCCCTGCCCCCGTGGTAAGTTGCGAAACGAAGAAGGGAGAATGGCGGCCGAAACCCGCGTTTCAGACCTTGAATCACACGCCGCGTCGGACCAGTGTCCGGCGCATGGATGAAACGAACCTCCCTCGCGCGGTGATCTTCGACTGCGACGGCGTCATCGTCGACAGCGAACCGCAGACCCTTGCCCTGATCCGCGAGGATATCGCCGGACGCGGTTTCCTCCTGACCGACGCCCAACTGCATTCCCTGATTGGTGGCACAATGGCCGACGTGGCGCGTCGTGCCCGTGCGCTTGGCGCCGAACTGCCGGAGGATTGGGTAGAAATCTTCTACCGACGTCTTTATGCACACCTGGCCGAAGGCACCGCGTTGATCCCCGGCATCCCTGCGTTGCTGGACCGGCTCGCCCGCGCGGGAATCGCCATGGGGATCGGGTCGAACGGGTCAGAGGAGAAGATGAACGTCACCCTGGGCCAGCATCCGGAAGTGCGCGCGCGTTTCGACGTGATCCTGTCCGGTCAGACTTTGGCGCGCCCGAAACCGGCGCCTGACCTCTACCTCGAAGTTGCCCGCCGGCTTGGCCATCCCCCCGAAGCCTGCGTCGTGATCGAGGACAGCGCCACCGGCGCCCGCGCCGGCATCGCGGCCGGGATGCGCGTCTACGGCTACGCGCCGGAGGGCAACCCCGCGCTGGCCGAGACCGGCGCCAGCCTGTTCGCCTCCATGTCGGAACTACCCGGTCTGATCGGCGTCAACGCTCTGTCAGCGTGACACCCCGCGTGAGGCAATCCATCAGCAAGGGTGAGACGCGCCAGGCCACCGGGTCTTCCTCAGCCAGCGCGTGCAGCCGTTCGACGATCGCAGGCGCCCCCAGCGCATCGGCGTAGTGCAGCAGCCCGCCGCGCCAGCGCGGAAAACCGAGTCCATGCACAGACACGAGGTCGATGTCCCGTGCGCTCTGGGCGACCCCTTCGCCGAGTATATCCGCCGCTTCGTTGATCATCGCCAGCAGCAATCGCTCGCGGATCTCCTCCGGGCCATAGTCCACCCGCGTGATCCCGGCGAAATGCGCCTCTTCCAGCGCAAGGTCGGCGACGATGGGATCGTCCACCTTGCCGCCGCCGCCCGGGTAGCGGTACCAGCCCGCGCCGGTCTTGCGCCCGAGTTTGCCCAGTTCCATCATCCGGTCGATGATGGGAATGGTACGCCGCGCCGGATCGCGCGCGGCCTCCCGCCTGCGGAGGTTGGCGTGGGCCACATCGAGACCGGTTATGTCTTGCGCCTCATAAGGCCCCATGGCGAAACCGAATTCCACCATGGCTTCGTCCACGTCCCACGGCGTCGAGCCATCCATGAAGACGGTATCTGCCGCCTCCCGATACCGCGCGAGGATACGGTTTCCGATGAAGCCCTCGCGATTTCGGGCAAGAACCGGGACCTTCTGCAATCGCTTCGCGAGGGCAAGGCCTGTCGCCAATGCGCGGTCACTGGTAGCGTCTCCGCGCACGATCTCGAGCAGGTTACTGACGTCTGCGGGGGCGAAGAAATGCAGGCCCACCACACGGGAAGGCTCGCTGACAGCGCCCGCGATTTCGTTCAGATCCGGGGTGGATGTCGCGCTGGCCAGAACGGCCTCTGGCCCCAACACAGCCTGAAGCCGATCAAAGATGTCGCGTCTGATCTCCATGGCGTCGGAAGTTGCCTCGATGGCGAGTCCCGCCCCTGCTGCCGCTGCATAGTCGCTAGTAAGGACCAGCTGGCTGCGCCACGCCTCTGCCACGCCGATCGGCCCGTGCGACGGAGAAGCATCGATGAATTTTCTCAAGCTCGCCTCGGCCCGGGTCAGGCTCTCCAAGTCGGGCTCAACCAAAGTCATATGCAACCCGGCGTTAAGGCAGGCAGAAACGATCCCGCCACCCATGCTGCCCCCGCCCACCACGGCAACGCGGTTGATATCGCCAGGCTCCGCCGCCGACCAATCCGGCGCACCGACTGCGCGCCCCACCACAAGACCTGTGGTCGCGTAGTTCCGCCGCACGGTCAGATCAAAGGCCTTAACGGGCGGCTTATCCATGGTCTGCCCCCCAGGCCGCGCCGCCCATAGCGCTCCTTCATGCCGAAAACTCCTCAGATCGGGCCCAGAAACCCCTTTCGGGTCAGTAACTTCCGCAAAGCCTCAAGGCTTTCATGCAGCGTCGCGTCGCTGGTGTCCAATGCCGCATGCGCCCGCTCATAAAGAGCCTCGCGCGCGCGCAGGATCGTGCGCAACTGCTGCATCGCCTCCGGCCGACCCGCCATCGGTCGAAGATCGCCCTGCGCCCGGACTCGCTCCATATGCTCCTCGGGCGAGGCCTTCACCCAAACGGTATGAAAGCGCTCGAGAACGCGCTCGTAGGTCGCGCTCTCTGCCACAAGGCCGCCGCCCACCGCGAGGATGATCCGCTCGTGCGCCTTGATGACGCCCTCGACCGCCTCTGCCTCCAGCGCGCGGTAGCCCTCCGCACCATAAAGCGCCATGATCTCTGCCACCGGCATACCGCCCAGGCGCGCGATCTCTGCGTTCAGTTCCAGAAATGGCACACCGAGCGCCTCCCCCGCCAGCCGCCCCAAGGTCGACTTGCCCGCGCCGCGCAGTCCAACAAGGCAGAGCCGTTGCGCCCGCGCGCCCTCCGGCGCCCGCCTGTCCAGCGCTGCCAGAACCCGCACCTGCGCGGGCCGGTCCGCTCGCGCGAAAAGGTCTGCCACCCGAAGGGTTTCCGACGTCCAGGGATCTTCCTCCCCCACCAATCGGTCGATGGTCAGGTCCAGCGCCAGCGCCACGCGCGTCAACAGGCCGATAGAGATGTTGCCCTCGCCCCCCTCGAGCTGAGCAAGGTACCGTGGCGAAACCCCCGACATCTCCGACAGCACCCGGCGGGGAATATGCCGCGCCTCGCGGGCGCGGCGCACCCGATCGCCGACGCGCGCCAAGACGGCATTTACCGCGCGCTCCGCCTCCGCCCCGCGGTGCGTCAATTCCCCAGCCAGTGGCTGCACCTTGCTCATCTTGCCCGCACCATTGTGAACTATAATGCATCACACTATCGGCTTCTGCGCGGCGTTCAACGGCGTTTCGGGGCTTTTCACCATAACGCGCCGGCGTCAGGTCAGATACAGGCATGCCATGCCTCCGCGACCCGAACCGGCATCGTTCAGCAGGCACCTAGCAAGTCATTCCAAAATTCCGTGCCCAAGTGGCTGACACATTCCAATTTCCAGCCCCGCGCCCATGATCAGAAGTGACCACCCCCTGGTTCCAGAAACTCCGCGACGGGGGCAGCGCCCCCAACTCGCCCTGACCTGCCGGACCGCCTGCGTCCTTTTCCAGGCCTCAATAGGTTTCGACGTGGTAGCGTCCTTCCTCGCGCATCGCGTCCTTCAGCGCCCCCCAGGGCTGGCCGATGCTTTCCGCGATCGAAACAAAGGCCTGCTCCACCCCCTGCTCCATCCCGCGGAGGCCGCAGACGTAGACGTGGGTCTTCGGGTCAGCCAGCAGTTCGGCCACGCGCTCCTCTTCGGCCATCATGCGATCCTGAACGTATTCCTTCGCCTCCGTGGCACGGGAATAGACCAGATGCTGTTCGAGCAATGCTGCGGGCACTTTCTTGAGCGGCCCGAAATAGGGCAGCGCATCCGGGGTGCGGGCGCCAAAGAACATCACCATGCCGCCAGACCGGCCGCCGACCGTGCGCTGCCTGCGCATGGTGAAGCCCCGCATCGGCGCCGATCCCGTTCCGGTGCACACCATCAGGAGCCGCGCCTCCGGATCGTCGGGCAACAGGAAGGTCGCCCCGAAGGGCCCCGTGACCTGCACCGTGTCGCCCACCTTCAGATCGCATAGATAATTCGAGCAGACACCGCCCTTCTCGCGCTTCACAGTCAGTGACAGGTTGTTGTAGTTCGGCCGTTCGCCGTCGCGCGGAGACGACACGGAGTAAAGCCGGGGCAGCAGCGGTCGCCCCTCGGCGTCATGCCCCGGCGGGATGATCCCGATGGACTGGCCTTCGAGCACCGGCATGGTCTGCCCCGCAAAGTCGAGGATGATGTGGCGCACGTCGTGCCCCGGATCCTTGGTCAGCGGCACGATGCCGGTCACCTTCGCCACCGCGGGCTTGCCGAGGGTGTACAGGTTCACCGTGGGCTTGGCCGCGCTCAGGGGGGGCTTCGCCTTGCCCCCCGCGCCGGCATGCGCCTCCGCCAAGAGCGCCGCCATGTCCTCATCCAGGGCCTCCAGCCCGGTATCCGCTTCGCTGCCGCCCAAGTCCTCCTGGTCGGGCAGTTCGTCCCAGCCGAACTGCTCGTCTACCGGATAGGGTTCTGCCACCACGCGCCATTCGTCGATGGAACCGGTGGGGCAAACGGGAATGCAATCCATGCAGAAGTTGCACTTCGACGCGTCCACCACGACATTGTCGTCGTTGTGGACAATGGCCTCCACCGGGCAGGTCATCTCGCAGGTATAGCAGCGGATGCAGATTTCCGGATCGATCAGGTGTTGCTTCAGGGGTTTGTTCACGCGCCATCCTCCTCCGGAGGTATGCCCGTCCCCCGGCCCTTCGTCTTGTAAATTCGCCGGGATCAGCCTCGGTGCAGCACCACGTCCGGCACCGACAGCGCCTCTATCAGCGCGGCGCAGAGCCCGGTGCAGCCCTTGCACCCGATGCAGGGACCTTCAATGCCGATGAGCTCTTCGGCCACCGCTCGGGTGCGCGGCGCATGTCCAACAACGCGTTTCGTATCCATCTCGGCTTTCCTGTCTGGTCTGTATCGGGGGGGCGGGTATTTCTACCGGCTGGCGGCGCTCCCCCCCCGCCGACGCTCGGTTCAGGATTTACGACGAAAATCCTGACCATCTCCTTTCACGATCACGCCATGTGCAGCTTCACGTATTCGAAATCACCCGGCTTGTTGTCGATCCCCACCTTCGGCGCCGCGATCCACGACGCGAACTTGCCCGGCTCGAAGCATGGTTTCATCAACGAGGTGATGAAGTCGCCATCCGCCTTCGAGGGCAGCCACTCATCGCGGCGCTTCTCCCATTCGTCGTCCGAGATGATATTGCCCTCCGGGTCGGCCTTGATCGCGGCAAAGACTCCGATCTGCCGGTGAAACGCCTCGTGTGGCAGGGTCAGGCGGAAATCGATCCCGGACTTCTCGATCAGCTTGTTCCAGCGGCCGACACCCCCCGCCGCATCACGCACGTAATCGTCGC
Organism: Sagittula salina; assembly: GCF_017813235.1. Taxonomy (GTDB): domain Bacteria; phylum Pseudomonadota; class Alphaproteobacteria; order Rhodobacterales; family Rhodobacteraceae; genus Sagittula; species Sagittula salina. The sequence continues at coordinate 12,230 of NZ_JAGISH010000010.1, forward strand.
GCAGACGCATATTGATCGCGGTCAGCGCGGGCACATCTTCTGCCACGATCAGCCCGTTTTTCACCGTGCGCACCACGTAGGTGTCACCCTGCAGACGGTGGTCGTCGTCGATCCGGGTCTCCATGTAGCGACCCTTGATGCCCGAGTTGAAAGCATTGGCGGCATTGGTCGACACCTCCTGTCCGAAGAGGTCCAGCGAGAGCGTGTAATGCAGGTTCAGTTTCTTCTGGATGGTCGGCAGATCGATGACGCCCATCTCGCGGATCTTGTTGATGTCATACGGGTCGGTGATCCCCGCCTTGTTCATCGCATCCAGTGTCGCCTGAATCGTCCTTCCCACGCCGGTTTCGCCCACGAACATGTGGTGCGCTTCCTCGGTCAACATGAAACGGCAGGTGCGCGACAGCGGGTCGAAGCCCGATTGCGCCAGCGATTCAAGCTGCATCTTGCCGTCGCGGTCGGTGAAATAGGTAAACATGAAGAACGACAGCCAGTCCGGCGTTTCCTCGTTGAAGGCGCCCAGCATCCGGGGCGCTTCCTCCGAGCCGGACGAGCGGCGCAGCAGGTCGTCGGCCTCCTCGCGGCCATCCTTGCCGAAGTACTTGAACAGAAGGTAGACCATCGCCCACAGGTGGCGGCCCTCCTCCACGTTCACCTGAAAAAGGTTGCGCATGTCGTAAAGCGACGGCGCAGTCAGCCCAAGGAACCGTTGCTGCTCGACCGATCCGGGTTCCGTGTCGCCCTGGATCACGATGAGACGTTTGAGCATGTTGCGATACTCGCCCGGCACCTCCTGCCACGCCAGTTCGCCCGCGTGTTCACCCATTGGGATGCGGCGATCCTCGACCTGCGGCGCCAGCAGCACGCCCCAGCGGTATTCCGGCATCTTAACGTAGTCGAATTTCGCCCAACCCTTCGGATCGACCGAAACGGCGGTGCGCAGATAGACCATGGATTCCTGAAAATTCTGCGGAATCAGGTCATTCCACCAGTTGATGTAGCCGGGGTGCCAGCGCTCCAGCGCCTTCAGCACCTTCTTGTCCGACGACAACCCCACGTTGTTGGGGATCTGCGTGTCATAGCTCACGTTGATCAGGTCAAGCATTCGATGTCCTCCTCGGGGATCCGGATTTTCGGCGAAAATCCGTCACACGCGCTCCATGTTGTATTCGCCGCGCACGCCGGTGCCGTAGCGCTGCAGAGCGCCGTTCTCGCCCACCGCATTCGGGCGGATGAATATCCAGTTCTGCCAGGCTGTCAGTCGTCCAAAGATCCGCGTCTCCATGGTCTCCGGCCCGGCGAAACGCAGGTTGGCCTCCATGCCCGTCATCGCATCCGGGCTGAAGCTCGCGCGTTCCTCTAGGAAGATACGGATCTCGTCTTCCCAGTCGATGTCGTCGAGGATCTCCGTCACCAATCCCGCCGCCTCGGCCTCTTCGGCCTCCAGGCCCACGTCCTTCCGAGCCTCTGCGGCGGTGACTGCCTCCGGTTCGCCCAGGAACCGGGTCGCGAGGCGCGTCAGCCCGTTGGCCATCGGCATCGGGCCAAAATTGGCATCCGACAGGGTCACCGCCGCAATGGGTCTGTTGTCGCCCTCGAATTCGTCCTCCATCATGTAGCTGCGGTCGACGGCGAACAGCAGTTCTGCCAGCACACCCGCAAAGCATGACCCGTGCTCGACCAGAGCGACCATGGAACGCGAGGTCACATCCACACGCTTGAGCACGCGCTTCCAGTATTGCAGCACCTCGTTCGCAAGCCAGTGGTCGCGGTTGGTCATCAGGAGCGCCTCATGCGCCAGAAGCACCTCCGCGTCGCCTTGCGTCTTCCAGACCATCAGGCCCAGTTCCGGCTCGTTCAGCCGCAGATGCAGGATCGCATCGTCCACTTCCCGTGCCGCGCGCAGCATCCAGGCCTGGTCGCCCTGCGCCTCGAAGGCGGTCATGTCGGCGGGCGGCTTCGCCTCCGGGCCCTTTATGGTGATCGTCACGGTGCGGCCCGCGCGGTTGGCCTGAACCTCCACCGTCGAATAGGTAACGGAGCCGTCCTCGTGAAACGTCCGGTCAAGCGGGCCCAGCGCGATGCCCTGCGCCACGTCCGCCTTTGTCGAGGCCGCAGCAAATTCCCTTGCGCGCCGATCGACCGTCTCGTCAAACTTCGAGTTCGGGATGACCTCGTCCACCAGCCGCCATTCAGCCGCGCGCTTGCCCCGCACACCTTCTTCGGTGGAACAGAAGACGTCCGCCCGGTCGCGCCGCACACGGCGCTTGTCCGTCACCCGCGTCAGCCCGCCAGTGCCCGGCAACACCGCCAACAATGGCACCTCTGGCAGCGACACCGAAGACGACGAGTCATCCGTCAGCATGATGTGGTTGCAGGCCAGCGCCAGTTCGTAGCCACCGCCCGCGCAGGCCCCCTTTACCGCTGCGATGTATTTCTGGCCGCTGTCTTCCTCCGCCGCCTCGAAGGTGTTTCGCGTCTCATTGGTGAACTTGCAAAAGTTGACCTTGTGCGTGTGCTTCGCGCCGCCCAGCATCCGGATGTTGGCCCCGGCGCAAAAAATCCGGTCCTTGCCGGACCTCATCACCACGACCTTCACCTCCGGGTGCTCGAAGCGCATCCGCTGCACGATGTCCGCCAGCTCGATGTCGACACCCAGATCGTAGGAATTCATCTTCAACTGGTAGCCGTCGAAGAGACCTCCGTTCTCGTCCACATCCATGGTGAGGTTCGCCACAGCACCGTCGTAGTCGATCTTCCAATGGCGGTACGCCGCGGGGTCCACCTGAAATTCGATTCGCTTGGTCATGTGCCCTGTCTCCTCCCGCGCATTTCTGCATTATATCGCAAATACGAAACCTAACAATCCCGATTTTCCCGCCCGGACGCTAATTTCTGCCGCGCAACAGGGCTCTTTCTGCACTATATTGCACACCACTTCCCGATAGGGGCCGCACCATCCCCATTACGCTGCCACCGCCCCGGTTCCACGCCTCCTGCATCAGGCCGCTGGCCATCCGCTGCAGCCGTATCGCCGCGCGTGGACGGTCCAGCGCCTGCTTCAGCCTTGCATTGGCCAGCTGGATCGCCGCCTGCACCATGATCTTTTCCGGCCCGTTTTCGGGGGCGGCCATCCAGACTGCCTCCCAGACCTCATGCGCCTCCCAGTAGTAGCCCTCCCGGAAGAACTGCACACCCGCACGCCACGCGGGACAGCGTTCCAGCGGGTGCGATACCTCTTTTAGGTGATCGAACGCCCCCTCCGGCGGACGCGGCGTCCGGCCCGGAAGGTAGGGACCGGCCGTCACGCCGCATCCGGCTCCGCCGCCTCGATGCGTTCCAGCCGGGCAAGAAACTCGGCGCAGGCCGCAAGGACCGCCTCCGCCTGATCTGCGTGCGGCGCGTGGCGGCAGTCATCCAACACGAGCGTTTCCACCGGAGCGTAGCTGCGCTCCTCGATCTCACGGATCTGCGCCAGCGTGCCGTATTGATCCTGCGCTCCCTGAATGGCCAGGCAGGGTACCCGCCAATAGTCGATTACCTCTCCCACGTGCCAGGACTTGAACTTCGGATCGAGCCAGGCGTCGTTCCAGCCGCGAAAGGTCGCCTCCGGATCGTCATGATACTTCGCCATCTTCGCCTTGAAGTCGCCGGTGGCGAAGACCTCCCGCGCGCGCGCGATCTCGGCCAGCCCCATTGTTTCGGTGAAAAAATGCGGTGCCTCGAGGATCAGTCCACGCACCCGGAAATCCTCGACCGAGCCCGCGTATTCCGCAGCGATTGTCGCCCCGTCGGAATGGCCCATCAGCACGCCGCGCTCGAACCCGATGGTCTCCAGCACCTCCGGCAGGACTTCCGTGGCCTCGCGGGTCATGTAGTCGAGCGGCCTTGGCAGGTCCGCCGCCTCCGACTGGCCATAACCCGCGCGCGAATAGACGAAAACGCCCCAGCCGGTCGCCGCCGCCAGCCGTTCGGGAAAGTCGCGCCAGAGCGCCATCGCCCCCAAACCCTCGTGCAGCAGCACGACGGTCGGTGCCTCGCCCGGTTGCGGCCCAAGCCTGCGACATTCCAGCCGTTTTCCCCCGGCGGTAATCTCCTTCGGCCAGTTCATGCCGCGCCCTCCTTCTGTGCATTCTTCGTATCCGCCGCGTGCAGGTCATCGCAGGGCGCCCGTCCGCGCAGCTTGAAACGCTGGATCTTCCCCGTGGCGGTCTTTGGCAGGTCGTCCAGCACCTCCACCCAGCGCGGGTACTTCCACGCGCCGACCTTCGCCTTCACGAATTCCTTCAGTTCCGCCGTTACCGCGGCCGGCTCCGTGCCGTCCTTCAAAACGACAAAGGCCTTTGGTTTTTCCAGATCGTCGGCGTCACGAAACGGCACCACGGCCGCCTCCAGAACGCCGGGATGCGAGACCAGCGCCTGTTCGACTTCGAAGGGACTGACCCAGATGCCCGAGACCTTGAACATATCGTCGGTCCGTCCACAGTAGACGAACCGCCCGGCCTCGGTGATCTCGTACTTGTCGCCCGTGCGTGTCCACTCGCCCTCGAAGGTCGTGCGGCTTTTCGACCGCTTGTTCCAATACCCCTCCGCCGCCGAGGCACCGCGCACCAGCAACTCTCCGACGCCGCCAGGCTTGATCTCCGTGCCTTCCTCGTCGACACAGCGGAGATCGTAGCCGGGAACAGCCACGCCTGAGGTGCCGTAGACCACGTCCCCAGGCCGGTTCGACAGGAAGATGTGCAGCATTTCCGTCGATCCCACACCGTCCAGGATGTCGCCCCCCCAGAGCTTGCCCCACGCGCGGCCCACCTCTTCCGGCAGCGCCTCCCCCGCCGAGATGCAGCACCGCAGGCAATGCTCCGGCACGCCGTTCTTTTCCAGCCAATGCACCATAGCCGCATAGAGCGTCGGCACGCCGCAAAAGATTGATGGCTTCTCGTCACGGATGATCCCGGCCGCCACCTCCGGCAGCGGGCGGCCGTGGAACAGCACCGTCGTGGCGCCGACCGACATCGGAAAGGTCATCGCGTTGCCCAGCCCGTAGGCAAAGAAAATCTTCGCCACCGAATAGACCACGTCGTCCTCCCGGATGCCCAGCACCTGCGCGCCATAGGTATCGGCGGTGGCCTTCAGCGCCCCATGCACGTGGCGCACGCCCTTCGGCTGCCCGGTGGAGCCTGAAGAATACAGCCAGAAGGCGCATTCGTCCTCACCCACCGTCGCGGCCTTACGCGGGCTGGCGCCTGACAGCATTGCGTCCCAGGACAGCGCTCCTTCGGGCACCGTGTCGCCGATCACCACCACCTGCCGCAGAACCGGATTGTTTGCCAACACCGGCTGTACCACGTCATACAATTCGGCCGAGACAAAGAGCGCAACGGCGCGGCTGTCCCGCAGGATGAAGTCGTAGGTCTCCGCCGTCAGGAGCGTGTTCAACGCAATGGGCACGACCTGCGCCTTCAGCGCGCCCCAGAACAATTCTGGATATTCGATCTGGTCCAGGACGAGGCAGGCGATGCGCTGTTCGGGGTGGATGCCCAACCGCTCCAGGCCGCCCGCCACAAGGTCCGAACGTTCGGCCAGCCTGCCGTAGGTCAGATCCCGCCGTTTGCCCGCCGCCTCGCGGAAGGCAACGTTTCCACCGCGCCCTTCCGCGACGTGGCGGTCCACGAAGTAGACCGCCGCATTCTCGTTTGCCGTCATGTTTTCCTCCCGTGGGCTGCTTGCCGCTGCACGCGATCGGTAGCCTCTGCACGCCTCCGGTCTCCTCCACCAGAGTCGCTTGTGCGCTATAATGCCATCCAAGGTGGGCAAATCAACTATTCATATGGGAATTGCAATAATTTATGCACTTTTATGCATATTTGGTATTTGGAGCCTCCGGGAGCGACGAAGGCGGACCTGCCCGGCCCGCCTTCCCAATTCCCAAGTCTGGATTACTCCGCCGCAATTTCCACGGGCGGTGGCAACATTATCGGAGCGAAGCGCACCTCAGGCAGCTGCCCCGCCCGTACGCCAGCCATGCAACGCTCGTACAGTTCCTCATAGGCATCCAGCATCGCTTCGAGGCTGAAACGTTCGGCCACCCGCGTGCGCGGCACCTGCCGGTCGATGGCCGTCGCCCTGCGCAGGGCCCTTGCCAGCGCGGTCACGTCGTCCGGCGGCGCATAACAACCCGCGTCTCCGATCACCTCGCGCACTGCTCCCATTTCCGTGGCGGCCACTGGCACACCGCACGCCATGGCCTCTATGGCGACAAGCCCGAAAGGCTCGTCCCAGAGCGGCGTGAAGAGCAACACGGAGGCGCGGCAGATTTCGTTCGCCAGCAGGTCACCGGGAAGGTGCCCTTCGTAGCGGATCGCCTCGGTCAGATGCGGCCGCACCGCGCGCTCGAAATACGCCGCATCCTCCATCGTGCCGAATATCCGCAGCGGCAGGTCCGCCACCGCTGCCGCCTGAACGGCCAGGTGCAACCCCTTGTTCGGCGTAATGCGCCCGGCCCAGACCGCAGTGCCGTCCCCTTCCGCCCGGAAGGGCCAGGCGGACAGGTCGATGCCATTACCGACCACATGCGCCTCCGGCGGCGCGCCCTCAGGCCACCATGCGCGGCGCTGGGCGTTTGAGCAGACAGTAAAACGCGACCATGGGGCTGCACTGTCATGCACCGCCTGCTGCAATGCGCCAAAGGGCGGTACGTGCATGGAGCTCAGCATCGGAATCCGGTCCCGCCGCGCCAATCGGGGCGGATAGCGGTGCAGGCTGTTATTGTGGATCACGTCGAAGTCACCGGAGGCGAGCATCGGCAGCACCGCCGTAAAACCCGCGTCGCAATGCGCGTTCAGCACCTGCGATCCATGGTAGTCCCCCCATGGGTAATCGCGGTCGTAGTGGTGCGCCACGACGGGCACCAGCCGCGCGCCCCCCGGATCGCTGTCGCCGCTGGCGAACAGGGTCACGTCGTGGCCCCGCGCCACCAGCCCACGCACAAGGTGCCACGAATGCGCCTCCATCCCGCCCATGAAGGGGGCGGCGATGGGGTGGCGTATGTGGGAGACCACCGCGATCCGCATGGGTCTCACTCCGCCGCCGTGTGCATCATGTCGGCCTGCGCGGCCTCGACCTCTGCCACGCGGTCACGTGAATTCCGCCGCCCTGCTTCGATCTCCTGCAGTTTGTCCAGCACCCGGCGGGTGTTGGCATACGGCATGTCGGAAGTCTGACGGCAAAGCGCATAGTCCGCGTCGTCCGGTTCGCGCAGGATGACGATCTCTCCTCCGCGTTTGTCGATCAGCCCCATCATGCGGAAGCCATGCAGCCAATGCTCCATCGTCCGGTGGCCCCAGCGCGCGGCAAAGACATCAGCGTTGCGCACAACCGACCGCAAGTGGTGGATCGGCGGCATGCAATGGTCGTGATACTGGTGGTAGACCTTCGCGCCCTGCGCCCACCAGATGGCGACGCCCTTCGCATCCAGCGTCCGGCCAAAGTCCGTGTCCTCCGCGCCATAGCCGTAGTAATCCTCGCAGAACCCGCCAGACCGCGCCCAGTCGTCGCGATGCATGGCGAAATTCAGCGACCAGAAGCAGCGGTAGTCCTCGCACCGGCGCAGCCCTTCGGCGGGGGCGGCCTGCCGGTCGGAATGGCGTACGCCGATCTCCTCGAAGCGGGCGAAGTCGATACCGCCATCGGTGGCCCCTGCGGGCAGGTAGGCGACCTCTCCCATCACAAGGCCCCGTCCGGGAACGCAGGCACGCTCCACGTCCGAAACATAGCCGGGCGCCGGAATGCAGTCCACGTCGACGAAGGCCAGGACTTCGCCCTGCGCGGCTGCCGCCACGGCGTTCCGCGCACGCGCAAGGGGAAGCTGCCCGTCGGGGCGCGTCACCTTGATCTGTTTTACCGGAAAACGAAGCTGCGGAAGGTTGGCATAGGGCAGGTCCTGCATGACACCGATGATCACTTCGCGCGGAGGGGTGTCCTGCATGTCGAGCGCCCGCAGCACGTTGTGCAGGTGAACGTCGCGCCCGCGGGCGATGGTCAGGACCGAGGTATCAGGCATAATCGAACTCCTTGGGGTTTGATTGGGACGGCTGCGCGCTGCGCCAGAGGCGGTCGGCAAGGGCGCTGAGCCAGCGGGCCGTGGTTTCTGAACCGCCCTGCCCGGCAAGCGCCTGCTGGCGGGACGGATCGTGAGATGCGGTGGCGTCAGCAAGGACGCGACGCCATGCGTGGGCGGAGGACGGCAGATGCGGCAGAAAGCGCGCCGCCCCCGCCCGATCGAGCGCGCAGGCCTTTTCCAGTTGCTCATCGAAGTAGCGCCACTCCGGCACCACGATCCACGGCACGCCAGCATTCAGCACCTGTGCGCAGGTCGTGTTGCCGGTGGACGAAATAACCAGATCGGCGGCCGCGATGTGATCCGGCGCATTGTCGACCCAACCGTGACTGTGCAGGTTCGGGGGCAATGTGGCGTGCCAGTCGCGCTGGAGGCGGCCGATGACATGCCACTGCATCTCCGGAAAGGTACGGGCCGCAACGCCCAGCGGTGCCTCTGACCAGCCGTTGCCACCCCCGCCGGAGATCACCAGTACCACGCGGGCATCCGATGCAATACCCAGCCGGGCGCGTGCCTCGGAGCGTCCCGGCAGCGCGGTGTCGCACCCCAGACCGGCGGCGAAATGCGTCTTTGCCAACATCGCCGCGGACCAGTCCGGTTGCGCGAGGTCGCGGTGGAAGGGCGCGAGCAGCCCCGCCGCGCCGTCATAGGCCGCCCGGTGACCGGGGTCGCTGCGGTCACCGTGCTGCAGCACCTTCACGTGCGGAACGGAACAGATCCGCGCGAGCTGCGCCACCTCTGCGGAGACGTCGCAGATCATCAGTTCCGGCGCCTCCTCGACAAAGAAGCGCGTCATCGCCCCCATTGCATCGCGGATACCGCCCCAGCCGACGGGCGCGCAGTGCAGCGTCTCGGGCGTGGGGATCGCGCCGGCGCCCGACGCCTCGTCGCCGCGCGGTTCAAAGAGCGAGGGGATCTGCACCACAGTCACCCCATCGCGCAAGGGCGGAAATATGTCGTCGCGGGCACTGAACACTGTCACCGGGCGCGTCGTGGGCAGAGCGTTCACCACGGCAGCGCAGCGCTCCGCATGGCCGCGCCCCTGATGATGGACGAAGTAGCCGAAGGGTCGGAGGTCGGGGGCAAGATCTCGCATCGCTCACTCCGCCGCCATGTCGTGGCAAGGGCCGCCCGCCAGACCGAAATACTCCAGACCTTCCAAGACGCCCGCCGCATGGCTCTGCCGGGCACGGTAGCCGGTGCACAGACTGTCCAGCTCGGCCAACGCGTTGCCGGGCAGGATCGCACGGGCAAAGGTTTCCAGCATGTCCCGGTCGTTGCCGCTGTCCCCTGCCACGATCACTTCGGTCGGCAGAAGGCCAAGCCGTTCCGCCTCGAATAGGATGGCCTGCGCCTTCCCCGCACGGCAGGGCACAACGTCGATGAACCGCCCGTGCGAAGCGATCACCCGCGTCGGCAGGCCCCGGTCCCGCAATACGGTTGCGATACGGTCGGCGTCGCCGGCGGTGCCGACAAGGCTGAGTTTCCAGCGCCGCTGCTCGTAACCCGGCTGCCAGGAAACACCATTCGCCTCCAGTACCTCGGCCACCCGGTCGCGCTGCCAGTAACGGTGGATGATCTGGGCAAAGTCCCGGCAGAGGCGGTAGCCTCCGCCCGGCGCGCGCCGCCAGATCTCAGTACCGACAGAGGTGATCAGCGTCGCGGGCGCGGCGATCCCCCAGTCACAGAGCACCCGCCGCGCCTCTGGCAGGGAGCGACCGGTGGCCACGGCAAAGCGCACCCCCTCCGGCACATCCGCCCGCCACGCTTCAAAGCGGCGCGCCGCCTGCCGGTCACCGGTCAAAGTGCCGTCTATGTCGCAGGCCAGCAGGTCCGTCGCCGCCACAGGCCCGGCTTCCGTCGTGGGCAGAGAGATACCCGCACTGATGCGGCGCACGTCTTCGGCCCATGCGTTCCAGTCGTAGGCCGTCTGGGCCTGTCGGCGTGCGCGGGCCACCCGTACCGCGCGTTCCGGCATGTCCAGTACCGCGTGCAGCGCTGACGCGATGCTGGCCGGGTCCTGCGGATCGCACAACCCGCCCAGCCCAAGCGTGGCAAGAATGTCCACCGGTCCGCCACATCGTGTCGCCACCACCGGCACGCCGGAACAGGCCGCCTCGATGATGGTCAGGCCAAAAGGTTCGTGATGCGCCGGGTTGCAGAAGACGCCACCCTCCGACGCAAGCGCATAGAAATCGGGAATGTCTTCGGGCCGGTGATGACGCGGCAGCGCCACCTTCCCCCAGAGGTCGTGGCGGTCCACGATATCGAAGAGCCCGCGGATCACCGCCTGCTTCTCTGCGTCCGCGTCGTGCAGCCCCTCGCGCAGCCCCGCCACGATAACAAGGTTGGCCTTTTCCTGCAGCGCCTCGTCCTGAGCATAAGCGCGCAGAAGCCCATCGAGGTTTTTCTTTGCGATTGGTCGCGCGATGGCGAGGATCACCGGTTTTTCCGGCGCGCGCAGGAAAGGGGCAACCCTTGATCGCGCCCGCTCCGCCACGCCTTCGCCCGCCACGGTCACGCCGGGGGACACGCGGTGCACACGACCTTCGGCATCCGCCGAGAGGCCTGCGATCTGCCGCTCCGCCTCATCGCGCGATGAGGCAACGATGGCGCTCGCCCGCTCCACCGCGCGGCGTTCCCGCACGATGCGGCGACGCAGTGCGGCACCAGGCGCACGGCCGCTGCATTTCTCGTGACCCAGCGAATGGCTCGAATAGATCCACGGAATGCCAAAACGGTCTTCGGCCGCGATGGCCAGCGCCGCCGCATCGCCAAAGTGCGCATGGATCACGTCGGGGCGCGGCCCGTCCGCGAGCATCGCGACAAACGCCTCCGTCAGCGCGGGGAGTTCAGCCTCAAGCGCGTCCTTCGACAGGTAATCACTGCATGCGGTGCGCAGGCGGCGGATGGTGCAATTGTCCGTGACCCGTTCCTTGGACAGACCAAAGCCCGCGCCGAGGCGCGGCGCGTCGAAGGCGCGGGTGACGATGGTCACTTCCGTATCCGTCTGCCGTGACTGCGCGAGGGCTGCGCCCAGCACGTAGGCGATGTGCCCGCCGGTATCTTCGGTCAAGCCGTATCGGATCGGCGGCGCCGCAAGGCAGCCGCCGAGAGCCACGTGCATAACGTGCATCCCGGACCTCTCTTTGGTGACGTGAGTGATGGTGGTTCGTGCCCCCTCAACACCCCCCTCCCCCCCGGGTTCCATAAATTATGCCTTTGACGTGGCGGCGGCAGCGCCTACCTGCGCGGGACGTCCAAGCCCGCGGAATTCCAACCGAAAGCATCGAAAGGCTCCCTGCCCATGCTGTCCCATCGCTACGTCTTCGTCGGCGGTCTGCACCGCTCCGGCACCTCGCTCACCGCGCGGCTGATTGCAGCGCTGCCCGGTGTGGCCGCCATCGAAGGCGCCCCTGTGCCGGAGAATGAAGGCGTCTACCTGCAAGGCGCGATCCCCCACACAGCCCGTCACGGCGCGCCGATGCAGTTTGCCACCGACCCAAGCCAGCACCTCGTTGAGGGCTGCGGCTACGACCGGCTGGAGACGCGGACAAGGCTGGAGGAGGACTGGGCGCCGTGGTTCGGCGAAGGCGCATGGCGGGTGGAAAAGTCGCCCGTCAACCTGACCCGAATGCGACTCTATCAGCAGATCTTTCCCCTGAGCCAGTTCGTCGTCGTCACCCGCCACCCGGAGAAGGTCGCCAGCGCCGTGGCGAAATGGGTCGATTGCCCGGCCCCAGCCCTGGTCGATCACTGGCTCGACGCCCATGATACGGTGGCTGAGGATATGACCTACCTCCACGCAGTCCTCGTCCTGCGCTACGAAGATCTCATAGCCGACCCGCAGGCCAGCCTTGATCGCCTTGCGGCCTTTCTGGGCGTGGAGACCGCGCAGATCCCGATGAGGATCGCCAACGGCAATACCGACTACCCCGACGCCCCCCGAATGTCGGCGATCCAGGCCGTCCGCGCCGCCCGCTGGGGTTATGGGCCGGGCGAGACCCTGCCTCGCCCGCCCGAGGTGCGCCACCCGCTGCGGGCGGTGCGCGAGGCCTGTCAGGCCGTCGCCTGACCCCGGACTGTCAGGGGCGGATCACCTGCGCTTCGGCATCATCGAATAGCCGGTCCACCAGCGCCGCCCGCCGCGTCTGCACCGTGCGGAAATTGAGGTTGCCCTTCGCCGTGATCTCGCCATCCCCCAGCGAAGGCGGTTCGCTCATCACCAGCGCCCGCGCAACCTGCGTGGCGGAACCGTGCGCGCCCCGCGCCCGCAGCCTTTGCGCCACCTCGTTGCGGAGAACCTCCGACCGCAGCAGATCGCCCTCGATCACCGCCATGTCCCGCGCCGCGGCCGAGGGAAAAATCAGCACGCCGATCTCCGGACGGTCCGCGCCGCAAATCACCACGTCCGCCGCCAGCGGTGCCAGATCGCGCATCAGGTCAAGGCGCAGGTTGGCCGCCCGCACCCACGTCCCCGTCAACAGCTTGAAGTCCTCGGAAATCCGCCCGTCGAACTTCAGGCCCTTGGTCATGTCCTCCGGGTCGACAAAGCGCATTGCGTCCCCGGTGATGAAGTACCCCTCTTCGTCGAATGCCACGGCGGTCTTCTCGGGGTCGTTCAGGTAGCCGGTCATGATGTTCGGCCCCTTCACGCGGACCTCGCAGCGCATGTCCGCGCCGGGGATCAGCTTCACTGCCACCCCGGTCATGGGCACGCCGACGATACCCGACATATGCGTGGGTTCGTGCTGGATCAGGCAGGCGGGACCGGTCTCCGTCAGCCCCCAGGACGAATTCATCAGGGGTACAGTGCCGCGCACGTCTCGCGCCATGGCCTCCAGGTCTTCCCAGACGTCCTGCGGCAGCGAAGCCCCCGCGTAGAACAGCATGTCCAGTTCCGCGAAATACCGTTCCTTCAGCACCGCATCGGACCGCATCGCGTCACGCATCTGCGCAAAACCCACCGGCACATTGAAGGCGAGCGTCGCCCCCATCAGGCGGTTGTTCTCAATCGATTGACCGACCAGCGCGGGCACAGGCTTGCCGCCATCGATATAGAGCGACCCGCCATTCGCCAGCATCATGTTGAAATTGTGCGACCCGCCAAAGACATGGTTCCAGGGCAGCCAATCCACGATGCGGGGCGGCTTCTCGGGGTCGCCCAGAAAGGGCAGCGCGTCAAGGATCTGCGCCTGATTGGCACACATCATGCCCTGGGTGGTGATCACCGCCTTGGGGTGCGAGGTAGAGCCCGAGGTCATCAGGTACTTCGCCACCGTGTCGGGCCCGACACGCTCCGCCGCCGCATCGACGCCTGCGTCCGACGTCATCAGGTCCGATAGAGCGGCCATATTCGGACCGGCATTGTGCGCCACGACCTTTTCCACGCCGTCAAAGAGCGGCAGCGCCAGCGCCGCGGCGTAGCGCTCTCCATCATCGGCAAAGACCATGGCGGGCGTCACCACCTCGACGCAGTGAGCAAGCTGCGACCGCGCCTCCGGAATCAGCGCGTATTGCTCAGCCAGCGGCACCACCGGCACGCCGACGTATTGCGCCGCCAGCGCGAGCAGCCCGTGGTCCACTCCGTTCCCGGAGATCACCACCACGGGCGTCCCGGGCCCCATGCCGCGCGCTACAAGCCCGCCAGCGAGCCGCCGCACAACGTGTCGCGTTTCGGCGTATGTGACCTCCCGCCAGCCATCGCCCCGACGCTCCGCAAGAAAGACCCGCTCGGGTGCCTTCCGTGCCCACAGGTCCAGCCAGTCGCCGGTCTTCGCCGCGACCGGCCCCATGTCATGGCCCGAGGTGAGGATGATCGTGCCATCCACCCGGTCTTCCCGGCGCACCCGGTGCGCGCGATACATCACAGTCATCGGCCTCTCCTCCCCTGGACCACGACCCTCTTGCGGGGTCCTATCGCTGCGGCAATCGCACCGCCGCGTCCAGACGGATGACCGTGCCGTTCAGGTAGGCGCTCTCGCAGATCTGGCAGACCAGCTGCGCGTATTCCGCCGGATCGCCCAGACGATGCGGGAAGGGAATGTTTGCGACGATCCCCTCCACGGTTTCCTTCGGCAGTCCCTCCATCATCGGCGTGTTGAACAGGCCAGGCGCGATCGCCATGACCCGCACGCCCTGCTTCGCCATCTCGCGCGCGGCAGGCAGGCACATCGACGCGATTCCGCCCTTGGAGGCGGCATAGGCCACCTGCCCCACCTGCCCGTCCTCATAGGCGACGGAGGCTGTATTGATCACCACGCCGCGCTCCCCGCCCTCGAGCGGTTCAAGCGCCATCATCTCGCGCGCGGCATGGCTCATGACGTAGTAAGACCCCATCAGGTTCACCCGGATCGTCTTCTCGAACAGGTCCGTGGACAGCACGCCCTCGCGTCCCACAACCCGCGCCGCCAGACCGATGCCCGCGCAGCTGACCGCGATACGCGGCGCGCCCAGCCGGGTCTTCACCTCGGCCAGCGCCTCGGCAACGGAACTCTCCTGCGAGACGTCAACCCTCACCGCGTGACCACCGATCTCGCGCGCCACCTCCACCGCCCGGTCGCCGTCGAAGTCGAGGATACCCACCGTTGCCCCCTCGGCCGCCAGCCGCCGCGCCGTCGCCGCACCCAGCCCGCTGGCGCCGCCGGTCACGATCGCCACCTGTCCCGCAATCTTCATTTCGTCCCTCCTTCAGGGCCACTTCCGGCCTTCGCTTCTTTGGTTCCAAAATACCGCGGGGGAGTCGCGGCCCCGCCGCGACGGGGGCAGAGCCCCCTCTGCCGCCCGACAGGGCGCACCCACCCAAGGGCACGCTCCAATCCATTGCCCGGCCTCCCCGCCCCGCCTCAGGCCAGCAGGAACAGCGTGATCGCCGGAAAGGCCACCAGCAACACCACGCGCACGATGTCCGAAGCCACGTAATAGAGCACCGCGCGATAGGTGCTGACCATCGGGGTCTCCGGCGACATCGCGTTGATGACGAACAAGTTCATCCCCACTGGCGGCGTGATCAGCCCGACTTCCACCACGATCAGAACAAGGATGCCGAACCAGATCGCCGTGTGTTCCGCCGTCAGGCCGAAATCCAGCGCCATGACGACCGGAAAGAAGATCGGGATCGTCAGCAGGATCATCGACAGGCTGTCCATGAAGCATCCCAGGATCAGGTAGATCACGAGGATCGCCGCCAGCACGGCAATCGGCGTCATGCCCAACCCCACAACCCATTCCGACAGTTCCTGTGGCACACGGGTCCGCGCGAGGAAGGCATTATAGAAGGCCGCCCCCAGCACGATGAAGAAGATCATCGCCGAGGACCGCGCCGTATCGGAAAAACTGTCCAGCAGTGTCCGCCATGTCAGCCCGCCGTTCACCAGTGCGATGATGCCCGTGCCCAGCGCGCCCACCGCCGCACCCTCGGTCGGGGTGAAGATGCCGCCATAGATCCCGCCCACCACCGCGAGGAACACCAGCAGCACCGGCCAGACATCGATCAGCGCCCGAAAGCGTTCTCGCATCGGAACCGGCTCCCGAACGCCGGCGCTCGCGGGGTGGACGCGGACATAGATCGACACGGCGACCATGTAGCCGATGGCCGCCAGCACGCCCGGCACAAATGCCGCGAGAAACAGTTTGGCAATGTTCTGTTCCGTCAGGATGGCATATATCACCAACACCACCGAGGGCGGAATGAGAATGCCCAGCGTGCCGCCCGCCGCCAGTGTCGCGGTGGAGAACCCGCCGTCGTAGCCGTAGCGCTTCAGCTCCGGCAGCGACACGCGGCTCATGGTGGCCGCCGTCGCCAGGGACGAGCCGCAGATCGCGCCAAAGCCCGCGCAGGCGCCGATCGCCGCCATGGCCACGCCGCCCTTACGGTGCCCGAGGAAATTCTCGGCCGCCTTGAACAACGCCTGGCTCATGCCCCCGAGCGTCGCGAAATAGCCCATCAGCAGGAACATCGGCACGATGGACAGCGAGTAGTTGGAGAACTGTGAATAGGCGAGGTCCTTGAGCTGCGCCATGGGCAGACGCGTGTTGCCCATGGTCACCCACATCCCCGCGAACCCGGCCGAAAACATCGCCAGACCGATCGGCACCCGCAGGAAGATCAGCAGCAGAAGCGCCGGGAAGGACCAGATTCCGATTTCGAGATTGCTCAATGGTCCGCCCCCACGGCATTCGGCACGATCAGGCGTCCCGTCAGAATTTCATAGACCCGCACCATAACGAGGTAACACCCCACCGCCGCCGCGGCGACCGCACCGACGAGGCTCGCGCCATAGGCCCAGCTGACCGGGAATTCCAGCAGCAGCGTGGTCTGGCCTGACGACATCTTGCGCAGGAAGCCTTCGTACAGCTGCATGGCGATCACCACCAGAACCACGGCAAAGAGCACCGCGATCAATACGTCCAGCACACGGTTCACGCCGCGCGGCAGGAAGTTGGTGAAAACATCGACGGAGGCATGTCCCCCCGTGACAGTACAGTAGGGCAGGAAGGCAAAGATGCAGAAGGCCATGCCCGCCTCCACCAGCTCGAAATCGCCCCGGATCGCGCCAAAGCCCCAGTCGATCAGCCCCTGCGCGGTCCCCGTCATGAAGCCTGCGTCCAGCATCCAGTGCAGCACGCCGTTGCCCGCCCGCCCGATAATCGAAAGGCAGACCATGACGATGAGGAACGTCAGCACGACGCCCCCGGCCAATGCCATCAGGCGCGCAAGTCCAAGGACGATGCGGTGTAAACCGGCCATCGCTGCATTCCCCCGTCAGTCTTGTGTTTTCCGGCGAAAACCGGGGCCGCACCGATTGCGGCGCGGCCCCTCCTTAGGGCTTACTTGCCCCAGGTGTCCATGTCCGGCGTGTACTCGGACATCAACTGCTTGGCCTCGTCGATCAGAGCCTGACCGTCGATACCCTTGGCGTTCATGTCCGCGATCCAGCTTTCATAGATCGGCTGCACGACCGGCATCCACTGCGCCTCGGCATCAGCCTGGCTCACGGTCTTGATGTCGTTGCCCAGATCCACCGCGACCTGGCGCGCCGGGCCGTCCGCATCCGCCTGCGTGCCACCGGCAAAGATCGAGAACGGCACGCCCGAGTTGTCGTCGATCACCCGCTTCAGATCATCGGGCAGACTCTCGTAGCGATCCTTGTTCATCGCCAGAACAAAGGTCAGCGTATACAATGCCGGGCCTTCGAATTCCGTGTGGTTGCGCACCAGTTCCGGGACCTTGACGGCGGGCGTCACTTCCCACGGGATGGTGGTGCCGTCCAGTACGCCCTTCGACAGCGCCTCGGACACGGCCGGAACCGGCATCCCGATGGGCTCTGCCCCGACGCGGGTCAGCAGATCGTTCACCAGCCGCGACCCGCCACGGATCTTCATGCCCTGCAGGTCGCCGGGCTGCATCACCGGCTTGTTGGTGTGGAACATGCCCGGGCCGTGCACCCAGGTGCCGACGATCTTCACGTCCTTGAAGTCCGCGTCCTTCATCTGCTCTTCAAAGATCTTGGCGTAGGCGTAGGAGGCCGCGCGGGCATCCTTTACCATGAACGGCAGTTCAAAGACCTCCGTGCGCGGGAAGCGGCCCGGCGTGTAGCCGACCACGGTCCAGCCGATATCGACGATACCGTCCTGAACGTGGTCGATCAACTCAGGCGGCGCGCCACCCAGTTGCATCGAAGGGTAGCGCTCGATCTCGATACGCCCGCCCGAGTCGGCTTCCACCTTGTCGGCCCAGACGTCCAGCACCTGCACCGGCACGTTGGCCTGCGGCGGCAGGAAGTGTTCCAGCGTCAGCGTCACCTCCGCCGCCAGTGCCGAAGTGGTGGTCATCAGCGTGGCCGCAAGCCCCGCCGCGACACCCATGAAGGTTCTCCGTGTGGTCATCATTTTCCTCCCTGAATGACCCCTGGCCCTGTCGGACCCTTCGCCGACACCCCGCCGGGGTATCGGGTATTCCCGGTTGTCTTGAAAATTCCCCCCTGCGGCCCGCGCGCGCCCGACACAGTGGCCGTGCACAATCCGCGCATGACCTTGCGTCCTCGCGTCAAGATGTCCTCCCCTCCATCACGACCGCTTATGCAGCATGTTGCAGTATTCGCACTATATTGCAACAAACTTGACACCCTCCCGACATGGAACACCTTTTGGATCAAGCTGTCCAGTTTCTTCCACAAGGAAACAAAAATGTGTTTCTCGCCCCTGTCAACGGGGCGCTTTGCTGTATGGGCGAACGAAAGATGCCGCCCTGACGGCGGCATCATGATCGGTCAACTGTTGTGGGTCAAACCTGCTGGCCTGCACCTACCCGTTTGGGCACTCCGGCTATTGCGACGGCCGGGATTACACAAAGGCCCCTGCACGCCCGCGCGCCTGTGTTGTACTGCACACCTAGGTGCGCTTCATTCATACGCAGTATCCGACCCGGTCTCCGAGTGCGGTTCAGGAGTGCTCCCTGCCAAAAAATCGGGCCAGAACACTCACCCCAGTGTCACTGCCCGCCCGGTCTTCGCCGATTCCAGTGCGGCGTCTGCCAGTTCCAATGCCTTCAGCCCGTCCAGACCCGTTGTGGGCGTCGGTTTGCCGTCCGTGACAGCAGCGACGAAGGCGGCGATCTCGTTGGCATAGGCCACGGCATAGCGGTCCATGAAGAAATTCAGCAGTGGCGGCCGGGCGTACCCGCCCTCGCCGGCAACCTCCACCGTCGACTCGTGCCGGTTGGCCGCCGCGGCCATTCCTTTTGATCCGTGCACCTCGATGCGCTGGTCGTAGCCGTAGCTGGCGCGGCGGGAATTGGTGATGACCGCCTGCTTGCCGGAGGCCGTCTTCAGGATCACGTTGACGGAGTCGTAGTCTCCCGCCGCCGCGATGTCCGGATCGACAAGGTTCGACCCCTGCGCCATCACCGTCACCGGCTCCTCGCCCAGCAGCCAGCGCGCGATGTCGAAATCGTGGATCGTCATGTCACGGAAGATCCCGCCCGAGACCTTGATATAGGAGACCGGCGGCGGGCCGGGATCTCGCGAGGTGATGGTGACCATCTCCACGTCGCCGATGCTGCCCGCGTCGATCGCCGCCTTCACCCCCATGAAATCCGGGTCGAAACGCCGGTTGAAACCCACCATCAGCGTGGCCCCGGTTTCCTCCACGGTCTTAAGCGCCTGTTTCACGCGCTCCGACGAGAGATCCACAGGCTTTTCGCAGAAGATCGCCTTCCCGGCGCGGGCGAACAATTCGATCAGGTCGGCGTGGGTGTCGGTGGGCGTACAGATCGCCACCGCGTCGATGTCTTCGGCCTGCACGATTTCCTCGGTGCTGCGCAAGTCGCTGCCATAACGCTGCTGCATCGAGGTCGCCGCCGCTTCCAGCGGTTCATACAGTGCGACAAAGGCGGCGCCGGGCGTCGCGGAAATCGCTCGGGCGTGGGCCTGGCCGATGCGGCCTGCACCCAGAATGGCAAAACGAAGGGTCATATGCGCGGCTCCTCTGTCCGGTCTCGGGGTCTGGCAGGATACCGGCCGCGCCCGCCGGGCCGCACCGCGTCGCATTTGGACGGCAAGCGGGGTTCGGCGGGGATCCGGGCGTTCGCCTGCCTGCTGCGGCCTGCGCCGCGTCTCCTCCGCCCCTACGCCTGTCACGCCCGCCACGCCCCGCGCAAGAGGCACCGCACAGGGCCCGGCAGCTTTGTGTCAGGGGCAGTCAGACGGGCGCGCGCGGCGTGAGGGAATTCCATCACGCGGCCCTTTCCGGACGACGTCAGATCGCAGGTTTGGGATCTCGGGGCAGACGCGAACATATTTTCGCGGCCAGTAGCGCCGTCAACTCTCCGCCCCGTCATGACAGGGACGGCGCATGAACCGAATGCCTTTCCGCACACCCGCGGAGGTGCGGCAGTTTCAACACTCGGCACGCCGGTCCGGGTGTTCGACGTTGATGCGCACGGCATGTGGTGGGCCAATCGCCGCGCGCTCGACTTCTGGCGGGTCGCCGACCTTGATACGCTCTGGCGCGGCGCTTTTCCACCGACACCGATACCGATACCTATACCGCCCGTAGCCGGCTGCACGGCATCGTCGAGACAGACACCCGCACCGGCCCCAACCGCGAAATCTGGACGCTTTTCCCGATGACGCACTGCGCCGCACGCTGCTGTCTTTCCAGCCTGTGCAACACGGCCCCGAGAGCGGCGGCCACGGCAGCCCGATCGAGCTGTTGCGCGTCTGGGGCCCCAATACCCAAGGCACCGGAACGCTGCGCATGGTGGAGCCGAACCAGGCCACCGCGCTGCTGGTTTCGACCTTTGCGCTGGATGGGCATCTGCTGGCGCAGACCCCGCCTGCGTCCGCCGCGCCTGACGGGACACCGAAGCTGGCGGAGCGCTACCGCTTCCGGAAGTGGCGGAACGCATTCTCGCGGATGTCACGCAGGGGCGCGCCTTTTCCGAGGAGGTACAGGCGGTCTCCCGCAATGGCACGCGCATTAACCCCGTCACCGCGCGGCGCGGGCGCGACCCGGTCACCCGCGATTTGATCGCCATCCTGTCCGAAGAGGATGTGACAGCCATGGCGCTGCTGCGCGTGCGCCAGCGGCATGCCAATCGTCTGCTGGCCGGCTCCGTGGCCGAACAGTCCGTCCGGCTGCGCGCCAGCGAGGAACGCTTTTCCCTCGCCGCCGAACTGGCCGCAGTCTGGGAATGGAACATCCCGAAGGACCGGTCTCATCTCTCCCCCAGCCCCTCCGCGTTGGGATACTCGGCCGACAAACCGTGGGCCATCCTGCGCGACAGGCGCGCGCTGGCCCTGATCGCCCCGGAGGCCCGGCAGTCGCTGCGTCGTGCCTTCGTCGAAAACCACCACGTCCCCGGCGATACGATCGACCATGAAATCCGCCGGCTGACGCGGGACGGCGAATAACGCTGGCTTCATGTCAAGGGCCGATACCTGGCCGACGCCGAGGGCCGCACCGCGCAACCGGGCTGCTGACCGACATTACCAAACGCCAAGCGTTGCAGGCACAGCTGATGGCCTCCCGACGACTGGGGGACATCGGGCTGCTGACCGGCGGCATAGCGCATGATTTCAACAACCTTCTCACGGTCATCCAGGGCAACGTGCAACTTCCGCAGGAGCTTGAGCAGGCGGACACGGATCCGACCCAGGAGATCGTCAAGGCAGTGCAGCACGGCGCAGCGATGGTGCGGCAGCTTCTGGCCTTTGCCCGGCGGCAGACGCTGCGCCCGCAGGTGGTGGACCTGACCGATCTGCTCGGGGAAACGCGGCGCACGCTGGCCCGCCCCAATTCGGTGTGGGGGCGGGCTGGGCGCCTTCGCGGCAGTTTACGGTGGCCACCGACCCCGGCGGTTATCGCCAAAGCCGTTGCCTGGAATCGCCCGCCATGGTTAAAAAACTAATGAATTTGAGTTGCCCCAATTGCGGCCATCCGATCCAGGAAACGGTCAGGACCATTGTGATGCAGACCTGCCCGTCCTGCGACACGACGCTGTTCGTGTCCGGGGACCGGCTGGAACAGGCGGGCTCAGCGGGCGAGATGCACGACGGCCCGACGCTGTTTACCATTGGTGACCTCGTGAAGCTTGGCCGTCGCGCGTGGGAGGTTCTGGGCCACGCGCGTTTCAGCTATGGGCGCGGCTGGTGGGACGAATACTGGTGCGAGGACCCGCGCGGCAACGGCGCGTGGATCTCCGTCGATGAGGGCGATGTGGTCGTACAGACCGCAATCTCAGAGGGCACAAAGCCGCGCTTCCGCACCGACGCCCGGATCGGGTCGATCTTTCAGTATGCCGGCGTGAAATACCGCTGCGTGGAGAAGGGGGCTGGCGAATGCGCCGCCCTGCGCGGCGCATTCGGCGAGGTCTTGCAGGTGGGCGAGGTCTTTGCCTACGCCAACGCGCAGGGCGAGGACGGCGGGCTGATTTCCGTGGAAACCAGCGGCGACGGTCCCGAGGCCGAAACCCGCTGGTTCCGTGGCGAATGGCACGACCCGTTCGAGATCGACGCGCCCCCGGCCTGGACGGCCGGTCAGGTGCTCCCGCGTGAGGGGACCGCATGACCCGCACGCCCACGCTGAAGTCGATCAACTGCACATCCTGCGGCGCGGGGCTGAACGTGCTGGGCGGCGGACGCGTGCTGGTACACATCTGCGCCTATTGTGGCGCAGAACTGGACGCGCAGGAAAACTACCGCATCCTGAAGAAATTCGACGCCCGTCCCCGCCCCGATACCCCCCTTGCGCTGGGGATGTCGGGCACCCTCATGGGCGTCGACTGGACGGTGATCGGCACCATCGGCAAGACGGAAAGTGGCGTGGACTGGGTAGAACACCAGCTCTACTCGCCCACCCACGGCTACGCATGGCTGAGCGTCGAGGGCGGGCACTTCACCTTTTCCCGGCGTATCCGGCGCCCGGTGACACCGCCGTGGATAAGCTCTCGCATGGTGGACAGGGCCGAACATCGCCCCACCGCGCTGCTGCTGGGCGAACGCTACACCTATTACGAAACCTCGCTGGCAACGACGTCCTATCTGGAGGGCGAGTTCACCTGGGCCCCAGAGATGGGCGAAAAGACAAAGACCGTCTCGCTGATCTCCGAAACCGCGATGCTGGATTACGGCACCGCGGGCGAAGCGGCGGAGCGCGAGATTTACCGTTCTGTCTATGTGTCCGGGGCCGTTGTGCAGGCGGCCTTCGAACTCGATGCGCTGCCCACCGCGCAGGGCTCGCATCCGCTGCAACCCCGGCGCGGCGGCGGCAACGAGACCTTCGTCATCCGCGCCGCACTGGCGATGGCGGCGCTCTGTGTCGTGCTGGCCATCGTGGTCAGCTACGGCATGCCGCAACGCACCGCGCTGCCCGCCACCTGGGTTGAAGTGGCCAAGCTGCCGCAGACGCTCGACTTTGACGTGGCCTCCACCGAACAACTGGTGCGTGTCGATTTCAACGCCACGCCCTCCAACGCATGGCTGTTCGTCGGTTTCGAAGTCGTCGACCCCGAGGGCGAGACGCTCTTTGAATCAGGCCGCAGCATGGAATACTACTCCGGCCGCGACAGCGACGGCAGGTGGTCGGAGGGCAACACCTCGGCCAACCTGAAATTCCGCCCCCCCGCGACAGGTACCTACCAGCTGGTGCTGAGCGAATCCGAGAACGAACCCTGGGCCGGTGGCAGCCCGCCTTCCGGCTTCAGCGTCTCCGCAAGGGAGGGCCAGGGCGCGCCCTTCTGGCTGGTGCTGCTCGCCGTGGTCTTCGGACTGATCGCGGCGGCGCAATGGGGCCTGCGCCGCCGCCGCCATCAGCGCCGCTTCGCGGACTCCGACTGGACCGAGGAGGACTGAAATGCCCCTGTTCCGCGTGATCTTCCTGACGCTCTCCGGTCTCGCCATTGGCGGCACGACCTATGCCGCATGGTACGGCTATGGCGGCACTTCTACCGACGTTTCCAAATCCATCCGCGAAGGCTCCAACGGGCGCAGCGCCATCGCGGGTCGCATCAAGTAGGCCGCCCTGGCGGCACCAGAAAGGACACCCAATGGACCCCGTGCATATCCTCCAGTTCTCGGAAATCATTTCTACCATCGTATTCACCTTTCTGGGCGTGGCGCTCATGGGCCTGTGCTGGTGGCTGATCAACCGGCTTACGCATTTCTCCGTGGTCAAGGAGATCGAGGAGGACCAGAACACCGCGCTCGCCGTGCTGATCGGCTCGGTCTTCCTGTCGCTTGCCATCATCATCGCCGCCGTCATCGTCTCCTGAGCCGATCTTGACCGCTCCCGACGTGCCGCAGGACAACCGCCTGCGCGAAGTCTGGCTGCTGCTGGCGACCCTGCTGGTTGCCATCGCCGGACTGATCTACGAGCTGATCGCTGCAACTGTCTCCAGCTACCTGCTGGGCGATTCCGTGCGGCAGTTCTCCTTTGTCATCGGGGTGTTCCTCTCGGCCATGGGACTGGGAGCCTGGGTTTCGCGTTTCGTCGCCGACCCTGTGCGCGGTTTTATATGGGCGCAGGTGGCGCTGGGGGTGATCGGCGGCTTTCTCGCGCCCGTGCTGTTCTTCTCCTACGCCGTGACCGACACCGTGGGTGGCCCGCTCTACGGCGCGCTTATCGCCATCGGCGCGCTCTCGGGAATGGAGATCCCGCTGATCGCCCGCGTGCTGGAAACCGTCGGCGCCCGGCGCTTTCGTTTCGAGAACGTACTGACGGTGGACTACATCGGCGCGCTGGTCGCTTCGCTCGCCTTCCCGCTTTTCGTGATTCCAAACCTTGGCCTGATGTCGGCCAGCCTGAGCTTCGGGGTGCTTAATCTGGCGGTGGCGCTGCTGTCGCTCTGGATCTTCCGCGACCGGGCGCTGCGTGCGCAATGGGTCGCCTGCGGGCTGGCACTGGTGGCGGCGGTGGTGGCGCTGGTGCAGGCGGAACGGCTCGTTTCCGTCGCCGATCAGGCGCTGTTCGAGGACGATGTCATCCTGACGGAACAGACCGCCTACCAGAAGATCTCCGTCACCCGGTTCCGGGATCGCACGCGGCTTTACCTCGACCACTCACTGCAGTTCGACAGCTATGACGAGTACCGCTACCATGAGGCGCTGGTGCATCCGGCCATGTCGATTGCCGAACGCCACGCCAACGTTCTGATCCTCGGCGGCGGTGACGGCATGGCGACGCGCGAGGTATTGCGGCACGACGGCGTGGAGCACATCACTCTGGTGGACCTTGACCCGCGCATGACCGCGCTGTTCCGCGACCACGCAGAGCTTGCGGCGCTGAACGCCCACGTGCTTTCGGACCCGCGCGTGAGCATCGTCAACAGCGACGCCTGGCGCTTTGCCGAACAATCGCAAGCGACCTTCGACGTCGTCATCCTCGATCTGCCGGACCCAAAGAACATTGCGCTCTCAAAGCTTTACAGCCGCGAATTCTACTCCCTGCTGATCGAACGCCTCGCCTCTGGCGGTGCGCTGGTCACGCAATCCGGTTCTCCCACTTACGCGCCAGAGGCCTTCTGGTCCATCGTCGCCACCTGGGGGGAGGTCCGTAACCCCGCCCTCCCGGACGACACGCTCACGACCCTTCCCTATCACGTCTACGTGCCCAGTTTCGGGGACTGGGGATTCACACTCGTCACGCCCCTTCCGCACCGCGCCCGGCCGCTCTCCCTGCCCGAGGGGCTGAAGTTCCTGACGGAAGCCACATGGTCCGCCGCCCGCAGTTTCCCCCCGGACGCCGCCCGCCGCCCCGTCCAGTCCAACACCCTGCAGACCCACGCCCTCGTTGAATACTACCTCACGGGCTGGGACCGCTGGTTCGAGTAGCGCAGCCCGAACCAGCGGTCCCAGCCCCTGCGACTTTGGGTCATTGTTCGCGCTCGACAGTCGCGGACGTGCGCTCCTGTACAAGCCAGGCGAAACAACTCGCAAGGGTCCTGCGCCCCCTCCCCCGCGCCCGCACCCAACCTGACGGCACAGGACGTGGGCCAGCCGGGGACGGACAGCTTCGGGGGTTTGCCATCGCATTTGCGCGCGCTCCGAAGTGCAGGTTGTCCCCTCTCCGCCCGCGATGCGGCGGGCGACCATATCGTGCGGCTGTGCAGGACATCTGTCTTGTCATCCTCTCGGCCCGACTTGACGCAACGCCAGTTGACTGACAAATGTCAGGCAAAAAAGGAGCCACCATGCCGTCCGACCCGATCCTGCGCACCCGCCGCTTTCACCGCGCCGTCACCACAGAGGCCGGCGTGCTCGACACCTCTTTTCTCGGCCGCGGGCGCCCCTTGGGTCCTGCGCGGGTTCTGAACGCAATCGGGCACGGGATGCACGATGTGGGGGAGATCCGGGCCTATCTGCGGCTGGATTCCGGGCTGATGAGCCGCCTCCTGCGCGGGCTGGAAGAAGAAGATCTGATCACTGTCACCCCCTCAGAGGAGGACGGCCGCCGCCGAGAGGCGCGCCTGACGGAGGCTGGTCTGACGGAATTCGCCGAATATGAGCGACTTTCCGACATACAGGCGCAGGAAATTGTTGCCCGCCATCCGAATCCGGACATGCTGCTGAACGCCATGGACATCGTGGCCACCGCGCTTGGCTGGGACCGTGTAGCGGTCGAGGAAGTGCCCCCGTCCGACCCGCGCGCGCGGGCCTGTCTTGAAGAATACTACGCCGAACTGGGGCGCCGTTTCCGATCCGGCTTTGACGTGACCCTCTCCGCAGACCCGGATGCAAGCGACATGACGGCCCCGCGCGGCGCCTTCCTGATTGCGTTGTGTGACGGGATGCCCATCGGCTGCGTCGGACTGAAGGGAACGGACAAGGGCTATTTCGAGATCAAGCGGCTCTGGGTCGCGCCCTCCGCGCGCGGCATGGGGCTGGCGGGACGCCTGATGGACGCGGTGGAGACACGCGCGGCAGCCCTTGGTGGCACGCTGTTACGGCTCGACACGAACTCTGCCCTGCCGGAGGCGGTCGCCTTCTACCGCAAGCGCGGCTGGCGGGAGATCGAGCGTTTCAACGAGGACCCCTATCCGGATTTCTTTTTCGAACTGGAGATCTGACGGCACCATGACGCAACCTCCGAGCCAGCGTGTATCCGACCTGTCCGTTCGGCTCGGCCCGCTATTCTCTGATCCAAATTCAGGATGACCTGTGCAGGACCATGCCGTGATTCATCGAGATTTCGGCGACAGATGCGGAGCGCCCCCGTGGGATTGACAAGTCTTACCAAATTAGTCAGGAAGAGGCCGAACAAAAACCGAGGGAAACAGTCATGAATCATCACCTGACAGGTGTGGCAGCGTTGGCGATCATTGCGGGTCCGGCTCTGGCGGCGGATCGCGGCGCGGTCCTCGACACTTACGCCGATCTGGCCGAAGCGGGTTACACGGATGCGGCGGAAACGGCACAAGCGCTGCGCAAGGCCGTTGACGCGCTGGTCACGAACCCATCGGAAGAGACGCTGATGGCGGCCCGTACCGCGTGGCTGGCATCGCGAGCGCCCTACCAACAGACGGAGGCGTTCCGCTTCGGCAACCCCATCGTCGATGACTGGGAGGGCAAGGTGAACGCATGGCCGCTGGACGAAGGGCTGATCGACTACGTCGATGCCGCCTACGGTGGGCCCTCGGACGAGAATGAATTCGCCGCGCTGAACGTGGTGGCGACGCCGAACTTCACCCTGTCGGGCGAAGACGTGGACGCGACGGAAATCACGCCCGAATTGATCTCGGACGTACTGCATGAAGCAGACGGCATAGAGGCCAACGTCGCCTCCGGCTATCACGCGATCGAATTCCTGCTCTGGGGCCAGGATTTGAACGGTCATGCGTTTGGCGCCGGGGATCGTGCATGGACCGACTATGCCCAGGGCGACGACTGCACCAACGGCAACTGCGACAGGCGGGCGGACTACCTCGTGTCGGCGACCGATCTTCTGGTTTCCGATCTCGAATGGATGGCTGCGCAATGGGGCGAAGATGGTGCCGCGCGCGAGGCGCTGACCGCGGACGAGACCGCCGGGATCGTGGCGATACTCACGGGGATGGGCTCGCTCTCCTATGGCGAACAGGCCGGCGAGCGGATGCGGCTGGGCCTCATGCTGAATGACCCGGAAGAAGAGCACGACTGCTTCTCCGACAACACGCACAATTCGCATTACTACGACGGCATGGGCATCCGGAACGTCTACCTCGGTCGCTATGAGCGGGTCGACGGGTCGGTGGTCAAAGGACCGTCGGTGAGCGATCTCGTTGCCGAAGCGGACGTGGAACTGGACGCGGAACTGCGTGGCAAACTGGATACCACGATGGAGAAACTTGGCGAGATCAAGGCCGCCGCCGAGGGTGGGTTTTCCTACGACATGATGCTGGAACGCGGCAATGCCGAGGGCGAAGCGCTGGTCATGGGCGGCGTCAACGCCCTTATCGACCAGACCCGCAGCATCGAGCGCGCGGTCGCCTTGCTGGGTCTCGACGGGGTCGAGATCGAGGGTTCGGATTCGCTGGACGCGCCTGGCGCGGTGTTTCAGTAAGCGCCAGTGACGGAATGGGTGCCGGGGCTGATGGGTGGCCCTGCGCATCACACCGGGCGTCCGCCTCCCTCCGGCGGACGCCCGGGTTTGCTTTGCGGAGGACGGAGTTGACGCATGAAACTGGGCGTTCTCGGCATGATGGTTGTGGCGGGCACCATGATGGCTGCGGGCGGAACCTGCGCACAGGCTCTTTCGGACGCTCACCTGAGTGTGATCCCCCGGACCGCGGCCGAGCGTGAGCGCATCAAGGGCGTGCTGAAGCCGCCGACGGATTTTGGCACGCCCCAACGCTTTGAGGATATGCCCGGCGGCGGCGCAACGGTCCGCGCGCGGGACACGGCGGATGCCTTCTCGCAACCGTCCGGCAATATCTCGTTCGAGCGGGAGTTGGACTTCAAGGTCGGCAACGGGCTCTTCCGGAAAGTTTGGGTTTCCGCGCCCTCCTCGACGCTGGCCTCCGACGGGCTGGGGCCGCTCTACAACGCGCGCTCCTGCCAGCGCTGCCACCTGAAGGACGGGCGCGGCCATCCCCCGGAGGGACCGGAAGACACGGCGATTTCCATGTTTCTGAGGGTCTCCGTGCCCGGCGGGTCCGAGGATCTGATCAAGGAGATCAAAGGCTATATTGCCACGCAGCCCGACCCGACCTACGGGCTTCAGCTGCAGGATTTCGGACTCCCCGGCCACGCGGCGGAGTACCGTCTGGATATTTCATACGAAGAACGAGAGGTTTTACTGTCCGGCGGCGAAGCGATAGCCCTGCGCGTGCCAACCTATCGGGCAAAGGATCTCGGCTACGGTCCGCTGGGGGAGGGCGCGATGCTGTCCCCTCGCGTGGCGCCGCAGATGATCGGGCTGGGCCTTCTGGAGGCGGTGCCAGCCGATGATATCGTAGCGCTGGCCGACCCGGAGGACGCCGATCGCGACGGCATATCCGGTCGCGCGCAGATTGTCTGGTCGGCAGAGTTCGACCGCCCCATGCTGGGCAGATTCGGCCTGAAAGCGGGCGCTCCAACGATCAAGGAGCAGTCCGCCGCGGCCTTTGTGGGCGATATCGGGATTTCCAACCCGATCTTCCCGGATGGCGCTGGCGAATGTACCGACGCGCAGGTCGACTGCCGCGCCGCCCTGCACGGTGATCAGGACGACCGTGGTTTCGAGATCGACGGCGAAGGGCTCGACCTTGTGACCTTCTATTCGCGCAACCTCGGGGTGCCGGGACGACGCGGGGCGGACAAAACGGAGGTTTTGCGCGGCAAGGAGGTTTTCTACCGGACCGGCTGCCAGTCCTGCCACAACCCGAGCTTTGTCACGCATCGTCTGGAGGACCAACCGGAGCAGTCCTTCCAGTTGATATGGCCGTATACGGATATGCTGCTGCACGATATGGGGCCGGGGCTGGCCGACGGGCGACCGGAGGCACGGGCCGACGGAACAGAGTGGCGGACCCCGCCTTTGTGGGGGATCGGTTTGACCGCCACCGTGTCCGGGCATAGCTATTTCCTGCACGACGGTCGGGCGCGGTCGCTGCTGGAGGCGGTGCTGTGGCATGGCGGCGAGGCGCAGGCGCAGCGCGACACCGTGGTGGAAATGCCGCCGGAAGATCGCGCCAACTTGTTGAAATTCCTGGAGAGCCTGTAATGTCGAGACCCCTCACCTGTTGTATCGCCCTCTGTGCCAGCCTGTGGTCGGGCGCGGGATGGGCCACGCCCGACCCTGTCGCGGTGGTGAAGTCTGAGGTACTGCCCGGTTTCGAGACGCTCGCCGAGAAGGCGCAGGTGCTGGAAGATGCGGCGCAGGCCGATTGCAGCCCCGACAGTGACGCTCTGCGCGCGGCATGGGCTGACGCTTTTGACGCTTGGGTGCGGGTCAGCCACCTGCGCTTTGGCCCGGCGGAAGTGGCTGATCGCGCCTTCGCTCTGGCCTTTTGGCCGGACACCCGAAACGCGACGCCGAAAAGCCTGCAAGGTCTGATCGCGGCGGAGGACCCGGTGGTGGAGTCGGTGGAAGCCTTCGGCCAGGTCTCGATCGCGGCACGTGGGTTCTATGCGCTGGAATACCTGCTTTTCGATCCGGCCTTTGCGCAGGAATCACACTACAGCTGTGCGCTGACGCGGGCCGTCGCGCGCGACACGTCGGAGATTGCAGAAGCCATTTTCGTCGATTGGCAGACCTTTGCGCAGGAGTTTGATGCAGAAAGCGACCGATACCGCTCTACAGAGGAAGCGTTGCAGGAGCTTTTCAAGGCTGTGACCTCCGGGCTCCAGTTCACCTCCGACACGCGGATCGGACGTCCGATGGGCAGCTTTGACAAACCGCGTCCGACCCGGGCAGAGGCGCGCCGGTCGGAGCGGTCAATACGGCATGTTCGCCTGTCTCTGGAAGCAACCGAAAGCCTTGCCCTGGCGCTGGCGGCCGATGCCCCAAAGGTAGCGGCAGAGATCCGTGAGGCCTACGAGAAAGCATTTGCGGAAATCGACGCGCAGGAAAGCCCGATCTTTGCCGGGGTAGACAACCCGGCGGGGCGCTTCCGGGTGGAACTGCTGCAAGCGGCGGTCGAACGCGTCCGCACTGTGGTGGGTGCCGAACTGGGCCCGGAACTGGGCGTCATCGCCGGGTTCAATTCGCAGGATGGAGACTGAAATGCTGTCACGCAGGGGCATGTTGAGCGGGATGGTCGCGGCAGGGCTGATGCCCGCACGCGGATGGTCCGATGTGGGCGCGCCCCGCTTTCTCGCTGCGGCCAAGGACGGATCGGGCTATGCGTTGCACGGCGTCTCGGAGGCGGGTGAGAGCTTGTTCTCGGTCGCGTTGCCCGCGCGCGGCCACGCGGCGGCGGCCCACCCCGAGCGCGCGGAGGCGGTAGCCTTTGCCCGCCGGCCCGGGACCTACGCCGTTGTTCTGGATTGCCTTTCCGGAAGGGTGAAGGCCGAGATGGCAGCACCCGCCGGGCGGCACTTCTACGGCCACGGAGCGTTTTCGCCGGACGGCTCGGTGCTGTATACTCCGGAGAACGACTTCGAGAATGCGGCGGGCGTGATCGGCATGTGGGACGTCTTTGGCGGCTATCGGCGGCTGGGCGAATTCCCGTCGCACGGGGTCGGCCCGCACGAATTGCGGCTGATGCCGGACGGCGGTTCCCTGGTGATCGCGAACGGCGGGATCGAGACCCACCCCGACGCCGGGCGGGCAAAGCTGAACCTGCCCATGATGGCCCCGAACCTCGCCTATGTTTCGCTTTCGGGAGAGGTGATGGAGGTGGTGGAGCCCCCCGCCGGAGAGCACCTGAATTCCATGCGGCACCTCGTGGTGGATGCCATGGGCCGCGTGGCGTTGGCCCTGCAATGGCAGGGTGATGTGGCGGAGGCCCCGGCCCTGCTGATGCTGCATCGGCGTGGCGAGGCGCCAGTCTGGGCCAGTGCGGAGGGGCCGCGCCACGACGCCATGCAGGGCTACGCGGGCAGTGTATCCTTCTCCGGCGATGGGATGCAGGTGGCGATCACCTCGCCGCGCGGCGGACGGGTGCAGGTATTCGAGGCAGGGACCGGGCACTTCGTGCACGAAGTGCTGCTCGAGGACGTCTGCGGACTGGCGCCAGGGGCCACAGGGTTCGTTGCCTCCACCGGCATTGGCGGCTTTCACTGCATCGAAAACGGTACCGCGCGCGCAATGCAGGCCCACAAGGTTGCCTGGGACAATCACATCGTGCCCATCGGCGCCTGAATCCACGCCTCGGCGCGGAAACGCCGCAATTTCGGGCATTTGCTTCAATCTCATGCGAGCGGGACAAGTTACCGTCTTGCGCCCGCCTGCGCGACAGGCACAAAGACGGCATGAGCAATCGTCTGACCATCGTCGTCGTCGAGGAAGACCGGGATCGAGCGATCTCGATCATGGATGCCCTTCAGGCCGGGGGCGACTTTGACGTGCATGTGATCGGCAATGTCTCGGCGCTCGCCCGGCGTATCGCCGCGCTCAGTCCGGACGTGGTGCTGATCGACGCCGGCAACCCAACCCGTGACATGCTGGAGGAACTGACGCTGGCATCAGGTCCGCTGGAGCGTCCGGTGGCCATGTTCGTCGGCGGTGCCGCAGGCGGTCTAGCGCGCGAGGCGATCGAGGCGGGGCTGTCGGCCTATGTGGTCGACGGGCTGCACCCGGATCGGCTGAAGCCCGTTCTGGACGCGGCCATCGCGCGATTCCAGATGTCGCAGCAAATGCGCCGTGAATTGATTGAGACGCGGCGCGCGCTCGAGGAACGCAAGGTCATCGACCGCGCCAAGGGCGTGCTGATGAAGGCGCGCGGCATCGACGAGGCAGCGGCCTACGCCCTGCTTCGCAAGGCTGCGATGGATCAGGGCCGCCGGGTAGCGGAGGTGGCAGAGGCCATCGTCACCACGGCGGGACTTCTGACATGAAAGTGGTAGAGCTTCCAGTGGCTTACGTCCCGCTTGTGGATGCGGCACCGCTCATCGTCGCACAGGAGATGGGCTTCGCGGAGGCCGAGGGCATCGCGCTTGATCTTGTGCCTGCCTCGTCCTGGTCGAGCTTGCGTGACATGCTGGCCTTTGGCCGGGTGGACGCGGCCCATATGCTGTCGACCATGCCGGTCGCGATGGCCTTGGGGCTGGGTGGCGTGCGGCAGGAGATCGCCGCCGTTTCGGTCTTGTCGGTCAACGGCGACGTCATCGGCGTGAGCCGCGCGCTGGAACAGAAGATGCGCGACAGGGGATATTTCTTTGACTTCGCGGACCCGGTGAGGGCCGCAGAAGTGCTGGCCGACGTGGTCGAGAGGCCAATCACCTTCGGCGTACCCTTTCCCTTTTCCATGCATCGCGAACTGCTGGATTACTGGATTTCCGGCACCGCGCTGGCCGGCACCCGCTACGAGGTGCGCACCGTGCCGCCGCCGCTGATGGCACGGGCGCTGGCAGACGGCGACGTGGACGCCTTCTGTGTCGGAGAGCCGTGGGGCTCACTTGCCGTGGACAGCCGCGCCGGGGCTCTGCTGCTGCCGGGCAACGCGATCTGGGCCTTCTGTCCTGAAAAGGTGCTGGCCGTGCGCAGCGATTGGGCGGAGACAGAACCGCATCTGCTGGGGCGGTTGATGCGCGCCGTCTGGAAGGCGGGGCGCTGGCTGGAGGCCGGTGACCGGCGTGGTGCTGCAGCGGAAATTCTGTCGCGTGGGCGCTACCTCGATGTGCCGGCGGAGATGATCGACCGCAGTCTTTCGGGGCGATTGACCGTCTCCGGCCATGGCGAGCAGCGGGATTGCCCGCGTTTCGTGATCTTTCACGACGGCGCCGCAACGTTTCCATGGCGCAGTCAGGCAAAGTGGATCGGAGCCCGGCTGGCGGGGCGTAACGGGCTGGACCTCGCACCGGCTATGGAAACGGCGGGCGCGGTCTTTCGCAGCGATATCTACCGCCAGCAGCTGGCCGGCAGTGGGGCGGAGATGCCCGGTGCGTCGGACAAACTGGAGGGTTCGATTCTGGAACCTACCGCCGTGGCATCTCGGAACGGGCAGCTTGCCCTCCTGCGAAACGCGTTCTTCGACGGGCGTGTTTTTGACCCGCTCAAGGGATAGCGCCCCTTATTTGGGCAAAGTTTACGGCATCGCGCCCTGACCTGCGACAGGATGCCGCTGCACCGCAGCATGTCGCTTGATCGGGGACGGCATTTGCGGAAATCTCGAATCACCGGGTCGCAAGGACGTGGCCTGGTACGACATTCCATCCCGACGATCGGGAACACCGGGCACCGTAGCTCACCGCCTTGCGCTTCTCCTCCCGCGCCGGGCAGTGACTACGGTGTTTTTTTGTTTTTCGGGCTCTTGCAGGGCCACGACTGAAGAAAAAGGGACGACGCGACCATGAAGACATTCCTTGCCGCCCTCGTCGCCACGACGGCGCTCGTGACCCCGGCCTACGCGGAACTGGCACTTGAAAGGGACGAACTGAAGTTCGGATTTATCAAGTTGACCGACATGGCGCCGCTCGCGGTCGCCTATGAACAGGGCTATTTCCTCGATGAAGGGCTGTTTGTGACACTCGAAGCGCAGGCCAACTGGAAGGTGCTGCTGGACGGTGTGATCGACGGGCAGCTGGACGGTGCGCATATGCTGGCCGGGCAGCCTCTGGCCGCCACGATTGGCTACGGCACACAGGCGCATATCATTACGCCCTTTTCCATGGATTTGAACGGCAACGGGATTACCGTGTCGAATGCCGTCTGGGACGCGATGAAGCCGAACGTGCCGGTGATGGACGACGGTCGCCCGCAGCACCCGATCAGCGCCTCGGCGCTGAAACCGGTGGTCGAGGACTACAAGGCCGAAGGAAAGCCATTCAACATGGGTATGGTCTTCCCAGTTTCGACGCACAACTATGAATTGCGCTACTGGCTCGCCGCTGGCGGCCTGAACCCCGGCTATTACAGCCCCGAGAACATCTCTGGGCAGATCGACGCGGACGTGCTGCTGTCGGTGACGCCGCCGCCGCAGATGCCCGCCACGCTGGAGGCAGGGACCATCGATGGCTACTGCGTCGGCGAACCCTGGAACCAGGCCGCAGTCTTCAAGGGGATCGGCGTACCCGTGATTACGGATTACGAGCTGTGGAAGAACAACCCCGAGAAAGTCTTTGGGATCACGGCGGAATTTGCGGAAGAGAACCCCAACACCACGCTCGCCGTTACCAAGGCTCTGATCCGCGCCGCCATGTGGCTGGACGAGAACGACAACGCCAACCGGATGGAGGCGGTGAAGATCCTCAGCCAGCCGGAATACGTCGGAGCCGACGCCGAGGTGATCGCCAATTCGATGACCGGAACCTTCGAGTACGAGAAGGGCGACAAGCGCGAAGTGCCCGATTTCAACGTCTTCTTCCGGTACAATGCCACACAGCCCTACTACTCGGATGCCGTGTGGTACCTGACTCAGATGCGTCGCTGGGGCCAGATCGCGGAGCCTCAGCCGGACTCCTGGTACGATGAGGTGGCGAAGTCGGTCTACAAGCCGGGGGTATACCTTCAAGCGGCGCGGCTGCTGGTCGATGATGGGCTGGCAAACGAGGCAGATTTCGATTGGGAGAGCGACGGCTACAAGGCCGCCACTCCGGCCGCCGACGTGATCGACAGCATCGGCTACGACGGTCGCACGCCCAACGCTTATCTCGACAGCCTGCCCATCGGCCTGAAGGGCGATCAAACGGTCGTGGGCACGGAAGTCAAAGGGTGATCCTCGGAAAAATCCCTGCGCCCGCGAATGAATACGGGCGCAGAAATCGCTCTGAATACGGGGTTGCACAATCCATGCACCGCCCATGCACAACCCATGCACACCGCAACGCAGCATTCGCGGTTTGCCCAGATATTGAGCAACGACCGGCATGAAGCCGCGACGTAGCGAGGACCCGAAATGACCACCCTCGATCCGAATTTTTCCGCCGATGCCGACCGCGAAGAACGGCGCGCCCGGCTTTTCACCCGCATCAGCCACGCCGACAAATGGTTTCAGGTTCTGGGGCTGTCATGGGTCACGCCCGTGCTGAAGGCCGCCGCCGGTGACAATCCTCAGGCGCAGATGAAGGAGATCTGGCGCCTGCTGGTCGTGCCGGTCCTGGCGATCGTCGGCTTCCTGCTGCTGTGGGGCACGCTGGCGCCGAAGGTGCAGACCAGTCTTGGCGCGGTGCCGGGGCCCGCGCAGGTCTGGGAAGAGGCGGTGAACCTCCACGCGGACGCACAGGCCAAGGCCGAAAAACGCGACAAGTTCGAAGCCATGGTTGCCAAGCGCAACGACAAGCTGATCGCCGCAGGCAAGGCCGATCAGGTGAAGGACGTGGCCTATACCGGCGCGCCGTCCTACTATCAGCAGATCTGGACCTCCATCCAGACGGTGTTCGCGGGTTTTCTGGTCGCCACATTGGTCGCCGTGCCGCTGGGCATCCTGGCCGGTCTGTCGCCCACCGCGAACGCCGGGTTGAACCCGCTGATCCAGATCTTCAAACCGGTCTCGCCGTTGGCGTGGCTGCCCATCGTGACGATGATCGTCTCGGCCCTCGCCGCGAATGACGGCGGTTTGTTCCCGAAATCGTTCATTATCTCCGCAATTACCGTGACGCTCTGTTCCCTCTGGCCAACGCTGATCAACACATCCCTGGGGGTGGCAAGCATCGACAGGGATCTGGTGAACGTCTCCAAGGTGCTGAAGATGAACACATGGACAAAGATCACCCGGCTGGTGCTGCCCTCTGCTCTGCCGCTGATCTTTACCGGGCTTCGGCTCTCGCTGGGCGTGGGTTGGATGGTTCTGATCGCTGCCGAGATGCTGGCGCAGAACCCGGGCCTGGGCAAGTTCGTCTGGGACGAGTTCCAGAACGGATCGTCCTCCAGCCTCGCCAAGATCATGGTGGCGGTCTTCACCATCGGGATCATCGGCTTCTTGCTGGATCGTGTGATGTACGCGCTGCAGTCCCTCTTTACCTTCACCAACCAGCGGTGAGCGCCATGAGCATCCTGAAATTCGAAAACGTTTCCAAAAGCTTCGGCACGGGCACGGCGGCAACCAAGGTGTTGCAGAGCATCAATCTGGACGTGCAGGAGGGCGAGTTTCTTGTGCTCCTGGGCTTCTCCGGGACGGGCAAGACGACGCTGATCAACCTTATGGCGGGGTTGGAGATGCCGACGCAGGGCCGCGTGTCCTTCAAGGGCAAGCCGGTCGAAGGCCCCGGGCCGGAGCGCGGCGTGATTTTCCAGAGCTACTCGCTGATGCCCTGGCTGACCGTTGAGGGCAACGTGAAGCTGGCGCTGGACAGCGTTTTTCCGAAGATGCCAAAGGCTGAAAAGGCCGCGACCGTGGCGCAATACGTTACGATGGTGGGACTGGGCCATGCCGCCCAGCGCCGACCCGCGGAACTGTCGGGCGGGATGCGCCAGCGGGTGAACGTGGCGCGCGCGCTGGCGATGTCACCCGAGGTGCTGCTGCTGGACGAACCGCTGAGCGCCCTCGACGCGCTCACTCGGGCGAACCTCGCCGATGAGATCGAGCACATCTGGGAGCAGGACAAGAAGACCTGCGTGCTGATCACCAACGATGTCGATGAGGCAATCCTGCTGGCGGACCGGATCATCGCGCTGAACCCGGACGGGACTTTGGGCGAGGAATTCCGCGTCACAATCCCGCGCCCGCGTGACCGCGCCGAGATGAACAACGACGAGACCTTCAAGGCGCTGCGTCGCGACGTGACCCGGACCTTGATGGACGTTGGCCTGAGTGCAAAGGCGGAGGGCGTGCGGGTTCTGCCAGGGATCAAGCCAAATCACACAGTGCCCGCCGCAGTCCTGCAGGCGGCGATCTCCGGGATCGAGGAAAAGTATCTGGAGTTCAGCCAGCTTCACAAGGTCTACCCCACTCCGAAGGGACCGCTGACCGTGGTGGAGGACTTCAACCTGAAGCTAAACAAAGGGGAGTTCGTGTCGCTTATCGGGCATTCCGGGTGTGGAAAGTCCACGGTGTTGACCATGGCTGCGGGGCTGAACCCGATCTCCAAGGGGGTCATCAAACTTGACGGGTTCGAGGTGCGCGGCGCCGACCCGGAGCGCGCGGTGGTCTTTCAGTCGCCCAACCTCTTCCCCTGGCTCACCGCGCGGGAAAACTGCGCCATCGGCGTGGACAAGGTCTATCCGAAGGCGAGCCGGGCAGAACGTCAGGACGTGGTGGAATACTACCTGGAACGGGTCGGACTGGCCGATGCCATGGACCGTTCCACCGCCGATATGTCGAACGGCATGAAACAGCGCGTCGGCATCGCGCGGGCCTTTGCGCTATCGCCCAAACTGCTGCTTCTGGACGAGCCTTTCGGGATGCTCGACAGCCTGACGCGGTGGGACTTGCAGGAGGTGCTGATGGAGGTCTGGGACCGGACGAAGGTCACGGCCGTTTGCGTCACCCATGACGTGGACGAGGCGATCCTGCTGGCCGACCGGGTGGTGATGATGACCAACGGACCGCAGGCGACCATCGGCAAGATCGTCGACGTCGACTTGCCCCGCCCGCGCAGCCGCAAGGCCCTACTCGAACACCCGGATTACTACAAGTACCGCCAGGACGTGCTGGATTTCCTCGAGGAATACGAACACGGCGCCAAGCCGAAGACCAAGCAGGCCGCGCCGGCCATCGCGGCGGAGTGACGGGGATGGGGTATTCGGACACAGATTCGGGGCTTAATTGCGCAAGCTGGGCTCATCCCGCCCCAAGGCTTTTCTACAAGTTCTGCGTGCGAGTGCACTCCTGTGGCTGAACGCCTCATCATCGTCGGTGCTGGCATGGCAGCGGGGCGGGTGTTGGAGCATCTGACCGAGGAGGCTCCGGACCGCTTCGAGATCACGCTCTTCAATGCCGAGCCGCGCGGGACGTACAACCGCATCATGCTCTCGCCGGTTCTGTCCGGCGAGAAGACATACGAGCAGATCGTTACCCATGACGCCGACTGGTACGCGCGCCGGGGCGTGACCTGTCGCTTTGGGGAGCGTGTGCTGTCCATCGATACGCAAGCCCGCGTGGTTGAGGCCGAACATGGGCAGGTGTCCTATGACAGACTGATCCTCGCCACCGGCTCTGCGCCGTTCATCGTTCCGGTGCCGGGGCACCGGTTGCCCGGCGTGCTGGCCTATCGCGACCTCGACGACACGGATCGGATGATCTCCGCCGCGCGGCCCGGCGCGCGGGCTGTGGTGATCGGCGGTGGTCTGCTCGGGCTGGAGGCCGCCGCCGGGCTTCGGGCCCGTGGCATGGCGGTGACGGTGCTACACCTCATGGATCACCTGATGGAGCGGCAGCTCGACCCGGAAGCAGGCGCGCTACTTAAGGAAGATCAGGAGCGCAAGGGCATCGACGTGATCCTCGACGCCGCCACCGAAGAGATCGCGGGCAAGACTCGCGCGGAGGCGGTGGTACTGAAGGATGGGCGTGAAATTCCCTGCGATATCGTGGTCATGGCGGTCGGCATTCGACCAAGCTTTCAACTGGCGCAGACAGCGGGAATTGCCTGCGGCCGGGCCATCACGGTGGATGCGCAGATGCGAACGCAGGTGCCGGGGGTCTATGCACTTGGGGAATGCGTGGAGTTCAACGGCGCGCTCTTTGGCCTTGTTGCGCCGCTCTACGATCAGGCCCGCGTGCTGGCGCACGAGTTGACGGGTGTGGCGGACGCCTTTGTACCGCGCGAACTCGCAACGAAGCTGAAGGTTACCGGCTGCGATCTGTTCAGTGCCGGCGATTTCACGGGCGGCGACGGGCGCGAGGAGATCGTGTTCCGCGACCCTTCCGCCCGCATCTACAAGCGGTTGGTGCTGGAACGGGGCCGCCTGATCGGGGCGATAATTTACGGCGACGTGACGGGCGCCAACTGGCTGCACCAGTTGATCCAGGAGGGTCGAGACGTCTCCACCATGCGGGAAACGCTGATTTTCGGCCCGGATGCGCAGGGCACTGACGGGTTAAGCCGGTCGAGCCTCGCGGCGTGACCGAATGGTGCAAAGGAAAAATGGTGCAAAGGAAGAGGGCGACGATGCGGACAAGAGCGATGACCCGGAGTGCCGCGTGATGGACGGCGCCCCCCTGCCCGCACTGGCCGACGATGCGGAGCCCCGCGTCACGGTGAAATCCACCTGCGCCTATTGTGGCGTGGGCTGTGGCGTTCTGCTGACGCCGGATGGCAAGGGCGGGCTGGAGGTGCGCGGCGACCCGGACCACCCCGCGAACCGCGGGCGGCTTTGTTCAAAGGGGTCCGCGCTGGGGGAAACCGTGGGGCTGGCGCATCGTCTTCTGGCGCCCGTGGTGAACGGGCGCGCGACGGGCTGGGACGACGCGCTGCAATTGGTGGCCGACCGGTTCCGCGAGACCATTGCCGAACACGGGCCGGATGCGGTGGCGCTTTATGTTTCCGGGCAATTGCTGACAGAGGATTACTATGTCGCCAACAAGCTCGCCAAGGGCTTTATGGGGACTGCAAACATTGACACGAATTCAAGGCTTTGCATGGCGTCCACCGTGGCGGGGCAGCGCCGGGCGTTTGGCACGGACACGGTGCCGCAGACCTACGAGGACCTCGAAGAGGCCGATCTGATCGTGCTGGTAGGGTCGAACATGGCGTGGTGCCACCCGGTCCTGTATCAGCGTGTGCTGGCGGCACGGGCCGCGCGTAGAACAAAGATCGTAGTGGTCGATCCGCGCCGCACGGCGTCCTGTGACGGGGCGGACCTGCGTCTGGCACTAGAACCCGGCAGCGACGTGGCGCTGTTCAACCGGCTGCTCGCGGATCTGTACGAGGGCGGCGCGCTGGACGCGACCTTCCTGCGGCACACTGAAGGCTTTGACGAAACGCTGGCGCAGGCGATGAACGACGACATCAGCGTGACAGGGCTGGCCGAGGAGGACGTGCAGGCCTTTGTCCGGTTGTGGCGCGATAATGAAAAGGTGGTGACGGTTTTCAGTCAGGGGGTGAACCAGTCGAGCGCGGGGTCGGACAAGGTCAATGCCATCTTGAATTGCCATCTGGCCACCGGGCGCATCGGCAAACCGGGCTGCGGGCCGCTGTCGGTCACCGGCCAGCCAAACGCCATGGGCGGGCGCGAGGTCGGCGGTCTGGCGAACATGCTGGCCTGCCATCTCGATCTGGAGAACGCCGACCACCGCGCGGCGGTGCGGGACTTCTGGGGATGCGACCGGGTGCCGGAGGCGCCGGGCCTGAAGGCGGTCGACATGTTCCGCGCCGTTGGCGACGGCCGGATCAAGGCGCTGTGGGTCATCCACACCAATCCGGCGGTTTCCATGCCCGACGCGGACGCCGTGCGTGAGGCGATCCGGGGCTGCGATTTCGTCGTGGTCAGCGACGTGACGGCGGCGACGGACACGGCGCGGCTGGCCGATGTTCTGCTGCCCGCGACGGCATGGGGCGAAAAAAGCGGCACGGTGACGAATTCGGACCGCACCATCAGCCGCCAGCGCGCAGTTCTGCCCGCGCCGGGACTGACACGACCTGACTGGGCGCAATTGGCAGAAGTGGGCCGCCGCATGGGGTTCAAGAACGCTTTCGACTATGCCTCCGAGGCGGAGATCTTCCGCGAATATGCGGCACTGTCGGGTATCGCAGGGCGGTTCGGGAAGGATTTCGACATCAGCGGGCTCGCGGGGCTGGATAGGGCGGGTTACGACGCTCTGCCTCCGGTGCGCTGGCCGGTGTCTGCCACACGCACAGGCGGACGGTTCTTTGCCGACGGACAGTTCTACCACGCTGACGGAAAGGCCCGGCTGGTACCCGTGGCTTGGCGACCGCCCGTGGCGAAGGTAGGGCCGCGCTATCCCTTCCGGCTGAACACAGGCCGCATCCGCGATCAGTGGCACACGATGACGCGCACCGCCCTCAGCCCCCGGCTGGCGGCCCATCTGGCGGAGCCGTTTCTGGAAATTCACCCGGAGGACGCCGCGGACCTGGGGATCGGCCTGGCGGACCTGTGCGTGCTGGACAGCCCACAGGGCCGCGCGATCCTGCGGGCGAGGATCACGGATGACGTACTGCGCGGACAGGTTTTCGCGCCGATGCACTGGACCGGGGAAACAGCGCCCGCGGCGCGCATCGATGCGGTGGTGGCGCCCGTGGTGGACCCGGTTTCCGGCCAGCCGGAGAGCAAGGCCAGCGTGGTGAAGGTCAGCCGGATGCAGGCGGCGTGGTATGGCTTTGCCGTCTCGGCGCGGAACGTGACACCGACGGGCGACTACTGGGCGCGCGCGGTGACAAAGGCGGGCCACCGGGTCGAGATGGCAGGCTACGCGGCACCGCCAAACTGGGAAACGGCGGCGCGGGAAATGTTCGGACTGGCGCAGGCAGAGGTGTCGATCCTGGAGGACCGCGCCGCTGGTTCGGCGCGACTGGCATTCCGCGAGGCCGGACGGCTGGTGGCGGTGCTGTTCGTTTCCCCTGGGCCGGTGGCCGTGATGCGCGATTACCTCGTGCAGATGCCAGAGGTGCCAGACCTGACGCTGCTGTCCGGTCGCGCGCCTGCTGACCGGCCCGACCCCGGTGTTGTGGTCTGTGCTTGCTTCGACGTCGGAATGAACACCATACTGCGCGCCATCGAAAGCGATGGATTGGTCAGCGTGGACGAAATCGGCAAGGCCCTGCAGGCGGGGACGAACTGCGGATCCTGCCGCCCGGAACTGGCGGCGCTGCTGACGCGCGTTCAGACGCAGACCGAACAAACGCCGGTCAGGCCGACAAGCCCCAACCTGACCCAGCCCAAAGAGGCTGCGGAGTGACGCTGGCCACGCATGTCCGCACGCTGGGGCGCGGGCCGGGCCGGTCACGGTCGCTGACCCGCGAAGAGGCGCGCGAGGCAATGGGGCTGATGCTGAGCGGCGCCGACCCCCATGCGGTGGGTGCGCTCCTGATGCTGTTGCGTATGAAGGGCGAGACGGCGGAGGAAATCGCCGGACTGGCAGAGGCTGCGCAGGCGGCCACGGGTCCCCTGCCCCCGATCGATCTCGACTGGCCGAGCTACGCC
Source organism: Sagittula salina (assembly GCF_017813235.1). Taxonomy (GTDB): domain Bacteria; phylum Pseudomonadota; class Alphaproteobacteria; order Rhodobacterales; family Rhodobacteraceae; genus Sagittula; species Sagittula salina. The sequence goes on from NZ_JAGISH010000010.1 coordinate 54,945, forward strand.
GCCGGACGCACGCGCGGGCTGCCGTGGTTCCTGCTGGCGGCAAAGCTGGTGGCGGACAGCGGCCGACGGGTTCTGATGCACGGCTGGAACGGGCCCGACGGCGCCGTGCGGACGGGCGTGGCGGCGTTGAACATCCCCGTGGCCACCACAACCGAAGGCGCAAAGACGGCGCTGGAGGCGGGTAACCTCGTGTACATGCCTCTGGAGGAGATGCATCCGGCGCTGTTCTCGCTCCTGTCGCTAAGGGGCGTTCTGGGGCTGCGATCCTGTGCCAACACCGTCTGCCGGATGCTGAATCCGGGGCGGGCGCGCGCCAGCGTGCAGGGCGTCTTTCACCCCTCCTACCGGCTCTTGCAGGCGGATGCCGCGCAGCTTCTGGCGTGGGAGAGCCTGAGCGTCATCAAGGGCGGCGGTGGCGAGTTCGAGCGCCACCCCGGCAAGGGCGTGGAAGCCTTTGGCCTGCGCGGCGGCGCGCGATGGCAGGCCTCGCTGCCAGAGCTGATTGACGACCAGATGCGGCTGGGCGATCTGACCTTCCCGATGACGGCGTTGGAAGCGCTTTGGGCCCGCGACGAAGCACCGACCTTCGCCCGCGCCATGGTGCTGGGCACTGCCGCGCTGGCGCTGGAGACGCTGGGTGATAGCGGTGACGCAGACGATCTGTGGCACCAAAGGACACGCGCTCTGCCCGAGAAGGTCTGAAAGACCGAGAAGGGAGGGAGATGCGGTGAGTGTCAGGGGCCTTGTGGAGGGCAGCGCGGAAAACTGTTCCGCGTGCCAAAGGCCGCAACGAACAGAGAAAACGTTACGCAGATCGGAGTGCGGGCGAATACAACACCTGCCGGAGCGCGAGGTCGAAAATCAATACGGTGCATCGGAGCGAGGGCCGAGGCTGCACTTTTTGCACCTGCGGCCGAAATGGCATTCGCTGAATTTGCCGATCGATCTCTTCTTTGCTCACAGGCATAGACGGTGAGAAATGTCAGCCAAGCGATAAGCGACGCATGACGCGCCGGACAAATGGGAACATCCTTCCATCGATCGGCACCAGCGCAGGGAGCGGCGTCCGACTGGGCGGGGTATCCCTCTCCCCGGTCCAGCGGCCAGTCGCGCCAAGATGACCTTGCGGCAGCCCGTGCCATGTCGGCGGGATCAATCCAGCCCTCAAAATATGCATGGCGCTTAGCGCGTTGTCTGCTGTAAAGCGGGGCTGGCCGCGATCCGCCAAAAGGATGCCGACAGCAGTTGTCATAGGCAAATCTTGTGGGTAGGTTTCGGTTTGTTCTTTCGCCTTGTTTGCAACGGGAGCTGACGTGCGCGGGTTGACGTTCGATATCCGGAAGGCGGTCCGCGAAGGACCGGCCCACGGTGCGCTCGCACCGGTGGTCTATCTCGATACGGACGGCGCCGTGCGCTGGATCAGTCCCGGATCGCGTGAGGCGCTGGGACTGGCCGACGACGCCGGTCTGCCGGGTGAAGGTTTCGCCGCGTGGTGGCCTGCTGCGACGCTGTCGGAGATCCGCGCCGCGCTGGAGACGGTCCGACAGAAGGGCGATGCCGCCTTTGAGGCGCGCAGCCTTGCGGAATACGGCGGTGGCCGCACGTGGTCTGTACGCCTGGGGATGATCACGGAGTGCGACGGTAGCGGGAGCATCTGCGCCATGTTCACCGAAATGACCGAAACCGCAAATCGCGCCGCGGAACTGGAGCGGGAGGTCGCCGTCCTGCGCGATTCCAACGCCCAGTTGCAGCGTCGCGTGGAGACCAAGCGCGAGCGGATCCGCGTGCTGGAGCAGCACAACAGTCAGGCCGAAAAGATCCAGACCATGGGGGCCTTTGTCGCCTCCGTCGTGCACGACATGAACAATGTGCTGTCGGTGATGACCTCCGCGCAGCGACTGGTTCGGCGCAAACTGGAAGGCGAGATCGAGGCAGCACTCTTCGACGAGGTCGATGCCTCGGTGGAGCGTGGTCAGCGATTGTTACGGCAGTTGCTCGACTTTTCGCGCAAGGATGATCAGCAACCCGAGCTGTCGGACCCCGCGCAGATGCTGAGGCGCGATCAGGGGCTGATGCAGCAGCTGATCGGCCACGGCAATCGGCTTGAACTCGACCTGCCGGAGGACGGCTGGCAATTCTACGGCGAACCGGGGCGATTTGCCTCCGTGGTGTTCAACATGCTGTCCAACGCGCGCGACGCCCTGCGCGAGGCAAAGCGCGCGGGAACGGTGACGGTTGGCCTGCGCAATGTGCCGGAGGCAGAGCGCCCGACCGGCCTTTTTGCGCGCGACTACCTCTGTCTGTCCTTTCGCGACACCGGGGCGGGTATGCCGGCAGAGGTTCTGACCCGCCTCGGCGATCCGTATTTCACCACAAAACCAAAGGGCAAGGGCACCGGGCTCGGCGTGCGATCTGCCTTTGAGCTGGCGGCGCGCTGCGGCGGCACGGTGCTGATCGACAGCACCCCCGGCGAGGGCACGCAGTTCGACATCTACCTCGGCCGGGCGGTTCTGAACGGCGAGATGGTGGAGATCGCAGGCGGCATCGAGGATCCGGAACTGCACGGCAACGCCCGCGTGCTGCTGGTGGAACCGTCCAATGCACTGGCAACCGCGCTGAACCGGCTTCTGACCGGCTTGCACTACGAGGTGGCCGTCGTCGCCACCGTGGAAGAGGCACGCGCCGCGTTGGACGATGCAGATTGGGACCTGCTGCTGTGCGACTTCGACCACGATGCCGCGACGGCGGAGGCATTGGCCGGTGGAATGCAGTCCGAGCGCCCCGGAATGCGCGTGATCGTCATGTCCTCCAATTCCGATCCGCAGACGCGCCTGTTGCATCTGCACAAACCGATTTCCGAGCAACTGCTGGCCCGTGCGCTGCTCGATCAACTGGACCGGCTGCCCGGCGCATCGCTGGGTCAGCGCGCGCTGCGGGCTTCGGAACGGCAGCGTGACCGCATCAACTCTGCGGCGGCGCGGCGCACCTTTGACATCTGGTTCGAACGCACGCGGCAGATGCGGCTGCTGCCCGACGGCGGAATCGTCAACGACCTGCAGGCGCAGATGCCGGAGAATGCCTTTCTCATCGCCTGCGATCGCCGCCATGCCACCGGCGCGCCGCTGTTCCGTTTCGTCTGGGCGGGCAGCGCGGTCGAGCGGCAGCTTGGCCGTGACCTGACCGGCGTCCAGGTGACCGCAGCGGACGAGGCGCTGCTGGGGGCCTTTGCCCCGGCCTATCGTCGCTGCCAGCGCGGTACGGCGGATGTCTCGGAGGCATCGGGCGACCGGATGCACCGGTTGCTGCTGCCGCTGGCCGAGGGCGGTGAACGGGTGACCCACCTTTTTGGCATGGCCTGCGTGCCGGGGGCGACCCCCACCTGAAAGCGCCCGAGGCCCGGGATACCGGCTGACGAATTCCGCATACCGGCGCCGACTGATATTGATATATCGCCGCGAAGGCACTCCCTGACTGTTCGTCGGAACTCCCCCACCGGGGTGGCGTTGAGCCACCGACAAGGGAAGGCGTCCTGCCTTCCCCGCATCATCATGGGAGACGGGCGATGAAGACAACCCTCACTGTCAACGGCGAGGCGCATGAGGTGACACATGACCCGCGGCGCAGTCTGCTGGACACATTGCGCGACGACCTTCGGCTGACCGGTACGAAGAAGGGCTGCGATCATGGCCAGTGTGGCGCCTGCACCGTTCTTCTAAACGGCGAGCGGGTGAACTCCTGCCTGTGCCTGACCGCCATGCACGACGGCGACGAGGTCACCACGATCGAAGGCATCGGATCGCCCGAACGCCTGTCCGCGCTACAGAAGGCATTTGTCGAGAAGGACGGCTATCAGTGCGGCTTCTGCACGCCGGGGCAGATCATGTCCGCCACCGCGATGCTGCGGGAGATTTCGGAGGGCGCGCCGTCCTATGTCAGTGACGACCTTGAAGTGCCGAAACTGACCGACACCGAGATGGCGGAGCGCATGTCGGGCAACCTTTGCCGGTGCTCAGCTTATCCCCTGATCCGCGAGGCCATCGCCATGGCATCGGAGGTGTCGCAATGAGGCCTTTCGATTATTCCCGCGCCGATAGCGCGAAGGACGTGGCGGGCGCGCAGATCATCGCGGGCGGCACCAACCTGCTGGATCTGATGAAGATCCAGGTGATGACACCGGAAAAGCTGGTGGACATCACACGATTGAGCGAACTGACCGGCATCAGCGCCGAAGGCGACCGCCTGCGTATCGGCGCGCTGGTGACGAATTCAGCGCTTGCGGCTGATGCGCGGGTACGCGCGGGCTGGCCGCTGCTGTCGCGGGCGATCCTTGCGGGCGCCTCCGTTCAGATCCGCAACAAGGCGACGACCGGCGGCAACCTGCTGCAACGGACGCGCTGCCCGTACTTCTATGACACCTCGCAGGTCTGTAACAAACGCAACCCCGGCGAGGGCTGCGCCGCGCAGGGTGGCACAGGCCGGATGCTGGCGCTGTATGGAACGTCCGAACATTGCCTCGCGGCCCACCCGTCGGACATGGCCACCGCCATGGCCGCGCTGCAAGCGGAGGTCGAGGTGATGCGCGCCTCTGGCGACACAGTCCGCATCCCTTTGCGCGACTTTTACCGTGGTCCCGGCGATCGGCCGGACATCGAAACCGTTCTGGAGGACGGAGACCTGATCACCGCCGTGATCCTGCCCGCCCCGCGTGCAGGCGCCCGGCAGGTCTATCGCAAGGTACGGGACCGGGCGTCCTATGCCTTTGCACTGGTCTCTGTCGCCGCCTCTGTCGAGATGGAGGGTGATACCATCACCCGCGCCCAGTTGGCCTATGGCAGCATCGCCCCGCATCCGTGGAAGAACCATGAGGTGGCAGAAATGCTTCAGGGGCAGACGGCATCGGACGCGTTGTTCCACCGCGCCGCCGAGGCATTGACCCGCGAGGAAGCCCCCCACCCCGATACCGAGTACAAGCGGCCCCTGTTGCGCCGCACATTGATTGCCGCACTGCGTCAGGCCACGGGCCTCGGCGACACCGCGGGCACTGATACCGTGAGGACCCCGGCATGAAAGATACCTTTACCATGGACTGCCCGCAGCCCCGGCTGCTGGACGAAACCCATCAGGGCGTGATCGGTACGGGCATGGACCGCCCCGACGGACCGCAGAAAGTTTCCGGCACGGCGCCCTATACGGCCGACAACCCCACGGAGGGCGTGGCCCACGGAGCTCTGGTGCGGGCAACGGTGACCCGTGGTCGCGTAGCCGGGATCGATCGCGCCAGCATCGCCAATCTGCCCGGCGTGATCGACGTCATCACCGACCCGCGCATGACGCGCAACCCGGCGCAGGGCATGGCTGGCGAGGCCCCCGTTCAGCCCGGCGACGCGGTGCACTACCACGGCCAGCCCATTGCGCTGGTGGTGGCCGAAACCTTTGAAGCCGCGCGCGACGCGGCCCAGCGGCTGAAGGTGACCTATACCACCGAAAACGCCGCAGTGACCCCGGAAAACGGCGAGCACGAAGTGGGCGAACCCGACGCGGCGGGCGATTTCCAAAGGGCTTTTGACAGCGCCGAGGTACAGCTTGACCGCGAGTACACGACGCCATCGCAGGTCTCTGCCGCGATGGAGCCGCACGCAGCCATCGCCGAGTGGAAGGGCAACGAGGTAACTCTGCGCGCCGCGCAACAGATGGTCCGGTTCAACAAGGCGGAACTGGCCGACACGCTCGGCATAGACGAGTCGCAGGTGCGCATTCTGTCGCCCTTCGTGGGTGGTGGCTTCGGGTCGAAACTGGGGCTTGGGCCGGAAGCGGCGGCAGCCTGCATCGCTTCTCAGAAGCTGGGTAGACCGGTGCGGGTGGTGATGCCACGCCAGACTGTCTTTGACTGCGTGCTTCGCCGGTCCGAGACGAAGCAGCGCGTGCGTCTCGGGGCGACAAAGGATGGACGCCTGACCGCCATTTCGCACGACGATCAGGTGTCGAACCTCGACGGCGAAGGATTTGCGGAGCCGACTTCACAGGCCTCCCAGTTTCTGTATGGCGCCGATGGCCTGAGCTTTACCCAGACCGTCGCCCGCATTGCGGCGACCCCCGCCGGGTCGGTGCGCGCGCCGGGCGAGGCCGTGGGAATGCTGGCGTTTGAGTCCGCCGTCGATGAGTTGGCGCAAGAACTGGGCATGGACCCGCTGGAGTTGCGGCTGAAGAACATTCCCGCCACTCACCCGCTGGATGGCCGTCCCTATAGCGTGCGCCGTCTGGCCGACTGCCTGACCGGGGGCGCGGAACGCTTTGGCTGGAAGGATCGCGCGGTGAAGCGCGAAGGCGACTGGTTGGTGGGCATGGGCATGGCCTCTGCCGCGCGGTCGAACATGCTGGTAAAATCCGCCGCCCGCGTGCGTCTGACCGGCGACCGTGCGGTGGTCGAGACCGACATGACCGACATTGGCACCGGGACCTATGCCATCCTCGCCCAGATCACCGCCGAAATGCTGGGGCTACCGCCCGCTCAGGTTGAAGTTCGGCTGGGCGACAGCGACCTGCCCGGCGCATCCGGCTCTGGCGGCTCCTTTGGCGCCAATTCCGCAGGGTCGGCAACCTTCCTCGCGGCAAAGGATCTGCGCGGCCAGATCGCGGAGCGCCTGGGCTGCGCGGTCGACGACTTGACACTTCAGGACGGACGCGCGCGCGGCGCAAACCGCGAGGTCGCCCTGTCCGAACTGGTCGAGGCGGAACTGACGGCGGAGGCAACGATCGAGGCTGGAGAGACGGCGGAGACGCATTTCTCCTCCGGCTTCGGTGCGCATTTCGCAGAAGTGGCGGTGAACGAATGGACCGGCGAGGTCCGCGTGCGCCGAATGCTGGGCGTGATGGCCATGGGCCGCATTCTCAACGAAAAGACCGCCCGCAGCCAGGCGATCGGCGGCATGGTCTGGGGAATCGGCGGTGCCCTGACCGAGGAGATGGTGAACGACAGCCGCGACGGGCACGTCGTGACGCGCGACCTGGCCAACTACCACGTCGCAGCCCACGCCGACGTGCCGCGCGACATGCAAGTCGTCTTTCTTGAAGAGCGCGACGATTGGGCGAACCCGATCCAGACGAAGGGCATCGGGGAACTGGGTATCTCGGGCGCCGGAGCGGCTGTTTTGAACGCCATCGCCCATGCCACCGGGGTGCGGATCTACGACTTTCCCGCGACCCCGGACAAGGTGATCGCGGCCTTGGAAGCAAAGGGCTGACCGCCCTGCCCCACCCGAAACGCGACGCGGCGCGGAGAACCTCTCCGCGCCGCGTTTTCTCATGTCTGAGTTGGCGAAACCGTCAACCGTAGACCAGCCTCGGAAGCCAGGTGATGATCTCCGGGAAGGTCATGCAGAGCACCAGCCCCACCAACTGCAGGAACAGGAATGGCAGAGCCGATTTGAAGATGTCCGACATCGGGATCTCTGCCGGCGCGACGCCGCGCAGGTAGAACAACGCATAGCCAAAAGGGGGCGACAGGAACGACATCTGCATGTTCACAAGATAGAGAACCCCGAACCACAGCACGAGGTCGTCCGGGCTGTCGAGGCCAAAGGCCTGCGCGCCCAGCGCCTTGATGATCGGCACGAAAATCGGCACGCAGAGCAACAGGATGCCAACCCAGTCGAGGAACATGCCCAGGATCACCAGCAGGATCTGCATCAGAATCAGGATGCCCCAGGGGCCGAGGCCCGTTGCGGCGAGGCTTTCCTGGACGAACTGCTGCCCGCCCTCCAGCACGTAGAGCCCGACAAAGATCGTCGCGCCGAACATGATCCAGATCACCATCGCGCTTGCCTTCAGCGTGGTGATGCAGGCCTCCGACACCGTGGGCCAGTCCAGCTTGCGGTGGATGGCGGCCACGATGAAGGCGCCGAAGGTGCCGATGCCCGCGGCCTCCACCGGGGTGGCGACGCCGGAGAAGATGATGCCAAGAACCACCACGACCAGCGTGATCGGCGCGGCCATCTTCCCGATCAGGCGGACCTTCTCGGCGGTGGTGACGCGCTCTTCGACCGGGATAGCCGGGCCGAGGACGGGGTTGATGTAGCTGCGGACCACAACATAGGCGATGTACATGCCCGACAGCATCAGGCCGGGGATAACCGCCCCGATGAAAAGTTCGCCCACCGATTGTTCGGCCACCACGGCGTAGATGATGGCGAGGATCGACGGAGGGATCAGGATCCCCAGCGTGCCCCCGGCCATGATCGACCCCATGGCGATCTTCGGATCGTAGTGGCGCTTCAGCATGGCGGGCAGCGCGATGATGCCCATGGTCACCACCGCCGCGCCGATTACGCCCACCATGGCCGCGAGGATCGTCGAGGCGATGATGGTCGCCGCCGCGAGACCGCCCTTCACGCCGCCCATGACCTTGTAGATCACGTCGAACATGTCGTTGATGATCCCCGCCCTTTCGAGCATCGCCGCCATGAAGATGAATAGCGGAATGGCCGAAAGCTGGTAGTTGGTCATCAACGGGAAGATGCGCGAGGGCACGATGTTCAGTGCCCGCGCATCGCCCAGGACGAAGAGGAACACGCAGGCCAGACCCCCGGTCACGAAGGCCAGTGGCAGACCCGCCATGAGCAGCGCCAGAAGGCTGCCGAACATGATGAGCGTGAGCCACGCGATGTCAATTTCGATACCCATGTGCCTCAGTTCCCCCGCGCGATTTCACGGATGTCTTTCGACAGTTTCGAGATGCCCTGCAGCACCAGCAGCAGGCCGCCCAGCACCATCACCCACTTCATCGGCCATAGCGGGACTTCCCACTCGTTGAAGCTGATCTCGCCCCATCGGATGTTCGAATCGGTCCATTGGCTCAGGCCGAAACCGCCCAGCATCTCGCCCATGCCGATCTGTCCGCGCGCCCAGTCGGAAACGACCGCATTGCCCGAGGGAACCGCGATGGCATCCATGGCAAAGATCCACGACGTCGCCAGCAGCGTGCCCGCGAAGATGAAGAAGAAAACGGAAGTCAGAAGATCGACCCATGCCTTTTTCTTCTTCGGCAGAGGAGCATAAAAAATGTCCACGCGGACGTGGCTTTCGGTCAGCATCGCGTAGGCACCGGCGATCAGGTATTGCATCCCGAACATCAGGTACATCGCTTCGTGGGCCCAGTTTGTGGGCGATCCGAAGACATAGCGCGCGATCACTTCGTAGTAGTAGACAAAGACCGCGATCACCGCCCAGTAGGCGACGAATTCACCGCAGAAAAGCGACAGCCGATCAATCCAGTTCTCGGCGTAGTCGCTGTCGTGCTTGGGGCCTTCTTCTGCCTCGGCGGCAAGCAGTGCCGCCTCCGCGTCAGAGATTTCCTCATGCGCGGGCAATCCCGCATTGGCCCGTTTCACCAGTCCCGGCAGAAGCACGAGGTCGATGGCGAGCAGCGCGAGGATGACATAGAAGGCATAGCCCGCCGCATCGCGCCAGTGCGCGCGGGTCTCGGCTGCCTGCACCTGCTGCGGACCAATGGCCTCCAGCGTGGCGCGTGCTTCTTCAAGGCGCGTCTCGCCCTTGGCGATGGTTTCCTGAGCTCGCGACAGGCGGCGCTCTGCGGACTTCTGCGCGAAGGACCCCGCCTCCGCCTCGTCGAAGGTTGCCTGTAGATCGGCCAGACCGGCCTGCGCTTCGGACACGCGACCTTCTTCGCGGTCGATCGTGCGCTGTGCCACTCGTAGCTCGTTGTCAAAACCCGACAGCACGGTGCGCGCATCGTGCGCCTGCGAATTGGCGTAGAGGATGAAGAGGAAGACCGGAATGTAGACCAGCCCCCAAAGGCTCTTGAGGTAGAACCTGTGCAGCCCCAGAATGCCGCCGGTGACGGCGATCATGTAGGCAAGCGGCAGGGTGTATCGTTTCTGTTGCGGCTGCGGTCTTCGCGACAGGACCATCGCGACGACGGGAAAGACGATCAGTCCTACCCAGTACAGCCAATGCGGCAGCGTAAAGCTGAGCCCCGGCATTGCGTCCTCTTGTGTTTTCTTGAGTCGTAAATAGCCGCCCGGGGGACATCCCCCCGGGCGGCGGTTCAGTCTTGTTCAGCGGCTCAGAGCTTCAGCTCCAGCCCCTCCGTCAGGCCCGGATCCACGTAGCCCAGCGAACCGGACATCATGTAATCCAGCTGGATCTTGAAGACGCGCGCGGCGTTCGGATCGCGGTTGGCATAGTCGAACCAGATCGGCACGGCGATCTCCGTCATCAGGTCGACGTCGTCCTGGGACAGGCGAGTGACCTCTGTGCCGTCGGCCTCGAACTTGGCCCAGGCCTCCTGATCGGCGGCCTGAATCGCGGCGTAGTGCATGTCCGAATAGACATGCGTCTCCATCTCGATGAATTGCTTCATCTGTGGCGAAAGAGCGTCCCATGCCGCCTGGCCCACGGTGATGTCCATGATGTCGACCGGCTGGTACAGCGACATGAAGCCCGGAGGACCCATGACGATGTAGTTGGTCACCTGGCTGAACCCGAGGGCGTAGTTCACCGCCGGCCCCACATAGTCGGCCACGTCGATGGTGCCCTTCTCCAGTGCCGGGAAGATCTCCGAACCGGGCAGAACAGTGGTTTCAGCGCCGACGGCGTTGAAGACTTCGGCCACCATGCCACCGGGAAGGCGCATCTTGCGGCCCGCGAAGTCGTCGATGGAGCGGATCGGCACCTTCGAGTGGATGATGTTGGCGTCGTGGTGCACCGGCCCGACAAAGTGCATCCCCTGCGCGGCATAAAGCTCGCGCGCGATGTCGATGCCGCCGAGGCCATAGTAGAAGGTGTCGAATTCCGACGGCTGCCGCAGGCCAAGCGGGATCGATGTCAGGAAGGTCGCCGCCGGAATGATGCCCTGCGCGTAGATGGTGAAGGGGTTCACCGCGTCGAGCACGCCATTCTTCACCGCGTCATAAAGCTGGAAGTCGCCAACGACGTCATTGGCCCCGAATGGCGTGAAGCTCAGCTCGCCCCCGGTCTTTTCCTCGATGGTGCCGCACCAGTCCTTGAAGATCTGAAGTCCGGCGCCGCCGGGCCAGCTGGTCTGGATCTTCCAGTTTGTGCCCTTGGCCTGCGCCCCGGCGATATGAGGCGCGGCAAGGGTCGCCGCCCCGGCACCCGCAAGGGTACGCAGCGCCGCGCGCCGCGTCGTGATCTTTGTCATGCTATCTCCTCCCAAATCGGTATCGACGCGCCGCAGTTCGAGCGTTGCTCCGCCGATTGCCTCACGGTAATGATATTTCAAGGATTTGGTACAGACTTTTTGCCAATTTCGCCGGTTAGGGACAACATGTCCTTGTCGGGTTCAATCAGGTTGCGAAAACTACCCATTTTGACCATAGATCCAGATGTCTCCGAACAGTCCCCATCGGCAAGGTGGCTCGCCCAAACCTAGAGGCGCGCCGTACTCTCAAAATTACAGCGCGGTACGATGCGGCTTGCAGGAGGCGCCCGCCTCGGACATGGACAGCGACAGAACAGCCCAATTCATCTACAATAAAGGCGGCTGTGCGGACGATGCGTTGGCCGAGGGCGTTCCGGCCGATCGGCTCTGGCAATCGCTCGCCGCAGTGCAGGCGAGCCACATGCATCCTGTCAGCAACGCGATCTGGAACACCGCAAGGGGGAACCTCCCCGCCCGGGTGATGCTCCGGGGCTTTTTTGCGCGCTGCTAAGGGGGCGTCGTGACACAGACAGGAAAGGGGACATCAAGACGAAGCTGCCCCATTTGCACTGTGATAATCGAACCATCCGGCCTCGGGCCGTCCGCCTTGCGCATCGGGACTGAGGCCTGCACACTTCAGTAAATGAGGCCCTCACAAGTCCCTTACTCCGCTGGCGGCAGGCTGGCACAATGGGCACCGCTAGCGGCGCTTCCGGACCCCAGCGCCAGCAGCGGTGGCGCCCTGAACGGGTTGAGCGGGTCGCTCGCCGCAATGTCGAAAGCAAGCAATCCGCCCAACAGAGCCAGTGTCAGCGCAGCAATGAAACGACGGGTCATGACCGCGCCTCCAGCCCCAGCACCGGGCGCAGCCGCACCCCGAGGAAAGCGCCGGCAAAGGCCGCGACAAACCACGCCCAGCCGTGCAGAGAGCCGGTGGAAATGCCCGAGAAGAAGGCGCCCACGTTGCAGCCGAAAGCCAGTCGCGAGGAATAGCCCAGCAGGAAGCCCGCGATCACCGTCGCGACCCACGCGCGTGGGGGCAGGCTCGGCAGCCCCGCACGCAACCCACCACGCCAGGCCGCGATGAGGAAGGCGCCGACGATGATCCCGATATTGGTCAGTGAGGTCACATCGGTCAGCAACGATTGCGCAAGCCGATCCTGGTTCGCCTCTGCCGCCCAGAAGGCCGAGCCGGAGAGCTCGCCCCCCAGCGCCACCGCACCCTTTGCCGCCCAGAGTCCGAGGCCGTACACCACGCCCCAGGGCTGCCCGGCTACCGCGAGGTTGGCCAGTGCCAACGCCGCCAGCAGCACCGCCGCGATCCACAGCCTGCGCGGGATCGCGCGACCGCCCGGCCGGGCCACCGCCCAGACGATGCCAGCCGCAGCGGCCAGCATGGCAAGTGTGACCGCCAGCCCCGCGCCGCCCTCGAGCGCCACCACCGGCAGGGTGCCCAGCCCCGTCCACCAGAACAGATGCGTCGCCCCCGCAAAACTGCCGAGCGCGAAAAACGGCAGCGCCATCAGGCTGACCGGATTGCCGGAGCCCGCGTTCACCAGCGTGCCCGAACCGCAGCCCATGACCACCTGCATGGCGGCGCCAAAGACAAAGGCGCCGCCGACCATGGCCCATCCAACAGGCGCATGGGCGCCCACGACCGAGCCCCCTGCCCCCGACAGAATCGGGAAAGCCACAACCGCGACCAGCGCGATGGACAGCAACTGTGCCAGCGTGCCACCCGCCTCGCGCCGCGTGATCAGCGCGCGCCACGGCCCGGCAAAGCCGAAGCGAAAGCCTTCGAGCACCATGCCGAAGCCCAGCCCGATGGCCAGCAGCAGGCCATACCGCCCCCCCGCCAACAGCGCCACCGCAGCGATCAGCACCAGCGCACCGGCGACCAGCCCGGCCCGCGCGAAGGGAGCCCCGCGCGACGCTCCCGGCCCCAGATCAGACGAGACGGCCATGGATCAGAACACGTTCTTGATCTGGATCCACAGGTAGCGGACCGGTCCGGGCACGTTGGCCATCTCATGGCCCGCGTTCGACCATCCGACCATGCTTTCCGGGTAAAGCTTGGCGTCCAGCCCGGCCAATTCGCTCATCGCAAACCAATTCGTGGCCGCCCAGTGACCAGTGTTGCAGAAGGAGACAAGCGGCCCTTCCAGTCCCGCCTCCTGCGCCAGCGCGCGCGCCGCTCCCGCGTTGACGATGCCCGGCTCGTCGCCGAACCACGACGAATGCACGAAGTAATCTGACTGTGGCAGGGTGCCGGGGCGCGCCGCCGCCGGGTGCGCCTCTTCGCCGTTCCAGAAGCTCTCGGGGCGGGCATCGACCAGCCGCGCCTCGGTGCCGCCGGCGATGATCGACTGAACCTCTTCGGTGGTAGCGGTCCAGGTGTCATCCCAGCTCAGTTCCACCGCGCTCGCCTCGGGCGAGACGGTGTCCTGTGACAAGCCGAGGTTCGCCGCGCTCCACGCCTTGAGGCCGCCGTTCAGGATGGCGAGGTCTACGAAGCCCAGCGACTTCAGGGTCCAATAGACCCGCGCGGCGGCACCGAAATCGGTCGCATCCTTGCCTTCGTATGTGATCACCAGCGGCTCGCCCGGCTCCAGCCCAAGCCTGTTGACGGTTTCCTGCAACGCGTCGAGTTCCGGCACTTTGCCGGGGTTGTCCTCGGGACCGCGGAACAGCCCGTAGGGCGCATTGACCGCACCGGACACGTGGCCCTTGGCGTAGCTTCCATCGCCCTCCGCGGCGCGAATGTCGATGATCTGGGTTTCTCCCGCGGCAAGCGCAGCGTCCAGCTCGGCCGGGGCGATGAGCGGCCCATCAAGGGCGGCCGCGGGAAAAGCGGTGGCGATCGCAAGCAGCGAGGATACGGCGGTGATCTTCATGTCGGCTCTCCGGAAATGGCGTTTCGCAATGACATCGTCCGGCGCCCCGCCGGGATCAAGCGTGTGCCACTCTGCCGACCGCTGCCGGCGCGAACATACGTACCCTTGGCCCTTCGGAGGCAGGACCGACGCGGGTCTTATCCGTTATGGGAAAACACCCGTTCCTCACGCGCCCCTCCACGCCGGTAGGATGTCCTTTTTTCTTCCGATGGGGCGATGGCTCCAAGTCGGTCCGGGCCCCTAGGGTCAGGACCCATTGATTCTTGCGTAGGGGGGTGATTCACGGTTCGAAAACCGAAAAACCGATCGGTGAACATGTCTGATCTCTTCTGGCTTACAGACGCGCAGGTGGCGCGTCTTGAGCCCTTCTTTCCAGGATCTCACGGTAAACCCCGCGTCGATGATCAGCGTGTGTTGAGTGGGATTATCTTCATCAATCGCTATGGCTTGAGGTGGCGCGATGCGCCTACGGAATACGGCCCGTACAAGACGCTCTACAACCGTTGGAAACGTTGGAGCGACAAGGGCCTCCTTGACCGGATGATGGCGGGTCTGGCTGCCGAGCACGGCGAGCAGAAGACCGTCATGATCGATGCGACCTACCTGAAGGCCCACCGAACAGCGACCAGCATGGCCGCGAAAAGGGGTCGGACACTTTTCTCAAGATTTCAGGGATTTTCGTGGCGTCTAGACTCGATCCGAAACGCCAAAACAGCCGAATTGCGGAGTGAGTCATTCCCTCCGCCAAGGCCATGTTATGACACGTTTTATTCAATCATGCGAACTTGCGCAAAGCCCTGCAAACGCGGGGCTTTTTCTTTGTCTGAGGGTCTTGTGGATTTCATTCGTTTTCACATGTTCGCTTTTCTTGCGTGGTATGAATGGTGGTATGAATGGCGGCGCTATCCGGCAAGCTGACCAAGAAGCTGGTGGAGAACCTGGGCGCGGGGCGTCATGGCGATGGCGCGGGGCCGTATCTGGTGGTGGACCCGTCCGGCGTGCGGCGCTGGATTGTCCGGGTCACGGTGAAGGGTCAGAAGAACGCCATGGGCGCGCCGCTGCGCACCGACTTTGGCCTGGGCGGCGCGGATGTGGTCACGCTCAACACCGCGCGCGAGCGGGCGCTGGAATACCGGCGCATGGCAAAGGCGGGCCTGAACCCAAGGTTGAATGCGTCGCGCGCGGTGCCGACCTTCGAGGAACTGGCGCAGCAGGTTCACATTGACCGGATGCCGACTTGGAAAAACGCCAAGCACGGCGCGCAATGGCTGAACACCTTGCGCGACCATGCCTTTCCCAAGATTGGCCGGATGCCGGTCGATGCCATCGGGCAACCCGAAGTGTTGATGTGCCTGTCGCAATCGCTCATCTGTCCGGCAGTCACGAACAGACCAAGCGGGCGCCCCTGGCTATCGCAGATTGCGTGCAGTTTGGTCCCTCTCGGGACATTGCTGCGCAATGCCCTGCCGGGCAGTGGTTCATGCCGCCCTTGGTGCGACCGATCAGGCGTCCATGCCCCCCCTTTGCCGATGGGCATCGCACAACCGAGAACGGCTGGCACGGATAGCCCGCAGTGACGATGTCCACCGCGCCGCGCCATGGTCGGCCATCGAAGGTTCCAACGTCGTCCCAGACAACAGCCTGATCCAAGGCCGCGTCTTCCATCCGCGCCACGAGAGTGGCTGCGGCGAAGGTTTCCCGTTCGACATGGCCCACAGTTCGGTATCCAGGGATGGCGATGGAGAGCCCGAGGTCGATGCCGCCAGCTCCGGAACAGAGCGAGAGGCCGGACAGGCATGCGTCATCGGCTCCGGAAGCGCGTCCGGAGGAAGGTAGAGCCAGGTCATGCATCGCCTCACGCGTCTTTGGTCTTGATTTTGTTGAACGTCTCATCGGAGCCAAAGAGAACGGCGTCCTTGCCCGTGAACTGCTGCCACCGCTCCACGGCGACATCGACGTAAGCTGGATTGAGTTCGATCCCGTAGCAGACGCGACCCGTCGTTTCGGCCGCGATCAACGTCGTCCCGGATCCCATGAACGGCTCGTAGACCGCTTGACCCGGGCTTGAGTTGTTCAGGATTGGCCGACGCATGCATTCGACGGGCTTCTGGGTCCCGTGCACGGTTTCAGCATCCTGATCTTTGTTTGCGATCTGCCAAAGCGTTGTCTGCTTGCGGTCGCCAGCCCAGTGGCCCTTGCCGGTTTTCTTCACGGCGTAGAGGCAGGGCTCATGCTGCCAGTGGTAATCGCCACGGCTCAGCACCAAGCGATCCTTGGCCCAGATGATCTGGGAGCGGATGTTGAAGCCGGAGGCCTCAAGGCTGTCGGCGACCGTGGTCGCGTGCAGTGCCCCATGCCAGACATAGGCGACGTCGCCGGGGAAAAACGCCCAGGCCTCGCGCCAGTCGGCGCGGTCATCGTTCAGCACCTTACCAGTGCGCTTGGTCGCTGCTGCCCCTGCTTTGTTTCGCCAGCCAGGATCGTATTCGACGCCATAGGGCGGATCGGTCACCATCAGGAGCGGCTTCACATCGCCCAGCAGATGCTCGACAGCTGTGGCAATTGTCGCGTCACCGCAGAGTAGCCGATGCTTGCCGAGCACCCATAAATCACCGGGTTGGCTGATCGGAGTTTCAGGTGCCTCTGGAACATCGTCCTCACCCTCTCGGGACGCAGTTTCAGGATCGACCTCTCCAGCCAATAGCGCCTCGAGTTCAGCGTCATCGAAGCCAATGAGCGACAGGTCGTAGTCCTCGGCCAGTAGGTCGTTCAGTTCGGCCGACAGCAGCGCCTCATCCCAGGTCCCGAGCTCGGTCAGCTTGTTGTCGGCGATCCTGTAGGCCCGGCGCTGCGCCTCAGTCAGATGGCCCAGCACGATAACCGGCGCTTCGGTCAGCCCCAACTGCGTCGCGGCCAGGACGCGCCCGTGGCCTGCGATCAACTCGCCGTCATCGGCGACCAGGCACGGCACGGTCCAGCCGAACTCCGCCATGCTGGCGGCGATCTTCGCGACCTGATCCGCGCCATGCATCTTTGCGTTTTTCGCATAAGGCTGGAGCTTGGCCAGCGGCCAGGTCTCAATCGCGTCCGGGGCAAAGCTCAGGGTCATGCTGGTCGGTTCGCCTCAATGGGGTGGATACCCTGGACTCCGGACACCGGCAGCAAGCCTGGACTCCGCAAAGGGTCCAGCGGCCACCGGACGTGTCCGAGTCCAAGAGTTTGTTTTATTATGGTTTTCAGAAGATCGCGGGTGGATGCCCGCCGGGGTGGCTTCCCAAAAAACCGGCCCTGTCGCTGGCGATATTGCGCGCTTCGCCCGCCCGTATAGTTTTACGGCCAGGAAGGACCCGTAAAGTCAGTGGGTTAGCCTCCTTGACCCCGGCTGGATTCTTCGGTGGACCCCGGAAGCCAGCGGCGCGGGCCGTCCCGCGCGCGCCTCTCCCGAGTATATCCCTTTTCTACCCCCCAGCCGGGCTTTCTGTCTCATCGAAAACTGTCCGGCGGACACTTTCCTAGTCGCTGCGGGCGCTTACGCGCCAGAGGCCAGTTCAATCACGCGGCGCTTCGACATGTTGCGGTTGAACCGTCGCCTGTTGAGGGTCAGCGCGATGACAGAAATCCCGAATTGCCAATGCTGGTGGGCGGCAGAGCGCTGCAAACCGACCGCCCAGCAGATCTCCTTCCACCGTTCGCCATGAGCCTTCATCCAGACGATCTTTCCGTCGATGGGTTCGAGGCAGGCGGTCCAGGTCAGCGTCTCCTCCATCCGGCTGATCGCCTGCGGCGAGGGCAACACGCGCATGGGCTTCGGCTCCTGGCCCACCTTGTCGGCGAAGCTGTAGACCATCTCGGGCCATGTGCTGAAATACCCCTGCCTGCGTGGCTCTGGCAAGCGCTTCAGAACGAAGGCGGCCTCGGCCAACCGTTCCTCCACGAGGTCGGGCGTCCAGTCCGTCATTGCGACACCTCCCGATCTCGCGAGCACTGCCCGTACAGCTTCTCGCCGAGTTGCCGGACCAATTCTCGCTCCGGCCAGGTCAGGCGGTGGTCGTCGATGGCCACGGCCAGCAGGCCTTGCTCCTGCCAGCCATCGCGCTTCACATCGTCGGGGCTGCGGCGATGCCCGCCATAGCCCTTGGGCACAAACCGCATGCCACTCATTGCATGCCCCCCTTGGTCTCCAGCGCCCAGAACAGGATCGCGATGGCGTCTGCCTCGTTGTCATCGGCCGGGCTGAAGCCGCGTGCCCGGGCAGATGCGATCATGGCCTCCTTGTTCGCGTTGCCCTTGCCGGTTGCGAACCGCTTGATGGTGCCGACCGGCACGCCCTCATAGGGTGCACCGCGCAACTCGGCCCATGCGGTCAGGGTGGCCATCAGGCCCCCATAGACGTGGGCTGCGTCGGTACCTGCGTGGCGGCGGACTTCCTCGAACCAGATTGCGGCGATGGGTCCGGACAGCCGGTCCAACTCGCCCAGCCAGTTGCTGAAGCGCAGGTAGCGCATGCCGCCGCCGTCGAACCGGCCGGGACGGAAGGACACGGTGCCGCTGGTGATCAGCCCATCGGCACTATGCAGGGCCCAGCCTGTTGTCGTGCCGAGATCGAGCGCGAGCAAGGTACGGTCGGCGCGGAAAGCAGGCGGCAGATCGGGGATTGCCTCCCGCATCCTGGTGGTCAGAGTCGCTTCAGCCATCGTGGTCTCCTTTTAGGGTTGGCTGCGGGGGTGGAAGACGACGGCGGTCTTATGCTTGGCGGTACGGGCCGCTGTAGTCGGATCGGAATGTGCTGGGAGCGTCAGAGCCCGCGCGCACGGATACCCCTCGACGTATGGGAGGAGAGGCCAAACCTGCCGGTTGGCCTCCCCATACGTAGTATGGGGGCTTTCATTGTTCGTCCTCCAATCAGTGTAAGATGCTGAATTCATTCGGGTTTCTAGGACGAACAGAGGACGTACAAGAGGACGAACATGTTCGACCTCTTTTTGCTCCAAGTGGTTGATTTCATTGAATTGAGGACGAACAACGGCGGAGGACGAACATGTTTGTCCTGAGGTCGAACAGAGGACGTACAAGCCAAAATCAGGCATTTTCACCCTCCCGGATCGACCAATCGGAAGGATCTTCGAGGTCCATGCACTGCCCGTTGGAGGGCGATTTATAGTGGCTCGGGACGATCGGAATGACGCTGTCCAGGACCTCTCCGGTCTCCGGATCGACCCGGCCCTTGCGGCCGAACACCATGCCTTCGGCGCAGAGGTAGCCGAAGCGCGACCGGACCACGGAGTGGCCGAATGTCGTGCCGTCGCGCAGGAAGCGGATGTCGCCTTTGGTCGCCAGCACGTTGATGCGGTCGCGGATCGTGAACTGGCTTCCAAGGCCGCGCTGGTTCTCAAACGCCTCGCGAAACTGGGTCGAGGTGTAGAGTTTGCCCTCTGCCGCCTCGTCGATCAGGATCGACAGGATGACATCGCGCTTGCGATCCCGCTCGGCGTCATGTTTCGCGCCGACCTCCTGGCGCACCAGCCGCTCGTTCATCGGGTTGATCTCGACCCATTGGCCGCCGACCTTGTCGATCACCTTTGGCGGCAGCGCAGGGCCGTTCCTGAGCTCGATCTCCAGTTTTCGTTGCGAGCAATCCTCGTCGGGCCGGTGCAGGATCAGGCCGGAGGTGTAGAAGCCGCGCAGCGCGCTGGCGCCGGAGAGCGCAAGGAACGGATCGTCCTTTACCTGCTGCTTGCTGAGCTTCTTGGTGTGGTGGATCAGGATGACCCCGCAGTCGGGATCGATATGGTCGCGCAGCACCTCCACCCGTTCCTTCAGGAAGAACATCATGGCGGTGTTGTCGTTTTCGCCTCCGCCATCAGGCCCACCGTCGAAGAGGTTTCGGATCGGGTCGACGCAGAGGATGTCCGGCGGCGCATCGGGGAAAGCCGTCTGGACAGCGCGGGCAACCCGCACGCTTCCTTCGTTGTCGAGCAGCATCTTGAGCTTGGGTGTGGCGACGAAAGTATCACGCGCAGCGGCCAACACCTCTGGCGGGAGGGCAATCTGCTTCAGCCGCTCGCGCAGGTAGTGATACTGGATCTCGGCCTGCAAGTAGAAGATCCGCAGCGGCCGCGGCGGGGTGAAGTCGAGGAACGGAACGCCCGCAGCCATATGGACGAGCCAGCTGATCAGCAGATCGCTCTTACCCACCTTCGGCGCGCCACCCAGCACCAGCAGCCCGCCCGGCGTCAGCACGCGCGGCGCAATGATGTCCTGCGGCATGGGGCTCTGGTCGTCCAGCAGCGCGCCCAGCGTAAAGGCGGGCATCTCCTGCGGCCCCGGTGCGCCGGAGTCCAGGCGGATCAGCGGCGGGCCGTATTTCTTGACATGCAGTTCCCAGAGCCGCTCGGATTCCCGCTTCAGCCGTTCGACGGGCCACTGGGGTCGCAGCATCGCGGCGTTGTAGCCACAGATGCCTTCCCAGCCCTCGTCCTTTGTCATCCGGCCCTCGTGGACCATACGGATGAAATGCCCGATCGCGGCTGATGCCCCTTCGAAGCGGGACCAATCGTCCTGCGCACCCTCGCGCACGGGCGTGACCAACACATCGTCCATTGCCGGTTTGTCAGGATGGGTGAAATCGGGCTTGAGGGACACGCCCGGCGCGGGCGGCATGTCGGTCACGGCTTCGATGAACTCGGCCAGATCGCGTTCACGGTCATCGTTCAGTTCGACAATCCGAACCTGCGTCTTGAGGCTGTTCTTGTAATAAACGCTGCCCGCCATCCGGATCGGCTGGTGTGCGGAACGAAAATGCATGTCGCCACCGACCTTGGCCGCGATGTCGCCGCGCAGACGGCAGACACGGGCGATGTCGTCGCCCTCAGCGGGCTCGGTCAGCGTCCACCAGATGTGCGCTTTGCGCTGTCCCTCCGGTGTCACACCGCCGCTTTCCACTACCATGGTCGGCGACCCAAGGTGACGCTCAAGATGGGCGCGCTTGGCAGCGATATCGCCGGTGTCGAGATCGACCACAACGGTCTGCATCTGCAGGATCTCGGCGGCCTTGGCTTGCCCGGGCGCGGCCACGGTGCCGGGGATCACATAGACAGCTGCGCCCTCGCGTGAGGCCCATGTGGCGAAGGTCGCCATCTTTTCGGGGGCGGCCTGATCCGCCTCCAGCCAGATGTTATGCGGGCGGCCATCGATGCCCTGACCCTTGTCGATGAAACTGCGGACCGGGATCAGCCCGTCGCAATAGCCGAAGACGACCTGCATGAACTGGGCGATCTGCTCGGGATCGGGCTCGTCGCCGAAGACGTCGATCTGCGGGGCCGCATCGTTGAAATCGCGCCACGGATTGAAATGGACGATGTTTTCCTTCGGCTTATCTAAAGTTGTGTCGTCGCGCATGGCTGTGTCCTGGTCGGGATCTGATGGATCGCTGGGTTCGTCGGTCATGCCGTAAGGCTCCAACACCGCTCGGCGTGGGCGCAGAACCGACACTCGAAGAAATCGCGATTGGCGGCTATGCGCGGTAGCAACTCGCCCGCGTCGGTCGCCTGCAGGATGCGGACCGCACGATCGGACATGCGCTGTGCAAGATCGGCATCGAAGGGCACCAACTCATGGTGCAGCTCGGCGGTGTCCTTGTTGATAGCGGTGAACAGCGCAGGTGCGGCCGAAATCCCCAGCACTGAGGGCTCCATGTAGGCCTGGTAGATCGCGATCTGCGCGGCATAGACGGGCTTGGAAACCGTGACGCCGTCCTTGACGCAGGCGCGCCAGTTCTTCGCGTTCATGGTCTTGCATTCCCAGAGCGCCGGGGCGGGCATGCCAAGCGCTGCTGGGGCATCGGCGATAATCCCGTCGACGTGGCCCCGGATACGACCGCCCGCGACTTCGAACCCAAACTGGCCGCCATCGCGTTTTTGGGTCACCAGATCAATCCCGGCGGCGCGCAGCCAGCGGATCGCCAGATGCTCGAGCTGATGACCAATGGCGAAGATCCGCAGCGTCTGCCCGCCGAAATCGGCACCCTCATCCTTCGGCGCGCCCGCGAACTCGAACTGCAGCGCGCGTTCGCAGGCGTGGCCCAGACGGGACGCGCCGAGATAGGTCCGGGGCGGTGTGGCCTCGCGTTCGGCAACAAGGGCTGCATCGACCAGCGCGTTGATCCGCTCGGCCATGGAGGGGCGTGGGTTGAAATCCAGCATCAGAACGGGATCTCCGACTGGGCAGCAATCTCGGCCATTTCGGCACGGAACGCCTCTACGGTGATCACGATCAGACGGTGCATGTCGTTCTGGGTCAGCTGGCCCAGCGGCCGGTTCCAACCGATCCGCTCCATCTCTGGGCCGAGCGCGCGCATCACGGCGGGCAGCGCCTGCGTTTCCTCTTCTGTAAAATCAACCATGCTCAATCCTTTCCGAGCTTTGAGTGTGAAAGCCGCCTGGCAGCCCATTGAGCAGAACCAGCGGCGGGTTCGGTGCGGGCGCGGCCGGTGGGGATCGAACCAGCCAAAACCCTGTGCGCGGGATGTGCAGACGGCGCAGAGCAGCGGGCGCGGATGCCAGAGGCGATCCACGCTCGGTCGATCCGAAGCCGCTGTGGGCGCGGATGGGATTTGCGCGACATGGCTCACGCGGCCCTTCCAAGGGACGGGGCCGCCCGTGCGACCAGCTGGCGGATTTCGCGCTTGTTGAATTTGAAGGTCATCAGTGCCGAGGCGCGATAACGGGTGAGGCCATAGTCGGAGCGAAATTCCGTCGGCAGGTATTGCAGCTGCTTCTCGGTCGCGGCCTGTTTCAGCCAGCCCTTCGATTTAAAGGCGCTTTCGTCGGTTTCATTGGTGTTGAGCCAGTCATCGGCCTGCGCGAGGCAGATCGCTCGTTCGCCCACACCAAGCAGCCGGGACGCCTGACCTTTGCCGCCGCCGACAGCGTGCCAACGGCCCTCAAGGAAGAAGATCCCGCCCCAGGCGTTGAACCCGTTGGCCATCAGGGCCGCATCGTCACCGAAAAGGTCGACCCATGCGAAACTGGAGCGTTTCAGCAGGTCAATCTCGGACATGATGAAACCGTCGATCGGGGCCGAGCCCTCTCGCGACAGGTCCGCTCCGCAGAATGGGCATTCGGAGACGGCGAGCGGGATCTCCGCCTCGCATTCCGGGCAAGTCTTGCTGGGGGCTGGCCCAGGCACCGGTTCGCGGCCGTCCAGGTCGACATCCTGTTCCAGCGTGCCGTGCGTCAGGCTCGACGTCCCGAAATCCAGCACGATGCAGTCGGTCTTGATGACGCCCGGGTATTCCTCCGGATCGACCGTGCGCAGGCCACGGCCAATCATCTGGATCATGGTGGACTTGTATGAACTCGGCCTCAGCAGCACGACGCAGGAGGTCGGCGGATGGTCCCAGCCTTCCGTGAGCACGGCGACGTTGACGATCACCCGGATCTCGCCAGAGGCATAGGCGGCCAGGATCCTGCGCCGGGTCGTCCCGTCCAGATCGCCATGGATGACAGCCGCAGCGATGTCCGCGTCGTTGAACGCTGCGGCGACGTTCTCGGCATGAGCAACGGTGGAGCAGAAGACGACCGTGGGACGATCGCTGGCCTTCTCGCGCCAATGCCGGATCACCTCGTCGGTGACCGGGGCGCGGTTCATTATGCCCGCCACCTCGTTCATGTCGAAATCAGACAGTGTCTTGCGCACTGCGCGCAGTTCGTCCTGCACTCCGACGTCGATGATAAAGGTGCGGGGCGGCACGAGATGGCCGGAGGCGATTAACTCACCCAGCAGCACTGTCATCTGGCCCTTTGGGACCGTGGTAGTTCAACCCTTCCAGCCAACGCCAAAGCCGCGCCGGATCATGCGGTCCTAGGCTTATCTCAAAGTAGTTATCGAGCAGAAGTCCGGCGATCTTGCTGACATCGTCACGGCAATGACACAGGGTGGCGGACTTTGCCGCGCACTCACAAGACAGCCCGTCCGTCAATCGGTCTAGTGACCAGACCGTCAACTGCAAATCGAATTCCCTGACCAGTTGTCGAATGTGATAACGGGAGCCAATTCCCCGGTCGTCGCGCCTTTCGAATAAGGCCGCGCTGGACTCAAGCATGCGCAATATCGTTTCGCGCGCAACTCGATCTGGACCGATACGCTGGATAATTTTCGCCGATATACGCGACGCGATGTGGCTGTTCTCGCGGGCAAGGTGACCGAGTGTGGGCTCCCAGGGATACCCTTGGCAGTCAAGCAGACAATCTAGCGCTCCCACCCTTACATTCTCAGTCGACGCCGGATCGAGAAGATGATTTTCAAGCTCCGGAACAAGGTCGTCGATTGCCGAGGACCCTTCCAGCAGTTGAAAGACGAGCGACTTGAGGTGTCCTCCGTCCTCCGGTTGATTGAGGATGCATCGAACGGCATCGACCGTATCGGCAGTGAAAAATCCCGAAGCGCTGAAGCTCCGCCAGAAATCGTTTCTGCGAAAGAAGGGATCTTCTGCCGACAAGGCAACCAGACCATCCAGCAATAGGAGCTTCGATCTCGGCGAAAGGCGCGATGGGTCACCGTTGGCCAGAACTGCATACGGATCAACCGCGATGATCGCTTCTTGGGTCTCTTGCGTGCCGAGTGCGGCCATCCACCCCAGAAGCCCGCGCAGTTCGTCCCGCGACACTCCGTTTGGCGCGATGACTGCAAGGCATTGACGACTGGAAAACGGGTTGCTCGCATCGTTGATCATACGGATCAAGTGACGTGCAGCGCCATATTCCGCGACGATCCTATGCACCGGCTCGTGGTTCCCTGAACGGGCTGCAGGTTTGAAGAGGCGTGTGTCGAGGATCGACGCTTGGCTGTCACCACGGATGCCGAGATCGCCAAGAGCGGGGTAAGTCCTCTCATCAAGTCCTGCAGAAACCGAGACGCCGTCGGCCCCCGACAGCAGAAGCTTCGCGAACACCTCGTCGGCCCATGCGATGCGCTGAGTACGCGTCGGCGCGTGCCGTTGAGGGATCTGATCGTTTGCTTCGTGGGCGAGGAATCTTATCGCGTCATCGAAAATCGCGTCGCGAGTGGAGAACGCGCCGCCTGCGCGATAAATACGACGATGGCGGCTTCTCCGGCGGGACACTTGAGAGGCCCGCGCTTAAGGACCTGATCGCCGACATCGAGGACGGGCTGATTGACATCGTCGTGGTCTACAAGATCGACCGCCTCAGCCGCGCCCTGATGGATTTCTCCAAGCTGGTCGAGATCTTCGACAAGCACGGCGTCACCTTCGTGTCCGTCACGCAGTCCTTCAACACCACGACGTCCATGGGACGGCTGACGCTGAACATCCTGCTCAGCTTTGCCCAGTTCGAGCGCGAGGTCATCGGCGAGCGGATCCGCGACAAGGTCGCTGCGTCGCGCAAGAAGGGCATCTGGATGGGTGGACCGGTGCCGCTGGGTTACAACGTGAAGGACCGCAAGCTGATCGTGGACCCAGACGAGGCCGAGACGGTGCGGACGATCTTCACACTCTACGCCCGATCAAGCTCCACGGCGGAGGTGATCCGCGAGTTGGACGCGCGTGCGATCCTGACCAAGACCGGCAGGCCATACGACAAGACCTCGCTCCTCAAGACCCTGCACAACAAGGTCTATCGCGGCCTCGCTGTGCACAAGGGCACGGCCTATCCCGGCGAGCACGACGCGATCATCGACGAGCCACTATGGGACGAGGTGCACGATGTGATCGCGAACAACCGCGTCAAACGGGTTGCCGTTGCCAAGGAACCCTCACCGGCGCTGCTGCGCGGACTGATCTTCACCGAGACCGGTGTCGCGATGACCCCGCACCACACCAAGAAGGGCTCGCGGCGCTATCGCTACTACGTGTCGATGGACGTGGTCAAAAAACGTCCCAAGGCAGAGTTGCGAGGCCCGCAGCGGCTGCCCGGTGGCATGGTCGAGGATGCCGTGGTCGGCGAAATCCGGCGCCTGCTGCGCACCCCGGAGGTCGCCGCGCGGGTGTCGCGGACACTTCGCAAGGATCGGCCAGACCTTGGCGAGGCGGCGATCAGCGCATCGCTCACCCAGTTCGACGACATGTGGAAGGCGCTGATCCCGGCCGAGCAGGCGCGCGTCGTCAGGCTTCTGGTCGCGCGTGTCACCGCCAGCGAGGCCGGGCTGGCGGTCGATCTCCGCCACGAAGGCTTGGGCGCGATTGCCGCGCTGATGGCCCCGGCCAAGACGGAGGTGGCGTGATGGCAGAGCCAGAAACCCTCCGCGTCCACATACCGCTCACCATGCGCAATCGCGGCGGCCGCCCTCGCATTCTGCCGCCCAAGGAAATCGAAGTCGCCATGGATCGCGGCCAGGATGCCCGCCTGCTGCGCGCCATCGGCCGCGCGTGGGACTGGCGGCGCAGGCTCGAGCGCGGCGACGTCAACACCATCGCCGATCTCGCCAGAGCGGAGGGCATCTCCGACCGATACGTCAGCCGCGTGATCCGGCTGGCTTGGCTATCGCCATCGGTGCTGGAGCGGCTGGTCCTGCGACGCGAGCCCACGATGCTGTCGATCTTTGACCTCTGCGGCGTGGCGGAGCTGACGTGGGTCGAGCAGCCGGAAAGGGTTTTTGACGGTTGATTGAGTCCAAGAACTGAGTACACTCCGTTAAATTACGCTAGATTACGATGACGCAAAGGGGGGTATAGTGACAGTGGTTCAGCTTAGAAAAAATGGGGGGCAACCAGCTGCTCGCTATGCGTTTGTCGACCGCGAGGGCTTAATGAGGGCCATACATGTAGGTGAGCAGGCATCTGACATGACCCTTTTATTGCGTGATCTGAATTTCAAGAGTCCAAATAGCACCACGATTGAGCGGATATGTTATCGCGGGCACCTGATGAAATCAGGAATGGCGCTTAATTTTCTTCGCGCGTTCGGTCGATATGCCGACAAACAAAACATTGATATTGACTCCAGCGTCTTTGATCCGCAGCACGCCTTGACGGAGTTTGGCTATCGAGTAGTCGGCCTTGGAGATGCAATACGAAAGGTATCCGGCCAGCTGATTAATTCAGAAGTGGACCCAGTTTCAGATCTTGCCGTTGCGGCAAACTTAACGCCTGACGCGATCGTCCAAATGGCACAGGGCCGCTGTGTTTTGGTGCCAAGCAACGTGGCCGACGATGTGTCAAAGGCAGCAATGGCGGTGTTGAAGCTCGCTGATCCATTGCGGGTTGAACGGCTGCCGCCGAATAACACCGATTACAAGCCCGTCGGTGCCAATCGGGTTGAAAATGGCGCTGACGCATTTCGGTGTCCTGAAACTGCGGCGATTCGGCAGGCAGTGCTTAATCGCGTGGCCCACGTCAGTAGAGCTGCGTAGGATTTCGTAAGTTATCGTAGGGTCAGGTAACGGCATTAATAGATGCCGTAGAGTGCCACAAAATCTGTGGTGTAAGAAGGCATCGTGACACAAGTCACGGTGCCTTCTTGTCCGTCGCGTAGCTCACAACGGCTGTGGTAGGTCTCGACGCTACGATCAAACCGACGGGCAGACAAGGCATTTCCATCAACTTGGAGAATGCTATGAAATCTGCAAGAATCAGACTGCCAAGCCCCGAGGCGCTTAAGTGCCCACTGGCTGGCGAGAACGAAGCCATTCGACATCATCTCGAAGTGCTGGCCCGCAACCAGTTGTCCGATCTGGACCAGCTGGCGTTGTTGGGCTTGCCCGAGAAGGCACCCCAAAAGACGGACAGCGCCGTTGCTGAGAAGTTGGGTGTCGAGAAGTTCGACATGTACGATGAGTACTTCGATGTCGAACGTACTTCACAGAACCCGGCAGACGAGCTGTCATCCGCGTTCATTGCCTCGCTGGTCGAAGTTGGTGAAGAAGCAAAACGGGGTCACAGCCTCGATCCGTTGGCCCTGAATGCTTTCCTGCGGGCTGTACAGGTTCAAGCTCAGGTTCTGCTTAAGGAGGCGTACGATGGCTGAACAAACGCATGTGTTGTCGCCTGACGCATACCGCTGGAAAGCGGGGCACCGGCTGTTTTTCACGCACATTCAGGGGTTGGTGCTAGCAATCGATGCCTTCGAACGCAGGCCGAGCGAAGATCGACTCGATGATGTCACAGATTTGCTACTCGGCTCGGTCGTGATGATGCAGTTCGCGGCGGACTTCATCGATGAAGGCTACGACTGGGTCCGAAACGACATGGCGAAAGTCCATGAAGACTTTAGTGGCGTCTTCTCGGCAGATCATGCCGAACTGCTGAAGCGTCTGCGTGGTATGAGGTCGGCGAAAGACAATTTCGCGGAAGCGCATGGTCGTTTCGCTGCGGCCCTTAACACTGTGTACAACGCCCACGCGTTTGTCTGTCGTCGTTTCGTCGCTGACAGCGGAAGCCTCGCGAACCCGGAAGTAAACGCGCCTGAGCTACTTCGGACAAAATTCCTGCGTAGGGCTTTGGTCACGGCAGGCGCGACCGAACAAGCGCGAGAACTCGATCGGCGGGGGCAAAACGATGCATAGCATCGCGATCGACCCGCGGGTCTTTGAACACGCACCAGACTATTCTCGGTGCGTGTTCACCATCCAGGTGCCTGACACCGCCTCGGCCCCTGAAATGCTTGCTGAAGCCCTTCGCCGCCATGCGGGTTCGATAGGTTCGTGTCGTTATGTCAATGACAGGATCGCCGAGTGGGAGGGTATCTTTCACGCTGTCGGCATCAATCCGAACCGCTACCCGCCATCGCTAAAATCGCTGGTAAAGCGCTGCCGCTCGGGGAAGAGCTTGCCCTACGTTAACGACCTCGTTGCGATCATGAATTTGGCCAGCTTGATGCTCAGGCAACCGTGTGGCGCAGATGATCTCGACAAGGTCGGTAACGAATTGCTGCTTCGACCTGCGGATGGCGATGAGGCGTTCGTGCCGCTTGGGGCCAAAGACCTCGTTGAAACTCCAGATCCCGGCGAAATCGTCTATGTCGACAATACGAACAAGAACGTGTTGTGTCGTCGGTTCATTTGGCGCAACGGTCACCTTAGCCGGTTGACCGAACACACTTCCAAGCTGGCCTTCAACGTCGACATCGCCAGCGGCAACTCGTTCTTGGCCCTAGAGGCCCGCATCCTCATCCCCCGCCTTTTCTGGGATCTTATGCGGGCTGACGCGAAGTACCACCTTCTCAACGCCCAAAACCCTCGTGTCGAAATCGACATGTAGATTACGTTGAGATTAAGTAGCTTCAGCGACGGTTCGGCACCGCCCTGAGTGCGCGCCGAACCGTCGACTTTCTTGATGGCACGCCTACCGCGTGTTCTGGCTATGTTACCATCGATGTCGTTCGGATCGCGCGTTTGGGTTTTGGCGGGCCTTCAAGTTAGGCCGTTGAAAAGTAACATCAAAAGTGGACCGAACCGGAACGGACGAGGTTCGCCCAAACTGAGACTGATGGCCATTCAGAGCCCAGCTTCGGACAGGCGGCGCGTCTATGAGGTACGGTCAGACCTCGCAAACCCCTTTAATAACACGGAAAAATCCGTGCCCGTCAGGGCGGTGTCACTGGTTCGCAATGGGGATAATGGCGGAGGCTCAGGGATTCGAACCCTGGGGACGCTCTCACGCCCAACGGTTTTCAAGACCGCCGCAATCGACCACTCTGCCAAACCTCCGGTCCCGGTCTCCCTAGCGCCCCCGTCGCGATTCTGAAAGCGCGCTCGGGGGAAAATCCGCGCATTCCGTTTTGCAGGCTTTTCAGAGCCTTCGCGAAACGTTACTCTCGCGGCAAAACCGGGCCGGCAGCGCACGGCTATGAGGCATGAAACACCATCCGCGACCGGCCCACCGGTTCGGGCCGTCCAACGAGGCGGTGGCACAGGCAAGAGGCAAGACATGAGCGGTTCTCCCATAGGCAGCATTCTGCGCGCCCCCCTGTTCCTCGGAGCACTCGTTGCGCTTTCGGCCTGCGCCGATGGACAGATGCCCGGCATCCTGCAACCGAAGGGCGGCGACGCGGTGACCCGCAACGCCACCGGGTCGGCGCCTGCGCGCACCACGGAACGGGACGTCGAGGCGCCCGAAATCTTTGCGGCGAAGGAAGCTGGCCTCTGGGATGGCCGCCCCTCGCTCGGCGGCGTCTGGGTGGCGCATCCCGACGTCAAGGAGCCGGAGCGGGCGATCATCCGCAACACCTCGAACGGGCAGTACGTGATCGGTGCGCTTTTCCGCAAGGAACGCGCCACGCCCGGGCCCCGCCTGCAAGTGTCCTCCGACGCCGCGGCGGCGCTCGGGATGCTGGCCGGTGCGCCGACCAACCTCGACGTGGTCGCCCTGCGTCGCGAGGAAGCCAAGACCGAGAGCACGCCAGCGGACGCAGCGCAGCCGGTGGCGGCCACGGGTGCCATGCCCGCCGCACCCGATGTGACCGAAGGCACTCTTGATCCGGTCGCCGGGTCAGCCGCCGCAGCACTCGCCGCCCCGCCGAAGACCGCCGGCACCGCAATCGAGAGTAGCAGCCTCCCCGCCCCCTCCGCGCCGAAGCCCACTCAGGCCGCTGCGGCCAGTGCCGCACCAGAGCCCGCAGTCAGGTCTGGCCTGCAGAAGCCTTACCTGCAGATCGGCATCTTCTCGGTCGAGGAAAACGCCCGCAACACCGCCGTCGCCATGCGGCAGGCCGGGCTGGTGCCCACGGTGATACCGGGCAACTCCAGCGGCAAACCGTTCTGGCGTGTGGTCGTGGGCCCGGCGCAAACCACCGAGGAACGCGCGACTTTGCTCAAGACCATCAAGAAGAACGGGTTCGAAGACGCCTACGCGGTGACCGACTGATCCATCGCAGGCTGCGAATAGGGAATCCCGGCGCGGTGATGGGCGATATCCGCATGAACCCTCCCACAACCGCGGGTGCACCACGCACCAAGCCGGACTCGCGATCCTTTCACGCCCGGCGGTCCGTCGCCGCCCCGGGTGACACGCTCCGTCCTTTGCGCGATAAACGGGGACGAGCAGAATCGACCATGGAGCACGAGGCCGCCATGACATTTCCGATGATATCTTTCATACCAGCTCTGCGGCAGACCGCCCGGCGTCTTCTGGCCTCCGCCGCCCTTCTGGCGATGATGACCAGTGGCGCGCAAGCCTTTGACACCAAGGCCCGCGCCGCCTTTGTCATCGACATGACCACTGGCACGGTGCTGCTGGACAAGAACGCAGACGACCCGTTGCCGCCGGCCTCCATGTCAAAGCTGATGACGCTCTACATCGCCTTCGAGGCGCTCCGCGACGGGCAGCTTCAGCTGGAAGAAAAACTTCCCGTATCGCAGCACGCCATGTCCTATGGCGGCTCCACCATGTTCCTCAATACGCAGGACCGGGTCGCAGTGCAGGACTTGCTGCGCGGCATCATCGTGCTCTCGGGGAACGACGCTTGTGCCGTGCTGGCCGAAGCGCTGTCCCCTGACGGCACCGAACAGGGCTTCGCCCGGCTGATGACCCAGCGCGCCGCGCAACTCGGCATGACCGCCTCGCAATTCAAGAACGCCTCCGGTTGGCCCGCCGAAGGGCACGTCATGTCGATGCGCGATCTGACCTTGCTGGCCAGCCATATCATCAAGGACTTCCCGGACTTCTATCCGATCTTTTCCGAACGAAAGTTCGCCTTCGACGGTCGGGCACCATCGAACACTACCAACCGCAACCCGCTTCTGGCGCTGGATATCGGCGCCGACGGGCTGAAGACCGGCCACACCGCCGAGGCAGGCTATGGGCTGGTCGGCTCCGCCAAGAACGGAGAGCGCCGCGTGGTCTTCGCGATCACCGGACTCGACTCCGCCGCCGAGCGCGCCGAGCAGTCCGAGGCCATCGTCAACTGGGCCTTCCGCCAGTTTGCCGAGCAGACCATCGTGAAGCAGGGCCAGCCGGTCACGCAGGCCGAACTCTGGCTGGGCGCAGAGGACGCGGTCGACCTCGTGGCGGAAAAGGACATCACCCTGCTGCTGCCCACCATGACCGCTGGCGGTGTAAAGGCAGAGGTGGTCTATACCGGCCCGATCGAGGCGCCGGTGAAACAGGGCCAGCGCCTGGCCGAACTCATCATCCAGCCCGAGGGCCTGCCGGAAACCCGCGTGCCGCTGGTTGCCGCCGGGGATGTGGCGGCGGGCGGCTTCTTCGACCGCATGATGACCGTATCGGCTGTGTTGCTGAAGCGGTTCACGGCGCAGCCCTCGGAAATGGAAACCGAAGCAGCGCAGGACGCCACGTGACGCAGGACGCGGCCCGGAATGGCCCGGCTCCGCAGGGCCTGTTTCTCTCCTTCGAAGGCATCGACGGCTCGGGCAAGTCGACGCAGGCCCGCCTGCTGGCCGAGCGGCTGAAGGCGGAAGGGTGCGTCCCCGTTCTTACCCGTGAGCCGGGCGGCTCCCCGGGGGCAGAGGAAATCCGCGCCCTCGTGCTCCAAGGCGAACCGGACCGCTGGTCGCCGGAAACCGAGCTTCTGCTATTCACCGCCGCCCGCCGCGATCACCTCGAACGCACCATCCGCCCCGCGCTCGCTGCCGGAAGCATCGTTATCTGCGACCGCTTCGCGGACTCGACCCGCATGTACCAGGGGCGTCAGGGCCTGCGCGCCACTGTGGACCAGCTGCATAGCCTGATGATCGGCACCGAGCCCGACATGACCCTGCTGATCGATATGGACCCGGTCGCGGCGCTTTCCCGGGCAAAGGCCCGCGCCACCGCCGAAGAACGCTTTGAGGACTTCGGGCTTGCCTTGCAACAACAGATGCGCGCCGACTTTCTGGCGCTCGCAAGGGAATTTCCCGACCGAATCCGCGTGATCGACGGCAACCGCGACCCGGCGGAGGTCGCCTCCGAGATCCACGCCCTCGTCACCGCCCAGCTATCCGAGACGACCCATGGCTGAGATCGCCCCCGAACCTGATCGCATCGACGGCGCACCGCACCCGCGGGAGACTCGGCATCTTTTCGGACAGGATCAGGCCGAACGCGACTTTCTGACCGCGTTCAATGCCGATCGCCTGCATCATGCCTGGCTGATCACCGGCCCGCGCGGCACTGGAAAGGCGACATTGGCGTGGCGCATCGCGCGTTTCCTTCTTGCGACGCCTGCACAGGCGGATGACGGCCTCTTCGGCGCGCCGCCGCCGCCCGCCAGCCTCGACATCGACCCCGAACATCCGGTCGCCCGGCGCATCCTGGCACGCTCCGAACCGGGGCTGTTCCTCCTGCGGCGCGGTGGCTCCGGCACCTCCGACTCCGAGCAGCAGAAGAACTTCGCCGACGGCAAGTTTTCCACCTACCTCCGCGTGGACGAAGTCCGCAAGCTGGCCCATTTCTTTTCCATGTCCTCGGCCGATGGTGGCCGCCGCGTGGTAATCGTCGATGCCGCCGACGAGATGAACGCCCAGGCCGCCAACGCACTTCTCAAGATGCTTGAGGAACCGCCTGCCCGTGCCACGCTGCTGCTGATCGCGCATCAGCCCGCCAGCCTCCTGCCGACAATCAAGAGCCGCTGCCGGAGCCTCCGCCTTTCGCCGCTGGGGCATGATGACATGGCCGCAGCCCTCATGCAGGCCGAAGCCGACATTCCCCCCGACGAGGCCGAAGCGCTGACGCTTCTTTCCGAAGGCTCTGTCGGCACCGCCATTCGCCTGCATCATCAGGACGGGCTGGCGCTCTATCGTCAGATCCTGCTGGTGCTTGCCTCCCTGCCGCGACTCGACCGCTCCGCTCTGCTGACGCTGGCCGATGGCTGCTCCGGCAAAGGGCGGGAGGACCGGCTCGCCCTGACCCTGACGCTGGCCGACCGCATCGCGGCACGCCTCGCCCGCACCGGGGTTCTGGGCGAAGCGCCCGCGCCCATCGTCCCCGGCGAGGCAGAGATCCTGCGCCGCCTGTCCCCCGATCCGGCCCGGGGTCGGGCATGGGCGCAGGCGATCCAGGACGCGGGTGATCGGGCACGTCACGCGCGCTCCGTGAACGTTGACCCGGCGCTTCTGGTCACCGATCTTTTCCTGCACCTGCAGCAAGCGGCCTGACGGTCTGCCGCGCGACTTCTGGCCCCCTGGATCGGCGGCGCTGCAGTTCCCGCCGCTGACAGACCGCGTGCCACGCCGGCTCCGGGCTTCCGGCGCGGTACGAACGCGCAACAGGACGTTTTCCCGGATCGGCTTCGTTCACTTCAAACAAGTTGCCGACCGACGGGAAGCCCCCTGATCGACCGACTGGCGGACCGGCGACGCGGCGACAGTGCTGAAAGGTTCCCACCGGAGCCTTCTTCCCGCACAGCCCGCAGCCGTCCATCACCCGACCAGACGCGCGTGCGGCAATAAAAAAAACGCGCCCCGCTTCTTCTTTTCCCAAATACTCACCTGCAGGACGCCGCCAGCGTCTCAGACGATGCCGCCCCGGATCAAACGTTCCGCCAGCCCCGCGTAGGCCTCCGCCATTGGCCCCTCTCCCAGCGCGACCGGCGTGCCCGCGTCGCCCGCCAATCGCGTGTCGAGGTCAATGGGCAGTTGCGCCAGCAACGGCACACCCAGTCGCTCCGCCTCTGCCACCACGCCGCCATGACCAAAGATATGACTGTCCTTGCCGCAATGCGGACAGGTGAACACCGCCATGTTCTCGATCAGCCCCAGCAGCGGGACCTTCAGAGTGCCAAACGCATCCAGCGCCTTTTGCGCGTCGATCAGCGCCACGTCCTGTGGCGTCGACACCACGATGGCCCCGGTCAGCGGCGCCTTCTGGCCCAGCGTCAGTTGCACGTCCCCCGTCCCAGGCGGGAGGTCGATCAACAGAACATCCAGTTCGCCCCAGTTCACCTGCATCAACATCTGCTGTAAGGCGCCCATCAGCATCGGCCCGCGCCAGATCACCGCCTTCCCTTCCGGCAACATGGCCCCAACCGACATCAGCGTGACCCCATGCGCGTGCAACGGCTCGATGCGCTTGCCGTCGGGCGAAGCAGGGCGCTTCGTCACCCCGAACATGCGAGGCTGCGACGGCCCGTGGATATCGGCATCCAGCAGGCCCACACGTTTGCCCGCCCGCGCCAGAGCGACAGCAAGGTTCGAGGACACCGTCGACTTGCCAACGCCACCCTTGCCGGAGCCGATGGCGATCATTGCCTTCACCCCCTCCGGGCGCATGGGTTCCGCCTGCGGCTTCATGTGACCGCCCATCTTGAGCGATGGCGCCGGCGCCGCGGCATGGGCCGTCACCGCCACGCGCACCGAGGTCACGCCGGGAATCCCCTGAAGCGCCTCTTCCGCCGCGCGGCGTACCGGCTCCATCTCGCGGGCAACCTCGGCGGAGGGGGCCTCGATCACGAAACGCACGTCGCCCGCCTCCACAACCAACGCGCGGACCAAGTCTTCGGACAGGAGCGTGCCGCCTCCTGGAACCTTTACGCGCGCCAAGACCGATTCGACTTCGCTCTTCACATCATTCATGTCCGAACTCTCCGATTTTCTCTTTTAAGGCGTTCTTGACGCCCCGTCGCCGCAACCCATGCTCGGCATTGCCCGTCCATTCGGCACCAATATGCTGATTTCATATGCATCTTCCATGCATTTGCTGCATGGCGGCATTGTCTTGGCGGTCATTGTGCACCCGCAGCATTTGCTCCATCTTCTAGCCAACGACGGCAACAACGCCAACGACATGATATTTGCCAGAGAGGCACGGAACCATGGCACACGCAACCGAGTTCACCACCGAAGCCCAAACCGCTTTGGGCAACCGTTTCTCGGGTCTGATAGCAGCTTTCCAGGCCCGCCGCGCCCGCCGCAAGGTCTTTACCCAGACCTTCCGCGAGTTGTCGGCACTCTCGAACCGCGAACTGGCCGACCTCGGCCTGAGCCGCGGTGAGATCCGCCGCGTGTCTTACCAGGCGGCTTCCGAGATCTGATCTCGGGCAGAATTTCGGACGCGGCACTCCTCCTCCCGCCGGGTCCGACTTAGGCGGCGCATCCCTCCTCCCTGGATGCCCGCCCGCAGACAACGCCCCCATCGGGGCAAAAAATGCCGGACCCCTCTCCTCCTCCCTGGGGTTTCCGACATCAGCGACGGCGCCGCTCCTCCTCCCTGGCGCCGTCGCGATCCGACAACGGTCCCTGATGGACCAGCAGATGCCGAGCCCCTCTCCTCCTCCCTGGGGCCTCGACATACGCGACGGTGGCTCTCCTCCTCCCTGCCACCGTCGCACCCCATACCGGGCCGCTCTTCCCACCGGGGAACCGAGGCCCACGACACATGCCGGACCCCTCTCCTCCTCCCTGGGGTTTCCGACATCAGCGACGGTGGCTCTCCTCCTCCCTGCCACCGTCGCACCCCATACCGGGCCCCTCATGGCCCAAAGATGCCGAGCCCCTCTCCTCCTCCCTGGGGCCTCGACATAAGCGGCGGTGCTTCTCCTCCTCCCTGGCACCGCCGCGCACGTATTCGGATCGGGGCCCCTCTCCTCCTCCCTGGGGCGCTCGTTTACTCCACCCGCGGTGCCCGGCACCGCGGGTTTCTTTATCCCGCCCCCGCCCAGCGGCTCCGTTGGGCGTAGAGAGCAGTGCCCTCCTCACGGGCCGGGAAGGGCAATCCGAGTCTCTGAAACAAGGTTCCCTTGCGCAGGGCTTCCTCGGGCGGGCGGGCCGCCTTTTGCCGCAGGCGAAACAGGTCTGCTCCGCCCGCAAGTCCGCAGGATCCTCCGACAGCCTCCAAAGCTGCCATGCCCCCCCCCGATACCCACGCGACCCTTCCCCTCACCGCGCCCTTTCGCTACAGACCTCTACAAACGAAAGAGGTCCCGAACATGCCGCTGGAAAAAACATTCAACGCCGCCGAGGCCGAACCCCGCCTCTCCGCCAAGTGGATCGAGAGCGGGGCCTTCCGCGCCGGTGCCAACAAGTCGCGCGACGAAAGCTTCACCATCATGCTGCCGCCGCCGAACGTGACAGGCGCGTTGCATGTGGGTCACGCCTTCAACCACACGCTGATGGACATCCTCACCCGCTGGCACCGGATGCGCGGCTTTGACACGCTTTGGCAGCCGGGGCAGGACCACGCGGGCATCGCCACCCAGTTGCAGGTTGAGAAAAAGCTCAAGGCCGAGAAGGGCCTGCGCCGCACCGACATGGCGCGCGAGGACTTCCTGACCCACGTCTGGGACTGGAAGACGCAATACGGCAGCACGATCATCGAGCAGATGCACCGCCTGGGCAGCAGCTGTGACTGGGAACGCAACGCCTTCACCATGTCCGGGGCGCCGGGCGCACCGGAGGCGGATTCGAAAGGCAACTTCCACGACGCCGTCATCAAGGTCTTCGTCGACATGTACGAGAAGGGCCTGATCTATCGCGGCAAGCGGCTGGTGAACTGGGACCCGCATTTCGAGACCGCGATCTCGGACCTTGAGGTGGAGAACGTCGAGGTCGCGGGCCACATGTGGCACTTCAAGTACCCGCTGGCGAATGGCGTGACCTATACCTACGTCGAGAAGGACGAGGACGGCACCGTACTCTTCGAGGAAGAGCGCGACTACATCTCCATCGCCACCACCCGCCCCGAAACAATGCTGGGTGACGGCGCCGTGGCGGTCCACCCCGATGACGAACGCTACGCCGCCATCGTCGGTCAGCTTTGCGAGATCCCGGTAGGCCCGAAGGAACACCGCCGCCTGATCCCGATCATCACCGACGAATACCCGGACCCGACCTTCGGTTCCGGCGCGGTGAAGATCACCGGCGCGCATGACTTCAACGATTACCAGGTGGCGAAGCGGGGCGGTATCCCGATGTACCGCCTGATGGACGTGCGCGGCCACCTGCGCGCGGACGGCGCACCCTACGCCGAGGCCGCAGCGATCGCCATGGAGGTGGCGAAACACAAGCGCACGCTCACCGAGGCAGAGACCGACCTGATCAACCTTGTCCCCGATCACCTGCGCGGTCTCGACCGCTTCGAGGCACGGGAAAAGGTCGTGGCGGAAATCACAGCCGAGGGCCTTGCCGTCATGACGGAGGCGACC
This sequence comes from Sagittula salina, assembly GCF_017813235.1. Taxonomy (GTDB): domain Bacteria; phylum Pseudomonadota; class Alphaproteobacteria; order Rhodobacterales; family Rhodobacteraceae; genus Sagittula; species Sagittula salina. The sequence continues at coordinate 93,047 of NZ_JAGISH010000010.1, forward strand.
GACCCGCGTCTGGGCAAGGCCGCTGTGAAGGCTCCGCTTGAGCCGTCAGAGGGCGGCGAAATGCGCACCGAGGACCAGAACCTCGTCCCACTGGTGGAGGCAAAGCCCATCATGCAGCCCTTCGGCGACCGCTCCAAGGTGGTCATCGAGCCAATGCTGACCGACCAATGGTTCGTCGATGCCGAGAAGGTCGTGGGCCCGGCGCTCGATGCCGTGCGCGATGGGCGCATCAGGATCATGCCAGAGTCCGGCGAGAAGACCTATTACCACTGGCTCGAGAACATCGAGCCCTGGTGCATCTCGCGCCAGCTCTGGTGGGGTCATCAGATCCCCGTGTGGTACATCCCCGGCGAGGAAGACTGGTTCCCGGTCTGCGCAGCCACCGAGGAAGAGGCGCTGGAGCGCGCCGTCGCCATGTCCCCCGAGGGCACGGAATTCCGCGTCGTGGCCGATGCATGGGAGGCGGGCGAGGTCCTGAAACAGGTCCGCGAAACCATGGATGTGGCAGACGAGGGTACCATCCGCACCTTCGATGGCCCGATGCAGTTGCCGATCTTCCGCGACCCGGACGTTCTGGATACGTGGTTCTCCTCCGGCCTGTGGCCCATCGGCACGCTGGGCTGGCCCGAGGACACGCCCGAAATGCAGAAATACTTCCCCTCGGACGTGCTGATCACCGGGTCGGATATCCTGTTTTTCTGGGTGGCGCGGATGATCATGATGCAGCTGGCTGTTGTCGACGAGATCCCCTTCCATACGGTCTACCTGCACCAGCTCGTCCGCGACGAGAAGGGCAAGAAGATGTCCAAGACCACGGGCAACGTCATCGACCCGCTGGAGGTGGTGAACGAGTACGGCGCCGATGCTCTGCGCTTCAACAACGCGGCAATGGCGTCGATCGGCGGCGTGCTGAAGATGTCCATGGACCGCATCGCGGGCTACCGCAACTTCGGCACCAAGCTGTGGAATGCCGCCCGCTTCGCGGAAATGAACGATGCCACGGGGCATGATTTTTCCACGAATAACCGCCCCGTCCCCAGCGCCACGCTGAACCGCTGGATCATGGGCGAAACCGCCCGAGTCCGCGAGACGGTGGATGCGGCACTGGCCGAGTACCGCTTCAACGACGCGGCGAACGCGCTTTATGCCTTTGTCTGGGGCAAGGTCTGCGACTGGTACGTGGAGTTCTCCAAGCCGCTCTTCGCCTCCGAGGACGCGGTACTGGCGGCAGAGACGCGGGAAACCATGTCCTGGGTCATCGACCAGTGCCTGATCCTGTTGCACCCGATAATGCCCTTCATCACCGAAGAACTCTGGGGCACGCTGGGTACCCGCCCGAAGATGCTGGTGCATACAGACTGGCCCGCCTACACGGCGGCCGAACTGGTGGACCCGGCGGCAGAGGCCGAGATTTCCTGGGCGATCTCCCTGATCGAGGGCGTCCGCTCGGCGCGGGCGCAGATGCACGTGCCGGCGGGGCTATACGTCCCGACGCTGGTCATGGGCCTCGGGACGGAGGAACGCGGGGCATGGGACCGCAACGAGGTGCTGATCAAACGCCTCGCCCGGATCGACTCCATGCAGGAGGTGGAGAATTTTCCCAAGGGCTGCGTCACCATCCCGGTGGGCGCCGCGACATTCGGCCTGCCACTGGCGGATATCATCGATGTGGCGGAGGAAAAGGCGCGCCTGGAGAAAACGCTGGGCAAGCTGGCCAAGGAACTGGGCGGCCTGCGCGGGCGGTTGAACAACCCCAAGTTCGTAGAGAGCGCGCCCGAGGAAGTCGTGGAAGAAGTTCGCGCCAACCTCACCGAACGCGAGAGCGACGAGGCCAAGCTCAGGGACGCGCTCGCGCGTCTTGCCGAGATCGGATGAGTGCGGTTTCGCCTGCCTTGCGGCAGGCGACCGCCCGGGGGCCCCGCCCCTGCACCCCTGAAATATTTTAACCAAGAAGAAGCAGGGGCAGCGCGCCGGCGCAAGGCCCTTACCGGATGTCTGGAATATTGCGCGCTGCCGATGGCAGCGCGCTTTTTCGTTTATTCTCCAAGGAGATCCCGCTCGTAGACCTTGCCTTTGGCGAGACAGAGTTTCATCGCGGAAGGCGTTACGTGCCCCGTTTTCCCATCCAGTTGTGGTGGAAACGATAGATCTCGATGATCTTTACCAGCGCCCCCGGCTTGTAGAGGAAGTGGCGATCCCAGGTCCGGCCATTCGCGCTTGGCGTCGAGACAGGCCGGGATGACGGCGCACATTGCTGTGTATCTTGTGGAAATAGCTGTCCACGCTCCGCAGCATGGCGAGGCGCATCAATCTCGCGCATCGCTCCGTTGAGAGCTCCGGGCGGTCGGTCTTGAGATCAACGACCCGGGAGGGTTCGGACTTCGTGTGGTAGGGCCAACCCAAAAGAGAGCCGAGAGGCCGGCCGGAAAGCCGCTTTACGATCTCCCGGTCGAATTCCGCATTCAACACGAACTCCGGTAGGCTATCGAGTTGCTGAGCCGTCGGGTTGAGGTCGTTGCGCCGCTTGGCATTGAGAACCTCACGGGTGTCGGTATCGGTATCGGTGTCATTCCCACTCGTATCTTGCGAAGGACAGTGGGGCCACATCCACCCGGCCCGCGACGACCAGAGGTTTCTTGCGGTTGGGCCAGTTGAGGGTCAGCGTCTGGCTACCCGTCGCGAACCGGCGGCCACCGCTCTTCCAATCGTGGTTTGGCCAGGTCTCCAACGTCTTGCCCTGTGAAGGACTTCGCTCGTTGCCACAGGCCTTACCGTGGAAGCGTTGCAAACCCCCCAGGCGCCTGTATCCCGCGGCAACAGCGCGGTTGTTCCTGATCACGGATTCCGGTCGGCGAGAACCGCATTCGAAGTATTCTTGTCGCCAGTGCCGCCGACCTCGTCGCGAGGGAAGTCCGCGGTGGCGAACCTCAGCCTGCGCCCCCGGCCGTCGCGGGGATCAGGAGGAACCGAAAGGGGCGCATTGCGCGTTCCGAAAAAAGTTCACATCCACCTGTAAAAATGGGCGCGGAGTCCATCTTTTTTCGGCTGCCGCGGATTTTTCGCCAGACAGACTTCGCCTGACATCTCCATTCCAGAGCTCCGTCAAGGGAAGTTTCAAAAAAATTTTGCCACTATGTGCCCAACCGAAGCCTTTTCTTCCAGACATCCGGCAAGGGGCCTGGCGCCGGCGGCTGCCCCGTTTTCCATCGCCATCAGCCGCGCCAGAAGCGGACAGTGAAGAGCGCGTAGACCGCAAGGACCTCCAGTCGGCCCACGAGCATGGCGAAGGCCAGAACCCATTTCGCTGCGTCCCCCAACCCCGCGAAGTTGCCTGCCGGGCCGATCCGATCGCCCAGGCCCGGGCCGATGTTGCCCAGTGCCGTCGCCGCTCCGGAGACGGCTGTGATGAAATCGTGCCCCAGCAACCCCAGGACGACGGCGAAGACCCCGAGCGACACCACGAAGAAAGTGAAGAAGCTCATCACCGAACTCAGCACGTCCGGCCCCACCGGGCGCCCGTCGTAGCGCGGCACGAAGACGCCGCGCGGCGAACGGATGCGCCTCAGTTGCACTCGGATCGACGCAAAGAGCAGCTGGTAGCGGAAAATTTTCACCGAGCAGGCCGTCGAGCCTGCGCAGCCTCCAATCAGGCCGATGAAGAAGAACAGCGCGATCAGGAAATTGCCCCACTGCATGTAATCCACGCTGGCATAGCCGGTGCCCGAAATGATCGAGGAGATGTTGAACAAAGCCTCACGCGCTGCCTGCTCCGGGTGATGCGGAAAGATCCACAGCAGCGTAATGGCGGTGACCGCGACCAACACCGCGATGGTCGCGATGAAGGCCCGCACCTGGCTATCGTGCAACAGGGCGTTTTCCGTGCCGTTCAGCATCTGCACGTACCGCACGAAAGGCAGCGCCGCGAGGATCATGAAGATGGCCGCCACGTATTCCGCCGGGCCGGAAAACATGCCGAAGGAGGCATCGTAATTGGAGAAACCGCCGGTGGAGACGGTGGTCATGGCGTGCACCGTCGCGTCGAAAGCGTTCATGCCGGTAAAGATGTAGCAAATCCCGCAAACCACGGTCAGCGAAATGTAGATCGAGGAGATCGATGCCGAGATCTGCGTTGCGCGGGGCAGGATCTTGCCCATGGTGTCGAAGGCCTCGGAGCGGAAAATCTGCATGCCCCCCACCTTCAGTTCCGGCAGAAAGACCATCGCCACGACGATGATGCCGATGCCACCCAGCCATTGCAGCAGGCCCCGCCAGATCAGGAGTCCCTTGGGCAGCTCATCAAGTCCGGCAAACACCGTGGAGCCGGTGGTGGTCAGGCCCGACATCGCTTCGAAGAAGGCGTCGGTAAAACTGGCCTGCGTTGCGCCGAACATGAAGGGCAGCGCGCCAAAAAGCGGAAGCGCCACCCAGACGCCGGTGGTCAACAGAAATGTTTGTTGCAGCGTCAGCCCCTCGCCGATGCCGTTGGAACAGGCCAGTGCCACCAGCCCGCCGGTCAGCATGGTGATGATCCCGCTCGTGAGGAAAACATGCCACTCGCCGCGGCCTTCCGCGAGGTCCACCAGCATGGGCAGCACCATGCAGGCCCCGAGGGCCGTGACCAGCAGGCCGATGACATAGGCGACAGGGCGGATATCCAGCATGGTCAGAGCCTTGGAGACCCGGCCCGCGCCTGTCAAGCGCGCTTCACCCGCCCGAAGCCGTAGCGCGGCGTCAGTCCGACAGCAGGTCGCGGAAGACGTAGGGCAGGATCTGGTCGCGGGAAAGGCCGATGGCGGCCAGTTCGCGATCGTTTTGCGACTCCAGCACGATGATGTCCCGCAACCGCGCCCGCCTGAGCGCATACGGGTTGAAGCCAAGGCCCCGTTCCACGAGGAAACGGTCGATCCGGCTGGACAGAGCGGCCTGGCCGAAGCAGAGCTGAACGTTGTCGCGTGTCATCTGCGGAAACCTCCGGTGGCGGTTTTCTCCCCTGCCGACCATATGGGACGGAACCCCGTCAAGTCTCCTGGAGGGGACCATACAAAAAGGGCACCCCCGCGGAGTGCCCTTTGAATCGGCGGTTCATCGCCCCTGTGCCCCGGATTTCAGCCGACGTGGAACAGGCTTGAGAACAGCTTCGGATCGAGGCTGTCCTGCTCGAAACGCTTGCCTTCGGTCAACACCGACACCGCGTCGTGGCTGTGCAGGCTTTCCTGATGGCTCGCCACCACACGGAAATCGCCGATGCGCGGATCGTGCTGCAGCTGTTCGGCAAAAAGCCGCGCGGCGTCTTCGACAAAAATCGGATTTGCGGCGTTCAGTTCGGCGAAGGCCTGTTCGTCCTCGCGCTTTACCATGACCTGCGTCTCCGTCGGCACGGCCCGGCGGCACATGTCGATGATGTCTTCGAACCACAGGCAATCGCCGGGCTTCACCTCGACCGAAATCCGCGCCACCGAGCGTTGCGAATGCGGCGTAGCCAGCTGCCCGCGCTCGCGACGGGCGTGTTCGGACAGTTCCAGCGAACAGGGGCAGGTGGAGGAATAGACATAGTCGAGGTGCATGATCTTCACCCGCTCGCCCGCCTTGTCCACGAGTTCCAGCGCGATGTCGTAATACTGGTAGCCCGAAAGGCCCGAACGCAGGCTTTCCATCTTCAGCGGGAACCGGAACGCCATGTTGATGCGCGCGTCAAAACTTTCGAGGTCGGTCTTGTAGTCGTCAAGCGCCGCCTCGATCACCTCGAAGCTGAAGGTCTTCTCCGCGTGGACATAGAAGGACCGCATGATGCGGCTCATGTTGATGCCCTTCTTATCCGCCTCAAGGCTGACGGTGCCGGTTACCGACGTTTCCAAAGTCAGGTCGCCGCTGTCGCGCGTGTGGTAGCCCAGCGGCAGGCGGAAGTTCGAAATGCCCACGTGCTGGATCACCCGGTTTGCGCCGCGGATCAGCGAAGAGGGCCCGTTCTGCAAGTCAGGCAGACCCGCCTTGTAAAGGGTATCGACGCTGAACCCCTCAGGATATTCCCGCGACAGCACCGGATAGGCATCCGGTGCCGCGTCGGGCGCCAACCGCGCGATGACCGGATCAAGCGCGTCGACCTCGGCGGCGTGCGCCTGGCCCGCCCAAATTTTCAGCAGCGCGAGGGCTTTTTCTGCGTCTGCGCGGCTCGGTTTGCGGTCGATCTCAGGCGTATGCACGTTCATCAGGGAAGCCTCTTTTGCCCTTTCTTGCGTAACAGATAGATAAGTTCTGTCCGCTCCTTTTTCTATGATGCACAGTTTACGCGCGAAATCGCCTTCCAGATCAAGTGTTTCTGTCCTTATGCCTTCTCCAGGGCCGACATCAGGTCCGCAAGCAGGTCATCTGTGTCTTCCAGGCCAACAGAAAGCCGCACAAGCCCCGGTGTGATGCCAAGAATTTCCTTCTGCTCCTGCGGGAGCCGCTGGTGCGTCGTCGTAGCCGGATGGGTCACGATCGACTTCGAATCGGCAAAGTTGTTCGAGATGGTGAATATCTCCAATGCGTTGAGCACGCGGAAGCAGGCATCGCGGCCACCCGCCACTTCGAAGGCCAGGACCGTGCCTCCTGACTCCGCCTGGCGCATGGCGATGGCATGCTGCCGGTGGCTGGCGAGACCGGGATAGCGCACGCCTGTCAGCTTTGGGTGCCCCTCCAGTGTCTCCGCGATCTTCAGCGCTCCGGCGGCCTGTGCCCGGACCCGCAAATCCAGCGTATCCAGCGACTTGAGGTGCACCCAGGCGGAAAACGGGTTCAGCGCCGCGCCGGTATGCTTCAGGTAAGTTTCCACGGGGCCACGGATCGTTTCACGGTCGCCGCAGACCACGCCGCCCAGCATCCGCCCCTGCCCGTCCACGTGTTTTGTCGTGGAGATGACGCAAAGATCGGCGCCACAGCCTGCCGCATAGGAGTAGATCGGCGTGGCCATGGCGTCATCGACGATGACCTTCGCGCCGACCCTGTGCGCGACCTCGACAACGTGGCGCAGGTCGATCACCTCCAGCGTCGGATTTGAAATCGCCTCCAGGAACACCAGCGCGGTATCGGGGCGGATCGCCGTCTCCCACGCCGCGTTATCGGTGCCGTCGACCAGAGTGATTTCCACGCCGAACCGCGCCAGCACGCTCTCCAGCACAAAAAGACACGACCCGAACAGCGCCCGCGATGCCACGACGTGATCGCCCGCCTTCGACAGCGCCATGAGCGCGCCGTTGACCGCCGCCATGCCCGAGGCGCAGGCGAATGCGTCCTCGTAGCCGGTGATCGCCGCCATGCGGTCCTCGAACATGCGCACTGTCGGGTTGCCATAGCGTGCGTAGATGAACTCGTCATCGCCAGCCTTGATGAACCGCTGCTCCGCCGCCTCCGCGCTGTCGTAGACAAAGCCCTGCGTCAGGAAGACGGCCTCGCTCACCTCGCCGTATTGCGACCGGCGGGTGCCGCCGTGCACGAGGGTCGTCCGTTTACCCAGTTTCTTCTCGGTCATGGTATTTTTCCTCAACAAAAAAGCCCCGTTCCGGCCAAGCGAAAGGGGGCTTTCGTCTGACCTCTTTAGCGGTTTTTGAGCGTGCTCCACCCGTGGCCCGCAATCCGGTAACAAATCGCCACGCCGCGCTCATAGGCCTGTTAACAAGAGATTTCAAGACCGTCACAGAGCAGTCACCCCGCCTTCATCAAACAGTCGCAGGCTTTGCCTACTGGCCATGCCCAAGATGTAGGCGACCGCTGCCATGCCCATTCTACGCATCACTGTCACGGAAAACGGCGCCGGGCTGCACGGCAGCTCCGCACCGTTGCTGCCTGCCCTCGCCCGTGCCCTGGCAGAGGACGACGGTCCCGTGACCGTGATGGTGCACGGCTATCGCTACGCGCCCGGCACCGGCCTCAGCTGTCCGCACGAAACGCTCTTTCACCGCGCGCCCGAGGGCATGGGGGCACGCATCATCAGCTGGCCCCGCCACCTTGGGCTGCGCGGACAACGCGGCGAGGGCCTGGGCATCTCCTTCGGCTGGCCCGCGCGCGGCTCGCTCTGGGACGCACACCGGAGGGCGGAGACTGCGGGCCTCGCTCTCTCCGGACTGCTGGACAGCCTGCGTGACCTCGATCCAGGCCGAACGGTCAACCTGATCTGCCATTCGCTCGGCGCGCGCGTCGCCCTCGCGGCGATCCGCGCGGGCCGTCCGGGGGCAATCAACCGCGCTGTTCTGCTGGCGGCGGCGGAATTCGCGGGCACCGCCCAGAAGGCGCTGCGGAGCGTTTCCGGGCGACATACGCAGGTGCTGAACGTCACCACGCGGGAAAACGACCTTTTCGACTTCCTCTTCCAGCGCCTCGTGGCCCCGGAGACGCGCGGTGACCGGATGCTGGGTCAAGGGCAAGGACCAGCGGCGCTTCCCAACATGGTCACCCTGCAACTCGACGACGCCGCCAGCCTTCAGGCGCTGCGGGCTGCGGGCTACCGCATCGCCGCGCGAGAGCGGCTGATTTGCCACTGGTCGCCCTACCTGCGCGCCGGGGTGTTTCCGCTTTACGGCGCCTTCCTTTCCGGTGGCCTGGGCCTGCCGGAGTTGCGCGCCACCCTTCCCGAGGCCCCCGCCCCGCGCTGGTCGCGCCTCCGGCGGGGGCTGACTATGCCTCCGATCGCCACGCGGGCGATTGGACACCGCCACGGAACTGGCTCGCGTTAGGCGGTTCTCCACCATGAACATGCGAAACTTGTCCGAACGACACCGCCGCATGTTGCGTTTCCCGCACCCTGCAACGCATCATGATGGAAACCCCAGCAGGAACCCCACCGTTGAACGAATTTCTCTATCAGGCCTCCGTTTTCCTCGCCGCCGCCGTGATCGCGGTGCCCATTGCAGCGAGGCTCGGATTGGGATCGGTGCTGGGATACCTCATCGCGGGCCTCGTGATCGGCCCCGGCCTGGGTCTCGTGGCCCATACCGAAGACCTGCGCCACTTCGCCGAATTCGGCGTGGTGATGATGCTGTTCCTGATCGGGCTGGAGCTCGAGCCACGCGCGCTCTGGGATATGCGGCACCGGCTGATCGGGCTGGGGGGCCTGCAGGTGGTTCTGACGACCGTGGCCTTGATGCTGGGAGCGATTTCGCTGGGCTATGCCTGGCAGACCTCGCTGGCGGTGGGGATGACGCTTGCCCTCTCCTCCACTGCCATTGTGCTGCAAACGCTCAATGAAAAGGGGCTGATGCAGACAAACGGCGGGCGCTCCGCGTTTTCCGTTCTGCTGACTCAGGACATCGCGGTGATCCCCCTGCTCATCATCCTGCCGCTGCTGGCGGTGGTGCCGAAAGTCTCCGTCAACCCCGACGGGTCCATACGGCGCGCCGTGGACAACGGCGCGATCCGTGGCGGGGACGATCACGCCGCCATGTCGCTGGTCGATGGGCTGGAAGGCTGGCAGGCGGCGGGCGTCACGCTGGGCATCGTCGCGGCGATCATCTTTGCGGGCATCTACGGCGCGCGACCGCTATTTCGCTATATCCACGGCTCCCGCCTGCCGGAGATGTTCACCGCCGTGGCCTTGCTGATCGTGCTGGGCATCGCCTTCCTGATGATACTCGTCGGCCTCTCGCCTGCGCTTGGCACCTTCCTCGCAGGGGTCGTGCTGGCCAACTCCGAGTTCCGGCACGAGCTTGAATCCGATATCGAACCTTTCAAGGGGCTCCTGCTTGGGCTGTTCTTCATGACCGTCGGCGCGGGCATCGACATAGAACGCCTGATGATGGAACCGCTCACCATGCTGGGCCTCGCCGTGGCGGTGATCCTCGTGAAGGGCGCCGTGCTTTTCATCCTCGGTCGCGCCTTCGGGTTGCGGCGGCGCGGTCTGTGGCTGTTCACGCTCGGGCTGGCACAGGCGGGAGAGTTCGGCTTTGTCCTCGTTTCCTTCGGCCTGCAGCAAAAGGTCTTTCCGGAGGCGTTGGCCAGCCGGATGCTGCTCGTGGTGGCGCTCTCGATGCTGATCACACCGCTTCTGTTCCTGCTTTTCGACTACCTGCGCGTCCGGTTCGAAGCCATCACAGAGCACGCCGAAGCCGACGAAATCGACGAATCCGGACCGGTCATCATCGCCGGGATCGGCCGCTTCGGGCAGGTGGTCAACCGGCTGGTGATGTCCTCCGGCTATCGCACCGTGGTGCTGGACAAGGACATGCCGACGATCCAGCTGATGCGTCGGTTCGGCTACAAGGGGTTCTTCGGCGATCCGACCCGGCCGGAACTTCTGCACGCGGCGGGGCTGGAGACCGCGCGAGTTCTGGTGGCGGCGCTCGACGACCCGAAGTCGAACTCCAAGCTCGTGGCCTACGCCCGACGCGTCCGGCCCGACCTGCACATCGTCGCCCGCGCGCGCGACCGCAACCACGTGTATTCGCTCTATCAGGCCGGGGCGAACGACATCGTGCGCGAGATGTTCGACTCCTCGCTGCGCGCCGGGCGTTACGTTCTGGAGAACGTCGGCATGTCCGATTACGAAGCGGCCATCGCGGAGGAAACCTTTTACCACCACGACCGCCACACTGTTCGGGAGCTCGCTCAGCTCTGGGATCCGGCGATGCCGGCGACCGAGAACGAACCCTATATCGCCCGCGCTCGGGAACTGGAGAAAGAGCTGGAAACGGCGCTCTTCACCGCGCTTGAGGAGCGGGGGAAGCAGGACGTCGCCTGATCGCCAGCGATTTTCGACCGGGGCCAGCCCCGACTCCCCGCCCCCCTGGCGACTGGGACCAAGAAGAAGCAGGACGCGCCCGGAACATCGCCGCGTCCTGAACGAAAAACGGCGCCCCCGGGGGACGCCGTTCAGATCTATTGAAGGTCTTGACGCCGATCACGCGGCGCGCAGCCCCAGCACCTCGTCCACCTGACGGGCCGCGGCGGCCTCGTCGCCGGAGACGGCGGCGATTTCGCGGGTCAGGCGTTCAAGCGCGGCCTCGTAGAGCTGACGCTCCGAATAGGACTGTTCGCGCTGATCGTCGGCGCGGTGCAGGTCGCGCACCACTTCCGCGATTGCAATCAGGTCGCCGGAGTTGATTTTCTGTTCGTACTCCTGCGCACGGCGCGACCACATGGCCCGCTTCACCTTGGCCTTGCCGCGCAGCGTCTTCATCGCCTCGCTCACCACGTCCGGGGACGAGAGTGAGCGCATGCCGATTTCCGTCGCCTTGTGGGTCGGCACCCGCAGGGTCATCTTGTCTTTCTCGAAGGAGATGACAAAGAGTTCGAGGCTGATGCCGGCGATCTCCTGCTCCTCGATCGACACGATCTGGCCGACGCCATGCGCCGGGTAGACCACGTAATCGTTGGGACGGAATTCGGACTTTTTCGCTTTGGTCATTTAGGTCTTTCCTCGCAGCACCGACATGATTTGCGCAGGCGCCTTCGCGCGACATGGTCGGGCGACAAAAAAGTGCACGGGAACCCAATGGATTTCCGTTCACCTTGGTGTCAGCGATCTATGTCAGGCCCCCGGATACAGGCCACCTCGGACTTGCGGGCGATGCGCCCTGCGCGGATGTCTTCTCGTAAGCGATATGTATAACATAAAAACGGGCCGTCTCCTAGCGCCCCCGATCAGCAGAAAATCTCCTTGTTTTGTAGGGGATTACTGCGATTCCGGTAGTGCTCGCACAGGAACCCGGCCGAATCGCGCCGCGCACGACCCGTCCGGACCGGGATCAGCCGCCCTTGCCCGGCTGCTCCGAAAAGTATTTCGTCACCTTGTCGGTCTCGCCATCGCGGGCTTCAGCCTCTGGCAGCGGGTCCTTCTTGGTGATGATGACCGGCCATTCCTCGGAATACTTGCGGTTGAACTCAACCCACTTTTCCATATCCGGCTCGGTATCCGGGCGGATCGCGTCCGCCGGGCATTCAGGTTCACACACGCCACAATCGATGCATTCGTCGGGGTGGATCACCAGCATGTTCTCGCCCTCGTAGAAACAATCCACGGGGCAGACCTCGACGCAGTCGGTATATTTGCAGGCGATGCAGTTGTCGACGACGACATAGGTCATGGTAGTGTCCTCAAATCGGTTTCGGCCTTGCTAATCCAGCATTTCGGATCATTCAAGCGCTGATGGCCGGGACTTCTCGTAGGCCCGGCGGTCCTTTTTCGTGGGACGCCCGCCACCTTCGACCACCGGGGCCGAGGGATCGCGTTCGCGCGGCGCGGGCGGTTCCAGATCGTCGTAAAGAAGACGCGCCTCCGCAGCCGGCCCCCGCCGCTCGCCGGGGGCGGTGACACGGATCACCCGCACGTCCCGCCCCTGAGCGAATGTCACCACGTCGCCCGGCGCAACGCAGAACGCCGGTTTCGCAACCGGCGTCCCATTCACCCGAATCCCGCCCGAGACGACCTTTGCGGCCAGGCTGCGCGTCTTGAAGAACCGCGCGTGCCAGAGCCACTTGTCGATGCGAATCTTCGCCGGGCCGGGAGCACTTGGCGTCGGCGACACCTTACTTCTTGCCCTTCAGCCCCATGAGCGCCGCGGCGAAGGGGTTGTCCGGATCGATCGGCTTTTCCTTGCGCGGCGGGCGGGATTCAAAGGTCTTCGGTCCACGGTCGCGGTCGCCCTTCGGGCCACCCTTGCCCTTGGGACCGCCCTTGCCCTTGGGACCGCCCTTGCCGCGCGGCCGGTCGCTCCGCTCGCCACGCTCGCCCGCACCCTGCTGTGCGTCGCGGCGCTGACCACGCTGGCCACCACCCCGGCGCTGCTGGTTGCCGCGATTTCCGCCCCAGGTGAAAGTGTAGAACACCTCCGTCTCGGGGCCCGCCACGGCGGCGTCGGGCGCTTCACCGGGAAGGATTTCCTCCTCCGGCGTTTCCGGAACGACGTTCTCGTTCGCGAGCGCGTCTTCGGCAGGGGCCTCAGCGGGTTCCTCCGCAATGGGGGCCTCGCCGTGATCGGTGATCTCGGCCACGGTTTCCGGCACATCGGCGGGAGCGGGGGCTTCTTCCGCCCCCGGCTCCAGCGTCGGCGGGGTTTCCGCGGCGATGTCCATCACCGGTGTATCCGGTGCCATGTGGGTGGCTTCGCCCTCGACCTGCTCGCCGGTTTCCGGCTCCAGAACGGCGTCGACCGGTTTGACCTTGGTACGTTCGGCCTTTTCGGCACGGTAGCCCAGCCCCTGCATCAGGTCGGCGAACTGCTCCAGTGTCATGCCGGTGATCGACAGCATGTCCGCCTTCGCCTCGAACCCGCCACGGCTGTCCTCGCCGCGCAGCATGTCGGCCAGACGCTCCAGCATGTCAATGCGAATGGCCCTTGCGCCCGCCTTGCGGTAGCCCGCCAGCGTGTAGTGCTGCGCCGGCACCTCCGACACGTTCGGTACAGTCACCAGTCCCGGCGGCGGCGCTTCGGGGAATTCGTCCAGTCCGTTGGCCAGCGACCACAGCACCAGACGCAGGCGCGTCGGTGCGGGTTTCAGCAGCAATGGCATGAAGATGGTGAACTGGCCGAACCGCACGCCGTGTTTGCGCAACGCGCCGCGCGCGTCCTGATCCAGCGACTTGACCTCGTCGGCCACCTCGGCGCGCGGGATGACACCCAGATTTTCCACCAACCGGAAGGCAAAGCCCCGCGCCAGCCCGGTCAGCGCCTCGTCGCCCTGCATCTTCAGCAACGGCTCGAAGAGCGCGGCGATCTTGCGATCCATGAAGTGTTGCAGGCGGCGTTCCACCTTCGTGGTCACGTCGGCGCCGGCCTCTTCGTCGACAAAGGTCACGATGCGCGGCTTCAGCGGGTCGTCCCCCTTGGCGAGCTTGCCCACCGCCTGGTCGCCCCACATCAGGCCGCCCTGCTCGGTAAAGTCGATCTCCGTATCGGGCGCGTTGTAGAACCGGTCCGCCCGCAGGTGGAAATGCGGCTGCAACGCCTGCAGGGAGGCCTGACGCAGGGTCTTTGCCTCCTGCCCGGTGGCCTCCTTGTCCTGACGGAAGCGGAAGCCCTCGAGCTTGCCCACGACATGACCTTCGACGGTCACTTCACCAGTCTCGTTTACCTCGGCCAAGAGGGCCTCCTTCTGTTTCAACCGGCGAAGCAGGACGCTGGTCCGCCGGTCTACAAATCTCTGTGTCAGCCGGTCATGCAATGCATCCGACAGGCGGTCTTCTACAGCGCGAGTCGTCCCGCGCCAATGCTCTTCGTCACGGGTCCACCCCTTGCGTTGCGCAACATAGGTCCACGTCCGAATATAGGCGAGCCGTTTCGACAACGTATCAATGTCGCCATCGGTTCGATCGATTCTTTTGACCTGCCGCGCCATGAAGTCATCGGGAATGGCGCCGGATTGATGCAGGTGGCCGAAAATCGTGCTCAGAAGGCCCGCATGTTCGCCCGAGGAAATCCCGCGGAAATCCGGAATACGGCACGTGTCCCACAGCAGGCGCACGCTGTCGACGGAAGACGCGCGGGCGCGCACCTCCGCCTCCGTGGCCATGGCGCGCAGGGCGCGCAGGTCGTCGGCCTCGCGGGCCTTCGACAGAACGTCATGCGTGGGCGACACGTCCAGCGACCGCTCCAGCGCGTCGATGGAGCCGAAGTTCAGCTCCGACGACCGCCACTGCAGCTTCTTCAGCGGCGCGAAACTGTGGCTCACGATTGCTTCGGCCACATCCTCGTCCAGTGGCGACGCCTCCCCCGTGACACCGAACGTTCCGTCCGACATGCCCCGCCCGGCGCGGCCCGCGATCTGCGCCAGTTCGTTCGGCATCAGCGGCCGCATCCGCCGTCCGTCGAATTTCGACAGGCTGGAAAATGCGACGTGGTTGATGTCGAGGTTCAGACCCATGCCGATGGCATCGGTGGCCACGAGGAAATCCACCTCGCCGTTCTGATACAGGTCGACCTGCGCGTTGCGCGTGCGCGGGCTGAGCGCCCCCATGACAACCGCCGCGCCGCCCTTCTGCCGTTTCAGCAACTCCGCAATGGCATAGACGTTGTCGACGGAGAACCCCACGATCGCGGTGCGCGGTTGCAGGCGACTGATCTTCTTCGAGCCAGTGTAGACGAGCTGTGACATGCGGTCCCGGCGGACGAATTCCACCCCCGGCACCAGTTGCGCGATTGGCCCGCGCATGGTGTCGGCACCGAGGAACAGCGTTTCATGCGTGCCGCGCATCCGCAGCAGCCGGTCGGTAAAGACATGCCCGCGCTCGGGATCGCCACACAGCTGGATTTCGTCGATGGCGACGAAATCGGCGCCCATGCCTTCGGGCATCGCCTCCACCGTGCAGACCCAATAGGCCGCGCGCGGCGGCACGATGCGTTCCTCGCCGGTGACCAGCGCCACCACCGATGGCCCGCGCGCCAATACGATCCGGTCATACACCTCGCGCGCCAGAAGCCTGAGCGGAAGTCCGATGACCCCGCTCTTGTAGCCCAGCATCCGCTCGATGGCGTAATGGGTCTTGCCCGTGTTGGTCGGACCGAGCACGGCCGCGATCCGTCTTGTCTGCGCCATCGTCTTGCGGGACGCCGTTACAGCGTCACGCCCCTCACTTTCGTTTCCAGCCGTTCCAGTGCCCCGATAACCTCGGGGTCGTGCGGCCGCAGTTCAAGTACCCGCTCGTATGCGTCATAGGCAAGGGCCAGATTTCCCAGCTGTTCGTGGATGGCACCGACGCCCCGCAAGGCCCCGAAATGCTTGGGATTCAGCGCCAGAGCCCGTTCCAGCGCGTCCAGCGCGGGGCCAAGCATTTCGCGTCCGTAATAGACCATCGCCAGCCCGTGCCAGCCTTCGGCGAAGTCCGGCGCATGATCCGTCAGGGCGCGGAAATGCTCCTCCGCGGCTTCGAGATCCTCGACCTCAAGCGCGTCGTTGCCGCGCTTCAGCAGCAGGTCCATGGCGGGCGATCCGGTCTTCGACCACTCTGTGACCACCTGATTCTCCAGCCTCTGTGCGGCGGTCTCCGTCTCCGCCTGCGACAGCTCTCTCAGCAGCGTGTCAAGGCGTTCCTCCGCCGAAACGGCGAATGGTACGGAAATCATGACTGTGGCAAGAAATGCCGTGACGGTATTTTTGAATTCCATGTCACCCGTGCTCATTACCTGTCATGAGTTTAGCGCCCGTGCGCAGGAATAACAGCGCACGTTTTAGAGAGAGCTTAAAGGAGCGACACATGAGCGAAGTTGTGAGCGCGGCGGTGACAGCCCTGCAAACCAAACTGGCGGGGGAAGCCTTTGAAGGCAGCGCAAAATTCGTGATCGAAGACGAGGGCAGCCTCATCATCGAGGGCGACAGCGTGCGCGCGGGCGATGAGGAAACCGACGTCACCCTGACCGCCGATCAGGAAACCTTCGAGGCGATCCTCGCAGGCGATCTGAACCCGACCGCCGCCTTCATGGGCGGCCGGCTGAAGGTGGATGGCGACATGTCCGCCGCGATGCGCCTCGCCGGGGTCCTCGCCTGATGACGACCACCCCCGCGCCCTTCTTTGCCGATCTGTCCGAAGGACCCCTGGGCAGCCGTGCCTTCTGGGTCGAGGCGCCGGATCTGTTGAGGCTGCGCATCGCGCACTTCCCTTCGGAAGACGCGCGGGGGACCGTGCTGCTGTTTCCCGGCCGCACGGAATATGTGGAGAAATACGGCCGCACCGCCGCCGTTCTGGCCGAAGCGGGTTATCATACGCTGGCCATCGACTGGCGCGGTCAGGGTCTGGCCGACCGGATGCTGATCGACCCGCGCACCGGGCATGTGGACGTTTTCGAAGACTATCAGCGCGACGTCGCCGCCATGAAGGCGATGGCAAGGGTCCTGGATCTGCCGAAACCCCTGCACCTGATCGCGCATTCCATGGGCGGCTGTATCGGACTGCGCTCCCTGATGGAGGGGTTGCCCGTGGCCTCCGCCGTCTTCACCGGCCCGATGTGGGGCATCCGCATCGCCAATCCGGTGCGCCCCGCCGCATGGGCGATTTCGCGCGTTTCCAAATCCGTCGGGCTGGGGCACCTCTTTGCGCCGGGCACCGGAGCCGCGAGCTACGTCGTGGCCAATGTCTTCGAGGACAATACGCTGACGCGTGATCCGGACATGTGGGACTACATGCGCCGCCAGGTGCTGGCCCATCCCGAGTTGCAACTGGGCGGTCCATCGCTGCACTGGCTGCACGAGGCGCTGGCCGAGACCCGGACCCTCGCACGCCGCCCCGCACCCAAGGTTCCCTGCCTGTGCTTCACCGGGACCAACGAACGCATCGTCGACGTCGACCGCATCCGCACCCGCATGGCGCATTGGCCCGGCGGACGGCTGGAGATGGTGCCGGGGGGCGAGCACGAGATCCTGATGGAGGTTCCCGCCACCCGCGCGCACGTCCTGTCCGAGATCGTCGCGCATTTCGACAGTGCGGGCGAGGCCGAAGTCCTCAGCGCCTGATCGGATGGGTTTCGGATCGCTTGCGCGATCCAACCCGTGCGCGCCTGCGGCCCCCGCAGGGGGGGGTGCCCCCACGGCCTGCGGCCGCTCCAACCGGAGATATTGACCCAGGAAGAAGCAGAAAGCCGCGCGCCCCTCGCCGCCGCGCGATGGCGGCTTAGGTCTGGGGGATGAAGACGGATGTGCTGACCTTCACAGATCGCGGGATCTACTGCCCCGCAGGCGATTTTCACGTCGATCCGTGGCGTCCGGTGGCGCGCGCGCTGATCACGCATGGGCACGCGGACCACGCGCGGCCCGGGCACGGGCGATACCTAGCCACCCACGCGGCGCTGCCCGTCATGCGCCACCGGCTGGGCGAGATCACCGCCGAGGGCATCGCTTATGGCGAGGTGCGGCGCATTGGCGGGGCCTCCGTATCCTTTCACCCGGCGGGGCATCTGCCCGGGTCCGCCCAGATACGCATCGAGGTCGGTGGCGAGGTCTGGGTTGTCTCCGGCGACTACAAGACCACTGACGACGGCTTTTGCGAGCCTTTCGAGCCGGTGCGCTGCCATGGCTTCATCACCGAATGCACATTCGGTTTGCCGGTGTTCAAATGGCCGCCGCAGGCGCGGGTCGCGGAGGAAATCAACGCCTGGTGGCGGCAATGCCGTGCCGAGGGCAAGACCGCGCTGCTGGGCGCCTATTCGCTGGGCAAGGCGCAGCGGTTGCTGTCGCTGCTCGACCCCGTCGGGCCGATCCTGACCCATGGCGCGGTCGAGGCCACGAACGGGATCCTCCGCGCACAGGGCTACGCGCTGCCCGACACGATCCGCGTAACGCCGGATACGGCGGTAAAGGACCACGCGGGCGCGCTGGTATTGGCGCCGTCCGCGGCGCTTGGCAGCGCATGGGCACGGCGCTTTCGCAACCCTTCGGCGGGCTTTGCCTCTGGCTGGATGGCGCTGCGCGGCATCCGGCGGCGGCGGGGGATGGACCGTGGCTTTGTCCTGTCAGATCACGCCGACTGGCCCGGTCTGCAGGAGGCGATCCGCGCGACCGGGGCGGAAACCGTCTATGCCACACATGGTTACACGGAGATCTTTGCCCGCTGGCTGAAAGCGGAAGGCTACGATGCCCACGTCCTGAAGACCGAGTTCGGCGAGGAGGAAGACGGCACGGAGACAACCGGGGGGGAAGCCGCATGAAACGCTTCACCCGGCTGTTCACAGCGCTCGACCAGACGACAAAGACCAAGGTCAAGACCGACGCGCTGGCCGCCTATTTCCGCGAGGCACCCGACGAGGACAAGCTGTGGTGCATCGCGCTGTTCTCGGGCCGACGCCCGAAGCGCGCCATCAATGCCACCGAGTTGCGCGCACTGGCGGCGGAGTGCGCAGGCATCCCGCTGTGGCTTTTCGAGGAAAGCTATCCCATCGTCGGCGATCTGGCCGAAACCATCGCGCTGGTGCTGCCGCCGCCCGTGCGTGCCAGCGACCTGCCCCTGACGCACTGGATCCGGACGCTCAAGAGCATCGCGCAACTCCCCCTCGAACAGCGCAAACCCGTGATCCTCGACGCCTGGGAACAGTTGGATACGCCGCAACGGTTCCTGTTCACGAAGCTGGTCACCGGCGGCTTTCGCATCGGCGTCTCGCGCAAGCTGATGACCCGTGCGCTGGCACAGGCTACCGGGCAGGATGAGGCCACGCTGGCGCTCAAGCTCATGGGAAAGTGGACGCCCGAAACCACAAGTTTTCACGCCCTGATCGAGGCCGACGATCCCCAGGCCGACCTGAGCCGCCCCTATCCCTTCTACCTCGCCTACCAGCTGGAGGATGCGCCCGAAGCGCTCGGAACCCCCGACGAGTGGCAGGCGGAGTGGAAATGGGATGGCATCCGCGGCCAGCTGATCCTTCGCGACGGGCAGCACCATCTCTGGTCGCGCGGCGAGGAACTGCTCACCGACCGCTTTCCGGAATTCGCCGCCGCCGCCGATTTCCTGCCCCCCGGCACCGTGTTCGACGGCGAACTGCTGGCTTGGGACGACGGCCCGCTGCGCTTTGCCACCCTGCAACCACGCATCACCCGAAAATCCGTCACCAGGAAGCTGCTGAAGGACGCCCCCGTCGCCATGCTCGCCTATGACCTCCTGGAACACGGTGGCGAGGATATCCGGCACCTGCCCCTGAAGGACCGGAGGGAACGGCTTGAATCCCTTCTGGAAAATGCACCCGCGTACACCAATGTACGGCTCTCGCCGGCGCTCCCTTTCGATGCGTGGCAGTCGCTGGCGGCTACCCGCCTTGCCGCCCGCGAGGCCCGTGCCGAGGGACTCATGCTGAAGCGGCTCGATGCGCCCTACCTCGCTGGCCGGAAAAAGGGCGACTGGTGGAAATGGAAGCTCGATCCGCTGACCGTCGATGCCGTCATGATCTACGCCCAGCAGGGCCACGGGCGCCGCGCCAACCTGTTTACCGACTTCACCTTTGCCGTCTGGAACGGCAACGAACTCACCCCGTTTACCAAGGCCTACTCCGGGCTGACCGACAAGGAGTTCGACGAGATCACCGCCTGGGTGCGCCGCAACACGCAGCAGCGCTTTGGCCCGGTGCGGCAGGTAAAGCCCGAGCATGTCTTCGAAATCGCCTTCGAAGGCATTCAGGAAAGCCCGCGCCACAAATCCGGCATAGCGCTGCGTTTCCCGCGCATGGTGCGCTGGCGCCGCGACAAGCCGGTGCAGGAGGCCAACACGCTGGGGGACCTCAGGGCCATGCTGGAAACCTTTGGCTAAAAGGGCAGAATCTCATCACCGGGGCACCCGGACCACGCATCCCCGCTATCCGCGCTTTTCCTTGCCCCGCTCCCGGCCGCAGACTAACGAAGACACCTGCCCCCGTTCGGAGCCCTACATGCCGCGCCTGTCTGTTCTCGCCCTCGCCCTCCTCGCCGCCCAGACCAGCGGCGCTCGGGCGCAATCCTTCAACCATTCGGGGAGCATCGACATCGGACTGACGGGCATGGCGCGTGGCAACCTATTCGGGGCCATCGACGCCACCTTTGCCCTGCCCATTTCGAAGGCGGCACCGCTGACGTTCGAATTCGGTACCTATCTCTTTGCCCTCGACGGCAAGAACCCGCATGAAACCTACGCCGCGCTGACCTTGGGCGACAGCTTCAGGATCGGCGCGCTGCGGCCCGCCTATGACGCGGTGCTTCCCTCCGTCTTTACCCACGTCGCGCCCTACCTCGCCTATTCCCGCGCCGAATACGGCCGGTCCTACAACACGGTCGAGGCCATGCGCCGCACCGCCGTGCCCTGGGGCGTTTCGGCCGGGGGCCGCACGGGGCAACTGGACTGGATCGTTTCGCTGCACGATGCCACCAAAGGCGCGTTTCGCTCGGCGTCTTTCGCGCTGACATGGCACGGCACGGGCTACAGCCTGATGGCCGCGTTCGAAGCGCTGCGCGACGACGATGGCATGAAGGACGGCACCAACGCCAAGATCGGCGCGCGTTTCGACCTTGGTCGCGCGGAACTGGGCCTCGCCTGGCTCGACCCGGAGGCCAATGCCCGCCCAAAAGCCGTGTCCCTGGACCTGAGCGTCCCCCTGGGCGACCGGCTGGGACTGTCGCTGATGGGTGAATTCACCCAGGATGCCCGCGATGATGCCTATGGCATGGCGATGGGCTACGACCTGCGCACACACGGTACGATCACGCTGGCCGGGACTGACGGTGCAGCGGGTTCCGGAGCCCATCTGACCTACACCTACCTGTTTTAGACGCAAAAGCCCCATTGCAGCAAAGTCCCCCACCGCGCAACGCGGCCGGGGCCTGTCGCCGCTACTCGCAACTACCGTCCAAAGACGCCGCGCGCCCCTGCACCCCGGTCAGGGTCACGCTGCAGGTGGCTTCATCCACCGCAACCTCGACGCTTTCGCCTACCGACAGCCGCGTCTGTGAAAACCCGTTGATCGCCACCTTCGCCGCACCGGCGGATTCATCGACCGACACCACATAGGCGCGCAGTTTGCCGTCCGCGAATCGCAGGGTGCCGCCCGCCTTCACCGCGTTTTCCGCGTCAAAAGCGCCCTGATCCGCACCTTGGCCCGCACCTTGGTCCGTGCCTTGGTCCATGGCCTCCTCCGGCTCGGCCTCCGCCTCGGCGCTGTCCGCCGTTTGCGCCCCCGACCCCGCGCAATCCGATCCAAGCGTAACGCCCTCCGGGGTCAGCGCCATGACCGCTACGGAACACTCCGCCTCGTTCAGGCTTACCCGCGTCGTCCCGCCGGTCCCGATATCCACCATGTCCCCGTCGATCATCAGCCTGGCGGACCCGCCCGCCTTGTCCAGCCGCGAAACAAAGACCCGCAGATCGCCACCGGCAAAGACCACCGTCTGCCCGACGCCCAGCGCGTCGCTCAGCTCCATAGCCTCGCTCGCGACTCTCATGCCGCTTTCGCCGCCGTCCGCTGCCGCCACCGCCGAAGCCGCGATCTGCGCGCTCTGTGTCAGACTGCCCGAGAGGTCCGCCATGGCCGTCTGCATCGCCTCCGTCTGCGCCTTGGCCGCCGCGTCGATGCGCTGGCCCAGCGCCCCCTGCATGTCATCAAGCTTCCCGGAGATCGCGTCCGACACTCCTTGTGTCTGTTCACCGATCTGCGCGCCCAGCGTCTCCGGATCCACCTTGGCCCCGGTCACCGCCGCCTCCAGCGCGGCGAGTTTTTCCCCGATCCCGGCCAGCGCCGCCTGTGTGTCGCTCGTGGCGGTGGCCTGGGCCTCCTGCGCGGGGGCCAGCGTGCGCCCGATCGCCTTCTCCATCTTGCCTGAGCTCACCGCCCCGCCGATCGCCGCGCCGCCCAGCAGACCTACCAGAACGCCACCGACACCGTATAAAACCGCCTTGTTGTCCATCTTTGAAAACGCCTCCCCTAATGCAATTGACTGCGTGAATCGGGGCCTCGCCCCCCGCCTCGCCCTCAGCTTAGGGCAGACTCAGTCGGAGTCTCCATTCTTTTACCGCCACCCCGCCTTGTCACCCCCCACACGCCCCCCCTATGTCAGGGGCAAAGCAAACAGAGGTACACATGCGCATCACCCTTCCCCGACCGGTTTTCGACGCCAACGCCAGCGCAGGTGGCAAGGACCTCGGTCCGCTGCCTGAATGGGATCTGAGCGATCTCTACGCCGCCCCCGACGCCCCCGAACTGAAGCGTGATCTCGACTGGCTGGAACAGGCCTGCGCCAGCTTCGCCGCCGATTACGAGAGCAAGCTCGGCACGCTGGACGCCAGGGGCTTCCTCGACGCGCTGCATCGCCACGAAAAGATCGAATCCGTCGCCGGGCGCATCATGTCCTTCGCGGGTCTGCGCTACTACCAGATGACCGTCGATCCGGAGCGGGCGAAATTCCTCTCCGACATGCAGGAGAAGATCACCAACTACACCACGCCGCTGGTTTTCTTCACGCTTGAGTTGAACCGCTTGGACGATGCGACGCTGGATGCCCTGTTTGATGCGGACAGCGACCTTGCACGCTACAAACCCGCCATCCGCCGCATCCGCGCGATGAAGCCCTACCAACTGTCCGACGAGCTGGAGAAATTCCTGCACGACCTCGGCGTGGTGGGCGATGCGTGGGAACGGCTGTTCGACGAGACCATTGCCGCGCTGACTTTCGACGTCGACGGCGAGACCCAGAATATCGAGGCCACGCTGAACTACCTCACCGACCAGAACCGCGCCAAGCGCGAGGAAGCCGCCCGCGAACTGGCCCGGGTCTTCAGCGACAACATCAAGACCTTCGCCCGCGTTCACAACACGCAGACCAAGGAAAAGGAGATCCTGGACCGCTGGCGCAAGATGCCCACGGCGCAGACCGGCCGCCACCTGTCGAACGACGTCGAACCGGAGGTGGTCGAGGCCCTGCGCAATGCCGTGGTCAACGCCTACCCGCGCCTGTCGCACCGCTACTATGAGTTGAAGCGCAAGTGGCTGGGCCTCGACCGGATGCAGGTCTGGGACCGCAATGCGCCGCTGCCGATGGAAACCGACCGCATCGTGAAGTGGCCGGAGGCGCGCAGCATGGTCATGGACGCCTACACCGACTTCGATCCCCGCATGGGCGAGATCGCCACCCCCTTCTTCGAGAAGGGCTGGATCGACGCGGCGGTGAAACCCGGCAAGGCACCGGGCGCATTCGCCCATCCCACCGTGACCGACGTGCACCCCTACGTCATGCTGAACTATCTCGGAAAACCCCGCGATGTCATGACCCTGGCGCACGAACTCGGGCATGGCGTACACCAGGTTCTGGCCGCCGGACAGGGCGAGATGCTGGCCGCCACGCCGCTCACTCTGGCGGAGACGGCCTCGGTCTTCGGCGAGATGCTGACCTTCCAGAAGATGCTGGAGAACGCGAAGGACGACAAGGAACGCAAGGTCCTTCTCGCCGGCAAGGTCGAGGACATGATCAATACGGTCGTCCGCCAGATCGCTTTTTATGACTTCGAATGCAAACTGCATGCGGCGCGGCGCGGCGGCGAACTGACCCCCGATGACATCAACGCGCTCTGGATGTCGGTGCAGGCGGAATCGCTGGGCGATGCCTTCGACTTCATGGAGGGTTACGAAACCTTCTGGGCCTATATCCCGCACTTCGTGCACTCGCCCTTCTACGTCTACGCCTATGCCTTCGGCGATGGCCTGGTGAACGCGCTCTACGCCGCCTACAAGGACGCGCCCGAGGGCTTCCAGGACAAATACTTCGACATGCTGAAGGCCGGCGGTTCGAAGCACCACAAGGACCTTCTGGCCCCCTTCGGTCTGGACGCCACCGACCCCGCCTTCTGGGACAAGGGCCTGTCGATGATCGAGGGCTTCATCGACCAGCTTGAGGCGATGGAAGACTGACACAGTCTGCACCGAAACAGGACAGGGGCGCCGCTCGGCGCCCCTTCGCTATTGATCGGCCCCGGCCCGTTGCGTGAGCTTCCGACGCACCGCTCACTTCAACTGGCTGTCCTTCGATCCGCGCCGGTTGACCCCGCCGGACCGCACCGCGCGCCCCTGCCGCTCAGATGCGCAGTCCACGCAGAGCTTGACCCCCGGCAGAGCCAGCCGCCGTTTCTCCGGGATCTCCTCCCCGCATTCCGCGCATTCGGTGAAACTTTCGCCCACCGGCCCGCGCCGCAGCTTCATCCGCTCCAGTTCCTCCTGGATGGATGCCTCCATCTGCTCGTTTTCGGCCCCGTCCCGGCTCCATCCTCCGGCCATCGCGCATCTCCTGACGAACATCGTGCCACAAAGCCCCATCCCACCACGCGTCCCGCGCCAAGGCAAGCGCGGCACATGGCGTCCTCGCTTCACAAGACCGCGCGTTTACCGCCCATCTGCCGGACGAACCCCAGCCCCGGACCGGCGCCAGGGGACGCGCCCTGCCCCAGAAAATCTTGAAACCACTTCGTTCCGCCTGACGTATCTTTCTTGCATACCCGCCAAGGAGACCCCGATGCGCCTTCCCCTCCTCCTCTGCCTTCTGGCTTCCCCCGCCTTCGCAGACAGCTTTACATTCGACAGCATCGACGGCGGGCAGATCGCGCTCGATGATTTCCGGGGCCATCCGGTGCTGGTCGTCAACACCGCCTCGCGCTGCGGCTTCACCCCGCAGTTTGACGGGCTTCAGGCGCTGTATGACGCAGAAAAGGACCGTGGCCTCGTGGTTCTTGCGGTGCCGTCGGGTGATTTCCGTCAGGAACTGGCCAGCAACGCGGCGGTCGCCGATTTCTGCGCCGTGAACTTCGACCTGACCCTGCCGATGACCACCATCACGCACGTCAGGGGCTCCGAGGCGCATCCCTTCTACGCATGGCTGAAAGCCACCGAGGGCTTCGAACCCGCATGGAATTTCAACAAGATCCTGCTCGACCCCGAAGGCCGGCCGGTGGCGACATGGGGCGCCACGGCCCGGCCGCAATCCGCGCCGATCACCGAGGCCATCGCGCCCTACCTCAAATGAACGAAAACGGGCGCCCCAAGGGGACGCCCGGCACGATACAGGTCGTATGAAGACCGATCAGGCCCGCAACAGGGCGTAAAGCTCGTCCTTCAACGCGGCGCGCTCCTTACGCAGCTGTTCTTCGGCCAGCTGCTCCATGGGGGCGACGTTGGTCTCTGCCTTGTGGACCTTCTCGTTCACATCCCGGTAGGCTTCGGCCACCTTCGCGAAATGCGCGTCCGAGGTCTTGAGGGTGTGGATCTTCTCCGCGAATTCCGGGAATTCCTCGGCCAACTGATGGGGAACGTGGGACATCTGCGTCTCCTTTGTCTTCCTTGTTCAAAGACAAGATGGCGCATCCGCCGGCCCCGCACATTGACACGGGTCAAATGGAATATCCTCGCCACGCTTTTTTTCGCGAAAACTCTCAGCGCTTCGCGGCGCGCCAGCCCGCGGCCTCGGCCTCCGCGGCGGAGCAGAACCAGCGCTCGCCCTTCGACGCGCTGATACGCGTATCGCGGTAATGCTGCTGGCCGGGCATATGGTAAATCCTGCGCGTGCCGCCGCCGCTGATATTGCCCTTGATCTGGCAGTTTCCTGAGACATGCAAAGCCTCGGTCTGCGCCGTAGTCGCGCGCTTGCGGAACTGCGCCGGGTCATCCATCTCGACGGCGTGCAGCCCCAGCCCGGCGGCCTTTGCCCGCGCCTCGTCGCTGGCATACTCGTTCGAATATGTCGTGTAGGCCAGCGCCAGTCCCTGCTGTACAAGACCCCGCCCGATGTCCTGCCCGTCGACCGTGCAGCGCGCCACCAGCCGTCCATACCGGTCAACGTCCCGCACGTCGCAGCGCGCCATCCGGCCTTCGTAGACCTGCGCGACATGGCGCGCCACCCAGGCCCCGCAGGCCCAGGTTGCCCTGCCCTCGCCACCGCAGCGTTGTTTCATTTCCGGCGTATCGATGCCGTGCAACCGTACACGGTGATCGCCCACGTCGATGGTGTCCCCGTCGATCACATGAACGGCCCCGACCAGGTCGGAGGCCGCGACCGGTCCGCCAAGAAGGACCGCTACAATGGCAAGATATCTGAACATTTCCCTAACATCTGGCGGGTTTCGGGCCGCTTCAAGGGAAATCCTCTATTAACCTTAAACGCAGGCGTGTGTTGCTGAGGTCACTTGCGCCAATACGCCCGGCGCGTCGCGGAGTCCTGCCCGGCCGCCAGATGCGGCCGGTCACCCAGCGCGTATATCCCCGCCCGCATCCGCGCCGCCCGCCGCGCCTCCTGCGCATAGGCCCCCGCCTCCGCGCCATAGGCCAGACCGCTCCGCACCAATTCGCGGCCCAGATCCGCACCGCCGTCGAGGCAGAAGCCTACGACCATCCCTTTGGAGTCGCGGAACAGTTCAAAGCAATCCAGTATCCGCCCCTCATAGCGCGCGTGCAGTTCCGCCCCCAGCCACGCACCGCAGCCCCAGGCCCAGCGCCCCTGTCCGCAGACCGCCCCGCGCGCCACGCCGGTCACGCCGTGCAGCCGGAACACCGTGCCCCCGACCTCTATCCGTCCGCCGTCCAGCATCCGCGCAGGCCCGGAACTGGCGACATCGGCCTGCACCGCCATAGGGGCCAAAACCAGAACACCGACGATTTTCAGAAAGTTTAACATTCCGTTAAACTGACCACTGCCCAAGCCGACAGCAAGCACGGCCTTCAATCGTACTTAACGCACGCCCGAAATACTATCTGGACGCCCCCCCTCGGCCCACCAGCCCGAAATCAGCGCTGCTGTGACTGCCACTCCGGGTGTACCCAGGACACGGAGTCATCGCGCGGCAGCCGCCGCCCCAGCATGTGATCGGCAATCTTCTCACCCACCATTATGGACGGCGCGTTCAGGTTGCCGTTGGTGATGCGCGGAAAGATCGAACTGTCCGCCACCCGCAACCCCGCCACGCCGATCACCCGGCCCTCCGGATCGACCACCGCGCCTGCGTCTTCCTCCGCCCCCATCCGGCAGGTGCCGCAGGGGTGATAGGCGCTCTCCACGTGCTCCCGGATGAACCCGTCCAGCTCCTCATCCGTCTGCACCGCCGCCCCCGGCTGGATTTCGTGACCGCGATAGGGGGCAAAAGCTTCCTGTCCAAAGATCTCCCGCGTCAGGCGGATACAGGCGCGGAAATCCTCCCAGTCCTGTGCCACGCTCATGTAGTTGAACCGGATGCGCGGCGCCTCTGCCGGATCGGCAGACCGCAGTGTGACCGCACCCCGCGAGGACGAGCGCATCGGCCCCACATGCGCCTGAAAGCCATGGCCCTCGGGCGCGACGCGGCCGTCGTATCGCACCGCGATGGGCAGGAAATGGTATTGAATGTCAGGATATTTCACCCCGGCCTTCGAGCGGATGAACCCCGCGCTCTCGAACTGGTTCGACGCCCCCGGCCCGGCCCGGCCAAACAGCCACCGCGCGCCCACATAAGCCTTGCCCATGAGGTGCCAGTACCTCGCCAGCGTCACCGGCTGGGTGGCGGCCATCTGGATGTAAAGCTCCAGGTGGTCCTGCAGGTTCCGCCCCACCCCGGGGCGGTCGGCACGCACCGCGATGCCCTGCGCGTGCAGATCCTCCGCCGGGCCGATCCCCGACAGCATCAACAGCTTCGGCGAGTTGATCGCAGAGGCGGAGATCACCACCTCCTCGCGCGCGTGCAGCACCTCGACGCGCCCGCCCATGTCCAGTTCGACCCCCGTGGCGCGCTGCCCGTCAAAGACCACCCGCCGCGCCAGCCCGCGCACCAGCCGAAGGCCGCGTTTCTTGGCCGGCCGCAGATAGGCCTTCGCCGCGGACCAACGCGCCCCCTGCCACACCGTCATGTCAAAGGCGCCGAATCCCTCCTGCTGGAACCCGTTGTAATCGCCCGTCTCCGGGTAACCGGCCTGCCGCCCGGCCTCGACAAAGGCCCGCACAAGCGGGTTGTTCCGCCGCCCGCGCGTCACATGCAGCGGCCCGCCCCGCCCCCGCCACGCAGGATCGCCGCCGTGGCCGCCGTGGTGCCAGTCCTCCATGCGCTTGAAATAGGGCAGCACGTCGGCATGGCCCCAGCCCGCCGCGCCCTGGGCCTCCCAGTGTTCGTAATCCAGCGCGTGACCGCGCACGTAGATCATGCCATTGACCGAGGATGACCCGCCCACGACCTTGCCGCGTGGACAGGCCAGACGCCGCCCGCCCAGGTGCGGTTCCGGCTCCGTCATGAAACCCCAGTCGTAGCGCTTCATGTTCATCGGATAGCTCAAAGCGCCGGGCATGTTGATGAACGGCCCCCAGTCGGTGCCGCCGAATTCCACGACAATCACCCGCTTGCCCGCCTCGACCAGCCGATAGGCCAGCGCACAACCGGCCGACCCGGCACCTACGACGATGTAATCCGCGTCCATTACGTCTCTCCCGGATATTGACCGTTCTGCATGCCTCGAGCGCCTGGCGCCTCCGGCGGGAGTATTTCTCGAAGCAGAGAAACAGGGGCCTCTGCTTCTCTGTTTTTCCAAATACTCACCGACGCGAGGCCGCCGCGGGCGGGGCGCCTCAGAAGGGTGCTTCCACGTCGCCCATGCGCACATAGACCGACTTCAATTGCGAATAATGCTCGATGGCGGCCTTGGAGTTCTCGCGCCCCACGCCCGACATCTTTGCCCCGCCGAAGGGCAGTTCCACCGGCGCGTCGTTGTAGGAATTGATGAAGCAGGTTCCCGCCTGCATCTGCCCGACCACCCGGTGTGCCCGGGCGAGATCGCGGGTGAAGACGCCGCCCGAGAGGCCCATCTCCGTTGCGTTGGCGCGGGCGATGACCTCCTCCTCGGTGTCGAAGTCGAGAACCGACAGCACCGGGCCAAAGATCTCTTCGCGCGCGATGGTCATGTCGTCGCTGACATCGGCAAAGACCGTGGGCGCGATGTAGAACCCATCGCCCGCCAGCGCATTGCCACCACAGACCAGACGCGCGCCTTCCGCGATCCCCTTTTCGATGTAGCCCAACACGATGTCGCGCTGGCGCTGCGAGACCATCGGCCCCAGCGTCGTCGCCTCGTCCATCGGGTCACCGATCACGGCGCCCTGCAGACGGGCGGCAAGCCGGTCGAGGAAGCGCTGCTTGATCGCCTTCTGCACGAAGACCCGCGTCCCGTTCGAACAGACCTGCCCCGTTGAATAGAAATTGCCGAGGATCGCGCCCCCCACGGCGTTCTCGATGTCGGCGTCGTCGAAGACGATCAGCGGCGACTTGCCGCCCAGTTCCATGGTGACGTTCTTCACCCCCTCGGCGGCGGCTGCATAGACGCGGCGCCCGGTGGCGACGGAGCCGGTGAGCGAGACCTTCGCCACACGCGGATCGCCGACCAGAGCGGCACCGACCGCACCCGCGCCCTGCACCACGTTGAACAGTCCGGGCGGTGCGCCCGCTTCCACCATGATCTCCGCCACCTTCAGCGCGCAAAGCGGCGTCACTTCGGAGGGTTTGAAGATCATGGCGTTGCCGCAGGCCAGCGCGGGCGCGGCCTTCCAGCAGGAAATCTGCGTGGGGTAGTTCCAGGCGCCGATGCCGACACACAGCCCCAGCGGTTCACGTACGGTATAGCCCCAGTCGGCGCCAAGCTGGACGTGCTCGCCGGTCAGTGTGCCGGCGAGGCCGCCGAAGTATTCCAGCGCGTCGGCCGCGCTGGTGGCATCCGCGCAGATCGTCTCGGACAGGGGTTTGCCGGTGTCCCAGGTTTCAAGCACCGACAGGCCGTGATTGCGCTCCCGCAGGATCGCGGCGGCACGCAACAGGACGCGGCCGCGCTCGACGCCCTTCATGGCGGCCCAGGCGGACTGGGCACGCAGGCCGCTCTGGACCGCCTTCTCGATCACGTCGGGCGTCGCCGCGTGCACGCGCGCGATTGTGGCGCCGGTGGCCGGGTAGATCACCTCGATCACCTCGCCCGCGCTGTCCTCCAGGTAGGCGCCATCGACATAGTGGCTCGCCACGGGTTGCGTGTCATAGGGCATCGGCCCCTCCTTCTGTCATGAGTGCATGGGCCACGCGCGTGACCTCCTCGGCGGAGCCGGAGACCCCCGTCCCCGCCAGCGCCGCTCGCAGGTAGACGCCGTCGATCAGCGCGCCCAGCACCTCCGCCACACGGTCGGGTGCGGTGCAGCGGCCCCGCAGCGCGAAACGCAGGTTCGACCGCAACCGCGCGTGGTAAACCGCCAGCAGCCGCCGCGCCTGCGCATCGCGCTGCGCCAGCCCGTAGAACGCGAGCCATGCCGACACCGTCGCCGCCTCGAAGCTCGACGGGGCGAAGTTCGCCGCGATCACCGCCTCCAGCCGCGTGGCCGGGTCGGCGGCGTGTAGCGCCTGCCGGACTTCGGCGGCGTATTCCCTCAGGATGTGTCGCATGGCGGCAAGGAAAATATCCGTCTTGCCGCCGAAATAGTGATGCGCCAGCGCGCTGGACATGCCGGCACGCTTCGCGATCGCGCTGACGGTCACGTCAAGGGACCCCTTCGCCCCGATCTCCTCGATCGTGGCCGCCACCAGCGCCGCGCGCCGTATCGGTTGCTGTCCTTGCTTCGGCATGTCTCCACGACTGCCGTTTCTTGACTGACGAGTCAATCAAGACTCGCGCAGTTTTGCACCCATCTGACAGGCGACCCGAATGCCCACCCTTTGGGTCGCGCGTCAGGCGTCCTGCGACCGGGGCCGCAAGCCGCGTGTCATCATCACAGCGCCAGCGTGCCCAGCACGGTGTTTTGCGGCAGGCGTGCCACCTCCACCCCGCCATTGGTCCGGCGCAGGTTGTAGCCGTAGCCCCGCATGCGGAACTTCCACTCGGCCTCCGACAGCACCTTCGCGCGTTCACGCACGAGGAAAGCCTCGATTTCAGCCATGTCGTCCGTCAACTTGTTCTCCGCAAACATTGTCCACCCTCCTGAAACTGACTGTTTACGGATTAAGAAATGCCTACCGAATCGGGCAGGATTGCGCCCGACTTGCGGATTTTTAAGGTTACGTGCGCTCAGCCCGCGTCAGCCTAGTGCTTGGTCTCCGCCACCACCGGCGTCACCCGCCGGTTCAGCACCGCCTCGCGCCATGTGATGAACACCACCGCCGCCATGATCAGCGAGCCCCCCGCCACGACCCAGACATCCACCGGCTCGGCAAAGAACAGCGCGCCCAGAATCACCGACCACACCAGCTGCAGGAAGGTCACTGGCTGCGTCACCGTCACCGGCGCCGCGGCAAAGGCCAGCGTCATCGCGTAATGTCCCGCCGTGGCGAAACAGGCCACGCCGAACAGCACAAAGACCTGCCATCCCGTCGGCCAGACCCAGACCGCCAGCGCCATGGGCGCCAGCCCGATGGTCACCGTGACCGACAGCATCGCCACCACCACCGTGGCGCTGACCTCGCCCGACAGCACCTTGGCCAGCAGGTAGGACACGCCGTAGACCAGCGCCGTCGCCAGCATTGCGAAATGACCGGGATCAAGCTCGCGGAAGCCAGGCCGCAGGATCAGCAATGTTCCGATCAACGCCGCCACGATTGCCATGATGCGCCGGATGTGCAGCGTCTCGCCCAGAAAGAACACCGCCAGCAGGGTCACATAGACCGGGTTGAGGTAGTTCATCGCCGTGACCTCGGCCAACGGGATGCGCGACATGGCGTAGAACCACAGCGCCACGCCAATGGTGTGCATGGCGCCGCGCAGGGAAAACAACCCCCATTGCCGCCGTGTCAGCCGCACCGCGGCCAGCCTTCGCCAGACCGGGATGAGAAAGACCAACCCCATGAGATAGCGCAGGAAACCCGCCTCCACCGCGGGCACTGCCCCATCGAGGGATTTCACAAGGGCCGTCACCATGACAAAGCACAGCCCCGTCACCGCCATCCAGAAAATGCCCATGCCGGGCCGTTGCTGCGTGTCCATGGCCGAAGGGGTAACGCGCCCCGAAGCGCTGCGCCAGACGGCGGGAGTATTTTTCAAGCAGAGAAACAGGCAGGAACGCCCCGCGGCCCCTGCATCTCTGCTTTACAAATTCTCACCGGCGCAACCGCGCAGGCGGCGCTCCACCCGGCAAGGCCCCCGGCAAGGCCCCCGGTCAGCCCAGCAGCAGTCCCAGTGCGATCCCCCACATGGTCAGCCCGATGACGAGGTCCAGCAGACGCCAGGCCAGCGGCCGCGCGAAGAGCGGCGCCAGCCCGCGCGCGCCGTAGCCCAGCGCGAAGAAGAACAGGAACGATCCCGACATGGCGCCCAGAGCGAAGGGCAGCGCATCATAGCGCGCCGAAACCGAGCCGAGCAGCACCACCGTATCGAGGTAGACATGCGGGTTGAGCCAAGTCAGCGCGAGGCATGTCAGCACCGCCGCGCGCAGGCTCTGGGTGCCCTCGCCCGCCTCCAGCGCCACGCCGCCGCGCCATGCCGCCCACAGCGACCGCGCCCCGTACCACACCAGGAACGCCGCGCCGAAAACCCGCATCCCCCAGTCCAGCCCCGGCAGCGCCTCAGCCAGGGCGCCGAATCCCGCGACCCCGGCGGCGATCAGCACCGCGTCGGAGACCGCACAGACCAGCACCACAGGCAGCACATGTGCGCGCCGCAACCCCTGCCGCAGCACGAAAGCGTTCTGCGCCCCGATCGCCACGATCAGGCTCAGCCCCAGCGCCATCCCCTGCAGGTATCCCGTCATTCCGCTCTCCTTTTTCGCCGTCCTAGCGTGACGCGGCGCAAAAGCCGAATTAAACTGTCTACACATAGATAAGAGATGCTCATGCACGACCCCGCCCAGCTCATGGCCCTCGAGGCCGTTCTGCGTCTCGGCGCCTTCGACGCGGCGGCGGGCGCGCTGAACGTCACGCCCTCCGCGATCTCGCAGCGTATCCGCGCGCTGGAGGATCGCGTCGGTGCCCCCCTCGTGTTGCGCACCACGCCCGTAACGGCGACGGAAACCGGCCGTCGCCTCGCCCGGCACGCCCGCGACATGGCCCTTCTCGATGCGGACCTTGCCCGCGATCTGGGGCATTCCGCCACCGCCCGTCTGCGCATCGCCGTCAACGCCGACAGCCTTGATACATGGGCGATCCCCGCGCTTGCGGCGACGGATTTCCTGTTTGACGTGGTGGTGGAGGACGAGAGCGTCAGCCACGCCCGCCTCCGCGACGGCGACGTGATGGCGGCGATCACCGCGCGCGCGCGCCCGGTACAGGGCTGCGACAGCCTTGCGCTCGGGACCATGCGCTACTTCGCCACCTGTTCGCCGGCCTTCCACGCCCGCCACTTCGCAAACGGTGTCACGGTCGAGGCGCTCTCGCAGGCACCGATGCTGGATTTCTCGGGCAAGGACGTGCTGCAACGCGGCTGGCTGGCCGGGTTGACGGGGCTGGCTGGTCACACGGGGCAACCGGGACGGCGGCTCGGGCCACCTGTGCATCACCTGCCCTCGACCCACGGCTTTGTCACCGCCGCGCGCGAGGGTCTGGGTTGGGCGCTCAACCCGCTGCCGCTGGTGCAGGCGCATCTCGACAGCGGCGCGCTGCTGGCAATGCACCCCGACCGCCCGCACGACGTGGCGCTCCATTGGCAGGTCCGCAGCCTCACCGCCGCCGCGATCCGCCCGCTGACCCAAGCCCTGCGCCGCCACGCCCGCGCGGCCCTGCTGCCCGCACCCTGACGCCGCCGGTGCTGGCTCCTTTTCGGCCCGCGCGCACGTCTTCCAGGCGGGCGATCAGGATCGAAAAGGCCGCCTCGGCAGACATAAGAGGTAAGCCAACCGGCCTGCAACAAGGGACCGGGGCCATTCTGCGAACCGGACGGGTATCGGGCCTGTTATCCGCCGCCACCAGGGCCACGCCCGGCAAAACCCCGCCCCGAATTCTCCTGCACAGCGGCGATCCGGCAGTGGCGCAAGCGACCCGGCCAACCCGAACAGCAAGCCCCGAAGCGGTCATCGCGGCCCGTGGCCCCTGCGCAGGC
The DNA here is from genome assembly GCF_017813235.1 of Sagittula salina. Taxonomy (GTDB): domain Bacteria; phylum Pseudomonadota; class Alphaproteobacteria; order Rhodobacterales; family Rhodobacteraceae; genus Sagittula; species Sagittula salina. The sequence goes on from NZ_JAGISH010000010.1 coordinate 127,441, forward strand.
CGGGTCCTGCGAAAGTAAACGGGCCCTGAACGGGCCCGCCTAACATCCTGAATACATTGAGTCCGAAAGATGTCCCACGCTGGGACACGACGCGCTCCCCGATCTTGACCCAGCCCTGCGGCCCCAGTCCTCTAACCCGGTTCGCGGACGCTCGATCCTCAGCCTTCGAGCTGGGACATGACCTCGTCGGTGGCCTCGAAATTCGTCGTGACCCGCTGGACGTCGTCATCGTCCTCAAGGGCATCGACCAGCCGCATCAGCCCCTGAAGCGACTCGAGATCCATTTCCGTGGTCGTGGTCGGCTGCCAGACCAGCTTCGTGGACTCCGACTCGCCCAGCGCCTCTTCCAGCGCGGTGGAGACCTCGTTCAGGTCCGTATCGGCACAGTAGACGATGTGGCCGTCCTCCGAGGATTCCACATCCTCCGCGCCCGCCTCGATCGCCGCCATCATCACGTCATCGGCACTGCCCACGGAGGCCGGGTAGACGATCTCGCCCTTGCGCTCGAACATGAAACCGACCGACCCCGTCTCGCCCAGATTGCCGCCGTTCTTCGAAAACAGCGATCGCACGGTCGACGCGGTCCGGTTGCGGTTGTCGGTCATGGTCTCCACGATCACCGCGACCCCGTTCGGGCCGTACCCCTCGTAGCGGATCTCGGCGTAATCCTCGCCCTCGCCGCCGACAGCCTTCTTGATGGCCCGCTCGATGTTGTCCTTCGGCATCGACTGCGACCGGGCTTCCTTCACCGCCAGACGCAGGCGCGGATTCTTCTCCGGGTCGGGGTCGCCCATCTTCGCGGCGACCGTGATCTCCTTCGACAGCTTGGAAAAGACTTTCGCCCGCAGTTTGTCCTGACGGCCCTTGCGGTGCTGGATGTTTGCCCATTTGGAATGGCCGGCCATGGTCTTGCCTCTCGGTCACGTATTCTGAAAATTCGCGCCTCTATAAGCCATGCGCGCCCCCCTTGCCAAGGGCGGCTTGCGGTGGCCCCGCCCCGCGCATAGCCTCGCGCCATGGCACGCTTCCTCCTCCTCCAGCTGCGCCCCGAAACCGAGGCCAGCGATGACGAATACCACGCCTTCCTCGACAAGGGCGGGCTGCGCGAGGCACAGGTCCACCGTATCCGGCTCGACCGCGAGGCGCTGCCAGCAGCGCTTGACCCAAGCGATTATTCAGGCGTCATCGTCGGCGGCGGGCCGGGCTGTGTATCCGACCCGCCCGTGGCCAAGGACCCGGTCGAGGCGCGCATCGAGGCCGCCTGCCTGTCGCTCATGCCTGCCATTACCGGAGGCGATATTCCCTTCATGGGTTGCTGCTATGGCATCGGCATCCTGGCCCATCACCTCGGCGCCGACGTGTCAAAGGCGCGCTACGGCGAACCCGTCTCCGCCGCCCGTTGCCGGCTCACGTCCGAGGGCGCGAAGGACCCGCTGACCGCGTTGCTCCCGGCAACCTTCAGTGCCTTCGTGGGCCACAAGGAGGCCGTGCAGCACCTCCCTGCAGGCGCCGCCCACCTCGTGACGTCCGACGGCTGCCCCCTCCAGATGATCCGTCACGGTCGCAACGTCTACGCGACCCAGTTTCATCCGGAGGCGGACGCGGCGGGCTTTGAAACCCGCATCCGCATCTACCGTCACAAAGGCTACTTCCCACCCGAAGAAGCGGACGCCCTGATCGAGATGTGCCGCGCGGCCCAAGTCACGCATCCCGCCCGCCTGCTCGAAGGCTTCGTGCAACGGTACGGCTGAGACGGCCCCTGCTTCTGCCTGGCCGGAAATACTGCGGGGTCCGTGGCAGAGAACCGGAGGCACCATCGGAGCACATCCTCAGAGCGGGAAGAACACCGGGATCAACAGCGATCCCAGGAGCGCCACCAGCACGTTCATCGGCACGCCGATGCGCAGGAAGTCGATGAAACTGTAGCCACCCGGCCCGTAGACCAGCGTGTTGGTCTGGTAGCCGATCGGCGTGGCAAAGCTGCACGACGCCGCCAGCATGACCGCCACCACCAGGGGCCGCGGCTCCAGTCCCAGCGTATGCGCAAGGCTGATGGCGATTGGGGTGACCACCACGGCGACGGCGTTGTTCGACACGATTTCCGTCAGGGTGGAGGCCAGCAAAAAGACCGCCATGACCACCGCCCAGCCGGGCAGTTCCGCCAGAAGGGGCGCGACGGCATCCACCACCAGCTTCACCGCGCCAGAGCTTTCCAGCGCCGCCCCGATTGCCAGCATGGCGAAGATCAGCGCCAAAAGCTGCCCTTCGATGAAGGTGAACGCCTCATCGGCATCGATGCAACGTGTCAGCAGCACCACCGCCATGGCGATGACCGCAAGTGTCAGGATATTGGCGACGCCCAGCGCCGAGAGCACCACGATCCCCAGAAGCGCACCGATGGCGATGGGCGCCTGTGCGCGGCGAAACGCCCGGGCCGAAGGTTGCGTCACGTCCACGAGCGCCATGTCGTCGGCAAGACGCTTGATGTCCTCCGGATTGCCCTCCAGCAGCAGCGTGTCGCCGACGCGGACCACCAGTTCGTCCAGCTGCCGACCGATATTCTGGTTCCGCCGGTGCACCGCCAGCGGATAGACGCCGTAGCGCCGCCGCAAGCGCAGCCCGCCCAGCGATCGGCCCACCATCTTGCAGCCCGGCGAGATCAGAACTTCGACGGTCGTGGTTTCCTTTGCCGAAACCTGATCGACGCGCTTCAGCGACTTGTCGCGCTGGAGTGACAGCAGCTCCGTCATCTGCGTGCGCAGCACTACCCGGTCGCCCACCTGCAGCTCCACGTCCTGCAGATTGCGGCGCAGCGATTCATCGCCGCGCACCACGTCGACCAGCCGCACGCCTTCGCGCTTGAACAGCTGCACACCCAGCACCTCGCGACCGACGAGGTTGCTTTCCGGCGGAATCACCGCTTCGGTAAAGAACTTCATCCGCGACCGGTCCGAAAGCATGCCCGCCATCGAATGCCGCTCGGGCAGCAGAAAGCGCCCGACAAAGGCGATGAAGCCCATACCCGCCACCGCCAGCACCACAGCCAGCGGCGTGACCTCGAAAATGGTGAATGGCTCCAGACCCGCGTTGCGCGCCACGCCGTCCACCAGCAGGTTGGTCGACGTCCCGATCAGCGTCGTGGTGCCGCCGAGGATCGCCGCGTAGCTGAGCGGGATCAGGAGCTTTGACGGCGTGGTGCCGAGCTGTGCCGCGATCTGCACCATGATCGGCAGCATGACCACCACGACCGGTGTGTTGTTCAGAAAGGCCGACGCCACCAGAACGGCAGCGAAAATGCCGACCATGGCGACCTTGGGCCTTTCGCGAACCTGTCTCTGCGCCAGCCCGGTAAAGGCATCGAGCGCACCCGTTCGAACCAGCGCGCCCATGATGATGAACATGGCCGCGATGGTCCACGGCGCCGGGTTCGCCAGAACGGCCACGCCAGCGTCGTAGTCGAGGATGCCCGTCAGCAGCAGGAACGCGGCGCCGCCGATGGCAATCACCTCGGTCGGGTAGGTTTCGCGCACAAAGAGCAGCAGCATCACCGCCAGCGTGCCCAGCGTCACCCAGGCCTGCGTCGTCTGGCCCAGTTCGATCAATCCCATGCGGCCCTGCCCTTTTTTTCGCCGTCACACAAACGCTTGCATTCTGCCGGGCCGCCGGGCGCTAGGCAAGCGGACGCTTCGGCGCAGGGGGGCGGCGAACGGTTTCGGCCGCCTCGGTGCCGGTTCAGAGCGCATTGCGACCAGCGCCGGGGCCGGTCCCCGTTCGGGCACCGGATCGCCGGAGGATCACCACGGTGTGATAACATCCGGTAAATATCGCCATACCGAAGCGCTGCGGTGCCGACGCCGCTCGACTGCCTGCCCCACAAAAGGGCAGCGCGCCCTCAGGATGCTCTCACGGGCCGCACTGCGGCAGGCGACCACCCTGGCGAACCATTGCGACGCTCTTTGCCTTGCCCGTCATGTCGTCGGTCTCGACAAAGACGCCGGACAATGTCGCCTCCCCGCCCGCAGGTTCGAACCGGCCCTTGGCCATACCGTTGACAAAGCGGCGCAGGGGTTCCTCCGGCTCCATCCCGATGACGGAGTTGTAATCGCCGCACATGCCCGCGTCCGACTGGAAGGCGGTACCCTTCGGCAGGATCTGCGTGTCCGCCGTGGGCACATGCGTATGCGTGCCCACCACCAGGCTGGCGCGGCCGTCGCAGAAATGGCCCATGCCCATCTTCTCGGACGTCGCCTCGCAATGCATGTCCACCACGATGGCCTGCGCCTGACCGCCCAGCGGATGCCGTTTCAGCGTCTCGTCGACCGCGGCAAATGGCGAATCGTAGTTGCGCGACATGAAAACCTGGCCCAGTGCCTGTACCACCAGAACCTTGCGCCCGCGCGCGTCCTTGTACAGCGCGGCACCCCGACCCGGCGCTTGCCGGGCAAAGTTCAGCGGGCGGATGATGCGAGTATCCGTCTCGATATGGGCCAGCATCTCCTTCTGGTCAAAGGCATGGTCGCCCAGCGTGATCACGTCTGCGCCCGCATCGAAAATCGCCTTCGCATGGGCGGCGCTGAGCCCGTGCCCGTTGGTGGCGTTCTCGCCATTCACGATCACGAAATCGAGCCGCCAGTCCGCGCGCAGGGCGGGCAGACGGTCCGTGATCCCCTGCCGCCCCGCGCGGCCCATCACATCGCCAAGAAAGAGTATACGCATGGCCGCACGCCTATCCCGCACCGCGCGGAAAGCAAAGCCCCGATCTGCGCCGCCGCCCCGTGCCGCTGCGGCCCTTCGTGCAAAACGCGCAGAGTCCGAAGACTTGATCGTAATCAAGGTAGCCTGCGCCCAATTCATGCGAACTGAAGTCACGATTTCCCGCGCGACCGGAGGCACGCATGCGTATACCGCCCCTTCTGACACTTCTTGCCGCGCTCGCCGGGCCACCGCTTTGGGCGCAGACGTCGACCGTCACCGTAACCCCGCAGCCGGTCACCGAATGGAAAGCGGTCTACGGTCAGGTGGAATCGCGCGACCGGGTGCCCGCCCGGGCGCGTATTGGCGGCACTCTGGTATCGCTTGCCGTGACCGAAGGCGACCGTGTCACCGCCGGCCAGCGTATTGCAGTGGTCGAAGACGACAAGCTGCAATTCCAGATCGACTCGGTCGACGCGCAGCTTGACGCGCTGCGCGCCCAGCTGGAGACGGCGCAGACCGATCTCACGCGCGGCGAGACGCTGCGCGAACGCGGCGTCATCACGCAACAGCGTCTCGATCAGTTGCAGACCGCCGTCGACGTGATCGAAGGCCAGATGCGCGGGCTGGATGCTCAGCGGCTGGTGGTGGAACAACAGATCAGCGAGGGCGAGATCCTTTCGCCGCAGGAGGGCATCGTGCTGTCGGTGCCGGTCTCGCGCGGGTCTGTCCTGACGCCCGGAGAGGCTGCGGCGGTAATCGGCGGTGGCGGCACCTACCTGCGCCTGTCGGTGCCGGAACGTCATGCGGAGGACCTGACCGAAGGCGATGTTATCGAGATCGGCACCGGGTCGGAAACGGAGCAGACCGGCACGCTGGTCAAGCTCTATCCCCAGATCGAGGGCGGGCGCGTCCAGGCCGACGTGGAGGTCGAAGGACTCGACGCGCGTTTCGTCGGCCGCCGGGTCCCGGTGCGTCTGCCTGTGGGCGAACGCGAGGCCATGCTGGTGCCAGACGCCGCGCTGTTCCGGCACGGCGGGCTCGACTACGTGACCGTCAGCGAGGGCGCGGAGACGCGCACGTTGACCGTCGTCCCCGGCGGCACCGTAATGAAAGACGGTGCAGCATGGCGCGAAATCCTGACCGGCCTGCGGGGCGGCGAAGAGGTGGTCCTGAACGATGAGTGACGAACAAACCCCGCTCGGGCTTGCCGGGCGGCTGACCCGCGCGTTCATCGCCTCGCCGCTGACGCCGCTGTTCCTTCTGGCCTCGATCGCCGTGGGGCTGATCGCGTTGGCAAGCCTGCCGCGTGAGGAAGAACCGCAAATCTCGGTGCCCTTGGTAGACATCCACGTTCAGGCCGACGGGCTGAGGGCCGAGGACGCGGTAAAGCTGATCACCGAACCGTTGGAAAGCATCGTCAAAGGCATCGATCAGGTCGAACACGTCTATTCCGACACGCGCGACGACAGTGTCATGGTGACGGCGCGTTTCCTCGTCGGCGTTTCCACCGACACTGCCATCCTGCGCGTGCGCGACAAACTTCTGGCCAACCTCGACCGCATTCCCGTGGGCATCCCCGAACCCATCGTGAAGGGGCGCGGGATCAACGACGTGGCCATCGTCGCGCTGACCTTCGGCCCGGCGCCGGGACAGGAGATCGTCACCGCAGCCGACCTCACCCGCATCGCGCGCGAGGTGCAGATGGAACTGGCCAAGATCGAGGATGTTGGGCTGTCCTACCTGGTGGGCGAAACGGACGAAGCGCTGCGCGTGGCCCCCGACCCGGAGAAGCTGGCGCTTTATGGGGTCACGCTGCAACAGCTGTATGCCAAGGTCGAAGGTGCCAACAGCGCCGCCCCGGCGGGCCTCTTGCGTGACGGCGGCGAACAGATCGGCCTGGCCATCGGCAGGACGCTCTCGACGCCGGAGGAAATCGCCAACCTCGAACTGACCACCCGCGACGGGCGCACCGTCTACGTGCGCGACGTGGCAGAGGTTTCCTTTGTCACCGACCTCGACGAACACACCGTCGCCACCTGGCAGCGGGCGGAGGACGGCGCCATCACCCGCGCCCCTGCCGTCACGCTGGCCATCGCCAAGCGCGCGGGGTCGAACGCCGTGCTGGTCGCCGAGGAGATCCTGCACCGGGTCGCGGCGATGGAGGGCAAGCTGATCCCCGACAGTGTCGCCGTCGAAGTCACCCGCGACTACGGCGAGACCGCCGACGAGAAGGCCAACGAGCTGCTCTTCCATCTCGCGCTGGCGACTGTTTCCATCGTGGTTCTGGTGCTGCTGGCGATCGGGTGGCGCGAGGCTTTCGTGGTGGCGATCGTGATTCCGGTGACGATCCTGCTGACGCTCTTTGCCGCCTACATCATGGGCTACACGCTGAACCGTGTGTCACTGTTCGCGCTGATCTTCTCCATCGGCATCCTCGTGGACGATGCCATCGTTGTAATCGAGAACATCGCCCGGCACTGGGCAGGCCGCATCGGCGGGCGCAAGCCTTTGCCCGCCGCTATCGCCGCCGTGGCGGAGGTGGGCAACCCGACCATCGTCGCCACGCTCACGGTCGTGGTGGCACTGCTGCCGATGCTCTTCGTCTCCGGGCTCATGGGTCCGTACATGAGCCCGATCCCGGCGAACGCATCGGCGGCGATGATCTTCTCTTTCTTCGTGGCCATGATGATCACGCCCTGGCTGATGCTGAAGATCGCGGGCAAGGCCTACGCCGACAGCGCCCACGCACATGACGCGCAGGGCGGTTGGCTGGGGCGGCTGTACTCCGGTGTCGCGCGCCCCCTGCTGCGCAGCAAGGCGGTCAGCGGGGTCTTCCTCCTGGTGGTGATCGTGCTGTCGTTCGGTTCGCTGGGCGCGCTTTATACCCGCGATGTGACGGTGAAACTGCTGCCCTTCGACAACAAGTCCGAGCTGGCCATCGTCATCGACCTGCCCGAAGGCGCCAGCGTGGAGGCCACCGACGCTGTCGCCAGCGGCGCCACGCAACTAGCACTGGACCTGCCGGAGGTCCGTTCCGCCCAGAGCCACGCTGGCACCGCCGCACCCTTCAATTTCAACGGCCTCGTGCGGCATTACTTCCTGCGCCAGAACCCGGAGATGGGCGAGGTGCAGTTGAACCTCTCGCCCAAGGGAGACCGCGACCGCAGTTCGCATGACATCGCACTGGATCTGCGCCAGCGTCTGTCCGCACTCGATACCCCCGAAGGCACCGTCATCAAGGTCGTCGAACCGCCGCCCGGCCCGCCGGTGATCTCCACCCTGCTGGCGGAGGTCTACGGCCCCGACCGGGCAAGCCGCCAGGCCACGGCTGCGAAAGTCCGCGAGGCCTTCGAGGCGGTGCCCTACGTCGTCGATGTGGACGACAGCCTGGGCCGACAGCCGCGCCGTCTGCGGGCGGAGCTTGACGTCAGCGATCTGGATTTCTACCGGGTGCAGGAGGCCGACGCCCTGCAGACGCTGCGACTGCTCAACGGATCGACCACGGTGGGCTATTCGCATCGCGGCGATGGCCGCCGCCCGATCCCCATCGTCATGGGCCGCGCCCGCGCCGACCGCACGCTGGACGAACGCGCGCTCGCCGTCCCCGTCCCTGCCAACGCCATCCCCGGCGCGCGCGGTGTGGTGGAGCTGGGCGACATCGTGTCGGTCACCGAAGAACGCACCTCCTTCCCCGTCTTCCGCCACAACGGTTACGACGTGGTCATGGTCACCGGCGAAATGGCCGGCACTTTCGAGGCCCCGCTTTACGGGATGCTCGCCGTGGCCGAGCAACTGGACGGCATGACGTGGGAAGACGGGGAGAAACCCGTCATCAGACTGAACGGCCAGCCAGCGGAGGTCGATCACCCTGTGCTGCTCTGGGATGGCGAATGGGAGGTCACTTGGGTCACCTTCCGCGATATGGGAGCGGCCTTCGCCGTGGCGCTTCTGGGGATCTACATCCTCGTGGTGGCGCAGTTCGGATCCTTCCGTCTGCCGCTGGTGATCCTGACGCCGGTGCCGCTGACCTTCCTCGGCATCATCGGTGGGCACTGGCTGTTCAACGCGCCGTTTTCGGCGACCTCCATGATCGGCTTCATCGCGCTGGCGGGGATCATCGTGCGGAACTCCATCCTGCTGGTGGACTTCATCCGCCATGCCGATCCATCCGGCGCCGTCTCCATCGACACGCTGATCGAAGCCGGGGCGACGCGGTTCAAACCGATCCTGCTGACGGCACTGGCGGCGATGATCGGCGCGGCGGTGATCCTGACCGATCCGATCTTCCAGGGTTTGGCAATCTCGCTGCTTTTCGGGCTGATCTCGTCCACGGCGCTGACCGTGCTGGTGATCCCGGCGATTTACCGTCTGTTCAAGACCTGAACCCTGCCGCCCTCTGAATAGAAAAGCGCGGCCCGTCCGGGGGCCGCGCGTCTTGCTCTGCCGTTAGCGTCAGCGGCAGGCCAGCGCGTCCTCCATGGCTTTTTCGCTGTACTCCGCCAGCCGCCGGGCCCTCAGGGAGCCATCGAAACGCAGCGCCACCACGTCGCGCCAGTCGTCTGAGGCCACGATCATCTCCGGCCCGTCGCCGCAATCACGCAACCCGCCCGCGACGCGGTCCCAACCGATCTGGTGATTGGTGAATCCTTCGGCCCTTGCGACCTCGGTCAGCGCGCCATCGGAATAGCGCCAGACGCGCAGCACCTTCGCCAGGTGCGGGCGGTCCACATAGGCGAGTTCCACAGCACCGTCGCCGTCAAGGTCGCCGATTCCCACCGGCGCGAGCCAGCGGAAGGCACGCCCGATGTAGGGCGTCGCCGCTATCTTTTCTCCCGAACCGTTGTAGACCGCCAATTGCGCGCCGCGTTCGACATGGCTCTCGACCACCACCGCCTCCCGGCAGGTGTCACCGTCGAGATCGTAGATGCGCGGGGCCAGGTCTTCAAAGACGCGCTCTTCGGGCAGCCGGACAGTGACCGTTTCGCGCCGGGCCTTCCCCGTGAACGGTATATCGCGCGGCAGTTCCCAAACCGGGGGATGAGTGGTGCGCAATTCAAGCGCGCCGAATTCTCCGGCCCCGCCCAGCACATCGTGGCCATAGCGCGTGACCGGATCGGCGTAGGCCGCGTTGGTGACACAAGGAAAGGCCCACGCCGCTGTCCCGGCCCCCACGAACACCAGAGCCAGCCCCGCGCCGCAGGCGAGCGCGCGCCAGGTCGCGCGCGGGCGGCTCGCGCGCGGGCGGCACGGCGCCTCCGCGGGGGGGTGCCGTCCCTGCCCCGGAGGTACTCCGGGGCAAGCCATCAGATCTGCTTTTCCGGCATCCGCACGACCAGCCCGTCCAGCGCGTCGGAAACCTTCAGCTGGCAGGTCAGGCGCGACCGCGCCGGGTCCGGCTGGTAGGCGAAGTCCAGCATGTCCTCTTCCATGTCTTCCTTCGGCGGCAGTTTGTCGATCCATGCCGGGTCCACATAGACGTGGCAAGTCGAGCAGGCGCAGGCGCCGCCACAATCCGCCTCGATGCCGGGAATGTTGTTGTCCCGCGCGCCTTCCATCACGGTCAGACCGTTGGGCACATCCACCACGTGCTCGGTTCCGTTGTGCTCGATGTAGGTGATCTTTGCCATTTCACCGCTCCTTTGTAGCTCGTCGACCGCATACCTAAGCTTCCACGCCGCCCGCCGCCAGTGGGTTTTGCGCGTCCTGCGGCGAGATGCGCCATCCTGAGCGCTTGTCGCGGCATCACGATCACGTAACGGGGGCTTTTGTGCCGATCAGGATTGTTCTATTTTTGTTCTCATGAACTGGCCCCGCCCTCCCTCTGCCATCCCCGCCGATCACCTGCACAGGCCGCCCCCGGGCGCGCGCGTCACCGTGGCGGGGCTGGTGATCCTGCGTCAGCGGCCCGGTACCGCGAAGGGAGTGATTTTCATCACCCTGGAGGACGAGACCGGCGTGGTGAACGTGATCGTCTGGCGCGCGCTCTATGAACGCTTCCGCCGGGCGGTGATCGCAGGGCGAATGCTGCGCGTTACAGGGCTGTTGCAGCGCGAACACGGCGTCACGCATGTGATCGCGGACCATATTGAGGACATTTCGCAACTCCTCGACCTGTTGCTCGACCCCGATCTTCCCAGCCCGCAGCAAATTCGCTAGGGTCGCGGTCAGGACCGGCCCGAAGAGGCCAGAAAAGAGGCCAGAGCAGTGAGATCCCGCCCCGATACGCGCCTTTCCGCGCGTTTCGTCCGAACCGGCGCAAGCCGGGCGGTCCTGTGCGCTTTGCTGCTATCCGCCTGCACCCAGCCCAGTCATCGGCCAACCCCCCTCTCCGAGGGCGAAGACGTCACGCGCGAGGAGTTCTCAGACATTCAGCCGGTGATGCTCTCCCCGGTGCGGCTTGCCACGCCGGTGATCGCGCTGTCGGACGGCCGCTGTCAGGCGCGCGAGGAACTGCCCGCCGTCTACGAACACGTCATGGGCGAGGTGCAGGTGATCCAGGCCGAGATCGCCCCGGACGGCACGGTGATCACGCCCCCGGTCTACCGCCGCGCACCGGTGCCGAAAGTTGTCCAGGAACGTTCGGAAATCATCTTTGACGCGGTCTGCGGCCACCAGATGACGCCGGACTTCATCTCTTCGCTGCAACGCGCGCTGGCAGCGCGGGGCTATTTCGACGGCAACGTCTCGGGCTGGATCGACCCACCCACGGCGGCGGCGATCCGCAAATATCAAGCCGATCGCGGTCTGGACAGCGACCAGCTTTCGCTGGAGACGGCGCGCACGCTGGGCCTGATCATCGTCCCGCTGAACGAGACCTTAAACCAGTCGACATCGGCCCCACCATCATCGGGCGCCAAGGCGGGTTCAACGGCGGGATAAGACCTGCGCCGCCCTGCCCCGTTCAGCACGCCCCCGCGACCTTCCGGATCCAATCCATCCCGGCATACGAAAAGGGCGCCCCGAAGGACGCCCATTCGCAGACCATTCATGAACCGTCAGCCTTCGTCCAGCCCCAGCGCCACAAAGCGCGGGTCACCGGCGCGGCGGACCAGCAGCAGGATCGACTTGCGGCCCTCCGACTTTGCCTCGTCGATGCGGTCCTGCAGTTCGGCCACGGTGCGGACCGTGCTCTGGCCGGCCTCGGTGATCACGTCACCGGCGCGCAGGCCCTTCTCGAAGGCCTGACTCGCCTCGTCGACCGCGGTGACGGCGAGACCGTCGGTGCCTGTCGGCACCTGCAGTTCGGTACGCATCTCCTCAGTCAAAGGAGCGAGTGTCAGACCCAGTGCGTCGAGCGCCTGGGGTTCTGCCGCCTCCGGGGCATCGGCCGAGGCGGGGATCGCGCTCTCGGCTTCTTCGCGGCGGCCGAGGGTGATCTTCAGCGTCTCGGTCTTGCCGTCACGGTTGACCACGACGCGGACCGTCTTGCCGACGGGTGTGTTCGCCACGGTGCGGACCAGCTGGCGGGTATCCTCGACATCCGTCCCGTCGAAGGACAGGATAACGTCACCGGCCTTCATGCCGCCGTCCTTTGCCGGGCCGTCGGGCACGTCGGAAACCAGCGCGCCGGTGGCTTCGGCAAGGGCAAGCGCCTCCGCCACGTCGTCAGTCACGTCCTGAATGCGCACGCCCAGCCAGCCACGGCGGGTCTCGCCGTATTCCTTCAGCTGGTCGACGACCTTCGTCACCACGTTCGACGCCATGGAGAAGCCGATGCCGATGGAACCTCCGTTCGGAGACAGGATCGCGGTGTTCACACCGATCACGTCGCCGTTCATGTTGAACAGCGGACCGCCGGAGTTGCCACGGTTGATCGCCGCGTCGGTCTGGATGTAGTCGTCATAGGTGCCGGAGAGCGCCCGGTTGCGGGCCGACACGATCCCGGCGGATACGGAAAAACCCTGCCCCAGCGGGTTGCCCATCGCCATGACCCAGTCACCCACGCGGGCGATGTCTGAATCCCCGAAGGAGACGAACTTAAGCGCGTTGTCGGCCTCGACCTTGAGCAGGGCGATGTCCGTGTTGGGGTCGGTGCCGACCAGCGTCGCGGGCAGCGTGAAGCCCTCGAAGAACTCGATCTCGATCTCGTCGGCGCCATCGATGACGTGGTTGTTGGTCACGATGAAGCCGTCTTCGGAGATGACAAAGCCGGAACCGAGCGCGGAGGACTTGCGTGGCGTCTGATCCCCGTTGCGGTCCTGGAACTCGCGGAAGAAATCCTCGAAAGGCGATCCCTCAGGCACGATGCCCTGCGGACCGGTCCGGCCCGCGACAGTGGTCGACGTGGTGATGTTGACCACCGCGGGGCTGATCCGCTCCGCCAGATCGGCAAAGCTTTCCGGGGCACCACGAGCGGCCGCCATCAGCGATTGAGACAGGATAAGCACCATCGAGAGCGTGGCCAGCCAGAAGACTCTCAGCGGCGTCACGTTCTCCCGGGTTCGTGCGATGACTTGCGGTTTCAAGGAAATCTCCTTTTTTCTGGCGCGGTCAGCCGCCTCCACCCTCAGGCCACGACTGTCCTGCCGACCTCGTTAGTGTGTCGTACATAAGAGTGATGACGCAACACCAAAGACGTGTACAGGCGATCTCACGCCCAAGTGACGGACGGTGAAGGAACGCAGGCAGGATATAGGGCGCTGCGTCCGGTCAGGCAACGGGTACGGACCATCCCCGACCGACGGGGATCAGTGCTTTGCCAGCCAGACCAGCAGCACGCCGGTCACCAGCGTCAGCAACCCAAGATTGCGGCGCATTTCGATCGGCATGGCCTTGAGTGCTTCGAGCATACGCTCGACAAGCGAAGGGGCCAGTGCGTACACCAGCCCCTCGATGACGAGGACCATGCCGATCCCCGCCAGTATGTCCTGAGTGCCCATGGCCTCAGTTGTTTTCCGTCGGCGCGCCCGGCTCGGTCACCGGTTCCCCGACGGGGGCGGTGTCGGAGGCCGGTTCGGAAGCCGGGGCTTCCTGTGCGGCAGGCGACTCATCGGAGGCGGGCGCTGATGCGTCCTCCTGCGGAGCGGGCTCGCCAGCCGGTGTCTCTGCGTCCGGCGCCGGCGTTGCCCCCGTGCCTTGTGCGTTGAAGTACTCGAAGAACTCCGAGGCCGGTGTCATGACCATGGAGGAATTACCGCCCTGCAGCGCGTTCTCATAGGCCTGCATGGAGCGGTAGAAGGCAAAGAACTCCGGGTCTGCGCCATAAGCCTCCGCAAAGATTCCGTTCCGCTCCGCGTCTGCCTCACCACGGATCACGTTGGCTTCGCGCTCCGCTTCCGACAGCGTCTCGACCACGGTACGGTCGGCCAGCGCGCGCACACGTTGCGCCGCCTCGTTACCGCGCGCGATCTCGTCCGCCGCTTCGCGCTCGCGCTCTGCCCGCATCCGGGCAAAGGTCGCATCGAGGTTCTGCGCCGGGAGGTTGGTCTGCTTCAACCGCACGTCCACGACGTCAAGCCCGAGCGACAGCGCCTCTGCCCGCGCCTGATCCCGGATGCGTACCATCAGCGTCCCCCGGTCCGAGGACAGGATGGTGTCAGACGTCACCTGATCCGCACCCAGAACTTCGCGGATCTGCGCATTCAGGATTCCCTGCAGGCGATCCTCCGCAACGCGGATACCGCCGACGCCGACGGCCTGACGGAACCGCACAACGTCCGCGATGCGATACCGCGCGAATGCGTCGACCACCAGGCGGCGGTCATCCGAGGGCGTCACCTCGATGGTGTCGGTATCGAGCGACAGGATCCGGTCGTCATAGGTCACGACCTCGTCGAGCAGCGGCATCTTGAAACCGAGGCCCGGATCCTCCTTCACTGCCTGGATCTGGCCAAAGCGCAGCACCAGCGCCTTTTCCCGTTCGTCCACGACAAATATCGAGGATAGCGCCACCACCAGAATCACCACGGCGGCGGGCAACAGGTATGTCGTCTTGTTCATCTCGCCACCTCCTCAGTTCGAGCCACCGGCCTGCGACGGCCGGTTCAGTTCGTTCAGCGGCAGGTAGGGCACAACGCCGCTCCCGCCTTCGGTCAGACGCTCGTCGAGGATCGTCTTGTTCACGCCGCCCAGCACCTTTTCCATAGTTTCCAGATACAGACGCCGCCGCGTGACCTCGGGGGCCTGCGCGTATTCCTCCTGCACGGAGGTAAAGCGGGCAGCCTGGCCCAGCGCCTCGTTGACCACCTGAGCACGGTAACCTTCGGACTGTTCACGCGTCTGCGCCGCCTGACCGCGCGCTTCGGCGACGACCTTGTTGGCATAGGCGTCGGCCTGACGTTCCAGCCTGTCGCGCTCCTGCTCGGCGGCCTGCACCTCGCGGAAGGCGTCGATCACCTCGCGCGGCGGTTCCGCGCCACGCAGGTTGACCCGCACGATACGAATGCCGCTGTCGTATTCGTCCAGTGTCGACTGGATGTTCTCGCGCGCGGTATCCGCGATCAGACCACGGTCGCGGTTCAGGATCGGGGCGAGGTTCGTGGCCGAGATGATTTCCCGCATGACCGATTCAGACACCGCCTGAACGGTTTCCTGCGGCTCGGCGATGTTGAACAGCATCCGTGCCGGGTCTGAGACATTCCAGACAACCTGGAAATCGATGTCGACGATATTGGCATCCGTGGTCAGCATCAGGCCGTCATTGCCGGCCCGCCCGCCCCCGACGGTTTCAGTCCGCTCGGAGGTCACGTTGACCTTCTCGAAGGTCACCAGCGGCCAGGGCGCGAAATTCAGGCCCGGCTCCCCGGTGCTGGAATATTCGCCAAGCAAGAGTTCGACCGACTGCTCTTCCGGTTTCACCGTGTAGAAGCTGGAGAATGCCCAGAGACCGACCAGCACCAGCGCACCGATAGCGACCGTGCCCTTGGTGAGGCCGGGGCCGCCGGTGCCGCCACCGCCACCATTTCCGCCGCCGGAACGGTTGCCGCCACGGCCGCCCATCAGGACGCGCAGCTGCTCCTGGCCCTTCTTCATGAGCTCGTCGATCTCGGGGATCTGGTTGTCCTCCGGGCGCCGCCCGCCACCGTTGCCACCGTTGCCGCCCGAGGGCGGACGGTTATTGCCACCCTGGTTGCCACCGCCCCCCCATGGGCCGCCGCTGTTTCCTGCCATGAAGCTCTACCCTTCCCTTGGTCTTTTGCTTTGCGTTGCATGCATACCTGTGCACGCCTGCCGGGAATTCAACCGCCCGACCCCGGCCCAGTCATCCGCCGCGCGGCTCTGCCGCAGTGCCTTACCGCGTCCGCGTCGGAGAACGCATGGTCACGATCTCTTCCGACATGGTCGGGTGGACCGCCACGGTGCGGTCGAAATCTTCCTTGGTCGCGCCCATCTTTACGGCGATGCCTGCAAGCTGGATCATCTCGCCCGCCCCCGGCGCCACGATGTGACAGCCCAGAACCCGGCGCGACGCCTTCGACACGATCAATTTCATCAGAACACGATCCGGCGCATCCGCAAAGGCGGTCTGCATCGGACGGAACGACGTGCAGTAGACCTCGATCTCCTCCTGCTCGGCGGCCTCCTCCTCCGTCAGGCCGACCGTGCCCATTTCGGGCTGCGTGAAGACAGCCGATGGGATCAGGTCGTGATCCACCGGGGTCGGAACGCCGTTGAAGACCGTGTTGACGAAGGCCATACCCTCGCGGATGGCTACCGGCGTAAGGTTCACCCGGTCGGTGACGTCGCCAATGGCATAGATCGAAGGGACGTCCGTCTGGCTGTATTCATCCACCTGCACCGCGCCGTTGCGGCCAAGGTCCAGCCCGACGTTCTCCAGCCCCAGCCCATCGGTATTGGGGGCGCGGCCCGTGGCAAAGAACACCGCGTCAAAGTCGCGGATCACCCCGTTGGTGGCCTTCACCCGAACCGGACCGTCGCCGATTTCCTCGATGCCGGGCTGACCGTATTGCGCGTCGTCCACCGGTGCCTGGCCCATGGCCTCGGCCTCGGGCGTACCGACGCGGTGCATTTCGACGATGGTGGTCCCGGTGTGCAGGTCGACGCCGCGATCCTTCATCGCATCCGCGATCAGGCCGCGCGCTTCCTCGTCGAAGCCGCGCAGGATCTGTGCCCCGCGATAGAACTGTGTCACCTCGACGCCAAGCCCGTTCAGGATGCAGGCGAATTCGCAGGCGATATAACCGCCGCCGACGATCAGGATGCGCTTCGGCAGCTTTTCCAGGTGAAAGATGTCGTCCGAGACCATGCCAAGATGCGCATTCGGCATATCGGGCCGCACCGGCCGCCCGCCAGTGGCGATCAGGATATGCCTGGCGGTCTTTTCCTCTCCGGTCGAAAGCGTGACCGTATGCGCGTCCTTGATCGTGGCACGGGTGTCGAAGGTCTCCACCCCGGAGCCCTTCAGCAGCTTGCGGTAGACCCCTTCGAGGCGGTCGAGCTCGGCATTCAGCTTTTCCCGGAACGCGTGCCAGTCGAACGCCCCGTCCGCGATATCCCAGCCATAGGCGCGGGCCTGCGCCGGCATGTCACGATACTCGGAGGCAAAGACCAACAACTTTTTCGGCACGCAGCCGCGGATCACGCAGGTGCCACCGTAACGATCCTCCTCCGCCAGCGCGACCTTCGCACCCGCCTCGCCCGCCGCGACCCGTGCGGCACGCACGCCGCCCGAACCGCCGCCGATGACAAAGAGATCGTAGTCAAAGTCGCTCATGGTCCGCTCCGTCGTGCTGGCGCTCGTTCTTCGCCAGAGGGTATTTCACGCTGCGCCCCGGAAGGCCAGAGCCGGAAACGCCCTCCCCCGCGCGACACAGGTCACCCAGTGCGTTTCGCCGGCTATGCGTTGCACCGGGCGGCAACCGGCGACCGCACGGGGGCTCCGCCCCCGAACCCCCGCGGGTATTTGGAAACCAAAGAAGCAGGGGGACGGCGCCTCCGATCCCATCCTCATGCCCTGCTCTGCTCTGCTCTGCTCTGCTCTGCTCCGAATACACTTCGGGGTCCGGGGGTAAAACCGCCCCGCGCAAGCGTAACCGAAGAAGAAGACGTCAGATGTCGCGGAACAGGTTTTCGTCCTCAACGAAATCCAGCTGGCTTTCGGTTACCGTGCCTTCGTTGATGTCGCGCACCTCGACACGTCCATCTGAATGGCCGATCACCACCTTGTCGCAGATGTCGATGAATAGCCCGTTTTCCACCACGCCGGGGATCTGGTTCAGAACCATGGACAACTGGCGCGGGTTACCGATCCGGCTGAGGTGCAGATCGATGATGTGGTTTGCCTCGTCAGTGACAAAGGGCCTGTCACCGTTCATCCGCATGGTCGCCTGTCGGCCCATGACGTCCATGGAAATCAGGATCTCTTCCACGAGCGCCTGCGTGGACTGCCAGCCAAAGGGGATCACCTCCACCGGCAGAGGGAAGCCGCCGAGCATGCGGACTTCCTTGGCTGCATCGGCGATGACAATCATCTGGTCCGATGCGGTGGCCACGATCTTTTCCTGCAGCAGAGCCCCGCCGCCGCCTTTGATCAGGCTCAGTTCGGTGTCGAACTCATCCGCCCCGTCGATGGTCAGGTCCAGCCACTTTGCCTCGTCCAGACTGATGACCTCCAGGCCAACGTCCCGCGCGAGTTCCGCCGTGCGGGTGGATGTCGGCACGCCCTTGATCCGCAGCCCCTCCTCGCGCACTTTCTCTCCGAGGCAGCGCACCAGCCACGCTGCGGTAGAGCCGGTGCCGAGACCGACGCGCATCCCGGACTCCACGAATTCGGCCGCCTGCCGGGCGGCGACGAACTTGGCTTTGTCGATCGGCGAGAGCTCTCCGGACATGTCGTTCCCCCTGTTGCGCCCCTGGATCGTCTTATACCAACCAGCCCCCTGGAGGCGAGCAGCAATCACGCAGTGGGCAGGTGGCGGCGCCTCAAGTTCTGGCCACAGGCCGACCCAAGGACCGCACCGGACCTACCCGGCGTGGCCCATTGACCGCCCCGCCCACGGCCTTTCGCGACAATAAAACGTCTCATTCGGACCGGTCGGACAAAGGTCGCCACAGCGGTCCCGGCCCCGCCACGGGGATGCCACCATTCCGCCACCTGCTACGCGCAGGCTGCGGTGGTACGCAACCCGAAGGGAGAGCCCTCATGCCGGAGCATTTCCAGATGGACCGCCTTTGTGGTGGAGCACGCCCGCGGCGGGCCGACCTTTTTACCCGAATGGCCCGCCAAGCTCAGCCCGTGGGTCTTGTTCCTCCGCAGGGGACGGGGCGGTCGACGTCGGTCGATGCCGTCCTCGCCGCGACCTACGGCATCCGGCGAGGCCGAACGCAGCCTGCGGTCATGACGCTTTCTGCCATACTGCGTACTTCATGACGGCAACGGCGCGCCGCGCGCCCTGATTTTCCCGGTGGGGGCGCCATCGGGGGCGCCGCCCGTGGGTTCATCCGTCACCGCCAGAACAGCGCCGGGCATGTGCTCCGCCAGCAGCGCGGGCAATACGCGGACAAGGCGCCCGTCCGCTCCCAATACGCCAAGCGACAGCGGCGCGCGTCCCGCCGGGATCAGCCAGAGTTCCAGCACGCGCCCCTCGGGCGCCGCCCCGTCCGTAAGATCGACCGCCAGCGTCCGGCCCGGAGGGTCGAACCGCACCGCAAGCGTCATGTCGCCCGTCAACTCCGCGCGGACCTCCGGCGGCTGGCCTTCCGGATCCAGCAGCACGCCCGAGATCATGGCGACCCAAGCCATGGTCGCGCCCGCTACCGCGCCCACCAGATAGGGCAGCAACAACCGCCATATCGGTTTGCGTGGAGGTCCGTGCAGCGCCGCCTCGATGCGGCGAAAGATGGCCGGGGGCGGTTCCCTTGCCGGGAAATGATCCACCAGCGTCGCGAAATATTCTGTCCATACGGCCACATCCTGTGCGAGGTCCGGTTCTGTCGCCAGGCGCGCCTCGAAAGCCTCGCGTTCAGGCTCTGGCAACACGCCCAGCGCATATTCCGCCGCATCTGCCTCTGCCCCGCCGGGCAGGTCCTCTTCGCGTCCGGTCATCCGCCCAGGCACTCCCTCAACTGCATGAGACTGCGCCGCAGCCATGTGCGCACGGTGTTCAGCTTCACGCCGCTTGCCTCCGCCATCTCTGCGTAGGTCTGCCCGTGCAGGTAGACGCGGCGCACCATCTCCGCCCGATCTTCCGCCAGTTCCGCGAGGCAGGCCGCCAGAGCCCGCGCCTCGGACCGGGCCTCTGCCTGTTGGGCGGGGCCGGGCTCCGTATCGTACAACCGTTCCGCGATCTCCACCGGCTCAACGGCCCGACCCTCACGCCGGGCGCGACGCAGCCGGTCGATCGCCGCGTGGCGCGCGATAGCGATAAGCCACGTCATTGGGGAAAACCTGTTCGCACGGTATTGCCCCGCCCGGTTCCAGATCCGCACGTAGACCTCCTGAAGCACGTCCTCCGCCATGGCCTCGTCGCGCAGGACGCGAATACAGATACCGTATAGCTTTGCCGACGTGCGCACGTAGAGTGTCGCAAATGCCCGGCGATCTGCCATCGCCACCCGCGCGATCAGCGCCTCAATCTCATCCCGAGGTGTCATGGCGCCCGGCTCCCATCCCTCTTGCTCCTCCCCGCGATATGTTGCACCAACGCGGGCAAGACATTCGGATGAAGGATACGGGCACCATGGCCGACGGCATGATCGATATCAACGCGAAACCGACCGAGGAAATATCGGTCCGCGAAGTCTTCGGCATCGACACCGACATGATAGTGCACGGTTTCCCGGATCGCACCGACCGCGTGCCGGATCTGGATTCCACCTACAAGTTTGATCCCGATACCACGCTGGCCATTCTCGCGGGATTCCGAAACAACCGCCGCGTGATGATCCAGGGCTACCACGGCACCGGTAAATCGACCCACATCGAGCAGGTGGCGAGCCGTCTGAACTGGCCCGCCGTTCGCGTGAACCTCGACAGCCACATCTCTCGCATCGACCTGATCGGCAAGGACGCGATCAAACTGGTGGACGGCAAGCAGGTTACCCAGTTCCAGGAGGGTATCCTGCCCTGGGCGCTGCGCAATCCCTGTGCCATCGTCTTCGACGAATACGACGCTGGCCGCGCCGACGTGATGTTCGTGATCCAGCGCGTGCTGGAAACCGACGGCAAGCTGACGCTTCTGGATCAGAACGAGGTCATCACGCCGCACAGGTATTTCCGCATCTTCGCCACGGCCAACACCGTGGGCCTGGGAGACACCACCGGGCTGTATCACGGCACGCAGCAGATCAACCAGGGCCAGATGGACCGCTGGTCGCTGGTCGCGACGCTGAACTACCTCAGCATCGACGCCGAGACCGCCATCGTGCTGTCGAAGGCGCCGCATTACAACAACGAAAAGGGCCGCAAGACCGTGCGCCAGATGGTCACCGTCGCGGACTTCACCCGGCGCGCCTTCATGAACGGGGAACTGTCCACCGTGATGTCGCCGCGGACTGTGATCGCGTGGGCCACCAACGCCGAGATCTTCCGCAATGTGGGCTACGCCTTCCGCGTGTCCTTCCTGAACAAGTGCGACGAGCTGGAGCGCCAGACCGTCGCCGAATTCTACCAGCGCTGCTTTGACGAGGAACTGCCTGAAAGCGCAGCGTCCATCAGCATCACCTGAAAACAGCGACGGATGCGGAGGCGGGCCACGGCGCGCAAGGCTGCTTTCGATGATCAGACACAGGCCTCCAGCATATCCTGCGATGGTTTCGGGATCTGCTGGCAGGCCGGTCTCCCTCGTGCGTACCGAAATCGAATTCGATCTGTTTTGGCGCCAATGTTGGTACATGGCGCAGAATTCCAACGAACCTCGCATACGGGGCGCGGCAGTTTTCCACGTTGGAGGACATCGCGGTCGAGGTCAGCGACGATCTGTTCAGGATTTTCGTAGATACCGCCTCGAACCCCTGTCTTTCCAAGTTGGCCGTTGGGAAAGTGTTTTTCGCAGGTTTCGCGCCGGCCTGGACCTGGAACCGTCATCCGGCAATCCGGGTCTGGTTCGGTTGCAGTGGTCCATATGCCCAGACCAGGCGGGGCGTGGAAAGCATGCGGCGCTTGGCTTTCACGCTTGGCCCAGGCGAGATTAAGGCTACACATGTCGATGACCTCGAACCACCGGCCTAGGACAAGGATTTCTAGCGACCCATAACCGCATGTTCCGTGAAGAAGTGGCTGCCCTTCTCAGCGATCCCCACGGATTTCTTGCCTTTGACGGCTCTGGCTTCACAAGCTCGGCGAGCTTGAGCGACGAAGTATTCGGTGACATTACCCACATTCGATCATCAGATGGAAAAGGGCAGCGCCCATCATTCCAGCCGACAGGATCGCCCGCGAATTCGAAGACCTCCGAGGCACATCGATGTGCTCGTTGCTCGACCTCGTGTAGACGCAAAGCCCCGTCAGAAGGGCCGGACTTCTCGCCGACGCCGCCGGTCGCCGTCCCGCGGCGTTCTTCCCCATGAACACAGGAAGTGAGAAGGTCGGGCGACACCGCAGTTGCCGCAGTCCGGATCGCAATAGGTATTGAGGATGATCTGCCCGCACGGCAGGGTAAACTTGAGCTCGGTACAACTGCTAAATCTTCTTGACCATTCGTTCTCCGATCTTTCGGTATATAACCGTCAAGAAAGGCCACCATGACCGCCCGGCAGGTTGCCTGTTTTGTGTGCCAGACGAAATCCCGAAACGATTTTCCAGCTTACTGTTGCGTCGGCACAAAATTTCCATGGGCCGCCCAATAAACGTAAAATTACATACAGCCAAAAGGGTACCGAGATTTCTCTCGATAACCGTTTTAATTGCGCCCCAAAATCCGGAACGAGCCTGCATATCCTGTCGGGGGCTTTTTCAAGACGTCTGCCGCACGTCTGTCCATCCAGCCACGGGCCGTATGCGGCGCAGTTCGCGTTCCAGCGCCTCGAGCCGGTCATCCAGCGCATCAAGCGCACCACCTACGCCGGAGGATTCCGCGCCAAGACGCGCCAGCGTCCGCCCCAGCGCCCCCGTGTCGTTGGTGCTGTGACCGTCCATGGCAATCGCGCCGGCGCAAATTCTTTCCTTGTCTTCCCTCTGCATGACCTCTCTACCTTCCTGCCCCCAAACCGCATTCTGTAAGGTAAAGATGAACGGACTCTTTTGAGTCGATTTTTACTCAACACGTCCTTAACGCCCGAGGAGACCTCCGAATGAGCCGCCCCGCCCCGACCCTGCGCGTCGCCCGTCCGACCGATCGTCTCGAAGAGGTGACGGCCTTCTACCGCGATGGCCTGGGGCTGGCCGTGCTTGCCGGATTTCGCGACCATAACGGGTTCGACGGGGTAACGCCGGGTCACCCGGATGCGGCCTGGCACCTCGAATTCACGCGCGAGGCCGGCGTGGCGGCGGGCGGTGCTCCCTCGGAGGAGCACCTGCTCGTCCTCTACCTGCCGCAGGAAGACGCGTGGCAGGCGGCGGTGCGGCGCATGGCCGATCATGGTCACCGCCCGGTGGCGGCCCACAATCCCTACTGGGACCGCGCAGGCGCCACCTTCGAGGATCCCGACGGCTACCGGATCGTCTTGCAACAGGCAGCCTGGAAGTCCTGATCCGATGGATGATCCGGGGTGGCGTCGGCCCGGGCGACACGCCATGGGAAAGTTTTCAAACCGCCTTACTTTTAAGCGGCAATTTCGCGCTATAGTCGCAAAATGGGCATTTCGAGAATCCTTTCTCCGGCGCTCCTGTGCGCCGCGCTCGCGCATCAGCCAGCGCCCGGCATGGCCCTGCCGGAGGCCCCGGACAACGATCTCGCCCCGCTCTTTGCTGCCTGCCTCGGGCGCTACTCCGCACAGACGGAGGATGCGTGGAATGCCTATGCCGCCGACGATCCGGCCGAGGCGAACCGCGCCACCTTCGAGGATCTGCTGGAGGCCGTGCGTCCTGCCTCCGCCCTGTCCGGCCCACAAATCCTGCAATTGCGGCTCGAAGCGAAGTTCGCGCAGGCGCGGCTTCTGTCCGTCGCGCGCTTCCACACCGATCCCGACCGGAAGCGCCGCGCCCGCGCGCAGGCCGCGCTCGCCCTGCGCCCTTGCGCCGCGCTGCTGCTGTAGGCCCCCGCAACCAAATCGAAAGATACAGTTGCTAGCCTGCACGCCCATGATGACACCGCGCCCCCTTGCCCGGCTCGCGCTCCTCCTCTGCGCCCTCGCAGCCGCACCGACATCCGCCGCCGAAGGCCCCAGGCCTTCGGATCAGGCGCTGACACTGGCCACATGCCACGGCCGCTACATGGCCACGGTGGAACACAGCCGCCTTGTTGCAACGGAGAACGACGCGGCGAAACTCCGTCTTGGCTGGCTCGAGGCGATGATGAACGCCATAGCCCAGGAATTCCTCGACCATCGCAGCTACGGTATCGAACTGATGCGCAACCGGGTCAACGCCCGCGCGGAAATGCGCAGCCTCTTTTCCACCGCCGAATTCGACGGCGATCCCCGCCGTCGGCGGCTGGCCAGCGCCCAGATCCGCCGCAATCTGGCGGGCTGCGACGCGCTCTTCCTCGGCAGACGCTATCTCGGCATCTGACTGGACGGCGCCTGCCTCTTGCCAATACCGTCGCAAGGGTTCAAATCTGCTCTTATGAGCAAGCCCAGCGACAACCCCGCCGATCCGTTCAAGAAGGCCCTCGCCGAAGCGACCAAGGTCATGGCCGACGACCCCGAGCTTTCGGTGAGCTACTCGGTCGATCCCTCCGGGGTATCCGGCGACGCCATGCGCCTGCCGCAGATCTCGCGTCGGATGACTCGCGACGAGGTGATGCTGGCACGCGGCACCGCCGACGCGCTGGCGCTGCACCGCCGCTACCACGACACGGTCACGCACAACCGCTACCTGCCGCAGGGCGACATGGCGCGCGACCTTTACGAGGCGATGGAAACCGCGCGTTGCGAGGCGATGGGCGCGCGTGACATGCCCGGGACCGCGGGCAACATCGATGCCAAGATCGGCCACGACGCCGCCCGCCGCGGCTATGGCCAGATCCGCGACAAGGCGGAGGCCCCGCTGCCGGTCGCCGCCGGCTACCTGATACGCCACCTCGCCACCGGGCGCGATCTGCCGGCGGACGCCACCAACGTCATGGAACTGTGGCGCGGTTACATGGAGGAGCAGGCCGCAGGCACGCTCGAGTCCGTGGGCGACGTCCTGGCGGACCAGCAGGCCTTTGCCCGGTTCGCGCGCCAGATGATCACCGATCTCGGCTACGGCGATCAGCTGGGCGACGACCCCGACAACATGGACGACGAATCCGACGAGGAGGGCGAACAGGACGGTCAGGAAGAGGAGGAAAACCCCGACTCGACCGGAAACGACGAAGATCAGTCCGAAGATGCCGAAGCCTCCCCCGAGCAGTCGCAGGACGAAACGCAGGATCCGTCTCAGGCTCAGGTCACCATGGACGACATGGCCGATCAGGAATTGGGCGACGAGGCAGAACTGCCCGAGGGCGACGCCCCGATGGAGCCCCCCGCGCCGCAGCCCTTTTCGGAGGCCGATCCCGACTACAAAGTCTACGCCACCGATAACGACGAGGAAATCGAGGCCCACGATCTCGCCGAACCGGTTGAGCTGGAACGCCTGCGTGCCTACCTCGACCAGCAGCTTGAACCGCTGAAAGGCGCCGTCAGCCGTCTCGCCAACAAGCTGCAGCGCCGCCTGCAGGCGCAGCAGAACCGGTCCTGGGAATTCGACCAGGAGGAAGGCGTGCTCGACGCGGGCCGCCTTGCGCGCGTGGTGGCCAACCCGACGACGCCGCTGTCGTTCAAGGTCGAGAGGGACATGGAGTTCCGCGATACGGTGGTGACGCTGCTCCTCGACAATTCCGGTTCCATGCGTGGGCGCCCCATCTCCATCGCCGCGATCTGTGCCGATGTGCTGGCGCGCACCCTGGAACGCTGTTCGGTCAAGGTGGAGATCCTCGGCTTTACCACACGAGCCTGGAAGGGCGGGCAGGCGCGTGAGGCCTGGCTGAATGCGGGCCGCGAACAGCAGCCCGGCCGCCTCAACGATCTGCGTCACATCATCTACAAGAAGGCCGACGCACCGTGGCGTCGCACCCGCGACAACCTTGGCCTGATGATGAAGGAAGGCTTGCTGAAGGAAAACATCGACGGCGAGGCGCTGGAATGGGCGCATCGCCGCATGGTGCACCGCCCCGAAGCCCGGAAGATCCTGATGGTGATCTCGGACGGCGCGCCGGTGGACGATTCCACGCTGTCGGTGAACCCGGCGAACTACCTCGAAAAGCACCTGCGGGATGTGATCGCCATGGTCGAAAAGCGCCGTCAGGTCGAACTGCTCGCCATTGGCATCGGCCACGACGTCACACGCTACTACGACCGTGCGGTGACTATCACCGACGTCGAACAGCTGGCGGGCGCGATGACCGAACAGTTGGCCTCGCTCTTCGACTCCGATCCCCGGGCGCGCGCCCGCCTGATCGGGATCAAGCGGGCCTCCTGAAGGATTGCGGGCGCGCGGTACTGGCTGCGGCTTTTGCGGGCAAATGGCAATCAGGAAACCGGAAAACATATCCCGCAGACCTGCTCAGGACGTGCCCTGTCCTGATCCTATGCTTCCGGAATACGCCGGGAAGTGACGGGGCCGCCCCCTCGCTGGCCCCCTTTCCAGTGGCGATCCGCCCGATACTCTTGCGGCCAACAGAAAGGCATCCACATGTTCCAGACCTTTACCGAGACCGCCTCCCCCACTCAGGGGCCGGCCCGCCTTGCCTCCCTGCAGGCAAAGCTGAAGGAACGTGGGTTGGATGGATTCCTCGTGCCCCGCGCCGATGCGCATCAGGGCGAATACGTGGCCCCGCACGACGATCGCCTGGCCTGGCTCACCGGTTTCACCGGCTCCGCTGGCTGGGCAATCGCGCTGCAGGACCGCGCCGCGATCTTCACCGACAGCCGCTATACCGTGCAGGTAAAGGCGCAGACCGACACAGTCTTTGAAAAGGTCGACTGGCCCGGCACCACGCTGGGCGACTGGCTGGCAAAGGCGCTGCCCGAGGGGCGGCTGGCCTATGACCCTTGGTTGCTGACGCTCTCGCAGAAGCGCGAGTTGGAAAACAGCGTTCCCGGACTGGCGCTGGTGGCCTCGGAGAACCTGATCGACGCGCTCTGGCAGGATCAGCCCGCCCCGCCCATGGCACCTGCATTCGCCCAGCCGCTCGACCTCGCGGGTGAAGCGCACGGCGACAAGATTGCCCGTCTTGCCCGCGGGCTCATCCCGAACGCGGCCGCCGTCATCACCCTGCCGGACAGCATCGCCTGGTTGCTGAACATCCGTGGCGCGGATATCCCGCGCAATCCCGTGGCGCATGGGTTTGCGATTTTGCACCGCGAAGGGCGTGTCGATCTCTTTGTCGCGGAGGCGAAAACCGAGGCCATCCGGGACCACCTCGGGCCGCAGGTTGCCCTGCTGCCACCCGAGGCGCTGATGCCCACGCTCGACGCGCTGAAAGGCCCCGTTCTTGTCGATCCCGCCACCTGCCCCGTGGCGATCAGCGACCGGCTTGCGCAGTCCAGCGAGGGCAGTGATCCCTGCGTCCTGCCCAAGGCAAGCAAGAACGCCGCCGAACTCGACGGCACCCGCGCGGCACATCGCCGCGACGCAACAGCCATGGTGCGATTTCTGCACTGGGTGGACCAGCAGACCCCCGGCAGTTTCACCGAGATCGATGTTGTCCGACGGCTGGAGGACGAGCGGCGCAACACCAATGCCCTGCGCGACATTTCCTTTGAGACCATCTCCGGCGCGGGCCCGAACGGGGCCATCGTGCACTACCGCGTGACTGAAGCGACGAACCGCTCTGTCGATCCCGGCCTTCTGTTGGTCGATTCCGGCGGGCAATATGTCGACGGAACCACCGACATCACCCGCACCATCTGCGTGGGCGAGGCCTCGGAGGAACAGCGCGAGGCCTTTACCCGCGTGCTGAAGGGCATGATCGCCCTGTCGCGCCTGCGTTTCCCCAAGGGGCTCGCCGGGCGCGACATCGACGCGCTGGCCCGCACCAGCTTGTGGGAGGCCGGGCTCGACTACGGGCATGGCACCGGACACGGCGTCGGCTCCTACCTGTGTGTGCACGAGGGCCCCGCCCGCATCGCCCGCACCGGCACCGTTCCCTTCGAGCCGGGCATGATCCTGTCGAACGAACCCGGTTTCTACCGCGAGGGTGCCTATGGCATCCGCATCGAAAACCTCGTTGTGGTGGAGGAAGCTCCCGCCCTGCCCGGTCAGACCGTACCGCAGATGTACCGTTTCGAGACACTGACACTGGTCCCCATCGACCGCCGCCTTGTCATGACAGAACTGCTGACCACGCCGGAACGCGACTGGATCAACGCCTATCACCAGAGAGTGCTGGACACTATTGGTCCGCATGTAGATGATGCCGCAGGCGCATGGTTGGCGCTTGCATGCGCACCCCTCTGACATATTGATGTTACGAAACCCGTCCATCTGGTCGGGAAAGGGGAAAAAGCGGCCCGCATCCGTGGGCCGCTGGGAGCAAGGGAGAGAATTCAATGACCACGACCAAAACTATTTCGATCACGCCCGCCGTCGGCACCTGGGTCGTCCGGGCCGGTGGTGCGGTGCTGGGCGAATCCTCTCGTGCGCTGGAAATGCGGGAGGGCGACCTGCCGCCCGTGATCTATTTTCCGCGCGAAGACATCGGCATGGCCTTCCTCGACGCCACGTCCCACAGCACCAGTTGCCCGCTGAAGGGCACGGCGAGCTACTATTCGATCATGTCGAAGTCGCGCACCTACGAGAACGCCGTCTGGTCCTACGAATCTCCACTGGAGGCAGCGGCGGAGATCAAGGGCCACCTCGCCTTCATGGTTCAGGACGGAGTCGCGGTGGAACAGGTCTGACCTCCCCGCCCCGAACATCCCGGAAACAGGCGCACCCCGCTGGGCGCGCCTTTTTTCATGCACGGAACGCCCCTCTCTCGCTGCTGTGTCACGGCCTCATGGCCGTCAACGGCACGCGGGAAATCGCTCATGACAGGCGCCTGACTGGACGCCGCTTACCGTCGCTTCACCATATCTGGTCCATGTTATTGCATGACACCGGCCCCGCCCCCAGCTTCCCCCTATCCGGTCCCGCGCTGCCCGGGAGGGAAACGGCCGAGCGACCGGAAGACGAAGGAAAGGACACCGCCATGCCCCGGCTCTTGCCCCTGCTCGCCAGCCTCGTGATCGCCACTGCCGCGCCGCTTTCGGCCGCATGGGCGGCACAGGCCCTTATCGACGCGCCACGCGGCACCACGATCGAGATGCGCCGCGGACCGGCGGAAGCCTTCGACCTCGTTCGCCTGCTGCGCCCCGGCGCTACGGTGGATGTACTGGGCAACGACCCCGCCGACATGTGGGTGAAGGTGCGTCATCCATCCGGGGCGGAGGGTTGGATTCGCCGCTCCGCACTCGCCCAGCCGCCCGTGGAGGCATCCGAAAAGCCCCGCGCGGAAAACCCGACGCTGCCGCGCGCCTCCGACCGCCCCGACTGGATTCACCGCGATGCCTCGCGCGGGGGCAGCACCGGGGCCTGGCGCGAGACGGGGCGCGAGACGGGGCGCGACTCGGGGCGCGACTTTCCGCGCGATCAGAGCCGCGACGATGGACGGGAACGCATGTACGTCAGTTCCCGCACCAGCGCGCTGAACCTGCGGCAGGGACCGGGGACGAATACGGCGGTGCTCGACACCCTGCAGCATGGCAGCCCCGTCACCATCCTCGGCGGCGGCGATCCATGGCGCCGCGTCCGCAGCGAGTCAGGGCAGGTCGGCTACGTACACGGCAACTACCTGACGTCCGAGGCTCCGCTCAACCGGGCACAGCCCGGTGCGCCGGCCCGCGGCACGCGTTTTGTCGATGCGCCCGACTACGGTGCGCTGAACCTGCGGCAGGGGCCGGGCACGGATTTTGCCATCGCCGCCACCATGTCGCACGGAACGCAGGTGGAGGTGCTGGACGGCGGGACCGACAACTGGCGGCTGGTAAGAACGGAGGATGGCGCTGTTGGCTTTGCCGCCGCAAACTACCTGTCGGTCGATCGCCCCGCTCCGCGCGTGACGCGACAGGAAAACCGCGAGGAATACCGCGACGGTCGCCGCGTGATCCGCGTCACGCCCCAAGAACTGCCCGGCCTGCTGGCCGCCTGCGCATTCTCCGGAAATCTCGACCGCTGCATCGCGCGCCAGATCGATCGGCGCGACGGGCGCTGATCGAATTGGCACTGAGCAAGGAGCCGGGGGCGTAGCCGACGACACGCCTTCGACACGCTTGCCGTGCCTGCCTTCGGTCAGGAATGCTCCTCTGCCGCCGTGGCCGCCAGCGCCTTGTTGTAGGCTTTCAGCGCGTCGACGTGGAACAGCGCCCCCTGTAGAACCGGCTGCCCGCCCTCCATCCGCACCACCGGCAGGAAGGGTTTCGACGATGCATCGAGTTGCGGCAGGGCAGTCTTCAGCGTGGCGTCCTCCAGAATGTACAGCCCCGTCTCGATCATCTCAATGCACTCCGCCTCTTCGGCAGCGCGCGCATCGTCGGGCTTGCGCATGACGCCGCGCACCCGGAACATCCCCAGAAGGTAGCTTTGTGGACCCGCGGCAAGCGCTACCTTGCGCCGCTCCAACTGTGTCAGGAAGAACGAGCGATGCACCACGCGTGCGGACAGCGCCGTCGACATCGATACGGAAATCATCACCGCCAGCCCCGTCTGCCAGTCGCCCGTCAGTTCAAAGACGATGAGCGTGGTGGAGATCGGCGCCCCCAGTACCGCCGCCGCCAACGCCCCCATCCCCGCCAGCGCATAGAGCGTGAAGGCCGAAGATGCCTCCGGAAAGAAGGCCGTGGCGATATGGCCAAAGGTCAGCCCGGTCAGCGCCCCGACCATCAGCGAAGGTGAAAAGATCCCTCCGCCCATGCGCCCAGCCATGGTGATCGACACCGCCAGCACCTTTATCATGGCAAAGGTAAAGGCCTGCCCCAACACCAATTGCCCGGTCAGCGCGAGGCTCGTGGTTTCGTATCCCACGCCGATAATATGCGGGAATTTCACCGCGATTATGCCCAGCAGCAGCCCGGCCACCGCCGGGCGCGCCCACCGCGGCAGTTTCAGCCGCTGCTGCACCGCCGTCTCCACGTCGTCGGCAAAGAAGATCGCCCGCATCATCACCACCGCGACCATGCCGCAGACCAGCCCCAGCAGAAAGAAGGCCGGCAACTCCAGATAAAACTCAACCGTCGTGGTACCGGGCAACAGGAACTCCGTCACGTCGCCATAGACCAGCCGGTTGATCACCGTCCCCGCCGCCGAAGCCACCACGATCGGCGCGAATGCGTGCAAGGCGAAGTGCCGCAACACGACCTCCAGCGCGAAAAGAGCCCCCGCAATGGGCGCGTTGAAGCTGGCCGAAACCGCCGCCGCCACTGCGCAGCCCAGCAGGTCGCGCCCGGTGATGCCGTCGACCTTCATCCGGTTCGCCGTCCAAGTCGCCAGCAGTGCCGCCATATGCACCACCGGGCCTTCGCGCCCCGTGCTGCCCCCCGTCGACAGCGTTATCCACGAACACAGGACAGAGGCCACGCCCGCACGCCGCTCCACACGCCCGTCGTTCAGCGCTGCGCCCTCGATCACGTCGCCGACTGACCGTACCCTCCCGTCCGGCGTGAAGCGTTGCAGGATCACCCCGACGACGATGCCGCCCGCGACCGGGATGGCCACGACCCACGGCCAGTGCAGTTGCCCCGCCCAACTGGCAAGCCGGTTCACGTCATCTGTGCGGTACAGCGCCTCCTGCAACCACTCCACCGCGAAACGGAACCCGATGGCGCCGAAACCGCAGACCGTCCCCAGCGAAAGCGCCACGAACCAGAAGGTGACCTGTCCGGGGCCCTTGTGCCGGATCAGGTCCCATCCCCGACGCAGGTCCCCCCGGATCGTTTCAAGGTGTTGCCCGATCACCCCTGACACAGGTGCTTCCTCCGATCCCGCGACTTCCCCCGCCTTGCACGCTTGGCTAGAGTGGCTTCGTTAACCACTCGGAGGCCCCATATGCCCCTCGCCAAGGCGCTCGACGACTTACAGGCATTCCTAGGCGAACGGCTCAGCACGGCCAAGCCCGATCTGGACGCACACGGTCTTTCGGAAAGTTACTTCGCCCCCGCGCCGCCCGACGCGGTGGCCTGGCCGGAGACAACCGAAGAAGTCTCCCGCATCTTGCAGATTTGCGCCCGTCACGGCGTTCCCGTCACGGGGTACGGCGCGGGCACCTCGCTGGAGGCGCAGGCACAGGCGCTTCAGGGCGGCGTCACGGTGGATTTCGCGCGCATGAACCGGGTGCTCACCCTGCGCCCCGCAGATATGGATGTAACGGTCCAGCCTGGTGTTACCCGTGAGGCCCTGAACGAGGAACTGCGCGCCACCGGCCTTTTCTTTCCGGTCGATCCCGGAGCGAACGCCACCATCGGCGGCATGGCGATGACGCGCGCTTCGGGAACGACAACGGTAAGATACGGCACGATGCGCGACAATGTTATGGGATTTGAGGCGGTTCTTGCCGATGGTCGCGTAATTCGCACCGGTTCACGCGCGCGAAAGACCGCAGCCGGTTACGACCTGACCGCGCTTCTGGTCGGCTCCGAAGGCACGCTGGCGCTGGTGACTGAGATCACCTTGCGCCTGCATGGCATACCGGAATCGATCTCTGCCGGGATCTGCGCCTTTCCCGACATGGCCTCGGCCGTGAATGCGGTGATGGACACCATCCAGATGGGCATTCCATTGGCCCGCATCGAATTCGTCTGTCGCGAAACCGCGCGCGCCTTCAACGCCTACGCCGGTTCCAATATGGCGGCGCTGCCGCATCTGCTGGTGGAATTTCACGGCTCGCCAGAAAGCGTTGCGCAGGATGCCGCGCGTTTCGCGGAAATCGTCGCCGATCACGGCGGTTCGGAATTTCAGTGGTCCTCGAATACGGAAGATCGCACCGCCCTCTGGGCCATGCGCCATAACGGCTATTACGCTATTCTCGCCTCGCGGCCCGGTGCACGGGCGATAGTCACCGACATCTGCGTGCCGATCAGCCAACTGGCCCGCGCCGTTGAAGAAACGCAGGCCGACATCGCTGCGTCCGGGATCCCTGGCCCGATCCTCGGGCATGTTGGCGATGGCAACTTCCACGCCATCCTACTGATCGACCCGGAGAATACCGACGATCTCGATCGGGCAAAGGCCCTGTCGACCGGCATGGCCGAACGCGCACTTGCGCTGGGTGGTACCTGCACCGGAGAGCACGGCGTCGGCATCGGAAAGAAGGCCTTCATGACCGCAGAGCATGGCGAAGCCTGGTCGATCATGGGCGACCTGAAAATCGCGCTCGACCCCGGCAATATACTGAACCCGGGCAAACTGGTTCCGGGCAACTGAACCATTCACCCGCATAGCGCCAGCACCGCCGCCTGCGCCCGCGCCGCCCGTGCCCGATGCAGAACCTCGCCCGGGATGGTGATCGCGCCCGTGACGCAGCGCAGTGGCCTGTCCCCCGGCAGCAGGTCCAACCAGAGCGCCAGCGCGTCTGCCGGTTCCACCGCGATCACGCCGGCGCTCCGCAAGCGGCTGAATGCAGACAGTAACACCGGGTACACCAGCAGATACCAGCCCTCCGCCAGTGTCGCTCCGAGCCGGTCGCTGGCATCCGCCGCCGCAGCGCGGTGCAGGCCGATGGAGGCGGGCGACAACTGGCCCTCCAGCAGCACCTCCCCTAGCCGGGCTAGCGTATGCGCCTCCGGGGGATCGCCCACTGTTTCCAGCCGTTCCGCCAGCGCTCCGAGGTTGCGGGCGATCATCACTTCGAACAGCCCGGTCTTGTCCCCGTACCACCGATAGAGCGTCTCGTTCGATGCCCGAGCCCGTTTGGCCACTGCCAGCATCGACATGCCGCCATAGCCTTTCTCCGCCAGAAGCCCCAGCGCCGCTTCGGCGATCTCAGCTTCGCGTTCGTGACGATCGGTCAAACTCTTCGCACCTCCGGTTGAGCGGTCGCCTCAACCGTACAGCGCGTTACCTGAACATCGCGTAAACCGAATTACGGCCGATTGGACAAAGCCCCTTAGCCGTCGAGGAGGGCCCGCGCAGCAGCGCGGGCCGCCTCCGTGACGGTATCGCCAGACAGCATCCGCGCGAGTTCAGCTTCGCGCTCTTCGGCGCCGAGCGGGACGACCTCCGACAGTGTCATGCCACCTTCAACGCGTTTCGCGACGCGCCAGTGGTGCGCCCCCAGCGCGGCAACCTGCGGCGAATGCGTCACGACCAGCACCTGCCCGTCATCCGCCAGCGCCTTCAGGCGCCGCCCAACCGCATCCGCCGTGGCGCCGCCAACACCACGGTCGATCTCGTCGAAAATCATCGTTACGCCTTGCCCTGCCTCGACATGAAGCGCGACCTTCAAGGCCAACAGAAAACGCGACAATTCCCCGCCCGAGGCGATCTTGTTCAGGGCACCTGCCGGCGCGCCGGGGTTGGTGGCGACACGGAAAGTCACAGCGTCGCGCCCCTCCGGCCCGTCCGGCCCCACAACCACTTCGGTTTCGAAAACCGCTCGGCCCATTTTGAGCGGCTCCAGCTCCGCCGCCACCGCCGCATCCAGCCGCAACGCCGCTTCCCTGCGCTGCGCGGTCAGCGCCTGCGCCGCAGCGTCATAGGCGGCTTCCGCCTCGCGCAGGGCCTTTTCCAAGCCGCCAATGCGCGCCTCTCCCGCGTCGAGTGCCTCCAGTCGCGCCGAAAGCTCCGCAGCCAGCCCAGGCAGCGCGTCCGGCATCACCTGATGTTTCCGCGCCAGGCCCCTGAGAGCGAATAGCCTTTCCTCACAGTCCTCCAGATCCGCCGGATTGAAATCCAGCGCGTCCAGGCAGTCCGCAACTCCGCGCGCAGCCTCGTCCAACTCCGCCATGGCGCGCACGAGCGCTTCGATCGGGGCATCGAGCTGCCCCTCGGCCTTTTCCGATGCCCCTTCCAGCCAGCGCAGCGCGCCGGACATGGCGCCTTCGGCGCCCTCGTACCCAAGTGCCGCCGAAGCCTGCGCGATATCGTCCCGGATTTTCTCCGCTGCCTGCATCCGGCGACGCCGGGCATCCAGAACCGCCTCTTCGCCCTCTTCGGGGCCAAGCGCCTGCAGTTCCGCTACCGCGTGCCGCAGGAAATCCTCTTCCGCGCGCACCGCCTCCAGCGCCGCGCGTGCCGTGCTGAGATCGCGCCGCGCTGACCCGACGCCCCGCCAGGTCTTGCGCACCCCCTCCAGTGCGGCGTCCGTCCCCGCGTAATCGTCGAGGATCGCGCGGTGCCCCTTCGGGTCCAGCAGCCCCTTGTCGTCGTGCTGTCCGTGCAATTCCACCAGGGTATCCGACAGCGCCCGCAGCACCTCGCCGGATACGCGACGATCATTGACCCATCCGGTCTTGCGCCCGTCAGCGGTATTCACCCGCCGCAGGATCAGTTCGCCCTCCGCAGGCAGCCCCGCCTCGCGCAGCACACCCCATGCCGCGTGGTTCGAGGCAAGATCGAAGACCGCCACGACCTCGCCCTGCCCGGCGCCCGCCCGGACCAGTTCTGCCCGCCCCCGCCAACCGAGCACAAAGCCCAGCGAATCCAGCAGGATGGATTTGCCAGCCCCGGTTTCCCCGGTCAGCACGTTCAGACCTGGCCGGAAATCCAGCTCCAGCCTGTCGATAATCAGCATGTCCCGAATTTCAAGCGCGCGCAGCATCGGTCATCTCTCGGGGCTCAGACGGGCACAAGACGGGCACGCGACCACTGGACGCCAGCCCCGTCCTCGTCAGAGCCACTCGCCTTTCACCATCTGGCGGTAGATCGCACCCAGCCAGTTGTTTTCAAAGACTTTCGGCTCCAGCCCGTGCTTCGTGAGCAGCCGGTGGCTGTCCTGATACCACTCCGTCGACTGGTAATTGTAGCCCAAGATCGCGGCAGCGGTCTGCGCCTCCTGCGTCAGTCCGAGCGAGAGGTAAGCCTCAACCAGTCGGTGCAACGCTTCCGGCGTGTGCGTCGTGGTCTGGAAATCCTCCACCACCACGCGGAACCTCGAAATCGCCGCGCCAAAGTGGTCGCGCTTCAAATAGTAGCGCCCGATCTCCATTTCCTTGCCCGCGAGATGGTCGAAGGCGAGGTCGAATTTCAGGATGGAGGAGCGCGCATATTCGCTATCCGGGTAGCGTTCGATCACCGCGCGCAGCGCCTGCAGTGCCTGAAAGGTCAACCCCTGATCGCGGCCTACCAGTTCGATCTGGTCGTAGTAGGACAGCGCAAGGAGGTATTGCGCGTAGGCCGCGTCGTCATCAGCCGGATAGAAATCGATGAAGCGCTGCGCGGACCCGCGCGCTTTTTCGTATTCCTTGTTCTTGTGGTAAGAATAGGCCTGCATGATCAGGGCCCGCTTTGCCCAATCCGAATAGGGATACAGCCGCTCCACCTCACCGAAGTAGAAGGCACCGTCTTCCCAGTCCTTGCGCGACATCTCGTATTCGCCGCGCTCGTATATCTGCTTTGCCGTGTAGGTTTCCAGCGGTTGCCCGTCGGGCCCGCGGTCCTTGCGGGACAACTCCCCACATCCCGACAGCAGGAGCGCACACACGCCCATCCCGAACACCAAAGCCCGCGACTTGCCCCCAGTCATACCACCGTCCTCTGTTCTTTTCGGACCGCTGCGGCGCACTTTGTGCACGCACCGTCAGGCGGCCTCCCTTGGCTCGGGTCTAGCACAGAAAATTCCGGTGCAAAACGCCCTATCGGCGCCGCTCGGCGCAAAGTGACGCAAGATGTTGCCGGGCGGCGTTTCCCGGTTTCCAGAAAGGTTTTTGTGCTGCCCCCCTGCGTCTCAGGCCCGCATCCCGGACCCGGACAATATCCCGGCCCGTGCCTCAGGCGACTGCCGGAATCTCGTCGCGCTCGACACCCGACCCAGGCAGGCTTTCGGCCATTTCGGCGTCGCATGACACCATGCGCCAAGCCGTCGGCCGGGCGAATAGCGCGCGCAGCAGTGCGTTGGTCAGCGCGTGGCCAGCCTTGTGGCCTTCGTAAAGGCCAAGGATCGGCGCCCCCGCAAGCGCGAGGTCGCCGAGTGCGTCGAGCATCTTGTGACGCACCGCTTCGTCTTCGCGGCGGAAGCCGCCCGGGCTCAATACCTTGTCGCCGTCAACCACAACCGCATTCTCCAGCGTTCCGCCCAAGGCCTTGCCGACTGCATGCATTGCCTCGACGTCCGCCGCGCGGCAGAATGTCCGGCTGTCGCACAGTTCGCGGACAAAGGTTCCATTGGCGAGGTTCAGGCGTTTTTCCTGGCGCCCGATAGCGGCGTCGGTGAAGTCGATGTGAAAGGACATTTCCAGCCCTGTTCCGGGCTTTGCGGGCGATAGCCGCGCCCACCCTGAGGGTGTTTCCACCTCGACCGCTTCGAGAATTTCGATGGCGCGAACCGGCACGCCCTGCGGCCGCAGACCCGCCTTCAGGATACCACGCACGAAGGGCACGGAAGACCCGTCGAGGATCGGCGCCTCCGGGCCGTCGATCTCCACCAACGCGTTGTGCACGCCGCAGCCCGCAAGCGCGGCCATGACGTGTTCGACGGTGGACACCGCCACGCCGGCGGCGTTGACGATTTCCGTGCACAAGGGCGAGGTCCGCACCATGTCCCAGCGTGCCGGGATCATCGCATCACCCAGTTCCACGTCGCACCGCTTGAACCAGATGCCGTGGTCGGCACCGGCCGGGCGGATTGTCAGCCGTGCTGGTGCCCCGGAATGAAGCCCGGGGCCGTCAAAGCTGATCGCGGTACCGATGGTAGTCTGCACGTGGTCGTCCTGTCACTGCCAACGCCCCCCAAAGTACCCGGCGCGGCTTTTCTTCAGAGATAGGGCGAAGCGACCTCCAGCCTCAAATCAAAGATTGTAACCAAGTGAAACATCCCCGATCCGC
Organism: Sagittula salina; assembly: GCF_017813235.1. Classification (GTDB taxonomy): domain Bacteria; phylum Pseudomonadota; class Alphaproteobacteria; order Rhodobacterales; family Rhodobacteraceae; genus Sagittula; species Sagittula salina. The sequence goes on from NZ_JAGISH010000010.1 coordinate 165,173, forward strand.
CATAAGCGATGGCCCGCCAACCCAACTCGGAACGACATGCAACCATTTGAAACATTTAAAAAAACATACATGTCCACAGACGTGCGTGCGGGGTGGAAGTGTAGTGGAAATGACCATCTTCGGCCTATTGCACCGGAAATCGTTATCAGGCACAGCACCCAGCCCCAGCCTGACGCATGGTCAATCCAACGTAAAGACCAGCAGATCGCGCGCGATGCATCGACCCAAAGGCTCAAAGCCCGACAGCCCACAAACGGAAAAACACCCCCTGTTCTCACAGGGGGTGCCTTCCACGAGGGTCTCGGAGTCCGAGACGAGGTAGACCTTGGTTCGTGCACCCGAAGGGGCCGACCGACCGGTCAGCCCCGCCGGTTTTCGATCAGTTTGCCTGACGGCGCAGGAATGCGGGGATCTCGATGCGATCTTCTTCCTGCTCCACGTCCTGTGCCGGTGCGGGAGCCGGGGCCGGACGATGGCCCTGAACCGGAGGCTGGCGGCGCGCCTGAGCGTGCCCCTGCGGGGCCTCGCCACCGTGGCCGGTCATCCGGCCGATCAGAGAGTTGACCGAAAAACGCGACTTTTCTTCCGTCTGCTGCGCCGGTGCGGCAGCGGGACGGCCCTGTGCTTCGCGCGTCCGCGCAGCGGCGGCCTTCAGGCGATCCAGCGTGGCCGGGCTCGGTTCGCCGGGCGTGGGTTTGCGCGGCGCGACAAAATCGTTCGGGTCCGCTTCGATGCTATCCTGCTGCGGCAGGAAATCCGACATCTTCGGGCGGTAGGCTGGCGGAGGCAGGCCGTCGTCGTCCATGGCCACGGGCGCGGCCGACGGGGCCTCGTCTTCCAGAACGTCGTCCCGCCCGTTCAGTTGGTCGTCCTCGAAATGGTCGAACAGCGGCTCTTGGACCGGCTCTTGCTTGCTCTGCGGCGCGGGGGCTGCGGCCCGGACGGCCTGCTCTTCCGGTGCGGCCTGCTGGCGGATCGGATGCGACAGGGACCGGCGCGGAACCGGCATCTCGTGCGGCATGTCGGTGGCGTCGATACCCGTCGCCACAACCGACACACGCATCATGCCGCCAAGGCTTTCGTCCATGGTGGAGCCGACGATGATGTTCGCGTCCGGGTCGACTTCCTCGCGGATGCGGTTGGCCGCCTCGTCCAGTTCGAACAGCGTCAGATCGGTACCGCCGGTGATGTTGATCAGGACGCCCTTCGCACCCCGGAGCGAGATTTCGTCCAGCAGCGGGTTCGCTATGGCCTTCTCGGCGGCCTGAACGGCGCGATCTTCGCCCTCGGCTTCGCCGGTACCCATCATTGCCTTGCCCATTTCGTCCATCACGGCGCGTACGTCGGCAAAATCGAGGTTGATCAGGCCCGGACGCACCATCAGGTCGGTCACGCCCTTCACGCCCTGGTACAGCACGTCGTCAGCCATCGAAAACGCTTCGGTGAAGGTCGTCTTTTCGTTGGCGAGGCGGAACAGATTCTGGTTCGGAATGATGATCAGCGTATCGACCATCTTCTGGAGTGTCTCGACACCCTCTTCCGCCTGGCGCATCCGCTTCCCGCCTTCGAACTGGAAGGGTTTCGTGACGACACCGACGGTTAGAACGCCAAGTTCACGTGCTGCCTGAGCAATGATTGGCGCCGCACCCGTCCCGGTCCCGCCTCCCATTCCGGCGGTGATGAAGCACATGTGCGCGCCGGCAAGATGGTCGACGATGCTCTCGATCGACTCTTCCGCCGCTGCCGCACCGACTGCGGCCCGCGCCCCTGCGCCAAGCCCTTCGGTCACCTTCACACCCAGCTGGATGCGGTTCTGCGCCATGCTCTGCTGCAGCGCCTGGGCATCGGTGTTCGCAACGACGAAATCGACCCCCTCCAGCTGCTTTTCGATCATGTTATTTACGGCATTGCCGCCGGCCCCGCCCACGCCAAAGACCGTGATGCGCGGTTTCAAGTCTTCCTGTCCGGGCATGGAAAGGTTCAGTGCCATGGTGTGTCCGCCTGTGTTCTTTATCGAGTGTTCTATCGACCGTTATCGATTTGGTGATCTCACCGATCCAGGCACGTCCTCTGCCTGTTAAGGGTGAGTTTACCGAGACTTCAGCACGGCGTCACGCAAAAAACAGGGTAAAAACACCAAATATGGCGGGTTTTCGGCGGGGATCCGCGAGTTTTGGCGACGCGGACAAGATCCTGTAGGGCGGCGAACAGGCAGCACCAGCCACAGGACAACACGGCCCCGCAGCAAGCTGGTCAACTCATACAAGCAAAGGATCTGCCCGATCCCTCCGTGGCCGGTTATCCCGGCCTTATCCACAGCCTCACTAACACCCCGACATGGAGCTGTCACCATTCAAATAGCCGGGCGGGCGGGGCTTAGGCGATCCTTTGCCACCCCTTTCGGCCCGGTCCCGGCGGGTGCGATTGCCCGACAAGACAGTGCGTCAAAGGGAATTCCTGTCACCAATTGTCCCGGAACCATTGCACCGCACGCTTCAGCGAACGCGCCGGATAGCGGTCCACCGGGATCTCGAAGTCCCACCATTCGTCCTGCGGGTTGGCGGCGAAAAGGCACAGCCCGACCGCCCCGGCGAACCCCGGTCCCGTCGCCGCCTGGGGCAGGCCGTGTACCCGCAGGGGACGGCCCAGCCGCACCTGCTGACCCAGGATCTTCGATGCCAGCCCGTCCAGTCCGGGGATCTGCGACGCGGCCCCCGTCAGCACGATCTGCTGGCTCGGCAAATGGTCAAACCCCGCCACGTCCAGCCGTTCCCGCACCTCCTCGAGGATCTCCTCCACGCGTGGCCGCATGATGCCGATCAGTTCCGCGCGGCTCACCGTGCGCCGGTCGTGTTCCCAGTCGCCGGTCTCGCCGCCGCATTCGATCATTTCGCGGTCGTCCATGCCGGTGGCGACCACACCGCCATAGAACGTCTTGATCCGCTCCGCGGTGGCCATCGGCACCTGCAGCCCCATGGAGATGTCGGAGGTCACGTGATCCCCGCCCATACGCACGGAGTCCGAATAGATCATGTGCTTCTTGATGAAGATCGAGATGCCCGTCGATCCGCCGCCCATGTCGATGCAGGCCGCGCCCAGTTCCTGCTCGTCCTCGACCAGCGCCGCGATACCCGACACGTAGGCCGAGGAGGCAAGCCCGGCCAGTTCCAGGTCGCAACGTTTCACGCAATGGGCGAGGTTCGCCACCGACTGCGCGTCGACGGTCAGCATGTGCATGTCACAGGACAGTTCGGTGCCGATCTGGCCTCGCGGGTCGATCAGCCCGGAGCGGTGATCCAGCGCGAAGTTCACGGGCTGGGCGTGCAGCACCTCGCGGAGTTGGCCGAACTCCGGCACGTCGCAGGCTGAGAGCACGCGGGCCACGTCCTGCTCGTCCACGGTGACGCCCATGACCTCCACCTGCCCCGCCAGGCCGTAGCTGCGCGGTTCGGCGCCGGAGAAGGCGGCGATCACGTGGTCCACGCGGATGCCCGCCATCTTCTGCGCCGCCTGCACGGCGGTGCGGATGGCGCGCTCCGTCTCGCCCATGGCGTGGATCTCACCGAACCGCACCCCGCGGGAGCGCGTCGTCGCCGCCCCGATGACACGAAAGCCCGATTGCCCCGCCAGCGAGCCGATGCCCTCCTCGCGCGCCTCGGTGCCGTCGAAGCGCAGCACGAGGCAGGCGATCTTCGACGTGCCGACGTCGAGGATCGCCACCACGCCACGCTGCATCGCCGCGCGGCGCATGTTACGCATGGCGCGCTGGGATTCATAAAGCTCGATCATTGCCCGTATCCCCCGGAATTCTGTGTCCGTGTCATTGTTTACCCGCCTCGATCAACTTGATCTGCCACATCTGCTCTGCTGCTGAATCGCTCATCCGGATCACCGGTCGACGCGGCAGGCGCAAATCCACCACCGTCAGGTCGCGCGCCAGCAGGTCCATCTGCGGCGCCATCGCCAGCGCGATCACCCGCTCCAGCGCCTGCACCGCGCCCGTTTCCGGCAGCTTGATGCGCTGGTCACGGTCCAGAACCACGTCCCACCGCCGCGCGCCAATGCGTTCAAACCCGCGCAGCCGTTGTCGGATCGGTTCGCTCACCGACCACAGCCTGAGCGCCTCCGCGACCGCGCCTTGCGCCGCTTCGCCCGCGATCACCGGCAATTCCGGATGGTCAAGGCGGCTCTGGGTCGCGCCCACCGTCACGCCACCATCATCAAGCATCACCAGCCCCTCGGCGGAGCGCCACAGCACCGCCGCCTTGCGCTCTGTCACGTCGACCTGCAGCACACCGCCCTGCCGCACATGCAGGTCGACCGCCCGCACCGGGTCCATCGAGGAAATCGTGGCCTGCATCGCCGCCAGGTCGAGGTCGAAAGAACTGACCGGAAAACGCAGCGGTACGGCCTCGCGGATCGCCTCCGCCACCGGCTCGGATGCGCCATCGATCGCCATCACCTTGACTTGAAACTCGGGGCGGTTCTGAACGGCTTGACGTAGATCCACGACCATTCCGGCAAAGGCGGTGCGGTTTCCCTCCATCGAAAACCAGATCCCGACCCCGCCAGCGACCACCACGATGGGAAGCACCACCCGAAGGCCAAAGCGGAACAACGGCGTCAGCATCAGCCGTTCCAGCCGGTACTTCAGACGGCTCATCCGCGGGTCGAGCTTTGCCATGCCGGTGTCGGCTCCGGGGTCCTCCTGCAGGCCGCGACGGCTTTGCACGCCTTCGACCCGTCGCGCAATCAGCGGTCGCCGCATTATCTGTCGCAAGAAGCGTCCTCCACCATCCAAGCACAGAATTCGCCAAAGCTCAGGCCGATGAGCCCGGCATGCTCCGGCGACAGCGAGGTCGGCGTCATCCCCGGCTGGGTGTTGGTTTCCAGCAGTACCAGCCCAGCCTGCCCCTTGGCGTCATCCCAGCGGAAATCAGTCCGGCTCACGCCCCGGCACCCGAGCGCCGTGTGCGCGCGCAACGCGTGATCCATGCAGGCCTCGGTGATCTCCTCGGGCAGCTCCGCCGGGCAGATGTGGCGTGATCCACCAGCCGTATACTTTGCCTCGTAATCGTACCAGCCGTCGGTCAGGATCTCTGTCACTCCAAGCGCCCGGTCCCCCATGACTGTGCAGGTCAGTTCCCGTCCGGGAACGAAGGCCTCGACCATGACAACTTCGGGCATGGCCGCGCTGAGCACCGGCGGGCCGTTTGCCGCCTCGTGCACAAGGTAGACGCCCACCGACGACCCCTCGTTGTATGGCTTCACCACATAGGGCGGCGCCATGACATGCGCGGCCGAGACATCGCTCTTGTTAGCGAGAATACTTTCCGCAACAGGGAGACCCGCCGCCCGGTAGGCCGCCTTGGTCTTTTCCTTGTCCATGGCAAGACTCGAGGCAAGCACCCCGGAATGCGTATAGGGTAGCCGCAACCACTCCAGCATTCCCTGGATGCACCCATCCTCGCCCCAGCGGCCATGCAATGCATTGAAGACCACATCGGGCCGCGCCTCCGCCAGTCGCTGCGCCACATCGGCGCCCGCGTCCAGTTCCACGACCTCGTATCCTTCGCCCCTCAAGGCAGCGGCACATTCCCGTCCGGAAACAAGGCTGACCTCACGCTCTGCCGAGGGGCCGCCTTTCAGTACCACTACCTTCGGGAGTGTCCTGCTCGACATCCCAAATCCGCCTCATGCCCGGGGTTTACCCCCATGTGTGTATCGACCCCGCCCGAGATGGGCACCTGTGCCTGTGGTCGTTTCCCCGCCCGGTCTACGCCGGTGCTTTCGGGGGTGGGCTTCGCTTGCAAATCACGCAAGAGATCCGCAGCCTAGTCTAGCCGCAATCCGGGCCAGTGGAAAACCCTTTTTCGTTAACGCCCAACCCGGAAGCCATCCACATCCTGCATGAAACGCCGCAATTCATACATTGCAGAAATCGCCACCACCACTGATCGCGCGCGAAACCGCGCAAACCGCGCGTCAAAGGCCGGCTTCGGGATCACCGACCCGGATAACTTCCCATGTCAGGTCGATTCCGGAATGCGCCTTCACAGCCGCACGAACATCTTCGCCCAACCCTTCGAGGTCGGCCGCCGTGGCGCCGCCCTCGTTCACTAGGAAATTCGAATGCATCTCGCTCATGACCGCGCCGCCACGCCGCGCGCCGCGCATCCCGGCGTCGTCGATTACCTTCCAGGCCTTCAATTCGTGCGTATCGTCCGCCGCCCCGGTCGACGACCGCCCCAGCGGGTTGCGGAACGTGCTTCCGGCGGTGCGCTGCTTTACCGGCTGGGTGGCGTCGCGCTTGGCCAATTGCTCGGCCATCCGCGATTCAAGCGCATCCGGCGCGCCCCTCGGCGTGTCAAAGACCGCCTCCACCAGCACCGCCCCCTCCGGCAGTGCGGAGGACCGATAGCCAAAACGCAGATCCTCAACCCCCAGCGTGACGACCTCGCCGCTTCGCAGGACAACCGTGGCCTCTGCCAGAACGTCCGCCACATAAGTGCCGTAGCAGCCCGCGTTCATCCGCACCGCGCCGCCGATGCTGCCGGGGATGGTGCGTAGAAAGGTCAGGTCGCAGCCATGCTCCGCCGCGCGCTTGGCCACATGCGCATCCAGCGCCGCCGCCCCGCAGCGCACCCGCGAACCCTCCACCGTGATCCCGTTGAAACCGCGCCCAAGGCGGATCACCACCGCGCGCAGGCCGCCGTCGCGCACGATCAGGTTCGACCCTACGCCCATGGGAAAGACGGCGATCGTCTCCGGCAGCGCAGCCAGAAAGGCGCCCAGATCCTGAATGTCTGCAGGTTGAAAGAACCAGTCCGCAGCGCCCCCGACCCGGAGCCAGGTCAATTCCGCCAGCGAACGGCCCGCCGTCAGCTTGCCACGCACTTCGGGCATCCGGTCGGCGGGCATCCGATCATTTGTCAGCGTCTTGGTCATGCGCGTTCTCCTTTGCCCCCTGCTACCGCGCGCCCCGGAACCACGCAATCCGCAAGGTCGCCCGGTCCCCGGTCACGCAGGTCTCCGCTGCATCGGATCTGGCATTAATCGAAATCTTCGGAAAGGCGGCGCGCCACCCAACGCGAAAGGTCCACAGCCGGCCGGTTCGACCCGCTGAACAGCGGCTGTACCAATGGCTTCGTGCCGACATTCCAAAAATCCATAGCTTGGATTTCGCCGTTCCGGCCAGAGCGCCGCCATTTTCCCCGCGCGCCCTCCAGACAGCGCACCACGGTCCGGAAAACTGCTCCGGAAAGCCACCTGAACACTACCGAAAGCCAACGGGTTAACCGCGTATGGTGGCCGAAATCGCGCGCCTGCCCCATCGCGCAAGAAAGATTACCGGCCAGCGCAAGAGGCTCATGCCCGCGACAAGTACCGCCAGCCCGATCCACGGGCCGTTCTGCATCGTGACAAAACCCACAAGCGGGATTCCCAGCGCAATCAGAACATAAGCGCGTGTCCAGTGATTGTCCGACGAGGGAATAATTGCCGCCAGGTTCGCGGCCACACCCCACGCACAGGCAAGGATCAAAGAGAGCGTCATGGCTCCTCCTCCAACTGCCCCCGCAGGCGCGGGCAGTCTGCCACCATGCCACGCGCGAATCAACCCTGGAAACCCGGTGTCCATTCCTGTGTCATGAAATGGAAAGGGGCCCCTTGCCGGAGCCCCGTCCAATACTCTGTGAGCTGTCGCGGGGCTTACTTCGCAAGCCGCTCCGGCAGGGCGTTCGCCCAGGCCGAGATCGTGCCCGCGCCAAGACAGACCACCATGTCGCCCGGCTGCGCCTGCTCGCGCACCAGCCGTTCGAGGTCGTCCTCGCTTCGCAGTGCGCGGGCATGGCGGTGGCCATGACGCACCAGCCCGGCGACCAGATCGTCGCGCGATGCCCCCGGAATGGGCTGCTCGCCTGCCGCGTAAACCTCTGCGATCGCGACCACATCCGCTTCGTTGAAGCAAGTGCAGAAGGCGTCGAAGTGATGCGACAGGCGGCTGTAGCGATGCGGCTGATGGACCGCGATCACGCGCCCTTCGCAGGCCTGTCGCGCGGCCTTCAGCACTGCGGCGATCTCCACCGGGTGGTGCCCGTAGTCGTCGATGATGGTAACGCCCTTCACTTCACCCACCTTGGTGAAACGCCGGTTCACGCCACCAAAGGCCGCCAGAGCGGTGCGGATCTCCTCGCCTGTCATACCAAGGTGCCGGGCGACGGCAATCGCGGACAAGGCATTGGAAACGTTGTGGTCTCCGGGCATCGGCAGGATCATGTCCTCAAGCACTTCGCCGCTGACCTGAAAGTGCACGTCGAAATGCGCCACGCCCTTTTCAAAGCGGAGGCCCACCGCGCGCACATCCGCCTGCGCGTTGAAGCCGTAGGTCACCACACGCCGGTCGGTGACACGGCCCACCAGCGCCTGCACCTCCGGGTGATCGGTGCAACAGACCGCCAGCCCGTAAAAGGGGATGTTGGACACGAACTGGTAGAACCCGTCCCGCAGGTTCTCGATGGACCCCCAGTGCTCCATGTGCTCGGGGTCGATGTTGGTGACGATGGCAATGGTCGCGGGCAGGCGGTTGAAGGTACCGTCGCTTTCATCAGCCTCCACCACCATCCATTCGCCCTGCCCCATCCGCGCGTTGGATCCGTAGGCGTGGATGATGCCGCCGTTGACCACGGTCGGGTCGAACCTGCCCGCGTCCAGCAGCGTCGCCACCATGGTCGTCGTGGTCGTCTTGCCATGCGTGCCCGCGATGGCGATGTTGGACTTCAGCCGCATCAGCTCTGCCAGCATTTCCGCGCGGCGGACCACAGGCAGGCCACGGCGGCGTGCCTCGTCCAGTTCCGGGTTGCCGGGTTTGATCGCCGAGGAAATCACCACCACATCAGCGCCGTCGAGGTTCTCCGCCCGCTGGCCTTCAAAGACCTTTGCCCCCATGGACACCAGCCGGTCCGTGATCTTTGACGCCTTCAGATCAGAGCCCTGCACCGTATAGCCATGGTTCAGCAGCACTTCGGCAATGCCGGACATGCCGATGCCGCCGATGCCGACGAAATGGATCGCCCCCACGTCGCCGGGCAGTTTCGTGGCGCCGTTCATGGGTGCACCTCGCTCACTCTCCAGATCCTTCATGTCCCGCCTCTTCTTCTGTGTCATGCCCTGCCAGCCGTTCGACCAGCCAGGCCAGGTGTTCCGCCGCCTCGGGCTTTGCCACCGAAAGCGCCGCCCGGTGCATCCGGATCGCGCCCTGTTCGTTCAACAGGATCGCTTCGATCGAATCCCGCAGGCTTTCGATTGTCAGTTGCGTTTCGGGGATGCGGATGGCAGCCCCCGCATCCACCAGCGCCTGCGCATTTACAGTCTGGTGGTCGCCCGTGGCGATCTTCAGCGGCACGAGGATCGAGGGTCGGCCGATCACACTGATATCCGCCACCGAAGACGCACCCGAGCGCGAGATCACCAGCTGCGCTTCGCTCATCCGCGCGGGCAGATCGTCAAAGAACGGCTTCACGTCCGCCTGCACGCCGTTCTCCGCGTAATACGTATCGACCCGTTCACCGTCCTCATCGCGCGCCTGATGGCTGACGCGCAGGTTCGAAACCATGTCGAGCGGCAGGGCCGCAACCGCCGGGGGCACGATATCCGACAGGATGCGCGCACCCTGACTGCCTCCGATCACCAGCAGCGACATCGGGTAAGGCCCCGGCGCAATGTAGCCCGCGCCTGCACGCTCCATCACGGCGGCGCGCACAGGATTCCCGGTGTGGATGCCTTCGACGCCTTCAGGCAGGGTCGTTGGCCATGTGCCGCAAGCCACCGCATCGACCCGCTTGGCAAAGAGTTCGTTGACCCGCCCCAGCACGCCGTTCTGTTCGTGTATCATACGCGGCAGTTTCAGCACGGTCGCCGCCGCCAGCGCCGGGATGCTGGGGTAGCCGCCAAAGCCGACCACCACCGTCGGCCTGTCGCGCATCATGCGCGAAAGCATCGCCAACACGCCGCCGGTGACCTTGAACGGCACGCCGAGCCTGGCCAGCGGTCCACCCCGCGCGAAGGTCGACGAGGCGACCTCTTCGATCTCCACGCCCTCTGGGAAGGCGCCGGTGTAGCGCGCGCCGCGCGCGTCGGTGGACAGCTTCACCCGCCAGCCCCGTGCCAACATGACCTCGGCCAGCGCCTGCGCGGGGAACATGTGCCCCCCGGTGCCACCAGCCGCCATCACCAACAGGGGCTTTCGCTCCGCCATCCAGTCACTCCCTCACCGCGTCTGAGCGGCATTATACCAGTCCCACCGGCCCGTCCACCGCACGCAAGGGAGAAGCGCGGAAGCGTGGTCTCAGCGTCGACCACCGCGCAAGATGTCGCCTATCTCGCCCTGCGGGCGGGTCCGGGTCAGTGCCAGCAACATGCCCACGGCGATGCCGCCCGCGATCAGAGAAGAGCCACCGTAGCTGACAAAGGGCAGCGTCATGCCCTTTGCGGGCAGCAGGCGCACGGCCACGCCCATGTTGATCATCGCCTGCACGCCGAAGATCGCTGCCAGCCCCGTGCCGCCATACCGGATGAACGGATCGCGTTCGCGCATCAGCCGGATAAAACTGCGCACAACGATGGTGGCGTAGAGCGCGAGGATCGCCAGCACCATGACGAGGCCGTATTCCTCCGCCGCGACGGCGATGATGAAATCGGTGTGCGCGTCGGGCAGCGACCATTTCACAGTACCCTCGCCGACGCCGACACCAAAGAAGCCGCCTTCGATGATGGCATTCGTGGCGTAGCCCATCTGCGTCGTTGGATCGACCTCCGGGTTGAGGAAGCCGTCGATACGGCGCGCGAAGTGGTCAGAGGCGTTGTAGGCAAAGGTTCCGCCCATGACGACGAGCCCCGCGAGGCCGGCCAGCAGCACCATAGGCGCGCCGCCCACGAACCACATCACACCCCAGCTGAACAGGATCAGCGACGCCTGCCCGAAGTCCGGCTGCATCGCGAGCATCAGCACGATGATCACCATGATGACAAAAGAATAAAGCCGCCCCGGCGGGCCGCCCAGTTCCTGCCCCGCCGCCATCAGCCATGCGGAGACGATGATGAACACGGGCTTGAGGAATTCCGACGGCTGAAAGGAGGCGAACCCCAGAGAGTACCACCTTGTTGCGCCCTTGCCGAAATCGGTGCCGAGGAAGGGCAGGAAGGCAAGCGCCACAAACGCGGCGAGGAAGCCGATTACCGCCAGCCTGCGCACCTGTACCGGCGGCATCATGGAGGTCATCAGCATCGCCACGAGGGCCATCCCGCCAAAGAACGCCTGTCTCTGGACGTAGTGAAAGGGGGCGAGCCCGTTGCGTTCCGCAAGCGGCACCGAGGCCGCCAGTCCCAGCAGGATCCCCACCGCGAAAAGCGTCAGGATGCACCCGAGGCTCCACTTGTCGACCGTGCGCCACCACTTCGGGAGCACGGGTTCGCCGCCCGCCACCGGGACCGCGCCATAGACCATTTCTGTCATGAGAGCACCGCTCGACTGCCTCTGTATCGCCCGGTTTTCCGGGTCTGGGGTTGAGGATAGAGCAAATTGCTGCCACAGGCCAGATAAAAGCGGCTTCACCGCGCTGGCGCGCGGCGATCCGCGCGGGGGCGCTGCCCCCGCACCCCCGCGGTATTTCTGAACCAAAGAAGCACGGAGCGTGGCACATCATGTCGGATAGGGTCACACGGGTAAACACGCTGATCCTAGGCGCCGGTGCGGCAGGGTTGATGGCGGCGGCGCAGGCCGGGCCGGGCGTGCTGCTGGTGGATCACGCCCGCGCACCGGGCGAGAAAATCCGCATATCCGGCGGCGGGCGATGCAATTTCACCAATCTGGACGTGGGGCCGGAGAACTACCTTTCCGAAAACCCGCATTTCTGCAAGTCCGCGCTGGCGCGCTACACGCAGTGGGACTTCATCGAGTTGGTCTCGCGCCACGGCATCGCCTGGCACGAGAAGACGCTGGGGCAGCTGTTCTGCGATGGCAAGGCCACGCAGATCATCGACATGCTGCTGTCAGAGTTGCGGGCCGCCGGAGCCGATCTGTGGCTGCAAACCTCCATCGCGGAGGTGCGGCACGCCGAGGGGCGGTTCCACGTCACGCTGGACCAGCAGGGTACGCGGCGGAAGGTGGTGGCAGATTCCCTTGTTCTGGCGACCGGGGGAAAGTCTATCCCCAAGATGGGCGCCACGGGGCTGGCCTACGACCTCGCACGCCAGTTCGGACACGAAATCATCGAAACGCGCCCCGCGCTGGTTCCCTTTACCTTTGACAAGGGGCGGTTCACGGACCTTGCCGGGGTGTCCGTGCCTGCCGTTCTGTCGAACAATCGCGCGCGCTTTGCCGAGGCGCTGCTGTTCACGCATCGCGGGCTCTCGGGCCCGGCTGTGCTGCAACTGTCAAGTTATTGGCGCGAGGGCGAGGATGTCATCGCGGATCTCGCGCCCGGCGTGGACATCGACGGGCACCTGAAAGCCGCCCGACAGACAAACGGACGGCGGGCGCTGACCACGGAACTGGGCGCGCTGCTACCGGCGAAGCTGGTGGCGCATCTCGCGCAGGCCCATGAACTGACCGGCACCCTCGCTGACCTCACGAACGAACGTGTCACCGCCCTGGCGGAGGTACTGCATGGCTGGCGGGTCAAACCCACCGGGACGGAGGGCTACCGAACCGCCGAGGTCACGCTGGGTGGTATCTCCACCGACGGCTTAGACAGCAAGACGCTGATGTCAAAGCACCTCCCGGGCCTATACGCGTTAGGAGAGGCGGTAGACGTCACAGGCTGGCTTGGCGGTTACAATTTCCAGTGGGCCTGGGCCTCAGCCGTTGCGGTAGGGCGCGCCATCCGCGCGGCGCGCGAAACAGCCTAGGGCCGGGCGGGTCAGCCCACCTGCCCCAGCACGGCTTGCACGCAGGCAATGAAATCCTCGCCTCTCTTCTCGAAATTGTCGTATTGGTCAAAGCTCGCTGCCGCGGGGGCCAGCAGCACGACCTCGCCCGGCTGCGCATCGGCCATCGCGCGACGCACAGCCTCCGCCATCGTGGTGCAGATTTCGGCCTCGGCCCCTGGCAGCCCCAGAGCGAAGGTTTCTGCCTCGCGCCCGATCACGTAGGCCTTCGCCACATGGGACAGCCCCGGCGCAAGGCCGTCGAGCCCCCCGTCCTTCATCAGGCCGCCGCAGACCCACCGGATGCGGTCGAAGGCCAGGAGCGCCTTCAGTGCTGAATCCACATTGGTCGCCTTCGAGTCATTGACGTACACCACGCCGCCCGCCTCAGCGATACGCTGCGAGCGATGCGGCAGCCCCGCGAAGCTGCGCAGACCGGCCTCGATCTCGCGCGGGCCGAGGCCCAGAGATCGGCAGGCCGCCCAGGCGGCACAGGCGTTCTGGTGGTTGTGCGCACCGGGCAGGCCGGGGATCTCGCGCAGATCGACGGAAGCCACCTGCCGCCCCTTGCGCCATTCCGCGAGAAAGCCCTTGCGAGCGAAGACGTACCAGCCCGGCCCGGTCAGCTTTGCCGTGGCGATCCGGATCACCCGGTCGTCGCCGCGCCCCTCGGAGAGCTGGTTGGCGAGGAACCGTCCCTCCACCTCGTCGACGCCGATCACGCAACGATCGGGGCCGCCTTCGGCGAAAAGGCGCCGCTTCGCCGCGAAGTAGCCCCCCATGCCGGCGTGCCGGTCAAGGTGATCGGGCGACAGGTTGGTGAACACCGCCACGTCCGGGGTCAGCGCGCGGGACAGTTCTGTCTGGTAGGAGGACAGCTCGAGCACCACCACGCCGCCGTCGCCCGGCGGGTCGATGTCCAGAACTCCCCGCCCGATATTGCCGGCGAGCTGGCATTGGCGCCCCGCCTGCGTCAGCACGTGGTGGATCAGCGCGGAGGTGGTGGACTTGCCATTCGAGCCGGTGACCGCGACGACCTTCGGCGGCGTGTCGAAGCTGTCATACTCCGCGCCGACCGAACGGAAGAAAAGGCCGATGTCGTTGTCCACGGGAACACCGGCCTGCAAGGCATGGGCAATGACCGGGTTCGGCGCGGGATAGAGATGCGGGATTCCCGGCGAAGTAACCAGACAGGCCACGTCGTCGAAGCTGCCGTCGCGGGTCAGCGCCCGCACCTCGAAACCCTCTGCCTCGGCCCGGTCCCGCGCGGCGGGCGTGTCGTCCCAGACAACCACCTTCGCCCCGCCCTCGCGCAGCGCCCGCGCCGCAGCGAGGCCGGAACGACCAAGTCCAAGCACCGCAACCACGGTGCCGTCGACCCCCTGAACCGCAATCATGCCCTGTCCCCCTTCATCAAAAGCGACCCGCAATCGTCTGATCGCGGGCCGAAATCCACTGTACACCCGAAGCTCTGAGGCCTCAGCGCACCTTCAGCGTCGCCAGCCCTATGATCGCGAGGATCAGTGAGATGATCCAGAAGCGGATGACGATGGTCGGCTCCGCCCAGCCCTTCTTCTCGTAGTGGTGGTGGATTGGCGCCATGAGGAAGACGCGCTTGCCCGTCCGCTTGAAGTAGAGCACCTGGATGATGACCGACAGCGCCTCCACCACGAAGAGGCCGCCGACGATGCCCAGCACGATCTCGTGCTTGGTGGCGACCGCGATGGCTCCCAGCGCGCCGCCGAGCGCGAGCGACCCAGTGTCGCCCATGAAGACCGCCGCCGGCGGCGCGTTGTACCACAGGAAACCCAGGCCCCCGCCCGCCACGCCTGCCGCGAAAATCAGGATTTCCCCGGTGCCGGGCACGTAGTGCACGTCGAGGTACTCGGTGAAGTCGACGCGCCCCACGGCGTAGGCGATCACCCCCAGCGTCGAGGTCGCGATCATTACCGGCATGATTGCCAGCCCGTCCAGCCCGTCCGTCAGGTTCACCGCATTGGCGGCGCCGACGATGACGAACATCGCAAAGGGAATGAACAGGACCGAAAGGTTGATGAGCGTGTTCTTGAAGATCGGCAGGGCCAGTTGGTAGCTCAGCTCCGGCGGGTGGTACTGCGCGGCCCAGTAGCCGGCGATCCCCGCGATGGCAAAGCCCAGCGCCAGCCGCACCTTGCCGGGTACGCCCGCGGTGTTCTGCTTCGATACCTTCGCGTAATCGTCGGCAAAGCCGATGGCGGCAAAGGCCATGGTGACGAAGAGCACCATCCAGACAAAGGGGTTGTCGAGCCGCGCCCAGAGCAGCGTCGCCGTGACCAGAGCGCCGATGATCAGCAGCCCGCCCATGGTCGGCGTTCCCGCCTTGACGAAATGCCCCTCCGGCCCGTCGCTGCGGATCGGCTGCCCCTTGCCCTGCTTGCGACGCAGGACGTCGATCAGGCCCGGACCAAAGAGGAATCCGAACACCAGCGCGGTCAGGAAAGCACCCCCGGCACGGAATGTGATGTACCTGAAAAGGTTGAAGAAATCCCCGCCGTCGCTCAGCTCGGTCAGCCAGTAGAGCATGGTGTTATCCTCTTACCCGTCCACGTCTGCGGGGGCTTGGCGCATTTTCCGAATGGCGTCAACCACGCGCCCCAGCCCCATCGACAGCGACCCCTTGGCCAGCACCACGTCGCCCGCATCGAGATCGTGCGCCACCCGTTCTGCCATCTTGTCGGAGGTCTCCGTCCAGTGCCCGCGCTTCTCAAGCGGCAGTTTCTGCCACAAATGGCGCATCAAGGGCCCGACGCAATGCACGATGTCGATGCGCGCCATGAAGCGGGTGTCGGCCAAGGCTTCGTGCATCTCGACCTCGCCCTGCCCCAGCTCTTTCATGTCGCCGAGATAGGCGATACGGCGCCCCTTTTCGTGCCGTCCCAGCCCATCGCGGGTCTGCGCTGCGGCCAGCACCTCGAGTGCCGCCCCCAGCGAGGCCGGGTTGGAATTGTACGCGTCATCAATGAGTTCCAGCGACAGCCTCTCGTCGACCCTGTCGAGCTGGATGCGCTCGCGCAGGCCCCGCCCGGCACCCGCCTGCCATTGCCCGAGCGCCGTCAGTGCCAGCGCCCGGTCGAGCTTCAGCGCCGAGACCACGGCCAGCACGCCCATACCGTTCACCGCGAAATGCCGCCCCGGCACCATGACCTTGTAGACGAGGGGCGTCCGCCAGGCCCGCCCCTGTACCACGGTGCAATTGTCTTGCACACGCACGTCGGTCACCCGATGATGGTTGCCCACGGCCTCGCCAAAGGACCGCAGCCGCGCGGCATGTCTGCACGCCGTCTCGCGCAGGATGTCGCTCACCGCGAGGTCGCCGTTGTAGATCGCCACGCCGCCCGGCTCGAGCCCTTCGAAGATGCTCGCCTTCTCGCGCGCGATGCCTTCGAGGCTTTCGAAGGCGGCGAGATGCGCCGGCGCCACGATGGTCACCATAGCCACGTGCGGCCGCGCCATCCGGGCCAGCGGCGCGATCTCGCCGGGGTGGTTCATGCCGATCTCGATCACGGCGAAGTCCGCGTCCCGCGGCATCCTCGCCAGCGTCAGCGGCACGCCCCAGTGATTGTTGTAGGACTTCTCTGCTGCATGGACCGTGCCCTGAGCGCCCAGAACCGTGCGCAACATTTCCTTTGTCGAGGTCTTGCCGACGGAGCCCGTCACCGCCACTACGCGCCCCCGGAACCGGGTGCGCCCCGCCTGGCCCAAAGCTTCAAGCCCGCGCTGCACGTCATCGACGATCAACAGCTTTTCGGGGTTATGCACACCCTGCGGAATGTGTGATACCAGCGCCGCCGCAGCACCCTGCGCCAACGCTTGTACGACAAAATCGTGCCCGTCCCGCGCGGCGGTCAAAGCAACGAAGAGGTCGCCGGGTTCCAGCGACCGCGTGTCGATCGACACGCCCGACGCTACCCAGTCAGATGCCACTGCGCCCCCTGTGGCCGCCGCCGCCTCGCTTGCCCGCCAGAGCATCGCCGCAGTCATCAAAGCCCCTTCCCGTCCAGCGCCGCCACGGCAACGCTTGCCTGTTCGACATCGTCGAAGGGATAGACCGTGTCGCCCACGGTCTGTCCCGTCTCGTGGCCCTTGCCGCAGATCAGCAAAGCATCGCCCGGCCCCAAGGCGTCGACGCCGCGCAGGATCGCCTCGGCCCGGTCGGCAACCTCGATGGCATCGGGCGCGCCCTCCATGACCATGGCACGGATGCTGGCCGGGTCCTCCGAACGCGGGTTGTCGTCGGTCACGATCACGAGGTCGGCGAATTCCGCCGCAGCCGCGCCCATCAGCGGGCGCTTGCCCATGTCGCGGTCGCCACCGGCGCCGATCACCGCCACCAGCCGGCCCATGACGTGCGGCCGCAGGGCGCGGATCGCCGTCTTTACCGCGTCGGGCGTGTGTGCGTAATCGACGAAAACTGCCGCGCCGTTGCCGCGCGTCGCCGCCAACTCCATCCGGCCGCGCACCGTGCTCAGCATCGGCAGGACGTCAAAGACATCGTCGGGGTCGGCTCCACAGGCTATCGCAAGTCCCGCCGCCAGCAGAACGTTCTCCGCCTGAAAGCCGCCGATCAGTGCCAGCCGTTCCTGCCGCACCTCGCCGTCGAAGGACAGCCGGATCTCCTGCCCGGTGGCATCGAAGCGCTGCGCCTGCAGGCAGAGGTCCGCCCCGTCGCGGCCCACGGTCAGCACCTCCTGCCCACGCGCCATGGCGATGGCCACCATGTCCACGCCGCGTGCGTCGTCCACGTTGATCACCGCGACGCCATCCTCCGGCAGGACACGGGCGAACAGCCCGGCCTTGGCGGCGAAATAATCTTCGAAGGAATGGTGATAATCCAGATGGTCCTGGCTGAAGTTGGTAAAGCCCGCCGCCGTCAGTTGAACCCCGTCCAGCCGGCGCTGCGCCAACCCGTGCGAGGACGCCTCCATCGCGGCGTGTGTCACCCCCTCCACGGCGGCACCCGCCAGCATCCGGTGCAGAGTGACCGGTTCCGGCGTGGTGTGGCGCAGCGGCGCGGTCCAGTCGCCTTCGACTCCGGTTGTGCCAAGGTTGATCGCCCGCAAGCCCAGTTCCTGCCATATCTGGCGGCAGAAGGTGGAAACGCTCGTCTTGCCATTGGTGCCGGTGACGGCCACCACCGTTTCGGGCTGGATGCCGAACCAGATCGCTGCCGTGTAGGCCAGCGCCTGACGCGGTTCCTCCGCCACCACCAGCGCCACGTCCGATCTGTCGATGACGTCGGCCGCGCGCTTTGCACCCACGGCGTCGGTCAGCACCGCCACTGCGCCTTGCCGAATGGCGTATTCGACGAACTCCGCACCGTGGATGCGCTCGCCGGGCAGCGCAGCGAACAGGTATCCGTCGCGCACCTCACGGCTATCCACCGCGAGTCCCGACACCATCATGTCGCGGCCGCCCCGGGCGGTCAGGCCCAGGTCCTTCAGGCTCTTGCGTGTGGCAGTCATTTCCGTTCAGCCCTCCGGGCCGCGCCGTGCGGGCCCTGTCTGTCAGGCCCGCGCTATCGGGTCCTGTCGTTCGCGCGCCCCGGCATCGGCGGCCCGCGCGGGGCTCAGTCCGAGGCGCTCATTGTCACGTCCAATTGCCCCGTATCGTAGACCGGACGCAAGCCCAGAAGCGGCGCGACGCGGCGGATCATCTCGGCCGCAACGGGCACAGCCGTCCAGCCCGCCGTGCGGCGCGGTTTCGTGCCAGAGGTCTCAACCGGTTCGTCCAGCGTCACCACCAGCGCGTACTTTGGGTCATCGGTTGGAAAGACTGCCGCGAAGGTCGCGATGACCTTGTCCTTGTAATACCCGCCACCCTTTTCCTTGGGCTTGTCCGCCGTGCCGGTCTTGCCGCCGACCTTGTAGCCCGGGACCTCCCCGAAGGAGGCCGTCCCGTCGTCGCTGCTCACCACCTGACGCAGCATGTTCAACGCGTCGCGGGTGACCTGCTCGCTCAGAACAACGTCCCGATACTGGCTCCCCGATTGCTTCAGAAGCGTCGGCTTCACCGTATGCCCGCCGTTCGCGATGGCAGAATAAGCGGTGGCCAGGTGCAGCGGCGTAGTCGAAATGCCATGACCGTAGGAAATCGTCACCGTCGAGAGGTCAGTCCAGCGCTCCGGGATCAGCGGACGCCCGCCAGAGGCCTCGGTGATTTCCAGCGGCGTCGGATCGAACAGGCCCAGCGACTTGAGGAAATCCTTCTGCCGCTCCGCCCCGATGGCCAGCGCGATCTTGCCCGTGCCCCGGTTCGATGACTTGATGATCACCTCCTCCACAGAAATCGCGCCATAGTTGTGGTTCTCGAATTCGCCGATGCGGTGACCACCCACCTTGAAGGGAGGCGAAGTGTCGATGACGGTCTGCGGCGTCATCAGTCCAAGCTGCAGCGCCTGGGACGCGGCAAAAATCTTGAAGGTGGAACCCAGTTCATAGACGCCCTGCACGGCCCGATTGAACAGCGGACTGTCGGACGGGCTGCCTTTTGTTGGCGCAGCGGGGCGGTCGTTGGGGTCGAAATCGGGCAGCGACACGATGGAGATCACCTCGCCGGTGTGCACGTCCATCAACACGGCAGCCGCACCCTTTGCGTTCATCAGCTTCATGCCGGAGTACAGCACTTCCTCCGCCGCCGCCTGCACAGTGAGGTCGATGGAGAGCGCCAGCGGCGTACCTTCGCGGGCCGGGTCGCGCAGATCCTTGTCGAAGAAGCGTTCGATCCCCGCTGTGCCGATGACCTCTGCCGAATGAACGCCCTCGGCGCCAAATGACGACCCGCCAAGCACATGGGACAACACCGGCCCGTTGGGATAAAGCCGCATCTCGCGCGGCCCGAACAACAGCCCGGGCTCTCCGATGTCATGCACGGCCTGCATCTGTTCCGGGCTGAGTTTCTTCTTTATCCACAGAAACTTGCGCCTGGGGTCCGTGAAACGCCGCTTCATGTCGGCGGCGTCGAGATCGGGGAAGATTTCCGCCAGCCGTTCTGCCGCGCGTCCCGGTTCGATCATCTGCTGCGGATGCGCGTACAACGAATGCGTCGACATGTTGGTGGCAAGCACCCGACCGTGGCGGTCGACGATATCCGCCCGGCTCGCCATGATCGACGCGCCCGTGGCCTGCGCCCGAGGCTCTTCGGGTTCGGAGGCCGACAGCATCCCCATGCGCGCCCCGATCACCGCGTAGGCACAGAAGAACATCATGGCCAGCACCAGCAACCGCCCCTCCGCCCGGAGCCGCGCGCGGTCGCGCATCTCCTCATGCCGCAAACGGCGGTTCTCCTTCTCGATCGCGTCCGGGTCTTCACCCTTCTTGCGTGCATCGAGGATGCGCGCCAGCGGGCGCAGCGGAATACGGGTCATGGCAGGGTGGCTCCCCGGCTGGTGACTTCGATACTGTCGGTGATATCGAGCATTTCAGCCCTGGGATAGGCGATCTGGTCGATGTTGCCGAACTGGTCGGGGCGCAGGGGGATCAACCCCAGCTTGTCAAAATTCAGTTCCGCGAGGTCACGCAAACGGTCCGGGCGGTTCAGATAGGCCCACTCTGCCCGGAGGATCGACAGGCGTTCGCGCGCTCCGGCGATCTCTGCCCTTAGGCCGTCCGCACGGTCCAGCTCATCCTGCGTGCGATAATTCTCGCGATAGGCCCAATAGCCGGAGCTGACCACCGCAAGAGCCGAGAGAATGAACAGCAAGGTTCGCATCTACCGTCCTTTCAGGCTGGGCATGGCGATCTCGTCTGCCGAAACCTCCATCGCCGGGATTTCCGTGCGCCGCGCGACGCGCAGCTTTGCCGAGCGGGCACGCGGGTTGCGGGCCAACTCCTCCGGGTCGGGGCCAACTGCCTTGCGGGTCAGCACCTCGAAGGGCGCTTCGGCGGCTTCAACTTCGGTCGCGTAGCGGTTGACATGTTTCTTCTTTTCACCGTGCAATTGAAAGAAGCGCTTGACCATCCGATCCTCGACCGAATGAAAAGTCACCACCGCCAGTTTGCCGCCGGGTTTCAGCGCGCGCTCCGCCGCCATCAGGCCCAGCCAGAGCGCCTCGTATTCGCCGTTCACCGCAATCCTGAGCGCCTGGAATGTCCGCGTCGCGGCATGCGCCACGCCGGGCTTCGTCCGGCCCAGGACCCGTTCGATCATCTGGGCCAGCGGCAGGGTGCGGGTGAATGGGCGGTCCATAACGATGGCTTTTGCCAACCGACGCGACTGCCGCTCCTCACCGTAAACGTAAAGAACGTCCGCCAAAGCCTCTTCGGACAGGGTATTTACCAGATCGGCGGCCGTCGGCCCCTCCTGCCCCATACGCATGTCCAACGGACCGTCCTTCATGAAGGAGAACCCCCGCTCAGCAAGGTCCAGCTGCATGGAGGAAACGCCGAGATCCAGAACGACGCCATCGACGCCCTGGGCCACCTTGTCCATATTCGAGAAGTTTTCCCGTACAAGCGTAATCGCTGGCCAATCGCCCAGCCACTCCGCTGCCATCTCATGCGCCAACGGATCGCGGTCGATGCCAATGACACGCTCCGCGCCAGCCTCGACCAGCCCGCGGGCGTAACCGCCGTTACCGAACGTTCCGTCTATCCACACGCCGCTTACAGGCGCAACTTCACGTAGAAGAGGCTCCAGCAGGACGGGGATATGCGGGGCTTCCCCTGAGGTGCGCCCGGCAGCCGCCATTCAGACCCCCTCCTCATCCAGCAATTGCATCGGGTCGAAGTCGTCCGGCAAATCGTCGAGGAACTCCTCCGCCTTGGCCAACTCCTCCGCCTCGTAGACCGAGGGTTCCCAGATCTGGAAGGTGTCGACGTTCGAGGCGAAATAGGCCTCACCTTCGATGCCTATTTTCTGACGCAGCTTCGCCGGCAGCACGATGCGGCCGGTTTCATCGACGGAGGTCGTCAGTGCTTGGGTCGAAAACAAGCGTTCCAGGATGCGCCGCTTGGGATCACCGCGCTTCATCGACGCGATACGGTCCTCGACCGCCTCCATTTCCTCGATGGTGTAGCATTCAAGATACTTGCGGCGGTGATCGCCATAAACGATCACGAAGTTTGGGTTGAGCCCCTCGGTCCAGTCCGGATCACCCGCCTCGAGGACACGGCGAAACGAGGCCGGGATAGACACCCGCCCCTTGCCGTCCACCTTGTGACGGCTTTCACCTCTGAACCTCAGCCTGCGGCTCACTGTCCCACGGCCTCCAAACCCCAAAATTTAAACGTAAAAACGGCGGGTTGATCTGCTGCCATTGATCAACCCGCCGCTGACCCGCACTGCGGGTGTCTCCGACTGCGCGCGCCACCTGGGGGGATGTCTGCTCGCCCGCGCGCCGGATCCTTTTTGTCACGATGAAGCGGGCGCCCGTATGAAACCTGCTCTTGTTGTTTTTATGAGTTGGTGTGGGATCGTTTGCTGTCCCGTCTGCCCGTCTCATCGTGTGACTCAGGTTTGACATGGGAATTCATGGTAATCAATAGCTTTCTATCGAACCCGACCGGGACAGCGCCCCTTCCGGAGTTGGGAAATTGACTACAAAGTGGCGAATTCGGGCCAAACCCTCGCCTATCTGGTGCAACGCATCCATCTGGACGCTAGATATCCACACAAATCCGAGGAATTTTTTTTCCCGTGAATTCCCAAAAAATCTTCGACGAACCATGAGGACTATGGTCGCTCATGCTCAAGCGTCAAGAACAAGCAACGAACACGCATGGCCTCACCAGCGTTATCCACAGATCTAGAGATTTATCCACAGGCATTCACCCCCGCTCGCGGGTCCGTGATTCGGATCAGCGCCATTCGGCCGAGCGTTTCCCATCTGATCCCACACCCCATCCTTTCCCACCCGCTCCCATGCCGCGTCTGTAGCCCGGCTGTTGTAGCCTGACGCGTTTCTTTGCAGTCGCTGACACGATGTTTTACAGCAACGGGCGGCAGACCCTTGGCGCCGCCCACGGCATGCCAGCGGCCCTCGAGGAAGAACACGCCGCCCCAGGCGTTGAAGCCGCTGGCCATCAGCGCGGCGTCGTCACCGAAGAGATCCTCCCATACAAAACTCGACCGTTTCAGCAGGTCGATTTCGGACAGGACGACGTTCTCGATCGGCGCCGTCACGGACCCACGAGGGAACTCGTAGCCGCAGATCGGGCACTGGCGTGACGCGAGCGGGATCTCCGCCTCGCACTCCGGGCATGTCTTCGTCGGGGCTTCTCCGGGCGTCGGATCGCGGCCGTCGAGATCGACGTCCTGCTCCAGCGTGCCGTGGGTCAGGCTCGAGATCCCGAAATCCAGCACGATGCAGTCGGTTTTCACCACACCGGGATGCTCGGCCGGATCGACCGTGCGCAGGCCGCGCCCGACCATCTGGATCATAGTCGATTTGTAGGAGCTCGGTCGCAGCATCACGACGCAGGAGGTGGGCGGGTGGTCCCACCCTTCGGTCAGAACCGCGACATTGACGATGACCTGCACCTCGCCGGACGCATAGGCTTCGAGCACCATCTTCCGCTCAGTGGAGCCCATGTCGCCAAGGACGACGGCAGCCGGGTTTCCGGCCTCATTGAAGGCGGTCGCGACGTCGACCGCGTGCGCGACGGTCGAGCAGAACACGACGGTCTGGCGGTCGCCCGCCTTTTCCTCCCAGTGCCGGATCACTTCCTCGGTGATGGGCGCGCGGTTCATGATCGCCGCGACCGCGCCCACGTCGTAATCGTCGGCGGTCTTGCGGACGGCGCGCAGCTGGTCCTGCACGCCGACATCGATCACGAAGGTCCGCGGCGGCACGAGGTGACCGGACGCGATCAACTCGCCCAGCCGGACCTGGTCGGCGACGTTGTCGAAGACCTCGCGCAGGCCCTTCCTGTCGCCCCGGTTCGGCGTCGCCGTGACGCCGAAGACGCAGGCATCAGGGTTTGCGTCGCGCACCCGGTCGATGATGCGGCGGTAGCTCTCGGCGACGGCGTGGTGCGCCTCGTCGATCACGAGCAGATCAAGCTTCGGCATGGCCGCGAGATTGGCGGCCCGCGCCAGCGTCGGCGCCATGGCGAAGGTGACCTGTCCGTTCCAGGACTTGGTCGTGGCATCGACGACAGAGGTCTCCATGTCGGGATTGACCCGGGCGAACTTCGCCCGGTTCTGGCTGGTCAGCTCGTCACGATGCGCGAGCACGCAAGCCTTGGCGCCTTCCCCGGTCATCCTGCCGGTGACGGCCGAGAGCATGATCGTCTTGCCCGCGCCTGTGGGCGCAACGCCCAGCGTGTTGTCGCGGGTCGAGAGCGCAGCGAGGCTGCGCTCCACGAAGAGTTTCTGGCGGGGACGGAGGAGCATCGCGCGCCCTCACTGCGCCCAGGCAGGACGGCCCGGCACGGGCGCAGCCGCGGGCTGCTGGACCGGCGCCTGCTGGGGCGCTGTCTGCGCGGGCGGCTGGTAGCCGTGCCGTGCCGCCAGGCCCATGACCTGCGCATAGTCGCGATGATCAGGTGTCACCGCGGCGCGGATCTCGTTCTTCTCTTCGCCCATGGCGTCGGTGCCGACGTCGATCCGAGCGATGAACTCGATCCCGTCGAGATCGGCGAAGCCATTGATGCGTCGCGCCGCCTGCGCCTGCGGGGACTGATCCTTGTCGGAGATCCCGCGCGCCGAGTTCAGCATGCCGCGCACGAGGCTGCGGCCCATGTTGGCCCAATCCGGACCCTTGGGGCTGTGGAGCCCGATCAGCGTGAAGATCTTGCGCCTGGCGTATTGGCCCTCGGTCACCGTGAACTCGCCGTTGAGGTAGACAGCCCCGGTCGAGCCGCGGGTGGCATAGCCCCCGGTCCAGCCCTGCGACGGGTCGTCGAAGCCGCCGGGGCGGATGGTCTGCCGCACCTTGGCGGGCGTGCCCTTGGGGATGAGGTTCGTGTTGGACTGCGCATCGTTGATAGTCGTTCCAGAGACCGGACATGGCTCGGGTCCTTTCAGTTGGTGGGATAGGAATGGGTGTCGGTCGCCGTCGGACCGGGCGGTGGGGGCAGCTGCGGCGGCGAATAGGTCAGCCGCCGTTCCGCAGGGATCAGCCGGCCGCGGATCCTCTCCATCAGCCGGCCGAGGTGGGGCTCTTCGACCAGGTCGAGGCGACCGGAGCGGTCCTTAGCCGGGTATTCGTGCACTGGGCCGCGACCGAGTTCGACTGGCCCGGCCACTCAGAGGCGGACCTCTTCGCCGTCAACAAGGTGCTGACCGAGCCCGACTTCGCCCCGCTCATGGTGTTGCACGACCTGATGATCGCGATGAAGCTCGGCCGGCATTACAAGGGCGAGTTCCGCCCGACCAAGGCCGGCCAGGCGCTGGCAGGCCATCCCGGTCGGATCTTCGGCACGGCCGTCCCGTTCTTTCTGTTCCGCATGAACCACGCCAGCATGTCGCGCTTCGACGACGCGCCGACGCTCACCACCGATGAGCGGCTGGCGGAGTTGACCAACTGCGCCTCTCTGGTGTTGCGGCTTTGTTCCCCACGAAGGGGATAGACACAAGGGGCGAAGTTTTGCCGAGGTTAAAACTCAGGTCATTGGAAAAACGAGGGAAAATCCGACCGAACCGATTTCGGCGAGGTTGGCTCGAACAGAGACGGAGCGCCGTTCAGAGCCCGGAATAGGCCCGGCGCGCGGCCTCAGAGGTTCGCATGGGAGTAGCAAAGCCCTTTGAAAACACGACTATTTCCGCGCCGCGATAGGCGCCTGTCGGTGTTCGCAACAGGGATTGTGGCGGAGGGAGCGGGACCGGCGTCGAACCTTATCCACCTCTAACCTAATGTTTTATTTACGATTTAGATCGCCCCGCCATTCGCTGCACCCCGTTTCAAGGATAATGATGCGTCCTTTCCCAACATTGGAATTTTGACCTTCGCTGAAGCAGCATAGGTTCGCAGACATGGCTCAGTTATTGCTGCAGAGCGGCACATGTCGCCAGACCGACCGTTAATGTGCTTGGACTTCACCTCAAGTGGGACCGCACATTCGCCGGAGACTGATCCGACAACTTAGACGCGGAGAAAACGCGCTTGCTGCGCAACTGTGCCAATGACCGCTCCCGGTCAGTGCTTCAATACGTTTTGACCGTCGATAGATTCACTATGGAAAATTCCAGTAAACAAGGACGATAACTGAACAAAGAACGAAGGCTTGTGACCTGCTCCCCTGAAATGTCCTCGATTTGAGGTTAGGGTCAGGATTCATAACCAGTAGATGACGACAGCCGCGAGGGCGACGGCTGACAGGAACACCTTTGGGCATCGGTCATAGCGGGTCGCCACGCGCCTCCAGTCCTTGAGCCTTCCGAACATGATTTCGATGCGGTTTCTTCGCTTGTAGCGGCGCTTGTCGTATTTGACCGGGGTTTTTCGCTGCTTCCGACCGGGGATGCAGGCACGTATCCCCTTGTCCTGCAATGCTTCTCTGAACCAGTCGGCGTCGTAGCCGCGATCCCCGAGCAGCCATTTGACGTTGGGCAGGCCGCTCAGCATCGCCCGCGCGCCGATGTAATCGCTCACCTGTCCCGCGGTGACGAACAGGTTGATCGGTCGTCCCAGGCTGTCGCAGACGGCATGCAGCTTGGTCCCTCTCGGGACATTGCTGCGCAATGCCCTGCCGGGCAGTGGTTCATGCCGCCTTTGGTCCGACCA
>NZ_JAGISH010000011.1 GCF_017813235.1 Sagittula salina
TGGAAAAGCCCTGTCGCCTTCGAACGCAAGGTGGCCTAAACGAGCACTTGGGGCGGCACGAAATCGGGACAGGTCCAAGCAGCTTCAGGCCGGCGGGCTGAACTTGCAGGAATGTCAGGCCTGCCTCGATGGCAAGCTCGACCGCGACATGCTGTGCCAGCGCCTGGCCGTGCTGGACGCGGAGATCGCCGAAAAAGGCAAGTCGCGCGACCTTCTGGCGGCTCTGCTCGGACAGTCAAGCCTCAAGGACTGGCACGAAGAGGTAGAGCGCGTCGCACCCGATCTGCACCGCGCATGGCTGATGTCGCAGGGGTTTTCCAGCGCGGAGGCCGGGCTGGTCGCGCTGGTGTCCAAGGACATGAACGCCCACAACGCCTACATGGCGGGCTTCATGGAGGTGTTCGCCGGCCTTGGCTGGTGGGGCCCGGGAACGGCCGACGCGACACGCCGGGCGCTCGGCATGCTGCCCTTCGCGCCCGGGATGATCCTTGAGATCGGCTGCGGCCCCGGCATGGCGACGATGACACTCGCCGAGGCAACGCGGGCGCGGATCACGGCAACCGACACGGCCGAGGTCGCGCTCGACAAGCTCAGGGCGCGGATCGCAGCGGGCGGGTTCGCCGACCAGATCGCGGTGCAGAACGTCGACATGGCCGCAATTCCGGCCCCCGAGCGTCCCTGGGATGTGATCTGGGCCGAGGGCAGCGCCTACATCATCGGCGTCGAGCGCGCCCTGCGCGACTGGCGGCAACTCCTGCGCCCCGGCGGCGTTCTCGTGGTCTCCGACATGGTTTGGCGGACCGACACGCCCGACGACGAGATCCGCGCCTTCTGGGCCTCGGAATATCCCGCGATGGCGACGCCTGCGACCCGCATCGCACAGGCCATGCGCGCGGGCTACCGCGTCCTCGGTCATTTCGACATCGGGACGGAGGGGATGGAGACCTACTACCGCCCGCTCGCCGCGAGGCTCGAGGCCTTGGAGTCGGATCTCGCGGGAAGCCGTGTCCTCAAAGACCTGCGCCGCGAGATCGCCGTGTTCGAGGCCGGACACGGGCAGTTCGGCTGCGAGATGTTCGTGCTGGAGCGAGTCTGACCCCGCCTGGCACCAGAGAGGATTGAGACATGGATTATATCGAGGACTTCACCCCGCACGCCGAGGCCATCGCAGAGCTTTTCGCGGCGACCTTCACCGCCTCCGAGGGCGCGGAGGAAGGCGCGCTGATCGGCGCCCTCGCGCGCCGCCTGATTGCGGAGACGCCCGCTGAGGATCTGCGCGTCGTCACTGCCTGGGAGGACGGCGCGCTCCTCGGCGGCATCTTCTTCACGCGCCTCACCTATGCGGGCGATCCGCGCAAGGTCTTCATGATGGCGCCCGTGGCGGTCGCCACGGCACGTCAGGGTCAGCGCATCGGGCAACGGCTGATCATGCATGGACTCGACCTGCCCCGGCAGGAGGGCGTGGACATCGCGGTCACCTATGGCGACCCCGGCTTCTACGCCCGCGTGGGCTTCAAGCCCGTATCGGAGGCCGACCTGCACGCGCCGCAACCGCTCCAGCAGCCGCAGGGCTGGATAGCTCAGTCCCTGACGGACGCGCCGCTGACGCCCTTGAGCGGGTCGGTGCGCTGCGTCGCCGCCTTCGACGATCCAGCGCTCTGGTAGTCCCATGGTCCGCGACTACTCCGCCTTCCTGCCTGGAGACACCGTAAAACGGCGCGAACCCACAGCGCTGGCGCGGCTGGGCTGGGGTCCGGCCTTCGCACGGCAGATCGACGCCGATGCGCTGACCGCGACACCGCCGGTGCGCGTGGTCGCGGTGCATCGCAGCGGGTTGCGGGTAAATCCCGTGGCAGGTCATAGTAGATCCATGCCTTTACCCGGCTACAATCCTGCAAGGCTGAGCTTGCCGTCACACGGGGTTCAGGCTATGCGCAGGAGCAGCAAAAAAATTTGCGCGCGGAATGCTGCTGAGTCTTTGTTCCTCAATGTCCTGGATGAAAAAAATTTGCACCCCTACAGGAGGGTGAAATGTTGTTGAAAAAGAATGCTTTCAAGACGGCATTGCAGGAGATGCGCCTGCAGCGTGGCATCTGGTGCACCCTTTCGGACCCGCTCGCGGCCGAGATGACAGCAGGATGTGGCTATGACTGGATGCTTTTTGACACGGAGCATTCCCCGACGGGCATACACAACATCCTGCCTCTTCTCCAAGCCGTGGCGCCCTATATGGTGTCCCCCATCGTCCGGCCTGCGGTTCTGGAGCCTGCGCTGATCAAGAAATACCTCGACTTCGGCGCGCAGACGATCCTCGTGCCTTACGTCCAGACCCCGGAGGAAGCGGCGCTGGCTGTGGCCTCGGTCACCTATCCGCCGGAGGGCATTCGCGGCGTGGCAGGGATGACGCGCGCGACGGGCTTTGGCACGATCGCTGGCTACCACGAAAAGGCGCGTGACGAGATCTGTATCCTCGTCCAGATCGAAACGGTGCAGGCGGTCGAGCGCATGGAGGAGATCGCCGCCACGCCGGGGCTTGACGGAATATTCATCGGGCCGGCGGACCTCGCGGCCTCCATGGGGTACCCCGGCCAGCCCAGCCATCCAGAGGTGAAACGCGCCGTGGTTGATCACATTCGCCGCATCCGGGCGCTGGGGCTGCCTCCGGGCGTTCTGGCCGTCGACCTGTCTCTGGCGCAGGACTGCATCGACGCTGGCGCGGTGTTTGTCAGCCAGGATCTCGACCTGATCGCCCTGCGCAAGGGGCTTTCACTCACCTGACCCATGGCGGAAGGTCGCGGGGCTGTGTCGGTTTTTCAACTGGCCGGGCGGGGCCTGTCGTGTCAGACATTTCCGCATGATACGCTTTCTCGCCTGCCTGTTCGCCGTCTTCCTCGCGCCGCCGCTCTGGGCGCGGGACGTCACCGTTTTCGCGGCTGCATCGCTGGGCACTGCGCTGGAGGAGATCGCGCGGGCCTACGAGGCGGAAACCGGCGATCATGTGACCGCATCCTACGCCGGGTCCTCCGTGCTGGCCCGTCAGATCGAGCAGGGGGCGCCTGCGGATGTATTTCTTTCGGCCAATACAGACTGGATGGACGCGCTTGAGGGGGGCGGCCTGCTCGCCCCCGGCACCCGACGCGACCTGCTGGGAAATGCGCTTGTGCTGGTCTCTGCAGAACCCGGCACCCCGGTGACGCTGACCGCGCAGACCGACCTACCCGCGCTGCTGGCCGGTGGCAAGCTGGCCATGGCACTGGTCGATTCCGTCCCGGCCGGCATCTACGGCAAGGCCGCGCTCACCAGCCTTGGGTTGTGGTCCGGTGTTGCTCCCTCCGTTGCCCAATCCGACAATGTGCGCAGCACGCTTGCGCTGGTCGCTACGGGGGCGGCGCCCTTCGGCATCGTATACGCCACCGATGCGCAGGCGGAACCGCGCGTGCATGCCCGCGCGACCTTTCCCGACGACAGCCACCCCCCGATTACCTATCCCGCCGCCGCGCTGACAGGACATGAACAGGCGGGCCTTCCGTTCCTGACCTTCCTGGCTACACCCCAGGCGCGGGCGATGTTTGAACGTAACGGCTTTCGCGTTCTGGCGGAGTAGGCATGGATTGGCTTGGCCCGCAGGAATGGACGGCTGTCGCGCTGTCGCTGAAGGTCTCCTTCTGGGCGATGCTGGCCTCTCTGCCCATCGGCGTGCTGACGGCCTACGCCTTGGCGCGCTGGCGTTTTCCCGGGCGTCAGATGCTGAACGGGCTGGTGCACCTGCCGCTGATCCTGCCGCCAGTGGTGACGGGCTACCTTCTGCTCATGACGCTCAGCCCGCGCGCGCCGCTTGGCGCCGCGCTGGAGGCCGTGGGGATAATCTTCGCCTTTCGGTGGACAGGGGCTGCGTTGGCGGCGGCGATCATGGGCTTTCCGCTGATGGTCCGTGCCATTCGCCTGTCGATCGAAGCGGTCGACCCCAAACTTGAAGAAGCCGCCGCCACCCTCGGCGCCTCCCGCCTGAAGGTCTTTGCCACGATCACCTTGCCGCTGATCCTGCCCGGCGTACTGACCGGCGCCATCCTCGCCTTCGCCAAAGCGATGGGGGAGTTCGGCGCCACCATCACCTTCGTCTCCAACATCCCGGGCCAGACGCAGACGTTGCCCTCCGCCATCTACGCCTTCCTGCAGGTGCCGGGCGGAGAGGCCTCCGCCCTGCGGCTGGTCGCTGTCTCCATCGCGGTGGCCATGGCGGCGCTGGCGTTGTCGGAATGGCTGTCACGGCGCGTCGCGCGCAGGGTCGGCGCCTGATGCTGGAGATCCGCCTCCAGCATCGTTTCGAAGGCTTCCAGTTGGATGTGGACCTCGCGCTGCCGCCCGGACTAACCGTACTGTTTGGCCGTTCCGGTTCCGGAAAGAGCAGCCTGATCAAAGCCGTCGCCGGCTTGCTTGCACCGGACAGGGGGCGCATCGTGCTGGATGGACGGGTGCTGTTCGACGATGCTCAAGGCTTGAACCTGCCGCCGCACCAGCGCGGGCTTGGTGTTATATTTCAGGAGGGGCGGCTATTTCCGCACCTCACCGTGCGGCAGAATCTGCTGTATGGCGCGCGGGGGCGGGCGCCAAATCTGGACCGCGTGGTGGAAATGTTGGGCATCGGAGAGCTTCTGGCGCGGCGTCCGGGCGGGCTTTCGGGCGGGGAGCAGCAGCGCGTGGCCATTGGACGGGCACTCCTGTCCGGACCCGGCGTGATCCTCGCAGACGAACCTCTGGCCGCTCTGGACGAACCGCGAAAGGCGGAAATTCTCCCGTATTTCGAATACTTGCGGAACCAGTCCTGCCCCATCCTCTACGTTACGCATTCGCCAGCCGAGGTCGCCCGCCTTGCCACGCACGTCGTGGTGCTGGACGCCGGCCAGGTGCTGCGTCAGGGCACGGCCAGCGAGATCCTGGGCGATCCCGACCTCGTGCCGGCGGGCATTCGCAGCGTTGGCGCGGTGCTCGAGGTCCGCGTGGCGCGCCACCATGAGGATGGGCTGACCGAACTGGATGCAGGTGGCGTGCCGCTCTTCCTGCCGCGCGTCGCCTCGGCCACGGGTACCATGATTCGCATCCGCATCGCCGCGCAGGAGGTCATTCTTTCGCGCACGCGGCCCGAGGGGCTGTCGGCGCTCAACATCCTGCCCGGGACGATCGATAGCCTGCGCGCAGGAGAGGGGCCAGGGGCGCTGGTGGCGCTCAGCACCCCTGCTGGCCGCGTTCTGGCCCGCGTTACGCGCCGCTCGGCAGAGACGCTGGGGCTGGCCGAGGGCGTGGAATGTTTCGCGGTGGTAAAGACCGTCGCCATCGCGCGCGAGGACATTGGCCGGGGTTGAGGTCAGTGCGCCCGCCGCTGCCTTGCTCAGGATGAAACGGTCACCGGTGACCGGATCGGCGCGCAGGCAAACTCTTCTGCCACCGCACGCGGGGCCCCCTCAAATGCCATCAGGGGCGGAAACGGCGGATGAGCCCGCCGAAACGTCCGGTCAAAGGCCGCCAACAGCGCCCGGTGCCACACGCAGGAAAAACCTTTGCAGCCACCTGGTATTGCGCAGGAACCCACGCCGCCGTTCCGGGCGCTCCTTCTGCTTCTCCCTTGATAAATACTCCCGGGGGTCTGGGGGGCAGAGCCCCCCAGTCGGTCGCCTCGCGGCACGCGAGGCGAAACCGTTCACTGGTCGGCCGGGACCTCCGGCGCCGCGGCTCCCTCTGCTGGTGTCGTCGTCGAGTTCTTCGTCAAGGCGCCACCGATCCATTCGCCGGTGGCCTGCTCGCCCGTGGCGTAGCGCATGGTTCCTTCGCCGTCGCGTTTGCCGCCGACGAAATTCCCTTCGTAGATGTCGCCGTTGGCGTAGGTGGCGACGCCTTGACCGTTGATTTCGCCGTTGGCCCACTCGCCCTCGTAGCGGAAGCCCGAAGCCATCACCAGCGTGCCCATCCCATGCCGCAGGCCGTCGCGGAACTGACCCTCGTAGACTGTACCGTCAGGGTAGGTGGCGCGGCCCTTGCCGTGGCGCTCGTCGTCTTTCCATTCGCCCTCGTAGCGGTAGCCGTCGGCGTAGGTCAGCACACCCTGTCCCTCGCGCCGTGCGTTGACGAAGTCGCCTTCGTAGGTGACGCCGTTCGGGTAGGTGGCGAGGCCGTTTCCGTCGATTACGCCATCGACCCAAGTGCCTTCGTAGGTCGCGCCCGAGGTGTAGGTGATCTTGCCCTTGCCGTTCGCCAGATCGCCCTGAAACGTACCCTCGTAAACCGACCCATCGGGGTAGGTGACCTTCCCCTCGCCGTCGATCTGACCGGCAATCCAGGTTCCGGCATAGGTGTAGCCGTCAGTCCCGGTGAAAGTGCCGAAGCCGTGTCTCTGGTCATTGTCAAAGGCCCCTTCGTAGACGTCGCCCGAAGAGTAGGTGACCTTGCCCTGACCCTCGCGGCGGCCGTCCACCAGCTCGCCCTCGTAGACGTCGCCGTTGGGCTGCGTCAGCTTGCCTCGTCCGTCGATCTGACCGTCGCGCCAGGTGCCTTCGTAGGTCAGCCCGTCGGCCATCACCAGCGTGCCGGTGCCGTTGCGTTTGCCGTTCGCCATGCGGCCGTCATAGACGGATCCGTCGGCATAAGTGATCTTTCCCGTGCCTTCCTTCACGCCGTTCACCCACTGGCCGTCGTAGACATAGCCATCGGGCATGGTCATCACGCCATGGCCGTGGTGCAGCGCATTGCGGAAGGCGCCTTCATAGCGCACGCCGTTGCCGTAGGTCGCCACGCCCTGCCCGGTGATCTTGCCGTCGAGCCAGGTGCCTTCGTAGGTGCCGCCATCGGCAAAGGTGATCTTGCCCATGCCCTCGGGCTTGCCGCGGGCGAACTGGCCTTCGTAAACCGACCCGTTGGGAAAACGCGCCACGCCCTGACCGCGCGGTTCGCCCTGAACCCAGTCGCCGGTGTATTCGTAGCCGTTGGGCAGGCGATAGGTGCCCTTGCCGTCCTGCTTGCCATTGACAAAGGTGCCCTCGTAGACGCCACCGTTTTCGTACTCCTTCGTCATGACGGAGCCGTCCTGCGCCAGCGCCTGTCCGAAGGCGGTCAGCGCGGCCAACAGGGTGATGATGCCTGCGGTCTTCATGGTTGGGGGCCCTCCCGGCGGGTCTTTTCTGGTCACAATTGGTAAACCGGGCGCGGCGTTGGGGCAATGGGGGATGCTCGGGCGGGGGCTGCGCTTCCCTCTCGGGGCGGGTCTGCTATGTGGGAGACCCGGAGAAAGGAGCCTCCATGACCGACCGTTTCCGCCTGACACTGGCTCAGTTGAATTCTACTTTGGGCGACTTGCATGGCAATGCCTCCCGCGCGCGGGAGGCATGGCAGGCGGGCCGGGAGGCCGGTGCCGACCTCGTCGCCCTGCCAGAGCTGTTCCTGACCGGAGGCGGCGCGCAGGATCTGATTGCGAAACCGGCCTTCGTCGCCGCCGCCGTGGCGGAGGTGGAGGCGCTGGCCCGCCATTGCGCGGACGGACCCGCGCTTGCGATCGGCGCACCCTGGCCGGAGGCGGGGACGCTGCACAACGGCTATTGTCTTCTGCAAGGCGGCCGGGTGGCGGCGGTCACGCCCAAATTCTTCCTGCCGAACTCAGGCGCCTTAGACGAGGTGCGCACCTTCTCGCGCGGGGCGATGCAGGGGCCGGTGAATGTGGGCGGCGTGCGCATCGGGATGCCGCTCGGAGAGGACGCCTGCCACCCGGACGTGGTCGAGGCGATGGAGGAAACGGGGGCCGAGATCCTCCTGGTTCCCGCGGCCTGGCCCTATTTCCGCAACGGCTTCGATCTGCGACAGAACCAGGTGGTGGCGCGTGTGGTGGAAAGCGGTCTGCCGCTGGCCTGCCTGAACATGGTGGGCGGGGAGGGCGCGCTGGTCTTCGACGGCGGCTCCTTTGTGCTGAACGCGCGGGGCGTGCCGGCAGTGCAGCTTCCGGTGATGGCAGAGGCCGTGGAGCACGTCGATTTCCTGCGCGGGCCTGAAGGCTGGATCGCGCAGGAGGGGCGCTTTGTGGCGCATCCCGGCGGTTCGGAGCAGGACTACGCCGCGCTGGTGCTGGGTCTGCGGGACTATTGCGCGAAGACGGGTGTTGACCGGGTGCTGGTCGGGCTGGGCAGTGCGGGCGCGGCGCTGGTGGCGGCGGTCGCCGTCGATGCTCTGGGCCGGCCACGGGTGCGCGGCGTGGCAGCGGAGGATGACAGATCGGCACGGGCCTGCGCAGCGGCGCTTGGCCTCGGATGCGACGCGCTGCCGCTGGCCCAGGCTCAGACGGCGCTGGCTGCCGTGGTCGCGGACATCGCGCCCGCCCGCTTGCGCGCTCTCTTGTTGGAAACCGAAGCCGAGAGAGGGGGTGAAATGCTGCTCGCCACGGCGACCAAGTCCGGCCTCGCTCTGGGCTGCGGCCCGGATGCCATGGTGGGTGGATACGCGCTGTTAAAGGATCTTTTTCAAACCGGCGCCGTGCAACTGAGCCAATGGCGTAACGCCAACCACCGCGCGTGGATGCTCGGCCCGCCCGGCATGGTGATCCCGCAAGAGGTCATTGCGACCGGCCCCGATCCGCTGGATGCGATCCTCGAAATTCTCGTCGTCCGCGACGGTTCCGTTGCCGATTGCGTCGCGGCCGGTCACGATCGGGCGGATGTGATCAGGGCGCAGACCCTGCTGACGTCCTCGGAAAAGACGCGTGCGGACATTGCACCGGGTCCCCGGCTCTCTGATCGCGCCTTCGGACTGGATCGCCGCTATCCGGCAGCTCACCGCTGGCGGGAGGAATAGGGCGGCGCTTTGCCAGCCGTGCCTTTGGGATTTCCGGGGGAAGCGGGACCAACGTTTCCCTTGGTCCCATCGCCTTTGCATTGCGTGCAAGTCATGGGGCTTTGGCGGGCCTACTCCCACCAGCGGTCAATGCTGGCGATGTCGTCATCCGACCAGCCGAAGTGGTGCGCGATTTCGTGCACCACGACATGCGTCACCAGATCCCGCAGGCTCACGTCCGCCCGGTCGCGCCATTCCTGCAGGATCGGCTCCCGGAACAGCCAGACACTGTCCGGGTATGGCGAAGGGTAGGCGGCCGATTTTTCCGTCAGGGGAATGCCCTCGTAGAGGCCGGTCAGATCAAGCGGGTCGTCGATCCCCATCTCGTCGAGGATATGGCGCGGCGGCCAGTCCTCCACGCGCAGGAGAACCTCCGCCGCCGGGCCGCGAAAGGGGTGAGGCAGCTCGGCCAATGCAGCCTCCGCCATTTGCAGGAATGTTTCGGGATCTGTGCGCGTCATCCTGCCGTTCTAGGCGCCCTGCGGCCCGACGGGAAGCCCCCGGCTACTTTGCTTCTGAAATACTCGAATTTCACCCCTGGCCCGCCCATAGCCCGCGCAGTCCGGGTGGTCTGCGGCGCTACCCCAACGGCCAGCACGCAAGCGGTTCGTAGATCGCTCCGTCCGGATGCAAGCGCGATTCGACCAGCGCGAAGCCGGTGCAGGTCACGGGTCCTATGTGCGCGCCAGCCAGAACCGACAGCACGCGGGAGGCGTCGGCGCCGCCCTTAAGCCGGGTCAGCGTGACGTGCGGGCGAAACCGCCGCCGTTCGAAGTGGACACCGGCCCCGTGCAGGCGCGCCTTGATCCGGTCGTGCAGCGCGGTCAGCGCCGCCCCGCCGTCTGCCTCCAGCCCGGCCGCCTGTCCCTTGCGCCCGCCGAACAGCGCCGCACCGGACAGCACCAGCGGCACCGGCGCCGCCCGCAGGGTGGACAGCGCGTCGTGCAGGCCCTCCAGCGCGGCTTCCGGCTGGTCGCCCAGAAAGGCCAGCGTCAGGTGCAGGTTGTCCGCGGACACGGGACGGCCTATCGGGAGGCGGTCCTGAAGGTCCAAAAGCGGCCCGATCGCTGCCTCCGGCAGGGTGAGCGAAACGAAAAGCCTCACAGCCGCGTCAGCCCGGTAAGTGGCAGAACGCGGGCGTAATCCTGTGGGTGGCAAAGCTGCGTGCCGGGGCTCATCACTGCGGCAGAGGCCGCCGCCGCCCCGCGCCTGAGCGCCTCTTCGGGCGGCGCGCCCCCGGCGATCGCGAGGCAAAAGCCGCCCACGAAACTGTCGCCCGCGCCGATGGCGGACACCACCACGTCGTTTTCCGCCGAGGTGTGCCAGCGCCCTTCGGCCGTCGCCATGACCGACCCGTCCTTGCCGCGCGCGATGATGACGATATCCCCGGCGCCGCGCTGGCGCAGGTCTTCGGCGTAGGCCGCGCTTTCGGTGCGGGTCGCCAGAGGTTTCCCCGATAGCGCCATGGCCTCGTGGCTGTCCATCCTCAGGACAAATGGGGCGGGGGCCGGGCCTGTGGCTTGCACCTCAAGATGCGGACCGGAGGTGTCGATGACGACCCTGCGCGGTGCCAGGCGGGCGCAGGCGCGCGGCAGAAAACCCGGCTCCGCCCCCGGGGGCATGGAACCGGAGAAAACCACCATGGCATCCGCCGGGCTTGCCTCGACGATGCGGTCGAGCACGGTATCCAGTTCCGCCCCGGTCCACGACGGTCCGGTGAGGACGAACCGGTACTGCTCCGCCGTTGCCTCGTCGGTGACAGAGAAGCTGTGCCGGGTCGGCCCGGGACTGTCCAGCCGGTGCCAGTCCAGTCCGAGTCCGTCGAGGATCTGCCCCAACCATTCCCCGTTCGCTCCTCCCAGCGCCACCCATGCCTGCGCCTGCCCGCCCAGCTGGGTGATCGCGCGGGCCACATTGACGCCGCCGCCGCCGGCCTCTGCGGTTTCCGCCGCGCAGCGCAGCTTGCGGTCCGGCACCACCTGCGCCACCGACGTCGCAAGGTCGAGTGCGGGATTCAGGGTCACGGTCAGGATCTGCATGGCTCACCTCCTGCTTTGCGCCACCATGGCCTGTCAGGCCGTGGCCGCAAGGGGGATTTGCCGGTCGGCGCCCTTGCGCCAACTGGACAAGAGCGGCATTTCGTGAAAACACCGCCACCTGAACCTTTTCGCTGCTAGCCGCCCGTTCAGGAGGCCCTTTCGATGACCGTCACCCGCTTTGCCCCGTCGCCCACCGGCTGGATCCATGTCGGCAACCTGCGCGCCGCGCTGTTCAACTACCTGATCGCGAAGAAGGCAGGCGGAACCTTTATCCTGCGCATCGACGACACCGATCCGGAGCGGTCGAAGGAAGAATACGTCGACGGCATCAAGCGCGACCTCGAATGGCTGGGAATCGAATGGGACCGGGTGGAGCGCCAGTCGCTGCGGCTGGACCGCTACGAGGCGGCGGCGCAGGAACTGCGCGAGAAGGGCCGGTTCTACGAGGCTTGGGAAACGCCGACCGAGCTGGACCTGAAGCGCAAGAAGCAGCTGAACATGGGCAAGCCGCCGGTGTACGACCGCGCCGCGCTGGCCCTGTCGGAGGATGAAAAGGCGAAACTGCGCGAAGAGCGGGGCAGCGGCGTCTGGCGGTTCAGGCTGGACCACGCACGCATCGAATGGACCGACGGCATCCTCGGCCCTGTGTCGATCGACGCGGCGTCGGTTTCGGACCCGGTGCTGATCCGGGCGGACGGGCAGTTCCTGTATACGCTGGCCTCGGTGGTCGATGACGTGGACATGGGCATCACCTACGTGGTGCGCGGCAACGACCATGTGACCAACACCGCGACGCAGATCCAGATGATCGAGGCGCTGGGCCACAAGGCGCCCGACTTCGCGCATTTTTCGCTGCTGACCGGCCCGCAGGGCGAGGCCCTGTCCAAACGTCTGGGCACGCTGGCGCTGAAAGATCTGCGCGAAAACGGCATCGAGCCGGAGGCGCTGCTGTCGTTGATGGCGCGGCTGGGGTCGAGCCAGCCGGTGGAACTGCGGATGTCCATGGACGAGATCGCGGAGGGCTGGGAATTGTCGCAGTTCGGTTCCGCGCCGACGAAATTCGACGCCGAAGACCTTTTTCCGCTGACCGCGAAGAAGCTGCACGGCCTGCCGCTGGAGGCGGTCGCCGACGAGGTCCGCGCTCTGGGCGTGCCCGACGACAAGGCGGAACTGTTCTGGAGCGTGGTTCGCGAGAACCTGACCACTCGCAAGGACATGGCCGGCTGGTGGGCGCTGTTCCGGGACGGGGCGGAGCCGCTGGTGGCCGAGGAAGACCGCGCGTTCATTACCGAGGCCATGCCGCTGCTGGGCGAGCCGCCCTATGATGCGACGACGTGGAAAACCTTTACCGATGCGGTGAAGGAGAAGACCGGACGCAAGGGCAAGGGGCTGTTCATGCCGCTGCGCAAGGCCGTGACCGGCATGGAGCGGGGGCCTGACATGGGCGACGTGATGCAGCTGTTGCAGAAGCGACCCGGCTGAGGCTGGTTTCGCCCGCCTGACGGCGGACGACGGACCCAGGGGAAGCGCTGCTTCCCCCGAACCCCCATCGCGGTATTTCTGAACCAAAGAAGCAGGTGGCCGGGCGCAGGTTGCGCCCGGGGAGCGTGAGTTTTCAGAGCACGTAGCGGCTGAGGTCCGTGGAACGCGCGAGGTCGCCGAGCTCGCGTTCAACGAAGGCGGCATCGACGGTGACCGCCTCGCCCGCCTTGTCGGGTGCGACAAAGCTCAGTTCCTCGAAAACCCGTTCCATCACGGTATAGAGCCGCCGCGCGCCGATGTTTTCCACGCTGGCATTGACCTCTGCCGCGATGCGGGCGAGCGCGTGGATGCCGTCCTCCGTAAAGGTCACGTCAACCTCTTCCGTCTTCATCAGCGCGGTATACTGGCGGGTCAGCGCGTTGTCGGTCTCTGTCAGGATGCGGACGAAGTCGTGTTCCGTCAGGGCGGAGAGATTCACCCGGATCGGCAGGCGGCCCTGCAACTCGGGCAGCAGGTCCGACGGTTTGGCAATGTGGAAGGCGCCTGAAGCGATGAAGAGGATGTGGTCGGTCTTTACCGCGCCATGCTTGGTCGAAACGGTGGTGCCCTCGATCAGCGGCAGCAGGTCACGCTGCACACCCTCGCGGGAGACGTCGCCGCCGCGCGCCTCTGTCTTCGCGCAGACCTTGTCAATCTCGTCCAGAAAGACGATGCCGTTCTGCTCCACCGCCTCAAGGGCGGCCTGTTTCACGGTTTCGTCGTCCAGCAGCTTGTCCGCTTCTTCGGTGATGAGCACCTCGTAGCTTTGAGAGACAGTCATGGATTTGCGCGTGGTGCGTCCGCCGAAGGCCTTTCCGAAGATGTCGCCGAGGTTCATCATCCCCATGTTCGCGCCGGGCTGGCCGGGGATCTCCATGTTCGGGAAGGGGTTGGCGGTTTCGGACACGTCGAGTTCGATCACTGTGTCGTCCAGCTCGCCCGCCTTCAGCTTGCGCCGGAACATGTCGCGGGTCTGTTCGCGCGCGTCCTTCCCGGCGATGGCCTCGACCACGCGCTCCTCGGCGGCCTGATGCGCGCGGGCCTTCACGTCCTCGCGCATCCATTCGCGGGTCTCCGCGATGGCGGCGTCCACGAGGTCGCGGATGATCTGCTCCACGTCGCGGCCGACGTAGCCAACTTCGGTGAACTTGGTCGCCTCAACCTTGATGAAGGGGGCGCGGGCGAGTTTCGCCAGCCGGCGGCTGATCTCGGTCTTGCCGACGCCGGTCGGGCCGATCATCAGGATGTTCTTCGGATAGACCTCGTCGCGGAGGTCATCCGACAGCTGCTTGCGCCGCCAGCGGTTGCGCAGAGCCACGGAGACGGCGCGTTTTGCATCCTTCTGGCCGATGATGAAACGGTCGAGTTCCGAGACGATCTCGCGGGGGGTCAGGTCGGTCATGTCGGTCCTTTGCAACGGTTGCCAGTGAGATAACCGTTGCGGCGGAAATTCCAACCCTCGCGGGACCGCGCGGTTTTGCCTGCCGCCGCGTTATGCGTACACGCCGCAAGGAACCGACCCGGTCCTCCGGGTGTTGATCCCTCGTGTTGGAGAACGCCCCCATGCCAGATCAAGGCCCCTTGCCGCTCGATATGTCCCGCGACCTGCCCGGGCCGCTGGCATCCGACGGACCCGTCATCATTATCACCAACCGCAAGTCGGGGCGAAATTCGCGCGACCGGCAGGCGGTCGAAACCGCCGCGCAGGTGCTGGGAGGAGAGATCGTCTCCTTTCAGGGAGGCAAGGGCCTCCTGGAGGCAATCCGGGAGGTCAAGGCGCGCAATCCCTCGTTGGTGATCGCAGCGGGCGGCGACGGCACCGCAATGGCGGTGGCCGATGCCTTCCTCGGGTCCGCCGTGGCCTACGGGGTGTTGCCGCTGGGCACTTTCAACTATTTCGCTCGGGGCCTCGGCCTGTCCGAAGACCCCGGAGAGGCCGCCCGCCAGTTGGCCGGTGGACGGGTGGTCGAGCGCCGCGTGGCGCAGGTCAACGGACAAGTCTTTCTGAACAATGCCTCTGTGGGCATCTATCCCTCCATTCTGAAGGTTCGGGAAACCGTTTACCGACGCTGGGGGCGGCGGCGGATCATGGCCCACTGGTCTGTGGTCAAGACCTTCCTGCGGTTCCGCAAACCCATGCGGGTGCGCATCACCATGGACGGCGACGGTGGGCGATACCGCACGGCGCTGGTCTTCGTCGCGCGCTCGGCCTTTCAGCTGGAACGCTTCGGGCTGGAAGGGGTGCAGGCGATCCGGGAGGGCGGTTTTGCCGTGCTGCTGGTGAACGCACGCACCCGAATGGAGCTATTCAGCCGCGTTTTCAAGCTGGCCCTGGGCACGGTGCAAGAAGGCGTGGATTACGATCTGTTCGCCGCAGAAGATCTGCTTCTGGAGGTGGATGGCAAGTCTCGCGTCCTGCTGGCCTATGATGGCGAAAAGCGCCGGGTGGCCGCGCCCCTGCGGTTCGGCATGTCGGAGGGGTCGCTGCGGCTGGTGATGCCGTGTGCACTGGCCGATGCAGCAGCGGAGAATGGGCGCGTGGTTGAAAAGACGGAGGAAGAATGAGGCGAGTCCTGCACCTGTCGGACCTGCATTACGGTAAGGATCGAGCGGACCTCGAAGAGCCACTTCTGGAGGTGGTCGAACGGATCGCACCGGACCTGGTTGCGATCTCGGGCGATTTCACCCAACGCGCGCGGCGTACCCAGTTCGAACAGGCCTCGGCCTTTCTTGACCGGCTGGCGATGCCGTGGCTGGCCGTGCCGGGGAACCATGACACGCCACTGGATAATCTCTGGGTGCGCTTGCTGAAGCCGTGGAAACGCTACCGCGCCGCCATTCACGAGGAGCTTGAACCGGTTTACGAGGACGAGGCGATGGTCGTTGTGGGGGTGAACACGGTGAATCGCTTCGCATGGCAACGCGGGCGGTTGTCCCCCGCACGCGTGCGGCGCGCCTGCAAGGCGTTCGGCGCTGCCGACGGGCGGGCCCGGGTGGTCATGCTGCACCACCCTTTGCAACACGGCCCGGAGGTCGAAAAACGCCTGATGAGCGGCGCGGATGATGCCCTGAAGGCTTTTGCCGAATGCGGTGCGCAGGTGGTCCTGTCGGGACACCTTCATAACACGGTGATTGCGCCGTTCCGGGCCTGGCCGCAGCTACTGTTCGTTCAGGCGGGCACCAGCCTGTCTAGTCGCGTGCGCGGCGAGGTGAACATGTTCAACCTGCTCGAGCTGTCGGCAGAGGCGGTCTCGGTCGAGAGCTGGGGCGCGGAGGGGCGGGAATTCGCCCCCATGTCCCGCGTCGCCTACCTGCGCCGTGACGGTGCATGGCAGCGGGCGGAGGATTCCCCGCGCGCCGAACTGGCAGCGCGGGGATGAAGGCTCAGCCGATGGTTTCCACGGTCAGCCTGCCGTTGGTGTAGACGCAGATGTCGGCGGCGATGGCCATGGCTTCGCGGGCAACGGTCTCGGCGTCCTTGTCGGTGTCCATCATGGCGCGGGCGGCGGCCAGCGCGTAATTCCCGCCCGAGCCGATGGCGGCCACGTCGTGTTCGGGTTCGAGCACGTCGCCGGCGCCGGTGATCACGTAAAGATCGGTGCCATCGGTGACGATCAGCATGGCCTCCAGCTTGGACAGGTACTTGTCGGTCCGCCAGTCCTTTGCCAGATCGACCGAGGCG
Organism: Sagittula salina; assembly: GCF_017813235.1. GTDB lineage: Bacteria > Pseudomonadota > Alphaproteobacteria > Rhodobacterales > Rhodobacteraceae > Sagittula > Sagittula salina. The sequence continues at coordinate 16,108 of NZ_JAGISH010000011.1, forward strand.
CGCTGAAGCTGACCGGGCGTGGCCTCCAGCTTCTTCTCCAGCCGTTCGAGCAGGGTAAAGGCGTCGGCGGTGGAACCGGCGAAGCCCGCGACCACGTCATAGCCTCCCGGAGAGAGGCGGCGGACCTTGCGGGCGGTGCCCTTGATGACGGTCTGGCCGAGGGAAACCTGTCCGTCGCCCGCGACCACGACCTTGCCGCCCTTGCGGACGCCGATGATGGTGGTCCCGTGCCAGCCGGGGAAATCGTCGCTCATGGTGCCTCCTTTGGTTGGCCTTCGATATGGCGCTCCGGTGCGGGGCAGGCAAGGGCGGGGCCGGTGAAACGGGTGGGGCCCCGGAGGGGGCGTCCCACCGTGGGACATGCCCCGGACACAAGGATTTCAACGGGTTGGCCCGGCAGGATTAACGAATTCTTCACGCTTCTGCGGCGGGGTCTTGCTAGTGTACCTTCGCAACCCGTGCCACACTCAGGGCCGAACGGGGGAGGTTTGACCATGCTCGAAGCCTTGGCACGAAAGAAGGCGCATCGCCTGCTGGGCAGGGTCCGCGAAGGACCTGACACTGGCCTTGGGGGCAAGAACCGGCCACAGGAAGACCTCATGACCTCCTCGGTATTCGGGGAGATGAAACTGCTCGCCGATGCCGACCGCCACGCGGCGTTGACCATCGTGTTGGGCGATGGGTTTGCGGAGGCGGTGGGGCCCTACACTGGCGGCGCGGTGGAAATAGAACTGTGGCCACAGCTCGAGGGTGAAGGGGATCGCCGTTACATCGAACCGGACGTGGTGGTGACCTGCAATGGCGTGACCGTGGTCGTAGAGGTGAAATGGCACGCTCAATTGTCAGACAGGCAGATAGAGCAGCAGGTGTGCGCGGCGCGTCGGCGCGGTCACAGCGTCGAGGCAGCAGTCCTGTTGGGCGAGGCAAAAGCCCCCGAGGTTGCCGAAGGGCTCGTCCTCCATGGGCGGACATGGAGAGAGGTTTCGGCGGACATTCAGAGACGGAAGGACAGTTGCCCGGGGGCGCTGGGACTTTGGAGTGATCGCCTCGGGTTGGCCCTGCAGAATACGGACATGGGTCATGTTTTTGCCGGGATGAATGTCCCGATGGCGCGTGTTCCAAACCTGACGTTCGAACCATTGTGGAGTGTAGTGTGATGGACGATCTTGAAAAGGGAAGGGTTCTGGCCTCTTCAACAAGTAATATCGTTCGGGCTTGGCAGGAGCTCTACCCGATGCTGGACACGCTGTGGCAAAGACTGAAGACCGGGTTCGCTGATGTTGGGGCCATAGATGATGCTGGTGCCGACGACACAGGCTTCAAAGGTTTTGATCACGCCAGTTATGGTTGGCAATTCAATGTCGTCGAAAGGGTAAAGCGACTGCCAGGGCAGCGTGGACGCACGAGGAAACCGAGGCAATTTGGCACGATCTCCCTGCACATCCGGTTCTGCAGTGATCCCGAGTCGGAGTTCGTCGAAACGAATTGGCCTTGGATTGATCAGGCTTGCCTCATCGTGGGATGGCACGAAGGTGAAGACGAAGGCGTCCACTGGACGTCCCCCGATTATGATCCGGTTGAACAGGCTGCGGTTGAAATCCACCACGATGGGCATGGTTTGTGGGGGTGGGGCGAGGGCGGCGCCTACTTTTTCGCACTCCCCGTCTTCTCGATGAAATCCGAGGAAGACCTCGACCGGAAGGTGATTGCCCCCCTGAAGGCTTTGTTTGGCAATGAGGACAAGCCCGCGCTGGCCGCGACCGCCCTCGCGGGGACGGGCGCGCTCATGCCCTATCCCGACAAGCGCTTGCCGACTTGAATGATCCCTGCCGGGGGCCGATACAGGCCTGCGAACGATAGGGATCTGGGGGCCGGGGATGGAGATACGCGACGCGTGCGAGGGGGATCTGGAGGCGATCCGGGCGATCTACAACCATGCGGTCGAGCATACCACGGCGATCTGGAACGAGACGCTCGTGGACCTCGAGAACCGCCGCCAGTGGTGGGAGGCGCGGCAGGCGCAGGGCTATCCGGTGATCGTCGCCGTCGAAGGCGCGCGGGTGCTGGGCTATGCCTCCTTCGGGGACTGGCGGGCCTTTGATGGCTACCAGCACACGGTCGAGCATTCGGTCTACGTGGACAAGGACGCGCGCGGCGGCGGGGTCGGGCGGGCGCTGATGGTGGCGCTGATCGCGCGGGCGCGGGACTGCGGCAAGCACGTCATGGTGGCGGGGATCGAGGCGGACAATGCCGCGTCGGTCCGGCTGCACCTGTCGCTGGGCTTCGAGGAGACCGGCGTCATGCGCGAGGTCGGGGTGAAGTTTGGCCGCTGGCTCGACCTTGCCTTTCTCACGCTGCGGCTGGACGAGGGTCAGCCCCCGAAGTCGTAGAAGGCGTGATCGGGGGGCAGGTTGTCCGGCAGCGGACCTTCGGCCACCGAGGCATGGATCAGCGCACTTTGCGGCGGGTGGCGGGGTTCCTTGCGCGGCAGGATAAGCCCGTTCCACGCCGGGCGCCGCGAATCCTTGGGCTTGTGGCGGGGGATGAATTCGAGGATCGGCCAGAGGGCGTGCATGGATTCGTGCCGGTCGGCGCGGGGGTCGGGGGCGACGTAGCTTGCCTTGCCCCGGCCCAGCACGATCTCGTTCACGGTGCGCGTCTTGTAGAGCAGGCCGAGGGGGCGGGTTTCCTCGATCATCCAGTGGAGCGGGATCTTGGCGAGGGCCGATTCCTCCTCTGGATAGCCGCCGCCGATGTCGCCGTGTACGCCGCGAAACCAGACTTCGCGCAGGTCCTGCGGGTCGCCGTCGGCGGGGTCGAAGCGGTTCGCCTTGTAGTGTTGTCCGCGCGGCCAGAGCAGCGGGCGGAACATGGTGCGGCGTTCGTCCAGCGCCACGGCATGGCGCACGGACTGGACCGAGACGTTGTGCGCCACATGCGCGTGGTTGCGCAGGCGCGGCAGGACGCGGCCGGATTCGATGACCGAGGCCACGGTGTCGAACAGCCCGAGCAGGCGGATCACGGGGCGTTCGGGGCGGATGATGCGTTCGAACAGGCGCATTTCGGCAAAGGCGTTCTCGTCCCCGTCGTCGCCGATGCGTTTGTAGGCGCGGTAGGCGTAGTCGAGCAGGTTGAGGTTGCGCGGCTCCATCAGGCCGAAGGCGTGCAGGAAGCCCGCCAGCACGCGCGCGGTGTAGGCGCCGCGCGAGAAGCCGAAGATGTAGATGCGGTCGCGTTCCCCGACCGCGTCGGTCTGCACGGTGTCGACGAGGAAGCGGTAGGCTTCCTTCACGTTGCCATCGAGGCCCCAGCCGGTGGCCATCCCCCAGAACTCGTTGGCCTTTCTGGAGATTTCGAGCCAGGAGTTTTCCGCCCCGAAGGTGCCGACGCCGGGATCGTACCAGACGATCTGGCTGTCGGATTTGGTCAGCGTGCCATAAAGGCGCAGAATGTTCGTCCGGTTGGCGCAGATCTCGTTCGAGGTGCCGTCGAAGAGAAGGACGATGTTGCGGGCCATGGGGGATCCTTGTCGGGTCTGTGCCCTCCATGGGTTGCGGGGCCGGGCGGTTTGTCAACCGTGGAGGTCTATGGAGGACGAAAAAAGGCCCCCGGATCGGGGGCCTTCTGCGTCTGGTCTGACCGGGCAGTGGATCAGATGGAGTCTTCGATCCAGGACTTCAGCGCGGCCTTCGGCGCGGCGCCGGCGCGGTTCGAAACCGGGGCGCCGTCCTTGAAGATGAAGAGCGCGGGGATCCCGCGCACACCCATGGCGGCGGCGGAATTCGGGTTCGAGTCGACGTCGACCTTGGCGATCTTGATCTTGTCGCCGTATTCGGCGGCGAGTTCTTCCAGCGCGGGGCCGATCATCTTGCAGGGGCCGCACCATTCGGCCCAGAAGTCCACCACGACGGGGACATCGGATTTCACCACTTCGGCGTCGAAGGTGGCGTCGGTTACGGCGACGGTGGCCATGGGGAGTGTCCTCCTGATTGGGGGCGTTTCGGTGCTGTCAGCATTCAAGGTCCGGAAGGTATGCGTCGGGCCGGGAGTCGTCAAGGCATGGCGGCCCGATCAAGAGCTTGGGTAACGAGGTCGTGCGGCAACGGCATGTAGTGGGCGGTGGCGGTCCAGAGCAGCGCCGTTTCGATGCTGCGGCCGGGGTAGAGCTGCGCCAGCGCGGCGTGGTAGGCGGCCATCTGGCGCAACAGGCCCTCGGGCACGTCCGCCGGTGTGGCGGGGACGGTCCGGTTGGTCTTGAAGTCGACGACCGTGACGGTGCCGGGCGTTACGCGCAGCACGTCGATGATGCCGTGGATGCGGCCGATGCCGGGCAGTTCGGCGCTCACCGGCACCTCCGTCAGGGCATGGTCGTCGAAGACCCGCGCCAGCGCGGGGGTGTCGAGGACGGAGAGAACCTCCGCGAGGATCAGGGGCAACTGGTCGCGGATCAGCGCCGTGTCGGGGTTCTGCTCCAGTTCGGCCAGAAGACTGGGTCCGGCCTCTGCCCGCAGGGGGGCGGGCAGTGCGGCGAGGGTTTCCAGCAGCAGGTGCAGCGCGGTGCCACGGGCCAGCGCGACCTCCTCCGTGTCGCCCTCCGCGCCGGGCAGGGCCTTTGCCCCGCCAAGGTCGGAGGGGCTGCGCGTCACCGCCGGAACGGGTGGTGGCGGCAGGGGGAGGTCGATCTCCGTGGGGTAGACCGGCTGCTCGTCCTCCGCGACCGTTGGCAGGTCGGCGGGCGGCGTGACCCAGTCGCCTGATTCCACGCGCAGACCTTCGCCCGCACCCAGATCGCCGTAGTCGAAGACATGCGGCACGGCAGCGCTGGCACCCATGCCGCGCTGCACCTGATCGTACCAGGCGTCGCCGTCCTTCCCCAGATCGCCCGCAGCTGCGACCACCAGCCATTTTTCGGCCCGCGTCAGGGCGACGTAGAGCAGCCGGTCGCGTTCTTGCGCCTCGCGGGTCTTGGCGGCGTCGATGGCGGCGCTCTGGCGGGCGGGTTGCTGGGCGGCGGTCTGTTTCCAGACGACGCCCTCCGGATCGCGCAGCAGGTCGGCCTTCACGGATGTGTCGGGCTTTGCGCAGTCGGGCAGGATGACGATGGGCGCCTCCAGCCCCTTCGAGCCGTGTACCGTCATGACCCGCAGGGTGGAGCCCTTTGAATCCGGGGCGCGCTTGATTTCGAGGTTGTCGGCCTGCGCCCATTCGAGAAAGCCGGTGAGGGTCGGCACCTCTGTCTGCTCGTAGCTGAGCGCCTGTTGCAGCAAGGCGTTGATGCCGTCCTCGGCCTCTGCCCCCAGCCGCCCGATCAGCAGGCGGCGGCCCTTGTGATGGGTCAGGATGCGGTCGATCAGGTCGTAGGGGCGCAGGAAATCGGTGTTGCGCAGCAGGTCCTTCAGCACGGTCACATAGGGCGCGTCGCTGTCGCGCAGCACCTCCCAGAGGTATTTGCGCGGGCGGCCGTGCGCCAGAGTGAAGAGGTCCTGTTCCGAAAGCCCGAACAAGGGCGAGCGCAACGCGGTGGCGAGCGAGAGCGAATCCTCTGGCGTTTCGAGGAACTTCAGCACGGCGATGATGTCGCGCACGGCAAGCTCTGCCATGACCTTCAGCCGGTCGGCGCCGGCGATGGGCAGGCCCTCCTGCTTGGCCGCGCGGATGATTTCCCGAAACAGCGGGCCACGGCGACGCACGAGGATCAGGAAATCGCCCGCGTGGACCGCGCGTGGCACATAGGTGCCGGAATGGTCGACCTCCTCGGGGATCGGGTGATGCGCGTCGATGGTCTGGCGGATGAAGCGGGCGATGCGCTTTGCCAGGATCACCGTGTGATGGGTGGAGGCCTGCCGGTCCAGCGGTTCGTGCCACTCGCCGTCGGCGTCGTCCTTCACCTTGTCCACAACGGGCCAGAGGTCGACGCGCCCCGGCATCCGGTCCTTGAACGCGCGGTGCAGCGCGCCGTCGAACCCCGACTCGAGCGCATGGGCAAAGGTGTTGTCCACCACGCGCAGGATCGGTTCGGCGGAGCGGAAGGAGAAGGCCAGTTCGGAGTTCACCAGCGGCGCATCTGTGTTTTTCAGCCGCTCGCGAAAATCCTCGCGCATCCGGTCGAATTCGCGCGGATCTGCGCCCTGGAAGGAATAGATCGACTGCTTCTTGTCCCCCACGACGAAGATCGTGCGGCGGGTGTCGCGCGCGCCCTCGCCGGAGGTGAATTCGTGGGCCAGCCGTTCGATGACCTGCCATTGCACGGGCGAGGTGTCCTGCGCCTCGTCCACGAGGATGTGGTCGATGCCGCCGTCGAGCTTGTAGAGCACCCAGTCGGCCACCTTTTCGTTCGACAGGAGGTCGCGGGCGCGGGTGATGAGGTCGTCGAAGTCGAGCCAGCCGCGCAGCAGTTTGGCACGCTCGTAGGCCGGGACGAAGCGCGCGGCAAAGGCGGTGAGCGCAATGTCGCGGGCGGCGGCGTCGAGCGCCTTTTCGGTTTCCAGCGCGGCTTCGATACGGGCGGCGAGCTGGTCGTAGGCCTCGCAGAGGTCGGGGAAATTCCTGCGCGTGGGTTTGGTGGGGAAATTCTTTCGCAGGGTGCCGCCCTGAGTGAGGACAACGGATTTCAGCACGGTCAGGCCCTCCGCGTCGGCGGCGCGGAAGGTTTTCAGCGTGTCGGCAAGACCCTGTTCGGTCTTTCCGCCCTGCTGGAAGGCGGGGATGAGGTCGGCCACAAGCCGGGCTTCGGACCCGAGGAAGATGGAGCCGAGCAGCGTTTCAGCGGAGGCCTCCGGAGGCAGGCCGTAGTGCTGGCGGATGTCTTCGGGCGTGGGCGGATCGAGGAAGGTGGCGCGGTGGGCGGTCAGCGCGCGCAGGAGCGGTTCGGTGTTGTCGCCGGAGAGGTAGGGCGCGATCGCTTCGAGCAGGAGGCGGTCGGGGCCCTGGGCGATGTCCTCCAGCAGATCGGCGCGCAGAAGCTCGGCGGCGCGGTCCTCCATCTCCTTGAACTGCGGGGAAACCTGCGCCTCGAGCGGGAAGCGGCGCAGGAGGGCGGCGCAGAAACTGTGGATGGTCTGGATGCGCAGCCCGCCGGGGGTTTCGATGGCGCGGGCAAAGAGCGTGCGCGCGTCCTGAAGAAAGGCGGGCGTGGGCTGGGTTTCGACGCCGAGCTGGTCGAGTTCGGCGCGCAGCGCGGGTTCGGCGAGCATGGCCCAGCCGCCGAGGCGCTTGAACAGGCGGTTCTGCATCTCGGTGGCGGCGGCCTTGGTGTAGGTCAGGCAGAGGATGTGGGAGGGGTCGACCCCTTCGAGCAGCAGGCGCGCCACGCGGTCGGTCAGCACGCGGGTCTTGCCGCTACCGGCGTTGGCGGCGAGCCATGTGGAATGGGAGGGCGCGGCGGCGCGGACTTGCGCTTCGGTGGCGTCGTCTCTCATGTCAGGTCCATTGTCACGGGTGCGTCGGTCACGTCCCATTCGCCAAAGCGCGAAAGGTGGTCGTAGTCGCTGAGGTCGGTGTCCTTCTGGAGCGCGCGGCGGGCGGTGAAGCCTTTGCCCGGGTCCATGTAGGCGGCGATGAGGGCGGTGAACTCGGCCCAGACCTGTTCCGGCGGGCAGTCCTCAAGCGGGGCGGGGATTTCCTTCGGCTCGCCGGGTTTGAGCTGGACGTAGGTGGCGGCGGCGATATGGCGCGGGCTGAGGCCGGGGAAGGCACCCTGCAGCAGCATGGCGGATTCGAGCAGAAGTTGCCTGTCGAAGGCCTTCTGCATGGCGGCGGTGGGCGCGGTGCCGGTCTTGTAGTCGTAGACATGGGCGCCGGCGCGGTCGTCCATGTCGATGCGGTCGGCGGTGCCGGTGAGGGTGAAGCCCAAGGCTGGGATCTCGGCCTTGCCCTCGATCTCGAAATTGGCGGCTTGCGGGGTAGCGCGCCGGCGGCGCTCCGCCTCCGAGGCGGTGAACCACGGGGCGAAGCGGTTGACGCGCGACTGCCAGAGGGTGCGGACCGTCGGGAAGGGTACCTGCGCCAGCAGGTCGGCGGCGATCTCCGACAGGCGGTCAGGTGAAAGTTTCGAGGGGTCTTCGACGGTTTCCTTGATGAAGGTCTCGATCACCGAGTGGGTGAGGATGCCGCGCATCAGCGCGTCGGGCGCCTGCATCAACGGGTCGAGCGGTTTCAGGTCCAGCACGTTTCTGGCGTAGATCGCGTAGGGGTCGCGCACCAGCCGCTTGATCGCCGTGACCGACAGATGGCGGGGCCGCGCCTCGGCGGGCGGCGCGGGCGAGGGGCGCGGCGCGGGATCGGCATGGATCGGCGCCTCGGACGCGCGCGCCAGGCGGAGCCACGGCTGCGCGCGCGCCTTCATCTGTTTCAGTGCTTCGGGGCCGTGGCGATCGGGCAGGCCGGTCATCAGGTTGACGAGGCGGTTGATCCAGCGCGAGGGCACGGTTTCCGCGTCGTCGGATTTCAGCGCGCGGGTCAGCCAGACCTCCGGCGCGGCGGCGGCCTGCTGGAAGTCATGCGCCGACAGTCCGATGCGGCGTTCGGGCAGCAAGAGCCCGGCTTCCGCCCGCATCCGGCGGTTCAGCCAGGGATCGGCGGCGGGGGCCTGTGGCCATGACCCTTCGTTGAGTCCGGCGAGGATCATCAGCTTCGGCCCGCCCACGCGGGCCTCCAGCGTGCCCCAGATGCGGATCAGCGGATGCGGCGCGTCGGGGTTGCGGACCTCCTCGCGGCTGAGCAGCGCAAAGAGCAGGTCGGCGTAGTCGCGGGCGGACATTTCGCTGCCGTGCTCCGCCTCGGCCCCGAGGCCGTCCATGATGATGCGCAGGCGGCGGCCGGCGGTTTCGTCCCAGAGTGGGCGGGGCGTTCCGTCGGGGCCAGCGGCCAGCGCCTCTGCCAGCGCGATGTGCCGGGCGACCCAGTCCGAAAGCGGCAGGGCGCGCGGCTCGCAGGCCGAAAGCTGGCCGGCCCATGTCGCCCAGGCGGGGCGGTCGTGCGTCACGCCCCAGTCAGAGAGGGTTGCGGGTGTGGGATAGGGCATCCCGTGCTTGCGGATGGAGAGTTCGAGATCGCGGGAGTTCAGCAGGTGCTGGCCCCGGTCGGCGCCCGCATGGCACAGCGGGTGCTTCAGGATGGACAGCATCAGGTCGGCGGCAAGGGGGCGGGTGAACAGCTCCGCCACCAGCCGCAGGAAGCGCCCCGGCGGGGTCAACTGCGCGGGCGTCCCGGCGGAATCGTCGGGCACGATGCCCCAGTGGTTCAGCGCCGAGGTCACCTGCCGGGTCAGCATCCGGTCCGGGGTGATCAGCGCGGCCTCCGTGCCGTCCTCTGCCGCCTGGCGCAGGCGCAGGGCGATGGCCAGCGCCTCCTCGCGCAGGGAGGGTGCCTCCAGCAGGGTGACGCCGGTCATGGCGCCGGGCAGGTCGGGCAGCTTCGGCCCCTCCGACAGCCATTGGTGCGTGACCGGCGCGGGCCGCAGGGCGAGCGAAAGCGCGCGGTTTCGGGCGGGTGCGGGGGCGGCGGCATCGGTCCAGCGCGCGACCTGCGCGGGCGACAGCGACAGATCGCGCATCAGCCGGGCAAAGCGGTACTGCGGGTGGTCTTCCCCGGTCAGGGGATCGTCGAGCATGTCCCAGACCGTGCCCGGCATGTCGCCATCAAGACCCGGCAGGATCACGGCGCCCTGCGGCAGCCGTGCCACGGCGGTCATGAAGGCATGCGTCGTCCCGCGCGACCCGGTGGAGCCCGCCACGATCACAGGATGCTGCGGCGGCGCCACTTCCCAGCGGTCCATGCGCAGGGCCAGCGCACGGCGGGTGAAGGCCTGCGCGTCGGGGGCGGCATCATCCTCGAAATAGCCCTGCACGATGTCGAAGAAGGCCTGCGCCCGCTGCCAGTGCCCCGACTGGTCGGAGACGTCGAGCGCAGAGATGGCATCGGGGGGCACGTTTTCGCCGTGCATCTCCTCCATCAAGGTTGCGAGGCTGTCGGAAAGGTCGAAGAGCGCGGCGCGCGGCGCCAGGTCGGGCTGCGCCTCGAGCAGGCGGGAGACGAGGCCGGTCAGTTCCAGGCGGCGGCGCAGCGGGGGCACCGGCGTGGGGAGTTGCGCGCGGGTCAGCGGATCGGCCAGATCGGTTACGAGCCGGATCTTGGGCAGCAGCGAGGCCGGGCCCGCGTCGAAGAGCGCGCGCAAGCGGCGGGCCATGCGGTCGGTGTTCACGTATAGCTCGACGCGGGCGATGGCCTCCGGCGGCTGGCCATGCAGGCGCTGCCGCAACCCGTCGATCAGCGCGGCGGGGAAGTCGGCCCCGGGCGGCAGCGCGAACAGGCGCGGGCCGTGATCGTAAAATAGTTTTGTTTCAGTCACTTGCACCATAACGCCCCGTTTCGCCCCGGAGGGGCAGGATGGACCTTTGGGCAGGCGGGGGCAAGCCGGGTTTCGGAGCGCGGGACGGAAGACCGGCAGCCTAGGTCGCGGAGTGGCGGAGCATGTCCTCGGCCAGGCGGATGCCCTCCGGGTGGCCCACGTCGCACCACGTACCGGGATAGGTGACGCCGCAGAAGCGCCCGGCGGTGAGCGCCTCGTTCCAGAGGCGATGGAGGGAAAAGGCGTCTTCCTCGACCTGCGCGAGGCGGGCGGTCTTCACGATCTGGGCGCCGGTGTATACGGCATCGCCCTGCCACGCGAGGTGTCCATCCGTAAGGCTGAAATCGCCGCCGCCCTTGCGGCCCACGGCGCGGGTCAGCGGCACGCATAGCAGCAGCGCGTCCATCTGATCCGGGCTCCACGCCGCGCGCAGGATATCCAGCGGATTCGGCCCGGACCACACGGCGTCGGTGTTCAGGGTAAAGACCGGGCCGGGGCCAAGCAGCGGGAGCGCGCGTTTCAGACCCCCGCCGGTGTCGAGGATCTCGGGGGCCTCCACGCTGACGTGGACATCGGTCCCGGCGAGGTGCCGGACCACCTGTTCGGCGCGGTAATGCGCGTTGACGACACGCGGCGACAGGCCATGGGTCAGGTCGAGCGCGTGGTCCAGCAGCGGACGGCCCGCCACGGGCAGGAGCGGCTTCGGCGTGTCGGCAGTGAGCGCGCCCATCCGCGTGCCGAACCCGGCGGCAAAAAGCATGACGGCGGCGGGGGTTTGCGGGGCGGTTACGGGCATCGGGAGAGAATGCTTTGGATATGGGGGGCGTCGGGCGGCGGCAGTTGGCTGATGATCGGGCGCAGGGGTTCCAGCGCCGGGTGCATCATCTGTGCCTGAATGTGCGACCATGTGCGTGGGAGGAATTCGAGATAGCGCGTCTTGCCCCGCGTCACGGCGAGGCGGGAAAAGACGCCAAGAATGCGCAGGTTGCGTTGTACGCCAAGCACGGCATAGGCGGCGCGGAAGGCCTGCGGGTCGGCGCCGGTGGCGTCGAGGTAGGCCTGGATGCAGGCCGCTTCGGTTTCGGGGCGGACGTCGCGCCGCACGTCGCGGCAGAGCGAAACGAGATCGTAGGCGGTGTTGCCCATAAGCGCGTCCTGAAAGTCGAGCAGCCCGGCGCGGGCGGCACCGGTGCGACCTTCGAGCAGGAGCAGGTTTTCGGCGTGGAAATCGCGCAGGACCATGACATCCTCGGGCGGGGCATGTTCCGCCAGCAGGGGGCGGAAGGTGTCCACGGCCTCCGCCAGCAGGGCGGGCATCTGCGCGTAATGGCAAAAGGCGAGGTCGATGGCCTGCGCGAGGTGGTCCGGTGTGGCCACAGGCAGAGTGGCCGGGGCGGGCGTCGCGTGCAGTTTCACCAGCGCCTCGACCGCGGTGAGGTAGAGGCGCTGTTCGATCTCGGGCGTGACGGCGAGGCGGGCAAAGAGCGCGTCGCCGAGGTCTTCGAGCAGCAGCAGGCCGTCCGCCTCGGCCAGGACAAGCGGGGCGGAGAGGTTGCGCGCGGTCAGGTGACGGGCGATGCGGGCAAAGAGCCCGGTATCACCGGTGGGATCCTGCATGAGGATGGCGCTTTCGCCTCCGGCACGGAGCAGGCGGCTGTAGGATCGGCCAGAGGCATCCCCGGCGAGCGGTTCGGCCAGGGCACCGTCCCAGCCGACCCGATGCAGGAAGGCGTCGATCGTCGTGGCGTGGGCCGGGTCCGGCGCGGCGGAAAGCGCCGCGTGCACGCGGCTGTCCCAGTGCGGATCGCTCCAGGACAGGGACAGGTGGCGGGCGGAGTCTTCGGCGGTGGTGGAAAAGTGCAGTTTCAGGGCGTTCTCCGGGGCGAGGTCGCGCAGCCGGTCGGGCCACTCCACAAGGCAGATCGCGTCGGTGAAGGCGTCGGCGAGGCCGAGCTCCAGAACTTCGTCCGGGTGGGACAGGCGATATAGGTCGGCGTGCCAGAGGGCGCCGTGCGGCGTGTCGTATTCCTGCACCAGCGTGAAGGTGGGGGAGGGCACGTCCTCCTCCTCTCCCAGAAGCGAGCGGATCAGGGCGCGGCAGAAGTGTGATTTGCCCGCGCCGATGCCGCCGGACAGCAGCAGCACGTCACCCGGTCGCAACTGCGCGCCAAGAGCGCGGGCGAGGTCGGCGGTGGCCTCGGGCGTGGGCAGGGTCAGCGCGGGGCAGCGCGAGAGGGCAGGGCTGTCGGCGGTGTTGGACATGGCCCGGAAGATGGGCGATTTCCGCCGCCGCGAAAAGCGCAAAAGATCCCCGGTGCCGCCGGGTCCGTCAGGTGTCCACGGTGTCCTGAGCGCTGGACGGGGCGCTGGTCGGGGCGTTGGACGGGGCGTTGGTCCCGGTGACGGTATTGTCGTTTGTTTCGGTTCGCTGCTGTCGTTGGGGGGCGGGCCGGGGGCGGGTAAAGCGCACCATGGTGGCCCCGGCGGCGACCGGCTCCACGATGCAGAGCAGGTCCTCGCCCTGAAGGGTTCGGAGCGGCGCCTCCCAGCTGGCGCGTTCGCGCAGGGTCAGGACGAATTCGCGCATTTCGGTCCAGATCGACGAGAGTTCGCAGGCGTCGCGCCAGTCGCGGGTGGCGTCCACGATGGTGACCTCGGCAAAGGCGCTGTCGGGGTCGGATTTCCAGCGTTCGCGATAGGCGGCGTTGGAGAAGATCAGCACGCCCAACCGCGAGAAGACCGCCACCGAATCGTCGAGACAGTCGAGCACCGACTGCGTCAGCTCAAGCTCCGAGCGGAAACGCCGGGTCAGGCTGATTTCCGCGCTGATGTCCTCCATCAGGAAGGCCACGGCGCCGTCGGGATGCGGGCGGCCGGTGATCTTGTAGGTCAGGCCGGAGGGCAGGTTCCAGGTTTCGGCGTAGCGGTCTTCGCGCGCGGCGGTGATCACCTGATACAGCTGGTCGCGCCAATTGGTATAATTCTTCGGCTCGGGCATCATGCGGTTCTCGCGCATGGTGTCGAAGAACGACAGCAGGTTCGGGCGCGCGGCGAGGAAATCCACCCGCAGGTGCGTCAGGTCAACCAGCGCCGGGTTGAACAGCACAAGCTGGCGGTTCTTGTCAAAGACCGCGAGGCCGATGGGCAGGTGGGCGAAGGTTTTCGTCAGGGTCTGGACGAAATGGCGCTGGGCCATCTCGGCGTGCACGAGGCTGTCGATGGGGCTGGCGAAATGTACCCAGCCATCGCCCACCGGGGAGGAGGTCAGTTCGAACCAGCTGCTCTCTCCTTCCGGGGAAGGGAGGCTGACACGGGTGCCATGGCTTTGCCGCGAGAGCGGCACCGGCATGTCGAAGGGATTCACCCGGCAATTGTCGTGCCCGTGCTCCTCGCAAAGGGCGGCAAAGGCGTGGTTGTGCCAGGTCACCCGGCCCTCGCCGTCGGTCTGGAAGACGGGGGCGGGCGTTGCCTGGCAGATACCTTCGAGACGGCGGAATTCATCCCTCTCCCTGGCGGCGCGGAAGAGTATAGCGGGTTCGCCCCGCGCGACCGTCAACGACAGTCGCAGGCTGCGCCCGGCGGGCATGGCGGTCAGCTGGGCATCCGGCAGGATGGTGCAGACCCATGCGGCGGGCGCGGTCGGCGGGACCTTCGGCAGGTCCGGGAAACCGGGCAGCAGCGCGGCGCGCAGTTCGGACCACGACGTGCCACGCAATTCCGGCCGGTCGAGCAGGGCACCCGCGCTGGCGGTATAGTCGATCACCGTGCCATCCTGGAAAAGCAGGACCGTCGTTGTCGGGGACGCGTCGCCCATGGACGGCCCTTTTGCCTGCCGCATCATGGCCAGACCCAGCAGCGCGGCGACGAGAATGGCGAGGCCTATGCCTGCGCTGATCGCAATGACATCGAGTTGGTCCACTCCGTCCCCCGTTGCACCTGTCGCCGTCGGGACACTGTAGCACCCACGCTCGTCAACCTGAGGGCGAATTTCACCCCTGGCACAGAATAATTCACTTTGGTTAATGTGGCGTAAACGTCACAGAATACGCCGTGAGTGGGCAGATGGCGCGGGTCAGGCCTCGAAACGCTGGTTTTCACCAAGTCTGGTGCCGGGGCCGCTGGGCGCGACGATCTGCGCGCGGGGCCAGACGACTTCCACGATGGCGCCGCAGGGTGTGCCGGGCGTCGGGTGCGGCGCGTAGGGGTCGGAACCATTGGCAAAGCTCAGCTCTGCCCCGGACCGTTCCAGCAGCGTCTTGGCGATGAAGAGGCCCAGCCCCATGCCTTCATATTCGGGGCGTGCCCTGCGGTCCGCGTCGGAGCGGCGGCGGCGCATGAACGGATCGCCAAGTCGTCCGATCAGATGCGGCGGGTAGCCACGGCCATCGTCGAGAATGCGGATGGAGATGATGTCGTCCGTCCACATCGCCTCGATCCAGACGGTGGAGCGGGCAAAATCGACTGCGTTCTGCACGAGGTTGCGCAGCCCGTGAATGACTTCGGGGCGGCGGTAGACCTCGGGCGCCAGGTATTCGCCGCCCGGACCGGGGCCGTCCTCGATCAGGATGTCCTTGCCGCGGTCCTGGTGCGGTTCGGCGGCCTCGCGGATGACCTCCAGCAGGGGGGCCTGCCGCATGTGCAGGTCGTCCTTCCCGGCGCGCCCCATGGAACGCAGGATATCGCGGCAGCGGTCCGCCTGGGAACGGATCAGCAGGGCGTCCTCCTTCAGGTCGGGGTGGTCGTCGAGTTCCTCCGCCAGTTCCGATGAGGTGAGCTTGATCGTCGCGAGCGGCGTGCCGAGTTCATGCGCGGCGGCGGCCACAACCCCGCCGAGGTCGTTCAGCTTCTGCGCCCGCGCCAGCGCCATCTGGGTGGCGGCGAGCGCATCCGACATCGAGGTCATTTCGCGTGCGATGCGGCGGTTGTAGACCGACAGGAAGGCCAGCGCGATCACCAGCGCGACCCATTGCCCGTAGATGAAGATGTCGGGGATGCGGAGGACAAAGCCTTCGTCGGTGCGGAGCGGCAGATGGTGGGTGATCATCACCGTGACCAGCACCATGGCGGTGGCGCCAAGGATCACGGTGGAGCGCAGCGACAGCACCGAGGCGGAGATCGTCACCGGCCCGATGATGAGCAGGGAAAAGGGGTTGTTCAGACCACCCGTCAGGAACAGCAGGAAGCTGAGCTGCAGGAGGTCGAAGAGCACCATGAGAAAATTCTCCATCTCCGAAAGGCGCTTGCTTTCGGGGAAGACGAACATGGCGACGAGGTTGCCGACGATGGAGACACCCACGGCAAGATAGCACAGCCCCAGTTCAAGCTGGAGGTTGTAAAGCCGCTGTGCGATGACGATGGCCGCGAGCTGGCCGCAGATCGCGACCCAGCGCAGGAGGATCATCGTCCGCAGACGGATCCAGTTGCTGCGGCTCGCTTCGCCGAGGAGGCCGAAATCGGTTGTGCTCATGGGATTTGTTTCGTCTCTTGCGGCCGCGTTGGCAAGCGCCATGGCGCATGCTAGGGGAAACATGCTGATAACCATATGTGACAGTCGGCGAACGTCGGCGGAAAGGGAGACATGACAGCCAGGACCTATGCGATCACCGCCGGGGTGGCGGTCATCCTGTTGCTGGGCGGCACCTTCATCGCCTCGCAGGCGGGGCTTTTCGGCCGTGGCGATGACACGTTTGCCGAGTGCCGCCAGGGTGCGGTTGCGGGCGACATCGGCGGGCCTTTCACGCTGGTCGACAGCCAGGGCAAGACGGTGACCGACAGGGACGTGATCACCGAACCGACGCTGCTGTATTTCGGGTACACCTTCTGCCCCGACGTCTGCCCCTTTGACACGGCGCGCAACGCCGAAGCCGTGGATCTGCTGGCGGAACGCGGAATCAGCGTAACGCCGGTCTTCGTCTCCATCGACCCGGAGCGGGACACCCCGGAGGTGGTGGGTGACTTCGCCTCGAACCTTCACGAAAAGATGATCGGGCTGACCGGCGCGCCGGAGCAGATCAAGGCGGCGAGCCAAGCCTACCGGACCTATTACAAGAAACAGGAGGGCGGCGATCCGGAATACTATCTCGTCGACCATTCGACCTTTACCTACCTCGTGCTGCCGGAGGCGGGTTTCGTCGATTATTTCCGTCGCGAGGTGACGCCGCAGGAGATGGCGGACCGCGTGTCCTGCTTCACCGAGGCCGCGAAGTCCTGAAGCGGGGCCTGAACCGGTTCCCGTCGGGTGCCGCAGGCTGACCTTGCGGCATTTGACCGCGCACCGGGGCGTGGTTAATAGTTTCCTTCACTGGTTTCGCAACAGGAGGCGGGCACTTGGCCGAAGACCACATGGACGATCTGGGTGAGGACAAGTCCCTTCTCCTGGTGGACGACGACGAGCCCTTCCTGAAACGTCTGGCCAAGGCCATGGAAAAGCGCGGGTTCGAGGTGGAAACGGCGGGATCCGTGGCAGCCGGGACGGCGATCGCCACGGCGCGGCCACCGGCCTTCGCGGTGGTGGACCTGCGGCTGGAGGACGGCAACGGGCTCGACGTTGTCGAGGTGTTGCGCGCGAAACGCCCCGACTCCCGCATCGTGGTGCTGACCGGCTATGGCGCAATCGCCACCGCCGTCGCCGCAGTGAAGATCGGCGCGACGGACTACCTGTCGAAACCCGCCGACGCCACCGACATCACCAATGCGCTGCTGTCGAAGACGGACGAACTGCCGCCGCCGCCGGAAAACCCGATGAGCGCGGACCGTGTGCGCTGGGAGCATATCCAGCGGGTCTATGAACTGTGCGACCGCAACGTGTCGGAAACAGCGCGGCGGCTGAACATGCACCGCCGGACGCTGCAACGCATCCTGGCCAAACGCTCGCCCCGCTGAGGGCTGCCCCTACGGAACGCGCCCCAGTCGGGCCAGTCGCGGCGGGCCAGTCGCGGCGGGGGCGTTTTCCCGGAAAAAACGGGGCGAAAACCTTTCTGGTTTCCGGTGCCCGAGAGACACGTCAGAGCAGGGATATGCGGGCGCGGGCGGAGGTCGCCTCGTCCTCCAGCGTTTCCACTTGCAGAATGTGCCAGTCGAGGCCGGTCTGCCCCTTGGCGCGGGCATCCACAAGCGCTGCATGGGCCATCTGCGCCTGCCGTGCGGACAGCGTCAGGGCCTCTGCCACCGCGGCGCGGTTTTGGCGGGCCTTGGCAAGGCGGGCTTCGTATTGCTTCGGGGTCAGGTTGCCCTGATCGCGCTGCATCGTCAGCACTGCCATTTCGTCGTCTTGGGCTGCCATGAAATCCGCCATGCCATCGTTGAGGTGCGCCATCTGTTTTTGCGCGCCGGAAATCGCCGGGGTGACGCGGCTGAGGCGCACGATTTCCACCCGCTTTGCGACTTCGGCGCGGCCCATGGCGTTGCCGACGACCGCGCCGACGGCGCCGCCCGCTACCGCCCCGGCGAGGCATTTCGCCCCCTCGGAGGCCGAGATCACCGCGAGTCCGCAGCCCGCCGCGGCGCCCACGGAGGCGCCCTTGATCGTTGCGCGCCGCATCAGGTCCCGCGTCATGACATCCAGCGCCTGGGCTTGTGCGACCATGTCGGGGTCGCCCGCCGTGCCGGAGGTGGAAAACGCCATTGCCCCGGCGTTGCGGCTGACCACGGATGCACCGCCGCATCCGGCAGTGGCCAGGACGCAGAGAGAGAGAATCATGATCCTTGCACGCGACACGGGGAAGCTCCTTCGTAAATGACGAATGGCGGCTAATTCCGCCTTTGTTTCCTTATGGCGTGCGAATCAGGCGATTTTGCGGCGAATTGTTTCAGCTTCCCCGATTTGAGCGTTCAGCACTCCGCCAGAAGCGCCGCGTGCCGGGCGGTGAAGGCGTGACGGCATTCGACTGGCGGGCGCAGTTCGATCGTCAGATCGGCGATCAAGTCGCGGTCGGGCTTGCCAAAGAAGCGGTCGGCCTCTGCCTCGGTAAAGCCCGCGATCTGCGTCGCCTCCATCCAGGCAGAAATATTGTCTGCCTTCTTGATCTGCCGTTTCAGACGCGCGGGGGTCAGGGCGGGCAGGCCAAAGCGGATGTGGATGGCAGCCGCCAGGCGTTTGTCCAGATCGCCGTATTCAGGACCGACAGCCGCCTTCACCGGGGAAATCATGTCGCCGATGACGTATTCCGGCGCGTCGTGCAGCAGGGCAGTCAGGCACTGGGCAGCGCTCGCCTTCGGGTTCTGGCGGGCAAAGAGCGCTTCTACCAGCAGGGAATGTTCGGCCACGGAATAGGCGAAATCGCCTTGGGTCTGGCCGTTCCAGCGCGCCACGAAGGCAAGCCCATGGGCGATGTCCTCGATTTCGATGTCCACCGGGGTCGGGTCGAGAAGGTCGAGCCTGCGGCCCGAAAGCATGCGCTGCCATGCGCGGGGGGATCTGGCCATCGTCGGTCGCGTCCTGCCTTGCCCGGCGCCGTTTCCGCCGGTCCTCGTTCGTCCGGAATTGTCTAGTCCGGTGTCGCGCAGAATTCAAAGGGCCGTTGCCGTGCAGTTCCCGGAGCGGTGTCATTGCCTGTTAATCACCTTGATGGTAACTCCGCGCCAAAGCTCGTTTGCAACGGAGGCACCCCCGGTGACCCAGGATTACGTCGTCAAGGATATTGCGCTGGCCGATTTTGGCCGCAAGGAACTGGACATCGCCGAGACTGAAATGCCCGGTCTCATGGCGCTGCGCGTCGAATACGGTGAGGAAAAGCCGCTGAAAGGCGCGCGGATCGTTGGGTCGCTGCACATGACGATCCAGACGGCCGTGCTGATCGAAACGCTGGTGGCGCTGGGCGCGGACGTGCGCTGGGCCTCGTGCAACATCTTCTCGACGCAGGATCACGCGGCTGCGGCGATCGCGGCGGGCGGCACGCCGGTCTTCGCGGTGAAGGGGCAGACGCTGGAAGAGCACTGGGATTACCTCGACCGCTCCTTCCAGTTTCCGGACGGCGCGAACATGATCCTCGACGACGGCGGCGACGCGACGCTGTATGTCCTGCTGGGCGCCCGCGCCGAGGCCGGAGAAGAGATCATCCCCGTGCCGCAGTCGGAAGAAGAAGAGGTCATCAAGGCGCAAATCAAGAAGCGCATGGCGGCCTCCCCGGGCTGGTTCACCAAGGTCAGGGAAGCGATCAAGGGCGTTTCCGAGGAGACCACCACCGGGGTGCATCGCCTGTATGACCTGCACAAGACCGGCCAGCTGCCCTTCCCGGCGATCAACGTGAACGATTCCGTCACGAAGTCGAAGTTCGACAACAAGTACGGCTGCAAGGAATCGCTGGTCGACGGCATCCGCCGCGCCACCGACGTGATGATGGCGGGCAAGGTCGCCGTCGTCTGTGGCTACGGCGATGTGGGCAAGGGCTCTGCCGCGTCGCTGCGCGGCGCCGGCGCGCGGGTGAAGGTCACGGAGGCCGACCCGATCTGCGCCCTGCAGGCGGCGATGGACGGATTCGAGGTCGTGCTGCTGGAGGACGTGGCGGCGGATGCCGACATCTTCATCACCACCACCGGCAACAAGGACGTGATCCGCATCGAGCACATGCGCGAGATGAAGGACATGGCCATCGTTGGCAACATCGGCCATTTCGACAACGAAATCCAGGTCGCGGCGCTGAAGAACCACAAGTGGACCAACATCAAGGACCAGGTCGACATGATCGAGATGCCCTCGGGCTCGCGCATCATCCTGCTGTCCGAAGGGCGGCTGCTGAACCTTGGCAATGCCACCGGGCACCCGTCCTTTGTGATGTCGGCGTCCTTCACCAACCAGGTGCTGGCGCAGATCGAACTGTGGAAGAACGGGGCGGACTACAAGCCGGGCGTCTATATCCTGCCGAAGCATCTGGACGAGAAGGTGGCGCGGCTGCACCTTGGCCGAATCGGCGTGAAGCTGACGACTCTGTCGTCGGAGCAGGCGGCCTATATCGGCGTCTCGCCCGAAGGGCCGTTCAAGCCGGAACACTACCGCTACTGACGGTGGGTTGAAAATCCATCCTGTGCCGGTTGGCCGTTCAGCGGTCGGCCCAAGGGTACGGAAGGCCGGGTATACGCCCGGCCTTTTTCGTTGCAGGCTGCGGCAAAAGGGAGGGGTTCATGCGGGTTGTTGTCTACGGGTTGGGCGCGATCGGCGGCAGTGTCGCTGCGCTGTTGGCACGGTCGGGCGTGGAGGTCGTCGCCATTGCGCGCGGTGCCATGCTGGAAGCGGTGCGGGCAGACGGGCTGTGGCTGAAGGCGCCCGGTCTGGAGGTGGTGGAGCACCTCGCCTGCGTGGGTCACCCCGCGGAGATCGACTGGCGCGCGGACGACATGGTGCTCTTGTGCATGAAGACGCAGCACACCCCCGGCGCGCTGGAGGATCTGCGCGCGGCGGGAGTGACCGACCAGCCGTTGTTCTGCCTGCAGAACGGCGTGACGAACGAGGACCTCGCGCTGCGGCTATTCCCGAACGTGCACGGCGTCACGGTGATGATGCCCGCGACCTACCTTCACCCCGGCAAGGTGGTTTGTAACGGCGCGCCGAAGTTCGGAGTCTTTGACCTGGGCCGCTACCCGCGCGGGGCGGATGCAGCGGACCAGGCACTGGCGATGGTGTTGGACGGCGCGGGGATGGCGGGGTTCGTGCGTGAGGACGTGATGGCGTCCAAATACGGCAAGCTTCTGGTAAATCTGGGCAATATCCTTGAGGCTTCGCTGGGGCGGGGGGCGGATTTCGGCGACCTGTCCGCCCGGATGAAGGACGAGGCGGAGGCGGTGTTGCGCGCGGCGGGCATCCGGGTCGAGCGGCGCGGGGACGCGGACCCGGCGAAACGCGCGCTGATGAACGGCACGGAGGTGGCGGGAGAGGCACGCCCCGGCGGGTCTTCGGCACAGAGCCTGCTGCGCGGTGCCGGCAGTATCGAGACCGACTGGCTGAACGGCGAGATCGTGCGCCTCGGGCGGCTTCACGGCGTGCCCGTTCCGGTGAACGCGGCCATGCAGGCGATGGGCGCGCGACTGGTGCGCGAAGGGCTGCACCCGGGGGCCCTGACGCTGGAGGCGGTCGCGGCGGGGCTTTGATCGCGGACCGCGGGGCAAACGACACCGGAACACCCGTTCGCGGGCAGGGGGAAAACGGGGGACGCATTTTCCTTGCCAGCTTCCCCCACGTGATTCACCATGTTTTCCGAGGCCCGGCGGGGCCGCATCGAAAAAAACGGGCGCGCGGCGTCCACGGAATGAGGGAGAACACCATTGGGAAAGCGTGACGAGCTGATCCAGCGATATGCGGATGATCTGCGCAACAAGTGCGGCATGGAGCCGGACATGAACCTTCTGACCAAGGTGACAATTGGTTGCGGTCCGTCGATCTACAATGCCGACAGTTCGACTGTGGCGTCGAGCCAGGCCGGCGAGCTGGACACCGTGAAGACCAACTTTCTCATGAAGAAGCTGGGCCTTTCGGACACTCCCGACCTGATGGACGCGATCAATCAGGTAATCGAGACCTACGGGAAGTCCGAGCGCAACAAGTACCGCGCCGTGATCTATTACATGCTGACGAAGCATTTCGGTAAGGAAGCGGTCTACGGCTGACCGGGTCGAACCGTGATCGAGGGACCGTCGGA
Source organism: Sagittula salina (assembly GCF_017813235.1). Classification (GTDB taxonomy): domain Bacteria; phylum Pseudomonadota; class Alphaproteobacteria; order Rhodobacterales; family Rhodobacteraceae; genus Sagittula; species Sagittula salina. The sequence continues at coordinate 38,086 of NZ_JAGISH010000011.1, forward strand.
GAGATCCGGCGGTCATTTCTTTTGTCGGGCTTTGCGGAAAATTGCGGGTACTCGACGTTTGCCAGAAGGCACGCCCGAGGGTATGGTTCTTGCAAATCTGGCTAGAACGGTCAGGCCCAAAATCCAGTTTCACGTGTGGTGCGTAGGGAGCACGTGGGTGAGAGGGGGGCCTTGGCTGCTGCCGGGGTCCCCCGCACACGTTTCCGAAGCCCTCCAGGATGCCGGTCGACCGGTAAACAACGCGCGTTTGCATCGCTTTCGTAATAAATGTCGCGTTTTCGCCAGTGTTGTGGGGGACTGTGTCAGCGGTCGGGGCGGGTCCAGGGCCGGTCTTGTGAGGATGGCCCTGGCCCGCCCGGCAAGGGAGCCGTGCAACCCGCGCGCTGTAAAAGCCGACCGGCTCTGTACGGACGCGGTGCTGCCGCTCGACGTGGTCGTTCTGTTCTACCCGCCAGGACCGTGCCGAGACGGGTCTTCTTCCGCAGTTGCCAGTAACGGAAAGGGTGTCCGGAGGGGCACGCTCAGTGCGTCAGAGGCCGCCGAGCGTGCGGACGATCTGCCATTCCTCGGCCGTGACCGGCTGAACCGAAAGGCGGGACTGGCGGACAAGCGCCATCTCCGACAGGCGCGGGTCGGCCTTCACCGTGTCGAGCGTGACGAGCCTTGGCAGGGGTTCAACCGCCTTGATATCGACGCAGTCCCAGCGCGGGTCGTCGGTGGTGCTGTCCTGGTGGCTTTCAGCGATGACTTCGACGATGCCGACCACGGCGCGGTCCTTTTGCGAGTGATAAAAGAAACCGAGATCCCCCACCGCCATCTGCCGCATGAAGTTTCGCGCCTGGTAGTTTCGCACCCCGTTCCATTCCTCGCCTGCGTCGGCCTTGGCCACCTGATCGGCCCACGACCATGCATCGGGTTCGGATTTGAAAAGCCAGAAGGCCATCAGATGACTTTTTTCCAGGCACGGAGGGTGACGGACTGGAACAGCCCGGCCTTGGCGTAGGGGTCGTTGTTGGCCCAGTCCTGCGCGGCGGCCGTGTCGGCCACGTCGAGGATGACCAGCGATCCGGCCATTTCGCCCGCGTCGTCGAGCAGCGGACCGGCCTGCGTCACGACGCCGGTCGCCTCGATATAAGCGAGGTGGGCGTCGCGGTTGTCCTTCCGGACCTGCAGGGCGCCGGGTTTGTCAAAAGCCATCAGGGCAATCAGCATGTGTCATTCTTCCTTGAGCGGTCTGGACAGCAATTGATCCATTGCGTCCCGGACCGTCAAGTCGCCCGTGGTCAGTTCCGCCACCGCTGCGGTAATCGGCAAGGGGAGGCCGTTCTCCCGTGCGACGCGCGCGGCGGCGCGGGCGGTGGCGGCGCCTTCCACGGTCACCGAGGGGTCGAAATCCTCCCCCCGGCCCAGCGAAAGGCCGAAACGGAAGTTGCGCGATTGTTCGGAGGTGCAGGTCAGCACGAGGTCGCCAAGGCCGGAAAGGCCGGCCATGGTTTCCGCCCGCGCGCCCATGTGGGTGGCAAGGCGCGTCATCTCGGCGAAGCCGCGCGTCATCAGGGCGGCGCGCGCGCTGTCGCCCAGACCGGCGCCGATACAGGCACCGCAGGCGATTGCCATCACGTTCTTCATCGCGCCGCCAAGCTCGGCGCCGATGGTGTCCGTCGTGGTGTATAGCCGCAGAACCGAGGTGGAGAGACCCTTTTGCAGTGCCTGGCCCGTCTCTTCGCTGCTGCAGGCGAGCGTCAGCGCCGTTGGCAGGCCCTGGGCGATGTCATTGGCAAAGCTCGGACCGGTGAGCACTGCGGGCGGCGTGCCGCCCGGGCGGGCCTTTGCCCAGAGCGAGGAAACGCCGAGGCCGCTTTCCATGTCTATGCCCTTGCAACACAGCACGACGCGGGCATGTCCAGCCCTGTTCCCGATACGGTCGAGCAGTTGATGCAGGCTTTGTGCCGGAACGGTGATGAGCAGCGTTTCCGCCTCCAGCGCACGGTCGAGGTTCGCCGTGGCGGTCACACGCGTGGGGATGCGGATACCGGGCAGCCGCGGCGATGAGCGGTGATCGCGGATGCGCGACACGGCGTAGGGGTCGCGGCCCCAGATCGTCACAGGGCGATCTTCGCGCGCGAGCGCAATGGCGAGAGCGGTGCCAAAGGCGCCCGCTCCGAAAACCGAAACCGTCATGCAAAGGCGTCCTTCATGCCGTCTCCTTTTGTGGTGCCGGGTGTCGTGCCCTTGGGGTTACGACTTGGCACCCTTCTTTCCGTGACCGACCAAAGGTGCGGCCCTCCGGTCCAGTGGCCAGCGTGGCCGGGCCTGCAGCGACATGTCATGCGACACGCCCGCCGCCAGCAGTTCCCCGCCGGCATAGGCGATCATAGCGGCATTATCGGTACATAATCGTAACGGCGGGGCGGTGAATCTGATTCCAAAGTTAATGCAAACTGATTCAAGCGCGGTGCGAATGGCCATGTTCGCAGCCACCCCGCCCGCCACGGCAAAGGCCGGTTCGGTGGGGGTTTCATTCATGTAAAGCCCTATGGCACGGCGGGTTTTTTCGGCGAGCACGTCGCGCACGGCGGCCTGAAACCCGGCGCAAAGCGCTGCGCGGTCGGCCCGTGTCAGCCCGTCGCGGTCGGCGATGATCTGGTCGCGCTGGCGCATCAGAGCGGTTTTCAGACCGGAAAACGACAGGTCGCAACCGGGGCGGTCCAGCAGCGGACGGGGGAATCGGTACAGGGTTTCGTCGCCATTGCGGGCCTCGATCTCTACCGAGGGACCGCCGGGCTGGGGCAGGCCCAGCAGGCGCGCGGTCTTGTCGAAGGCTTCGCCGGGCGCGTCGTCGATGGTGCCGCCGAGGCGGGTGAAATCCTGCGGCCCGCGCACGATCAGGAACTGGCAGTGCCCGCCGGACACCAGCAGCATCAGGTACGGATAAGCAAGCCCGTCGGTCAGCCGCGGTGTCAGCGCGTGGCCGGCGAGGTGATTGACCCCGATCAGCGGCTTTCCCAGCGCGGCCGACAGCGCTTTGGCCATCATGACGCCGGACAGGACGCCGCCGATCAGTCCCGGCCCGGCGGTTGCCGCGATGGCGTCGACGTCGGCCAGTGTGACGCTGGCCTCGTCCAGCGCGCGTTCGACGCACAGATCCAGCCGCTCGGCATGGGCGCGCGCGGCGATTTCGGGCACGACGCCGCCGTAGGCTGCGTGCAGGCTGTTCTGCCCCTCGACAACCGAGGACAGCACATCGCGGCCCCGAACCAGCGCGGCGGCGGTGTCGTCGCAGCTGCTCTCCAGCCCGAGGATCAGCGGTTCGGCCATGGTGCGCTCCCGTTGCCATGAATGCGGCAAGGGGTTACCACCGGTGGACGCCCCCCACAATGTCCCCGGGGGCAGGCGCCGACAACAACGCGCCTGAAGGGCAGGGGCGCGCCCCAAATGCCCCGGCACCGGAGGTCAGATGCCCGACGCCCGCCCGATCCTTCTGATGACCCGGCCGCAGGCGGTTTCGGAGGGGTTCATCGCCGCGCTTCGGGGACGGGGCGCGGTCTTTGATCCGATCATCTCTCCGTTGATGGACATCGTACGGCTGCCGGTCGACGTCCCGGCGGAGGACGTGCGGGGCCTGATCTTTACCTCGGCGCACGGGGTCGCTGCGTGGCAGGCTCTGCCAAAGGGGCGTTCCCTGAAGGTTCCGGTCTACGTAGTGGGGCAGGCGACAGCGCAGGCAGCGCGCGGCATCGGGCTGTACGTGGCGCATGTGGCGCAGGACGCCGATGCGCTGGTAGAGGCGCTGACGGCGGCTCGGGTCGCCGCGCCGCTACTGCGGCTGGCGGGGCGGCACCAGCGCGGCGAGGTGGCGGAAAGGCTGACCAATGCGGGGCTGCCCACGCGCACGGTGACGCTGTACGATCAGCCGCAGCAGCCGCTGAACGAAAGTGCTCGCGCGGCGTTGATCGGGACGGTGCCCGTGGTGGCGCCGGTATTTTCGCCGCGATCGGGCAAATTGCTGGCAATGAACCGCGTTGAAGCGCCGCTTCTTGTCGCGGCCATGAGCGAAGCAGTGGCCATCGCCGTTGCGCCGCTCCATATAGAGGTACTGAAGGTCGCGGCGCGACCCGACTCGCCGGCAATGCTGGATGCGGTGACGGCCTTGCTGGTCGAGGCCGCGAAACCGGCGCAGTCACTGGCGCAGTCACGGGCGCGCGGCGGGGACGCGCCGGAGGAGACCCCCGAGGGGGCAGGTAAAAGGGTGACAGGACGTGGCAGACACGACTGAGAACAAGACCGACAGGGAAAAGACAGCGGGGGAGACCCCGAAGGATACGGCCAAGACCGAAGCGCCCGAGGGCGCGCTGCACGGAACGCGCGACGCCGAGACCGCGACCGAAGGGACGCTGGAGGCGGGCGCAGAGGCCGAGGCGACCACCGACGAGGTCACGGACGGCGCCTTTGAGGCGGAAACGCCGGAGGGCGATGCGACCCTCACGGGGACCACCGAAGCCGAGGCGCAAGGCGCAGGGCCCGCCACGGCAGAAGCCGAAGCAGCGGCGTCGGAGACCACAGATTCCGAGCCCATGGATTCTGAGACGACAAGCGCAGCGCGCGCCGGGAGCGCCGCGTCCGACGCCACGCCGGAGGACCCCACAGCGACCGCCACAGAGACAACCCGCGATGAGCCGGCCCCGGCCAGCGCGCCGGTGCCTGCAGTGGTCCAGAAGAGCAGCGGCGGATTCTTGCCGCTGTTGCTGGGGGGCGCCATCGCGGCGGGCCTTGGCTATGGCGCGGCATGGTACGGGCTGACGCAGCCCAACCCTTTCGAGGACGAAACACGCGCCGCCCTCAGCGCGCAGGACGAACGGCTTTCCGGTCTCGACGCGGGCGCGGGCAGCCTTCGTGGGCAGGTCGAAGATCTGCAACAGCAGGTCGCGGGCATCGACCTTGGCACGCTGCAAAGCGGTTTTGCCGGGGTGCAGGACAGCCTGACGCAGATGGACGGCCGCCTGACCGGCCTGAACGAGCAGATCGTCGGGCTGGATGGCCGCATCACGGAACTGGAGAAGCGCCCGCTGGAGGCTGCCGTATCGCCGGAGGCTATCGCCGCCTACGAGCGCGAGCTGGACCAGCTTCGCGCCGCCGTGGATGAGCAGCAGGCCTCGCTGGAGGCGGAAAAGGCCGCGCTCTCGCAGCAGCTTGAGGAAAAGACCGCCGAGGTCACGAAGATCGTGGAGGAAGCCCGCGCGCTGGAAAGCTCTGCCGAGGATCAGGCCCGCGTCGCCGCGGCACAGGCCGCGCTCGCGGATGTGCTGGCCCGCGTACAGGCCGGTCAGCCCTATGCCGAACCGCTGGCCACCGTGTCGGACAGCGGCGTCAGCGTCCCGGAGGCGCTGTCCACTGCGGCCGCCGACGGCGTGCCGACCATGGCGGCGCTGGGCAACGAATTCCCCGATTCCGCGCGGGCCTCGCTCGCCGCGTCGCGCAAGGCGCCATCCGAACAACCCTCCGGGCTTGGAAGTTTCTTCCAGAGCCAGCTGGGCGCCCGTTCCGTCACGCCTAAGGAAGGGAGTTCGGTCGACGCGATCCTGTCGCGCGCCGAAGCCGCCGTCAGGGCCGGGGACCTCGATACCGCGCTCGCGGAGCTGGATGCCCTGCCCGAAGGGGCGCGGCCGCCGCTGGCGGACTGGATGGCACGCGCCACCCTGCGCCGGGATGCGTTGGCCGAAGCTTCGGCACTCTCGCAGCAACTGAATCAGAAATAAGGGGTGCGTCAGCATGTTGTGGTCACTCATCAAGATCGTCGTTTTCGTCGCACTGGTCGCCGCGCTGACCCTCGGGCTCGGTTACCTCATCGAGGCGGATGGCTCGGGGCTGGCGCAGGCCCGCATCACTCTGGCCGGGGTGGAATACACGCTTACACCGCTGATGATGGTTCTCGGCGCCATCGTCCTCGTTGCGGCGGTCTGGGTTCTCATTCAGGTGGTTGCGCTGCTGGTCGCCACTCTGCGGTTCATCAACGGCGATGAAACCGCGCTGTCGAGGCATTTCCACCGCAACCGCGAACGCAAGGGATACGAGGCGCTGTCCGAAGGCATGATGGCGCTGGCTTCGGGCGAAGGACGGCTTGCCATCGCCAAGGCGCAACGCGCGGAGAAGTACCTGCACAAGCCGGAACTGACCGACCTGATCACCGCGCAGGCGGCGGAAATGGTCGGCGACCGCCAAAAGGCGGAGCAGGTCTACAAGCGCCTGCTGCAGCGTGATTCCACGCGCTTTGTCGGCATCAGGGGTATCATGCACCAGAAGCTCGCGGCGGGGGATACCGACACCGCGCTGGCCCTGGCCGAACGCGCCTTTGCGATCAAGCCGAAGCACGAAGAGGTGCAGGACACTCTGCTGCGCCTGCAGGCCGAAAAGGAAGACTGGGCAGGCGCGCGAAAGACCCTGTCGGCCAAGCTGAAGCACGGATCCCTGCCGCGCGACGTCTACAAGCGGCGCGACGCGGTGTTGGCGCTCAGCCAGGCGACCGAGATCGAGAACCGTGACGAGAGCCTCGCCGCCGCCGAAAAGGCGATCGAGGCGAACAGGAATTCGCCGGACCTCGTCCCCGCCGCCGCAAAGGCCGCCCGCGCCTACATCGCGCAGAAGCGCCCGCGCAACGCCATGCGCGTGCTCAAGAAAGCGTGGGAGACCCACCCGCATCCCGACCTCGCCGCAGCCTTTGCGGAGATCGAGCCGAACGAGACCCCCGACCAGCGCATCAAGCGTTTCGTGCCGCTGACCCGGATCAACCCGGAGCACCGCGAGACAAGGCTCCTGCTGGCGGAACTGAACCTCGCCGCCGAAAACTTTCCCGAAGCGCGCCGGTCACTGGGCGATCTGCCGGAGAAGGAGCCTGACGCCCGCGTTCTGGCCATCATGGCGGCCATCGAAAAGGGCGAGGGCGCGAAGGATCAAGTGGTGCGCGCCTGGCTGGCCAAGGCAGTCACCGCGCCGCGTGGTCCGCAGTGGGTCTGCGAGAATTGCAACACGATCCACGGCGACTGGCGACCCACCTGTTCGAACTGCGGGGCCTTTGACACGCTGTCCTGGAAGACCCCGCCGCAGTCTGAGGTCGTGCTGCCCGCAGGCGCCAACATGTTGCCGCTGATTGTCGGCGCACTGGAGGACAAGTCCACCGAGGATCAGGCGGAACCCTCTCCCGCCCCTGCGGATGTCATCGACATCAGCCCGGCCACTGCCGCGCGCCCCGAGACGGCGCAGGCATCAACCACCGCCTCGACCGAGGCAGAGGACGCGGAGATCGTCGGAGAGCCAGTTCCGGAAGCCGACAAGAAAGCCGCAAGTTAGGGCTTTTCAAGGTGCGGACGGCCTGCTATTGGGCCGTCCACCAGATGCCGGTGTAGCTCAGCTGGTAGAGCACGTCATTCGTAATGATGGGGTCGGGGGTTCGAGTCCCTTCACCGGCACCACTAACAGGCCCGAGCCATTGATAAGCCTCAGCTTTGACACGAGCTGACATAGGCGTAGACCATGGCGAAGACCAAAATCACCCCGACATCCGTGCCGTTTACATTTGTAAAGGCGGGCATCTTTTACTTCAGCCGACGCGTTCCGCGTGATCTTCGGCACCGTTATTCTTCCAATCGAGTATCGTATTCGCTTTGGACACGGGCGGCCGCAATCGCCGCGTCTCGGGCGACCAAGGCGGCCCAGCAGCTTGATCAGTTCTGGTATCATCTGCGGGTCGAAGAGACGGACATTCCTGGCAAGCACCTCATCCGGCAAGCCGTCAACGACTCGCCCGGCGTCATCACCGCACCTCAGCTTACTGCTGTAGCCACACAGAGCGCCGCTGTGAGCCTTACTGAAGCTATCTGCGCTCAAAAGCAAGGGGCGTCCTGCCACCTTCCAGCGGGCTGCAGAACGCGCCTGTGGCTACGTCACCGACGTATGCGGCGACAAGGACATCACGCAGTACACCTAGGCGGACGCGAATCGCTTACGGGACGACCTTATCGAGCGCAAGCTGGCGGGCAGCAGCATCACGAGGGTCTTCGGGACCGTGCGCTCGGTCATCAACTTCGCCGCCAGCGAGATCGGCATCGACTTCACCAATCCGTTCGGCAAGGTCTACTACGACCGCAGGCTTGAACTCGGCCAGCTTCAGGGGCGAGCGGAGGCCCATCGCCTCGATGCCATGGCGCAGGACTTCGAGCGTCCCGCGCTGGTCGATCTGTTTGCGCAGCCGGTCCAGCACCGCATCCGCGCCGCGCTTCTCCAGCACGTCCCAAGCCTTGGGCTGTGACACCCGCACCCAGTCCAGCACATCCGCCGGGAACATGGCTCGCTCCGCGTCATACCGCGCCGAATCCGCCGGGTCGAAGGCCCAGCCATGCGCGGCCAAATGGGCGCATATCGGGGTCGAACCAGATCGTCAGCGAGCCACGGCGCTTGAGCGCTTCATTGTAGGCTGGCCAGTTCTTGGTCTTGTAGGTCGGGGGTGTAGGTCTGCTCATGCACCCCAGCTACTACGCTGGATTCATGAGATGAATCCCACACGGGATTTGTGCAACATGTGTAATCGCCCCATGCGAAAGAGGTAATTTTAGAGCTGGCTGCCGCGTGTCACCGGGTGCTGAAATGTGTCCGGCCTCAAGATGCGGCGTCGAGCATGCCGCGGGCCCGCATGGTGTTCGAAGGTCGGGTCCAGATCAAAGCCGCGTGCTCGATGGCACTCTGTTGCGCACTGGTTCTCCCGATCCCGTCTCTCGACTGTTGCGCCAAACTGCTCCTTGCCCTCTTCCGCTCCGACGTTCTCGCGATCGACGGTCGGCTTATGCCGCCGCGACCGGAGACTGATAGACACCACCCCTGGCCATCAGAGCCCAGACGATGCGCGCCATTTTGTTCGTCAGTGCCACGCGCACCAGCATCGGCGGCTTGCGCGACAGCATGCCGCCGAGCCACGTGCCGGGCTTGGCCGAAGCGTGGGTATGCCGTTTGATAATGACGCTGTTGGCCCGATGATCAGCAGGCGTCGCAGGGACCGCTCGCCCATCTTCGACGATTGCAATCAACTTCGATGCATTCGCTGCCCCCTGTGGCACGACCTGTCCGAACTCGCTCAAATGCCCTCGCAGTGCATTGATGGCCTGGGTCCGCTGCCGGATCAGAAGCTCGCGCACGCGAAACACCATCGCCGCGCCCTGCGTCTCTTCGCTCTTCCCAGGCACGAAGCGCATCGTCGGACGTAGCGCGGCCTCGCAGATCGCCTCGGCACCGGCCGCATCGTTTTTCTGACGCTTCACGAAGGGCTTCACGTAGGCGGGCGGGATCAGCCGCACCTCATGTCCCAGCTTGCCGATCTCGCGCCCCCAGAAATGAGCGCCGCCACAGGCCTCCATTGCGACGACACAAGACGGAAGCTGGCCGAAAAACTCCAGCACCTGAGCGCGCCGCAACTTCTTGCGTAGGACGGCACGGCCAGTGCCATCGGCCCCATGCACCTGAAATACATTCTTCGCCAGATCGAGCCCGACCGTGATAGTCTCTGACATGACCGCTCTCCTATGTGGATCGTTGCAGACACACCTTGGAACACTGATGCCGCCGGAGGGCGGTCACATCATCAGAGCCGGTTCTTCTCCTGCTACTTCCAGCAATCCAGCGGCTCGAACCGCAACAACAAGGGCGGCAAGAGCTTGGCTGACAATCGCATCGATGTGGAAAGCGGCGGCATTGGCTACATTGTGCCCGATGGCGTGTTCCTTGTCGATCGGCCCGGTCAGAAGCCCCTCTTCGGGCTCTTCGAGCAGCATAACGGCAAGGACACGGCCAAGTTTTTGCGCCAGGTTTATGCCCATACCCAGGCCATGCTCGAAGGTGCCCCTAGCCTGCATTACGATGTGCAACACGAGGGCGTTTATGTGGGCAATCGTGTCTATTGCCAGTTCGAGCACGAGAGTTGCAAGCAGGCCGTTCTTCAGCGCCTGGCCCGGAGCGAAGATTTCAAACCATTCGAAGAAAAATTTGAGTTCCTATAGCGGGGAATAACCGGTTTACACTTCTCGCCAGGCGGGTAGTCTGCCCGGAAGGAACGAGTGTGGGGGCTTGATGGAACTGCTTTTGATTCTCGGCGGCATTGTCTTGGCGCTATATTCGTCTTTGGCCGAAAGAAGAAAGACAAATACATCGTCGTGCAGGAGCGGCGCACCCAGGTTCGCAATCACGTCATCAAGGTGCTTGGGAAGAAGAGGCGTTAGGATGCTTGTCTCTCGCATAAATAATCTGATAGTGTTTTTCTCGATCTTTGCAATCGGTTCTTATGCGGAATCCAGCCGGAATCTATCTGATCAATTTGCGCGGCCTGGTTATTTTCGCCTGTCAGGCCTGTTTCCAGAATATCGATCTGTCTGCGTTGTCCCAGAATACACTCAGGTTTCCAAGTTTGTCTTAGATAATAATTTGGATATTGACGTTGATGTATTCGTGGGTGAGCTTGAAAGCTTTGTAATATTGGTTTCTGAATCAGGCAATGTGATCTATGAGATTGTAAATTTTACCTCTGACGGCATCAGGGTTATTTTTCAAAACTCTGGTTGTTTTGTTTCTTCTGAAAGTTGGATCTCAGTAAGAAAGTCCGCTTCTCCTGTGGGCGGGAAATTTTATAAAATAGAAATAGAATAGGGTTGATAAATTGGACGGCTTTGTAATTCAGAATGGTCCCAATGGTGAGTTGTGGTGGGAAGGACTTCCAACGCCGAAGCAGGCGTGGGGTGATGTTGTTAACATGGTTGCTGGTCCTGCGATTGATTTCGCCCGGTCATTTGGTTTTGACACCACCGGACAAATCAACGCAATGGCTCACACATATGTGGCGGCTAAGTTGGCGTATAATCACCCGGGAGTTAATCCATTTTCACGTAGTGGTTACCCCTCAACCGCAGAATACATGGGATTCCTTAAGGAGATCGTGCCGGGGATTGCCAAGGTTGTTTCTGGAGAGGCTGACGCTTTGGCGAAAGCTGATTCTATCAGGGATTTGTACAACAATGCCGTTGGCATGACCATTGCGAGCGTAGGCGCATCGATGGGTTTGACTTGGGGTCAAGTTGAAGACCTTCTTCAAGCTGCTGCGGAAAATGGCGAGCTAATTTCAGAGCTAGATGATCCACGCTTAGCAAATGCGCTTGAGGAAGCTTTGAATGGTGAAGTTAATATCGATCTCAACCAGGTCTTTTTAGATGCGACAAATGGGCAAACTGGAATATATTACGATGAGAACGACAGCCCACAGCCGTACTCTTATGTTGAGGGTGCCTTGGGTGACAACGTTATTGGGGATGGATACGCATACGATTACACACAAGATTTAGATGATGACTACTGGGATTGGGCTGAAAACACAGTAACAAACGAAAACGGGGATACTTCTCCAAGACCCGTATCCCGGCCTGATGACTTGAATACAGACGGCTCGGGGTTTTGGGATGGTCTTGGTGATCTTCTTGGGCTTTGGCCTGTTATTATGGATCTCGATCAGGACGGCATCGAGATTTCCATAGCTTCAACTGCGCATTTCGATGTGGATGGAGATGGTTTTCGAGAGCAAACCACCTGGGCAGCTCCAGACGATGGCTTTCTGGTTATTGATCTGAATGCAGATGGTAGTCGTGGGGCTGGCGATGGAGAGATCAACCAAGGGCGTGAGTTGGCATTTTCCCTATGGGGCAACTCAGGTGACACCGACCTTCAAGCACTAAGGCGTGCCTTTGACGACAACAACGACGGTATACTGAACTCTCAAGACTCAATTGAGTCGGAGCTACGTATCTGGCAAGACCTTGACCAGGACGGCGAGACTGATGACGGCGAGCTGCGTACTCTCGGTGAGTGGGGAATCACTCAGATCAGCCTAGGCTACGATGACGGCTCCGCCTATAGCAACACCGATGACGACGTATCTATTTTTGGAAACACGCTACATGGCCTGGCATCGTTCACCATGAACGGCCAAGTCGTAGAGGGAGGTGTCGGGGATGTGTCTTTGGCCTATAACTCTATTGGCTGGAGGCGAGTAGAAACGGAAATTGGCTACTCTATAGAGCTCGAAAGCGGGCAATCTTACAACTATGCTGTAATGGATGGCACAGGTTTAGCTGCCGTGAACCTGACGGCTGATAGGCTCGACGGCGTGACTGGTGATGACCGCAACAACCAACTCGACGCTCGAAACCACACACGGTCTGTGCAGGTATCTGGCGGGGTTGGGGCGGATGCTATCTATGGCGGGCATATGGACGATCTGCTGTCTGGTGATGCGGGCGCGGACCATTTGCTTGGCTATGGTGGCAACGATCAGATTTTCTTTGACGCGCACGACGCTATTGTCCGGGGCGGCTCAGGCTATGACACCGCGATCTATATAGGCGACACCGGCATTACCTTTGATCTGCAGACCAACGAGTTCGAAGCAGCCTATGGCGGATCAGGAAACGATACTTTCACCGCAGCGTACTCAGACAGATCTGTAGCAATCTATGGTGGAGATGGCGCGGATAACATAACTTCTGGCAGTGCTGATGACATGCTGTCCGGGGATGGCGGTAAAGACACGATCAAAGCTGCCGGTGGTGACGATATGCTGCTCGGCGGCAGCGCCAATGACAAACTGTACGGACAGGCCGGAGACGACGTCGCATTTGGTGGGGATGGCAATGACTACCTGCACGGTGGGTCAGGTGATGACATGCTCATCGGTGGAGTTGGAAAGGACAATATTTTCGGATCGACTGGCGATGACTATCTCTCTGGTGGTGGCGGACAAGATACGCTACGTGGTGCGGATGGTGACGACCGCCTTCACGGTGGAGCGGGAGCGGATGTTCTGGAAGGCCAGAACGGTGATGATCAGCTCTTTGGCAATGACGGAAACGATACGTTCCATGGAGGCCATGGCGATGACTATGCCGAAGGTGGCGCGGGCGACGATCTGTTCCATGATAGCCACGGGGATGACATATATCGCGGCAGTGAAGGCAATGACACATTTTCCCTCACGATCTATGGGGGTAACAATGTCGTGCAAGGCGGCACAGGGACTGACAAGCTCATCCTAAGCGGCAGCGCGAACATGTGGGATTGGAAACATGTACAAAACGGCGCACAAGGCGTCGGTCAGTATCTGTTCTGGTCAAGCGATACCTTTGTCCAGGTGCAGGACGTAGAGCAGGTCACGTTCAATGGTGGAAATCACCAACTGCATTGGACACATCTGGATCGCCCCTCCACAGCGGAATTCGCACTATCTCTGATTGCCAGCCATAACCATCTGATTGATGCCCTCGGAACGAATTGGCAAACAGGTGAAGACTGGTGGCTGAGCCATGGACAGGGCGAAGACAAGCAGATCACGTTCAATGCTCTGCAATACCTTGCTGCAAATGCCGATGTTTACAACGCTTATGGCATCCATCTCTTCAATGCAACGAAGCACTATATCAACCATGGTCGGGATGAGGGCCGAAGTACCGGCAACTTCAATGCTGAGCAATACTTGCGCAATTACGCTGACGTGCGGGCAGCCTATGGCACCGATCTATCGGGGGCAACTATCCATTACATTCAGCACGGGCGTGCCGCAGGGAAAACTGATGCTGTCATAGCATCATCATTGCCAGATGCTGATTGGGACGCGTTTCTGACGTCTGGAGCAGGCGCAAGCAGCACAATTACCCTGGCGTATGTCAATGCAGCAGAGGACAACCAAGACAGCTTTTACTGGGCAAACAACATTGCTGTGACGGACCCGAACGCGACGATGTTTGGCTGGGAAACGCGTGCGGATTCGATTGACGGCGGCCCCGGCAATGATTCGATCACGTCCGATGTCTACTTCACCTGGTATCAGGCCTATGCTGCTTCTACGGGGCGCAATGACACCGTGAATGGCGGTGATGGTGCTGACACGATTTGGGCGGGCATTGGCGAAGACCTTCTGAATGGACAGAATGGCGACGACGCTCTGATCGGTGAGGCTGGGAACGATACGCTGACCGGGGGCTCTGGCAACGACTATCTGCGTGGCGATGCGGGCGACGACCTCCTGTATGGGAAAGAAGGCTCCGATGTCCTCGAAGGGGGCTCTGGCAACGACCAAATGGATGGAGACGAAGGCTCGGATACTCTTAAAGGCGGCTCTGGTAACGATGTTTTGGTCGGCAACTGGGGCGCAGACTACCTCTTGGGCGGAGATGGTGCCGATACGCTGAGGGGGGGAGATGGGTCCGATGCTCTGCTTGGCGGTTCAGGGAACGACCAACTCAGTGGTGATGCCGGTTCGGATGACCTCGATGGTGGAGAAGGTAACGACAACCTGGACGGTGGGCTCGGTGACGACCGCCTGCAAGGAGATGCAGGCAACGACACGCTTCTTGGCGGTGCGGGCCATGACGGTATTGAAGGTGGTGACGGCCACGATAGCATTGAAGGTGGTGCTGGCTTCGACCATCTGGATGGTGGTAGCGGCAATGACACGCTGCACGGTGGTGGGGATGCGGATATCCTCATTGGAGGTGCCGGGGCCGATCATCTCTCCGGCAATGATGAAAACGATATCCTGAACGGTGGCGCGGGCGGTGACACGCTTCATGGCGGTAGCGGTGTCGATGCCGTAAGTTACGCCGATGCCGGATCAGCGATTTGGGTCCGCATTGACAACACAAGTGCGGCAAGTTTCACGGGCGATGCAGCAGGCGATACCCTGATCGATATCGAGAACGCATACGGTTCGAACTTCAATGACAGCATATATGGTTCCTCCGGGCACAATGCGCTTTGGGGGGCGGATGGAAATGATCGCCTCTACGGTCTGTCTGGCAACGACGACCTATTTGGTGGCGCGGGCAACGACTCCCTTTATGGTAGCAGCGGTATAGACCGTCTGGATGGGGGCGAAGGCAATGACATTCTCTTTGGGGATGCTGGAGCCGATCAGTTGATGGGGGGCGAGGGCATAGACCGTGCGCAATACAGCAACGCAACTGCCGCTGTTCTCGTCGACCTGCAAAACGCCTCCCTCAACACCGGCGAAGCGGCAGGCGATACCTTCGACAGTATCGAGCACCTTCATGGGTCAGCTTACAATGATGACCTACGTGGCGATGCTGGGGCTAATCTACTTTGGGGTTGGAATGGCCACGACAAGCTGCACGGGCGTGATGGCGACGACGACCTGCGCGGTGGAGACGGGAATGACATCCTCTACGGCGGAAATGGCGCAGATCGTCTCGACGGCGGGGCGGGTATCGACCGTGCTATGTATTACGCCACCGGCGCCAGTTTCATAGCAGACCTTCAGTTTTCACAATACAACACCGGCGCGGCGACAGGTGATACCTATATCAGCATCGAAAGCCTGCACGGCGGAAATGGTGACGACAACTTGCGCGGAGACGCCGGAAACAACACGATCTGGGGTGGATCAGGCAATGATCACCTACATGGTCGCCTCGGGAATGACATCCTCGTGGGGCATTCAGGAGCCGATCACTTCAACTTCAACCTTGGCTGGGATCAGGATCAAATCAACGATTTCACTGACAATGTAGATACCGTTGTCTTCCGCAACTTTGGTCTGGCGAACGCACAAGATGCGCTCAATCACGCCACCCAGAGTGGAAACCATGTTGTCTTCGATTTCGGCGGCGGTGATACTCTGACGGTCCTGAATACGAACCTTGCAGCGCTCACGGATGATATTTTGGTTTACTGATCGATTTCCTAGGGTCAGGCCCCATAAACGTGCTTGAGGCTCCACGGGCTGCATGATTCAAGCTCTCAAACACAGGGGGCATGATGAGCGGGCATTTCTGGCTTACCGACGAACAGATGTCGCGACTGCGGCCGTTCTTTCCGAAGTCCCGAGGCCAGCCGCGGGTGGATGACCGGCGGGTTCTAAGCGGGATAATCTACTTTAAGAAGAACGGGTTGCAGTGGAAGGGCGCGCCTTTCGTCTATGGCCCGTCCAGGACGCTCTACAACCGGTTCGTCCGCGCGTATGGGGGTCTTTGCCCGGATCTTCGTCGAGCTTGACTGAGGAGTTCGTAGCCCATTTCCCTTTCTGGGAAGTGGCTACTGAATATCGAGGCATAAAGACATCGTTCTTGCTGTCACAGCGGTTGCTCTACCAGTTCATACTCGGGTCCACCGCACCACAAGCGCTAAGCTTCCGCTCGAAAATCGCAACAGAAGTGCTGCCGAATATGGCCCGTGAAGAAAAGGACACCCCCGACATTCTCTGTGATGCGCACGAACTCCGCACAAGCCCTTGCACCCCGTGTGGCGTCATTGAGGCCAAGGTAAGCCAACGGCTCTACTATCGGCGGAACTGGTAAATCAAAAGGCGCTCACTTGGCCCGTAGACCAAACCGTAGACCACAACGCACCTGTTGACCCCACCGCCCAACTGCAGGTACCCCTTGTTTTGCTGAGGATATTGGCCAGGGCGGTGCCTGCAGCGGGAACTAAACACGCTTCACCGGCACCACACTGCCGAAACAAGACCAGAGGGCCCCGTGCGGGGCGTTTCGCGTGTCCGGACGTGCGCGTGGGCTCCGGCTATCGGCAAGGGCAAAGCCGCCACAGGAAAGCGAAAAATGTGGCCGCAGACTTCTGCGGATCGTCAGGATTGTGTTACCTCTTTCTGGCCCGGGGGGGCACGAAGACCGAGGACCGCGATGCTCCGTCGTTATGCCGTGGCGCTGGCCGCCCTGTTGGCAATTGCGCCCAGCCTGCAGTCGCAGGCCCAGACCGCCGACCATCTGGTGGATTACGCCGGTTCTGATGATGCGCCCGACTATACCCCCGGCATTGACGCGGCGAACATCTATTCTGGAGACCATGGCGATTACACCTATACGCCAAGTGGCCCCGGCAGCCCTGACACTGGCTTTGGGGGCCGGGTTCTGGTGGGGCATGGCCGACTGACCACGAATGACCTCTTTGGTGATCGCCGCGACCGCTGGCAAACCGGTTCTGTCTCTGCCTCCCGCGTGGTGGCGCGGGGGGGATGGACCGGTATGCTGCCCGATCATCCCTTTGACGTGCTGGAGTACCGCCTCGGCGTGCAGGTGGTGTCGCCGGAATACATCCGCGTGCCCGCGCCCGATGACCGGCCATTCGCCGGGGTCGTGTCGCTGGGCCTGCACACGCATTTCATGCGCGGCCCGGTGGAGTTCAGCCTGGGTGCCGATCTTTCGGCCACCGGCTCGCAGACCGGCATCGGTAGCTTCCAGACGGCGATGCATGACCTGATGGGGGTGGTGGCCGCTTCGCCGTCGGTGCTGTCGAACCAGATCCCCAACGCGGTGCATCCGACGGCGGTGGTCGAGGTCGCCAACACCATTCCCCTGGGCCGGGGCGTGCTGCGCCCCTTTGCCGAGGCCCGCGTCGGGCTGGAAACCATGGTGCGCGCGGGCGTTGACCTGACCTTTGGGCCGGTGGGGCAGGGAGAGTTTCTGGTGCGCGATGGCATCTCCGGCCAGCGCTATCGCGTGGTGACAGATGCTATGCCGGGGTTTTCCTACGTGCTGGGTGGGGATTTCGCCTATGTGGACAGCTCGAAGCTCATGCCCGCCAGCCGTGGCTACGATGTGACGAACAGGTCGCGGGCACGCGCCGGGCTGCACTGGCAGGGCGACAACAAGGCCTTGTTCTACGGTGTCACATGGCTGTCGAAGGAGTTCGAGGCGCAGCCCGAGGGACAGTTTGTCGGCTCCATGCGGATCGATCTCTCGTTCTGAGCACGCTTCGCGGCCGGTTTTCCGTGGTTTGACGGGAACGGGAGGACGCTGGATTTGGTCCTTACACCGACATGCTGGTTCGTACAGGTGGTGCTTTCCAACGGTATCGTCATTCGCTAGTCTTTCAACAATAAGAACAATAGAACGGTATAGTTCTCAGGCAGGAATACTGGCATGGCAGCGGGCTATCGAGGCACGTTCGTCATCTCCTGGTCGCAGACGGAAATAGGCGGCTTGAAGGCCGCGCCATCGTCCGCATTGATCGTCGGGGCCGCTTGGTCCTGGCGTGGCGAACCGGTTCGGGTGGATGGTCCGAGAACGGTCTTGCGTCTGGATCAGGCAGAAGGCGAAGCGGATCTGCGTCAGCGGGCGGCGCGCATGGTGCGACGCCTCGTGGGGGCGGCAATACCACGCAAGACACGCATCGACGGAGTGGAGGCAGACCACCCGCTGACGGATTCGAGCTTTGTCGTCACGGACGGATCGGCCAGTTACACGGTGACGCTGATCGAAGTCGGGCGCGGCTCCCTCCCTTTGCTGATGTTCCTCGATGAACTCCCGCCCGCCGGGCGCGACCTGTGGATCGTGCATCACACGCTGGACCTGCGCGGCGGCCACGCGACCGGTGAACAGGCGTCGGGTGTGATCTGTTTCAGCCCCGGGACGCGCCTGCTGACGCCGGATGGTCCGGTGCCGGTGGAGGCCCTGCGCGAAGGCGATCATGTGCAGACGAAGGACAGCGGGCCGCAGGAAATCCAGTGGGTCGGGTCGCGGCGCATGTCCGGCGCACGGCTCTTTGCCATGCCAAAGCTGCGCCCGATCCGCATCCATCCCGGCGCCTTCGGAATCGGCGAGCCGGACGAGGAGATCCTCGTTTCGCCGGAGCACCGGATGGTGGTGAAAGGTGTGGTCGCGCGGGCACTTTTCAACACGCCCGAAGTGCTGGTGGCCGCGCGCGATCTGGTGAATGGGGCGACGGTGCGGCTGGATACCTCCGTGCGCGAGGTGACCTACATCCACCTGCTTCTGCCCCGGCACGAGGTGCTGTTCGCAAATGGCGTGGAAACAGAGAGCTTCCACCCCGCCAACACGGCGCTGTCCACGATATCTGAGGCAGACCGCGCGCGGCTGCTGAGGCGGCTGCCCCAGGTGGCGCAGAACCCGCATACCTACGGCAGTTACGCGCGGCGCAACCTGTCCCGCTCCGAAGCGGCGATCCTGCTGCATGAGGCGGCGTGAGACCGGTCTAGAGGTCCGACAGGACGCGCGGCCTGCGGCGGCGCAGAAGCAGCGCATCCTTTACCCGGTTCTTCAGGCCCCGAGGGGGAAGGATCTCGCGGTCCATTTCAAAGGTGGAGCCGGTCAGCGAAGGGTCGCGCAAGAGCGCGAGCGTCGCCCCCCAGGCGGCGGCGGTCGCGGGGTCCAGCCCGTCGCGGATACCCATCTTCGTCGCCAGCATCCCCGGCATCCAGTCGGACACAACGATGCCCGGAAAGCGGTCGGTAATGTCAGCGATCAGCGCGCGCGTAAAGATGCGCGCCGCGCCCTTCGATACCGAATAGGCGGCGGCGCCGGGTAGCGGGTTCAGGTCTGCGAAGGTTGCCACGTTCAGGATGCGCCCCTGCCCGCGTTGGACCATCGGCCCCAGCGCCGCCAGCGTGCAGTTGACCAGGCCGTTGAGGTTGGAGTTCACCGTCTCCGCCCAGCTTTCTCCGGTCTCCGCCAGCAGGTCGCGGCGCGGATAGATGGCGGCGTTGTTCACCAGCACAGCCGGGGCGGGCAGCGTGGCAAAGGCTGCGCGAACGGCGCCCGCGTCGGCGATGTCCACCGGTACGGCGAAGAAGCCGGGGCAAAGCGCGGCGGTCTCCTCCAGCGCCTCCGCCCGCCGGCCGAGACCCGCGACGGCAAAGCCTTTATGCGCAAAGACGTGCGCCAGCGCCCGGCCAAGGCCGGACCCTGCGCCCGTCACCACCACGATGCCATCCTCAGGTGTGACTCTCATTTTCGCCCCCCCAGCATCCCATCCGCCACATGCAGCGCGAAGGCCGCGATGGTCAGGCTCGGGTTGACCCCCATCGACGTCGGCATGAAGGAGGCATCCGCCACCCAGAGGTTCTCCACATCGTGGGTCCGCCCGTCGGCGCGCAGAACGCTATGCGCCGGGTCGTGGCCGAACCGCAGCGTGCCGCAGGGGTGGCCCCAATTCAGGTCCGGTGCAATGCCCAGCAGCAGCCCACGTTGTCCCCGGAAAGCTTGCCGGAGCGCGCGCCGGAAAACCCGCCGTCGCGCCTTCAACTCGTCATGGAGAGTGTAGTGAATGTGGCCGTCCGCCCCCACGCGGTTTTCGCGGTAGGGCAGATCCTCCAGCAACCCGACGAGGATCTGCGCCGATCCCAGAAGCCGCGCAGCCAGCGCAGCCGGAAGCCGCGCGACGGGAGCGAGGGGCGCCAGACGCGTGCCCTCCAGCATCCGCTGCAGGTAATAGGTGATCTCGCCGTAGGAGGCACGGATACCCATGGCCTGAACCGTCCCCAGCCGCTGCCCGTCGCGGTGGTAGAGGTCGCGGAAAGAGACCGCCTTGGTCGGAGGGCCGTCGAGACCGGGCCAGACCGCCAGAATTTCATTGAGGTGAAACATCAGGTTGCGCCCGACAAGGCCGGAACGGTTGGCGACTCCGTCCGGCCAGTCTTCGCACGCGGACCGTAGCAGTACGCGGGGGGACCCCAGCGCGCCGCCCGCCAGCACGATGCGCCGGGCGGTGAAACGGCGGGAAGTGCCGTCAACCGTGGCCTCGACCGCCGCGATACGGTCGCCGTCCATGACAAGGCGGGTGACCTCCGCTCCCGTCACCAGCCGCGCCCGCCCGGTGGCCAGCGCCGGTTCCACCCCGGCAGAGCGGCCATCCATCTTGCAGGCTTTGGGACACTTGCGGCCAAGACACATCCGGCAGCCGTCGATGCGCTCGATCCCGGTGGGGGCGTGGTAGGGGTGCAGGCCGGAGCGCTGGAGCCGGTCAAAAAGGCGCGCCTCGACCGCGGTCAGCGGGGGTGGCGCGCGCAGGGGCAGGGGTACTTCGGGCGACAGCGGATCCGGCGTGCCGTAGACCCGGTAGAGCCGCGCGGCCTCGGCATAAGAGGGCGCAAGCGTATCGAAACCCAGCGGCCAGCCGCCGGTGGGATGCGGCCGGCCGGGGGTGTCGTCGATGTCGTGACGGTCTGGCCGCTCCAGCGTAGCGGCGTAGAAGACCGAAGACCCGCCCGGCCCGGACCCCAACGGCGCGAAAAAGCGCTGCGTGATACCGTCGACCGTGGCTGTCAGGGGGGCGGGCCAGAGGCCCCGCACCGCGCGCGCCTCGGGAAGGGCGACTTCGGACAGGCCGTTTTCGGCGCTTCGGGCATCGGCCTGCCCCTTTTCGAGGAAGAGCACGCGCATCCCGGCCTCTGCCAGCCTGCGTCCCAGCGTACCGCCGCCGATGCCGGTGCCGATCACCAGCGCGTCCCACCCGCCCTCCGGCGCGTCGCCGTGGTCCGCCAGCGTGCTCATTCCTCCGTGGCGCCCGACAGCGCGGTCTCCCGCAGCGCGCCGCGAAAGACGGGGGCAAAGAGGTCGCGCACCCGGCGCGCGGCGTTGTTGGTGACATGATTGTTGTCGAAATACTGTCCCACGCCGCCCGCCAGCGCGGAGCAGCGCGTGGCATCGCAGAACCGTGGCCAGGGGTCGATCCACTGCACACGCCCCGCGGCCACCAGCGGCATCCAGGGCGCATCCGCCTGCTCGCTGCGACCGAGAAGCGCGGTAGGGTCCACATCCGTTTCAACCACCGGGGGCGCGGCCAGGGGCAGGCCCCGATGCGCCGCCTCGCGCGCGGCGCGGCGGCTGTCGTAGCGCGGAATCTCCGGCGGCTGGCGCAGGACAAACACGCGGGGAAAGAAACGGTCCAACTGGGCGACAGTGGCTTCTGCCGCCTCCGCCAGAACGGCGCCCTGGGGTTCGCCGACCCGTTCCGGGCGCTGCGTCGGATAAAGCGCGATGGCGTTGCCCGCGTCAAAGCCGATGCCCTTGCCTTCGGCGTAGTAGCCCCAGCGCCCGATGAGCAGCACGGTGTCGATGGAGGAGAGCCGCCCGAACCCCTGCCGGACCTGCGTGTTGGCCTGACGGCAGGCTGTGTCCTGTGCCGGGGTGGCGGCGCTTTCGACCTTGCGCAGGTCGACCAGCGGCGGGCAGCCCGCGCGCCAGAGGAGGATGGCAGGCACGTCCGCCTCCTCCGCCGCCTGCGCCAGCCCGTCGTGGAAGGCGCGGGCGTGGCTGTCGCCCCAGATCAGCACCCGGGGCGGGCCGACGGGGCCGATGGGGCAGACCTCCAGCCCGTCAAGCGGCAGCGCGTCCTCCGTGTAGCAGCGGCTGAAATCCTGAAGGAAGTCGGCGGAGGCGTCGACATGCACCCGCGCCTCCGGCCCGAAGCGATCGGGCAGGCCGTCCCGCAGGAAGACATTCACACTCACCGCCAGCGCGCCGATGGTGGCGAGCCCCGTGGCGGAAACGATGACCCCGCCGGGAAGCCGCCACGCCCGCCGCACCGGGCGTTCGATGAACCGCCACGACAGGAACGCCAGCAGGAAGGACAACGCCATCCAGATCAGTGCCTCGGCCGGGCCAGCGTAGCCGTCGCGTAACGTGTTGGAAAGCGTGTAGACCGGCCAGTGCCAGAGGTAGAGCGAATAGGACATCAGCCCCACGAAGCGCAGAGCGGGCTTGCGGAGAAGGCGGTTGACGGTGCCGTCGTTCGTGCCGCTCGACAGGATCAGCGCGGTGCCCAGAACCGGCACCACCGCGAGCAGGCCGGGGAAGTTCGGGCCGGCGGGGATCGTGGCGACGGAGATCAGCACCAGTGCCAGCCCGGCCCAGGAGAATCCGCGCCAGCCAGTCCATGTGGTGCCGCGCGACTGCCCCCAGATTGCCAGCAGAACGCCCGTCAGAAGCTCCCACGCGCGGAACGGAAAGAGGTAGAAGGTCGCCGTGGGATACTGCGGCGTCAGCCAGACGCAGGCGGCGAGCGAAGCCCCCCAGGCGAGTGCGAGCATCGCAACCATCTGTCGGGGCCTGCGCAGGAAAAGCAGCATGAGGAGCGGCAGCAGGATGTAGAACTGTTCCTCCACCGCCAGCGACCAAGTGTGCAGCAGCGGCTTGTCGTGGGCGCTGGCGTCGAAATAGCCGCTCTGGCGGAAAAACAGTACATTCGATAGGTAAACCGTGGCGGCGATGGCGCTCTTGCCCAGCTCTCGGAATTCGAAGGGTAAGAGCAGCAGCCACCCCACCGCAAAGGTTGCCGCCAGCACGGCAAAAAAGGCCGGGGCCAGCCTGCGAAAGCGCCGGACGTAAAAGGCGCCGAGGCGGAGGTGTCCGGTTTCCTGAAGTTCGCGCCAGAGGATGCCACCGATCAGGAAGCCCGAGATCACAAGGAACACGTCCACGCCGACAAATCCGCCCCGGAGTGGCAGACCGAAGTGATAAAACACGACCGAGAGGACCGCGATAGCGCGCAGCCCATCGATTTCGCCCCTGTATTTCAGATGGCGGGTGTCGTTGCTCATGCTTCCGGCTTCTCCGGCTTCTCCGGCTTCTTTGGCGGCGAATTCCGCGTGCCGGTCACGCCGAGACGCCTCTGTGTTGCCATGAGGGTGATAATACCGCATTTCAGGGCAGGAATAGGGCGGATGGGCGAAGGTACGCGGGAATGGACGAGAAGAGCGGCATCTCTGCAACCCATCCCGATTGGTCGCGCGAGCGGGTGGAGCGGTTCTGGGATCCGGGCAGGAAGCTGATCCGGTCGGTCCGTCGGTATCAGCACTGGCGCGGCCGGGGCACCCTGGGACGGGCGATGTCGAAGTATTGGGTTCTGAACCATTGGTTCTGGTCGCTGATGACGCAATCGGAATTGCACCTGACGGCGCAGGTGGGCGGTGGGCTGCGGATGACGCATCCCAACGGCATCATCGTGCATCCGGAGGCGGTGATCGGCCCGAACTGCATGTTGTTCCATCAGGTCACGCTGGCCGGACGCGTGGTGCTGGGCGGTCATGTGGATGTGGGCGCGGGAGCCAAGCTGATCGGGCCATTGACCGTGGGCGATCATGCGGTGATCGGTGCAAACGCGGTGGTGACGCGGGATGTGCCTGCGGGGGCCGTGGTGGCCGGTGTCCCGGCGCGGGTGATTTCGGGCGGATGACTGGTGGGTCGGGGCGTCGATTCGCTGCGTAAATCGCCCGGGACAAGGCGTTGCGATTTTCTGCGCAAATCGACTGGCGCGCCCTTCGGCCGCGAGTTTGAGTATTTGAACCAAGACGAAACCGGGTCCCGGTGAAAGCGGCGAGAGGCCGATGCGAGGTCAACTGGCGGGATGGCGCAGGCGCGACAGCGTTGCCTTGGCGGTTTCCGAAGGCAGGATGGCGAGACATTTCGCATAGCGGGGCCCCAGACGCTTTGGCTGGCTGAGCGCCCTCCAGAGCCATTCCATCGCCAGCTTGCGGACCCATGATGGCGCACGCTGCTGGCTGCCTGCGAAGAAGTCGAGACCCGCGCCGATGCAGGCAAATCCCACCTCCGGGGCGACCTTGCGGCCATACGCGGCAAAGATCTCCTGTCTGGGCGCGCCCAGTGCCACGAAGCACAGCCGCGCGCCGCTGTCGGCGATTTCGCCCAGCATGGCCTCTGCCAGTTCGCCCTGCGGGTCAAAGCCCATGGCGGGCGCAATGGTGCAGGCCACCCGCAGGTCGCGCACTTCGCGTTCGAGGTAGTCCTTCGCCGCCGCCAGCACCGGCTCCGTCGCGCCGAAAAGTGCCACCTTCACGCCCTGCGCCGCTGCGATGCGGGCCAGCGGCAGGATTGCCTCCGACCCGGGGATCAGCGAGACTGGCCGCCCCGCAAGGCGCGACAGCCAGACGACGGGGTTGCCGTCCGCCACCACGAATGTCTGCGCCGCATAGGCACTTCGAAAGGCCGGAGAGGCGCGCAACTTCACGAGGTGGTCGAGGTTCAGCGTGGCCAGCGCGAAGCCTTTTCGACGCGCGAAACGCTCGCGCACCCGCGCTTCGAGCGCGGCCCATGTCGGCACGTTCACCTGGATCGCCTGACCTTCGACCCGGAATTCCATAAGGCAGCCTTTCCCGCCCCTGAGGTGGGCGTTCGGCGCCTTGATAGCTGTTATCCTGTCCGGGGTCCGTGCCTTAACTGCAACAGGGCGAACAAAATTTGCTGTGGTGATGCCGCGGCGCCGCGATCGCGGGCCATTAGGAGGCGGGCGCCGAACTCTGGCCATGATTGAATGGCACGGGCGGCATGGGCCGAAAGGGGTGCAGGGTGGTTTTTCAGGCGCAGGACCAGAAGGGCGAGGATGGGGCCGCTCGGGCGGACCGGGTGCTTCTGCTGGGATGCGGTTTCGTGGCCGACCTCTATGCGCGTTCGCTGGCGCTGCACCCGGAGATCGCGGTGGCGGGCGTCTACGACACCGACCCCGCGCGTCTGCGGCAGTTTTGTGGATACTGGGGTTACCCGGCCTGCGACAGCTTCGAAGCCTTGCTGGCCGCTGCCCCGGGTGCTCTGATATTGAACCTCACCAACCCGCAGGCGCATTTCGAAACCTCGCGCACCTGTCTGGAGGCGGGGCACCCGGTTTACTCGGAAAAGCCGCTCGCCATGACCTTGCCGGAGGCGCAGGCGCTGCACGCACTGGCGGAGGCGCGCGGGCTGGTGCTGGCCTCCGCGCCCTGTTCGGCGCTTGGCGAGGCGGCGCAGACGCTGGGGCGCGCCCTGCGCGATGGTGTGGCGGGCAAGCCCCGGCTGATCTACGCGGAACTCGATGACGGTTACGTGAGCCAGGCGGCTTTCGGCCGGTGGATCTCCGAATCCGGAGCGCCCTGGCCGGCGGAGGACGAATTCCGCGTTGGCTGCACGCTGGAGCACGCGGGTTACTACCTGACATGGCTGATCGCCTGGTTCGGGCCAGTGCGCACCGTGGTCGCCGCCTCAGCCGAGGTGACCGAAAAGGCGGGGCAGGGGCCATACGCCCCCGATGTCTCTGTCGCGGTGCTTTACTTCGTTGCCGGCCCGGTGGTGCGGCTGACCTGCTCCATCGCGGCGCCACATGACCACAGCATCCGCATTGTCGGCGACCGGGGCGTACTGTCCTGCGATGCCGCCTGGGACAACGCGGCGAAGGTCCGTTTTGCCCGGCGGCTGACCCTGCGCAGGCGGCTGATGGAGCATCCCTTTCCCAGATGCCTGCGCCTGCCCCAGCCCACGCATCCGAAGGTCAAACGCTGGGGGGCGGCGGCGATGAACTTTGCGCTCGGCCCGGCGGAGGTGCTGGCGGCGCTGCGCGAGGGGCGTCCCTGCCGCATGTCGAATGACATGGCGCTGCACCTGACCGAAATCACGCTTGCCATACAAAACGCAGGCGAGACCTCCGGCGCGCAACGCATGACCACCACCTGCGCCCCGATGGAGCCGATGCCATGGGCGAAGTGACCGGGCGCAAAACCGTCTTGGTGACGGGGGCCAATGGCTTCGTCGGGCGGGCCTGTGTGGCGGAAGCGCGGCGGCACGGCCTGCCGGTGATCGCGCTTTATCGCGCGCAGCCCGTGGTGGAGTGGGCAAGCGATCCCGGCATCACGGCGGTACGGCTGGATCTGTCTGAGCCCGGTGGCTGGTTCGCCCGGCAGTTGCCGGAATCCGGCGCGGTGATCCACGCGGCCGGACACCTTGGCGCCGACCCGGCGGCGCTGAAACGCGACACAGTGGATGCCACGCGGGCGGTGCTGGCGGGACGCGACCGGGACGGGGCCGCGCGGTTGGTGCTGATCTCGTCCCTGGCTGTCTATGACTTCGACGCGCTGTCCCCCGGCCAGACCCTGACAGAAGCCGCGGCGCTGATCCCCCTGCCGGAGGGTGCGCTGGACGACCCGGAAACCGTATTGCGCAGAGTGCGTGACGCCTATGCCGGGGCGAAGCGGTTGCAGGAGGTCATGATGCGCGATCTGGACGACGCGTGGATTCTGCGCCCCGGAGCGATCTGGGGGCCCGGACGGACGTGGCACGCGCTGCAGGGGTTCCGGGTGTGGAAGCTATTCGTCACCATCGGGTCAAAGGGTGAACTGCCGCTCGCGCATGTCACCCACGTTGCCCGCGCGGCGGTGGAGGCGGCACGGACGCCCACCGAAGGGGTCACTGCCGTCAACGTCTTTGACGACGACCGGCCGACGCGGGGCCGTTTCCTGCGCGTTCACCGGCACGTCCAAGGCTGGCCGCGCCTGTCTGTCACGGTGCCCTATACCGCCTGGCTGGCATTGGTGCGCCTGCTTGGGCCGCTCTCAGCCGTGCTGCCGGGGCTCTTGCGTGAACCCGTCCTGCGGGCGCGCATGATGCCGCTGCGGTTTCCCAACACACGGTTGCGGCACGCGCTGGGCGGGGCCGATCACGCCAGTTTCGAGGATCTCATGCGCGCCGCGAAGGGACAGCCATGACCCTGCCGCGCCTCGCATATCTGACGGGGGAATATCCGCGCGCCTCCGACACTTTCATCCAGCGCGAGGTGGCGGCACTGCGCGCGCTTGGTCATCAGGTAGAGACGTGTTCGATCCGGACCACCGGGGCGGAGCATCTCGTCGGGCCGGAGCAGGGGGAGGAGCACGCAAGCACCTTCAGGGTGCTGGCCGCCTGCCGGTCGCCCCTGCGTGTGCTCCGTGCCCACGTGCGCTGGATGGCGTGGCCGGGGCGCTACCTGCGCGCACTGGCGCTGGCGTGGCGAACGGCGCCGAAGGGGCTGCGCGGACGGCTTTATAACCTCATCTACTTTGTCGAAGCCGGTGTGCTGGCCGATCACCTCGCCCGCCAGGGCGTCGACCATCTGCACAACCATATCGCAAAAGCTTCCTGCACAGTGGCAATGCTGGCCTCCGCGCTGTCGGGGATTCCCTACAGCTTTGCCATCCACGGGCCGGACATCTTCTTTGAACCGCAGCACTGGCGCATCGACGAAAAGGCCGCGCGGGCGCGTTTCGTGGCCTGCATCAGCGATTTCTGCCGGTCGCAGCTGATGTGTTTCGCGGCGCAGGCGGATTGGCCAAAGCTGCATGTGGTGCACTGCGGCGTCGACCCTGCGCGCTACCGCCCCGCCACGCACGAGGGGCACGCGCTGCTGTTTGTCGGGCGTCTGGCCGCAGTGAAGGGTGTGCCGCTTCTGCTGGACGCGCTGCGCGCGCTGCCCGACGGGGTCGAACTGACCATCATCGGCGACGGTCCCGACCGCGCCGCTCTGGAACGGCAGGCGCAGGGGCTGCCGGTGCGCTTTCTCGGCTATCGCTCGCAGACCGAGGTGGCGGATGCGCTTCTGGAGGCGGATGTCTTTGTCCTGCCGTCCTTTGCCGAAGGCCTGCCCGTGGTGCTGATGGAGGCGCTGGCCTCCGGCGTGCCGGTTGTGACGACGCAAATCGCGGGCATCCCGGAACTGGTGGACGACAGCACCGGGCGGCTGGTCCCACCGGGTGATGCCGACGCATTGGCGACGGCCCTGCGTGATCTCCTTTCCGACCCCGGGCGGCGGCGCGCCATGGGACAGGCGGGTCGCGCGCGGGTGGCCGAAGCCTTTGACGCGCGACAGGAAGCCGCCCGCCTTTCGGCGCTGTTCACAGCCTATGCGCGGGGTGAGGCGCCGCCTAAACGCCCGGAACCCGGCGCATGACCCCCGTCGACGTCGTCCTGATCGGTCGCAACGAAGGCGCGCGGCTGGTGGCGGCGCTGGCCGCGCTTGGCGGGCAGGCACGGCAGGTGGTCTATGTCGACTCCGGTTCCAGCGATGACAGCATCGCGCAGGCAAAGCGCTTTGGCGCAAAGGTGGTACAGCTGGATCTGACCACGCCCTTCACCGCCGCGCGCGCTCGCAATGCCGGTTTCGACGCGCTCGACGCGCCGGAGTATGTCCAGTTCATCGACGGCGACTGCACGCTGGTGCCCGGCTGGCTGGAGGGCGGCGCGGCTTTCCTGGACCGGACACCGGCAGTTGGCATGGTCACTGGATGGCGCGCGGAGGTGTACCCGGAGGTCAGTCTCTATAACCGGCTCTGCGACTGGGAATGGCACCGTCCGGCGGGAGAGATCCTTGCCTGCGGTGGTGACATGATGGTGCGCGCCAGCCTCTGGCGGGCTGTGGAGGGCATGAACCCGCAGGTCATTGCCGCCGAGGACGACGAGGTCTGCTGCCGCTTCCGCAAGACCGGCGCGCGTCTGCACCGTCTGCCGCAGCCGATGACGCGGCACGACGCGGCCATGCTGACCTTCGGGCAGTGGTGGAAGCGGGCCGAACGCACCGGCCACGGCTTTGCCCAGGTCCACCACCTGCATCCGGAGTATTTCGGAACCGAGGTCCGTCGCGTACTGACCTATGGCTCAGCGCTGCCGCTGATGGCGCTTGCCGCGCTCGTCACCCTGCCATGGCTGCTGCTGCCGATCCTTGCGCTGTATGCGATCAGCTACCGGAAGGGCCGCGCCGCGCTGAGGTCTGACGGTATCCCGCCCGGCGATGCCACACGCATGGCCGCCTTGCTGACGCTTTCGAAATTTCCCAATCTGATCGGCATGGCGCGGTATTACCTGCGTCGGCTGAGGCGCGCCGACATGACCCTGATCGAGTACAAGTGATATGACCGCACCCGACCCCATTCGCATAGGCATCATCGGCGCGGGCTATATCGCGGACTGGCATGCGGATGCGCTGGCGGCCACCCCGGGTGTGCGGATCGCTGCCGTCTGCGATCCCCGCGAATCGGTGGCCCGAACGCTGGCGAATCAACACGACGCACAGGTGTTCACAACTGTAGAGTCCCTGATCACTTCCGGCTCGTGCTCGGCGGTCCATGTGCTTACACCACCCAATATACACGAAGGTATAGCATTGAGCTGCCTTTCGAACGGTCTGGATGTGCTTGTGGAAAAACCTGTTGCCGAATCGGTTGGGGCGGTCCGCCGAATCGCCATCTGCGCGCAGGAAAACGGTCGTCTGTTTGCGCCCGGTCACAACTTTCTAGGGCTGCCGTCCTACGCCCGGATGAAGACCGCGATGCAGGCAGGTGACTACGGCCGCATCCATAGTGCAGAGGTCACATGGGCGTTGCCCCTCGCGCCGCTCAGGTCCGGTCCGTTCAGCCTCTGGTTGCTCAAACAGCCGCAGAACCTGATGCTGGAACTGGGTCCGCATCTGGTGGCCTTCGCGCAGGACCTCTTTGGGCCGGTGACCATCACCCATGCGGAGGCGACGCATCCCGTGATGCTGCCCGGCGCTGACCCGCGTCCGCAGGGCTTCCGGGTGCTGGCGCGCGCCGGGCACGTCAGCGTCGCCTTCCACATCGCCATGGTGGAGACGGTAGACGATCGCTCGGTCACGCTGCGTGGATCCTCCGCGCGGGCGCGGCTGGACTTCGCCGCCGACGTGCTGACGGTGGAGCGGGAGAACGCCTCCGACCTCGTGGTGAACCCGCTTCGGCGGCAGATGGAACTCTCCGCCCAGCACGTCGCGCGTGGGGTGGCGAATGCCTTTACGCAGGCCAAGTCGCTGAACACACAGAATCCCTACGCGCGCAGCTTTCGCGGCATGAACGCCGCCGTCTACGGTGCCATGGCGCAGCGGCAGCAGGACCCGCGCTTTTCCGCCGCCAGCGCGGTCGCGGTGATGGAGACCGTGGAGGCCATCATCGAAGCCCTGCCGGAGGAGGCGCGTCACACCGCTGCCCCCGCCGTGCGGACCCGCGCCCCGAAACCCCAGGCCATGGTCATCGGTGGCACCGGTTTCATCGGACGGGCGCTGACGCGGCGGCTGGTGGCGCGGGGGCAGGACGTGCGCGTGGTGTCGCGAGGGCGGGGCGGGCCCTTCCCGGATCTCCCCGATCAGGTGGAAACCGTCGCCGTGGACCTCGCCGACCGCGCGGCGCTGACCGACGCCATGACGGGCATCGATACGGTCTACAACCTCGCCCGCGCCATGTGTTCGACCTGGGAAGAGGCGCTGACCCAGGACGTCGGGGTGGCCTGCCGGATCGGAGAGGCGGTGCTGGACGCCGGGGTGCAGCGGCTGGTCTACACCGGCACGATCGCGTCCTTCGACATGTCGGACCCGAAGGTGACAATCACCGACACGACGCCCTTCCCGGCGGACATGACCGACCGAAACCTCTATGCCCGGTCCAAGGCCGAATGCGAATGCCGCCTGCTGCAAATGCACCGCGAACGGGGGCTGCCGCTGGTCATCGCCCGCCCCGGCATCGTCATCGGACCCGGCGGGCCGTTGCAGCACTGGGGCATTGGACGCTGGCACGGCGCGGGAGCTGTGCGCATCTGGGGGCATGGCCGCAATATCCTGCCCTTCGTTCTGAACGAGGACGTGGCCGACGGGCTAATTGCCATGGCAGAGGCACCGGTAATCGGTCGCAGCTTCAACCTGACCGGCGAACCGATGCTGTCGGCGCGCGATTACTTTGACGCGATCCATCACGCGCTTGGCGCCCGCATCCGGGTCGCCACCGGCAACCTCGATGCTTTTTACGCCGCCGACGCGGTGAAGTACCTGCTGAAAAAGCACGCGCTGCGGCGCAAGGGCGTCATCCGCCCCTCCCGTGCCGACTGGAAAAGCCGGGCGCATTTCTCCCGCTTTGACAATACGGCGGCCAAGGCCGCGCTGAACTGGCAGCCAGAGGCGGATCGGGCGCGGTTCATCCGACGGGGTATCACTGAGGCGGGACTGTTCGGCTTCTGATCGGGCGGGTTTGGTAAACAATCCCCTTTGATCGGTCTCATTCTGGCCAGATTCGGGTGCTTTCCTTGACGGGAGCAGTCGCGCCCTGCGGGGGCGCCGTACGGATATTTGCCGTACTGGTATTATATGAGTGCAGGGACAGATCGCGCCAGCGAGCGATCCGGGTCGAGGGCAAGGCATGAACATGATGGACAGCCGGAAATTCCGCCGCAAGCGCAAGACGGCGAGTGTCGAGGAACCGCTTGGCGACGAAATCGCGCCTGTCCCGCCGCTGGAAACACGCGAGGAACGGCTGGCACGCCGTGCCGCCGAGGAGGCCGCCGCGCGTGCCGCCGAAGACCTGCGGCTCGCCGAGGAACGCGCGCGGCTGGAGGCGGAGGTTCGAGCGGAGGCAGACGCCCGGCTTGCCGAACAGGAAGAGGCGCGCCGCGCGGCAGAAGAGAACGCCCGCGAGGCGGCAGCGGCCCGCGCCCGAGATCAGGCCGGAGAAGACGCCCGCCGTGCCGAAGCGGAGCAGGCCGCCGCCGAGGCGGCCGAACGCGAGCGTGCGGAGGCGCGCGAACTCGCCCGCCGCCAGGCAGAGGCCCGCGCCCGCCGCGATGCCGAAGCCCGCGCGCAGGCCGAGGAACAGGAGCGCCGCGAAGCCGAGGCCCGCGCGCAGGCCGAGGAACATGCTCGCCGCATCGCTGAAGACACGGCACGTCGCGCCGCAGAGGCAGAGGCAGAGGCGCAGCGCCGCGCTGCCGAACAGCAGGCCCACAGGGAGGTGGAGGCAGAGGCCCGACGCGTGGCTGGCGTGCGGGCAGAAGCCGATCGCAAGGCCGCCCGCGCCCGCCGCATGGAGGATGCCCAGCGCGCCGAGGACCGCCGCCTGGCCGAACAGGCGCAAGTCGCCCGCGATGCCCGTCTCAGCCGCGCCGAAGTCACCCGCCGCGCCCAGCCACCGCTGGCACTGCGGCCTGAGCAGCGCAGCGACCCGTGGTTCGACATTCCTGCAATGACCGTTGACCTGGGCCACCTCAATCGGCACCGAGTCATCACCGCCGACCGGCTGGACCCGGCACACACCACCTTTGACGTTTTGCGCACCCGTCTGATGCAGGCGCTGGCGGATAAGGGGTGGAAGCGCGTTGCCATCACCTCTCCGGGGAAGGATTGTGGCAAGACCTTCACCACGGCGAACCTTGCCATCTCGCTGTCGCGTCAGGAAAATGCCCGCACGCTGGTGATGGATTTCGACATGCGGCGCCCCGCCCTGCACAAGGTGATGGGGGTGTCCTCGCCCGGCGCTCTGGGCGATGTGCTGCGCGGCAACTGTGACCCCGAGGAGCATTTCCTGCGCATGGGGCAGAACAATTTCTCCGCCGGCCACAACATCGCCTTTGCCCTGAATACGGTGGCGGAGCCCTATGCCTCCGAACTGCTGCAGGACCCGCGTACGAAGCGCGCCCTGACGCATATCGAGGATGCGTTCCGGCCCGACGTGATGCTTTTCGACCTGCCACCGGCGCTGTTCTACGACGATGTGATCGCCGCCCAGCCGCTGATCGATGGTGTC
Organism: Sagittula salina; assembly: GCF_017813235.1. Taxonomy (GTDB): domain Bacteria; phylum Pseudomonadota; class Alphaproteobacteria; order Rhodobacterales; family Rhodobacteraceae; genus Sagittula; species Sagittula salina. Next base: position 71,240 of record NZ_JAGISH010000011.1, read on the forward strand.
TTGCTGGTCATCGGAGGCGGTTTGACGACAGAGCGCGAGATCAAGGAAGTCGAGCGTCGTCTGGGCAAGGAAACGCCTCTGCTCGGGATGGTGCTGAACAAGGCGGAGAACGCCGGTCTGGAGCGTTACGCCTACTGAGGCGCGGGGCGGTCAGGGTCCCGGCCCATGATGTCAGACCGGAATGCGCCGACCCGTACGTGCGCACCGATAAAGCCGCTCCGCGAAAGGAAAACCGCGGCGAAGGTCCCCACCTCCCGCCGCGGCTCCCCCCCTCCGGCGCCCCCACAGGCACGGAGGGGCTGCATTCCCCTGAACTTTATCGGATGACCTTCGCGGTCCGCCGCCCGGCCAGTGACCGGACCAGTGACCGGACCAGTTACTCGTCCCGTGCCCCGATCGGGACTCGCCTTTACTCCCCGGCCACCACACGGCGCGGCAGCAGGTCGCCCACCAGAACCGACAGGCCGGAGGTCTTGCCCAGCCATGCCACCAGCCCGGCCAGAAGCGCGGTGAGGCCCAGAACCTTGCCCAGCGTCTTCACCCCGCCGATGCTGCGGTCGGCCTTCGTCGCCACGACCGGGATCGTCACCACCGGCTGAATGCCCAGCAGGCGCTCCATCTGGGCCTCCGTGCGGATGGCCGGGTGCATCATCTCCACTACCAGCGCTGCAAGGAGCGCGAGGATCAGGCTGCCGACGGCGCCGACACCGGCGATCTTTCTTGCCGACGATGACATCGGGTTTTCCGGCACCAGCGCTGTTTCGAGCACCTCGAAGCGTCCGCCCGCCTGCTGGTCCTGGAGCGCCTGACCCATCTCGGCTTCGGCTTTGCCGCGGGTGATGACGCTATACTGGTCCTTCAGGCGGTCCATTTCACGTTCCATCCGGGTCAGTTCGCGCTCCACAGTGGGTGCCCCGTTGATCAGCGCCTCTGTCTGGGCGGCGCGCTCCGTCACGAGCGCCTTCTGATCCTGCAGCAGGGACAGTTGGCGGGTCACGTCTTCGGCGCGCTTGCGGCTGCTGTCGGCCTGCAACCCGATGATGTCCTGCTCCAGCGCCAGTGCGGAGTCGCGCAGCGTGGCCAGTTCCGTGCGCAGCGCGGCGACACCGGCGGGCAGTTGCTCGGCGTGGGCCAGCTTGTAGGCCGCGATCTCGTCCTCCAGCCGGGAAATTTCGCGATCGACCCGTGCCTCTTCCGCCTGGTAGAAGGCCAGCGTTTCGCGCGCCTTCACCTCGGACCGGTCGCGCGACTGTTCGATCACGTCGGTCATCAGATCGTTGGCGACGGTTGCGGCCTTTTCGGGGTCGGCCAGCTGCACCGTGATCATCAGCCCCGACGGCGCCTGCTGAACGGCGGAAAACATCGGCTGCGGGTTGGAAATGCTTTCGATCCGTGCCGCCTTGCGCATTCTGTACAGGCGTTCGCCATCCGACAGCATGGCGTCGCCAAAGAGGGCGTGCTCGTCCATCAGCTTCATCAGATTGTCGCGGGACATCAGGCGCTGTTCGATCAGCTGAAGACGGCGGGTGGTGTCGTTGACCTGCGCGATGGCGGAGGCCTGCGTGCCGGACACACGCGCATCCTCGATCTGGACGACAGCGGTGGCCTCGAAGATCTTTGTCTGGGTGAGCGCGTAGTTCAACGACAGGACCGTCCCGATCAGGACGATCGCAAGGATCAGCCAGCCGCGACGCTTCACGGCGGCAAGGATCTCTCCGATCGAGTGGAACTGGTTCATGTCACGCGCTCCCGCAAAGTTGGCCCCCAATGCGGAAGAGACGTCCCCGAGCCTCGCCCAACTTGGGGCAAACGCGGCCAGAAGGCGCCATCTTCAAGACACAATCTAGCAACCGTGCCTTATTTCCGCCATCACCTTGCGGCGAGAATTTGGGAAACAGAGCGTTCGGCAATCCGGGATCGCGGCCATAGTTTTGCCGTCTTCACGACCAATCTTGTGCAATGCGTGCCTGAAATGTAGATTGTTGCCGTTTCAGGGCGCTATCAGCACCTGCGCCAAGATAGGGAAAGGATCAAGCCGCCGCGCGATAGTTGCTGCACAGGTAGTGTTTCAGGCCGCGATTCCAGAGAATCGGGCCGAAGTGTGGCGACTTCGGGGTGGTCAGTGTACTGCGCGCTGCCCTTTGTCAGATCCACAACCAGCCCGTGGAAGCCGTGCATGACCCGATGTGCCGGGTATTCGGCTTTGAATACGGCCTCTTTCGCGGAAAAAACCCGCCGGAGATCCTGCCCGTACTCCACCGGCGTCAGGATTTCCGGCTGGAGGGCATCGTCGAGTGGGCCGTCCTCCTCCAGATCCACGCCGACCCGCGCGGGCAGGGCGCAGACCACCGCCACCGCCAGCCCCGCCGCGTGGCTGATTGAGCCCATGAAGCCTTTGGGCCAGAGCGGCACACGATCCGCCTGCATGGGGATGGGGGCCGCGGGGTGGCCCAGGACCGCCAGCGCCCGTCGCGCGGCGATACGTCCGGCGGTGAACTCCGCCACGCGGGCCGGGATCGCCCGGGCCATCGCCTGCCGTTCGACCTCTGCCAGGGGCGCTGTTTCACCGACCCGCGCCACGCCCCAGCCCAGCCCCGGGCGGGCAAACTGCGCCACCATTTCATGCAATTGCTCCAGCACGCGATCGCCCCCTTCGCGCCCTTGTACCAAGCCGCAAGCCCGCCCGTCCATGAGCGCCCGGTGTTTCTTCTTGGCTGAAATACTCTCGCAGAGGGGAGGCCGCGACCTCCCCTGCCGTTACGCGCGCCGCCGTGCCCGCATTGCGCGCCGCTTGGCCATGGCCTCGGCCCGCGTGGTGCCGGGTCGCGGCTCCGGCGCGGACGGGGCGGTCTCGACCGATGCGCCTTCTGCGAGTTCCGCCACGCGCGCGCTGAGATCTCCGAGCTTCGGCAGGCGGAAGATGTCGGTGATCGTCAGCCGCCGGGCGCCCAGTTCCTCGCGCAGGGCCCGGTGTACCTGCACTGCCAGCAGCGAATGCCCCCCGAGGTCAAAGAAGCTGTCCCCCCCCCTTGGCGCTGCGACGCCCAGAAACCGCGACCAGATAGTGGCCACGCGGGCCTGCACAGCCGCGCCATCTGCTGCCCCGCCGCCCATGAGAGCGGGCAGCGGCGCGGCCGTTTCCTGCGCCGGGGCCGTAACGGCCGAGGACGCCGGCAGCGCGTTGCGATCCACCTTGCGGTTCGGGGTCAGGGGGAAGGCGTCCAGTTGCACCAAGCGCCCCGGCACCATGAAGGCAGGCAGTACCTGTCCCAGCGCGGCCTTCAGCGCGGCCTCTTCCTGCCGCGCGCCGGTGTAGTACCCGACGAGCCGCAGGTCGCCCGGCGCTTCTTCGCGCGCGGTGACCACAGCCTGCGTGACGTCTCCGACCGCCTCCAACGCGGCCTCGATCTCGCCCAACTCGATGCGGTAGCCGCGAAGCTTCACCTGATGATCGACGCGCCCGACAAACTCGATAGACCCATCCACCCGCCGCCTTGCAAGGTCCCCCGTCCGGTACATCCGCCCCGGGGCAAAGGGGTTGTCCCTGAATCGCTCTGCGGTCAGATCCTCGCGCCGCCAATAGCCGCGTGTGACACCGTCCCCGCCGATCCACAGCTCACCTTCCACCCCGACGCCCACCGGCTTCTGGTTTTCGTCCAGCACATACAGCATCTGGTTGGCCAATGGGCCTCCGATATTGACCACGACCTCGTCCTGTACAGCCTGAGTACAAGACGACCAGATAGTCGTTTCGGTCGGCCCGTACATATTGGTGACGGTCGCGCAGGTGATCGCCGACAGCTCCTTTACCAGCGCCCCGGGCAGGGGTTCCCCGCCCAGGTAGACATGCTGTACATGCTTCAATGCGTAGCGCGCTTCCTCGTTCAGGGCGATCAGCCGCGCCATGGACGGCGTACATTGCAGGTGCGTCACCCCGTGCCGCACGATCTGCGCGGCGATGCTGAAGTCATCCGCCGCGAGGTCCCGCGCCGCCTTCGCGCGCCGCACGACCTCCGCCAGCGGGCGCAACCCGTCCAATACCACCTCGCGGTCAATGCCGTAGTCGATCAGGCAGGCGACCTCCGTCACACCGATTGCCTTTACCTGTTCGACACGGGCCACCGCGTCTTCCATCGTCCCGAACAGGCCAGAGTCGTTGAAGTACCGGTCAAAGGCAAAGTCGAGGATCGCGTCCATCTCTTCCTCCCCGAGCCCCTCCAGCGTCAGGTCGAAGGCGTTCGACACCCCTTCGGGCCGCTTGAAGGCCGGAAAGGCCCAGGCGTATTGCTTGATCAGCCCGGCAGCGGAGCGCAGGTAATCCTTCATCGGTTCCCGTGCGATCTCTCGTGCGTGATCCCGCGTGTCGCTGATGAATGTGTGCAACATCAGCGTGACCTTGAAATCCTCAGGATCGTGCCCCGCCCCGCGCAATGCGTCGTGGTAGAGGCGGATTTTCTCCGCGACTTCCTCCACCGACTGGCCCAGCAGGTGGGTCAGGACATGGCAGCCATTCTCTCCCGCCTCCCGCCACGTCGCGGGGTTTCCGGCGGTCGTGACCCAGACCGGCAGATCCGTCGACACAGGGCGCGGCTGCGTGACCACCGCGTGGGGCGTTCCGTCCTTTTTCGGAAATTCTACCGCCTCGCCGCGCCAGAGCCGCCGCACCGTGTCGATGGCCTCGATCATGGCGGACTTGTTCGCGGGGGGGGTGTTTTCGGGACGCAGCACGAAATCGTCCGGCTGCCAGCCGCTGGCAATCGCCATGCCCGCGCGCCCGTTCGTGAGGTTGTCGATCACCGCCCATTCCTCGGCGATGCGCGCAGGGTGGTGCAGCGGCGCCACCACGGACCCGGCCCGCACCCCGATATTGCGTGTCACGGCGGCCACCGCCGCGCCGGTCACCGACGGATTCGGGTAGGGTCCGCCAAAGGCATGAAAGTGCCTTTCCGGCGTCCAGACCGCAACGAAACCGTTCTCGTCTGCAAATCTGGCCCCCTCCAGCAACAGGGCGTATTTGTCGCGCCCCGCGCCGTCGTCATTACCCCAGTAATACAGGGAAAACTCCATGCCCCCTGCAGAGGGCATCGGCCCGTTCGAGATCTGGCCGCGCTCCGCATCGCCGGTCAGGACCACCGTCAGCCCGCGCGCCGTGGTCCAGAACAGCTCCAGCACGGAAATGTCAAAGCTGAGCGAAGTCACCGCGAGCCAGACGCCCTCGGCCGGGATGTTGCCGTCCATGCCTGCATAAAAGTTCACCACGTTGCGGTGTTCGACCATGACACCCTTGGGCTGGCCGGTCGAACCGCTGGTATAAATCATGTATGCAAGGTCTTCGGGCTGCGCCGATGGCTCCGGATTCACGTCCGGCATTTCGGCCAGGCGCGGCTCTGCGTCCAGCACCAGTAACTGCGCGTCATGACGCGGCAGCGCCGCGACGATCCCTGCCTGCGTGACAATGACCGCTGTGCCGCTGTCCTCGACGAAGTGCCTTAGGCGTTCCGCCGGATAGGTCGGGTCCATGGGCAGATAGGCCCCGCCAGCCTTCAGGATTCCCAGCGCGCCTACCATCAGATCGACAGAGCGTGTCACGCAAAGCCCGACAATCTGCTCCGCGCCCACGCCCATCTGCCGCAGCAAATGCGCGACGCGATTGGCACGGGCGTTCAGCTCTGCATACGTGAGGTGCACATCTTCGAAAATCAGCGCAGTGGCATCCGGCGTCCGCGCCACTTGGGCTTCAAAGGCCGTCTGCATGGTCAACCTTCGGTCATGCTCGACCGTTGTCTCATTGACCGTATGCAGTACGAACTGATGCTCTGCGTCCGGCAGGCCAGCGGCGGGGGATACGGCCCAGAGTTCCAACCGCGCGGCCAGCAAGTCTGCCATCTCCGGTGCGATGCGCCCTGCGTCGTAGGAACAGGCTCCCGACAGTTGTACCGTCACCACCGTTCCCGGCACGTGGCCGTCGTCCGACAGACCGATCATCGGTATCTCCGGCCACGACAGTTCCGGCGCGCGGGCAAAGAGGTCCGTGGCGAATGGCCTGGCCGGGCTCAGCCCGTCCGCATCGACGCGGGCCACCGCCCAGGGCGAGACGATGCCCGTCGCGGCGGCCTGGCGCAGGGTGGCGTCAGACCACGCGAGGTCCACTGTCTCGCGCCCCGTCATGCGCCGCGCCCAGAGAGCGATGGCCTCCTTTGACACCCCAATGGGCCGCGAAACGACTTCGCCCTCAGTGTCTGAACAGCCGGCAAGAACTGCGGGCGCATAGCTGGCAAAGGTGGCGCGCGCCCGCGCCTCGGCCGGGACCGTCAACGTTACCGCCCGGTTCACCGCCGCGAGGTCGCCGCAGGAAAGGACATCGCCGACACGGGCCACCTCGGAGGCTGCTACGGGCGTGCCGCATATCCGTGCGAGCGTCATTGTCAACGCGCCCCGTCCACAGGCCACCAACAACGCCCCGTCGGTGCCCAGCACCGTGCCGGGCGCGGCATGGGCCGCTTCGGCCCGGGCTTCGCGCACAAGCCATACCGATCCGCCTGCGCGTATTTTCGCCGCGCAGAGCGGGTTCCAGTAAGGGCCGTGATCCAGCGCGCGGATCTGACGCGCCAGGGCCTCTGCGGGTCGGGCGAAATCCAGCAGGCCGAAGCCTTCGGGCCGGTCGGATAGGCCGTGATAACTGCGCTGCGACAAGTCCTGTGGCCGCGGTTGCAACCCGCTTTCGAGTTGCCCCAGAACAGCGGGGAAGGAAGCGATGGCCGCCTCCCACGCCTTTGTGTTCAACGTCAATGCAGTCTCTCCCGGCGCAATGTCGAAAAAGCGCTGTTCGAGAATGTCGCCATCGTCCACGCCGCCCGCGATCATGTGCCAGGTCACGCCGTGCCGCGCCTCGCCTGCCAGCAGCGCCCAGACCGGCGCGTTCAGCCCGGCATGGCGGGGTAGGGGACTGTCGTGAAAATTCACCGCGCCCCGCGCGGCGCAGGCCAGCACCTCCTGCGGGATGATTGTCAGATTGGCGATGGAGAGCAGCCAGTCCACCGAGCCCAATCGCCCGGCCAGCCCGTCGCCGTAGGGTTCGACCCTCAGGTCACGGCGCATTGCCCACTCGTGCACGTCCGTGCTGTGGGTGACGACCGCGCGGATCCGGTGGCCGCGCGCCATCACCATCTCGCCGCATTGCGTCAGCAGCGACTGGTTTCCGAGCAGAACGCAGTCAAACGTGGACATCGTCGTCCCTCCTCTGCGGCGCGTCGCGGCCCGGCAAGGGGCGGAGCATCGCCTTCAGGTCATGTATCACGAGGTCGCGCAGAAAATGCGGCGGATCCATGCGTGCACGTCTTTGCAGTGCACACCTGACCCGCCAGAGCATCCCGCCCAGCAGGTGAGCGCCCGTCGCCAGCATGGCCCGCGCGCGGCCGTGGTGTTTGGTGAAATAATGCCAACGGCTGTCCAGCCAGAAGCCCGGAACGCGTGCCCAACGACCCATGCCGGTGGACGCGGAGCCGATGTGCATCGCCCGGCTTTGAGGCACGTAGTGCGTTTCGAAACCGGCTTGCGCGGCGCGGCGACAGAGGTCGGTTTCTTCGAAGTACAAGAAGTATACCTCGTCGAACAGTCCGACCCGGTCCAGAACCTCCCGCCGGATCATCATCGACGCGCCTGCAAGCCAGTCCACCCGTCGCGGCGCCTCGGGCACGCCAAGTGGTACCTTGTGGTTCGTCAGAAGGCGCGTGAGCGGGCCGAACCGCGCCGAGCCCTCCAATTCGGAGGCCGCGGAGGGGAAGCGGAAGGCGGTCCAGTGGGGTGCGCCATCCTCCCCTACGATGCGCGACCCGGCAATGCCCGCGGACGGATGCGCGGCGAGGAATTCCGAAAGCACGCGGATCGCGTCGGGTTCCGGGAAGGCGTCTGAATTCAACAAGTATACAAGATCCGGCAGCGTCCCATCGGCCATACCAGCCCGAATGCCGACGTTGTTCCCCGCCCCGAAACCGCCGTTCCATCCTGACTGGATCACGCGCACCGGCAGGCCCTCGTCCGCGACCGCCTGCGTTATCCTCTCGAACGACCCGTCACCGGAATCGTTGTCGACGACCACCAGTTCAGCGTCCAACCCCTCCATCGCCCGCAACGCCGCGCGAACGGAGCGGAGCGTCATTTCCGCCGTGCGCCAGTTGAGGGATACAACGAGTATACGCACCGCTTACTCCGCCGCATGGCCGGGGAAGGAGAGGACCTCGCCCGGCGCGCGCCGCTCAGCCGCTTCGATCATCTTGCGCATCTCTGCGGCCAGCACCCGGACATTCGGCTCCAGTACCATGGAATCGTGATCCCCCGGCACCTCGACCACCTCTACCTGTGGCGCGACAGTCCGCCAGTCGTTGTCCTCCAGAACGTAGGCGCGTTCCTCGTTTACCAGACGACCGCCGGACACCCGCCACTTGCCGCTTGGCGGCGGACGGTAGAGCACCAGCCTGCCGCCCCATGAACGCACTTCGTATGCCTTGATGGCACGGTAGAAGGCGGCCTCGATTTCCGCGTTGTGAAAGCCCGCCTGGGTTCCCTCAACCGGCTGGCGTTTCGCGATTTCCCAGGCGATGCGCCGTTGTGCCCAGCGCAAGGGGTAGAGCAGCCCGCCCTCGCGCGCCTGCGCCAATTGGATCAATACCCGATCCACCGCCTTCAACGGGCGCCGCCGGGGCAGCGGCGTGTCCAGCATGACAACGAGAGAGACCTCCTGCCCGGCCGCCTCCAGCTGTCGGGCGACCTCGTAGGCGGTGATGCCGCCGCCAGAAAAACCGCCCAGCATGTAGGGCCCCTCCGGCTGCACCTGCCGCATTTCCGCGATGTAATCGCGGGCGGCCTCCTCGATGGTGTCATGCGGAGCCTCGCCACCATAAAGCCCGCGTGCCTGCACGCCGTAGAACGGACGATCCGTACCCAGCAGGTGGGCAAGGTGACGCAGGTTCAATACGTTGCCGAACATGCCCGCGATCAGGAAGAAGGGCTGCCGTGGCCCGCCATCGCCCTCGTGCATCGCCACCAGATGACGGAAACGCCGCTCCGGGGGCTTGCGTGCCTCCCCGGCCTGCGGCCCGATCTCCGCTTCGATAAGGCGGGCGCAGGCGCGGATGGTGGGCGCCTCGAACAGCACGGAAATCGGAAAATCCACGCGGAATGCCTTTTTCACCATGGTGAACAGCCGCACCGCGATCAGCGAGTGCCCGCCAAGGTCAAAGAAGGAATCTTCCGCGCCGACCCGCGACACCCCCAGAAGGTCGCGCCAGAAGCCCGCGAGCCGGTCCTCGATCTCGCCTTCGGGGGGGACGAAGTCGCTCTCCAATTGCGGCCGGTCAAAGCTTTGGGCCGCCGGCGTTTCTTGCCGGTCGGCCTGCCGCACCAGCGCGGGCAGGTCCATGGAGGACACGACAATCTGCCGGTACGACCCGCCCAGCACCCGCCAGAAGGCCTCTGTACCTTCCTCGGGCCGGATGCCCTGAGCGAGGTTCTGCGCCAGCCGTTCTTCTGCGGGGGACAGCGGCTGCACCGTACTGGCGTCCACCTCCAGTTCGTTGGCAGTCACGCGCGGCGCGCTCGCCAGCACATCGAGCGAGGCCAGTTTGCGCAGGGTGAAGCCGCGCACCTCCACCAGCACGGTCCCGTCCGGCGCGCAAAGCGTCACGTCGAAGACCGCCGTTTCACGTGAAGCGTGGTTATCCGACGCGTTGCGCACCCAGCTGACGATCCGATCGGGCAGGGGGCCATGCACCCGGACAGAAGCATAGCGCACCGGCACCCAGAGGTGCGTCGGCTGGTAGCCCTCGATCAGATCCATGGCCCAGCCGGTGGCGATATCCATCAGTGCCGGGTGCAGCAGGCAGTTGTCGTCCCGCGCCTCCGGACCCAAAGACAGATCCGCCAGGCCCTCCCCCTGTCCCAACGCACAGGCGTCCAGCACCTTCCAGCGCGGCCCGAAGTTCAGGAATACCTCCTGCGCCGCCTTCAGTTTTTCGCCATGTCCGTCGCGCCGCTGCCTGCAGCGCGACCGCACTGCCCCGAGGTCGACAGCAGCGGGCCGCGCCATCGGTAACAGCGCCAGGTCAGCTTGTGCACAACTGGCATATCCATGGCGGCCATTCAGCGTGACGTCCGCCAGAACGTTGTAGGTATAGCCCGCCTGCGACCGCGTCAGCCGCACGCGGACCCCCCGCGAACCCTGTTTTGCCACCTTCAGCGGTCGCAGGAATTCCAGATCGCGGATTTCGAAGCCGCCGTCTTCGTGATGCGCCCTGAGCGCCTGCGCCGCGATCGACAGGTACCCGGTGCCGGGCAGCAGCGCATCGCCCTTTTTTGTCCGGTGTTCCGCGATCCACCAGTCGCGCGCGGACCATTCGGCGTGAAACACCCGGTGCCCGCTCGCGTCGAAACTCATCTCGTCGAGCATCGGCCAGACGACGGGCTCTACCGCCGCTTTGGGCAGGTCACCGATGCGCGCGGCGACTGCCTCGGCGGCCATGCCGACCTCTGACCAGATGCCCCAGTTCAGAGCCACAACCCGCGTCCGCCCGCAGCGCGCCTGCGCGAAGGCGTTCAGATAGGCGTTGGCGGCGACGTAGTCGACCTGCCCCGCCGGGGCTGTCACGGTCGAGGACGAGGCGAACAGCACCATCCACTCCGCGTCCCCGTCGGGAAAGACCTGACCCAGCACCACGGTTCCGTGGATTTTGGGGGTAAAGACATCCTCCACCGAGGCGGGCGTCTTTGTCATCAAGGGCGCGTCGACGATGACCCCCGCGCCGTGGATCACCCCGGCGATGCGGCCCATCCGCGCCTCCACCGCGTGCCGTGCCGCGCGCATCTGATCGGCGATACACACGTCGGCGGCAACCACCATGACCTCCGCGCCCACCGCTTCGAGCGCCTGCACCGCGCGGATGCGTTGTGCTACCGCGTCCTGCGGCGCATGGCGTTTCAGGTAGTTCTCCCAGTCGGCGCGGTCGGGCAGTGATCGCCGCGCCAGCAGCGCGAGCTTTGCGCCACGCCGCGCGAGGTCATGGGCCAGCGTCAGACCGATGCCGCCAAAGCCGCCGGTAATCAGCACCGCCTTGCCCGCCACATCCACGCTATCGACCGGCGCCAGCGCCGCCTGTTTCATCACGCAGTCAAACCGGCGTCCGTTGCGCAGAGCGGCTGTGGTGCCGTCCGGCTCCGCCAGAAGTTCCTCCAGCAGCGCCACCGGGCTACCCGCGCCCGCATCGTCCACGTCCAGCGTGGATACCGTCACTCCCGCCAGTTCCCGCGGTATCACCCGCGCGGGGCCGAGGACGGTGGCCTTCTCCGGCCAGTGCAGCGCCTCGTCCCGTACGCGCGCTGCGCCGTTTGTTACCACCGTGATGTGCAGCGGGCGCGGTACGGCCTCGCCCTCCAGCGCCTGAGCGAGGAACAGCAGCGTGTAAAATCCCTGCTCCTGCACGCGGTGAAAGAAGGACGACCCCGGACGATGCCCTTCGCCCCGAGTCAGCAGCCAGAAATGCCCGATCCGTGTCGGCAGCAGCCCCCGCTCCGCAAGGTCCGCCACGAGCAGGTCGAACTCCTCCCGCCCGCGTTCGGGCGCCAGAACGTAGCCCTCTCCGACCCGCGCAAAGCCGTCACCGGGACGCACCTCGACAACCCAGTGACCGGCCTTGCGCAGCCGCGCGCCAAGACCCGCCGCAACCTCGCCCTCATCGACGAACAGCAGCCAGACGTGACGCTCCGCCTCATCCAGCGCGTCGACCACATCCACCTCGACCGCCGCCGAGCGTGGCCGCCAGTGCGGCACCCAGCCCCAGTCGGCCATGTCGTCGTGGCGCGCCACGACCTCCGCCCTCGGCGCGGCCTCTCCCGGTTCGATGAAATAGCGTTGCCGCTGAAAGGCGTAGGTCGGCAGCACCACGCGGTTGCGCCGGGCCTCGCCCCAGATCTGGCCCCAGTCTATCCCCACCCCCAACGCGGAGAGCCGTCCCAGGACCTCGAACATATGTACGTCGTCGGCCACGTCCTCGTCACGGTGCCGGAGCGAGGACAGAACCTGTTCCGCCACCACCTTGGGATGCGCTCGCGCGAGACTGGTCAGCGCCTTGCCCGGCCCGACCTCCAGCAGCACGCGGTTCTCCCCGGCGACAGCGCCCACGCAATCGGCAAACAGAACCGCGCCACGGAGGTGGCTTACCCAGTACTCCGGGTCCATGGCCTGAGCATCACTCATCAGCGCGCCGGTCCGGTTCGAAGTCAGCGGGATCGTCGGCGCCCGCAGCGGAATGCCCCGCAGGTAATCGCCAAACTCCTCGAGGATCGGTTCCAGCATCCGGCTATGTGCGGCGATGTCGATGCCGATCCGCTGGCATTCGATGCCCTTCGTTTCCAGCCGCGCAGCCAGATCGTCCAGCGCCGCCTGCGGCCCGGAAGCCACCGACAACCCCGGTGCGTTCACCGCGCCCAGATCCAGCGCCGACCCCAGCAGTGGCCGCAATTCATCCGCAGCCATGGAGACCGCCAGCATTCCGCCCGCCGGCACCGTATCGAACAGCCGACCCCGCAAACGCACCAGCCCGATACAGTCCTCGAACCCGATAATCCCGGCCAGACAGGCGGCTGTGTTCTCGCCCATGGAATGACCGGTCAGCGCCACCGGTTTTATTCCCCAGCTCATCCAAAGCTGCGCCAGCGCGTATTCCGTCGCCATGATCAGCGGCAGTTGCACCGAAGGCCGCAGCAGGGCCGCCTCCGCCTCAGCGCCCTTCGACAACCATAGATCGCGGACCCCCTGTTTCTCCCTGGCGGAAATACTCCCGCCGGAGGCGTCCGACGCCGCCTCCAGGCGCTCGATCTCGGAAAGGCCCCGGTCCATCCACTCGGCAAAAACCGGTTCCGTCTCGTAAAGATCCTTCGCCATGCCCGCGTACTGCGCGCCGCCGCCGGGAAACATGAAGACGACTTCGGGGCGCTCCACCGCCTCGTGCGTGAACCGCCGCCGGGGCTGCTTGCCCTCCAGCCGGTCCGCCGCCTCCGCATGGTTGGCGGCAACCACGACCATGCGCCGCGCGAACGGACGCCGCCCCCGGTGCAGCGTCCAGGCCACGTCGGCCAAAGGCTGGTCGGGATGCGCCCGCAGATGTGTCGCCAGCCGGGCGGCGTTGGCTTCCAGTGCGGCTTTTGTCCGGCCCGATACAGTCAGAATCTGGAACGGCCATTCGCTTTGCTCGCTCGACGCCCGCTCCGGCGCCTCTTCCAGAACCACATGCGCGTTGGTGCCGCCGACACCCAGGCTGTTCACCCCGGCGCGGCGTGGATGCGTCCCGCGCTCCCATGCCGTAAGCCGGTCGTTCACCACGAAGGGCGAGCCCTCGAAGGCAATCGCCGGGTTCGGCGCCTCATAGCCCAGCGAGGGCGGCATCTGCCGATGATGCAGAGCCAGGGATGCCTTCACCAGCGACGCGACCCCGGCGGCGGTATCCAGGTGGCCTATGTTCGTCTTCACCGACCCGATCCGGCAGGTTCCGACCGCCTCGGTCGTCTCCCGGAAGGCCTGTGTCAGCGCCGCGACCTCGATCGGATCGCCAAGGTAGGTGCCGGTGCCGTGGCATTCCACGTAGTCGACCGTGTCCGCAGTGACACCCGCCAGCGCCTGCGCGTCGGCCACGGCCTCTGCCTGTCCCTCCACCGAGGGCGCCAGATAGCCCGCCTTCTGCGCGCCGTCGTTGTTGATGGCGGACCCTTTCACCACGGCCCAGATGTGATCCCCGTCGCGCACCGCATCGGCCAGCCGCCGCAGCACCACAACCCCCGCGCCGGAGCCGAAGACCGTCCCCTGCGCCCGGTGGTCGAAGGCATGGCAGGCGCCGTCGGGGGAAAGGATCTCGTTCTCCTTGTAGAGATACCCGCGCCCCTGCGGCAGTTCGATGGTTACGCCCCCCGCCAGCGCCATGTCGCATTCGCCGTTCAACAGCGCCTGAGCCGCGTAATGCACTGCAACCAGCGAAGTGGAACACGCCGTCTGAAGGTTCACCGATGGCCCCTTCAGGTCTAGGATGTGCGACGCCCGCGTGGTCATGAAATCCTTGTCGTTGCCGGTGTGGCGCAGCAGGAACATGCCGGTGTTCTTCACCAGATCCGGGTTGGAGCAGAGGTTGAAATAGAAATACGACCCCATTCCACAACCGGCAAAGACGCCGATCTGCCCGTCGAAGCCCTCCGGCACGTGGCCTGCGCTTTCCAGTGCCTCCCATGCGACTTCGAGGAACTGGCGATGCTGCGGGTCCATGATCGCAGCGTCCTTCGGCGACAGGCCGTAGAACTCCGCGTCGAAGTCTGCAAATCCCTCCAGCGGCGCGGCAAAGGGCACGTAATCGCGGTGCCGCATCAGGCCGGGATCCTCACCCGCCGCGCGCAGGTCCTCCTCCGACAGGCGCCGGATCGACGACACGCCGTCGCGCAGGTTCCGCCAGTAGGAGTCGATATCGGCGGCGCCGGGCAGGTGCGCGGCCATGCCGACAATCGCGATGTCGTTCTCGGTAGATCCGTCCATCATTCGCCCCAAACCACCTGGCCGCAAAGCCCCGACATCCTTGCCCACCAATGCGGGAAAAATGCGGCGCTTTTTAGGAAATCACCCCCAGGGGGGGCCGCAATTTCCCGAAAATCGTTTCCCCAGATCGGATAATGGCATCCATGCCCACGTATTTTATGGGGAAACCATGCAGAATACCTATGCCTTTGGACAGGGTCACAAGACCGTGAGCGCCACAATTGCCGGGCCGTTGACCCAGATGGCAAGCAGCGTCAACGCCAGCGCCACCCCGGCAAAGGCCAGATCGTGCATCGCGTCCCAGACGCCCATGCGCCGCGCCAGCCAGACCGCCACCGGGTAGGCGGCAAGGTAGGCGCAGCCCATGCCGATCAGTGCCCCCAGCAGGCCGCCGGCCTCCAGCCCGGCGACAAGCCCGATCCACAACAACACCGCCCGCGCCAGCGCCAGCACAAAGAAACGCCGACTGTCGCCCGCCGCCAGTGCCGCCTGATCGTAGGTCATCACCACCAGCAGGGGCATCTGCGCGCAGGCCAGCACTACGGCAATCGCCCCCGCGGCCGCGTACCGCGGATCATAAAGCTGTCCCACAAGCCAGCCAGCCAGCAGGGCAAAGACCCCGACGAATCCCATCAGCAGCGCCGTCACCGCCAGCCGCATTCGCCTGAGCCGCGCGTAGTTCTCCGCGCTCTGCTTTGGCGGGCTTTCGCGGTAGATCGGGATCAGGATTTTCTGGGTCACCATATAGCCCATCATCAGCGGGAAGGACGCCCAGAAGAACCCGATATTGTAGACGCCGAAAGTCTCCAGCGCGAGGTACTTGCCCATCAGGATCTTGTCCGCCTGATTGTAGAAGAACCCTGCAATCGTGGCGAGGAAGACCCATTTTCCGAAGGAAATCAGTTCTTTTCGGGCGGCTCCTTCCCATCGGAACCGGTTCCTTTCTCCCGGCAGGAAACGCAAGTTGATGACCACCTGTACCACCGACCCCACCAGCGCGGAGACCACCAGCGCCCAGACGCTGCCCCACCACCATGCCAGCCCGACCGCTGCCAGCACGCCCGAGAGTTGCGTTATGCCGTCCAGCGCCGTCACCCGCCCCAGCATCAGATGCCGGTTCGCCGTCACCATGCTCGTCGGGCGGAACCCGTCGATCAACAGCGTCAGCGCCGCGACGGGCAGCATCCACGCCAGCTCCGGCTGGCCGTAGAGATGCGCCATGGGCCATGCCAGCGCGCAGGCCACCAGCCACAGCCCGGCACCGCGCAACACCTGCAACGTCCACGCCGTGTTCAGGAAATCCCGGTCGTCGCCGCGTTTGGACCGCAGGATGGCGGGAACCACGCCGACATCGGAAAACTGGTGCAGCCCCATCAGGAAGACCATCACCAGCGCCATCAGGCCGAACGCCTCAGGAAACAGCAGTCGCGTCAGGATCAGGTTCGCCGCCAGCCGGATCACCTGACTCAGACCGAACCCGCCCACCGTCCAGAGCGAGGACCGCATCACCCGCGCCTTCAGCCCGTCGCCTCGGAACGCCGCCAGCCTCATCGGCCCCGGCTCCAGTCCTGCGCATCGCGGCGGGTCAGCCGCACCGCCACCGCCACGCCCGCGTAGACCGCGAACCCCAGCGGGTCGCGCAACGCCAGCGCCAGCATCCCGCGTCGGGGCAGGGGTCTCTTGTCGTCGTTTCTCAGCAGGTGGGGGAACAGCTCAGCGATCTCCTCGACTCCGGCATCCTGCCGCCTGCGTACCCGTACCAGCCGCGCCAAGCCTTCGGCGATGGGCCAATCGTAGGGAGCATCGACGCAGGCGCGCTCAGATGGCGCGAAACACAACCGTACGTAGGTGTCGTCGGATATGATCGGCGGGAACTCTTCCCAGCGCCTCCGCCCGGCCGCGTTCACCGCGAACAGTCCGCACCCCGGCACGCCCTCACGCATGAAGGGCACGCGGGACCAGATGCGCGCGTAGGCCCGGCTGACCGGCCCCGTCGCCGTGATCCGCACCCGGCCAGAGGCATAGCGCGGCGCGCCTACCTCCAGGGCCTCGACGATCCGGCGCAGCAGCGTGGGCGACACCGTCACATCGGCATCGAGGTAGACCCGCACCGGCGCAGTCACTGCCGCGTCGCCCGCGTTCAGTGCGCCCGGTTTGCCGCCCTCGGGGCGGTCGATCACAGTCAACCGCCAGCCTCTTTGGGAAAACGCGCCGGCGAATTCGCGTGCCCGCGCCGCCGTATCGTCGCGGCAACCGTTGGCCACCACGACCACCTCCAGCCCACCGCCAAGGTCAGAACCAACCAGCGCGGAGAGGCAGCCACCGATCAGCGCCGCTTCGTTGCTCGCCGGCAGCACCACCGCCGCCCTCATCCCGCCTGTCGCCTCTTGCGAACCCATACCCGTACCCGCTGCGCCACACCCGGCGAAAAACCGGGGCGGCCTCTGGCCCTTACTTCCAGTTAACTATGGTCAAACAAGGAAGCCACCGGAAATACTCGCCTCAGCCTGTCTCGGGGAGGGCAGGGCTGCCACATCAGGGAATCACTTTTGCCGAAAGGCCTCCGCATCGGTTACATCGTCCCGCAATTTCCGGGACAGACCCACATCTTCTTCTGGCGCGAGATCAAGGCACTGGAAAGGATGGGGCACGAGGTGCACGTCTTTTCGACCCGCAAACCCCCGCCCAAACTGATTTCCCACGACTGGGCCGAAGAGGCCATGGCCCGCACCACCTACCTCGGACGGGTGAATCCGGCCCGCGCGCTGCCCGCCATTGCCAAACTCACGCCGAAGGGCCTGCCGAAATGGCTGCTGACAGAGCCGAGGGCCTTTTCCAAGGACGTGCTCATCAGCCTTGCCGCCGCCGACCATCTGCAGGCCGCCGCGCGCAAGCTGCAACTGGATCACGTGCACGCGCATTCCGCCGCCCGCGCGGCTTTCATTGCGGCGCTGACGCACCACATGGGCGGGCCGCGCTATTCATTGACGCTGCACGGGCCACTGTCAGACTACGGTCCCGGCCAGCGTTTCAAGTGGCGCGACGCCAGTTTCGCCACTGTCATCACCCACAAACTGCTGGACGAGGTACACGCGGCGTTGTCGCCGGATCTGCCGGAACGCATCCTTGTCCGCCCGATGGGCGTGGATACGGAGAAACTCAGCCGCGCCGCGCCCTATCACCCGCCGGGCCATGGCCGCCCGATCCGCATCTTCTCCTGCGCGCGGCTGAACGTGGTGAAGGGCCATCAGGACCTGCTCAGCGCAACCCGCCAGCTGATCGATCAGGGCACCGACGTCCGGGTGGAGATTGCGGGAGAGGACGACCAAGGCGGTACCGGCTACCGCCGCGAGCTGGAAGATCATCTGAAGAAGCTGCGTCTTCAGGACCACGTCAAATTGCTCGGCGCGATCTCCAACGTCGAGGTGAAGCAGAAGCTGGAACAGGCGCACCTGTTTGTGCTCGCCTCATGGCACGAACCGCTGGGCGTCGCCTATATGGAGGCGATGTCCATGGGCGTTCCCACCATCGGCACCGATGCAGGGGGGGTGAGCGAGTTGATCGCCGACGGTTCCACGGGCTACCTCGTGGAGCCCAAGAATCCCGGTCAGCTGGCGCGCACCATCCGCGCGCTGGCCGCCGACCCGGACGCGCTGATGCGGCTCTCCACCGCTGGACGCGCGCATATCGAGGCGCACTTCCGCGCCGAACTGGGGGCGCAGGTTCTGGTCGACGAAATCCAGCGCCTGAAGGATGCGTAAGGCGCGGTTCCAGCGCACTTTCCTCCCAAGCCGTCACGCGATCAGCGCCTGAATCAGCGCACGGTTTGAAACGGCCCCAATCCGGCCCTGCCGCCTGCCGGGACTCCGGTTGAAAACCGCCAACACGAGCCCGGTCAACGTCACGTTGGCCACGTCAGCCGCCGAGCGTGTCCAGCGCGACCTCCGGCCCTTCGGTGCCGCCAAAGCGCAGCACCTCCACCCCGATCATCTGCGTCACGCCTCCCGGACCGGTGACGGTCATCCGTCCTGCAACCGTCTGGAATTCATAGGCGTCCTGCGAAAGCGGC
Source organism: Sagittula salina (assembly GCF_017813235.1). GTDB lineage: Bacteria > Pseudomonadota > Alphaproteobacteria > Rhodobacterales > Rhodobacteraceae > Sagittula > Sagittula salina. The sequence goes on from NZ_JAGISH010000011.1 coordinate 89,875, forward strand.
AGCACCACCACATCGCGCCCCGCGCCGCCGTTCACCACGTCGGCGCCGCCGTTCAGCAGGATTACATCGTCCCCGCCGAGCGCGACGATGTAATCCTCGGCGGGGGTGCCCTGAATGCGCTCCGCCGCGTTGGACCCGAGCGCGCGGAGTCCATCGGCAAAAGCAAGCGCATCGCGATCCTCCCACTGCGGCGCAGAGGCGTTATAGGCCATCAGCATGTCCCAGCGCGGGTTGGTATCCTCCAGATGCCGTAACGCGCCCCACGACCCCCATTTCGTCGCGGGGGCGACATCGACGAAGGCGTTGAACAGGGTTCCCCCCGCCTCTGCCCAGCCGCTTAGCAGGATCTCGTATAGTTTCGCCATTTCAGGGGTATAGTTGAACTCCTCGAAGAAAGCCGTCAGCCGTTCGTCCTCCGTGCGCGCGCCGTGGGCGGTGACGTGGGTGCCGCCCTCGTACATCACCAGCTGCAAGCCGTATCGCCGTGCCGCCGCCGCCTGATAGGGGAACACCTCGTTCACAAGCTGCGCCAGACTGCCTTCTTCCAGCGCGTTGGCGACCGGAGCAATGGCCCCCTCGAAGCGCGCCTGCTTCACGAATTCCCGCAGGGCGACCCGGCGCAGGCCCTGTGCCTCGCCCGCCTTGACTGCCAGCGCCTCTGACTGATCGAGCCAGCCGTTCATGCGCTGCGCCATCTCCTCGGACCCCATTTCGTATCCGAAATAGCCCGTGATCGCGTAGGCGTCGAAGCTCTCTACCGGCTTGCGCCCCAGTTCCAGAAAGGCCAGCGGTGCCACGAGGATCTGCTCTTCCAGCCCCGGCCAGCCGGTGTGCGTGGCCACCACGCGCACCAGTCGCGCTTCGGCCTCAACTCCGAAAGACTCCGTCCAGATGTCCATGACCTGTGCCGCGCGTAGCCCGTAATACTGCATCCAGCCCATGTCGCTTTCACCCCAGCGCGCTGTCGCCTGTTCACGAGCCCAGGCCGCCTGGGGAAAGATCTGGTTCCAGACCTCGTTGGAATACTCCACATGCGCCTTCAACCGGGAGTCGAGCCCGGTCTTCACCACCTCGGCAAAGCGCCGCACGTAATCGTCATCCGCCGCGTGCGGCATGGTAAACCATGGATCGGCGCCAAGCGTATTGGCCAGATCCACCATTACCTCCACCGGCACGCCCGGCTCCGACCATGTCATGTTGCCCGGCACGGGGCGGTCTTCCCAGGTCTGGATGGGCGATCCGTTGGTCAACATCCAGTCCATGAACCGCACCGACCGCGCATCCTGAATCCTGTCCAGAAACAGGGGGTTGAAGGTCGCACCCGCCTCGTGCAAGGGCACGAATTCCTCCTTGACCACGGCAATGTCGCGGATCGGATCTGCGGGGTCGATGGCTTCGATGCGTACGCCCACCAGCCCTTCGCCCGGCGTGTATTGGAAGGTGATCCGCCCCGGTTCCCGCCGCATCCGCCGGGCGCGGCCCGTGAGGGTAATCTCTCCCTTGCCCTTGTATGTCAGGACATAATCGCCGCGCAGCCACTCCTGCGCCTCGTCCTGATCGGTCAGCAGGACCGCCTCCAGCGCCACGGCCTCCGCCGGTAGCGTCAGGGGATAGCCCAGCGGGTCGAGGTGCCCCGCCGCCCGCAGTTCGGCAGTAGAGATCGCGCCCCACCCGTCCGCCGTGTGCCCGACCCAGCCGCGCGCGGTCTTCATCATGTTGATGAAGGGATGCTGCGTCGACCAGTCGGAGATCCCGTTCAGCCCCAGCCCCAGCGCGGGCAGCCCCTTGGGACGCAAGCCGCTGACCGGCAGCGCGATGGCCTGACGCTCCGGCAGGTCGGGCGCCTCCGCCTGCGCCGCCTCCGCCACGGCGGCAGCCCCCTCGGAGCGTGCCGTGTCGCGTGCGCTCTGCACCGGGGCCTGTGCCCAGATCCGCTCTGCGATGGCGGCGTAATTTTCGACGATATCGGGGTGCAGCATCGCGGGCGGGCGGTAGTCCGCCGGTGGCGGCGCCTCGTAGAGCCAGGCGTAAACCACCATGGAGGCGAGGAAATACAGCGACGGCGTACCATGCGGCGCGCCGTCGACATACAGCGCCTGCGGCTCGATCCCCTCCAGCGGACCGCCCTCCGCCAGAAGCCCCGCGATGACGGAGGCCACCGGGATCAGCTCCACGCCCAACTCCGGACGCGTCACGTCGAGCACGTTCATCAGGTCGCGATACCACTGATGGTATTCGCCCCTGTTGACGGCGTTATAGCGGTCGAACCCGGCCGCGTCGGGGGGGAAGCGCCCGACCACACCGTCCATCTCCGCCCAGCCTTCGTAGATGTACAGCCGCGACTGCGGGCTTTCTGAATGCACCCAATCGAACAGTTTCTGCATGGCGCCCAGCGGGCTTTCCCCGGTGGGGTTGTCGCCCTCGTAGGGGACGTCAGGCAATTGATATTGAATGAAATTCGCGGGCGTCACCAGAACCGCGTCGTAGCCGGCGTCGCCAAAACCGCCCTGGCCTGGCCCCCAGACGCCCGACACCCCCTTGAAAGACCAGTTGGCCGTCGGCGGCAAACCGTCCGCGAAATTGCGCAGGAACCCCCACTGGCCATCGACGCCAAAGCCGCGCCCGTCCGACTGTGCCAGATCGTTCAGCCAGTGAGGAACGTTGGTGTTCTCGCTGGTTTCGCTCAGGTGATGCACCAGAGAATTGCCAAAGACATAGGCCTTTACCAATTGCCGTTCCGCCTGCGCGGCTCCCGCCGCGAACCCCAGAATCGGCCCCAGAACCAGGGCCATCGCCACAAACCTGATCATCGAACTGCCCCGTCTGCCCCGTCTGGCCCGTTTGGCCGCTGTTTTGCGGACCACTATGCCCCAAGTCGCGCGGCGCACAAACCCATGCCGCATTCCCCCGGCGCGTTTTCGCGGTTTTCATGGGTTTTCATTCACGATCCCACGCGTATAGTGCCGGGCATGACCACGGCCCTCCATACCCCCGCGACCGCGCCCCTTCGGGCGCCGCTTGCGCTGGCCCTGGCTCTAGACCTAAAGCGCCTCTGAGCGTGCCATTCGGCGCGACCGCTCAGAGGGGTACCGCTTCGCGCCAAGAGGCCTAGAGAATTCAAAAGAGATCACCATGACCATTGATACCGCAGCGGCGACCAACCGCGTTCTCATCTTCGACACCACGCTCCGCGACGGCGAACAAAGCCCCGGCGCCACCATGACCCACGACGAGAAGCTCGAGATCGCCGAGCTGCTCGACGACATGGGCGTGGACATCATCGAGGCGGGCTTCCCCATCGCCTCCGAGGGCGATTTCCGCGCCGTGTCGGAGATCGCGCAGCGTTCGAAAAACGCCGTGATCTGCGGCCTTGCCCGCGCCCAGCTGCCTGACATCGACCGCTGCTGGGAGGCGGTGAAGAACGCCGCGCAGCCGCGCATCCACACCTTCATCGGTACTTCGCCGCTGCACCGCGCCATCCCGAACCTGTCCATGGACGAGATGGCAGAACGGATCGAGCAGACGGTGACCCACGCCCGCAACCTCTGCGACAACGTGCAGTGGTCGCCGATGGACGCGACCCGGACCGAGTGGGACTACCTCTGCCGGGTGATCGAGATCGCGATCAAGGCCGGCGCCACCACGATCAACATTCCCGACACGGTGGGCTACACGGCGCCGCGTGAATCGGCCGACCTGATCCGCCGCCTGATCGAAACCGTACCCGGCGCCGACGAGGTGATCTTTGCCACCCACTGCCACAACGACCTCGGCATGGCGACGGCCAACAGCCTCGCCGCGGTAGAGGCCGGCGCGCGCCAGATCGAATGCACCATCAACGGGCTTGGCGAACGCGCGGGCAACACCGCGCTCGAAGAGGTCGTGATGGCCATGCGCGTGCGCCACGACATCATGCCCTTCGACACCCGCATCGACACCCGCAAGATCATGCACATCTCGCGCCGCGTCGCGACCGTGTCGGGCTTCCAGGTTCAGCCGAACAAGGCGATCGTGGGCAAGAACGCCTTCGCCCATGAATCCGGCATCCATCAGGACGGCATGCTGAAGAACGCCGAAACCTTCGAGATCATGCGCCCCGAGGACGTGGGTCTCTCCGGCACCTCGCTGCCCCTGGGCAAGCATTCGGGCCGCGCTGCGCTCCGGGCAAAGCTGAAGGAGCTTGGCACCGAGGTCGGTGACAACCAGCTCAAGGATATCTTTGTTCGTTTCAAGGACCTTGCCGACCGCAAGAAGGAGGTCTTCGACGACGACATCCTCGCGCTCGTCTCCGCCACGACCGAAGGCGGCGACGCCATAAAGCTGGTGAACCTGCGCGTCGTCTGCGGCACCGGCGGCCCGGCGGAGGCGACGATCGAGCTCGAGATCGACGGCGAGGATCTGACCGCCACCTCCGAAGGCGACGGCCCGGTGGATGCCACCTTCAAGGCAGTGCGCACGCTCCACCCCAACAAGGCGCGGCTCCAGCTTTATCAGGTGAACGCGGTGACAGAGGGGACCGACGCGCAGGCCACCGTCTCCGTCCGGCTCGAAGAGGACGGCATGATCGCCACCGGCCAGTCGGCGGATACCGATACGGTGGTCGCCTCGGCTCTGGCCTATATCCAGGCGCTGAATCGCCTCGTGGTGCGCCGCGCCAAGGTCGGCCCCGGTGCCGACAAGCGCGAGATCAGCTACAAGGAGCTCTGACCCCGCGATGCCCGGCCTCGCCGCCGGGCGTCCCGCCTTGCGGTGTCCGCCCCCCCCGCTTCTTTGGTTTCAAAAATACCGCGGGGGAATCGCAGCTCCGCTGCGATGGGGGCAGCGCCCCCGTCCCGCGTCGCAGACCATGGACACGGTGCCCCAGGGGGATCACCGTCGCGGATGTCACCCCAGGCCGCGGCTGGGCCTGTCGGCTGGCCCGGCCGCCTGTATCCTTCAACTCTTCTTCACGAACTTCGTCAGGATCACGATTCGCTGCCCCTCGACCCGGCCGGAAATATGTTCGGCGTTGTCCTGCTCGAGGCTTATGCGCCGCACCGCCGTGCCCTGCTTTGCGGTGAACCCGGCCCCTTTCACCGGCAGCGCCTTGATCAGCGTCACCGTGTCACCGTTCGATAGCACGGTGCCGTTCACGTCGCGGTGTACCACTGCCTCGCTCGCCGCAGCCCCGGCCTGCGCCCACTCCAGCACGTCCGGTTCCAGGTAGGCGATCTCCAGCAGGTCGTTCGCCCATGCCGCGTCGAGCGCGTTCAGCAACCGCCACGCCAGAACCTGTTCCGCGGGAACGGCGCTCCAGATCGCTTCGTTCAGGCATTGCCAGTGCGGCCCGTCCTGCGGGGCATCGGTCACGCCCGTCAGGCATGCGACGCACAGCGCGACCGTGTCCTCCTTCGGGGCGACTGTGTAGGGGCTGACCGGTTCGGCCTTGCACAGGACGCAAGGTGTCATGGGTGTCTCCTTGGATGAACGGGGGAATGAACGGGCAATGCCCGTATCCGGCACTCAAAGTCCATGCGTCAGAAAACCTGCGTCAGAACAACAGCCCCACCACCAGCGGTGCCAGCACGGCGGTCAGGATCGCGTTCAGCCCCATGCCGATGCCGGAAAAGGCCCCCGCCATGGGGTTGATGCGAAAGGCATGCGCCGTACCGATGCCATGCGCCGCCACTCCGACGGCAAAGCCGCGCGCCCGCCAGTCCTTCACCCCCAGCGCATTCAGCATGGGCGTCGCCACCACGGCGCCAATGATGCCCGTCAGGATCACCAGAGCCGCCGTCAGGGTGGGGATCCCGCCCACCGCTTCCGATACGCCCAGAGCAACCGGCGCGGTGGCGGACTTCGGCGCAAGTGACAAGAGCGCCGCGCCCCGCAGCCCGAAGGCCCAGGCCAGCCCCAGCGCCGACAGCATTGCCACCAGCGACCCGGCCAGAAGCCCCGCCAGCATCGGCAGCGCCGCGCGCTTCACCCGTCCGAGGTTCAGGTAAAGCGGCAGCGCCAGCGCGACGGTCGCCGGCCCCAACATGAAATGCACGAATTGGGCGCCCGCGAAATAGGTGTCGTAGCGCGTTTCCGTTGCGCGCAGTACCAGCGCCAGCAGGATCACCGCGATCAGCACGGGGTTCGCCAGCGGGTGGCGTTTGCACAGCACAGAAATCCCCTCTGCCGAGACATAGGCCCCCAGAGTCAATGTCAGCCACAGCAGCGGGTCCCGCGCGAGGTAGGACCAGAGAGTCAGCGCCTCATCCATCGCCCGCATCCCCCGCATCGGTGCTGCCGGTGATCCGCGCCACCAGCAGGAAGGCCCCGACGCCCGCGAGGATGGCCAGGATCGTCGACCCCGCCAGTGCCACGAACAGACCCAGCCCATGCGCCGCGATCACGTCGAGGTTGGCGACCACGCCGACCCCCGCCGGGACGAACAGCAGCGACAGGTGGGACAGAAGTCCCTGCACCGTGTCCTGCATGTAGCTCGCCAGGCGTGGCACCAGAAGGAAAGCGCAGAACAGCCCCGCCAGCCCCAGAACCGGGCCGGGCACCGCAAGGCCCACGCCCCGCGCCGCCGTTTCCCCGGCCAGTTGAAAACCCAGCAGGATCAGCAGGACGCGGATCATAGCATTGAGGGCACCACCTGATCCGGCGGCCGGTGGCCGTCGGCGAAGGTCTTGATGTTGATGATGACCTTTTCGCCCATCTCGGTGCGCCCCTCGCGGGTGGCCGACCCCATCTGCGGCGTCATCACCACGTTGGACATGGCGCGCAGGTCCGGGTTGCCATGCGACCCCTGCTGGTAGACGTCCAGTCCGGCGCCGCCCAGCTTTCCGGCCTTCAGCATCCGGACCAGCGCGTTTTCGTCGATCACCTCGCCGCGCGAGGTGTTCACGATGACCGCCTCGGGTTTCATCAGGTTCAGCCGGCGCGCATTCAGGAGGTGAAAGGTCGAGGGCGTCGATGGGCAGTTGACCGACACCACATCCATCCGCGCCAGCATCTGGTCGAGACTCTCCCAGTAGGTCGCCTCCATCGCCTCTTCGGTCTCCGGGCGCAGACGGCGGCGGTTGTGGTAATGCACCTGCATCCCGAAGGCCGCCGCGCGCCGCGCCACCGCCTGACCGATGCGCCCCATCCCGAGGATGCCCAGCCGCTTGCCGCCCAGCCGTCCGCCAAGGAAGGCGGTCGGCGCCCAGCCTTCCCACGATCCGTCCTGCATCACGACCAGCCCGTCGGGCAGGCGGCGCGTCACGGCGAGCATCAGCGCCATCGTCATGTCCGCGGTGTCATCGGTCACCACGCCCGGCGTGTTCGACACCAGCATCCCGCGCTGCCGCGCCGTTGCCACGTCGATATTGTCAAAGCCCGCCCCGTAGTTGGCAATCAGCTTCAGGCGCGCGCCGGCCTGACCGATCAGGCCCGCGTCGATGCGGTCGGTGATCGTCGGCACCAGCACGTCACAGTCCTGTACCGCCGAGATCAGCTCCTCGCGGGTCATCGGCCGGTCGTCCAGACGAAGCTTCACGTCGAACAGTTCCGAAAGGCGGGTCTCGACCACTTCGGGCAGGCGTCGCGTGAGCACAACACTCAGACGTTTTAATGGCATGGAGGCTCTCCCGTGCTTCTCCAGAGGTCGGATAACGGCTAACCTGCGACAGGACCGGACGGGGCACAAGAACCCGCCGAACAAAAAGAGCAGGCATTCCCATGCGTTCACTCATCGCAGCGTTCCTGTCGCTGTCTCTGGTCGCCCCGGTGGCCGAGGCCGCCGAGAAAGGCCCCGTCACCAACCTGCCGCTGCCGCGCTACGTCTCGATGAAGGCGGCAGAGGGCAACGTGCGGCGCGGGCCGTCGCTGTCGCATCGCATTGACTGGGTTTTCAAGCGGCGTGACATGCCGCTGGAGGTCACGGCTGAGTTCGGCCACTGGCGACGCGTGCGCGATCGCGACGGGGCAGGGGGCTGGGTGCATTACTCGCTTCTGTCCGGCGTACGCACCGTCGTGGTCGAAGAGGACATGACCCCGCTCTACCAACGTGCCGACACGAATTCCGGTATCAATGCTCGGCTGCAGGCGGGAGTGATCGCACGGCTTGACGAATGCGGCATCGACTGGTGCCGCCTGATCGCCGACGGTTACAAGGGCTGGGCGCCGAAGACCGCCGTATGGGGCGTCGGCCCCGAAGAAATCCGGGACTGACGAAATCCGGGACCGAGAAAAACTGGGGCTGCCAATATCCAGGGCGGGCAACGTCCAGTCGGGACCATTCAGGACGGTCGACATCCAAGCCTGGCGTAGGCCTAAAGATCCGGCTTCGGCTCCGGGCGTCCTTTCAGTACCCAATCGTAGACGCGGGCGATCTTTTCCGCCTTTCGCGTCCAGTGATAGTGCTGCGTCACGCGGTCCCGCGCCGCCTGTGCCATGGGGGCCAGCGCGCCGGGGTCCTTTGCCAGCCGCGCCAGTTCCGCGGCAAAGCGTGTCGTGATCGCCTCCCGCGTGCCCAGCGGCACCTTGATCCCCACGCTGTCGTCCACCAGTTCCCCGGGCCCGGCGTAGTCCACGATCAGCGGGACGACGCCCAGTGCCATCGCCTCCAGCACCGCGCCGCCGCCGAATTCGCGGATCGAAGGGAAGGCAAAGAGATGCGCGCGGGACAGGATGTCCTGCACCGCCTCGTGCGGCTGCCAGCCGTGAAAGGTAACGCCAGACCCCGGTCCGTCGGCCTGCGCGCGCAAGCCGGGCATCATCGGCCCGTCGCCGACGATATCCAGAACCATCCGCCCGTCGCGCAACAGGGGGGCGGCCGCCTCCAGCAGCATGTCCGGCCCCTTGTAGGGCACCAGCCGCCCGACAAAGCACGCCCGCAGCGGCCCGTCCCCCGGCGCGGCCACGCGGTTGAAGCGCGCCGGGTCGATGCCGTTCTCTGGCAACCAGAAGACCTTGTGGCGTGCACTGGCGGGGAGTTCCGACCCCGTGTGTCGCGATCCGGCGAGGATGGCGGCGGCATTGTGCAGCGTCGCCCCGCGCCCCGGCAGGAGTTTGTAGGCGGCGCGCAGCGGTGCCAGGTATTCCCGTTCCGCGCGACGGATGTCGTCAAAGCCCTGCGGCCATGGCACCCCGCCGTTCAGCGGCCCCAGCACAAAGGGCACCCCGGCCCGTGCGCATTTTCCGGCCAGGAACGAGGCCGCCGTGGGCGACAGCGGCGTGATCCGGTGAACGATGTCGTAATCACCCCGCGCGATCTCGGGCCCGAAACGCTGCCAGACGAGCCGCTCGAAATAAGGGTAGGACAGCGCGCTGACCGCCTGCACGATGGTCCAGCCCTTGCCCTGCCCCATGCGCAGCGTCTCGGCCAGCTTCCACATCGGGCGGGCCAGGGCCTCTGAATCGATGGCGGTGAAATCGCGCCCCTCGACCAGCCCGGCCCGCAGGATGGCATCGCGGTTGCGGATCTGCGTTACCAGATGCACATCCGCCACATCGCGCAGGGCCTGCGCCAGCGACCAGCCGACCAGCGGGACGGACACCCACTCCGGATGCGCGGCCTCGGCTATGACCAGAATGCGCGGGTGGCGTTCGCTCATCGGATCACCGGCCTCCATTTCAGCCCCGCGCGCTGCGTGGCAGGGGCCGCCTTCAGCCGGGCGGCGCGCAGGTGTTCCGCATAGCCGGTCAACGCCCCGCAGATGAGCCACGTCAGCGGTGTCAGCGTTGCATTGGGCACCATGTCCGCAAGATTCACCGACAACATCAGCGCCAATGGTCCGACGAGCGGCGAAACGGCGCCCTGCGACAGCCGCACCTCCCTCGCGATCAGCACCAGCGGCAGCAGGATCAGACCGAATTCGGCGGCGAAACCCACCCAGCCGTAGACCCCGATGGTGATGATCCAGCGCCCGTCCGTCACCGTCAGGATGAAGCCGGTGAGCGGGTCGAGGATATGGTTCCGCCCCCATGACCCCCAGCCAAAGAACGGTTTCAGGTATGCGCGTTCGAGCAGCGTGTTCTCGTTCATGAACCGGAACCGGAGCGACGCCGCGCGGTCCGGGTCGATGGCGGCGGCGCGGCTCAGCAGGGCCTCCTGCGGGATCAGGCCCGCTCCCTTCAGGATCGGATAGGTCAGGGCCACCAGCCCGATCAGGATTGCGATGCGCACCTGCATCTTTACCGGGGCGATCAGGACCAGCGGTGCCACCACCACGAAAAAGATCAGCGATCCCAGGGATTTCGCCATGAACAGGATCAGCGTCAGCCACAGCGCAGCCAGCAGCAGCCGTGGCCCGTGTTTCCCCGGTGAAAGCCGCCACAGCCCCCAGGCCGCCGTGACCGCCATCAGCGTATAGAACGCCACCCACAACCCGTGGTAAAGGAAGACCACCGGGCGATAGCCGCCAAACCGGATGCTCTGTCCGAAGAAGTGCTGGTAATAGCCGTAGATCCACATGTTCAGCTGCGGCGACAGCCGGACCTCCACCAGCATCAGGACGGAATAGACCAGTCCGCCGATCACCAGCGCCTTCAGCAATTCGCGTTGCGCCCCGCCGGAGGCGAGGAACTGCCGCGCCATGAGAAAGGGCAGGATCAGCAGGAATTGCTGCACGGTCAGGGCGATGGCGTCCTTCACCCCCAGCGCGGGCAGCCCCACCGTGCCCCAAAGGACCGGTTCTGTATTGCTCAGGACGGTCGGGATCGGGGACAGCACGAAGGTCACCACCAGCGCCCGCCCGACCCAGGACTGCGGCAGCAGGGCGGCGGACATCTCGCGCCGCCAGAGCAACACGACAAAGGCGGTCAGGGCAGGTATATTGTGCTTCGTCAGTGGCGGGGCCGCGGGCAGGTCGAAGACCGCCGGCGGCTCCGGCAGAAAGAGGTAGCCCAGCAGGACCGCCCAGATCAGCGCGCGGTCCTTCGGCAGCCGCCCGAACAGCGCCATCACCACCAGCGGGGCACAGGCGAGGACGAGAAAGGCGAGCGGGTTGGGCATGGGCGGGGCGGGGCCTCGGGAACCGGTTCAGAAACGGTTTACCGTGGCAGGCGGGCGAAGTCGCGTCAGCTTTGCGGTCAATCTGTGGAAATGGCGACGATATGGCATGCAACTGGCGGATCGTTGCGGATTTCGGCGCGCGCGGCCTTTCTTTTGCCGGAAAATCTTTGCATGACCCTAAGGAATTCTACCAAAGGGCTTTTCATGACCGGCCTGCGCCTCGCCTTTCTCAGCGATATGGACCCGCGCGACCGCAACATCTACTCGGGCGGGCTGGCGCGTATGTTCGACGCGCTGGGCCACCATGTCGATGACATCACCGTCATGCCGCGTGACTGGGGCACGGCGGAGCCTTTGCGCCGCGCGATTCTGCACACCCCGGTCGGGGTCAACATGCGGCTGCGCTGGCGGGCGCATTACGCTTTGGGCCGGATCACCGCGCGGCGGGTCGAACAAGCGTTGCCGGGGCACGATGTTCTGTTCGGCGCCTACGCGCTGCACGCGCTTTCGCACCTGGCGGTGCCCGAGGGCATGGTGACCGCCTTCACCTCCGACGCGGTGCAGACCGTCTACCGCGAAAGCGCGATCGGCGGCGCCTACAACGGCCGTGCGCTGGGCCGGATGCTGGACGGCTGGGTCGAACGGCAGGAGCGCGCGGTGCTGCGGCGGCTGGACGTCGCGCTCTGGCCGTCGGAATGGCTGCGCGGCCTTGTGGATGCGCGCTACGGGATGCCCGCCGGCGTCGGGCAAGTGGTGGAATGGGGCGCCAACATGGCCCCGCCGCCGCCGCCGGACCCGGAATGGCTGCGGCTCGACTCCGAGGGGCCGGTGAACCTGCTGGTCATCGGGCGCGACTGGTTTGCCAAGGGCGGGCCGCTTGCCTTCGCCACGTTCCAGGCGCTGCGAGCGCAGGGCGTCGACGCGCGGTTGACGGTGATCGGCTGCACGCCCCCAAGGATGCACAGGTCCGCGCATGTCACCGTGCACCGCCAGCTGGACAAATCCGTTCCAGAGGAGCTGGGCCTGTTCGAGGCGGCGCTGGCTCGGGCGCATTTCCTCGTCCAGCCGTCGCGCGAATCCTACGGCTTCGCCTTTTGCGAGGCTTCGGCCTGGGGCGTGCCCTCGCTTTGCCTGAGCATCGGGGGCGTGCCGGTGATCGAGGGACGCAACGGCCATGCACTGCCACCAGGCGCGACCGCGGACGACTTCGCCGCGATTGTCCGGCGTTACCGGGCCGACCCTTCCGCCTACCGGCGGCTGTCGCGATCCACACGCGCAGTTTTCGAGGAACGGCTGAACTGGGACGCATGGGCCCGGCGGAGCGTTGCCTACCTCGAAACGGCGGTGGCGGCACAGCGTGCGCGGGGGTTGTGAGGCAGCCGCCAAGGGCTAGGTATAGGCATAAGACGCGGGCAGCCGAAAAGGGCGGATCATGGCGGAACTGACGGAACACGGGCAGGCGGCGCTTGCCGCGATCTGCGAGCGGCACGGGGTGACGGAGCAGACCGTCCGCGCCCTGATGGAGGCCATCGTTCGGGGCGGCGGCACGCAGGCGCAATTCGACATCGGAGAGCTTGGCGGCATGGGGCAATGGTCGCGCGGCGGCATGACCATGGTCGGCGACATGTTCAACAGCGGCCTTCAGGCACGGGTTTCCGCGCTGTGCGATGACATCGCGCAGGCTGGCGGAAGCGCCGCCCTGTTCAAGCCCGCGCGTGCCGCGCAGGCCATGGCGAGCGGCCAGTACCAGTCGCAGGGTCAATCGCACGGCCAATCACAAGGGCAGTCGATGGGGCTTGGAGGCGGCATGGCCATGGGCCGCGGGCAGGAAATGGTCATGGGTTTTGGCTGGTGGCCCGAGGATCTGGGCCATCCCTCGGCGCAGGGACGGCAGAACGACCTGGCCTACGCGGTGTTTCCGCAAAAGCAGCGGCTGGCGGTCATGCTGGCGGGGCGCATCACGCTTTATGATACCGGCCGCCACGAGATCGGCGGAGTCAGTCAGGACAACGGCGGCTGGCGCTTTACCTCGCAATTCGGAGAGGTCGACCTGTCGAAGCTGGAGGTCGTCGCGGGCGATGGCCCGGAGTTGCGTGCGCCGGAACACCCCGAGCGTGACCGCGACCCCGTCACGAAGCCTGCGGAGGATGACAGGCTTGTGGTTCCACCGGAGGACGGCGATCCCGGCGTCACCCCGCATGGCGCCGGTACCCGCATCGCCCCCGGCGAACCCGACCCCAGCCCGGTCAACACTCCGGTCGGCACCCCGGCAGAGGTGCCGCAGGTCGAAGGCCCCGCGCGGACCGCCCATGAGATTCTCGCCACGCTGGAACGGCTGGGCAAGCTGCGCGAGCTTGGAATCCTGACGGAGGACGAGTTCCGCGACAAGAAAGGCGAGCTTCTGGCACGGCTCTAGTCTGGACCTAAGCGGCGCCCCGATCTGGCCCTATCCGGGGCACGGGGCGCTCCTTAGACTGCTCCGTGACCGGCCATACCGGCCTTGCGGAGCGCGCCCATGCAGATGACCACCGAAGAAGCCTTTGTGAAGGTGCTGCAACGCCACGGGATCGAGCACGCCTTTGGCATCATCGGCTCCGCCTTCATGCCGATTTCCGACCTGTTTCCGCAGGCGGGCATCACCTTCTGGGACTGCGCGCACGAAGGCTCGGGGGGGATGATGGCCGATGGCTTCACCCGCGCCTCGGGCCGGATGTGCATGATGATCGCGCAGAACGGGCCCGGCATCACCAATTTCGTCACGGCGGTCAAGACCGCATACTGGAATCACACACCTCTGCTGCTGGTCACCCCTCAGGCCGCGAACAAGACGATCGGGCAGGGCGGGTTCCAGGAGGTCGAGCAGATGGCGCTTTTCCGCGACATGGTGGCCTGGCAGGAGGAGGTCCGCGACCCTTCCCGCATGGCAGAAGTCCTGACGCGGGTCATCGCCAAGGCAAGGCAGGCCAGCGCCCCCGCCCAGATCAACGTCCCGCGCGATTTCTGGACGCAGGTGGTCGATATCGGGATTCCCGACCCCATCGCCTTTGAACGGCCCTCCGGCGGCGAGAGCGCGGTGGCGGAGGCCGCGCGGCTTCTGTCGCGGGCGAAGGCACCCGTGATCCTGAATGGCGCGGGCGTGGTTCTCAGCCGGGGCGGTATCGCGGCCTCCATGATGCTGGCAGAACGGCTCGGGGCGCCGGTCTGCGTCGGCTACCAGCACAACGATGCCTTCCCCGGCTCGCATCCGCTGTTCGCCGGGCCGCTGGGTTACAACGGATCGAAGGCGGCGATGGAGCTGATCCGCGACGCCGACGTGGTGCTGGCGCTGGGCACGCGGCTGAACCCTTTCTCGACCCTGCCGGGCTACGGCATCGACTACTGGCCGAAGGACGCCCGGATCATCCAGGTCGACCTCAATCCCGACCGCATCGGGCTGACCAAGGCGATCTCCGTCGGCATCGTCGGTGACGCGGCCAAGGTGGCGCGCGGGATCATGGCGCAATTGTCGGACACGGCGGGCGACGAAGGCCGCGACGCCCGCATGGCCCGTGTGGCCGAAACCAAAAGCCGCTGGGCACAGCAACTGTCGGGCATGGACCACGAAGACGACGACCCCGGCACAACGTGGAATCAACGCGCCCGCGCGGCCCGGCCCGACTGGATGAGCCCCCGAATGGCATGGCGCGCAATCCAGAGCGGCCTGCCGCGCGAGGCGATCATCAGCAGTGACATCGGCAACAACTGCGCCATCGGCAACGCCTATCCCTCGTTCGAGGCCGGGCGGAAATACCTCGCCCCCGGCCTCTTCGGACCCTGTGGCTATGGCTTGCCCGCCATCATCGGGGCCAAGATCGCCTGCCCGGATGTGCCTGTGGTGGGCTTTTCCGGGGACGGGGCCTTTGGCATCGCCGTCACGGAACTGACCGCCATCGGGCGCAAGGAATGGCCCGCCATCACCCAGGTGGTGTTTCGCAACTATCAGTGGGGCGCGGAAAAGCGGAACTCGACTCTATGGTACGACGACAACTTTGTTGGCACAGAGCTTGATGAGCAGGTCAGCTATGCCGGGATCGCGCAGGCCTGCGGGCTGAAGGGCGTGCAGGCCCGTACCATGGACGCGTTGGAACAGGCGCTGCGGCAGGCCATCATCGACCAGATGGAGAATGGCATCACCACCCTCGTCGAGGTCATGATCAATCAGGAACTGGGCGAACCCTTCCGCCGCGACGCCATGAAAAAGCCGGTGGTGATTGCGGGGATCGACCCCGCCGACATGCGCCCGCAGGGGGCCTGATCCGCCGGTCTCGGCGCGCAGGGGGAGGGGCCGGTTTCTTGTGGAAAATCGCGGGTTCTCAACCCATCGCGATACAAAGCGCGGTCGCCTTGACGATGTCATCGACGCTCGCGCCCCGGCTGAGGTCGCAGACCGGGCGGCGGAAACCCTGCAAGAGCGGCCCGATCGCTTGCGCCCCGGCCAGTTCCCGCACCAGCTTGTAGGCGATGTTGCCTGCGTCGAGCGATGGGAAGATCAGGCAGTTGGCACCGCCACCCCCGCCCATGCCCTTGCGCGCCGCCACGTCCGGGTTCAGCGCCGCATCCGCCTGCACCGGCCCCGCAAAGCCCGTGCGCCGGGCCGCGTCGCGCACCATTTCCACCGATGCGCCCGCGCCGCTGTCCCCGGTGGAAAAGCTAAGGAGCGCGACCCGCGCCTCCCCCAGCAGCGCGCGGGCAGAGGCGGCGGAGGCGCGCGCGATATCCGCCAGTGCTGCGGCGTCGGGCGCGACATTCACCGCGCAATCGGCAAAGATCAGCTCTCGCCCGTCGGGAAACAGCATCAGGAAAAAGCTCGATGGCAGGGTGACGCCCTCTGCCGGCCCGATGGCGAGAGCGGCCGCCTCGATGACCCGCCGCGTCGGGCTTTCGGCGCCCGCGACCATGGCATCGGCCTCGCCTGCGGCTACCATGGCGGCGGCGCGGATCAGCGGTCGGGCCAGCATCCGCCGCGCCACGCCTTCGCCGACGCGACGCGCCTCGGTCAGCGCGGCCAGTTGCCCCTCCGAAGGCTGCACCAGCGGGATCGGCGTACACAGCCCCTCCGCCGCCAGCCGGGCGCAGGCCTCTGCCACGCGGGGCGCCTCGATTTCCGGAAAGACCACGCGCGCCCGCCGCGCCCGCGCCGTGGCAAAAGCCCGTTCCAGAACCGTCGATGAGTGCCGCGCCATGACCCTGCCCCTCTCTCCTGCGGCAAGCTTGCGAAGCCCGCGTACGAAGATCAAGCGCGCCAGCGCCAGCGGCGGGGGCATCGTTCCGCGCAATGGCACCAGATCGGGCGATCCGTCCAGAAGTTCCGGATTTTTCGGAACGATCCTCCAAACCCTTGCGGCGCGGCGGAATTGATGCACCAATGCTGCAATCGCCAGAGGGAGTGCCCATGGGAGAGCCAAGGGTTGATACGACCCCGCAGGTCTCGGACGAGGTCCGGCAGACCACCTGCTACATGTGCGCCTGCCGCTGTGGTATCAACGTTCACCTGAGGCGGGGGAAGGTCGCCTATATCGAGGGCAACCGCGATCACCCGGTGAACAAGGGCGTGCTCTGCGCAAAGGGAAGCGCGGGCATCATGCAGCACAATTCCCCCGCCCGCTTGCGCGCGCCCCTGCGCCGCACAGGCCCGCGCGGCTCCGGCGAGTTCGAGGAAATCAGCTGGGAGGAGGCGCTGGACACCGCGACCGCATGGCTGAAACCGCTGCGCGACGAAGCCCCGCAAAAGCTCGCCTTCTTCACCGGCCGCGACCAGTCGCAAAGTTTCACCGGCTGGTGGGCACAGCAATTCGGCACCCCCAACTTCGCCGCGCATGGCGGTTTCTGTTCGGTCAACATGGCGGCGGCGGGCATCTACACCATGGGCGGCGCCTTCTGGGAGTTCGGTTCCCCCGACTGGGAGCACGCAAAGCTTTTCATCCTGTTCGGCGTGGCGGAGGACCACGATTCCAACCCGATCAAGATGGGCATCGCCCGGTTGAAGGCGCGCGGCGTGAAGGTCATCGGCGTGAACCCGGTGCGCACGGGCTACAACGCCGTGGCGGACGAATGGGTGGGCATCACGCCGGGCACCGACGGGCTGCTGATCCTGTCGTTGATCCATTGCCTGATGAAGGCAGGCAAGATCGACCTCGACTACCTCACCCGCTACACGGACGCCGCCACGCTGCTGGACTGCGACCCGAAGTCACCCACCCACGGCCTCTACCTGCGTGACGAGGCGGGGCGGGTGCAGGTGCTCGACCGCTGCACCGGCAGGCCAGCGCCGCAGGACACGCCCGGCGCCGTCCCCGACCCCGGCGGGCAGGTGCGGATCGCCGGGGTAACCCACGTGACCGTTCTGCATCGCATGGCGGAGACCTGGCTTGCCCCCGACCATGCCCCCGAAGCGGTGGCGGAGCGTTGCGGTGTCCCTGCGGCCCAGATCCGCGCGCTGGCCGCGCAGATCGCCCGCGCCTTCGACGACCCCGTGGTGATCGACCAGCCCTGGACAGACGTGCACGGCACGCGGCACCACACGATGAAGGGTCGCGGCATCGCCTTCCACGCCATGCGCGGGATTTCTGCCCATTCCAACGGTTTCCAGACGGCGCGCGCGCTGCACACGCTGCAGATCCTTCTGGGCGCGGTGGAAACCCCCGGCGGGATGCGGTTCAAGCCACCCTATCCGAAACCCGCCCACGCCCATCCGAAACCGCACGCGCAGGCCATCCCCGGTCAGCCGCTCGCCGGCCCGCACCTGGGCTACCCGCTGGGGCCGGAGGATCTCGCGCTGGACGACGCAGGCCGGGCGCTCCGCATCGACAAGGCTTTTACCTGGGAAAACCCACTGTCGGCGCACGGGCTGATGCACATGGTGATCTCCAATGCCGTAAACGGCGATCCCTACCGCATCGATACGCTCTTCCTCTACATGGCGAACATGGCGTGGAATTCGTCTATGAACACGCGCGGCGTGATGGAGATGCTGACCCGCACCGACGAGAGCGGCGATTACGTCATTCCGCGCATCATCTACTCGGACGCCTATTCGTCCGAGATGGTGGCCTACGCCGACCTGATCCTGCCGGACACCACCTACCTCGAACGGCACGACTGCATCTCGCTGCTGGACCGCCCGATCTCCGAACCCGATGCGGCCGCCGACGCGATCCGCTGGCCGGTGGTCGGACCCGACCGCGACGTGCGCGGTTTCCAGTCGGTGCTGCTGGACCTCGGCGCGCGGCTGGGCCTGCCGGGAATGGTGGGCGACGACGGCACCCCGGAATACGCCGATTACGCGGATTACATGACACGCCACGAACGCCGCCCCGGTGTGGGACCGCTGGCGGGCTGGCGGCTGGGCGCTTCGGGCGAAGACCACGGTCGCGGCGCGCCCAACCCCGAACAGGTGCAGCGATACATCGCCAACGGCGGCTTCTGTACCATGCACGTCCTGCCCGAAGCGCGCTACTTCAAGCCATGGAACGCCGCGTATCAGGACTGGGCCGTGGCCAAGGGGCTGTGCGAGAAACCCGCGCCCTACCGGTTCACGCTGTACCTCGAACCGCTCAGACGCTTCCAGCTGGCCGCCGAGGGACAGGGCTCCCGCCAGCCGCCCGACCACCTGCGCGCCCGCATCCGCAACAGTCTGACGCCGCTGGCTACGTGGTACGAGCCCTTCGAACAAGCGGCCTTGGACGTGCGGGACTACCCCCTGCACGCGCTCACCCAGCGGCCCATGGCGATGTACCATTCCTGGGGTGCTCAGAACCCCTGGCTACGGCAGATCCACGGCCATAACCCGATGTACCTTCCCACCGCCCAGATGCGCGCGCACGCCCTCAGCGACGGCGACTGGATCCGCGTCACCTCCCCGCACGGGTCGATCACCGCGCCGGTGGCGGAGATGGCCGCGCTGAACCCCCACACCATCTGGACGTGGAACGCCATCGGCAAGCGTCCGGGCGCCTGGGCGCTTGCCCTCGGCGCGCCGGAGGCGACGAAAGGCTTCCTGCTCAACCATGTGATCCACGAACTCCTGCCGCCAAAGGGCGACGGGTTGCGATGGTCCAACTCCGACCCGGTCACGGGGCAGGCGGCCTGGTTCGACCTGCGTGTCCGGATCGAGAAAACCGCCGCGCCCGACCCCGCGCCGCCGGCGCAACGCAGCCCGGTCCCGGAGCCGCCGCAAAGCCTCCGCTGGCAGGTAAAGGACTGATCCCGTGTTTCTTGCCAGAATACTCCGGGGGGAAGCGGACCGGTCCGCGCAGCGGTGCAGCGCCCGCAGGGCGCGGCAAGGGCCGCTGGGGACGGAGCCCCCCTTTCTTCGGTCCCATCCATGACCAGCCTGCCGAAACTCACCGAGCGCCGGCTCGGCCTCGTCATCGACCTTGATACCTGTGTCGGCTGTCATGCCTGCGTGGTGGCCTGCAAGGGCTGGAACACGCAGAGCCATGGCGTGCCGCTCTCCGATCAGGACCCCTATGGCGCCGACCCCTCCGGCACCTTCCTCAACCGCATCCACACTTACGAGGTCACGCCCGCCGATGGCCCCGCACAGGTGGTCCACTTCCCCAAGAGCTGCCTGCATTGCGAAGATGCCCCCTGCGTCACCGTCTGCCCTACCGGCGCCAGCTTCAAACGCGCCGCCGACGGCATCGTGCTGGTCAACGAAACCGACTGCATCGGTTGCGGTCTCTGCGCATGGGCCTGCCCCTACGGGGCGCGCGAACTGGACGCGGACGAAGGGGTGATGAAGAAATGCACCCTCTGCGTCGACCGCATCGACAATCCCACCTTGCCCGAGGAGGATCGAATCCCCGCCTGCGTCCGCACCTGCCCGGCGGGTGCCCGCCACTTCGGCGACCTCTCGGACCCGAACTCCGCCATCTCGGCGCTGGTGGAAGAGCGGGGCGGCTTCGACCTCATGCCCGAACAGGGCACCCGCCCGGTCAACAAGTACCTCCCCCCGCGCCCCCGCGACACCTGGACCGAAGAGGTTGATGTGCTCGCCCCCTTCCTCGAGCCGGTGGCGGAGGACGCGCGCGGCTTCCTCGGCTGGCTCGACCGGACGCTTTCGAAACTCTGACCAGACGCAGGACCGACCGCAGGGCAGGACAGCCCCCGCTCCCCGCCCGCCCCAGAAGGACACAGATGCATCCGGCCCCCTCCCTCATCGCCTTTACCGTCGCCTCCGGCCTTGGCTTTGGCCTGCTGTTCTGGCTGGGGATCGACGCCACGCCGCCGTCCGGCTGGGTGGGCCTAGCCTTCTACCTCATCGCTTATGCACTTGCGCTGGCTGGACTCGGCGCTTCCACCCGCCACCTCGGAAGACCGGAACGCGCGCTGAAGGCGTTCACCCAGTGGCGGTCAAGCTGGCTGTCGCGCGAGGCGTGGGCCGCCGTCGCGGCGCTTTCCGTCAATGCGTTTCATGCCGCCGGGCTGGTGTTCTTCGACCTGCACCTGCCCGCGCTGGGCTGGCTGGGGGCGGCGCTGGCGCTGGGCACGGTCTTCGCCACGTCGATGATCTATGCCCAACTCAGGACCGTCCCGCGCTGGCATCACTGGTCGACGCCGGTGTTGTTCCTGCTATACGCCGTGACCGGGGGCGCGCTGCTGTCGGGGCGGGTAGAGGCCGCGCTGGTGCTGCTCACCGTCACGGGCGCAGCGCAGGGGGCGGTGTTTCTCCACGGCGACCGGCGGCTCGCACGCGCCGGCACCACGCTTTCCACCGCCACCGGCCTGCCCGGTCCCCGCGCCTTTGCCCCGCCACACACCGGACCGAACTACCTCACGCGCGAGATGGCCTTTTCCGTGGCCCGCCGCCACGCAGAAAAGCTGCGCCTCATCGCACTCGCCCTCGGGGCGCTCCTGCCGGCGCTTCTGCTGCTTTTGCCCTTTCACCACAGCTTGGGACTTGTTGCCCTGCTGTCGCATGTGGCAGGGGGGATCACGGCGCGATGGTTGTTCTTCGCCGAAGCGGAACACGTCATGAGCCTGTACTACGGCAAGAGCCAAAGGACCTGAGACATGCCCTTTCTGCCGGGATTCGAAGAGCGCTGGCGCGACGCTGCGCATTTCATAACCACCGTGACCCGTGAAACATGGGAAGGGCGGCGGCTGGACCGGATTCGCGCCACTCATGCGGAGGACGTGGTGCTGCGCGCGCCCGAAGGCCTGCTGAAAGGCCGCTCCGCGCTGGTGGCCGAAGCGCAGGCCCGCCTGTCCGCCTTCCCGGACATGGCGGTGCTGTCCGAGGACCTGCAGACCGTTCAGACCGGCTACAAGTCCTTTACCGCAGCCGAACGCCACTGGGTCGCCGCCACCCACACCGGCCCCGGTCTTTATGGCGCGCCGACACAGAAGCCGATGGGCTTTCGCGTTCTGACTGACAGCTGGTGCCGCACCAACGAAGTGGCAGAGATCTGGCGCATCACCGATCGGCAGGCCATCGCACAGGCACTGGGCCATGATGCCGAAAGCTGGACCCGCGCCAGCATTCGGGCCGAGGGCGGGCCGGAGGCCTGCGTGCTGCCGCTTTCGCCCGACACAGACTTGCCGCCCCGGATGGAGGGCAAACCGTCAGAGAACCCATGGGCGGCCACGCTGGGCGACATCCTGCACCGGATCATGGCGGGCGAGGTGGCGATCGTCGCGCGCGCCTACGACGAAGCGGCGGAACTGGCCTATCCGGGCGGCGCCCCGCAAACCGGGCACCGCGCGGCAGAGGCGTTCTGGACCGGGTTGCGCGCGTCCTTCCCCACCGCGAAATTCACCGTGCAGCACGCCGTCGGCAACGAGGAAAAGCCCGAAAGCCCGCGCGCGTCGCTGCGTTGGGTGCTGAAGGGGCGGCACGACGGGTTCGGCCTGTTCGGGGCGCCCACGGGAACCGAAGTGCTGGTGATGGGGATCACGCAAGCGGCGTTTGGTCCGCGCGGGCTGTATCGCGAATGGACGCTGATCGATACGCCCGCCATCTGGCGGCAGATCCTGCTGGCCACGGGATCGGTCTGAAGGTTCGGGCTTAAGGTTCGGGCTGAAAGTTCGACTTGGCGCACACCGGAGGTGCGCCCCGAGCAGGACGGGAGCGGGAGCCAGACCCCCGCAGGCCTTCGGCTGATCCGTTAGCGGAACAGCCCGCGGATGCGATCCCCGCCCGAATGCATCCGGTCTCCCGCGTCTTCCAGCATGGGACTGATGCGCGCCGCCCAGAACCGATTCCACCGCACGCGGATCGCCCACCAGAGCGCGGCAAGCACCACGAGAATGGCGATGTTCAGCCACGGGATGATGACCACGTCCGGGCCTTCGACTTCTTTCAGGCCGACCGCGTTGGGGAAGATCGTCATGAACTGGTTGCGCCAGCCGTAATGGCGGATCGCCACCCAGCGCGGATTGTCGGAGGTCGACTTCAGGTCCGCCGCCTCTGCTTGCAGGTTGGCCGTGTCGAACTTGAAGTAAGGCGGCCAGCCCCAGCCGGTGTCCTCGTTGCGGTAGACCATGGTCGATCCGTTGCGCCGCTGCGTCTGGATAAAGAACACGTCCCGGTTCGGCACCGTCCCGTCCGTGCCCACGTCGGCCTGTGCCCAGAACCAGCGGTTCTCGCCGGGATCGATACGTTTTTCATAGGTGTCGGTAACGCGGGCGATGTCGTGCTGCGGCAGCGTGTAGTGCAGGAAGGCCAGCACAAGCAGCCAGAAGATCACTCGGAGCGTCCATTTCACGATGGTCATGGCGTCTAGCGGGCCTTTCAGTGGAAATTCGTCAGGTAGATGATGGTGGTCACGAGCGCCGTCGGCAAGAGGTAGAGCAGGACGATCAGGTTGCGATGGCGGATGCGGTCCCAGCGGCGGGTTTCCTCGGCGATGAAGGTCTTCAGGTTGCGGTCGGAATGGTCCTCTTTCCAGTCCTGCAGGATCTTGCGGCGGCGCAGGGCGCGGTAGCGGAACCACAGGATCGCGTAAAGCGTGGTCGCGACCACGAAGGCCATGACAAAGAACCGAAGAAAGGCCAGCATGTCCGTCTCCCTTGTCATGACCTGAACCGGGGCGCGGCGAAAATCAACGGCAAAACGGCGCGCGGGCGTTCCGGTCCGTCTGTGGAGCGGAGCCATTCAGGGTTTTATGGGGCCTCCAGTGCGTTCGTGCGGGCCTGCGCCCCGGTCTACCAGGTGTTCGTCCGCCAGCGACGCGGTGCGGTGCTGACCGTCAGCACGAGGACCGGCCCCCAGATCAAGGCCGCCTGTGCGCCCAGCAACATGAAATGGTGCGCCCCGGTCTGGCCGATCAGCCAAGCAGCGCCCGGCGCCTTCAGCGCGTACCACAGCGCGAAGAACCCCGCAGAGAGCAGCCACATCAGCAGTGCCCCGACCAGCGCGGTCAGCACAAGCCCCGCCAGCGTTTCCGGCATGACGCGTTCCACCCCGCGCGTCACGAGAATGGCAAGCGCGCCAAGCGCCGCAGCGGGGATCAAGAGACCGGCGATCATGCGCAAAGGATGGCGGGTGAGCCGTCCGGTTACAAGCGCCGTGAAAGCGACCCCCACGGCGCTTGTAACCGGACGGCAGCCCCCGCGCGTGCAGGCCTGGCGCTTCGCCGCCGCGCGCCACCACGGAGGAGGGGGGCACCGGCCCGTGCTCACGCTGGACGATCCGGTGTTCAGCGAACCCAGCCGCGTTTTCGACCTGCGGTTTCCAGACGGCTCGATCCCGGCCGAACGCGGCATGACGCGGGCGATTTCCTTTGACCTGACGCGGGACCAGCCGAACAACCGCCACGAGGGGCGGC
Organism: Sagittula salina; assembly: GCF_017813235.1. Lineage (GTDB taxonomy): Bacteria > Pseudomonadota > Alphaproteobacteria > Rhodobacterales > Rhodobacteraceae > Sagittula > Sagittula salina. The sequence continues at coordinate 113,656 of NZ_JAGISH010000011.1, forward strand.
ACCTTGGTCCGCTGGCAGAGGAGGGGGACGCCGTACAGGTGCCATGGTGGACCGATTTCCGCCGTCATGACATGGGCGAGGCGCCGGCCGGCCCGGAGGCCACGCAGGGCATTCGGCACCGTTTGTGGATGACACGCTCGCTTGCCGGGGTCGGTTCCACCGGGCCGTGGCTGCATGACGGGCGCGCCACGAGCCTGCGCGAGGCGATCATGGCGCATGGCGCATGGCGGCGAGGGCGCGGAAAGCCGCGCCGCCCTTGCCGCGCTGACGGAGGCGGAGCAGGCGGCGCTGATTGCCTTCCTTGAGGTCCAGGTGATTGCGCGGGTGGACGGGGACTAAGGATGCCCCCGCCGTATCGACCTATCCGACCGTGTTGAACGCCGGGCCGTAGGGGTAATGGGTGATAGTCTCGTTCCCCTCTTCGGTGATCACGAGGATATCGTGCTCCCTGTAGCCGCCCGCTCCGGGCTGGCCCTCCGGAATGGTCAGCATAGGCTCCATCGAGATCACCATTCCCGGTTCCAGCACGGTATCGATGTCCTCGCGCAGTTCCAGTCCGGCCTCGCGTCCGTAGTAATGCGACAGGATGCCAAAGCTGTGCCCGTAGCCAAAGGTGCGGTACTGCAGCAGGTCACGCTCTGTGAGGAATGTGTTGATCTTCCCCGTCACCTCGGCGCAGGAGGCGCCGGGCTTCAGAAGCGACATGCCGTATTCATGCGCCGCGACGTTGGCCTCCCAGATCTTCAGCGAGGCCGCGTCGACCTCTGCGACAAACAGCGTGCGTTCCAGCGCGGTGTAATAGCCCGAGATCATCGGGAAGCAGTTCAGCGACAGGATATCGCCACGTTCAAGCATGCGGCCCGTTACCGGGTTGTGCGCGCCGTCGGTATTGATGCCGGACTGGAACCATACCCATGTGTCGCGGTATTCCGCGTCGGGGTAGCGGCGGGCGATCTCCAGCTCCATCGCGTCGCGGCCCGCCATGGCGACGTCGAGTTCCCGCACCCCTTCGCGGATCGCGGCGCGGATGGCGTGGCCGCCGACGTCCGCCACGGCGGCACCGTCGCGGATCAGCGCGATCTCGGCGGGGGATTTCATCATTCTCTGCCGCATGGCGGCAGGGGCGATGTCGACGCGGCGTGCGGGTTTCACGAACGCGTCCAGCAGCGCCGATTGCGCCAGCGTCAGGTGGTCGCCCTCGTAGCCGACCGCCGGGCCTTCGCCCGCGACAGAGGCGACGGCGCGCCAGTAATTGTTCCGCTCCCAGTCCGTATAGGTGATATTGTCGCCGTGGCAGCGCCGCCACGGCTGGCCCGCGTCGATGCCCGCCGAGATGGTCACGCTGTCGGTCTGCGTCACCACCAGCCCGTAGGGCCGCCCGAAGGCGCAATACAGAAAGCCCGAGTAATAGGCGATATTGTGCATCGAGGTGAAGAGAACGGCATCAAGTGCCTGTTCCGCCATGATCCGCCGCAGACCGGCGAGGCGGGCGTCGTATTCCGACGGTGCAAAGGGCAGCACGCGGTCCCCCTGATGGAAGCGGTAGCTGCGGGGGCGATTCGGGGACGGGTCGGTGATCTGGTCCATGTAGGCTCCTGTCGGCGGCCGAGGGGGCATCCGGGGCCATGGGCCCCCCCCCTGCCGCGCTGGCAAACGAAGGTCCCGGCGTACAGGACAGGGATTGGACAGGGTCAGCGACGCCATCGCCGACGAGGCTAGCCTGCGCCCGTGCGCGGGCCTTGGCAAGTGGTCATGCAAAGCGCCGCCCGGATTGGTCAGTGGACGGGCCAGCCGGCGCGACGCAGCGCCCGAAGAATGCGCGTTTCAAGGTCGGGGCGGCTGTCGTCGATGGCGTGATCGCGCAGCCGCCACCACAGGTAGGCGGCAAAATTCGGGGTCATGCCGGGGGCGCGGGCCAAGGCCTCTTCCGCGCCGAGGTCCGCGACAGTGGTCGCGATGTGGTGGAAGTCGGTTTGCCCAAAGAGCAGCGCGGGTTTTTCGAGCAGGTAGCCGGAGAAGGCCACGGCGGAGGTCTGGGTCGCCACATAGTCGCAGCAGGGCAGCAGCGCGGCAGTGGTGCCGGTGGAGATCGTCAGCCGCTGGTGGCGAGCGGCGAGAGCGTCGAGGGCGGCGCGTTCCTCCGGGCCGGGCGGCTCCTTTGGATGGAGGGTGGCATGCAGGGGGCGGGGGTCGTGTTGCAGCAGCGTCTCCAACATGGCGATGGGCGACATGGATTGAAAATTGCGGTGCTCCAGAAGGCGCCCCTGCAGGGGGACGAGTACGAACCCCTCCCGCGATGGCGTTACCCGCGGGTAATGTCTCTGCCTCAGGTTGTTAAGAAATCGTTCAGGCTTATTCGGTGCCACGCCGCTTGCGTCGAACCGTGCGCGGGCCACCGGCCAGTTCCAGCGCTCAGCCACGCGTTCGAGATGCCAGAAGGGCCGCAGGTAGGTACGACGGAAGGTCAGCGCCCGGTCGTGCGGTGGCGGGATCATCCGCACTAGTGCGTGGCCCGCGCGGTGCGGGGCCTGCGCCAGTTCCTTTGCGCTGTCGTCGTGCACCACCACGCGCCAGCCGCGCGCCCTCAAAAGACCGACAAAAGTCCCGAGAAACCTGTCCCGACCATGCTCCATCCGGTTGCGAAGGTCGGGATAAAGGTAAAGGTGAACCTCTTCCGCCACGCTCAGGCCCCCTCAGGCCCCGGCGGCGAACCACAGCTTATACAGAAGCTGCACCCCGTCCAGTTTGGCCTTCTTCAGCTTGGCCAGAAACACCCGGTAGGCGAGCTTTGGGTCGCGGTGATCGGCCCAGTTGAAGCCGTCGCGGTCATTGCCGAGGATCTCCCAGCCGATGTCGCGGGGCGGCTCGTGGAACATGCGCGCGGCGGCCTCCATCAGGCAGACGCCCTCGCCGCGCTTCAGGGCGTAGCGCACAAGTTCGTCCGCCTGCGCGGCGGCAAGCCATGGCGAGCCGTCGCCGGTATGCGCGGCGGCGAACCACGCGGGCAGGTCGACCTCCGGCCCGCCATCGTTTTCGGCGGCGGACAGGAGGTCGAAGCGTTCCGGGCTTATACGCTTAGGCAAACGTATTTCATCTCCAGGTAGTCCTCGATGCCGTGATGGCTGCCTTCGCGGCCAAGGCCGGATTGCTTCACGCCGCCGAACGGCGCCACCTCGGTCGAGATGATGCCGGTGTTGACCCCGACGATGCCATATTCCAGCGCCTCTGCGACCTTGTACACGCGGGAGAGGTCATTGGCGTAGAAATACGACGCGAGTCCAAAGATCGTGTCGTTTGCCATCTCGATCACGTCGTCGACGGTGTCGAACTTGAACAGCGGTGCGAGCGGACCGAAGGTTTCGTCGGTCGCGACCTGCATGTCCTGCGTGACGCCGGTCACGATGGTCGGCGGCAGGAAGTGGCCCGCGCGCTGCATCGGTTTGCCGTCGCCAAGAATGACGGTCGCGCCCTTCGCGGTGGCGTCGGCGATGTGTTCCTGCACCTTGTCGATGGCGTCGGAGTTGATCAGCGGGCCGAGGTCTGTGCCCTCTTCGAGGCCGTCACCGACCTTCATCTTTTCCACGGCTGCCTTCAGTTTCGCTGCGAAGGCGTCGTAGATGCCGGACTGCACGTAGATGCGGTTGGCGCAGACGCAGGTCTGTCCGTTGTTGCGGAACTTGCACAGGATCGCGCCCTGCACGGCGGCATCGATGTCGGCGTCGTCAAAGACGATGAAGGGCGCATTGCCGCCCAGCTCCATCGAGCATTTCATCACCTGGTCGGCGGCCTGCTTCAGCAGGATGCGCCCCACTTCGGTCGAGCCGGTGAAGGTCAGCTTGCGCACCTTGGCGTTCTCGCAGAATTCCTTGCCGACGTCGGAGGATTTCGACGATGTGACGATGTTCAGGACACCCGCCGGGATGCCTGCGCGATGCGCCAGCACGGCCATGGCCGTGGCTGACAGCGGCGTTTCGGCAGCGGGGCGCCCGACAAAGGCGCAGCCGGCGGCGAGCGCGGGGGCGGCCTTGCGCGCGATCATGGCATTGGGGAAGTTCCACGGCGTGATGGAGGCGGCGACGCCGATCGGCTGCTTCATCACCATGATGCGCTTGTCGCGCTGGTGGCCTGGGATGGTCTCGCCGTAGATACGCTTCGCCTCTTCGCCAAAGAACTCGATGAAGCCCGCGCCATACGCGATCTCGCCCCGGCTCTCGGCCAGGGGCTTGCCCTGCTCGGCGGTCATGATGATGGCGAGATCCTCCTGGTTCTCCATCATCAGGTCGAACCATTTGCGCAGTTTCGCGGCGCGCTCCTTGCCGGTCCACTGTGCCCAGTCCTTTTGTGCGGTATAGGCGGCGTCGATGGCGCGGGCCACGTCGTCGCGGCTGAGGTCTGTGACCTGCGCGATGACGTCCCCGCGCGCCGGGTTGGTCACGCCGAAGGTTTCTCCGTTCTCGACGAACTCGCCGTTCACGTAGGCGCGGGGTTCCAGCAGGGTGGGATCCTTGAGCAGGCTCTTGAGGTCGGTCGACTGATCCAGCATGGTTTTCTCTCCGCGTTGTTGGGCGTAGCCTGAGCATCTAGAGCAGAGAAAGTATAGGGCCAAATCCATGGCAGACTCCACGACAGACCTCACTGACGCCTACGAGAACGGCACCTACATCCCCGGTGCCGCCGACTACCCACCGCGCTGGGCGGCGGAGGCGGCGGACTACCGCGCGGCGCTGGGCACGCGGGCGCTTCTGGGCCTGCCCTATGGCGAAGGGGAGCGGCAGCGGCTGGATCTTTTCCTGCCCGAAGGCGAGCCGGAGGGGCTGCTGGTCTTCATCCACGGCGGCTACTGGCGGCGCTTCGACCGCTCGGACTGGTCGCATTTCGCCGAAGGCGCGCGGGCGCGGGGCTGGGCGGTGGCGATGCCGTCCTACGACCTGTGTCCCTCCGTGCGCATCCGCGACATCACGCGCCAGATCGCGCAGGCAATCACCGTGGCGGCGGCCGAGGTGACAGGGCCGATCGTCATCACCGGTCATTCCGCCGGGGGCCATCTGACCGCGCGGATGGCGCAGGTGTTGCCGGACGATCTGCGCGCGCGTGTGGTGCATTACATGCCGATCTCGCCGCTGTCCGATCTGAGGCCCCTGATGCGGACCGAGATGAACGCCGATCTGCATCTGGATGAAGAGGAGGCCCGCGCCGAAAGCCCGGTGTCGTTCGATGCCCCCGTGGCCCCCGTCACGATCTGGGTTGGCGGGGCGGAACGGCCCGCCTTCCTGCATCAGGCGAAGTGGCTGGAGGAGACCTGGGGCTGCGGATTGGTGATCGACGAGGACAGACACCACTTCGACGTGATCGCCGGGTTGCGCCATCCAGAAAGCGCCATGGTAAACCGGCTCTTGAACACTTGAGGGGGACCTTCGTCCGTCGATTCCGAAAAAAGACGGTAAGGTATCCAAGCATTGCAGAGGCGCGCGCGTCCAAGGAACAAGATGCGCATGGATGCCCAGATATACCCGGATGACGAAACTCTCGCCCGCGCCGCCGCGTCTGGCGACCGGGCGGCCTTCGGGCTGCTTGTGGCGCGGGTCTACGACCGCGTTTACGGCTACGCCGTCCGGCTGACCGGCAACCCGGCGGAGGCGGAGGATCTGGCGCAGGATCTTTGTGCCGCGCTGCCCGGCAAACTGCGGAGTTTCCGGGGTGAGGCGAAGCTGTCCACATGGCTCTACCGCATCGCGGTGAACGCCGCGCGCGACCGTTTCCGCAGGCAGGCGACGCGTGCGCGGGCCGCCGCAGGCTGGGGCGACTGGGAAGAGGCGCGTCAGGCGGCGAACGCCGAGGAGGCCGCCCGCCGCGACTGGCTGGCGGAGGCCATGGCCTGCCTGAACGACGATCTGCGCGAGACGCTTGCGCTGGTGCTCGACGGGGTCAGCCACGCGGAGGCGGGCGCGGTACTGGGCGTGTCCGAGGGCACGATCAGCTGGCGCATTTCGGAGGCAAAGAAGCGGCTGCGCGCGGTGAGGGACGCCGACGCGGCGGGAGAGAGCAGATGACCGACGATCTCGACAGGCTGAAGGCCGCGATGGACGAGGCATTGCCGCCGCCGGACGCCGACCGCAAGGCGGAGGTTCTGGCGCTGGCGATGAAGAATTTCGAGCATTTGCACGGATCTTCCCAAGGACTGGCGCCCGGCGCGCGTCGCATCTCTGAAACCGGCCCCAGGGGCCTGCTCGGAGGATTGAAGATGCTGATCGCCAGAAACACCCGCGCCATCCTGACCGCCACCACCGCGCTTGCCGCCGTGGCAATGCTGGCCGTGATCCCGGTTCTGAGAACGCAAGGGCCCCAGGCGACGGGTGTTCTGCGGGAGGCACACGAGGCCCCCGTGCCCAAGCCGGAGGTCGATCTGGACGACCCGGCATCGCCGGAGGCAGAGGCGGCAGAGGCGCCGCAGGAATTCGCCACGCAGGCAGACGCCGCCGCGCCGGTTCCGCCTGTGGCCTCCCCGCCTGTGGCCTCCCCGCCTGTGGCCATGGAACGGATGCGTGCCGAGCCGTCGTTGTCGACCCGCACGGCCCCCGCAGGCGGTGCACCGGGGGGCGGTATGGCGACGCTTGCCGCGCCCTCGCCGGGCATCGCGCCCGCCCCCGTCCCGCGCCCTGTTCCTGACGCGGTGCCGCGGCCCCGGCCGGATACGGAGGCTTTTCCGCAGGCCCCTGACCACCCCGTCAAGGTCACAGTGGAGGAGCCGGTATCGACCTTCTCCATCGACGTGGACACGGCGTCGTGGTCCTACATCCGCCGCGCACTGACCATGGGGCAACTGCCGCCGAAGGACGCCGTGCGGATCGAGGAGATGGTGAACTATTTCGACTATGACTACGCGGGCCCGCAGGCGGGGCAGCCCTTTGCCACCCATGTCGGCGTGTCGGACAGTCCGTGGCGGGCGGGCACGCGGATCGTGCAGATCGGTTTGCAGGGGGCGCTGCCTCTGGGACAGGGCAGCAAAACCGGAGTGCCGGGCATCGCCCGCCCACCCATGAACCTTGTCTTCCTGATCGACACCTCCGGGTCGATGAACGAGCCGGACAAGCTGCCGCTCCTGAAACAGAGCTTTCGCCTGATGCTGGGCCAGCTCGGGGCTGAGGATCGGGTTTCCATCGTGACCTACGCGGGATCGGCGGGGCGCGTGCTGCCGCCCACCCCGGCGACGGAGCGCAACACGATCCTGACCGCGCTGGAGAACCTGCAGGCAGGCGGTGGCACGGCGGGGCAGGCCGGGCTGCAACAGGCCTATGCCACGGCGCAGGAAATGGCCCGTGATGGTGCCGTGTCCCGCGTGATCCTCGCCACCGATGGCGATTTCAACGTCGGCCTCAGCGACCCGGAGGCGCTGAAGGACTTCATCGCGGAGCAGCGGAAGGGCGGCACCTACCTTAGCGTTCTGGGCTTTGGGCGCGGAAATCTGGATGATGCGACGATGCAGGCGCTGGCGCAGAACGGTAACGGAATGGCCGCCTACATCGACACGCTGGCCGAGGCCCAGAAGGTGCTGGCGGACCAGTTGACCGGGGCGCTGGTGCCCATCGCTGACGATGTGAAGATCCAGGTGGAATGGAACCCCGCGCTGGTCGCGGAATACCGGTTGGTCGGCTACGAGACCCGCGCCCTGCGCCGAGAGGATTTCAACAATGATCACGTCGACGCGGGCGAGATCGGCGCAGGCCACCAGGTGACCGCGCTATACGAGATCACGCCCACGGGCTCCGGTGCGCGCATGACTGATCCCTTGCGGTACGGGGCGCGGCAAGTCGCGTCCGACAGCAAGGAGCTGGGATTCCTCCGCCTGCGCTACAAGGCACCGGGGGAGGGCGAAAGCCGGCTGATCGAGACGCCGATTATGGCCGATGCCGCCCCCCTGCCAGAAGCGGGCTGGGCGACGGCCATCGCGGGCTTTGGCCAGATTCTGAAGGGATCGACCCTGATTGGCGACTGGTCGATGGGCGATGCCATCGCGCTGGCGCAGGCCTCGAAAGGGGCGGACCGCTTTGGCTACCGCACGGAGGCGATCACCCTCATGCGGTTGGCGGAGAGCCTGACGAAGTGACGCGATCCCCTGCACCGGCATCCTGCGGGGGCGGGTTTCGCAGCGCTGTCACGCGTTCATCACACGGTTGTTACAGTGCGACAGCAAAGGCTGATGCAGAACACAACGGGGGACCCGTGACATGACCTTTCGCAGCATCTGCCTGACCAGCGCGCTGGCGCTGACCGCCGGGGCGGCCCATGCCGAGATGAATTTCAACCGCATCGCGTCGTTCGCTACGCCGCTGAACATGGCGCCGGGCGAGGACACCGCCCGCGAAACCTCCGCCGAGATCATCGCCGCCTCCGCGGACGGCATGACGCTGATCTACACCGACAGCCCGCTGGGCGTGGTGGGCCGGATCGACATCACTGATCCCAAGGCGCCTGCGCCGCTGGGCAACACCGACGTGGGCGGGGAGCCGACCTCTGTCACGGTGATCGGCAACACGGCCTATGTCGCCGTGAACACCTCGGAAAGCTACACGAAGCCGTCAGGCACGCTTCTTGCGCTCGACCTCGCCACGGGCGAGATCGCCCAAAGCTGCGACCTGGGCGGGCAGCCCGATGCGACGGCGCATGATGAGGCGGGGACCTTTGTCGTCGTCGCCATCGAGAACGAGCGCGACGAGGACGCGGGCGACGGCCGCATCGGTCAGATGCCGGGTGGCTGGGTATCCAAGGTGGCGATCACGGACGGCGCGATGGACTGCGCGGTGCAGCGGATCGACGTCACCGGGCTGGCGGAAATCGCGCCCGACGACCCGGAGCCGGAATTCGTCGACGTGAACGCGCGGGGCGAGATCGTGGTGTCGCTGCAGGAAAACAACCACCTCGTCGTGATCGGCGCGGAAGGCACGGTGATCAATCATTTCCCGGCGGGCGCGGTCGACCTGACCCGCATCGACACGAAGGACGAGCGCGGCGCGCTGCGCTTCGAGGACACGCAGGAAGGGCGCCCGCGCGAACCCGACGGGGTGCAGTGGCTGGATGACGCGCATTTCATGACCGCGAACGAGGGCGACATGGACGGCGGCTCCCGCTCCGTCACGGTGTTTTCGAAGGACGGCTCGGTGGTGTTCGAGAGCGGTTCGGATTTCGAAACGGCTGTGATCCAGGCGGGCCACTACCCGGACAAGCGGTCGGACGCGAAGGGCGCGGAGCCCGAGGGCATGGAAGTCGCGACCTTCGGGGATACGACCTTCGCCTTTGTTCTGGGGGAGCGGTCCTCCACCGTGTCCGTTTACGACGTGACCGATCCGGCCAGCCCGGTGTTCAGGCAGCTCCTGCCCTCCGGCATCGCTCCCGAGGGTGCGATCGCAATCCCGGAGCGGAACCTTTTGGTAACCGCGAACGAGGCTGATCTGGTCGAGGACGGCGGCGTGCGGGCGCATGTTATGCTGTACGAATATCAGGAGGCAAAGGCCGCCTACCCGCAGCTGACCTCTGCCGGGGCGGACACGCTGATCGGCTGGGGTGCGATTTCGGGCATGGTGGCCGGCGAAGATGGTCTGATCCATGCCGTCAACGACAGCTTCTACGGCTATCAGCCGACGATCTCCAGCATCGACGCCACGGTGTCCCCGGCGCGCATCGTGAAAGCGCTGCCGGTGACGCGTGCCGGGATGCCGGCGCAAAAGCTGGATCTGGAGGGAATCACCACGGATGGGGAGGGCGGTTTCTGGCTGGCTTCGGAAGGCCGAACCGACCGGCTGATCCCGCACGCGCTTTACCACGTCGGCGCCTCCGGCGAGATCACCGGGGAGGTCGCGCTGCCCGCAGACCTGTTGGCGAACGAGAAGCGCTTTGGCTTCGAAGGGGTGACAAGGATCGGCGACGTGCTCTGGATGGCGGTGCAGCGCGAGTGGACCGACGATCCAGAGAACACGGTGAAGCTGGTGGCCTATGACCTGAAGTCCGAGGAGTGGGGGGCGGTCCGCTACGAGAAGGCGGCGCCGCAGACCGGCTGGGTCGGCCTGTCGGAGATCGTGGCGCATGGCGACTGGGTCTATGTCATCGAGCGCGACAATCAGATCGGTGCGGCTGCGGTGACAAAGAAGGTCTATCGCATCCCGGCGTCCGAGATGGTGCCTGTGGCGCTGGGCGGCGACCTGCCGGTGGTCACGAAGGAAGAGGTCGCGGACCTGATCCCGGCGCTGGCCTCGCAGGGTGGCTATGTCGTCGACAAGGTCGAGGGGCTGGCGATCACGGCCGACGGCACGATCTGGGCCGTTACCGACAACGACGGGGTGGATGACAGCTCTGGCGAGACATTCTTCTGGCAGGTGGGCCGCGCGGAGCAGCCCTCGCAGTAACCGGTTCGGTGTGAACCAGCGCGCCCCGCGGGAGTCCGCGGGGCGCGTTTGCGTTTTTCGGGCCTGCTTTTTCGGGCCTGCTTTTTTGATCCGTGTTTGTTGGGCCGAGTTTCTCCGGCCTGTTTCGCCCGCTGACGTCGGTCGACCCCCGCGCGCCTGCGGCGCGCGTCATGGGCGCCCTTCGGGCGACAGGATTTGCGCCCAAGGGGCACGGTTCGGGGGCGCTGCCCCCGGTCGCTTCTGCGAAGCGCCGCCCCCGAGGTATTTGGAAACCGAAGAAGCGGGGCAGGCGCGGTGTGGGAACCATAAACGGTGCAGGTCCGTTGGGTCCGGTACCGTAAGGGAAAGTGCCGCGAGTTTTCGTTCATTTGAGATTGCAACCGGCGCTTAAGCCTTGCGTTGTACCGTCGAAGGATAAGGATAAAGCCATGGAGGCCCCCATGCCCGAGGATCCGGATTTGTCGGTCGTTCTGTGCGTCCTTGCCGGAGCGCTTGCCATAGCCGCCGGGGCGCTGGGGGCGCTGAACCTCGATCCGGCCTTTACCGGCCTGCTGGGGGTCCTCGTCGTGCTGCGGATCTGCTGGCTGGACGACAATATTGCGAATGACCTTCTGGATCGCGATCATTTGCCGCAAAGCTATCTGAATGCGCAGGCGCGCCAGCGCATGGTGGAAATCATGCTGCTGGGCAAGCCTTGGGGCGAGGTGGACCTGTCACCTGGGTTGGTCGCGACGCGGATGCGGGCGGAGGCGCAGGTCTGGTCGGCGGTGATCGTATCGGGCTGTGCCGCGCTATTGGCGGATACCGCGCCCTTCGGGGTGGGGGTATCGCTGGTTCTGGCGCTGGGTGGATTCCTTTTGGCCTTTCGCATGGCGGATCGGATTTCGGCCACGCTCTGGCTGGTGGAATGCGGCCGCGCGTTGCCCCGAAGGGATCTCTTGCAGCGTCCCGGTTGGGCACTGCTACGCCGCCGTTATCGTTAACGAAGCAATGCCGGAAGCATCTCTGCCAGCAGATCCCAGACCAGCCGGACGCGTGGAGAGGTGTGCAATTCGCGGTGAGCCACCAGCCAGACGGGGTAGTCGAAGCCGGTTTCGAGCAGCACGCGGACCATATGCGGGTCGTTCGCCGCCATGCCCACCGGACAGAGTCCCACGCCCAGCCCCTGCCGGATGTATTCCACGACGACCGCGTGGGAACTGGCGCTGATGGCGCATTGCGCCTCTGTCACGGGGAGGCCCGCGAGGGTCAGGGCTCCTAGGAATTTCGCGTTGTCGTCAAAGCCGATCAGCCGGGCGCGGGCGAGGTCTTGGGGGCGATCCAGTGGCCCGAAAGCCTGGAGGTAGGCCGGGCTGACGAAGAGGCCGGCGCGATCCTGCGCAACCTGCCGCCCTATCAGGTCGGGCTGTTCCGGGCGGGTATTGCGGATGGCGATATCGGCCTCGCGCCGTTTCAGGTCGCGGATGGCATTGGAAGCGACAACTTCGACAGTGATGGCCGGGGCAACCCGTGCCAGCCGCTCCAGCACGGCTGGCAAGAGCCAGAGCGCGTAGAGTTCGGAGGCGGTTACGGCGACGGGGCCCGAGAGGTCGCGGGCCTGCCCGCCGGCAGCGAGGGAGACGGCCACCGCCGCCTCGCCCATGGCCCGGACGTGTTCCACCAGCCGCGCACCGGAATCGGTCAGCACCAGCCCGCGCCCGGCGCGTTCGAAGAGGGTCACGCCCAGTTCCTGCTCGAGTGCGGTGACCTGACGGCCCAGCGTGGGCTGCGTCATGCCCAGCGCCCGCGCCGCCGCGGAGAGGGAACCCTCTTCCGCCGTCACGAGGAACGCGCGCGCGCGGTTCCAGTCGAAGGTTACGGATCGCCATTCCATGCAGAACCGTATGGGACCCTGCGTCCCGTAAAGCAAATTCAAACGCAGGAAAGAGGGCCTGTGGGCCCCCTTTCACGATCGGTTCAGCGTCGGGTCAGTTGACCTTGTCGGCCTCGACCACGTCCTTCGAGATGGCCACCTGCGGTTTCGCGATCTCGATCCGGCGCGGTTTCAGCGCCTCGGGGATCTCGCGCACCAGGTCGATGTGCAGCATCCCGTTCTCGTGGGTGGCGCCGACGACGCGGACATGATCGGCGAGGTGGAAGCGCCGTTCGAAGGCGCGCGTCGCGATACCGCGATGCAGATAGGCGCGGCCTTCGGATTCATCCGCCTTGCGGGCGGAGACGACCAAGGCGTGTTCCTTCACCTCGACCGACAGATCCTCATCTGCGAAGCCTGCCACGGCGATGGAGATGCGATAAGCGTTCTCGTCGGTCTTCTCGATATTGTAGGGGGGATAGCCCGCGGGCTGTGCGTCGTTGTTGGTCAGGACGCGATCCATCATCTCGGCCAGCTGGTCAAAGCCGACAGAGGCGCGGTAGAGCGGTGCAAAATCGAAATGTCGCATGGAATCCTCCAGTTGAGCGATACCTGTGAACGGGCCTTCCCAACGGGGACAGGCCCTGTCGTGCACCGGAGCCCTGTTCCAGGCACTCCGGTTCCCATTAGCTGTGTATCGCCGCGCAGGCTTTCAAGCCCTCAGGGAGGGCAAGGCCGGCCGGTGCTTTTGACCGCGCCACAGAGGCCACAGAGGCCACAGAGGAAGGGGTGGCCGCAGCAGCAAGTTCGATATCGCTGAATGGTGCCTTCGGACATCGTCTCTTCTCAGGGTTTCACGAACTTTGCGCCGGTGTCGCGGCGGCTGCCTGCAGGCATGCGTTCCAGCCCGCTGCCAGGATCCTGCGCCACCGCCAGCATCGACCGCAGGTCGCGCAGTGGCGCCAGAAGATCCACCGCGAGCGAGACCTTGCGCCCATCTGCCTCTGCCTTGGCGGAGATGACGGAAACGATACGCGGAGCGCCATCCTCGTCAAAGCTGAACACCGGCGAACCGGAGGCGCCGAAGTCGACCTCGCAGGACAGCACCAGCATGCCCTCCTGCTCCACCAGAACGGTGCAGAGATCCTGCAGGGAGGGTGCCTCTGACCGGTTGTGCGCATAGGAAACGACGCCGACCTGTGCCCCCTTGGCGGGCAGATCCGCCGTGTCAAAGGGCGTCACGGTGGTGTTGCGGATCGGATGCTGAAGTTCGATCACCGCAACGTCGTGGCGCACGCGCTCGGTGCTGGAGGCGTCGAGGTAGTCATAGGCCGGATGCGCCACGGCCCGTTTCGTGCGCCGGTAGGCCGCCGCGCGCCCGTTGCGCCACCCGGCAAGGAACTGGATCTGGTCGACGGGCACCCGGTCGCCGGTGGCGGGATCGAACAGGCAGTGGGCCGCCGTCAGAACCAGACGGTCGGTAATCAGCGCGCCTGTGCAGAAGGCTTCGCCGGCGATTTCCAACCGCCCGACAGCCTCCCACTGGCGCGCGCCCTCGGTGCTTTCCATGGAAAACAACCCCTGCGCAGAGGCGAAACTGCTGCTGCAGATCAGCACGATAGCAAGGATGATCCGCACGTTTGCCCCCGTTTTGGCGCAGCATCTACCGATAATTTGGGGCAAAATTGCGGCGCTCGCCATGCTTTAACCATGTTTCGCGGGTGGTTAACGAAAGGTTCACCGTAGGGTTCAGGCCGGGCCCTCTGGCGGTCGCAAAGGCCTCCGGCAGGTCATGCATTTTCCAGCGCAGGCGGTTTCGGGCCGCCGGTCGCCCAGTCCAGCAGTTCGACCGTATGCACCACGGGCACGCCCGTACCAGACCCGATCTGCATCATGCACCCGATATTGCCCGCCGCGATCACGTCGGGTCGCTTTGCCTCCAGTGTGCGGACCTTGCGCGTCTTCAACTGTGCGGAAATTTCCGGTTGCAGCAGGTTGTAGGTCCCGGCAGAGCCGCAGCACAGATGGCTGTCCGCAGGTTCCACAACATCAAAGCCCGCGCGTTTCAGCAGCGCCTTGGGATGTTCCTTGATCTTCTGTCCGTGCTGCAGGGAGCAGGCAGCGTGGTAGGCGACGCGCAAGGGCCCCGTGCCCTGCGCTGCGGTCGGCGCGTCCGCCCGGTCGATGCCCGCAACAGAGGTGCGCGCCACGTTCGCCGCATCCACCGGGGCCTCCGGCATCAGCTCTGCCAGCACCTCGCTGACGTCACGCGCCAGCGCCGCCACCTGCGCCGCATCCGCCGCCAGTACGCTTTGGCGGAACATATGACCGTAGTCCTTCACCGTGGTGCCGCAGCCCGAGGTGTTCACCACGATCGCGTCCAGTCCCTTGCCGCGAACCTCGACCATCCAGGCTTCAATATTGGCGGCGGCCGAACCGTGACTCTCGTCGGTCTTGCCCATGTGGTGCGTCAGCGCCCCGCAGCAGCCCGCGCCCTTGGCCACGACGACCTCCGCGCCCAGCCGGGTCAACAGGCGGATGGTGGCGTCGTTGATGTCGGTGTTCAGCGCTTTCTGGGCGCAGCCAGTCATCAGCGCCACGCGCATCCGGCGCGGCGCTTCGGGCGCGAAGCTTTGCGGATCGTCGTTGCGCGACACCGGCGGGATCGACTTTGGCGCCATGTCCAGCATCGCCCGCAGGCGCGCGTCGGGCACCAGCCGCCGAAAGGGGCGCGCAATCCTGGCTCCGACCAGGGCGAGCCGGAAGCGCCCCGGATAGGGCAGGACCTTCGACAGGACCCAGCGCAGCGCCCGGTCGCCGAAGGGCCGATCGTAGTGCTTTTCGATGTACTCCCGCGCGTGGTCGACGAGGTGCATGTAGTGCACGCCCGAGGGGCAGGTCGTCATGCAGGCAAGGCAGGACAGACAGCGATCCACATGCTTCACCGTTTTCGGGTCGGGCACGCGCTCGTTTTCCAGCATATCCTTGATCTGGTAGATGCGGCCGCGCGGGCTGTCCAGTTCATCGCCCAGCACCTGGTAGGTGGGGCAGGTGGCGGTACAGAACCCGCAATGCACGCAGGCGCGCAGGATTTCGTTCGCCCGCGCGGTGCCCGCGTCCTTCAGTTGTGCCTGGGTGAAATTGGTCTGCATCTTTGCCTCTCAGTGCATAAAGCGGGCGGTTGCCAGCCCGAACCACGGCATGGTGGTCGCCAGGATGGCGGTTATGGTGACAGCGCGCGGGGAGGGGCGGGGGGCGGCCCGCCGACGCAGTGCCTGCGCGATGATGGTGCAGGCCAGGACCCAGCCCAACCAGCCCGCAAGGACCCCGGCCAGGGGCGCGCGCCCCTGCAGTGCCACGGCCCCGGCGGCGAGCACGACGGTCAGCACCAGCAGCGCCGTCATCAGGCCCCGGTCGGGCGGTAGCCGGAGCAGGAGCGCGCAGAGCCCCGGTCCCGCGACGAAGGACAGCAGGAAGGCGACGATCACGCCCCCGGTCATGCCGTGCCCTCCCTCATGTGGGGTCCCGTGCCATCAGCCGGGCAGGCCAGCGGCAAGAATGCCGCGCGGGTCGAACTTTGCCCGGATCGCGCGGGTCAGCGCCGCGACCGGCCCCGGCTCGGGCGGAAAGACCGGCGTGGTTCCTGCGCCGCGCACCCGCGTTGCGTGGCCGTCGAAGGCGCCCAGGCGCGCGCGGGCATCGGTGCCCTCCGACGTCAGGGCCCAGACCAGCCCGCCACCCCAGTCGTAGACCACGGCGCGCGGCTCCAGCCGTGCGACCAGTCCCGGCGCGTCCGAAGGCTTGCAGCTGATCCGCCAGACATCGCCTGCCGCGCCCTGCATCGGTGCCACGTCGCGCACCGCCGCCCAGGTGGTGGCGACCGCCTGGGGGTCGCGCTCAACCCGGACGGCCATGCTGTCGAACAGTGCCGCCAACTGCACCGAACGGTAGTCCACCGACCCGGCAAAGCCCTCGATCCGCAGCATCGTCACCGGCGCGCCGTCCGGTCCCTGCGGCAGATGCGCCGCGCCCGTCACGTCGAAAGGCGACCCAAGCCCGCGGGCCAGCGCCTTTACCGCCCCTGCGTCATCCAGTCCGTCGATCAGCACGGAAGCCACGGCCTCCGGCTTCGGCAGCACCTTGAGCGAGACCTCCGTCAGCACGCCCAGCGTGCCGCGCGACCCGGCCAGCAGTTTCACGAGGTCATAGCCAGTCACGTTCTTCATCACCCGGCCGCCGTTCTTGATCACCGCCCCGGTGCCATCGACAAAACGCACACCCAGGAGAAAATCCCGGCAGGCACCGACCTGAATGCGCCGGGGTCCGGAAACATTGGCCGCTACCACACCGCCGATGGTCGATGTTCCAGAGGTTCCCAGCAGCCCGCGATGATCCATCGGCTCAAAGGCGAGCCGCTGCCCTTCGGCGTCCAGCAGCTTTTCGACCTCCGCCAAGGGCGTGCCCGGCCGCGCCACCAGCGTCAGAGCGCCCGGTTCATGCAGCGTCACGCCCGCTAGCCCGCCGGTCTCCAGAACCGCCCCGGCGCCCGCGTCGCCGATGGTCCGGGTTCCGCCACCGCGCACGCGCAGGGGGCCGGTCGCCTGCCGCACCATTTCCGCCAGTTCCGCCTCGCTTCCAGGTCTCATCCCCTGCGCCCCCGTTTCTCTGCTTTCGAAATACTCCGGGGGTGCGGGGGCGGAGCCCCCGCCCGCGCGCGCCCTGCGCGCGCGGGTCGGCGCGGCGCAGCCGGGCCGAAACCCCTCATTCCGCCGCCAGCGCCGCCGTGCGGCGGGCCTCGGTCACGCCCAGCGGGAAGACCTTAGCGGGGTTCAGCAGCCATTGCGGGTCAAAGACGTCCTTCACCGCCATCTGCGCCTCCAGATCCTCCGGCGCGTACTGGTGGCCCATCAGGTCGCGCTTTTCCACGCCAACGCCATGCTCTCCGGTCAGGCAGCCGCCGACCTCGACACAGAGCTTCAGGATCTCCGCCCCGAAAGCTTCGCAGGTCTCAAGCTGGCCCGGCTGGTTGGCGTTGAACAGGATCAGCGGGTGCATGTTGCCGTCGCCTGCATGAAAGACGTTGGCGACCTCCAGCCCGAACTCCTGCGACATCTCGCCGATGCGGCGCAGCACGTAGGGCAGTTCGCTCACCGGGATCGTACCGTCCAGGCAGATGTAATCGTTGATATTTCCCATCGCACCAAAGGCGGACTTGCGGCCCAGCCAGATGCGCGCCGCCTCGTCGGCGTCCTTCGCCTCGCGCAGTTCGACGGGATCGTGACGGCTGGCGATTTCCTTGATCTTGTCCAGCTGCTCGGCGATCTCCGCGTCCGAGCCTTCGACCTCCACGATCAGGAGCGCTTCGCAATCCGGGTAGCCTGCCTTGGCGAAATCCTCGGTGGCGCGGATGCAGGGCGCGTCCATGAACTCGATCGCCACAGGCAGCACGCCCGCCTTGATGATGTCGGACACGCAGGCGCCCGCCACCTCGTTGGAGGAATATCCGATCAGCACCGGGCGCGCGCCTTCGGGCTGGCGCAGGATGCGCAGCGTCGCCTCCGTCACCACGCCGAGCTGCCCTTCGGAGCCGCAGACCACGCCCAGCAGGTCCAGCCCGCCCGCGTCGAGATGCGCGCCGCCCAACTCCACCACGGTGCCGTCCATCAGCACCATCTTCACGCCCATGAGGTTGTTTGTGGTCACGCCGTATTTCAGGCAGTGCGCCCCACCGGAGTTCATCGCGATGTTCCCGGCAATCGCACAGGCCAGCTGCGACGAAGGGTCGGGCGCGTAGAAGAAGCCGTCCTCGGCCACCGCCCCGGTGACCGACAGATTGGTGCGTCCGGTCTGCACCCGGATGAAGCGGTTGTCGTAATCCACCTCCAACACTTCGTTCATGCGCGACACGCCCAGGATCACCGAATCCGCCGTCGGCAGCGACCCGCCCGCGAGCGAGGTGCCCGCGCCGCGTGGCACGACGGGCACGCCCTCCGCGCGGCAGACCTTCAACGCGGCCGCGACTTCCTCGGTCGTGGAGGGCAGCACCACGGCCAGAGGCGGGCAACGGTAGGCGGTCAGCGCATCGCATTCGTAGGCGCGTACCTCGGCCTCCTCGTGGATCACACCACCGGGCAGAACCGCGTTCAGCCTTTCGACGATCCGCGCCTTCCGCGACAGCACACCCGCGTTCGGTTCCGGCATTTGCATCTGAGGTCTCCTCCCGTCAGGCTGGGACGTTTAAAACCAGAAAACGGCAAATTGGTCAACTCAAATAACCAAAACCGGGCTTGATCAGCGAGAGGCCACCGGCCTCTTGCGCAGCCCCCCGGCTCCGGGTCATCTGGCGTCAAACAAGGAGACCGCCATGGCCTGGGTCAAGATCATACACATTCTCTGCGTCATGGGGTGGATGACCTCGATCTTTGCGGTGCCGCGCGCGCTGATCTACTGGAAACGCGAACACGCGCGGCTGGGCGAAAACGGCCCGCTGGGCGATCTGACCTTCCGGCTCTACCGCTTTTCCTTTGGACTCGGGGTGATCGCCATCGCGACGGGCATCTGGTACGGCACCTGGCTTGGTTGGCCCGCCTGGCTGCATCTGAAGGCGACGCTGGTAACGCTGCTGGCCGTCCACTACATCTACACGGGGCGGTTGGTGCGCCGCGCCCAGCAGGGCGAATTCCGCGAAAGCGACATGTTCCTGCGCATCTTCAACGAAGCCTCTGTCATCGGCACCATCGCGATCCTCTGGGTCGTCGTGGTGCAGCCGTTCTGATGCTGGACGTGGTCAATGGCTTCGGCATCGCCGATGCGGCGGCGGTCGCTCTTTTGCTGCTGTGCTGGGTCGGCGCCACGCGGCTGATCGAACACCCGCCAAAGGCGCGGCCCTCCACGTCGTCGCTCATGGCGGGCTATCGGCACGCGTGGATGGATCAGTTCGTCACCCGCCAGCCGCGTATCTTCGACAGCCAGATCGTTGCGAATCTGCGGCAGGGGACGGCGTTCTTCGCCTCCGCCTCGATGATCGCGGTGGGCGGGATCTTTGCGCTTCTGGGCAATGCCGACCAGTTGCGCGGCGTCGCCGCCGACCTGACAGAGCATACCGACCCGGTGGTGGTTTTCGAGATCAAGCTGATGGCGATGTTGCTGCTCGGCACCAACGCCTTTCTGAAATTCGTCTGGTCGCACCGACTGTTCGGCTACACCTCTGTGTTGATGGCCGCCGTGCCGGAGGACCCGAGCGATCCCGCGACGGTGCCGCGCGCCCACAAAGCGGCGGAGATAAACGTCGCAGGCGCGCGCGCCTACAATCGGGGGCTGCGTTCGGTCTATTTCGGCATCGCCGCATCGGCCTGGCTGGTGGGGCCATGGGCCTTGATGCTGGCGGCGGTGGTCACCACGGCGGTGATCCTGCGCCGCGAATTTGCTTCTGTCAGCCGGGCGGTGCTGCTCGACCCCTCCGACAAATGAAAACGCCGCCCCGTGGGGCGGCGCATCATGTCATCGGAAGACGGCTTACTTCGACAGCTGTTCGACGTCACGCACCGCGCCCTTTGCCGCCGATGTGGTCAGCGCGGCATAAGCCTTCAGGGCGGTGGACACCTTGCGCTTGCGCTGCTCCTCCGGTTTCCAGCCCTTTGCATCGCGCGCCGCACGGCGGGCGGCCAGGGTCGCGTCGTCCACGGCAAGGTGGATGCGGCGGTTGGGGATGTCGATTTCGATCTTGTCGCCCTTTTCCACCAGCCCGATGGTGCCGCCCTCTGCCGCCTCCGGCGAAACGTGCCCGATCGACAGGCCCGAGGTCCCGCCCGAAAAGCGGCCGTCGGTCAGCAGGGCACAGGCTTTGCCCAGTCCCTTCGATTTCAGGTATGAGGTCGGATAGAGCATTTCCTGCATCCCCGGCCCGCCCTTCGGACCCTCGTAGCGGATTACAACCACGTCGCCTTCCTTCACCTTGCCGGTGAGGATGTCGGACACGGCGGTGTCCTGCGATTCGCAGACATGGGCGGTTCCGGTGAAGGTCAGGATGGAGGCATCGACACCGGCCGTCTTCACGATGCAGCCCTCCTTTGCGATATTCCCAAAGAGTACCGCGAGACCGCCGTCCTGGCTGAAGGCGTGTTCTTTCGAGCGGATCACGCCGTTCTCACGGTCGGTGTCCAACTCCTTGTAACGGTTCTCGGTCGAAAACGCCTGCGTCGTGCGCACGCCGCCGGGTGCCGCGCTGAACAGCTTTTCGGCCTCCGGGTTGTTCGCCACCTTGATATCCCAATGCGCGATGGCCTCGCCCATGGTGGTGGAGTGTACCGTGGCGCAATCAGTGTGCAGAAGCCCCGCGCGGCTGAGTTCTCCGAGGATGGAGAAGATCCCGCCCGCCCGGTGCACGTCCTCCATGTGAACGTTGGCGATGTTCGGCGCGACCTTGCAAAGGCAGGGCACCTGCCGCGACAGCCGGTCGATGTCGTCCATGGTGAAATTCACTTCGCCCTCGGCGGCAATGGCCAGCAGGTGCAGCACGGTATTGGTCGACCCGCCCATGGCGATATCGAGGCTCATGGCGTTCTCGAAGGCTTCGAAGGTGGCGACCTCGCGCGGCAACAGGCCTTTTTCTTCCAGTTCATAGTGGCGGCGCGTGATCTCCACGATCTTGCGGCCGGCTTCGAGGAACAGGCCCTTGCGGTCGGCGTGGGTGGCGAGCGTGGAGCCATTGCCCGGCAGCGCCAGTCCCAGCGCCTCGGCAAGGCAGTTCATCGAATTGGCGGTGAACATGCCGGAGCAGGAGCCACAAGTCGGGCAGGCGTTTTCCTCGATGTGCTGCACTTCCTCGTCGGTGTAGGTGTCCGAGGCGGCCGCCACCATCGCATCCACGAGGTCGACCTTCTTGATGTCGAGCGAGGCAAGATCGACCTTGCCCGCCTCCATCGGACCGCCGGAAACGAAGATCACCGGGATGTTCAGCCGCATGGCGGCCATCAGCATGCCGGGCGTGATCTTGTCACAGTTGGAAATGCAGACCATGGCATCGGCGCAATGGGCGTTCACCATGTATTCCACGCTGTCGGCGATGATCTCGCGCGAGGGCAGGGAATACAGCATCCCGTCGTGCCCCATGGCGATGCCGTCATCCACCGCGATGGTGTTGAATTCCTTGGCCACGCCACCGGCGTTCTCGACCTCGCGGGCGACCATCTGGCCGAGGTCCTTGAGGTGCACGTGGCCCGGCACGAACTGTGTGAAGGAGTTCACGATGGCGATGATCGGCTTGCCGAAATCGCCCTCCGTCATGCCGGTCGCGCGCCAAAGGCCGCGGGCCCCTGCCATGTTGCGACCATGGGTGCTGGTTCTGGAACGATAACGCGGCATGGGTGCCTCCTCCGGGTGATGGGTTGCCCGCGTCATACCGTCCTCGCGGCGTGATGTGAAATATATTAGAAAGGCAGGATTGAGACGTTTCGGGACTGAATGGATGGAAGCACGGCAGCTGAGGCATTTCGTGGCGGTGGCGGAGACGCTGCATTTCGGCCGCGCGGCAGAGCGACTGGGCATGACCCAGCCGCCGCTCTCTCAGTCGATCCTCGCGCTGGAGCGGTCGCTGGGCGCCGCGCTCTTCGAGCGCACGCGGCGGTCGGTGGCGCTGACGCCGTTCGGTGCGGCCTTCCTGCCGCAGGTGCGCGCGGCCCTGGAGGGGCTCGATGCGCTGCCGGGGGTGGCGCAACGGCTGCTGTCGGGGCAAAGCGGCGAGCTCGCGCTTTCCTTCGTCTCCACCGCCGATTATTCCGTCCTGCCGCCGCTTGTGCGCCAGTTTCGGCAGGCCTGGCCGCAGGTGGATCTGGCCCTGACAGAGGCGACCTCCGACTGGCAACTGATGCAGCTTGCGGCGGGCCAGGGGCAGGCGGGTCTGATTATCCCGCCGCCCGGCGAGAGCCTGCCCGCGGGGCTGGCTTATCGCTGCCTGCTGCGCGAACCGCTGGTCGCCGCCGTGCCGGAAGTCTGGGCGCAGGAGGGGAGACTGACGTCGGAAACGGGGCTCACGCCTGCGGATGTGATCGCCTCGCCGCTGGTGGTCTTTCCCCGGCAGGCGGCGCCCGCGTTCCACGACCTCGTGATGGGTTATTTCGCGCGCGCGGGCGGGACGGTGGACGTGGTGCAGCGTGCGATCCAGATGCAGACCATCGTCAGCCTCGTTTCAGCAGGGCTGGGGATCGCGCTGGTGCCCGCCTCGCTGCGGCACCTCGCGCGGTCGGGGGTGCGCTATCTGGACCTGACCGACCCGCCCATGCTGGAGACGGGGGTGGTCTGGCGGCGCGACGATGACTCTCCGACACTGCGCAATTTTCTGCAGATCGCGGTATCGTCCGTCGCCGTCGGGTAGCACCTTTCCGACGGTCTTGCACCGGGCGTATGGGCGCGATTCCCGTCTATGGCAGGCGCAGGATGGCGGCACCGCCGCGTTTCAGCGTTGGCCCGGTCCCTGTCGCGTCGGGGGCCTGCAATTCAATCCCGAAGCGGACGGTCCAGTCCCCGCCGGTGAGGCCCATGTCACGCCCGACCGCGTCCCTCGCGCAGCCACGCGCCGACGATCATCGTCGCGGCCAGCAGCAGAACAAGCCACGCGGGCATGAGCGGCGTCTGCCGGATGTCGAGCGTCTCGTAGGCCTCGCGGGGGGTGATGCCGATCCAGCCGCGCCCGGCGGCGGGTCGTCCGGCCCGGACGCTGCGCACGCTCGGCACGCCCTCGGCCAGGCGCAGGATGCCGCCGCGCACGCCATCGATCAGGGGTTCAAGCGGCGCGCCACTGGCGATGGTCTCGATGAACTCGCGCGGCGCAGCGGGGCCGAGACCGACGACGGCGCTCAGATCCCCCTCCGCTAGGCGATAGAGCCCGATCTCCGGCCCGTCATAGACTCCTTCGAAGCGGCCAGGGCTGACCTCTTCCAGCGGCACTTCGATCTCTTGTCCGTCGGGGTCGGTGACTGTCACGGCGCCGACCTCGCCCGAGAGCGAGCGACGCACGATCCGCATGGTCTGGCCGGAGGGTTCGGCCCAAAGCGCCTCTTCCTCCAGTTCCGGTTCCTTCATCATCCAGTGCGCCAGCCTGCGCAGCAGTTCCAGTTGCGGGCCGCCGCCCTCATAACCGCGGGTCCAGAGCCATGCCTGATCGGAGGCCAGCAGCGCCACGCGCCCCTCGCCGACGCGGTCGAGCACCAGCAGCGGGCGGTCGTCGAGGCCGCTCATCACGACGTCGCCGGAAACCGGGTCGACCTCGACCTGCCGCAACCAGCGGCCCCAGTCTTCCTCCCCCAAAAGGCCCGCCGTCACCGGATGTCGCTTGCCCAGATCGGTGACCGCTGGGCGATAGCCCTGGTCGAGGACCCGCGCCGTAGGCTCCGCCGGGATGATGTCGGCCAGAGGCGAGCGATAGATCGAATCGGCGGCAGCGAAATCCGGCCCCGCCGCAACCAGCAGCGCGCCGCCCTTCTCGACGTAGTTGCGCACGTTCTCGAGGTAGATGGCGGGCAGGATGCCGCGCCGCTTGTAACGGTCAAAGATGATGAGGTCGAAGTCGTCGATCTTTTCAAGGAACAGCTCTCGCGTCGGGAAGGCGATCAGCGACAGTTCGGAGACGGGAACGCCATCCTGCTTGTCTGGCGGACGCAGGATGGTGAAATGCACCAGATCGACGGAACTGTCGGATTTCAACAGGTTCCGCCATGTCCGTCCACCGGCGTGCGGCTCCCCGGAGACGAGCAGCACGCGCAGCCGGTCACGCACGCCGTTGATCTGGACCAACGCGCGATTGTTGCGGTCGGTCAGCTCTCCCACGGCCTCCGGGACGACGAACTCGATCACGTTCAGACCACCGTGCGGCAGGTCGACGGGCAGGGTCAGATCCTCGCCAATGGGCACGCGGAAGCGCTGCGGCTCCGCCCCGTCGACGGATATCTCGATCTCGGACTCGGTTTCACCGGGGGCGGCGCCATCGTCCTCGATCCTCAGCGTCAGTTCCACCGGCTCGCCGAGGATGGCAAAGGCGGGCGCGTTCTTTACCAGCAGGCGGCGATCCCAGTCGTCCTCCTGCCCGGTCATCAGCAGATGTAGCGGCGCGGGTAGGGACGGTGCGCGTTCGAGGTCATGCAGACGCCCGTCCGACAGCAGTACGATCCCTGCGATGCGGGCGCGCGGCTCCTCCGCCATGGCGGTCGACAGCGCGGTCATCAGCTGCGTCCCGGCATCGCCCTCCCCATCGGGGACGGGGATGCGGCGGACTTCGGTGTTGGGGCGGGCGAGCAGCTCGGCCTCCAGACGGTCGGCGGCGGCCTCCGTCACCCCGGCGCGTTCCGCCAGCCGTTGCGATGCGGTTTCGTCCACCAGCATCAGCACGATGTCCGACAGGGGCGCGCGGTCCTCCATCTGCCACGATGGCTGCGACAGCGCGGCGATCAGCACAAGCCCGGCCAGAGCGCGCAGAGCCCAGCCACTTAGCCCGCGCCAGAATGCCAGCGCGACGCCGGCAAAAGCCAGCGCCGCCAGCGCCCAGATGACGATCCAGGGCAGAAGCGGGTCAAAGACGATCTGTCCGCTCATTGTCCCAACCGATCCAGCAGGGCAGGCACATGGACCTGATCGCTTTTGTAGTTTCCGGTCAGCACATGCATCACGAGGTTCACTCCAAACCGGTAGGCAATCTCGCGCTGGCGTTCGCCGGTAAAGCCGGAGCCGATCGGCACCAGCGGGTTGCCGCGCTGGTCCATGGCCCAGGCCGCGGCCCAGTCATTGCCGCCGATCACCACCGGGGTCACATTGTCGTTGAGATCACGAAAAGGCATCCCGTCGATGAGTTCGGCATCGGGAGGCGCGGCCTCTACCCAGATTTCGCGGCCCTGCCAACGGCCGGGAAAGTCGTTCAGCAGGTAGAAGGTACGCGTCAGCACGTGGTCCGGCGGTATCGGTTCCAGAGGGGGGACGTCCAGCGGCGCGGCCAGTTGCTGAAGCTTGCGCCCCTCCGGCGTGCCGGAGCCGAACCCCGCCACATCCGCATCGCGCGTGTCGAACAGGATCATCCCGCCAGAGCGCAGGTAGGTGTTGAGCTTGGCATAAGCCTCTGCCGAGGGGGTCGGCTGCGATGCGCTGATCGGCCAGTAGAGCATCGGGTAAAAGGCAAGTTCGTCGGTTTCGAGGTCGACGGCCATCGGGTCCGCCGGCTCGACGGAGGTGCGGAAATAAAGCGTGTCCGAAAGACCCCGCAGTCCGGCGTGCGCGAGGTCGTCGAGAGCGGTGTCGCCGGTGAGTACGTGGGCCAGCACCACTTCAGATGTGGCGGCAATGGCGCGAGAGTCGCCCTGTGGCATGTCCTCCTGCGCGCGCGCGGCTTGCGGCAAGGCGCCAAGCAGCGCCAGCGCCAGCCCGGCGGCCACCGCCCCGCGCAAGCGCCCCGAGAGAGACAGCGACGCGATCACATCGGCCAGCAGCATCAGGATCGCCGCCGCGAGCAGGAGCCCGGCGAGCGGTTTTTCCTGTGGCCGGTCAAGGCCCTCGACGGTTACGGTCTCGGGCCATGTCACGGGCTCCAGCACGGTGTCGGCGGTGACCACATTGCGGGCGAGGCTGCGCTCTTCGCCCTGGTAAAGCCCTGGACGCAGATTCGGCCCCAGCGGGGCGGAAACCAGCGCGGGGCCGTCCACGCCCGGCAGGTTTCCCGCGTCCTGCGGGTTGCCGAACCCGTCCAGCACGCGAACCGGCTGCCAGACGGTGCCTTCCATGTCCTCGATCTCAGGCTGGGTCATGGCGGAGGAAACGGCGAGCCGTTCCAGCATCTGCACAAAAAGGCCGGAGAGCGGCAGCGACGACCATTCGGCATTGGCGGTGACGTGGAACAGGATCACCTGCCCCTGTCCGATTGACTTGCGCGTCACCAGCGGCGTGCCGTCGGCCAGTTGCGCGATCACGCGCTCTCCAAGCGACGGGTCGGGCTGCGCCATGACCTGGCTGTTGACGGTAACGTCATCGGGAACCGGCAGGCCGAAGAAGGGGCTGTCCTCCGTAAACGGCGCCAGCGCCTTCGGTTTGCCCCAGCTCATGGCACCGCCGACGCTGCGACCGCCCTCGCGCAGGCGGACGGGCATCAGCGGGTCTTCGGATTCGCGGCTGACGTCGGAGGCGGCAAGTCGTGGCCCGGAAAAGCGCAGCAGCGTGCCGCCCTTTTCCAGCCATTCGAGGACATCGGCGGCTTCCTGGCCGGTAAGTCGCGCGACATCGGCCAGAACGATCACGTCGGGGTTCGCGGGCAGCACGGTTTCAAGGTCGGTTTCAAGAATGTCCGCCGTCGGGACCAGCGCCTTGCGGAGGTAGTGCAGCGGATCGAGCAGTTGCAGCCCCTCGCGGTCCTCGCGGGCGGAGATCAGCGCCACCTCGCGGCGCCGCAGGGAATCGTCGGGCAGGGTGACGGCGCCCGCGCTATGGGCGCCGCCGATCTCGTAGCGTTCGATGCGGGCGCGCAACTCGGAGGGGATCGAAAGCTCGACCTCCGCTGTCAGGGCCTGCGTGTCGAAGACCACTGGCGTACGCAGCAGCACCGCCGGATTGCCGGCGGGGTCGCGGCCGTGCGCCTCCAGTGAGACCTCGATCTCCGGCCCTGGGCGCATGCGGCGCAGTGTGGCTTGCAGGTTTCCGTCCTTCAGCACCAGCGGCTCCAGCGCCATCAGGCTGCGCGGCGCTTCGAAAACGGTGACGGTGCCATGGTCCTCCAGCGCAGCAAGCAGGTCCTCCCGACCGTCGCGGGCAAGACCGTCCGACAGCCAAAGGGTGTCGAAAGCGTCAGCCTCGGCCAGGATGTCCGCTGTGCGGGCCATGGTTTCGGTGTCCGGTTCCCACGGCTCCGGCTGCAGGCCGGACAGCCGCGTGCGCAAGACATCGGCCGAAAGGAACTGTGGCGGTTGCGGGTCGGTCAGGCGCATCACCGCGACGGGCCGGTCATCGCGCGACGCTTCGCCCAGCATCCCTTCCAGCGCGGTCATTTCCTGCCGCCAATCGCCGGCAGAGGCCCAGCTGGCGTCCATCAATACCAGGAGCGGCGCGTCGCTGACCCCCTCCGCGTCCGTGCGCGGGTTCAGGATCGGCCCCGCAAGGCCGACGATGACCGCCGCCACAGCCAGCATCCGCAGCAGCAGCAGCCACCACGGGGTACGGTCGGTGATCTGTTCGTCGTCCTTCAGCCCGAGCAGCAGGACCACGCCGGGGAACATCCGCCGCACCGGGGCAGGCGGCACGGCGCGCAGGATCACCCAGAGGATCGGCAGGGCGAGGAGGCTCAGCAAGAGCCAGGGGGCGGCAAAACCGATGCCGAAAAAGGTCATCCGGGGCTCCCGTCAAGCGCGCGATAGACCCAGAGCAGGGCCGATTGCGCACTTTGATCCGTGTGATGGGTGAAGTACTGCCAGCCGGTCAGACGGCAGATCGCGTCAAGCCGTGACTTCCGCTCCGCCAGCCTGTCGAGGTAGGGTTCGCGCAGGTCGGCGGCCTTCAGGGTCTCGTAGGCGACGGTCCTGCCGACGCTTTCAAAGATCGTGCGGCCGTGGAAGGGAAATGCCTCCTCGCTGGGGTCGAGGACTTGAAGCAGCACGCCGCGCACGCCGCGATCCGCGGCCTTTGTCAGCGCGGCCTCGACCGCCTCGAAATCAGAGAGGAAGTCGGAAACGAAGAGCGCCTTGGCGTGGGGCAACATGCCGCGCGCCTCCGGCTCTGCGTAGTCGTCTTGTCCCTCTTCGGAGAAATATTCCGCCAGCCGCAGCGTCTGGGTATCGCCGCGACGGGGCGGCAGGGCCCAGCCTGTGAGGCCGACACGCTCACCGCCGCGGATCAGCAGGATGGCCGTTGCCAGCGCCACCAACCGTGCGCGATCCGCCTTGGTCGGCAGCTCCTTGTGGCTGGAAAACCGCAGGCTGGCGCCGGGGTCGACCCACATCTGAACCGACTGTGCGATCTGCCATTCGCGTTCCCGCACGAATTGCTCGTCCCCGCGCGCGGATCGGCGCCAGTCGATCTGGCGGTAGGAATCGCCTGCGCGCAGCGGGCGGTACTGCCAGAAATCATCACCGAGTCCCGCCCGCCTGCGGCCGTGTTCTCCCAACAGGACGGTGCCCGCGAGATGTTCGGCGCGCGCCAGAAGGGCGGGAAAGCGTCCCGCCTCTGTCTGAGCGCGCGTGCGCAAATGGGCGACAGAACTCACGCGGCGGCCTCTTGTCGCGCCAGCCCGGCTGCGACCTCGTCGATGAGGCCAGCCAGATCCTCACCGCGCGCCCGCGCCGAGAAGGTCAGCGCCATGCGGTGGACCAGCACGGGTTTCGCCATGTCCAGCACATCCTCGGGCGAGGGCGCCAGCCGCCCCTGCAGCAGGGCGCGCGCCCGCACGGTCAGCATCAGAGCCTGTGCGGCCCGCGGTCCGGGGCCCCATGCGACGAGATCCTTCACCCGCTCCGGCGCGCTGGGGTCGTCGGGCCGGAAGGCGCGGACGAGGTCGAGGATCTGCTCTACCACGGCGTCGCCCACCGGCATCCGCCGCAGGAGTTTCTGTGCCGCGATCAGTTCCGGCCCGGTAAAGACCTGGTGGCTCTCGGCTTCTTCGGTGCCGGTTGTGGCGAGCAGAATGTCCCTTTCCGTCTTGCGATCAGGGTAGGCCACGTCGATCTGCACGAGGAACCGGTCAAGCTGCGCTTCGGGCAGGGGATAGGTGCCCTCCTGCTCGATCGGGTTCTGGGTGGCCAGAACGTGAAACGGTGCCTCCAGCGCGCGGGTCTGGCCGGCGACAGTCACCTGCTTCTCCTGCATGGCCTGCAAGAGCGCCGACTGCGTGCGGGGCGAGGCGCGGTTGATTTCGTCCGCCATAAGAAGCTGGCAGAAGATCGGGCCGCCGATGAATTTGAAAGTCCGCTGGCCG
This sequence comes from Sagittula salina, assembly GCF_017813235.1. Classification (GTDB taxonomy): domain Bacteria; phylum Pseudomonadota; class Alphaproteobacteria; order Rhodobacterales; family Rhodobacteraceae; genus Sagittula; species Sagittula salina. The sequence continues at coordinate 142,838 of NZ_JAGISH010000011.1, forward strand.
TCCGCGCCGGTCTCCAGCACTTCCGACCCGAGGATGTCAGCCGGCATCAGGTCCGGCGTGAACTGCACGCGGTTGCCGTCCAGCCCCATGACGGTGGACAGCGTCTCCACCAGCCGCGTCTTTCCCAGGCCGGGAAGGCCGATCAGCAGCGCATGCCCGCCGCAAAGCATGGCCGAAAGCGTAAGGTCGACGACCCGCTCCTGTCCGATGAACCGCGCGGTGATCGACTTCTTCGCGTCGGCCAGCCTGGCCTCCAGCGCCTCGATGTCGGCAACGAGGTCCTCGGCAGTGCTGTCGGTGGGGGCCATGGCGTCTCTCCGTTTCCGAACTATAGTGAATCCAATGTATCCTTGGACAGGTTAATGGCAAAAGCAATGACGCCACAAAATATCGTGACGCCCTCCGCCGACGGCCTCGCGGCGACCGCGCGTGCTGCGAAAAAGGGCAGGGGCCCCGCGCCCGTTCATCTGTGGAACCCGCCGTTCTGCGGCGACCTCGACATGCGCATCGCACGGGACGGTACGTGGTATTACCTCGGCACGCCCATCGGCCGCTTCGAACTCGTGAAACTCTTCTCGTCGATATTGAAACGGGAAGATGGTAAATATTTCCTTGTCACACCCGTGGAAAAGGTCGGCATCACGGTGGAAGATGCGCCCTTCGTGGCTGTGGATTTTACGGTTGAAGGGGCGGGGGAGGCACAAATCCTCACGTTCGAGACCCACGTCGGCGACCACGCCACGGCGGGTCCTGACCATCCGATCCGGGTGGAGCGCGATCCGGAGACTGGCGAGCCTTCGCCGTACATCCTGATCCGCGACGGCCTCGAAGCGCTGATCGACCGCAAGAGCTTTTACCGGCTCGTGGATATCGGAGCGCATCACGACGGCTGGTTCGGCCTGTGGTCGGGCGGCGCGTTCTTCGCGATCATACCGTCTGAAGATCTGGAAGTCTGATTAGGGGACGTGCGAAAAGGGGCGCCCGAGGCGCCCCTGTGGTATCCTTCGGTTCTCACGCCACCTTCTTTGGCGCGCCGGTGCTCATGTCTGTCCCGATGTAGGGTTTCTTGGCGGTCTTCCACGCGCCGAAACCGCCTTCCATATGCGCGATCGTCCTGAGTCCAGCCTCCACAGTCGCCCGGCTTACCTTTTCGGAGCGTGCACCGGAGCCGCAATGGAGCACGATACGCTTGTCAGACTGCCCCGGCAGGGCCTGCGCCTTGAAGAAGGCCATCGGCATCAGGAGCGCGCCCTCGATGTGTTCGAACATGAATTCCTGCGGCGTGCGCACGTCGATCAGGACGATTTCGCCCGCTTTCATCGCCTGCTCGACCTCATCGGGGGTCCATGTCTCGAAAGTGGCGTCGCCGATCGTTTCGCTTTTCATTACGCGTCTCCTCAGAACTTGTTCGCTGGAATCTTGAAGTAGAAATTGCCGTCGCATTCCAAAGGTTCAAGCCTGCCACCGCGCAAATTCACCTGAAGCGCATGCAGCATCCGGTCGGGCAGTGGCAGCGTCTTGTCGCGGTCGGCGCGCAGCTTGCGGAATTCCGCCTCGGACTTGCCCGCCAGATGCGGGTTATTGGCACGGTGCTCGGCAACCGTCGCCTCCCACGCCGGATCCTCGCGGTCCTTCACGGGCGGGTAGTCGTGGCCGACGAAAAGCCGCGTGTCGTCCGGCAGGGCGAGAATCGCCTGGAGGCTGTTCCATAGATCCTGCGTTGTCCCCCCGGGGAAGTCCGCCCGCGAAGTGCCCACATCCACATGCATGAAGGTATCGTGCACAAAGGCCGCATCCCCCATCACATAGGTGATCGAGCCCAGCGTGTGCCCGGGTGACAGCATCACGCGCGCCTCGACATTGCCGAAGGTAAACGTATCGCCATCGGCGAACAGCCGGTCGAAGTCACGTTTCGCGTCAAAGGCGTCGGGCATGTTATAGTAGTCACGCCAGAGGTCGGCGATCTCCGCCACCTTTTCACCGATGGCGTTCGGCGCCCCGGTCTGTTCCTTCAGCCAGGCGGATGCCATCATGTGGTCGGCGTGCGGGTGGGTGTCCAGAACCCAGACGACGTCCAGCCCCTGCGCCTTCACGAAGTCAAGAACCTCTTGCGCGCTGTCGAGGCGGGTGCGTCCGGCTTCGGGGTCGAAGTCCATGACGATGTCGATAAGCGCCGCCTTCTTGGTCTCCGGGCAGGCGGCGACATACATGACCGAGCCGGTGTCCTTCTCATAGAACCCCGTTACCTCGGGCGATCCGGGGCCGGTCGAGGGGCTGGTGCGGGTAAACATGCGGTCCTCCTGTGTTTTGCGTCGATTACATTCCATTCAATGAATGCAACACGTGGCATCACGAAGGGTTCCATGCAAGCCCCCCGCTGCCGGTTGCGTCGGGGGCGGGGTGTGCAGGCGGTGCGTGGTGGACATTTCCTGTCCGGCAGGGGCGAAGTCTCCTGCCGTTTTATCCAATAGAAATGCCCCGCAATGGTCGTCCTGCGGGCGGCAGAGCTGTGCAGGGGGCGCTTCTATTGCGCCCCCGCAGGTATCAGCGCTTGACCAGCGAGATCGGCTGGAACCACGCCTTGGCGAAGGCCTCTCCGTACATCGCTTGAATAGTCTCGAAGGCGATCAGGGGCACAAGCATGTTCGTATCCTTTCCTCTGAAGCGGGCGTTACAATTCTGTTAACCTGATTAACGCAATAAAGTTTCATGGAGTATGCGACATAGGTACGTATCCTGCCATACAAGGTGTTAAACCCGCAATAAATTCACCGTCCTGTCACGCGCGGGACCTGTTCCAGAATCGCGGCGCGCCTGCTAGGTCTGGTGGAATGAACACCCACGACCCCAATATGCGCCCAACGATCCGACAGCTGGACGAGGCTTCGATTAACCGTATCGCTGCGGGCGAGGTGGTCGAACGGCCCGCCTCCGCTGTAAAGGAGCTGGTAGAGAACGCCATCGATGCAGGCGCACGCCGTGTCAGCATCGAGATCGCCGACGGGGGCAAGACGCTGATCCGCGTGACCGACGATGGCTGTGGCATGACCGCCGATGACCTGCCGCTGGCATTGTCGCGACACGCCACGTCGAAGATCGACGGCTCCGACCTGCTGGATATCCGCTCCTTCGGCTTCAGGGGGGAGGCGTTGCCGTCTCTTGGCGCCGTGGCGCGCTTGATGCTTCAGAGCCGGGCAAAGGGTTTCGACGCGGTGGAGTTGTCGGTCGAGGGCGGCCGCATGGGGGCGCTTCGACCCTGCGCGCTGAACGGCGGCACGGTGGTTGCCTTGCGCGATCTTTTCTACGCGACACCCGCGCGGCTGAAATTCCTGCGCAGCGACCGGGCAGAGATGCAGGCCATTGGTGACACGGTGAAGCGCCTCGCCATGGCAGAGCCTGCCGTGGGTTTCACCCTGCGCGACGTCTCGGGTGGCAACGACCGTGTGACCTTTCGGGTGGAGCCGGAGCAGGGCGACCTGTTTGACGCCTTGCGTGGCCGTCTCGGGCGCGTGCTGGGGGCGGATTTCACCGATAACGCCGTCAGTATAGACGCGGAGCGCGAGGGATTTCGCCTGACCGGCTATGCGGCCCTGCCGACCTATTCGCGCGGCACGGCGGTGATGCAGCACCTGTTCGTCAACGGCCGCCCCGTGCGGGACAAGATGCTGATTGGCGCGCTGCGCGGCGCGTATCAGGACTTCCTGTCGCGCGAGCGGCACCCCGCGGTGGCCCTGTTTGTCGACTGCGACCCGCACAAGGTCGATGTGAACGTGCACCCGGCCAAGTCGGAGGTCCGCTTTCGCGATCCCGGCGTGGTGCGCGGCCTTGTCGTGACGGCGCTGCGGCACGCGCTGGCGAATGCCGGGCACCGCGCGTCTTCGACCGTGGCCGAGGCGACGCTGGGCGCGATGCGGCCCGAACCGACGGGACCGCGCATCTACCAGATGGATCGTCCTTCTCTTGGCGCGCGGCAGATGGCCTATGGCATGCAGGCGCCCGCGCCCGACTACCAGCCCGTCCCGCCCTACCAGCCGAAGCCTACCGGCTTTGCCGACCTCGGAGGCAGCTACTCGGGCCGGGTGGTGGAGCCCGAAGCCACGCCAGAGACCACGCCAGAGACACCGCGTGAGGACTATGCGCAGCGCCCCTTGGGGGCCGCCCGCGGGCAGGTGCATGAAAACTACATAATTGCGCAGACCGAGGATGGGGTGGTGATCGTCGATCAGCATGCCGCCCATGAACGTCTGGTTTACGAAAAGCTCAAGCGCCAGATGGCGGAAAATGGTGTTGCCGCACAGGCGCTGCTGATCCCCGACGTGGTGGATCTGTCCGTCGATGATGCGGGCCGTCTGCTGGCCGTTGCAGAGGACCTGACGAAAATGGGTCTGACCATCGAGCCCTTTGGCGCGGGGGCCATAGCGGTGCGCGAAACTCCCGCGATCCTCGGGGAGGTGGACAGTCAGGGCCTCATCCGCGACATCCTGGACGAGCTTGACGATCACGGTGAGACCGCGCTGGTGCAGGAAAAGATCGAGGCGATCCTGAGCCGCGTCGCCTGCCACGGCTCCATCCGGTCGGGGCGCGTCATGCGCGCGGAGGAAATGAACGCCCTCCTGCGCGAGATGGAGGCGACGCCGCATTCGGGCCAGTGCAACCACGGGCGCCCAACCTACGTGGAACTGAAGCTGTCCGACATCGAACGGCTGTTCGGGCGCACATGACGGCGGGCGGAATGACGGTCGATCTGAACGACCCGGTTGTGCTGGTGGCTTTGGGCCTCGGCATTCTGCTGGTGCTCTTGCTGGTGTCCTCGGCCCGCGCTTCGGCCCGCGCGGCGCGTTCGATCGAGCCACTGGCGCAGCAGATGCGCGCCATGGCTGGGCGGGTGCAGCAATTGTCGGACGGACAGGAGCGGCTGGCAGGCGGGCTGCATCATGTCTCGGAAATGCAGGCGAACAGCCAGTCGGCCATGATGCAGGTGATGGAAACCCGGCTGGCCGAAGTGCAGGCCCGCACGGTGGAGACGTTGCATGGCTCCGCCCGCCGCACGGCGCATTCGCTGGGCGAATTGCAGGAACGCCTTCAGGCCATCGACAAGGCCCAGGCCAATATCACGAAACTGTCGGGCGACGTGCTGTCGCTACAGGACATCCTGTCGAACAAGCAGACGCGCGGCGCGTTCGGTGAAATCCAGCTGACCGATATCGTCGGCAAGGCGCTGCCTTCGGACAGCTACACCTTGCAGGCGACGCTGTCCAACGGGCGGCGAGCGGATTGCCTGATCCACCTGCCCAATCCCCCCGGCCCCATCGTGGTCGACGCGAAGTTCCCGCTTGAGGGTTACGAGGCCCTGCGCCGGGCCGAAACGCAGGAACAGCTGAGCCGCGCCGCGCAGGCCTTTCGGCTGTCGGTGCGCAAGCACATCCGCGACATTTCCGATCGTTATATCCTTGAGGGAGAGACCGCCGACGGCGCCATGATGTTCCTGCCCTCGGAAGCGGTCTACGCGGAATTGCACGCGAACTTCCCCGAGGTGGTGCGCGAAGGCTTTTCCGCCCGCGTCTGGATCGTTTCACCCACCACCTGCATGGCGACGCTGAACACCATGCGCGCGATTCTGAAGGATGCGCGTATGCGGGCGCAGGCCGGGGCTATCCGACGCGAACTGCATGCTCTCTACGGCGACGTCGACCGTCTGGGCGCGCGGGTGGCAAATCTCGATCGTCATTTCGGGCAAGCCGCGAAGGACGTTCAGGAGATCAAAATCAGCGCCGAAAAAGCCAGTAAGCGCGCCCGTCGGCTCGACAATTTCGATTTTGAGGATCTTGGGGATGAGCCGGCTCCCACTGTTGCCGTGCTGCGTGCCGACCAGCGCGTAGATTAGTTCAGTCTTGAACTATTTCCTGGCAGGCGCAACGCGCAGCTATGCGCGCTGCGCATGGACGTTATGCGCCTGACCTTCTGCCGCTACGGCATACCCGCTGATACACCCCGCTTTAACCACGGGAGGATCGTGCTACCATTACCCGTCAGCGGGAGGAGAGCACCGCTCCCGGCGTAGTTTGTTTAAGGCTGAACCATTGCTGCGCCGCAGCTAGGGAAGGCCGACAGGAGGGAAGAGGACACATGAAAGACGCTCCCCAGGACATGGATCCGGTCGAATCCCAGGAATGGCAGGAAGCCATCGAGGACGTCATCGAACGGGACGGCGCGGACCGCGCGCATTTCCTGCTCGACAAGGCCGTACAGCGGGCGCGGGCGGCGGGGGCACGGCTGCCCTTCTCGGCCACCACGCCATATCAGAACACGATTTCGCCCGACGACGAAGTCGACATGCCCGGCGACACCGAGATGGAATGGCGCATCCGCACCATCAACCGCTGGAACGCCATGGCGACCGTGGTCAAGCGCAACAAGGAATCGAGCGAGTACGGCGGACACATCGCCTCCTTCGCGTCTTCCGCCGCGCTTTATGACATGGGTCTGAACCACTTCTGGCGCTCCAAATCCGCGATCCACGGCGGCGATCTGGTGTTTTTCCAGGGCCACGTGATCCCCGGCATCTACGCGCGCTCTTTCATGGAGGGCCGCATTTCCGAAGAGCAGCTGAAGCAGTTCCGGTCGGAGGTTTCGGGCGAGGGGCTGTCGTCCTACCCGCACCCCTGGCTGATGCCGGATTACTGGCAGTTCCCGACCGTCTCCATGGGCCTTGGCCCGCTGATGGCGATCTACCAGGCGCGCTTCATGAAATACATGGAGAATCGTGGGTTGATCGAGAAGTCCGACCGCAAGGTCTGGGCTTTCCTCGGCGACGGCGAGATGGACGAACCGGAATCGCTTGGGGCGATCCACCTTGCCGCGCGCGAGAAGCTCGACAACCTGATTTTTGTCGTGAACTGCAACCTGCAGCGGCTCGATGGCCCGGTGCGCGGTAACTCCAAGATCGTGCAGGAGCTGGAGGGCAACTTCCGCGGCTCCGGCTGGGACGTGATCAAGCTGCTCTGGGGGCGCGGCTGGGATGAATTGCTGGAACAGGACACCTCGGGCAAGCTGCGCCAACTGATGGACGAAACCATCGACGGCGACTACCAGACCTTCAAATCGAAAGACGGCGCCTACATCCGGAAGCATTTCTTCGGCAAGTACCCGGAGACCGCCGAGCTGGTGAAGGACTGGACCGACGAGCAGATCTGGGCCCTGCGCCGCGGCGGGCACGATCCGAAGAAGGTCTACAATGCCTTCAAGCGCGCGACCGAAGCCGAGGGCCAGCCCACGCTGCTTCTGGTCAAGACGGTCAAGGGCTACGGCATGGGCACCGCTGGCGAAGGCCAGAACACCACCCACCAGCAGAAGAAGATGCAGGTGGAACAACTGAAGGCCATGCGCGACCGCTTCAAGATCCCCGTCACCGACGAGGAACTGGAGCACGACGTTCCCTTCGTCAGCCTGAACAACGCTCAGAAGGCCTACATGGCCGAGCGGCGCAAGGAACTGGGCGGGGCCTTCCCGAAACGGTTCACCGACGCGCCCTCGCTGGAAATCCCGCCGCTGGAGGCCTTCAAGAAGGAGTTGCAGGACAGCGGGGACCGCGAATTCTCCACCACCATGGCCTTTGTCCGGATCCTGACCACGCTCCTGCGTGACAAGAAGGTGGGCAAGCAGGTGGTGCCGATCGTCCCGGACGAATCCCGCACCTTCGGGATGGAGGGGCTGTTCCGTTCGGTGGGCATCTACAACCCGCTGGGGCAGCAATACACGCCCGAGGACCGGGACCAGATGTCCTACTACAAGGAATCCGAGACCGGGCAGGTGCTGCAGGAGGGCATCAACGAGGCTGGTGCCATGGCCGACTGGATCGCCGCTGCAACGTCGTATTCCACCCACGGCGTGCCGATGATCCCGTTCTACATCTACTACTCCATGTTCGGCTTCCAGCGCATCGGCGACCTTGCCTGGGCCGCCGGGGACAGCCGCGCGCGGGGCTTCATGCTGGGCGGCACCGCGGGCCGGACCACACTTAACGGCGAAGGCCTGCAGCACGAGGACGGGCATAGCCACATCCTCGCCGGGACCATTCCTAACTGTATCAGCTACGACCCGACGTTTTCGTATGAGGTTGCGGTGATCGTGCAGCACGGTCTTCAGCGCATGTTCGCGGATCAGGAGGACGTGTTCTTCTACCTCACCCTGATGAACGAGAACTACCACCACCCGGAGATGCCCATGGGCGCCGAAGAAGGGATCATCAAGGGTCTCTACCGGATGAAGAAAGCCGAAAAGCCCGCCAAGAAACATGTGAACCTGATGGGGTCCGGCACGATCCTTGTGCAGGCCCTGCATGCGGCGAAGATGCTGGAGGAGGATTTCGGCGTCACGTCCGACATCTGGTCGGCCACCTCCTTCAACGAACTGGCCCGTGACTATCAGGACTGCGCGCGCCACAACCGGCTGAATCCCTTCGCCGAAGAACGCGTGCCCTATGTGACCCAAACTCTGGCCAACGCGCAGGGGCCGATCATCGTCGCCACCGATTACATGAAGAATTATGCCGAACAGGTGCGTGGCGCGGTGATGCAACGGATGACGGTACTGGGCACGGACGGCTTTGGCCGGTCCGACAGCAGGGTGAACCTGCGGCGCTTCTTCGAGGTGGATGCCAACCACATCGCGGCGGCCGCGATGGTCGACCTTTTCCGCGAGGGTGTGGTCGGCGAGAAGGAACTCGAAACAGCCCTGAAGAAATACGACATCGACGGCGGCAAGCCGAACCCGCGGCTGGTCTGACGGGACGAGGAGGATTCAAGAATGACAACCGAAGTCAAAGTGCCGGATATCGGCGATTTCAATGATGTGCCCGTCGTCACGGTACTGGTCAGCGTCGGCGACACCATCGCCGTCGAAGACGCCATCATCGAACTGGAGTCTGACAAGGCGACCATGGAGGTTCCGTCCTCGCACGCGGGCGTCGTGAAGGAGATCAAGGTTTCCGAAGGCGACAAGGTCTCCGAAGGCTCCGTCGTGCTGGTCATCGAGGCCGAGGACGCCACCGACAAGGCCGGGGACATGGAATCAAAGCCGATTCCTCCGGGCAAAGAGCACGAGACGCAAAAGCAGGACAGGGAACCCGAGGCGGATGTCGCCCCGGCACCCGCGCCTGCGCCAAAGACCGATGCGGGCTTCTCGAAGGTGCACGCCTCGCCCTCTGTCCGGGCCTTTGCCCGCCGGGTCGAGGTCGACCTGAACACGATTAACGGCACCGGCCGCAAGGGACGCATCCTGCGCGAGGACGTTGAAAAGGCGATGAAAACCGTGGCGGCTCCGGCGGCAGCGGGCGGGGCGCAGGGTGGCATGGGCATTCCGCCGATCCCCGCCGTCGACTTTTCGAAGTTCGGCGCGGTGGAAGACGTGGAAATGCCGCGGATCAAGAAGATCTCCGGCCCGGCTCTGCACCGCAGCTGGCTGAACATCCCGCACGTCACCCACAACGACGAAGCCGACATCACCGAGCTGGACAAATACCGCAAGGAGATGGACACGCAGGCCAAGGAGGAGGGCTATCGTGTCACGTTGCTGTCCTTCGTCATCAAGGCATCCGTCTCCGCGCTGAAACAGCACTGGGAGGTCAATTCCTCGATCCACCCGGACGGGGACAAACTGATCCGCAAGAGCTACTATAACATTGGTTTTGCGGCCGATACGCCGAACGGACTAATGGTGCCGGTGATCAAGGACGCCGACCGCAAGGGACTGGTGGAAATCTCCAGGGACCTGATGGAGCTGTCCAAGGCGGCACGCGACGGCAACCTGAAATCGAAGGACATGCAGGGGGCAACCTTCACGATCTCGTCGCTGGGTGGCATCGGCGGCACGTCGTTCACCCCCATCGTCAATGCGCCGGAGGTGGCGATCCTCGGCCTGACGCGCTCTAAGATGGCCCCGGTCTGGAACGGTTCGGAATTTGTTCCGCGCCTGATGCAGCCGCTTTCGCTTTCTTATGACCACCGCGCCATCGACGGGGCCCTTGCGGCACGCTTCTGCGTGACGCTCAAGGACCTGCTCGATGACATGCGCAAGCTGATGTGGTGAACGAGATGGACATCAAGATACCCGATATTGGTGATTTCAATGACGTTCCGGTGGTCTCCGTGCTGGTTTCCGTTGGCGATACCGTGGCCGAAGAGGACGCGCTGATCGAACTGGAATCCGACAAGGCGACCATGGAGGTTCCGTCCTCCGGCGCCGGTGTCGTCAAGGAAATCAAAGTGAAGGAGGGGGATCGCGTTTCCCAAGGCGACGTGATCGTGGTGCTGGAAGGGGCCAAGGCCTCTTCGGACGAAGCGCCGAAGGAGGCCCCCAAGGCCGAAACGCCAAAGGCCGTGGTGGCCAGTGGAACGGCGACGGGCAGGGGCGACGTGCACGCCGAGGTCGTCGTTCTCGGCTCGGGTCCGGGCGGTTACACGGCGGCGTTCCGGGCGGCCGATCTGGGGAAATCGGTTGTGCTGATCGAGAAGGACGACAGCCTCGGCGGTGTCTGCCTGAACGTCGGCTGCATCCCTTCCAAGGCGCTCCTGCACATGGCAAAGGTCATCACGGAGGCCGGGGAAGTCGCCCACCACGGGCTGAAATTTGCCAAGCCAGAGGTCGATCTGGCTGGTCTGCGCGGTTTCAAGAACGAGGTCGTGGGCAAGCTGACGGGCGGTCTGGGCGGTCTGGCAAAGGCGCGAAAGGTCAAGATCGTCAAGGGCTTCGGTAAGTTCACCGGACCGAACATGATCGACGTGGAGGGGACCAGCGTCAGCTTTGACCAATGCATCATCGCCGCCGGGTCCGAGCCGGTGACGCTGCCCTTCATTCCGCACGACGACCCGCGCGTGATCGATTCGACCGGCGCGCTGGAACTGGAGAACGTGCCGGGCCGGATGCTGGTGCTCGGCGGCGGGATTATCGGGCTGGAAATGGCCTGCGTCTACGATGCGCTCGGCGCGAAGATCACGGTCGTCGAACTGATGGACCAGATCATTCCCGGTGCCGACAAGGATGTGGTCAAGCCCTTGATGCAGCGCATTAAAGGCCGCTACGAGAACATCTTCCTCAAGACCAGGGTGACTGCGGTCGAGGCGAAGGATGAGGGGCTGACTGTCACCTTTGAGGACGACCAGGGCGAAACTTTCTCCGATACCTTCGACAAGGTGCTGATCGCTGTGGGTCGCCGTCCGAATGGCAAGAAGATCGATGCTGACAAGGCTGGCGTGGCCGTGGATGAACGCGGCTTTATCGGCGTGGACAGCCAGCAACGCACTGGAGCCAAGCATATCTTTGCCATTGGCGACGTGGTTGGGCAGCCGATGCTGGCGCACAAGGCTGTGCACGAGGGCAAGGTCGCGGCAGAGGTCTGCGCGGGCGAGAACCGGCATTTCGACGCGAAGGTGATCCCTTCCGTGGCCTATACCGACCCCGAAGTCGCTTGGGTCGGGGTGACGGAAACGCAGGCCAAGGCCGATGGCATAAAGGTCGAAAAGGGCGTCTTCCCTTGGGCCGCCTCTGGTCGGTCGCTGTCTCTGGGACGCTCCGAGGGCATGACCAAGCTGCTGTTTGACCCCCAGGACCAACGGGTAGTGGGCGGCGGCATTGTCGGTCCCAACGCGGGCGACCTGATCGCAGAGATTGCTTTGGCCATCGAGATGGGGGCGGACGCTGTGGATCTTGGTCACACGATCCACCCGCACCCGACCCTGTCGGAAACAGTGAACTTTGCCGCCGAGATGTTCGAGGGCACCATCACCGATCTGATGCCGCCGAAGAAGAAAAAGCACTGACGTGGGGCGGAGTTAACACCACGAGCGCGCGCGGAAAGGGGCGCCCGGTCGCAACCGGGCGCCCTTATCTGGTGTTGGGTTTGGCGTGGCGCGCCGGTGCCGGCACAAGGGAAGACCAGGATTCTTGACAGGATCTGCAGTCGTTTACGGTAGATCTGGACCTGACGGACTCCAGAAACAGGTGGATAATAGCCCATACTGCCTGACGCTGCGTCAAAAATGGTTAACGGGTCAATTTACTTGCGCGCGCGGTGTCAGATCCGGAAGAGTGGTTGCAGCAGACGCGGCAGGAAAGAGTTGAACCGCAGCGGTGAGTCGGTGACCGCGAGGCATATGCAATCCTGAGACATGTCAGCGACCGGCATGTGGTTCACCGAAGGGTCCGCAACCTCCACATCGCCGCGCGCGAAATGGCCGTCCTCGTCGGAATAGGCCCCCTGCAGGACCAGGGTCAGCTCCAGCCCGTTGTGCGTGTGGTCCGGCACGGCGGTGCCGGCGGGAATGTACAGCAGGCGGGCCGTGGCTTCGGGCGTGGTGCGCAGGATCGACTGCTTCACCCCCATGCCCAGCGAGCGCCAGCGCACGCGATCGAGCCCGCCGATGTAGGCGGCCAGCGGTGCGGGCACCACCGGGTCGGGCGCGGGGTCGGCGGACAGGCGGATCGGGCGGGCCTCTGGAACCGTTCCCCGGATCGCGGCCATCGCACGGTCGAGCGCATCGTCACCCATCGCGGCGCCCGCGCTGTCCTCGAGCACCGCGCCACCAAGCGTTTCGTGTGCCTCCACCGCAGCGCGGCAACTGTCACAGAGCGAGACATGCGTGGCGACGATCAGGTTCACCGCCTCCGCCAGGGTGCCGGTGGCGTAGGCCGCGATCAGGTCGTCGGTCAGGTGATGTTTTGGATTGTATGGACTATGCGTCATCGGGGATCCCTCACGTCGAGTGCGTGGCGCAGGCGGTCCAGCGCCAGCCGGATGCGGGACTTGATCGTGCCCAGCGGGAGACCGGTTTCGGCGGCGATCTCCGAATGGGTCATTTCGCCGAAATACGCCTTCTCGATCAGGTCGCGTTGTTTCTTGGGCAGCGCCTTCAGCGCCGCGCCGAGGTATTCGGTCTCCTGTTGCAGACCGAGCAGTTCGGCCTGATCCGGGTCGGGCTCCGGACCCCAGGGGAGGTCTTGGGGTTCAGGGCGTCTTTGCCGCCGGGCAATGTCGATCCGGCGGTTTCGCGCGATGGTGAAAAGCCACGTAGCGGCGGACGCGCGCGACGGGTCGAACAGCGCGGCCTTGCGCCACGCGGTGGCAAGGACGTCCTGCGCGCATTCCTCTGCCAGCGCCGGATCGGTACCGGAGCGGATAAGGAAGCCTTTGATCCTGGGGGCGAAATGGCAAAAGAGCGCGGCAAAGGCCGCTTCGTCCCGGTGGTCGCGGATCCGGATCAGGGCATTGGCCCAGATGGCGGGGTCTTCGGCTTTGGTCGTGTCGTGCGGCACTCTGAGATCCTTCGTCCCGATCCGTTGTGCCCTGCGGCGCGGGGGCACGGCAAGGGGCGGCGGGTCGCAGGGGGCGGTATGGCGGAGCGCGGTCAACATAAGCAGTCTACGCGCGCCGCGGGGGACCGGATCAGTGGCGGCACTGTTTTTTTCAGCGCCGAGTCATCCGGCGAGCCGTTGCCTGCGTAGTGCTGGACGAAACACAGTCGAAGGAAACACCATGCCGTTCGAGCACAGTCCCGTGAAAGCGGCAGAGCCCCTCCGCCGCATCGCCGTGATCGGTGGCGGCATTTCCGGCATGGGAGTGGCGCACATGCTGGCCGATGATGCGCGCGTTGTGCTGTTCGAAGCCGAGCCGCGATTGGGCGGTCATGCTCGTACGCGTGTGGTTGAGGGGCAGCCGGTCGACACCGGCTTCATCGTGTTCAACTACGCCAATTATCCCCTGCTGACCGCGCTTTTCGATCGGCTGGACGTGCCGGTGGTGAAATCCGACATGAGTTTTTCCGCGTCACTTCGGAGCGGGCTGGAATATGGGCTGCGCGACATGGGGGCGGTCTTCGCTCAGAAAAGTAACGCTTTACGCCCGCAGTTCTGGGGGATGCTGCGCGACGTAATGCGGTTCAACGCCCGTGCCGTCTCGGTGGCGCAGGACCAAAGCCTCACGCTGCGCGAATTTCTGAAGGTGCTGGGGACCGGGGACTGGTTCCGCGACCACTACCTGCTGCCGCTGTCGGGGGCGATCTGGTCGACGCCGGTAGAAAAAATCCTCGACTTTCCGGCGCACGCTCTGGTGCGGTTCTTTCAGAACCACGCGCTGCTCAGCCATACCGGCCAGCATCAGTGGTACACGGTTCAGGGCGGGTCGGTCGAATACGTCACGCGGCTTGAGGCAGAGATGCGACGGCAGCGCGTCGATCTGCGGCCCGGTGTGGCGGTGGAGGCGGTCAAGCGCACAGGCACCGGCGTTATGGTCCGCGCGCATGGTCACTGGGACGCCTTCGACGAGGTGGTCTTTGCCACCCATGGCGACGTGTCGCGCCGCCTGCTGGTGGATGCCGACGCGCGCGAGGCGCAGGCACTGGACCGTGTGACCTATCAGCCCAACCGCGTGGTCCTGCATTCAGACACCGCGCTGATGCCGCGCCGCCGGGCCTGCTGGTCGGCGTGGAACTACTGCGAGGCGCCGGACAAGCGGTCGGAGACCATCGACCTGACTTACTGGATGAACTGCCTGCAACCAATCCTGGAGGTGCGACCGCTGTTCGTGACGCTGAATTCCACCCGTGGCATCGATCCTGCGCTGGTGCATGACGAGGTGGTACTGCGGCATCCGGTCTATGACGCCGGGATGCTGGAGGCGCAGCGCGCCGTGGCTGCCTTCAACGGTGCGCGGAACACATGGTTTTGCGGCGCGTGGATGCGCAACGGGTTCCACGAGGACGGGTTGGCCAGCGCAGCCGAGGTTGCGCGCGCGCGGACCGAACAGGCGCGCGAAAGGGCCGCCGCATGACCGAGCTGGTCGCGGCGCATACTTTCCACGCGCGGAAAGGGGCGATCGAGAACGCCTTTCGTTACTCCGTCGATTACGTGCTGGTCGATCCCGATGGTTCGGCGGGGCCGGGGCTTTTCGGGCGCAACCGGGCGGGGCTGATGTCGGTACAGGATGCGGACCACGGCGGAGCGCCGGGGCGGGGGCGCGGCGCGGCATGGGCGCGGCATGTTCTGGCTGCGCACGGCGTGCGCTTTGCCGGGCCGCTGCTGCTTCTGGCGCAGCCGCGCCTTCTGGGACACGTCTTCAACCCGGTATCCTTCTGGTTGGCCTGTGACGGGGAGGGACTGCGGGCGGTGATCGCGGAGGTGACGAACACTTTCGGCGACCGGCATTCCTACCTGTGTGCGAAAGAGGACGGGTCTCTGATCGGGGCGTCGGATCGGTTGCGGGCGGTGAAGGTCTTTCACGTATCGCCGTTCCAGCCGATTGCGGGGGCCTATACCTTTCGCTTCGACATTCAGCCGGATCGGGTGGGGGTGTGGATCGACCTCGACCACGACGGGGGCGGGGTCATCGCCACGCTGGTCGGGTCGCGCAAGCCGCTGACAAATCGCGCGATCCTGTGGTCGGCTTTGCGGCGGCCCTTTGGTACGCGGCGGGTGCTGGCGCTGATTTATTGGCAGGCGATGACGCTGAAGCTGAAGAGTGCGCGATATCGCCCGCGCCCCTTGCCGCTGGGGCCGGAGGTCACGAAAGCAGGCGACTTGGGAATGGGCAAAGCGAGCGCCGAACACCGACGCGACACGGCATGATCTGAACTGGTCCCCGTGATGATACCTGAGGAGGCCTTATGAGAGACTGGAGCGCAAAGCGGTACTGGCTGGTGGGCGCCAGCGAGGGGCTGGGCGCGGCACTGGCCCGCGAGATGAGCGCCGCCGGGGCGGAGTTGTACCTGTCCGCGCGGTCGGAGGACCGTCTGGGGGCGTTGGCTGACAGCCTGCCGGGCAAGGCGCATGTTTTGCCGGTCGATATCACCGACGCCGGAGCGCTTGAGCGCGTGGCCGAGACGATCGGGGATTTCGACGGGGTGGTGCAACTGGCGGCGGTCTACTGGCCCTTCGGCGCACAGGAGTGGGACGCGGAGCACGCCAACCTCATGGCGGACGTGAATCTTGGCGGGGCAATGCGGCTGATGGGCGTGGTCGTGCCGCGGTTTGTTGCGCGTGGACGGGGGCATATCGTGATGACCGGATCGTTATCGGGCTATCGTGGGCTGCCGGGTGCCGCGGCCTATGTCGCCACGAAATCCGGCGTCATGGCGCTGGCGGAATCGCTTCACGCCGACCTGCGTGGCACAGGGGTGGAGGTGCAGCTGATAAACCCCGGCTTCATCGAGACCCGGCTGACCGAGAAGAACGATTTCCACATGCCCTTCAAGATGCAGCCGGACGAGGCGGCGCAGGTCTATTTCGGCCACATGACGCGGGGCGGTTTCCAGAAGGCGTTCCCGCGGCTATTCTCGTGGGTCTTCCGCGGCAGCCAGTTCCTGCCGGACTGGCTCTATTACCGGATATTTTCATGAGCGTCCGCTTGCCGGTGTTTGTTTAAGATCAAGGTGCGATGCCTCTTTTGCTGTAGTCTGGTCGCGACTCGGAAAAGGGAGGCGCGACATGCAATTCAGCGACAAGATCAGCGTGCGGGAGGTGGCCGGGGTCATTCTGATGGCGCGGGAATTGAATCGGGGTGAGGGCGAATTGCGTGGCCTCATCGACCGGATGGACGAAGAAGAGGCGGCAGCCCTGACGGCGATCATGTGGGTCGGGCGCGGGTCGTTCGAGGCGGAGGAATTCGAAGACGCTTTCCAGACCGCGCTGGGCGAGGCGACGACACCGACCGCCGATTACCTGATCGGCACGCCACACCTGTCCGACAACCTCGAGGCGGGGCTTGAGGCGTTGGGCTACGATCCTACTGACGAAGAGGACGATCTGCTACGGCGTGGGGCCTGACCGGGACCTGACCGGGGCCTGACCGGGGCCTGATTGGAGGCCGGAGTGGGGTTCTGACTGATGGCCGTAGGGTCAGCGCAGGGCGCGACCCTTGAGAATGGCGTCATTGCCAAAGCGCGCGCGGATCTCGTCCGCCGCGCGCTCGGCCTTTGCCCGCGTCGCCGCGTGCGGATCCAGAAGGTCGGGCAGCCGGTCCGCCATGGACGCGGGCACAAGGTCCGACAGACCGACACCAATGAGCCGCCAGGGCCCCGGCTCCGGCACCTGATCGAAAAGACCACGCGCCGCGCGGTACAACGTGTCTGCCATCTGAGTCGCGTCGGGCAGGGTCATGCGCCGCGACATGAGCGTGAAATTCGCCCGCCGCAGCTTCAGGGTCACGGTCCGGCCTGCCATGCCCTTCGCCTTGGCACGGTCTGTGGTCTTCTCCGACAGTCGCCAGAGGTGGCCGTCCAGCAGATCCCTGTCGCCGGTGTCCTCGTCGAATGTCGTCTCGTTGGAGATCGATTTGACCGGGGCATTGCGGGTCACGCGGCGACGGTCCTCGCCCCGTGCGAGGTGGAACAACCGCTCCCCCATGGACCCGAAACGCTGCACCAGATCGCGTTTTTCCCAGCGCAGCAGGTCTTCGAAGGTGCGGATGCCTGCGCGATCCAGCGCGGCCTGCCCCGCATCGCCCACACCCCACAAAAGGCGCACGGGTTTCGGCCGCAGAAAGGCCGGCGTCTCGGCCTGACCGATCACGGCAAAGCCACGCGGCTTGTCGAGGTCAGAGGCGATCTTGGCCAGAAACTTGTTGTGCGACAGACCGATGGAGCCGGTAACGCCGATTTCCTCCTGCATCCGTTTCACCAGCCGGGCCAGCATGACGGCAGGCGGCGCCCCGTGCAGCCGCGCAGTACCGGTCAGGTCAAGGAAGGCTTCGTCGAGCGAGAGCGGTTCGATCGCCGGAGTGAGTTCCTCCATCAACGCGCGGATCTGGCCACTGACCTGCGCATAGACCGCGCCGCGCGGCTTGATGACCACGGCATCGGGGCAAAGCTGCAGCGCGCGATACATCGGCATGGCGGATCGCACGCCCCGGATGCGTGCGATGTAGCAGGCGGTCGACACCACCCCGCGCCGCCCGCCGCCAATTATGACGGGCTTTGCCGCCAGTTCCGGGTTGTCGCGTTTTTCGACGGAAGCATAGAAGGCGTCGCAATCCATATGCGCTATGGAGAGGTCGAAGAGTTCGGGGTGCGACAGCACTCTGGGCCGCCCGCAGGCGGGGCAGCGCGATCCGGTTTCGAACGGTGTCAGGCAATCGCGGCACAGGCTGGGCATAGCACCAGAATATCGTGTCTGCGGGGCATCGACAATCTGGTGCCGCGAGCACGGAGCGCTTACCTTTGCTGACAGATATTTGATCGAAAGGCGTAGCGGATGCCCATTGAAACCATTGTTGCCGAACTGCTCGGGGGGAACATCGTCCTGCTGCTGCTGGCGGCGTTCATTCTCCTTTGCATCTTTCTCGGCGTGCGCATCGTGCCGCAGTCGGAAAAACACGTGGTCGAACGCTTTGGCCGCCTGAGGGCGGTGCTGGGGCCGGGGATCAATTTCATCATCCCCTTCCTTGATAAGGTAGCGCACAAGATCTCTGTTCTGGAGCGGCAACTGCCCACGGCATCGCAGGACGCCATCACCATGGACAACGTGCTGGTCGAGGTGGAGACGTCGGTCTTCTACCGTATTCTCGAACCGGAAAAGACGGTTTATCGTATTCGCGACGTCGACGCGGCGATCGCCACCACGGTTGCCGGAATCGTGCGGGCCGAAATCGGCAAGATGGAGCTGGACGAGGTGCAGTCCAATCGCTCCCGGCTGATCACGGAGATCAAGACCAGCGTGGAGGATGCGGTTGACAACTGGGGGATCGAAGTGACACGGGCGGAGATCCTCGACGTGAACCTCGATCAGGCGACCCGCGACGCGATGTTGCAGCAATTGAACGCGGAACGCGCCCGCCGCGCGCAGGTTACAGAGGCCGAGGGCAAACGTCGCGCGGTGGAGCTTGCCGCCGACGCGCAGCTTTATGCGGCAAAGCAGGAAGCGGAGGCGCGCCGCATCACGGCAGATGCGGAGGCCTACGCCAATGAGGTCGTCGCCAAGGTTATCCGCGAGAACGGCGTTGAAGCGGCGCAATATGAGGTCGCGCTGAAGCAGGTCGACGCCCTGCGCCGGATGGCGGAGAAGGGCGGCACCCAGACCGTCGTGCTGCCGGCGAACGCTGTCGATGCCTTTGCCGACGCTTTCCGGTTCTTCAAGGGAGGCAAGTCATGACCTGGGAAACGTGGTGGCTGTGGATCGCCTTCGGGGTGCTTCTGCTGATCGTGGAAGTGCTCGCCCCCGGCTTCGTGGCGCTGGGGCTGGCAATCGGAGCCTTTGCCGTGGGGCTGATGTTGCTGATAACCGGCCTGTCTCTTCCGATGGCGCTGCTGATCTGGGCGACGGTCTCTGCCGTGGCCTGGGTGGCGATCCGCAGACTGGCTGGTGAACGCAAGGGGCAGGTCAAGATCTGGGAAACGGATATAAATGAATGAACCCTTTCGCGGAGCAAAGCTGATGCTCTTTGCGGGGCGGCAGCTGCTGGTGCTGCGGCGTGACCGGATCGCGGAGATCGACTGGCCGGGGTATCTGGATTTCCCCGGCGGGCTGCGCGAGCCGGGCGAGACGCCGGAGGTCTGCGTCCTGCGCGAAACCCGCGAGGAGCTGGGCCTTGCTCTGGAACCTGCGGGACTGACAGTGGCGCACCGGCGGGAAGGGCCGAAGGGGATCGAGTGGTTCTTTGCCCTGCACGGCCCCGCGCGGTTGGCAGAGGCGGTCGTTATGGGGGACGAGGGCGAAAGCTGGCTGGCCATGCCGCCCAACGACTTTGTCGCGGCGGAGGACGCCATCCCGCACTTCCGCAGAATTCTTCGCGACTATTTGTTCGGGCTTGGCGTGGCCGGGTAATAAAAATCCGGCAGGCGGACCCAAACAAGAAAAAACCGGGGCCGCCAGTAATCGGCGGACCCCGGTCAGTGAATCCGGGCCTCGGGGGACAGTAGAGGACCCGGACGGGCAGGCTCATACAGGTGCATGAGCTGCAGGCAGATTTCCCCGTAGGGGGGCGGAGCCTGGGCAGAAGAGGCATCCGGCCATGGTCACGGTCCGAGGGACAGCGGACCGCAGTATCGTCCATGGTGGGTGAGCAGTCCCGCCGGACGAATTCGTGTGTTTCGGTTCTCGGTCAGAACGGCGAAGGGCGAAACCTATGCAGCATGGGACATTGCCGCGCCCGTGCTTCGTGGCGGCAGGGCCGGACGGCGCATGAGCCGTGATTTCAAGGCGGATGCGTCGCTCAACGAGATCAGGGCGTTGTTCAGCAGGCCACGGGAAGCGGCCTCGAAATCGGCTGTCATGGGGGCGGCGAACTCGCTCGCCACGTTCACTCGGCCCGCCGGAGTGTGAAGGGTGACCAATGCTTCGAAGCACTGCTCGACAGCATTGTAGCGGACGTCATGAATGCGCGGTGTCATGTCACTCATGCCTCAATTCCTTTCTGTCCAGGGACCCTCACCGGGCCGTTCTGATGCATTAACGTAACAACTTGTGGAAAAGTTTCATGGGTTATGCGGTACGGGTTTCACATTCAAATTCCGCGCTTTGGCGGAAATCAGCGCGACGCTAGGCGGATTTGCACCTGAAGTTATCCACACACGCTGACGTGACGTTTCGGGCTGTTGCAGGATCAGACGCCGCCCCCATATGGGGCCGTCTTCACGGTTTGTTTGGCGCAACGACCGCCCGTATGTATGCCGGGACGCCGATCGTGGCGGCACGGTCTGCATTCGAGGGCTGCCCTGGCCGCGCCAGCGCATGCAGTACGCGTGAACTGGACGGCGGGCAGTATCCGTAAGAGGAAGAACCCTTTCGCCGGAGCTTCTCAGCCGTTCGGGGTCCGGGCCTGTGGCGACCGCATTTCGGCCACGATTGCGGACGCAGCGGCGCGGGGATCGTTCGCGCGATGGACCGGGCGGCCCACAACGATATGATTCGCGCCATCCCGGATCGCCTGAGCCGGCGTCGCGATACGCTTCTGGTCGCCTTTGTCGGCACCGACCGGACGGACGCCGGGGGTGACGATCAGTCGGCCTTCGGCGGAGGGCAGGGCCCGGATCAACGCAGCCTCGTTCGGGGAGGCGATGACGCCATCCGCCCCGGCTTCGAAGGCGCGGCCCGCGCGCTCAGCCACCAGATCGGGGATGTCGCCGTCCTTGTACATGGCGGCGTCGAGGTCGCTGCGATCCAGTGAGGTCAGGATCGTGACGGCGAGGATCTTCATACCCGAACCGGAGGCCCCTTCCTTAGCGGCGCGGATAACGTACGGGTCGCCGTGTACCGTCAGGAAATCGAGGTCGTATTGCGCGATGCCACGCACCGCCGCCTCGATTGTGGCGCCGATATCGAAGAGCTTCATGTCGAGGAAGATGCGCTTGCCGTGTTCGTGCTTCAACTCATTGGCCAGCGCGAGGCCGCCGCCCGTGAGCATTCCGAGACCGATCTTGTAGAACGAAACGCTGTCGCCCAGCTTCGACACAAGGTCCAGCCCGTCCAGAACGTTCGGTACGTCGAGGGCAACGATAAGGCGGTCGTCCGAACGGGTCATGGCTTCGGTCATGCGAGGCTCCTTTTGACCACATGTGACCGGAGGAGCCGCGCAGGTCAAGCGTGCCGCAGATCCGGTCACTGGACGCCGGGCGCGGCCTGTATCGCCGGTCGTCCGGCCCGCGGCGCGCCTGCCGCAGGGTCTTGCGCTGGCAAGAGAGGTCGGATTCGATGCCCACAAGATACATCTTCAACCGTCTCGAAAAGCCCCGTTTTTTCGACTCGGGGACTGCCCTGTCCCTTACCTTGGGGGGCGGTATAGGGACGGTGCACGCCATGCGTTGCATTTTCGCAACATGGCGCTTGAACAGGGCCGCGCACGCTCCCATCTTGAAACCGAGGCCCGAGGGGGCCGCGTGCCGCGGATGCGGGCGTGGTCGTAGAGGGGCGCTTGACAAGGAGACAGCACATGAACTTGGAGAAGTTCACCGACCGCGCGCGGGGTTTCATTCAGGCCGCGCAGACCATTGCCATGCGGGAAAGCCATCAGAAGCTTGCCCCCGAGCATCTTCTCAAAGCGTTGATGGACGACGAGCAAGGGCTTGCGTCGAACCTGATCACGGCATCCGGCGGCCTGCCGCAACGCGTCGTGCAGGTGCTGGACACGAAGCTGGCGAAGATTCCGAAAGTGTCGGGCGACGCTGGGCAGGTTTACCTCGATTCCGCCACCGGCAAGGTGCTGGACGAGGCCGAAAAACTTGCAAAGAAGGCCAGCGACAGCTTCGTTCCGGTGGAGCGGATGCTCATGGCGCTGGCCATGGTCAAGTCCCCCGCGAAGGAAGCGCTGGACGCGGCCAAAGTCACCGCACAGGGGCTGAACACCGCGATCAACGACGTCCGCAAGGGCCGCACGGCGGATAGCGCCAGTGCGGAGGACGCCTACGAAGCGCTGAAGAAATACACGCTGGATCTGACTGAGCGTGCCCGCGAGGGCAAGATCGACCCGATCATTGGCCGGGACGAGGAAATCCGTCGTGCCATGCAGGTCCTCAGCCGCCGGACCAAGAACAACCCCGTGCTGATCGGTGAACCGGGCGTGGGTAAGACCGCGATTGCCGAGGGTCTCGCCCTGCGCATCGTCAATGGCGACGTGCCGGAGAGCCTGCACAACAAGCGGCTGCTCAGCCTCGACATGGGCGCGCTGATCGCCGGTGCGAAGTACCGCGGCGAGTTCGAGGAGCGGCTGAAGTCGATCCTGTCGGAGGTCACCTCCGCGGCGGGCGAGATCATTCTCTTCATCGACGAGATGCACACGCTGGTCGGCGCTGGCAAGGCCGACGGCGCGATGGATGCCTCGAACCTTCTGAAACCGGCGCTGGCGCGCGGCGAACTGCACTGCGTCGGTGCGACCACGCTGGAGGAATACCGCAAGCACGTCGAAAAGGACGCGGCGCTGGCGCGGCGTTTCCAGCCGGTCTTTGTGCAGGAGCCGACAGTGGAGGACACGATCTCCATCCTGCGCGGCATCAAGGAAAAGTACGAACTGCACCACGGCGTGCGGATCTCCGACTCCGCTCTTGTGGCGGCGGCGACGCTGTCGCATCGCTACATCACCGACCGTTTCCTGCCGGACAAGGCCATCGATCTGATGGACGAGGCCGCCTCGCGCCTGCGGATGGAGGTGGATTCGAAGCCCGAGGAACTGGATGCGCTCGACCGCGACATCCTGCAGAAGCAGATCGAGGTCGAGGCGCTGAAGCTGGAGGACGACCAGGCTTCGAAGGACCGGCTGGAAAAGCTGGAGAAGGACCTGTCCGACCTGCAGGAGAAATCCGACGCCATGACGGCGCAATGGCAGGCGGAACGCGACAAGCTGGCCTCCGCACGCGACCTGAAGGAGCAGTTGGACCATGTCCGGGCCGAACTGGAGATCGTGAAGCGCGAGGGCAACTTCGCCCGCGCCGGTGAGCTTCAGTACGGCAAGATCCCGGAACTGGAGAAGAAGCTGGCCGAGGCCGAGGGCGCCGACGAGATGATGGTCGAAGAGGCCGTGCGCCCGGACCAGATCGCGAGCGTGGTCGAGCGGTGGACCGGCATTCCGGCGGGCAAGATGCTTGAGGGCGAGCGCGACAAGCTCCTGGGCATGGAGGCGAACCTGCACCGTCGGGTCGTCGGCCAGAACCAGGCGGTGACAGCGGTGGCGAATGCCGTCCGGCGGGCGCGCGCCGGTCTGAACGACGAGAACCGGCCCTTGGGTTCGTTCCTGTTCCTCGGGCCAACGGGTGTCGGCAAGACCGAGCTGACGAAGACCGTGGCGGAGTTCCTTTTTGACGACGACAGCGCGATGGTGCGCATCGACATGTCGGAGTTCATGGAAAAGCACGCGGTTTCGCGGCTGATCGGTGCGCCTCCGGGCTACGTGGGCTACGACGAGGGCGGCGTCCTGACAGAGGCCGTGCGGCGGCGCCCCTATCAGGTGGTGCTGTTCGACGAGGTCGAAAAAGCGCACCCGGACGTGTTCAACGTGCTGCTGCAAGTGCTCGACGATGGCGTGCTGACCGATGGCCAGGGACGGACCGTGGACTTCAAGCAGACGCTGATCGTGCTGACCTCGAACCTTGGCAGTCAGGCCCTGTCGCAGCTTCCGGATGGGGGCGACAGCGCGCAGGCCCGGCGCGACGTGATGGATGCGGTGCGGGCGCACTTCCGCCCCGAGTTCCTGAACCGACTGGACGAGACGATCATCTTCGACCGGCTCAAACGCGAGGATATGGGCGGCATCGTGGACATCCAGATGTCCCGCCTTCTGAAGCGGCTGGCGGCGCGGAAGATCCGGCTCGAACTGGACGAGGCGGCCAAGACCTGGCTGGCGGAGGAAGGCTACGATCCGGTCTTCGGGGCACGGCCTCTGAAGCGGGTGATCCAGCGGGCGCTTCAGGATCCGCTGGCAGAGATGCTGCTCTCGGGCGATGTTTCGGACGGGGACGTGGTGCCGGTCACTGCGGGGACCGACGGACTCCTGATCGGGGATCGGGTGGGCGCCACGAACCGGCCCAAGCCGGACGATGCCGTGGTCCACTGACCGGGGCCCCGGATGAAGGCTTGGACAAAGGCGGGGGAAACCCCGCCTTTTTCATGTGTCCCATGCTGGGACGGATAAGGCCTTCAGGGATTCCAAGGAGTTAGGGTTGGGGTGTTTAGAGCCAATTAAGCTTTTCCGGAAGGACGGTCCGACGGAGGATGTCAGGGATCACAATCGGAGATCGATGGCGGCATCTAGAACTTCTTTTATAAAGCCGCTTTTTACAATGTATGCATCGGACCTGCCAGCGCGCACGGTAGTACCCGCAAAATAAGCGCGACGCGCGCCCTCGGATTCTTGAACGACGAAGTTCGGTCCACCGCTAAGCCCATCTGGTAAGAAACCAAAATCGGTGATCGGTTTGAGGTGGATTAGTGTTTCGTCCGAAGGCTGGCTGGCTGGGAGAAGAGTTGTCGCCCGCAGACATAATCCAATGTGATTGTTTTCATCAATATCATATTTCTGCTCGCCGAAAGGGTATCCGTAATTCAGTATCGCAACTACTTGGTCATTCCGTACAGTGGCCGGGATTTCAGTAAACTTAAAAAATCTTCGTTTCAGTGCTTCGTGATCGCGACATGCGTCGCTGAAGTTGAATGCAATAATGTCCTCCAAATCTTGCTGCATGCCTGCCGCGCATTTTGGAGGAACAGTATATCCCGACGATGTGACCGCGAACGCTCCGTCCTCAGTCAGTAAGCTGATATCTTCCGGATTCACTCCGCTTATCTGATGCTGTGTGCAAATGACGAAGTATTCGTCGCGGTAAAATATCGGCGTACCCGAACCGCGCAGTGAGACTTTGTAGGTTTCATCGTGTGTCCAGAAAATTAGGTTAATGCTGTAGCGGCCCAGAAAACGCTGCAAGTCTCGCGCGAGGACAAAAAGTCCGTTTACAGAGACTGCGGTGTCAGAAGTGCTCGGGAGCAATTTTCAGTCCTTAATCTTGCGAAGAGGGAGGCTGGGCGTCGCAGTCGATATATACCGTAGTGCCGTTTCCGTGTCTGTAATGCCTTTCCCTGGCCTCCCCGCCAGTATGTTGTAGGGCCAAATATCTCGGTGCTGCGGGAGAGCGCTGGATATCTTTCGTTTACTCCCTCACCCCCACCATCCGCTCCACCAGTTCAAAGATGTCGTCGACGAGGCCGGGGCTGCGCGCGAGTTTGCCGGTTATGTGGATGGCGTAGCCGCCGCGGGTGAGTTCGCGGCGCAGTGTCAGGCCGGTGCGGGGCTGGATCATGCGGCGGGGCGAGCGGGCGGAGATCGGGGCTTCCTCCGCGCTGAAGCCTTCGGCTAGGATCGGCGCGATGGCGGCCCATTGCGTCGCCAGCGAGGCCTTGCGACCCAAGGGCAGGAGAGCGGCGTGGATGAGGTCGCCGAATCCCAGCCGCAGCGCTGTGGCGAGGTGTTCGATGCGGGCGACGGAGAGGGTTTCGGCCTCGTTCAGGCAACCGTCGAATTCGGATACCACCAGCACGATGGAGCGCAGGCGGGCGCGTTTCTGACGCGAGGCGGAGGGGAAGAGGCTGTCGAGGGCGGCATCTTCGGTCGGGTAGAAGCCTTCGCACAGGACGCGGTTGAGGAGGCGGCCCTTTTCCCAGGCGGAGATCTGCTCGCGCATTTCGTTCTCCGCCACCATGGCGGCGAGGGCCGTGGCGTGGTCCCCGGGGCGGCGCAGGAAGGCAGCGATGGTATCGTGGCCGAGCGCCTCGCAGGCCGACAGGCGGCGGTAGCCGGAGATCAGGCCGTAGCGGAAGGACCCCTTGGGGTCGGCGCGTTGGAAGACCTCGATGGGCATGCGCAGGCCCTGCGTGAGGATGGAACATTCGAGGTCGTAGCGCGAGGGGTCTTCGGTGGTGCGGTCGCGGGGCAGGGCGTTGCGGTCGATTTCCGCAATCGCGATCTGGCGGATCTGATCGGTCTGGGTGGTTCCGGTCGTCTCGGATGTTTCATGTATCATGGCGGCCTCCGGTTGCGGGGAGGCGGCAGTGTAGGCGCCCGCGCGGGGTGTTGCGCGGGCGCGGTTTCAGCGTGCGGTGCGGTAACGTTCCGGCAGGCCCGCCGGTGCGATGGTGGATAGCCCGGCGCGTCAGTCCAGGCCGATAGCGGCGCGGGCGATATCGTCCAGCATGGTTTCCACCTTCTTCATGGCGCCCTCGGGGTAGGTTCGGAAGCCGATGGTGGTGGTGTCGGGCGTGTCGGCCCGGACCATGACGAAGATGTCATAGGGGCAGAAGACGAGGTTGAGGGGGTCGTCCTCCATCACCTCGCGGCTGACCTGCGCCGAGCAGAAGCTGTAGACGTCGGCCTGAAGGAAGAGATCCATTGTCCCGCCGACGTCTTCTTTGGTGCGGGCGAGCATTTCGCCGGTGTGGCTGATGTGATCCACCACCAGGCCGGCGTCGAGGATGGTGTTTTCCAGCCCGAAGACCACGTCTTCGAAGGATTGGTCGGTGTCGTAGGCGATGATGTCGGGGCGCGGGTTGTCCGCATGGGCGGCGGTCGCCGCCAGTAGCGCCAGCGCGGTGAAGAGTTTCTTCATGGGTCCTCCCGTAGATTGCCCGTGTCCTGCGCAGGCAGGGGTGCCAACGCGGTGCGATGATGGCAATGTAGTGTGGATACCACGTCTGACACTGCTGTGCATCCAGACATTCCCGGAGGTGAATATGGAATTCGTGATGGCCGTATTACAGTACCTTGCGCTGCTGTTCGTGCTGGCCAGCGGGCTGGGCGTGCTGGCGATCGCCGCGATGTTCTGGCTGGACACACGGCAGACCAGCGACGCGATCCGTCGGAACTACCCGGTAATCGGGCGATTTCGCGGGTTGTTCACCGAATTGGGGGAGTTTTTCCGCCAGTATTTCTTTGCCATGGACCGGGAGGAGATGCCGTTCAACCGGGCGCAGCGCAACTGGGTCTACCGCGCAGCGGAGAACAAGTCGAACACGGTAGCCTTTGGGTCGACCCGGAACCTGAACATCCCCGGCACGCCGATCTTCATGAACGCGGTGTTTCCGCCGCTTGACGATCAGTTCGCCACGACGGAGCCGATGGTGATCGGCCCGCATTGCCGCGAGCCCTATGTGGCGCCGTCGATCTTCAACATCTCCGGCATGAGCTACGGCGCCCTTTCGAAACCCGCGATACAGGCGCTGGCGCGCGGCGCGGGGAAGGCGGGGATCTGGCTCAACACCGGCGAGGGGGGGCTGGCGCCCTACCACCTGGAGGGGAACTGCGACATCGTCTACCAGATCGGCACGGCGAAGTTCGGCGTTCGCGACGAGGCGGGCAACCTGAGTGACGACAAGCTGCGGCAGATGGCGGCGGACCCGCGCATCCGCATGTTCGAGATCAAGCTGAGCCAGGGCGCGAAACCGGGCAAGGGCGGCATCCTTCCGGCGGCGAAGATCGACGAGGAGGTGGCGCGGATTCGCGGCGTGCCGAGGGGGCAGGACGCGATTTCCCCGAACCGGCACCGGGAAGTGGACGATTTCGACGATCTTCTGGATCTGATCGGCCACATCCGTGAGGTGACCGGCAAGCCCGTGGGCTTCAAGACCTGCATCGGATCGGCGGATCCTTGGTTCGACTTCTTCAAGCGGGTGAAGGAGCGGGGGGGCGAATGCGCGCCGGATTTCATCGCGGTGGATGGCGGGGAGGGCGGCACCGGCGCCGCGCCCATGCCGCTGATCGACCTCGTCGGGATGCCGCTGCGCGATGCGTTGATCCGGATGGTCGACCTGCGTGATCTCGCCGGCCTGCACGACCGCATCCGCATCATCGCGGCGGGCAAGCTGGTGGCGCCGGCGGACGTGGCCTGGGCGATCTGCATGGGGGCGGATTTCGTCTGTGCGGGGCGCGGCTTCATGTTCTCGCTGGGCTGCATCCAGGCGCTGAAGTGCAACAAGAACACCTGCCCGACCGGAATCACGACGCATATCCCGTCGCTGCAGAAGGGTCTGGTGGTCGAGGAAAAGGACAAGCGCGTCGCGGCCTACGCCAAGGCTGTGATCCATGAGGTGGAGATGATCGCCCATTCGGTCGGCGTGGCGGAACCGCGGCAGATGCGCCGCCGCCATGTGCGGGTGGTGACGGACAGCGGTGCCACCCGGCAGATGAACGAAATCCACCCGTCGGTGCACCTTGGCCTGACGGGGATGGCCCGGGCACGCGGGCACAAGCAATTCGAAGAGGCGCTGAAGCGGCTCCAGATCGAGGGGGAGGAACTGTAGCGCGGGTTGGCGCGGACAGTGCGGCCCTACGGCCGAAATCGTCCCCCGCGCCTCTGAGCGAATGTTTCAGTCCCATGGCGGCAACGTGAGACAGTGTTTGTTGGGGGCGCGCGCGGCGTGACGTATCTTGACTTGCAGCAAACACCGCAAGGAGACCGCCATGAGCCGCCGCTGGAACAACGACCTGACACCGGGGGACGTGACCGCCGAGACGCTGTTCCTGAACCGCCGTCAGCTGATGACGGGCGCCGGGGCGCTGGGCATTGCCGGGGGGCTGGCCGCGCCCGCGCGGGCCGAGGAACTGGAGCCGAACAGCTTCGAGGACATCACCAACTACTGCAATTACTACGAATTCGGCACCGGCAAGGACGATCCGGCCAAATACGCCGACGCCCTGACGACCGAGCCGTGGACCGTCCAGATCGACGGGCTGGTGGAGAAGCCGGGTGACTACGCCCTGACCGATCTGGTAGGCCAGATGGACCTGGAGGAGCGGATCTACCGGTTCCGCTGTGTGGAGGCCTGGTCGATGGTGGTGCCCTGGCAGGGCTTCGAACTGGCCGACCTGCTGGACATGGTCGGCGTAGAACCCGAAGCGCGATACGTCGCATTCGAAACCGCGCTGCGCCCGGAGGAGATGCCCGGCGTGCGTTACCCGGTTCTGGAGTGGCCCTACGTCGAAGGTCTGCGGCTGGACGAGGCGCGCCATCCGCTGACCATCTTGGCGACGGGGCTGTATGGCAAGCCATTGCCGAACCAGAACGGCGCGCCGATCCGGTTGGTGGTGCCGTGGAAATACGGTTTCAAATCGATCAAGTCGGTGGTCCGGATCACCCTGACCGACACGCAGCCCCCGACAGCGTGGAACAAGGCGAATCCGCGCGAATACGGCTTCTTTTCAAACGTGAACCCGACGGTCGACCATCCCCGCTGGAGCCAGGCAACAGAACGGCGGCTGGGCGGAGGTCTGTTTTCCCGCCGCCAGGACACGCTGATGTTCAACGGCTACGAAGAGGTCGCCGCACTGTATGATGGCATGGACCTGGCAAAGGACTTCTGATGGCGTTGCTGGATCTTTCCGCTCTCAATCCGCATTTGCGGCGCGTGCCGGCCTGGCTTGTCTATGGCGTGCTGGCGCTGCCTGCGCCGTGGCTGCTGTACCTCGGGGTGACTGGCGGGCTTGGGGTCGAGCCGATCAAGGCGCTGGAGCACGAACTGGGCATCTGGGCGCTGTGGCTGCTGATCGCGGGGCTGACGGTGACCCCGCTGCGCCGTCACGCGGGGGTCAACCTGCTGAAGTTCCGCCGCGCGCTGGGGCTGATGGCATTCTACTATGTCGCGCTGCACCTCGCGACGTGGCTGCTGCTGGACGTGCAGATCCTGTCCCAGATCTGGGCGGATATCGTGAAGCGCCCCTATATAACCGTGGGAATGGCGGGTTTCTTGTTGATGCTGCCGCTGGTGGCGACTTCGAACAGCCGCGCGATCCGGGCACTGGGGCCGCGCTGGCGTGCGCTGCACAGGCTGACCTACGGGGTAGCGCTTCTGGGGGCGCTGCACTTCGTAATGCTGCGCAAAGGCCTGCAGGTGGAGCCGCTGCTCTATATGTGCGCGGTCGCCGGGCTCCTGTTGCTGCGGTTGCCGGGGCGGCGGCGGGTTCAGCGGTTTGCATAAGGGATGGGCGGCCGACGGGCCGCCCTCTTTGAGTCGGCTCACCGGTTGGATTTTACGACCGATTCCCACGCCGCTATTCGACAATGTGGATTGTTTCGGGGGTAAACCGGTGGAAAGTCGGTCCAGGCGCGAACGTTCCCGGACCGTGGTCGCTCAAGCCCCCCGATATCGCCGGGATTTCACCGGTGGGGCGTAAAAAATCTAGATATTTTTCAAATGGTTGCGTCGTTTGCGCAGAAAAAGTGGCGTTTCTGGAAGAAATCGCTTGCGCCTTTTGTTTGGTGGTCGTAGATACGCCTTCACCGGCGGCGCTGAGGTGCTGTTCGGGGCG
>NZ_JAGISH010000012.1 GCF_017813235.1 Sagittula salina
GTCGATGGGCGTGTCGTAGCTGTCCCACTCACCGGTCTTGTAGTTGTAGACCTCGGTTGCGGACGGCAGCACGGCGGAGCCGACCTTGCCCGCGACGGTGGACTGCGACGGGTCCGCCGCGATCACGCCGGTGTCGCCCCAGCCGATGGACTGCGCCACCTGCCCGCCCGAAAAGGCCGCGTTGACCTCGCCGAAGGAGAAGTTCAGCGCCGAGGGCGGCGCCAGCTTCGACGCACGGATATATTCCTCGAGGCCGCGCACCCATGCCGGGTTGTTGACCTGCGCATCCATGGTTTCGGGGTCGAAGAACATCGACCCCGGCAGGTCGGGGTGGCTGGCGTAGGCCGCCACGTGGCTGAACAGGAACCAGAACTGCTGGCCGCCCCGGCGGAAGGCCTCGGCGGTGCCATAGACGCCTTCGACGTCGTTCTGGAAGAACTCCGCGATATCGAGGTATTCCTTCCAGGTCTTCGGCACGGCGAGGTCATAGCCGTACTTCGCCTTGAATGCCTCCTGGTTGGCGGCGTCCTCGAACAGGTCGATGCGATAGGTGTAGGTGTGCACGTCGCCGTCCATGGTCTGCGACAGCACCTTGTCGTTCCAGACCATCAGCTGTTCGCGGTAGACCGGCGCGATGTCTTCCCAGGCCTCGCCCTCCTGGAACTTGGCGGGCATTTCGGTCAGGAAGGGCGTGAAATCCGGCGCCCATGCGGGGGCAAAGGCGATCACGTCAAAGGAATCGTCGCCCGCCGCAAGCGTGGTGACGATCTTCGGATACAGCTCCGACCAGGGGAATTCGACGACCTTCACGGTGCCGCAGGTCTTCTCCGACCAGACTTCCGCCGCCTGGCTCAGCGCGGAGGCGATGTAGGGGCCGGTCTGCGTGGTCGCGGTGATCTCGACCCCGGTGTAATCGGGCGAGCACGCCAGCGCGGCACCCGTGGTCAGCGCCAGCGCGCCCACCGACAGTTTCAATGATTTCAGCATGGTATTTCCTCCCAGAAATGGCCCCTCCTCCGGGGCACTTTGTTAAACCTATTTGACGGCGCCGCTCAGCAGGCCGGACCGCATGAGCCGCCCCAGAAGCCCCGCGACGATCACCATGGGGATGATGGCCACGAGGGCGGCGGCAGAGATCGCCCACCATTCGTCGCCGCGCTGGCTGTTCTGACCCGCGATCAGCACGGGCAGCGTCTGCCATTCCGAATTGGTCAGGAAGAGCGCAAAGAGAAACTCGTTCCAGGTGAAGGCCAGCGTGATGACGAATGTTGCGATCAGGCCGGGGCGGGTCATCGGCAGCACGATGCCGAAGAAGATCCGCCATTGCGGCACGTTGTCGACCATGGCAGCCTCTTCGACCTCCAGCGGAAGTGCCGCGATGAAATCGCGCATCAGCCAGACCACGATGGGCAGCGAGAAGGCGATATAGGCCAACGTCAACCCGAGGTAGGTATCGGTCAGCTTGAACCCCATCTTCCCCATCTCGGAGTAGAGCAGGAACAGCGCGAAGGCGACGACGATCGGCGGGAACAGGCGCTGGCTGACGAACCAGAACACGATATCGTCGTTGTTCATCACCTTGCCCGGCAGCGGAAAGCGATTGGCGATCACCGACAGCGCCAGCGCCGCGCAAAAGGCAAGGATGGAGGCCGTGGCCGGTGGCAGTCCCAGCCAGTAGCGCCCGGCGAGGAAACCGCCCATGGCCACGGCAAAGAACAGCACGCCCGACAGCAGTTTCACCCGGAAAGAGAACCGCACCAGGGCATAGGCCGCCATGGCGCCCAGCAGCGTGGCGAAGACCGAGGACGACACCGCCACGATGGCGGAGGACCAGAAGTTCGAATAGAACTCGCCCCGGATGCCGGACAGAAGCTCGCGCCAGGCCTTCAGCGTCGGTTCGAAGTCGACAAACGGCAGGTAGGTCGGTCCGCCGACCACGTCGGGCGGCGTTTTCAGCGATGTGATGGCCACCCAGTACAGCGGGAAGATGGTAAAGGCGAACCACGCGCAGCACAGGGCGAAAGCCACCCAGCGGCGCGGGCCATGGAGATCGCGCACGCTCATTTGTACTTCTCCAGGTAGGGTTTCAGCAGGGCGAGGTAGACAAGGCTGAGGATCAGCACCACCGCGAGGAACAGGAAGGACAACGCCGAGGTGTAGCCCAGGTTGAACTTCTTGAACCCCTCCTGGTAGGCGAACAAGGTCAGCGTCTCCGTCGCCACCCCCGGCCCGCCGCCGGTCATGACGAATACCGTGTCGATGATCTTGAAGCTTTCGACGATGCGGATGAAGATCACCGCCGCAGAGATCGGCAGCATCATCGGGAAGGTGATCCCCCAGAACTGTTGCCAGCCGCTGGCGTTCTCCAGCTCGGCCGCCTCGTAGACGTCATCGGGCAGGCCCTGAAGCCCGGCCAGCAGCAGCAGGATGACAAACGGCGTCCACTGCCAGATCTCCACCGCGATCAGCGACCCCAGCGCCCAATGCGCATCCGTCAGGTACGGCAGGTTCGGAAACCCGAAGAAGGTGGCCATCTGGTTCAACGGCCCCATGGTCGGGTTGAAGATCTGCCGCGCGACCAGCGCCACCGCGACAGGCGCCACCAGCATCGGCATCAGGAAACTCACGCGGAAGAATTCGACGCCCTTCACCCGCTTGGCCAGCGCCAGCGCGATGCCGAAACCGATCACGAACTGCAACGCGACAGAGGTGAAGGCGATGATCGACGTGGTTTTC
The DNA here is from genome assembly GCF_017813235.1 of Sagittula salina. Lineage (GTDB taxonomy): Bacteria > Pseudomonadota > Alphaproteobacteria > Rhodobacterales > Rhodobacteraceae > Sagittula > Sagittula salina. The sequence continues at coordinate 2,737 of NZ_JAGISH010000012.1, forward strand.
ACCGTCTGCCAGAAGCGCGGATTGCTCAGCAGGTCGGTGTAGTTGTCGAGGCCCACGAACCGCGCGGGCATCGGCGGCACCAGTCGCAGGCTCATGAAGCTGTTGGCCAGCGAGAAGATCAGCGGAAAGATCGCGATGGCCAGAACGACAAGGAAAGCGGGCCAGAGAAACAGGTGCTTGATCGGGTCGTCGCGGGTCATGCGTGCGCTCCCAGCAGGGTGTCGATCTCGGCACGGGTCGGCATGGCGGGCGCGGTGCCGCGCCGGGTGACGGCGATGCCCGCCGTGGCGCAGCCAAAGCGTACCGCATCCTCGATCCCCTGCCCTTCGGCCAGCGCGGTGGAGAAGCCGCCGATAAAGGCGTCGCCCGCCCCGGCGGTGTCGATCGCCGGGGCGTTGGACAGCGCGGGTATGCGTTTGCTGATCTCGGCTGAGTGGATGTAGACCCCCTTATCGCCCAGCGTGATCAGGGCCGTCTTCACGCCGCGCCTCAGGAATTCCTCGCCCGCGCGTTTCGCGTCATCCTCGGTGACGACATCGAAACCGACGATGGCCGCCGCTTCGCTTTCGTTCGGCACAAAGAAATCGCTCAGCCCGTAGCAGGCATCGTCAAAGGAATTGGCGGGCGCAGGGTTGAAGACGGTGGTGACACCGGCTGCGCGCGCCGTCCTCAGCGCGGCCAGCGCGGCCTCGGGCGGCTGTTCCAGCTGGGTGACAAAGACCCGCGCGCCCTCGATCACGTCGCGCTGCGCCTCCACATCGGCCTCTGAAATGGTGCCTGCGGCGCCGGCGTAGACGATGATGGCGTTTTCGCCGGTCGTGTCGTTCACGAAAATGAACGCCGCGCCCGACGGCATGTCCGGCATCACCTCGACGCGCGGGGTAACGCCCGCGTCCTCGTAGATCTCCAGCGCCATCTTGCCGAACGGATCATCCCCGATCTTGGAGATAAAACTGACCTCGGCCCCGGCTCGCCCTGCCGCGACGGCCTGGTTCGATCCCTTGCCGCCGGGGCCAAGCGAAAAGCCGCTGCCCTGGATTGTCTCGCCGATCTTCGGCATGCGGCCCGCCAGATAGGCGGTATCCGCAACGTAGATGCCGAGGATCGCGATCCCCTTCTGCTCTGCCATGTGTCCTCCCCCCGCGCGGCTCTCTCCCGGTGCCACGCTCTGTTCGATTCTCTGCCGGGTCTATTCGCCGTAGGGCACCCAGATGTTCTTGATCTGCGTCGCCTGCCGCAGGAAAAGCTCGCCTTCCGCTTCCGGCGACATCCAGTCCCAGGCACGGCCGTAGTCGGTGAAGACGCGCTTGAGATTGCCGGTGGACAGCCGTTCCACCGTCTCCGACAACGCCGCCGAGCCAAAGGCCCAGAGCGCATCCACCCCGTTGTGCTTTGCCAGTTCCGCGCCCAGCGTGTCGGCGCTGCCGGTAACGATGTTCAGCACACCCGCCGGCAGGTCGGAGGTCTCCAGAACCTGGTAGAAATCCGTCGCCGAAAGCGGATGCGCCTCTGAGGCCACCGCCACAACGCGGTTGCCGGTGGCGATCAGCGGCGCGGTCGTGCTGACGAAGCCCAGCAGCGGCGCCTCTGTCGGGCAGATCACGCCTGCCACGCCGATGGATTCCGGCACTGCAAGCGCCAGCCCGCGCATCGGCGGCATGTGCACGACGCCCTCGTATTTGTCCGCCCAGGCGCCGTAGCTGAACAGCCGGCTGACGGCGGCCGCGACCTCCGCACGGGCACGGTCGGGCTTTGCCCCGGTCTGCGCCACGATGCGGTCGGCGAATTCCGCCGCGCGGGCCGACAGGTTCTCGCCCATGTAATACAGGATCTGGGCGCGGTTGTGCTGGGTCTTCGATCCCCAGCTTGCGGCCGCCGTCGCGGCTTCCACGGCGTTGCGGATATCCTTGCGGTTGCCCTCGCCGACCTCGGCCAGGACCTCGCCCCTGGCGCCGATCACCGCGCGGGCGTTGCCGCCGTCGGGGCGCGCCTGCTTGCCGCCGATGAACAGCTTCGCGGTGCGGTCCACCGCCTCGATGGCAAAGCCCTTGGCCTTCGCCGGGACGACGGGCTTGCGCTCGGGCGCCTTGGCCAGCGCGCGCGGCTTGAGGTAGTCGAAACACCCCTCCCGCCCGCCTTCGCGGCCAAAACCGCTTTCCTTGACGCCACCAAAGCCCACGCCCGCGTCCATGACGTTGGTGCAGTTCACCCAGACGATGCCAGCCTGCACCTTTGCCGCGAGGTCCAGCGCGAGGTTCACGTTCTCGCTCCAGATGCTGGCGGCGAGGCCATAGCGCGAATGATTGGCCAGCTGCACCGCCTCTTCGGGGGTGCGGAAGGTCATGGAAACGGCAACCGGGCCAAAGATTTCCTCGGTCGCGGCCGCGCAGGTGGCGGGCACGTCCTGCAGCACGGTCGGCGGGTAGAAGCTGCCCGCGTCGGGCAGCGCGCCCTCGGCCTGGAGCAGCGTGGCGCCCGCCGCGACGGCCGCATCCACCATGCCCGCGATACGCGCGCGCTGCGCCGGGTCGATCACCGCGCCCATGTCGATGGTCTTGTCCAGCGACGTACCGATGCGCAGCGTTTTCAGCCGCGCGGCGAGCCGGGCGTGGAAGTCATCCGCCACGCCTTCCTGCACCAGAATGCGCGAACCCGCGCAGCAGACCTGACCCTGGTTGAACCAGATGGCATCGACGACGCCCTCCACGGCGGCATCCAGATCGGCATCCTCGCAGACGATGAAGGGCGACTTGCCGCCCAGTTCCAGCGTCAGCGACTTGCCGCTACCCGCCGTGGCCTCGCGGATCTTGCGGCCGACCTCGGTCGAGCCGGTGAAGGCCACCTTGTCGACGCCGTCATGCGCCGCGATCAGCGCGCCGGTGGCGCCGTCGCCGGTGACGATGTTCAGCACGCCCTCGGGCAGGCCCGCCGCCTGCGCCAACTCGGCGAACAGCAGCGCGGTCAGCGGCGTGGCCTCGGCGGGTTTCAGCACCACGGTGTTTCCCAGCGCCAGCGCCGGCGCGACCTTCCACGCCAGCATCAGGAAGGGGAAGTTCCACGGGATCACCTGGCCGATGACGCCCACCGGGTCGTAGCCCGCGAACTGGCTGTCCTGCAGCTGCGCCCAGCCCGCATGGTGATAGAAGTGCCGCGCGGCCAGCGGGATGTCGATGTCGCGCGTCTCGCGGATCGGCTTGCCGTTATCCAACGCCTCGACCACCGACAGGATGCGCGCGTTGCGCTGGATGATGCGCGCCAGCGCATAGAGCTTCAGCGCCCGTTCGTGACCGGGCAGCGCGGCCCAGCCCTTCTGCGCCTTGCGCGCGGCGGCCACGGCCGCGTCCACGTCCGCGCCGCTGCCCTGCGTCACGCTGGCCAGCCGCTTGCCGGTTGCGGGTTCGACCGTATCGAACCCCTCCCCCGGCGTGCCGAAGCGGCCGCCGATGAAATGGCCGAAACGGCTCTCGTGCGCGGCCAGCCATGCGCGGGCGGCGCTGTCGTCTTCCTTGCTCGGGGCGTAATCCATGCTGTCGAAATACTGCGCTACGGTCATCTTGGTCATCCGATCGGGTGGCGGCGGGCGGCGGAATAGGCGCCGGTCACGCGGTGTTCGAGTTGCCGTTCGATATCGCCCAGCAAGGAGGAGGCGCCGATGCGGAACAGGTCCGGCTGCAGCCAGTCGTGGCCCAGCTCCTCTTTCATCAGGGCGAAATAGGTCAGCACGTCCTTGGCCTTCGACACGCCGCCGGCGGGCTTGTAGCCGATCTTTATCCCGGTCATCGCCTCGTACTGGCGGATTGCCCGCACCATGGTCAGCGACACCGGGAGCGTCGCGTTGACGCCTTCCTTGCCGGTCGAGGTCTTGATGAAATCGGCACCCGCCATCATGCAGACAAGGCTGGCCTTCGCCACGTTGCGCAGCGTCTTCAGGTCGCCGGTAGCGAGGATCGCCTTCACATGCGCATCCCCGCAGGCGGCGCGATAGTCGCGCATCTCGTCATACAGCGCCTGCCAGTTTCCGGTCAGCACGTGTTCGCGGGTGATGACGATGTCGATCTCCGCCGCGCCATCCTTCACCGAGGCCTCGATCTCCGCCAGCTTCGTCGCGTGCGGCGACAGACCCGCAGGAAAGCCGGTAGAGACGGCGGCGACCGGAATGCCCGTGCCCTGCAGCGCGTCCACGGCGGCCCCGACGAAACGGTGATAGACACAGACCGCGCCGGTTGTGATGCGGCGGTCACCCATGCCGAGCGCGTCCAGCAGATCGGGGCGCACCGGCTGCGCGGCCTTGGCACACAGGCGCCGCACGCGGCCCTCCGTGTCGTCGCCGTTCAGCGTGGTCAGGTCGATGCAGGTCACTGCCTTCAGAAGCCACGCGCTCTGGGCGTCGGCCTTCACCGCGCGGCGTCCGGGCAATGCGGCGGCCCGCCGTTCAGAGGCGGAGGTATTCACCCGAACGGCTTCGATCAGGGACAGATCCAGCGGCAGGCCGGGGTTGCGGGCATGGCCCGTTTCCGATGCTGGTTTCAGGCCCTTTTCCGGGGCGGATTTCAGATCCGGTTCCAGATCGGATTTCGGGGCCGTGCCGGCGGACAGGGCGGCTGTTTGTGACATTTCATAGCCCTCTTGCGCGAGTCGCGCATTCAGGGATGCGCAGCGGAATTTGGTATACCGTACGCGGAAATGTTTCGATTGCAACTCCTTTTTGTTATTTTTATAACATGCCCACAGGAGACCCATCATGTGCCCATCCGAAGGCCGCGCCGACAGCCGCCCAACACCGCAATCCCGCAAGGAAGCCCGCCTGCAGCAACTGCAGGACGCAGTGACCACCAGTGGTTCCCTGCATGTGCGCGACGCGGCCGAAATGCTTGACGTGTCGGAAATGACTGTGCGCCGGGATATTCGAGAGGTTCCTGAAATCCTTCAGTTTCTTGGGGGGCATATTGTTCTGTCGCAGGATTCCGCCCGGCGCGCGCCCTACGACCTGACCGAAGCCGCCGCCGAAAACGAAGCCGCGAAACGCGCCGCTTGCGCCGCCTGTCTGCCGCTGATCCGGGCCGAAGAAACGCTCTTTCTCGACTGCGGAACGACGCTGACCCACCTGATCGAGATGATCCCGAACGACCTCGAGGTGACGATCATCTGTTACGCGCTGAACATCGCCGATGCCGTGGTGCGCAGGCCAAACCTGCAACTGGTGTTGCTGGGCGGGGTCTATCACCCGCAGACGGCGTCCTTCTACCCTGTAGAGGAGGACAGGACGCTGGAGGCCTACGCCATCAACCATGCCTTCATGACGGCGGCGGGGATCGACGACCGGCTGGGCGTGACCTGCACCACCTTCCACGAGGCGGCCATGAAACGCGCCGCCATGGCGCGGGCGCAGAACCGCGTGCTGGTGGCGGACCGCTCCAAGTTCGGGCAGATCAAACCGGCCAGCTTCGCGGTAATCTCCGACTTCGACCACATCGCAACGGAGGAAGGGCTAAGCTGACGCGGCGCCCGTTGGAGAAAACAAACCAAGGTCGCGGCAGACTGGCAACCGGAAGTCCCTGCGGCCTCGGGGTGCCCTGGCCTCCCGGAATCGAAGGCGTGGCCCGAGTTCACCGGGGAAAGAGGGATGCGCGTCCCGACGACGAGTTCTGCAACAATGTCCCGCGGACCGGTCCGTCGAGGCCGCCCTCAGGACGGCACCGGGCCCCCGAACAGGTCGAGGGCCCGTGAATTTGCGTAATCGCCGATGGGCCTAGAACCGGATTTGCAGCGCTGCCTTGCCTGCGAACTCCGTACGGTCCTTCGAAAAGACGCTTTCCGTTCCCACTTGCAGCGTGGCGCCGTTGCCCATGGATACCGAGGTGCCGAGGCCAAGGCGAAGGCGATTCCGGCTTTCTCCCGGATTGTTCACGCCGAAGCTTGTCGGCGAACCCGCCAGTTTCAGCGTCGCGCTTTGTCCGGTGTCGCCGAAGACGTGCTCCCCTGCGAGGGACAGAGTCGGTTGCCACACCGCCTGCCCCATCTCGAAGCGACCGGAAACCGCCACCCCCAGGCTGACCGTACCGGTGTCGCGCGTCTCGGATTTACCCGAGAGGTTCAGCGCGCCCGCACCGGTTTCGGTGAACGCATCGCTCTTTGTGCGCGCCAGCGACAGGCTGCCGAACGGCGACACCACGACCGTCCCCGTCCCACCGGCGAAGGGGGCAGGCCGCACCATATTGTACCGGGCCCCGATCGTGCCGGAGAGCGTCTGCGCGTCATAGTCCGCCTTGGCCGTGCTGTTCACGGCGCCGAAGGCGATCCGGCGCTCGGTGTGGATGTCATGCCAACCATACCCCGCCGCGCCGCTGAGCGCGAAGCCGCTCTCCAGTGCGCCGGCGCCGGTCGCGCCGTAAAGGCCGAAGAGCGTCGTATCGACGTCGGACGACTGCGCGCGGCTGTCGAGGTCGGTGCTTCCCTGCGCCTGGCCCAGCGACAGGCCGAAGCGTGTGTTCGAACCCAGATCGGGCAGGCTCGCCTCGACGCCGAGGGCATAGCCACGGGTCGTGCTTTCGAAGCCGGACGCGCCATTCTGGCCGTCGACCTCGGCGCGGGACCCGAAACCGGTGACGAAGCCCGAGAAGGCCGCCGTGCTCCAGGGCGAGGCCTGCCCCTGCGAGGACAGGGTACCGGCGTTCCCGCCCAGGGGCGTCAGCGATGCACCGCCGCCCTTCAGCTGGCCGAGGAAGGCCTCCAGCGACAGCCCCGCCGTGATGGTGGCATCCGCATGGGTTTCGCCCTGCAAGGCATTGTAGACCGCTCGCAACTCTTCGGCGCTCAGACCGGCGAGTGACGACTGGATCGCGGCGCTGTTGCCGCTGAAGTTGAAATTCGTCAGGGCTGCGCCAAGCTGGCCCTGGTTGCTCGTTTCCGCGAACGAGGTGAAGTTTGCCGGATTTACGATGGCGGTCAGGTAGGCCGCATTGGTGTCGTAGCTGAGCGTGTAGTCGAGCAGCGCCGATTTCTCGGCCACGCCGTCGAATGTCCCGGAGAGCCCGTTCCCGGCGGTGAGGATCGTGTAAACCCGTCCGTCGGTATAGTTCGCCTCGGGATCGATCGTGACCGGAATGACCGTACCGCCCCCGAGGACTGCCGAAGCGCTCGTGGCCAGCCGGTCCGAGCCGCCGTCCGCCGCGATTTCCACCGTGTAGAAGGACCCCGACGCAAAGGTGATGTCGCCCTGGGCGGTGAGCTGCCCGATCCCGGTGCCCGGAGCCGCGATGCCGCCGGCGTTGACCATGAGGCTGCCAATGTTGCCGCTGCCGCCCAGCACACCGCCGGCATTGATCCCCAGCCCCATCCCCGGAGCTGTGGCATCGACGATCAGCTTGCCCGCGTCGATCTGGACCGCCCCGAGGCCAGTGCTGGCCGTGGTAGCGGCGTCACCGGTAAGCGTCCATGTCCCGCCACCGACCTTGCGGATCGACTCGAAGCCGAGCAGCGGCGTCAGACCGAAGTCCAGCGCGCCCATGGTGTCTGCCGCGCCGTCGAGCGCGAGGCTGTCCGTGTCGATATCCGGCAGGGCGACGAGAGCAACGGGTTGGGGGGCCGTGCCCATCGGGGGCTGCATCAGACTATTTTCGGCGTTGATCGCACCGGAAACCGTGGCCCCGGCGATCAGCCGGACGGAATCGCTTCCGGCACCGAGTGAGATCGCGGTCCCGCCAGCCTGCCCGGTCGATACGGCACCCGCGATGTTGACCTCGGTGGCGATGCTGATTCCGCGGGACGCCGACACGGCGATGGCCGCACCGCTGGCCGAGCTGATGCTGCCACCTTCGAGGACCTCGACGAGGACACTCTGGCTACCCGCGGTCTGGGGGCCGCCGGCGGTCTGGAGGCCGCCTTCGGTCAGCCGGACACCGGCACCCGTATTTGCGGAAATTGCGCCGCCGACGCGGATCTGCGTGGCATGTGTTGGCGTTTGGCTGGCGTTGAAAAGGTCCACATAGACGGCATCGCCGTTTCCGCTGGCGGAGATGGAGCCGCCCGCCTGAACGTCAAGCATCAGCCCGCCTTCGGCCCGCAGTCCGACTCCTCCGGCGACAGTGGTGAGCGAACCGCCGGAGTGGATCGTGACCTCGGCGCGCGTTCCCAGCACAAGTGCATCGGTGGATGCTGTCCGCACCGTCCCGGCCACCGACACCGTCGCATCCGCGCCGGCTTTGATGAGCATCCCTGGCCCGCCGGTCGCCGTGGACTCCGTGACGCTACCCGACAGCAGGTTGATCAGCGCGTTGTCCTGCATCTGGATTCCCGGATTCTTCGTCGAACCGTTGAACGTCTGCGAGGTGCTGATCGTGCCTTCGGAATTGACCGTCGAGTCGTTCATCAAGGAGATGACACTCGCCCCGTTATCCATCAGCGTCACACCGCTGGCGACGTCGACCACGACGCTGTCGCCAGTGGCGACGATGCCCGGCGGCTGACCGTTCGGATCGGTCGTACAATAGACGGTCGTGTTCGCGGCGGGCGTATTGGTGCTGCAGCTGCCAACCGTCGATGCCGGGGGCACCGCCTGGACTGGCGCTGCCCAGCCTCCGGTCAGGAGCGCAGTCGTGCCGAGAAGCAGGGCAAGTTCCCCAAGGTGTTTGTAATGCATTTTCGTTCCCAAAGTTTAATAAACTTGACGGATAGGCATCACATACCCAGCGCGTTGTAACGCGAATCCTGAGGATTGTGCTGGATTTCCCCCGGAGTGTAACCGACGGGTGACAGGCCACCTCACCCCGGTAATTCAAGCCCTTACATCAGCCGACGTCCGCCGGGGCATTCTCCCCTTCGGTCGTCGCGCTGCGGGTAGCGGCGACCCTGAACCGTCCGCCGGACAGACTGCCCGACCGCGCGATCAGGCGAGCGATGCGCGTTTCAAGCAGCGGAAATTCCGATCGCAACAGCCCGAACCGCAGCAGATCCACACGCCCGTTACCGCCGCGCCGGTCGCGCAATTCGCCGCGCAGGGTGCCTTCGAGCGTCATGCCGATGGCGTGGAAAAGCCGCGCCGCGCGGCGGTTCTCGACCAGGACATGCGCCACGGCCTTCTCTATCCCGGATCGGTAAAGCCAGTCGCTGACCGCCAGCGTCGATTCCAGCGCGAACAGACCGCAGCGGGGATGTCCCCGGTCGAGTGCCATGTCCAGGGTCGCGCTGCCCTGTGCTTGATCGATCGTGACCGTCCAGAAGCCGCAGAACGTCCCCGTGCCGCGCTCCCAAGCGCCGAGCAATACCCGTGTACGACCGTCGAATCCGGCGATGTAGCCCGCAAGTTCTGCCTCCGTCAGGCGCCGCGCGGGCAGGTTCATCGCGTTCATGATCGCGGGGTCCGCGAACATGTCGCGATAGGGTCCGCCCGCATCCGAGGCATCCATCGATCGCAGCACCAGATGTGTGGTATCGAGTGCAAACCGTGTCGCAGCCATGGTTCCGTTCCCCCGTCTTGACCGCAGTGTTATCCGCCGCAGGGCAAGCCTGCAAACGCTGTCAGCCTCCGGCGATGCCGGTTCCCTGCCTGGGCTGGCTGTTGATCTCCGGTAGAGACCGTCGGGCGGCGCCCGCGCGCCACGGCCGGAAGGACCAGATCGTGTCGGGGCACAGCTGGATTTCAGCGCCGACAATGCAACGGGCGACACTGGCGGCGGGCATGGGTCCAAAGGCGTCGGCCTGCGCGCGGATGCGTGACCCGATCATCTACCGCCGGCTCAAGAACCGGCGAGGTATCGCGTCGAAAATGGTTCCGGCGGCAGCGATCGGCCTCGGGGAACCGATCCTTGCTTGCCGGGACGGCCGCCCTGTTCCGGCAAGGACGGGCGAATCCAGCCACGCACCCGCCGCCGCGTCTCCAGATCGGACGAATCTCTGAACGCCGGGGGGGCTGCCTATGGCGCATCCGTCACGGGTACACCCAAATCCTGCCGAATGAGGGTGGGGTGCAACGTGCCCGCCCCGGCACAATTGAGAATTCCATTATAATTATATAATTCAATGCATTAACCCCACCCCTTCGCCGCCCCGACCCGATATCCCGGCAAGTCCTGCGGCACGCCCTTCCGCCATATGCGCAACAAACAGTTGCCAAGTGGCAGTCGACAATCGTAAAGAAACGGAAAAGAGTGAGCTGGCGAAAAACAGCGTTCCTGACGAGGCGGAAACAACCGCACCCGAGGCGGACAGAACGGCGGACCCAATGGCTGGCAGTGACCCCATCCATATCAATACCCGTATCCGGGAGAACGCGCAAAGCCTCGCGAGTGCGCTGGAGCAGCACATGCTCAAAAGCTTTGCGCCCGACGCGCGCAAGCAATTGCGCGTGTTCTCCGCCGGAGAGGCCGCCGACCTGCTGGGCATCTCCGCCAGTTTCCTGCGCAAGCTGCATTTCGAAGAACGCATCCCCGATGTCGCCACCTCCGCCGGGGGGCGCCGCAGCTATTCCGCCGAGGACCTGCTGACCATCCGTCACCACCTCGAGGCCAACGCCAAGGCGCGCGGCACCTATCTCAAGGGCCGCCGCCCCGGAACCGACGGCGAACCCGGCGACAAGGTGCAGGTCCTGTCCTTCCTCAACTTCAAGGGCGGTTCGGGCAAGACGACCTCCGCCATCCACGCCGCCCAACGCTTTGCGCTGAAGGGCTACCGGGTGCTGGCCGTGGACATCGACCCGCAGGCTTCGCTGACGACGCTTTTCGGCTATCAACCGGAATACGACTTCCTGCACGCGGGCAGCATCTACGACGCGATCCGTTACGAGGACCCCCTGCCCTTCTCCTCGATCATCCAGAAGACCTACTTTCCCGGTCTCGACCTTGCCCCCGGCGGGCTGATCCTGCAGGAGTTCGAGCACGAAACCCCGACCGCGCTGCGCAACAACATCCAGCCGCCGTTCTATGCCCGCATGGCCGCCGCCCTGCAGGAGGTCGAAAACGACTACGATATCATCGTCTTCGACTGCCCGCCGCAGCTTGGTTACCTGACCATGTCCGCGCTCTGCGCCTCGACGGGGGTGCTCATCACCGTGGTGCCGAACATGCTCGACGTGGCATCCATGTCGCAGTTCCTGCAAATGAGCGCCGACCTGCTCGACGTGGTGTCGAATGCGGGCGCGCGGATGGAATTCGACTTCCTGCGTTTTCTCATCAACCGCTACGAACCGTCCGATGGGCCACAGCAGCAGGTTGTCGCCTTTCTGCGCCAGCTTTTCGGGTCAGAGGTCATGGTGGCGCCGATGCTGAAATCCACCGCGATCTCGGATGCGGGCCTGACGCAACAAACCATCTACGAGGTCGAGCGCAGCGCCTTTCACCGCTCCACCTACGACCGCGCGATGGAGTCACTGAATGCTGTCAACGACGAGATAGAGGCGCTGCTGCAACAGGCCTGGGGCCGCTGAGACCGCGCAGAGGAGACACGACATGGCACGCAAGGGCATTCTAAGCACCGGACCGAACACTGGCTCCGACACGACCGCCGCCCCGTCCCGCAGACCGGAAGCCGGGCCCGCCCCGCGCGGCGCCGTCGGCGCGCTGCAAAGCTCGCTGACCAAGCTGCAGGAAAACGCGGTGCAGGAAATCGCACCGGAAAAGATCCTCGACGCGGGCGTGACCGACCGGCTGGGCGAAGATGCCGAGGCCGACGCGCAATTGCAGGAAAGCCTGAAGACATACGGCCAGCAGGTGCCGGTCCTCGTGCGCCCCCACGCGGGACAGCCGGGACTGTTCGACATCGTCTATGGCCGCCGCCGTCTGCGCGCGCTCAAGGCGTTGGGACTGCCGGTCAAGGCGATGGTCCGCCAGCTCGACGATCAGGCGCTGGTGCTTGCGCAGGGACAGGAAAACACCGCCCGCAAGGATCTGACCTTTATCGAAAAGGCCAGCTTTGCCGCGCAGCTCGATGCGCAGGACTACGACCGGCAGACAATCTGCGCCGCGCTTTCGATCGACGCGCCCATGCTCAGCCGTATGCTGAAGGTCGGGCGCGCCTTCGACATCGCCTTTCTGAAGCATATCGGATCGGCCCCCGGCATCGGGCGCGACCGCTGGATCAAGCTGGCTGAATCCATCCAGCGCCCCGGCGCCATCGAAGCGGTGGAGGTTCGCCTGCCCGCGCTCGATGGCCTGACCGACAGCGACACCCGCTTTGAACAGGTCTTTGCCTGGGCGTCCGGTCAGCCTGCGCCCAAGGTGGTGCGCGCGCCCTCCGCGCCCTCGCGCAAGATCGCGAGCGAGGCGGGCTACACGATTGCCAAGGTCAAGCGCAGTGAAAAGGCGCTGGTCCTCACCCTGCCCCATGGCGACGCCCCGGCCTTTACACATTGGGTCGATGCCCAGGCCGAAGACCTGGTGCAGGAGCTATACGATCGCTGGCTCAAAAGCCGCGCCGATCGGTCCTGACAATGTCCGAGCAGCAAAAACAAGGAGGCACATAGCGGACAAAAGAAAAGCCCCCCAGGACAGGTCCCGGAGAGCTCTCTCATTTCTCGCACTCCTGAGATAGCCGTTCCCGCCTGATCCTGTCAACAACCGCCGATTCGGCGGACGGCATCTTTTTGTCTTTTGTGATAGAAACCATGACGGAACTGTCCCGCATCCGCGTCGGGCAGCCGGTCGAGACATGCCCGAAGCCCGGCCCCTGCCCGGCTGACAAATGGGCGCTTCTCGATGCGCTGACCCATGCCGCATCCGATTTCGGCCTCGGCCATCGCACGCTGACCGTGCTGCGCGCGCTGCTGAGCTTCTTTCCCCACCGTGCCCTGCCCGCCGACCCCGGTGGCGCCGTGGTCTACCCCTCCAACCGCACGCTCTCCGAACGGCTGAACGGGATGCCCGAAAGCACGCTGCGCCGGCACCTCGGAACCCTCGTCCGCTCCGGACTGGTGAACCGGCAGGACAGTGCCAACCGCAAACGCTTTGCCCGCTTCGGCGGCGTGGCCTTCGGCTTTGACCTCAGCCCGCTGGCGCGCTGCGCCGAAAGCCTGCTGGCGGCGGCAGAATGCGCGCGGGAACGGCGCGACCGTGTCGCGGCCCTGCGTGCCCTCATCGCCGCGACCCGCCAACAGTTGCTCGATGATGGCTGCGATACAGGCGACCCCCTGCTTGAGGAGGCCCGGCTGAGCCTGCGCCGCAAGCTGTCCCCCGACACGCTGGAAACGCTGCTGAACGCTCTGGATAAGCGGCTGACAACACGCTTGCCCTCCGTCGAAATGAGCGCCTGCGACAACCGAAATGAGCGGCACATACAAGATACAGAAGATTCCGAATCTGTTTATCAGAACACCCGGTTCCGTGACCGCGGACCCGAGGCGCACACGCCCCCTGCCCTTTCCGAAGTGCTCGAAAGTTGCCATGAATATCGCGGCTTCTTTCCCGGAACGCCCTCCGACTGGCCAGGACTGGAAAGCATCGTCCGACGGCTGCATCCCATGCTGGGGATCGACGCGCAGGTTTTCGAGGAGGCCCGCACCGCCATGGGATCGGAGCGCGCGGTCGCGGTCGTGCTTTGTATGCTGGAGACACTGGAAGGCATTCACCGGCCCGGAGCCTATCTCCGGGGACTTGCCCGCCGGGCAGCCGAAGGCCGTTTTAACATGCCGGGAATGCTGATGGCCGCGCGGAAACGGCGGGAGTCCATGCAGGGCGCAATGGCAATTGCGGGCTAAATTGTCAGCTGACAATTTCCGTCCGAACCTGTGCCGGGAACCGATCTGCCGAAGAGTTGCGGGTCAAATTGTCAGCTGACAATTTTTCCTGGCGTGTCCTGTGCAAGGCGCTTGCTCTCCTCAGAGAGACGCGGGGCCCGATCCCAGCGGATCAGTCCTTTCGAATAGCTTAATGCACTGAAAAATATTTTTCTTTCCTTCGGCGAATCAATCGCTATAGACTGTGCAGCAAGAGGCCATTTTAAGGCCTTGCAGGGGGACATCGGGCTGTTTGGTCTGGGGCGGAGCACTCACGCGCCGCCTTTATTTTGCGACCCCGAATTTTGAAGGGGGACAGGCTCATGAAACAGATGTTGATATACGAACGCGCCCAGCCGCTGCGGGTCGCGGAGCATGGTGACGCTTCGGTGAAACCGCTCGCGGATTTCCGATTTGCTGCCGATCTCAACTCTGTTCCGATCGTCGCCGCCGAGTTCGCGGCCGCAGCGCAGGACATGGCCATCGTATTTGCCGGAACCGAAGAAGAGATCCTGCCCGCCGTCCTGCTGGGCGTCGAGGACGGTGCGAACCTCTTTATCGCTGACAACGGCCGCTGGACCGGGCGCTACATCCCGGCCTTCCTGCGGCGCTACCCGTTTGTGTTTGCCCAGAACGAGGCGGGCGACCAGCTGAGCCTGTGCATCGACGAGGCCTGCGGGGCGCTGAACCGCGACGGCATCGGCGAACGCCTGTTCGACGCCGAGGGCACCCGCAGCAGCTATCTGGAGCAGATGCTGGAATTCGCCGCGCAGTATCAGGCGCAGTTCGTGCGCACACGGGTCTTCTGCCAACGGCTGAAGGCGCTGGACCTGCTCGAACCGGCGGCGCTTTCGGTGCGCGACGGCGAGGCATCGAAGGGCATGGCCGGGTTCTTCCGCATCAACCGCGAGCGGCTGAAGGCGATTCCGCGCGAAACCCTGGGCGAGATGTTCGATACCGACGAACTGGAACTGTGCTTTCTGCACATGCAGTCGCTGACCAACGTCGAGGGTCTGTCCCGGCGGCGAGCGGAACGACGATTGGCGGAGGCCGACACCTCCGTCGTGCAGTGACATGGACCGTTCCGGCAAAGTGATCGCACTCTTCGTGGCACTTGCCGCGGCTCCCACAATCGCCTTCGCTCAGGGGCTTGCGACCGACAGCCCGTCACGCGATGCCTTTGGCCCCGACGAGAACGCGCCCGGCACCATGCTGGGCGGCGGCGGCGATCTGGCATTCGGCGTCGCCTACGGCAACCTCGAAGGTGTCGTGGGTATGGTCGAGGTCACGCAGGACGGGCTGTTCGGCAGCGACGAGGACCTGCGCTTTCACCTTGAAGGGTCGCAGTATCGCCAATCTCTGGCGCTGGCGCTGACCGACGAGGATTTCCTGGAGCAGCCGTTGCAGCGCACCATCCGGCTGAGCGGCTTCAACGTCGATCCGAACGAGGATGCGGGTCACCAGTACGGCTATGCCGGGGCGGATCTGTCCATGACCTTTGTCCGGGAGGCTTCGGGCGGCGTGTCGCGGCAGCTGGGCTTTGGCGTGGCACAGTACACCATCGACATGACGGCGACCATGCCGGTGGCGGTGACGGCCCACGCGGCGACCTACGGCGCGGTGACGGATGTCGCCTATGCCTTTGGCGGGGTGGACGTCAACCGGGTCGAACCCGGCTGGATGCCCGGGCGCGGCTGGCGGGCGACCGTGAACCTCGAGATCGGTCAGGCCAGCACGACCGGCTATGCCAAGCTGACCTTCGGCGGCGAAGCCTTTGGACGGCTGGCAACGCATACGGTGGTTCGCGGCCACGCCGGTGTCGGACTGAGCGCCGTGGCGGGCGGCAACGATCTGCCGCTGTTCAAGACCTATCAGGGTGGCGGTATCGGATCTGTCCGGGGCTTTGTCGCGGGGACCATGGGGCCGGTATCGACCATCCCCGGTTCGACCGAGGTAGCCTATCCCGGCGGGCAATCGGCCTGGTCGGCGGGGATCGAACTGGTGCAGGCGCTGACCGCCGTCGACGGGCTGAAGGCGCTGGCCTTCTACGACCTCGGGGGTGTTTCCGGCAGTGCGCGGCCTTTCGACGACCGGCGGTCCTCGGTCGGTCTGGGCCTGAGCTGGGAAAGCCCGATCGGCCCGCTGTCGGTCTTTGCGGCAAAACCGCTGGACGACAAACCGACCGACCGGACAGAGACCGTTCAGGTCGCCTATGGCGTCCGGTTCTGAATTTTTCGTCATGTCCCCGTTCGGGGGCCTGACATTTTGAAAAGACTTGCAAGGAGAGCGTCGTGACCGATTCCAACGACGACCGGCTGAACCAGACCCGTGGCGCAGAGATCGACTTTGGCCTCGACAAGCTGGAGGAACGGATCGTTCTTTCGGGCGATGTGGCGGTGGTGGATGACACCCTCCTTGAAACGACGGCGGCGGATCATTTGCCAACGGTGCAAACCACCGGCGATTGGGCGGAGGAGCCGCTGCCCCCGGCAGAGCTTACGCTGACCCGGCCAGCCGGAGGGGTTACGACCTTTACCGCGCAGGCCGATGGCGTGCAGGCGCTGCAGATCGGATCGGGCGAGGTGCTGTCGGGCGCGGGTGCGGTGTACCAGCCGCTGGTGAACGCGGGCACGCTGGCGCCGGGCAATTCGCCCGACATCCTGAGCGTGGCGTCCTTCACGCAGGGCGCGCAGGCGACGCTGAAGATCGAGATCGGCGGCGAGACGGCGGGCGCGGGTGCGGCCGATCCGCTTGACGGCTACGACCGGTTGGTGGTGAACGGCACGGCGGAACTGGCGGGAACGCTGTCGCTGGAGTTGCTGAACGATTTTCACCCGGTGGCGGGGCAGGTCTACGACGTGATGCGCTGGGGCGCGCGGACAGGCACCTTTGACCGGATCGACGGGCTGTATGCGGGCAACGGCGTGCTGCTGGTGCCGGAGTACCGCGCGGACGGGCTGCGTTTGACGGCGACGCAACTGCCGCTGGTCGAAGGCATCGTGACGCAGGGCGCGGATGCCGTGGCCGCGCTGGGACGCTGGGCACAGGCGGTGGCGACAAAGACCGCCGCGACGGGTATTCAGATCGCGGCACAGTTGGGGCTGGGTGGCGTTCAGGTCGGTGGCGACCTGTCGGTGGACGTGGACGCCACGGGCCGGTCGACGGTGACGGTGGCACAGGGCACGGCGCAATGGGGCGTCGCGGGCCTGGCGGGCGGGCTGACCGGGGTCAGCGGCACGCTGTCCTTTGGCGGCGGCGCGGCGTCGGCGGTCACGCTGAGCGGCTCGGGATCGGTGCAGGCCTTTGGCGGGCCGGTTCTGGCGGGCAGCTTCGTTCTGACGCAGGGCACGCAGGGGCTTGAGATCACTGCCGCCGGGGTCAGCGCCTCGGTCGGCGCACAGGGTCAGGGAGGGGCGCTGACGCTTTCGGGTGGCGCGCTGGCGCTGAAGCTGGCGAACGGTGCCATGGACCTGCGGGTCGCGGGCACGGGCGCGTTCAGCGGCATCGCCGGAGCGGCGTTCTCGGGCACGCTGGCGCTGGAAGCGAGCACCGCCACGGGTCAGGCGCGGTTTACCGCGCAGGGCGCGACGGTGACGCTGCCGGGGCTGGCGACGGTGAGCGGTGATTTCACCTTTAGCGCGACGCGGCAGACAGTGGAGAGTACCGTGACGCAGCGGCTGCTGATCGGAGCGGCGGGTGCCTCCGGGCAGGTAACGTTGGGCGATCTGGTGGCGGATGTGTCGAACGGCACGCTGGGTCTGGTGTTGAAGACGGTTTCCGACGCCTCGGGCGTGGGGGTCATCACGCGGACCTCGGCGGTGACGGCGGTGGCCGATCTGAGCCTGTCGGTGGACGGCAGTTTCGCGCTGACCGGGCAGCAGGTCACGCTGCGCTACAACGGCACCGGCGCGGCGGTCAGCACGCAGCTGACGCTGCCTTCGGGCGCGGCGCTGTATATCGAGATGGCGGCGGGTGAGCAGCGCATCGCCGGCGAGATCACCGCCACGGTGGCCGGGCAGGGCACGTTCTCCGGCCAGCTGGTGCTGGAGATAACGGACGCGCTGCGCATCCTGTCGGACGCGGCGCACACGCAAGTCGCGGTAACTGAATACCTCATCAGCGGGTCGGGCCTGACGGCGCGGCTGGGTGGCGACAATGGCCTGCGGGTCGAGGACGGGCAGGGCGCGCTGGTCTATGCGCGGGCCAAGGACGGCACCGGTTCGTGGCTGGCGACAAAAGGCACGCTTACCGAAGCCTCGCTCGCGGGTTTTGCCCTGCAGGGGGCCGCGGGCGACGCCTGGTCGGTGAACACGGTGGTCAGCGGCAGCGGCCCGGCGCTCGACTGGACGCAGGTCAAGAGCGTGACGCTGCCCTCCGGCGGCGCGGTGGTTTTTGACCAGGTGGGCGAGGCGTTCGCCGTCGCCGCCTCGGGTCAATTTGCCCTGGGCGGCGCGGCTCTGTCGGGTTCCGTTGCGGCAACCTATGCGCGGGCGACGGGCGCCTGGGCGCTGAACTTTGCCGAAATGTCGGTGGTTCTGGCGGCGGGACCGGCGATGCTGCGCCTCACGGGGGCCAACGGTACGGTCAACGTGGACGGCACGGGACGGCGGTCGGGGTCTCTGGCGGGCGCGCTGAGCCTGAGGGGCATTCCGGGGCTGGTGGCGCAGGCCACGGGGACGCTGACGCTGGACGGGCTGGACGATGCGCTGGCGGTGACGGCCACCGGCGTGCTGGGGCTGGACGGTTTTGCACGGGTGGCGGGCGATTTCAGTATCACGCGCGAAGTGACGGTGGAGGGCCCGCAACTGGTGGTCGCCGCCACCGGCGCGACGCTGGACGTCGGCGCCGGGGTGCGCGCCACGGCCACGGCGACCACGGTGATAGGCGCGGTGGCAAAGGTCACCGGCGCGGACCTGGGCCTGATCCTGCGCGGCGACGGGCTGGGGCAGGGGGGCTTTGCGCTGGCGGCCACGGGGGCGATGGCGCTTCAGGGCGTCACGGGCGCGGCACTGTCGGCCTCTGCCGTGACGGTGGAGGTGAACCGGCTGGGCACCGCGTTGAACCGGACGGTGGGCGGCGTGACGCTGGCCTTTGCGGATGACCGCGACGTGGCGCGGCTGGAGGCCAACGGCGCCAGCATGACGCTGGGCGGCGTGACGCTGACCGGCACTCTGGCGATCGTGCCGGAGGTGGTCGCCGTGGGCACGGCCCAGCGGCACGAACTGCGGATCGGGTTCTCCGAGGTGACGGCCACGGGGCTGTCGCTGGGTGCGGCCGAGGCGGCGCTGACCGGCGCCACCGGCGCGGTGGTTCTGGTGACGGATTCCTCGACGCAGGCGACGGACCCGGCGCGCTATGCCATCCAATTGACCGGCGCGGCCTCCCTGACCGGGGGCGATGCGCTGGAACTGTCCGCCTCCGAGATGGTGTTCAGCCTGAACCGGGTCGGTGCGGCCTTCCAGACGACGGTGGATACCGGCGACGGCTATGTGGTCATTGACCAGCTGAAGGACGAGTTGCGGCTTGCCGGGCAGGGCGAGGTGCGCATCGACGGCGTGGCGCGGTTGTCGGGGCAGTTGTTCCTTGAGTCGCGGACAGGCCAGAGCGTGACGCTGAGTGGTACGACGCCGGAGACGGTCACGGCGGACATGCTGATCGTCGGCGGGCAGGCGCTGGAGATCGCGCTGCTGGCGGGCGACAACACAATCGCGGTGCAGGAGGGCAACCTCGCGCTGGTCCTGACCAAGGAGCAGGCCGGCACGCGGCGCTGGCTGACCACGCTGTCGCAGTTCCACGGGCTGGAATTCGATCTGCTGGCAGAGGCCGATCTGGACGCCGGCCTGCTGGAGATCAACCGCGCGGTGGGCACCGATGGCGCACTGCTGGGCGCGGATGTCGCGGTGCCGGTCTACACCAGCGCGGCGCCGCTGCTGGTGGCGCTTGGCACCGATGCGGTGCTGTCGGTCGGGCAGGACGCGCAACACCTTTCGGCCACGATCAACGGCACGCTGCATCTGGGCGGGGCAGAGCTGTCCGGCGTGATGACGCTGACGCAGGGTGTCGACGCCACGGGGGCCACCGTCTGGGAACTGGATTTTGTCGCCGGGCAGATCGCGCTGGAGGCGGGTGGCGCGCGGGCAGAAGTCTCTTCGCTCACCGGCAGCTTCCTCATCAGCGACACGGCGATCACCGGCAGCGTTTCGGGCGTCGGTCAGGTGACCGGGGTGGACGGGCTGACTGCCACGGGCACATTGGCGGCGCGCTTTGACGCGGGCAGTCTGAAGCTGGCGGGCGACCTGTCGCTTTCGGTGGCGAACCTCGGCGCGCTGGCGGGGTCCTTTGCCATCGTGAAGCAGGACGAACAGCTCTCCGTCCCGGTCGAAACCGAGGCGCAGGGCACATCCGGCGGCGATGCAACGGTAACAGGGACGGTCGCCGGCGGGCAGCGGACGAACGCGGTCTTCCTCATGCGGATCGGTGGCGCGGCGGGGCAACCCACGCGCGAGGGGACCTATACGCTGGGCTACGCGGGTGCGCAGGCGACGGTTTCGACGCTGGGCGCCGATGGCGTGCCGCTGTCGGACGCGGCGCTTGCGGCGCGTCTGGCGGACACCCTGCAGGGGCTGTCGAGCGTGGGGCGCAACAACGTGCTGGTCACCGGCACCCGCGCGGAGGGGTTCCGCATCACCTTTACCGGGGCGCTGGCCGGTGTGACGGTGGCGCAGGGCACGTCGCTGGCCAGCGGCGGGTTCTACATGCAGGCACCGGCGGATGTGCCGGATGCACCCGACTGGGGCCTGACGCAACTGGACGCGGCAGCGGTAAGCGCCCGCAACGAGGTGCAGGACCTGCGCATCACCCACGACGGGACGGTTGCGGCGGGCGACAGCTTTGCTCTGACGCTGGACGGGGTGACCACGGGACCGATCGCGCTGCTGCCGATGGGGCAAGCCCAGAACCAGAAGATGACGCTGTCGGTCACGGTGGACCCGAACGACACGCGCTCGGCCATCTGGTTCGAGGCGGAGGGCGTCACCACCACGCGCATCGCCACGGGCAAGGGCCCGCTGGTGACGGCGCGGCTGATCGACCTCGCGCTGGAGGAGATCTACGGGTCCGACACGGTGACGGTGCGCTACGAAAAGGGTTTCGTGGGCAACAACCGGGTCGATTACTACATCGAGTTCCGCGGCGACATGGCCGGGAAATCCGTGGCGCCGATCACGGCTGGCGTATCGTCCACGGGGGTCGTGACCAACTGGACGACGCGCGCCGTGGGCGGGCCGGGCTATTCCGTGCAGGCGCAGGCGGCGGCAATCCAGTCGGCGCTGGTCGAAACCTTCGGCACCGGCGCGGCGAGCGTCACCTTTGCCGACGGGGGCTCGGTGGCGGATGCGCGCTACCGCATCACCTTTGGCGGCGCGCTGAAGGGGCAGGACCTGGCGCTGATGACCGCCACCACCGGCGCGGCGGCGACGCTGACGGTCTCCGGTGTCACGAATGGCGTGACGCGGGGGGCCGAAGTGCGGTCGATCCACCTGTCGGACGCGAACCGGGTCGGCAATTTCTCGGTTTCGCTGGCCTGGGGCGGGGAAACCTACACCTCCGGGCCCATCGCGTTCGGCGCGAGCGCGGGGCAGGTGCAGGCGGCACTGATGGCGGCGGTCGACGCCGAGGGCCTGCGTCTGGCGGCCGCCGGCGCGGAGATCACGGTGACGCAGGGCACGGGTGCCTGGTCCGTGGCCTTTGGCGGCGCCATGGCGGGCGAGGCGCTGGAGGCGTTTTCTGCCAAGGTGCTGCAGGCAGTGAACGCGCCGGAAGCGACGCTGTCGCAGGTGCAGGCGGGGGCCACCACGAGCGCGGTGCAGCGGCTGGACCTGACGGGCGCCACGCGCATCGTGCTGGGCCTGCCGGGCGGCGGATCGACCGGCGTGCTGGATGTGGCGACGCTGGACGCGGATGCGCTGGCGGCGGCGCTGGGGGCGCTGGCTGGCATCGGCGGCGCGGGCAATGTGTCGGTCAGTGGCACGGCGGGCGTCTTCGAGGTGAAGTTCACCGGCGGGCTGGCGCGGCAGGACGTGGCGACGCTGGTGGCGGTGCCGGTGCAGCGGCTGGACCTGTCGCTGGCGAACGGCAAGCGGCCGACGGAGATCGCCGTGCGGCTGGGCGACGGCGAGGAGATTTCCGCCGCCATCGACGTGAGCGGGATGGACAACGCGGCCCTGGCCGCCGCCCTGAAGGCGGCGCTGGCGGAGCAGGCCATTCTGGACGCGGCCGACGTGATCGTGACGGCGCAGGGCGGGCTGGTCTTTGACGTCGCCTTTGGCGGGGCGCTGGCGGGGCTCGACCTCGGGGCGGTCACGGTCTTTGCCAGCCAGCAGGCGGTGACGGCGGCGGCGCAGCTGACCATCGGGGCGACGGGCGTGAGCATGGCGGCCACCGGGCTGAACGCATCGCTGTCCGGGGGCGAACTGGCGCTGCTGGTGCGCGAGCGCGCCGACGGCACCACGGGTTACGCGCTGGAGGCGGCGGGGACCGTCGGGCTGACCACGGGCGGAGTAAGCCTGAGCGCCGCGGGCGAAGTACGGCTGAACGCGCTCGGCGAGGCCGTGACGCTGGAAATCCCCACCGGGATCGCCACGTCGAAGGTGCTGACCTTTGCGGATGGCGCGGCGCGGCAGGAGATCGTGATCGAAAACGGCACCGTGGCGGTGCAGGGCTTTGGCACGGTCACCGGCAGCCTGCGGATCGAACGGGTGTCGAAGGTCGTGAACGGCATGAGCGTGACCGATGTGACCATCGGCATGGAGGGGCTGGCGGGCACGCTGGCCATGGGCCCGGCGCAGGCCTCGCTGAGCGACGGACGCGGTGCGGTGATCCTGCGCGAAACGGTGCAGGGCGACGGCACGCGCACCGTGCAGGTCGCGGCCGAGGTGGCCGGCGATGTCGCGGTCTCCGGGCTACCGGCGCTGAGCCTGACGGCGGACGACCTGACGCTGACATGGAACCGCTGGGGCGGCGATGTGGCGCGCGAGGTCGAGACGGCGCAGGGGATCTATGTGCTGAACCTGCTGGCGGGCGAAACCCGCATCACCGGCGGCGCCACCGTGGCGCTGGATGGCGTGGCACGGGTATCGGGCGATGTCTTCATCGAGCGGCGCGAAGGCCAGTCGGTCACGCTCTCGGACGGCACGCAGGCGGTGGTGGACCAGCTGGTGTTCGGCGGCGCGAATGTCGCGGCCTCGTTGCTGCACGGCGCGCCGCTGCTGACGATCGGCTCGGCGGACGTGGCGTTCGTCTATTCAAAGGCGGCGGACGGGCGTGCCTGGATCAGCGCGGCGGCGGATGTCGACGACCTGACCATCGGCGGCAATGCGCTGCTGGGTGACACGCAGACGGCGCTGGCCTTCAATGCGGCGCTGGACGCGAGCGGCGCTCTGGACGCGGCCAACGACCTTGTCATCGACTGGTCGGCGCTGCCCCTTGCCTTGCCGCTGGACGGCGCGGCCGCGGTTTCGCTGGACGAGGCGGGCCACGTCTACGAGGTGTCGGTGATCGGCGCGCTGAACCTTGGCGGCGCGCGGCTGTCGGGCGGGTTCAGCCTGACTGCGGACCGCAGCGGTGCGGTGGATGTCTGGACCCTTGCGGCGGATGGCGCCGAACTGGGCTTTGGCGCGGGCGGTGCACATGTCGGGATCGAAGGCGTCACCGGCTCTGTGACCTTTGTGCCGGGACAGCAGCCAACGGGCGCGCTGACCGGCATGCTCAGGGTCGAGGGGGTCGAGGGCCTGGCCCTTGGCGGGACCTTCACCACGGTGTTCGACGCGGCGGGGACCCTGTCGCTGAGCGGTACCGGCGCCACGGCGGAGATCGCCGGGCTGGCGGGTCTTGCGGGCGATTTCACCGTGACGAAGACGGCCGGTCAGGTGACCATCGGCGCCACCAGCGTGACCAGCACGGCGGCGGGCGGCGTGAGCCTGACCAACGGCACGCTGGGGCTGATCGTCGAGGAAGTGACCGAGGGCGTCGGCGGCTTTGCCCTGATCGCCGGGGCGGACGCGGTGATCGCGGGCGCGGGCCTGTCGGTCAGCGCCACCGCGCAGGTGCGGGTCAACACGCTGGGCCGCGCGGTGACGCAGACGGTGGGCGGCGTTGCGATCGGGTTCGCCGATGCCTCCGACGTGCGCGAGATCGCGATATCCAATGCGGCGGTCGCATTGGGCGATCTGGGGACCGTCACCGGCAACGTGGCGGTGCAGACGCGGACCTTCGAGGACGCCGGGCAGGTGGTTTCCGAAACCCGCATCGGGCTGGAGGGCGTTACCGGGCTGCTGACGCTCGGCGCGCTGAGCGCGGACATGACAGACGGGCGCGGTGCCGTGCTGTTGCGCACCGTCGCGGGCGTGACGAAATTCGCGGCCCAGATCGAGGGCGGCGTCAGCGTGTCCGGCGCGGATCAGGTTTCCCTGACCGCCGAGCGCATGACGGTGTCGCTGAACCAGTTCGATACGGCGCTGACCGGCGAGGCCATCGCCACCGGCGCGGGCGATTACACGCTGGACCTGATCGCGGGCGCACGGCGGCTTGAGGGTGTCGCCACGGCCAGGGTGGGCGATGTCACCATTTCCGGCGAACTGTTCGTCGAGATGCGCGATGGCGTGACGCGGCGCGTGGTCGGCGAAGGCGACGTGACCATGACCGAAACGGTCATCGGCGGCGCGAACCTGTCCGTCGCGGTGGATGCGGGCGGCACCGAACTGCTGCGGCTGGAGGACGCCGACGCGGCGCTGATCCTGTCGGCAGAGGCGGCGGGCACGCGGCAATGGCTGTCGCTGGCGGGGGGGCTGTCCGGGCTGCGCCTGCTGGGCGACGACTTCGCGCATGTGGAGTCGGGCACCGTGATGGTGAACCGGTCGCTGACCGACGCGGCCTCTGCTGCGGTGATCGACTGGAACGGGGCCACGGACACGGAGGCCTACGCGGTCGCGCTGTCCGCGACGGATGCCACGGCGGTGGCGCGGTTCGACGCGGGGGCCGAAGGGTTCGCCGTGGCGGTGACGGGTGCGGTGGATCTGGGCGCGGCGCGGGTGTCGGGCACCTTCGGCGTCACGCGCACGGGCAACGACCTGCGCATCACGGCAAGCGACGCCAGCGCGGCGCTGATCGCGGGCGGCGCGGCGGTCGAGGTCTCGGACGCCTCGGGCGTGCTGGTGAAATCCGGCGCCACGGTGTCGGGTACTCTGGCAGGCACGGCGGCGGTCACCGGCGTCGACGGGCTGGTGCTGGAAGGCACGATGTCGGCCAGCTTGGACGCTACGGGTGTCCGGGTCGCGGGCGCGGATGTGACGGTGTCCATGGCGGGCTTTGGCGCGGTCACGGGGGATTTCGCGGTCGAAAAGCGCACCGAGGCAGGCGCCGACCTGCTGCTGGTCGGACTGAGCGACGTTTCGGCGGGGATCTCGGGCCTGACGATGGCGGATGGCACGCTGGGTCTGGTCATCACGCGCAATGCTGCCGGGCGGGACGGTTTCGCGCTGATCGCGTCGGGTGACGCGGCGCTGACCGGCGTTCCGGGGCTGAGCCTGAGCGCCGAAGCGGTGCTGGCGGTGAACACGCTGCGGGAAACCGTGGACCATGCGATCACGGTGGACGGCACGGCGGTGGCGGTGCGGTTCGACACCGGCGCGCTGACCCGGCAGCTGACGGTGACGAACGCGGCGCTGACCATCGACGGGCTGGCGACGCTGACCGGCGACATGACCTTTGCCTCCGAAGTCTGGACCGAGGGCGGCGTGGTGCATGAACGTCTGCTGGTGACGGTGGCGAACGGCGCGGGCAGGCTGGATGTGGACGGGGTGGAGGCCACGCTGTCCAACGGCGCGGGCACGCTGCTGGTGGAACGCACGCTGGATGCGGCGGGCGCGGTGGCGACCTCCGGCTATGCGTTGGACATGGGCGGCGATTTCGCCGTCGACCTTGGCGGCGCCGTGGCGCTGACGGCGGACGACCTGCGCGTGCAGGTCAACACGCTGGGTCGCGCGCTGGCGGCCGAGGCGGTCACCGTCGCGGGCATCGAAACGCTGCTGACCATGCCCGACAACGCCCGCCGGCTGGCGGGACGCTTCGGGCTGGACGTGGCCGGGATGGTGGACATCTCCGGCCTGATGGCGATGGAACTGCGTACCGGAGCGAACGCACGCGACGTGCTGCTGACGGATGGCTCCACCGTCACGGTCGATCAGGTGGTGATCGCGGGGCAGGGGCTGAGCGGCGCGCTGGGGTCCGGGGCGCTGAAGGCGGCGGTGGATGACACCGACCTCGTTCTGGTGCTGAGCACGGAGGTCGTGGCCTCCGGCGAGGCGCGGCGCTGGCTCTCGCTGGAATCGTCGGTGGACGGGCTGACGCTGGATGCCTACGCGCTGGGGAACGTGCAGGACGCAGCGCTGGTGCTGAATTCCGAGATCGTGGGCGGCGCGCTGGTGATGGACGGCACGCGGGCGGTCATCGACTGGAACGGTGCGGCGAACGACAGCGAAACCGGGATCGTCGAACTGGGCGGTGCGATGGTCACCTTTGACGCCGGTGAGCGGACCTTTGGGGTGGCGGTGGGCAGCGCGTCCTTCGACATGGGCAATGCGGTGCTCGAAGGCGGCTTTGCGCTGGAGATGGTCAGCGGCCCGGCGGGGCAGCAGGGCTGGCACGTCACGGCCACGGATGTGTCCGTCGCGCTGACGGCTGCGGGCGCCACGGCGGCGATCCGCAACGGCGCGGGCGACCTGTGGATCGGTGTCAACCAGACCACCGGCACATGGGGCACCACGGAACGGTCGGGGTCGATCAGCGGCACGGCGGAAATCACCGGCGTCGAGGGGCTGACCGCGACGGGCACGCTGGCGACCACCTTCGACACCAGCGGCAACCTCGTGATCGCCGGGGCGCTGGATCTGGCGGTAGGCGACGTGGCGCAATTGTCGGGCGAATTCGCCTTCGAGCAGGGCGCGGTGCAGACCGCAGACCCGGTGATCGAGACCGGCGGCGTGTCCAGCGGAAGCGCCGTCACCGCCACCGAGGCGGCGCAGGGCGGCGTGACCAGCGCCAGCGTGTTCACTCTCGTGGTAGGCGCGGAGCGCGACGGCGTCTTTGACCTGCGCGCAGGGGTCTATACCTTTGCCCGGGGCGGGGTGAGCGTCACGGCGGAACTGCTGGCCTCGCAGCCGGAATCCGTCTGGACGGACCGTTTGCAGGCGGCGATGGACGCGCTCTTCGGCTTTGGCAACGTGGCGGTGACGGGGGCGCGGGAAACCGGGTACACCGTGACGCTGGCCGGGCCTCTGGCGGGGCAGGCGGTGACCGGGCTGGAGATGACCGCGCCCGCCGATCCTTCGGACCGCGACGACTGGGGCCGGAACTACGTGCTGTCGCGCGGTGACGCGAATACCCCGGCGGTGCACCTGTCGGACCTGATCCCGGCGGGCACGCGCGGGGCGCAGGATTTCGAATTCGACTATACCGCCTCGGCGGATGCGGCCTTCCGCTGGAGTCTCGGGTCGGCGGGGGCCTACCGCGAGGGGCGCTACGTCTTTGGCCAAGGCGGAAAGACGGCCACTGTGATGACCACCGGCCTGTCCGACGCCGATCTTCTGGCCACCATGCGCACGGCCATGCAGGGGCTGTTCGGCGCGGGCAGCGTGACGGTCACGGGCGACCGGGCAGCGGGCTACGATATCGTGCTGGGTGGCGCGCTGTCCGGGCAGGATGTCCGGGCGGGGCAGGAGTTCACCATGCAGGCGCCGGCGGACGCGCCGGTGCTGGCGGACGGCGCCGCAAGCGTGATCCAGCAGGCGCAGGCCGGGACAAACGCGACGCGCTACACGCTGGAATTGAAGATCCCGACGGCGGCCGGCTATGCCTTCAAGAATTCCGACCAGTTCACCTTTGGCTTCGCAGGGTCGCTGCGCGAGGAGGCGGTCAAGGTCACGTCGATCGAGAGCAGCCAGGCGCGGCAGATCCACGACGAGTTGTTGCAGCTTCTGGGCTACCGCGACGGGACGTATACGACGACGACCTCCTTCCCCTCGACCGCGAACGCGGTGGTCAAAAGCTCGGTCCTGTCGGTGACGGTGCGGGCGGATTCCGTCGCGCGCGACCAGTTCTACGAGATCGCATTCAGTGGCGACGCGGCAAAGCGGCTGGCCGCGAAGGGCGCGTTGACGGTGGCGAATACCGGCGCAAATGCCGGGATCGACTACATCCTGACCGCCAATGGCGGCGGCGTGACGCAGGGCGCGGTGCAGGTGCTGTCGGGCTACCCGGCAGGGGCGGCGGGCAGCTTTGCGCTGGCTTTCGACTATGACGGCGCGGCGGTGCAGACCGTTGCCATCGACCTGCACGCGGACGCGGCCACGGTGAAGGCCGCGCTGATGGACGCGCTGGGGGCGGGCCGCGCGGGGGTCGATCTGACCGTGACGGCGCAGCAGGACGGCGGCTGGAAGATCGCCTTTGGCGGCGACGCGCTGGGTGTATCGGTCAGCGCCATGGCGCGCACGGTGACACCGGCGGCGCAGGGTACGGCGGTGCTGTCGCAGGCGCAGGTCGGCACGCGGGGCGAGACGCTGACCTTCCGGTCAGACCGGATCGGGTTCGACGTCTTCAACACCGACGCGGAGGCGATCCGCGCCGCGCTGCTGGGCGCGGAAACCAGCGACGGCACCAGCGTCGCGGCCAGCGGCATCACCGTCGACGTGGCGATGGACACCGCGCGCGACAAGTGGGCGATCACCTTTGGCGGCGCGGCGCAGGGGCAGTCCCTGTCCGTCATGCGCAGCGAGGTTTTCGCGGTTTCGGCACCGGAGGCGGTTCTGACGCAGGACGCCACCGGCGGCACCACCGACGAGGTGCAGCGGCTGGTCCTGGGGGCCACGGGACAGGTGCGGCTGGCGCTGGGTGGTGCGGTAAGCGATGTGCTGACACTTGACGGGCTGGACGCCGCCGGGCTGACGGCCACGCTGGAGAGCCTGCCGCAGATCGGGGCGGGCGACGTGACCGTGACGCGGGACGCGCAGGGGGCCTTTCTCGTGGCCTTTGGCGGCGGCATGGCCGACCGCGACGTCGCGGCGCTGAAGGCGATTGCCGTCACGCGGCTGTCGCTGGCGGTGCCCTCGGATGGCGAACTGGCGGACGTGGTGACGCTGCGCGCCACCGGCGCGACGGACTGGGCGGCGACGCTGCAGGTTCCGGCGGGCGCGGATGACGCGGCCCGGATGGCTGCGCTGAAACCGCTTCTGGAGCGCGCCATCGGCCGGCTGGACGGCGTGGGCGTCGGCAACGTGATGCTGGTCACGGTGGCAGGCGATCCGCTGTCCTTCGACGTGGTGCTGACGGGGACCGCCGCGCAGGTGTCGCTGGGCCTGGACCTGGGCGTCGCGCGGGCCGTGGCGCAGCCGGAGAACTTCATCAAGATCGGCGCCTCGGGTGTCGATGCCTTTGTCGGGACGGCGGATGCCGGTCTGCGGGTGACGGACGGCGGGCTGGCGCTGGTGATCTCGCGGCAGGTGGACACCGGCGCGGGGCAGGTGGCCCAGCAGGCCGGGTTCGCGCTGCAACTGGGCGGCGTGGCGGAGCTGAACGGCTTCGGCGATGCCGTGACCCTGAGCGCGGATGCGGTGCTGGCGGTGAACACGCTGGGGCGCGCGGTGGACCAGACGGTGCGCGTGGGCTACGATTCCGCCAGCGTGCAGCAGGTCAGCTTTGCCGACGGCACCGAGCGCTACGAGCTGCTGATCAACGAGGGATCGGTGACGGTACAGGATCTGGGCACGGTGACGGGCCGCCTGCGCATCGAGGTGACAAAGACCACCGACGGCGCGGCCGAGGTGCTGCGGCTGGAGGTCGGCGTCGACCGCGCCGAGGGCAACCTGACGCCGGGCGGCGTGGGCGCCACCCTGACGGGCGGCACCGGCGCGCTGGTGATGGAACGCCGGACGGTCGGCGCGACGACAACGGTGAAGCAGGCCTTTGTCGCGGAGGGCAGCGTCGCGCTGGAGGGCGTGCCGGGCGTGACGCTGACGGCGGACGAACTTGCCGTGGCGTGGAACCGCTGGGGCGAGGATCTCGACCTGTCGGTGGCGACGGTGGACGGCACCTATTCCGCCAGCCTGATCGATAACGAGACGCGCGTTCGCGGTCACATGGCGCTGGAGATCGGCGGCGTGGTGCAGACCTCCGGCGACATGTTCATCGAAAGCCGCACCGCGCAGACGGTGCTGCTGTCGGACGGCTCGACCGTGACTGTGGATCACCTGCTGTTCGGTGGCGCGGGACTGGAAGGGCGGCTGGGCGCGGCCTCTGTCGCAGCGACGCTGAACGACGCGGCGGTGGCCATCGCCCTGTCGACCGAACGCGGCGGCGCGGGCCGTCGCTGGCTGGCGGTGCAGGGCGCGGTGGGCGACCTGTCGCTGGTGGCGGGCATCGATGCCGAGGTGACCGACGCCAAGGTGGCGGTCAACCGGCTGATGTCTGCCTCGGGTGGCATCCTTGCCCCCGGCGGCGTGGTGATCGACTGGAACGGCGCGTCCGACGACCAGAGCACCGATCTGGCGGTTTCGGACAGCCGCACGCTGTCGCTGGCCTACGGCGGGCAGGCGCTGGAACTGGACCTGGAGGCAAGACTGGGCTTCGGCACCGCGCTGGTATCGGGCGAAGTGACGGTCGCGCTGACCGAAACCGCAGAGGGCCAGACCTGGACCGTGACGGTGGATAATGGCCGGGTCGAGATGTTCGCGGGCGACGCGGGCGTGGTGATCGAGAACGTCACCGGCGCGCTGGTGCTGGCGCCTTCGGGCGCGCGGTCGGGCACGCTGGCTGGTGACGGGCGGATCGTTGGCATCGACGGGCTGGAGTTCAGCGGCACCCTGGAAACGCGGTTCGATTCCTCGGGCAACCTGCAGGTGGCGGGCGCGGCTTCGCTGGCGGTCGACGGCGTCGGCGCGATCAGCGGCGAATTCGCCGTCACGCGCGAGGTGATGCAGAGCCCGGAGGCGGCAATTCTGGCATCGCGGGCGGAAACCGGCAGCGGCGCCGTGGTGAGCGAGGTCACCGCCGGCGGGCAGGCAAGCGCGACGGTCTACAGGCTGACGGCTGCGGCCACCGGCACGGACGGCGTGACGCGGTTCCGCGAAGGCGCCTACGTTCTGGCGCGCGGCGGGGCGCAGGTCACCGTCTCGACGTTGAACGCGGATGGCTCGGCGCGCAGCGACGCGGCGCTGGCCGAGGCCTTGGCGACGGGGCTGGATCTGCTCTTTGGCGCGGGCAACGTGGCGGTGACGGGCACCCGCGCTGGCGGCTTCGGGATCACGCTGGGCGGTACGCGGACCGGGCAGGACCTGGGCGGTCTGACGATGACGCCGCCCGCCGATCCGGCCGACAAGGACGACTGGGGCACGACCTCCATCCTGCGGCGCGCGCAGACCGGACAGGTCGGCGCGCAGTACCTGAAGCTGACGCCGGTGAGCGTGGGCAGCGTTTCGGGCGCGAAATTCACCCTGACGCTGGCGGACGGACGCAGCACGGCGGCGGTGCGCTACATCGCGGACCCCGTGCGGCAGGCGGCGGCCATCCGGCAGGCGCTGGAGGCCGTGACCGGGGCTGGCACTGTCTCGGTGGTGTTCGACCAGAATTCGCCGGGGATCAGCTGGCAGGGCTACCGGGTAACCTTTGGCGGCGATCAGGCGCTGGCGGGGGTCACGGCCTTTACCACCGCATCGAACGGGGCCGTGCTGGACGGCACGGTGCGGGTGACCGCGGCGCTGACCACGCTGGGAACGGCGCAGGCCGCGACCGGCATGGTGCAACAGATCGACCTCTACGACGAGGGCCTTGAAGGGGCGTTCGACCTGGACATCCCGGCCTTCGGCACGGTGTTCAAGACCGGCGACATCGCGTTCGACGCGACGCCGGAGGCGGTGCGGGCGGCGATCCTCGGGGCGGAAACGGTGTCCGGGGTCACGCTCGCCTCGAAGGGCGTCGCGGTGTCCGTGGCCCTGGTCGAGGTTTCGGCGGGCAAGCACCTGTGGGAAGTGACCTTTGGCGGCACGCTGCTGGGGCGCGATCTGGATGCGGTGATGACCGGGCAGATCACGCGCCTGGTGGAGGCGCCAGACGCAACGCTGACACAGACGGCGGCCGGCGCGGTCACCTCCGAAGTGCAGCACCTGTCGGTGGCGGCGCTCGAGGGCGCGGTGGCGCTGTCCTTCGGGTCCGCCATCACCGGGCCGATCACGCAGGCCACCACGGCGGCGGAATTGCAGGCGGCGCTGCGCGGGCTGGCCACCATCGGCGCGGGCAACGTGACGGTGACGGCCTCGGGTGACGGTTTCGACATCGCCTTTGGCGGCGCGCTGGCGGGCAGCCAGGTGGCCGATCTGAAGGTGAACGCCGTCCAGACGGTCGATCTGCGGCTGGTGGACGGGCTGGCCGACACGGTGCGGCTGCGCGCCTCGGGCACGACGGAATGGGCCGCGTCTCTGGATGTGCGCGCGCTGGAACCCGGCACGTTGAAGACCGCGCTGCAGGGCGCGCTGGCGCAGGTGACGGATGCCACGGGCGCGACGGTCTGGGGCACGGATGTCCGCGTCATCGAGACCGCAACGCAGGGCGTGTTCCAGATCGTCGCGCAGGGCGCGCTGGTCGGCCAAAGCGTGCCGACCGTGGTTTCGGGATTGTCGCGCCACGTGGCGCCGGTGCCGGATCGCCTGATGATCGGCGCGTCGAACGTGACGGCGGCCATCGGGTCTTCGGCCAATGGGCTGAGCCTGACGGATGGCGGGCTGGCGCTGCTGGTCATGCAGAACAAGGCCGACGACGGTAGCTATGCCGCCGCGACCTGGGCGCTCGAAGCCGAGGGCGACGTGGCGCTGACGGGCTTTGACGGCGCTGTTTCCCTGAGCGCGAACGGCACGCTCAGGATCAACCGGCTGGGACAGGCGGTGGATATCGCGGTCCCGGTGGGTCTGGGCGGCGCAGCGCGTCAGTTGACCTTTGCCGACGGGCTGGAGCGTACCGAGGTGGTGGTCGAGGGCGCGGCCTTTACCATCAAGGACTTCGGCACCGTCACCGGCGATGCGGCGATCAGCGTGCTGGCGCACAAGGTCGACGGCATCGAGACGACCGACATTCGCATCGGCCTGTCGAACCTGTCCGGCGCGATCACCGATTTCGGCGGCATGGATGCCTCGTTGTCAAACGGCGGCGGCGCGATCCTGCTGCGCGACCAGCAATACATCGCCTCGCGCTATGCCCTGCAGCTGGAGGGCGACGTGGCCTTCGGGCTGGGGTCGGCGGTGACGGTGCAGGCGGACCGGCTGTCCTTTGCGATGAACCGCTGGGGCAGCGATCTGGTAGAGGGTGTGGCCACCGCGCAGGGCGTCTACGACGTCGACCTGACGGATGGCGAAACCCGTCTGCGTGGCCAGATGGCGCTGAGCGTCACCGACGTGCTGAGCGTCGAGGGCGACCTGTCGCTGGAGGTGAAGAAGGCGCAGGCGGTGACGCTGGCGGATGGCACCACGGCGACGGTGGATCAGGTGCTGATCGCGGGCGCGGACCTGAGCGCGACGGCGCTGCCGGGGCAGAGCTTTGGCGTCGCCCTGCGCGATACGCAGCTTCTGGCGGCGGTGTCGCTGGAACAGACCGGCGCGCGGCGCAGCTGGATCTCGGCGGTGGCCGAGGTCGGGGAGGCAGGCTTTAACGGGCTGACGCTGGCCGAGGTCACCGACGCGCGGTTCGAACTGAACCGGGCGCTGGGAGCGGCTGGCGGGTCGGCCATCGACTGGTCGGGCCAGGTGCTGACGCAGGCGGTGTCGCGCGGCGGGTCCGAACTGGCGCTTGACGACGCGGGCGCGCGTTTCCTGATCGAGGCGAACGCGGAGCTGAACCTTGGCGGGGCCTTCCTGCGCGGCGATTTCCGGGTGGAGCGCGATGCGGTGGCTGCGGCATGGCGCGTGACGGCGACGGATGCGGAACTCGGGCTGCGGGTCGGCGGCATCGCGCTGGCGCTGGAGAACGTGGCCGGCACGCTGGTGCTGGGCGACGATGGCACCCGCAGCGGGTCGGTCGCGGGCGCGGTCAGCCTGACGGGCGTGCCGGGCGTGACGCTGGACGGCTCGCTTGCGGCGGCCTTCGACGGCACCGGCAACCTGACGCTGGCCGGGCAGGCCACTGTCGAGGTGCTGGACGTGGCGGCGTTCGAGGGCAATATCCTGATCAGCCGCGAGGTCGTCGACGGTCGTGGCATGCTGCTGCTGGGGGTGACGGATTTCACCACCGAATTCGATCTGCCCGCCGGGTCCGAGGTGTCGCTGACGGCGGGGCGCTTTGCCCTGCTGGCGGGCACGGGCGCCAACGGCCAGCCGGGCTATGCCATCGAGGGCAGCGCCACAGCGGTGGTGGACACCCCGGTGATGGGGCTGACCGGCACAGTCACGGTGGCGGGCAACTCGCTGGGCCGCATGGTGGATCGCACCCTGTCGTTGACCGACGCCACCGGCGCGGTGAGCGCGCTGCACCTGGCAACACAGGCCGCGACGCAGGAAACGCGCATCGACTTTGGGTCGCTGGACGTGCTCCTGACCGGCGTGCTGGGCGATGCGACGGAAACCATCGGCGAGACGATCAGCGACCTGAAGGCGGATATCACGCCGGATTTCTCTACCGGCGAGAACAGCAATACCCATCCTATGGCGGTGACGCTGCCGCTGCTGGGTACGTCCCTGGCGCAGCTGGTGGGCGCCGATACGCTGCTGTCCTTCGGTGACTACATACAACGCTACATGGGCGAGACAGCGGACAGCGCCATCGCCGCGCTGCCCGCCCCGACCTACGGCGTCACCGGTGAGCCGAGCCTCGTTGGACTGGTGAATTACCTGAGTGCCAACTGGCTGCCGCTGCTGGGCTTCTCCGAGGACGCGCTGACGCTGGTATCGGATCAGACCGGCCTGCGGCTGGTGTTCGACGACACGCTGACCATCGAGCGCAGCCAGCGCCTGACGCTGGGTGAGGCGATCGAGGCCGGGCTGGACCACCTGCCGTTCGACGTGCCGCTGGAGCTGGACGCCGACGTGACGCTGAACCTGACGGGGACAGTGTCCTCGGGCTTCTCTCTGGCCTTCGACTGGACCACGGGCGACACCAGTTTCACGCTGGACCGGCTGGAATACGACCTGAATGCGTCCGTCGATGACGTGGTGATCGGGGCGAGCTTTGGCCCGCTGGGCGCCTCCATCGGGGATCGCAGCCGCGAAACCGGGCGCATCACGCTGGCGCTGGCCGGTCACGTGGAGGAAACCACGGCGGGCTTCCGCAACGTGCTGACATCGAGCAACCTGGAGGTCGATCTGCCGGTCTATGCCGAGGTCGGGTCGCTCGACCTCGCATCGGGGAAGACGCCGCGCATCCTGGCATCCGGCGATTTCCTGACCGATGGCCTGCCGGAATTCGAACTGGTCGATTTCGACGCGCTGCTGGATTTCCGCAACGTGTCGGTGGTGGACATCATCCAGATGTTCCCCGACTTCCTCGATACGCTGGAACAGGTGCGCTACAGCGACATGTTCGCCACCGATCTGCCCTTCGTGGGCACCGGGCTCGATACCGTGCTGCAGTTCGGCGAGGCGTTCGAAACCAACGTCTACGACAAGATCGACTTCTACCGCCCGCTCGAGGTGGTCAGCACCTTCCAGGGTATCACGGTCGCGCCGGTGGTGCGGACGGTGGACGGCACCCAGATGGTTCAGGTCCGCATGGCTTCGGCCTTTGGCGGGTTCGACGCGAGTCTGTTCGACGGGCGTGAGGTGTCGCTGTACCAGACGGTGAACGGCGTGCGGACGGCGGTGGGCACCTATACGGTGTCCTCCGTTCTGGACGGCAAGACGGCGGTGTTGCCCGCGTCGGTGACGGCAGTCGGCACTTTTGAGGCGGTCGTGCACGAACGTCGCCAGAAGATCCGCACATTGCAGGAATTCATGACGGCGGTGAACAACTCCGGCGTGCTGCCGCCGGGGATCACCATCAGCTACGACCCGCTGGAACGCGCCTTTGTGGTGCCGATGCAGTTCGCGCAGACCTTCGAACCCTTCGAGGTTCCGCTGAGCCTCGACATCGGGTCGGACGCGCTGAGCCTGTCGACCGATGCCGTGGGCGGCATGACGGTGAACGTGGCCGGGCAACTGGGGTTCTTCATCGACCTTGACGGCCGGACCTATTCCGGCGCGGCGGGACGGACCACTGCCGGGTCGGAACTGTTCTCGGACGACACGTTCATCTTCGATTCCACCATGGTGGGCTACGGTCTGGAACTGGGCGGCGAGCGCTACACCGTCACCGGATACCGCAACGAACACCTCGTGGTTCTGGACCGCGCCGTGGCAGAGAGCGAGGCCAACCTCGGCTTTGTCCTGCGGGAGGGCGAAACCAGCCTTGGCATTCAGGACGTGTCGGTCAGCGCCGGCGTGTCGCTGGACGTGACAGACCTGGAGGTGGCGCTGTCCATCGGTTCGCTGGGCGCGACCGCAGGCGGCGCGGGCAGCGGATCGGGCGTCCACCTCGAGGCGCAGGTGACGGCACGGCTCGACCGCAACGCGGACGAAGTCGTGCCGGGCGATACCCGATTTGGCCTGACCGACGTGAACGCGGGCGATATCGTCATCACCGCGACCGGCACCGCGAACGCGTCCTTGCGCGGGCTGACGGTCAATCCGGGCTTTGGGTCGGACATTCCGCTGGCGCCGAACGCGGAGGTGTCGATCACGGCGCTCGACCTGTTCGATCCCGGCGAATTCGTCACCATCGCGCAGGACCCGAACTATGCCGCCGACCTCGACCTGCTGGTGGCGCAGGGGCAGATCGCGGCGAACGATATCGTGGTGGTCTACCCGGAGCTTGGCGCGCTGTTCGATTTCAAGGACATGTCGCTGGCCGATATCGTCGGCGCGGTGCGCGACGGGCTGGACCTGCTGCGCGGCGTGATCGAGGATCAGCCGTTCTACGACGAGATCCTGCCGGGCGTCGGCAAGTCGCTGGCGGATGCCTTCCCCTTTGTCGACGAGATCCTCGCGCAGGTGGAGGAGGCGGCGGAGAACCCGCAGACCGCCTTTGACCAGATCGAGGCGCTGTTCGAGAACGCGCTGGGGATCGACGACGACAACACGCTCGCCGCCGAGAATCAGGTCTTTGCCCTGCGCATGAACGGCGAGGCGCTGGATATTCACATGAATATCCAGAAATCCTTCCGCGAGACCTTCGGACTGGCGCTGGATATCCAGCAACTGGCCGGGATCGTCGGGGCCGACGGGCTGGCGGGCTTCGATTTCGCCAACGACCTCGTGAGCGGGTCGGGTGACGTGGAACTCGACGTGCTGGCAAAGCTGCGCCTGCACGCCGGCGTCATCCTCAGCGCCGAAGGCATCGAGACCTTCCTTTACGACTACGACCCGACGCGGGTGGTCACGACCACGGCGGCGGCCTTCGGGTCAGTCGGCTTTGCACGCGGATCGTCGACACTGGCCGAGGATCAGCGCCAGGCGGTTCTGGCGCAGATGCGGCGGATGATCGGCGAAAGCGGCAAGGACGTCACCCGGCTCTGGGCGGAGGTGAACACCGGCTGGCTGTCCTCGACCGAGGGTGGCAATACCGATACCCAGCATGGCAAGGGCCAGCTGGCGGGGCGCCGCATGAGCGCCATCCAGGACCTGCAGGACTGGCTGTCGGGCGAACTGGGCGTCGATGTGCAGCTGCTGTCGGGCAGCCAGACGGCGGATTACGCGGGCAAGACCTTTACCGCGGTGGAACTGGAATTCCGCCAGGCGGTGGACCCGTCGAAGGCGCGCGGCACCTATGCGTCGCTCAACCTCGCGGCGCGGGGGTCGAACCTCGATCTGCAACTGGACGCAGGCGTGGCGCAGATCGGCATCAGCGACGGCTGGATCGCCATTGACGGCGACGGGCTGGCCGCGACCACCGACGATTACGCATCGCTCATGGTGCGGCTGGACCAGCAGGCGGGCAGCGTCGCGGATGATGGCCGGTTCTACCTGTTCGACGAACGGCTGGCGGACAATTACGCGGTGTCGCTCAGCGGCAACCTGCAGGCCAACCTGCCGATGCGGCTTCAGGCCTCCAGCCTGCCGGATATCGCGCTTGGCGCCTTTACCATGCAGACGCCGAAGGGCTTCGGGGCGTTGATGGACATGGCCAGCGGCAAGCTGGTCGAAGGCGAAGTGCTGCAACTGACCGTGCCGGATGCGCAGTCGGCGATGGATCAGTATCTGGGCGAATTCAGCCTGTTGGGTATGATCAACGACCCCAGCCGGCTGATCGACGGCGTCGATTTCGCGTTGGGGATGGTGCAGGACACGTTGCAGGACGAACTGAGCCGCGACATCCCGCTGATCGGGGACAAGCTGGCGGCCACCGGCAACTTCGTTCAGGATGTGCGGCAGGGTTTCCTGGGCGATCTGCGGGCAAAGCTGTCCTCCGAGGGCGGCACCACGGGCATCGTGCGCAATTCGCTGTGGTCGCTGTTTGGCGTCGACGGGCTGAACATCGTCCGCGACGTGAACGGCGACGGTACGGTGAACATCGAGGATATCGCCGTCGGCTGGTACGACCGTGCCGGCGTAAAGCTGGGCGACTGGGCGCAGGGCGATCTGCCGCCGGACAGCGCCGATGCGCTTCAGATCGAGATGGAACTGGGGCAGGACCTGCTGTCCACGGGCTTTGATATTCCGCTCGACTTCGACCTGCCGGGCTTCTCCATGGACATCGACGGCGGTTTCTCCTTCGAGGCCGGATGGACCTGGGAATTCGGCTTTGGCATCTCGGTGTCGGACGGGTTCTACCTGGTGACGCAGGACGGCGAGGACGGCGACGGCAAGCCCGAGATCCGCGTCGAGGCCAGTGCACGCCTGCGCGGCGACGACGACGACACGCCGTTCACGGCCACCGGGTCGCTGCTGTTCTTCGACGCCGAAGTGGTCGACGCCCGACCGAATGGCGAGGCATCCGGCGCGGAGGCCGTGCTGGGCATCGACGTGAAGGGCGACGGTCGCGGCCGCCTGTCCGCGTCCAAGCTGCTGTCGCAGTCCTTCAGCCA
The DNA here is from genome assembly GCF_017813235.1 of Sagittula salina. Classification (GTDB taxonomy): domain Bacteria; phylum Pseudomonadota; class Alphaproteobacteria; order Rhodobacterales; family Rhodobacteraceae; genus Sagittula; species Sagittula salina. The sequence continues at coordinate 41,583 of NZ_JAGISH010000012.1, forward strand.
GAGCTTTGGCGTCGCCTTCGAGGTCGACAGCGACGTCGACCTGCAGATGACGCTTTCGGTGGACGCGGGCGGCGCGGTGGCGCTGCCGAAGTTGCGCGCCAACCTCGTGATGGATTGGGACTGGCAGATCGGCCAGAAGCTTCAGGCCCCGACCATCGAACTGGAGCGGCTGCGCGTCGACGTCGGCAGCTTTGTCAACGACTTCCTGCTGCCGCTGTCCGAAGACGTGTCGGATGCGGTCGATCCGATCTACGACTTCGCCAAGTTCATGATCACGGAACTGGACGAGCTGTCGTTCCTCAAGGGGCTTGGCATCACGCCCTCGCCACTGGGCTTCGTCAACGGGATGCTCAAGCTCAAGGGCAAGCCGCAGATCCCGGAGGCGTTCTTCAAGGCGATCGTCTTTATCCACGATCTGCCACCGACCATCCGGGGCTGGGGCGACACGGGGGAAATCCTGCTGGGGGATATCGCCGGCATCGGCACCGGCACGCTGTCGGGCACGGCGGCGACCGGCGATACCGGCGACAGCGCGGCACTGGACGCCAAGCTGCGCGCGTTGGAGGCGGCAAGCTCGGGCGGGTCGTCCTCCGGCACCACGGTAAAGAAGGGCACATCGGCCACGCCGCGGTCGGGGTTCAAGACCTTTGAATACCTGACCGACCTCGACAACTGGATGTCGATCCTGTCGGGCGGCGATGCGATCCTGTTCACCTACGAACTGCCGCTTCTCGAAGCGCGCGCCGAGTTCGAGGCGCTGCTGGGCGTGATCCCGATCATTCCGGGGCTGGTCAACTTCAAGGTTTCCGCCTTTGGCGGGGTTTCGGCCAAGGCCGACCTGGCATTCGGCTATGACACCTTCGGCATCCGCAAGGCGCTGTCCTCCTCTGATCCGCTGGACGCGCTGGACGGCTTCTTCCTGGCCGACTGGACGCTGCCGGAATTCCGCAACGGCTCGATCGTGGCGGGCACGGGCGGCGTGGAGAAGGACGAATTCACGCTGGATGCCTGGATCGGGCTGAAGATGGGCGTGAACGTCGGTCCGATCTCTGGCGGGGGCAAGGGCCGCGTCGAATTCGGCGCCGGCCTCGACGTGCAGGACATCGCGCGCCCGCTGCTGGTCAAGGACGACTGGGGCAACGTGCTGGCAAGCCAGACGACGTGGATCAGCGACGGTCGCATTCGCGGGTCCGAGATCTGGACCATGCTCAACTACGAAAGCGACACGCCGAACCCGCTGAACCTGTTCAACCTTTCGTTGCACGCCGACCTCGTGCTGGGTGCCTTCGTCGAACTGGACCTGTGGGTCAAGACGATCACGCTTTATGATCAGGACCTGTTCAAGCTGCGCCTGTTCGAAACCACCTTCGAGGCGCCGCGCGTGCAGCCGGTGCTGGCCGAGAAGCAGGGCGACACGCTGCACCTGAACTTTGGCACGCGGGCGGAGATGCGAAAATACTTCGGCACCAACGACGCCGGCGAAAGCGTGGTGCTGTCGGGCTCCGGCGGGACGGTGAACGTCGAGTGGGACAACTGGTACCAGTCGTTCAGCGGCGTGCGGAAGGTCGTGGCCACCTTCGGTGACGGCGATGACATGATGGACGCCACGCGCCTGTCCGGCGTGACCTTCGACATCGACGGCGGCGACGGCAAGGACACGCTCCTGGTCTCCACCGGCGGCGGCGTGCTGAAGGGCGGTGCGGGCAAAGACAGGATCCAGGTCGGGCAATTCGAGAAGGGTGTCTTTACCCCTTCACAGGAGAAGGGGGTCGCGGGCAGCTACACACCGGGCGATTTCGTGACCACCACGGCCCAGGCCGACGGTTTCCGGATCGAGGGCGGCGACGGCGACGACGTGTTGTCCGGCGGCTTTGGCGACGATTCCATCTACGGCGACGCGGGCAACGACCGGATCACCGGGCTTGCCGGCAACGACTGGCTACAGGGCGGGACGGGCGATGACCGGCTGGCCGGCGGCGCGGGCGCGGACACCTATGCCTTTGCCGAGGCCTACGGCAACGACCGCATCAGCGACGACCGGGACGAAAGCACGGGGCTGGATTTCTCCGGCATGGGCAATGGCGTGACGGCGACGATCACCAAATCGGGCGTGACCGTTTCCGACAACGGGTCTGACGGCGAGGTGCGCGTGTCGCGCCTCACGGTGGACCGGATCACGCTGTCGGGCTTTGCCGACACGCTGTTCACCACGGCCTTCCCGGCGTGGGAGGCGCAGATCACCGACACCGGCGGTGAGGACGATTACAACTTCCGCATGGGTCGGGCCGGCGCGCGGGGCGATACCGGCACCTTCCACATCACGGAAACCGGCGGCGATTTCGACGAGATCATCCTTGAACAGACGGCGGCACGCGGCGCGGACGACGCGATCCGTCTGGGCAACGGCGTCATTTCCAACGGGCGGGAACAGATCCGCTACACCTCTGGCGACGTGGAGCGGCTGACGCTGACGGGCAAGGGCGCGCGGACCGAGGATACCGCCGTGCGGGCGTTTGGCGGCAACGTGGGCTTTGTCGCGCTGGACGGGCAGACGGTGATCGACCTCGGCGCGACCGAACTGCGGGCGATTGCGCATACCGTCACCCAGTTCAGCGCGCTCATGGCGCAGGGCGTGATCCTGGAACAGGAAACCACGCTGACCATCGCGCATGACGTGACGCTGCTGAACGGTGGCGCCATGGACCTGCGGGTGGTGGGCGACGATGCGTCGATCCGGGTCAACGCGAATATCTCCTCCTCCGCCGATCTGGGCGCGGGGACGGATGGCGACAGCTGGATCCGAATGACCGCCGCGGACGGCAATGTGTCCAACGCCGCCGGTGTCACCATCGCGGCGGAACAGGGTTACCTGGTCATCAAGGCACGTGATGCCATCGGGTCGAAGGACACGCCGATCCATACGCGGGTGAAGGAGATGACGCTTGCGACCTCCGCCACCGGCGCGGGCGACGTGGCGATCCGCGAGGACGACGACCTGACCCTGATCGAGGAAAAGGCGCTGGACCGCTATGAAAACGCCGGTCTGCAGATTCTGGCGACCCCGGCGGAGGACGATTGGGAAAGCGGCGTGACCTGGGTCACGCGCGCCGGTGCGGCGGCGGCGGAATGGCGCGATATCCTGCGCAAGAACCGCGGCAACATCCGCGCCGACGTGGCCATCGAGGTGGCGAACGGCGATCTGGTGATCGACCTGACGGCGCAGGATGCGCTGCTGACGCTGGCTTCGGGTCATGTGCTGGCGCACAAGGCCGACGCACAGATCGTGTTCAACGCCGACGACATGGACTTTGCTTCGGGGGCGAACCGGATTGTCGGGGCCGGCGGGCTGACGCTGCGGTCTCAGCAGGCGGTCTGGCACACGGTCCTGGGAACCGCGGCGGAGGATATCCGTGGCGTCGATCTGCCGGAGGATGGCGACGTGCAGGGTCCGACGCCGGGGCTTTACCTTTCGTCGCGCGATGTCGCGGCGATCAAGGACGGGTTCACGCAACTCATCGTCGGGCGGCGCGACCTCGGCAACACCATGGTGTTGGGCGACCTGAAGGATGCCGAGTTTGCCAAGATGCCGGACAATTCCGGCCCCGTGGCGCGGCCCGCCGACAGCCGCTTTGCCAGCCTGCGCGACGATACGCGCCTGTTGTCCGACGTGATGACGGTCATGGGCGACGTGCAGGCGCCCGCCGATCTGGTGGAGCTTCAGACCCGCCTGCTGCGCGTGTCGGCGCAGAATATCCAGGACCTGACCGGCTTCGCGGATTCCGGCGTGTCCGGCATGAACGTGAAGATCTCGGCGGACGAGCAGATTTCGGTCGGTGGCTGGGTGCGGGGCACACGCAGCGTGACCATCGACGTGTCCGGCGTGCAGGACCCGACCGTGCGGACGGACGCCTACGTGACGCCGATATACCTGAACGAGGCGGGTCACCTGAGCGTCACGATGGACGTCGGTTCGGTGATCGAGACGACCGGCGATGGCAGTACCTTTGACATAACGACCGCCGGTGCGGTCGAGGTGGGCGCGAGCCTGCTGCTGGGTGGCGTGGGGTCCATCATGACGCTGGACGCCGGCGGGCCGCTGTTCCTGCTCGAAGGCGGGGTGATCCAGTCGACGGGCGACAACTCCCTGATGGATCTCTCGTCGGACGATCTGGTGTCGATCAACAAGGGGTCGGCCCTGCTGTCGGGCACCGACTACGTGACGGTGCCGAACCCGGCCGATCCGTCGCAGACGATCCAGCAACTGGTGACGCTGGCCACCGGGGCGAGCGTCAAGGTCGCGGCAGGCGCCGAGATGCTGCTGGCGGGGTCGATCGCCGGGGCGGGCGCGATGGAATTCGCCGGCGGCAACCAGCGCTATGACGGTCTGATCTATGGCAAGCCAAAGCTGGCGGACGGCAGCGACAATCCGGCCTATCGGGCGAAGTATTCGATCTTTGACAAATCTTCGACGTTTGAGCTGATTGCGCTGACCAATCCGCTGAGCTACCTGGCCGAGCATACCGGCGGCTACGGTCTGTGGATGTCGGGCGACATGGTCAGCCTCGCGGCGCGGCCCGTGGTGCTGTCGGCGGCGCAGGACGTGATCGTGACGGGCTATGTCACCGCGACGGCGGCGGGCGCCGACGTGACGCTGCACTCGGACGAGTTCTTGTACGTCGACGGGCAGGTGACAGCGGATGCGGGCGTGACGATGCTGGGCGGCCTTGCGCTGGACGGCAGCGCGCTGGCGGCGGGTGCCGTAACGGCGGATGCGCGCGGGTCTTCGGTCTACCTCGACAATTCGGGTGCGATTCAGACGAACGCGGCCGGCTCCTTCATCACGGCCACGGGCGGGCAGGACGTCGACATCTTCGGGACGCTGATCGCGGGCGGCTATGCCGATGAAACCGGCGTACATTTCAACCTCGACGCGCAGGGCAATGGCGGGTCGAGCGTGACGCTCGAGGCTGGCCAGCAGCTGCTGATCGGCAAGGGCATCCTGACCAGTGGCGACATTACCGTGACGGGCGGCGTCGCGGGGGCTGACGACCACTGGGACGGCGAGAAGATGTATTCCGCGCTGGCCTCGGATTTCGAGAACCCGCTGTCGCTTTATATCAATTCTGCGGGCGGCCTGACGGGCGCGGGTCTGGGCGCGAACGGTGCCGGATCGGTGGTCACGATCAATTCGACCGGGCGGGCGGAACTGTTGGGCAATATCATCGCCGGCGGGCGGCTGGTGCAGACCTATGAACAGCGGCAGATGCCGGACGGCACGACAAAGACCTTCCTCGTGGAGAAGCACGTCGACTGGACCGGACGCGAAAGCGACGTGGTGGTGCGGTCTGACAGCCGGGTGATCCTCGGCGGTCTGGTCAAGACGGAGGACGGCCGTATCGTTGACGCGGGCGGCTACGTCCGGGCAAGCCGCGCGGTGGATGCCATCGGCGGCGCGGACGCGGTGACGGGCACCGGGCTGGTGGTCAACGCGGCCTCCGAAATCGTGGTCGAAGGCACATGGGACTATGACGCCGACGGCAATCGCAGCCGCGCGGCGGGTGGAACATACGTCGACGGGTCGATCTCGCTGAAGGGCGCGGGCGACGTGGACGTGCTGGGCCTGCTGCTGTCCGGCGGCCGCGTGGTCGAGCACCGCGACCCGGTGGCGGGCAAGTATCAGGGCCGTACGCTGGACGCTTACGACGTGGATTCCGAAATCCTGATCGAAGCCGACCGGCAGGTGATCATCGGCACCGACATCACCGCGGGCAAGCGCATCGACGTGATCGGCGGCATCGACGACCGGACCCCCGTGGCGGGCGACCCGGACCACCAGTACGACGGCACGGGGCTGGTGCTTTATGGCTCCGCCGCGGTGACGACCACGCGGGAGAATTCCGTCATCAACCTCGCGGGCAAGGGCGACGTGAAGGTACTGGCCCCGGCCTGGGTCAACATGCTGGAACTGGACGCCTGGCCCGTCAGCGTGAACGGCACGCTGGGGCAGGACGTGTCTTTTGTCATGCAATACGACCGGCTGGGCTTTACCGTTGAAGCGGTTGTGACCGTCACGGCGGCGGAGGCGGCGGATAATACCGCCATCACCGACCTGCAACAGGACATCCGCGACGCATGGGACGCGGCAACCTGGACCGTGGTGCAGACCGATGCGGCGGGGATCACGCCTGACATCGGCACCGATTACGCAGGCCTTTCAGCGATCCACGCGGCGCATCGCGACGCCAGCGACAGCACGCCCGACCTCGACGTGATCCTGCGCGAAGGGCGGCTGGCCTTCGTGTCGCCCTACGAGGTGAAGATCCTCGACGATGCGAGGCAGCAGAACGTGGCGCTTCTGGGCGTGGCGTTTGGCGGTACGGCGGAACTGGTCTCCGGTCAGCGCTACGCGCTGGACGCGGCAGCGGCGGGCAGCATCGTCAACCTCGGCTCCGCCACCGGTCCGAACGGAGAGCTATACATCGCGGGCAAGATCCGCGCACATTCGGCGATCAACATGTTCAGCGATCCGGCGTCTCTCGATGGGGGAATCCGTCTGGACGCCACCGGCGTGCTGGAGACGGTGGACGGTTCGATCACCTTCGAACTGGGGCAGAACAGCCTGCTCGAAGGCGACATCATTGCACATGGTCAGGACCGCGACGTGATCCTGTCGGCCCAGGGCACGCTGAAGGTGCAGGGACTGATCGAGGCCTCGCGCAATGTCACGCTGACAGGCGGCACGGCGGCGCGGTCACTGGACATCGACAATACCGCGCGCCTGCGGGTGCTGCAGGCGGGCGGGGCGATCACGCTTTCGGGCGATCAGGAGATCTACCTGAACGGCACGCTGGAGACGCTGCGGGACGACCAGACCATCGCGGTGGATTCGGCCAATGGCGGCGTCGTGCTGACGCGCGATTTCGGGCGCATCCTCGCGGCGGGCGATCTGTCGATCCATGGTGCGGATGTCGACGTGCAGGGCGTGATCACCAGCACCTTTGCCGGGGGCAGCCAGCCGGAGGTGCGCATCGTGGCGGACAACGCGCTGGATATCGGCGCGAACCTGACGGCGGCGGGCGATCTGGCGCTCGAGGCGTCCAACCGGGTGACGGTCGTCGATGCGGTGCTGAAGGCGCAGACGGTGGCCTTTGTCGGGGCGAACGTGGTGCTGGGCGATACGGCGTCGAACCGTGGCGCGGTCGTGGTGGCGCAGGACGCCATCACCGGGGTGCTGACGGGCGACCTGCGGGTCGAGGAAGGCGTGCTGATCGGCACGTCGGCCACCGGGTCGCACATCGACCTGTCGGCGGAGACGATGACGATCATGGGCACGCTGCACGCGGGTGCCGCGCTGCAGGACACGCCGAGCCTGAAGCTGACCGCGGCGGCGGACGGGGCGACCGTGACGCTGACCGCCAGCGACAGTCTGCGGCTGGGCGGGACCGACCATCTGGGCGTCGCGAAGGGCGGCAGCGTGCTGGCCACCGGCGGGATCACCCTGAACGGCGGTTCCGCGGCGATCCTGCGCAGCGGTGGTGCCATCATCGAGGCGGGGCTTTTTGTCGATGCGGCGAGCCGGGTCGAGGTTCTGGACGTGGCGGGCACCGGGTCCGGCACGATCGCCATCACCGGCACGCGGGACGTGGTGCTGAACGGCCAGATCTACGCCGATGGCACTGGCGGCGTGGTGGATGTGGACGTCGAACGGCGTGCGCTGCTGAACGGCTTCCTGCGGGCCAATGCGGCGGTGGACATCTACGGCGGGAAGTCCGATCCGCTGGCCTATTCGGTCGAAACAGAGACGGTGGTCTACGACGAAACCGACCCGGCGAACCCGGTTCGCCTGTCGGGTTCGGTGATCGACACGCTGGCGGCGGACGGCACGGTGACGATCACCGGCGGCGGCACGCTGCGGCTGGGCGGGAAGATCGGCGAAGCGTCAGCGGCGGACGGCATCACCGGGCTGCCGAAGACGGTGACGCTGACCGGGTTGGGCGATGCGCAGGTGCAGGTGACGGGCGAGGTCTTTGCCCGCTCCGACATCCGCGTTTCGGCACAGGACGTGTCGGTCATGGAGGGCGGCAGCCTTCTGGCCCGCGCCGCCGATGCGCTGATCGAGGTAACGGCGCGCGGCGGCATCCAGATCGCCGCGGCCACCGGCGGCGGCCGCAATGGCGCGATCCAGTCGGCCGGGCAAGCGCATCTTCTGGCCGGGACGATCGTCGTCGCGGGCGCGCTTGAGGCGGAGTCCGCCCTGTGGCTGGACGCGACCTCGCAGATCCTCGTGACCGGCGCGGTGCAAACCTCCGGCACGGAGGCCAGCGACAGCATCGTGCTGCGCGCGGGCGCGGCGGCGGTGAACCGCACGGCGGCAGACCTGCGGGACACGGCCCTGTTGCCGGCCCTGACCGGAGGCATGGTCTACATCCTGGGCGCGGGCACCGTGACCACCGCAGGCGATGCGCAGATGCGGGCGGGCGGCGATGTGGTCGTGAACTCCGGCGCCACCGGCGCGCAGGGCTACGACCTGACATTCGCCATCACGAAGACAGAAAAGGTCACCGAAGAGATCATCACCGGCTACACCCAGGTCGCGGTGGGCACCGTCGACATCGAGGTGGTGAAATTCGTCGAAACGACCTTCTTCGTGCAGGAGGGCTACAACTCCATCCCGGTGGGCACGACGCGCCATACCTTCGACTTCGATCTGGTGCAGAACGGCTATTCGAATGGCACGCAGATCGTGCAGTTCTTCGTCCAGGGCTTCGACTACCGCAACAGCTCGTCCTCGCTGGGGGCAGAGCATGGCGCGCCCGTCATCAACTGGGGCGTCGCGGGCACACCGGGTGCCGTCACCCCGCCGGCGACCAATGCCACCTTCAAGGAACTGACGGACGATCAGAAGGACAAGGTCCTGCAGCAGCTGGGCTACAAGCGGCATTACACCTTTGTCTACAAGACCGGCACGGGCAAGGAAGTCATCGACAACAACGGGTCGAAGAACATCCTGAACTGGACGCCGGACTGGGTGAGCAAGCCGACCGAGATCGTCAACGTGCAGGTCGACGGCCTGCTGGACAAATGGATCACCATTCCCGTGGGCGCCGAGGACGACATCGCCAAGGTCGTGACGACGGGCAAGCCGGTGACCACGGAAACCGTGGTCGGGCGCTCCTACGACGAGGCGAACCTCAACTACAGACAGCAAAGTTCGATTCTGACCGGGACGCGGACGAATCTGGGCAACGATTATTACCTGAGCGACGATGACGGGAAGTCGCTGAATTTCGACCTGAGCATCAAGGACGGGCAGAAGCGCGTCTACGAGATCAACAACCGCAGCGATATTGCGCTGGCCTATGCGTCGCAGTGGACTTCCGCGAGCCAGTTTGCAGAGACAAACAGTGCGATTGCGGGGGACATCCGGGGGATCGCGACCAGCGGTGTCAGCGGAAACTTCTATACTCTGGCGCGATCGCTGGAGCGCGTGAGCCAGGCCAACGGCGCCTATACCAGCGCATCGGGCTACGAGATCGAACGCCGGCAGGCCAAGATGACGATCAAGCTCGAAAGCTTCTACCAGGCAAATAACAACGAAAGCGGCGCGGACGAGGACTACGTCATTGCGTGGTACGGCTACAACGACCGGAACGACTACTATCACGACGGTCGGGGCAGCTATAACCAGTACAGCAATCCCGGGTCGGCGTTTACCTGGACGGGCGGCTGGGCCAACTACAGCGACCTGAACAACCTGCAATACCGGTATGAACTGTGGGAAGCGGACCCCGGCGGTCGCGGCGACGATGTCTTTGAAGACAACGACGACTTCGAGGCCTGGTTCGAGGGAACTTGGTATCGTGGATCCAATACGAATAACCATAGGCACGACCTCAGCGACGGCAGCCATGTCACCTTTGATATCACGTCCGATTTCCGGTACGATCAGACCTATTCCAATATCAGTGGCTACAGTGCCGCCGGCACGCGTGGCACGTCTTTCAGCGGCAAATCGGGCAGCGCATATGCCGGCGTGAGCACCGATTTCTACGCGGATTGGTCGATCTCCAATGGCCAGTATTCCGAAGAATACCGCAATTACGTCTACCACTGGGAAAGCATCTACAACACTGTCACCGACTTCCGGACCACGCTGTCGTTCAAGGGCGAATCCGCCCCGGTGACGAACTACGACAACCAGCCCAACATGGTGCAGAAGACCGCAACCACGAAGGTCTCCGAAACCGCGACCAAGACGGTCTACGAAGAACGCGCCATCACCGAAACGGTCACGCGCGACGTGACATCGCTGGTCGATGCCAGCACGCTCAACGTGGCTGAGTTCGAGGGCGTCTCTGTCTCGGCGGGCAACCTCGTGTTGGACTCGGGCGGCAAGGCGCTGGTCTCCGGCAAGGTGGAGACCAGCGGGGCGGCGACGATCACCTCGGGCGGGGACTTTGGTCTGCGCGACCTGTCGCTGACGGCTTCGGGCCAGGTAGACAGCGCGTCGGAGATCACGACGGGCGGTGCCCTCAGCATCACGTCGCAGGGCAAGGCGGTGTTTGATGTGGCCTCCCGCGCGACTGTGGGCGGGGCGCTGACGGTCAGCGCCGCGAAGACGCTGACCATGGATGGGACTGTGCAGGCAGGCACGGCGGCGCTGTCGACGCAGGCCGGGCTGGAGGTGGCGGGCAGCCTGACCACGTCCGGTGCCATGACGCTGGGATCGGGGGCCGGGCGCGACGTGGTGCTGGCGCTCAACGCGCAGCTGACGGCGGGACCGGGCACGGAGGGCGACATTGCAGTGGCCGCTGGCGGCGCGATCCGCATGGATCACGCGGTGATCGCGGCGAGCGACCTGCTGACGCTGACCGCGCAGACCGGTGCGATCCTGTCCGAAGGGCGCGAAATCAGTGCCGGACGCCTGACGCTGGCAGCGGCGGGGGATATCCGGTCGGCGGGCGGGGCCTTTGGCTTTGACGCGGATACGCTGGTCGCGGCGACCAGCACGGCGGGCGTGATCCGTCTTGAGGACAGCGACGGCCTGACCATCGAACGCCTTTCGACGGAGACGGGCGACGTGACGGTGTCGGCGGGCGGCGCGCTGGTGGCGAAGGACATTCGCGCCGGGACCGCGGGCGACCGGGCACTGGTGCTGACAACGACCGGCGGCACGGCTGCGGCGCATGGCATCGCTCTTGGCAAGGTGCGCGGTGGCGACGTGACGGTGACGGCTTCGGGCGGGATCACCGGGCTTGGCGGAGCGGTGACGGCCGATGTGGCGGCAGCCCGGCTGGCGCTGCGCGCCACCGAAAGCGTGACGCTGGGCGGGCTGGACATTGCGGCGCTGGACGCGCGGTTGATGGCGAACCTGCAGGCGGGGAACCTCACGCCGCGCAGGCTGGAACTGACGACCACCGGCACCGGCGATCTGTCGGTCGAGCGGCTGGTCAACACCGGCGGGTCGGTCCGGCTGACTGCGGCGGGCACGGTCGACCTTGCCGCTCTGACCAGTCGGGCGGTGGGCGGCGGGACCGACATTACCGGTGGCGTCTATGCGCGCCAGCTGGACGGTGTGGCGACCACGGAACCGGATCTGGAGATCGTGGCCGGCGGCGCGATCCGCGGCGATGGCGTGGCGACGCAGCTGAAGGCGGCGCGCTCCGTTGGCGGCAGCGTGGCGCTGACGGCGGGCTCGGGGATTACCGGCGTGGTGCTGGATGCCGAGGTGCTGGAACGGGCGGTGACGACCACGGGCGGGATCGACATCGCGCATCGTGGCACGCAGGGGCACGCGGTCTGGGAAGTTTACGGCCTGCGCGCGGATGCGGGCGACATTTCCGTGACCACCGATGCCGCGATGAAGCTCGCGGCGGTCGGTGCGGCACGGGACATGGCCTCGGTTTCCGTTACGGCATCGGGCGGCGATCTGTTCATCGCCACAGATGCCGAACGCAGCGCCCTGCGCAGCGCGGGCCATCTGGACGGCGCATTGGCGGACCTTGGGGGACTGAGCGCGCTGGCGGGCGGCGCCGTGGTGGCGGGCGGCGTGGTTGGTAACCTGACGCTGAGCGCTTCGGGTACGCTGGTCACCCCGGCGGATACGCGGTTCGACGCGCAGCATGGTGTCACCATCACCAGCGGCGACAGCTACGCGCTGTCGACGGCGCAGACCTACGCGGCCGAGGTCATCCGGGTCACGTCGGACAAGGACATCACCACATCGGGCAGCCTGGTGATCGGCGGGCAGGGCAGCGGCGCGGCCGAGGTCACGCTGACCTCTGGTCGGGATATCACGCTGGCGGGGGTCATCCGCACCAGCAGCGGCGCGGCCATCGACGCCGTGACGCTCACGGCCGACGGCTCGGACCTGCAGCAGCGCAACCTCGTATCCGAGGTCAGCGCGCGCCGCATCGTCGAGGACGCCAGCGGCGCCCGCCTGATCGAGGCGCAGGCCCCCACCGATGTCGACGGCGCGACCTACGCGGTCTACGTGCCGCAACAGGCCTATGTGGTCGAGAGCTTCGTGGCGGGCGGCCAGACGTGGTATGTCTTTGATGCGGTGCCCTTTGGCGCGCCGACGGCCAATTCCGTGAAGGTCGCGGCGACCAATCCCGACGGGTTGGGCGCGCTGACGCGGATCAGCACGGACGCCAATGGTGCGATCGTATTCGGCACCGCGCTTGCGGTGCAGGACGGCAGCGGCAACGCGACGCCGCCCACCGTTCTGGGACGCGGCAGCATCGACGTCACCGCACGGCTTGCCGGCCAGGCGACGAGCCTTGTGCTGATGCAGCCCGCGTCCACGTCCGGCACCTTCGACCTGCGGCTGGAATGGCCGACCGCCGCGGGCGGGATCGACGCGCGGGTGATCAGCGGCAGCTGGGGATCGCTGGCGGCGCAGATCGAGGCGCTGACGGGGCTGAAGGCCGTGGCCGGGGCGGACCGGATCACGGTCACGCTGGATCGCACGGCGCTGGGAACGCGGGCCATGGGCGGCATCGCCGTGTCGGGCTTTACCCACACCATCGGCGGTACGACGCAAAGCACGGCGCTGACCGTTTCGGGCAGCCAACTGGGCCAGACCGTGCTGACCAACGCGGGTCAGAAGGCGACGGCGCAACATCTCGCGCTGGTGCAGGAGGATCTGTACCAAAGCACGATCACGCTGGATCTGGGTACGGCGGCCTACGGCGACATGACCATCCGCGCGTCCAGCGCGGCGGGGACGAACGGCCATGTCGTGATGACCGCCGGTCAGGACATCGACCTGGATCGTGTGGCGATCACGGCAACGGGCCGCGTGGACATGAGCGCGACCGGCACGGATTCGACCATCGTGGGCAGCCGCGTGCTGAGCGCTGACACTTTGGTGGCGCGGGCGACGGGTGAAATCCGCCTGAATACCGATGTGGACGTGGCGGATCTGGAGATCACCACCAACGTCTCGGGCCAGTCCATCGACATCACCAACGCGGGGCGGCTGGAATTCTCCGGTCAGCTGCACGAAGGCACGATCTACGTTGCCGCCAATGGCTCCCTTCTGCTGCGCGACGTCGAGATCGAAACCAACGCTGCGAGCAACAAGCTGACGGTTCACGCTGGCGACGACGGACAATTCCCGGGCGAAGCCGCGGTGATCGCGGCGCGTCAGGCGGAGACCGGGCTGAACGCCATTCCGCAGGAATCGCCCGCCTTCGAGGCGCGCGGTGGCGTGCTTATCGACCGTATCGACGTGGGCACCGGCGGCGCCGTGCAGATCCGCACATCCGGCATCGTCCGCGAAGTGCTGGTGGACGCGCCCACCGATACCCGCTACGCGCGGCAATCCACGACGCAAACCCAGCGCAACGCGCTGGACGCCAACTATGCTGACAGCGTCGACGTGATCGCGGCGCGGTTCACAGCCATCGCGGATTACTCCGGCGTGGCGGACAACGTGGCGAAGGTCACGGCGCTGACGGGGCTGGAATTCAGCGGCGTGGTGCCGGGCACGACCGGCGCGGTTTCGCTGGGCTGGGATACGCAGGCTGTGCCGCAGGTGATCACCGCCTCCGACCCGGACCTGCGGACCATCCGCGACGCCGCGGGCAATGTGCTGCGCAAAGTCTACACGATCTCGGGCAAGTATGCCTCCGGCGTCGGCTTCTCTTCCTCCGATCCGGCAATCGAATTCGTTGTGCAGGGGCTTTATTCGACGGGCAATATCTCTGTCTCCGGGGCCGGGCCGGTCACGGTGAACGGGGCGCTTTCGGCCGCGAACAGCCTGAGCGTCACCAGCACGGGAACCGGCACGGTAACGCTGGGCGGCGGTGCGGACCTTTCGGTTCGCGCGGCGAACGGGTCGCTGGTGGTTTCCGCTTCGGGCGACGTGCAGGCAGCCGCCGACAGCGTGCTGCGGGCGACGACCGTCACCGTGACGGCGGCGGGCAACGCTATGCTGGGCGATGTGACCGCGACCGGGGCGCTGTCGGTCACGGCGACGGGGGGCGATCTGAGTGGCGGCACCCTGACCGCTGGCGGGGCGCTGAGCCTTGTCGCCGGGGGCAGCATCGGCACCGATGCGGCGCCGCTGACGGTGAATGCGGCGAACATCAGCCGCGTGCAGGCAGGCCAGCAGGTCGACCTGACGCTTGCGGGCGCCGGGGGACGCATCGGCACCCTGACGGCGGTCGGAGCCGAGATCACGGCGGCCGGGGCCGTTACGGTCGGCAACAGCGACACCTGGACGCTGGACAGCCTGAGCGTGACCACGCCGGGTGCCTTCACCGCGACGGGCACCGTTTCGGTCGGCGGGCAGCTGACAGTGAACAACGCCGCGACGGTTGACCTTGGCTCGACCGGGACGGTCGATCTCGGCTCCGTGGTGGCGGGCAACGTGGGCCAGCTGACCGTGCGCGACACCAACGGGCTGAGCGTCAGCGGCACCGTGAGCGGCGCGGCCTCCGTCACCGCGGGCGGAACGCTGGACCTGGGCACGCTTTCCGCGGCGACCCTTGCCTCCAGCGGTGCGGCGATTACGGGAACGGGGCCGGTGACGGTCTCCGGGGCAACGACGCTTTCGGCCTCCGGCGCGGTGACGCTGACCGGGGCCAACGATTTCGGCGGTGCGGTCACACTGGCGGCCACGGGTGCCGTGACCCTGCGCGATGTCGACGGGCTGAGCCTTCACGGCACCAGCGGTGCTCTGAGCGCCATGACCGACGCGGGCGATCTTGCGGTCGGCGGTTTGACTGTCTCCGGCGGAGCAGCGCTGCGGGCTGCTGGCGACGTGACGGACAGTGGTGCCGTCACGGTGACGGGCGCGCTGAGCCTTTCCGCCGGGGCGGACCATGACATCCTGCTGGATGCGGCGAATGCCTTTGGCGGGGCCGTGACGGTTGAGCAGGCGCGCGATGTGGCGGTGAACACCACGGGTGCGCTGCGCCTCGATGGTGCCGCGACACGGGCCGCGACGCTGACCTCCGGCGGCGTGTTGACGCTGGGGCAGGGGGCGGGCTTTGTCTCCGGTGCCGGGATCGATCTGGACGGCGCGACGGGGATCACCCTCGGTGCGGTCACAGCCGGGACGACGCTGACGGCCAGCGCGGGTGCCAGCGGCATCACCGGGGGCGGCGGCGCGGTGCGCGTGGCGGGGCAGACAAGCCTGACCGCCTCGGCGGGCGCGGTCACCCTGACCCATGTCGAGAACGATTTCACCGGCGACGTGACGGTGAACGCAGGTTCGGCCACGCTGCATGACACCAACACGCTGGCCGTGGGCGGCAGCGTGACGGGTACCCTGACGCTGGACAGCGACGAGGCCGCGACACTGCTGGGGCTGACCAGCGGCGGGCTGAGCGTGACCGGCGCGGGCATCGGCCAGCGTGCGGGCACTTCGGTTGTCGTCGGCGGCACCGGCACCTTTGATGCCAACGGTGGCGCGGTCGTGCTGGATGCGGCGGACAATGATTTCGGCACCGTCGCGCTGAGCGATACCACCGACGCGACGCTGCGCGACACGAATGGCCTTGTGCTGGGCGGCAGCACGCTGACCGGCGCGCTGCGCGTCACTGCGGGGGCGGCGCTGACACAAACCGGAGCGCTGAGCGTGGGCGGGGACACGGTGCTGAACGCGGACCTCGGCGCGGGCGCTGCGGCCTCTGACATCACGCTGGCCAATGGCGGCAACGTCTTTGGCGGATCGCTGAGCGTCGGGCTGGGCCGCAACGTGACGATCGGCTCGGGGTCGGCACTGCACTTGGTGTCGGCGGATGTGCGCGGCACGCTGGACATCACCTCCGCCGGCCGGGTCTACAACGCCGATACCTGGACCGTGGCGGGCGACACGACAATCACCGCCACCGGCCAGTCGGTAGAGCTGACAGCGGCGCATGACTTCCAAGGCAGCGTTAGCGTCACCGCCGGGTCGCTGGTGATTAACGATATCAACGATCTGTCCTTTGACAGGCTGGCGCTGACGGGCGGCCTTTCCGTTTCGGCAGGCGGGGCGATCACCGGGACCGGCGTGGCCGAAGTCGCCGGCGCCACGGCGCTGAGCGCGGGAACGGGCGCCGTGATTGGCTTTGCCAACGCGGGCAACGACTTTGCCGGGGCCGTGACAATCACGCGGGCCGGGTCCGCCGTGCTGGCGGATCGCAACGCACTCGCGCTCGGCGCGCTGACGCTGAGCGGCGGGCTGACCGCCACGGCGGTCGGCAACGTGACCTCCGGTGTGCTGACTATCGCGGGCGACGTGACCGTGAGCGGCGGACAAGTGACGCTGAATGCCGCCGGCAACGTGCTGGGCGGACTGGTTTCGATCACCGGCAGCACGGTGGCGGTGAACGACACCACGGTGCTGACCCTCGGGGCCGTCGGGGCCACGGGCAGTCTGACGCTGCGGTCGGGCGCGGGCGTCTCCGGCACGGCGCGGGTCACCAGCGGCGGGGCGACCACCATCGTCGCGGGCAGCGGCGACGTGACGCTGAGCCACGCGGCCAACGGTTTTGCCGGGCTTGTGACGCTGACCAACGCGGGTGCGATCACGCTGAAAGCCACCGGGGCGCTGACCGTCGCGGGCGCGACTCAGGGCGCGGCCAGGGACATGGCGCTGACCACGACCGGCGCGCTCAGGCTTACCGGGACTACCGTCGTCACCGGCAGCGCGGTGCTTGCGGGACAGGGCATCACGCTGGGCGCGATGACCGTGGCTGGCAGCCTGTCGGCCAACGCCGGGACGGGCGCGCTGACGCAATCCGTGGGCGGAAGCCTGCAGGTGGCGGGCACCTCGATGCTTGCCGGCGGGTCGATCACGCTGGACCGGACGCTGCGGCTGACGGGGGGGGTGTCGCTGACGGCCTCGGGTGCGGTGACGCTGAGCAATATCAACGACCTCGTGATTGCATCGGCGGATATCGGCGGGGCGCTGCGGGCGACCAGCGCGGGCGCGCTGCGGCAGACCGGCGCGATGCGGGTCGGCGGTCTGGCGACGCTGACCGTGGGCGCGGGCAAGGCGATCACGCTCGACAACGCGGGCAACGATTTCGCCACCGTTACCACGGCGGGCGCGGCCAGCCTGAACCTGCGGGACATGAACGACCTTGGCCTGACGGCCAGTGTCACCGGCGCGCTGACGCTGCACGCCGGGGGGGCTGTGACGCTGGGCACGCTGTCCGCAGCCCGGCTGGGAGCGACTGTCGGCAGCCTCGCGGGCAGCGCGGCTGTGACCGTCGCGGGCACGGTGACCATAGCGGCGACGGGCGATGTGACCCTGTCGAACGCGGGCAACGTGCTGGGCGCGCTGGATGTCTCGGCGCAGGGCCTGACCGTGACCGACAGCGGCGCGCTGCATTTCGCGCGCCTTCTGCTGGGCGGATCGCTTGTTGCGCAGGCGGGCGGAGACGTCACGCAGACCGCCGCCCTTTCGGTGGCGGGCAGCACGCGGATCACCACGCGCGGGACCGACGCCGTGACACTGACAGAGGCGGGCAACACCTTTGGCGGCATGGTGACGCTGTCGGGCGCGCGGGCGGCAACGCTGGCGGCCAGCGGTACGCTGGCGCTGGACGGCTCCGTCGGGACGGCGGCACTGACGGCTTCGGGGGCAGTGTCCTTCGGCACGCTGGCGATCACCGGCGCGCTGAGTGCGCAAGCCGGGACCAGCATCGCCCAGAGCGGCGCACTGACCCTTGGCGGGGCGCTGAGCCTGACGGCGGGCGGCAGCGTCACGCTGGGCGCGGCGAACGCGCTGTCGGGTGTCATCACCGCGACGGCCGGTGGCGACCTGACGATCACCGCGACCACGACCCAGCAGCTGGGCGCACTGACCACGGGCGGCGCTCTCCGCCTGACCTCCGGCCGGTCCCTGTTGCAGGCGGCGGGCTCCGCGATTTCGGTCACCGGTGCGGCCACCTTGGCGGCGAACGGCGGCGACCTGCGGCTGGATGGCCGTGACTCGAATGGCGTGCCGCTCAACCGCTTCGGTGGGCTGGTCACGGCCTCCGCCACGGGCGACCTCGACTTGCGGGCGGCGGGCGTCCTGACAGCGGACGTCACGGCGGGCGGGACTGGGCGCGTCGATGCCTCCGGCAAGCTGTACCTCGGCGCGTCGAACATTGGCGGCGAATTCGAAGCCACCGGCAACTTCACCCTGACCGGCGACATCACGGCGGCCTCCTACGATTACACTTCGGTCAATACCTTCGACATGGATGGCCACGTCATCACGGCGACCTCCGGGTCGGTGCGCATCGTGGCAGAGACCGACGTGACCCTCGGCCAGATCGTCGCCAACAGCGGCGACGTCACGGTGATCTCCAACAGCGGAACGATCCTCGACGGCTACGGCTCCACCCGCCCCAACATCGAGATGACCTCCGGCGCGCTGACCCTTCAGGCGGCGACAGGGAACCTCGCCTTTGCCTTTGTCACCGACACCACGGGGCCTTTCGCGGCCGATCCGGCGGGGCTGATCCACGTAAAGGCGGACAGCCTGTCGTCGCTGACCACCACGGGCGATCTGACGCTTTCTGCGGTCGGTGATTTCGTCATGGCGGCGGATGCGCGGCTGGTGACGGACGGCAATGTGACCGTGACGTCGGACGGCGACATCTACATCGCCACCATCGAGGCGGGCGCCGGCAAGTCGATCACGCTGGAGACCGATCACGACGTGATCGCGCTGCCGCGCAACGCGGGCGACGTGAACCTGTCGGCTCACGAAATCATCTGGCGCATCGGCGGCACGATTGGCGCGCAATCCGCGCCGGTACTGACCGAAGTCACCATGGACGGCACCGTGCAGGGCTCGGTCCTCTTCGGGCGCGAGGCGGCAGAGGCCAACCTGTCCTTCCTTGCCCGTGCGGGCCAGGATGCGGGCGCCTTCGGCATGGCGGGCGAGGCGGGCGGCATCAGCGTCGCGGGCGCTCTGCGGCTGACCTCGGACGCCGTGGACATGACGCTGCGCTCCGACCTGTCGGTGGCGACGATCACCACTGCTATGGACGCGGCGCGCCTGTCCATGGGCGACGGCACGGTGCTGACCTCGGCGGGGGCGGTGACGCTGACGGCGGACGAAGGTATCGACCTTGCCACGGTCGTGGCGCAGGGCGGGTCCACCATCGCGCTCAGCTCCGATACGGGGCGAATCCGGGATGTGTCCTCGGCGGAGACGGCCAACCTGACGACGTCCGGCCTGGTGCGCATCGACGCGCAAAGCGCGGGCACGGTCGGCACCGGCGATCTGGATATCGACGCCAGCCGCCTGCGCATCACCACGACCTCGGTCAATGCCGGGCAGGCCAGCGTGGAATCGCTGGGCACCGGCACCGTGATGCTGGAGCAGGGTGCGGTATCCGGTGCCCTGACGCTGGTGGCGCATGGCGAACTGGAGCAGGCGGGCACGGTGACCGCGGCTTCCATGGTCATCGACCTGACACGCGGCGGCGCGACCGGCAGCTTCCGCCAGCAGGCGGCGGCGCGGCTTTCGGCGACGGGCGCGGTGAGCATCGTCAGCGCGACCGATATCGCACTCAACGATCTGCGGACCACGGCGGGCGACGTGACGCTGACAGCGGGCAACCGTGTCGGTGGCGGCACGGCGGCGGCACCCGCGATCACCTCCACCGGTGGCGCGCTGACGATCGAGGCGGCGCGGATCGGCGGCGACCTCGACGCCGAAGCGCTGTCGCTGAACGTCACGCGCATCGCGTCGCTTTATACTCCCGGCGCGGGTGTGTCGGAGCGGACGATCAACGTGATCTCTCGCGGGGAAACCACGCTGGTGGATATGGACACCGCCGGGCAGGCGCGGTTCGTGCAGCAGGCGGGTAGCCTGACGCTGGGCGGCACGGTGACGGTCGGCGCGCTCGACATGGGCGTGACAGATGGCGACCTGCGGCAGGCGGCGACGGCGCGGCTGACCGTGACGGGCGACATCGTCCTGACAGCGGGCGACCTGTTGCCCGCAGATGCGACGGTGAAGGGCAACATGGCGCTGTCCTCGCTGGTCAGCCAGACGGGCGACATCCGCCTGGCGGCGGCGGGCACGGTGACGGACGGTTCCGATGACCGCGAGACCGCGATCCTGCGCACGCAGGACGCGGGCGGCAGCGTCAGCATCACGGCGCGCTCCATCGGGGCGACCACCACGGCGGGCCGCGTCGAGGTCCAGACCGGTACGCTGGCCTCCGTCATCACCACCGGCGACGCCAACCTCACGCTTCTGACCGGCGCAGTGGTGCAGGCGGCGCAGACGGGCGGCGCGCTTCGGATCGACGCGGACGCGGGCGACGTGACGCTGACCGGCGCGCTGACCGCGCAGACCGCGCGGCTGGAGGCCTGGGACGGGTCGGTCCTGATGACCGGCGCGGCGCTCCTGCGCACCACGGGCCGCGTCACCGTCACGGCGGAGGACGCGATCACGCTGACCCGGATCGAGGCCATCGGCGGCGCGGTCGTGCCCTCCGTTACCCTGACGGCGGGCGGGGCGCTGACGGATGGCTCCACGGCGGGGCTGGTGACGGATGGCCAGGTCAGCCTGCAGGCGCGGACCATCGGCGCGGCGGCCAACCGGCTTGGCCTGACAGCGGCGCGGATCACGCAGGCGGTGGCGCTGGATGATGCCTATATCGCCGCGACCGGGCAGGACGGCACGCTGGAACTGCGCAAGGCGTCTTCGGACGGGAACCGCTTTGACCTGCTGGTCAAAACCGGCAACCTGTCGGTGACGGATGCGGTCCGCGCGCGGACGCTGGCGATGACCGTCGCGGCGGGCGCGCTGACGCAGGCGGATGGCAAGACCATGACCGCCGAGGCGGACATTGCGCTGACCACCACGGGCGACATTACCCTGTCGGCCCTGACCACGACCGAAGGGCGGATCACCCTCGATGCCGGCGCGAATGGCCGCATCCTGGACGGCACCGCCACCGAGGGCGTCAACATCACCGGCCTGCGCGAAACCGCGTCGCTGGTTCTGAACGGCCGCGCCGTGGGGCAGAAGACCCCGCTGGCCGATGGCACGAACCCGGCTGACATCGACATCGACATCGCGCGGGTCGAGCGGATCACCGGCGGCAACGACGGCGTCTACCTGCAATCGGTGCGGGGCCTCAGCCTCGGGGATGTCACCATCGGCGGCGAACTCGAGGTCGACGTGACAGCGGGCAACCTCGCCCTGACCGGCAACCAGACGGCGCTGCGCGGGATCGTGTCGGTCGGGCTTGGGACGTTGACCCAGACAGACGGCAAGGCGCTGCGCACCACTGGCGGCGGTCTGGACGTGTCAAGCTTCGGCGATGCCACTATCGCCCGGATCGAAGTGACCGGCGGCGACCTGACGCTGAGCTCGGCCAGCGGCGCGCTGGTGGACGGCTCCGCCGCCGAAGGCGACGGGAACGAGAACATCGTCGTCACCGGCGGCAGGCTGGCCGCCATTCACGCGGATCGCATCGGCAACCGTTTCGCCGCCGGGGCGGTCGATATCGACGCCATGTCCATCGGCACGCTGCATACCGACACGGACGGCGCATGGGTCCGCATCACCGGGCGCGACGCGCAAGAGGTGCAGATCGACGCGATCCTGTCGCAGGCACAACATTCGGACATCGGCGTGACCGTGGCGCATGGCAACGCCCGCATCGACCGGCTGGAAGCCGAGAACGCCGCCGCCGTGACGGTGGCGGGCACCACCGGGGCCACGGCGTTGACCCTGGGCACGGTCAGCGCCGGCGACACGCTGGCGCTGACCACGACGGCGGGCGATATCGTGCAGACCGCGGGCACGGCGATCACCGCCGACACCGCCGGGGCGCTGACCACCATCCGCGCGGGCGGTTCGGTGACGCTGGCCAACGCGGGCAACGACCTCTCCGATCTGACACTGCAGGTGGGCGGGGCCGCGCGGGTCAACGACCGCGACGGGCTGGTGCTGCACGACGTGACCACGGGGACGGGCTTTGACCTGACCACCGGCGGGGCGCTGAGCATCGTCGCCGCGGCGCGGGTCACGGCGGGTGGCACGCTTGACCTTGGCGTGGCTACGGGTGACCTGACGGTCGGCAAGGGTGCGCAGATCGCCTCCGGCGGGCAGATGACGGCTGTCGTGGCGCAGGGCAACCTGTCGGCGCTGAAGGGATCGCGCTGGACCTCGCTGGGGGGGCTCGCGGCCTCCGTCACCGGCGACGTGAAACTCGCGGGCACCACGACGATGCAGGCCGTGGGCGATGTGGCGATCACCCAGACCGGGTCGCTGACCACGGCGGGCGTGACCTCCGTCACCTCGACGGCGGGAACCGTTCTGCTGGAAAGCACCGTCTCGGGCGGGTTGACGTCGACCGGGACCACCACCATCAGCGCCGACAAGGGTGTCGGGATCGTGCTGAACGCGGGGTCGACCCTCCTGGACGGCACCACGACGATCACTTCGGCGGCTGGGCCTGTCACCGTCAGCAGCGGCAATGGCGCGCTGACGGCGGTGGGCACGACGCGGATCACCGGCCAGTCGGTCGGGGTGGACCTGCGAGGGGCGAACGGTCGCATGGACCTCTCGGGGACCACCACGGTGACGGCCACCACCGGCGCCGTCACCGTGGCGCTGGAGACCGGCAACATCACCCTGGCCGACCGCACCACGCTGCTGGCCGCGACCGATATCGCGCTGACGCAGGGCGGCACGGGCAGCCTGACGACCTCAGGCACCACGCGGATGACCGCGACGGCGGGCGACGTGACCGCCGATCTGGCGACCGGCAACGTGATCCTTGGCGGAGAGACCACCGTCACGGCGGGCCGCGACCTGCGGATCTCGGTCCAGACGGGCGACCTGACCGCGCGCGGGGCGACCACGCTCGACGCCGCGCGCGACACGGCGCTGCTGCTGGCGGACGGCGTCATGCGCCTGTCGGACCGGACGCAGGTCCGCGCCGGCGGCGCGCTGACCCTGCACGCGGAGAATGGTCTGCATGCGCAGGGGATCACCGACCTCATAGGACGCGGCGGCGTCGACGCGACCGTGACGCAGGATGGCGCCTTCATGGTCAACCGCACCACGGTACAGTCGACCGATGGCGACGTGACCTTCGGCGTGCAGACCGGCGATCTGGAAATGGCGGATACTTCCAACATCCAGGCCGACAGCGGCGACGTCCACGTGGGGATTGCCACCGGCGGGATGTGGATGCAGGACGCGACGCAGGCCGTGGCCGCGCAGGCCATCGACATCCTCATCGCCCGTGGCGGTTTCGTCATGGACGACGCCGAAACGCTGCTGCGCGCCGACAGCGTGACGGTCGAGGTGACGGCCGCGCTGATCGCCCCCATCCTCGGGGTGGCGGGCTTCACGACCGGCGACATCCTGATCGACCGGATCGAGGGGATTTCGGACGTCACGCTGCGCGCGCTTGATGGCCGCATCCTCGACAACACCCTGTCGGAGCGGGTGGACCTGATCGACACCGGCACGCTGTGGATGGAGGCCGCCGATGGCATCGGCCTGATGTGGGAGGACAACATCAACCTGCGCGCCTCTGTCGTGACGGCGATCAACACCCGGACGCATGGCATCAACATCCAGAACCGCAGCGGCTTTGCGGTCGGGGCGGGTGGCTTCTGGAACAGCGGCGACGGCGAGATCGCCATCGTGTCGCGCGGCGTCGTGACCTTCGACGACAAGTATTTTGGCACGCCGCGCACCGGCGCCATGGCGGGGACGCTTGCGAACCTGCCGGGGCAGGGGATCTACGTCTACCACAACGCCTCGACCAACGTTTTCGACATGCAGCTCGGCAACACGACCGAAGCCTTCATGATGATGATGATGAGCGCCAAGCCCACGGCGGAAACTCCGCGCGAGGACCGCTTTGGCACCGGCGACGACCCGGAGGGCAGCCACTACGCACGGCTTTTGTCGCGCAGCGCCTTCGAGGAGTGGGTGGCGCGCCAGACCGGCACTGAAGACGAGGACAGCCAACCAATCCGCAAGGCCGCCTATCTGACGGGCGCGGTGCAGGCGGCGCTTGGACAGTTGCGCGATGGCGCTGCGGGCGATCTCTTCGCGGGGGTGCGCGACGCCATCGACGCGCTCCGCGAGGACATGGATGAGAGGGTGGAGGGCTTCCTCGCTTCGGCGGACGACCTGCTGCCCGGCGATGATGACCTGACGGACACGCCCGCCGCAGAAGCGCAGGCCCAGGTGCCCGGCATGGCAGACAGGCCCGCGCGGCCCGTGATAGAGCTCGCCATGGCGCTGGCGGACGACGATCTTGACCAGCCGCTGTTCGCGGCGGAATGACGAAACAGCCGACCGCACGGCGGAAGACAGGCAGAAACCCGGAGGACGACAGGTGAGCGAGCACAGGGATCAAGACACAGGCCAGAATACGGGCCAGAAGAATGGCGAGGACGTCGCGACCCGCATGAGCGAGGGCGCCAGCGGTGGCACGCGCGACGTGAAGGTGCGTTTCGACGATTCGAAGATGACCACCGCCTACGCCAACGTGGCCAATGTCGGCATGAGCCGGGACGAGGTTTCACTGCTGTTCGGCGTGAACCGGACCTGGGGCGCAGTGGGTGACAGTGTCACCATCGAACTGTCGAACCGCATCATCCTGACCCCCGCCGTGGCGCGCAGCTTCTCGGAGACATTGCAGAGGGTGCTGGCGGAATACGACCGCCAGATGACCGAAGGCTCGGGGAACTGACCATGATGCGACGCACCTCTCCCTTCGTCCTTGCCGCGGGTCTGGCCTGCACCGCGCTGGCGGGCTGCGAACAGATGTTCATGGACGGCACGGCCGCCCCGGCGACAGAGCCTGCCACCATGCTGGTCGCCACCCCCGCCGCCCCGGCGGGCGGCAAGCTGACGCCCGCGAAGATGGTGCAGTTGATCGCCCTTACCGACGAAGCCGTGCTGGCGCAGGCGCTGGAGGCCGACATCGCGCGGCAGGGCGTGTTCGCGGCGGACGGTGCGTTCGAACCGGAGTTTTACGCCGAGGCCAACCGCAACCGGGAGCGCCGTGAAACCACCGCGCTGCAACTGTCGTCGGCGGTGGGCGGCCCCGATCCGTTCTGGTCGTTCAGCCACGACGGCCGCCTTGGCGTCAAGATGAAAAGCCGCACCGGCGTCAATGTTGATCTCTACTACGACATGCAGCGCGTCTCGAACTCGTTGCAGGCCTCGGCCGCGCTGCCACTGGTGGAGAACACCGCCAAATCCGGCATCAGCCTGCAGGTGCCACTGCTGCGCAACGCTGGCCGGGAGGTGAACACCTCCGGTATCCGGATCGCGCAGATCGAACAGGACATCGCGCAGGAAACATCGAAGTTGGTGAAGGCAAAGCGCGCCTACGAAGGGCTGCGCACCTACGTCGCCTACCAACGCGCCGAGGCCCGCGTGGCCACCCGCGGCGATCTGCTGGCGCTGTCGCAACGCCTGGTGCGCGAAATGCAGGGCCAGCTTGGCAGCGGCCTGACCGATCCGCGCGACCTGACAGAGGCCCAGGGCAACGTCGCAGAGGCGCGCGCCGCCCTGCTGCAGGCGCAGGCCGAGCTGGCCGAACAGCGCGACGCCCTGCAGATTTATTTTGTCGGACTGCCGTCCAAGACCGCCTCGGAGATGTGGCTGCCCGCCGGGAGCCTGTCGGCCGTTGACGGGCGCAGGCTGGGGGCGCTGTCCTCGCTTGATACGGTCTATGCGCGGCGGCCGGAAATCCGCATCCAGGGCTTGCAGATCGAACGCCGCGAGGTCGAGAGGCTGGTGGCCGAGAACGCCACCAAGTCCGAGCTGAACCTCAATCTCGATTTCGCCAAGACCAAGGTTTCAGGCGATTACATGCCTTTCCGCGAGCTTTTCTCCAACGCCAACCCGAACCAGACATGGCGCGTGGGCTTCGAGTTCCGGCGTGGTCTGGGCGGCAACCGCACCGCGCAGGCGGAACTGAAGGCCGCCGAACTGCGCGAGGAGCAGGCCGAGCTGACCATGAACGCCTTCCGCCAGCGGCTGGCGGGCGAGATCAACGC
Source organism: Sagittula salina (assembly GCF_017813235.1). GTDB lineage: Bacteria > Pseudomonadota > Alphaproteobacteria > Rhodobacterales > Rhodobacteraceae > Sagittula > Sagittula salina. The sequence goes on from NZ_JAGISH010000012.1 coordinate 68,082, forward strand.
CATCGACGGCATCCTGACGCGGGCGCGTCTGGCGGTGTCGGAAAACCAGAAGTTCCTCGCCGCGCAGGGGCGGCTGGTGCGCGACGAAAACGACCGCGCGCGGACCGGGCTGTCGACGCAGGTCGACGTGGTTTCGCGCCGGATCCAGGAGGTGCTGACCCGCGAGGCCCGCAACGACGCGATCGCCCAGCTGAATCAGGCCTATTACCTCGCGGCCTACGCCAACGGCACGCTGCTGGATGTCTTCGGGGTGAACTGATGCGCGGGCTGATCCTCCTTGCGCTCATGCCGGTGGCGGCCCTGGCGCAGCAGAACTACGACACCATCGGGATCGACACCGGCCCCGGCGCGCTGCTGCGCGGCCATTCCGAATGCATCGCGGACCTCGAACTGGCCTTTCCCGTGTCGGGCATCATCGCCGCCATGGCGGTGGACGAAGGCGCGACCGTGACGGCCCGCGACGTGCTGGCGCGGCTTGACCTGCGGATCGAGGAAATCGAACTGAAGCGCCGCCAGACGCTGCTCGACGACCAGTCCGAGCTGGACTCCGCACAGGCCCAACTGGCGGTCAGCACGGCGCAATACGAGGCGGCGCAGACGCTCTATGACCGGGGCGGTGCGATCTCGAAGGAGGATCTCCAGAACCGCCGGCTTGCCCGCGACCTGACGGAGGTCGAGGTCCGCCGCCTGCGCACGCAGGAAGCCCTTCAGGCGCTCGACCGCGACACCGCCGCGGAGGCGCTGGACCGCCGCACCATGCACGCGCCGACGCAGGGCATCATCAGCCGCATCCTGCGCAAGCCCGGCGAAAGCGTGCAGGCCTACGAGCCGGTGCTGACGCTCTGCGACGTGTCGGAAATCCTGTTTGCGGCCAGCCTGCCGGCTTATGGCGTCGAGGTCTTTGAGGGCACTCCGGTAACGCTGGCCTTTGTCGGACGGGCGCCGCTGCCCGGGCGGGTGCGCTTTGTCTCGCCGGTGGTCGATGCCGCCAGCGGCCTGCGCGAGATCAAGATCGACCTCCTCGAACGCCCCGACTGGATGCGCCCCGGCCTTGCCGCCGATCTGCTCCTGAACCCCTGACGCGGCGCCGTGGCCAAACGCACCTTCTACGATCAGTGGTACAGGATCGGCGACCTCAGGATCGGGCTGCGGCGATCGGTTCTGGTGCGGCTGAACGAATACCGCCGCGAACGCTGGTACGTCTATTACGATCCCGGCCATAACGGTTTCTACCGGGCGCGGCCCGAAACGCATGACGTCATCCGCCGCCTGACCCCCGACCGCACCCTGCGCGAAATCTGGCAGGAGATGGTGCGGACGACCCCCGAGACCGCGCCGGGTCAGGAAGATTTCTTTGACATCGTGACGGCGCTCTACCGGGGCAACCTGCTGCACGTCGAAGGCACCGTGGACGAGGCGCGCCTGCTGGACCGCGCCGTCACCAAGAAGAAAAAACCGGTGGCGCAGCAGCTGTCGCAACTGCTGTTCTTTCGCATTCCGCTGTGGGACCCGGAGCCGTTTCTCGACCGCAACCGTGCCGTTTTCGACCGGCTCTACAGCGCGCCCGCAGTGGCGGTGGTGGCGCTGCTGTTTCTCTGGGCGGGATATACCTTTGTCCTGAACGCCGACCGCGCCTTTGCCCAGTCGCGGGGCATCCTTCAGGCGAACAACCTTGTCTGGCTGTTCCTCGCCACCTTTGCCAGCCATGCGCTGCATGAACTGTCGCACGCCGCGCTCTGCAAGCGTTTCGGCGGCCATGTGCGGCAGATGGGGGTGATGTTGCTGATCTTTACCCCGCTGCCCTATGCCGATGTCACCGCCAGCTGGTCGTTCCGCGATCCGCTGAAACGCGCCATGGTCGGCGCGGCGGGGATGTACGTCGACCTCGTGACATGCGCGCTGGCGACGCTGTTCTGGGCCTATTCCCCCCCCGGCATGGCGAACGAGATGGCGCTCAACCTGATGTTCGTCACTGCGGCCTATACCTTTGTCTTCAACGCCAACCCGCTGATGCGTTTTGACGGGCACTACATCCTGTCCGACCTCGTCGCGATCCCCAACCTGCATCAGGCCGCGCAGCGCCAGTGGCAGGCCGAGGCCCGGCGCCTGCTGCTGGGCGAGCCTCTGCCGGTGCGGTCGCGCGTTTCGGGACGCAGACGTGTGTTCCTCGTGACCTTCTACGTCGCCGCCTGGGTATACCGGACGCTGGTGATGATCGGCATCGTGACCTTCGTCGCGGATCAGTATTACGGGCTGGGGCTGGTAGGGGCGGCGGCCATCGCCTACTCATCCTTCCTGCAACCGCTCTTCAAACTGGTGAAACCGCTGACCGACCGTAGCTTCATCGCCCGCCACCGCACCCCCGTGCTGCGCATCCTCGGGGTCGTGGCACTGCTGGTGGCGGCGCTGACCCTTGTGCCGGTGCCGGACTCCCGGCGGCTGGAGGGCGTCATCGAGGCCGCGCGCCGCACGGTGGTCGTGGCCACTGTCGAGGGCGAGATCACGACGCTGCCGGACCGCTCCGGCGCCGAAGTGACGGAGGGCGCGCTGCTTCTGGGGCTGCGCAACCCGGACCTGCACGACCGCGCCGCCGAGATCGCCGCCGCGCTGCAATCCAACGCTGCGCGCGAAACGCAGGCGCGCGCAAACGGCGGTTTCGCCCTTGCCGCCATCGCGGAGGAACGCCGCGAATTGGAAAACCGGCAGGCGGAGAACGCGCAGGACCGCGCGCGGCTGACGCAGGTGGCGCCGCATGACGGCACATGGGTCATGGGCAAACGCGCCTTCCATCCCGGCAACTGGGTGACAAAGGGCGAACCCGTCGGGACGCTGATCGACGAGCGCGGGCTGAAGTTCCTCGGCGTCCTGCAACAGGGCGCCGCCTACGGTATCGGCACGCTGACCCCGGACCGCGTTTCGCTCCGGATCGAGGGCCAGCGCGGCACCGAGGTCGCGGTCGATGCGCTGACCATCGTGCCGTGGTCGCAAAAGGATCTGCCCTCCGCCGCGCTGACGCCCATGGGGGGCGGCGGCACCTCCATCGAGGCAGACGACCCGCAGCGCCTGCAATCGGTGGAACGCTTCTTTCTGTTGACGGCCACGCTGAACCGCGCAGCCTTCCCCGAAGGCGTCATGGACGGGCGCACCGCGTGGCTCAGGATGCAGTTGCCGCCACGCCCGCTGGCGGCGCAGGGCTGGGAACGGCTGCGGCAGTTCTTCCAGCAAAGGTACAAGCTGTGATCCGCCCGTCCCCAAAAAACGCCCCCGAGATCGCCCCCGAGATCGCCCCCGAGATCGCGCCCAAGACCCCGCCCGACACAGCGCCCCGAACCGTCCCCGGCGCCCTCGACTCGGCTCTGGCGCGGCTGGCAGCGCAGGCGGGCGATGCCGGACCGCCCGAAGGCCCGGTGCAGCCGATCTTTCCCTCTCGGCAGTTGCAGGTGCTGCTGCCGCATCGTGCCGAACCGGAACTGTCAAAGATCGACGCGCTGGGGCGCAGGGTGACCGGCTGGGTCGGGCGGCTGTCGAACCCGCAGGCGCGGCTCAGACGCATGGCGAAACGTGTGGCGGCGCAGCGTCCGCGCCATGCGGATCTCGATCCCGAAGGCTTTGCCGAGGCGGTCGATGCGCTCGCCGCGCGCGCGAGGTTCGAACATTCCGGCGCGCGCGCCCGCCTCGGCCGACTGGAACTGGACGCGCTTGCGCTGGTGGCCGAAGGCGTCTTCCGGACGCATGGTTTCTACCCCTTCGTGGAGCAGTTCATGGGCGCCATCGCGCTGCTCGAAGGGCAGATCGCGGAGATGGCGACCGGCGAGGGCAAGACCGTCACCGCCACCATGGCCGCCGTGGTCGCCGCATGGCGCGGGCTGCCGTGTCACGTCATCACGTCGAATGACTATCTCGCGGCGCGGGACTGCGAACTGGGCCAGCCGCTGTTCGCGCTCTGCAAGGTCTCGGGCGTGTCCGTCACCGGCGAAACGCCCCCCGACCAGCGCCGCGCCGGTCACGCGCATGACATCGTCTACACCACCGCCAAGGACATGCTGGCAGACCACCTGCGCGACGACATCGCGATGGGGTCGCGCGCCGACCGCACCCGGTTCGTGCTGAACGCGATGACGGGCGGCGGACAAACCGGGGGCGTGACCATGCGCGGCGTCTTTCAGGTGGTGGTGGACGAGGCGGACTCCGTGCTCATCGACGACGCGGTGACGCCGCTCATCATTTCTGAACCCACTCCTGACAGCCTGCTGAATGACGCCGCGGCAGAGGCGGTGGCACTGGCCCGCGCCCTGAAGGAGGGCGAGGATTTCACCCACACCCCCGCGCTGAAGCAGGTCCGCCTGACCCGCGCCGGACGGCGCAGGCTCGAAAGGCTCTCGCTCAACGCCGGGCCGTTCTGGCAATCGGCATCGCGGACGGAGGAATTCGTGCAGCTGGCGCTTCAGGCTATCCATGTCATGGAACGGGACCGCCACTACGTGGTCGAAGAGGGCAAGGTCGTGCTGATCGACGAGCTGACCGGGCGGCTGGCGCGGCAACGCACGCTGTCGCTGGGCCTGCATCAGGTGCTGGAGGCGAGTCTCGGCCTGACGCTCTCTGACCCTTCGGAGGTGCGCGCGCGGCTCAGTTTCCAGCGCTTCTTCCGCCGCCTGCCAAAGCTGGGCGGGATGACCGGTACCGCCCGCGAGGCGCGCGGCGAGTTGCAGTCGGTCTACGGCCTGTCGGTGGTGGAAATCCCGACGCACCGGCGGTCGCGGCGGAAATTCCGCCGGCATCGGGTCTTCGCCGCCGAAAACGCAAAGTTCCGCGCCATCGCAAAGCAGGCCGACACGCTGTCAGGTAAGGGCTGCGCCGTACTGATCGGCGTGCGCTCCGTGCAGGCGAGCGAGACGCTGGCCGCGGCCTTCGCACAGCACGCGCCGCGCCTCCGGCCCGCCGTGCTGAACGCCACCAATGACCGCGAGGAAGCGACGCTGGTCGCCGTCGCGGGCCAGCCCGGCGCGGTGACGGTGGCCACGAACATGGCCGGGCGCGGTACCGACATCAAGATCGACGCCACGGTAGAACGGCTTGGCGGGCTGCACGTCATCATCGGCGAAAGCAACGACTTCAGCCGCATCGACCGCCAGCTCGAAGGCCGTTGCGCCCGGCAGGGCGATCCCGGTGTGGTACAGCGGTTCCTGTCTATGGACGAGGAGCTGTTCCGCCGGTTCCTGCCGGGCTGGCGGCGCAGGCTCTGGCGGGTATCGCACGCCACGGGGCTGGCGCGGGTGCGCCTCGCCTCCGCCATGCTGCGCGCGGCGCAGGCCCGCGCGGAGGCACTGGCGCGCAGCCAGCGCGGCGCGTCCCTGCTGGCGGAGATCGAAACCGAAAAGAAGATGTTCTGACGTGACCGAGCCCTCGACGCCCCCTGACTGGATGCAGACCGCCGCCGCGCTGACCCGCCTCAGCGGTGCGCCCACAGCCTTCTGGGAACAGTTCCGGGCGCTGTCGGCCGCGACCCTCGCCGCGCGCGAGGTCTGGGTCTACACGCGGGCGGGCGACGCGACATGGGCGGCGGTGACACCGGGCGCGCCCCCGTTTGACTCGTTGGTGACGCCGGATCTGCTGCGCGGGCTGCAGGCGCAGGGGCAGGCCATCGGTGCCGGGCCGACGGGGCTGGGCGTTGGCCTCTGCACCATCCCGATGGGCCAATCCGGGGTCCAGTCCGGGGTCCAGTCCGGGGGCCAGGACAGCCGCGATTTCGTGCTGCTCGCGCTCTGGCCGCGCGTGCCCGAACGCCCCATGGGGCTGGCGTCCCGGCTGGCCACGTTGGCGAGCCTGCCGATCCAGTTCGAAAGCAACCGCCGCGCCCGCGCCGCCGCGCGCGACGCGCAGCGCTTTGGTCAGGCACTGGCGCTGACCGCCGCCATGATGGAGGCAGAGGCCTTTGATCGCGCGGCCTCCGTTCTGGTCAACCGCCTGTCCGAACTCATGGCCTGCGAGACCGTCTTTCTGTGCTGGCGCGCCCGCGAGGGCCAGCGCCTGCGCGCCGTCAGCCACGGCGAGAAACCCGACCGGCGGTCACAGGAAAGCGCCCTGGTCGAGGAGGTCGCACAGGAGGCGCTGACCCAGCAGGCGGAGGTGAGCTTTCCGGCAACGGGCCGTGCCGTGGCCTTTGCCGCCGAACGCTATGCCGATCTGGCCAAACCCGGTCACATGATCACCCTGCCGATGATCCGCTACACGCCCGACGGCAAGGGACTGGAACGCGGGGCGGTCACCCTGTGCCGTCGCACCCCCGGTTTCACCGAGGCCGAACAATGGGCCCTGCGCCTGATGATGGAGATGGCCCAGCCCGTACTGGAAGCGCGCGCGGCCTCCCGGCACTGGCTGCCGCGCCGTCTGGCGCATGAGGTCGGCCGCTCCATGCCAAAGGCGCTGCGCGCCCGTACGATTCCGGGCAAGGCGCTGCTGGCGCTCGGCGGGGCGATGCTGGTGGGGCTGGCGCTGATGCCGGTACCTTTCCGCATCCATGCCTCCGCAGTGGTGCGTACCGATGCCATGGGCTTCGTCGGAGCGCCCTTCAGCGGTTATATCGAGGCCTCCGGCATCATCCTTGGCGATCCGGTCGTGGCGGGTCAGCCGCTGTTCCGCCTGTCGGTCACGGATCTGAACCTCGAACGCGACGGGCTTCTGGCGGAACTGGCGCAGGCCAACCGCGACGCGGAAGTGAACCGTTCCCTGCGCAAGCTGCCGGAAATGCTGGTGGCGCAGGCCCGCGCCGAAGAGATCAAGTCCCGCCTCGTCCGGCTGGACCGCCAGATCGCCAGTGCCGAGGCGGTCGCGCCGCTGGATGGCGTGGTGATCGAGGGCGAACCCGCCAAGCGTATCGGCCAGGCGGTCAATCGCGGCGATTCCGTGGTGACGGTGGCGGCGCTGACCGGCCTCTACACGGAGGCCGCCGTTTCCGAACGCGATCTGGCCTATGTCGCGCCGGGGCAGGCCGTGCGCCTGACCCTGCTCGCCAATCCAAAGGAAACCTTCGACCTCTCCGTGCGAGAGGTCATCCCCGCCGCCACGGTCCAGGACGCCGACAACGTGTTTCCGGTGCGGCTGGCCGATGGTGCCGCTCCGCCCGGCTGGTGGCTGCCCGGCATGACCGGCGTCGTGCGAATCGACGCGGGGCGCGCGACGCTCGCCTGGGTCGCCACCCGGCGGCTTGTGGACATGATCCGGCTCAAACTCTGGTTCTGACCCCGCCCCGCTCCGTCCCGCCAAAAAAAACGCCCCGCACCTTGATCCGCCTCAAGGTGCGGGGTGCGTATCTCCTGTCTGATGACCATGACGGCGCGAGGAACAGGATGGCGGACAGTAACGATCAGGGCGGCGTGGCTTCGGCTGCCGATGTGACCTTTCGCACCGAAGGGCTGACCCGCGTCTACCGGACGGGCGAAACGCAGGTGAAGGCGCTCGACGGGGTCGATGTTGTGCTGCTGACCGGGCAGTTGACGGTCCTGCTGGGGCCGTCGGGGTCGGGCAAATCGACCTTGCTCAATATCCTCGGCGGGCTGGACCATGCCAGCGCGGGCCGCGTCTGGTTTCGCGACACCGAACTGACCCGCCTGTCGGACCGGGCGCTGACGCGCTACCGGCGCGATCACGTCGGCTTTGTCTTTCAGTTCTACAACCTCGTGCCTTCGCTCACCGCGCGGGAAAACGTGCGGCTGGTCACCGACATCGCCGCCGATCCGATGTCCGCCGAAGAGGCGCTGGAGCGCGTCGGCCTGCTGGCGCGCATGGACCACTTTCCCGGCCAGCTGTCGGGCGGTGAACAGCAGCGCGTCGCCATCGCCCGCGCCATCGCCAAACGCCCCGGCGTGCTGCTGTGCGACGAACCGACGGGCGCGCTCGATTCAAAGACCGGCGTTCAGGTTCTTGAGGTGCTGGACCAGATCAACCGCGAAACCGGGACCACCACCGCCGTCATCACCCATAATGCCATGATCCGCCGGATGGCGCACCGTGTGCTGCATTTCTCCGACGGGCGGCTGGTGCGCGAAGAGGTCAATGACCACCGGCTCGCCCCGCACGAGATCGACTGGTAGCGCCATGGTCCGCGTCCCCGCCATCGACCTCAAACTCCTGCGCGATCTGCGCCGCCTCTGGGCACAGGCTCTGGCCATCGCCGTGGTGCTGGCCTGCGGGGTCATGGTCCTGCTGATCTCGGTCGGCATGTCGGGCGCGCTGGACCGGTCGCGTACCGCCTATTACGAACGCAACGCCTTTGCCGATGTCTTTGCCCGTGCCACCCGCGCGCCGCGCGGCCTGCTGCCGGAGATCGCCGCCATTCCCGGTGTCCGCGTGGCAGAGGCGCGCATCAGCCGGTTCGTCATGCTCGACCTGCCCGGACGGGTGCAGGCGGCCACGGGGCAGATTGTGTCCCTGCCCGAAACCGGGCGGGCGCGGCTGAACCGGCCACTGCTGACCTCCGGCCGCTGGCCCGACCCCGGCGCGGTGTCAGAGGTCGTGGTGAACGCGCCCTTTGCCGAGGCGCGCGGCTTTCGTCCCGGCGACCTGTTTCATGCGACGCTGGGCGGCAAGCGGCGCACGCTGACCGTGGTCGGCACGGCACTGTCGCCGGAATTCATCTATACCATCGGCCCCGGCTCGCTGATGCCCGACCACGCGGGACACGGCATCATCTGGATTCCCGCCCGCATGGCCGAAGGCGCCTTTGACATGACCGGGGCCTTCGACGATCTGGTGATCGCGCTGCACCGGGGCGCGTCGGAGGCCTCCGTGATCGACGCGGTGGACGCGCTGCTCGATCCCTACGGCGGGACCGGCGCCCATGGCCGCGCCGACCAGATCAGCCACGCCTTTCTGGACAGCGAAATCGAAGGGCTGCGGGTCATGGCGTGGATCCTGCCGCCGGTTTTCCTCGTGATCTCAATCTTTCTCGTGAACATGGTGGTGGGGCGCATCGTGGCGCTGGAGCGGGCGGAAATCGGCCTGCTGAAGGCGCTGGGATATTCCGACCGTGCCATCCTCGTGCATTACCTGCTGCTGGCGGGGCTGGTGGCGCTGATCGGGGTGTTGCTGGGTTTTGCGCTTGGGGCGTGGCTGTCGCGCGTGCTGGCGCGGATGTATGCGCAGTTTTACGACTTCCCCGAACTGATCTTCGGCATCTCCTGGACCACCTACGCGCTGGCGGCGCTGGCGGGCTTCGGGGCCTCGGCGCTGGGGGCGGTGCGCGCGGCGCTCTCCGCCGCCTGGCTTCCACCCGCCGTTGCCATGGTGCCAGCGCCGCCGCCGGTGTTCACGCGGGGGCGGGGCGACCGGCTGCTGGCCTGGCTGCGCCTGCCACAGACCGACCTGATGATCCTGCGGTCGCTGACGCGCTGGCCGATCCGGGCGCTGACCACGCTGACCGGCTACGCACTGGGGACGGCGATCCTCGTGGCCTCGGGCTTCATGCCCGATTCCATGGACGCGCTGATGGAAAGGACCTTTGACCTCGCTTACCGGCAGGACGTGATCCTGACCTTTGGACAGGACGCGCCCGCCTCGGCGGTGGATTCCGTGCGCCGCCTGCCCGGCGTGATGCAGGCCGAGGGGCAGCTCTGGCTTTCGGCGACATTGCGCAATGGCCACCGTTCCGAGGACGTGACGCTGCAAGGCCTGCCGCCCGGCTCCGACTTGTCCCGCCTGCTGGACGATTCCGGCGCGGTCGAACCGCCACCCATCGGCATAATGCTGACCGACAGCCTGCTGCCCCGGTTGGGCCTGTCGCGCGGCGCCGCGGTGGAGGTCACGCTGACCGGGCGGCTCGCGCACCCGGTGAAGCTGACCGTCACGGGAACGGTGCCGCAGACGCTTGGCCCGATGGCCTACATGTCCGCCCCCGCGGTGGAGGCGCTGCTGGGCCGCGCGCCGCGGGTGTCGTCGATCAATGTCACCCTGCGGGAGGACCGCGTCGATGCCTTCCACGCGGCGGTCAAACAGGCCCCCGGCCTGGGCGGGGCGATCCTGTTGTCGGACAACCGCCGCGCCTTCGAAGACACCATGGCCGCCAATGTCACGGTCATGTCGTTGGTCTACATCCTGCTGGGCGGCGCCATCGCCGTGGGGGTGGCCTACAACGGCGCCCGCATCCAGCTGTCGGAACGAGCGCGGGAACTGGCCTCGTTGCGCATCCTCGGTTTCGGCCGGTGGGAAGTGTCATGGGTGCTGGTGGGGGAGGCGATGGTACTTGCCGTCTGCGCCCAGCCGCTTGGCTGGGCCATTGGCTACGGCATCGCCTGGGCGATGACGGAACGGTTCTCCTCCGACCTGTTCACCCTGCCTCTGGTGTTCAATCCGCGCGCCTTCGCGCTTGCCAGTATCGTCACGCTTGTCTCCGCGCTTGGCGCGGTGCTGATCGTTCGCCGCCGGACCGACCGGCTCGACCTCGTGCAGGTCATGAAGACACGGGAGTAAACCATGCCCTCGCTGCGTACCGTCCTGATCGCCCTCGTCGCCCTGGCCATCGCCACGGCGCTGGCCACCGTTGCCTTTCGCACCGAACCGGAGCCGGTCGACCTGCATACCGTGTCGCGCGGGCCATTGCAGGTCACGGTCAGCGCCGACGCCGTCACCCGCGTGCGCGAGATCTACGAAGTCTCCGCTCCCGTGGCGGGCATCGCCCAGCGTGCGCCGGTGCGGGTGGGGGACAGGGTGGTGGCCGGGGAAACCGTGGTCGCCGTTGTCGAACCCGCCGCCGCGCCCATCCTCGACACCCGCAGCCGGGCGCAGGCCGAGGCCGCGCTGGCCGAAGCCCGCGCCGCAGAACGCGCGGCCTATGCCGAACTGCACTCGGCCGAGGATCAGCTGGCCTACGCGCAATCGCAGCACGACCGCACGGTGCAGCTGGTGGATCGCGGGATCACATCGCTGACCGCGCTGGAATCGGTTACGCTGGCCCTGCACGCCGCCGAGGCCGCCGTCGATGCCGCCGGGTCCCGCCACGCCATGGCGGAAGGCAGCGTCGAACGCGCCGCCGCCACGCTGGCCGATCCCGCCGCGGCGTCCGATACCTGCTGCCGCCAGGTGCTTGCCCCGGTCTCCGGCGTGGTGCTGCGCGTCGATGTGCTGAGCCAGCGCACGGTCGGCGCCGGAACCCCGCTGCTGGCGGTGGGCGATCCGAGCGACCTCGAAATCGCCGCCGACCTGCTCAGTGCCGATGCCGTGCGCCTGCCGCCCGAGGCGCGCGCCACCGCCGAGCGCTGGGGCGGACCGGACCCGCTGGAGGCCCGCCTGCGCCGCGTCGATCCGGTGGCGCGCACCGATATCTCCGCACTGGGGATCGAGGAACAGCGCGTCGACGCGGTCTTTGACCTGCTGACCCCGCCGGAGGAACGCGCCGGGCTGGGCGCGAACTATGGCCTGACCCTGCGCACCGTGCTGTGGGAAGACGACGACGTGCTGCGCCTGCCGCTGGCCGCGACCTTCCGCGAGGCCGGCAGCTGGGCCGCCTTCGTGGTGGAGGAGGGCAGGGCGCAGACCCGCCCGATCACGCTGGGCCATATCGGCACCGACACCGCCGAGGTTCTGAACGGCCTCGTGGCGGGGGAGGTCGTGATCCTCCACCCGTCGAACGCCATTGCCCATGGCACCCTGGTCGCCCCGCGCTCTGCCGAAACGCTGGACTAAGCGCCGGTCGACCCCTCAGCCGACCTGCCGGCCCCGGCTCCAGACGCCGCGCAGGATCGGCGTGTCGCCGTGTTCCGCCACGCGCAGCAGATCGCCGCGCAGCCCTTCCCGCAGTGCGCCCCGGTCCACCAGCCCCGCCGCCCGTGCGGGCGCCTCTGTGACCGTGCGCATCGCGCGCGGCAGGTCGCCCCACAGGACGCCCAGCCGCCAAGCCGCCAGCAGCAGCGCCGAGGGCACGTAATCGGAGGACACGATGTCCAGCAGGTCGAACTCCGCCAGCGCCAGCGCCGAGACATTGCCGGAATGCGACCCGCCCCGGATGATGTTCGGCGCGCCCATCATGATGGCGATGTCCGCCTCGCGGCAGGCCCCTGCCGCCTCCACCGTGGTGGGGAACTCCGCAAAGCCCACGCCGTGGCCCGCAGACTGCACCACCTGTTCGGGCGTGGTGTCGTCGTGGCTGGCCAGCACCGCGCCCAGCCGCCGCGCCTCTGCCACCGCGCCGCCCAGATGCCGCGCGCCGTTCTCTGCCTGCAGCCCCTTCAGCTGCGCCACATGGGCGTCGAACTCCGCATCGGTCATGTTGCGCTTCTTGCCGACATATTGCTTCAGCTTGGCGAGGTCGCGGAACTGCCGCTGCCCCGGCGTGTGATCCATCAGGCTGACGATGCCGACGCGATCCTCCGGCGTGAAGGCGGCCAGCTCCTCCAGCAGGGTTTCGGAACAGATCTCGGCCCGCAGGTGCAGGAAATGGCTGATCCGCAGCACCCCCGCCGCGCGCAGCGCCATCATCTCCGACGCCAGTCCGCGCGCGTATTCGTCATACCGTCCCTTGCCGCTGTGGATCGACCCCACACGCATGGCGTCGAACACCGTGGTGATCCCGGTAGAGGCCAGCTCCCCGTCATGCGCGAGCATGGCGGGAACATGCGCCCAACCGACGCCGGGGCGCGGTTCCATGTGCCGTTCGAGGTTGTCGGTGTGCAGCTCCACCAGACCGGGCGTGACCCGGTCGCCGCCGCAGTCGATGGCCCCGGCGGCCACGCGGTCACCCTGCGTTATCGCGACGATCACCCCGTCCTCGACGGTGACGGCGCCCAGCGTTTCCCGGTCGGGCAGGACCAGACGGGCATTGGCAAGGCAGACCGCGCCTGACACAGAGACGTCATGCGGCTGTGCCAAGGCGCCAGAAAGGATCGGAGAGTTCATGTCACACCATTCCCGTTTTGCTGTCTATTACATGCCGCCCGCCGGACCGCTGGCGGACTTCGGCGCGCGCTGGCTGGGCTGGGACGCGCAGGCTGCCCGCGCGCTGCCGCAGGATGCGGGGCGTGCCGCGCTGACGGAGACGCCGCGCAAATACGGCTTCCATGCCACGCTGAAGCCGCCCTTCGTGCTGGCCCCCGGCACGGATCGCCAGTCCCTGCACGCCGCGCTGACCGCGCTGGCCGCCCGCACCGCGCCCGCGCAGGCGCCGGGGCTGGCGCTGACCCGTCTGGGGCGCTGGTTCGCGCTGACCCCCGCCGGGGATACGGTGGGCATCAGCCGCGTCGCCGCCGCCTGCGTCACGGAGCTTGACACCTTCCGCGCGCCCACCACGGAGGCGGATCTGGCGCGCCGCCGCAAGGCCGGACTCACCCCCGCGCAGGAGGCGCATCTGGCGCGCTGGGGCTACCCTTACGTGCTCGACCAGTTCCGCTTTCACCTGACACTGACCGGCAAATGCGCCCGGGAAGACCTTGACGATGCAGAGTCGGCGATCCGCGCCGCGCTGCCGCCCCTGCCGCAGCCCTTCGCGGTGCCGGAGGTTTGCCTGTGCGGCGAACGCGACGACGGGCGCTTCGAGCTTTTGCACCGCTACGCCCTCACCGGCTGACTCTGGGCCAGATCAATCAGGGCCAGCGCGCGGGCGACCGTGTCCGCCAGCGCGCCGCCATTGTCCAGCGTCACGGAACAGACGCCCTCAGGCAGCGCGAAATCCGCCCGCGCCAGCCGCTCGGCGATGTCCTTTTCGTTTTCCCGTCCGCGCCCGGCGAGCCGCCCGGCCAGCACCTCCGGTGCGGCGGTGAGTTCCAGCACCAAAAGGCCGGGGAACAGCCGCTGCGCCTCTGACAGGACCGCACGCGAGAGGTTGACCAGCAGCACCGCGCCAGCCGCCACCTGCGCGCGCAGATCGGCGGGGATGCCGTAGTGCAGCCCATGCGCCTGCCAATGCAGGCAGAAGGCACCCGCCTGTCGCATCGTCTCGAACCGCTCGGGCGGCACGGCGAGGCAATCCTCGCCGCCTGCCTGCGGATCGCGCGTGATGACCCGCCGCACCAGCCCGATCCCCGGCCCGGCCTGCGCGATACCCTGCATCACGCTGTCCTTGCCGACGCCCGAAGGGCCGACCACGGCGATGAGCCGCCCGCTCAAGCCGCCAGCCCCGGCGTGAAGGCGCTGACGTCGATTTCCCGGTCGCAGACCCGTGCCCGCGCCGCCTCGTCGTGGAAGATGCCGACCATGGCCGCGCCGCGCGCCTTGGCCTCCTCGATCAGGGCCAGCACGACCGCGCGGTTCGTCGCATCGAGCGAGGCCGTCGGTTCGTCCAGCAGCAGCGCCGGGTAAGGGTGGGCAAAGCCGCGCGCGATGTTCACCCGCTGCTGTTCCCCGCCGGAAAACGTCGTGGGGGACAGCGACCACAGGGTTTCGGGGATGTTGAGCAGCCGCAGCAGGTCCGCCGCGCGCGTCCGCGCCTGCTCTGCCGGGATGCCAAGGGCGCGCAGCGGGTCGGCCACCACGTCGATCGTCGGCACGCGCGGCACCACGCGAAGGAACTGGCTGACGTAGCCCAGGGTCTCGCGACGCAGGGCGATGATCTCGCGCGGCTCGGCCTGTGCCACGTCGACCCCGCCGACGCGGATCACGCCCGAGGCGGCGCGATAATTGCCGTAGATCATCCGCATCAGGGTGGACTTGCCCGCGCCGGAGGCCCCGGTCAGCGCCACGCACTCACCCCGTGCCACGGACAGCGTCGCCCCCTCCATCACCCGGATCACGGCTCCGCCCTGATTGTGCAGGGTAAAGGTCTTGGCTAGGTCCTGAATCTCGATCATTTTGTTAACCCATTGTTAATGCTTCAGGTTTCGCGGCGAAACCTGGTCTCAGACCTGCAACACACTCGACACCAGCAGCTGCGTATAGCCGTGCTGCGGATCGTCGAGAACCTGATCGGTCAGCCCCTGTTCCACCACGCGGCCCGATTTCATCACCATCAGCCGGTCCGCCAGCAGGCGCACCACGGCAAGGTCATGGGTCACGATCACCGCCGACAGCCCCATGTCGCGTACAAGCCCCCGCAGCAGGTCCAGCAGCCGCGCCTGCACGCTGACATCAAGCCCGCCCGTCGGTTCGTCCATGAACACCAGCCGCGGCCCCGTCACGAGGTTGCGCGCGATCTGCAACCGCTGCTGCATCCCGCCCGAAAACGTCGAGGGCCGGTCATCCACCCGCGCGGCGTCGATCTCTACCCGGTCGAGCCAGTCCACCGCCGTGTCGCGGATCTGCCCGTAGTTGCGCGCGCCCACGGCCATCAGCCGCTCGCCCACGTTACCCCCCGCCGAGACCCCCATGCGCAGCCCGTCCCGCGCGTGCTGGTGGACAAAGGCCCAGTCGGTGCGCCCCAGCATCCGCCGCTCCGGTTCACTCATGGTGACCGTGTCGCGGGGACCGGTCCGCGTGTCAAAAACCACCGCCCCTGCGTCCGGTGCCATGTGCCCGGCCATGCAATTCAGCAGCGTCGACTTGCCGGACCCGCTCTCTCCGACAATCCCCATGACCTCGCCTGGGTGGAGGTCAAAGGACACATCCCGGCAGCCCACATGGGCGCCATACATCCGTGTCAGTCCCTGAACCGAAAGCAGCGGTGTCATGCGGCGTCCTTTCCGGTGTTCATGGCGCCGGCGTGGCCCGCAGCCCGCCGGGTTTCGCAGAAATCCGTATCCGAACAGACGAACATCCGCCCGCCGGCGTCGTCGGTGATGACCTCGTCGAGGTAGCTGTCCTCCGCGCCGCACAGGCCGCAGGGATGATCCGCCTTCGACGCCTCGAAGGGATGGTCCTCGAAGTCCAGACTGACAACCTGTGTGTAGGGCGGCAGCGCATAGATGCGCTGCTCCCGCCCGGCGCCGAACAACTGGATCGCGGCACTGTCGGACATCTTCGGATTGTCGAACTTAGGGATCGGTGATGGGTCCATGACATAGCGCCCCTCAACCTTTACCGGGTAGGCATAGGCGGTGGCGATATGGCCGTGGCGACTGATGTCCTCGTAAAGCTTGACGTGCATGAGGCCGTAGTCCTCCAGCGCGTGCATCCGCCGCGTCTCTGTCTCGCGGGGTTCGAGGAACCGCAAGGGTTCGGGGATCGGAACCTGGTAGACGAGGATCTGCCCGTCGGTCAGCGCCTCCTCCGGGATACGGTGACGGGTCTGGATCACGCTGGCCTCCGCCGTGCGGGTGGTGGTCGCCACGCCCGCCGTGCGTTCGAAGAAGCGGCGGATGGACACCGCGTTGGTGGTGTCATCGGCACCCTGGTCGATGACCTTGAACCTGTCGGCGGGCGTCAGCACGGCAGCCGAAACCTGCACGCCCCCGGTGCCCCAGCCGTAGGGCATGGGCATCTCGCGACTGGCGAAAGGCACCTGGTAGCCGGGAACCGCCAGCGCCTTCAGCAGCGCGCGGCGGATCATCCGTTTGGTCTGCTCGTCGAGATAGGCAAAGTTGTAGTCGCTCATGCGGCGGCGCTCCCTGAGGCGAGGGGGCGGCCTATACCCGTGGCCGGGCCGCCCGTTCTATACGTGACAAGGTGGCGGGCAGGTCGGTTTCCACCTCCTCGCGGGACAGGCGCAGAACGCCAAAACCCATGCCTGCCAGCGCGGCATCGCGATTCTCCAGAACGACCCGATGCTGCGCAAGCCCGGTGACTTCCACAACCAGCCGCGCCGCAGGGCACAGGAAATCCACCACATGCGACGCCACCGGCGCCTTGCGGCGGAATTTCAACCCGCCAAGCTTTCGGTTCCTCAAGGCTTGCCAAAGCACCTCTTCGGGCGCAGTCGCCCATTGTCGAAGGATGCGGGCTTTCCTTATCTGTGGTGACCTGTGAACCATGGCGGCGAGAGTGGCGCGCCATGGTGAACAAATCCGTAACGTCTGCGCATGACGCCCGCGTGATTCCCCTCACCCCCAACCCCCTCTCCCCTTGGGGAGAGGGGGCATCCCACCCACGACACAGGACAGCGTTTACCGCAAGCGGAGCACTTCGACGGGCGCGGGGCTCCCCTCTCCCTTGGGGGAGAGGGGTTGGGGGTGAGGGCGGACGTCGGGTCATGGCGCAGGCTCCGTCGCCTGGGTCGCCGCTGCTTCGCGGCGCAACTTGCGGACCAGTTCCAGTTCTGACTGGAAATCGACGTAATGCGGTAGCTTGATGTGTTCGAGGAACCCTGTCGCCTGAATATTGTCGCCGTGGTAGAGAACGAACTCCGCGTCCTGAGCCGGGGCGCCGCTGTCCTCTTCGCCCAGTTCCTGCCAGCGCAGCGCGCGATCAACCAGCGCCATGGCAATGGCCTTGCGCTCGGTCTGCCCAAACACCAGACCGTAACCGCGGGTGAACTGTGGCGGCTCGTACCTGGAGCCCTTGAACTGGTTCACGGTCTCGCATTCGGTGACCTCGATCTCTCCGATCTCGACGGCGAAGCCCAGTTCGGGGATCTCCATCTCGACCGGCACGGTGCCGATCCTGAGTTCGCCGACAAAGGCGTGGTTGCGGGCGTAGCCGCGCTGGGTGGAGTAGGCCATGCCGAGGGCAAAGCCTTCGTCGGCGCGGGCCAGCGCCTGCAGACGCAGCGCGCGGGATGCGGGCAGTTCCAGCGGTTCGCGGGTCAGGTCCGGCGGGGTTGTGTCATCCTGCGCGGCCTCCTCGATCAGCCCTTCGCGGTTGAGGAAGGCCGTCACATGCGGCACGGAATGGGATACCGGGATGTCGGCCGGAGCCGCCATTGCGTCTTTGACCTTGTCCTGTAGGGGGTCGTGATCGGGACTGGTGGCGGGACTGGGGGCGGGACTGGGGGCGGGACAGTGATCGGGCGCATCGGCAGCGATGGATGGTTCCCCCTCGGCGGCCAATGCGAAATCCAGCAGCCGGTGCGTGTAATCGAAGGTCGGCCCGAGGATCTGTCCGCCGGGCAGGTCCTTGAAGGTGGCCGAGACACGCCGGTCGCAGGTCATCACGCCGGTATCGATGGGTTTCGATCCGCCAAAGCGGGGCAGGGTGGTGCGGTAGGCCCTGATGAGGAAGACCGCCTCGATCAGGTCGCCGCGCGCCTGTTTGATCGCCAGCGCGGCGAGGTCGGGATCGTGCAGGGAGCCTTCGGCCATGACCCGGTTGACTGCAAGCGACAGCTGTTCCCGGATCTGCGCGATCGAGAGTTCGGCCACGGCGGGATTGCCCCGGCGTTCCTCAGCCAGCCATGCGTGGGCGTTGTCGATGGCGCGTTCGCCACCCTTGACGGCAACATACATCAGGCGACCTCGGTGCTGCGTGGCAGGGCCGCGACACGGTCCCCGCAGGTGAATATGAAATCCAGACCCAGCGGAAACCGCGCGTGGTTGATGGCAATGGCGTCGACTCCGGGCAGGGACAGCGCGGCGCTGTCGCGGATGCCGGGGCCGGTGAGGATCGCGCCCTCGGTGTCCAGCCGCGCCCGTTCGACGATCAGCGTGGCGGAGCGGTCGGGGTATTCGGGCGTGCCCGGCGGAAAGCGGTGCAGCGGCTGGAGCGCCGCCCAGTCCCCAAGGGCAAAGGCGCAGCACTCCGGCCCGGTCAGTGGCGCGCCGGTGTGGAAGGCGATCCAGGCCCGGACCTCTGGCGTGTCGCAGTCCCCGGCGAGGTAAAGACCGGTATCCGCGTCGCACAGCGTCAGCAACACGGCGCCCGCGGCGGGCGACAGCGGCGCCGGCGGCCGCGCGCCTGCCAGCGCGTGGATCGTACCGGGCATGGCCATGGCCTGCATCACCGCGCGGAAGGCCTGTGCCGACTGGGTGGCGGGTGTGGCAAAGCCGCCTTCGAGGGGTTGCGCCTGCATCAATCCTCTCCCCGGACCATGGTGAAGAATTCAACCTTCGTGGCGGCGGCCTTTGTGGCGCGCGTGGCGCGGCGGGCGCTGGCCTCGCGCGTCAGCGGGTCCAGCACGCGGACGCGGGTAGTGTCGGCCGCCGCCGTCTGCATCAGCGCATCCACCAGCGCCGCGCATTCCGCATGTGCCTTGTCGCGGCCCTGCACGTAGGCGTGCCCCACGGTGCCACAGGCCAGCCGCAGCGCACAACGGGTGACGGTGATCTCGCCGAGATTGAACGGCGTCCCGGTGCCCCCGGCGCGACCCCGAACCATGGTGCTGCCGATTTCTGGCGGACGCAGCCAGTCAAAGTCCGGGCGGTCCGCCAGAAGCTCCGCGACGCGTCCCCCCGATGCCCGGGCCAGCAGGCTCATCCAGGCCCGGCGATCCGCGTTTGGGTCGATTTCGTCTTTCATCCCGACAACCTTCGCCTATAGTAGACAACTATACAAA
The DNA here is from genome assembly GCF_017813235.1 of Sagittula salina. GTDB lineage: Bacteria > Pseudomonadota > Alphaproteobacteria > Rhodobacterales > Rhodobacteraceae > Sagittula > Sagittula salina. The sequence goes on from NZ_JAGISH010000012.1 coordinate 87,364, forward strand.
TGATGACACATCCGCCGCGCGGCAGCCACAGGAGAAGTGTGAAGATTGCGTAAAACACCGCTTTGGACCGCCATCGCCCGCGCCCTGCGCGAGGAAATCGCCGAAGGTCGCTATGCCCCCGGCGACAAGCTGCCCACGGAAGCACAGCTGTCCGAACGCCACGGGGTGAACCGCCACACCGTGCGTCACGCCATCGCCGCGCTGGTGGACGAAGGCGTGGTGCGCACGCGGCGCGGGGCCGGGGCCTTTGTCACCGCCCGGCCTGCGGAGTATCCGCTGGGCCGCCGGGTGCGCTTTACCGAGAACCTGCGCCGGGCCGGTCGCCTGCCCGGGCGCGAGGTGCTGTCGCTGGAACGGCGCGCCGCGACATCGGCCGAAGCGGGGCTTCTGGCGGTGGCGCCCGGGGCGACGATCCTCGCCAGCCACGGGCGCAGCCTTGCCGACGGTCGGCCCATGAGCCTGTCGGAATCGATCTACCCGCTGCAGCGCCTGCCCGGTCTGGCGGAGGCGCTGGCCGAGGGGCAGGGAGTCACCCACGCCCTGCGCGCCGTGGGCGTGGCGGATTACACCCGCGCCTCCACCCGCGTGTCCGCCGTGCTGGCGACGGCGACGCAGGCGCTGATGCTGGAGGTCGCGGAGGGCGCGCCGCTTCTGAAGACCACCAGCCTGAACGTCGATCCCGATGGCGTGCCGGTGGAATTCGGCCGGACGTGGTTCGCGGGGGACCGCATCACGCTGACGCTGGAGGATTGAGATCTGCGCCGCGTCGCGGGGCCTCAGGCTTCGTATTTTTCGAGGAAAGCCTCGGCGGACAGGTTGCGGAAATCCTGCAGCCTCTGGCGCAGCAGGGCGTGCGGCCAGTTCCACCATCCAAGCGCGATCAGCCGGTCGGCCAGTGCCTCGGGCTGACGGCGGCGCAAGGGGCGGGCCGGGGTGCCCGCGACGATGGTGTAGGGCGCCACGTCCCGTGTCACCACGGCGCCCGCGGCCACGACCGCGCCATGGCCCAGTGTCACCTCCGGCTTTACCAGCGCGTGCGCGCCGATCCATGTGTCGTTGCCGATCACGGCGCGGCGCGCGCGGCGGTGGGCAAAGAAGGCCGCATCGCGGTCCGCGTCGTCCCAGTAATCGTCCGAGCGATACAGGAAATGGTGGCAGGCGGCGGTGTCCAGCGGGTGATCCGTCGCCCCGATCCGCGAGAAGGCGGCGATATTGGCAAACTTGCCGACGGTGGCATTGGCGATGTCGGCGTAGCGGTCGCAATAGGCATAGTCCCCGAAGGTGGCATGCGCCACGCGGCTGCCGCGCCCGACCTCGCAGAAGGTGCCAAAGTTGGTGTCGGTGATCTCGCAATCGGGGTGGATGACGGGGTCAGGGCCAAGGCGGGGCATCAGGTGCTCCGCCCGATCAGACGTGCCCGGAGGCGGCCCGAAACCCAGTCCATCACCATCACCAGCAGCACCACGAGCGTGATGTAATAGGCGACTTCTTCCCAGTTGGTCTGGGTCTGGATCGCCTGGGTCAGCAACAGCCCGATGCCGCCGCCGGTGATCGCGCCGATGATCGTGGCGCTGCGCGTGTTCGATTCCAGGAAATACAGCACCTGGCTCAGCAGCACAGGCACCAGCTGCGGGATCACGCCAAAGCGGATGCGCTGCAGGGGTTTCGCGCCGGTGGCGGCGACGCCGTCAATCTGGCGGCTGTCGACGTTTTCCAGCGCTTCGGAGAAGATCTTGCCGAAGGTGCCGGTGTCGGTCAGCAGGATCGCCAGCGCGCCGGTCAGCGGGCCGGGTCCGAAGGCACGCGCCAGCACCACGGTCCAGATCAGCGCGTCCACCCCACGGACAAAGTCGAACAGCCGCCGCATGGCAAACCGCACCGCCATCAGCGGGGCAAAGCGTTTCGCGGCGAGGAACGACAGGGGCAGGGCGATCAGCGCCGCGCCAAAGGTCCCGAGGACGGCCATCAGCAGCGTTTCTCCGATGGCCCAGGCGACGGCGGCGTGCTGCCACATGGGATTGTACCAGAAGTCATGCCAGGCCCCGCCGAGGTTGCCGCGCGCGGGGTCGATGCGGTCGCCCAGCAGGATATCGAGCAGGGACCGCCCGTGGTAGGGCGAGTCCAGGGTGAACCAGAAAAGCTCCCACCCGGCGAAGTAGCGAAAGACCTCGGTCTTTGTCCGGGTGATGGCGATGCGGCCTGCGGGCAGGGTCAGCGCGACGCGGGTGTTCGATGCGCTGGCCCAGTCGGGCGCGGGTTGTGGCAGGTTGGTGACGATGCGGCGGCCGTCAAGATGCGCTTCGAACAGGCCGAAACCGGGGATGTCGATCTCCGTGCGGTTGCCGGGCAGCAGGCGGACGGCTGTGTCCCGGCCCAGATCCACCACGGTGGTTTCGCCCGGGGCGACCCAGTCGGGGTGCATGTCATCGGGGTATTGGCCCTTGCGCTCGCCCTCCACCGCGTAATCGATTCCGCCGGAGCGGTGGTCGCGGGTGACATGCACCTTGTAGGACCACGAATCCGAGGCCAGCGTCACCGCGTTGTCCCACCGTGCGCGCTGCGCCAGCCCGGCAAGGTCAAAGGCCACGGCGGTATAGGCGAGGTAGGCCAGAACGAGGGCGGGCAGGGCGAAGGCCATCAGGCGCTTGCGGGCAAAGCGGCGGTCCGCCTGCGTCTGAAGCAGGGAAAGGTCGGTGGCGGTCATGGCGGGCCCCTTTGGTCATCTGGGTGGCTCTCATAGTCGGTCGGGTCGGCAGGTCTGGCCTCCGGTCGGGCTCAGTGTGTCTGGCCTTCGGTCAGGCTGTTGCGCAGGCGGCTGGACAGCTGGTCGAAGAAGACGATGGAGCCGAAGAGCAGGATGAAGATCGCCGCTGCCTCGTCAAAGCGGCCCGGCCCCCAGGCCATGGCGTTCCTGAGTTCGTAGCCAAGCCCCCCCGCGCCGACAAAGCCAAGGATGGCGGAGGCGCGGATGTTGATCTCGAACCGCAAAAGCCCGTAACTGAGGAAGTTCGGTGCGACCTGCGGCAGCACCCCCAGCCACATGCGCTGCCACCAGTTGGCGCCGGTGGAGGCGAGGCCCTCGACGGGTTTCTGGTCGGCGTTCTCGGCCACTTCGGAAAACAGTTTCCCCAGCGCCCCGGTGGTGTGGAAGGCAATGGCGATCATCGCCGGCACCGGACCGCCACCGAGGACAAAGATCAGCACCAGCGCGATGACGATCTCGGGCACGGCGCGCATCAGGTCCATCAGGCGGCGGAACAGCGGCACCATGCGCGGCCAGCGCGCCAGCCCGCGTGTGGACAGCAGCGCCAGAACGATCGCGGTCATGGCCCCCAGCAGCGTGGAAACGGCGGCGATGTTCAGCGTCTCCACCAGCGCGGGGAAGAATTTCGCGATCAGCGCGGGCAGGTCGGCGCGCTTTTCCCAGGCCTCCGAGAGGACGACAGCCGGGTAGTCACCCACATGCGACAGCCCGTCCCAGAACCCGCCCGCGTTGCGGTCGTCCGCCACGACAAAGCCGGAGATCATCAGCAAGGCAAAGACCAGCAGCGTCAGCCCGCCATAAAGCCGCCTGCGCGCCACCTGCGCGAGGTAGGCGTGCTGGATCCGGTCAACGCCTTGCGTACCGGGATGGGATGCGTCGGCCATGGGAAACCTCGGGGCAAGGGGGGACCGCGGTCCGGCGCACTGACGGGCCGGGGAGGAGGTCGGCCGGGGGCCAGACCGCGGAAGGGAGGGAGCCCGGCACGATCCCGCGCCGGGCCCCTGATGACAGGCGGATCAGCCGCCGATCTTGGCTTTGCGGGCCTCGATCACAGACTCGTAGGTGTCGTGGGTCACCGGCTGGAAGCCCAGCGTTTCGCCCGACGCCACGCCATAGGCGCAATCCTGATCGCGCTCGTACAGGGTGTCGACCAACTCGGTCATCTTGGCCTTCACGTCCGCCGGCAGCGCCTTGCGCAGGACGACGGGGCCCTCGGGGATCACCTTGGACTGCCAGATCTGCACCATCTCGTTCATGTCGACGAGACCCGCGTCAACCGCCTTGCGCAGCGCGCCGGAGTTGTAGCCGTCTTCCCACGCGCCCTGCGCGTCGGCCCAGGTCACGCCGGCGTCGATGTCGCCGTTGTAGACCGCGACGATGGTCTGTTCGTGGCCGCCGGTGAACTTCACTTCGCCAAAGTAGTCGCCGGATTCCATCGACGCGCCGGTCACCTGCGGGATTTCGATCGAGGGGATCAGGTAACCGGAGGTGGAGTTCGGATCACCAAAGCCGAAAACCTTGCCCTTGACGTCCTGCAGCGCGGTGATGCCGCTGTCCTTGCGGGCGACACCGATGGAGTGGTAGCCGATGGAGCCGTCCATGTTGACCTTGACCAGCACCGGCTCGACCGCCTCGGGGTCCTGCAGGTAGGTGGCGGCATAGGAGGACGCGCCCAGCCATGCCATGTCCAGCGTGCCGCCCAGCAGGCCCTGGATGACGCCGTTGTAGTCGGCGGGGGCGAACAGCTTTACCGGGACGCCGATGGCTTCTTCGGTGTATTGCGCGAGGCAGGCGTAGTTGTTCATGCGGTCCTGGGCGTTCTCGCCGCCAAGGATGCCGATCCGGAAGGCTTCGATGTCCTGTGCCATGGCCGGGGCGGCGATGGCGGTGGTCAGCAGTGCGATTGCGATGGTCTTTTTCAACAGTCTCTCCATTGATGAAATCCCCCGCCCGGGCCGGGCGGGGCGGGGTAAAGTCAGACGAGCGCGTCGGAGACGCGGACGGCCTCCATCTCGCGGTCGAGGGTTTCGATCTCGGTCGAGGTGGCGGCCTCGGAAAAATCCGCGCCCGCGCCGTAGATTTCGCGGGCGATTCCGGTGGTCAGCTGCGCGGGCGTGCCGTCGAACACGATGCGCCCGTCGCGCATGCCGATGACCCTGTCGCAGTAGCGCCGCGCGGTATCCAGCGTGTGCAGATTGGCGATGACCATGCGGCCGTCTTCCTCGTGGATGCGGCGCAGGGCCTGCATCACCACCTGCGCGTTCATCGGATCGAGCGAAGCGATGGGTTCGTCGGCCAGGATGATTTCCGGGTCCTGCATCAGGGCGCGGGCGATGGCGACGCGCTGCTGCTGGCCGCCGGACAGCGCTTCTGTCCGCTTTGGTGCCTGTTCCGCTATTCCGAGCCGGTCGAGGATCTCGATCGCGCGGTGGATGTCGGACTGCGGATAGAGGTTGAACATGGTCGCCAGCGTGGAGCGGCGGTTCAGCGTGCCGTGCAGCACGTTCGACACCACATCGAGACGCGGCACGAGGTTGAACTGCTGGAAGATCATGGCACAGCGCGATTGCCATTCCCTGCGGGCCGCGCCGGTCAGGCGTGTGACATTCCGCCCGTTCACCGTAACCGACCCGTCGGTGGCATCGGTCAGCCGGTTCAGCATCCGCAGGAGCGTCGACTTCCCCGCGCCGGAGCGGCCGATCACGCCGATCATCGTTGGCTGCGCCACCGTGAAGGTCGCGCGATCCACCGCGCGCTTGCTGCCGTACTGGCGTGTCAGGCTGTTGACCTCGAGCATCCCAATCCCCGTCTTGTTCCGGGCGGTTCCTACGGGGCGGGAGAGTCAGTTTCCTGACGGTTCGGAATCAGCGGGATGACAGATTGGTAAAGGAACCATGACACCGGCCGCGACACCGGACAACTTGCAACCTGCGGGTGCCTGTCCGGTCAGGAGGGGTCCTTTTGGGCGGTCTGCTGCCAGTATTCGCCCATGGCGACGATGCACGACGTGCCGCTGGAATAGCGGATCACCATGGCCCATTCGCCCTGCGCATCGGTCCAGACCTCCATCACCTCTTCGGGATTGCGCAGGCCAGACGCGGTTTTCTCGCTGCGGTACTGTCCGGTCAGCCGGGCCTGCATCTGCTCGCTGGGCGCGCAGACAACCTGCGTGATCGGGCTCTGTGCCGCGACCGGCGCGGCGGCGAGAGCCAGAAGTATGTGGCATAGAAGCGTCCGCATGCACGAAAGTGTAACAGGCGGATGACAAACATCCAGCAAATCCTGAAACCGCCAATCGCGGACCGGATGCGCGGAGGCGCCCCAGTTGGAATACCATAATCCCGATTACACGCGTACTGCGCCCGCTCGGACGGGTGTACACCGGACACCCGGAAAAGCTTGCCGGCAGGCGACTGTGCGGTATATTCCGACGGTATGACACACGCGCTGCCGACCCGGCGAAAGACCTCGCTGACGCTTGATGCCGCCACGCTGGACGATGCGCGGGCGCTGGGGCTGAATGTCTCCGCCGTGGCGGATGCGGCCTTGCAGCGTGCCGTGGCAGAGGCCCGCAGGGCCGCATGGCGCGATGCCAACGCCGGGGTCTTTGCCGCGCAGGCCGCCTGGCACGAAACCCATGGCCACCCGCTGTCGGACATCATGGCCGGCCCGGCGTCCGACGCATGGAAGGACTGACCCGCTTCGACATCGCCGCCTATGGGCCGCACCGCATGGTTGTCGTCGAAAGCGATCTGCTGCCGCCGGATCCAGCCATCGTCGTCATTCCCCTGATCGAAGGCTATCCCGCCGTGCCGCACCTCAATCCCGTGATCGACGTGGCGGGTACACCGCATGTTCTGGCCACCCGGCTCATCGCCGCCGTTCAGCGCGGGCGTCTGAAACGCGTCGGCAGCGCCGCAACGCAGGGGGACGCGATCACCCGGGCCGTCGACGTGCTCATGGCGGGGGTCTGAGGGACCGCGTGGCCCCGGCCTTGCTGCCGAAGCCCCACGCCCCCTCTTCGCACTCCGGACTGTCTGGGACTCTGCCCCGTTGCGCGATCGGCCCCGGCCGTGCCCGCCGGGCCAACGGCTCAGCGCGCGTGGTAGTAGCCCGCGCGCACCTCGGCAAAGGTCAGCGCACCGCCGAGGCGCTCGTTGATTTCCGCCTTCTCCGCATCAGTCCAGTCGGTATAGAGCACCAGTTCGACAGGCGAGAGCAGGATGCCATCGTTTAGCTTTGCCACATGCGCCTTTACGTGCGGGCTGGCGAAATGCGCCTCCAGCGCCTCCAGCCCGTCGAAGATCTCAAGCCAGCGGTAGGTCACGCGGTCGTCCAGCCGGGCGTGCACGGTCAGGGCGTGCACCAGCATCCCGGGCTCCGTCTCGCGCACGGTGTCGTCGATGATCTTGCCCGCCGCCTCGTATTCGGCGCTGCGCTCCGGGTGAACGTGCTCGAAGGCTTCGAGCACGATGAGTTTACCGGTGGTCTCGCCAGTGGTCTGGCCGGTGGTCTGGGATGTCATGCCCTGGTGTCCTCGCGGATGGCGGCGCCGGTGTCGGCGCGGAAGAAATGCAGTTTTTCGGGGTCAAAGCGGATCTGTACGCGGGCGCCGGGGCGAGTCGCGGTGTCGGCGCGGGCCTGCCCGGTGAACTTGCGGGTGCCGACCTCGCCGATCACCAGCGTGTGCGGGCCCAGCGGTTCGACGTCCAGCACCTCGACCGGGACGCCGATGCCGCCCTCGGCCTCCTGCGTGTGTTCGGGGCGGATGCCCAGCAGGATGGCCTGCCCGGCGTGAGGGGCAAGCGCGGCACGGCGATCGGCCGGGATTGCAAAATCCAGCCCGGCAGGCCCGACAAAACGCAGTCCCTCGCCCGTGCCCTCCAGACGGCCCTCCAGCATGTTCATGCTGGGCGCGCCGATGAATTCCGCGACAAAGGCATTCGCGGGCCGTTCGTACAGTGTGATCGGGTCGGCCGCCTGTTCCACCACGCCCCCGCGCAGAACCACCACGCGGTCGGCCATGGTCATGGCCTCCACCTGATCGTGCGTGACGTAGACCATGGTTGTCTTCAGCCGCCGGTGCAGCTGCTTGATCTCGACCCGCATCTCCACGCGCAGCTTCGCGTCGAGGTTGGACAGCGGTTCGTCGAACAGGAACACGTCCGGGTCGCGCACGATGGCCCGCCCGATGGCGACACGCTGACGCTGTCCGCCGGACAGCGCGGCGGGCTTGCGGTCGAGGTAGTCGGTCAGGTTCAGGATGCGGGCGGCATTGTCGATGGAGGCCTCGGCCTCGGCCTTCGCCACCCCGCGCACCTTCATGCCGTAGCCGATGTTCTCGCGCACGGACATGTGCGGATACAGGGCGTAGCTCTGGAACACCATGGCACAGTTGCGCAGGCCGGGACGCAGGCGGGTCACGTCGCGGTCGCCGATGCGCATCTCGCCGTCGGTGACGGTCTCCAGCCCGGCGATCATGCGCAGCGTGGTGGATTTGCCGCAGCCCGAAGGCCCCACGAGCACGACGAATTCGCCATCCTCGATGTCGAGGTCCATCGGCGGGATCACCTGAACCGAGCCGTAGGATTTCGTCACGCCGTTCAGCGATATCTTTGCCATTGCAGATGTCTCTTCGGATGGATTGGGCGGGACGGCCCGGCAGGGCCGCCCCGGTCGGTCTTCGTGTCGGGCTTACTTCTGGGGCAGGCCCATGGACGCGCGGTAGGCGGCAAGCTGGCTGTCGCGGCCGAATTGCTCGGTCAGGTCGTTCCAGCCGGCGGCCACGGTATCCAGCGCCTCCTGCGGGGTGATATCGCCGGCCAGTGCGCGGCTCAGCTCGATCTCCAGGATCTCCGTGTAGGAGAAGTAGCCCGGCAGACGCATGTCCAGCGCCACGTTGTCGGCGGTCACCGCGTCACGCTGCGCGCCGAGGTACTCCTGCGCCTCGCGCTCGGAGAACAGCTTCGACCAGCGCTCCATGTCGGTGGTATGCGAGATGCGGTAGGGGTTGACGCCCGTTCCGCCGGTCACGGCCGCCTGGCCCGAAACCTCAGGCGAGGACAGCGTCGAGATGAAGTCCCAGGCCGCTTCCTGCTTTTTGGACGATGCAGGCACCGCTGCCTGCCAGCCGCCAAAGGCCATGAAGGAGGTGTCGATGGGCGTGTCGTAGCTGTCCCACTCACCGGTCTTGTAGTTGTAGACCTCGGTTGCGGACGGCAGCACGGCGG
>NZ_JAGISH010000013.1 GCF_017813235.1 Sagittula salina
CCCCCCCCCCCGCCGGGGGCTCCGCCCCCGGACCCCCGCGGTATTTGGAAACCAAAGAAGATGGGACGCGCACGCCCGTTTCTTTGGTTCGCAAATACCGCGGGGAGCGCGAGGGGAGACCCCTCGCTGCGCTCCCGTCGTCTTCCGCCACGGCCGGGGGGTGTTTCACCCCAGTCTTTGCGCCACCGTTTCCAGCGTTTGCCGCATCAGGGCCGTGGCGGCCTCGCGGCTGCGGGCCTCGGCGTAGCAGCGGAATTCCGGCGCGTTGCCGGAGGGGCGCAGGTGGATCACATGGCCCTCCGCGAAGGTCAGGCGCAGACCGTCGGTCTCATTCAGATGCGTCTCTGTTTCGCCGAAAAACGCCTGCCGCGCCTTGGCTGAGGCCGACAGTTCCGCGAGGAGGGCGCGCGATTTTTCCGTTGCGATCCCCTGCAGGCGATCAGCCGCGGTGAAGCGTTGCGGCAGCGCATCGACCAGACCCGCGAGCGTCAGGCCCTTTGCCCGTGCCTCTGCCAGCGGCGCGATCATCGGCAGCAGGCAGTCGCGCGTCATCAGCGGCGCCAGCGGGCCATTCGGACCCTGCGCGGCAAAGCCCAGCAGGAAGCCGCCGTTCGCCTCGTAGCCAACGACCTTTACCTCCGGGTCCTGTGCAAGCGCGTCCTCCATCGCGGCGATCACGAAGGGAGAGCCGATCCGCGTAAGCGCCACCCGGTCAAAACCCATCTCTGAAACCATGGTATTCGAGGACACCGGCGTGCAGACCTCCCGCGCGCCAAGCGCCCGCGCCGTCAGGGCGCCAAGCACGTCGCCGGGCACAACCCGGCCCGCGTCATCGACCACCATAGGCCGGTCGGCATCGCCGTCGGTGGAGACCAGCACACCCAGCCCGTGCTCCGCGAACCAGCCGGCGAACAGCGCCTGCGTGTCGGGGTCCAGCGCTTCGGTATCGACGGGGATGAAAACCTCGGAGCGCGCGATCGGCACGGTGCGGGCGCCGAGGCCCTCGAAGACCGTGACCATCACGTCCCGCGCGACAGAGCTATGCTGGTAGACGCCGACGGTAAGACCGTCGAGCGCGCGGCCATAGGCGGAGGCATAGCGCGCGACGTAGTCGTCGAGCGCCTGTTTCGTCTCTGCCGCGCCCCGGCTGCCCTGCACGCGCTGACCGAGGGCCGCGTTTATGCGCGCCTCGTCATCCTTGGTGATCTCGCCCGTGGGCACGTAGAACTTCAGCCCGTTGCGGTCGGCGGGGATGTGGCTCCCGGTTACCATGATCGCCGCGCAACCCGCCTGCAGCGAGGACAGCGCCAGCGCGGGCGTTGGCAGCGCGCCGCAATCGACCGCCCGCATCCCTGCGTCCTGCACTGCATCCAGCACCCAGCCCGCGATCTGTGGCGAGGAGGGCCTCAGGTCGCGCCCGACATGCACCGCCCCGCCATGCGGGCAGGCCACGAGGAAGGCGGCGGTGTAATCGCGCACGAGATCCTCGGTCAGCTCCACCACCAGGCCGCGCAGGCCGCTCGTGCCGAATTTCGGTGCCATCGGTCTCTCCTTCGATCCGTGCCCGCGTCATGGCGAGGTGTTAACCATGTTCTACGCGGGGACAAGTGAAGGAAGGGTAACCCCTGCCCCTGCGCAGCGTTGGACAAGCTCCCGCCCGCCCGCTATTCACGGGCGACCATTGCATAGCCCCAGGCGTTTCATGTCCCGACCCTCTCCCGAACTCCCTGCCGCGCGGATTGCCCGCGAGGTGCTGGCCACCGAGGCTGCGGCGCTCACCCGGCTGGCCGAGGAACTGCCCGCAAGTTTCGAGCCAGTCGTTGCCATGCTGCTGTCGGTGCCGGGACGGATCATTGTCTCGGGCATGGGCAAGTCCGGCCATGTGGCGGCGAAAATGGCGGCGACCTTTGCCTCCACCGGATCACCGGCGCAATGCGTCCACCCCGGCGAGGCGAGCCACGGCGACCTCGGCATGATCACGCCGCAGGACGCGGTGATCCTGATCTCCAACTCGGGCGAGACGCGGGAACTGGCCGACATGATCGCCCATTGTGCGCGTTTCTCCGTGCCGCTGGTGGCGATGACCCGGCGGGCGGACAGCACCCTGGCCCAGGCGGCCGACCATGTGCTGCTGATGCCCGACGCGCCGGAGGCCTGCGCCATCGGCATGGCGCCCACCACATCGACCACCATGACCATGGCGCTTGGCGACGCGCTGGCGGTGGCGATGATGCGGCACCGTGGCTTCGACCGGTCGCATTTCGCGGCCTTCCACCCCGGCGGCACGCTGGGCGCGCAGCTGTTGCGCGTGGCGGCCGTGATGCACAAGGGCGGCGAGCTGCCCGTGGTCTCTGCCGATACGCCGATGTCCGAGGTGCTGCTGACCATGTCGCAGAAGGGGTTCGGCGTGGCCGCGCTGGTCGAGGGCGATCGCCTCGCGGGGATCATCACCGACGGTGACCTGCGGCGCAACATGGCGGGGCTGATGGACCACACCGCCGGTGAGGTCGCCACGCGCAATCCGATGACCACCACGCCCGACACGCTGCTGCTCGAGGCGCTGGGGCAGATGAACGCGCACAACCGCACCGTCCTGCTGGTCACCGAAGGCGATCGGCTGACCGGCCTCATCCACATCCACGACGCGCTGCGCGCAGGCGTTGCGTAATGCGGCGGGTTCACCCTGACGCCAGAGCAGCACTCATGCCTTCATGTATCCAAGAGGTAGGGCACCCGTAATGAAGACCGTCATCCTGATCCCGGCTCGCTATGCCTCCAGCCGCTACCCGGGCAAGCCGCTCGTCCCGCTCAAGGGCGCCACCGGCGCGGAAAAGAGCCTGATCCAGCGCAGCTGGGAGGCGGCGAAACAGGTGAAGGGCGCCGACGCGGTCTTTGTCCTGACCGACGACGATCGCATCCGCGAGGCCGCCGAAGGGTTTGGTGCGCAGGTCCTGATGACCTCCGACAGGGCGCGCAACGGCACGGAACGCTGCGCCGAAGGCGTGGCGCAACTGCCCGAGGCGCCGGAGGTGGTGGTGAACCTGCAAGGCGATGCGCCGCTGACCCCGCCATGGTTCGTGGAGGCGCTGATCGCCGCCATGAACAACCCGGAGGTCCAGATGGCCACGCCGGTGCTGAAATGCGACCACGAGACCCTGTCGAACTTCGTCTCGGACCGCCACGCGGGCCGTGTCGGCGGCACCACCGCCGTCATGCGCCGCGACAAAACGGCGATCTACTTCTCCAAGGAGGTGCTGCCCTATGTCGGCAACCTCGAAACCCCGCCGGAGGTCTGGCACCACGTCGGCGTCTACGCCTATCGCCCCGCCGCGCTGCAGGCCTACATGGGCTGGGACGAGGGTCCCGCCGAACGCGCCGAGGGGCTCGAACAGCTGCGCTTCCTTGAAAACGGCGCGCCGGTGACCTGCGTGCCGGTCGAGGCGCAGGGCCGCGTCTTCTGGGAGCTCAACAACCCCGTCGACGTCGCCCGCATCGAAAGCGTGCTGAAGAAGGAAGGCATCGCATGAAGACCGTCACCATTCCCGCCCCGAAGGGCGATGTCCTCATCGGCAACGACCGCCCCTTCGCGCTGATCGCGGGCCCCTGCCAGCTGGAAAGCCTCGACCATGCCCGCATGCTGGCCGAGCGGATCGCCGAAGCCGCCGAAGGCGCGGGCGTGCCCTGGATCTTCAAGGCGAGCTACGACAAGGCCAACCGCTCGTCGCTCGAGGGCAAGCGCGGGCTTGGCATGGACGAGGGGCTGAAGATCCTGCGCGCCATCCGCGAGGAATTCGGCGTGCCCGTTCTGACCGATGTGCATTCCGAAGCACAATGCGCCCCCGTGGCCGAGGTGGTCGACGTGCTGCAGATCCCCGCCTTCCTCTGCCGCCAGACCGACCTCTTGCTGGCGGCGGGCGAAACCGGGGCCGCGATCAACGTCAAGAAGGGCCAGTTCCTCGCGCCGCACGACATGGGCAATGTCGCGGACAAGATCGCCTCCACCGGCAACACCCGCATCATGCTCTGCGAGCGCGGCACGTCGTTTGGCTACAACATGCTGGTCAGCGACTTCCGCGCCCTGCCGATCATGGCCGAGACCGGCTACCCGGTGGTGATGGACGCCACCCATTCGGTGCAGATGCCGGGGGGCATGGGAAAATCCTCGGGCGGCAAGCGCGAATACGTCGAACCGCTGGCCCGCGCCGCGCTCGCTGTAGGGGCTGCGGCGGTCTTCATGGAAACCCACGAAGACCCCGACCGCGCGCCCTCCGACGGCCCGAACATGGTGCCGGTCGCGGACCTCGGCTGCATCCTGAAGGGCCTGAAGGCGATCGACGCGCTGACAAAGCACTGAGAGACGCCCCCCGTGATTGCAAGGTCATGTTGACAAAAGGCGGACGGACGTAATGTCTAGGAAGCCGAGGAAGCTCTCGGCGGTTTTGTCGTAGCGGGTTGCGACGCGGCGAACGTTCTTCAGCTTGTTGAAGCACCGCTCGACTAAGTTCCGCAAGGAATACAACGAAGACCGACCCCACAGCGCGATCGGATACAACGTCCCGATTGCCATGCATTATCCCAATGGCGTCACCAGCCCGTCATCGTGAAAAGAGCCGGGAAAATCCAGCGGCCGGCGGTCCAACGTTGGGGAGCAGGGCACCACAATCAAACCCGCAGACTCTCGTCATAAGCGAGGGACCAGCGGGGGGCAGGCCAAGCTCCGAACACATCTCGCGGACTTCATGGCTGCTTACAACTTCGCCCGAAGGCTCAAGACCCTCAGCGGGCTCACGCCCTACGAATACATCTGCAAAGTCTGGACTTCAGAGCCGGATTCATCCTCGACCCAATCTACCAGATGCCGGTACTGAACACCTAGTAAAAGTCAAACATGTCTACATTCACATCATCCAGGTGCCAGTTATTCAGAACGATGGTCACCCCCTGATCGGAAAAAACTACATTGCTGCCATATTGCGTGAAATGTTCTAGGGCGTCTGCATTGCTGGTATAATCGAAGCCTTCCAATGTTAGTTTGTCCCAAGGATCCAAGCCGTTAGTTTCGTACACACCTTCCTGTCCCGCGACGAAGACAAATTCATCCTCCACATAACCAGCTGACAACGTTCTGTCACCAGATTGAGATATGAGGGAGTGACCCTTATCCCGAGCATTCAAATACGCTACCAAGTCGTCGATGGAGCCAAGTACATATTCCGGCGTGTATATGAAGCCTTCCACCAAACCACTACGACTTTCTCCTGCTGTAAGTCGGGCGGTCCATGCATCTAGACCAGACTGCAAAGGGGGCCTGCCAAGGGCATTCTCAAAAATAAGGGTTATGAAATCTGGATTCGTACTATCACCATAGATGTCAGAAAACTCGGGAGAAGCGATTACCTGCGCGATCACTTCCGACAATGAGTGTCCCTCAGCGAGAGTTGCAGACAAGCGTTCAAGTGCATCAACACTTGGTTCTCGTCCCAGTACGGCGCCAAAAATTCGATAGATCTCGCCGCTCCAATCGGCTGAATTTGAATTCAGGGAAAATTCCTCTCGAGACATACCTTCTTGGAATATATACTCAGACGTCTCTGAGATGGAGACTATCACCTCGGCTCGAGATACACCGTGAGTTAACTGGGCGGTCCAGGCCGACAGCCCAGATGGGGCTGGATCCCGAGAAAATATATTACGGAATAGATGAGTGATAAAGTCCTCGTTCGATAGATCAGCATAAGAATTCTGAAATTCCTGACTTTCAGTGAATACCTTTGCCACCTCACTATCGCTAAGATTCTCGAACTTATCCGATATAGTGCGATTCAGCATTGACTCAAAAATTTTCAATACTCCACTTTTATCGGATCCATCGAGACTCTCCTGCGAGGAAATTTCATTTTCAATGGGAGAGTCGGTCACGCTAGGAGAGCTTTTGGATTCACCCGATTTGTTGATTTCTTTTGAGAAAATTCCGCCAGACGCGGAAATAAGGCTTTCGCCTTTGTAATTGAGGTCGGAAATCTTTTCCAATAAGTCGTGATCTTTTATTCCATCAAATAAAAAAACGTAACTGCTTGCAGTGCCTCTTCCTTCATTTCCTGTCACAACGTTCCCCTCAACCAGTAATTCACCTGCCTCTCTAACGGTTGCTTTAATTCGACCCTGGCCTTCACCAAAGTCGGCGTAGACGGATTCAATAGAATCAATTGTATTACCAAGGATGCGAACGTCTTCGCCGCTTGTTTCTATTCCCCTATTGGCCCCATCGATATAGTTTCCTGAAATCTCCCCGTCACCAATTAGCCGTATGGCATAGTTTTTTAAGTCAGCATTTATCCTATTCCCCCTTATAGAAAACCCTTCCCCACCCTCGAGCTCCACAATAGACGCATCAATGCCGATTGCGTCTGAAACTGATGTTGCCCCAATAGTTTTCAGGTCGTTACCCTCAAAAATAACGCCGTCAGCAATTCCCCTGAGTTTCGCGAATGCGAAATTACCTTGCCCAACGTCGGCATCAAATGATATGGAGTTATTGCTGACATTAACATTGGACATAATCACAATGCCAGATCCTTTGGGGTTGTCGTCCCCAAGATAAAGGGCAGGCGATCTAAAGTTGCTACTATACGCATAGTTGTCGGAAACTTTGATGTCAGATATGTATAATTGCTCCTCATCCGTTGCGTTATCTGGAGACTTAACGACACATGATATTGCATAGGCCCTTGTATCGTAAAACTCATTTTCCGTCGCCGTGATACGAAATGAAGACAGTGATGCTCCAGCAAGTTTTGCTTGGCAGTTGAAGTGCGTATTCGATGTGTATATTAAGTCGTTTATTCCCCTCGCGGCAATTGAGCTTATTGTCCAATCACCTGCGGTTTCGAAATTACTATCATAAAAATTATTATTTTGCACTAGAATGTTGTGTGAGAGCCCGCTCGCCTCTTGAAAACTTTTGGTTTTGCCATTAGTAGTATCTAGGAAATTCAAGGCTACTGCGTAGTCTCCAAGACCGCCCTGAAGGCGGTCTCCTTCAGATAAAGGGGATCCATCCTTATGGATGGATACTGTGTTGATGTCAAACTTGAGGCCTTCGACCCTTATATCGCTCGCCTCTCCTTTCGTCCAGCTGAACATATGACGTAATGATGCAGATCCGGATTCTCCCGAGTTCGCCAAGCCAGCATCATTTCCTCGTTGGTATGTCGCATCCTCCCCAACGCCAATAAGACTGACAGAAGCCCTTCCTTCAATTCCTGCGACTTGAACAACCCCTCCGGGGTGAACAATTACCCCCCCCCCGTTTGCATCCGCCCTGTCAATCAAGGTTTGAACCTTGTTGGATTCGTTTGTGCTCCCCGTTAAATCAATTCCCAAGGCGGTAAGGCTATATTCTCGATTATCATTCGGAAGAATTTGAATCTTTATTCCCGATGAGGTTATTGAGTCGTAGTCGGATGAATCAGGGTCCACGACCTTATATGAGTTACCGTCCTTTGTGGTTCTTATTACGATATCTCCAGTTTCGTTTCGCTCCCCTATCTGATCCACGGCTCCTCGGAAATTCATCAAATCGTTGTAAGTTTCCAGGGGCGTCTTGTCGCTGGCAACCTCGCATGTTGGTATGTATAACTTCGGCAAGCCCGTTACTCCAAGGATATTATATTTTCCGCCGTATTATATTTTTAAATGTCGACAAGGCGGGGTCTATAACTTGTTCTGATTTTGGAGTTTGAGAATATATTTTCATTATTTTTTCCGAATGAGCCGGACGATGTAAGTGATGTTGCTCAAGCGGGATCAGATTGGCAGCGTGCAGTGCGGCGTTGTTGCAGATCTCAGGTTTGAGCCGCAACTGCGCCTTTCCCCACTAAGTCATGCCACGCGAACGTTCTTGGCGGTGCCGAGGACTGAGAAGCGGTTCATGAGGGCGATACGAATGTGGACTTCGGCTGTCTGGCGGAGCTCTGTTGCACAAAACCCGTGAGGGATTCATCTCGTGAATCCAGCATGGTAGCTGGGATGCATGAGGAGACCCATACCCACGACCTACAAGACCAGGAACTGGCCGACCTACAATGAAGCGCTCAAGCGCCGGGGCTCGCTGACGATCTGGTTCGACCCCGAGATGAGCTGGGAGTCCGCGCCGACAGGCAGGCGTGGCCGCCAACAGACCTACAGCGACGCCGCCATTCAGACGTGCCTGTCGATGAAGGTTCTGTTCGGCATGGCTCTCCGGCAGACGACCGGGTTCGTCGAGAGCCTGTTGGGGCTGGTCGGGCTCGACTGGAAAGTACCGGATTTCAGCACGCTGTCCCGTCGCCAGAAGACACTCGCGGTGAACATTCCGTATCGTGGGTCCAAGGGGCCACTGCACCTGCTGATCGATAGCGCAGGGATCAAGGTCGAGGGCGAAGGCGAGTGGCACGCCCGCAAGCATGGCGGCCCGAAACGGCGTGTCTGGCGCAAGCTCCACCTCGGCATCGACGAAGAAACACTTTAGGTCCGCGCCGTCGAGATCACCGGGAGCCACATCGGCGATGCACCGGTCTTGTCCGATCTGCTCAGCCAGATCTCCGCAGATGAAGAGATCGCCAGCGTTACGGCAGATGGCGCCTATGATACCCGCAAGTGCCACGATGCCATCGCGGATCGCGGCGCGCACGCTGTCATCCCGCCACGGAAGAATGCCAGGCCGTGGCAGACCGTCACCGCCGGTGCATCCGCGCGGAATGAAATCCTACGAACCTCGAAATACCTCGGCCGAGCCTTTTGGCGAAGATGGAGCGGATACCACCGCCGGAGCCGAGTCGAGACGAAGATGCATTGTGTGAAGCTGCTGGGGCAGCGCCTCATGGCACGGGACTTCAACCGCCAGGCTGCCGAGATTCAGGTCCGCATCGCAGTCCTCAACGGCTACACAGCGCTCGGCATCCCCGTCACGGAAGCTGTGGGATAAGTCCGTCCGGGGAAAGGGGAACCTTGGCCATCACCCAATTTGTGCAACAGAGCCGTCTGGCGGTCGGGGTCTCTTGCCGCGATGCGTTCTGCGAAAGACTTCAGGTAGCGCCTCCTTGCTTCGACGCGGCTGCGGAGATGATAGCCAGCCCAGCTTTTCCAGAATGCTCTTCCATGGTATCGCGTCGCCCGGAGGATGTTGTTGTGGGCCACAGCTGCCGGACCATTCTCTTTCCAGAGTCGCCCGTTCTTGCGGATCGGGATGTTCGCCGTGGCTTAGCGCTCGATGATCGCGGCATGACAGCGCCGCGTGTCATGGGCACCATCGGCGGTCACGGTACCGATCGGCTTTTCCTCGGGGATCTGGCCAAGCAGCTCCGGAAGGACCGGGCTGCCGCCGTCACGTTTGGGAGTGAACTCTACGGCGCGGATATCGGACTTGGCCGGGTCCATGGCCAAGTGGATCTTCCGCCATTGACGGTGCTCCCTGAACCCCATGCTTGCGGGTCGCCTTTTGCCATCACTCAGGAACTTAATGCCGGTGCTATCTACTGGCCGGCAGTGCATCACGAAATGATGTCGCGAGAGGGAACGAGCGCGGATCGGACAAGGCGACTTGACCTGCCCCTGCTGGTCTCTCACTCAAACGAGTGTCTGTAGGTTGGATTTGGGCATTCTGGTTTCCCGTCTGGCGCGAGCGGCCCGCGCGGAGTGAATAGCTCCATGGTTCGTGGACGCATTGTAAGGGAAGTCAGCTACGCTACAGTTCAATCACGTGGACAATCTCGGCTATCGGTGTGATGGGATTACCGTATTCGAGTTCGACCACGTCCCGTGAACGATTGTCCGCCCCCCCCAAGCTTGCGGAAGATTCCAAAGCCCCGTTAACGTCCGGTGAGCGGAGCG
Organism: Sagittula salina; assembly: GCF_017813235.1. GTDB lineage: Bacteria > Pseudomonadota > Alphaproteobacteria > Rhodobacterales > Rhodobacteraceae > Sagittula > Sagittula salina. The sequence goes on from NZ_JAGISH010000013.1 coordinate 9,871, forward strand.
TATACCATCCCACGGCGGCCTTGGTCTGGCTGCCCGGCGGACTTTGCCCTAGGGAAAAGGGGAGGAGGGCCGCCGCGTTGGCGCCACATTGTCACGGAACGGATTTCACACCATGCGTCTGCTGCTCACTGGCAACACCAGCTTCAAGATCGCGAATTTTCGCTCCGGGCTCATTCGCGCCCTGCAGCAGGAGGGCCACCGGCTGAGCGTGCTGGCGCCGCGCGACGCGCATACCCCCGCGCTCGAGGCGATGGGCTGCAGCTTCCTGCCGCTGAAGATGGACCGCAATGGCACCGATCCCAAGGCGGAATGGGCGCTGCTGCGGGCGGTCGACCGGGCACTCGGGGCCGAGTTGCCCGACGCGGTGTTCAGCTACACCATCAAGAATAACATCTACACCGGGTTGGCCTGCCGCCGCCGCGGCATTCCCTTCGCGCCCAACGTCACCGGGCTGGGGCCCGCCTTCAACGACGAGGGCATGCTGAACCGGGTGATCCGCGGGCTCTACCGCGGGGCCTTCGCCCGGGCCCCGCGGGTGTTTTTCCAGAACAGTGATGATCGGGCGCTCTTCGTCTCCGCCGGGCTGGTGCCGGAGGCGCGCACCCGGCTGCTGCCCGGATCCGGCGTAGATCTAGAGCGCTTCCCCGCCGCGCCGCTGCCGCCGGAGGACGCTGGGCTGCGCTGCCTGCTGGTGGCGCGAATGCTGCGCGACAAGGGGGTGGCGCTCTTCGCCGAGGCGGCGCGGATGCTGCGCGACAGTCACCCGCAGCTGCGCTTCGCGCTGCTCGGGCCGATCGACGCCGACAGCCGCAGCGGGGTGCCGCGCACCGAGATCGACGCCTGGGTGGCGGAGGGGCTCGTCGACTACCTCGGCAGCACCGACGACGTGCGCCCCTACCTGCGCCGGGCGCATTGCGTCGTGCTGCCCTCCTACTACCGGGAAGGCACGCCCCGCTCTCTGCTCGAGGCCGCCGCCGCCGCCCGACCGCTGATCACCACCGACATGCCGGGCTGCCGCGACTTGGTGCGGGAGGGGCGCAACGGCTTTCTAGTGCCACCGCGCGACGCCCGCGGGCTGGCCGCGGCGCTGGCCCGCTTCGCCGAGGCGCCGCGCGCCGCGCGGGAAGCGATGGGCCGCGCCAGCCGCGCCCTAGTTGAGGCGGAATATGACGAGCGCATCGTGATCGACGCCTACCGGGATCTGCTGGCCGAGGTCGGCTCCTTCGCCCCGGCCGCCCGCACCGGCTGAGCCGGCTGAGCCGGCTCAGTTCCCGATCCGGGCTTCCAGGAGGGCGCGCTCCTCGGGGCTCGGCGTCAGCCGCTCGCCGGCGCTGGAGGGCTTGCCGAAGAAGACATCCTTCAGCCCCGCCTTCTTGGCGAGGTTGACCAGCTCGTAACCGCCCATGGCTCGCAGCGTGTTGGCGGCGAGGGAGCCGGCCCGGGCCAGCAGGAAGGAGGACGGCACGCCGGCAGCATTGGCGGTCTCCAAGTCTTGCGGTGACTGCCGCGGCGGCAACTCAAGGGCAGCGCAGAGCCGGCCGAGGTAGCCCGCCGGGTCGTCGCGCAAGTCCTCGAGCCCGAGCACGGTGATGGGCGCCTCCGGCAGCGCCGCCCGCCAGCGCGCTAGCATCTCGTCGTAGCGGCTCGCTGCCACGATGCCCGGGAAACGCTTGATTGCCTCGGCCAGCGGCGCCGTGGTGTAGCCCTTGCGGCGCATGTGCTGGTAGTGCGACCACGCCCGCGCCACCGGGTCGCGCCGGGTCACCACCAGCGGCACCGGCCCGAGGCTGGCGCGCAGCCGCTCCGGCGCTCCGGGATCGTGGAACAGGCTCGGAGCAACCTCGAGTACGCTGGCGTGCCGGGCCGGATCGAAATGGGCGAAATGCCGGGCGTACCAGGTATCGCCGCGACGATGGTAGCGGTCGAAGTAGAAGGTTTCCTTGACCCCTGCAGGCAAGCAGACGTCGCCGCGCCAGGCTAGGTACTCGTGGATCCAAGAGGTGCCCGCTTTCATCGGACCGACGACCATGGCGCGGGGCAGGACGGGAACGCTAGTCATTCCGCGGCCTCCCGAGGGGCGGACGCCCGGGCGGCCGCGGCGAAACGGCGCCAAAAGCGGTCGCGGCGCTCGGCCAGCAGGTCGGAGCGGAAGCAGCAGGCTACCTCCCAGTTGCGCCGTGCCCGGTCGCGCCGCCAAGCGGCGTTGTCCAGTCGGCGCTGCAGCAGCTCCGCCAGCGCCGCGGCGTCGCCCGGCGCCATCAGGTCCTCCTGCGGCAGCAGCTCGGGGATGCCGGCCACGCTGGAGGCGATGGCCGGGCAACCGCGGCTCATCGCCTCTACCAAGGCGCGCGGCAGCCCCTCCTTCAGTGAGGGCTGTAGGTAGATGTCGATCTCGTCGAGCCAGCGAAACACCGCCTCGCCGGCGGGCAGGGTGCCATCGAAGCGGACCCGCTCGCCCAGACCCGCGGCCCGCGCCGCCTCCTGCCAGGGGACGGGGTCGCCGCCGCCGAGGATGTGCAGCTGCCATTCCGGGAGCGCGTCGCCGCAAGCGGCGAGCGCCTCGATTAACGACTGGATACCCTTGAAGCGGCCGCGCAGCGTGCCGATCAGTCCTAGCCGCAGCGGCGCCGCGCTCGCTCGTTCCTCCGCCTGCGCGTGGCGCTGTTCGCGGATCAACCGGCGCACCAGCACTTCCTCATCGACGCTCTCGAGGATCACGTCCGAGACCCCGGTGGTGTTGACCGCACTGCTGGGGTAGCGGTCCTGCAGGAAGTTCCGGGTGACGTAGATGGCATGATCGCTGGCGGCGACGGCGCGCTGCATCCGTCGCATCGCCAGCGGCGCGTAGAGCCGCCCGGCGAGGCTGCCGTAGTTGCTCATCCCGTCGTAGGGGCAGCCGACCACCTCCACCGCCCAGGGCTTGCAGGCGGCGCGCGCCTCGGCCACCGCCAGCAGGCCGATCTCGCTGGGCAGCCGGGCGATCACCGCGTCGCAGTCGGCGACCAGCGCGCGCATCCGTTCCCGCGCCGGGCCGCGCGCGCGCAGCATGCCACGCAGGCTGGAGAGGTTCGGCAGCAGCGCGAAGTCGACGTCGGGTGCCGAGGAGCGCTCCAGCATGGCGGTGCCGCGGCCCTCCGGCATGGCGCCGCGGCGGCCGACCACGGTCACCGCCTCGAAATGCGCCAAGTAGCGCGTCCAGAGCGCCGCCTCAAACTGCTGCTCGGACCAGACCGCGCCCTCGGCCGGGATGAAGCGGTGATCGTGGGCAAAGAGCACGCGGCCCGCCCGGATTGGAGCCGCGAAGGCGGCCTCGTTAGCCATCGAAGTCATACCCGAACCTCTTGATCTCGGCCGCGTAAACCCGCCCCACCAAGGCCGCGTCGGAGTCGGTGTAATACCTGCGGAAGTCCTCGGTCCGGCCGTGCAGCAGGTGCGGCAGGGCGGTGCTGCGGCCGAAGCGTGCGGCGAGCCCGGCGAAATCCTCGCCCAGCGACTCGAAGCGGCCGATCACGTCGACTCCGGGGGTGCCTCTGCGGTCGGTCAGCCAGAAGGTCTGCGGCTTCAGCATGCCGCGGCCGGCGTGCTGCGCGAGGAACTCCGAGAACCCGGTTTTCGGCGTCACCCCGTGGCGGGCACGGTGCCGCGGATCGCGCAGCACGTTACGGTACCAGGACACCGCGCGCGACCAGGGATTGCGCACGAAGGCGACCTTGAGGAAGTGCGCGTAGTCCTCGGGCGAGACCCGCGGCCCGGGCTTTCCGCTGCGGGTGAGGCGGGCCGCCTCGCGCAGGTAGGGCAGGGTCCGCGAGGGCGGCGCCAGCCAGGAGGTGATCGGCCGCCGCGGGTCGATCGCCCAGAGCGAACGGTGGTCGTGGGCATGCACCGTGACCGTGCCGTCCATCTCGACCAGCGCGTTTTCCACGCTGGTCCCCCCGGTCTTGGGGATATGCACGAAGATGCATTGCAGCTCGGGGTAGATCATGTCGCCAGGTTCCTCCGAGCGGCGGGCATGGGCACGGGGTTGCGCAGGCGGGTGATCCCCAGCAGCACGAAGATCAGCACCGAGGTCTGCAGCATGTTGACGATCTGGAAGGTGGCCGGGCTGGTGAACTGGAACATCAGCACCAGCAGAAGCAGCTGGCGGACCGGGTGACGCGAGCGCTCGGCGTACCAGTCGCTCAGCACGCGCACGAAGCCGCCGTAGAGCAGGTAGACCAGCATCACTCCCATGATGTTGAAGTTCCAGTAGGCCTCTGCCACGCCGCCGGGCGGGATGCCGCCACCGGTATAGCCCTCCATCGTGTCGAGTCCGCGGTAGATCAACGCGGCGGTGTGCGGCCCGGCGCCACGCGGCTTGTCCTTCCATATCGCGCGCGGTACCCAAAAGCCGAGCGCGGCGACATAGGTCTTGCCCCAGAGATGGCCGACCTGCTGCGGCACCGCAACGAAGACCGCCATCGAGGCGTCGCGGTCGCGCCCCTCGAGCTCTTCCTCCGCCTTATCCCGGGCCTCCACCAAGTCGAAGTTGACCAGGCTGGAGAAATCGACTTGGCCATCGCTGCCACTGCGCCGGATCTCGCCCAGTACCCCGACCAGTAGCAGCGCTGTCACGCCCAGCAGGATGGCGCGGACAGCGGGCACCTTGCGGGTGACCATCATCCAGGCCGCCAGCAGCGTGGCGATCGGCACGAACATGCCCGAACGGCTACCGGTGACGATGAACTGGAAGACGCAGGAGAGGAGGAAGACCCCGAGGAACACCGGGTTGCGCAGCGCCTGCGGCCGGTAGAGGTACCACAGGATCAGCATCACCGGTAGGAAGTCGTTCACCACTAGGAAGGGGCCGGCGAACTCGCGGAAGGCGAAGCGCCCGGAGGCGAAGGAGGCCATGTGGCGCAGGATGCCACCCTGCTGGTCGAGGAAGTAGACCACCACGACGAAGCACAGCCCGAAGAAGGCGGCGTAGAGCCCGCCGTGCAGCCGGATCTCGCGCCGGCGGTCCTGGCGCAGCCGGATCGGCAGCCGCGAGGCGGCGAAACCGCCGTAGAGGCAGATCACCGACAAAACGGTCAGCGCCGCGCCGCGGAACTGGGCGCGGTAGAGCACCTCCTGCGGCATCCCGGTATAGAGCTCGTGGGTGATCTCGCGGAAGCCGGCGAACCAGCCCAACAGCGGCGCCAGCAGGGTTTCCGGGCTCTGCAGCGTGGTCAGCAGTACCGAGACCAGGGCCGGCAGCACCAGCGGGTGCAGCCAGCCCATGCGGGCGCCGAAGAACCGCGTCGAAACCATCGGCGCCAGCAGCAGGCCCTGGGTCAGGATCTTACAGGCGATGGTCAGAAGCTGGTGGGCGGTGGCGACGTCATGTTCCGCGGTTAGCTGCGCGCAGAGCGGCAGGATGCGCCAGCCGACGAAGTAGATCACGATCGCCAGCCGCGCCGCCGGGCTGATGGTGATGAAGGGGTTCTCCGCCCGTAACGCGCGCAGCGCCTCCACCGGGCCGGATCGCGGTGTCCTGCTTGCCGTGGCCTCGCTCATGCCGCCCGCTCCCCGCTCCAGGCCCCGAGATCGAGCCCGGTGAGGGCGGCGAGACGGGCGTTATCCGCGCGGTAGCCCTCGCGCAGCCGCTCAAAGGCGGCGCGGTCGCGGGCGGCGCGCTGCGCCGGCGCCGCCCGGCCCTGCACCGCCATGTAGGCCGCCTTCAGCCCACGCTTCAGCCCGCCCGGCACCGGCAGCGCGGCGTTCAGCCGGCGGGCGGCGCGCTGCAGGCCAGGCGAGCGCACCGCCTCGGTGCGGTTGCGCGCCGAGAGCGCGCCCGGTTCCAGCGCCAGCGGCTCCAGCCCGAGCCAATCCACCACCTCACGCAGGGTCCCTTCCGGGTCGCTGCGCATGGTCTCGAACAGTAGCGGCAGCACCCGGTCGCGGCCCAAGGTCTCGATCCAGGGCGCCAGCCAAGTGGCGTAGCGGCTGTACTCGGGGTCGCGGGCCAGCACATAGGCGCTGGCTGGGTGCTGCACCATGCCGGTCAGCGGTGCACCGGCCTGCACCGCCGCGAGGTAGTCGGCAAAGCCGACCCGGGCCGGAATTCGGCCGAGGTTGTTCTGGGTGTAGGAGAACGAGCTCAGCACCCGCGCCGCCGGTTCGCGCAGGATCACCACCACGCGCAGGTCGGGCCATTGCACCGCGGCCTGCAGAGCTGTCCGCTGGAATAGTGTATGGGTCGTCGCTTCCATGCGCACAGGCGCCCGGCACACTGCGTCGTATTCTGCCGCGAAGGCCGCCAGCCCGTCGTCGTGGATGTTGGGATGCCCGAGCAGCGGATTCTCCCGGTCCATCAGGATGAAGGTTTCCTTGCGTCTGCTGCCGGCGATCCCGGGATGCGCCGCCAGCCAGTTGAACAGCGAGCTGGTGCCGCATTTCGGTGCGCCGAGGAGGAGAAAGTTCGGCCGCAGCATGGTCTCAGGCCTCTATATAGCTGCGGAACGCTTGGGCGTAGGCGGCGCCGATTGCCTCGGCGCCGAAGTCCTGCGCCCGCCGCGCGCCGGCCACGCCGATGCGCTGCCGCAGCGCCGGGTCGTCGACCAGCCGCTGCAGCGTCGCCGCCAGCGCCGCCGGGTCGTCCGGGGGCACCAGCAGGCCGGTCTCGCCGCCGGTTAGGATCTCGCCGGGCCCGTGGGGACAGTCGGTCGAGACCACCGGGGTGGCCACCGACATCGCCTCCACTAGGACGTTACCGAATCCCTCCCAGAGCGATGAGAGTACAAAGACGTCGGCGCGCCGCATGTGGCTAATCGGGTCGCGCCGGAAGCCGAGAAAGGCGACCCGGTCGGCAATACCGAGCCGGCGGCACTGCGCCTCCAGCGTTTCCTTCAGTTCGCCGTCGCCGAGGATCTCCAGCCGCACCCGTTCCGCCGGGGCGAGCCGGGCGAAGGCCTCGAGGAGGGTGGGGTAGTCCTTCTGCCGGGTCAGCCGGCCGCAGGCTAGAAGGGTCACGGTTCCACCCGGCTCAGGACGCGGCGCCGCCTGCGCCGCCGCGATCTGCGCCGGCAGCGGGTAGCCGACGTTGTGGATCACCTGTATGCCCGGCGCGATTTGCGGCACCAGGCGGGCAATTTCCCCGGCCACCCCGTGCGACAGCGCGATCACGCCGTCGGCGCGTGGGAACATGCGCTTGAGCAGCCGTAGCTCGATACGGTCGCGCAGCCGGCGGCTCTGCTCGTGCGAGACGCTGAGCGAGTTCTGGATCGACAGCACCACCCGCGGCTTGTAGCGGGCGCGGCGCAGCCCGTCGAGCGCCGCCAGCGCCGGCGCCACCATCACCGGGCAGAGCACGTCGGGACGGCGGGCGTCGAGCAGCCGGGCCAGCGGGCCTCGCGCCCGCAGCAGCCGCAGCAGCGAGGAATTCACCCGGCCGGTGTCCAACACCACGACTTCGACCCCCTCGGGCAGGAACTCCTCGTAGCCGCCGGGGCCGCGTCCCACGGCATAGACGGGGCGCACGCCCGCCGCCAGCAGGCCCGGCGCGAGACGCACCGCATTCATCTCTGCACCGCCCCCCCCGAGCCGGGGCAAGAAGAAGAGGACTTCGGGCATCTTTTCGGCACTCACCAAGGCACTCCTTCGAGTCTTTTCAGGTTTTTTCTCCGCCTGCAGAATAGAGGGTGCGCCAGCGTTCGGCCAGCGTGCCGAGCGAGAAAAGGCGTTCCGCTGCCGCGCGCCCGGTGCTGCCCGCGCGGGCGCACGCCTCCGGATCCGCCGCCAGATCCTGCAGCGCCGCCGCCATCCCCGCCGCATCGCCCTGCTGCACCACCCGGCCGGCGCCAGTCTCCTCCAGCATCTCCCGGGCCGAGCAGACCTCGGTGGAGACCACCGGCACGCCGCAGGCCATCGCCTCGATCATGCAGCGTGCCAGGCCCTCGCGCACCGAGGGCACCACCACGATGTCGAAGGCCGCGGTCCATTCCGCGACCCGGTCGCTGAAGCCGTGGAAGCGCACGTGCCCGCCGATCCCGGCGCGCTCGACCGCGGCGGCGCAGGCGCGGGCGTAGCCGTTACCCACCGGGTCGAAGTCGCCCAGCAGGTGGATGCGGATGCGGGGCTGTGCCGCCACCAGGCCGGGCGCCACCTCCGAGAGGAACTCGAGCTGGCCTTTCTTGGCGAAGACCCCGGCGACGATGCCCACGGAAAGCTCGTCCGGCGAAAGCCCCAGCTCCGTCTTCAGCGCGGCGCGGTCCGGCGCCGGGCGGAAGCGCTCGAGGTCGACGAGACTGTTCACCGTGGTCAGCTTGCCGGCGGCCTCGGGCAGCGCGGCGGAGACCATCGCGGCCATGTCACGCGACAGCGTGACGATGCCCGTCGCCTGCCGCGCCAACCGCCGCCACTGCGGGCCGTAGGCCTCGCCGGGGCACTTGGTGTCGCGGATCGTGTGCAACAGCGGCAGGCCGCTGTTCCGGGCCACCGGCATCAGGGCCTGAGCGGCGCGGATGTCGTTGGAATGCAGCACCGAGACCGGCGCGGGGCCGCTGCCGCGCGCCAGCGCACGCAGTCGCAACGACCACAGGCCGAGTTGCAGCGCGCGCAGCGGTCGCGGCCGGGTATCCGAGAGGGGTTGCACGATGACCCGCGCCCCGCCGGCACGCCAGCGGGCGGTGCGCGCGGTCTCGCGGTTGGTCAGCAGGGTCCAGTCGCATTCCCCGGCCAGCGCCTCGAAGATCTGCGTCGCGCTTTCCATGCCGCCGTTGGAGCCGCGTCCGGTCTGATAGGCGGCAAAGAGAACGTGCGGTCGGTAGGGGGTGGGAAGGTCACGCGGCATGGTCATGCCCTGCACCGGAAAGCAGCGATCACTCGCGGCGAAACATGCATGACAAGACCTTTTTTCAACCAATTGCCATGTTGATGCCGAAAGCCCCGCCGAAGGTCAAGGTGGGGACTCGGAGCGGGCCCACGCTTTACTTCCGCCAGAAGTGCCAATAAACCCGTGATTACTGTCGCGACGCGAGAGGCAACGCGTCGAATCGAACGCTCCTGCACGAGGATCAGGCGCCGCTTTTCTTCACCCCATTCCATTTTTCCGGTTGTCCATGGTCCCCTTTCACAGGCCGTTCCTTCCTGCCCGTCCCACCGTCCTGACGGCGCCCGTGTCGCACAGGACCGCGCCATGATCATGCGGGCCGGCCTCTGGGTTTTCGCCGGCAAGCTGGGCGCCCAGGTCACCCGTCTGGTGCTGGTGATCATCCTAGCCCGGCTGCTCAGCCCCGAGGCCTTCGGCGTGGTCGCGGCGGTGCAGGTCATTGTCGCCCTTTCAGAGGTGGTGGTACGTTTCGGAGTCGGCGCGGCGCTGATCCAGAGCGAGCGGCTGACCCGACGGATCGAGGGCACCGCGATGACGCTGATGCTGCTGCTCGCCGGGATGATCTGTCTGGTGATCTTCGCCGCCCGCGGCCTGCTGGCGGACTGGATGAACATCCCCGAACTCGTCGAGGTGCTGCCGGTCACTTTGCTGTCCTTCGTGATCGCCGCAGCAACCAACCCCGCCACCAACCTGATCGCCCGGGAGATGGACTACCGCTTTCTGGCCGGGATCGAGGTGGCGACCTACGCGCTGGGATACGGGCTGGTGGCGGCGGTGCTGGCCTGGCAGGGCTACTCCTACTGGTCGATGATCATCGGCACCCTGGTCCAGAACCTGCTGCGCGCGATCCTGATCTTCCGGCGCCGCCCGGTGCGGCCGGTACTCGTCATCGACCGCACCGAGGCCGCCGGGCTGATCCGCTTCGGCGGCGGCGTTTTCCTGACGCAGATGATGTCCACCCTGGCGCGCCGGGGCGACAATGCCATCGTCTCCTCGATGTTCGGGGCCGCTGCCTTGGGCTACTACAGCCGGGCCTACGCGCTGATGGACATGACCAACGCGTTGCTCGGCTCGGTCTTCCGCGAGGTGCTGTTCTCGGGCTTCTCCAAGAAGCGCCGCGAAAGCGGCACCGAGGGCATCGGCGAGGCCTTCCTGATGGCGCATGCCTTCGCCGCGCTGGTCATCCTGCCGATCTCGGCGGCGATGTACCTGCTGGCTGACGAGGTGGTGCTGATCCTGCTGGGCCGGAAATGGCAGGAGGTGGTGCCGCTGCTCGAGGTGCTTTCGCTGGGGATGTACTTCCGGCTGGCCTACAAGGTGTCGGGCGCCTTCAACATGGCCTCGGGCCGGGTCTATGGCAACGCCGCGCGCAACCTAGCCTATGTCGTCGAGGTGGTGGCCTTTGGATACCTCGGCGGCAGCATCGCCGGGGTCGAGGGCGTGGCCTGGGGGGTGCTGACGGCCCTCGGGTGCCACTTCGTCACCATGACACATTACGCGCTGGGGCCCTGTGGGCTGCGCTGGCCCGCGCTGCTGCGGGCGCTGGCGCCCTTCGTGCTGGCCGCCGGGGCGGGCACGCTGGCGGCCATGGGCGCCCTGAGTCTGCTGCGCGGCAGTCTGCCCGAGACTGCAACCGCCGTGCTGGCGTCACTTGCGGGCCTGCTGCCCTACCTCGCGGTGCTGTTCCTGCTGCGCCGCCAGCCGGTACTGGCCCGCGTGCTGCGCCGCTTCGTCAACCTCGTCACGAAGCTGCGCGGCGGCAGGAACGGCGGCGGCAAGAAAAAGGGCAATCTTGCACCGGGGGGCAGAAACTCCAAGATGGAAAGGCCCTTCCCCTCCGATCCCGAATCTCCGCCTTCGGATACAACCAGCAGAAAGGACGAGCCGTGACCCTCACCCTACGATCGTTGACCCGAAGACTGAGGAAAAAGGTCCTGCGGCAGATGGCCCCCCAGCGCCTTTTCAGCGGGCACATCCTCGTCAACCCGGTGCATCGCGTGCTGTACTTGGCGATCCCGAAATGCGCCAATTCCTCGCTCAAGTCGGCCTTCATCGACAACCTCGACGTCCCTGTTCCCTCCGAATTGATCGCTGCCATCCCGCCCGAACGGTTGGCCTTCAGCCCGCTTCAGGACGCTGCGGTGAAGGACTGGATGGCGCAGCGACAGCGGCTGGTCGATCGCAACGCGGTCCTGCCGGGCTATGCGGACTACCGCCGCATTGCCGTGCTGCGCGATCCGCTGGCCCGCGTACGCTCCTGCTGGAAAGACAAGATCGCCCCCGAGCCGGTTACCGACAGCCGCTTCGTCGAGGGCCGCACCAAGGGCTTTCTGAAATTCGGTGACCTGTTCTACGCCGGGATGAGCTTCGAATCCTTCCTCGAAGCCGTCGCACAGGTGCCCGACAGCGAGGCCAACCCCCATTTTCGCAGCCAGGCGGACTTTCTGCACGACGATGCCGGCAACCGTCTGGCCGAGACCTTTTTCTTCGTGGAGACCCTGAACGCCGGCATCGCCGCTGCCGACCCCGAGATCCGCGCCTGCTTCGCGGGCCTCGGACAGAAGAATATCAAGTCCGGGGGCTCCCCCGCACCGGAGATCTCCGGCAAGGCGCGGGCCATCCTGCGGGGTCGCTACGCGAAGGACTACGCCATGCTGGCCTCGCTCGGCACCCCCTTGCCCTTCGACCTGACCTGAATCGGACGGTTCCCCGCTTCGAGGAGATGCGCGTGAATATCCTCTACGCCAGCAATTCCGACTTCGCGTCGCGCCAGGCCAACGCCATCCAGGTGATGAACATGAGCCGGGCCTTCGCCCGCCAGGGCCATCCAGTGGTGCTCTCCGGGTTCGGCCCCGCCCTGGCTTCCGACGGCGGGTTGACCCTTCAGCTGCTGCGCTGGCCCTGGCAAAGGCTACGGCTTCGGATGCTGCTGTGGCACACCCGGCGCCAAGTTGTGCGCCATCGCCCTGATCTGGTCTTCACGCGGCACGCCCTTCTGGCGCGGCAGGCGCGCAGCCTCGGGGTGCCGGTGGCTCTGGAACTGCACAGCCTGCCAAGGCCGGACAGCACCGCCAGCGGCGTGCTGCGCAGCCTGCTGAACGACCCCGGCATACGGCGGGTGGTGACGATCTCGCGCGGGCTGGCTGACGACCTGAAGGCGCAATATGCCGTCGAGGCAGCCCGGGTGGTGGTGGCCCACGACGGCGCCGAGGCCGGACCGAAGCCGCGCGCTGCCGGCGCGCAGGCCGGCGCGCTGCGCGCCGGCTACTTCGGCCACCTCTACCCCGGCAAGGGCATGGAGATGATCGCCGCCCTCGCCCCGGCGGTCCCCGAGACCCGGTTCGAGGTCTACGGCGGCACCGAAGACGACATCGCGCGCTGGCGCAGCCAGACCGCCGGGCTGCCGAACCTGACGCTGCACGGCCACATTCCGCACGCCGAGGTCGCCGCCCGCCAGGCGGAATGCGACATCCTGCTTGCACCCTACGCGCAGCAGGTCAGCCATTCCGGCGGCGGCGACATCTCGCGCTGGATGTCGCCGCTGAAGCTGTTCGAGTACATGGCCGCGGGCCGGCCGGTGGTGACCTCCGATATGGCGGTCCTGCGCGAGATCCTGACCCACGGCGAAACCGCCATCCTCTGCCCTCCCGACGATGTCGGGGCATGGGCCGCCGGCCTGCGCCGGCTTGCCGGTGACGCCCCGCTGCGAGAGCGGCTCGGCGCGGCGGGGCGGGACCTTCTGGAACGGGAATACACCTGGGACCGGCGGGCCGAGCGAGTCCTCGAGGGACTCGGGCCTGACCGGTCCGCCGCCACCGCTTGCCGCGACAGCGCGCCCTGACATACCCTGCGGGTGATCCCGCGCGCCGGGCGGCGCGGGTGCCGCAACACGAGGAGCCATCGCCTTGAAACGCATCTTCGCCGTCGGCCCCAACAAATGCGGCACGAACAGCATCAACCAGTTCCTCGAGGCCAACGGCATCCCGGCGATGCACTGGGACAAGGGCCGGCTGGCCCGCCGTATCGTCTCCAATGCCTCGGCCGGCATAGACCCGCTGCGCGGTTACGAAGACTATCGCGGCTTCACCGACATCTTCAGCGTCTCCGAGGAACTTTACCTGAGCCCTGTGCTGATCTTCGACATCCTGCGCCGTGCCTACCCCGACGATATCTACGTGCTGAACCTGCGGTCCTTCGAGAACTGGCACCGCTCGCGCGACAACCACCGCAAGGGCAGCCCGCGGCCGACGATCACCGCGCGGCTGGAGGCGCTATTCGGCAGCGACTACGACGCGCGCACCGAGTACGAGGCCTTCGCCCGCCTGAAGCAGAATCCCCCAGCCCGCTTCCATGTGCTGGATCTGGAGCAGGAGGACGCCTTCGAGACGCTGGCGGTGTTCCTCGAGGCACAGGGCTTCGAGATCTGCGAGCGCGCACCCCGGCATGCCAACCGCACCGCCGACCTCCCCCGTCCCGGACGGCTGGGCCGCGTGCTGAACCGCCTCCGGCGCGGGTTCCGGCGCGCCTGATCTTCCGGACTGCTTGCTTGGACCCCGGGCTCAGATCCCCAGCGCTTTTGCCGTTGGCCAGCAGGTGCGGACCTGCTCGGCGCCGAATGTCTCCACACCGAAGGCACAGGCGTCGCGGAAGCGCTCAGCGAGCTGGCGCCGGGCGGTCTCCGATAGGCTGACGGACTTCGGCGAAGGATTGATGTTGCGGCCAAAGTCCGGCGCCTCGAGCGGCAGGTCGAGGAAGGCAGCCACCGCGACCACTGCTTCAGGGGTGAACTGGGTCTCGGAGAGACCCAGATGCAGCTCCTCGGCGGGCGAAGACAACCCGCAACCGCGTCACCGCCGTGCGGTAGTCGCCGTTGCGCGCTAAGGAGGCGCCCTCGACCGCCTGTAGCAGGTGCGCCTCCTCCGAATCGCCCGCGACCTGCGCCAGCTGGTAGCGGAACTTGCCCGGCTTCTTGCGGTACATGCACACCGCCCACCAGGCCCGCTCCACCGGGTCGCGCATCAGGTAGACCGCCTTTATAGCCACGCCGCTATCGCCACGCCGCGGCGGGTCAGCTCAACTTTCGCCGCGCGCAGCATGTCCTCCGAGAGCCCGGCGTAAACAGGCGAGAAATCCCCGCTCAGCCGGAGCCAACATGAGCGCAAATCCACCCTGGTCTCGGCCCGCCGGCAAAGCCGGTCGTGCAGGAAATCACTGAAATCCAGGGAAAACCCGGCCTCCCTGCTCTACACACGGCACCTTCACCGTCCCGGCGGCTCAGGCAAGAACTGCGCAACATTGCCACTAGGGAATTATTCAAGTAGCCCCTGGGGCCACCCTAGGCGTGGATTTCCAGATTACATTGAAATTGAAGATGAGCACACATAGCCCGATTTCCTACCGGCCCGAGATCGACGGGCTGCGCACCATCGCCGTGGTTCCGGTGATCCTCTACCACCTCAAGATACCGATAGCCGGCGGCACGCTGCTGCCGGGCGGTTTCCTCGGGGTCGACGTCTTCTTCGTCATCTCGGGCTTCCTGATCACCCAGATCCTGCTAGCCGAGCGCGAGCGCACCGGCCGGTTCAGCCTCTGGCGCTTCTACCAGCGCCGCGCTCGGCGTATCCTGCCGGCACTGCTTATGGTGATGCTGGCCTCGGCGGTGGCTGCTTGGGCGATCATGCAACCCGACGAGTTGCGCCGCTTTTCCGAGAGCGCCGTGGCCGCGCTCGCCTTTGTCAGCAACATTTTTTGGTACTTCCGGCTAGGCGAATACGGCGCACAGTCGGGCCTAATGCAGCCCATGCTGCACACTTGGAGCCTAGCCATTGAGGAGCAGTTCTACTTGGTGTTCCCGCTGCTGCTGATGGCGCTGCCGGTGCGCCAGCCGCGGCTGGTGGCCGGCGTGCTGATCGGGCTGCTGCTGGCTAGCCTGATACTGGCGCAGGCCACCACGCTGTGGAACCATGACCTGTCGTTCTTCTCGCCGGTGAGCCGGGCCTGGGAACTGCTCGCCGGGGCGCTGCTAGCGGTGGCGGCGCGCCGCCTGCCCGGGCGCGCCCTGCCGGCCTGGGGGGGCCTCGGCCGCCTACTGCCGGCGCTGGCGCTGGCGGTGCTACTGGCCAGCATGGCTCTGGTCCACCTGCCGGAGGTCGACCACCCGGGCCTGGTCAGCCTGCCCACGGTGCTGGCCACCATGGTGCTGCTCTGGTTCACCCGGCCGAGCGAGCCGGTCACCCGACTGCTCTCGTTGCCGCCCGTGGTCTACATCGGCAAGCTGTCCTACTCGCTCTACCTCTGGCACTTCCCGATCTTCGCCTTCGGCCGGCTGTGCGCCGTCGACCTGCCCGGCCCGCTCGACTGGGCGGCCTGGGTGCTGCTGACCCTCGCCTGCTCGATCGCCGGCTACCACCTGGTCGAACGCCGCTTCCGCTTCGACGTCGGCAACCGAGCGCTGGCCGCCACCCTGCTCGTCTCGGTGGCGCTGGTGGTCGGCTTCGCGGGGCTGGTGCGGGAGACCAACCTGCTGGTCCGTGAACGCGACGGCGACCTGGTCGCACTCTACGGCGCCAACGAGATGGACAACAAGAAACTGGCCGCGCGGTCATGGTCGATCCTCGACCAGCTGGCCGGCGACGAGAAAATCCGTGGCACCAAGGCCGCGCGCGGCCCCTCGCGTGACGAGAGCACGCGCAACTGGTTCACCGCCCCCGAGGCGCTGCACGTGCTGATCGTCGGCAACTCGCACTCCAAGGACCTGTTCAACGCGCTCCACCTGAACGCCGAGGCCTTCCCCGGCATGCAGTTCGCGCGTTTCGGCATGGCCACCGCCTTTCCCGAAGACCAACGCCGGACGCTCTATGCCGCGCCGAACTTCGCCGCTGCCGACGTGGTGCTGATCGCGCCGCGCTATGCCGACGATTACGCCGCCCGGCTTCCCGGCTTTATCGCCGAGCTGCAGGAGCGGGGCAAGCGGGTGGCGCTGGTCGACAACACCGCGGAGGTCGTCTCGCCGGGGACGCTGCCGATCGTCGACTGGTTCATCCACCGCTACCGCGCCACACCCGAGCCCGACGCCATCAATGGCCGGGCCTACAAGGCGGAATCGAGCAAGCCGAAGCGCACCAATGCCGTGCTGGCGCAGATCGCCGGGCGCGCCGGTGAGCCGCTGCTGTCGCGCCGGGAGCTGCTTTGCGACGATGCCGCGCAGCGCTGCACCGTGCTCACCCCCGAGGGCCGCAAGGCGATGTACGACTACGGCCACTGGACGCTGGAGGGCGCCGCCCATTTCGGCGCCTTGGCCGCCGAGCGCGACTGGCTGGCGCCGCTGCGGGACCAGCCGCGCTGAGACACCCGCTACTTTCTACGCGCCGCTCTACGCCCGGAGGGATGGCAGAACTTGTGGCGGAGACCGGCTCAGTCCAGCTTTGCGTGGACGACGCCGACGGGGCGCTGAAGGTGAATTTTGGAAGCGGCGCAGTTCAGACCCTCGCAGCGCTCGGGACCGTAACCTGTGCGGCGGCATCCCAGCCCGCAGGGCTCAGGCCATGCCCAGCTTGGGCAGCAGCCGGCGGAAGTAGGCGATGGTGCGCTCCAGCCCATCGTCGAGCGCGACGGTCGGGACCCAGTCGAGGCCCTCGCGGGCCCGGGTGATGTCGGGGCGGCGCTGCAGCGGGTCATCGCTCGGCAACGGGCGCTGCTCGATCCGCGAAGCCGAGCCGGTCATCGTCACAACCTTCTCAGCCAACTCGCGGATGGTGAACTCGCTAGGGTTGCCCAGATTCACCGGCCCGGTGATCCCGGCGTCGCTCTCCATCAGCCGCATGAACCCCTCCACTAGGTCGTCGACGTAGCAAAAGCTGCGGGTCTGGCTGCCGTCGCCGTAGATGGTGATCGGGTCGCCCATCAGCGCCTGCACGATGAAGTTGGAGACCACGCGACCGTCAGCGTGGTGCATGCGCGGGCCATAGGTGTTGAAGATCCGTGCCACCTTGATCTCCAGCCCGTGCTGGCGGTGGTAGTCGAAGAACAGCGTCTCGGCGCAGCGCTTGCCCTCGTCGTAGCAGGAGCGGATGCCGATCGGGTTCACGTTGCCCCAGTAGGTTTCTGGCTGGGGATGCACCGAGGGGTCGCCGTAGACCTCCGAGGTGGAGGCCTGGAAGATGCGGCAGCGCAGGCGCTTGGCCAGGCCCAGCATGTTGATCGCGCCATGCACCGAGGTCTTGGTGGTCTGCACCGGGTCGTGCTGGTAATGCACCGGAGAGGCAGGGCAGGCGAGGTTGTAGATCTCGTCGACCTCCACGAAGAGCGGAAAGGTCACGTCGTGGCGCATGAACTCGAACCGCGGGTTGTCGTGCAGGTGGTCGATGTTGCGCTTGGTGCCAGTGAAAAGGTTGTCGACGCAGAGCACCTCGTGGCCCTGGTTGAGCAAGCGGTCGACGAGATGGGACCCCAAGAAGCCGGCCCCGCCGGTGACGAGGATCCGTTTTCGACTGTCGTAAAGGCGCGGCATCCACAAGTCTCCGTCTCGAAATGCTTTCCGACTACCTGACCGACCGGCTCAGGACCGTCAAGCATTGTGATCTTCTGCATGCCAAAGGGGCGTTTTCCGCCAGCTTTTTTTGCTCCGGGGCAATTTGATTGACCCGCAGTCGGGCGCTCGTCTACATGACGGCGGCGGTGTGGAGCCGTACCCCGGAGGGAGATTTGAAGTCATGGATTTGGCAAGGTAGGAAGATTCAATGAAAATCGCGATGATCGGGACCGGTTACGTCGGTCTGGTGTCCGGGGTGTGCTTTTCCGACTTCGGGCATGAGGTGGTCTGCCTCGACAAGGACCCGCGCAAGATCGAGATGCTGGACCAGGGCAAGGTGCCGATCTTCGAGCCGGGTCTCGACGCGCTGATGGCTAGAAACGTGGAGGCCGGGCGGCTGAGCTTCACCCTCGACCTCACGCAGGCCATCGAGGGTGCCGAAGCCGTCTTCATCGCTGTGGGCACGCCGACGCGCCGCGGCGACGGACACGCCGATCTCAGCTACGTCATGGCCGCCGCCGAGGAGATCGCGAAGGCCGCGAAGGGCTACTTGGTCATCGTCACAAAATCCACCGTGCCGGTGGGCACCAACGCAAAGGTGCGCGAGGTCGTGGCTGCCGCCAACCCGGCGCTCGACTTCGACGTCGCCTCCAACCCGGAATTCCTGCGCGAGGGCGCGGCGATCGACGACTTC
The DNA here is from genome assembly GCF_017813235.1 of Sagittula salina. Lineage (GTDB taxonomy): Bacteria > Pseudomonadota > Alphaproteobacteria > Rhodobacterales > Rhodobacteraceae > Sagittula > Sagittula salina. The sequence goes on from NZ_JAGISH010000013.1 coordinate 27,943, forward strand.
ATGAAGCCCGACCGCGTGGTCGTGGGCGTCGAATCCGACCGCGCCGCCAAGATCATGGCGGAGATCTACCGCCCGCTCTACCTGCGCGACTTCCCCATCGTCACCACGGACCTCGAGTCTGCCGAGATGATCAAGTACGCCGCCAACGCCTTCCTAGCCACCAAGATCACCTTCATCAACGAGATCGCTGCGCTGTGCGAGAAGGTCGGCGCCGACGTGAAGGCGGTGTCGAGGGGCATGGGTATGGACGGCCGCATCGGCAACAAGTTCCTGCACGCTGGCCCCGGCTACGGCGGCTCCTGCTTCCCCAAGGACACGAAGGCGCTGGCCCGCATCGGCCAGGAGCACGCCAGCCCGATCTCCATCGTCGAGACGGTGATCAAGGTAAACGAGGACGTGAAGCGACGGATGATCGACAAGCTGGCCGACCTCTGCGCGGGCAGCTTCAACGGCAAGCGGGTGGCGGTGCTGGGTGTGACCTTCAAGCCCAACACAGACGACATGCGCGACGCGCCCGCGCTAACTATCGTGCCGGCGCTGGTGGGCGGCGGAGCGAAGGTCAGCGTGGTCGACCCGCAGGGCCGCCGCGAGGGCGAACACCTGCTGCCCGGGGTGACTTGGTGCGACGACCCCTACACCGCCGCCAAGGGCGCCGACCTGCTGGTGATCCTGACCGAGTGGAACGAGTTCCGCGCGCTCGACCTGCCCCGGCTGGCCGGCACAATGGCCGCGCCGCGGCTGGCCGACCTGCGTAACGTCTACGCCGCAGCCACTGCCCGCGCCGCAGGCTTCGCCGCCTACGAGGCCATCGGCCGCGAGGGCTTCGGCGCCTGAACCCGGGGGCGCGCGCAAGCTAGGGATCCCCCGAGATTTCGGACACCGGGGCAATGCGATAAGGTCTTTGACACGAGCGCCTCCCGGTGGTGTACAACGTGAGCTTTCTGAAAGGACGAACCGTGGCCAGACAGCTCCTCCAGCAGGACAACCGCACATGAACTACGGCAGGACGATGACCCGACCCGGCATGCCCTCCGGCGGTGACGGCGAGATGCAGGGCAACGGCGAACTGCTCAACAGCCTGCGGCTGATCTGGAGGATGCGCTGGACGGTGCTTGCCATCGCGATGATCCCGCTGCTGCTGGCGGCGGTCTATACTTACGTGCTGGCGACGCCGCAATACATGGCGCGCGCCCAGCTCGCCCTGAACATCCAGAGCAACGAGATCATCGACGTGGCCAGCCTGGTCTCCGGCGCTTCCACCGAAAGCTCGGCGATCAACACCGAACTGGAGATCATCCGCTCGCGACAGATGATCGGCGCGGTGGTCGACGAGCTCGACCTAGTGAACTCTCCGTTGTTCAACCTGGCGCTCCGCCCGCCCTCCTGGCAGGAGCACGTACAGCTCTGGATCGGCGAGCTGCTTGGCCAGGAGCCCCCTGCCCCGCTGCCGACCAGCGCGGTCCGCGAGCGCACCATCAACGAGGTGCGCCGCTCGGTGGCGGCGATCTCCCGGCGGGGCACCTACATCCTCGAGATCCAGGTGACCTCCTACGACCGCTTCCTCTCCGCCGAGGTCGCCAACACCTTGGCCGACACCTACATCCGCGAACAGATCGAGACGAAGTTCGAATCCTCCGAGTTCGCCGTCGACTGGCTCTCGGAGCGTGTCTCCGACCTAGAAGGTGAGCTCTTCGAGAAGGAGGAGGCTGTCAAGGACCGCCGCTCGGTCATCGAACTGGTCGATGAGGAGGCGCTCAACGCCTTGGTGCTGCGCGCCAAGGACCTGCGCAGCCGGGTCGACCGGCTGGCTCCCGCCCCCCCCGAGGCCAACCTGCCGGAACGCCTGCGCGACCTGCGCGACGCCGGCGACCGCGCGGCGCTGACGGAGGCACTCAACGACGCTCGGCTGCGCCGGCTCCTAGGGAAGGTCGAGAACGGCGACGAGAACGCCGTGGCCACCTTCGACAACCTCGCGGGCACGCTGATCGAGCAGCGCACCCGCGACCTCGAGCGCGACGCCATGCAGCGGTCGGCGCTTCAGGGTTCGCTGGCGGAGATCGAGCAGCGTATCGAACAGCAGAGTCGCGATCTCACCGAGCTGAACCAGATGCAGCGCGAGGCAGAGGCAACCCGCGTGCTCTACGAGACCTTCCTGTCCCGGCTGAAGGAGGCTTCGCTGCAGATCGGCTTCCAGCGGGCCGACAGCTACGTCATGGAACCGGCCCTCCCCGGCGCGCTGGTGGCGCCGAACCCGCCGCTGCTGCTGGCGATGGGGCTATTCCTCGGCCTGATCCTCGGCGCCGGCTTGGTGCTGATGCAACAGCTGATGCAGCAGAGTGCCCGCACCGCCTCCGACCTTGAGCAGGCCACCGGGATCATGGTGCTGGGCCAAGTGCCGGTGCTGCCGATCCGGCGCCGTCCGGAACTGATCAACTACCTGAATGACAACCCAACCTCCGGCCCGGTGGAGGCGCTGCGCAACCTGCGCACCTCGATCCTTCTGGCAGACATCAACAACCCGCCGCGGATCATCCTCTCCACCTCCAGCGTGCCCGGAGAGGGCAAGACCACCCAGGCCATCGCCCTCGCGGGAGTGCTCAGCGGCATCGACAAGCGCGTCCTGCTGATCGGCGGTGACGTGCGGCGCCGGGCGATAGCGGAGTATTTTCCGGGCATGAAGCATACCAGCCTGGCCGACGTGGTCACCGGGCGGATCTCGCTCGACGAGGCAGTGCATCACGATGACCGGCTGAACGTCGACGTCGTTACCGTCGGCGACCAGACAGTGAACCCGGCGAACCTGTTCTCCTCCGACCACTTCCGCGCCTTCCTGCAGGCGATGCGGGAGCAATACGATTTCGTGGTGGTGGACTCGCCGCCGATCCTGCTGGTGCCCGACGCGCGTATTCTGGCACAATACGCCGACACAGTGGTGGTTAATGTGCTATGGAACAGGACGCCGATCACCCAGGTCAAGGAAAGCATCCGCCAGCTCTCTCTAGTCGGCGTACAGCCAACCGGCTTGGTGCTGAGCCAAGTGAACACCCGAAAGCTGGCGCGGTACTCCAACGACGGTGCCTACGGCTACTACGAATCCTACAGAGACGGCACGTACAACTGACAGGCCGACCCCGGCTGTCGCCGAGAGCGTCCGGCCCCTTCCTACGTGGCGCGAATTTGCCCATTCGGTCGCACACCGGCATCGACGGGTTCTGGTGGTCGCTGTTCATCACCCAGCCCCACACCCGCCGCTACGGTGGCGTTCCGCCCACAGCCGCGTCCCTAGTGCCTTGCGCTGCTCTCGGCACCGATCACCGCCACGTCAGGTCAGATACATCATGCATTCCCCTTCGCCAGCCGTTTTCGCGCAAGGTCACCAACGCAGGGAATGGGCCGGTTGTCGGGTGGAACCAAGGAGGCCCGCGGTAGGCGCTTGGCTGGGGCAGAGAGTATCCGAGCGTTGCGTCACTCAGACCCGGTAATATTCCCGGTACCACTCGACGAAACGCTCCACCCCCTCACGCATGTCAGTCTGCGGGCTGTAGCCAGTCAGCCGCTCCAACAGCCCCGCGTCCGCCCAGGTGGCGGGGACGTCGCCGGGCTGGATGTCCATCAGGTTGCGGGTGGTCTTTTGGCCCAGGGCCGCCTCGATCGCTTCGATGAAATCCAGAAGCCGCTCGGATTTCGAATTGCCGATGTTCACCACCCGGAAAGGCGCCACCGGGGACAGGCTGTCGCCCTCGGGGACCTCGCCGCCCTCAGGCCGTGTCGGCACGGCCTCGAACATCAGCAGCCGGATGGCCCGCACCAGATCCTCCACATAGGTGAAATCCCGATACATCTCGCCGTGATTGTAGACATCGATCGCCTCGCCCTCCAGCGTGGCCTTCACAAACTTGAACAGCGCCATGTCCGGCCGCCCCCAGGGCCCATAGACCGTGAAGAAGCGGAACATGGTCGTCGGAAGGTCGTAAAGATGGGCGTAGGAATGCCCCATGGCCTCGGTCGCCTTCTTCGTCGCGGCGTAGATCGTCATCGGCGTATCGGCCTTGTCGGTCTCGGCGAAGGGCATCTTTTCGTTGGCGCCGTAGACCGAGGAGGTCGAGGCCATCATCAGATGCTCCACCCCCTGCCTGCGCGCCGCCTCCATCACGTTGAAGGTGCCTACGACGTTGGCATCCACATAGGCGCGCGGGTTCTCGAGGCTGTAGCGCACCCCCGCCTGCCCGGCGAGATGCACGATGATCTCGGGCTCGAAGGCATCTATGGCGGCATCCAGCGCGGCGCGGTCCTCCAGCATGGCCTCGGTGGTGGAGAAACCCGGGGACTGCAACAGCATGGCATGACGACGCTGCTTCAGCGTGATGTCGTAGTAGTCTGTCATGCCGTCGAAACCAGCGACGCGATGGCCTTCTTCCAGCAACAACCGTGCGAGGTGGAAACCGATGAACCCAGCGGTTCCGGTGATGAAGATTCGTTTCAACCTGCGTCCCGCCTTTTCTCTCCGCCTGCAATCCGGCAGCCGCTCCCCAACTCGAATTCCGGTCTCGCGCATTGCGGAAGAGGCTGCAAGCCGAAGGTTTGCGCGATATCCTGTCAGCTACAGGTCGTTCGTGTGAAATATCCGCACACGCCCCTGAAAGACAGTTGACTGGGATGCTGCATTTGCACCATTTAACACAATATTAAGAACGATTGAGATTACCCAAACGCTTCATGAATCACGTCAACGAGCAGCTTTCGGAGAAACTGGATGTTTGACAGTAGCATTCTGGACGACACAATGATGCGGGACAGCTCTTCGGAGCGGAGTCCCCCACCCCGCCTCCTCTTCGCCATCGTGAAACGCGCCTTCGACATCACCATGAGCCTGCTGCTTTTACCGCCGCTCCTGGTTGTCGGCCTGATCCTTCTGGCGCTGAACCCTTTCTACAACAAGGGCCGCCTGATCTACACGCAGCAGCGGATGGGCCGCGATTGCCGTCCTTTCACGGCGTTGAAGTTCCGCTCCATGACCGACGTGCAGCAGGTCAGCCGCGCCGCCGACGATCCGCTGGAAACCGACCGCATCACGCGGCTGGGGCAGATCCTGCGCAAGTCGCGCATCGACGAGCTGCCGCAGGTACTCAACGTCCTGAAGGGCGACATGAGCCTGATCGGCCCGCGCCCCGATTACTACGACCATGCGCTGCGCTTCCTCAAAGAGGTGCCGGGCTACCGCGAGCGGCATGCCGTGCGCCCGGGCATCAGCGGGCTGGCGCAGACCGAACTGGGCTACATCGAGGGGGTGGAGGCCACCTGCCGCAAGGTGCGCGCGGACCTCTACTACATCCAGAACGCCGGTTTCGCGCTGGAGACATGGATCTTCCTGCGCACGCTTTCCGTGGTGCTCCGGCGGGCAGGCGCCTGAGCCGCGCCCTTGGCGAATGAACCGAAGGGCTCGACGCTGTCGAGCCCTTCGTCGTTTTCGCACCGTCCTCAGCCGCCTCAGGTTTCCCTCAGGCCTCCGTCGGCTGTGGCAGCCGGATGCCGGCCGCGCGAAAGCGTTGCGCCACTTCGGCAGGCAGCACGATTCCGCGCTGTTGCAGGAACCGCGTCAGGTCCATCGGCCAAAGCAGCGCCTGCGCCCCGCCAAAACCTTCGAAGAGCGTCAGCACGCCGTCGTAGTTGCCGCGCGCCACCTCGCGGGTCATCAGCCCCTCGATGTAATGCGGGATCGGCCCGTGCGTGGCGATGATGCGGTTCTGCAGCTCCGGCACGCCCATGGGCTCCACCGGGTCGCGCATGTGCGCCAGTTGCAGGCGCGCCATGTCGCGCGCCAGCGAGGGACCGGCGTGTGGCATTTCCACGATGGTGTTCATCGTCCGCCGCAGATCAGAGCCGAACATGGCGCTGACCGCCTCCTCGAAACTGGTCAGCGGGGTCAGCTGGTTCAGGATCGCGAGCGGCACCTTGTCGGACACCTGGGCGTGGAACACCCGCGGTGCGGGGTCGAGCGTGAGGCCGATCCGCGACAGCTCCGCCGCGCGGGTCATGTCGCGATAGATGCGCTCGCGGGTCTCCGCACGCAAAAGCCCCGTGTCCGCCTGCCGCGTCAGCACCGCCTGCCGCATCATCAGCTGTTCCGCCAGCGCCCGGCCGATGTCGCGCCGGTAAAGCGAGAACTGCCGGTTCGCCACCAGCAGATGCCCGGCGGGCAGGCGGTAGACCGCATCGCCCAGCGGCACCTCGGATTCGTGATCGCCGTCATAGAAACACTGCGGCGCGGTGAAACCCGGCGCGGGGTTCTTTGTCAGGTCCAGCGACCAGCCCGCCTCCAGCCCCGCGAAATCGCGAATAACAGTCTCTATTTCACCCAGATCTGCCCCGAAGGCGAAGCCATGCACGTTCTCCGCGCCGAAGGCCTCGATCAGGTGTTCCACCCGTGGCGCCACGGGAAAGAGGTATTTAGCCAGCACGGACGGCGACCAGAAACTGTAGTTGGCATGGCCGACGATCTTCTGGTTCTGCGCCACGTCGTGCAGGTAGTGGGAATAGGCGCGCTCCAGCGGGTCGCGCAGGCAGACGACGATCTTCACCTCGTGCCCGGCCAGAGCGGCGCGCATGTTGGCGGCACTGCCACGCACGTCGTCGATATAAAGCGGCGAGGCGTCAAAGATCACCCGGTCGTCCTCCCCCTCTTCGAAGAGCGAGAGATATTCCGCCAGATCGCGGCCCCGGCGGAAGTAATCCACCTCCTTCGTGGCACGTGGCAGGCAAAAGCGGTCGGGGCGCCGCGCGGCCTGGGCATACAGAAAGGTGGTGCCGGACTTGGGCAGCCCCACCACGATGAGGAAACGTCGTGCCTGTGTCATAGTCGTGCCTGTTTCATATCAGAGCCTATTCCGCCGCAACCGAGGGGTTTTGCGGGGTATCTTCCGGCTCGCCTTCCGCCTCGCTGTCCGTTTTTGGTGCCACCAGTTCCAGCGCGCGCAACAGCACGCCCAGCTTGCGGGCGTCGTCCGATACGCCCAGTTCCGACGGACTGGCCGCGCGGTCGAGCGCGAGGTGCAGCACGCAGGCGCCCCCGGCCCCCTCGGGCAGGGGCATGTCGAACCCCGTGACCTGATCGCGGCCCAGCGTGAACTGCAATTCCGCCAGCGGCGGCGGCCCGTCCTCGCCCAGCAGCGGCAGCGCCAGTTCGTCGGCGTCCCGCAGCACCAGCGTCAGCCGACGCTGTTGGCCAAGCGCCGCCGTCCCGAAGGCGCCCAGTTCCAGATGCAGCCGCGCGCCCGGCGGCAGGCCATCGGGCAGGACCAGCTGCAGGCGGCCCTCCGGGCCGTCGGTCCAGGCCCCCGGCACCTCTGGCGCATGAAAGCCGCGCGCCGCCCCCGCCATGGCCCCCGCGAGGTCCGGCGTGATGGCTTGCCGCCGCCCCGGCGCCAGGACAAGCCCCGCGTCGGGGTCGGCGACGGGCGGCAGGAAACGGCCCTGTGCGTCGATCCTCCAGACCGGGTCCAGCCTGCGCCGCGCCGGATCGCCGCGGTCGGCGGCGGTCTCGCCGAGGTAGGCGTATAGCAGCGTCAGCACGCCCGCCTCGCCCTTTGCGGCCTGCCAGAGCGCGTCGCTCTCGGTCTTGGCGCGCAGCCACCAGCGGGCGTTGTTGCGCCGCGCGACCTCATAGGTGTTACGGGCCTCGATCAGCCCCGAAAGCGGATCGCGCGCCGCATCCATGAAGCGGCGCACGGCCTGTGCTTCCGCCTCGAAATTGCGGTTTTCAGGTGTATCAGGGTCGAATCCACCCACCGTGATACGCCCCTCGGCGCGGTGCAGCAGATGCGCCAGCACGGCGCCGCGCCCCAGGCTGGCCATCATGCCCGACAGCACGACCATCTCGATCCCGAAGGGGTCGCGCTTGTCGATCCGCCGGATCGCGTTCAGCAGGAAATGGTCGCCCTCGTAATAGAGGAAATCCTCCAGCACGTAGGCGCGCACGCGCGGCTCAACCTCCGGGGGCAGCAGGTGGTCAAAGACCATCGCCTCTCCCAGACGCAGCCCGGCGGCGTCCGCCGCCGCGACCAGCCGCGCCAACCGATCCGCCGGGCGACGGACCGCCTGCACCGCGTGCAGGTCCAGCGCCGAAAGGTCGATCGGCGCGGGGCGGTCCGCCAGCGCGTCGGCCGGGATCAGCAGCAGTTCGGCGAGGTTGCTGACCGCCGGGTGCGCCCCCTGCCCTGCCGCCTGCAGGATGCGGGCGCGGCGCGCGGTCTTGGCGTCCAGAAAGGCCTCGATCCGCTCCGGCGCGATTTGCGCCCGCCAGTCGGTGACGGCGCCGTTCTCCAGCAGCAGTATCTCCGGGTCGTGGAAGGGTTCCGCCTTGTCCTCCAGCGCCTGGTGGATGGCCGCACTCAGCACCTGCCCCGGCTGCCATGGCGGCCCTTCGGGCGCGAGCAGCCGCATCAGTTCGTCAAAGCGCACCGGGCGTTTCGCCAGCGCGAGGTAGATGGCATGCACAGACTCCAGCAGCGAGGTGTGGATCAGGTCACCCAGCTCGTAATGCTTGCGCCAGAACTGCCGCCCCTGGGCTGCGCGAAACAGCGCGGGGAAGCTTTCGGGGCGCGCGGGATCGGCGCCAAGCGCGGCGCAAAACAGAGACTGTTCCGCCTGAGAAAGCTCAAGACAGCGTTCGGCCGAGCAGACCGACGGCGTTTCGAACAGCACCCGCCCCACCGCTTCCTGCTGCGCGGGCAGCGCCGTGCGGATGGCGCTGGCGGTGCGTGCCATGGCGGCGCGCTCACGGAAGGCGCGCACCCGCGCCACCGCCTGATCGTAATGCACGCCCTCGCGGAAATGCGCCACCAGTCGGGGCAGATCCTCCTTCGAGGCAAAGATCGCCCCGTCGTCCATGTCGAGGAAGGGGTGATGCGGCGGCAGGAACAGAGGCCGGTCGAGGTTCGCCACGAACCGCGCCGTGGCGGAGTTGTTCCAGTGGTCGTAATCCTTCTGCGGCAGGTAGAAGTAATCCGCCTCCTTCAGCCGCTCCAGCAGTTCCACATCCGTCACCCAGCCGGAGCCGAAGTCATGCGGCACGCCGAGGTCTTCGAGCACCTCCTCGAAGCGCGTCAACTCGTCCGTGTTGCCGGTGGCGACCGAGCCCACCAGCCGCCCGCGGATCTCCTGCGCCAGATGGAAAAGGCTGTCGAAGTCCTTGCCGCCGTATTGAAAGAAGCCGAAAAATCCCAGCACCTCGGGCCGCTCGTCGCGGTCGCCGACGTAAGTGTGTTCCGGCACCGGCACCGGGGAGACGCCCAGCTCCAGCGTCGGCAGGAAGAACTGCCGCCCGGCGGAGCTGATGAAGGCGATCGACGGGATGTCCGACTGCCAGATCTGCCCCTGCCGCGAGAACAGCAGGTCATGGTCGGTATCCAGCAGCGAATGATGGATGATGAGCGGCAGCGCGCCCATCTCGCGGCGCATGACCTCGAGGTTCTGCAGGAGCCGCGTGGTGCTTTCGCCCTGGCTCAGGCGCGGATTCAGCCCGTCGAACAGGCCGGGGCCGTGGTTCACGATGACCAGCGTGCCCTCCAGCCCCTCGCGCCCCAGCGCCAGCGCGGCGGAGGTGGTGCGCACCACGTCGATCCGGTCCACCTGCCTGGCCAGCTCGCCCGCGAGGTAACGGCCGTATTCGCCGATGCCGCATTGCTTCAGGTGGCTGGGAGAAATCATCACCACGCGCCGGATGTCCCCGGTGATCCGCGCCAGAACGGCCCGCCCCTGCTGGCGGCCATAGAGCGCATGATGCTGCGCCGGATCGTTCAGGATCGACAGCGCGCGGGCGCGGGCCACGTCCTCCCAGGTGTCGGCGTAGCCCTCCGGCAGGGGCGCGCGGCGCAGCGGGCTGGGGCCAGCGGGCCCGTCGGAGAAGCCGCCCGGCGGCGAGGCAACGGGGCGCGCGGGACCAAGGATTCTGCGGGCAGCGGCGGAGAGTGTCTCGGCGGGGGGTATCACGAAACGCGGTCCTTTCGGGGGGAAACGGGAGGTGTCGGGTGGGTTGTGCGAGGTGTCAGGGACGACTCACGGGGCAGTGACGGGGCGCAATGGCGGGGCCACCGGGTGGCGCATGATTCGTCTCTGTTCCGGCGCAAAATCTGGCGGAAAACGCGACTATCCGGCGGGCGTGTGCGCCGCATGACAGGGTCTGCAGGGATCTTCACCACGGTTTCCTTTCCCTTTGACGGCCCAGTTGGCAGCCAGGTGGTGGCCAATTGGCAGACAGCCCTCTGCCCGCCCGCTCCGTGCCGGAACCGACCTCCCGGTCGCGCCGGAAATCTTGCTTGTGACTCAAATTATGCGGGTCCGTTTAACGCCCGGTTAAGTGAGATTGGGTGAACAAGGGGGCGACACAAACAGGAGGCCCCATGAAAAAGGCATTCATCACTGGCATCACCGGGCAGGACGGCGCCTACCTGGCCAAGCTGCTCCTGGAGAAGGGCTACGAGGTCCACGGCGGCGTGCGCCGCATCTCCCATCCTGAAACCACGCGGCTGGACCTGCTGGGCATCACCCGGGACATCCACCTGCACGAATTCGACCTGGGCGAGCCCAACAGCATCTTCCGCACCATCCGCGCGCTGATGCCGGACGAGTTCTACAACCTCGCGGCACAAAGCTTTGTCGGCGCCAGCTGGGAGCTGCCGATCTACACGGCGGACGTGGACGGCATGGCTGTGGTGCGCATCCTCGACGCGCTACGCACGGTGTCGCCCGAGACGCGGTTCTACCAGGCCTCGACGTCGGAGATGTTCGGCCTCGTGCAGGAGGTGCCGCAGCGCGAGACGACGCGCCTCTACCCCCGCTCGCCCTATGGCGTGGCGAAGGTATACGGTCACTATATCACCATGAATTACCGCGAGAGCTTTGACATGCATGCCTCGTCGGGCATCCTGTTCAATCACGAAAGCCCCCTGCGCGGGAAGGAATTCGTCACCCGCAAGATCACGCTGGGGCTGGCCGACATCGCACGCGGCGGCAACGCGGCGGTGGAACTGGGCAACATGGACGCAAAGCGCGACTGGGGCTTTGCCGGCGATTACGTCGAAGGCATGTGGCGGATGCTCCAGCAGGAAGAGCCCGACGACTACGTGCTGGCCACCGGCGTGACGACGACGATCCGCGACTTCTTCACCTATGCGGCAGAGGCGCTGGGGATGTCGCTCGACTGGCAGGGCGAGGCGGAGGCCGAGACCGCCACCGACCGCAAGACCGGCCGCGTGGTGATGAAGGTGAACCCGAAGTTCTACCGCCCCGCAGAGGTCGACCTGCTGATCGGCGACGCCACGAAGGCGCGCAACGCGCTTGGCTGGACGCCGCAGGTCGACGTGCAGCAACTGGCGCAGATGATGGCGCGGGCCGATTACGACGCGCTGGCAACGCAGAAAGCGGCCTGACATGCGGCAAATGCGGCTCAGCGCCCTGCTACCCGCACGCGTGCACGACTTGCGCGCCCGTCTCGAACAGAAGATGGGCGGCTTTCGCGGCTACGTCGACGGCATCGCGGGACAGGAACTGATGGGCTGGGTGCAGGCCACCGCCGACCCGCGCCTGCGTCCCCGCGTCGGGGTCTTTGTCCAGGGCGCGCGGATCTGCGAGGTCAGCGCCAATATCTACCGCCAGGATCTGGAAGCCGCCGGGGTCGGCGACGGCCGCCACGGCTTTGCCGTGCCCCTGTCGGAGGAAATCATGCGGCTTGCCCGCGCCAATGGCGGCACGGTGGAGCTGCGGGTGCTGATGGGCGGCGGACACGACGCCCACCTCGGCCACCACCGCCTGTGCGAAACCGACGCCACCGGCCGCGTCCTGCCGGGCAGCGCGCTTCGAAAGCGGCTCTATGCCGGCCTCGACCTCATGTCCCGCCTGTCAGAGGCCCCGCCCGCGCCCGCCATCGTCCCGCGCCCGCTGGGCCGCCACGCGGCGAAACTGTTCGGGGCTCATAACTACCTCGACCCGGGCCGTCCCCTGCCCGCGCCGATGTGCGCCTACACGGAATTCGTGCGTTACCGGAACCGGGTGGACCGCAGTTTTGACCCGAACCGCACCCCCAAGGACATCGCGCATTTTCACAAGTTCTACCTTGGCGCCTATGCCCCCATGCGCCGCGGCCTGCGCGTGCCGCTGTCGCGCGATGCCATCGCCTGGGCCAACGAACCCGTCGTCATGCCGGGGGCGAAGCATCACCTGAGCCGCGCGGCATGGGCCTTCCTGCTGGAGGTGCAGCCGCTCTTGCAGTCGATGGACTTCAACAGCGATGCCTGGTTCGCCTGGGCCTCCTACTGGTGGGCGGTGAACCAGTCGCAGACCATGGGCTGCGAGGATTGCCTCGTCACGCCCGACATGACACAGGCGCTCCTGCGCGTGCCCGACCCGTTCGAGGCCCGGCCCTGGCCGATCTCGGAATTCATGCTGCGCCAGCACGCCGAGACCCCGGAATTCGCCGAATTCTCGCTGGAGACGGAGGCTGGCCGCCGCGATCTGACCTGCGCGCTGATGATCCTTGCCGTGAACCGTCCCGACACGCTGCGCTACATCCCCGAAGACCTGCGCGAGGCGGTGCTGGCCCCCGTGCCCGCCCCCCTCGGCCCCCTGCGCTACCTGCGCGCGGAGGCGCCGCAGGCCCCGACGCTTCTGGCGGAGTTCTGCGCCGGTCTGGGTGCGCCGCAACCGGGGCTGACGCGGCAGGCCTATGCCGGCATCCTGCGCCACCGCGGCTTCGACCTCGATCGTATGGCCTTCGACACAGTCACCGCCGAAGGCCACCGGATCGAACTGGCCCGACTGCCCAAACCCTCCGAGCCGCCCGTCGACATCCAGGTCATCGGCCCGGCAAAGAAGGCCAGCGGACTGGGCCAGGCCACGCGGCTCTCCATCGCCATGCTCGAGGGTTTCGCGCGCGAAACGGGGCGCACGCTCAATGCCGTGGACTACAGCCTCGACAACCCCGCACCCGAAGGGTTCAACGCCGAACGCGATGTGTCGGACTACCGGCTGGCGCGGGTGAACCTCTTTCACATCAACGCGGAATCCCTGCCGCTGTCGGTGGCCTACCAGCCCGACGTGATGCAGGGGGCCTACAACATCGGCTATTTCTACTGGGAGCTCGACAGCCCCGCCGCCTGTCATCACCTGGCGATGGACCTTCTGGACGAAATCTGGGTGTCGACCGACTACGGCGTGTCGATCTACCAGCCGCATACCGCCAAGCCCGTGACCAACGTCGGCATGAGCTTCGAGGCCCTGCCGGAGATCGACGCGGGCCAGGCGCGAACTTTCCTCGAAGCGAAGGCCGGCATCGAAAAGTCTGCCGAAGGCGAGGGGCCGTTCATCTTCCTCACCACCTTCGACAGCTTTTCCTTTGTGCAGCGCAAGAACCCGCTGGGCGTGCTTTCGGCCTTCCGCAAGGCGTTCAAGGGCGTGGCCGACGTGCGGCTGGTCATCAAGACGCAGAACCGCGCCCGCGTCATGGACCCGGTGCAGATGAAGGTCTGGGATGCGGTGGACGCCATCCTGAAGGACGACGACCGCATCGTGCTGATCGACGAGACGATGAAATACACCGACCTGCTGAAGCTGAAGAAGGGTGCCGACGCCTATATCTCGCTGCACCGCTCCGAAGGCTGGGGGTTCGGCATGATCGAGGCGATGAACCTCGGCGTGCCGGTGCTGGCGACGGCGTTTTCCGGCAACATGGATTTCTGCGATGCCGACACCTGCTGGCTGGTGGATTACGAACTCACCCGGCTGAAGCCCGACGACTACATCTTTGTCACGCCCGGCCAGACATGGGCGGAGCCCGACATCGACCACGCCGCCCGCCAGATGCGCGCGATGAAGGCCGACCCGCAGGAACTGTCCCGCCGGGCACAGGCCGCGCGGCGCCGGGTGCAGACGGAGTTTTCCGAGGACGCCATAGGCGCCCGCTACGCCGCCCGCCTGCGCGAGATCCTCGCCGGGCGTGACGGGCGGGAGCGGGACCGCACAGAGGAAAGGGCGCGCGCATGAGCAACATGAGCAGCGTAAGCAGCATGAGCCCGGAGAGCCGCATCAGCGCGCAGTTCCCGCAAGTCACCTTCGCCCATGCCTCCGGGGTCAGCTGGCCGCGCAGCGGGCATCACCTGCTGGTGCGGCTGCTCACCGGCTACTTCGGCCCCGCCTTCGGCTATTGCGAGTTCTACAACGTCAAACCCTCGGTAAAGGACATCCCGCGTTGCTGCGGCCAGCGGCCCTGCGCCAATGCGAACCGCATCGCGCTGACGAAGGATCACGACTTCGAGCTGAACACGCCGCAGATCCCCGGCCAGCGCTACCTCGTGCAGTACCGCGCCTTTGCGCCCTCGGTGGTGTCTAACTTCGAGCTCGCCGTGCGCAACGGCCGCGAGGACAGCGCCGCCAGCTTCCGGGTCTTCGTCTCCGCCGAGTTCAGCCGCTACCTCGGCTTCACCCAGCGCTGGGTCGACTCCGATTTCGCCCGCGCGGAGGGCATCCTGCGCGTGCTTTACGAGGATCTGGTGACCGATCCCTGCGGCGTCCTGTCCGAGGCCGCCGCCTACCTCGCCCCGGGCCATGAACCGGACACCGCCCGCATCCGCGCCGTGGTGCGCGAGGTCGATGCGCAGCGCGTCGCCGACCGCAAGATCGAGACGCTGGCCCGCGCCGGTGTCCACGCCAGTCGGCGGGTGGAGGATTTCCGCTACCACGACCCGGCGCTGTTCGCGCTGATCGAGGGGCTGCGCCTGCCGCGCGGCGTGGTGCAGGACGCCTTCCGCAGCCTGCTGGGCCGCGAACCGGCAGAGGACAACATGCTGCGCTTTCAGGCCTTCGAGACCCGCGCCGCGCTGGAGGACCACATCCGCGCCACCCCGGAATTCCTGCGCCGCCATGAGGCCCCGGAGGGGCGACACCGGGGCGCTCATCCGCTGCCCCGCCGCGCCTCCTGATCCCTGCCCCCCCAAGAGCCTGCCCAAGCCCCCGCTCCCCAAGCCCCCGTTCAAGCCCCGTTCAAGGACCCGACATGCCCGCCACCGGCCACGCCCTGCACGAGGCGCTCTATCACTACTATGCCACCTTCGACGCGGAGGCGGTGATCGACCGCCACGCCCTGCCCGAACCACCCGCGCCGACCCCCGGCACGCTGACCAACTTCATGGGGCTGAAGGTGCCGGTCTCCGTCTTCCCGCCGGTGCTGGACGCGCTGTCGGGCCAGCTGGAGGGGCGGCCCGATCCGGGCAACTGGCACGCCGACATCGCGGAATGGGCCGCCGCGCTGCACGCCGTCGAGGCGGCAGAGGGCCAGTTCACCGTGGTGGAGCTGGGCTGTGGCTGGGGCTGCTGGCTGATGAACACCGGGCTGGCGGCGCGCAGGCGCGGGCTGGCGCTGCGGCTGATCGGCATCGAAGGCTGCGCGCCGCATCTGGACCAGGCGCGCGCGGCACTGGCGCTCAACGGCTTTTCGCAGGATGATTTCCGCCTTGTGCATGGCGTGGCGGGGCCCAACACGGGTCGCGCGATCTTTCCGGCCGAGGACGCGCCGGGCTGGGGCGGGGCCGCGATCTTCGACGCGGACGCCGAGACACTGGCCCGGGCGGAGGCCGACGCGGCGGTGCAGGTGCTCGACTGTCATCCGCTGGGCGCGCTGTCGGAGGGGCAGCCCATCGACCTCCTGCACATCGACATCCAGGGGGCGGAGGCGGACTTCGTCGCGGGCAACATGGATGACATCGCCACCCACGTGCGCCGGGTGCTGATCGGCACCCACAGCCGGGCCATCGAAGGCGCGCTGGAGGCGCATTTCCTTGCCGCCGGCTGGCAGCTGGAGATGGACCGCCCCGCCATCGCGCCGCCGCAGGGCGGCCGCCCGCAACTGGCCATCGACGGCGTGCAGATGTGGGCCAACCCCAACCCGGTGGGAGCCCACAACCCTGAGTCGAAGCTGGCGCGCAAACCCGCCGCCATGATACCCAGGGAGCAGGGCATCATCAGAACGGTCGAGGCAAGCACATGATCCATCCAGTCCTTCTTTGCGGCGGTTCCGGCACCCGGCTCTGGCCCCTGTCGCGGAAATCCTACCCCAAGCAATTCGCCGACCTGCTGGGCGAGGACAGCCTGTTTCAGGCCTCGGCGCGGCGCTTTGCCTGCGCTGGCTTCGCCGATCCGCTGGTGGTGACCGGCGATCCGTTCCGCTTCATCGTGACCGAGCAGCTCGACGCCGTGGGCATTCGCCCTGCTGGCATCCTGATCGAACCCGAGGGCCGCAACACCGCCCCCGCCGCCTGCGCCGCCGCCATCGACGTGCTGGAACGCGACGCCGAAGGGATGGTGCTGCTGCTGCCCTCCGACCATGCGATCCCCGATGCGGACGCCTTCCGCGCCACCATCGCACAGGGCGTGGCGGCGGCGGAGTCCGGGCAGATCGTCACCTTCGGCATCAAACCCACGCGGGCGGAAACCGGCTATGGCTGGCTGGAAACCGGAGCGGAGGCGCATGGCGCGCTGACGCTGGAACGTTTCATCGAGAAGCCCGACCAGGCGCGGGCGGAAACCCTCTTTGCCAATCCGCGCTACCTGTGGAACGCGGGCGTCTTCCTCGCGCGCGCCGACGTGCTGGTGCGCGCCTTCCAGACCCATGCGCCGGAAATCCTGAAGACCGTCGCCGCCGCGATGGAGGCGGCGAAGGAAGACCTCAGCTTTACCCGCATCGACCCCGCGCTCTGGGCGGCGGTGCCCGACGATTCCATCGACTTCGCCGTGATGGAGAAGGCGGGCAACCTCTCGGCGGTGCGCTTCGACGGGCACTGGTCCGACCTCGGCGGCTGGGAGGCGGTCTGGCTGGAATCCGGCAAGGACAGTGACGGCAACGCGGTGTCCGACAATGCCACCGCGCTCGAGTGCCGCAACACGCTGCTGCGCGCCGAGGCCCCCGATCAGGAGCTGGTCGCCATCGGGCTGGAAAACGTGGTCGCCGTCGCCATGCGCGACGCGGTCATGGTGGCCGACATCTCCAAGGCGCAGAACGTGAAGACCGCCGTGAAGGTGCTGAAGGAACGCGGCGCCAAGCAGGCGCTGGAATTCCCCATCGACCACCGCCCCTGGGGCTGGTTCGAAACGCTGGTGCTGGCCGACCGTTTCCAGGTGAAGCGTATCCACGTGAACCCCGGCGCCGCCCTCAGCCTGCAGTCGCACCACCACCGGTCGGAACACTGGATCGTCGTGGCCGGCACCGCAAAGGTGACGGTGGACGACGACGTGAAGCTCGTGACGGAGAACCAGTCCGTCTACATCCCGCTTGGCGCCGTCCACCGGATGGAAAACCCCGGCAAGGTGCCCATGGTGCTGATCGAGGTGCAGACCGGCACCTACCTCGGGGAGGACGACATCGTCCGCTACGAGGACGTCTATTCCCGAAGCTGAAACCTCGGCGGAACAGGGCCTGTTTCCCCCTGTTTCTCCCCCACCCGAAAGGCAGGATCATGAAGATCGACGTGGAATTCATCGAACACGAGGTGCTGGGACAGCGCGTGGTCTTCGCCCTCGATCGCGACAACCACGACTGGTACTTTGAAACGGTGCGCAAGAAGCCCTTCCGCAACCCAGTGCATTACCACCTGCCGAAACTGCGCAGCGTGCTGGGGGAGGAGGGCTTTCGCTACGCCGACTTCGGCGCCAACATCGGCACCACCGCGCTGTTTGCGGCCGCCATGGGCGTGCCGACGCTGGCCATCGAGGCGGGCTCGGTGAACTATGCCCTGCTGCTGGAGGCGCAGCGCGCCAATGGCTTCGGCGCGCTTTTCCGGCCGGTCTATGTGGCCGCCTCCGACCGCATCGGCGTGGCGCAATTCGCGGAGAACAGCGCCTGGGGCGCGCTGTCGGAAAGCGGCAAGCAGACCTCGCGCGTGCCCACCGCCCCCATGGCGCAGATCCTCGGGATGAACGGCTTCGAGGCGGCGCAGGTCATCAAGGTCGACATCGAAGGGGCGGAACTGCAGGCGCTTTCGGGCTTCGAGGCCATCGCGGAGCGCGCCGGGGCCCCCGACCTGATCGTGGAATCGAACGAGGTCGCCTGCACCCGCTTCGGCTACACGCCGCAGGCGCTGTGGTCGCGGCTGATGGATCTGGGCTACGATGTCTGGCTGCTGGGCGGGCGGAACCTGACGCGGCTGACGCCGGAGGCGGTGCAGACCGCGGTGGTGGAGGATGTGCTGGCCACGAAACGCCCCGCCGCCTTCCTCTCCGGGCCGCTCGGCTACACGCTGGCGGACTACGACGCGGGCGCGGCGCGGGCGCGGCTGGAGGGGCTGTCCCAAAGCGCCAGCGACGAGAAGACGCAAGGCTTCGTCTCCCGCCAGATGGCGCTGCTGGGGTCGGCCCGGGCGGCCTGAATCGCACTCCCAGCCGCACCCCCAGCCGCACTGGGCCCGAGGCTCAGAACCAGCGACCGACCGCGACCAGAGACACCGCCCGGCCGGTGGTCGACTGGAAGGAGAATCCGCAGACCTCGCCGGTGGTGGTGGTCGCCGCCCCCGCCACGGTCCAATGGGTGGTGGTGGCGTTCTGCCGCCCCGGCGTCAGCGCGGGAACGTTCGAAAACGCCCTGGGGTAGGTCCAGGTGGTCACGGAGGACCGGAACAGCGCCCCCGCCGCGGTGCTCACGCTCACGGTGAACTGGGGGCTCCAGCAGATCTGCGTGCCGTCCGCGAACCGCACCCAGTCACCGCCCGCGCCCGCACCGCGCTCGATCACCGCGCCGGTGGGGGTGCCGCCCGACTGGCCGACCGTGCCCAGCAGGTTGCCACGCCCATAAGCGTAATCCGCCCGCGCCAGCCGCCCCGCAGTCACATCCGTGGCCGAAGCCTGCACCGCGGCCCCCGAGGCCACCCCCGTGGCCGGGTCGAGGCTCAGTGCCGTGGTCCATGCCGACCCGTTGGCCGAAACCTTGATGGCAAAACCGTCCGTCCCGGCCAGCCCCATTTCCGCCCGGCCCGACCAGTTGCTCTGGAACAGAAGGCTCGCGGTGTCGGAGACACCCGCCTTGTTGATCTTCAGCTGGTGGCCCGCGCCCTCGTGGGTCAGCAGCGTCGCGGGCGCGGTCACGCTGAGGCGGTTGGTGGCATCGGCGCTGGTGTTCACCCCCAGCGTCTCGGCCCTCAGCGCGCCCTCGCCGCTCTGCCATGCGCTGCCGTCGAAACGCGCCACCGCATCCTCGTCGAGCACGGTGGCGCGCCAGCCCGCCACGGGGGCATGAAAGGTCCATGCGCCCTGGTCTTTCACCGCGATCTCGTCCGCGTGGCCGGCCCAGTCGCCCGAGGCGCCCGCAGGCAACAGATAGCGGTCGCCATCCACGGCCGTCGGCGGTGGCGACACCTCGCTGCGTGAGATCACCGCCAGCTGCACCGCGACGTCGAGCATCGCCAGCGCCGCATTATGGGTGACGTGTTTCTGCGCCTGGGCGGGCAGCAGGTAGGGCAGGGACAGCACGGCCGAGACGTCGGGCATGGCGGGAAACCTCCTGAAACGCGGGTCTGCGACAGGGGTATGTGCGGATCGTTAACAGCGCCTTGGACCACCGTGCGCTGCCGCGCGTGGCGAAGGGAGCATGGGGGCTCTGCCCCCGTCCCTGCGGGACTCCCCCGAGGTATTTCGAAACCGAAGAACCAAAGAAGGGCGCGCCCCCGCTTCTTTGGTTCGAAAATACCTCGGGGGGAGAGGCCGCAGGCCAAGGCGGGCATGCTCTCAGCCGGACGCCTCACCCCTTCCGCTTGTCGATCCAGCCAAGGAAGGCCTTCGCCGGTGATTTCAGCGGCACCCGGCCCGAGGCGGCCCACCAAGCGCGCCACTCGGCCTCCAGCGCGTAGACATCCGCGCCCGGCGCACGCCTGCGCGCTTCCGCCATCACCTCCGCGCCCAGGGGGGGCAGATCGGGGCCGTCCTCGACCACGCCGCCCTTGCGGGCAAAGCGGATCATGTCCCCCGGCTCCTCGCTCATCTCGTAGTCGGGCAGGTTGCCCTCGGCGATCATCTTGCGCATGGCGGCGCGGAAGACCCGCACCGGCGCGGCGCTGCCCGCCTTCTTGTGCAGCACCGCGACGGAAATCCGCCACCCCGCCTGCCGCCCGCAATGCTTGCGCGCCAGTTCGTAGACCCGCCGCTCCAGCGGTTTGCGCAGGCGGAAATAATCGCGCGAGAGCGTCAGGACCGAACGCGCCTCGACCGCGCGGAACAGCCAGTCCGACAGCGTGACCGAGACCGAGAGCATCCGCCCGCCCCCCCTCTTTCCGGCAGGCGAGCGGCGCACGATTTCCCATGCCTCGATCAGGCCGAAGCCGCGGGTGGTCTCGGTCCCGCCCGTCTCGATGTTCGTGGTGATGCGCGTGCCTGCCAGCCGCTCGAAGGCCTCCTTCAGCCGGGCGTAGGCATCGCCAGAGGTGTCGCGATTGGTCGCCACCAATAGGTCATGCGCGGTCAGCGTCAGCCTGCGGGTGATTGCCCGGCCCGCGTTCACCGCCGCCATCAGCTGGCTCACGCAATAGATCAGGATGTCCTTGTCGTGGATGGTCGCGCGCCCCCGGACCGAGGGCGTCACGGTGATCTCGGCGCCGTTGTGTTCGTAGCTCAGCACCCGCGTGTCGGGCTTTGTCGAGAGCGAGAAGATCGGATGCTCCATGGACGCCAGATCGCCCTTGGGGCTCGCGTCGAAGAAATCGCAAAGGAAGAAGTCGCTCCCCGAGGGGCTGGGCGGGCTGCCGGAATGCGGGAAAGTGCCCCCCGCTGTCGCGCTGGTCATGGATCTGCCTGTTCACTGCCTGCCCCCCTGTTGTCGTTCCGGTTGCTCCGGAATCGGTTTCGGGGGTTCAGTGACACCCTAAAGTTATCCACAGTCCGCGTCTACGCCCCGCCCGATCCCGGACCCGGCTTTTCGGGGGAGCAGAGTCACATCATCGGGGTATCAGAGTCGGACCAACGTGGGATCAGAGTCGCGCGGCTTCAAAATTCACTCTGAACCTCTTGGAGTCAGGGCAGAATTCCATGGCTGCATCCTTCTTAACGAGTCTGATAACCTTGATCTAACAGGTCATCCGTGATCCGATCGCCACAGCTGCCTCATCCCCTCCCTTGAAATCATGGAAAAATCGCGACCATGTGCGCATTCCTCTTCCATGTGCGCTCTTTTCGGGTATCATACTTGAAACTGCGTACATAAGCGCAAAGAGCGGTCTCCGGGTGTTCCGGCCCACCGCGAGCGGACAGCGAGCAGAGCCATGAAAAGCCCCCTGAAGACCGGTCAGAAAACAGGCCACAAAACCGGCCCGAAGGATGCGGGGAAACCGCCCTACGTCGGCCTCGACCCCGACATCGCCGCCACCCAGCTTGAGGCCCCCGCCTCCACGCAGGACTTCGCGCGCATCGCCAAGGCCTGCGCCTCCGGCCGCCACGATCTCGAAAGCCGCGGACTGAAGGAGAACGGCGAACGGACCCTCCGGCTGTTTTCGACCTGGGAGATCACCCGCTACCTGATCCCCGTCGCGACCGGCCATTTCCGTCGCGTGCTGAAGGAGAACCCTGACCTGCCGCAGGGCCTGTCGGAGACCAATGGCGGCGCTAAGTGGTTCACCCTCGACGAGGTGCTCAAACTGCGCGCCCATTTCGGGGCCAAGGGATCGAAGGCCAAGGACTACCGCCCCTACCGCCCCGAGGGGCTGCCGGCCAAGATGCTCGCCGTGGCCAACTTCAAGGGCGGCGTGGGCAAGACCTCGACGGCGGCGCATCTCGCCATGTCCGCCGCGCTCGACGGCTACAAGGTGCTGGTGATCGACCTCGACAGCCAGGGCTCCATGACCTCGATTTTCGGTGGCAAGGTGGCCGACGAATGGCAGACCGTCTTTCCGCTGCTCGCGCGTCACTACGCCCGCACGCTGCAATCCGACAATCAGGCCCGGGTCAGCCGCGGCGACGCGCCCCAGCCGCTCGACGACACGCTTTCCGCCGCGCTCGACGTGAAGGCCTCCGACCTCGTGCAAAAAACCCACTGGCCCAACATCGATCTCATCGGCGCGCAACTGAATCTCTATTGGGCGGAATTCCAGATCCCCGTCTGGCGCATGAACGCGCGCGGCTGGCGGCTTTGGGATGCCCTCACCGACAGCCTCGACGAGGACGGTCTCCTCGACCAATACGACCTGATCTTCCTCGATACGCCTCCCGCCCTCGGCTACCTCACGATCAACGGCCTGGCGGCGGCGGACATCCTGCTGGTCCCCCTGGGCGCCTCCTTCCTCGAGTTCGACTCCACGGGCCGCTTCTTCGACATGCTGCACGCCACCTTCGGCTCCATCGAAGAGGCGGAAAACATTGCCGCGCGCGCCCTGGGCCGCGACGGGCTGGCGTTCGAGTGGGATGCGGTGCGCGCGCTCATCACCCGCTACGACAGCGGCCAGCAGGCGGAACTCGCCGCACTGATGCAGAGCTACCTCGGCCCCACCCTCTCCCCGCATCGGCAGGGCTTCACCGCGCTGATCGGCCAGGCGGGTGAGCAGGTGCAGGGCATCTACGAGGCCGACTACCGCGACTTCAACCGCGAGACCTACGCCCGCGGCCGTGAAACCTTCGACGCCACATGGGCCGCCGTGAAAAGCCTCGTCATGGGCGCCTGGCGGCGCGACGAACTGGCCACCGCCCGGGCGGCTGAATGATGGGGGCGCCTGTGACCCCGGTGGACGGGGGGCTCCGCCCCCCGCGCTTGCGCGCTCCCCGGGAGTATTTCGGAAGCAAAGAAGCACAGACGCAGCTTTCCCGTTTCTCTGCTTTACAAATACTCCGGGGTCCGGGGCAGCGCCCCGGCGCTCTCCACCGCCCGTTCCGTTCAGACTTTCTTGACCACGTTTCCCACACTGGTCCCTACCCGCAGGAGACCCTGACATGGCCAAACGCAAGCGCCTGACCCCGGCCAACCCGGCCTTCATCGACCCCGCGCCGGAGGTCACATCCGCCTTTCCCGCCACAGCCCCCATGCGCGCGCCCATTGCCGATGTGGCGCGGGAGGCCTCCGCCACGGCCGCGGTCGAGGAGATGGCCGAGACGCTGCGCCGCGCGCGCGAGGGAGGGCGGATGGTGATCGCCGTGCCGCTGGAGGAGGTGCAGACCGATTACCTCGTGCGCGACCGCGTCGGCGTCCCGACCGAGGAGCAGGGCGCGCTGATGGACAGCATCGCGCGTCGCGGCCAGCAGACGCCGGTTGAACTCGTGGACCTCGGCGAGGATGCGCACCCGCGCTACGGGCTGATCTCCGGCTGGCGGCGTGTGATGGCGCTGAAGGAGTTGCACCGGGAACGCGGGGAGGCGGATGCCGACCGCTTTGCCGAAGTGCTGGGCCTCCTGCGCCGCCCCGCCGAGCAGGCGCAGTCCTACCTCGCCATGATCGAGGAGAACGAGATCCGCGTGGGCCTCAGCTATTTCGAGCGCGCCCGCATCGCGCTGAAGGCGGTCGAGCAGGGTGCCTTCGAGGACGAGGGGGCGGCGCTCTCGGCGCTTTACGAAAGCGCCTCGAAGGCGAAGCGCTCGAAGATCCGCAGCTTCATGGCGCTGGTGCGCGATCTCGACGGCATCCTGCGGTTCCCGGCGACCATCGGCGAGCGGTTGGGCCTGCAACTGGCGCAGGCGCTGGAGGCGGAGGCGGAACTGCCTGATCGTCTGCGCGCGGCGATCGAGGCGGGCGAGCCGAATGACCCGGAGGCGGAACAAAGCCTGATCCGCATGGAACTGATGGCGAAGACCGCGAAGAAGCCGAAGCCCGAGAAACCCGCGCCCAAACCCCCGGCCCCCATTCACCTGCGCCGTCAGGGCGCACACCAGATCCTGCTGGAGGGGCGTGGCGTCGACGACGCTTTCCTCGGGGATCTCGAAGTCTGGCTGGCGGCACGTCAGAAAGCATAACGCAATCGGGGGCACGGCAACCGTTTCTTGGTAAATTGCGGGTTAGGACTGGGGCGGACCCACCGAAAGCCGCCCCTTTGTATCACCGCGCCCGCCGTCTCTTTGCCCTCTATGCCGCCTGGCACCTGCCGGCCGACCGGCTGGCGCGGCGCCATGACCGGCTGCGCCTTCTGCCGGGGTTCCTGTGGCGCGCGACGCGCTGCCTGCCGCAGGCGCTGCGCTGGGTCCGCCACCGCGATCCCGTGGCGCGCGCGCGGGTGAAGCAGGTGCTGGGCCTGCACGGCCGCGACACGCGTTTCTTCGATCCCCGTCTGTTCGAACCACAACTTCCCGCGCGCCCGCCGCGCGGTGGCGGGGTGACGCTGGTCATGCCGGTCTACACGCCGCCCGGTGGCAATGCGGCACTGTTGCAGCAGGCGCTGGCACGGGTCGCGCAGACCGACCTGACCTGGCGTATCGTGCTGGTCGAAGATGCCTCTCCGCATGCCGACACCCGGACCTTCCTGCGCGACTGGGCCGCCCGCCACCCTGCGCATCTGATCGAGAATACCGCCAACCTCGGCTTTGTCGGCAGCGTCAATCGCGGGCTCGACCTGGCGCGGACCTGGGACGATCCCGTGGTGCTCCTGAACTCCGACGCGCTGCTGCCGCCGGACTGGGCGCCGCGCCTGCTGCGCCCCTTGTGGGAGGATGCCTCCGTGGGGTCCGTCACGCCGCTGTCGAACGATGCGGAACTCGCTTCCGTCCCGGAGGCGGGCGCAGCCAGTCCGATCACGCCGGAGGCCGCGCTGGCCATCGACCGCATCGCTGCGGGGCTGAACGCCCGCGCCTGGGTGCCGACGCCCGCCGGCGTGGGGTTCTGCATGGCGCTGTCGCGTCAGGCGCTGGAGGTCGTGCCGCGCTTCGACGAAGTTTTCGCCCCGGGCTACGGAGAAGAGGTCGACTGGTGCCAGAGGACCCGCGCGGCGGGCTTCTCCCATGTCTACACGCCCGCGCTTTACGTGGCGCATGTGGGCGGGCAGAGCTTTGGCTCGACCCGGAAACAGGCTCTGATCCAGCGCAATTCCGAAGTCATCTCGCGCCGCTATCCCGGCTTCGACGCAGAGGTGCAGGGGTTCGTCAAACGCGATCCTCTGGCCTCGGCGCGGCTGGCGCTGGGGCTTGCCCGGGCGGAGGTCATGCGCGCCGGCCCCCTGCCCGTCACGCTGGCGCATTCCATGGGCGGCGGGGCAGAGATCGACCTGCAGCGCCGCCTTGCCCGCGATCTCCAGCAGGTCGGCGCGGCGCTGGTGATCCGCGTCGGCGGACCCTGCCGGTTCCTGCTGGAACTGCATGGGGTGCGGGCCGATGGCTCGGCGGGCGTGACGGCGGTGCAGACGGCGGACTGGGCGGATGTGGTCTGCCTGCTGGCACCGGTGACGCGCCGCGCGCTGGTCTATTCCTGCGCCGTGGGCGACCCGGACCCGGTGACGCTGCCGGGGTTCTTTCTGGCACTGCGCCGCGCCGGTGACAGCCTGACGGTGCTGATGCACGACTACTTCCCGCTTTCGCCGAACCATATCCTGCTGGAGGAGGGCGAGCGCTGGCAGGGGTTGCCCGATCCGGCGCGGGCCTCCGTCCGTCATACGACCCACCGCCCTGATGGCGCGTGCGTGACCCTGGCGGACTGGCGGGCGCATTGGGGCAGGCTCCTGCGGGCCGCCGACGAGGTCACCTGCTTCAGCGCGGCGGCGCAGGCGCTGGTTACCCAGACCTACCCGCAGGCCCACTGTGCCCTGCGCCCCCATGCCCTGCCCGTTCCGGTCCCCGCCGTGTCGCGGCCTTCGTCGGGCAGGCCCGTTCTGGGCCTTCTGGGCAACCTCGCGCCGCACAAGGGCGCACGGGTGGCCGCAGTGCTGGGGCGGGCCTGCGCGCGCTCCGGTGCGGGCGCGGGCCTTGTGCTGCTGGGCGACCTCGACCCTGCCTACAGGCTGCCCGCCACCGCCCGGCATCACGGCCGCTACGCGGTCGATGACCTGGCCGCGCTGACCGCCCGCTACGGCATAACCTGCTGGCTGATCCCCTCGCTCTGGCCAGAGACGTTTTCCTTTACCACACACGAGGCGCTGGCCACCGGCCTGCCGGTGATGACCTTCGACCTTGGCGGTCAGGCGGAGGCGCTGCGCGCTGCCTTGGCCCAAGGCGCCCCCGGCGCGCTTCTGCCGCTCGACTGGGCCGATGACCCGGCTGCCCTCCTGTCGCTTGCCGCGCGTCTCTCCGACGCGCGCCAGGTCGCGTGAGTGCCCACATGAGGCCACCGCCGCGCATCCTGCTGCATGTGAGCGCCCCGAAATGCGGCAGCTCCGCGCTGCAGACGGCGCTCTCGGCCAGCCCGGTGCTGCGCGGCTCCGATGGCAGTCGGATCGCCTATCTCGCCGCGCTCCCGGCGCGGTGCCGCGGCTGTCACGAGGGCTGGATCGGTCGCAGGGAGGCCCCCTACCACGACCTGCTGCGCACGCCCTAGGCGCGGCTGCACGACCCCGAAGAGCTTGTCATCCTGCACGCGGTGCTCTGTGACGCGGTCGATCGCGCCGCCCGGGCCGGGGGCCTGCCCTGCCGCGCCCTGCCCGGGCCGCCGGGCCGCATGCCCTTCGCGATGCGCCCGTTGCCGCCGTGATGGAGGCATTGCTGGAAATGGACCGCGCCTGCCGTCGCCGCCGCCTGCCCGGTATCCTGTCCCGGACCCTGCCTGCCGCGCGTGCGGTTTCGCGCGCGAAACCGACAGAGCACGGAGGATGTATATCGCCCGATGGCCGGTGACGCGGTCGGGAACGCGGTCAGGCGATGAGCATCAGGGCAAGGCTGACGAACAGCACCCAGAGCAGCAGGCCCAGGATGATCCCGGGCGTGAACCACCATCTCGGCGGGAGCCGCGCATCGGCACGTCCCTCCGCAGGACCGTTCTGACGGGCTTCTCCGCCCACTCCCGCCGGACCGAGATCCGGGAAGGCGGGGCGATGGCGGGTCTCGGCGTATCCTGGCATTCTGCACTCCATGGTCGATCTTGCATGTCCCGAAGAGAGGCCGCAGTCCGGGGTGGTCGCCCGTCGGACGGGTGCGGGTCAAAGGCCTGAAGGAAATCGAACAAGAAAACGGCCAGCTTCAGAGAGAGGTCTCGGATCTAATGCTCGACAAGCTGATCCTGAACGAGCGCTGGCGCCGTCATTATCACAATCCGGCCCCAGAGCACCTTGGCTACCGTCCACCGGCGCCCGAACCACCATCCCGATGGACCAAAGGTTTATGCAATAACTTTCAAATCGGATGTCCGAGACGGGCAAAGCCAATGCGGGCTCGCGCTCAGCCCGGAGTATCGGAAGGGAGGGATCTCATCCTGACGATGTTCGCGGGAGCCTC
Organism: Sagittula salina; assembly: GCF_017813235.1. Classification (GTDB taxonomy): domain Bacteria; phylum Pseudomonadota; class Alphaproteobacteria; order Rhodobacterales; family Rhodobacteraceae; genus Sagittula; species Sagittula salina. The sequence continues at coordinate 55,294 of NZ_JAGISH010000013.1, forward strand.
GGGTTTTGGGTCCCTTGGGGCCCGAGATGCGTCGATCAGGTCGAGCCGCGCAAGCTCGAGTATGAGGCGCGTGCCCGGCCCGATTCGTGTCAGCCCGTTCTCCCGCGCGTAGTCCCCCATGTCGGAGAGCACTTCAATTATCCAGTCGTGGTTCGGCATCCATATTCCTCTTCCCCGCTTTATTAGATCGCCGAAAAGTTTCGAAAAAATTAATGATGGAGTATCGTTCAGTGTTATCGGGACTATAGACTATAGGTGTGTTGAGGAAGGGCGGCCTACCCATCCCCGCCAGCCCGTAGGTTAGTGTCGCCGCAGGCCTCCAGCCGGTAAGGCAGTTTGTTAGAACCTTAACGAAACGGCCCGGATTTGCCGCAATGCGCACCCGGTAGAAGAACGTTCCCCGTGTAGTGGCTGAGGCGCTCGCACAGGAGACGACCATGCCGCATTACGACGTATCGCTGACCGATCTGCAATCCACCGGCCGCCACGTGCAGGATGACCATTTCGCCGCGAACGCCCTGCAGGCCGTCAACATCGACGAACATGGCCACGCGGGCCCCACCGACGGCTTCCAGTCCGCGATCGAGACGCTGGATATCAACCATATCCGCTATCCCGGCGGCGCCACCGAGAATGTCATCGACATCACCCGCCTGCAGAACGGACAGGTCCGCGACGAGGTCGCCCGCGTGCTCGACTGGGCGCGCACCGGCGGCACCGACGGCGGCCCGGTCAAGGTTACGCTGGTGCTGCCGACCAAGACCGATATCCCCCCGAAACAGGTGCAGGCCTTCATGGAGAAGGTGCTGACCGACTACGGCGATGTCATCGAGTCGCTGGAGATCGGCAACGAATACTCCATCGGGCGCTACGTGGCGGGGGCCGACCGCAGCGCGCACCCGGAGGACAATCCCGACGGCGACTTCGTCTCCTCCATGTCGGAGGAGGAATACGGCATCGCCGCCAACCGGGTGATCAACGCCTCGCTCGACGCCATGGCGGCGGTGCAGGCGCGCGGCATCGATGCCGACCCGAAGATCCTCGTCCAGATCGGCGAACCGCAGGGGCCGGGGAGCAGCTTCAAGGGCACGGGCACCTTCGAGGATGCCAGCCGCGCCATCCTCGCGGAACTCGACCAGCGCGCGCTCGATGCCATCGACGGCGGCGTGGCGCATTACTACTACAATCAGGATCATTCGGACGGTCAGGCCTTTGAACACAGCTGGCAGGAGCACCGCAGCCTCGACTACCGGAGCGACAATTTCAGCGATCTGCTGGGCCGGGACGTCGATCTCTACATCACCGAATGGAACGTGCTGGCCAGCAACTACGAGCAGCTGGGCGCCGCCAGCACCGGCATCCTGCTGGAGATGTTCGAATTCATGGTGCAGGCGGGGGTGCAAGATGCCTTTGTCTGGCCGCTGCAGCACCGCACCGGGTCCAATATCGCGGGCAACCGGCAGGTGGACGAGATCGAGCTGACCATCGGCGGCACCGCCTTCCAGATGATGTCCGAGAGCCTGCGCCCCCAGGAAAGCGAGACCGGCCGCGTGACGGAGTTCGAGAGCATCGCCTCCGACAGCACCGGCAGCGGCGGCAAGGTCGAGGTCAACGTCTTCAGCAGCGACTACCAGGACGTGCTCTTCGTCAGCCTGCGCGATCTCGACCGCGCCACCGTCGACCTGAACATCCAGCCCTTTCTGGACGACGCGCTGTCGGTCACGGTGGATCAGGTGACGATCGACACCAGCACCGCCGACGGGCTGTCGGACATGGCGGACGAGGCGGGGCTGAACCGCATCGGGCGCCGCGTCATCGACCGGGAGGAGGCCGATCAGCTGCGCACGCTGGCCTTCTTCGAGGAGGGCAACAAGAACCACCTGCGCGAGATGGCCAACGGCACCTTCCAGACCTACCTGCCGACCTTCGACAGCATCCTGCCGCTGGTCGCCAACCCGCGCGGCGTGGAGGATTACTACTTTGCCACGGAAACCGACGTGGATGCGCTGATCACCCGGCTGGAGGGCGACTTTCTGGGCGCGGGCGTCGTCGGGCTGACCATGATGCCCTACGACATGGTGCGCATCGTGATCGACCACAGCGTCGAGCAGCGCGGCACGGCGGGCGACGACCTGCTGCTGGGCGGCACCGGGGCGGACGCGCTGATCGGCGCCTTCGGCAACGACATCCTGCGCGGCGGGGAGGCGAACGACACGCTGAAGGGCGGCTACGGCGACGACCTGCTCGATGGCGGCGAGGGCGAGGACTACCTCGTGGCGGGGGATGGCGCGGATACGCTGCTGGGCGGCGCGGGCGATGACGTCTTCGTGCTGACCACGGGTGCGGCGACGGTGGACGGCGGCGACGGCCACGATGTGGTGCGGCTGGACATGGCCTCCGACGCGGTTGAGTATGGCTTCCTCGACGGGCGGTTCGTCATCCTGACCGATACCGGCATCGTGGAGGTCCGCGACGTGGAGCGGTTGCAGTTCGACGATGGCGGCATGGCGCCGGATGACGCGCTGGTGACGGTGATGCTCTCGGCAGAGGCGGAGAGTTCGGAGTCCGCTGCCGCTGCCGCCGCCGAACCGGAGGGGCTGATGGGGTAAGCGGGGCCGAAGACCCCCGCCCCTTGGGGCCGAAGGGTCCCTGCCCGCCAAACCCGTCACAATTCCAGCAGCATCTTGTGGTCGCGCCGGAGCAGCATCAGCCCGGCCACCAGCGTGCCCAGTCCCAGCGCCAGCACATAGATCTCCGACACATAGGGCGCGCTGTAGGTCGGGTAGAAGCCGCGCCGCACGAGGCCGATCACATGCACCAGCGGGTTGAACCACAGCCAGTCCCGGTAGGGTTCGGGGATGCTGTCGAACAGGAAGAAGATGCAGGAGACCAGAAACAGCGGCCGCATGGCGATGGACCAGATCCGCTGGTAGATCGGGAACCGCACCGTCAGGTAGCTGTTCAGCGTGCCCACCCCCAGCGTCAGCAGTCCCACCAGTGCGTAGGCGGTGACGATGGTGCCGCCGTCGGGTCTCACCCGCGTTTCGAACACCGCCATGATCCCGCCCAGCACGATGTAGCCGACCAGCACCTGCACCATGAGGTTCAGCGCGAACCGCGCCGCGATGGCATCGACAAAGGTCACCCGCGGGTAGACCAGCAGCGGGCGGGAGTAGTTCAGCGCCTGCGACAGCTTCCCCGTGATGTCGGTGAACAGGATGAAGGGCAGCATCCCCGTGGCGTAGAACATGGCAAAGTTCTTCCCCAGCGAGGGCGCGTGAAAGCTGATGGAGAAGACCGCCGTCAAAAGCGCGATGCCCGCCACCGGCTCCAGCACGGCCCAGAGATAGCCGCCCGGTGACCGCCCGTAGGTGGTGGACATCTCCCGCAGCATCAGCGCCGCCACCGCGCGCAGCGTCACCAGACGCGGCAGTGGCCTGCGGCGGCGCAAGGGGGGCCCTTTCGGGGCGAGAGGGGCAGGCATGCGGATCCACTCCGTCATCTGGGGCGCTCCGAAGGGGGCGTCCCCTTTGTGACGCGTAAAGCTTTCATAGAGGTTTATCGGCCATGCTCCGATCCGCGTCGGACAACAGCGGAAGACATGCCTTGAGCCAGGTGAAGAAGATCCCAACCCCGCCGGATCAGCCAAAGGGCCAGGCCCCCTCCCCCTCGCCGGTTGCGACCGCCGAAACCGCGCTGCAATCGCTGGAGCCGCGCGCCCAGCCCGGCACCCGCATCACGCCCGTTCAGCCTCATCCCCAGCCCCACCACCCGCCGCCCCATCAGCCGCGCCCCGCCGCGCGCCCGATGCGGGCGCAGCCCACCGCCGGGGCGGCGCGGCTCAGACGGCGGCACTGGGCGCTGCTGTGCAGCTTCGCCTTCGGCGTGCTGCTTCCGGCGGCGCTGGTGGGGCTTTACCTCTTGACGCGGGCGGCGGATCAGTATGCCTCCACCGTGGCCTTCTCCGTCCGTACGGAGAAGGCGAACCCGGCGGTGGAACTGCTGGGCGGGATCACCGCGCTGTCGGGATCGTCGTCGTCCTCGGATACCGACATCCTCCACGAATACCTGCAAAGCCAGAAGATCGTCGCCGACATCGACGCCCAGATCGACCTGCGCGCCATGTGGTCCGGGCCCTACGACCGCGACCCGTGGTTCGCCTTCGACCAATCCGGCACGATCGAGGATCTGGTGGAGCAATGGGCCCGCATGGTGCGTCTCTCCTACGACGATGGCGCCGGGCTGATCGAGGTGCGCGTGCTGGCGTTTACACCGCAGGACGCGCAGACCATCGCGCAGGCGCTCTTTGACCACTCCAGCCGGATGATCAACGAACTCTCGGATATCGCGCGCGAGGATGCCATTCGCTACGCCCGCGCCGACCTAGACGAGGCGCAGGCCCGGCTGTCGACGGCACGCGCGGCGGTGACGCGCTTTCGCAATGAAAACCAGATGGTCGATCCGGCCGCCGACCTCGAAAGCCAGGCGGGGCTGCTGGGGTCGCTGCAGCAGCAACTGGCGAACCTGCTGGTGGAATACGACCTGCTGGCGATCCGCACGCGCAAGGACGACCCCCGCCTGCGTCAGGCTGAGGCCCGGATCACGGTGGTGCGCAACCGTATCGAGGAGGAGCGCCGCAAGCTCGGGCTGGCGGGCACGGGTGAGGCGGAGACCGTGCCGGACGATGGCAGCCCGGATGGCGGTCCCGGTCGAAGCAAGGGCCCCTATGCCACGCTTTACGGCGAATACGAACGGCTGGTGGTCGACCGCGAATTCGCGGAGGCAAGCTATACCGCGGCCCGTGCCGGCTTCGACGCCGCCCGCGCTGAGGCCCGCCGTCAGAGCCGCTACCTCGCCGCCTACGTCCGGCCCACGCTGGCGCAAAGCGCGCGCTTCCCCGAACGCGGCGTGCTGATGGGGTTGGCAAGCCTGCTGATCCTGCTGGTCTGGGGGACGCTGATCCTCGTGCTCTATGCGCTGCGGGACCGGCGGTAGAGGCCGGTAGCCGCTGGAAGGAATGAGCCGTGATCCGCTTCGAGAACGTCACCAAGCGCTACGTCACCGACGGCAAGGTGAAGACCGTGGTCGAGGGCCTCGACCTCGACCTGCCGACGGGACGGTCGGTGGCGCTGCTTGGCCGCAATGGCGCGGGAAAGTCGACGCTGCTGCGGATGGTTTCGGGCGCCACCCTGCCCACCGAGGGGCGCATCGTCACCCGCGGCCTCGTGTCCTGGCCCGTGGGCTTCGCCGGCAGCTTTCACCCCGATCTCACGGGGGCGCAGAACTGCCGCTTCATCGCGCGCATCTACGGCGTGGATACCGAGGAACTGGCCGACTTCGTCGAGGAGTTCGCGGGCATCGGCATGCACTTCCGCCTGCCGATCCGCACCTATTCGTCGGGCATGCGCTCGCGGCTGGCTTTCGGTGTCTCCATGGGCATCCGCTTCGACACCTACCTCGTGGACGAGATCACCGCCGTGGGTGACGCGGCCTTTCGCGAACGCTCCGACGCGCTCTTTGCCACGCGACTGGAAACCGCAGGCGCCGTGGTCTGCAGCCACGCCATGCCGCAACTGCGCAGGCTCTGCGACTGCGGCATCGTGCTGGAACTCGGCCGGGCGTATTTCCACGACGATGTGGAGGACGCCATCGCCCATCACCGAGAGATCATGGCCCGGCTCGCCGCTGCCTGAAACGACTCTGTCCCGGCGTTTCGCGCGCGAAACCTGTCTGCGCCCCTGGAGAAGGACGCGCAGCCCTGCCGCTTCTCCTTGGACAAATACCTCCGGCGGGATCGCGGCACGCGCGGGGGCAGCGCCCCTATCCCTCGCGTGGTTTCGCGCGCGAAACAGTCTCTATACACGCCCCAAAGCGGCCGCGAGCCAGAGCGCGGCGTCGGCAGGCGCGTGCCTGCGCGACACGCCCAGCCGCGCCAGCCGCGCGGCCCGGGCGGGGCCGGCGCGCGGCGCGCGGTCCAGGTCCGACAGAAGCGCGTGCGCCTCCCGCATCAGCCAGGGCGCGGCCCGGGCGAGGGCCGTGCGGTTGGCGGCCTGCAGGCGCGGGCCTTCGGGTCCCAGCACGCGGGCAAGGCGGGAGAGCCGTGCCAGCACCCCGCGCGGGGCGCCCAGAACGTTGCCTGTGTGCTGGCGGTAGTCCAGCACCACCGCCGGATCGCAGATCACCGTGCCGCCGCAGGCGGTGACCAGCAGGTAGAGCCACCAGTCGTGGAAGGGCACATCAACGGCCCCCACCGCGCGCACCAGCGCCAGCGCCGCCGGGTTGAGCACGGCGGCATGCCCCGACACCCGGTTTTCCACCAGTGCGTTGCCAAAACTGGCCGCGCCGTGGTGTTGCCGCGACCAGCCCAGCGGACGGCCATCGGCGGTGACATGGCGGCTGCGGGCACTGTAGACGGCGGGGGCAAGGGGCGCGCAGGACGCCATTTCGAGGCGAAACAGAGCCTGTTTCAGCTTCTCCGGATACCAGATGTCGTCCTGATCGCTGAGCGCCACGGGCGCATCCAGCGTGCCCTCCGGCAGGTCGGACGCGCAGAGCAGATCGAGGAAATGCGCCGCCGCCCCCCGGCAGGGGCCTGCGCGCAGGGTGACGCGGGCCGGGTTTCGCGCGCGAAACGCCGCAAGGATTTCAGGCGTCGCATCGCGCGACCCGTCGTCCGAGGCCACGAGGTGCCAGTCCACGCCCTCCTGCGCCGCGATTGAGGCAAGCTGCGCCTCCAGATGCGCCGCGCCCTCGTGGCAGGCCATCAGGATGGTGACGCGGGGCAGGGGCATCGGGCGACTCCGGGGCGGGTTCTGGGAGAGTTCTGGGCGGGGCTGGAAAGCACTGGGCCGATCCTCCGCCTGAAAGGTAAAATTCCCGACAATCTCCGCTTTGCCGCCGCAGCCCCCGGCGCGGGGGCGACGCATCCTCCTGAGACGTATCCGGCCGAGACTTCCCGCCTTCGCGGGCCGGACGCGCGCGCCGCCGAAATCGGAGAACCGGGGGACGATCTGCTGGCGGGCGGCGCCATGGGCGACACCATACCGGGGCAGAGCGGGCGGACGTTCTGTCGGGCGATGCGGGCGACGACCTGATCGTGGCGGAGACGGCAGATCCCGGTTTCGACGCCGCTGCGGGCCAGGTGGTCGGCTGTTTCAGGCGACGCTGGGGCGGCAACCGGCGCTCGAGACATGGCTGGGTACCATGGACAACGGCATGACGCGCGCCTAGGTGGTCGAGCGGTTCGCGAATACCGCGGAATTCGTGAACCTGACCCATGACGGCATGGTCGGCTTCATGCGCGGACAGGGGGGACGACACGCTGACCGGCGGGGCGGGCAACGATACGCTGTTCGGCGGCGCGCGGGCCGATACCTTCATCTTCGACGCGACGCAGGCGGGGACAGACCATGTGGTCGGGCTGGAGGCCTGGGATCAGGCGGTGATCGAGAACGCGCCTTGGAGCGATATCTCCGAGATCATGGCGATGCTGGTGCAGGAGGGCCATGATGTGGTGCTGGATCTGGGCGCCGCTCAGAGGTCTGGTAAGATCGTCTTCGACAACACGTACCTGCACGAGATCCGCTCCGACCTTTTCCTGTTGGAATAGGCATCTTTGGGTGAGTGAGAGACTGTTTTGGCGGCAGCGGACAAGGAATTCCGATCCGCCTGACCGGTCGGGATCGTGAGTATTTCCACTAACGTGAGTATTTCCACTAAGAAGACGCTGGGGGCGCGACGGGAGCATCGTTGGGGCATCGTGAATAGGGACCGGTGCAGGGTGCGCGACCCGGGCTTCTTTGCTTCGTAAATACTCCCGCCGGAGGCATCCGCCCTTTCTCCTAGCGAAGAAAGGCGATTTTGCGCTTAAACAGAGCCTGTTTCGCGCGCGAAACCACAGGACCAGACCACGGGTCAGGCACGCGGCACCGGCACGCGGGGGGCGGGCATGTCGTGAAACTTCTAACGAAACGCCGCCCCGCGACGCCGGGGCGTGGCGCAAAACCGCCAGATTTCGAGGGCCTTCTTCCCCCTGCGGGGGCGCGGGGTGCGAAGGAGGCCGGGTATGGATGTCGCAAGCGCGGCAGAACGCTACATGCTGGAACTCATCAATGCGGAGCGCGCGGCAGCCGGGTTGCCGCCGCTGGTGCTGGAGCAGAACCTCAACACCTCCGCCGATCAGCACAGCCGGTGGATGACCGAAAGCGATACCTTCAGCCACACCGGCGCGGGCGGATCGAGCCATACCGATCGCATCCGCGCGGCGGACTTCGATCTGGACGGCAACTGGCGCACGGCAGAGAACATCGCCGCGGTGACGGCCTCCGGCCTTGCCGACCTGCGCGACGAAATCGACCGGCTGCACACCAACCTGATGAACAGCCCGACGCATCGGGTCAATATCCTCGACCCGGCCGTGACGCATGTCGGGCTGGGCATCGTGACCGGGCCGATGACCTACGCCAGCGGCACCAGCTATCAGAGCGTGATCGTCACCCAGAACTTTGCCGCCTCCAGCCGGGGCGTGCTGGATCTCGACCTGGCCGGGACGGAGGGCGCGGACCGGCTGACCGGCGGGGTGGGAGACGACCATCTGCAGGGCGGCGGCGGCGCGGATGTGCTGCAGACCGGCAATGGGGCCGACACGGTGCTGGGCGGCGCGGGCGACGACCGCATCGATCTGGGCCAGCTGGTGGGGGCGAAACAGGTCGATGGCGGCGCGGGCACCGATCGCGCGGTGCTGCAGATGGCACAGGACGCGGTGGCCTACGGCCTGCAGGGCGGGCAACTGGTGGTCGCCGGCGATTACGGCGCGGTGCGGCTGAACGGTGTCGAATGGTTGCAGTTCGACGATGGCGCGGTCTCTGTCGCGCAGGTGATCGCGGGCCTGTCCGGGCCGCCGCGCGTGGTGCGCACGGGCAGCGCGGGCAACGACCAGCTGGAAGGCGGCGCGGGGCAGGATCTGCTGACCGGCGCGGGCGGGGCCGACACGCTGATCGGCGGCGCGGGCGACGACGTGCTGAAGGGCGATACGCGCGGGCTTTACGGGACGGCGGAGTCGGGCGCGGTCTACCGGCTTTTCGATACGGTGCTGGGGCGTGCGCCGGGGGTCGACGGGCACCAGCATTTCACCGCGCAGATCGCCTCTGGCGGGCTCAGCCTCGGGGATCTGGCGGCGGGGCTGGTGGCCTCGGCCGAGTTCCAGCAGGTCTACGGCCCCACCACGAACGCGGAATTCGTGACACTGCTGTATGAAAACGTCTTTGGCCGCCCGCCCGCGGCCTCTGGTCTCGCGGCGTGGACGGCGGTGCTGGATGGCGGGCGGGGGCGGTCGGACGTGGTGCGCGACTTCTCCGAGACGGCGGAACACGTGCTGCGCACCGGGGCTGCGCTCGGGGCCTTCGAGGCGGGGCGCGACCCGGCGCAATGGTCGGACGATGTCTATCGCCTCTTCGACGTGGTCTTTGGCCGGGAACCGGGGGCGCAGGGCTTTGCCGACTGGACCACGATGCTGGCCGATGGTGCCGACCTCAACGCGGTGATCCGGGGCTTTACCGCCTCGGCGGAGTTCCAGAACTCCTACGGGGACACCACCGATGCCGAATTCGTCACGCTGATCTTCCGCAACGTGCTGGGCCGGGAGCCGGCGGAAAGCGGGTTGAACACATGGGTGGATGCGATCGGCCACGGCATGACCCGCGATGCGGTGGTGCGCGCCTTCATGGAAACGGCGGAATACGTCGCGGCCACCGACGATCCGCTGACGGATTTCATGCGGGGCTTTGGCCGGGACGACGTGTTGGAACCCGGAGCGGGCGACAGCGTGCTGTCGGGGGGGATGTACGCGGACGCCTTCGTGTTCGACGTCACCAGCGATGGCACCCACGAGATCACCGACATGGAGGCCTGGGATACCATCGTGCTGGAGGGCTTTGGCTATGCCGGCGCGCAGGAGGCGCTGGCGCATTTCGAACAGGTCGGGGAGGACGTGGTGTTTGACGATCAGGGCGTGCGCATCGTGCTGAACGACTGGACGCTGGAGGAGGTCACGGGGGATATGCTGGACATCCTCTGATCCGCGCCCCGAGGTCTTGCGCGGAGGGGCGCGGGAGGGGCTGAAACAGTCTCTGTTGCGCCTCAGAACTGCTCCAGAAGCAGGGCGGCGGCGATGGCGATCAGCATCAGCCCGCCAAGCCAGCCCATCGCCCGCCGCGCGCCGCGATGGCCGTTCAGCCGCCGCGCGAGGCTGCCCCCCATGAGCGCCACGGCAAGGTCGGAGGGCACCGCCGTCAGCGGCACCAGCGCGCCGAGGATCAGCAGTTGCACCGCGACGTGGTCACCGTCCGGCCCGGCCGAGACGAAGGGCGGCAGGAAAAGCGCGAAGAAGAGCACGGTCTTGGGGTTCAGAAGCTCTACCAGCATGCCGCGCCGCACGATGGTGCCCAGCGGTGCCGTGGGCACCTGTGCGGCGTGCAGCTCGGCCTCCGCCGCCTGTCGCGCCTCGCGGATCATGCCGATGCCCAGCCATACGAGGTAGGCCGCCCCCGCCAGCCGCAACACCGGCACCACCCATGCCGCAGAGGCAAAGAGCGCCGCCAGCCCCAGCGCCGTCGCCACCGCCAGCGCGACCCCGCCAAGGCAGAGCCCCAGCGCGGAGGCGAGGCCGGCCGCGCGGCTTTGCCCGATGCTGTGCGACAGCACATACAGCATCGACGGTCCGGGCGTGGCGCTGAGGGCGAGGCCCGCGAGGGTGACGGCAAGCAGCGAGTGTTCAGTGGGGAGCATCATGGGCGGATTTCCCTTTCGATCCGGGTCTCAAACGGGTTGTGGACGGGGCCGGCGGGCGTGTTGCGCCGCCGCCGCAGGTAGGGGAAGTCGCGCACCAGCATCCGTTCCAGGTGCGCGCCGGCGGTGAAGGGCTCGTAGCGCGGCGCCTCGCCTTCGGGCACCAGCGCGGGCAGGGGGCGGATCAGCGTGCCGTGATTGGCGGCGACGAAATAGGGCATGGAGAAGCGTTCCGGGCTGAGGTTCAGCACCCGGTGCGGGGTGGAGCGCAGGATACCGTTCGACCAGGCCTCCAGCATATCGCCGATATTGACCACGTAGACGGCCGGATCGACCGGCACGTCGATCCATGTATCGGCGGCGGTCATCACCTGCAGGCCGGGGTTGCGGGTGTGCAGCAGCGTCAGGCATTCGTAATCGGTATGCGCGCCCATGTTCACCGTCTTCTGCGCGCCGGGATCGGCGCCGGGTCCGGTGGCGCGGACGTAGTGCAGCAGCCGCAGCTGCGAGACGGGTTTCGTCATGTGACGGGTGAGCGTGCCGGGGGGCAGGCGCAGGTGGCGTTCCAGCGCGCCGGTCACCAGAAGCCCCAGCCGTGCCACGCTGGCGAAGTAGCGCGCGATGGTGGCGTGGAATCCGGGCAGCGCGGGCCAGGGGTTCGGCCCCAGCGTGATCGCGCCACGGGCAAGGCCGGCGACCACTTCCGGATCGTCCCACGGCAGGTCCGGCCCGAGGTCGAAGGCCTCGTAGTTGCGGTTGACCTCGTCGGCGTAATCGCCTTTTTCCGAGAAGGGGACATAGCCGCGATGGTTGCGGTTTGCGCCGATATAGTGACGCATCTTCAGCGTTTCACGCTGGGCAAAGAAGGCGGCGGCGGCCTGATAGGCCTCTTCGATCAGGGCGGGGTCTATGCCATGGCCGGTGATGCGGAAGAAGCCGATTTCGCGCGCGGCGCGGCCCAGCTGATCGGCGATCCCCCGAAGCGTTTCGGGATCGTCCGAATAAAGGCCGGAGACATCGATCAGAGGCAGGGTTCTGCCGCGGGCCAGTCTTGGATGAAATGTCATTGCGGTTCCCCAGACGCCACACGGGGCAAGAGTTACGCAACCACCGTTAACGTACTGGTGGTTAACAAAAAGTATCGATTCGCTCAGGAGTCCTGTCTGGCCGGTTCCTGAGCGTGCGCATGCGCGCCGTCCTGTTCGTCATCGGTTCCGGGGCTTTCGGTGCTCTCGGGCAGGGCGGGCAGCAGGACATGAAAGGTGGTGCCGGCGCGGGTGGGGTCGGTTTCCGACACCACGGCCACCGCACCGCCCGACTGCTGCACGAAGCCGCGCACGATCGACAGCCCCAGTCCGGTGCCCGCCCCCACGGGTTTCGTGGTGTAGAAGGGATCGAAGATCTGTTCGCGCCGTTGCGCGGGAATGCCGGTGCCGGTGTCGCTGACGCTGAACCGGACGTAGCGGCCCGGCGGCAGATCGACGCCGGGGAAGGGCGCCTCTCCCAGCTCGAGGGTCATCTGCCCTGTCGACAGGGTGACGGAGCCGCCGTCCATGGCCGCGACCATCGCGTCGCAGGCGTTGTCCACGAGGTTCTTGAGCACATCGGTCAGCGCGCCACGGTCCATGGCAATGCGCCACGGGGCGCCACCGAGGTCGAGTTCGAGCGGGCAGGCGGTGCGGCGGCCGGCCACGCGGGCAAAGCCCGTCACGAAGTCGTCGGGCTCCAGCACCACGGGGGCGAGCCGGGTGCGCTGCGCAAAGACCAGCATGTCGCGCATGAGCCGCGCCCCCCGCTGTGCGGCCTCATGCGCCTCCGCGAGGCAGGGCGCCACGTCCTCGGGCAGGTCGGAGGCGGCGTCCGCCAGTTCGAGATTGCCCAGAACCACCGTCAGGATATTGTTGAATTCATGGGCGAAACGCCCCGTGAGCTGCCCCAGCGCCTCGAGCTTTCGGGCCTCGAAGAGCCGCGCCTCCAGCGCCTTGCGGGCGGTGATCTCGCGGGTCAGCTGCGCGTGGGAGGCGACCAGGTCCTGATAGCGGTCGGCGGAGCGTTCGGTTTCCGCCAGAAGCTCCAGCTTGGCGCTGGTCATGGCGGCGACGGTGCCGAGGATTTCCAGTTCGGTCTCGCCAAAGGCACCGGGCTCGGGGTGTTCGCTGTCGATCACGCCGACGACCTCGCCGCGCACCACGAGCGGCACGCAGATCTCCGACCGCGCCACCTGCGTGTCGGGGATATAGTTGTGATCCTGCAGCAGGTCCTCGATGACGATGGGTTTCTGCGTCTGCGCCACCTGCCCGGTGATGCCGCGCCCGAAGGGGATGATCAGCGGGTTGAGGATATTGCGCCCGTAGGGATTCTTCTCGCCCCAGGCGGCGACCTGGTGCAGTTCGGTGCGGGCGGGGTCGGACTGGTAGATCACGCAATCGACGAAGTTCAGTTTTCCCACGACGTTGCGCGCCACGTACCACAGCAGATCTTCGACGCTGGGTATGGCGATAAGGTCCACCGCGAACCGGTTCAGGGTCCGCAGCGAGGCGGTGTCGTCGCCAGGCGTCGCAGGCGGCGACAGTGTCGGTAAGCGCTTCTGCACGTCGCGGTTCCTGATCTCCCGGCCCTGATCCTATCGCGAAAGGGACCTGCGTAAAGGGATTTCTCCTGATGGGCGAGTGCTGGCCTGCCGGATTTGGCAGATCGTGCCTGTTCGGACGCCGGTCCGTGACTGCGCCGTCCCCGTGCGCATTCACAGACCGGGCGGCTGGCCGGGGTCGCTGTCGCCGGGCAATTCCAGCGGCACGGCGCGGCAGATCTGCCTGAGCGCGCCGCGCAGGCCTTCCTCCAGCGTCGGGTGGTAGGTGGGGCGGGTCAGCAGGTCGGTGGCGGTTTGCCCGGCCTCCATCGCCCAGACCAGCAGGTGGCCCAGATGGTCGGCACCGGGGCAGAACAGATCCGCCCCGATCAGGCGCCCGTCGGGGGCGGCGGCATAGAGCCGGGCGAGGCCCCTGTTCCGCCCCTCGACCCGCGCGCGTCCCTGATTGCCGTAATCGGCGCTGCCGATCGCCGCGCTGTCGTCGGGGTCCTCGCCGATACTGACCAGCGGCGGATCGGTGAAGGTGATGGTAAAGGGGGTCTTGCGCCGCGATGGCACCACCGCGGGCCAGGCCACCGCGTTGCGCCCGGCGATGGCACCCTCGGCGCTGGCCTCGTGCAGGACGGGGCGCGCACCATTGGCGTCACCGGCCATGAAGATCGGCGCATCGCCGCATTGCATCGTCCGGGGATCGACCTCCGGCATGCCGTGGTCGTCGAGCCGCAGGCCCGTGGTCTCCAGCCCCAGCCCCGCCACGTTCGGAGGCCGCCCCGCGGCCACCAGCACCCGGTCGAAGGTCGCTTCGCCGTCTTCCCACGCGATGCGCTCCGCGCGGCCGTCTTTCGAAGGCTCCGGCGTGACGCCGAGGCGCAGGGTCATCTCCTCCGCCATGGCCTTCTTCAGCGTGGCGTGGATGCGGTCGCAGCGCACGCCGCCCAGCCGCGTGCCGCTGTCGAAAAGCGTCACCGAGACACCCAGCCGGGCCAGCGCCTGCGCCAGTTCCAGCCCGATCGCCCCGCCGCCGATCACCGCGAGGCTGCGCGGCAGGTCGGGCAGGTCGAAAAGCGTTTCGTTGGTCAGCGCGAGATCCCCCAGTGCGGCAAAGGGGCCGGGCACCATGGGCGCGGACCCGGTCGCGATCACCACGGCACGGGCCGTGACGACGCGCTCGTCGTCGAGGATCAGCCGCGCCTGCCCCCCGGAGAGTCTCCCGGCAAGCCCGTCAAAGCGCGCACGCGCCCGGATGCGGGTGCCCTCGGGCAGGGCGTCGAAATCCTTCCGCGTGGCGCTGACAAAACGGTCGCGTTCGCGCCTGAGCCGCGCCATCACTGCGGGGCCGTCGACCTCGACCGGCCCGGTGCGAATGCCAAAGAGATCGCTTTCCCGCGCCTGATGCGCCGCGCGGGCGGCGGCGATCAGCAGCTTGGAGGGCATGCAGCCCACGGTGGCGCAGGTGGTGCCGGCGAACTCGGGATCGATCAGCAGCGTCCTGGCGCCATGCTTGCGGGCGTTGCGCTCCGCGGCGAGCCCGGCGGTCCCCGCCCCGATCACCGCCACATCGCAGGTGAGACTTGTCATGATGCCCTTTCCGCCCGGTCGCCGGGGTCGCTGTCCGTTCTGGCATAACGGGCCAGCGCCCGGGTCGTTCCCCGTCATACCGGTCCCGTTTCTGACCCCAGACTTGGCAGATTTCCGGTTGCCCCGTCCGGCCCCTCTGCTACGGGAAGAGGGAAAACAAGCGAGGTGAAGCCCATGGAGATCGAGACGACTGCCCTCGACGGCGTGATGATCCTGACCCCGCGCCGCTTTGGCGATGCGCGCGGCTTCTTTTGCGAAAGCTGGAACCGGACCCGCATGGCGGAGGCGGGGCTGGACTATGACTTCGTGCAGGACAACCATTCCCTGTCGATGGCGCCGGGCACGCTGCGCGGTCTGCACTTCCAGCGGCCGCCGCATGCGCAGGCCAAGCTGGTACGCTGCGGACGCGGGCGGCTGTGGGACGTGGCGGTGGACATTCGCGTGGGGTCTCCGACCTACGGACAATGGGTGGGCGTGGAGCTCAGCTTCGAGAACGGCCGCCAGCTGATGATCCCGGCGGGTTTCCTGCACGGCTTCGTGACGCTCGAGCCGCAGACGGAGATCGTCTACAAATGCACCGACACCTATGCCCCCGATTGTGACGGGGCGGTGGCCTGGAACGACCCGGATCTGGCGATAGACTGGCCGCTGGCGGGGGCGCCGGTGCTGTCCGACAAGGACGCCGCCGCGCCCCGGTTGAAGGATATCGACAACCCTTTCAGTTGACCCGTTCGTGCAGGAGGGCTGAGGCCATGAAGATTCTCGTCACCGGCGGCGCCGGCTTCATCGGGTCCGCCGTGGTGCGTCGCGCCATCGCCGAGGGGCACGCGGTGGTGAACCTCGATGCGCTGACCTATGCGGCCTGTCTCGACAACGTGAAATCAGTCTCTGATGCGCCGGGATATGCCTTTGAACAGGTGGATATCCGCGACCGCGCCGGGCTCGACCGGATCTTTGCGGATCATCGGCCGGATGCGGTGATGCACCTCGCGGCCGAAAGCCACGTGGACCGCTCCATCGACGGGCCGGGCACCTTCATCGAAACCAACGTCATGGGCACCTTCCACCTGCTGGAGGCCGCGCGGGCCTACTGGCTGGCGCAGGGCAGACCGGAGGGCTTCCGGTTTCACCACATCTCCACCGACGAGGTGTTCGGGTCGCTGGGGGCGGAGGGCCAGTTCACCGAAACGACCCCCTACGACCCGCGCAGTCCCTATTCCGCCTCGAAAGCGTCCTCCGATCACCTCGTGCGGGCCTGGGCAGAGACCTACGGCCTGCCAGTGGTGCTGACCAACTGCTCGAACAACTACGGCCCCTTCCATTTCCCGGAAAAGCTCATCCCGGTGGTGATCCTGAACGCGCTGCACGGGCGGCCGATCCCGATCTATGGCGACGGGTCGAACGTGCGCGACTGGCTCTATGTGGAGGATCACGCGGAGGCGCTGCTGCTGGTGCTGCAAAAGGGCGCGTCGGGCCGCAGCTACAACATCGGCGGCGAGAACGAGCGTTCCAATCTCGACCTGGTGCGGACGATCTGCACGATCCTCGACCGGCTCGCCCCGGAACAGGCTCCGAAGGGTGGGTCCTACGCCGACCTCATCACCTTCGTCACCGACCGCCCCGGCCATGATGCCCGCTACGCCATCGACCCGACCCGCATCCGCGAGGAACTGGACTGGCGGCCGTCGGTGACGGTGGAGGAAGGGCTGGAAAAGACGGTACGCTGGTATCTCGACAACCGCGACTGGTGGCAGGCGCTGCTGGACCGCGAGGGTGTGGGAACGCGGCTGGGGGCCGGTTGACAGCGGCCCGGTTCCCTTAGCCGTGCGCATCCCTTATGCGGCAGGCCGCTGTGGCGGAAAACGGGGCGTCCATCGGAACCCATCCGCCGATGGCAGCGGCCCCCGCTGGCCTTTCTTCCCTGACCGTGCTGTGTCTCGGCCATGAACCGTCTTTCGCTCCTGATCGCCGTTTCCGTGACGGTCCTCGCACTTCTGCTTGCCGCGCTGACCCTCGGCCCGGGATTCCTGCCCGCGAAGACCGCAGGCGGGGACAAGCTCCAGCATGCCCTCGGGTTCGGGAGCCTCGTTGCGCCGGCTGCCCTGTTCCGCCCGCGCTGGCTGTGGACCCTTGTTCCGGCAGCGATGGCGTTCGGTGGGGTGATCGAACTGGTTCAGCCCTTCATCGGGCGTGATGGCGATCTCCTTGATTGGGTTGCGGATATCGCGGGGATCGTAAGCGTGGCTCTGGGCCTCTCCCTTGCAAGGGAGGTGGCCATTGCAGCGCGGCGGCGCCTGGCGTCCGTGCCAATAAGAAGGCCCCCGCTGGCCAAAGGGGTCGGGCCGCACCATTCGGGCAGCCCCTGAAAGAAACCCGATACCTTCAAGGTCCAAGGGGCAGACCCTGCGGTTTCCCCGCGCTGTGCCCTTTCCTTGCGCGGGGCTATTCGCTACCCCTGCCTGGAGATGGAACGGGGGGCAACATGATCCTGATCTTCGGACGGACGGGGCAGGTCGCCACGGAGCTTGCACGACAGGCGGATGTCATGGCCCTCGGTCGCGGCGAAGCGGATCTCATGCAGCCGGGCGCGGCGGAGGCGGTCATCGCGGCACAGAAGCCGGAAGTGGTCATCAACGCCAGCGCCTGGACCGCCGTCGACCGGGCCGAGGCAGAGGAGGCCGCGGCGCACCGGCTGAATGCCGACGCCCCCGCCGAGATGGCGCAGAGCTGTGCGCAACGGGGTATCCCCTTCCTGCATGTTTCCACCGACTATGTCTTTGACGGAACGGGGGCGGCGCCCTGGCGCGAAACAGACCCTGCTGCACCGCGAAACGCCTATGGCCGGACAAAACTGGCCGGGGAGGACGCGGTGCGGAAGGTCACTGAACAGTCCGGCGGAAATGCCCTGATCCTGCGTACTTCGTGGGTGTTTTCGGCGCATGGGGCGAACTTTGTAAAAACCATGCTGCGGCTGGCCCGGAGCCGCGATCACCTGACGGTGGTGGCCGACCAGATCGGCGGGCCGACCCCGGCGGATGCCATCGCCGCGACGCTGCTGGGCTGTGCCCGCGCCATGATGGACGGGCAAAGGGGCGGCACCTATCACTACGCGGGCGCCCCCGCGACCAGTTGGGCGGGTTTCGCGCGCGAAATCATGGCGCAGGCGGGGCAGGGCGTCACCGTGGAGGATATCCCCACCAGCGCCTATCCGACCCCGGCCGAGCGGCCGCTCAATTCCCGTCTGGATTGCGCCAGACTGGCGGCTGATTTCGGCATCGAACAACCTGCGTGGCAGGCCGGGCTGGCCCGCGTACTGAAGGAACTGGGCGCATGAACACCGCGGCACGCACATCGACCCGCAAGGGGATCATTCTGGCGGGCGGCTCGGGGACGCGGCTCTATCCCATCACCATGGGTGTCTCGAAACAGCTGCTGCCGGTCTATGACAAGCCGATGATCTACTATCCGCTGTCGGTGCTGATGCTGACCGGCATCCGCGAGATCGCCGTCATCACCACGCCGCAGGATCAGGACCAGTTCGTGCGCACGCTCGGGGACGGGTCGCAGTGGGGGCTGAGCCTCACCTATATCGAGCAGCCCTCGCCCGATGGGCTTGCGCAGGCCTACCTGCTGGCCGAAGCGTTCCTCGATGGCTGCCCCAGCGCCATGGTGCTGGGCGACAACATCTTCTTTGGCCACGGGCTGCCGGAACAGCTGCGCGCGGCGGATGCGCGAACCACGGGCGGCAGCGTCTTCGGCTACCGGGTGGCGGACCCGGAGCGCTACGGCGTGGTGGATTTCGCCCCCGACGGCACCGTGCGCCATATCGTCGAAAAGCCCGCCGTGGCGCCCTCGCCCTACGCGGTGACGGGGCTCTATTTCCTCGACGGCTCCGCGCCGGAGCGCGCGCGGGCGGTGACGCCTTCGGCGCGCGGCGAGCTGGAGATCGTGACGCTGCTGGAAAGCTACCTCGGAGAGGGGTTGCTGAACGTGCAGCAGATGGGGCGCGGCTATGCCTGGCTCGACACCGGCACGCATGGATCGCTGCTGGACGCGGGCAATTTCGTGCGCACCCTGTCGGAGCGGCAGGGCCAGCAGGTCGGCTGCCCCGAGGAAATCGCCTGGGAGAACGGCTGGATCGACCGGGCGCAACTGCTGGCGCGGGCCGAGATGTTCGCCAAGACGAGCTACGGCACCTACCTGAAGCGGCTGGCAGGCTGAGGCGCCAGCCGGAGGCGCAGATCACGACCGCCGCCAGAGGATGACTGGCACCGGGACGTCCCGCTGTCATCAGGTCGCAAGGCCATCCTCCATGCCTTTCCAAGGCACCCCGCGCAGTTGGGGAGGCGTCAGGAAGATCACCGTTCCGTCCGCCTGGGGAGCAAGAAAGCGGTGATTGGGGAGGCAATACTCTTCACGTTCATTGTCGGAAAACGGCGTGAGAGTCGGGATGACCTTGATGATCCGGGCCACCAGTTCGCCATGAATGGCCTCGCTCGTGGCCCGGTCCAGGATACGGCCCTCAATCTGCTCGGTGCGGGTTTCGAGAATGACGCGACCGAGGCCCGCCAGCGCGCCCATGGCGTCAAAGGGCAACTGGAATGAGACAGCGAGATCCCTGTTGTGATGAAAGATCGTATAGTATCCCAGTTCGCCGGCAAAGGGCGAGCATTTGAAACCTTCGTAACATCCGTATGCCTCCCAGACTTCGGCAATGGGGTCGTAGGTCAGGCTGGATACGAAATCATCAAGGTCGGTGAGAGCGGCTTCGCTCAGGAACTCTTCGAGATCGGCATTCATTTTCGGGTCTCCATGTTCGAGATTGTTGAAAAGAGATCGGACCGAGGGTCGCCAGTCGGAAACTGATATTTCCTCGGTGGGGCAGGGCGGCGCCTGGGCGTGATCCACCTCCGTTTTTCTCCGGGGGACGGCTCTGTCGCAGAGCCGCCCTTCCGGTGTGGAACGCTATAGGCTGTTCGTCTCTCTTCCGGTCGAATCCAGAAGGCACGACACGCAGGGCATCGAGACCTTTGCCAATTCTCGATCCTCGATGGTGGTGAAAAGCAGGAGCAGGTGCCGCCACATCCGCACAGTGGCCTGGAGGGCATCGTGCCGTGCGAGGGCCTGGTGATTGCTCGGGGCGCGGCGCAGAACGAGCCGGGCACGGCCATCGAGCCAGGCCTGCGTGCCAAACGGCATATGCTCTTTTTCGGGAAACTTGAGAACGCCGATCGCGTCGGGGAAGCAGAAGACGGAGTAAGTGTCGGTATCCTCGCTATCGCGCATGGTTTCGAAGATCTGGGCATTCACCGCGCTCAGGTAGTTCTGATCGCCTTGCAGAAGCATCTCGGCCATGGCCATGGCCTGTTTCTGGCTTTCGCCGAGCTCGTGGAACGCCGCGAGGTTCATTCCGGAGCCGTGGCGAATGACAAACTCGGTCTCATTTTCTCGGTAGGGGCCTTGGAAGGTATGCCGGACGTCTCGGCAGATCGCGATCACATCCCCCTCCTGCGCCGTGTCGAAGGAGACGAGGTGGCGGGCAAGAAATTCGGCAGTGTCAGGTACGTAAACCGCAGGTACGGCATAAGCGGGCCAGGTAAGCATCTTGAATCCTTATCAGGAGTGTTGCGTGAAGCGGGCGCTGCGTGGCGCCGAAAAGGAATTGGGTTCAGTTCCCTGAACGCCAAAATGCGGCGCTGAGCTGTTGGCCCCGCCGGGTCGTGCTGGTGCTTCGGGGCGCCCACGGGAAAAGGGGTAGTGGCCGTTTGCCGTGATGCCGGGGCAAAAGGGGCGATTGGACATGCGTGCCCGCTCGCATCGTGGCGTCCTGATCGCGACGGCAGAAGGCCGGTAGAGAGCGAGGCCTGACACTCTCGCCTGGCAGGGATCTTTGGTGTCACGCCGCCAAAAAGATCCTTTCACCGGTATGACCCCAATGTCCCGCTGAAGTTTTTCAGCGGCCGGCTTCGACCGATCTCCTCGCGACAGCACCCGAGGAGACTGCATGTCCACGCCCTTCCTGCCCCGCGATCATGCCGGCCGCTTCGCTGGCCACGGCGCTTTCACCATCGAGACGCCGCAACCCCCTACCCTCTTCACCCCACTGGGCGATGCCGAGGCCCGTTTGCGCTCCTCGGCTTTCGCTGCGGTCGACGTGCTGCTGGACAAGGCTGCCGTCGACGAGGCAGCGCCGATCCCCATTGCGCTTCTCGCGGCGAGCCCCGGAGCCGGCAAGAGCCGCGTCGCGCGGGAGGTGCTCGGGGAATGTGCAGGGCGGGAGGAAATCGCCTTTCACGCGCCAACCCTGTCACTTTCGGAAGAGGCGGCGGATCATGCACGCGAACTCGGCGGAACGGCTCATGTCATCCGTGGCCGGCTGGCCCCCGATCCGGAAGATCCGGCGCGAACGATGTGTCTCAAGCCGGAGCTTGTGCAACGCGGCTCCCGGCTGGGCCTGAACATCCGCAAGAGCTTCTGCGATGACGGTGCCGCGCGCTGCCCCCATGCCGACAGCTGCGCCTACATGCGCCAATTCCAGCCACCGGCCACGGCGGGGCACCGTTATCTCGCCACGAATTACCTTGGTATTCCCGAACCGGATTCCTACGCCCCAGTCCTGCGGGTGGTCGATGAAACCTTCTGGGCGCAGCAGGTGTCGTTCCCGACCGTCGACCTTGCCGACTTCAGGATGCCCCGAAGCTTTCTGAAGCATCGTGCAGGCCGGGGCCGCAAGGACGTCGGGCGTATTCAGGCGCATGCGGATTTACTGGTGGCGGCGCAGCAGGTGTCGACGGCCTTCGAGAGTGGGCGGTCGCCGTTGAGGCTGCCTTATTCGGTCGAGGATTTCCGGGAATTTGCCGCCCTGGAATACGGGGCCCAGGCGGAGACTCCCAGCCTCTCGCCGGATCAGGACATGACCCATCAACTGGCGGTTCTGACACAGGCCGAGGGCATCATCCGGCGCGCGTCCCGGTATGCCGCTGTCTGGACCTGCCTCGCAGACGCCAGGGAGCGGGGACGGGAAATCTGCGAACGGCTGCGTCTGGTCGAGGGTCTCAAGGGACCCGCCCTGCGGATTTGCCGAAAGCACCCGGTGCATCATCGTCAGCCGATGCTCGTGCTCGACGCCGATGCCGACGAGGAGATACTTGGCGCGCTTGATCTCGATGTCCTCCAGAGTGAACGGATGACGCTCCGACCGAATGCCGAAATCCTGCAAATTCATGACCGTCGCATGACTCATGGGAGCCTGCTGAACGGAACCGTGCTGAGGGAGAACTGGCGCCGGGTCATTCGTCGCGAGGTTCTGTTCGACCGGATGAAAGGGGGCGGCGGGGTTCTCGTCGGAGCCAGCCGGAAGGTGGTGCTTCGGTTCTTCAGGGATGCCGGATATGCGTTCGAGGGCAAGTCGGACGAGGAAATTTCCCGCTTCATGCTCGACACACCGCTGCACGGTGCGCATTGGCTGTGGTTCGGAGGCCGGGCGCTTGGCACCAATCGATACCGGGACTGTTCGACCGTGATCGTGATCGGTCGCGAGGAATTGCCTCTCGATACGCTGGAGGATTACGGGCGCGCCCTGTGGGGCGACCGGGCGGAAGCCGATCTTGCCTTTGTGCCTCCCGACGAAGGCGGCGCGGTCCGCATGCCGCAGGTGGCAGTGCCCTACGAGATGGCGGATGGCAGCGCGATGGCGGTGCATGTGCCCTGTCATCCTGACCCGCTGATCCGGCGGGTCCAGATACAGACCCGCGAATACGCCACCCGGCAACTTGTCGAGCGACTGCGGCTGGCGCGGTCGCCCCATCGCAAGCGGGTCGTTCTGGGCTGCAATATCCCCATTCCGGGACTGCCCGTCGACCAATTGCTCAGTTGGGATGCGTTTCTCCCGGCGCGTCATACCTCGGCCCTGGTGGATGGCTTGCTGGATGGGGGCGGGCTACGCCTCTCGAACAGGGGCCTTGTCGAAGACGCCGTCCGGATCTTTGCTTCGGAAGATGAGGCAAAGGGCTACCGGAAGCGGCAGGGGCTGAGTGTCTGCGATGTCGTTTCGGAACTTCCTCCGGATATCCGGGCCACGCTATGGAGTCTGACCCTGCGCCGTGACCAGCCATATGCGCGGGAAGAAAGCGCTTTGGTCGCGGCCGCGACGCCGGAAGAAGCCTGCGCGCACGCCGAGGTGAGGTGGGGGCCGCTGTCGCGCTGCGAGGCTCTGGGCGCCGCAACGCGTCCGTCCTCGGGCGGGCGAGTGCAAGCGGGCGTTTGCGCAGCCATGTGAAAAATGGCCAGACTGCCGACGTTTGGCTGGGGAAGTGCCGGCGGCTTTTGAGCGTGCCGGAGGCAGCCAAGGATTTGCCTCGAACCGGCACGCCGTCCGGGGACGCGCCGAAACGACCCGCTCTCACGCCCGGGAAACGCCATTTCCGCCCCTACAACGATGAACCGATCTCCCTCTCGCCATCAAGGAGATCGACCATGACATATGTTTTCCCCGACCGCTTCGACACCGCCCGGACCGTTCCCGCGGTATCGACATTGCAGCCTCCCGCGACCCTCGTGGACGGTCTCGACCAGCAGCGCCTCACGGTCTCGCCCACCCTCGAAAAAGCCCGCCGGAAGGCCCTTGGCCAGTTCATGACCCCAGGTGGCGTGGCGCGGACGATGGCCGGGATGGTCGATATGAATGTCGATGAGGTTCGCCTGCTCGACGCCGGTGCGGGAATGGGTGCCCTTGCCGCGGCCTTCGTCGAAGCGGCGGTTCGTGCGCCGACGCCGCCGAAAGTCATTGATGTCACGGCCTATGAGATCGATCCGGTTCTCTCTGCCATTCTGGAGCGAACCCTGTCGGACTGCGGAGAATTATGTGCGGCCGCAGGCATCGCCTTCAGCAGCCGTATCGTCCGCGCGGATTATATCCTGTCCTCGGGCGGGCAAGGCGGGGCAGTGACCCCGACCTACACCGCCGCCATCCTGAATCCGCCCTATGGGCAGATCTCTGCATCTTCCGCCCACCGTTGCGCTCTGAAGGCTCTCGGCGTTTCGGCCAGCAATCTCTACGCGGCTTTCGTATCGCTGGCCCTGACCCAACTGGCTCCCGGCGGGCAGTTGGTCGCCGTCACGCCGCGCTCCTTTTGCAACGGTCCCACGCACCGTGGCTACAGGGCCTTCCTGCTTGAGACAGCGGTCCTGGAGGCGTTGCAGTCCTATCAGTCGCGCCGCGGTGTCTTCCGGGAGGACGGGGTCCTGCAGGAGGTCGTGGTGATGAAGCTGCGCAAGGCGGGTGTGCAGGGGGCGGTGCTCCTCGGCTCCGATGATGGGGAAGCGCGCTCCGTTCCCGTCTCGGACATCGTGTGGTCAGGGGACGTGCAGCGCGTCATCCGGCTTCCCTTGGACCCGCAGCGTCCGGACCGGATCGTCGCCGCGCTGCCCTGCACCCTGCCGGACCTCGGCATTTCCGTCTCGACCGGCCGCGTCATCGAATACCGCGAGAGGGAACATCTGCGATCCGCGGGCGAGGCTGCGACGGTGCCGCTTCTCTACCCGCAGCACATGCGTGAAGCCCGAGTGGCCTGGCCGGTCGACGGGTTCCGGAAAAGCGACGCGCTGGCCGACATCGACGCGACCCGCAGCCTGATCATGCCGGCGGGTGCCTATGTCCTCGTAAAGCGCATCAGTGCCAAGGAAGATGCGCGGCGTATCCGGGCGACCCTCTATCAAGGGGGGCGCGCAGCCTTTGAAAATCATCTGAACGTATTTCATGCGGGGGGTATCGGACTGCCGGTTCCGCTGGCGCGGGGGCTGGTGGCCTATCTCAATTCGGAGGCTGTCGATGCCTTCATCCGTACGGTCTCGGGAACCACACAGATAAACGCGACGGATCTGCGCGCCCTGCCATATCCAGCAGTCCGGGAACTGCTCGAGTTGGGGGAGGAGACTTCCGGGTCGGTCGGTGGTGATTTTGAAAACGACGGGAAATTCCCTTGATCCCTTCCGAAGCACAATGTCGGAGGCCCGGAGTGGACGAGAAAATTACTGGCACACCCATGATCGAACACGACGTTGGAGTGCCACAGCTCCTCAGTCGCGCGCGTTTGATCAGACGCTGGCGCCATGGCTCGGACAGTTTCTTCTGGCGTGCGGAAGCCGATGGCTTGCTGGTTCCGATCCGGAAACGGCGCAAGGTGCGGTATCGCTGGCTGGACGTGTTTCGCTTCGAGGGCGGTCTGCCGCCGGCAGGGGGCGAGGAGGCTTACCGGGCCGATCTGATGACGCCGGAGGAGGTCGCGTTCCATGCCGAGTTGAGCAGGGACACGATCCTTGCCGAGGCGCGGCGCGGGTCTCTGCCTGCCCGGCGGGTGGGGATGCAATATCGCTTCGTTCCCGACGAGGTCGCTCGCTGGATAGCACAATGGCGCTGAGCCGCCGGACCCAGCCCCCTCAGGGGCCTTCTGAACAGTATTTCCCTTTGAAGTTAGTCGTTTGCAGGCTTTCGAATGAAACGCCCCAGGAACTTTACGGGCCAAATCTGCGCGGGCGTTTCGTTCATCTGCCGCTGAATGAACGGACTGCCGCGCCGATGAAAGGACAACTCCATGACTGAACGCAACAGCCCCATCGAGACCCTGCTCGATGTCTATTTCCTCCTGCCCTCGCTCTACAGCGAAAGCTCGGCAGAAGCTTATCAATCCGCGTTCCGGCGCGTCGAGCACCTGACCGGCAAGCGCCTGGGGCAACTTCCTGCGAATGTCGTGGATTGGGAACGCAGGGCCGCCGGAATTGTCTGGGCGGGGGAGTTCACCCGTGCCCGGACGCCGGAAGCCCGGCAGAGGGCCTTCGACGGCTTCGTTGGTCGGGTCTCGGCCGGCATTCGCAGGGCGCTGGAGACGGATAAACCGAGGCACGTCGATGCCGGAACCGAGGCCGCCTGGAGGCGGATCGGGAACTATGTGGCGGAAGCGGAGAATACCCTGGATGCCGATGGTGAGCAATTGCTGCCCAACCAGTCCACGCGCTCCATCGAGAACCTGCGGGCGCGGCTCGGCACGTTTCACCCCGTCGAGGTCGATACCGCCACCGCCACTGCGGCTCTTGCAAACATCCCTCCGGACAAGGTGGCGAGTTTCCGGCGTTCGATCCGGTTCTTCAATCGGTTGATCGGTGAACGCCAGCGCCATGGGGCCATCAGCACGCTTCTGCCGATGGGTCAGATTGGCCCCCTGCCAACCCTGCGCGATCGCCCCATGGACTGGACGCTCTGCACCGAGGCCTTCCGCTCCGATCTCGATCAGGTGATCGAGCGTTCGATCCGGGCGCCTCGTCGTCGGGATCGCTTTGGCGGACGGCTGGGCGCGGACCCGGTTGCCGACCGGCGACGGCAGACGCGTGGCCGCAGGCGCCCGATCCGGAACAAGGCCTCGCGGGTCAAGGCCCTGCGAAGCGCTTTATCATGGTTGGCGCGCAATGCCTTCGAGGACCGGGAACCGGTCTACGCGCTATCCTCGGCCATGGACCTCATCACGGAGAACCATGTCAAAGCGGCGGTGGAGCGGTTTGTCGCGCGGAGTGCAACCTCCGTGGGGCTGAAGGACGCAAAGGAAACCTCCTCGCTCTCCACCTGGCTTGCGGATCTCGGCATGATCGCCCAGCACAACGGTGCCGAAGAGGATCTCGTCTGGGCGATCGAGGATCTGCGGTTCGACCTCTGCGAGGAGCGCGATGCTGCGCGCGAGATGTCGGCAACACGCGAGGCCTTCATCAAGCTCATCGACCGCGATCCTGCGGTGGTGCGCGCGATCGTCACCGGTCCGCGCGTGCTCCTGGCGGAGGCACGGCGTCTTCTGGCACGTCAGACTCTCTCCACGCATCGGCGCACCGAGGCGCTGCACCTCTTCATGGCGGCAGCCATGCTGGCGGTTCAGCTTGCCCGCCCGCTTCGGACGCGGAACGTCCATGAGATGCTGTCGGAGGGCGACATGCCCGAACTGATCGCGCCGCGGCGCGAGCGGGCGTCGGCCTGGCTCGATATTGGCCGCAACCGGGTCAAGAACCGCAAGCCGCTCGAAGGGCGTATCCCTGATTGGCTCTGGACCGTGATCTCGGCCTGGATCGACGAGGGCCGGCCGGTCTGGCGGGACCGGTCTCTGCCCGAGGAGGGCCGCGAAGCCGATACCGGTGATGAGGCCGTCGAGACTCCGCGGCATTGCGCCAACGATCATCTCTTTCCCGCGCTTTCGGGAGCGGGGGCGGTCAGTCGGCAGCTGATTAACAAGGCGTGGAATCGCGGCATGGCCCGGCTCGGGATCACCGGTCTCACGCCGCACATGATGCGCCACGTGGCCGCCACGCTCTACCTCGCCAGAAACCCCGGTGATTACCCCGTGGTCGCAGCGTTGCTGGCGGACAGCCTCCGGACGGTCGAAACCTTTTACGCCCGTGGCGAAGGCCGGGCCGCGATGGACCTGTTTGCGCAGGTGCTGACCGAAATCGATCCCACGCTCAACCTGAAAGGGACTGCCTGATGCCGAAACCCAGACAACCCCGTAAAGCCCGGATCGCGACCCTCATAGCCCGCATGCCCAGCGTGCCGGCTGCTGTCGCGGCGCTCGCGGCGGCTGCGGCCGTGGATGGGCGGTTTACGTCACGAGGGGGCCCAACGGCGCTGGAGCGTTTCTATCGCCACATGATGGAAAAGGGCCGTGCGCCTCAGCAGGCCACATGCGAGGACTTCGCGGCGGTCACCACCAGTCGCACCGGCCTGATTGTCCTGATGAAAGCGCTCGAGGCGTTTGATCCCGACGTGCCGCTGGCACCGGCCCGGCCCCTGCGGCAGGAATGGGATCGAGCGCTGAACGCGCGTTATAATGCGAAGACGCCGAAAGCGCGCGTCTCGCTCCGTGTCGCGCTCGAGCCTGCCGACTGGCCGGCAGACTGGGCCATGGCAGAACCCCTCCTTGACCAACGGGTCCGGCGCAACGGACGGCGTTACCGGCCCCTTTCAGTCAAGGGGAGGGCGAGTATCATCCAGGCGGTGGGACTCTGCGCGGCGGCGCGGAACTGGGCCGCGGGGCAGGGGGTCCATCTGGCAGAGGCGTTCAGCCCCGATCTGGCCGAAGCCTTCCTGCGGTTCCTCTTCCGCACCGACAATGGCCGTGAGCCTGTCAGCATGCGCAGTGCGGCGGATTACTTTCAACGCGTCATTCTCTTTGCTCGCCGCGGCGGCCTTTTCACCGCAGAGGCCGAAGCACACTTCGCCGAAATCCACACCGCGCTTGCGTCGGAGGCAACCGACGAGACCCCAACCAAGCACGCGAAGATCCGCAGGTTTCTCGAAAGCCACGGTCTTGCCGATCTCCTGCACGCCGCCAACCGCTGCCTTGATGAGGCGGTCGATCTACCCGCGCATGGGGCCAAGGCCTTTCGCCTGCGCCGCAAGGCGGTGGTGTTCGCTTTGCTGCTGAACGGTGTCGATCGCCAGGGTGATCTTTCCACCTTCCGCATCGGTCGCGAGATCATGCGGCGTCCAGACGGGATCTGGACGGTAGATTTTCGACAGGCCAAGACCGGCGGGAAGAAGGCGCTCGGCCCCTATTGGCCGATTACCTCTCGTATCATCGATGCCCATGTTCTCGCCGGGCGACCCGACTGGCAGATGGGCGACAGGCTGCAGGAACTGGACGGTCTGAACCTGCTTGGCCTCGAGGACGGGGCGTTTGCCACCTATCATCCGGCGGCCCTTCTGCAGGAAGAGTTCGGGATCTCGGGGCACCTCGTGCGTAGCCTCGTCACGGATCTGGTCCGGACCCACAGCCCTGATGCCGCCTGGGCTGCCCAGGCACTGCTGGGCCACAAGTCGCGCTGGATGCATCAGACCTACCGGACCGATTTCCGGGACACTGCTGCTCTCGAAAAATATCATGCCACGATGGCAGAGATTGCGAGCGGTTCGTAGCAGGAGCGTATATCGCACCTGCGCAGAGCCGGGCGATATACGTCCGCCGATCGCATGCCCCTCAGAGCGCCCCTCGCGGAGGCGGAAGGCACAACTCAGGCTCCGGGCGCACGCCAATCCAGGCACCGATCATAGCGCGGTATTCCGGAATATTTTCTGGGGGCATTCTTCGCCCTCGGACGGCTGGGACAGGTCGATTTCGGCGGTGGTAGATCCGTTCCCGAGGTCGAGATGGAGGAGCGCGTCGTGGAAGAGGATCGATGTCGTGTAGCGCGGATTGCGAGCGTTCGCCCATGGGCCCCGGCGCGCAAAAAGGTCCTCAAGAAGTCGCAGGGCCTGCCGCCGCCGCTTGCCCCGCAGTGCCGTGTGCAGGACCGGGGGGAAGGCCGACTCGTGCCGCCAGCGGAATTCGACCGCACGGGGCGGCGTGAGGCCGGTAGGATCTGTTTCCGGATGATGAACGATCATGGCAACGAGATCTCCATCCATGGCTTGGGCGGGCGGGATTAGCTCGGGGGAAAGGGGCGCGCGCCCGGCACCGGACTCTTGGGGCACTTGGACCTGGGCAATCCGCTCGAGTTCTGTCTGAGCCTCGTAGAGCGCCACGATGTCGGATTTTGAGACCGACGGGTTGGCGGCCGCGCATTGCCGCACCTCGCTGAAGTCCAGTTGGCCGAAGCGGGTTTCCAGGTCTTGGGGAGTGATGCGCGCCGCCTTCACGAAAAGGTTCGACGCGGGGGCATAACCCCGCACGGAGTTCGCGTCTTCGGGTGGCGGCAGGAGCGCGCCGGCCCGGGCACCGACGCGACGGATCACGAGATCCGCCTCGGTCGCAGTGGCCACGAAACGGAAATCCGGATGCTCCGTCTTGCGGATGGATTTGGGGCGCGGGCCGCCTCCCCGGCGCCAGATCTGGAAGACCGCGTTGACTTCGTGAAGCGTCTCATCGACGCGGAACGCTTCGGCATGCAGCGGCTGTGCCCCGACCAGGTGGAAGTTTTCATCAAGCCGGTCCTGCATTGAGCCTTTGGTCAGCGAAGCCGGCATGATCATGGCGATGACCTCGGCAAATCCCGCGGCATGATTGAAGAAGGCAATCGCCTTGGAGGCGTTGCGCCCGAACGGAGGGTTGCCAACCACGGCAATGGTCCCGGAGGCATCGTCCGGTGCCCAGGTCAGGAAATCTTCGCTCGCGATGCCCGGGGCGGCAGGTGCGATATCGATGCCGAACCGCGGTTGCGGCAAGCGGTCGAGGAAGACTCCGTCGCCGGCCGAGGGTTCGACATAGAGGTCCGGTGAGAACGCAGGCAGGTATTCCGCGAGCAAGGCAACGCACATCGCGGCCGTGTCGGGGCGGGTATAGAACTGATCGAGCGAGGGAATGGTGGGCGTCGGGGTATGGGATGTCTGTGCCATGAAGGCCTCCTGTTTTGCGTGACAGGAGGGAATTCGGATCATCGGATTGCGACGCAAAAAGCCAAACGACCCGAAAAAGCGTTTTCTTTGAAAAAACTTTGGACGGCCCCGCTGGTCCCCGTTCTGTTTCCCTGATGCACGGGAAAGTCGTCAAAATGAGTGCGGGGATCACGCTGCGCCCCGGCATTCTCAGAATGGGTCGGGAGAAGGCCGCATCTTCCAGGACGCGGACCATATGGCATCGCTCCAAAGGTTGAAGGATGCGGCGCGAAGCTGAAGCGCGGTCCTCGGGTGAGACCGCGCTCCAGCCCCGGCCTGAAAGAAAGGAGAAAATCGGCAGGGGAATACACGCCTTCACGACCGAGGGCGTCTTGACCAGCACCTGTCGCTGGCGCCTCAGGAAAGGAACATCCCATGACCCTGATCACGCCCATATTGCCCGCCGACACCCCCCGGACTGCTGCCGAGGCTGCGCTTGCGCGCTATGTCCTGAACCAGGCGGACGCGCTTCTCTCCGCCTCCGCGCTTCTGGGCGGAGAGCCGGCGGAGCGGCGCACCGCCCGGCTCCTGCGGGATCTGCTGCATGCGCCCCGGCTGACCCGGCGCCTGCGCCGTGAGTTTGTCGATCTACACCGGCTGCTCTCGCTCGACGGGGTTGAAGACCCCGAGAGCCTCCAGGCTGGCTGCTTCGCGGCGATCGATCCTTCATCCCCGGTGGTCGAAGACATCTGCCTGCTTGCGGATGGCGTGCGCGCACATCTCGTGGCCCTCGCGGAAGCCGGGGAGGATGACCCTGCCTTATCGGCTCTGATGGCAGCCTGACCGGCCGCCGACCAGCCCCCGCTGCGTGGGGCTGTCTTGACGCGCCGAGATTGCGCGCCGGCCAGCACAGGAGACCAAAATGGCCAAGAACTCCAACGACGACTTCCGCTTTCGCGCTCAGGCGATCCTCGCAGTGCGCCATGCCCGCGCCCTTGCGGAGCAACTCACGAGTATGCCCGATGTGCCGATCGGAGACCTGCCCCGGTCATCTTTGAACGCAACGCTCCGGCGGCTCGAGACCGGAGAGGTCACCGAGGGCCGGGATCTCGTCGTGCTCGAAACATTGGAAGCCGGGTTCGCGGAGCGCATGGCGGCCGAGATTACCGGCAGCACTGTCGAAGCCCGGCACATCGGCTATGACGAAGATGGCGAGATCTGGGCTTGGGAAACGGTGCCGTCCTACAGCCCGCGTGGCGAGAAGGCTCGAGCCCTGCACAGTCAGCTCAAGCGGTTTCTCGAACTGCGGCAAGACCTCCTCGATCACAGCGCCGCAGAGCGCCTTGCCGCGCAACTGCTACGCTGACATCGATTTTCCCGGCGCCCATTCGAGGCGCCGGACTTGAGGGCCCACGCGGCCCGACGCTCCCGACCGGATCATCGGGGGGACGACGCGCCGACGAGCCATCCTTTTTGCTGCTCCACCCGACGCGTCGTACTCCTGGTTCTTCCGTCGGCGCCCCCACTCTGGGAAGTTAAAAGCGCCGTTCCATCTGAATCGGGTGAAGTGGGGGGCAAGGCGAAACGCCCATTCGGACTTTCTCCATGACCGGCCCTTGGTGGCGTGTTGATACGGCTTTCGCCTCCTCGCTCTCGGAGTAACACTGGTGCTTTGTCCCCGTCCCACGTCGGGCGGGTAGGGCAGTCCCGGATGTGGGTCGCCTTCACGGGTCCATCGCGGCCACCCAAGCCCCGGCCCCATTACGACAGCCTGCGCTGCTTCGCAGACCGGTTCCTCACTCGCAATTCTCAGCTAAATGACCCTCTCTGGTAATGCGAATTATGTTGTGGCGGCGCCTTCCCGCGCAGTCCCGGGCCGGGCGCCAATGCGGGGTCCGGCGCGGGTTCTCGACAGCGGCGCGGGCCGGGGATAGCAGGGGCCATTCCGTCTCCCGAGAGGCCGCCCGTCCATGCGCATCCGTCCCGCCCCCTGCGTGCCGTGCGGCCCTCCGGCATGAGGAGCCGCTTTCTCGCGGGAATTCTTTCGGTCGGGGGCTGGACGCTGGCCAGCCGCGTCGCGGGTTTCCTGCGCGACCTGTTGATCGCCGCCTTCCTCGGCACCGGGCCGGTGGCGCAGGCCTATCTCGTGGCCTTCAGCCTGCCCAACATGTTCCGCCGCTTCTTTGCCGAGGGTGCCTGCAACACCGCCTTCGTGCCGATGTTCGCGCGGCGACTGGAGACGGGGGACGACCCGCGCGGCTTTGCCGAGGCGGCCTTTTCCGGGCTTTTCACGGTGGTGCTGGCGGTTTCCCTGCTGGCGCATGTGGCGATGCCCTGGCTGGTGGCGCTGCAGGCCGGGGGGTTCATCGGCGATGCGCGCTTCGATCTCGCGGTGAGCTACGGGCGCATCTGCTTTCCCTACATCCTCTTCATCTCGCTCACCGCACTGCTCTCGGGGCTCCTGAACGCGGGCGGCCGCTTCGTCGCCGCGGCGGCCGCGCCGGTGCTGATGAACCTCGTGCTGATCGCCGCCATGCTGCTGGCGGCGCGCCGCGGCTGGGACATGGGGCTGGCGATGGCCTGGTCGACGCCGGTGGCGGGGATTGTGCAGCTCGTCATGGTCTGGGGGGCCGCGCGGCGCATGGGGTTTGCGCTGCGGCTGCGGGGGCCACGCTTCGGCCCGGACATGCGGCGCCTGCTGGCGGTGGCGGCGCCGGCGGTGCTGGCCGGGGGCGTGGTGCAGGTCAACCTGCTGGTCGGGCGGCAGGTGGGGTCCTTCTTCGACCACGGTATCGCCTGGCTGAGCAATGCCGACCGGCTTTATCAGCTGCCTCTGGGCGTGGTCGGCATCGCCATCGGCATCGTGCTGCTGCCGGAGATCGTCCGCCGCGAGAAGACCGGGGATGTGGCGGGCGCCCGCCATGCGACGAACCGCGCGGCGGAACTGGCGCTGCTGCTGACGCTGCCCGCCGCGGTGGCCCTGGTGGTCGCGGCAGAGCCGCTGATCTCCGTGCTTTTCCGGCGCGGCGCCTTTCTCGAGGCGGATGTGGGCCCAACGGCGCTGGCGCTGGCGATCTACGGTGTGGGCCTGCCCGCCTTCGTGCTGCAGAAGGTGCTGCAACCGCTCTACTTCGCGCGGGAAGACACGCGCGCGCCGCTGCGCTTCGCGCTCTGGTCCATGGCGGTCAACGCCGTCGTGGCGCTGGGGCTCGCCCCGGTGATCGGCTTCTCCGCCGCGGCCCTCGGCACCACGGTGGCGGGCTGGAGCATGGCGGCGCAGCTCTTCGCGGGCAGCCGCGGCCTCGGAGAGGCGGCGCGCCCCGACGCCCGCCTGCTGCGCGCCCTGCCCCGCATCCTTGTCGCCTCCGCCCTCATGGGCGTCGTGGTCTGGCTGGTGATGGCGGCGCTGCGGGATGCGCTCCAGGCTCCGGGCCTGCGCTATCTGGCGCTCATGGCGCTGGTGGGCGCGGGCAGCCTGACCTATGGACTCGCGGCCTGGGCGCTCGGGGTTCTTCGCCCGGCAAGGGCATCCTGAAAGGCCCTTCGACTCTGTGGGCGCAGGGGCTTGCAGGGGCTCCGTGTTGCTCCTGCCCCCGGACCGGCGTATCCTGTCGTATCTGGTCAAGGAGACACTGGTGGGGAACGCACCCGAACAGAACGCGGCCGCACCCGACCTGATCGGCTGCCCCATGTGCGACGAGGTCTATGCCGTGCGCCAGCCCCATGCCGGCGAGCGCGCCGTCTGCGACCACTGCGGCACCGTGCTGATCGCCACCCGCGAGGGCGCGGGCCTGCGTATCCTCGCGCTGTCGATCGCCGTTCTGGTGCTGGTCGTCGCGGCGAGCTTTCACCCTTTCCTGTCGATCAACGCCGCGGGGCTGGGCAACAAGGTCTCGCTGCTGGATGTGGCGACCTCCTTCCGGTCGGGGCTGCTGGTGCTGGTGTCGGTGGCGACGATCCTGCTGATCGTGGGCCTGCCCGCGCTGCGCGTGGCGGCGCTGATCTACGTCATCGGTCCCATCGAACTGGGCCGCCCGCCCGCGCCCCGCGCCCGCGAGGTCTTTCGCATGGCGCAGGCGCTGAAGCCGTGGTCCATGACGGAGGTCTTCTCCATCGGGTGCGCGGTGGCGCTGGTGAAGGTTTCCGACCTCGCACGGCTGGAGTTCGGCCCCGCCTTCTGGATGTTCGCCGCGCTGTCGGTGATCGTGGTGGTCTCCGACCGCTACCTGTGCAGCTGGTCGATCTGGGAGGCCATCGAGACCGCCGACCAGCGCCGGCCCGCCCCGCCGGAGTCTGAACCCGTGTCCGGGTCCGAGGGGAAACACGCATGACCACCGCGCGCGAAATGGGACTGGTGACCTGCACCAGCTGCGCCCGCGTCTGGCCCATGGGCCATGCGCGCTGCGACCGCTGCGGCCACGCCCTGCGCTCGCGCGATACCGGCAGCCTGCAACGGGTCTGGGCCTTCTGGTTCACCGGACTTCTGGCCTACATCCCCGCCAACCTCTATCCGATGCTGGTGACGCAGACGCTGACGGGCACCCAGTCCGGCACCATTGTCGGCGGTGCCATCCAGATCGCGCATCACGGCGAATGGGGCATCGCCGCCATCGTGCTGATCGCCTCCGTGGTGATCCCGGTGGCGAAGTTCGCGGCCATCGCCTATCTTGCGCTGTCGGTGCAGCGCGGGGCCGTGCATGGCCTGCGCCACAAGCAGCACCTCTATGAAATCGTCGAATTCATCGGCCGCTGGTCGATGATCGACGTCTTTGTCGTCGCAATCCTCAGTGCATTGGTGCAACTGTCGGTGATTGCTTCCATCCACCCCGGTCCAGCGGCGCTGACATTCGCGCTGTCCGTGATATTCACCATGCTGTCCGCCCGATCCTTCGATACGCGACTGATCTGGGACGCCCGCACTGCCATCTCTCCAGGACCTCCCAGCCCTTCAGGACATCAATGACCGATCCCACCTCCCGACCCGGCGACATGCCCCGGGCCGTTCCCATCGAAAATACCAAGCGCAGCGGCTTCTCCGGCCTTTCGCTGATCTGGCTGATTCCGATCCTCGCGATCGTCGCCGCGCTCGGCGTGGCATGGGACAACTGGTCCAGCCGCGGCCCGCTGATCGAGGTGACCTTTGGCCAGGCCGACGGCGTGCGCCCGCAGGAAACCGAACTGCGCTACCGCGACATTCCCGTCGGGCTGGTGGAGGACGTGAGCTTCTCGCACGATCTGGGAAAAGTCGTGGTGGGCATCCGCGTCGACAAGGACATCGCGGAATACGTCGATGCCGAATCCGGGTTCTGGATCGTGCGGCCGCAGGTGACGGCGCAGGGGATCACCGGGCTCGATACGGTGCTGTCGGGCGTCTACATCGCGGGCGCCTGGGACGGCACCCCGGGCGCGGCGCAGGCGCGGTTCGACGGCGCCGAGGACGCGCCGCTGATGGCGCTGAACGAAAAGGGGTCCACCATCCTGCTGCGCTCGGAAAGCGGGCTGCCCTCCGAGGGCACGCCGATCTTCTATCGTGGTGTGCAGGTGGGCCGGATGGGTCCGGCGGAGGTTTCCGAGGACGGGCTTCAGGTGCTGGCCGAGGCGGTCATCCTCGACCCCTATACCCGGCTGGTCAGTTCCTCGACGCGGTTCTGGGACACCTCCGGCTTCAGCTTCAAGCTCGGCAGCCAGGGCGCCAGCCTCGATTTCACCTCGCTGGCCTCGCTGATCTCCGGCGGCGTCGCCTTCGAGACGATGGCCTCCGGCGGCACGCCGCTGGCGCAGGGGGCGGAGTTCACCCTGCACCCCGACGAGGAAACCGCGCGCGAGGACTTCTTCCTCGAGGGTGACGGCGGCAGCGTCGGGCTGATGATGGTCTTCGACGAGAACCTCGCAGGGCTGGCGGCGGGCGCCCCCGTCACCCTGGGCGGGCTGAAACTGGGCGAGGTCGAGACGATCTCCGGCGTGGTGGACCCCGACCGCTTTGGCGACAGCGAAGTGCGGCTCGTGGCGCTTCTGAAGGTCAATCCCAGCCGCATCGGGCTGGGCCGCGACACGGTCGATGACACGGGTGCCGACACGGTGGATGGCGCGGGCGACGCGGCGTTCCTCGAGTATCTGCAGGCGCGCATCGACGAAGGACTGCGCGGCCAGCTGGCCAATGCCTCCATCCTGACCGGCGGGCTGAAGATCGACCTCGTGATCGACCCGGAGGCCGCGCCCGCCACCCTCGCGCTGGAGGGCGACCCCTACCCGCTGGTGCCAACGACGAAATCCGACGTCACCAACGTGGCGGCAAGCGCGCAGGGCCTGATCCAGCGCGTCGATGCGCTGCCCGTCGAGGAAGTCATGCAGGGTGTCATCGACACGCTGGCCGACATCCGCGCGGTGGTGGGCTCCGAAGGCGTGCAGCAGGCGCCCGATGCGCTGATCGCCACGCTGGACTCGATCCGCAGCGTGGCCGAAAGCGAGGAGGTCGCCGCCCTGCCCGGACAGGTCGGCGCGCTGGCCGACAACCTCACGCAGGCCTCCGACACGCTGAACACGCTTCTGGGCGAGGTGCGGGACGAGGCCGTGGTGGCCGCCGTCTCCGAACTGATTGCCTCGCTCGACGAGACCGCGAAGGGCCTGCCGGCGCTGGCCGATCAGGCGGGCGCGGTGCTGGCCAAGGCCGAGGCCCTGCCGCTGGAGGACATCGCGGGGCAGGTTTCCGCGCTGCTCTCGGACGAGGACCTGACCGCCCTGCCCGGCGAGGTCCGCGCCACGGTGGAAGGCCTGCGCGGCATGGTCGAAAGCCCCGAGTTCGCCGCCCTGCCGGGGCAGGTGGGCACGCTCACCGAGGGGCTGAACGAGGCCTCCGCCAAGCTCAACACCCTGCTGGGGCAGGTGCAGGACGAAGCCGTGGTAAAGGCCGTTTCCGATCTCATCGCCTCTCTGGATGAGACCGCCCAGGGTCTGCCCGGTCTCAGCGATCGTGCCGGTGCCATTCTGGACAAGGCGCAGGCGCTGCCGCTGGAGGATATCACCGCCCGCGTCACGGCCGTGCTGGACGAGGTCGACGTGATCCTGACCGACCCGGAGCTGAAGGCCCTGCCCGCCGATGCCCGCGCCACGCTGACCGGCCTGCGCCAGATCCTCGACAGCCCGGAAATCGCCGCCCTGCCGGGGCAGGTGGGCGATCTGGCGACGGGGCTGACGGAGGCCTCCGACAAGCTCAACGCGCTTCTCGAGGAGGCGCAGCAGCAGGCGCTGGTCACGCAGGTGACCGAGCTGGTCGCCAGCCTCTCGACCACCGCCGACAAGCTGCCCGGCATCGCCGACCAGGCCAGCGCGGTGCTGTCGGATGCCGAACGGCTTTCGCTCGACGAACTGGCGGATCAGGCACGCAGCCTGCTCGACAGCGTCGAGGCGCTGGTCGACCAGGACAGCACGCGGCAGCTTCCGGCGGAGGTCAACGCCGCCCTCTCCGAACTGCGCCTGACGCTGGAAGAACTGCGCCGCGGCGGCGTGGTGGCCAATGCCAACGCCATGCTTGCCTCTGCCCGCGAGGCCGCCGAGGCCGTGGCCGAGGCCAGCCGGTCCCTGCCCGACCTGTCGAGCCGCCTGCGGCTGGTGGCCGATCAGGCCGGGATCACGATCTCCGGCTACGGCACGCAGTCGCAGTTCGGCCGCGAGCTTTCCGACGCCATTCGCCAGATCGACGCGGCGGCGCAGTCCATCGACCGCCTCGCGCGCCAGATCTCGCGCAATCCCAATTCCCTGATCACGGGACGTTGACCATGAAGAGATTTCTGATTTCCCTCGCCCTGCCCCTCCCTCTGGCCCTTGGCCTGGTGGCCTGCGGCGCCACCGAACCACGCTTCGATGCGCCCCCGGTGGCGGGTTTCGACACGGTCGCCAGCCGCTACGGCCGCATCGAGGTGGTCACTGTCACCCTGCCGGTCTACGGCCAGGGCGAGGAAATCCATGCAAGGGACAAGACCGGCGCGATCCTGCCGCTGGGGCCGCTCTGGGCCGATGAGCCGGGGCGCGAGGTGACGCTGCAGATCGCGCGCGACCTCGACGCGATCACGGGGCGGCTGGTGGCGCCCGAGCCCTGGCCCTTCCGCGACTATCCAGACGTGAAGGTGGACGTGCGGCTGCAGGATTTCTATGCCACGGAACGCGGCACCTTCCGACTGGCGGGGCAGGTCTTTGTCGCGCCCGAAGAGGGCGGACCGGACCGGGCGAAAACCTTCGAGATCGAGACCGCCATCCCGGTCACGAAGCCGGGCGCGAAGCCCGGCCCGGCGCAGATTGCCGCCGCGCGCACGGCCGCCGTGTCGCAGCTGTCGGTCTTCATCGCGCAGAACGGGCTGCGGTAAGGCTTCTGTCCGGATCATGGGATTTCGCCTGCGCATGCTGCGCAGGCGACCCGGGGGGGGGGGGGGGGGGGGGGGGGG
>NZ_JAGISH010000014.1 GCF_017813235.1 Sagittula salina
TGCGCGCTTTGTCATCCCCGCGCGCCTGCGCTTTGTAATCCCGGCGCGTTGCGCGTGCTTCCTCCCCCCGCCGCCGGTTGACCCCGCGTCGGGTTGGCGGGGATGGTGACCGGGCAATCCGGACCTGTAAAGGCTGTCGCCCGCAGACCTGTTGCGGGTTCCCGCACATGGTTTGCGGGCGGGGGTGTTTCCTTTGGCCCGCGATGGGGGCAAACTTGCGGGAGCGCGCAGCCCCCGGGTCCACCGCGCGACAGGGAGGACAGATGACCGACACGCTCGACGAACCGCGCACCGGCGCGGTGTTGCTCGATATCGCGCGACGGCTCGGCGCGGTAACCGACATCGCCGGGGCGCTGGAATCCGTCGCCGGTGACATCGCCGGGCTGATCCCTTTTACCCATTGCGACATCTGCCTGCTGGATCGCCCCGGTTGGGTCGTCAGCCACGAAGTGGGCATCCGCACCCGCTGGTCCCGCGCCTCGGGGCGCATCGACCACGCACCGGTGCGTGATCTGCTGACCGGACAATGCGAGGTCATGCTGTCCGAGGACGCGACCCAGGACCCGCGCTACACCTTCGCAGGGGCGATCTGCGAACCGATCCTGAACCACAAGCTGCGCAGCCGTGTCAACGTGCTGATGCGCGTGCAGGGGCGGATCATCGGCACGCTCAACATCTCGCATTCGACGCGCGGGCTGTATGACGCGCGGGCCGTGGATCTGGCGCAGCGCATCGCGGACGTGCTGGCGCCGTGGTTCCACATCCTGCACAAGGCCGACCGCGCCCGCCGACTGCCCCGCGTCAACCCCGACGAAGAAGCCCTGCGGCGCGGCGCGCTGGAACTGACCCGCGCGCTG
Organism: Sagittula salina; assembly: GCF_017813235.1. Classification (GTDB taxonomy): domain Bacteria; phylum Pseudomonadota; class Alphaproteobacteria; order Rhodobacterales; family Rhodobacteraceae; genus Sagittula; species Sagittula salina. Next base: position 858 of record NZ_JAGISH010000014.1, read on the forward strand.
GAAACCGAACGGCAGCGCATCGGGATGGACCTGCACGACCAGACGCTCGCCGACCTCTCGCGGCTCCTGCGCGAAGCCACCGGCGACAGTCCCCTGCCCCGCGAAGTTCTGGCGGGACGCCTGCGCCAGACCATCGACGACCTGCGCCGCATCATCGATACCGCCGTGCCGACGCTGCTGGAACTGTTTGGCTTTGCCCATGCCGTCCGCGTGCATCTGGACCGCGCGGGCGGCGACGGCGGCGCGCAACTGACCGTCACCGACCTGACGCAAGGCGCGCCCGACACCCTCGACCCGACCGTGCGCACCGCCCTGTTCCACATCGCGCAGGAGGCGATCAACAACGCCACGCGGCACGCCGGCGCTTCCCGGATCGAGGTCGCGATGGACCGTCCCTCCCCTGCCCTTCTCACCATCACCGTGCGCGACGACGGGTGCGGCATCCCTGCCGCGCCAGCGCGCCAGTCCGGACTGATGCACATGCGCACGCGGGCCCGGCTGATCTCGGCCGCGCTCGACATCTCTGCCGATCACGGAACCGTGGTCCGCGTCTCGCTGAGGATCGCGCCATGAGGGTACTGCTGGTGGAAGACGACCAGTTCCACGCCTCCTACATGGAAGATGTGCTGGCGGAGACCCTGCCCGAGGTCACCGAGATCTTCCATGCTGTCAACGGCGAAGAGGCCGAACACGAGGCCCGCGCGCTCTCCATCGACGCGGTGGTGATGGATCTGCGCATGTCCACCCGGAACGGCATCGAAGCCGCCCGCACGCTGTGGACCGAACGCCCCGAGACGCGCATCCTGTTCTGGTCGAACTACGCCGACGAAGCCTACCTGCGCGGCATCGCCGCCATTGTCCCGGAGGACAGCGCCTATGGCTATCTGCTGAAGACCGCGCCCCGCGACCGGCTGAAGCTGGCGTTGCGCGCCGTACTGGTGGAGGGGCAGATCATGGTGGACCGCGAAATCCACCGCCTGCAACGCCGCGCCGCGTCGCCGCGCAACACGCTTGACGACAGCGAATTCGCCGTGCTGCTGGACCTCGCACTCGGATTGCAGGACCGCACCATCGCGGAGCGACGGGGCATGTCGCTGCGCACGGTGCAAAACCGGCTGTTGTCACTGTATGAAAAGCTCGGCGTGGACGCCGAGCGCGACCCCGACATGCCGCTGAACAAACGCGTCCGCGCCCTGAACCGCGCGCTGGTGACGCGCACACTCAATATGGAAACGCTGGAGACCGCGCAGCGCGACCTTGACCGCTGGAAGGCGGGTCAGCGGAAGCGGGCGGGCTGAGCGGCGCTCAGTCCACCCAGAGGCAGCCCTTTTCCCGCAACACCGTGTCGATCCAGGCCTTTTCCAACGTGCCGTCCAGCGTTGCCCGCATCTGCGCCTGTTCGGCGGCCTGCTTGGCACCGGCGCGCGACAGCACCTCCGCCGCCGTGGCGCGCGGCACCGACAGCACGCCGTCTCCGTCGCCCATCACCAGATCGCCGGGCGCGACCACCATGCCATCCACCGCGATGGCAAAGCCGATCTCACCGGGGCCGTCCTTGTAGGGGCCGCGATGGCAGACGCCGCGGGCAAAGACCGGCAGGTTGATCGCCGCGATCTCGTCGCGGTCGCGGATCGCGCCGTCGATGACGATGCCCGCCAGGCCGCGCACCTTGGCGTGGGTGACCATCAGTTCCCCGATCAGGGCATTCTCCACCGCGCCGCCGGCATCGACCACCACCACGTCGCCGGGCTGCGCCATCTCCAGCGCCATGTGCAGCATCAGGTTGTCGCCGGGCCGCGTGCGCACCGTGAACGCCGGCCCCGCCATGGCGCCGGAGGCGTGGAAACGTCGCAGCCCCCCTGCCCCGCTCAGACGGTTCATGCTATCGCTGACGTTGGCCACGGGCAGGCCCTCCGCCGCCGCGACCACCTCCGGCCCGACGCGCCCCCACGACCGACGGATGCGAAACCCTTCGCTCATGCCGTCACCGGCAGTTTCAGGCGCGGATACACCCGCTGCGCATTGTCGCAAAAGATCAGCGCCCGCTGCGCCGCGGTCAGGTGCGGGCTCGCCTCGATATACCGCCGCGTATCGTCGAACCAAGCCCCCGTCTCCGGGTCGCGGCAGCGCACTGCGCCGTGCATTTCCGAGGCGAACAGCACGTTTTCCACCGGCACCACGCGCGACAGCAGATCAATCCCCGGCTGGTGATAGACGCAGGTGTCGAACCACATATTGTCCCTCATCAGATCCGCCGGGTCCGGGCGTTCGCGATCCAGCGCCAGCCCGCGATACCGCCCCCAGTGATAGGGCACCGCTCCACCACCGTGCGGGATGACCAGCCGCAACCGGGGAAAGCGCTCGAACAGGTCGCTGTCGAGGATCTGCATGAACACCGTCGTGTCGGCGTTCAGGTAATGCGCGCCGGTGAAGTGGAAGTTCGGATTGCAGCTCTGGCTGACGTGGATCATCGCGGGCACGTCGAGCTCTTCGAGCACCTCGTAGACCGGAAACCACCAGGGGTCCGTCATCGGCGGGTCGGTCCACATGCCGCCCGAGGGGTCGGGGTTCAGATTGCAGCCTATGAAACCCATCTGTTCCACGCAGCGGCGCAGTTCGGGGATCACGCCCGCCGGCGCGCAGCCCGGCGATTGAGGCAGCTGACAGACGGGGGCGAAGTTCTGGGGATACAGGTCGCAGACCCGCCGGATCAGGTCGTTGCACAGCCGCGCCCAGTCCTGCGCCATCGCCTCATTCCCGATGTGGTGCGCCATTCCCCCAGCACGCGGCGAGAAGATCGTCAGGTCGGTGCCGCGTTCCTCCTGCAGGCGGATCTGCGTGCCCAGCAGACTTTCGCGGATTTCGTCATCCGAGATCGCCGGCCCGTCGGGGTCTGCCAGCTGGCGCCGGTCGCCCTGCGCCGCCACCTGCGCCTTGCGCCAGGCTTCGTGTTGCGCGGGCGCGGTGGTGTAATGGCCGTGGCAGTCGATGATCATGCGTGTCCTCCGGGGTTGGGGATGTCGTTCAGCCGCCGCGCGCGCCGCCGCCGCAGGGCAGGCCCGGCCAGCGCCAGCCCCCCGAGCGCGAAGCACATCAGCAACACGATGGCCGCCATCGGACTCGATGCGAAGTACAGCGGATCGCCCCGCCCCATCAGCCAGCCGCGGCGCAGGTTTTCCTCCAGCATCGGCGTCAGGACAAAGCCGATCAGCAGCGGCGCCGGGGCGAACCCCTGCCGCCGGAGTACGTAACCCAGCACGCCGAATCCCAGCATAAGCCCGACGTCGAAGGTGCTGTTGGAGATCGAGTAGGAGCCGATGCAGATCAGTACGATGATCGAGGGGTACAGCAGCCGGTAGGGAATGTTCAGCAGCGCCACCCAGACCGAGATCAGCGGGATGTTCAGGACCAGCAGCAGCAGGTTGCCGATCCAGAAGCTCATCACCAGTCCCCAGAACAGCGCCGGTTCGTTCTGCACCAGCATCGGCCCCGGCACGACACCGTGGATCATCAGCGCTCCGATCATGATGGCCATGGTGGGCGTGCCCGGAATGCCGAGGCTCAGCGTCGGGATGAAGGCGGTCTGCACGGCAGCGTTGTTCGAGGCCTCCGGCCCCGCGATGCCCTCCACCCGGCCCTGGCCGAACTCATGGGGCTCCTTGGACACCCTGCGTTCGGTGGCATAGCTGGTCAGCGCCGCGACCGACGGCCCGGTGCCCGGCAAGGGTCCGAAGATGCAGCCGAACCCCGCGCCCCGCAGCATCGGCAGCCCCATGCGACGCCAGTCCTCGCGCGTGGGCAACATCGACCGCAGGGTGATGCTCTGTTTTGCACGGGTACCGCCATTGCGCACCGACAGGATGATCTCTGACAGGCCGAAAAGACCCATCGCCACCGGCACCAGCGACAGGCCGTCAATCAGTTCGTCGCGCCCGAAGGTGTAGCGGTAGCTGCCGTCGTAGAGGTCGATGCCCACCGTGCTGACCAGCCCGCCGATCAGGATCATGGCGATGTTCTTGCGCACGTCGAGCGCGCCGATGGCCGATACCGCGACAAAGCACAGCAGGATCAACGCGAAATACTCCGCGGGACCAAAGGCCACGGCAACGTCGACGATGACCGGCGTGAGCAGCGTCAGCACCACGATGCCGATGGACCCGCCGACAAACGACGCGATGGTGGTGATGAACAGCGCCACCCCCGCCCTGCCCTGCTGCGCCATGGGATAGCCGTCCAGACAGGTGATCGCGTTCGACGGCGTGCCCGGCAGGTTCAGCAGGATCGACGCCGTCGATCCGCCGTATTCCGCGCCGTAATAGACCCCCGCCAGCATGACGATGCCCGTGGTCGGGTCCAGCGAGAAGGTCAGCGGCAGGATCAGCGCAATGGCCGCCATGGCGCCGATGCCGGGGATCACCCCGATCGCGGTGCCAAGGATCACGCCGCCGAGGCAGGCCAGCAGGTTCATCGGCAAAAGCGCCGTACTCAGCCCGAGGATGATGTTTTCCATGTGCCTCAGCCTCCGAAGGCGGGGACCGGCAGGCCCAGCCCTTGTGTGAAAACCACCCAGACCCCGGCGGCGAAACAGACGGCATAGGTCAGGAACCCCGCATAGCGGCGTTCGGACTGACCGAGGTAGGCCACCGCCATGCACAGTACCGTCGCGGGCACCAGTCCCAGCGCCTCTACCGAGAGGATGAAGATCACCACCCCCCCGACCACCGCGCCAAAGGGCCGCCAGTCAGGGGGCAGGACCTCTCCGCGCTCGGGGACGAGCAGGCCCAGCACGGAAACGATGACCACCCCTGCCGACAACGCGGCGGGCAGCGGGGCGGACCCGATCTGCGGCCCCCGGCCCCAGCCAAAGCGCAGCGCCATGATGAATGCGGCGGCGCCAAGAAGCGCCAGAGTGATCCAGGTTGCGTATCGTGCCATGCGGTTCATGCAGGCGGGGCGGCGCGGGCCGCCCCGGCCCGCCTCACTCCTTGAACACGGGGTTGTCGAGCGTTTCACCCCACCAGACGTAGCCCGCCGCGATGAAATCGGCGAAGGCCGCCGGACTCTCGGATGGCGCGGCCTCCAGCCCCAGCGCCTTGTAACGCTCCACCACGGTCGCGTCCTCGTCCAGCGTGGCCATGGCGTCGAACAGGATCTGCACCACGTTCTCGGGCAGGCCCTTCGGGCCCATCAGCCCGTACCACGACCCCATGACGAAACCATTCAGCCCCTGTTCGGCGGTGGTCGGCACGTCGGGCAGCAGCTTGCTGCGCTTCTCCGCCGCGATGGCCAACGGCTTCACTGCGCCGCTTTCGATGTGCGACAGGAAGGCGGGCACGTTGTTCATGTTCAGCTGCACGCGCCCGGCGACGAGATCGTTCATCGCCTCCCCTGCCCCGCCGTAGGGAATATGCAGCAGATGCGAGCCGGTCTTCTGGTTGTACAGTTCCCCCGCCACATGGGCGACGGTGCCTACCCCGCCAGAGGAAAAGTTCATCGCCGCCCCCGCGTCCGAGGCGGTCAGGGTCATCAGGTCGGCCAAAGTGTCGGCCTGCACCTCGGGGTTCGCCACGATCAGGACCGACGACACCACGCCCGCGCTGATCGGGGTGAAATCCGCGATCGGGTCATAGTCGACCTCGCGCAGGCGGGGGTTCACGTTGTGCGTGCCTGTGGTGCCGAACAGCAGCGTGTAGCCGTCCGCGTCCGCCTTTGCCACCATCGCCGATCCAATGGTGCCGCCGCCGCCGCCCCGGTTCTCGACCACGACCGGCCGGCCCAGTTCATCCGACAGATGCTCCGCCGCGATGCGCGCGATGGAGTCGGTGTTTCCGCCGGCCGAGAACGGCACGATAATGGTCACCGCGCGTTCGGGGTAGTCGGCAAGCGCCGAGGTGGCCGTCAGAACGGCCCCCACGGCAATGCCGAGGGTCAGAGATTTCATGGTCATGGCTTCCTCCCTTTGTGGCGGGAAGGGAACATGACGCAGGGTTCCACGGCCAATACATTCCTCTGATCCTGGTTGCGTTCTGTTTATGGGTAATAGAATGAGGCCGCGACATACTGCGAACAAAGGATAATCCAAGCCGTTTATATTATATTTATCAGTTGGTTACACTGAATGCAAAAACCGCCCCCTGTGTCCGCGCTTGCAATCCGTCTCCGACCTGCAATCCTTTCCGCCGGAGGTGGCGATGACGACCGATCCGGAACCCAGCGTGGCACTACGCCATTTGCGCGCCTTTCTTGCCGTGGTGGAAACCGGCGGCTTCTCTGCTGCGGGGCAAAGCATCCGGCGCAGTACCTCGGCCGTGTCGCGTTCTGTATCGCTCCTGGAGGGCGCGCTTGGCCGCCCGTTGCTGCTGCGCGGACCGGGTCGCCAGATCCCCACCCCGGCGGGCGAAGCGGTGGCCCGCCGCTGCGCCCTGATCCGCCGCGAACTGGCGACATGCCGCGATCAGGTGGCGCGCTATCACGCGGCAGCGATCCCGCCCTCGTCGGCGCTGTTCGGAATGATGGTGGATTGCGCCCACCTGCGCGCACTGGTGGCGGTGCGCGATTTCCGGTCGGTGCAACGCGCCGCGCGGGTGCTGGGAGTGACGCAACCGGCGGTCTCCTATTCCATCCGCCTGCTTGAGGCCGACACCGGCGTGACGCAGTTCTCCCGCCTTCCGACCGGCATGGTCGCCACCCCGGCGGGCGACAGCCTGGCCATCACCGCGCGCCGCGTGCTGGCGGAACTGTCGCGCATGGTCGACGACGTGCGCTCTGCCGAGGGGGTGTCCACCGGCCTCGTCCGTGTGGGCGCATTGGCCTATTCCCGCACCGCGCTTCTGCCCGGCGCCATCCGGCAGGTGCTGGCGGATCACCCCAATGTTTCCGTCTGCACCGTGGAGGGGCATATCGATCACCTGATGACCGCGCTCCACCACGGCGAAATCGACGTGCTGCTTTGCGCCTATCCCGACCGCTCGCTGCTGGACGGGATCAGCCTCGAAAGGATCGAACGCGACCGGCTGGGTTTTTTCGTGCGCCCCGATCACCCGCTTGCCGGACGGCGCGGCGTGGCGCTGACGGCGCTGCTGGATCATGACTTCATCCTGCCGCCGCAGGGAACGATCACGCGGGTCCTGCTCGAGGAGTTCTTTGCCGAGAATGGATTGCGTCCCCCGCGCGGGCGGGCGGAGACGAGTTCCTATTCGCTGGTGCGGGAACTGGTGGCAGGGTCGGATTGCATCGCCTTCCGCACGCGGCGGGAATTTCCGCCACATCCGGATGCCGCCGCCGTGGCGCTGGATACCGCCGTGCCCGCGCCGGAGCGGGAGATCTGCGTGCTACAACGCCTGGAGGCGCATCAGACTGCGGCGGTAGGGGCGTTTCTGGATGTGGTGCGCGGGATGGGGTCGCTGGGGCCCGACGGAATTACCCATGGGTAACATCCCGCTTGTTACCCATGAGTGACGCGCCGCCCTGTAACCTGCGGGTAACGCGATCCGGTTTTTCCCGCGTGGAAATTACCCATGGGTAAAACCGGAGCCCAGTCAGTCCTCCTCGTCGAGAACGGCGTAAAACGCGGCAACGGCACGTTCCAGAGCACGACGGTCGATGGCGGAAAAGTCGCGGTCCTCACGCAGTTCCAACCGGCCCTGCGAGGCGCTGCATTTCGCCATGCCCTCGGCCAGTGGAACCTGAAAAGTCGTCTTCGCCTTGCGCGGTTTGGCGGGTGTCGACGCGGATTTACCCATGGGTAAATCCTCCGGTGCCTCGACAAAGCTGCGCAGGATATCCACCTCACGCGCGGCATCGCGCCCGGGTTCCGCGCGCAGTGCGGTGACGATACGCATCTGCAGACCGTCCTGCCGCTCCATCTGGCGTTTCAGTTCAACGCCCACGTTGCGCGGAATCTCCTGTGGAAAGTTCAGCACTTTCTCCAGCGCCTGCAGCAGTTCGGCGAAGGCGCGGATATAGCTCCGCTTGACCGGGCTGGCAGATTTGAAAAGGATCGAAACCGCTTGTGCCACGCTATCGCAGTGGTTTTCCGGCTGGTTTGTGTACCGGCGGGCCAGCGTTGCCATCTCCGCAAAGGAGATGTCTCGGCGCACGAGGTTCTCGTCCACCATCCGGCGATAGCTGCCGACCACTTCCTTCTCAAAGGGCTGGATCCCCGCCGGGATGCGGTCAAAGCCGTCCTCGCCCTCTGCGTGAAGCGCGCGGAACGCCATCAGGCGCCGCATCCCCTGGATCAGTTCGAAACGCCCGTCGGCACGCGCCTCCACCCGGATCGGGTTGGACAGGCCCACGTCGCGGATCGACTCCTTCAACTCGCCCAGCTCCTCGTCCTCGCCCGGCTTGCGGTCGCGCACAAGCCGTTCGGTCAATACCGCGTCCAGCGGGATGCGATCGACCACCAGCCCCTCGCGTTTCAGCCGGACGAACTCCTGGGCGAGGCGTTCGTTCTCCTCCCGGATCTGCGCCTCTGCCGCCTGACGTTCGCGCAGTGAACTGGCGTTTTCGGTGATCGCGGCGGCCATCGGACCGCGCCGCAATCCGCGTTCCGACAGCTCTTCGCGGCGGGCCTCCGCTTCGGGCACCTCGGGCGCCTCGGGCATGTCGATGTCGAAAATCCTGCGCTTGCGGCTCATTCTCCGGCCTCCATCTTGTCCCACGCGCCGATCAGAACGTCGCGGAATTCCTCGTATGCCTGATCGAAAGTCGACCGCGCGCGGCGCCATGTCTCTCGGGTCATCTCTCGGTAATCCATCTCGTAGACGGAACTCAGAAAGCGGCCCGACTGCTCAACCGCGCGGGTCATTTCGACCGGGTGCTGCGCGAGGTTTTCACCGAAAACCTTGGCAAAGGCTTCCTGCATCGCACGGTGCAATTCGTTACCCGGTTCGAACCTGGTGATCAGGAACCGCAGGTCGAGGAACGCTTTCGGCAGCTTGATTTTACCCGTGGGTAATTCCGCGTCGAAACCGTGGGCGAGATCCTCCAGAGCCTCGGACAGCTGACCGATGAAAGAGGTTGTGGAATCGTATTCCCAGTAGCCGGGGCCGGAAGGGATATAGAGTACATCAGCCGCAAAGACCGCGTTCATCGACTGGTAGCCGATCGCCGGCGGGCAGTCGAAGAGGATCATGTCGTAACTGTCGTCCGGGATCTGGTCGAGGTAGCGGGAGACAGCGGCAAAGAACGACCAGTCCGGGTTCAGGTGCCGATACTGCGCAGAAGCGAATTCGACAAAGGCGGCGTTGGCACAGGACGGGATGGCATCGATGGTGGGCCAGGAGGTCGGCTTGATGAAGTCTGTGATGCGCAGTTCGCCAAGCCCCAGTTCCGTGATCGCGGAGGGCAGGTGGCGGCGGGGCAGGGCGGCCCCGGATTCGGCACCCACGGGACCGCGGTTCATGCGCTCCGTCTCGCGGATCAGGTCGCGCGCCATGATGCCCCAGACGGTGTGATCCTCCGCCACGTCGGTCAATCCCATCGAATGGCTCAGCGTGGCCTGTGGGTCGAAGTCGACCACCAGCACCCGGTAGCCGTCCAGTGCGGCGGCATGGGCGAAGTGCAGCGCGACGGTCGATTTCCCCGCGCCGCCCTTGAAATTGGCGATGGCGGCGCGGACCGCGCGTTTGCCTGCAGGACGGGGCGGCATCAGGCTGCGCTTGTTGACGCGCAGGCGGCGGCGCAGTTCGTTGACCTCCTCAAGAGAGAACCAGCGCTGGCGCCCGTCGGGTTCCACTTCGCCTGCCGGCAGGGAAGGGTCGGCGGCCAGCTTGCCCCGAAAGGTCGACTGGTTGATGCGGAAGATCAGCTCCGCCACTTCCCAGGATGAAAAGCGGCGCAGCGTCTTCTCCATCTCGGGGGAAAAGGTTTGCTGCCGGATCCAGCCCTGCAGTTTCAGGGATCGGTTCTGAAGCTCACTCAGGTCTTCGTGCGTGTACATGCCTGCTCCTCTGGACGCTCTTTCGTCGTTTTTTCCCGTTTACGCGCGATTTGCGTTTTTGGCAAAAGGAAATACCATGCACTGGTGTTTTTACCCGTGGGTAACACCGTTCCGCATCCGCGCAGTGCAACACCCCGTAGGGCAAGACGAATTTGATTCGACGGGGCCGAGCCGACACATCGAGCGAATCGCATGGCGGCTGAGCACATTTGGGGGGACAGGTCAGGCAGTTTCCTGCATCTTGGGGGGACATTTCCGGCACATTGGGGGGCGCTCTAGATGTCCCCCATCACCATACCTTCACCAATTCTTTTAAATTTGATTTGAGTTTCCGGTCACACAATCAGCCCGATCGATCGACCGCCTTGACAGAATCGGAACTCTGGACGCAAATAGCCGACAAGTTCGGAAAAGCGTTTGAGCCGCTGCAATAACCGGACAGCCAACCGGGATAACCCCGGAGACAGAACGAGGCACCCCAGTGGGCAGTGAGTTTATGCGGGCAATGAAATCATGCGGGCGGTAAAGGCTGTCGGGCGCAATGCCGCCGCACTGAAATACGATATCCTCTCCGCCCTTGGCGTGCACGCCCTCGCGGCGGACAAGCACCGGCAACGGTTGGCGCTGCGCATGATGGTGCTGATCACCACCCGGTTCAACTGGCAGGCCAATGAGCTCAGCATCGGCCGGGCCGAGATCGCGCGGCTCTGGTCAGTGGACGAACGCACGGTGAAACGCGAACTGGCAAAACTGCGCGACCTGCAATGGCTCACGGTCAAACGCGCCGGGGTGAAGGGGCGGGTGACGGTCTACGAACTCGATTTCGCCGCGCTGCTGGGCGAGACGCGGGATGTCTGGTCTGCCATCGGCCCCGACTTTGTCGACCGCATGGGCGGCACGGAACCGGAAGCCCCGGCGACAGACGCACCGAACGTGGTGCCTTTCCAGCGCCGCCCGGAGGCCACGGGGCAGGGGGGCGAGCCGGCCGGTGCATGGGCGCAAGCGCTGGCGGAACTCGGTGCGCGCGAACCCGCCATGGCCCGCGCATGGTTCGCCGGGCTGACGGACGCAGGCATCACCGACGGGGTGCAGAACCTCATTGCCCCCTCCCGCTTTGTCGCGGATTATCTGACGATCCACCACGCGCCGCGCCTGCTGGCGGCGTTGTCGGGGGCCGACGGGCAGGTGCGGGAGGTCCGCATCACATGGACGTAGAGTTCAGGGATCTAAACGCCAAGCACCCCGCGCCCGCCCGCCCAGACCAGCCGCAGCGCGAGCAGGATCAAGACCGCGTTCAGCGCGAGCTGGAACCGGCGGTCGTCCATCCGGTTGAGGCAGAGCTTGCCGACCACTGTGCCCAGGAACCCGGACGCGATCATCGCCATGACGAAGCCCCACCAATGCGAGAAGGCAAAGCCCAGCAGTCCGAAGGCCAGCGTCTTCAGCCCGTGCTGCACGGTCATCAGCGTCGCGTGGGTGGCGACATGGGCGTGGCGCGGCAGTTGCTGCGATTTGGTGTAGGTCGCCACGAACAGCCCGGTGGCGCCAAAGAACATTGTCAGGAAGCTGGACACCGCACCGACCACGCCCGGCCAGTCGCGCACCTGACGGGGCGGGCGGCCCAGCACGGAATAAAGGACAAAGCCCCCGACGCAGATCTGCACCCATTCGCCGGGCAGGTTCACCACCAGCGCGCCGCCCATGGCCGCGCCCGCCAGCGACCCGATGGTAAAGGCGGGCAGGGCGGGCCAGTAGACGTGGCCAAAGGTCAGCATGGCGCGGAAGACGTTCGACCCCAGCTGGATCACACCATGCGTCGGGATCAACGCCGCGGGCGGGACCAGCGTGGCCATCACCGCCAGCAGCATGCCGCCACCCCCAATGCCGAAGGCCACCGTGATCAGCGACCCGGCAAAGCTCGTGAGCATCAGTGCGGCAAAGACGAGCGCGCTCATGCCGTCGGGCATCAGGAAATCGGGCAGGGTCATGGGGCGATCCTCGGACGGCTGCGGTAGGGGAGGGGGACATGCGCGTTGACTATCTCGGCCTCGAAGCCTTTGTCGCCATTGCGAATTACGGATCGTTTCAGCGCGCGGCGGAGGGGCTGAACCTCAGTCAGGCGGCACTGAGCCACCGACTGCGCAAGATCGAGGAGGATCTCGGCACGGCGCTTCTGACGCGCTCCAACCGCGAGGTTTCGCTCACGGCGGCGGGGCAGGAGCTTTTGCCGGAGGCGCGCAAGCTGCTGAAGGGATTGCAGGACGTCTATGAATCGGTGCGCTCGGGCGGGCGCGGCAAGATGCGGCGTTTTTCTTTTGCCTGCCTGCCGACGATCGCCACGGCGATCCTTCCGGAGGTGCTGAAGGGATTGCAGACCGATGAGCCGGATCTTGCCTTTGACCTCTATGACATCCCGGTGCCCCGCATCGTGGAGGCGGTGCGGTCGGGGGCGGCGGAATTCGGCATAACCATCGGGTCGGCGGAAATGTCGGACATCCGGTTTCGCCATTTCGCGGACGAGGAATACCGCCTCTTCGTGCACCGGGAGGCGCCGCTGGCGGCGCGGGCGTCGGTGACGATGGAGGATCTGGAGCCGGTGCCCATGGTGCGCATCGCCTCGCAGTCGAAGAACCGGCAGTTGCTCGACATGGCCTTTGGGCAGATGCGGGATCGGATGCGCTGGCAGATGGAGGTCCAGAGCGCCGCCGTTGCCATGCGCATGGTATCGCAGGCCATGGTGGCAACGATCCTGCCGGCCACGGCGCTGTTCATGGCGCCGGCCTCCGTGGTGGCGATCCCTTTCAAAGGCGTCCGGATGCAGCGCAGTCTGGGCGTGGTGCAGCGCCGGGGCGTGCCGCTGTCGGATGGGGCGCAACGTCTGCTGGACCGGATCGAGACGGCGATGCAGACGGGCATGCACGGTCATCTGAAGGTCACGGACACCCCCCGGTCGCGGGGGTGATGACGTGCTGTGGCGTGCCCGTGGCAAAGGCGTTGACCAGCGCGTAGATGTCGCGGAACTGGCGGTCGAGCTCTTCGGCGGTGACAAAGCCGACGTGGGGCGTGGGGATCACCTTCGGGTGGGCCAGCAGCGGATCGTCCGGGTCGGTGACGGGTTCCCCGGCATGGACGTCGAGCGCGGCCCGCCCAATGTGGCCTGCCTCAAGCGCGGCGAGTACTGCGCCCGGTTCCACCAGCGCGGCGCGGGCGGTGTTCACCAGCACCGAGTCCGGCTTCGTCGCCATCAGATCGGCACGGGTCACGCCGTGACGGGTCGCAGGCGTCAGGCGCTGGTGCAGGCTGATCACGTCCGAGGTCGCAAAGAAGGCCTCGCGGCTTGGCGGCACGGTCTCTCCGGCGGCGCGGGCACGGCCGCGACCCTCGTCGCTGCCCCAATACTGCACCACCATGCCAAAGACGCGGGCGTAGGCTGCCACCGCCTGCGCGATCTTGCCATAGCCATACAGCCCCAGCACCTTGCCCGCGACGTTGCGGCCCAACGGTGCGCCGCCCTGCCACTGGCCCGCGCGCGCGCTGGCGATCTGGTCGGGCAGGTAACGCAGCGCGGCAATGATCAGGCCAAAGGTCAGCTCGGCGGTGGAGGTCGAGGGCCCGTCCTTCGCCATGTGCGAACAGAACATTACCCCCGCGCGGGACAGTGCTTCGGCATCGACATGGTCGTGCTGGCCGCGCATGGCTATCAGCTTCACGCCCTCCAGCTGTGTGGCCAGCGCGGGTGAGATTGCCGTGCGGTCGCGGAACAGCACAACCGCCTCCGCGCCCTTCAGACGGGTCGCGAGCGTTGCTTCGTCGGGCGCGCGGCCGGTCCAGACGGTGACGTCGTGGCCGTCGAGCAAGGCAAAGCCCGGCAGGCCGCGCAGCACGTCGTACCAGTCGTCGAGAATATGCACCTTCACAACAGGTCCTCCACGGTAATGGGGTGTTCGGTGCCCCCGTGCCCCGCCGGATGCGCCCGGCGGATGACGGGGGAGGCGACGCGATCCGAGATCGGGAAATCGAAGACCGCGACACCTCCCGTTTCGGCATAGCTTTGCACCAGCGCGGGCAGGCCGTCCAGATCGGTCACGGTTTCCCCGCCGACGCCAAAGCCGCGCGCGATGGCCGCCAGGTCGGTCGCGCCAAAGACGGCGCCCGCCTCCGACAGGCCCTCGTCGCGCAGCTTGTGGATCTCGGACCCGTAAGCGCGGTCGTTCAGCACGCAGATCAGGATGTTCAGGCCATGGCGGCGCATGGTCTCCAACTCCTGCACATGCATCAGGAGCGAGCCATCGCCGTCGAGCAGCACCACGGTATCTCCGGGGCAGGCGCGGGCCACGCCCATGGCGTAGGAGGTGCCGTTGCCGATGGCGCCAAACTCGCGGATCGTCAGGAAGCGGTCGAAGGGCCGGTCCATATGCGCGAAGTAGAACGAACAATGCCCGGAGGAATTCACCATCTGCCAGTCGGCTGGCAGGGCGCGATCCAGCGCCGTCACAACGTCACGCGGGTCGTGCACGCCGGGTTCGGGCGGGAAGGTCGCAGTGTCGGAGACGGCCGTTGCGATGGCTTTTGCCAACCGGTCGGAGCGCCAGCCGGAGCGGGCGGCGGTGCGGCTAGTGAGGCCTTCGGCGGCCAGGCGCGCGTCGCCCCTGAGGTGCAGGCCGGCGGGCACGGCACCCTGGCTGAGCGCACGCGGGGCGGTATCGACCTGCAGGACACGGGCATTCGGGAACAGCTTGCCCTTGGCGAGGTTGTGCTGCGTCAGGCGGCAGCCGAGGGCGATGACGAGATCGGCCTGTTCGAACAGCGCCGCCGTCAGGGTCGAGGAGAAGCCGCCCGCGACGCCCACATGGAACGGGTGGCCGTGGAACAGCCCGCGCGCGGGCAGGGTGGTGGTCAGCAGTGCGCCGAGGTGATCGGCCAGCGCCGTGGCGGCCTCTGCCGCGCCGGAGTCCACCGCGCCGAGCCCCGCCATGACGACGATGCGCCGCGCGCCGTCGATCTCGCGCGCGATCTGCGCGACAGCGTCGGGGTGGGGCGGGCAGGGGTGGAGCTTTGGCAGGATGTCCGCCGAAGGGGCGGGCAAGCCGATGTCGGCGCTTTGGTATTGCAGGTCGAAGGGCACGCCCAGCACGACCGGCACGCGTTCCTCTTCCGCCTCTACAAAGGCGTCGCGGATCGCTTCGGCCATGCGCGGGACGTGGTGCAGCGGGTGGTAGCGTGCGCCGGTGGCGGTGACAAAGGGCGCCTGATCGATGGCCTGATTGTACCACGCCGTGCCGATGGGTGCCTCGCCCGCGAGGATCACCAGGGGCGTGCGCGCCCGCACCGCTGCCGGCAGCGCGGTCAGCACCTGCGTCAGCCCCGGCCCGCAGGTCACGGTGGCGACGCCGGTGCGGCCGCTCTTGCGCGCATAGGCGGTGGCGGCGGCGACGGCGCAATGTTCGTGCCGGACGTAGGTCATGTCCACGCCCAGCCCCGCCAGTGCGGAGGCAAAGGCCATGTTGGCATCGCCCAGCAGCGCAAAACAATCGCTTACCCCCTCGCGCGCGAAGACCTGCGCGAGGGTTTCGAAAACATGGGTCATTCCGGTCCCCTACGGTGTCCAGATGGCGGCGGGTACCATGACCTCGCCGCGAGCGATCAGGCGGGCGGTGCGTACAAGACCCGCCGAGCGGATGTCGACGCCGGAAGCGGTTCCAATATCGGTGCCCGTTTCGGTCCGGGTGAAATCCACCAGCACTTCGAATGTGCCGACGGGGTGTTCGATCCTGACCAGCAGCGGGGAGGCGCCTTCGGTGCCTTCGGTCAGCCCGTCGGCCACGGTACCCGGCAGGATTGCACAGGCGGCGATGCATTGCGCGCCGGTCACCGCCATGGACGGGTGGCACGCCCACGGCATGAAGTAACGCGCGGTCACGGTGCCGCCCTTGGTCGGCTTCGACAGGAGCGTGATCTTGGGTGTCACGGATTTGGAGACATCGCCGAGGCCCATGCGTTCGCCCGCCTTCAGGCGCACCGCCTCCATCCGGGCAAAGAGGTCCTTGTCGGCGTCCAGCTCTGCCTGCGTTTCGGTGCCGGTGAGGCCGAAGGCCTCGGCGCGGGCAAACATGACGGGCATGGCGACATCCATACAGGTGACTTCGATGCCGTCGATCATGTCGCGCAGGTTGCCGGTGGGCAGGAGCGCGCCGGTGACCGATCCGACCGTCTCCATGAAGGCCAGCGCCACGGGGGCGGCGGTGCCGGGAACGCCGGCGATTTCGGCTGCACCGTCATACCGCACAGCGCCGTCCGGGGTCTGCACGCGTGCCTCGACCACCGCGCCGGTGTTGACGGCGTGGATGCGGACCGTGGTTTCCGCGCCCGTGACGGGAACGAGGCCCATTTCGATGGCAGCGGGACCGACGCCGACAAGGATGTTGCCGCAGGTCGGGCGGTAGTCGACTTCGCGCTTCTCTACCGCGACCTGGGCAAAGAAGTAATCCACGTCGCAGTCGGCGCGTTCGGATTTCGACAGCATGGCGACCTTGGTGGTCACGGCGTTGCCGCCGCCGATGCCGTCGATATTGAGCGGGTGGCCCGCGCCGCAGACGGCCATGAGCACCTGCGAGAGAGTCTCGCGGTCCTGGGGCAGGTCCTCGCGCCGGAAGTATGGCCCGCGCGAGGTTCCGCCGCGGATGAAGTGATAGGGGATCGGGGTCTGGTTCATGTCGAGTCTCAGGTCAGGGGCCAGGGAAGGTCGCCGAGGGTTTGCAGCCAGCCCGGCGGCAGGTCGCGCCCGAGGATCGCGGCGAGGCCGGTGATGAAGGCGAGCCCGAGGGCGGAGGCAATGAGCGCACGCCGCCAGCCAAAGCGGCCCCGCAGGCGGAAGAAGGCGATCAGCCAGACCGTCAGGGCGATGAACAGCCCGAAGGTGAAAGTCAGTATCAGCAGCGCGAGGAACCACGCGAGTGTCGACCACAGGCCGTGCGGCGCGGTGGCCTCTCCGCCTGCTTCGAGGTCGATGAAGGCGTCGTCGGTGGCGGGCCGGGTCGCCATGCGGACCAGCAGGGCGGCGGCGCCCGCCAGTGTCACCAGCCCGATGGTCAGCGGAAAGACCCGGTCCTGCAGGCGCTCCACCATCCACGCGTCCCATGTGGCGACAGCGACATAGGCGGTGATGACGGCGAGGAAGATCGTCGGGCCGGTCTTTGTTCCCGTGGGGGTCTCGATGTTCTCGCGGATGTTCTTTGACGCCTTGATGCCGACCACGACGGAGACGACCGTCAGGATCAGCAGCGTTATGCTGATCGGGGACAGAAGGTAATCCCAGCCCGCCTCCGCCGAGCGGCGGAAGCGCGCGCCGGCGATCTGGAAGGCCTGGTTGACGAAGACTTCGGTCTGGTTCGACAGCACGAAGCCGATCAGGAAGGCCGGGCGCGAGAAATCGAAGCGCCGCAGCAGGATGCCGAGCGCGCCGATCCCCAGCAGGGCCGCGAGGTCCAGCGCCGACTGCCGCGACTGGAAGGCGGCGAAGGCGATGATCATGAAGAGGTAGGGCGCGATGATGGTAAAGCGGATCGTGGTCATCTTCGCGATCCACTTGGACAGCAGGATGCACAGGCCCGCGCCAAAGACGTTCGCCAGCGCCAGCGACCAGACGATTGTGTAGGTGATATCGAGGTTGTTTCGCACCATCTGCGGGCCGGGCGTCATGTTCAGAAGCGCAAGCCCGCCGAGGAAGATCGCCATGGAGCCGGAGCCGGGGATGCCGAAGATCAGCGTGGGCACGAGACCGCCGCCTTCCTTTGCGTTGTTCGAGCTTTCGGGCGCGATGACGCCGCGAATGTCGCCCTGTCCGAACTTTGACCGGTCCTTTGCGGTCTGCACGGCGGAGCCGTAGGCCAGCCAGTCCACGACCGATCCGCCGAGGCCGGGAATCACGCCGACGATGACGCCGATCAGCGCGCAGCGCAGCGACAGCCACTTGTTCTGCCACCAGTCGCGCAGTCCCTGCGTCCAGCCGTCGCCCAGCGTGCCGCCGTCGGCGATGGCGCTGTCGCGCCGCAGGAGCGATACGATTTCGGGGATGGCGTACATCCCGAGGCCCACGATCACCAGCTGGAAGCCGTCGACAAGGTAGGGCAGGTCGTAGCTGGACATGCGCAGAGAGCCGCCCGCCGGGGCCGCGCCGATGGTGCCGACCATGATGCCGAGGCCCGCGGCCACGATGCCCTTCAGGGGGACGCGCCCCGCGAGGATGGCAACCATGGACATGCCGAGAACGGTGATCATCAGCATCTCTGGCAGGCCGAAGGCCAGGATCAGCGGGCGCGCGATCAGGATGAAGACGGTCAGCACGATGGCGCCGAACAGCCCGCCAAAGAGCGACGACACGAAAGCCGCCGACAGCGCGCGCGCGGCGTGCCCCTGTTTCGAGAGCGGGAAGCCGTCAAGCACGGTGGCCTGACTGGCCGACGACCCCGGAATGCCCAGCAGGACGGAGGAGAACGTATCCGACGTCGGGATCACCGCGACGAGGCCGACCATAAGGGCGAGGCCGGAAACCGGCTCCATCCCGTACATGAAGGGCAAAAGCAGCGCGAGACCCGCGATGCCGCCCAGACCGGGCAGGACGCCGATGGACAGGCCCAGCAGAACGCCCCCCATCAGATAGAGAAGCTGCATGGGGTGGAAGATGTGCGTGAACGCTACTCCCAGCTCGGGCAGGATTTGCGCGAACATGGACGGGGACTCCGGGTGATGGGCAGGGTCAGGAAAGCCCCGCCCGATCGCAGCGGGCGGGGAGGGGATCAGGCGCCGGGATTACTCCACGGTGATGCCGTAATCCTCTTTCAGCCAGTCCAGCACGAACTGCTTGGCCTCGTCGGTGATGTTCGTGGCCTGATTGGTGGCTTCGACGGCGGCGGCGCCGGTCAGCTGCGGATAGTCACCCAGCGTTTCGGCGGCTTTCTCGGTGAAGTCCGGTGCCGAAACGACCTGCTTGGCCGCGGCCACGTAGGCGTCGTAGGTTTCCTGGCTGGCCGACTGCGGCAGGAAGATCGTCTTCTGGTTGGCAAAGCCCGCCACGAAGAAGGCCTTCCACGCGTCCCATGCGGTGCCTTCGGTTTCACAGCCCTCGGTGGCCTCGCAGACTTCCTTGAAGGTCGCCAGGTCCGGGAAGGTCGGATCGCGCACGATCACGCCTTCTTCGTTCAGGGAACCCCAGGTGAAGATCGGCGTCGCGAGGTTCTGTTCGACCAGCGGCACCACGTTGGCGAGGTATGCCGAGGAGGTCTGATAGTCGATGTTGGCCTCGCCGCGTTCGAACATCAGCCGGCCGTCGCCGCGCCCCTTGACGCCGAACACCGGGTCGACCTGAAGGCCGAGCATCTTGAACGCCAGCAGCGGCACGAGGTCGAGCGTCGTGGCGCCCTGCGAGCCGTAGAGGTAGAATTCCTCCTTGAGGTCATCCATGTCGCCGTCGAATTTCGCGCCCAGATCGGGCGGCAGGTAGACCACGCCGCCGGTGGCGGAGGCGACGACCGGCTGCCAGTCCTTGTACTGGTAGCGCACGCGCGGATCGCCCAGCAGGTAGGGGAACTTGGTCGAGCCGGAGTCGCCGAAGATCAGCGTGCCGTCGCCCTTGTCCTGCTGGGTCTGGAACCAGTTGGCACCCTCGGTCGAACCGGCGCCGGGGCGGTAGCGGACCACCATCGTCGGGCCGCCCGGAAGGGCGCCGGACAGGAGCGGCGCGTAGAAGTTCGCCCACTGGGCGGAGCCGCCGGATTCCGAGAACGGAATGACGTATTCGATTGTCTGGCCCGAGTAATCCTGAGCCGAAGCGCCGGTGGCGGCCATGACGGAAAGAGCGCCGGCCGCAGCTGCGGCGACGATGGATGTGCGTTTCACGTGGTTTCCTCCCTTGGGTCGGGCCGTCTCTCCAGAACGGCCCCGTGCCCGGACAACGGTCCGGGCGGCATCACCATGCGGCGCAAAGATGCATAAATCAAATGAGTTTTAATAAATCTCAGTTGCAAGAAATGAATGGACTTTTGAAGCCGGGTGCATCTAGTGGCGCGTTTCCTTGCGGCGTACCCCCACCAGCGCGGCGGCAATCGGCGCGCCGAGGATCACCAGCGTGATGCGCAGCAGGTGGTGCACCACGACAAAGCCCAGATCGGCCCCGGCGATGATGGCGAGCACGGTCATTTCGGCCTGACCGCCGGGCGCGAAGGACAGGAAGCCTTCGACCGGGCGGGCGAGGCCGAGCTGCACGACAAGCTCGGTCACGAGAAAGGCCAGAACCGCGAGGATGACGACAAAGACCATGCCGGACAGCACGTACCGGCGCAGTTCGTGGAGCGTGACGCCGACGTAGCCGACGCCGATCCCGATCCCGATGAAGAACTGCGCCGCGAGGATCGCCTCGCGCGGGGGGCGGTGTTCGATCACGCCGCTGAGCGCGAGCACGGCGGTCGCGATCAGCGGTCCGAGAATGGTGGCCCCGAAAAGGCCGACGCGCTCCGCCGCCCACCAGCCGCCGAGCGCGGCTGCGGTCATCAGGGCGAGTTCGCGCAGCGGCAGGTCGCTGGCGGGGGCGCCGACGGGATTGATCAGGGGGCTGTCAAAGACCCAGACCAGCAGTGCGGGAACCAGGGTGACGATGACCAGAACCCGCGTGGCGTGGATCAGTGACAGCGCGCGCACGTCCGCGCCCGCGTCCTGTCCGAAGGCCACCATGTCCTGCAACCCGCCGGGCATCGCGGCAAAGTAGGAGGTCGGCAGGTCAAAGCCGCAGACCTTGTGGAAGAACGGCACCCCCACGGCACCGATCAACGCGATATAGAACGGCACGAACGCCACCGACCCCAGCATCTGTGGCACCTGTTCCAGCACCGCCGGGGTGAGCGAGGCGCCCACTGCCACGCCGAGGATGGTGCGCGCGCCCTGTGAGACCGGCGGCACCCCGCGCAGTGGCGCGCCAAGGAGAGCGGCGGCAAGGCAGGCGAACATCGGTCCGAACAGGTAAGGGAGCGGCAGCGAGAGCGCATCGAACAGGGCGGCGCCAAGGCCCGCCAGCCCGAGGGTGAAGCCCCGCCGGAGCCATTTGTTTTCGGGGAAACGGAGTGGTGAGGGCATGGGATACCTGTCCTGGCAACGGGCTTGACGGGTTTGTATCCGTGTGTATACACGCGGACGCAAGATGGAAAGCGGAAACATGACGAGCGACAGACCCGGACCGGACACCGCCCGCCCCTTGCAGGGCCAAAGCGCGTATGAACGCCTGTGCGAGGACATCCGCTCCGGTGTTCTGCGACCCGGCGCGCGGCTTCTGGAGACGGAGATCGCGGAGCGCCTGCAGGTCAGCCGCACCCCCGTCCGGGAGGCGATCCGCCGGCTGGAGGCGGAGGGGCTGGTCGATCATCAGCCGCGCACCGGCGCCGTGGTGCGCAAGCTGGATTACCCCGAGATCATGGAGCTTTACGAGATGCGCACTGTGCTCGAAGGCACGGCCGCGCGGCTCGCGGCGCGGGCGGCGTCGGATATGGAGCTGGAGGAGTTGCGGCGCATCAACACGGAGATGGAGGAGTCCACGGGCGACCCGCACGCGCTGGTACGGCTCAACCGCCAGTTCCATGCGCGCCTGATGGACGCCGCGCGCAACCGCTTTCTGCTGAAGGCGGCGAGCGCGGTGGAAAAGACGCTCCTGATCATCGGGCGGTCGAACATGGAACTGCCCGATCGCGCGCGCGAAGCGGTGATGGAACACGCTTCGGTGGTGGCGGGGCTGACCGCCCGTGATGGCATCGGCGCGGAAACGGCCATGCGCGCGCATCTGGAAAACGCGCAACTGGCACGTCTGCGGCTTTTGCGCAAAGACCTGGAGGGAGAGGAATGAGCGACCCGAAGACCCTGGCCGCAGAGGCCTGGGATGTCGTCGTGGTGGGCGGTGGCAATGCCGCGCTCTGCGCCGCGATCGAGGCGGCAGAGACGGGGGCCCGCGTGGTCATCCTCGAAGGCGCGCCAAAGGATTACCGGGGCGGCAATTCGCGCCACACCCGCAACTTTCGCTGTATGCACCACGGGCCGCTGGGCCCACTGGTCGAAACCTACGACGAAGAGGAATTCTGGCAGGACCTGCTGCGCGTCACCAAGGGCGTGACCGACGAGGCGCTCGCCCGCCACGCGATCCGTACCTCTGCCGAGTGCCTGCCCTGGATGCAGGACCACGGCGTGCGCTTTCAGAAATCGCTCAGCGGCACCCTGTCACTGGACCGCACCAACGCCTTCTTCCTCGGCGGCGGCAAGGCACTGGTGAACGCCTATTACCTGACGGCCGGGGATCTCGGCGTGACGGTGGCCTACGAGGCAAGCGTGAAACACGTGGGCATCGAGGGCGACACCGCAACCCACGTGGAGGTGGAGATCGGCGGCGAGCTGGTGACCGTGCGCGGCCGCGCCTTTGTGCTGGCAGCGGGGGGCTTTCAGTCGGATCTGGAGTGGCTGGCCCGCGCATGGGGGCCTGCGGCAAAGAACTTCCTCATTCGCGGCACGCCCTACAACCGGGGCGTGGTGCTGAAGGACATGCTGGACCACGGCGCCGAAACCGTGGGCGACCCGACGCAGTGCCACGCGGTCGCCATCGACGGGCGCGCACCGAAATACGACGGCGGCATCGTCACGCGGCTGGACTGCGTGCCCTTCTCGGTCGTGGTGAACCGCGACGGGCAGCGGTTCTACGACGAGGGCGAAGACGTCTGGCCAAAGCGCTACGCGATCTGGGGGCGGCTGGTAGCCGCGCAACCCGACCAGGTGGCCTATTCGATCATCGACAGACGCTCCATCGACCTCTTCATGCCCTCGGTCTATCCGCCGGTGACCGCCGACACCCTGCCGGAGCTGGCCGCGAAGCTGGGACTGCCGGTGGCGGAGACGGTCGAGACCATCGACCGTTTCAACGCCGCCTGCCGGGGCGGAGATTTCCACCCGCAGCAACTGGACGGCGTGGCGACCGAAGGGCTGGAACCGCCGAAGACCAACTGGGCGCGGGCCATCGTGGAGCCACCGTTTTACGCCTACGCGCTGCGGCCGGGCGTGACCTTCACCTACCTGGGGCTGAAGGTCGACCTGACCGCGCGCGCCACCGGCCCCGAGGGGCCCTATCGCAATATCTGGAGTGCCGGAGAGATGATGGCCGGCTCGATCCTCGGGCAGGGTTACCTGGCCGGGTTCGGCATGACCATCGGAACCGTCTTCGGACGTATCGCCGGACAGGAGGCCGCCGCCCATGTCGCTTGACGTCAGTCTGCAAACCGATCCCGGGGTCCTGTCGGACGACCCCATGCAGGAAGCCCGCCGGCAGGTGGAGATCTGCAACGCCTGCCGTTACTGCGAGGGCTTCTGCGCCGTCTTCCCGGCGATCACGCGCGAGAAGGTCTTTGCCGACGGCGACCTGACGCAGCTCGCGAACCTGTGCCACAACTGCCGCGGGTGCTACTACGCCTGCCAGTACACCGCGCCGCATGAATTCGACCTGAACCTGCCGCGCGCGCTGGCCTCGGCCCGGGCCGAAAGCTGGGAGCGGCTGGCCTGGCCCGGCGGGCTGGCAAAGACCTTCCAGGCGAAGGGCGGCGCGCTGGTGGCGGCGCTGGTCGCGGGCTTCGCCATCATGTTCGCCGCCATTGCCGCGCTGCCGGGGGAGGGCGAGGGCTTCTACGCCTGGTTGTCGCACAGCGCGATGGTGGCGATCTTCGCGCCCGCCTTCCTGTTGCCACTGGCGGCGCTGGCCGTATCGCTGCGCCGCTACTGGCGTGAGGTGGGCGGCACATGGCTGACGCTGGCCGACTGGCGTGAGGCCGTGGGCAGCGCGGGACGCCTGAAGAACCTGTCCGGCGGGCAGGGGCAGGGCTGCAACTTTGAAAAGGCCGAGCGGTTCTCCGACGCGCGGCGCCATGTGCACCAGGCGGTGATGTACGGTTTCATGCTGTGCTTTGCCTCGACCTCTGTCGCGACGTTGCTGCACTATGTTGCCGGGATGGAGGCGCCCTATGGCCTGTTCTCCCTGCCAAAGCTGCTGGGCGTGCCCGGTGGCCTGCTGCTGGTGGTGGGCTGCGCGGGGATGATCGCGCTCAAGGGGAAGGCGGACCCGGATCTCGGAACGCCCGGCCGGGCGTCGGGCGAACGCGCCTTTATCTGGCTTCTGGGGTTTGTCGGGCTGTCGGGGCTGGTGCTGTATGCGGTGCGCGGCACCGGGCTGACGGGCCCGCTTCTGGCACTGCATCTGGGCAGCGTTCTGACCTTCTTCCTGCTGACGCCCTATTCGAAAATGGCGCACGGCTTTTACCGTTTCACCGCCCTGCTGCGCGAGGCACAGGAAAAACGCCTGCGCGCCAAGGGCTGAGCGTCTAGAGCCGGGACAGTATCGTTTCGGCGCGGGTCCGCAGGTCGTCCTCTCCGGGATCGGCCTGCAGACCCGCGATCAGAACCTCCCACCGGGCCGTCGCTGCCGCCATGCGTCCGCCAAGGCCCAGTTCCTCGACCGTGCGGGCGACCTCCTGCATTTCAGCCGCGCGGCGGGCGCCGTGCACCATCATGCGTTCCAGATTGTACGCCCCCCGCCTGCGCCAGGCGATATCGGGGTCGGAAGCTTCCAGCGAGCCGATGACCTCTTCGGCCACGCCCGCCCGATAGGCGGCAAGGAAACATTCGGCGGTCAGCGCCTCCATACCCTTCACCATGACGGATCGCAGCATCTTGATGGAGGACGCCCGGCCGACCTCTTCGCCAGCGGGTTCCGGACGCATGTCTAGCGAGAAAAGCACCGCCATGCCCGCGTCGGCATGCGGGCCGGAAACCAGCAGCGGGGCGTGGTGCAGTTTCGGATGCACAGGCGACATCACGGCGACATCGACGTAGCGCCCGCCGGCCGCCTCGATCACCTCGGCGGCCTGGCGTTTGGTTCCGGGCGCGCAGGAGTTGCAGTCGAACCAGAGCGCGCCGGGGGCAAGGTGCGGCGCGGCGGCCTGCGCCGCGATCAGTGCCTGATCGGCGGTGACGGTGCAGAATACCGCCTGCGCGCCGGTCATCGCTTCGCGCAGGTTGTCGCGCCCGTCTATGCCCGCCTGTGAATAGCGCGCGTGCATCGCCGCGCGGGTCGGGGTGGCGTCGGTCTTGATGTCGTAAGCGCGGACCAGATCGGGGCGTCCATCGTCCCAGCCGGTGTGAAAGGCGGCGCCTGCCTCTCCGAAGCCCACGAAGGCCACGCAGGCCGGGCGATTGCTGAACTCGGTCATTTCGGGTCCTCTTCCTGTCGCGGCGAGACTGCCCCGGATCACGGAGGGCGGCAAGATGGGGCGCTGGCCTTCGGCGCCGTCATGTATATGACTTGTGCGGCGCACAATGCTGAAAGGACGCCCATGGATTTCGCCATCTCGCCCGAACTGGAGGCCCTGCGCTCCCGTGTTGCCGATTTCGTCGAAACGGGCCTGATTCCGCTTGAATCCGACCCGGTGAGCTATGACGCCCACGAAAACATCGACGAGGGGCTGCTCGAACGGCTGCGGGCGGAGGCGCGGGCGCAGGGGCTGTGGTGCCTGCAACTGCGCCCCGAAACCGGTGGCGGCGGTTTGGGGAAGGCGGGCATGGCTGTGGTCTACGAGGAAATGAACCGCTCCATCTTCGGCCCGGTGGTGTTCAACTCCGCCGCGCCCGACGACGGCAACATGATGGTGCTGGAGGCGCTGGCCACCGAGGCGCAGAAGCAGCGCTGGCTGGCGCCCATCGTGCGCGGCGAGGTGCGTTCGGCCTTTGCCATGACGGAACCGGCACCGGGCGGCGGGTCCGATCCGGGCATGATGCTGACCCGCGCGGAAAAGCGCGGCGGCCGTTACGTGGTCTCGGGGCGCAAGTGGTTCATCACCGGGGCGGCCGCGGCCGCGCATTTCATCCTGATCGCGCGTACCTCGGATGACGCGCGGCGCGGGCATACGGCGTTCCTGTTCCACCGCGACGATCCCGGCTGGGAGATCGCGCGCCGCATCCCGATCATGGGGCCGGAGGAGCACGGCGGCCATTGCGAACTGGTCTTCGACGGGCTGGAGATCCCGGAAGAGAACGTCCTGATGGGGGAGGGGCTGGGCATGAAGGTGACGCAGACCCGCCTCGGCCCGGCGCGGCTGACGCACTGCATGCGCTGGCTGGGGCTGGCGAAGCGCTGCATGGAGATCGCCACCGAGTATGCGGAACGTCGCGAAGGCTTTGGCCAGCGGCTGATCGAGCGGGAAAGCGTGGCGCAGATGCTGGGCGACATTGCCATGCGCATCGAGGTCGGCCGCCTGCTGGTGATGAAGGCGGCGTGGGAAATCGATCGCGGCGGCTTTGCCCGCAAGGAGGTGTCGATGGCAAAGATCCAGGTGGCGAACGTGCTGCACGACGCCGCCGACGTGGCGATCCAGATCAACGGCGCGCGGGGCTATTCGAAGGATACCGTGCTGGAATGGATCTACCGCTACGCGCGGCAGGCGCGGCTGGTGGACGGCGCCGACGAGGTGCACCGCATGGTGCTCAGCCGAAGCCTTGGCGCGGAGGGCCGGGGCTTCTGGTCCTGGCCGGTGGAGAGCTGATTCACGCGCCCCGGAACCCGCCGCCACGTCCGGGGTTTCCTTCGAAACAGGACCGCGAAAGGAAGGACCGGATGAGCGAAGAGCGGCATGACAAACGATCCGAGCAACGTGCGCGGCGTATGCTGACGACGCTCTGCGAGGGCGGGCTGAAGCTGGCCAGCGCCGAGAGCTGCACCGGCGGGCTGATCGCCGCGTTGGTGACGGATATCGAGGGGTGTTCACACGCCTTCGAACGTGGCTTCGTGGTCTACAGCGACGATGCCAAGCACGACCTTCTGGGCGTGCCCCGCGCCATTCTGGAGGAACAGGGCGCAGTGTCGGAAGACGCGGCACGCGCCATGGCGGAAGGCGCGCTGCAGCGCTCCGGCGCGGACCTTGCAATCTCTGTCACCGGCTACGCGGGACCCACGGAGGACGGCGGCACCGAGGGCGACGTACATTTCGCGCTGGCCCGGACGGGCGAAACGCAGCATCGGTTCGAAAGGTTCGGACCGCGCGGGCGCGACGCGATCCGGCAGTGCTGCGTTGACACGGTGCTCGAGATGCTCGAGTCAGCTGTATCATGACCGACACGCCCCAGCCCGCCTTCACCGCCTACCACCGCCACGGCTTTGTCCGGGTGGCGACCAGCACGCCGCGGGTCCGGCCTGCGGATGTGGGCTACAACTGCGACAGCATCCTCGAAGAGGCCCGCCGCGCGGACCGTGCCCGCGCCGATCTGGTCGTGTTCCCCGAACTGTGCCTGTCGTCCTACGCGCTCGACGACCTTCATATGCAGGACGCGCTGCTCTCGGCGGTCGAGGCAGACCTCGCGCGGATCGCGGCAGAGAGCGCGAAGCTGACGCCTGTGCTGCTGGTGGGCGCGCCGCTGCGCCGCGATGGGCGGCTTTATAACTGCGCGGTGGTGATCGCGCGGGGCCGGGTGCTGGGTGTGGTGCCGAAATCCTTCCTCCCGAATTACCGCGAGTTCTATGAAAAACGTTGGTTCGCCCATGGCCGAGCCACCGGCGGAGAGATCACGGTCGCGGGGCAGACTGTGCCCTTTGGCGACGACCTGATCTTTGAGGCGCGCGATCTGACGGGCCTGATCTTCCACGTCGAGATCTGCGAGGACCTTTGGACCCCAGCGCCGCCGTCGGGGCAGGCGGCCATGGCAGGGGCGCTGATCCTCGCCAATCTTTCGGCCTCGAACATCGTGATCGGCAAGGCATCGGACCGCCACCTGCTGTGCCGCTCGCAGTCCATGCGCGCCTTTGCCGCCTATGCCTATGCCGCCGCCGGGCCGGGCGAGAGCACGACGGACCTCGCCTGGGACGGGCAGGGGATGATATATGAACTGGGCGACCTGGTGGCGGAATCGACCCGCTTCGCCGCCGATCCGGAACTTACGCTGGCGGACGTGGACACCGGGCGCATTCTGTCGGAACGGATGCGCACGGGCAGTTTCAACGACGCGGCGCGGCATCATGAACCCGCATTCCGCCGGGTGGCGTTCGACCATCGGCCGCACCATGAGAACGCGGGGCTGATCCGGCCGATGCGCCGTTTCCCCTACGTGCCGAACCGGGAAACGCACCTCGACCAGGACTGCTACGAGGCCTTCAACATCCAGGTCGAAGCGTTGCGGCGCCGGTTCGAGGCGACGCATGGCAGGTCCATGGTGATCGGCATATCGGGCGGGCTCGATTCCACGCACGCGCTGATCGTGGCGGCGAAGGCCTGCGACCGGATGGGCCTGCCGCGCGACCGCATCCTTGCCTTCACCATGCCGGGGTTCGCGACCTCGGAGGGTACGAAGGACAACGCCTGGAAGCTGATGCGGGCCATGGGCGTCACGGCGGACGAGATCGACATCCGCCCCGCAGCGCGGCAGATGCTGGCGGACATGGGGCACCCGTTCTCGGACGGGGAGCCGGTTTACGACGTCACTTTCGAGAACGTGCAGGCGGGGCTGAGGACGGATTATCTCTTCCGGCTGGCGAACCAGCGGCAGGGTTTCGTGATCGGCACGGGCGACCTGAGCGAGCTGGCGCTTGGTTGGTGTACCTACGGCGTGGGCGACCAGATGAGCCATTACGCGGTAAACGCGGGCGTTCCGAAGACGCTGATCCAGTACCTGATCCGCTGGACCACCCGCACCGGACAGTTCGACCCGGAGACGGACCGCGTGCTGGAGGCGATCCTCGAGACCGAGATTTCACCCGAACTGGTGCCCGCCGGAGAGGGCGAGGAAATCCAGAGCACGGAGTGGGTGATCGGTCCATACGAGCTGAACGACTTTTTCCTCTATCACATCATGCGCTACGGGGCGGCGCCGTCAAAAGTGGCCTTTCTCGCCTGGCACGCGTGGCATGACATCGGTGAAGGGCGTTGGCCCGACGGCTTCCCCGAGGCCAAGCGCAACCAGTACGATCTGGAAACCATCCGTCATTGGCTGGAACGCTTTGTACAGCGGTTCTTTGCCACCAGCCAGTTCAAACGCTCGGCCCTGCCAAACGGGCCGAAAGTCAGCGCCGGTGGCGCACTCAGCCCGCGCGGCGACTGGCGCGCGCCCTCCGACAGCGTGGCGACGCCATGGCTGAACGAACTCCGGGCGAACGTTCCGGAACGCTGGCCATCGGACTGACGGCGCCATCCACTCTGAAGCTGTGACGTCAACCGAACCGGGTCGCTTTGTCAGCTGCCCGATGCGGGCTCATGCTCATTCGCCCCGTCGTGCGGCACATCGGAAAACGGGATGTGGGGCTGATTGACGCCTTCAAGGTTCACGGCAGGGGTTTCGCTCCGTTCGACCGAGGTCTGGGTAAAGGCGTTGAGCGCGAACCAAGTCGCGAGCGACAGCGCGACCGCCGCCAGCGCGCCTGTCAGAAAGCCGGTCATCGGGTGCCCTCCGGTTGCTTGCCCTCGATTTCTGCCAGCCAGAGATCGTGGTGTTCCTTCGCCCAGTTGCGATCGACGTCGCCCTGCCACATGGCGTCGATGGCGCCCTGCATCCCCACCGTGCCGATGTAGATATGCGCGATGAAGATAGCGATCAGCATCAGGCCGATCGTTGCGTGGGCCAGCATCGTCCAGCTCATGCCGTCGACACCGAAGAAGTAAAAGGGCACCATCAGCACGATACCCGTAGCGACCATCAGCCCGCCGCCCAGCACCGCCGACCAGAAGATCAGCTTCTGCCCGGCGTTGAACTTGCGCGCCGAGGGGTGGTCGGGGCTGTCGGTCATCATGCCGCCCGCGCGGCGCAGCCATTCGATATCCAGCCTGGACGGCAGATTGTGGCGGAGCCACATCCCCGCCATGATCACCAGACCCAGCGCGAAGGGCGGGAAGAACATCATATGCCCCCACGTCGACAACCAGCCGGCGTCGCCCAGGAATTCCTCTCCGAAGGGGAGGAGCAGCGTCTTGCCGTAGGCGATGGTGATGCCGGTCAGCGCCAGCATTATGAAGGAAACCGAAGTCATCCAGTGCGTCGCGCGTTCGATCAGGCCAAAGCGCTTTACACAGCGCCGGCTGCGGCCTTCGACAATGGGGACGCGGCCCCGGATGGCCAGCAGCAGCGCCAGCAGGAAGCTGAAGCCGAGGATCGCCAGAGCGCCAAGATGCGTGACCAGATCCGCGATGCCGACGCGCCAGTCGCGTGCAAAGGGACGTTCGAAAATCTCGGCGGCGGGATAGGGCAGAGAAGAAATGCCCGCGACCCGGTCCGAGGGTTTGATCATCGGCAGGGCCTCGTTGTCGGGCGTGGCCCAGGCTTCGGTGAGGAAGGGAGAGGGGTCCTCGATCGGGACCGTGTTCAGGACCACGCCACTGCGCAAGGCGAGGTCCGGGATCTCGCCTTCGGGCGAGGGGCCGGTGCGCCAGCGTTCGTCCAGCAGCTTGGTGCGGGCGATGATGACCTCGGATGCCTCCATGCCGCCGACGTCGGGCGTGTTGTCCGCTGCGATCCAGCTGACCTCTGGCACGGTGCGGGCGTCGCCGTCGAACAGTTCCCAGACCTGAAAGCAGAGCGCCACGAACAACAGGGCCGCAACGATAGCGCCTCCGATGCGGTAGGCGGTGAAGTCGCGTCCGCGCACGACCACCGGGCCGGGTTGGTAAATGCTCATCCCTGTTCCTCCGGGTAATAGGCCGTTTTCCAGCCCCACGCGCCAGCGCCGTAGCCGCGGGCAATCACGCGTTCGCGGTAGATTTCGCCGATCTCGTCGCCGTCTCCGGCCAGCAGCGCACGGGTCGAGCAGACTTCGGCGCAGAGCGGCAGCTTGCCTTCCGCCAGACGATTGCGGCCGTATTTGCGGAACTCCTCCTCTGAGCCGTTTTCCTCCGGCCCACCAGCGCAATAGGTGCATTTGTCCATGGTGCCGCGCGTGCCGAAGAGCGTGGCGCGCGGGAACTGCGGCGCGCCGAAAGGGCACGCGTAAAAGCAGTAGCCGCAGCCGATGCAGGTGTCCTTGTCATGCAGCACCACGCCGATGTCGGTCTGGTACAGTGTCGAGACCGGGCAGACCGCGACGCAGGGCGCATCGGTGCAATGCATGCAGGAAATGGCAATGGACTTTTCGCCCGGCTCGCCATCGTTGATCGTGACGACACGGCGGCGGACCATGCCCCAGGGCACCTCGTGCTCGTTCTTGCAGGAAGTCGCGCAGGCGTTGCATTCGATGCAGCGGTCCGTGTCGCAGAGAAATTTTGCACGCGCCATGCGTCAGCTCCTTTCGATCCGGCAGAGGCTGCATTTGGTTTCCTGCATCTGGGTCACCACGTCATAGCCATAGGTCTGCACGGTATTGGTGGCCTCGCCCGACACGTAGGGCGCGGCGCCTTCGGGGTAGCGGTTGGTCAGGTCCTCGCCCATCCAGAACCCGGCAAAGTGGAACGGGAGGAAGACTGTCTTGCGCCCGATCCGGGGGGTCACCAGTGCGGCCACGCGGATACGGCCTTCGGGGGTGGCGACCCAGACGAATTCTCCCGAGGAAATCCCCATTTCGGCGGCGTCCTCGCGGTTGATCTCGACGAACATCTGCTGCTGGAATTCCGCCAGCCATTTGTTCGACCGGGTTTCGTCGCCTCCACCCTCGTATTCCACCAGGCGGCCGGAGGTGAGGGTCATCGGGTATTCGGCGGCGAAATCGACCTCTTGAATCGACTTGTAGAGGACGGGCAGGCGCCACAGGCGACGGTCGTCGTAAGTGCCGTATTCCGGCAGCAGGTCGCGGCGCGCTGTCATCAGAGGCTCGCGGTGCAGCGGGACCTCGTCGGGGAAGTTCCAGACCACCGCGCGCGCCCGACCGTTGCCGTAGGGCGCCAGGCCGTGCGCGATCATCACTCGCTGCAACCCGCCCGACAGATCGGTTTTCCAGTTCACGCGGCGGATCTTGTCCGCCAGCGTGGTATCGTCCGGGGCGGGGCCGTCGGGATTGTTGGCAAGGTAGGCGCGGATCGCGTCCAGCGCCCGTTCGGGATAGTCGGGGAAAAAGGCCGCCGCTTCTCCTGGCAGGAGATTGTCACCCTGATCCTCGCCGTTGTCGTCGTCGGCCTGGTCGTCGCCGGTGCCGGTTACGTCATCGGAGCCATCCGCCGAGGCAGTGACACCGTTCGCGCGGGCCTGGCGGGCCTCCTCGCGGCGCAGCCGCCGGACCTCATCCTCCAGCGCGGCAAGCGCCTGTTCGGCTTCGGCCTCGTCCATCTCCAGCATGTCGAGCTTGAACCGGTCCGCACCCACGGCCCCGATGATGAGCTTTTCACGCGCGGTCAGCTCGTGCACCCAACCCAGAGCTTCGAGCATTCCGACGGTGCCCTCCGGGTAGCCGGTGAGGATCTCCGACCCTTCGGTAAAGCTGTCCTCGGCCAACAGGCTCCGGCCTTCGTGGCTGACTCCCCAGCGGGCGCGGAAAGGCAGGCCGCCCTCGGCAACGGATTTCGAAAGGTCATAAAGCAGGGGCGTGCCGGGGTGCTTCAGTTCGGGCCGCCCCCAAGCGGGCCAGGGGAGGCCATAATATTCGCCCTTGACCGGCTCTTCCTTGCCCCGAAGCGTGATGCTGTCGAACTTGTCCTGATGCTGCATATGGCGCTTCAGACGTTCCGGGCTGTGCCCGGTATAGCCGATGGTCCAGGACCCGCGGTTGATCTCGCGCATGATGCTTTCGGCCTGTGGGAGTTTGCCGACGACCTCGATGGTCTTGAACATCTCGTCGGCGAAACCCAGCGCCTCTGCCAAAAGGTAGGTGATCTCGTAATCGGTCTTCGATTCCCAGAGCGGTTCGAACACCTTATCCCGCCATTGTACCGACCGCGAGGAATTGGTCACCGATCCGTCCATCTCCGCCGTGGTGGCGGCGGGCAGCAGATACACGTCGTCCTGCTTGTTGGTCATGATCGCGACCTGCGTCGGGTGAGGGTCGATGATGCAGAGCAGGTCGACCGCCTCCAGCGCCTTCATCTGGTCGGGGCCGCGCGTGATCGAATTCGCCGCGTGTCCCCAGAACATCAGCGCTTTGACCGGGTTCGGCTGTTCGAGGTTCTCCGGGTCTTCGAGGATCGCGTCCATGTACCGCGAGAGTGGCATCCCGGCGGCTTCCATGAGCTCCTTGGACCCGAAGCGCCCCTTCATCCACTCGTAATCAACGTCCCAGATGCGGCACCAGTGGCGCCATGCGCCTTCGCTCAGGCCGTAGTAGGCGGGCAGCGATTCGCACGAAACGCCAAGATCCGTGGCGCCCTGGACGTTGTCGTGGCCGCGAAAAATGTTGGTACCGCCGCCAACCTTGCCGATGTTGCCCAGCACCAGCTGCAGGATCGACGCCGCGCGGGTCATCGACGACCCGATAGTGTGTTGCGTCAGCCCCATGCACCAGACCAATGTGCCGGGGCGGTTTTCGGCCAGTGTCCGAGCCACGCGTCGGGTCTGATCCGGCGGAATGCCGCAGACGCGCTCGACCTCCTCGGGCGTCCATTTTTCGACCTCCGCCTGCACCTGTTCGATGCCAAAGACGCGCTTTTCGAGATATTCCTTGTCTTCCCAGCCGTTGCGGAAGATCTCGCGCACCAGACCCCACAGGAAACCGATGTCCGATCCGGGCCGGATGCGCACGTATTCATCGGCATGGGCGGCGGTGCGGGTGAAACGTGGATCGACCACGATCATCGGCGCGCCGTTCTCCTTGCCCGCCAGCACATGCAGCATGGAAACCGGATGCGCCTCCGCGGGGTTGCCGCCGATGATGATGATCGACTTGGAGCGGCGGATGTCATTGAAAGTGTTGGTCATCGCGCCGTAGCCGAAGGAGTTGGCAACGCCCGCGACGGTGGTCGAATGGCAGATCCGCGCCTGATGATCGACGTTGTTCGTCCCCCAGAAGGACGCGAACTTGCGGAAAAGATAGGCCTGTTCGTTGGAATACTTGGCGGAGCCTAACCAATAGGCGCTGTCCGGGCCGTCGGTGTCGCGGATCTTCAGCAGTTTGGCGGAAATTTCCTCGATGGCCTGCTGCCACGAAATGCGGGTCCATTCCCCCGCGACCTTTTTCATCGGGTACTTCAGCCGCCGCTCACCGATGGCGACTTCGCGCATGGCGGCACCCTTGGCGCAGTGCGTGCCCTGATTGATCGGGCTTTCAAAGGCCGGTTCTTGCCCGACCCAGACGCCATTCTCGACCTCCGCCCACATGGAACACCCGACAGAGCAGTACTGGCAGATGGTCTTGCGGGTGACCCGATCGACGGCGGCCAAGGGGGCGGTCGGCGCGGTCTGGGCCTGAATGCGTCCGGCGGGGCCGGACAGACCGGCGAAGGCCAGCCCCGCCACGCCGGAGGCCTTCAGGAAATCGCGGCGGGTCTGACCTTTGGCGACATCCGGCGGAACGGTGATCCGTTTCGAGGTCGGGCGGCGGTCGGTCTTCCTTTTCAGCATAGGCTCTTCCCCTGCGGTCCCGGCATTCAGGACCGCGCCAGTGTGTAATAGGTCCGGGTGTGCGGCGTGTCGGCCAGTCGCGGCTGGCGCGGATCGGGCGGTCCCTCCGGCGCGTCGTTCTGGGCGGCGGCGGGCGTCGCGCAGGCGGCGATGCCCACCGCAGGCGCGATGCAGAGCAGGTCGCGGCGTGCGACGGTCGGGCTGGTCTTCTTGCCGGTCATGGGAACCTCCGTTCAGGTACAATCGTTTGATCTGGCTGAAGTTCCCGCCCTGCTTTAAAAATTTTGCACCGGCGGCCTGGCGGTCCCCCCACACTTGGACCACCGCGAGGCGGGGGCCACCCGCGCCATGACCTGCCAGAGGAAGCGCGCTGTACCACCGCTTCCCGCGCGCCTTTACCTGCCTTTTATCTGCATTGGGCGGTCCTGCTGAGGGTGGTCCTGCTGAAATGGGCAGGCGGCTTTGACGAAGACGCTGGTGCTCAGGTCAGGCACCAAAGCAGCATGACGCGCGGAAACTGCGGGAACCGTCAGCGCGACGTCAGTGAGTGTCGCGCAGGCTGGAGCCCTCGGGCGGCGGGCGGCGTACGTTCCTTTGCAGATCGAGGACGTAGCCGATAATGGCGGCGACCGCCTCCCAATGCTCCAGCGGGATCTCGCGGTCGAGTTCGGCCACGTCATAAAGCGCGCGGGCGAGGGGGCGGTTCTCCACGATGGGAATTTCGGATTCGCGGGCCAGCTCGCGGATGCGGGCAGCCATGCGGTCGGCGCCCTTGGCGACGCAGATCGGGGCCAGATCGACACCGTTTTCGTATTTCAGCGCCACGGCGTAATGCGTCGGGTTGGTGAGGATGACCGTGGCGCGCGGCACCGCGGCGGCCATCCGCTGACGCGCGCGCTGGCGGCGCAGGCTCATGCGCTTTGCCCTGATCTGCGGGTCGCCCTCGGTGTCCTTCATCTCGTCCTTGACTTCCTGCTGGGTCATGCGCTGCTTGCGGCGGTGGTCGAAGCGTTTCCACAGGATGTCCGCCCCGGCCACGGTGACCACCAGCGCCAGCACCACCATCAGCATCCCCGCCGCCGCGTCGCGGGTGAAGGCGATCAGCCGTTCGGGCAGGACGCCCTGTGTCTGCCAGATCTGGGTGACGGCGCGGCGGGTGACAAAGAAGGCGATCACGCCGATCACCAGCACCTTTGTCATGCTCTTGACGAATTCAACGAGGTTCGAGGCCGAAAACATCCGCTTCAGTCCGGCGAAGGGCGAGATCTTTGACAGCTTGGGGCGGATGCGTTCGGCGGCGACGACGATTTCCCCTTGGAGCAGTACTCCGGCCACTGCGCCCAGCACCATCAGCAGAAGAAGCGGCGCGAGTAGCAGCGTCACCCCTTGCAGCAGCGCGCCGGTCACGTCGCCCAGATCGCCCATTCCGGCGGAATCGCTGCCGACGGTGAATCGCCCGGCACCTTCGAGCGTTCGGCGCAGAACGCCCGCAAGTTGCGCAGAGACGGAGGGCAGAACGAAGCTCGCGATGACAAAGAGGGAGAGTACCGTCATGACGTTGCCGGCCTCGCGCGATGAGGCGACGTCACCCTTTTCGCGGGCACGGCGAAGTTTGCGCTCTGTCGGCTCCTCGGTTTTGGAGCTCTGGTCCTGATCGTCCTCCGCCATTGTCTAGAACACCAGAAGGCCCAGCCATTGTGCCAGGCGTTCGGCGAATTCGCGCAGCATGACCGGGGTGGCCATGGCAAGCACCAGCAGGCCCGCGGCGATCAGCACGGGGGCGGCGACAAAGAACACCGGCAGCGCGGGCATCATGCGCGCCGCCAGTCCCATCCCGAGGTTTGCAAGCAGCCCCATCACGTAGAAGGGCGCGGCGATCGACAGCCCGAGGTAGAAGCTTTGCCCGGCAGCGCGGATCATCTGCTGCGCAAGATCGCCGGGCATGATCCGCCCCGGTGGGAAGACGTCATAGCCAAGAAGAAGCGCGTCGATGATGAGGTGGTGCAGATCGGTGGCGAAGATGACCGCCAGTCCGCCCAGCGTCAGCCCGGTCGAGATCATCGTACCGCCCTGAAAGGACCCGAGCTGCGAGGAGAAGGCATTCGACAGGCCGATGGTCAAGCCGATCTGATCGCCGACGAATTGCAGCGTGCTCAGCAGGATACGCGCAGTCATGCCGAACCAGATGCCCAGCGTGATCTCGATCGCGAAGCTGCCGATCAGTTTCGCCGGGTCACTCAGTGACAGCGGCCCGATCGGCACCAGCGGATAGAGCGCCAGCGACAAGAGGATCGCGAAAGCCAGCCGGTGCCGGACGGGCACAAAACTTTCGCCAAATGCGGGAACGAACATAAGCGCCGCGCCGATGCGGGCAAAGACCATCGCGACGCCGAGGAATTCGACCGTCAGGAGCGCGGCGAGGTTCATTGCCCGATGGTTGCGACGGTGCGCAGCGCGGCCTTGCGGTGGACCTCGTTGTGCGACAGCACGACGGTCATCGGGCTGACGCGTTCCAGCATGGAGCGCACGAAGCTGCGCACCTCCGGGCTGACCAGCAGCGCGGGCCATTTGTCCTGCTCTGCGAATTTCTGGATTTCGCGGCGGGTCTGCAGGACGAATTCCTGCACCCGCTGGGGCGACATGACAAAGTTGCGCTCGTCGCCGCTGACACGCAGCGCTTCGAGGAATTCCTTTTCCCATGTCGCGCTCATGGAGATGACGGGGATGAAACCCGAGCCGTCCGCCAGAGACTTGCAGATCTGGTTGGAGAGGCGGCGGCGCACGCCCTCGGTGATCTCGGTGACGTTGGAGGTGTTGCGCTTGGTCTCGGCGATGGCCTCGATGATGATTGGCAGGTTGCGGATGGAAACGCGTTCCGCCAGCAGCATTTGCAACACCTGCTGGATCAGAACCATCGGCGCATTGCCGGGGATTTCCTGCGCCAGCTTCTGATACTCGCGGTCCAGTCCCTCGATCAGCGCCTGCGTCGCGCCGTAGGTCATGAGTTCGGGCAGGTGATCCTTCACCACCTCCGTCAGGTGGGTGATGATGACGCTTTCCGGGTCGACCACGGTCAGGCCGAGCGCCTCGGCGCGGGGGCCGTCCTTCGCGTCGATCCACAGCGCTTCGAGGCCGAAGGTGGGGTCATGGCCGCGTTCGCCGGGGATCGGACAGTCGCCGGGGTTCACCACCATGAGACCCTGCGGCCGGATCTGACCCTGCGCCACCTCCACGCCCTGTACCACCAGTGCGTAGCTTTGGGCGTCCAGCATCGGGTCGTCCTTGATCCGCACGGAGGGCAGGACAAAGCCGAATTCGCGGGCAAAAAGGTTGCGCAGGCTGCGGATCTTGCCCGTCAGCGCGGCGTCGCTGCTGGAAATCAGCGGGACCAGCGTCTGCCCCAGATCGAGCCGGATGGTGTCGAGCTTCAGCGTGTCCTTGATGTCGTCCTCGGCGGGGGCGGCTTCGGCCTTCTGACGGGCGGCCTCCGCCTGCTGGGCGCTGGACTTGTCGGCGGCGATCCTGCGGTTCACCATCACGCCCAGAAAGACCATCAGGCCCGCCAGTGCGCCAAAGACGAAACTGGGGAAACCCGGCAGCAGGCCGATGCCGAAAAGCAGCGCCGCCGCCATGTAAAGCGCCTTGGGGAAGCGGGACAGCTGACCAAGAACGGCCTCGTTGGTGGCACCCTCGGTGCCGCCCTTGGTGACGATGAGGCCCGCCGCGAGCGAAACGATCAGCGCCGGAACCTGCGTCACCAGCCCGTCGCCGATGGTCAGCACGGTGTAGAAATTCGCGGCTTCAGACAGCGAAAGGTCATGCTGCGCTACGCCGATCAGAATACCACCAATAACATTGATGAGCGTGATGATGATGCCCGCCACCGCGTCGCCGCGCACGAACTTCGACGCACCGTCCATCGCGCCGTAAAAGCCGCTTTCGCCCTCCAGTTCCTTGCGGCGGGCGCGCGCCTGGTTTTCGTCGATCATGCCCGCGCCGAGGTCGGCGTCGATGGCCATCTGCTTGCCGGGCATGGAATCGAGCGAGAAGCGCGCGGTGACTTCGGCGATGCGGGTCGAGCCCTTGGTGATGACGACGAAGTTGATCACCACGAGAATGGCAAAGACGACCACCCCGATGATGAAGTTGCCCGACACGATGAATCGCGAGAAACCTTCGATCACGCCGCCAGCGGCACCGGGGCCGGTGTGGCCCTCCGACAGGATCAGCCGGGTGGAGGCGACGTTGAGCGAGAGTCGCAGCATGGTCACGACCAGCAGCAGCGTCGGGAAGCTGTTGAAGTCGAGCGGTTTCGGAATCCACAACGCGACCATCAGGATCAGCACCGACAGCGACAGGGAGACCGCCAGACCGAAGTCGAGGATCACCGGCGGCAGCGGCACGAAGAGCACCGCCAGCACCAGGGTCACACCGATGGCAAAGCCGACGTCCCGGTTGGCCATGCCGCGGCCCAGCAGGCCGGAAGAAGAAGGCTCGGTCGCGGACATCAGAACATCTTTCGGAAGGCGGGCAGGAGCGGGGCGATGACTTCGCGTCCGTACAGGCTGCGAGCGCCTTCCTCGGCGGCGCCGCTGCGGCGGGTGATTTCGGAGGTCCAGAAGTGGCTGGCGGGCAGGGCGGGCGGCTGGGGCCGCGCGTCCTGGGTCGAAAGATGCGGCATGCGGCCCGTGGTGTTTCCACCCCCGCTCGCGGCGGCCAGTTCGCGGAAGGTGTCGAGCCGGTCGTTGGCGATCTGGAGGTTGCCCTTGAGGCGATCGAGGTAGGCGGTCTGATATTGCTCGGTGCCTGAATGATAACGCGTGGCGGCGGTGGTCCAGTCCCCGGTCCGGCTGTGGAGCCGGGTCAGGAACCGCGCCGCGTAATCCACGTTGCGGGCCGGGTCAAAGCCCTGTTCCGGGGTCACGAAGGCCTCCGGGTGCCAGCGCAGATTGATCTGCATACAGCCCACGTCGACCGATTCGACGCCCACATCGAGTTGCGCCCGTACCCAGTCCGAAGCCGCGTCGGCATCGGGGAAATAGCGCCCGTCGCCCTCGGCGTTGGCGGCGTAGGGCCAGACGGTCAGTTCGCCCTTGTGCATGATCCCGGCCTCCTGCAGTCCGATGGCCAGCAGCAGGTTGCCGGGGATGCGGTAGCGCAGTTGAGCGTGCAGGATCTCGCGGATGCAGGCGCCGCTGGCGTCGCCGGAGGCGGGCCGGGGCGTCTGCAGGGGTTCGGCAAGCGCGGCCTCGGTGCGGGGAGCGGGGCGGTAGAAATCGGCCCATTCCGCCTGTCCGGGCCGTGTCCCGGCCAGCAGGGCGGGCAACGCCAGTGCAAGCAGTCCGACCCGGCGCAGCAAGGCTACCATTACAGGCCCCCGTTCATCATCATGTCAAAGGCCTGGTCCGAAAGCGATTTCACGACCGTGTACATCAATGGCATGAAGACCAGCAGGCCGATGAATATGGCCACGATCT
This sequence comes from Sagittula salina, assembly GCF_017813235.1. Lineage (GTDB taxonomy): Bacteria > Pseudomonadota > Alphaproteobacteria > Rhodobacterales > Rhodobacteraceae > Sagittula > Sagittula salina. The sequence goes on from NZ_JAGISH010000014.1 coordinate 40,797, forward strand.
TTGGCACGAATGTCAGGGTCATTTCCTGGATCTGGGTCAGCGCCTGAAACAGAGCGATGGCCAGACCGACGACAAGCGCGATCGCCATGATCGGCCCGGCCGCATAGAGCACCGCAAGCAGGGCGTCGGACAGGACTGCGTAGGTATCGCTCTCGTTCACTGCCCGCCTCCTGCGCGTCAGATCGGCATTCGGGTGATTTCCTGGTAGGCTTCGACCAACTTGTCGCGAACCGAAACAGCCACCCGCACGGTGGAGTCCAGTTCCAGCGTCGCCTCGACCACGGCCTGCGTGCTGGCGGAGCCGGTGAGCCCGCCCTTGGCTGTGGCCTCGGCCTCGCGCATGGATGCCGCCGCATCATGCCCGGCGCGTGCGAGCATATCGCCAAAGCTGGTGTTCTGCGTCTCTTCGGCGGTCGGCGGCACTTGCAGTGACGACATCTCGCGCGACGCACGATAGGCGCCCGAGGCCTGATTGACAGAGAGCAGGGAGGTGGTGAGGGGATCAGCCATGCCGGATCACGTCCTATTTGAGCAGATCGAGCAACTGCGAACGCATTCCGCGTGCGGTTTCGAACATGTTGAGGTTGGCCTGATAGCTGCGCGATGCTTCGCGCATGTTGCTCATTTCCAGAATGGTCGAGACATTGGGCATCTTGACGAAGCCTTCGCCATCGGCGGCCGGGTGCGACGGGTCGTAGCGCAGTTCGAACCGGGAGGTGTCATAAGACACGCTTTCGACCTCGACCATGGAGGCGCCCGAATCGCGGTCCACGACTTCCTGAAAGGACACCATCTTGCGGCGGTAGGGATCTTCGCCCGCTGCGGTGCCGGTGGAATTGGCGTTGGCGACGTTCTCGGAGACGATCTTCAAACGCTGGCCCTCGGCGCGCATGCCGCTGGCGGCGACGGAGAGAACTGATTTCAGGGGATCCATGGTATTTCCCTTCAGCGCGTGCCGGTGGCGGCGATGGTCAGCAGGGCGTGGCCCTTGCGATAAAGCTCGGCCGCGAGCCGGTAGCTGCCTGCGACGTCGGCGGCGGCCATGGTCTGCTGTTCCAATTGTACGGTATTGCCGCTTATGCTCGATTCCGGCGCGTCGCGGTCGATGTCGACGCGGACGCCCTCTGGCGTGGCCTGATCGCCGGTAATGTGCTGAGCGCTGGTCACGGCCAGTCCTTGCCGGGGTGCGTTCTTTTGCACCATTTCATCGAACGCGCTGATTTCCTTCGCCTTGTAATTCGCCGTGTCGGCGTTGGCGATGTTCTGCGAAATCACCGATTGTCGCGTGCCCAGCCAGCTCATCCGCTGGGACGCGAGCTGAAAGAATGACATCTCACCAAGCTTCATGAGGCGTTTCCTTTTCCTTGATACAAGGATAACATGATTAAAACACGCACTGCAATGGATAGACGTCATGCATACCGCGTTTTCAGAGCTAACTAGTCTTGCCAGGGGCATGGACAGGGCCAGCGTCGCAGGGGAGGTCGTCTCCGCGCTCGGATTGGTACTGACAGTGTCCGGCCTGCAACGTGCGGTGGGAATCGGGGCGCATTGCACGGTGGAAGGCAGTGGCGGACCGGTGCTGGCCGAAGTCGTCGGCATCGACGCGGCGGGCACGCGGCTTTTGCCTTTCGGCACGTGGGACGGTGTCCGGGTGGGCGACCGGGTGAGCGTGACGCAGGGCGGGGCTGAGTTGCGCCCGGACGATGCGTGGATCGGACGTGTGATGGACGCGCTCGGGCGGCCGCTGGATGGGCAGGGACGCCTACCAGAAGGGGCGGAGCCCCGGGCCTTGCGGGCCGCGCCGCCGCCCGCGTTCCAGCGCCGCCGGGTCGGGCCCCGCCTGTCGACGCAGGTGCGGGTGATGGACGCCTTCACACCGCTTTGCCGGGGGCAGCGCATGGGGGTCTTTGCGGGTTCCGGTGTCGGCAAGTCGACGATGATGGCGATGCTGGCTCGCAATGCGGAGGCTGACGTGATCGTGGTCGGCCTCGTCGGTGAGCGCGGCCGCGAAGTGCAGGATTTCATTCAGGACGATCTGGGCGCGGAGGGGCTGGAGCGTTCGGTCGTTGTGGTCTCCACCGGGGATGAACCACCTTTGATGCGGCGGCAGGCGGCCTGGACAGCGACGGCGGTGGCGGAGCATTTCCGCGATCAGGGCAAACAGGTCCTGTTGCTTGTCGACAGCGTGACGCGCTTTGCTGCCGCGCAGCGGGAAATCGGACTGGCCGGGGGTGAACCGCCGACGGCAAAAGGCTACCCGCCCACCACCTTCACCGAACTGCCGCGCATGATGGAGCGTGCCGGACCCGGCACGGGTGAAAGCGGCGATATTACCGCGCTGTATACCGTGCTTGTGGACGGCGGCGACATGGATGACCCGGTGGCGGATGCGGTGCGGGGGATCATGGACGGGCATATCGTGCTGGACCGCCGTATAGCGGAGCAGGGGCGCTTTCCGGCGGTCAGCCTGCTGCGCTCGATCTCGCGGATGCTGCCGGACTGCCACACGCCGGAGGAGTTTGCGATCTACCGCGCCGCCCGGCGGGCCGCCGCGCGGTATGCCGACATGGAGGAGTTGATCCGCATCGGCGCCTATCGCAAAGGCAGTGATGCGGATGTCGACGCCGCCATACGCCTGAGCGGTCCGCTCGATACGCTGCTGACGCAGGGCAAGCGCGAAGCGACCGCGGCGGGAGAAACCTTCGCCGCGCTCGCGGCCTGCCTCGACGAGGCGGGCATCGCGCCCTAGACCCGGTCGGGCTGGCCCCAGCGCAGGAGCGATATTTCGTCCTGAGCCTTTTCCTCGCGTTTCGCCTTTTCGATGCGTTCTTCGCGCAGACGGGTCTGGTGCAGGATCTCGAAAGTCTTCTGTTCGGCCAGCGCGTCGCGCAGCGCATCCTCTGCGCGCGCCAGTTCGGGGGCGAGCTTCGCAGCCGCCGCGGTGTTGCGGTCTACCTCCTGCCGGATGGAGCGGATAAACCGCCCGAGGTAGGGCGCGCCCTCCAATCCTTCGATGCGGGATTCGCCGGTCAGCCGCCCCAGCAGCGCTTCTTTCTCCGCTTCGAAGGTGCTCATGCGGGCACGGATTTCGCCTACGGCGCGCGCCTTGTCCTCCGTCTCCAGCCGCTTCACGCGGGCCATGATCTCGAGCGCGCGCAGCCTGCGGGGGTCAGTGGCCATTAGAGTGATCGGGTTTCGCAGTGGGCGTCTGCGGATCGCTGTCGGCGGGCGCGCCCGACAGCTTCAGGCGGATTGCGGCGAGCGTGGCGGGGTCGAACCCTGCGCCGGACGGGGGCAGGACGCTGAGTTGCCCGGCCTTGGCCGCAGAGCGGAAGGCGGGGTCCTTGGCTCCGGCGCCATCTTCCGGACCGCTCGCCGCCCGCAAGGCAGAGCCCGGCACGCAGAAGAGCAGGCAAAGGCAGATGAGCCCGCGCCCGGTCATGCTGCGGGCAGTTCTTTTTGCAACGCCTCGACAGCGTAGAAATCCGGCTGCATGCGCGTCGGGATATTGCCCCGGCCGATCTCGACGCAGATGCTGGGCGGGTGATCGGAGACCATCGCAACAAAGACGTCGCGGATCACGTGGTAGAAAATGCCGTCCTCGTCCTCGATCTGCTTCAGTCGACCAGAGATCGGCTGCACCATGCAATAGGCGAGGAATACGCCGAGGAAGGTCCCAACCAGAGCCCCGCCGATCATCGAGCCGAGGATTTCCGGCGGCTGGTCGATGGAGGACATCGTCTTGATCACGCCCAGGACGGCGGCAACGATGCCGATGGCGGGCAGGCCGTCGGCCACCTGCTGGATGGCATTGGCCGATTCCAGCGATTCATGGTGGTGCTTCTTGATCTTGCGCGTGATCACGTCCTCGGTGGCGTACTTGTCCTCGAACTGCATCGACAACATGCGAAAGCTGTCGCGGATGAGGTCGACGGCGAAATGGTCGGCCATGATCTTCGGATAGCGCGAGAAGATCTCGCTGCTCTCGGGCTGCTCGATGTGACCGTCGAGGGCGATGATCCCGCGTGTCTTGTAAAGGCGCGTAAGCTCGAACATCAGATTGAGCAGGTCGGTGTAGTCCTGCCCCTTCCACTTCGGACCCTTCATCACCTTGAGGATGCCTGCGGCGGAACCCTTGATGACATGAAAGCCGTTGGCGATCACGAATGCGCCAAGCGCGGCGCCGATGATCATCATGCCTTCGAAGGGCAGCGCGTGCAGGACAATGTCCATCTTGCCGCCGGACAGCATGAACCCCCCGAAGACGAGGCCGAAAACGAGTAGTAGTCCGAGGATGAGTGTCATGGTCCATGCTCTCCCGTCGTTGCGATGTGGTGCCGGGCGTCCAATCTCTTCTTGTTAGTTCATATGGATATTTGACATCGGTTCAAGTATAAACAAGAATAGATTTCGGACATTCAAGAACAGGCTAGGAAGTTGCTACCGTGAGCGCCGAAAAGCTTGCATATTTCTTCGAGGCCAGCGACCTCGCGACGGTGTTCGGTGACTGGCCGGCAGAGGTCGGGCTTGTGCTGTGTCTCGACGCCGCGGGGGCCTGCGAGATGCTGCTGCATCATGCGGAGGAGGATCGCGAGACGGCCGTTCTGCGCAAGGCGGCGGCCCTGCTGGGTGCCGACAAGGGCGGCTTTGCCGTGGTGCCGGAAATGGCAGGCCACCCCACCAGACGCATCGTTTTTTCCGATCAGCAAAAGCTTTTGGCGCTGGTTGAAAGCGAAGGCGACATCGCCGAACTGGCGGCGGATTTCCTGCTGAACTACCGATTCGAGAAGGAGCGTGCCGCGAAGGCCGCCCTGGCAGAGAAGATCGCGGCCAAGGCTGTCGCTTTGAAACCCGACTCCGGGAAGGGGCGCAAGGCAGAGCCGGTGGTGCAGCCGTTCCGCTGGCGCCCGCGCCTGCATCTGTCGGAACTGCGCTCGACGCCGCCGGTAAAGCGCCGAACCAATGCGATCCCCGAGGGGTACGTCCCGGCCGAGGCGCTATCGGCCGAAGACTGGCAAATCCTCGACGCCGAATTGCGGGTGGATCACCGCGGCGTGCGTCTGCTGCTGGCGCCCGAGCAGGTGACGATAAAGACCGTCACGCGGCTGGTGCAGGAGGTCGGTTTCAGCGAGGAATCGGCGCGTTTCGTTGTTCCGCGCAAGGCGGTGGACGACTGGAAGCCGGGTGAGCCGCTGGTCATCGACATGCCGGAGTCGCGCTTCCCCGACAGCGTGCGGCGCAGGCTTGCCGCGGGCGCACGCGCGGCGGAGGTCACCATCACGGGCCGGGGCGTCTTTGTTACGCCCGGCGTGTTGCTGCCGCCCCCCGCGCCGCAGCCAGAGGCGGGCCCGCGCCGCCGCGGGTTCCTGTCGCCCATGTCGATGGGGATGATCGCCGTTACCATGGTGGGTCTGACCCTGGGTACGATGATCAACGCCGTGGAAATGCCCTCCAACGTACGGACCGAACTGAGCGCCCTGCAGGAACTCGTTCACCGCGCGCGGAACCGATGAGATCAGAGGGGCGGGGGGCGATGCATCGGGGACTGCAGAACGTAACCCTGCGCACGTATGGTGCGAACGTCGCATGTTCCGCCCGCCCGCTCGCGCAGTTTTTGACGGATGCGCGCGATGTGCACGTCAAAGCGTCGGTCGCCGTATTGCCAGTCGGTCTCTCCCAGTTCCTGAGCCAGCGCCGAGCGGGTCACGATTTCGTCGCGGCGGGCGCTGAGGCAGGCAAAGATACGTTCTTCGATCGGGGTCAGGCCCAGCTGCGCCACCCAGGCGGCGCGGAACGGGCTGTTGTCTGCCCGGCTGAGGCGCGCGGCAAGCCGGGCGCGCAGTTCAGCCGGGTTGGGGTTCGCCCGCAGGGCATCGTCGGCCCCTGCGGCAAAGGCTGCCACCGCGCCGTCGCTGCGGTCGCCGTGATCGACGGCAAGGATCACCGCGTCCTCGATCTGGCGCCGCACACTGGCGATCAGAGAGAGCATGGCGTTATCCTGCGCGCCGCGCGCGGAAAGCCCGACGATCATGGCAGACAGCGGTTCTCCCGGGGCGATCAGCGCGCCCACCTCGCTGGGACGGGTCCGTTTGAGCACGCGCGGCAGGCCGGCGCCGCGCATCAGATCGGCCCACTCGTTGCGGAGCGGGGCGTTGCGTTCGACGACAAGGGTAAAGGAAGATCGGGAAGACATGGGCTGCTTGGTGGTCGGGCGCTTCTTGCTTTGGTCGGGCGCGACGTTTTCGGCGCGGGCACCGGCCTGCGCGGGCCTTCGCGGGGGCGCCCTTGGAAAGCTGTAGACATATCCGGCCCTTGCGTCGAGAACAAGTTGGTGAGACCCGGCGTATGAAGAGTATTGTGTTGCGCGTGTTGCGGCGTGTTTGGGCATCCCGGCGGGCGCCGCCCAGTTCCGGCTCCGGTCCGCTGACTTGCCTTGAGACTGGCCAGCGGATGCATCTGATGCGCCGCCATCTGCGCGAAACGCTCGACATGACACCCAAGGATTACCGCACGAAATGGGGACTTTCGGACGACGCCCCCCTCGTTTCCGATGCATACATAGAGCGGCGCAGTGCAGTTCGTGCCATGAAAGACCAAGGATAAGCTTGGGTTTCGTGAAAAGTGCGCTACAATAGGCAAGGTTATACAGCGTCGCGAGGCGGAAGCATGGCAGGTCAGGAAGACACCAGAAGCGCAATCGGACGCATTGTGGCGGCCTATGCTTCGCGCCCCGACGTGGGGCCGGACGATATCGTGCAGCTTTATCACCGCCTGAGTGATGAGCTGACAGGCCCGTCGGCGGTCGCCGCCGACACGGTGGTGCAGGGCCGTCCTGCCCTGTCGCCCGAAAGCGCGGTAACGGAGGATAAGGTCTACTGCCTGTGTTGCGGGCGCGGCTTCAAGATGTTGAAGCGGCATCTGGGTTCCGAACACGGTATGACGGAGGCGGCGTATCGCGCCACCTTTGGCCTGGCGGAGGACGTGCCGCTCGTCGCGCCCAGCTATTCGCGCAAGAAGGCGGCCCACGCCAAGGCGAAGGGGCTGGGCAAATACGACCGCTCTCCGGTGGGTCAGGACTAAGCAGACCCAATGGCCAGTAACGAGCAACCGATCATCATCAAGAGGGTCGAAGAGGACAGCGATCACGGGCATCACGGCGGTGGCTGGAAGGTCGCCTACGCGGACTTCATGACCGCAATGATGGCCTTTTTCTTGCTGCTGTGGATTCTTGCCTCTTCCGACGAAGAGAAACTGCAAGGTCTGGCGGATTACTTCAGCCCCAGCCTGTCGCAATCCCACCGCGCGGGGGACGGGCTTCTGGATGGCACCGTCACGGCGGCGGATGGTGCGATCGACGCCGGCGAGGGCGCGGCAACGCCGGTCAAGGTGCCCACTTTCGGGCAGGAGAACCCGCTCGCGGTCTTCGACAGCCGTCTGCGCGACCAGGCGCCGGAGGTCGTGGTGGAATACGACACCTCCGGGTCTGCCAAGCCGCCTTCGGAGCAATCCGCGCTGGAAGCCGCCCGCGAAGCGCAGGAAGCCACCGAGGCGGCGCAGGCCGAGAGTGAATGGCAGGCGGCCCAGGTGCACCTGCAAAGCGAGATCATGGACAAGGTTGTGGATACCCCCGCGCTGCGTGCCCTGTCCGAAAATCTGCGGTTCGAGCGCACGTCCGAGGGGCTTGAGATCCAGCTGGTCGACCGCTCCGGCAGTTCGATGTTCGACAAGGGCAGTTCGCGGGTCGACGACCTGACACGCGGTCTGCTTTCGGTCATCGCCGACGCGGTGGCCGATCTGCCGAATGACATCATGATTTCCGGCCACACGGATTCCGTGCCCTATTCCGGCGCCACGGCCTACTCCAACTGGGAGCTTTCAGCCGACCGCGCGGCGGCGACCCGGCGGGTTCTGGTGGAGAGCGGCGTGGGCAGCGACCGGATTGCGCGAATCTCCGGCGTGGCGGACACCGATCCGCTGGACCCCGATCAGCCCGACGCGCCCGAAAATCGTCGGATCAGCATCACCATCGCCTATCCTAAAGAGATAGCTGCCCCTGCGGCACAGTAGGTATCTCAGCCCTTTCGGCGCGGTTATCCACAACATTTCGTGGTTTTTATGCAGTCCTGGACTGTATATTGGTGTCTCGTTAACGTTTTGTTAAGAAAACTCAGGGCTTGTGAGCGACGGCGATGGGCGGGCGAACCGGTATTTCCCAGAGAATTTCCCAAGATTCAAAATGGCTTAACCTAAAGCAATCCGATTCGCGTATCTTGGTGCCCTGAGTCAACCTGACCCTCTATATGGTGGCTCGGTTAACATTTGGCCGCTTCCGGCGATCCCTGCGCACCAATAGTGTTCGAGATGGGACGACACAACGCAAGCGAGACCAAGACATGAAGAGCGGAGACGTGCTTTGCCTGATCTGGCAGGACGGTGTGACAGTACCGGACCGTGCCGCACGGGCCCGTTTCGAAACCGCCTTTCACGCCCTGCTGCCTGTGCGCCATGTGGCGTTGAAGGCGGGCGGGGCCTGCAGCAATCCGCTGGCACTCGCCGACTCGCTGGAACTGGCGCCGGCATTGCCGCTGGGCGATGTGCTGGTCGAGGAACTGCCGCTCGATCTTCCGTATGATACGCTGGTCCTGCTGCTGCCGCAGGATGCAGAATGCGAGGCCGAGCAACTGGGCGGTGCTGTCGTCGAAGCGCTGCACCTGATGATCCGCACCGGCGGCCTGCCGATGGAGCGCGAAACAGACGCGCTCTTTGTCTCCGCGCATGTGGCCGCGCGCCGCGCCCGCCACATGGGTGCGCGGGACGCCGGGTTCGACGCCGCGCGGTTCTGCATCGGCATGGCCCGCAGCCTCGGGCGGATCTGGGGCGGTGCGAAGGCGACTGACCCGACAATGTTCACGCGGCCCGATTTCCTCGTTCAGGTTCCCTTCCTGATGCACCTGCGCGCGCTCGATCCATTCTTTACCGCGCCGGACCCCTCGCAGATCCCCGACGCGCTGCTGGACGTCGCGGCGGAGCCGATCTCGCTTTCGGCATGGGTCGCCCGGATGGAGTCCGTCCTGCGTGCGATCTTCGGCGCGCCTGTCCGTGGCCCCGCCCGGGTCCCGAGCAGCTTTCCAAAGGCCTTCAACCCGGACTGATCCACAATTATGTTTATGATGTCGGCGGTTTGTGCTTATCTGATCTTGTAAAGAGCAGATAACAAACAGGCCAACCCGCCATGAGATCAGAGTTAGGACCGGGCCCGGCCCGGTATGGCGCGTGGCAATCGCCTGCGCTTGCGGGTTCCAACCGAAGGATCGTCGCGCGATGAAGCTGATGGCGCTTTTCAACACCCTCCCCGCGGCGGGCGAGGGTGCGACCAGTGCGGAGAAGCCCGCCGCAGAGGGCGGGCTGTTCGGGGCGATGCTGTCACTCCTGCAGTCGGTAACGACGGCCACGCCGGAGGGCGGGGACGCCACGGCAGAGGGTGCCGGGGCCGATTTCCTGAAGTTGGCCGATCCGAACCTTTCCGAAGGTGAGCGCGATGCGCTACTGGCCCAATTGGCTGAAGAACTGTCCCTCACCCTGACGCCGGAGCGGTTGGCAGCAGCGCAGGCCACGCTTGCGGGCGAAGATGCCGCGGCGCTGCGGGACGGGCTGGCACGGTTGGCGGCAATGATGGAGGATGCGGATCTGGGTGACGCCGAGCGCACGGCCATGTTGGCGCCGCTGGTCGGCGGACTGACGACCGTGCTTTCCCAGGCGGATGCCCGAACCGCTCTGTGCCTCGTTTTGGAAGGGGCCGGAGTGCCCGAACCGGTCGACGCCGATGGGCAGAGCCTGCTTCCCAAGGGTGACGCGGCGGACGTGGTCGCACTGGCAAAGGCCATCGCCGGGGCAACCGGAACACAGCACGCGCCGGGAGCAGGCAAGGCTCTGGACCGGCTGGCTGCGCGGCTAGCGGAGGCGCAGACGTCGCAGCGGGTCCAGGCGACGGGCGAGGCCGCGCGAATTGACCCCGAGACGATCGAACCGCTGACCCGCGACCTCGTCGAGACGCTGACCACGCAGGGAGATGCGCGGACAAAGAGCTTTCGGGAAGTGATCGCCGCGCTGACGGGCGCGCCGGAAGCAGATTCCGTGAGGTTTTCCCCTGCGATGGAGGGGGATGCCATGGCCGCGAGCCCGGTGGACAGCCTGCGTGCCTATCGGACCAGCGCCGAGCCGGTCCCCGTGGCCCAGGCGGCACGACCAGAGGTGGCCGTCGAGCCGCGTCAGGTGCTGGATCAGGTGCGCGGCAAGGTTTCGGAGGATGGCCGCATCCGCGTGGCGTTACGGCCCGAGGGGCTGGGGGCGCTGGAAATCGACCTCGCGCCGGACGAAGCCGGGCGGCTCCAGGTGACGGTACGCGCCGAACAGGCGTCGGTGCTGACCGCGCTAAGGGCGGACCGCGACGGGCTGGTGGCGCTTCTGCGGGACGCCGGGCACGCACTGGACAACAGCAGCCTGACCTTTGCCGACATGGGCGGGCAGGGCACCCGGCAAGGCCAGAGACAGGGCGCTCCGCAGGGGCAGGGCTTTTCGGCCTTTTCCGGCGAGGCGCCCGCCGAACAGGACATCGATATCCCGTTGCAGGTCGCGGCGGGCGGTGTCGACATCAGGGTGTGAAACAAGGAGACCCGCATGGCCATTGACCCCCTCGGCCTGACGGCCGCATCCTCGGCGGCCCCGACGGCTTCGGCCTCCATGAGCCAGCTCAGCGAGGACTACCAGAGCTTTATCACGCTGCTCACGGCGCAGATCCAGAACCAGGACCCGCTGGAGCCGATGGACAGCACCACTTTCATAAGCCAGCTGGCGCAGTTGAGCCAGGTGGAACAGGCGGTATCGACCAATGACAAGCTGGACGGCATTGCGACGCAGCTGTCGAGCATGGCGGCGGTGTCGGGGTTGTCGCTGATCGGCAGGACCGTTGTCGCGCCGGGCGATCAGGTCTCGCTCGCGGATGGCTCGGCCACCGTCGGCTATCGTCTGAGCGCTGACGCCGCAGCGGTGCGGATTTCGGTGCAGGCCGCCGACGGCACGCTCTTGCGGATGCTGGACGGCAGCGGGACGACCGGCGGCGAGGTGCACCAGATCACGTGGGATGGTGACGACTACGAGGGGCTTCAGGTGCCGGACGGCACTTACAACGTCGTGGTGGAGGCCCTGGACGCCGAGGGCTACACGGTCCCGGCGCAGGCCTATGCCTCGGCCCAGGTGGCCAGCATGACCTTCGAGGACGGGCTGGCGACGCTGCATCTGGAAAACGGCCGCAGCGTCGCGGCCGGATTGGTCGAGGAAGTTCGCTGAGCGGTCTTCCCGTTTGGGCGAGCCGGGGCATGACTGCCCGGCTCGCGGCAACTGCCCCGCTTAGATGCGGGGCACGTCTGCCTTGATCAGCGACAGGAAAAGCACGTCGGATACATCGGCGCCGAACCCGTCCCGCAGGTCGGAGGCCAGCTTCTCCGACAGCTTCTCCGTGTCGATACTGGGCCCGGTCATCAGCGCGGTGGTCGCGGCATGGTGCATGGAGGTCAGAATGGCATCGCGCAGGCGGGATGCATTCTCCGCCTCGGCATAGATCCCCGCCGCAGCGCTGTCCTTCATCGCCACGCCCACGTCGGAAACCACGTAAGTAACGGTATTGGCGCGGTAGACAGGAACGCTCATGCGGCCCAGTCGGACCACGGCGGCGTCGGAGACCGGCTCCGGCCGGGTCATGGACGCCTTCGTCGGCGTCATTTCCTGCACGGAGGCATGGCCACTGCTTTTGCTGGCGGAGGGCATGTGCCGCGTGTCGTCCTCGATGGAGGAGATTTGCGGCTCGCTCTCGGCCAGTGCATCGAGCGCCCGCTCGGCGGCAGAGCGGGCGGGGGTGGCATTGCTGGCGTGTTGGTCGCTTGCGGGTTCTGCGACGAAAAGGATCTCTCCTCCCGCATAGCCCGCAGCCCCGCACAGGATGGGCAGGGCCGTAAATGCGATGATAATTTTCTTCATCTTGGAATCCCGAATTCTCCAGGTCGCCGTCGACCATGATGGGGGATTCGGGCTTTAGTGTCTTTGGATCGTGACCGAACCGGGGCGATTTCCCGCTCCGGTCACCAATCCGCAGGTCGGGCGCCGATCGACGCCGGACGGGAAACGATCAATAGGGCAGGATGACGTCCATGATGTCTTCGCCGTAGCCGCGTGCCTGCTGCCGCGAAACGGCGCCGCGCCCACCGTAGCCGATTCGAGCTTCGGCCATCTTGTCGTAGGGAATGGTATTGTCGCGGTCGATGTCCTGCTGGCGAATGATGCCAGAGACGCGCAGTTCACGCAGTTCCTCGTTCACCTTAACCTCTTGCCGGCCGATCACCACGAAATTGCCGTTCGGCAGTTCCTGCACCACCAGCGCCGCCATGCGCAGCGAGATGCTTTCGTCGCGCTTGATTGCCCCCTTGCCTGACGCACCGGTGGAGGAGCTGATATCGACGAGGTTGTCCTGCGGCAGATCTTCCGGCCCGACGCCGGGCAGCACCTTGTCGATCTGGGTGCCGTAGCCAAAGAACTTCGGGAAGGCGAGGGTACTCTGCCCGGATCGCTCGCGGCTCGAGGAATTCCGCAGGCTTGCCGCGTCGCTGATGTCGATGACGATGGTCAGGATATCGCCGACCTCGGTGGCCCGCTGATCGCCGAAGAAGCCGGTGGAGCCGGTTTCCCAGAGCGACGCGGCCTCTGCCCGGTAGGGCATCCGCGCGGGTTCCGGCGCCGGCATCGGCACGTTGACCGTCCGCGCTTCGGTCAGCTGCTGCTGATCGACGCCGACCGGGCTGAGTTCCGGTTCGCGGTCGAAGACAGGAGAGCTGCACCCCGCCATGACCAGGAGGACGGGGCCGGTGCAAAGGGAAAGACGGGAGCGTGTCATCGGATTACCTCGACAAGGCCTTCTTCGCGGGCGATGGCCACGAGAGGCGTGTTGCTGACAAGATTGACGATGCGCACGTCCTGCCCCTTGTGGGCATCGTCCAGTGCGCGTCCCGGGGCGGTCACCACAAGGCGGCCGTCGTCATAGAGAATGTTGACCTTGTCGCCCCGCGTGATGACCAGCGGCTGGATGACCGACTGCGACATGACCGGACGGCCGGGCGACAGCATCCGGCGCACTTGCATACCCTCAAGGTCCTCGGCGGCGGTGACGGTATAGGCTCCGACGCGGCGCAGCGGCAGGTCGACCATGTTGAAGTCGGACTTCGACACGATCTGGCCCGGCATCAACTGGCGCGTCGGCACCGGGATCGAAAGCTGCGCAACGGCGATACCCGCCAGGCGGTGGGTCAGCCCGTCCTCGGTCACCGCATTGGCGAGAAACCGCCCGGTGTCCCGATCCATCCAGAAGGCGGAGATCAGGTCGGCGTCCTGCAGATCCGCGCCTTGGGTAAAGCGCAGCTTCAGCACTGCGTCGATGGGCAGGCGGCCCTCCCAGTTCTGACGGACCTGTTCGTCGATCAGAACGTCGGGCGTTTCCGCCCGGAGGGCGGGGGCGAGCAGCGTCAAGGCGGCAAGCAGGAGCGGGAGGGCGCGGTGCATGGCTTACTTGATCTGGTTGGCCGCGGACATCATCTGGTCGGCGGTCTCGATGGCCTTCGAGTTCATCTCGTAGGCCCGTTGCGCCTGGATGAGGTCGGTGATCTGGCGGATGATGTCCACGTTCGAGGATTCCAGGTAACCCTGACGCAGAATGCCGATCCCGGCATCCCCCGGCAGCGCGGGGACCGGGTCGCCCGAAGCCTCGGTGGCCTGCAACAGGTTGTTGCCAAGCGGCCGCATCCCGGCATCGTTGACAAAGGTGGTCAGGGTCATCTGTCCGACTTCGACGGGCAAGGTCTCGTTCTCGACGAAGGCGCTGATGATGCCGGATTCGCTGATCTGTACGGAGGTGGTGTTGTCTGGCAGCACGATGCCGGGATCGACCTCGAAACCCTGGTGGTTGACGATCTGTCCCTGCGCGGACAGCCGGAAGGAACCGTCCCTGGTGTAGGACTGCGTTCCGTCCGGCATGTTGACGGTGAAATAGCCGCGCCCGTCGATGGCGACGTCTAGCTGGTTCTGCGTTTCGGTCAGGCCGCCCTGGGTATTCAGCCGCACGGTGCCCACGGCGCGCACGCCCAGGCCCACGTCCAGCCCGACGGGGCGGGTCGTGCCCTGCTCCGAGGTCGCAGCGCCTTCGCGGGCCTGGTTTTCGTAGATCAGGTCGGTGAACGAGGCGCGCGCGCTCTTGAAACCGGTGGTGTTCGCATTGGCGATATTGTTGGAGATGACGTCGACGTTTGTCTGCTGCGCCATCATGCCGGTCGCTGCGATGCCCAAGGCCTTCATGTGATGTCCCTTTTCATCCGGTCCTCATCAGCCGTTACGGCCGATGCGGCTCAGCATTTCCTTTTTCAGGTCGTCGTTGGTGGAGATCAGGTTCAGCGCGTGCTGATAGGCCTGCTGGATGTCGATGAGTCGGGTGACTTCGGTCACGGAATGGACGTTGGAGGATTCCAGCGCCCCCTGCATCAACTGGGTGGCGCCGTCGTCTGGCTGCAGTCCTTCCGCGCCCTCCTGCGGCACGAACATGCCGCCTCCGACCCGGTTCAGGGACTGGCGGTCGGGCAGGGTGAAAATGCCCACCTGTCCCATGACCGCGCCCTGCGTCGAGGAGATCACGCCGTCGTTGGAGATCGTCGCTGAGGCGGCGAATTCCGGTGCCAATTCCAACGGGGCGCCGGCGGGGTCCAACACCTGCGCGCCGCTGGCGGTCATCACCCGCCCCTGCGCGTCCAGAACAAAGCCGCCGTCGCGGCCATAACCGGTGCGCCCGTCGGCCATCCGGTAGGCGAACCACCCCGGTCCGGCCAGCGCCAGGTCCAGCGGGTTGCCGGTCTGCACCACCGTGCCGGGGCTGTTGTCGAGGTAAGACCCCCGGTCAATGACATAGCTGGTGTCCTGCTCGGCCGCCGCGCCGCTGTCCTGATCGAGGTAGCTCTCGAACAGAACGCGTTCGGCCTTGAAGCCGCTGGAATTGGCGTTGGCGATGTTGTTCGAGGTGACGTCGAGCTGACGCTCGAGGACCACGAGACGCGACAACGCTACATAAGTGGAATTATCCATGACTTCGAATCCGACAATTCATCGTTTTCTTATTCTGTTCTTGCCAAATGTGCGAGAAACGCTAGGATAAAGCAAGCATAAACGTGGCGAAAGCGAGCGAGGATTTGTCCTATTCTTGTGCTCTTCAGGGCAGGCACGCGGCGGTTCTGGCGCTGCTGCTGTGCGCCTGTCCGGCGCTGGCGCGGGAGTCGGGTTCCGCACCGCTCCTGCCAGTAGTGGGCCTTGGGGCGGACCTCGGGGCGGGCAATGCCGCCATCGTTCCGACCGGGCTGACCAAGGTGCTTCTGCCGCCGCTGGACGCCAT
This sequence comes from Sagittula salina, assembly GCF_017813235.1. Taxonomy (GTDB): domain Bacteria; phylum Pseudomonadota; class Alphaproteobacteria; order Rhodobacterales; family Rhodobacteraceae; genus Sagittula; species Sagittula salina. The sequence goes on from NZ_JAGISH010000014.1 coordinate 56,275, forward strand.
CGACCCGCCAGTGCTTTATCTCAAGCAGCGCGACCCACAGCCCTTCCTTGAGGAGCGGCGCAAGCTGATGGCCGCCATCGAAGCCGCGCCGGAAGGCTCGTCGGATCGCGCCCGCGCGCTGACCGATCTGGCCGAGTTTCTCTTTGCCCACGCCATGGCGCCCGAGGGCCTGTCGGTTCTGGGCGGCCTCGACGGCAAGCGCCTGCCGCCCGCGCACAAGCTGCGCGCCAGCGCCTTTGAACTGGCGCTGGGGCTGATCGATCCACGTCGGCATCCGCTGACGGACCGGGCCCGCGCCCTGCTGTCGCCAAAGCACAAGGACTGGCCGGATCAGCCATTGTTCCTCGTTCTGTCCCACTTGCGGGAGACCGACTGCACGGAGGCCGCGCCACTTCTGGGCGAGGCGGTCGCGCGGCTGGCGCGCTTTCCCAAACCGGTGCAGGAACGCGTGTTGCCGGGGTTCCTCGAATGCGCCATCGAGACGGAGCAATGGCGGCTGGCGCGTGACCTGGCGGCGGCCTTCGACGGTTACGAGGGGTTGCGCGGCGGAACGGCCTATCACTACCTTCTTGGACGCGCCGCCGAAGCGGGAAACGAGCCGCTGGCCGCCTTTGACAGCTACGCGATGGCGCAGGACGGGCGCGACCTCTGGGCGCACCGCGCGCGGCGCGCCATCGTCGACCTGGCGCTGCGCCACGAGGCCGCCGACCCCACCGAGGCGGTCACCCTCCTGCGGCAGGAGACGGAAGTCTGGCGCGGCGACAGGCACGCGCGCCTCACGCTGGACGCGCTGGCCTCGCTACAGATCATCGCCGGTGACGAGATTGCAGCCATCGAGACCTACGGCAAGCTCATGCAGCGCCACCCTGAAGGCGACGCCGCGAAGGAGGCCCGCCAGAAAGCACGCGCGCTGTTTGGCGAATTCTACCGCAAGGGCGCGGCGGGCGAGATCGCGCTGGGGCCCTTCCTGTCCGCGCATGACCGCATCGCCTCTTACTTTCGCTTCACCCCCGCCTTTGCCAATGCCGCCGAGACGCTGGCCGATACCTTCCTGCTGACTGGCGCCACGACGGTGGCGGCGCGGGAATATGCCACGACCTCGGACTACCTCGCGGCGATGCAGGACCTCGGGCTGGGCGCGCCCGCGCCGAACCAGCTGGACCGACTTGCGGTGAAGGAGGCGGAGGCGCTGCTGCGCGGCGGTCAGTTCGAAACGCTGGGTTCGCTGCTGGCCGCGCGCCCGGAGCCGACGGACCCGGAACTGCGCGCCCGCCGCGCCATCGTCGCGGCCCGTTATCTCGACGAGACCGGGCAGACGGCGGAACTTCTGGCAGAGCCCGCCCCGGATGCGCCTCCGCAGGCCCTGCGCCTGCGCGCGCAGGCGTGGTTCGACCGGCAGGACTGGGCGCGGGCGAACTCGGCCTATGCGGCGCTGCATGCGCGGCTCGGCCCCGCAATGCCGCTGCCGGACGCGATCCGGACGCTGCTCTCTGCCTACCGTGCGCAGGATCACGAGCGCACCGCCGAGATCGCCGCCGCCTTTCCGGCGCTTACGGAACTGCCCGGCTGGGTGGAGATCGCGCGCACCCTCACCGAAGAGGCCCCCGAGCTGCTGCCACTGAGCAAGGGGACAGCGCAGGCCCGCATCGAAAACGCCACCGAGACGCTCAGAAATTTGCCGGTAAATCCGCCAGGCGAATGAAAGTGCAAACAAGAGCTTGCAAAAATGGGCGACTTATCCACAATACTTTCACCGGCTTTTTGTTCAGGATTGGGACACGGGGCAAAGGTGAAGCAAACGGCGCGCAAAGCGTCGGGAAATAATCGAGGCAGGACATGAGCATTTCCAACGCGATGGCATCGGGCGTCAGCGGCCTGCTCGCCAATTCGAAGGCCGTTGAGAATATTTCCTACAATATCGCCAATGCGGATACCGTCGGGTATCGCCGCAGCTTCTCCCAGATGGTGACATCGGGATCGAACATGCCCACGACCAGCCGCAGCGTCGGCGTCGGCACCACCGACGCACATGCCAATACCGCCGACGGCAGCTTCAGCCCCACCTCGGTCGCGTCCAACCTCGCCATCTCGGGGTCCGGCTTCTTTGTGGTCAACTCCAATATCGACGCGTCCTATACGTCGGGTAACGTCTTTACCCGCGTCGGCAGCTTTGAACCCGATGCAAACGGCAATCTGCGCAACGCGGCGGGACTCTATCTCATGGGCTTCCCCTCCGGCGAGGATGGCACGCTGGGCGCCGTGGACCGCTCGACCTTCGACGACCTTCAGCCGGTCAACGTGGCGAACCGCACCCTTGGCGCGACCCCGACCACAACGATGAGCCTCAGCGGCAACCTGCCCTCGCAGGAAACCGGCCAGATGAATCCCGGCGAGCCTTTCGTCACCTCCGCCGTCTTCTACAACGCACTCGGCGAGGCGCAGCAGCTTTCGATGTCGTTCCAACCGACCTGGAACAAGAACGAGTGGGACATCACGATCTCGCACGAGGGCATGGATTACGGCCGCGTGACGGTCCGGTTCTCCGACACCGGTACCAACGTCGGATCGCCGGATTACTACGGCGACGTGCAGGACCTGTCGTGGAACAACGGCTTCAGCTTCAACACCGCCACCGGCACGATGACGCTGGATCTTTACAGCGGCGGCTCCCCACAGACGCTGGAGGTTTCGCTGGGTGCGATTTCCTCCTCCGGAGGTCTGACGCAGTTCTCCGGCGATTATACGCCCCTGAACGTCGAGGCCGACGGCTCTGCCAGCGGCACCATGTCCCGCGTCGAGTTCGACGAGTTCGGCACAGTGTGGGGCGTCTTCGACAACGGGTCGCGCTCGGCGCTCTACTCCATCCCGCTGGCGACCTTTGCCAATCCGAACGGGCTGGCCACCAGCAACAACTCGACCTTCACCACGTCGAGGGAATCCGGCAGCTTCTACCTCGGCAATGCGGGAACCGGCGAGACCGGCACGCTGTCCTCGGGCGGTGTAGAGACAGCCAATGTCGACATCGCCGAAGAACTGACCAGCCTGATCCAGAAGCAGCGCGCCTATTCCTCGAACGCAAAGATCATCACCACCGCGGACGAGATGCTGAACGAGACGGTGAACCTCAAGCGCTGACCCGGATCAGCGCCTAGGAGCGGATCATGAGCCTGACTTCTGCATTCGGCGCGGCGCGCAGCGGCCTGACGACCACGTCGCGGTGGGCCGAGACGGTGTCCGAGAACATCGCCAACGCCAACAACGCCGCCTACGCCCGCCGCGAGACGAAGATCACCACCTCCAGCCACGGCGCTGCGCAGATCAGCGGCGTCGCGCGCGCGGTGGACAGCGCCCTCGACGGGTTGTACCGGATCGAAACCTCGCGCACGGCAAAACAGGACGCCATTGCCTCCGGTCTGTCGACCTACACAGACCTTCTGGGGGATACGGAGAGCAACGACACAATTCTGACTCGGCTTACGGATTTCCAGAATGCCCTGAGCGTGCTGGACGTGACCCCGTTCGATACCGGCGCGCAGCGTAGCGCCGTCACTGCCGCGCAGGAGCTGGCCGGTTCGCTGAACCGCGCCGGCGCGGCGATCGAGAACGCCCGGACCGGCAGCCGCGACGAGATCTTCGCCGAGACGAACGGCGTGAACCGGGCGCTCTCGCATGTCGCGGAGCTGAACACGCGGGTCATCGAAAGCGTCCCCGGCAGCCCAAGCCAGATGGCTTTGCAGGACCAGATCACCGCGGAGCTGGACGCGCTGGCGGAACGCATCGATTTCACCATGCGCACTGACACCAACGGGCAGGTGGAGCTTTTCGCCACCGGCGGTGCGGCGCTGCTGACTGGCAATGTCCCGCAGGTGCTGAGCTTTGACGCGGATACTGGCGTACTGCGGGCGGGGGACGTGAACATCACGCCCGACACGACCGGGGTGCGCGGCCTGTCCGAAGGCGCGCTATCCGGCAAGATCGCGCTTTACAAGACCGTCGTGCCACAGATGCAGGCCCAGCTCGATCAGGTCGCGCGCGGTCTGATCGAAGTTATGGAAGCAGCCGATGCCAGCCTCTACTCCGGGGAGCCCGGGCTCTTTACCGACGCAGGCCAGGCGCTGACCGACCCGGCGGCACCCGGTCTTGCCGCGCGTATTTCCGTGAATGCCCGCGCGGTGCCCGAGCAGGGTGGCGCCCTGTGGCGCATCCGCGACGGGCTGGGCGCGGACGTGCAGGGCGCAGACGACGACAACACGCAGGTCGGCGCCTTCATCGGTGCGATCTCGGGGGCGATGGGTTTCGACGCCTCCGCCGGGCTGGGCGATAATCAGCCGCTCAGCGCCTACGTCTCCGGCCTGATCGCCACCCAGAACAACACGCGATCACAGGCCCAGAGCGCGGCCCAGACCTATGCCGCCGGGGCGGTCGCCATTCAGGGGCAGCGGCTGTCCTTTACCGGCGTGAACGTGGACGAAGAGCTGCAGCAACTCACGGCGATCGAACAATCCTACGGGGCGAACGCGCAGGTCCTGAGCGTCCTGTCCGAAATGATAGACACGCTGCTGGCAGCGGCGGACTGAGGAAAAACGGCATGATTTCGAGCTACGGCCGCGCGCCTTCGACCCTCTACAGCCACTTGCTGCGTCGCAACACCAACGCGGAACTCCAGCGCGACCTGTCCACCGCCGAGCAGGAGCTTTCCACCGGCGTCCACGCGGATGTCTATCAATCGCTGGGCGCAGGCGCTGCCGAGGCGCTGGACCTGAATGCCAGCATCGCCCGTGACGAGGCACAAGTCACCGCCAACAAGCTGCTTTCGGGCCGCATCGATACCATGAGCCAGAGCCTGACCGCGATCCGCGAAGCGTTGCAGCCCGCGCTGGAACAGGCGGTCTCCTCCGGTAATCTCGGCTCTGGCGCCGCTTTGCGAACCGCCGCCGAAGCGGCGCTGAATTCCCTGATCTCGCTGGGTAACGCAACCTACGGCGGGCGTCTGGTATTCGGCGGCACCGGCGCGCTCCAGCAGTGGTCCATGCCCCGAAATGACACCGGCCTTTCGCCCGAGGGCGTGATCGCGGACGCGCTCTCTGCCGGGCTGGCTACGCCTGCGGACCTCTCCGCCCGGATGGCGGATCTGGATGCGATTTTTGGTGGTACGGCGGCCGATCCGGCAAAACAGTACGACAACCTCTTCTATCGCGGCCAGATGGGGGGCGGGCGTGCCTCTGTCGGTATCGGCAATGACGACGTGCTGACCTACGGTGTGCAGGCCAACGATACTGCTTTCCGCGACGCTCTGCAGGGGCTCTCCATGCTGGCCTCTGTTGAACTCGACGCGATCCCCGACCCGCAAGTCCTTGCCGGCTGGGTCGATGCCGCGACGTCCTTGATCGAAAAAGGCTCCGCCGGCTTTCTCGCGTTGGAAACCGAACTCGACAGCTCCTCCACGCGGATCGACAACGCCAACGAACGCATGCAGGACCGCATGGCTCTCTATAAAGGGCGAGTGAGCGATCTGGTCAGCGTCGATCCCTACGAAGCCGCCACCCGGATCACCGCATTGGAGACGCAGCTTCAGGCCAGCTACGCCGTGACCGCGCGGCTGTCTTCGCTCAGCTTCCTCAACTTCATGCGCTGAAGGCGAAGGCGCCTTCGCCTCAACATTCCCGTGATGCCCGCCACAGCCCCCGCTCTGGCGGGCATTATGCATTCTATCCTTGACAGGACCATCCCGAAGCAGGTTTCGCCATCGAAAACCAAGGACTATTCAAGGATAGAACAGCTATCCTTGATTTATTCATTGCGAGTTTCGCCCCGATCCTGTCTAATCACGGCACCTAGTCCGGAGCATTCGCCATGCGCCTTTCAACTCTGCTCGGCCTCCTGCTCGCCGCGGTCTGCCTCGCATCGACCGCGCGTGCCGATGTACGGATCAAGGACATCGCCTCCTTTGAAGGGGTGCGGGAAAACCAGCTGGTGGGCTACGGCCTCGTGGTCGGCCTGAACGGAACCGGCGACAGCCTGCGCAACGCGCCCTTCACCGAAAAGAGCATCGAGGCCATGCTGGAGCGGCTCGGCGTCGGCAACCTTTCCGAAGACCGGATGCGCACGACCAACACCGCAGCCGTCATGGTGACCGCCATGCTGCCGCCCTTCGCGCGGATGGGATCCACCATCGATGTGGTCGTGGCCTCGCTGGGCGACGCCACGTCGCTGCGTGGCGGGACCCTGATCGTGACACCGCTGACTGGCGCCAACGGCGAGGTCTACGCGGTGGCGCAGGGACCAATCGCCGTTGCGGGCTACGCGGCGCAGGGTGTCGCCGCCTCCCTGGTGGAGGGCGTGCCCACGGTCGCGCGGATCGAGAACGGTGCCACGGTCGAGAACGAGGTGAACTTCGACCTCGCCGCACTGGAGTCCGTGCGCCTGAGCCTGCGCAACCCCGATTACACAACTGCCGCCCGCATGGCCGACGCGATCAATGCCGCGCTCGGCACTGGCGCGCGGGTGTTGGACCCCGGCACGGTAGAAGTGGACGTCTACGGCGTCGGCAAGGGCGGCGGCGTGCCGCAAGTCATGGCCGCCATCGAAAACTTGCGTGTCGATCCCGATGGCGTCGCCCGCGTGGTCATTGACGCGCGCTCCGGCACCATCGTGATCGGCGAAGACGTCCGCATCGACCGCGTCGCGGTCAGCCAGGGCGGCCTGACCGTCATGGTGCGCGAGGACCCGCTGGTCAGCCAGCCAGAGGAGATCTCTATCGGGGGGGCGACGGTGGTGGTGCCACGCACGTCGGTCGGGGTCGAAGAGCAGGAATCCCATTTCACCATTCTCGAAGGCGCGGACGTCAGCCTGCAGAGGCTGGTCGATGCCCTCAACGCAATCGGCCTGACGGCAACGCAGACAATCTCGATCCTGCAGGCCATCAAGGCGGCGGGTGCCCTGCATGCCGATCTGGAAATCATCTGACGGAGACTGCGCATGGATATCCGTACCAACATGGCCGCCCTTCAGGTCACGCAAGCGCAACATGCGCAACCCGGCAAGGTCGCGGCTGACGCCCCGGCCTCTGCCGCGCACGAATTCGAGAAGATGTTCCTTACCCAGATGGTCGACGAAATGCTGAAAGAGGTCGATATGGGCGACTTCGGCGCAGGACAGGCCGAGGACGCCTGGCGCTACTTCCTCGCGGAGGCATTTGCGTCGGAGATCGCCGCGCAGGGGCAGGGCGGTATTGCACCGGGCATCCGGCGGGCGCTGGAGGCCTATGGCACCACCTCAACCGGTGTTGCGGGCAAGCCGGAGGGCCGGGAATGACCGACGTGAGCCCAGCCCGCGCCCATCAGCTGATCGATCGCCTCGCCCGCCTGCTGCGGGACGAGATCGCCGCCATCGGACAGGGCCAACTGGCCCGCGTCGAAGAACTTTTCCCCCTGAAGTCCGAGCTTCTTGGCGAAATTGCGACGGCATTGGGACAGCCCGAAAAAATATTTTTGGCGAGTGAACCGGGCTCGGAAAAGCTGCGCGAGAAACTCGACGAATTGCGCGGATTGATCCGCGCCGATCTCGCACTTTTGCAGCGAATGACCCAAGCAACAGGGGATATTGCACGTGAAATCGACCGTATCCGCGACCGCCAGAGCCTGCGCGGCCTATACGGACGAGACGGGTCCACGGCAAACGAGGCTGTGACTCCGTCGCAACGCTTTGATCAGTCGATCTAAAATAGTTAATAGAAAGTTATCCACTGCCCGGAATCTCCGTGTTAGGTGTGTCACACGGCAAGACCGTTTTCGTCAGAAAGACGAAGACCAACGATAGAAATCGGAGCAGACTAAAATGTCGTCTATCAATACCAACTCCAGCGCCATGAACGCACTGGCAACACTGCGTAACGTCAACTCGAACCTCGAGCAAACGCAGGGTCGCATCTCCACCGGCCTGAAAGTCCAGTCCGGCAAGGATAACGCGTCCTACTTCCAGATCTCGACCACGATGAACTCGGAAAGCGGCATGTACTCGGGCATCAACGAGAGCATGACGTTGGCGAAGAACTCCATCTCGACCGCCCGCCTTGGCGCCGAGACGCTTACGGATCTGACCCAGCAGTTCGTCGATCGTCTTGCCTTCGCGCAGGAAGAAGGCGTCGATCAGGCGGCCGTCGGCAAGGAACTCGAAGCACTGGTCGCTCAGATGGAAACCACCATCGGCCAGTCGTCCTTCAACGGTGAAAACCTGATCAGCACGGCCGGTGTCGGCGCCCTGACCGCCAACACCAAAACCATCACCACCGGCATCACGCGCGATGCCACCGGCACCCTGGAGACCACCAAGCAGGACTTCGCGATGGTCGATCTGCAGGCGCTTGTGACCGATGGCACCGACGCCGCAGGCGGCGACGGCACGTTGAAGGCCATCGCGGCCTCCGTTTCGGCGGGCACCCACGCCACGGACCTCGAAACCTCGCTGGCAGCAGCCGACGATTTCCTGAAGAGCATCACCTCGCAGGCAACCACTCTGGGTGTGGCGGAAAACTCCATCGAGACCCAACAGACCTTCCTGAACGAACTGACCGACCGGATCAGCTCGGGTGTTTCGGCCATGGTCGACGCCGACATGGAAGAAGAGGCCGCGCGCCTTCAGTCGCTTCAGGTGCAGCAGCAGCTGTCCACCCAGGCGCTGTCGATCGCGAACTCCTCGCCGCAGAACATTCTCTCGCTGTTCCGCTAATCTCACTGGAATCTCCGTAAGGCATGGTGACATAGTGGGAGGGCGCCTCCGGGCGCCCTCCTTCGCCGGAGCACCGGACCAACCGGGCCCGACCGAAAAACAGTCCCGTCAACGGACGGGACATGGCAAGCGGCAGGAACGGCAGGACAGCAATGAGCATTTCGGCATACAAACGCACGATCCGCGAAAGCGAATCCCCGAGACAGATCGAAGCGCGGGTTTTTGCCCGCATCACCGGCGCGATGGACTTCTTCCGCGCCGACTACGAAGCGGCAGGCGATCGCATCGCCAGAACCGCCGTGCTGGGGCAGGGGCTGCGCACCGCCATCGGCCAGAACCGCCAGCTCTGGGTTCGGCTGCGCGAGGATCTCACCAGCGACGCCAATGCGCTGCCCGAGACGCTGCGCGCCAACCTTCTCTCCATCTCGATGTGGGTTGACCGCACCTGCGAGGCGGTGATCGGCGGCGGCGCCGGGCTGGGAGCGCTGATCGACGTCAACCAGAACATTCTTGCCGGGCTGACGTCACAGCGCCCGGCCCTCTCGACAGTGGACACTTCGCATGGCCCTGAATCTCGCGCTGAAGCCCTATGAGCGGATCGTCGTCAACGGGTGCATGATCCGCAACGGTGGGCGCAAGTCCACCATCACGGTCGAGACCCGCGCCGACATAATCCGCGAAACCGATATCATCAAACCGGACCAGGCAACGACGCCTGTGCGCCGGGTATACCTGTTGATCCAGTCTGCTCTGGTGGACGTGGAACGCCGCGAGCAACTGGTCAAGGCCGCGCAGATCGCATTGGCCGAACTGGCCACCGTATTCACCCCTGACCTGCGCAACTGTGTCTTTGTCGCAGCCAACAATGTCAGCCGGGGGGAGTATTTCACCGCCCTGCGCGACCTCCGGCCGCTTCTGAAACGCGAAGACGAGGTTTTTGGCCCGCGCATCGTTGCGGGCGGGGAAACCGGGGCATGATCTCTGTCGCCGGTCTGCCCACCATGGCCGCGCTGAAGCTGGTCGAGGCGACAGAGACCAAGGAACAGGCGCTCATCCGCAAATCCCCTCAGCACCAGCGCGAGATCGCCTACTTCAAGGAAAACATCGGTTCGATCACATCCGTGGATGCGCTGACCGACGACTATCGCCTCTACAGCTTCGTCATGAAAGCCTTCGACCTCGAAGACCAGATCTTCGGCAAGGCGATGATGGAGAAGATCCTCAAGAGCAATATCGAGGACCCAAAGGCGCTGGTAAACCGGCTGACGGATTCCCGGTTCAAGAAACTCTACCTCGAGATGGGCTTCGGCTCCAACGGCGAGGGCAACATCAACACCGGGTTGAACCGCTGGCAGGACCGCATGATCACGCGGTATGTCGACACGCAATACGTCAACGGCAAGGCCGAGGAAAACGAGACCCTCGGCGCGGCACTGGCCTTTCGCCGCAAGGCATCGACGATCCGCACCGCCTTCGACATCCTGAAGGACAAGGAACTGACCGCCTTCATGCACACGGCGCTTGGCCTGCCGTCGCAGATGGCGGCGCTGGATATCGACCGTCAGGCCAGGATGATCACCGACAAGCTCGATATTGCCACTCTGTCCGATCCAGACGTTGTCGACGGTCTGATGCGAAAGTTTGTCGCGCTGTCCGACGCGACCTCCAGCAACGCCGCAGAGAACCCGATCGTGCAGCTGGTCAGCGGCGGCGCTTCGGGCAGCGTCGTCATGGCGACGCTGGACCTCGACCTCGTGACCCGCTTCAACAGCTACCGCTGAGGTTCAGAACATTTCGTCTTCGTCTTCCTGAAGCGGCAGACGGATCAATTCCTCGTCCGCCAGTGACCTTGCGTAATCGAGGATCGTCGATTGCGCCGCTGTCACGTCCCGGCCACGCACCGGCCCCATGCTATCCATCTCGTCCACCAGCATGTCGCGGGATCGCCCCGGCAGGGCGTTGAGGAAGGCCTCGCGCGCCGTCTGGCTGGCACCCCGCAGGGCCGTGGGCAGAGTGTTGCCCGGTACGCCACGCATCACCCGCGCCAGATCCATCGGCGCCATCTTCACAAGATCCTCGAAGGTGAACATCTTTGCCTTGATCGAGTTGAACGCATCGGGCAACGCGGTTTCCAGATCCGGCGATATGGCGTCGAATGCGCCGCGATCCATCTTGTTGAACAGTTCCGCCATGCGCTGATGCTGCTCTGTCGCGGTCGGTTGCGAACCCGCGTTCATGATGTCCTTTTGCAGCGATTCCTCGATCTGGCGCATCATGTGCGTGGGAATGGCTTCCATGCGGATCATCCGTTCCACCACGTTGGCCATCTTTTCCGGCCCAAGCAGCGGCAGCACCTTTGCGGCCACGTCGGTCTTGACGTTCGTCAGGATGACGGCGGCGATCTGTTCGTGCTCGCTCTTGAGATAGTTGGCGATGACGTTTTCCGACAGCGCGTTGAAACGGCCCCAGAGGTCGCGTTCCTTAAGCGGGCCGCGGATGTCCTTCAGGATGCCGTCGACCTGATCGGACGGCAGCAGGCTCCGCAGCATGTTCTCCGCGATGGCAAAGGAGCCGACCACACCGCTGCCCTTCTGTATGCCCTCCAGGAACTGCGTCAGAACCTCCTCCACCGCCTCGGAGGAAATCGACCCGAGCCCGGAAATGGCCCGCGTCATCTGCTGGATTTCCTCGTCATCGAGCTTGCGCAGCATGGCGGACCCGCGCTTTTCCCCGATGCAGAGAAAGAGGATCGCGGCCTTCTGCGGCCCGGTAAGCTTGCGCCGCCGGGAACGGGGCTTTGCGTCGATGCTCTTGTCGAGTGCTGCGACTGCCATCTGTCTGCCTCCCTCAGCCGCCCAGAACCGGCGGCAGGTAACTTTCCATGAGACTGCCGGCAAGCATGTACCAGCCGTCGATCAGGACGAAAAAGATCACCTTGAACGGCAAGGAGATCAACACCGGCGGCAGCATCATCATGCCCGCGCTCATCAGCACAGAGGCCACGATCAGGTCGATGACCAGAAAGGGCAGGTAGATCAGGAATCCGATGGAAAAGGCGCGCCGCAGTTCGGAGATGACGAAAGCCGGAACCAGAGACCGCCAGTCCGCCGCCTCCGCCGTCTCGGGCAGGGTGGCGGGCTCTCCCGCCTGGTCCGTCCCGCGCTGCGCCATTTCGTTGAACAGGCCAAGGTCCTTTTCGCGCGTGTTGGCGAACATGAAGGCCTTGAAGGGTTCACCGATGCGGGCGATGGCCTGCTCCTCGGTGATCGCATTGTTCATCAGGGGCCGGACGCCGCCTTCCCACGCGTCCTCGAAAACCGGCTGCATGACGAAGAACGTCATGAACAGCGCCATGGAGGTGAGCACCATGTTGGGCGGCGACTGGTTCAGCCCCAGCGCCGAGCGCAGCATGGAAAAGACGATCACGAAGCGGGTGAAACTGGTCATCACCACCAGAAGGCCCGGCGCCAGCGACAGCACCGTCATGGCCGCGATCAGCTGGATGATCCGGCCCGACAGCGTGGCGCGTTCGTCCGATCCGGCTGGGGCGGAACTCAGCGCGTCGCCTAGGGCACCCAGCAGGTCGGCCCCGCCCTGCTGCGCGAGGCCCGGCCCGGCGGCCAGCAGCCAGAACCCGGCCGCAATCAGGCCGGTCAGCACGAACAGGGACAGGCCGCGAACGAGTGTCATACGTCGGACACGTGCTCCTTGACGATCTCGATCAGCGAGACGCCCAGCCGGTCGTCGCCCAGCTTTACCAGATCGCCGCGCGCCACGAGGCGGTCATTGATCACCACCTCCACGGGTTCGCCGATGGCCTTGTCCAGCTCGATGATCGAGCCCCGGCTAAGTTTCAGCAGTTGCGCGATGGGCATCTTGGTCTGGCCCAGAACGATCTGTACGTTCAGGCCGACGTTCAGCATGGCATCGATCGCCGAAGAGCCGGCGCCCTGCGGCGCCTCGGCCGCGCCGGCAATCGCATCGGCAATGGTCTCCGCCTTGGCCGGGGCCTCGGGCGCGTCGTCGATCGCATCGGTCATGTCTGCTCTCCTGCGGTATCCGGTCTGTCCCCTGCGGGCTGCTGTGCCAGCCGCCGGGCAATGTCCTGCTGCGTCTGGCCAAGATGGCCCAGAATGCGCGCGCAGAGGTCGTCAAAGCTGTAGCGCATCACGCCGTGGTCCCATTCGGCCCGCACCGCGCCCACCGCGAGCGCGGGGTCCGGCGCGATTTCCAGCCGTCCGCCAAACCCACATTGCCGCGCCACCCGGCGGACCTCGGCGCCCGCGTCCTCCACCGCCTCGGGCGCGAGGTACAGCCGCAGTTCCGCCGACCCCAGCGCCATGCGCACGGCGGCGCGGGCCTCGCGCAGAGCCTGCCCGGCGGAAAGGCCGTCGCGCACGTCCGGGGCCAGCTGCTCGAAAACCGCCAGCAGGTAGTCGACGGTCTGTGCCTCCAGAGCCGCGTGGTGGCGGTCGGCATCGGCGAACAGCGCGCGCAACGCGGGCGCGATGGCCTCCAACGCCGAAAGGTTGCGGGCGGCCTCCGAGGTCTCCGCCGCGGCAGAGGCCTCCGCCATTCCCTGGGCGTAGCCTGTGCGAAAGCCTTCCTCGCGGGCGGCGGCCACGGCCGCGTCAAAATCCGTGCGCGTGTAGACAGCACCGATCACCGGCTCGCGTCCCTGCGAAAGCGCGGTGTCCTCCGCGTCGAAATTACGGTCGAAGACGTAGCTCATGACGGCTCCCCTTCGGCCAGCCACGAGCGGATCATGTTCAGAGATTCATCTTGCTCGCGCTCGATCAGCTCACCCACGGTGGCGATCAGCTCGCGGCGCACGCCGCCTTCGACGGTAGCCAGCGTCACGGTTTCGTCGGATCCGGGCGGCAGCGGGTCAAGGACGGTGCCGGTATGCGTCCTGATCGGGCGCGCCCCCTGCGCCGCGGGCGCGGCCCCGGTCTGCAGCGGGCTGGGCGCGTCGATGCCGGATGCCCCGCCAGCCCCGGTGCCGGGCAGGGCTGGACGCTCGGCCAAGGCATCGGACTCGTTGCGCTGATCGGCCAGCGCCTTGGGTTCGGCAATGACATTCAGCGCGGGACGGACGCCGAAATACAGGATCACCCCCACCAGCGCGACACCAAAGATCCCGCGCAGGATGGTCGTCAGGTTGTCGCGCAGCATCTGGCTGGCACCGCCGCCGACCGGCTCGCCCACGTCCATCGAGTAATCCATGAACCGCAGGCTCACCACCTCGACGCTGTCGCCGCGCGACTCGTCGTAGCCGATGGCGCTCTGTACCAGAGCCTGAAGCTGCGCCAGTTCCTCCGGCGAGCGTTCCTCGTAATCCGGGGCACCGCTGCCCTGCCGGTTGTAGATGCCGTTCACCAGCACCGCGACCGAGACCTTCTCGATGTCGCCCGGTTCGCGCACGACCTCGGACTGCTTGCCGCCGATCTCGTAGTTGACGATCTCGTTGGTGCTGTTCGAACTGTTGCGATCCATCCCCGGCACGTCCTGCGCCAGCGCGGCAGGGATGTCGCCCGCAACACCGACCTGCCCGTCGCGGGCGGTCTGGTCCTCGCGGTTTTCCTCGCGCGTCTCGGTGGACCGCACGACCCGCTGGGCCGGGTCATAGGTCTGCTCGCGCACCACCTGCCGGGCGGAGGACAGATCGACGCTGACCTGCACCCGCGCGTTGCCCGCGCCGACTCGGGCGCTGAGGATCTGGGTGATGCGCTGCGACAGGCGATCCTCGGTCTGGGCGCGGACCGATTGCAGGGAGGCTTCGCTCCCCGCCTCGCCGTCGTCGGCGAGGATCGTCTCGCCCGTGGCGGACAGAACCGTGACCTGCGCCGGCGCGAGATCCGGCACAGCCGAGGCCACAAGCGAGCGGATCGAATGCGCCTGCCGGGTGCTGATCTGCCGCGCGCCCCGCACGATGACAGAGGCCGAGGCCCGCGGACGTTCACGGGTAAAGGGTTCGCGTTCTGGCAGAACGAGGTGCACCCGCGCCGCTTCAACCCCGTCGATTGTCTGGATGGACCGGGCCAGCTCGCCTTCCAGCGCCCGCATCCGGTTCACCCGCTGCATGAAGCTGTTCATGCCCAGTCCGCTGGTCTCGTCAAAAAGCTCCCAGCCCGGCGTGCCGTCGTTCGGAAGCCCGGCACCCGCCAGCTCCATCCGTGCCCGCGCGAGATCCTCTGCCGGGACACTGACGGCGGTACGAGCGGCGTCGGTGCGCGTGCGGATGCCGGCCTGCTCCAGCGAATCGACGATGCGGCCCGCCTCTGCCGGGGAAACGTCGCGATAGACTGCCACGTATTCGGGCGCCGAGACCACCGACAATCCGAAAAACAGCGCCAGAAGCAAGGCGATACCGGTCCCGCCAAGGATCGACAGGCGACGCCAGCCAAGCGATTTCAGGTTATCGAGAAGTGCTTGCACGTCCGGGGCCGCCTACATGTTCTGCGTGGCCAAGAATAAACACGTTTATCCTTGAGGAACAAGAACTGCGTCACCTTTAAGCTTGATTTTACCGTGTCAGCAAAGCATCATTGTACAAGAACAAACCACAGGCTCAGACGCTGACCAATGGCCGCCACGACATCAGAAACCGAAGCCGCTCCCGGCGGGATGGGTCGCGCCCTCCGGATCGGGCTGCTGGTGCTTGCGTGCCTTCTGGCCGGGGCCGGCGGGGTCGTCTTCTCGCTCGGGCCGTCGCGCATCCTCGCCCTGCTGGACGGCGAGGCGAAGGACAGCGCAGCCAGTCAGGACGGGGGCGGTCTCCAGCCCACGCACGCAGCCGCCCGCGACAAGATCCTCGTGACTCCGTTTCAGGAAATCATCGTCAACATCACCGCGACCACGGCCACGGGGCGGCAAACCAGCCGGTTCCTGAAACTCAACCTGGCGCTGGCCTACGACTCGACCATACCGGGCGCGGAGAACATCGAGACCCGCAAACTCTTCCTCCGCGACAGCTTTCAGGAATACCTCCGGCAGCTGAACGAGGCGGACCTGCAGGGTTCGATGGGTCTGGTGCAACTCAAGGCGGAACTCCTGCGCCGCGCCCGTGCCATATCCGACAGCGAGGCGCCGCAGGAATTCCTTATCGCCGATCTGGTGATCCAATGACCGGCCAGGACACGCTCACCCCCGATACGCGCGCCGTCGAGGAGATGATCGTCGAACGCGCCAAACTGTCCTACGTGCGCCTTCCCATGCTTGAGGTGGTCTTCGACCGGTTCGCGCTCGCACTGACCCAGACGCTGAAGGGCTATCTGGGCGCGATGGTGGACGTGCAGCTCAAGAGCATCGACTACACCTCCTGTCAGGACGCGATGGAAGACCTTCCCGAACCCTCGCTGATCGCCGTCACGGCGGCAGAACAATGGGGTGGGACCATCGCTGCCGTGATGCGAAGCGAATTGCTTTTCAACGTTGTGGAAATCACCTTTGGCGGGCGCTCCGCCAGCGGCAGCAAACACAAGCCGCGCTCCTTTACCGCGATCGAAAAGCGTGTCGGCGAGGGCTTCGTCGTCGCCGTGCTGCACGAACTCTCCGCCGCCTTCGACAAGGTGGCCCCGACCGCCTTCACGGTCAGTCATATCGAAAGCAATCCGCGCGCCCTGCTGCTGGCTCCGCCCTCCAGCGCCTGCGTGCGCGCAATACTCACGGTCGAGATCGAGGACCGCGAGGCGGAAATGTGCTTTGCCCTGCCCAACACTGCTTTTGAAAAGGTCATCGGGGCCCTTTCGCAGCAGTTCACCGGCGGGCAGCTTGGCGGCGACAGCGGTTGGCGCAGCCGGATGACCCAGCTGCTGGAGCTGACCAACGTGCCGGTCACGGCGGTCATGGGCGAGGCCGCCGTGACCCTGCGGCAGGTTCTGGGCTGGGCACCGGGTCAGGTGCTGGATCTCGGCCTGCGGGCCGATGACCCGGTCACGCTGACCTGCGCGGGGCAGACCATCGCGCGGGCCGAGGTCGGGCGCCGCGCCAACGGTCACCTTGCGCTGAAACTTTCCGAGAAATTCCACGGTCCCGAGGAGCAATCCGATGTCCACGCTGATTGATGTCGCCATACTCGTTCTGCTGATCGGAACGTTGTCCTACACCTTCGTCGTGGACCGCCGGGTGCGGCGCATGATGCAGGCGCTAAAGGAAATGCAACCGATGATCGGGTCCTTCTCGGACGCCGTAGACCGGTCCGAAAGCACCGTCTCCGCTCTGCGCAGCATGGGGCAGGCGGAGGGGCTGTTCTCAAACCTCCAGCGCGGCCCGTCCGCCACGGCCTCCGCCTCCACGTCCGGCCCGGCCGAACCAAAGGCCGCGGGTGCCGCAGAATTCCGCAGCCGTCGCGAACGCCCGGCCCGGCCGCAGGGCGCAACCCCGGTTCACGGCAAGTCGGAGTTGGTGCGCGGTTTCTTCGAAACCGTCCGCAAGCGCGAGGTCTGATCCGTGTTCCGCCCCCTGACCGTCATCCTTGCCGGGCTGGCCATTGCTACCGCGGCAAAGCTCGGCGCGACCTTCTTCGACGACCCCGCGCCGCAGCAGGCGCGCGCCGATGGCACCGATGCGCCTCTTTTCGCCGCGGCCTCCGCCGCGGAGGGGGACGACCCGGCGGTGTCTCTGGGCGGCGATGCGGACCTTCCGCTTTGCGAGGCCCCCGAGGCGCTGCTGGCCTCCATCCGGGACGAACGCGAACTGCTGGAACGACAAAAGGAAACCGCCGCGAAGCGCACTGCGGAGCTTGATCTGGCGACCGAGACGCTCGACGTCGAACGCGGGCGGCTCGAAGATCTCAAGTCCGAGGTCGAGAACCTGCTGGCCCGGGTCGAGGCAGCACATACCATGGACGTCGACAGGCTGGTGCTGCTCTACCAGAACATGAAGCCCAAGGACGCCGCCACCATCATGAACGACCTCGACATCGAGGTTACGGTGATGGTGCTGGGCACCATGGCCGAACGCGACGCCGCTCCGATCCTCGCCGCGCTCGATCCCGTGCGGGCAAGGGCTGTCTCGCAGATCATCCTCGAACGCTCGAAACTGCCGGGCGACCAGCGGCTCGACAACCTGAAGTTCTGAACGGCGCGCACTGCGCTCGCACAGCCGCGAACCGCAGTGCTGTACGGAAATCTATCCGGTAATCGGGATTATGGTAAACTGTCGCAGCCCGTGACAGTCCGGATCACATCGGGCGGGTCCACGCCCTGATTACCAGCCTATCCCCGGTCAGCCCCGATTGCCCGCCACAACCAATGGTCTTCTCACGGGAGCCACAAGGGCGATCCAGGCCGGATGGTCGGGCCCCGCCAAAACCCGTGCGCCCACGTAACTTGATCCACCGCGCCCCGGCGCGGATTTTCAAACATTTCAAGGAAGTGTTGTTCAACCTTTCCCGCTTTCGATGAAATACCCCCCGCGCCATACTCCACCAAAGCCCGCGACGATCAGGATCCCATCAATGTCATCACGTTACTATGCGCCCACCGGCGGCCTTCCCGGTCAGGACCAGCTCCTGACCGACCGCGCGATCTTTACCCAAGCTTACGCCGTGATCCCCAAGGGCACGATGCGCGACATTGTCACCAGTTTCCTGCCCAGCTGGACCGACACGCGCCTCTGGGTAATCGCCCGGCCGCTGTCGGGCTTTGCGGAGACGTTTTCCCAATATATCATGGAGGTCCAGCCCGGCGGCGGCTCCGACACGCCGGAGCCGGAAGCCGGCGCGCAAGGTGTGCTTTTCGTCGTGGATGGCGAGGCCACGCTGGCCGTAAACGGGAAGACGCACGTCCTGACCCCCGGCGGCTACGCCTACCTCCCGCCCTCGGCCCAATGGACACTGCACAACCACGGCGAGGCGGCGCTGCGTTTTCACTGGATCCGCAAAGCCTATGAACCCGCACCGGGGCTGGACGAGCCGGACGTTCTGATCCTGAACGAGAACGACATCGCGCCGACGCCCATGCCTGAGACGAACGGGGCCTGGGCCACGACCCGTTTCGTCGATCCGGCGGACCTGCGGCACGACATGCATGTGACCATCGTCACCTTCGAGCCGGGCGGGGTGATCCCTTTCCTCGAAACCCATGTGATGGAACACGGGCTATATGTGCTGGAGGGCAAGGCGGTCTACAAGCTGAACACTGACTGGGTGGAGGTCGAGGCGGGTGATTTCATGTGGCTGCGCGCCTTCTGCCCACAGGCCTGCTATGCGGGCGGGCCGGGGCGGTTTCGTTACCTGCTCTACAAGGATGTCAACCGGCACATGCCGCTGCGGCTGCGTTGAGGGTTGCGCGCCCTTCGCGTTTGCGCGGGCTGGCGCCCACGCTGCCCGGCGGCCAGCCCCCCCGGTCCAGAAGAAGCACGGGGTACAGGTCGGGGTGACGGGCCGCGCGTGGATGCGCCCGCCACTGATCGGGAGCGCGCCGGAGTGGGTCAGGCAATGACCTCATAGGGCGTGTGGAACCAGTATTCCTCGAGGTTCGGCCCCTCCCCGATGCGGTCGACCACGGCAAAGAGGCCGGGGGCGGCAAGCGGGCAAAGTACCCCGTGCCATGTGCCGCGATGATAGTTCACCCCCTGCCCCGGCGCCGTGACGAAGGCGAACGGCGTGCCGGGGCGGCCGTCCTCGTCGGGGGCGACAACCACCAGGAATGGGTCCTGCGTCATGGGCAGGAAAGCCTGGCTGCCGTCGGGGTGGCGTTCCACCATGTCGAGTGCCAACGGCAGACGGCGGGGTTCGGCCCTGAACAGGCTGATTCCGGCGCGGCCATCGACGAAATCCAGCGTGGCGCGGTCGTGGAAGCGCCCGCAGAGCCCCTGGTTGATGATCCGGTCCGGGTCGCCCTGCGCCTCCAGCACCTCGCCGAAGGGGGCGAAGGCCCCGGCCGTCAGCGGTTGGAGAGTGATCTGCGTCATCTGCCCAGCTTCTCCTCGAGGCGCAGCTCGGCGATGCGCTCGACCTGGCGGCAGGCCTCGGCGAACTCCGTGGCGCGGTCATTGTCGATGCGGCGGTGAAAGGCCGCGAGGATGCCCGCCTTCGTGTTGTCCTTCACCGCGATGATGAAGGGAAAGCCGTGCTTTGCGGTGTAGGCGTCGTTCAGACGGGTGAAGGTTGCGCGCTCTTCGTCGGTCAGCATGTCCAGCCCTGCGCCCGACTGTTCCGCTGTCGATTCGGCGGTCAGGCGGCCGGCGGCGGCGAGCTTTCCCGCGAGATCCGGATGGGCGCGCAGAACCTCCAGCCGCTTGCCCTCCGGCGCTGAGCGGAACGCCCGGGCCAGGGCGTTGTGCAGGCCGGCGGCGCTGTCGCTGTGGGGGCCAAGCTCCAGCGCGTGTGCACCCTCGGCGATCCAGGGGCTGTGCTCGAAGATGCCGCCGAATTCCGCGACAAAGGCTTCCCGCGCCATCTCCGAGGGGCGCGGCGTGCTGCGTGGTGGATGCACCGCCGCCCAGTGGTCCGCGATCGCTTCGCGCGTGGCGAACCAGACGCCGTCATGGCCCTGCATGTACGCCATCACGCGCCGCAAGGCCGCCGCGCGGCTGGGGCGGCCGATCAGGCGGCAGTGCAGCCCGATGGACAGCATCTTTGGCGCGCCCGCCTGCCCTTCCGCATAGAGCGTGTCAAAGGCGTCACGCACCATGGCCTCGAAATCGTCGCCGCGAGTGAAGCCCGCCTGAATGGAAAACCGCATGTCGTTGCAATCCATCGTGTAGGGCACGATCAGCTGATCCTTGCCCCCGACCTGCATCCAGTAGGGCAGGTCGTCGGCGTAGCTGTCCGCGATATAGGCGAAATCGCCCTCTTCGGCAGCCAGCGCGATGGTATTCATCGAACAGCGCCCGGTATACCAGCCGCGTGGTGGCGTGCCGACCACCTCCGTATGCAGGCGGATCGCCTCGCGGATCTGCGCGCGCTCTTCCTCCGCGGGCATGTCCTTGTGCTCGATCCACTTCAGCCCGTGAGAGGCGATTTCCCATCCCGCGTCCTTCATCGCCTTCAGCTGGTCGGGCGCCCGCGCCAGCGCGGTGGCGACGCCGTAGACAGTCACCGGCGTGTCCTTCAGCAGGCCGTGCACCCGCCAGAACCCGGCGCGCGATCCGTATTCGTAGATCGTCTCCATGTTCCAGTGCCGTTGCCCCGGCCATGGTTGCGCACCGGTAATCTCCGAGAGAAAGCCTTCGGAGGCGGCATCGCCGTGCAGGATGTTGTTTTCCCCGCCTTCTTCGTAGTTCAGCACGATCTGCACGGCGATCTTCGCGCCGCCGGGCCAGTTGGCCGCGGGCACGGCCGGTCCGTAGCCCGCCATGTCTCGGGGATAACGATCCATTTTCCTCACCTCCGGTGTTTCTCTGCTTGATAAATCATGAAATCCCCCGCGATTATCAAATAATATCAGAAGGAGCCTTTCGCTCCCGCCCCTTTGCCTCCGCACTCCCACAGGGTCTATGAATGGCAAACAGTTCTGGAGAGCCTTGAGATGACCGGATACCTGACAACCCATGTTCTGGATACCGCGCGCGGTTGCCCTGCCGAGGGCCTGAAAATCGCGCTTTTCCGGATCGAAGGCGAAAACCCGACGCATCTGAAGACCCTGACCACCAATGCCGACGGCCGCACCGACGAACAGATCCTGCCGACGGACGAATTCGCCCCCGGCGTCTACGAGCTGGTGTTCCACGCCGGCGATTACCTCGATGCCAGCGGCACCCCCCCGGAAGAGCCGCGCTTCCTCGACGTGATCCCGATCCGCTTCGGCATGTCGGCGGCCTCGCACTACCACGTGCCGCTGCTGCTCTCGCCCTTTGGCTATTCGACCTATCGCGGCAGCTGATCGGACCGGGACATCGCATCAGTCCAGCGGATCGGTTGGCAGGAAGGCCTTCCCTATCCGGTCGATGACAAAGTCCATGAAGATGCGCGCCTTCGGGTCCTGCCTGCGCCGGTGCGTGTAGAGGCAGGCCATCTGGATCGCCTCGGGCGGGGTGCGGGTGGCGACCGGCACCAGCGCGCCCGACTTGAGATGTTCGGACACCTCGAAGACCGGCTTCAGCACGATGCCGTGCCCGGCCAATGCCCAGTCTGTCAGCACGTCGCCATCGTCGGATTCGTAGCGCCCTGTCACGGCAAAGCGGCGCGGGCCTTCGGGCGTCTTCAGCCGCCACTGGAATTCCGCGGCACCGGGAAAACGCAGGTTGAGGCATTCGTGCCGATCCGCGATCAACGCATCGCCGTCCTGCGGCTTCCCACGCCGCGAGACGTAGTCGGGTGCGGCACACAGCACGCGCGGCACGTCGGCGATCTTGCGGATACGCAGGGTGCTGTCCTCCGGCTTGCCCAGGAAAAACGCGAGATCGAGCCCCTCGGTCGTCAGATCCACCTTGCGGTCGCTCAGGCGCAACCGCACGCTGACCTCAGGATATTCCGCCAGAAATGCGGAGACCTGCGGCGCGATCAGCCGCCGCCCGACCCCCAGCGGCGCCGCGACGTACAAGGGCCCCCTCAGGTTCTCCGTCACGTTGACGATCTGCGCCTCGGCGCTTTCCACCGCCTGAAGGATCTCCGTGGCACCGCCATAGAAGGACTTGCCGTGTTCCGTCGGCGTCAGGCTGCGCGTGGTACGCTGGAACAGCCGCACGCCCAGATGATCCTCCAGTTGCGAAATGCGCGAGGACGTCACCGCCGAGGATATGCGCAGATCGCGCCCCGCCGCGGACATGCTGCCCAATTCGTAGACACGGACAAAGGTACGGATATTGTCGAGATAGGACATTTCGGCGTTTCCAGAGCAAGGATCGAAACAGCAACGCTGTCCGCAGCCGACCGAAGCAAGCGGCAGCAGGCGGGTTGGAACACCTGACGCGCATTCTTCGATTTTTTTTGCAGCTGCTTGGCGTTTGCTGCAAATAGCAGGGAAAACCACGATCCGCTACTGTCCCGCCGACCGGGACCTGAGAGGACACCATGTACGATTTCGCAATCATCTGGGACTGGATCGCCTTTTCGGTCCGCTGGCTGCACGTCATCACGGCGATGGCCTGGATCGGCGCATCCTTCTACTTCATCGCGCTGGACCTGATGCTGAAGCCGAACCCCGCCCTGCCCGACGGCGCGCATGGCGAGGAATGGGAGGTCCACGGCGGCGGCTTCTACCATACGGTGAAGTACCTCGTGGCCCCCGCCCGGATGCCGGAGCACCTGACCTGGCACAAGTGGCAGAGCTACAGCACCTGGCTTTCGGGCGCGGCGCTGCTGATGATCCTCTACTGGCTCAAGGGCGAGATATTCCTTCTCGACCCGACCAAGGTCGAACTGGCGCTCTGGCAGGGCATCCTGATCTCCGGCGGCTCACTGACAATCGGCTGGCTGGCCTATGACGCGCTGTGCAAATCGCGGCTGGCGGATCACCCCACCGCCCTGATGCTGTTGCTGTTCGTGATCCTCGTGGCGATGTCCTGGGGCTATAATCAGGTGTTCACCGGGCGGGCCGCGCTTTTGCACCTCGGGGCCTTCACCGCCACGATCATGACGGCCAACGTGTTCTTTCAGATCATGCCGAACCAGCGCATCGTCGTCGCCGACCTGATGGCCGGCCGCACTCCCGACGCGAAATACGGCAAGATCGCCAAGGTCCGGTCGACACACAACAACTACCTCACCCTGCCGGTGGTCTTTCTGATGCTGTCGAACCACTACCCGCTGGCCTTCGGCACACAGTACGCGTGGATCATCGCGTCGCTGGTCTTTCTGACCGGGGTGACGATCCGGCACTACTTCAACACCATGCACCGTACCGGCAAGGGACCGCACTGGACCTGGCCTGTGACGGTGGTCATCATGCTGGTGATCGCGTGGCTCTCCACCCAGCCCGGCATCGAGAGCTACGAGGACAGCGAAGCCCGCGCCCTGACGCCCTACGAGGCGACCTTTGCCTCCGCCGAGGGCTTCGAGGACGCCTATTTCGCGGTGGTCGGCAACTGTTCCATGTGCCACGGGCGCGAACCGTCGTGGGACGGGATCGCATGGCCGCCGAAGGGAGTCGTGCTGGAGACAGCGGCCGACGTTGCCCGCCACGCGGAACAGATCTACCTGCAGGCCGGGCGCAGCCACGCCATGCCGCCGCCCAACGCCATCCAGATGGACCCGGAGGCGCGCCGCCAGATCGTCACCTGGTACAGGGAGGTGACGCGCGGCGAAAAGGGCTGACAACACCTGCCCGCCGGGTTACCACGCCCGCCCCGACTGAAGGCGCTGCCCCCCTCAGGGCGTCCCCCACATCGGCGGCCCGAGAGTTCAGCACAGGTGCCCGCGCGTCCACGGCTCCGCCCCCGCGGCATCGACAAAGACCCGGTAGACCGAAGTTGTGGCAGTGATGAACAGCCGCCGCCCGTCTGCGCCGCCAAAGCAGAGGTTCGACACCAGCTCCGGCACGAGGATCTTGCCCAGCAGTGTTCCGTCGGGGGCAAAGCAATGCACCCCGTCGGCGGCAGAGGACCACAGGTTGCCTGCCGTGTCGCAGCGCATCCCGTCGGGCAGACCCCGATCGATGGTGACAAAAACGCCGCGATCGGTCAGCCGGTCGCCCTCCACGTCGAACTTGCGGATCACGGATGGCACCGCGTCGTCGTGGCTCGACCCGCTTTCGGCAATATACAGCACCCGCTCGTCGGGCGAAAAGCACAGCCCGTTCGGCTGCACGAAGTCCGACACGACCACCGACAGCGCGCCTTCCGGAGACAGCCGATAGACGTTGCGCGCCCCCTGCTCCGGTTCGGCGCTGTAGCCCTCGAAGTTCGAGATGATGCCGTAGGTCGGATCGGTGAACCAAACCGCCCCGTCGCTGCTGACGACTACATCGTTGGGCGAGTTCAACCGCTTGCCTTGCCAGCTATCCGCCAGAACCGTCAGCGTGCCGTCATGCTCCGTGCGCACCACGTCGCGCGCACCGTGGCGGCAGCCCACCAGCCGCCCCTGCCGATCCCGCGTGTTGCCGTTGTTGAAACCGCTGTCGCCCCGGTAAACCGTCACGCCATGCGCCTCCGACCAGCGCATGATCCGGCGTGAGGGGATGTCAGAGAACAGCAGGCAACCGCGGTCGCCGAACCACACCGGCCCCTCGGTCCAGGTGAAGCCCTCGGCGATGCGCTCCAGCTTCGACATGGGATGCACCAGCGCGGAGAAACGCGCATCGCGGATCTCCAGGTGTGGGGGACAGGTGATCATGGGCGGCTCCTCCGGGCGCTGGCAGCAATGACGATGGCGATGATGATGGCGCCGGTGAGAACGCTCTTGACGCCCGCCCCCGCGCCGTAGCTGTTCAGCATGGAGACCACAAGGAACATGAACAGCGCCGCGCCCAGTACGCCTGGCACATTGGAGTTGCCCCCGGCGATGGAACTGCCGCCGATCACCACGACGGCGATGGACATGAGCAGGTACTCCGCCCCCATGTTGAGCGCCGCGCCGCCGGAGAAGCTGGCCAGCAGGTAGCCCGCCAGCGCGGCAAAGACGGCGACCGCAACATAGGTCGCGGCGCGCACCGCCTGCACCGGCACCCCGGCCAGCCGCGCCGCGCGCAGGTTCTGGCCCGACGCCAGCAGCCACCGGCCCCAGACCGACCGTTCCAGCATGACCCATGTGGCCAGTGCGAGCAGGAGCGCCACCCAGGCGACGTTCGGCACGCCCAGCATCCGCCCGGTGGCAAAATCCGCCAACCCCTCTGGCGGCTTGATCCGCAGGCCCCGGTTCGACCAGATCGCCAGCGACTGGTAGATCAGCGATGCCGCCAGCGTGGCGATGATCGGCGGCAGGCGCAGCAGCCAGATCAGGGCAAAGTTCGCCAGCCCCACCCCCAGGCCCGTGGCCAGCGCCACGGCCAGCCCCAGCCAGGCGGTGCCGGGGTCGGACCCCATGACCTTCAGCGCCAGCGTGCCCGCCAGCGTCATGCAGGCCGGGATCGACAGGTCGACGTTGCCCGGTCCCAGCGTGATGACCAGCATCTGCCCCATGCCGACGATGGCGGCGAAGGCGCCGAAGCTCATGGCCGCATAAGCCAGTTCCCCCGCGCCGCGCCCGGCAGTCAGACCCAGCGTCGCGGCAAAGGCCGCTCCGGCAGCGATCCACGCCCAAAGCCACGGTTTCGCAAACCCGCTCATGCCGCCGCCCCCCGCCGCGAGAACAACAGCCGCGCGGTCAGAACAAGGATCAGGATCGCTCCTTGCGCGCCGATCTGCCAATCGGGCGACAGCCGCAGAAAGGACAGGAAGGACGCCGCCAGCGTCAGCGTCAGCGCGCCGATCACCGCGCCCACAGGGCTGACCTTGCCGCCAATGAATTCGCCGCCGCCAAGGATCACACCCGCAATGCTCAGCAACGTGTAGCGCAGCGCGATATTGGCATCGGCGGAGGTCGTCAGCCCGACCAGCGCCATGCCCGCCAGTACGCCGAACAGTCCCGCCAGCCCGTAGGCCAGCGCCTTCAGCTGCGCGACGTTCCAGCCCGCCCGCGCGATGGACCGCGCGTTGCCGCCCACCCCCCGCAGGACCGTGCCTATCCCTGAGCGGATCACCAGCAGATGCGTCACCGCCGCGATAACGATTGCCGCGACCACCGCCATGGGCATCAGGGGCGGTTTTACCGTCATCACCGCGCGCAACCAGCCCGGCGCGGCCCCGCCCGGCGTCGGCAGGATGAACAGCGCAAGACCGCCCCAGACAAAGGACATGCCCAGCGTCACCACGATGGCGGGCAGATCCAGCACATGGATCACCGCCCCCATCGCCGCATAGCCCAGCACCAGCGCGACGAGGATCAGCAACCCAAGCGCGGGCGTGTCGTTCAGGTATGTCGCCGTGACGCAGGCCACGAGGCTCACGAAAGCGCCGAGCGACAGGTCGATATCGTTCACCATGATGATCAGCATCTGCGCGATGGTCGCCAGCGCGATCGGCACCGCGAGGTTGAACAGCAGGTTCAGACCGAAGTAGCTCATCGCCCTCGGCTGCATCCAGAATGTCAGCGCCAACAGCACGGCAAGCGATACCACCGGCAAGAGAATTCGGTATTTCGACAGCATCACGACGCCTCCTGCATCTCGAACGACGCCTCAAGGATGCGCTCTTCGGTGATCTCCGCGCCGGTCAACTCAGCCGAGATCGCGCCGTTGCGGAAGACGAAGACGCGGTCGCACTGGCAGACCTCTTCGGTTTCGGTGGAATACCAAAGAAAGGTGCGGCCCTTCGCGGCCTCGGCCCGGATCATGGCGTAGACGTCCTGTTTCGTGCCCACATCGACGCCGCGCATGGGGTCGTCCATCACGACCACCGCCGCGTCAGAGGCCAGCGCGCGGGCAAAGAGCACCTTCTGCTGATTGCCGCCCGACAGCGACAGGATCGGGTTGTCCAGATCGTCGGTGCGGATACCGATGCGCGCCTTCCACTCCTGCGCCAGGCGGCTCTCGGCGGCGCGGTCCACCAACCCGCGCTTCGCATCGCGTGGCAGTACGGAGATGGAGATATTGCGCAGGATCGACCACAGTGGCAGCACCCCGTCGCGCGGTCTGTCACCGGCGACGAAAACCGCCTGTGCCGCCCTGCCCGCCCGCCAGTCGGAGGTCTGCGAGAAGTAAAGCCGCGCCAGTTCCGCCGCCTGCCCATGGCCCGCGAGCCCCGACAGCCCCACGACCTCGCCCTGCCGGGCCTCAAGCCCGTTCGGCGTGTGGATCACCACCGCGCCGGGTTCGGACCGGGCCGCCTGCTGCGCCACCGCCTCCGTCGCGACATGGCCCATGGCATCGACCAGACCGGAACGGGTGAAATCGTCTGCCGGGCGATCCGCCACCACGCGTCCGTCCTTCAGCACCACGATGCGGCTCGCCACGGCAAAGACCTCGCCCAGCATGTGCGAGATGAAGATCACCGCCCCGCCCGCGGCACAGAACCCCGTCACATGCGACAGCAGCTGTTCCGCGATGCCGGCGTCCAGCGAGGATGTCGGTTCATCCAGGATCACCAGCCGCGCCCGCCCGCCGCGCGGGGCGAACCCGATGGCGATCTCCACCATCTGGCGCTGCGCGATGCTCAGGCTGTCGACTTCGGCATCCGGATCGATGCCGTGGCCGGGAAACACCCGGTCGAGACTCTCGCGGATCTCCGCCCGCGCCGCGCGCCGCCAGCCGAACCCCTTCAGGTTGGGATGCGCGATGCGCAGGTTCTCCGCCACCGTCAGGTTGGGGCACAGCGACAGCTCCTGAAAGACCGATCGCACGCCCTCCGCGCCGCCGGGAAAAGTCACCTCTCCCGCGCTTGGACCGAAGGTGCCGTTGATCAGGTTCACGAGCGTCGACTTGCCCGCGCCGTTGTGCCCCACCAGCCCGAGGCAATCGCCCGGCGCTACAGAAAGGCTCACCCCGTCGAGCGCCTTCACCGGTCCGAAATGCCGGGCCGCCCGTGTCAGCGCGACAACGGGCGCGTTGTCGTCATGGTTCATCTGCGTTCCGTATCCGAAAGCACGCCCCGCCCTACCAATTCAGAAGGGCGGGGCAGGCATTCACTTCGCGGCGGCGATCACCGACTGGGCGTCATCCAGCGCGTAGCTGACGTTCGCCACCGATCCTTCGGGCGTGCTTTCCAGCGCCGCGTCCAGACCGTCCTGCGTGATCTTCAGGAAAGGCACCGTCAGATCCTTCGGCACCTCTTCGCCCGCCAGAATCTGCTGCGCGACCCAAAAGGCCAGCGAGGCGACGCCCGGCGCGATCGACAGCGACATGGTTTCGTAGCCATTCGCGTCGCGCTGCTCTGCCCACCACTTCAGTTCGTCCTGGCGGTTGCCCAGCACGATCAGCGGCGTGGGGCGACCGGCGGCTTCGAAGGCCTGCGCCGCACCGTAGCCGTCACCGCCCTGCGTCACCACGCCGACGACATCGGGCAGCGAGGGCAGCACGCCCGCGACCGCCTTTTGTGCCACGTCCTGCGCCCAGTCGCCATGTACCGAGCCGACGATCTCGAACTGCTTGTGTTCGTCCACGCCTGCATGGATGCCCTTGGAGATTTCGTCATCGACGAAAACGCCCGCGAGGCCACGGATCTCCAGCAGCTTGCCGCCGTCGGGCAGGCGGGTGGCGAGGTAGTCGACCTCTTCCTTGCCCATGGCGGCGAAATCCACCGCGATGCGCCAGGCGCAGGGTTCGGTCACGATGCCGTCGAAGCTGACCACCGTCACGCCCGCGTCGCAGGCTTCCTTGACCGCGCCATTCAGCGCCGAGGGTGAGGCCGCATTGACGACGATTGCGTCATAACCCTGCAGGATCATGTTCTGGATCTGCGCCGCCTGCTCCGTCGCCTGGTTCTCCGAGGTGGTGAAGGCATCGGCCGCAGCCACCACGCCATCCGCCACGGCCTGCGTCGCGGTCTCTTCCCAGGTCTGCAGCATGGCCTGACGCCACGAGTTTCCGGCATAGTTGTTGGACAGCGCGATCCGCTTGTCCGCCGTATCCGCCAGATGGCTTTCCGCATGTGCGCCACCGGCCAGAAGGGCCAGCGTCGCCGCCCCCATCAGAAACGTCTTCATGGTTCTCCTCCCCGCGCGCTTGCGCGCTTTGTCATCCCCGCGCGCCTGCGCTTTGTAATCCCGGCGCGTTGCGCGTGCTTCCTCCCCCCGCCGCCGG
>NZ_JAGISH010000015.1 GCF_017813235.1 Sagittula salina
AGAAACCCGCCGGATCCGCGATCGACGCCGAATACAGCGCGTCATACTGCGCCGCGTCCACGTGCGCGGTGTTTACCATCTCCTCGGACGGCGCGTAGGTCTTGCTCATGGGTTCTCCTCCAGAAAAACTTGGGGCCAAGGAACGTGCCCTGGCCCCGGAAGACAAGTGGTTCTTTGGTCCCGTGGGCCGTGGGACGCGGTCAGATCGCCAGATATTCTGCCCGAAGGCTTTCATTTTCAAGCACTTCCGCCGCCGAGCCGTCAAAGACGATAGAGCCGGTGTCGAGGATCACGGCCCGGTCGGCCAGTTGCAGCGCACGAACTGCGTTCTGCTCGACGATGACGGTGGTCATGCCCTGTTCCTTGATGTGGCGCAGGGTCTTCTCGATCTCGTCGACGATGACGGGGGCGAGGCCCTCATAGGGTTCGTCCAGAAGCAGCACCTTGATATCCCGCGCCAACGCCCGTGCGATGGCCAGCATTTGTTGTTCGCCCCCCGAAAGCGTCACGCCCTCCTGGCTGCGGCGCTCGCCCAGACGGGGGAAAAGCTCGTAGAGCCGGTCGATGGACCAGCCAATGGGCGGAGCGATCTGCGCCAGTTGCAGGTTCTCCTCCACCGTCAGGCCGGGGATGATGCGGCGATCTTCGGGCACGAGGCCAAGACCGGCCACCGCTGCCTGATGCGACCGCATCAGATGCAACGGTTGGTGATCGAGCCAGATCTCACCCTTGTTCACCTGCGGGTCGTCGAGCCGCGCGATGGAACGCAGGGTCGTGGTCTTGCCCGCGCCATTGCGGCCCAGGAGCGCGAGGATCTCGCCCTCGTGCACGTTGAAGGAGATGCCCTGCACGATGTAGCTCTCGCCGTAGTAGGAATGCATATCCCAGACGGAGAGAAAGGCGGGGGCGGTTTCTGCCTGGTTGGCGTGTTTGGAGAAATCCGGGCGAACGTTCATGTCGGTGTCCTTTCGGAGGCGGTCGGGATGACCCCCGACCTAAGGTATGTCGCAACAGGGTGCAGGGCAGGGATTCCCCGCCCCGCGTCAGGCGTGCGCGGTTTCGCCGAGGTAGGCTTCCTTCACCTTCGGGTGGCCCTTGATGCGCTCCGGCACATCCTCGACCAGCGGGGTGCCCTGCGCCAGCACGGTAATACGGTCCGCGAGGCTGAAAACCACGTGCATGTCATGCTCGATGATGGCGATGGTGATGTCGCGCGAATCCTTGATCTGGCGAAGCAGGTCGATGGTGTTGTTGGTATCGGCCCGCGCCATGCCGGCGGTGGGCTCGTCCAGCAGCAACAGCTTCGGTTCCTGGATCAGGCACATGGCCATTTCCAGCCGCCGCTTGTCACCGCGCGACATCGAGGCCGCGTGCATGTGCCTTTTGTCGGCCATGTTCACGTCCTCGAGCATCTGCAGCGCCCTGCTCACCAGTTCCTTTTCGGAGGCCACCGATTCGTAGGCATGCATC
This sequence comes from Sagittula salina, assembly GCF_017813235.1. GTDB lineage: Bacteria > Pseudomonadota > Alphaproteobacteria > Rhodobacterales > Rhodobacteraceae > Sagittula > Sagittula salina. The sequence goes on from NZ_JAGISH010000015.1 coordinate 1,471, forward strand.
CGGTAGGCCCCGTCGCGGCGGGCAAAGAGCGGGATCATCATGTTTTCGAAGACCGAGAGATCCCCGAAGATTTCCGGCGTCTGGAAAACGCGGGAAATGCCCATCTGGTTGATCTCGTGCGGGCTGCGTCCCAGCACCGACTGGCCGTCGAACATGACGGAGCCGGTGTCCGGGATCAGCTTGCCCACGAGGCAGTTCAGCAGCGTGGACTTGCCCGCGCCATTGGGGCCGATGATGGCGTGGCAGGTGTTCTGTGCCACGCTCAGGTTCACATCGGAGAGCGCCTTCAGCCCGCCGAAGCGTTTGGACACGTCCTTGACTTCAAGAATACCCATCTGTCGCGCTCCTTATTCCGCAGGCTTCGTGGCGGCGGACTCGTCGTCCTTGGCCGCCTTGGTGCGGTTGAAAAGCCGCCCGATCCTCTGACCGCCTTCGACGAGGCCGCCCGGCAGGAAGGTCACAACCAGCATGAAGATCACGCCCAGCGTCAGGTGCCAGCCCGCGCCGACGAAGTGTTCCAGCACCCAGACGAGACCGTTTTCCATCGGGTCGGGCAGGACATCGAACCAGCTGTGCAGGGTGGCTTCGTTGATCTTGGAGAAAATGTTCTCGAAATACTTGATCATGCCTGCGCCCAGTACCGGACCGATCAGCGTGCCGGCGCCGCCAAGGATCGTCATCAGCACCACCTCGCCGGAGGCGGTCCACTGCATCCGCTCCGCGCCTGCCAGCGGGTCCATGCAGGCCAGCAGTCCACCGGCGAGCCCCGCGTACATGCCGGAGATTACGAAGGCCGCCAGCGTGTAGGGCTTTGGGTTCAGGCCGGTGTAGTTCATCCGCGTCTGGTTCGACTTGATCGCGCGCAGCATCATGCCAAAGGGCGAGCGGAAAATGCGGATCGACAGATAGAAGGCCACCAGCATCACCAGCGCGCACAGGTAGTAACCGACCGAGAATGTGAAGGACCATGGCCCGATCACGAGGTCGGTGGCAGCCCGCATTTCCAGCCCGAAGATGTTCGTCACCGGTATGGAGCCGTCGGCGGTGGCGGACATGCCGAGGATACGAGGATCGTCCAGCGTGATCTGCAGGCCTGTTTCGCCGTTGGTGATCGGCGTCAACACCGAGTAGGCCAGCGCGAAGGACATCTGCGCGAAAGCCAGCGTCAGGATGGAGAAGTAGATCCCCGTACGCCGCAGCGAGATGAAGCCGATGAGCCAGGAGAACGCGCCCGCGATGATGACCGACAGGACGAGCGCGGGCAGGACATTCATTGACAGAAGCTTGAACATCCACACGGCGGAGTAGGAGCCGACGCCCAGAAAGGCCGCGTGGCCGAAGCTGAGGTAGCCGGTCAGGCCAAACAGGATGTTGAAGCCGATGGCGAAGATTCCGTAGATCACGAAACGCTGCATCAGGTCCGGGTAGCCCGCGTTGAACTGTGCCAGTGCGCTGTCCGTCGGGAAGGGATTCAGGATGAACGGTGCCAGCATCGTCAGGAGGGCGACGATGATGAGCAGGTTCAGGTCTTTCTTTTCGAGTCCGAACATGGGGTTACTCCATCACGCCCTTGCGACCCATCAGGCCGCGGGGGCGGACCAGAAGGATGACGATGGCGACGAGGTAGATGATGATCTGGTTGATGCCGGGGATCAGGGTGATGATCTCGCGCATGGAGGCGAAACTTTCTAGGATGCCGAGCAGGAACCCCGCCAGCACCGCGCCGGGAAGCGAGCCCATGCCGCCGACGACGACCACGACAAAGCTGAGCACGAGGAAGTCCATCCCCATGTGGTAGTTGGGCGCATTGATCGGCCCGTACATCACGCCAGCAAGCCCCGCCACCGAAGCGGCTATACCGAACATAAGGGTGAAGCGGCGGTCGATGTCGATGCCCAGAAGCCCCACCGTTTCGCGGTCTGCCATGCCGGCGCGGACCACCATGCCGAAGGTGGTGAACTGCAAGAAGGCGAAGACGCCACCGATAATGGCCAGCGAGAAGCAGAAGTAGACCACGCGCCAGGCCGGGTAGACCACGCCGGGCAGGATCTGCATGACGCCGGAGAGGGCGTCGGGGGCAGGGGTCTGGATCGGGTTCGCGCCGTAGTAGTGCTTCACCAGTTCCTGCAGCACGATGGCAAGGCCGAAGGTCACGAGGATCTGGTCGGCATGCGGGCGCTTGTAGAAATGCTTGATGAGGCCGCGTTCCATCACGTAGCCGATGGCCAGCATGATCGGGATGGCGAAGAGGATCGCCAGCGGCACCGACCAGTCGATGATGGTATTGCCCGCGTCGGCCCCGAACCACTCGACGATGTAGGGCGTCTTGATCTTTGACGGGTTGCCGAGGAAGTCGAGTTTCGTCGGGTCTAAGGTCTCATGCGAGAGTGTCAGCAGGCGTTGCAGCGTGACGGAGCAGAAGGCGCCGATCATGAAAAGCGCGCCATGCGCAAAGTTCACCACGCCCAGCGTGCCGAAGATCAGCGTCAGGCCGAGCGCGATCAGCGCATAAGCCGAGCCCTTGTCGAGCCCGTTGAATATTTGAAGCAGGATTGCGTCCATTGCCCCCACCTGTGGGTTGAGTGTGGCGAAGCCCTCCGTCGCAGGCGACGGGGGCGGGAGAAGTCGGTGACAAAGTCGAAGGTCGCGCACGGGCAGGACGCCCGCGAAGGTCGGGGGCGCGTTTCCACGCCCCCACCATGATCACGCGCCCGGGTTGCAGGTGCCCAGGTTTCCGCCAGCGAACATCGGGTGATCGGCCGGATAGGTGACCTGCGCCGCCGGGGTAACTTCGACGACCTCGAGAAGGTCGAACTCCGAAGTCGGGTTCTCCTTGCCCTTCACGACCAGCACGTCCTTGAAGCACTGGTGATCCTCGGCGCGGTAAAGCGTCGGGCCGTTGCCCATCCCGTCGAACTCGAAGCCCTCGAGTGCCGCGACCACGTCGCAGGGGTTGAAGGACTTTGCGCGGGTGACCGCGTCGGCATAGAGCAGCGTCTGCACGTAGCAAGTGTGGGCCGCCTGCGACGGCGGGAAGCCGTACTTCGTACCGAAGGATTTGACAAAGGCCTTGGAGCCCTCGTCCTGCAGCGACCAGTGCCAGTTGGTCGACCCGACGATGCCCTTGATGTTCTCGCCCGCGCCGCGTGCCATGAGGCGCGAGAAGAGCGGAACGACAATCTCGAAGTTCTTGCCGTTCACCTGCTTGTTGCGCAGGCCGAACTGAACCGCGTTCGTCAGCGAGTTCACCATGTTCCCGCCGTAGTGGTTCAGAACCAGCACGTCGGCACCGGAATCCAGAACCGGGGCGATGTAGGACGAGAAGTCGGTCTGAGCCAGCGGCGTCAGCACGTTGTTGACGGTCTCCCAGCCCATAGCCTCGGTTGCGGCTGCGATGGATTCCTGCTGCGTCCAGCCCCAGGTGTAGTCGGCCGTCAGGTGGTAGGCCTTGCGGTCGTCGCCGTAGAGGTTCTTCAGCACCGGCGCGAGCGCTGCAGCCGACATGTAGGCGTTGAAGAAGTGACGGAAACCGTTCGCCTTCTTGTCCTTGCCCGTGGTGTCGTTGGAGTGGGTAAGACCCGCCATGAAGATGACGCCCGCCTCCTGGCAGAGGCCCTGCACGGCGACCGCAACACCGGACGACGAACCGCCGGTGATCATGATGGCGCCGTCCTTCTGGATCATCGACTGCGCCGAGGCCCGCGCGGCGTCGGACTTGGTCTGGGTGTCGCCGGTCACGTATTCGACCTTCTTGCCCAGGATGCCGGTACCGTCGAGCACCTTGGAGGAGAAAGTGTTCAGCATGCCGCCGTCACCGCCCCCGTTGAGGTGTTCGACCGCCAGTTCGTAGGCACGCAGTTCGTCCGCGCCCTCGTCGGCGTAGGGGCCGGACTGCGGCACGTTGAAGCCGAGCGTCACGGTGTTGCCGGTGGGTTCGTTGGTGAAAGCGCCCGCAGAAGACGCGGTAAAGATGGTCGGCAGCGCAACACCTGCGCCAATGCCGGCACCGCTCTTGAGCACGCCGCGGCGGGTGAGGTTGTTCTTGGACATACATATCCTCCCAATGTTGTCTGAAAGGCGTCGCCCTGGCTCCTCAACAAGGGGACGCGCGCACCATTGTGCAAACATACTATGGTTCAGGGTTGGAAAATTGCGCAACAACCGGCTTTTAAACAATGGTTTTTTTGTCAAGTTTTGCAAAGTACACTGTGATAGACTGTAAAGACGTTTATGTCGCGGTGCAGAAAGCCGTTGATATAGCAGGGGAATGGGGGAAGTCGGGGAATGCCACGGGACACATTGACAGGCTCGCGCATCCGCGAAAGGCGCATCGCGCAGGAGATGAAGCAGGCCGACCTTGCCCGCGCGGCCGGAATTTCCGCGTCCTACCTCAACCTGATCGAACACAACAAGCGCAGAATCGGCGGGAAGTTGCTGCTCGATCTCGCGGAGGCGCTGGGGGTCGAACCCACGCATCTGAGCGAAGGTGCGGGCGCGGCCCTGATCGCGGGGCTGAGAGAGGCGGCCTCCGACCTTCCCGAGAGCGGCGCGGAACTGGACCGCACCGACGAATTCGCCGGGCGCTTCCCCGGCTGGGCGGCCGTACTGGTCGCGACGCGGGCGCGGGTAACCCAGCTGGAACGATCGGTTGAGGTGCTGTCAGACCGTATGACCCACGACCCGAACCTGGCGGCCTCTCTCCATGAAATGCTGTCGACCGTAACGGCGATCCGCTCGGCCGCCTCCATCCTTGCGGAGCCGGGAGAGATCGACCCCGACTGGCAGGCGCGTTTTCACCGCAACATCTACGAGGATTCGGCGCGGTTGGCAGAGACCGCGCGCGGGTTGGTCACCTATCTCGAAGCCGACAACGCGCAGGCCACAGAGACAGGCACCCCGCAGGAGGAGATGGACAGCGCGCTGGAGAAGGCGGCTCACCACGTACCTGAACTGGAGACCGAACTTCAGGCGGGGGAGGCGGTCAGCGCCGCCCTGGCTCGGTTGGGGCGGGGGCTTTCTTCGTCGGCGCGCGCGCTCTTGCGCGGCTGGCTGGAGCGCTATGCGCAAGATGCGGCGGCCCTTCCCATGGCCGTCCTCCGCGAAGCCCTCGGGCGCGCCGGACCCGACCCGCTGGCTCTGTCGGGGCTCACCGGAGCGGAACCGGTACGCGTCATGCGCCGCCTCGCCGCCATGCCACCCGAGGTGCTGCCCGACCCGGTGGGGCTGGCAATTTGCGATGGTTCGGGGGTGCTGTCCTATCGCAAGCCGCTGCCGGATTTTCCCATGCCGCGTTTTGGCGCGGCCTGCCCCCTTTGGCCGCTGTACAAGGCTTTGAACCGGCCGCATGTCTATCTCGCGGGCGATCTGGTGCAGTTGGGACGGTCCGGCACCGCGATCCGGGCAGAGGCACAGGCCCTCCCGGTGGGTCCTTTGGTCGCGAATGCGGAACCGCTGTACGAAGCGCATATGCTGGTGCGCCCGGCGCCCGGCCACGGGGCGGACAAGGCCCCGCAGGAGGTCGGCCTGACCTGCAGGGTCTGCCCCCGCGATGCTTGTCCCGGCAGGCGGGAACCGTCGATCCTGTCATCGCGCTGAGGGGGGCGCGCTCCGCGCCGCCGCGAAAGATTGTTGCCGAGGCGTCAAAGGCGTTTTGACACCACCTCTGCAAAGGTCCTACACTCGGCTGGCTTGCGGGGGGAGGAGACCCTGTAATCAGGGGCCGGCAGGTGAGGGGGAGCACATGACGGGACAGGTTCTTCTGATCGAGGACGAACCCAATATCATCGAGGCGATCAAGTTCATCCTGTCGCGCGAAGGCTGGCAGGTGTTTTCGCATTCCAACGGAGATACGGCGGTGCAGACTGTGCGTGAACGCGCACCGGATGTGGTGATCCTTGACGCGATGCTGCCGGGGCGTTCGGGTTACGACATCCTGCGGGAATTGCGCGAAAGCACGGAAACGGCGGCGCTGCCGATCCTGATGCTGACCGCGCGCGGACAGACCAAGGACCGGGAGATGGCCGAACGCGCGGGCGCCAGCCGTTTCATGACGAAGCCTTTCTCGAACGCCGAGGTGCTGGACGCGGTACGCGCCCTCAAGGGCGCATGACCGCGCCCGGACAGGACACGGAAGCGGCGCTCGCCGGGCGTCCCTCGCGGCGCGCGCGCCCGGTCCCACTCCTACCCGAAGAGCAGGACCGCCAGGGTTTCCGCCGCCGCAGGCTGGTGGATGCGGCCTGCGCTATGCCGTTTTTCGGGATGCTCCTGTGGTGGCTGCCGCTGCTCTGGCGTGGCACGGATGCGGGCGGCGAGGGCATCACGACGGCGCAGGCACTGATCTATATCTTTGCCGTCTGGCTGGCGCTGCCGCTGGCGACGGGGCTTCTGATCCGGGCGATCCGCCGCGCCTCCGCTCCCGATCGGCCCGAGGTGCGGCCGTGAATACGCTCAACGCGCTCGCGGCGATCTCGCTGGGGTACGTAGCGCTGCTCTTCGCAGTGGCCTTCTTTGCCGAGCGTGCCGCGCAGCGCGGCCGGGTGAAATGGCTGCGCGCCCCGCTGGTCTACACGCTGTCGCTGTCGATCTACTGCACCGGCTGGACGTTTTACGGCGCAGTGGGCAGCGCGGCGCGCTCGGGCGTCGAATACCTGACGATCTACCTCGGGCCCTCGCTGGTCATGATCGGCTGGTGGTGGATCCTGCGCCGCCTCGTCAGGATCGGGCGGGCGCAGAGGATCACTTCCGTGGCGGATCTGATTTCTTCCCGGTATGGGAAGTCGAACCTGCTGGGAGTCGCGGTCACAATCCTCGCGGTGGTCGGGACCACACCCTATATTGCGTTGCAACTGCAGTCGGTGACGCTCTCGGTGGACGTCTTCGCCAATATCGACTCCGAAGGCGCGGGGGCGAGCAGTACCGCATTCTGGGTGGCGGTTGGACTGGCGGTCTTTACCGTGATCTTCGGGACCCGCACGCTGGACTCGAACGAGCGTCACCATGGCGTGGTCATGGCCATTGCGCTTGAGGCGGTGGTGAAACTCGCCGCGCTGTTGGCGGTGGGCGGTTTCGTCGTCTGGGGACTGGCGGGCGGCGTGATGGAGGTGCTGGCCCGCATCGACGCCTCCCCCATGGCGCGCTGGCAGGTGGATGCCGGACGGTGGACCGGGCTGATGTTGCTGTCGGCGGCGGCCTTTCTCTGCCTCCCGCGCATGTTCCAGGTGCTGGTGGTGGAGAACGACAACGACCGGCAGCTACGCATGGCTGCATGGGCCTTTCCGCTGTACCTGATGCTCATGAGCCTTTTTGTCGTGCCGATCGCTGTGGTCGGCATGGACCTGCTGCCCGAAGGCGCGAACCCCGATCTGTTCGTGCTGACCCTGCCGCTGAGCCAAGGCCGCGAGGGGCTGGCGCTGCTGACGTTCCTCGGTGGATTTTCGTCGGCCACCTCCATGGTGATCGTCGCGGCCATCGCGCTGTCGACCATGGTGTCGAACCATATTGTCATGCCGATCTGGTTGGAACTGCGGCGCGGCGCGGCGTCGGTGTCGGGCGATGTGCGGCAGGTCGTGCTGCTGTCGCGGCGGCTGTCGATTGGCGGCGTTCTGCTGCTGGGCTATCTGTATTACGCGCTATCGGGCGGCGGCGCTGCGCTCGCGGCCATCGGTTTCGTCGCCTTCACCGGCGTGGCCCAGGTGCTGCCGGTGATGCTGGGCGGCATTTTCTGGCGCGGCGCGACACGGGCGGGGGCGTTGGCAGGGCTGACCTTCGGTTTCGTCACATGGCTTTACACGCTTTATATCCCCTCGCTCGGCGGCGGCGCCCTTTTCCCCGAGGTCTGGTTCACACATGGACCGCTGGGCATCGGCTGGCTGCGGCCGGAGGCCCTGTTCGGCGTAACCCGGCTGGACCCTCTGCTGCACGCGGTGTTCTGGTCGCTGACACTGAACACAGTGGGTTTCCTGGCTGTGTCGATGTTCACCTTCCCCTCGCCGCTGGAGCGGTTGCAGGCTGTGCAGTTTACTACCGTTCAGGGGGCGCCGGGAGGGGCACGGTCGTGGCTGCCGGGGGCGGCCCAGACCGAGGACCTGATGATCATGGCGCAGCGAATCCTCGGCGCGCGCGATGCGCAGGCGCTGTTCCGCCGCGAGGCGGAGCGGCAGGGCGGGGAGGATATGATCCCGACGCCGACGCCGGAGTTCCTGCAACGGCTTGAACGGGAGCTTGCAGGTTCCGTCGGGGCGGCAACGGCTCATGCCATGGTCGGGCAAATTGTGGGCGGGCTGACCGTCTCGGTCGAGGATCTGATGGCAGTGGCCGACGAGTCTGCGCAGATGATGGAGTATTCCGCCCGTCTCGAGACGCAATCGCGCGAACTGACTCGCACCGCAGCCGAACTGCGCGCCGCCAACGAAAAGCTCACCCGGCTTTCGGTGCAGAAGGATGCCTTTCTCAGCCAGATCAGTCACGAGTTGCGCACGCCGATGACTTCGATTCGCGCGTTTTCGGAAATCCTTCGCGACACCGACGGGTTGGCGAAGACAGACCGCAACCGCTACGCCTCGATCATCCATGACGAGGCGATCCGCCTGACACGGCTGCTGGACGATCTGCTGGATCTGTCAGTGCTGGAAAGCGGGCAGGTGAGCCTGAACCTCGCGCGCGGAAAACTGTCGGATGTGATAGACCGCGCGGTGGCCGCAGCGCTGGCGGAAGACGGCGACCGTCTGCGCATCCGGCGGCGCAGCCTGAACGAACAGATCTGGCTGCATACCGACCTTGAGCGGCTGAGCCAAGTCTTCATCAACCTGATCGCGAACGCGCGAAAATACTGTGACGCGGCGGAGCCGGAACTGGAAATTCGCGTCCTGACGCAGCGCGACCAGATGCTGATCGACTTCATCGACAATGGGTCCGGCGTCGCGGCAGAGGCGCGGGACGTGATCTTTGAAAAGTTCGCCCGCGTGTCGAGCGACCAGAAGGCTGGCGGCGCCGGGCTGGGTTTGGCGATCTGTCGGCAGATCGTTACCCGGCTGGGCGGCGACATCTCTTACGTGGGCGAACACGGCGGCGCGGCTTTCCGTGTGGTGCTGCCCATCCGGCAGGAAATGGCGGCCCAATAGCGGCCGAGAAGCGGCGGGGCGGCCGTCTTTTGGTGGGGGTTTTCCCCAGCTTTTCGGGTAAGGATTTTACTAAAAGGCGTCTCGTTAAAGCGCTTGGTAACCAAATCCGCCGATAAGGAAAGCCGGAGGCAGTTGGATATGGGCGTGAATCTGCATGGCTGACGGGGCACGAGACGACGTATTGGGCCAAAAGGCGCAAGCGGCTCAGCGTGCCTACGAGGCACGCGGGATGTCGCCTGCGAAGGCGCTCAGGCGGAGTCTGTCCAAGACGGCGGACCTGCTTTGGGGATTGGCGCTGGTCACGCAGAATGTCAGCTCCGAAGGGCTCGACCAGGATGGTGTGGTCGAGGGACTGGTGCCCAGCGACCTCCTGATCCTGCTCGACGGACCCGAGGGCGAAGTGGGGCTGGCCTCCGTCGACCGGCAGGTTTTGACCGGCGTTATCGAGGTTCAGACCATTCTGCAGGTCACCCAGATGCCGGTAGAGGAAGACCGCCCTCTGACCCAGACCGACGCCGCCATGGTTGCGCCCCTGCTGGATGGCGCACTCACCCGCATGGCCGCCGCGCTTGCGGACAGTCCGGTGGGGCAGATGCTTGAGGGCTATCGTTTCGGTGCCATGCTGGAGGATGCCCGCTCCGCCAGCCTGCTGCTGGACGCTGCCTCTTACCGCGTGTTCCGCGCCGATGTTGACCTCGCGCTGGGTCGACGGAAGGGGCGGCTGTCCTTCATCCTTCCGGAGAAAAAACCGAACCGCGGGCCTTCGGTCGCCTCCGGGGAGGGGGCGCCGGGTCCTCATGCGGAAGTGCTGGGCCGCGTGTCAGCGCGGCTTGACGCCGTACTTTCGCGCATCCGACTGCCGTTGTCGAAGGCGCAGGCGCTGAAGCCCGGCGACACGCTGCGCCTGTCTGCAGACGCACTCGACCGGGTGGAGATCCACGCCGGGGCGGGGCGGCTGGTAGCGAAGGGACGCATGGGGCAGATGAATGGTTACCGTGCGGTGCGGCTGACATGGCCGGTTCTGGGACCGCTGGGCATATCCGCCCCACCACCTGCTGCGGCGGAGGGAGGCGGCGAGGATTTTGGCGGGGGCTTTGGGGGCGATGCGCCGGCCCTGCCCGGCGGGGGCATGGAGGAGGATTTCCCCGCTGCAGGCGACGGCATGGCTGAGGACTTCCCCGACCTCGACTTCGGCACTGAAGGCGGCGATTTTGGCGGGGACTTCAACGCTGAGGCAGGGGATTTCAGCGCGGAAGCCGGCGATTTTGACGCGGGCTCCTTCAACACGGACGACGCCCCGGCTGAGGATTTTGAAATGGATTTCGGCAACGCGCCGATGGAGATCGATTTCAAGGACTAGAATTTGGGACCGAGTTTACGGAGGCAACCGGGGGGCTAGTGGAGCGCGCGCCTGCGGAGGGAGTGCTCCCTGTGCAAAGTCGCTGTGGCGATCAATCCGGGAGCTATTTGCCAGGGAAAGGTCGCGATTGGCAGGGCTGTGCCTGCGACCGGTTACCATCCTTGGGCAGGGAATTCCGTGAGTAGCGATGTGGGCACAGCCCCTGCCGACCAGCGCGGGGTCGGTATATTGGTGGTGCGGACGCGGTACCCCGACGTGGGCACGCGGAGATACGCGTGAAACCTGAGGAGAACGGCCGAGCGTCGGCGCCCCTCGAATAAATCCAGAGGACCCGGCGGCCTCGGCCCGAGAAGCTGACCAGACGGATCGGGGCTGGAGAGAAAAGGACGGCAGCCGGGGATGATCGGCTACCGTCCTTGCGCCTCAAGAGGCGGCGAGTGCTTCCAGCGTAGGGCGCAGGCCGGAGAGGTCGTAGCCCGCTTCGCGTGCTGTCTCCAAAACGACGTCGGCACCCTTGGTGGAGGCCTGTCCCAGCGCCCAGACGACCGTGCTGCGGGTGCCGGAGGCGCAGTAGGCCAGGACCGGTCCGCCCGCGCCCTCGATCAGTTCCTGCTGCTTGAGGATATTCTCGGCGGTCATGGTCTGGTGGGTGAGCGGCAGCACGGCAAAGCGCAGCCCCTCCGACTCGATGGCGCGTCGCATGGCTTCGGATTGCAGCTCGGGCGGGTTTTCCTCGTCCGGGCGGTTGCAGATCACGAGGGTATAGCCAGCCTCGCGCGCGGCCGCCGCGTCCTCCGGAGAGATCTGCGGCGACACGTGATAGGTGGGGGTGATGATACGGGGTGTCATGATCAATGGCTTATTCCGCAGGAACCGCCCTGTCCAGCCGGGCCCGCACGAAGGGTGCGATGGCCATGCCCGTCACCATGGCGGCGACAAAGACGTAAAGTCCCGGGCCACCGTAGGACAACGCGGCGATGGACGGACCCGGGCAGAGCCCGGCCAGACCCCAGCCGATGCCGAAAAGGACGGAGCCGACGATCAGCTTCGTGTCGATTTCCTTCGAAGGCGCGGGCGGCAGCGGCTCGCCGGTCAGCGCGGTAACGCGCTTCGAGCGCATCCACCATGCCAGTGCCATCGGGATCATGGCGCCACCCATGACGAAGGCCAGTGTCGGGTCCCAGTCGCCGAAGACATCGAGCCAGCCCTGCACCTTTGCGGTGTCGGTCATGCCGGAGATGAACAGGCCGGAGCCAAACAGCCCCCCGGAAAGCAGTGCGATTGCGTGGCGAAGCATGTCAGATCACCCCCAGGATGTGGCGGAACAGGATTACACCCAGGCCCCCGGCCAGGATGTAGCAGCAGGTGGCGACGATGCCGCGGACCGAAAGGCGCGACATGCCGCAGACGCCGTGCCCGGAGGTGCATCCGTTGGCGATGCGCGTGCCGATGCCCACCAGCAGGCCGGCGGCGATCAACACCCAGTAGTTGTCGGTGATATGCGTGTCCACGTCGCGGTAGAGCGGGTAGAGCACAACCGGCATGACGGCGACACCCAGCAGGAACAGGATGCGTTCCCACTTGGTGTTCAGGCCGGATCCATCGACGAGACCGCCGATGATCCCGCTGGCGCCCATGATCTTTCCGTTTCCAAGCAGGTACACGGCTCCGCCGGTCCCGATCAGCAGGCCGCCGATCAGGCCCCAGATCCAGTCGATTGGCATTCTTGCGTTTCCTTGTTGTCCAGCGTGCCCCGGTTCGCCACGGGGCCTCGCGTTGGTCCCCGCCCCGGTGCAGGAGGCGGGGGATGGAGGGTTATTTGCCCAGCTTGTTGACGGGCACTTTCAGGTAGACATTGCCCTGTGGGTCCGGCGGCGGCATCTGGCCGGCGCGCATGTTCACCTGCAGCGAAGGGATGATGAGCTTCGGCATGGCCAGCGTGGCGTCGCGGCTGTCGCGCATCGATACGAACTCTTCGCGCGATTTGCCCGCGCCGACGTGGATGTTCATCGCTTTCTGTGCGCCCACGGTGGTTTCCCATGCGTAGTCCTCGCGACCCGGCGCCTTGTAGTCGTGGCCCACGAAGATGCGGGTTTCGTCCGGCAGGGCGAGGATCTTTTGCACCGAGTCGAACAGCGTCTCGGAGGAGCCGCCGGGGAAATCGCAGCGCGCGGTGCCGAAGTCCGGCATGAATAGCGTGTCGCCGACAAAGGCCGTGTCGCCAATGACATAAGTCAGGCAGGCGGGCGTGTGGCCGGGCGTGTGCAGGATGTCGGCGCGCATCTGGCCGATGTGGATGGCATCACCCTCGACGAAAAGCTGGTCGAACTGCGAACCGTCGCGCTGGAACTCCGTGCCTTCGTTGAAGACCTTGCCGAATACGTCCTGCACGATGCGGATGCGGTCACCAATTCCGATCTTGCCGCCCAGTTTTTCCTGGATATAGGGCGCGGCCGAAAGGTGGTCGGCGTGTACGTGGGTTTCCAGCAGCCACTGGCATTCGTAACCCTTCTCCTGCACGAAGGCGATGATCGCGTCGGCAGACCGGGTGTCAGTGTGGCCGGAGGCATAGTCGAAGTCCAGCACGCTGTCGATCACGGCACAGGCGGTCCCGTTGGGGTCGCGCACAACGTAGGAAATCGTGTTGGTGGCCTCGTCGAAGAAGGCCGTGACTTCGGGTTTGATCTGGCTGGTGGTGATACTGGTAGACATGGCGGATATCTCCTCATTTCGAGCAAACATATACGCAAAATAGAATGTGTTTCAAGTGGCAAGTTGCGCTTGATTTGCATCAATGCGTCTGCCGCGTGCTCATGGCAGCCTGATGACATGCCAAAGGAGGCCCATCTTCATGTCCCATCATGCGGAAAAACTGAAACTTCTCGGAAGACTGCGCGAACTCGGCGGGCGTCTGGACGACATCGAAGACGCGCTGGAATCCGAGCATTCGCGAGACTGGGAGGAGCAGGCCGTCGAACGCGAGGGTGAAGAAGTGCTCGAACGTCTGGGCGAGGCGGGACAGGCCGAGGTAGCGCGCATCCGAGCCGCTTTGCAGCGGATGGCGGACGGCTCCTACGGGGTATGCGTCCGTTGCGGGGGGCAGATTGTCCCGGCGCGGCTGATGGCTCTGCCGGAGACGGCCCTTTGCGCGGGCTGCGCTTCGGGCGGTTGAAGTCCGAGCGCGTTCAACCAGCGTCGACAGGGCGCGACCGGCAGGAGGAAATGCCATGATCGAAGCACTGAACCAGAGACTGGAAGCCTTATGCCAGGAATTGCGCACGTCGCGGGGCAAGGCCCGGACGGAGGCTCTGGACCATCTCGCGGAGGTGCTGGCGCAACTTGACTTGCACGGCCATCCGGCGCCGGCATGGGCGCGCGAAGCGCTGGCCACGGCGGTGGACGAAAACGTCGAGGACGGGTTCGACAACATGCCGGTCTAGCGGGCCAGTTTGAACGAGCTGCTTCATTGAAACGGGCCGGTGGGCCAGTCTAACACTCCGCCCCGGAAGCGGGCCCCGAAGGTGCGCTCTGTCAAAGGCCAGCGTTTCTCCGCCCGGCGGGGGGATGTTTGGGGTTTGCGGAACTGCCCGGGGGGCAGAGACTTGCTTGCGGGCCATGATCGGGGAATTTTCCGGCAGTTGCCCAGCCTTGGAAATTGCCTTGAGCCGTCAATTCGACTCTAATCCCGTGAAACAAGCGCGAAAATGCGCTGCGGGACACGGCGGGACGACGGGCACATGGCAGAAGGCATCCATTACTCCATCGAGGACGGCGTGGCCGTGCTGAGTGTCGACCATCCGCCGGTCAACGCGCTCAGTCACGCGGTGCGAGTTGGGATGGCTGCGGCGCTCGACCGGGCGGAGGCGGACCCCATGGTGAAGGCTGTGGTGCTGATAGGCTCGGGGCCGACTTTTCCGGCGGGTGCGGATCTGACCGAGTATGAAAGCGGGCTGAAGGCGCCATACCTGCGGGAAATCTGCGCCCGCTTCGAAGACAGCCCCCATCCGTTCGTAGCAGCATTGCACGGCACGGTCTATGGCGGCGGGCTGGAACTGGCGCTGGCGGCGCATTACCGCGTGGCCCAGGCAGGCGCGCGTGCCAGCTTGCCCGAAGTGCGCATGGGGCTGACGCCCTCGGCCGGGGCGACGCAGCGCTTGCCGCGCCTTGTCGGCACGCCGCTGGCGCTGGACATGATGATAACTGGTGGCACGCTGGCGCTGGATAGTGGAGCGGGGCGCGCACTGGTGGATGACATATGCGAGCGGGACCTGCGCGCCCATGCGGTGGCCTTTGCGCGGACCCTTATCGAGGCCGGGCGGGGACCGCGTCCGACCCGTGAAATGCGCGGGATGTTCGAGGACTATGCCGCCCACGCCGACGCGCTGACTGGCAAGCGGGCAAAGCTTGGAGCGGAGGAGGGGGCCGAGGCGCAGGTGCTGCATCTCGCGGAGGCCGCGGCGCTGCTGCCCTTCGAGACGGGTGTCGCCATGGAGCAGGACGCTTTCGAGATCTGCCTCGCCTCGGACGCGGCACGGGCCTTGCGCCATGCATTCACCGCTGAACGCCTGGCACGCCGCTTTGCCCTGCCCAAAGGTACCGTCGGGCCTGAGATTCGCCGCATCGCGGTGCTGGGGCCGGGCCCGCTGGCCATGCAGATCACCATTGCGGCGCTGAACGCCGGCGTCGGCGTGCACTGGGGCGCGTCGGATCCGGAAAAGCTGTGCGAAGGGGTGGAGCAATTGCGCGACGTCTTTGCCGCCGGTGTGAAGGGCGGTGGCCTATCGGCGGAGCAGGGCCGCGCGCGGATGCAATTGCTGCAGTGGGGAGAGAGCGCCGAGATGATCGGCGGCACGGATATGGTTTTGCTTGCAGCGCGCGGGCAGGGCGAAGTGCCCGCACCGCGCGGGACGATCCGGGCGGTGGCCATGTCGGGCCGGGTCGACGACCTTGGCCTGCGTTTTGCGCCGCCGGTGTTCTCCACCCGGCTGATGGAGGTGGTGCAGGGCCCGCAGGGGACGGCGGAGCAGGCGGCCTACGGTCTTGCGCTGGCAGAGCGGATGCACCGGGTGCCGGTGCACGTGCGATCCACCGGGGCAAGTATCGCGGGGCGGCTGTCCGCTGCGCTGCATCGGGCGGCGGATGCTTTGCTGGACCTCGGCGCCGATCCCTATGCGGTCGACGCGGCGGTCGAAGGCTGGGGCTGGGCACGCCCCCCCTTCCGCATGCGGGACATGGGAGGACTCGATGACCTGGCGCTGGCGGAGCGGGACGAAGCGGCGGAAAACTGGTCGGCGCTGATGATCGATGTCGGGCGCCGTGGCTGGGTGACGGGCAAGGGGTTCTACGACTGGAAGGATGACGGACCGGAACCTTCGGGGGCCGTGAAGCGGCTTCTGAACGGCTTGCGCGCGCCGCGCGCGATCCCGCCGGAAGACATGGTGCAGTTGCTGGTCGGCGCGATGGCCAACGAAGGCGCGCGGATGCTGGCGGAGGGCATGGCGCTGAAGGCCTCAGATATCGACGCGGTGGCGATCCTGGCGCAGGACTTTCCACGTGCGAAAGGTGGACCGATGATGGCGGCGGAGCAGTGGGGAATGCTGAAGGTGATGAAGCGGCTGGAGAGGCTGGCGCATCCCGACCGCGCCTTTTGGACGCCGGAGGCCGCATGGGCGGAGCACATAAAGTACGGCCGAACCTTCCTGTCGCGGTAACCCGCCGGGCGCGTCTTGCTCCGTCCGGGTCAGCGAACAGGGCTACTTCAGGAAAATGCCGAGGATCACAATCATCAGGCCGATGGTGGACAGGAACAGCGCCCCCATATTCAACGCCACCACACTGCGCACCACGGCGCGCAATTCTTCCTCCGGCAGGCCCGCCTTGCGTGCGCGCCAGACCTTGATGATGCACCACGTCAGTCCGGCGAGCCCTACCAGCGATACCGCCGCCCCGATCCAGATCAGCCAGCCCATGGCGCATACCCCTCTTGCAGATGCGGACCCCGCCTAATGCAGCCCCTTGCGCCGCGCAACCCCTTGATGCTCACGGCGCCCGCCTGTATTCCGTGCCGCAATTCCCCCGGACATCCTCTCAGGAGACGACAGATGCAGGATACGCCCAGTGACAGCTATGGCATCGCGGCCGGTGAGCTGACGCAGTTCATCGAGCGCGTCGAACGGCTCGAAGAAGAAAAGAAGGAGGTCGCCGAGCAGATCAAGGAAGTCATGGCGGAGGCAAAGGGCCGCGGCTATGATACCAAGGTCATGCGCAAGGTGATTTCCCTGCGCAAGCGCAGTGCCGACGACATCGCCGAGGAAGAGGCGGTGCTGGAGATGTACAAGGCCGCGCTGGGCATGGCCTGAGGCGCCGGACGGACTTTGCGGGGCGGGCGATCATCGTCTGAAGGTCCCCGCAAAGGTCTGGACAGGTGCCAGCTGAAAATGTACGGAAGGGCGCCCCCCCGGAGGCGCTCTTTTTTTATGCTGTGCACGGCTTTGTCGCAAAAAGCCCCGGGAGGTGATTGATCCGGGGGAAAGCGCAGTCTAGCCTCGTAACACGGACAAGGAGAGGGGCGCGCGGCGGAATCCGCGGCGCCAGAGCGGGGGCTGAATGGCTGACAGGCCGATCTTCGACGAGATGACTGGACTGGGCGACGAGGTTCGCCAGCCTTACGCGAATTTCCACGGCTGGTTCGAGGGTGAGGATCCGAGACACCTGCGCGCCAAACAGCGCGAGGCGGAGGAACTCTTTCGCCTGACGGGGATCACGTTCAACGTCTACGGCCGCGCCGAGGCGGAGGAACGGCTCATTCCCTTCGACATCATCCCGCGCATCATCGCCGGGCGGGAATGGCAGCGCCTCAGCCGCGGGATCGAACAGCGGGTGCGCGCGCTCAACGCGTTCCTGTACGACATCTACCATGGGCAGGAGATCATCAAGGCGGGCCGCATCCCGCAAGACATGATCTCTCGCAATGACGCCTTCGAGCCGCAGATGATCGGGGTCACCCCACCGGGCCGCGTCTACACCCACATCGTGGGTATCGACCTCGTGCGTACCGGGCCGGACCAGTTCTATGTGCTGGAGGACAACGGTCGCACGCCCTCCGGTGTCAGCTACATGCTGGAAAACCGCGAGACCATGCTGCAGATGTTCCCGGAGCTTTTCACGCGCAACCGCGTGCAGCCGGTGCAAACCTATCCGACGGACCTGCTGAATTCGCTGTCGGCCTGCGCGCCCGACTGCGCCGAGGGCAAGCCCTGTGTGGCGGTGATGACGCCGGGCATCTACAACTCCGCCTATTTCGAACACGCATTCCTTGCCGATCAGATGGGCGTGGAGCTGGTCGAGGGCAACGACATGCGCGTCATGGACGGGCGGCTCTGCATGCGAACGACGCAGGGCTACAAGCCCATCGACGTGATCTACCGCCGCATCGACGACGCCTTCCTCGATCCGCTGAACTTCAATCCCGAAAGCGCGCTGGGCGTGCCGGGAATCATGGACGTCTATCGCGCTGGCAGGCTGACCATCGCGAACGCGCCGGGCACCGGCATCTGCGACGACAAGGCAATCTACAGCTACATGCCGGAAATCGTCGAGTTCTACACCGGCGAGCGGCCTTTGCTGGAAAACGTCCCCACCTGGCGCTGTGCCGAACCCGCCGCGCTCGCCTATGTTCTCGACAACCTCAAGGAACTGGTGGTCAAGGAGGTGCACGGTTCCGGCGGCTATGGCATGCTGATCGGCCCGACATCATCGAAAAAGGAACTGAGCGATTTCCGCAAGAAACTGATGGCGCGGCCCTCCAACTACATCGCGCAACCGACGCTGGCGCTGTCCACGGTGCCGATCTTCACCAAGGCGGGGCTCAGTCCGCGCCACGTGGATCTGCGTCCCTATGTGCTGGTCAGTCCGCAGGGGATCAACATCACGCCGGGCGGCCTGACCCGCGTGGCGCTGAAGAAGGGTTCGCTCGTGGTGAATTCCAGCCAGGGCGGCGGAACCAAGGACACCTGGGTGCTGGAAGACTGATGCTGGGAAAAACCGCCAACGGCCTGTTCTGGATGTACCGCCAGCTCGAGCGGGCAGAGAACATCGCGCGCCTGATCGAAACCGGTCAGCGCATCGCGCTCACCCGTCTCGGCAGTACGGAGGAAGAGTGGAAATCCGTGCTTCAGACCTCCGGCTCGCTCGCAGGCTACTACGAGCACCTCGGAGACGAGATCACCCGCGACCACGCCGTCGACTGGTTGTTGCGGTCGAAGGACAATCCCGGTTCGGTGATGTCCTGCATCGCGCAGGCGCGGCATAACGCCCGTCTGGTGCGCACGGCAATCACCACGGAGGTCTGGGAGGCCACGAATACCGCCTACATGACGGCAAAAGACCAGTTGGCGCGAAAGGTGGCCGATCGTGATCTGCCTGGCGTTCTGCGGATGTTGCGCCAGCGGACCGGCATGGTACGGGGCACGACGCATGGCACGATGCTGCGCAACGAGATCTACGACTTTGCCCGCATCGGTACCTTTCTGGAACGCGCCGACAATACCGCGCGCATCATCGATGTGAAATATTACGTGCTGTTGCCGTCGGTGATGTCGGTGGGGTCCTCGATAGACAACGTGCAGTGGGAAATCCTGCTGCGCTCCGTATCCGGGCGCGGCGGCTTTCGGATGGCCTACGGGGCCCAGACCGACCCGCACGATATCGCGCAGTTCCTGATCCTCGACCGGCGGATGCCGCGTAGCCTCGCCTTCTGCATCGGCAAGATCATCGACAACATGGCGTATCTGTCGGCGGATTACGGCGGCCAACTGCCATGCTGCGTAATGGCGGAGGAGGTGCAGCAGAAGTATCTGCGCCTGTCGATCGACGAGGTGTTCGAATACGGGCTCCACGAATACATCCAGAAGATGCTGGGTGAAATGGCCGCTCTCGGGCGGCAGATCGAAATCGACTACCGGTTCTACGAGTGATGACATGCGGCTGAAGATTTCCCACACCACACGCTATCGCTTCGAGGTTCCGGTGACCTTCGGGCTGCAACAGCTGCGCCTGCGCCCACGCTCGCGCCGGGATCAGCAGGTCATCCGCTGGGACATGACACTGGAGGGGGCGACTCATCAACTCTCCTACGAGGATCACCATGGCAACTACGTGGACCTCATCGGCTTCGATCGCGACTGCACCGAATTATCCGTCCGTTGCGAGGGCGAAGTGGAGATCGGCGAGGCGCATGGTGTCATCGGGCGCCACGTCGGGTTGGTGCCTCTCTGGCTTTACCAACGGGTAACGCCCCGGACAAAGGCCGGCCCGGCGGTGAAGGCGCTGCTGAAGTCGGTGGAAGGGGGCACCGTTCTGGGCCGCTGCCACGCACTGATGCCCGCCATCGCGGAGGCTGTCGCCTACGAGACCGGCAGTTCCGAAAGCCACTGGACCGCGGAGGAGGCGCTGACCGAGGGCCGTGGCGTCTGTCAGGACCACGCCCATGTGTTGATCGCCTGCGCGCGCGAAGCGGGCTGGCCCGCGCGCTACGTGTCAGGGTATCTGATGATGGATGACCGCACCGCACAGGATGCCATGCACGCCTGGGCAGAGGTTCACGTCCCCGACCTTGGCTGGGTGGGGTTCGACCCGGCGAACGCCATGTCGCCGGACGAACATTACGTGCGTGTGGCGCTGGGGCTGGACTATGGCGATGCCGCTCCGGTCAACGGCCGCCGCGTCGGGGGGGAGGGCGAGAGCCTCGAAGTCGCCATAGAGATCGCGCAGCAGTGACGGCGGCCCTGGTCACGGGCCACCGTATGGCGCCCCCGCGTCGCCAAGTCGCGAAGGTTGACTCCACATGGTGCTTGATTGCCCGCCTCGGCGTACCCTAAACGGGACTGCGGCGAGTCAAAGGGACCGACAATGACCTATTGCGTGGGCATGATGCTGAACCGTGGACTGGTGTTCATGTCCGATACCCGCACCAATGCGGGGCTCGACAACATTTCCACGTTCCGCAAGATGACGATCTGGGAAGACGAGGGCGAGCGCTGCATCACGCTGATGAGCGCCGGTAACCTCGCCACCACGCAGGCCGTGGTCTCCGAACTTGACGAACGGCTGAAGGCGCCTTCGGAGCGGTCGCCCTCGCTTCTGGCGGTTCCGTCCATGTTTCAGGCCGCGCGGCTGGTGGGGGAAACCCTGCGCGAGATCATCGACCGGCAGGCGCAATCCGGCCAGCGCGCCGACACTGCCTTCAATGCGACGCTGCTGCTGGGGGGGCAGATCGGGGATAACCCGCCGCGCCTCTTCCTGATCTATCCGGAGGGCAATTTCATCGAGGCTGGCGAGGACACGCCGTTTTTTCAAACCGGCGAGATCAAGTACGGTCGACCGATCCTCGTGCGCGCCTATGAACCCGACATGAGCTTCGAGGACGCGATGAAGCTGCTGCTCGTCAGTTTCGATTCGACGATAAAGGCCAATCTGACCGTAGGCCTGCCCTTCGATTTCCACTGCTACGAGACCGACAGCCTGAAGACGGGCCGCATCGGGCGCGTCACTGCCGAAGATCCCTACTTCCAGACCATCAGTCAGGGCTGGGGACAGGCGCTGAAAGAGACACTCGACAGTCTGGAAACCTTCACGTTCGAGGACTGACGCAGACGCTTCCGTCAAAGCGGTGCCCTCTTGCTTCTTCTTGGCAGCAATACTCAGGGCGCTGGGGCGCTGGGGCAGGGCTTCGCAGCGCGGATCGCGCGCTGTCTCAGTCCAGCACCACGATTCCGGAATGCTTCGATTTGTGTTCCGGCTCGACGTGGATCGTCACCCGGCTTTCGGGGACGGCGTCGTGCATCGCGTGCTCCACCCGGTCGCAGATCTCATGGGCGTCGAAGACGGTCATTTCACCGGGTACGACAAGGTGGAATTCCACGAAGGTGGCAGATCCCGCGTGCCGTGTCCGCAGGTCGTGCGCCTCTACTGCGCCGATTGCATTTTCCGCGATGACCTCGCGAATGCGGGAAAGATCGGCTTCCGGGACAGCTTCGTCCAGCAAGCCGCTGAGCGAGGCGCTCATGACGTGCCAGCCGGACCAGAGAATGTTGACCGCCACCAGCGCCGCCATCGCCGCATCCAGCGCCCACCATCCGGTCACCAGCGCCAGCCCGACGCCCACCGCGACCCCGAAGGAAGTCACGACATCCGTCCACAGATGTTTGCCGTCCGCCACCAGTGCGGGTGACTTCAGCGCACGCCCGCGCCGCATGAGAACAAAGGCCCATGCCCCATTCAGCACCGTGGCAAAACCATTGATCGCGAGGCCCGAAAAAGGCGCCTGCATGGCGCGGGGAGCCTGCGCCGCGCCCCAGGCTTCATGAAGGATGAAAAGCGCGGCAACGATAATCATGACACCTTCGAGCACGGCAGAGAAATATTCTGCCTTGTGATGGCCAAAGGGATGCTGCTGGTCCGCCGGGCGGGAGGCCACGTTGATCGCCACCAGCGCGGCAAAGGCGGTGGCGAGGTTCACCGTGCTTTCCAGCGCGTCCGAGAGCAGTGCCACGGAGCCGGTCAGCGACCACGCCAGCGTCTTCAGCGCCAACACGATACATCCCAGAACGAGGCTGCCCACCGCCAACCGCAGCTTTCCGTTCGGCGGGCTGTTGTCTGTGCTGGCCATGGCGATCCTCTTTCCGGATGCGGTCGGGATACAGGGCGTGAAGGGGCGGCTCAACCACCTGATGTCGCGAATACGCCGCGCGCTGCATTTGCCGATGAAATGCGCGGTGCGCATTGGGCAGATGGCTGGAAAACAAAGAGGGCGGCCCCGGCCGCCCCCGATCCGGTCAGGCGTGGCGGGACCTCAGTCCTTGGCGCGCTCGACGTAAGAATTGTCGGCCGTGTTGATGACCACGCGGGTGCCGACGGCGATATGCGGCGGCACCATGATGCGCACGCCCACGTTGGTGATGGCGGGCTTGTAGGACGAAGAGGCGGTCTGGCCCTTCACCACCGGCTCGGTCTCCGTGACTTCGACAGTGACACGCTGCGGCAGTTCGAGAGAGATCGGGTTTCCTTCGAAGGTCAACAACATCACGCGGGTGCCCGGCTCGAGAAAGGCCGCCGAATCGCCGATCACGTCGGGGGTGGCGGCGACCTGTTCGTAGGTCTCGGGGTTCATGAAGTGGTAGCCTTCGGCATCGTCATAGAGGAAATCCCACTCGCGCTCGTCCACGGTGGCCTTCTCGACCTGTTCCGTGGTCTTCCAGCGTTCGCTGGTCTTCACCCCGTCGGAAATGCGGCGCATGTCGACCGAGGTCGTCGGCGTGCCCTTGCCGGGGTG
This sequence comes from Sagittula salina, assembly GCF_017813235.1. GTDB lineage: Bacteria > Pseudomonadota > Alphaproteobacteria > Rhodobacterales > Rhodobacteraceae > Sagittula > Sagittula salina. Next base: position 24,281 of record NZ_JAGISH010000015.1, read on the forward strand.
GAAGTTCTCGGCCTTTAGCACGACGTAGAGCTGACCGTCCTTGTCGACGACGTTGCCCTTGCGGAGAGAGGAAGCGATGACTTTCACGGACTGTTCCTTGCCAATGACGGGTGCGCCGACTAAGCGCCGGATTGATGGCGGACCTACCCGATTGCCGGGCGGATTTCCAGTTCGGAGGTGAGGAGAATGAACGAAACACCCTGGTGGCACCCTTCGCGGCACGCCGACCGGCGGCCGATGCTGCTGGCGCGCAACCGGGCGCAGGCGGCGATTCGCGGCTATCTGGCCACAGAAGGCTTTACCGAAGTCGATCCGCCTGCGCTGGTGCCCTCTCCGGGGAACGAGGCGCACCTGCACGCCTTCCGCACCACCGCTATCGGCAACGACGGGCAGGGGCGGGAGATGTACCTGCACACCTCGCCCGAGTTCGCCATGAAAAAGCTGCTGGCGGCAGGAGAGACGCGCATCGCGGCCTTCGCCCATGTCTGGCGCAACCGCGAGCAGGGGCCGCGACACAGCCCGGAATTCACCATGCTGGAATGGTACCGCGCGGGCGAGGACTATGCCGTGCTGATGGAGGACATGGCCCGCATGGCGCAGCTGGCGGTGCAGGCGGCGGGGGCGGAGGCGCTGCGCTTTCGCGATCAGACCTGCGATCCCTTCGCGCCGTATGAGCGGCTCTCCGTGGCGGAAGCCTTTTTGCGATACGCCGGCGTCGATCTGCTGGCTACGCTGGGAGTGGGGGCAGACAGGCATGGGTTGGCCCGCCAGGCAGAGGCCGTGGGTACGCGAGTGGCAGGCGACGATACATGGTCCGACATCTTCTCGCGCCTTTTGTCCGAAAAAGTGGAGCCGCACCTCGGCCACGGTCGCCTGACCGTGTTGGACCGCTATCCGGCGGTCGAGGCGGCATTGGCGCGGACCTGCGCTGACGACCCGCGCGAGGCGGAGCGTTTCGAGGTCTATGCGTGCGGGGTCGAGCTGGCCAACGGTTTTGGCGAGCTGACCGACGCCGCCGAGCAGCGCCGTCGGTTCGTGGCGGAGATGGACGAAAAGGAACGCGTCTACGGCGAGCGTTATCCGCTGGACGAGGAGTTCCTCGCGGCGCTGGAGCATATGCCGGACGCCTCGGGCATTGCGCTGGGTTTTGACCGGCTCGTGATGCTGGCCACGGCGGCGCCGAAGATCGAGGATATCCTCTGGGTTCCGGTCTGAGGGCCGATTGCCTTATGGGGTGATGAGCGACACCCCGTGCATCTCGGCAATGGTGCCTAGATCGGCTTCGTAGCGCTCCGTCAGTCTGTCGATATAGGCAGCGTCCCAGCCGGGCAGGTCGACGTCTTCCTCGATTTCTTCATCCATGGCGTATTTGTCGAGGAAGGCCGCCATGACCCGCCGTTTCTGCATTTCATTGATATGGGGATTCTCCGCAAGGAAGGCGCGGAAACGTTTCATGCCCTCGCGGTCGATGATCCGGCTGAAGAGGTCGAAGGCGCCGGTGATCTTGCGCGTCATCTCGATCCCGGCCATCCCGCGGATGACCTCACCCCAGATGATGGGCGTGTCTTCGTTGCACCAGACGGTGACGGGCACCTGCGGCACCGCCTCGCGGATACGGCGGATCAGATCGGACCAGCGCAGGTGCATCGGGTCCATCCCGTTGAGAAAGCTTCCGAATTCCTCGTGCGGGGTGGCACCAAAGGTCGCCGGCAAGAAGGTCGCCGGGTTGCGCAGGCCCATGAAGATCTCGACGTCGTCCCCGGCAAAGATGTCAGCGAATGTCTGCAGGCGGCTTTCGGCCTTCAGATACAACCGCCTCTCGTCCAGCGCCAGTTTAGGCACGGAGAAGAAGTTGTCGTTGGACAGTACCAGCCGGTCGATCTGGTGCGGATCCTCGGTCAGGATCGCATCCAGCAGCACCTCGCGCACGTCCTCCCCGGGCGTTGTGCCCTTCAGCTTGGTGATGGCGTCCCCCAGGAGGCGACGGTACTTCGACGGGCCGGGAATGGCCACGCCTTCGTGCCGCCATGTATCGGCATTGCGCAGCAGGCACTTGAGGATCCGGTCCTCGTCCGTGCAGTGCACGCCCACGTGAAGGATCACCTGCATCTCAACCGCCTCGAAGGGTTCCTGTTTCCCTGTCCTACTCTTATAGTCGGACATTGCACAAGGAACCGCGGAAAGGGCACCGCCATGGCCATGGCCGAGACAACACAAAAGCGGATGCTATGGCCTTCCCGGTGGTCACTGGGGGCGGCGCTGATCGCGCTGATCGTGGTGGCACCGATCGTGGCGGTGTTCGGCATCGCTTTCTTCCCGAAGGAAAATATCTGGCCGCACCTGATCTCCACCACGCTGCCGCGATACCTGATGACCACGGCAAAGCTGATGTTCGGCGTCGGGCTGCTGGCGGCCATGGCGGGCACTGGCGCGGCATGGCTGGTGGCGCGCTACGATTTCCCCGGACGGCGCTGGCTGGAATGGCTGTTGCTGCTGCCGCTGGCGATACCGGCCTACGTGGGGGCCTATGCGCTGGTGGACTTTCTCGAATACGCGGGGCCGGTGCAGACTTGGATGCGGGCGCTCTTTGGCTGGAGTTCTGCGCGGGATTATTGGTTCCCGGAGATCCGGTCACTGGGTGCCGCCATCCTCGTGCTTGCGGCGGCGATGTATCCGTATGTCTACCTGCTGGCGCGCGCTGCCTTCCGGGAGCAATCGGCCGCGGCGGAGGAGGTGGCCCGTTCGCTCGGCGCCGGACCTTTCGCCCGGTTCTGGCGGGTGGGGCTGCCGCTGGCTCGCCCGGCCATCGCCGCCGGTGTCGCCATTGTCATGATGGAAAGCGTAAATGATTTCGGCACCGTGGATTACTTCGCCGTGCAGACCCTGACGACAGGAATCTTCTCCGTCTGGCTGGAGGGCAACAATGCGGGTGGTGCGGCGCAGATCGCGGCCGTGGTGCTGGTGTTGGTGGTCTTGCTGGTGACCCTGGAGAAGGTTTCGCGCCGGCGGATGAAGTTCTTCAACCTTTCCACACGGCACCGACCGGTCGAACGGCGCCCGATGACCGGCTGGGCAGGGTGGGTGGCCACACTTGCCTGCGCGATTCCGTTGGTGGCGGGCTTCGTCTTTCCCGCCGGGGTGATCCTGTCACATGCGCTTGAAAACGCCGAGCACTGGGCAAAGCCCGGCCTTTGGCGGGCGGGGCTGAACACGCTGGTCGTTTGCGGCGCGGCGGCAGGGATCACGGTGGCGGCCGGGGTCTTTCTCGTCTACGGAGTGCGGCTCTCGGGGCAACGCCTGCCGAGACTGCTGCTGCCTGTGACGACCATCGGCTACGCCGCGCCGGGGGCGGTGCTGGGGGTTGGCATCCTGATCCCGCTCGCCTGGCTCGACAATCGGGTGGCGGATGCGATCTGGGAGACGACAGGCTGGGATCCGGGACTGGTCCTGACCGGCACGGCCTTCGCGCTGGTACTGGCCTATTCGGTGCGTTTTTTTGCCATTGCGCAGGGGGCGGCGGATGCGGCCATGGGGCGCGTTTCGCCGAACCTGCCGCTGGCGGCGCGGTCCTTGGGGCGGACACAGGGGCAGGTTCTGGGTGCGGTATACTATCCGCTGATGCGGGCCTCCATCGCCTCCGCGCTGTTGCTGGTTTTTGTCGACTGCGTGAAGGAACTGCCCGCGACCCTGCTGCTGCGTCCGTTCAACTACGAAACACTGGCCACGCGCGTGCACGAACAAGCGTCGCTGGAAAACCTCGGCGACGCGAGCCCGGCAGCGATGCTGGTTATTCTCTTCGGTCTTCTGGCGGTAGCGCTATTGGCGCGGGCGAACCGCTGAAAAGGGACTTTTCAACGCCGGAAAACCCGGCTAAACGGTGCGCTGTGCCCCTATAGCTCAGCTGGTAGAGCAACTGATTTGTAATCAGTAGGTCCGCGGTTCGAGTCCGTGTGGGGGCACCATAACAAAAATTCCGCATTGTTTTCATTGGATTTTTCGGGGAAAGTGCCCCACGAAAAACGGGTCGTGGGGCACCTTAGCCCCAATCGAAGCCAGAAAGCGCGGTCAAAGCCTGTTCGGAAAGCAGCCGCCTCTGGGCCGTCTGGGTGTAAACCCGAGTCGTCGAAGGCTGCGTGTGGGCCAGCACCGCGCCGATCTGCTGCTCATTTATTCCGGCCTCCGCCAGCAGCGTTGCCATACCCTTGCGCACCCCGTGCGAGGACCGATCCGGAAGGCCTGCCGCATCGCACCAGCGCCGAACGCGCGTTCTCAGCGTCTCCACATTCTTGAACGGCTTCCCCCGCTCAGAAAGGAGGTAGGCCGGGCCGACAACCGGCATGGCGCGCATGGTGCGCAGGAGCGGGGGCAGGATGGGCATCGACACGAACGCGCTGCCCTTCTTGCCCGGTTGCCATTCGAGCCACACCGCGCCGTTGTGCGTCACCTCGTGTTCACGGCCCAGCAGGGCCAAGTCTCCGATGCGCGCGCCGGTGAACATTGCCAGCGTCAGCCACAGGAACGCCATCGAGCCGGGCCGGTGCGTCTTGGCAAACTTGCGCATGTCCGCCGCGCTCCACGGGGTCGCGCCGCCCTTGCTCTTGTGGATCTTCCGAATACCCTCCGCCGGGTTGGCGTCGAGGTCTCCGGCCTCCACCGCGAAGCGATACATGGCCTTCGTCGCCTTCATCATGTTGTCGGCTTCTGCCGGGGTCTCTGCGCGGGCGTTCCGCACCCGGATCAGCGCGGGCTGGGGAAGGTCAAGGTGCAGATCGCCGTATCGGTCGCCGTCGTCGTCGAGGTGATCGCAGAGCCGGGTCAACAGGCTACGCCGCTGCTTGAGCGTGGATGGGCTGGCGTTGCCGCCCTTCACCATGCGTTCGAGGTGGTCAAGGTACTTCTCCCTGAGCCAATCTAGAGATTGGCGCGGGGCCTGCGGTTTCACTGCCTCTCCGTGCCACTTCTCACCGGCACGGGCCGCGCGGTAATGCTCCAGAAACTCCGGATGCTCCGGGCCTACGGGTACGGTTGTCTTCTTCCGCTTGTCGCCCTGCTTCCGCACGACATGGCGGACGTTGCCAGAGGGCAGCGTCTCGCTATACCAGCCGGGGAAAGGGTTTGGCGGGGTCACTTTTCACCGTAGCGTTTCGGGCCATTCTGACGCTTGGCCGTCAACTCGTCTACGGCATAGTCAAATTTGACGCCATCCGGACCCACGGCCACAATCCGGGCCATGGGGTTGATCTCCCGCACCGCTTCCCAGGCGTCCTTGATCTGGTTCGGCGTTGGCATGGATGGTGCTGGGGCTTTAGCCATGGCATCCTCCTTTCTGGGTCCGGGGCGCTGTCATTCTGCGCCTTCGGGGTGGCGGCCGGGGGCCTGCGCAGGGGAAGACAGCGCGCGTCCGGCGTCCGCGATCCACGCCTCAATTTCCTCAATGGCCGCGACCGTATGGGCATCCTCAGGAGCGGTGGACAGATCGCCGTCCTCTCCGATACGGATGCCGCTTTTCAGCCCCTCGCTTTCGACGCTGAGAAGGTCAGCGCCGGCGCGGAGAAGGGCCTCTAAGGCGGCGATGCGGGGTGCCTCGGAGGCTTTTCCGACCTTTACGCCGACCCGGTATCCATGCCGGTTCGGGGCGCATATCGCGGACGCGATCTCGTGGGCTATCACCCCCGGATTGTCGCAGCCGATCAACAAAAGTCGGCCAATGCTGACCCCAAACCCGTCCCGCAGCATGATCTGCTGTCCGGCAGTGGAAAAATAAGGAGCGCCGCTGTGGATTTTCGCTTCGGTCATGCCGCTTCCCCCCGAACCTTCGCCTGGGCGGCGCGCATCACGTCGTAGATCGGCTGCCGCTGTTCCGCGGGCAGAGTCTTGAGATGCACCTGGAGCGCCTGAAGAACGGCTTCCGCCTCGGACTTCTGGCGCTCCAGGTGCTTCGCATGCCGCGCGGCCGCCTGCTCCTTAGCGGCCAGACGCGCGGCGGTGGCCTCGAGGTCCAGTTTGTGCCGAAGCGCGGCCCGGGCAGCTCGTTTGGCCGCAGCCTCGCGCTGCTCCCGTTCCACCTGGTGGGCGTGGCGGATATAGGCGTAAACCTTCAGCTGCCTTCGCAGGAAGCGGATCTTGGCCCGGGCACGGTGCGGCCAGGTGGGGTCGCGCTGTGACACTGAAATCTGCCCATCGGCGTCCTGCTGGAGCTGGAGCAGGATGTCTGCGATTTCCCCGTCTGCCTCGTCCACGGCTGCGGCTGCGGTTTCCTCACAGCCGGGCAGGTCGTCCTGTTCGAGGCGGGCGGCGGCCATCATCGCCTCAGGAACCGTAATCGCACTCATCTCACGCCATCCCGAGCGCGGACTTATACATCTCCAGCACCGCTTCCTCCTCCGCGATGTCGTCGGCGCTGCGCTTGCGGAGCAAGATCACCTTGCGCATCACGGTCGTGTCGTAGCCGCGGCCCTTGGCCTCGGCCATGACCTCCTTGATCTGCTCGGCCACCTCCTTCTTCTCCTCCTCCAGCCGCTCGATGCGCTCGATGAACTGCGTCAGTTCACCGGCCGCGATGCCGTGGCTTCCGGCGGTTTCCGTGTTCTCGGTCATGTCACACCTTTTGTTTTAGGCCGATGCGCGCGTACAGCTTGGCCAATTTGTCCTGCATGTAGGTTCGGTCCGTGTCCGCCAGGATGCGGGCAGCGGCAGCGCGGAGATCCGCGTCGTCGTAATCGAGAGGGGCGGCGAGTATCGCCAGGGCTCGGTCGAGATCCATCGCTTGGCGCCTGTGGTGGCCGGGGCGCGCGACGGCGCCCCGGTAACTCAGACGAGTTCGTTGCGAACGCGCTTGTCCACGGTCTCGTAGATGTCGGGGGCCTCCTCACGCATCTGGGACAGATCCTCGTGGTAGAAGCCCGCGACGCCGGCGGCGTCCCCATCGTCGTCGTCACCAGCCTTCGACATCTCGAGTTCCTTCGCGATGCGCGCCGCAAATGCCTTCCAGTCCTTCGACCAAGTCGCAGGGTCGGTGGGCTGCGAAGTGGGCGCGAGATCAAGCTCGGCTTCCGGTTCGGGCGCGGTATCCTCCTCGGCGGGTTCCGGTTCCGGTTCCGGTTCCGGCTCGGGCTTAGGCTCCGGCTTCGGTTCGGGCCTCTTCTTCGCGGGCTTGGGCTTCTCCTCGGGGGCCTCGTCCTCGACCTCTGCCGGGGCTGGCGGCGTGCGGTTCACCTTCGGCGCCGGGGCCTGATCCTCGACGGTTTCAGCGTCCTCGACCGCCGGGTTTGCCGGGGCTGCCGGAGCCCGCAGCTCGTGCGCGGGTTCGGGCTGGGGCGACACGTCGCGCATGGCGGCCTGCTCGTCCTCGACCTCGGTCGCCGCAGGCATGCCGATCATGACCTCGGGGCAGTAGAGGCGGATCAGTGCCGCCGCCGTCCGGTACTGGAGCATGGTCTCGGGGATCGACTTGTATTTGGCGTTGCGGGTCCAGCCATCGGCCTCTGCCTGGGCGAAGGTGATGGTCTTCTCCACCTTGTTGCCGGTCGAGGCGAGCGTGGCGTAGGCGGTGACTTCGATATCCTTGCCCGCGCCCTGCGTCTTCCACTCAATAGTGCCCTTGAACACGCCGCTCATGTTCGCCTTGGCGATCATGTAAGTGGCGTTCCACCCGGCGCGGCCCCCGACGAAGAAGATGTTCTGCGCCACCGTCAGGGCGTCCTCGTTGAGGCGTTCCGCGATGTTGAGGCACAGCACGGCATTGGCAACCGCCGCCTGATGGTCGCCCTTGCGCAGATGCTCTGGGAACAGCGGCGAAGAAGCGTACATCGCCGCCACGCGCTGGATGTGATTGAATGCGTGCGGGTCCATCAGGTCGAACTTGATCCGGCCCGAGGCCGCCATGGTGGGCTGGTAGGCCGGGGCCTGTCCCTGCGTGGTCATCTGGTTCATTTGCTCTGATCTCCTTTGTCGAGAGCGGATTTGATCTTGATGTTCAGATCGCGGACTTTGTGGCGATTGAACGGAAGGTCGTCGGCCGTGTCCGTTCCGGCGCGGGCGGCGCAGAACCCGGACATCCAGCAGAGAACGTCAGAGAGGGCGTGGGAGAAGGCCTCCGCCTCCTCCCGGGTCATGTCGATGTCGAATTTCATGCTGCGAACCCCGTCCAGTCGGGCACGCTTTTCGCGAGCTGCGCCTCGATCTCGCGCTGGCGGAAGCTGGGCGGGATCATGTCGGCGGCGGGGCCGTCCCAGACGGAGGGCCAGCGGCCGGTTTCCCAGCAGATGGCGAAGCGGTTGAGCGCGGTGCGGATGTCGAGGCGGGCAGCGGCCAGCAGGTCCTGCCCGATGGTGCTCTGGCGCGCGATGCGGCGCAGTGCGATGCGGGAGGGCTTCTTCTTCGACTGCACGATGTAGACCACGCCCAGCGGTTCGATCCCGAGGCACTCGTTGGCGCCCCAAAGTTGCAGCGCGGTCTGGATGTCGAGGCGGAAGTCGCAGAGGCTCTTGCGCGACCAGTCGTCCGGGGTCGCCGCGTCGGTCGTCTTGTAATCGACGATCCAGTGGCCCGATTCCGGCGGGGTCAGGTCCGGGCGTGACTTGATGAACACGCCGGTTTGCGGATCTTGCCAGATGTGTGACTGCTCGATGCGGCACCCTGCCATAAGCGCGCGCGCCTCGCGGTGCGACGCCAGGGCGTCGGCCATGTCGCAGATGCCGTCCCATTCCTCGGGTTTCAGCACCGAGCGTCCGGCGGCAGCCTGTTGCGCGGCCCAAGTCTTTGCCGCCTTTGTCGACAGCGCGCCGTTGGAGCCGAGGATGTCGGCAGGGATCACCGCCACGCTCTCGCCGATGCGCTGCGGTTCCAGCAGCATCAGGTGAGCGGACTTGCCGATGTCAAAATGGCGCTTCTGCGGCGCGATGCCCTGCGCAATCGCTTCTTCCTGCGCGCGCTTGCGCACCTCCGCGACCACCGGGTTAAGCGCGGAGCCCTCCCAATAGTCGGCGGGGTCGTTCAACATCTGGCGCAGGCCGGTGCTGGAAATCGAGGGGCCGGCGCAGCAGTCTCCGTGGTAGAACTCATCGGGCAGGTCGTCGTAGACGCCCGGGCCGAGCTTGATGGACGTGATCTCGATTGGCGTGACCTGGTTCATGCCCGCGCCTCCGCCCGGCGGGGCAGGGGGCCGGTCATCGGGACGCGCCGCTCGGGAGAGCAGATATTATTCCACTGCTCGCGCCGGAACGTGTCGGCCTTCTTCATGGCGGCCATGGGCGTCGGGGCTTTGAAAACCCAGCCGAAACCGGAGATGATGGCGATTGCGTCGCCGTCGCCGCGCGCCGGAACGTAGGTCTCGATCTCGCGGTCGAGGATCGTGATGGGGACTTTTTTGGTCTTGGACATGCTGAAACCCTCATGAGGATGTCAGCTAAAATTAGCGCACTGCAAACGATTTGCAAAGAGCAAAAAATTTGTTAACGAGGCGGCACTTTTCAGGCAGTGTCTGCAACGCAGACTCCGAGGTGAAATTGTATGAATACGAATAGTGAACATAGCAAAGCAAAACCCGCAGAAAAGGAGGATCTGCGGGTCATGAATTCGCTACTGATTCTAATGGGGCGCACTGAGTTCGACGAGTTCAGTGCTTGGATCGGGAATACCTATCCAGAACTGCTCGGGCCATCGTGAGCATCATCTCGCGTTGGCCAGGGTCTGCGTTCTCGAATGCCCGGGTGATCTGCTCGATCTCGTTCTCGCTTGGCGCTGAGAAGTCCACGAGTTCGGACGGGTTCACCCGCAACGCATTGGCGATGGCGTTCTGCATTTCTACGCTGAGTTTACGCGTGCCGCTCTCGATCTGGCTCATGTAACCCTTACTGATGCCGATGGCTTCAGCCAGCGCCGTCTGGCTGACTTTCTTCCGTCGTCTGACCTGCTTGATCTGTAGCTTCATGGCCCCTGCTGCGACTAAAGTCCGGTAGGGGAGAGAATACCTGTACTTAGTTGCAATGTGCAAATTACTCCTAAGCGCCATTTGCGTTGACCTCGTTGTAAAAAGTTAGCAATATGCAAACTACCTAAGGTACTGGCGCGAGGCTTTCAAGTATGGGTTGCACAAATAGGGACTGCTCATCCGACGGTGGGAGCATGACCATCGCGGAGTATGTCGCGTTCCGAAAGGACATGGGCGACACGCAGGCCAAGATCGCTGATGATCTGGCTATTGCCGACTGCTATCTCAGCCAAATCCTCAACGGTGTCCGCACGCCTGGCAGTGATGTGATGCGTCGCATCTCCATGGCCACTGGCGGAGTGGTCGATATGAATAGCTGGCTCCGTCACGGCATCCATGATGGCGAGACTCAGTAAGTCGGAGGCCGCTGCACTCGGCCTTGCAGGATTCGATACGCCCAAACGGCACAAGTACGGCGCCCGTGCGACCGTTGTTGACGGGATCAAGTTTCCGAGTGTGAAGGAAGCGGAGCGCTGGTGCGACCTGCTGAACCTCCAGCGATCAGGCCACATCCGCGACCTGCGCCGACAGGTGAAATTCCAGCTCGTCGGGGCCTCCGGGCCCCTGCTCGATGACCGCGGGCAGCAGATCGTCTACATCGCGGATTTCGTCTACGTCGAGGCGGGACAGGCGATCATCGAGGACTCCAAGGGATTCCTCACGCCCGCCTATCGCCTGAAAAAGGCAATCATGCGCGGCATGGGCTACGAGATCAGGGAGACCTGACGTGGCAAGACAGTCCTACGATCCAGCGCGCGCCCGAACGAAATACGCAGTCCCGATCTGGGCCGACGCATTCCTGCGCGACACCATGGGGCTGGATGCGACCGACATCGGCGCATGGCATCTGCTGATATATGCGATGTGGGCCAATCGTGACCTGCGACTGCCGAACAAGGACAAGCCGCTCGCCACGATCTGTCGCGTGTCCCGCACGATCTGGGTTCGGCGCCTCCGTCCGACGCTGGAGCCCCTGTTCATTGTCGATGAAACCTGCTGGCGCAGCCACAGGCTCGAAAAGGAGGCGCGCAAGACAGAAGCGTTCCTGCTGCGTCAGCACATGAGGGCTCTGGGGCAGGTGCCAGATCAGGAGGAAATGGACTTCGAACCCACGCAGTTGGTGCCGCAGGACGAGGCGGGGCAGGACACTTTCAGGGGCCGCCTGCTGGCCGCCGCTGGGGTCGATCCCGTCTCTGGCCTAACGGGTCGGGGCGGTTCGCGTCTGGGGGACGAGGCGCAGATGATCGAGGCACGGCGGTGGATTTCCGACCTCGACCTTTCGGAATCTCAGGTACTCGACGCGATACGGAACGTGATGCGCGGCAAGCGCGGCGGCCCCCCGAAAACTCTCACCTATTTCACCCCGGTCATGGAACGGTGCGCAGGCGATCTGCGTGCCGCCCAGACCAAGACCATGGAGGCGCAAGATGTCCCCCCGAGAACTCGTGAAAACCCCTCTGGCACCACGGGACGTGCTGGAGGCTCTGGCCTCGCAAGCCTCGTCGCACGGCGTCAGCTGGAACCTTGACCTCCAGCCGGTCAAGCCGAAGAAATTCCCCCACAGCTTCCTTGTTCCGGGCCGCTGGCATCTGACCGGCAGCGCCGAGGGGCGTGCTACGATCGCCAGCCTCGTTGAGCGCAGCATGTCGCCCGCTTCCGACTGGCAGATCGAGCAGTGGCTGGCCGAGCTGGACGTGATCTCTGCCCACCGGGCCGAAGACGATTTCACGGCTGCTCTGAAGCTTCGGGCCTATGTCGATCGGTTGAACCGGTTCCCGGCGGACGCGGTTCACCACGCTCTGCTGGGCCTGCCGTGGGCGTTTTTCCCGAGCTGGGACGAGCTTCAGAAGGCGCTGGACCTGCTCTGCGCCCCGCGCCGCACGTTGTTGCGAGCGCTGCGCGAGCCGCCGGAGGATGGTGCGCGACCGCGCAACAAGCCCGATGCCGCGCGCCGTGCCGAGATCCTGCGCGAGAACGGATTCGGCCACCTCGTGGGGCCGCGCGGATGACCCGCGACCTCGGGGAGATCGCAAAGGCATGGCTGCAGGATCGGCCATATGGCGGCTTCAACCTGATGATGGTGGACCCGCCGTGGAAATTCGAGAACTACGGCGAGCCGGGCAAGAAGTCGCCCGAGGCGCACTACACCTGTGAGGACATCGAGTGGGTACGCGGCCTGCCGGTGGGTGACCTCGCCGGGCCGAACTGCCTGCTCCTGCTCTGGGCCACCGGGCCGATGGTTCCGCAGCAGTTGACCTGCCTCAACGCTTGGGGGTTCCAGTATTGCACGATGGCCTGGTGGTCCAAGAAGACCGTCCACGGGAAGCAGTCCTTCGGCCAGGGCCACGTCCTGCGCAACGCGGGAGAGCCCATCCTCGTCGGCAAGCGCGGCCGCGTGAAGACCACGCGCAGCACCCGCAACACCTGGGAAGGCCTCGCGCGCGGCCACTCGCGCAAGCCCGAGGAGGCTTACGCCGCGGCGCATGCGCTCATGCCGGAGGGGCGCGAGGGCGAGGGGTTCATGACCCCGATCCGTGCGGACGTGTTCGCGCGCCAGCGCCGCCCCGGCTGGACCGCCTTCGGCAACGAAATCGACAAATTCGCAGCAGCATAGGAGATTGCAATGCTGAAATTCATTCGCAGGGCCTTCAGCATCAAGCGCCTGATCCGCGAGTTGGAGGAGAAGGAGGCGAAGATCGCCACGCTGGAAACCGAGCTGCGGGTCTTGCGCAACGCGCCGACGTTCCAATCCGTCGCCACGCCCATCGACGTGGGCAATCTGCCCGAGAGTATCCGCCAGAAGGTGATTGGTGATCTCGCCACCATCCTGCGCCGCGACGCCGTCGATTGCCTCGTGCAGGGGTTCCACGGGATCGAGCGGCAGGGGCTCTACCGCGTCTCCGGCATGGCGGCACTGGACGCGCGGGCTGCGATGGTGACGATGGAGTTCCGCATCAATTCGGCCGGAACCAGGATCGAGGTCTATGAACACGCGATCAAGCTTCGGCGGTGAAGCCGACAGGACCGGCAAACGGCAAAGCGCCCGGGGTAGGGATACCGCCTGGCGCTTTGCGGATCTGAGGCACCCATGTGGTGCCGTCGCTTACCCACGTGGGCATCTGCAACTTCCTGACCTGCCACGGGGGCGGGAAGCCGTTCGGATCGAAGCCGCGCTCGTGCATGTAGCGCAGCGCCTCGGCCTGCTGTGCGTCGTGCGCGGCCCAGGACGCGGCGTGCTTCTCCGGCCCCCATTGCGCCCATGTCGTCGCGCGATCCGAGCGCAAAGCAAATCCGAGCGATCCGTGCCACTGGCTGACGGTTGTGCTCCACCAGCGCTCGAGCTTTCCGCCCAGGCCGCCGGTGCCGTCGCCCTTTACCTTGTTGTCGATGTAGCGCTCGATGATCTCGGCGCAGAGTTCCGGGGTATCGGTCGACGCGCCGCAGCCCGTCCAACTGCGAAACCCGGTGCTAGAGAAGCACGGGCTTCCCTCGGGAGACGTGGTGTAGGCGCAGAATCCGGGGTTCATGATGCAGGACGGCGCCAGAATGACGGTCATGCCGCGCACCTCGACTTCGACAACGGGGAGGTGCGCCTCTCCGGGCGATACCGTGATGATGTGCTCTGCCTCGCCGTAGGCGCGCGTTGGAACCATGTACCGGCCATGCTCGTCGCGGGGCAGTTTGGCATACATCGGATGGATTTTCTGGGCATCGGGATCAACCGGATCGTGAGCGACCTTGGCCGGAGGCGGTGGAGCCGCCTCGAACAGGTCGAAGAAGGACATTTGCCGATTGTCTTTGTGCCGCTTGGCCATGGGTCTTCCCTTTTGTTGGCGCGCGGACCGGGCAGGGAGGAGGAGAGCCCGGTCCGCGCTGTACGCCCTACCGAGGGGAGGAGGGGCAGGGCGTATTTCGTCAGGCGAGGTTCCCGCCCATGTGCAGGCGCGCGAAGCGCCCGGAGTTCATGTGCTCATCGATTTTCTGTGAGGTGGCAGCCAGCGCGCGTGCGGCCTTCCAAGCCTCGTAAATCTCGGGGATGTCGTTCGGCTGGAGCGGAGGGTCGCCCAGCTTGCGCTGCGGCCAGCCCATCTCGGCCAGCATGTCGAGGGTTTTCAAGGGCACGCACATGACCCAGCCCGAGAGATTCACCGTGCGGTTCTCGCCGGTGGCGTCGTTGATTGCGAACCAGCTTGTGCGTCCATCATCCATCCGCTCGCTGAACACCGTCCAGCCGCGTACACGCGCTTCCTGATCCGCGAAGCGTCTGCGGTTCATTTCCCTGAAATCTCGCATGGTCTCTCTCCTGTCTGCTCGGGATCGGGCCGCGCATGGGGCGGCCCTCACCGGATCAGACAGCCCGAACGGGCTGGTGCAGGTTGGCGTCGATGTCTTCGATGGTCGGCGCAGGGCGTCCGCGCAGGGCCCGGATGGTATCCGAGACGGAACTGGCGCAGGCGAGCGTGGTGCTGTCGAAGCAGTGCACAATGGTACTGCGCGTCGCTCGGTCGAAAGTCACCGCCATCACGCCGCTGGGCCGCACGTACTGCCACCCGGTGCCGGTCGCGTCGGGCAGGGGCACGAAATCGTCTTTGGTCGTCATCGCCGCCCCCATCAGTCCAGCCGGATGAAGATGTTGCCCTCGGCGGAGCGATAGTTGGCCCCGTCTCTGAGGCGCGCGGCCATCACCCGCTCGTCGACGTAGGGATTGGCAGGCAGGCGGCGCATCGTGGCCCGCGTCGTCACCGTCAGAGCATCGCCGGAGGCGGAAATCACCGCGATGCGGCTGTGGGCGAGGAGCGGTCCCTCGACCGGCGTCAGACCGGCGAGGACGTTCAGCACGTCGCGTTCGTCCTGGGTCAGGTCGCTGGCCTCCAGCGCGGCATCCTCCACCGTCAGGTAGCAGCCGCCCAGCCGGGCCAGCATCGCCGCGCAGGCCTCGTCTTCCACGATCTCGGCAGCCCACGCGGCCCTCGGATCACAATCCTCCAGCATCATCAGGGCCTCAAACCCTGTCACGCCGTCGTCCAGAACGCTCTCGCGCGCATGAAAATGATAGCTCATTCCGGTCTCCCTCGGCCCGACGAGGCGAAATTGCCTCCTGCAAATCGCTGTGGGCCATCCAAGCCACAAAGCCCGCGCGTCTTGCGCGTCTCCGGCTAAAATTAACGCTATGCTAAAAGTTTGCAGCGCGCAAGCGGGACGTGCCGACCATGCCCAAAATCAGGTTTCGCGCTTATTCGTGCGTTTTTCTGCACCGTGTTTTGCGATAAAAAAACGCAGGTATTTGCAAGGTAAGTGCCTGTAATATCTATAGGCGGCTTTAGCCATGGCTCTGCCGTGGTATTGCCGGGGCGAAGCCAATCCAAGACACCAAGATATGGTATTGGTGGTGACGCGCGAGGGCTTCCGTGGATGTGGAATGAGTGCTAAAGTTTGCTGAGGGCAGACTTTAGCAGGCAGGCATGGGCATCCTCCCGAAAGAGCGGCACGAAGTATTCGCGCAACGGCTTGCAGCTGGTGCATCCCAGGTCGATGCCTACGAGGCCGCCGGGTACAAGCGCCATGCTGCTAATGCTGCACGCCTTGCAGCCAACCCCGACGTGCAAGCTCGCGTGGCTGAGTTGCAGGAGATCGCTGCCCAGGGCGCCGTCGTCGATGCTGCCCGCGTGCTGCGCGAGATCGGCGCCATTGCCACCTCCGACATCCGCCGGATTTTCGACGCGACGGGCGCCCTGCGCCGCATCGAGGATCTGGACGACGACACCGCCGCCGCCATCCAGGCAATCAAGGTCGTGGTGCGTCCCGTACCCGGCACGAAAGGCCGTGAAGTCGAGCACGTCCACGAGGTCAAGCTTTGGGACAAGGGCCGCGCCCTCGACCAACTCGGCAAACACCACCGCCTCTTCGAGCGCGCAGGCGAGGACGAGAACCCGCTCGCCGCCTTCGCGCAGCATCTCATGGCCAAGGCCAAGCCCATCCCTGTCGCCGGGCAGCGCGACGATTCCGACGAAGACGAAGGAGACGACGATGACGATTGAACCCGGTGATCGGCTGGTACTGCAGAGCAACGCCAAGGGCGGCTGGACCACCATCCACTGCAACAACGGTGACTACTACAACTACAGCAGCGCGCGCGAGATGATCGACGCGCTGGCAAAGCTCACCGGTGCCACAGCGCCTACGCCTCTCGTCTACGGCATCGACCTCGCGTCCGGCCCCGAGGAGGTCCGCCGCGCCGAGCTCACGCCCGAGGAGATCGAGGCGGAGATCACGCAGCGCCTCGCAGCGGAGCGCGCGGAGGCCGCCGAGATCGACCACGCCGCCTGGTACATGGCCATGCTCGACGAGGTGCAGATCCTCGTCGACACGGCCATCCGCGCGCAGGTGGGGACCATCGAGGCCATCAAGCGGCGCATCGAGGAGGTAATCGCGGACGGCAAGGCCGAGCCGGAGGACCGCGCAGAGGACTTCATGCGCATCCAGGAAGAGCTTTTGCACGGCTCTGCACCCACCAACCCTGAGGATGATGGCGCATGAGCGGGCAGGCCCCACGCCTCAAATTCGTGCAGGGCAAGCGCATCAGCGTGGACGTGGGGCGGGGGATCGTCACGATCTCCGGCCGCCAGCACCACGACCGCATCCCCTTCGACCGCCTGCCGGGCCGTGTGGCGCTCTACAAGAGCCTCCACGAAGGTCGCCCGCAGTTCTATGGCGATGCCCTCGCCGCCTCGCAGGAGGCCACCAGAATGCTTGCCGCGATCCTCGATGAGACGAGGGCCGCAGCATGACGAGACGCCCCCCCAGCGCAATCCACGGCAGGCTGCTGCGCCTGTCGGAACAACCAGCCCTCGATGATCGTCAGGTGCAGGGGTCAGGCGCAGACGTGACGACCTGGCAATCGAGTGGAATGCAGCGTTCTTTGGCCCACGAGACGGGCCTGCAATGACGGCACTTCCGGCATATCGAGCCGACCTCGAAGAGGTGCCGGAGGATTTCGTCCCGTCCACGCCGGTCGAGTTTCTCTGGGCATGCTCCTCGTGGCGCTGGCGGATATGCGGGGGCTACCTCTACAAGATCCTGACCAAGGACGACGAGGAAACCGGCCAGCCCGGTGAAATCATCCCCTTCAAGCCTAATGGCGCGCAGCGCCTGTTCATGAATGCGCTGCACTATCGCAACATCATTCTAAAGGCGCGCCAGCTCGGCTTCACAACTCTGATCGCCATCATGTGGCTCGACCACGCGCTGTTCACCCCGAACCAGCGCGTCGGCATCATCGCCCACACTAGCGAGGACGCCGAGACGATATTCCGCGACAAGGTCGCCTTCGCCTATGACAACCTGCCCGAGGCTGTCAAATCCCTGTTCCCGGTCATAAAGCGCACCGAGCGCATGATGGGCTTCGCAAACGGTTCGACCATCCGCGTCGCCACATCCATGCGCTCCGGCACCATCCACCGGCTGCACGTCTCCGAGATGGGCAAGATCGGCGCGAAGTTCCCCGCCAAGGCAGTCGAGATCAAGACTGGCTCCCTGCAGGCCGTGCCGAAGACCGGAATCGCCATCATCGAATCCACCGCTGAAGGGCGCGATGGCGAGTTCTACGATATGGCCACACGCGCCGAGGCCCGCGCCGCAGATCCGCGCCCGCTCGGCATGGGCGAATATCGGTTCCACTTCTTTGCCTGGCACTTCATGCCCGAATACCGGGCACCAGCCAACGACAACACGCCGATCAGCGCCAAGCAGCACGAGGCATTCGACAAGGTCGAAGAGGAGATGGGCGTAGACCTGACGCTCGCACAGCGTCGCTGGTACGTCGCCAAGCTCGAAAACGACATGAGCGGCGACGCAGAAAAGATGTGGCGGGAATACCCTTCGACGCCAGCCGAGTGTTGGATGCGCTCCATCGAGGGCACCTACTACGCCGCCCAGATCGCCCGCATGAGGGCCGAGTCCCGTATTACCCGCGTGCCGTTCGTGTCCCATGTGCCCGTGCACACGTTCTGGGACATCGGCTCCGGCGACGGCACCGCGGTCTGGCTCATGCAGGATGTGGGCATGGCGCTGCGCTTCCCGCTGTTCATCGAGGGCTGGGGCGAGCCCTACGCCTATTTCGTCAACGCTCTCCGCGCCACCGGCCAGGTGTTCGGCTGGCACTTCCTGCCCCACGACGCGGCCCACGAGCGCCAGCTGGCCCACGAGGTCGGCAAACCGATCGACATGCTGCGCGGCCTCGCCCCCGACTGGAAATTCCAGATCGTGCCCCGCGTCTCCGACCTTCAGCACGGCATCCAGCTCACCCGGGAGCAATTCGCGGAATACTGGTTCGACGAGGCAGGATGCAAGGCGGGCATCGCCCACATTGAGGCCTACCGCAAGCGGTTCAACACGCGCACCTCGACCTTCGAGGACACGCCCGAAAAGCACACCGGCCACACCGAGGCCGCCGACGCCCTGCGCCAGTGCGCACAGGCCTACAGCCGCACCACCTACGGCCGCATCGAATCCGCCAACGCCAACGCCAACAAGAAAAAGGCGGACCCGCGCCGCCGCATGGGAGGCCTCATCATATGACCGAGCAGACCCGTACCGTCGAGATCGACCTGAATTTCGAGCACAAGAGCCACGTCTACGGCGACGTGACCGTGATCCAGACATGGACCATGTCCAACAAGCGCCCCTGCCTCGTCCTTGTTCCCTCGCTCATCAAGCGCCATTTCGAGCGCGTCACGCCCTACGTCGTCAGCATCGACAACGCGTGGATGTGGGACGAGACGGCCGGCGATCCGGAGGATTGCGTCTGGATGACCATGGAGGCCGTCAATGCGCTGGGACTGAGCGCCACGGACCCGGCGACCATGATCCGCATCACCTCCATCATCCGCGAGCACCTGGGCGACCTGCTGATGATGCCTCCCCTCGTGGAAGTCGCGCACAGCGCCGTCGTGGCCGATGCCATCATCACAGACGCCAACTCCGGGAAGACCCGAGACCGGGAGATTTCCGACCATGTTCACTGACCGCAACAACGTCGAGGGCACCGGCGACCAGTCGGGCGACCTGACGTTCCGTTCGCGCAAGGCGCAGGACCCCATCGACCGCCTCGACCTCGGGCAGGCCATCACCCCCAAGGTGCAATCAAGCAAGCTGGACGCCGATGCCATGGTCCAGCTCTGGCGCCGCCTTATGGGGCACTACGAGCGCGAGTTGCACCGCCAGGGCGAAAGCCGGGCCGAGCAGGCGCGCGACGAGGATTTCTACGACAACGAGCAGTGGACCGCCTTCGAGAAGCTGGTGCTGATGGAGCGCGGCCAGCAGCCGCTGACCTACAACGTCATCGCCACCACCATCAACTGGTTGCTCGGCACGGAGCGCCGCAGCCGGACGGACGCCCGAATCCTGCCCCGCCGCAAGGAGGGCTCGCAGGATGCCGAGCGCAAGTCCGAGTTGCTGAAGTACCTCGCGGACGTTAACCGGAGCGAGTTCAGCATATCCCGCATGTTCAAGGACGTGGTCGTGGCCGGAATTGGCTGGATCGAGAGCGGCGTGCAGGGCGAGGAGGAGGGCGAGCCCGTCTATGACCGCTACGAATCGTGGCGGAACATGGTCTACGACAGCCTCGCCACCGAGATGGACCTCGATGACGGGCGCTACATTTTCCGCAACAAGTGGGTGGATCTCGATACTGCCCAGGCGCTGTTCCCCATGCGCAAAGACATCCTCGCGCGGGCCGCGGACTCCACCTACGATTTCAGCCGCAGCCTGTTCGGCTCGGGCGACGAGACCATGGACGAGGCCGAGGACGACTACGCGCAGCAGGGAGGCATCTACGGCGACGGATCGACCTTCGATGCCCGCCGCCGCGTCCGCCTGATCGAGGCGTGGTTCCGAGTGTTCCAAGAAGACAGCTTCATCACCGGCGGGCAGTTCGCGGGGGAGCTGTTCGACCGCCGCTCCCCGGGCCACCTTGCGGACATCGAGCAGGGCCGCGCCACCGTGGTCCGCAAGGTCCGCGCCCGCATGCACATCGCGGTGATGTGCGAAAAGGGCCTGCTGTTCATGGCGCCGAGCCCCTATCGCCACAACCGCTACCCGTTCACGCCCATCTTCTGCTACCGCCGAGCCGCCACGGGCCTGCCCTATGGCGTGGTGCGCGGCATGCGCGATCCGCAGTCCGACGTGAACAAGCGCGCGTCCAAGGCGCTGCACATCCTCTCCACCCGCCGCATCATCATGGACAAGGGCGCGGTCGACGACATCAACGACCTGCGCGAGGAAGCCGCGCGACCGGATTCGATCATCGAGAAGAACCCGGGTCTGCACCTGGAGATCGCGGACGACCGGCAGCTGGCCCGGGAGCACATCGACCTCATGTCGCGCGGTCTCATGATGATCCAGCAGGTCGGCGGCGTCACCGACGAGAACATGGGCCGGACCACCAATGCCACCTCAGGCAAGGCAATCACGGCCCGGCAGGACCAGGGCGCGCTGGCGACCGCCGCGATCTTCGACAACTTGCGCTATGGCCGCCAGATCCACGGCGAGAAGATGATTTCGCTCTCCGAGCAGTTCATCTCGACCGAGAAGCAGATCCGCATCACCGACAAGCGCGGCAACCCCGCGTGGGTCTCGCTCAATGACGGAGACCCGGCGAACGACATCACCCGCTTCAAGGCCGATTTCGTCATCTCCGAGGACGACTGGAACGCCACTCTGCGCCAGGCGCAGGTGGAGGAGCTGCTGGAACTGATGGGCATGCTGGCAGGCACCGCGCCGCAGATCGTGCTCGCCACGCTCGACCTGCTGGTGGAGACGATGGACGTGCCGCAGCGCGAGGAACTGGTGAAGCGCATCCGCCAGATCACCGGCGCCGAGGACCCGGACGCGGATCCGAACAACCCCGACCCCGAGACCGTTGCCCGCAAGGAGCAGGAGGCCAAGCAGGCCGCCATGGCGGAGGAGGCGGCAGGTGCAGAGCTTGCCACGATCAAGGCCAAGGCCCGCGAGGCGGAGGCCAAGGCCGACAAGACCGAGGCCGAAACGCAGCAGCTTGTCGCCCAGATGGGCAAGCTCCTCGCGGACCTCGAGGGCGCCGACATCGACCAGAAGGTGCGCGCGATGGAGGCCGCAGCCGCGATCATGGCCAACCGCCACCTCTCCGGCGTGGCCGACTCCATCGTGGCCGACGCCGAAGCGAAGGCAGGCGCGCTCCTCACTGCGGGCGCACCCGCCGCGCAACCGGCCCCACAACCACCACAGCCGATGCCGATGCAGGCCCCGGCACAACCCCCCATGCCAGCACAAGGAGGCATCCCCAATGGCGTACAGCGATGAAGACCTCGCTCTCCTGACGGACGAAGAGCGCGAAGCCCTTATGGAGGACGACGACAGCGATGGCGAGCAACAAGGCGACGACGAGCCGGGTGGCGGCGACGAGACGGCTCCGGCAGCGGACGGCGAGGACACCATACCCGCCGACGACGATCCCGCCCCGGCCGCAGCAGCCGCCGCCGAGCCCGAACCGCAGCCGCAGGCAGCAGCACCCCAGCCGGAGCCGCAGCGCGAGCCCATGCCTGATCTGGCTGATCTGGATCGCCAACTGGCTGATTTCGGCACGCAACAGAAGGACACCATCTCCGCCTACGCGGACGGAGACCTGAGCGACGAGGAATACGAGCAGAAGCTCAACGACATCCAGACGGCCCGCGATGCCATCGTGGCGCAGCGCGCGCAGGTGGCATCGGCGCACGAGCAGGAAGTCACCGCGTGGCGCACGAGCGTGGAGACCCACCTCGCGCAGTATCCCGAACTGGCCAACACGCCAGAGAACATGGGGAATCTGCGGGCCTTCGACGCCCAGGTACGCGCGGTCTCTGCCAACCCGGCCTTCGCGGGCAAGCCCGACGCCGAGATCCTGCGCATCGCCCACAAGGCCGTGGCCGCCACCGCCGCCGACATGGGCCTGAGCAGCTTCCCGGCTCTCAAGGGCGCAGCGCCCGCGCCCAAGCCGAAAGCAGAGGTGCCGAAGGGCGCCGATGGCCTTGGCGACCCGATCCAGACGCTGGCCCGCGTGCCGGTCTCGGATGCGAGCCGCACCGGGGACAACCCGTTCCAGGCCCTCGATGAACTGGCCGCGACGGACACGGAAGCCTACGAGGCACATCTCGCAACCCTGCCAGAGGCGGACCGCGAGCGGTACCTGAAGTACAACTACTGACACCCGGAAAGGGGCAGGGGACATGAAGGACGACAGGACCACGCTGGTGCGACGCCTCAAGAACGGGGACAGCGTCAGCATCGGGGACGACATCATACTGGAGATCACCTCGGCCACCGAGGGCAAGCTTCGCGTTGAGATTTCGGCTCCCCGCAGCACGAACATCGTGCACAAGCGTAACACGGGGGTCCCCGTGCTTGTAGAGCAGCGCCGGTCCTGACGGCGCGGAGGGGGCGCTTGCGCGCCCCCTTCCATAACCACGCCTCATGTGGTATGAGGCAGGAATATACGGAGCGCATGATGTGCTCGTGTCGGTGCAATAACGCCAGCATGAGGACATCTGATGCAGACCATCATCCCCTGGGGCGACCCGAAAGCCCAGATGAAGTGGGGCTCCCAACTCGCCGTCGACACGAATACCGCGGGCTACTTCACCAAGAAGTTCGAGGGCAAGGGCGACAACAACATCATCGAGCAGAAGACCGAGCTGGAAGGCGACACGGGCGACCGTGTGTCCTTCGACCTCTCCGTGCAGCTGCGCGGCAAGCCCACCACGGGCGATGACCGCGTGACCGGCAAGGAAGAGAGCCTGCGCTTCTATACCGACCAGGTCATCATCGACCAGACCCGCAAGTCGGTCTCCGCCGGTGGCAAGATGTCCCGCAAGCGCACGGTCCACGACCTGCGCAAGGTCGCCAAGGCCCGCCTCGCGGAATATTGGGCGAAGTACATGGACGAGCTGAAGTTCATCTACCTCTCCGGCATGCGCGGCATCAACGAGGACTTCATCGAGCCCGAGGACTGGACCGGCCACGCGGGCAACGCGATCCAACCGCCGGACGCCCAGCACGTCTTCTACCCCGGCGCAGTCGCATCGAAGGCCACGCTCACCGCAGCCGATACGATGAACCGCGATGTCATCGAAGTGGTTTCCTCGGAATCCAAGATGATGCGCGCCCAGGACCCCAAGACGGCGAACATGAAGCCCGTCACGGTCGAAGGCGAGGATCACTACGTCGTCGTCATGTCGCCCTTCCAGGAGCGCGACATGCGCACCGCCGTGGGTGCCACCGGGTGGCTGGAAATCTCGAAGGCCGCCGCAGGGGCAGAGGGGCGCGCCTCGAAGATATTCAAGGGCGGTCTGGGGATGATCAACAACGTCATCCTGCACTGCCACGAGAGCGTGGTGCGGGCTCGCGACTACGGCGCGGGCTCCAACGTCCACGCCGCGCGGGCGCTGTTCCTCGGCCGTCAGGCTGGCGTGATCGCCTACGGCACCTCTGGCGGCGCCCGGTTCTCCTGGTTCGAGGACAAGATCGACGGGGACAACGAACCCATCGTCATCGCGGGCACCATCGTCGGCATGAAGGCGACCGTCTTCAACGGCAAGCGGTTCGGCACCATCGCCATCGACACCGCAGCCAAGAGCGCGCGCGCCGCATAAGGCGCGCGTCACCCACCTACAGCGCGCCGACTGAGGCGCGTGCCACTGCCACAGTGCGACGCGAAAGGACAGTCGAGGCATGCTGCACCAGACCCCCGCCATCACCTCGGGCCGCGAGACGCCGCCCAACCCGCGCAATGCGGGCATGATCGCCGCCGCGATCTACGAACACGCCTTCCTCGCCGCCTTTACCGCGGCGTCGGACATTCTCGAAATTGGCCCGCTGCCTTTCGGCGCGCGCATGATCGAAGCGGAACTCATCACCGGCGACCTTGGCGCCGGCGTGACCGCGACCCTCGTGACCCTGTCGGGCAACGAGGGTGAGGCCAATAACGCCCGCGTCGAGGCGCTCTCCATCCAGTCAGGCATCGCGGCGCACAACGCCTCCATCCGGCTGGCGACCGCCAATCTCCTAGCCGTGACGCCGGGCAAGGTCCATCGCGGTCTCGGGCTGAAGTTCAGCGCCAACATCGCGGCAGGCGGCACCAAGACCGTCAAGCTGCTGCTGAAGTACACGTTCTGATCCGGCACGGGGCCGGGAGACCGGCCCCGGCCACAGCCCCGGGAGACCACGCATGAAGATCGAATCCATCATCCAACGCGAGCATGGCACCCGCGTCACGCTCGACACCACCGCCTACCACTTCATGCCAGAGCGCCCGAACGGCCCTCATGTGGCAGAGGTCGAGGACGAGGACCACGTCGACACCTTCCTTGCCATCCGCGAGGGCTACCGCCCTGCCACCGAGACGGTGACCGCCATCCCGGAAGTCGCCGCACCCGTGACCCCGAAGCAGGAACCCGAGCCCGAGAAGGCCAAGGAACCGGAACCCGAGCCCGCACAGGCCCCGGAGAAAGAGCCGGAGAAGGCCGAGGAACCCGAGGCGGAGGCGGAACCCGCCAAGGAGCCCAAGAAGGACGCAGGCGGCCCGCCCTACAGCGAGGCCATGCTCAACGAGATGACCGAAGACGAGCTTGCCGAGGAGTTCAAGCGCCTGCGTGGCCGCAAGCCCCACGGCAACAGCGCACGCGATACCGTCATCGAGGTCATTCTCGAAAACTACGCCCCCTCTGGCGAGTAAGCATTCCCAACGAACGGCTGTCCTGAAGGATCGTACCCATGCCGCTGATTGCCAAGACCGTGCTGCAAGCCGCGACCACGATCCTACAGGACGGGGGCGCCGTTCGGTGGCCGCTCACGGAGCTTCTGGGGTGGCTCAACGAGGGCCTTGAGACCATTGCGATGATCTCCCCCGCCGTCTTCTCCGAAAACACAGTTCTCGTCCTCGTTCAGGGCACCAAACAGGCTCTGCCAGACACCGCCTCGCTGCTGCTGCGCGCAATCCGCAACGTCGATGGCCCCGTCATCACGCCGGTCCTGCGCGAAATCCTCGATACCCAGATACCCAACTGGCACAGCACGACTCGCGTGCCGTTCTCGCCTGTTGCCCGCCATATCGTCCAGGACAAGGCCGACCGCCGGACCTTCTATGTATTCCCGGGCAACGACGGAACCGGGCAGATCGAGGTGACGGTTGCCGCCAACCCGCCTGTGATTGCGGCGCCCGCTGACCCCTTCGACATCGACGCTTACACCGCCGAGATCGGGATCGACCCGCTTTATCGATCGGTGCTGGTCAACTACATCCTGCATCGCGCCTTCTCCAAGGACATGGACGTGGCTGGCAACCCGGAACGCGCAGCCTACCACCTCAACCTCTTCGAGAAGGCCATTGGCCTGCGCCAGCAGATCGAGATGGTTGCCAACGTCAACACCACCGGCTCCGCGCCCAACTCGTGAGGCCTAAATGGCCACGCCCACAATTCCCCTGAGCGACTTCGAGCGACTGGTGCAGCCGCACACGCCCGAGGCCCCCGTCACGCTCGTCGGCCAGGTCCTGCGCCTGGCCGCCATCGAGTTCTCCGAACGCACCAAGGCATGGCGCCAACTTGTCACCATCCAGCTGACCCGGCAGGGCCGCTTCATCGTGTCGCCGCCCTATGCCTCCATCATCGAGTTCGAGCACGCCACCTTCGACGATAGCGTGGCCCTGACACCCACGCAGTACACGGACTTCGACATCAGCGAGTTTGGGGAGATCGGCGTCCCGCGATACATCACGCAGGTTGGCCCGGACGAGGTCTCCGTCGTGCCTTTCCAGGAGGGCAAGCTCACGCTCTCCTGCTTCCTGCGCCCGCGCAATGAAAGCGAGTACGAGCTGGACGCGGCGGGCATCCCCCGCGACATCTTTGATACGGTCCCGGCCTTCTACCTGACGCAGTACGGCGAGATCATCGCCTCCGGCGCGCTGCACCGCCTGTTCATCATGCCGCGCCAGCCGTGGACCGATGGCGCGCTGGCGCAGTACCACCTCGTGCGGTTCGACGAGGGCATCAAGCGCCACGCTTCGTCCCACATGAAGGGCCAGGTGGCGGCCAAGGCTCGCGTCAAGCCGCAGTTCTTCTGAGGAGGTCCGCCATGCGTATCAGCATCGACACCTTCAAGGGCGCAATCCCGAAGCTCGACGACACCAAGCTGCCCCCGCAGGCCGCGACGCTGGCCCGCAACTGCGGCGTGGAGAGCGGTGCGCTGGCCCCCCTGCACGAAAGCATCCTCCTGCAGGCGGGCGCCGTGGCGGATTTCCACCTCCACAAGGGCGAGATCCTCACCTTTGCCGCGCGCACCAGCGTCGCACCAGGTCCCGTGGCCTCCGACAGGCTCTACATTATGGCCGAGGGCACCGACCCGGTGATGAAGGTCATGCCTGCGGGCACCGAGTACCCTCTCGCCGTGCCATACCCGAACGCGCCGCCAAGCGTCGGGATCGCCGTGGCCGCGCCCGAGCCCGAGCCTGAGTACCTGCGCGACGACAACAACGACATCGTCCTGAGCGAGAGCGGCGACCCGGTGATCCTCGTGGACGCGATCCCGCTTGAGGTCGAGACCATGGTGTTCGCCTACACCTGGGTCACGGTATTCGACGAGGAATCGCTCCCCTCGCCGCCTTCAGCCGACATCGACGTGACCGAGGGCAGCACCGTGGCAATCGGTTTCCCCGACGCGCCCCCCTCCGGCAGCCGCATCGACCGCCTGCGCGTCTACAGGGCCGTCACCGGCGCCTCCGGCACCACCGACTTCCTGTTCATCAAGGAACTGAACACAGGGGCCGCCAGCTACGTCTACGACGCGGAGGCGGACCCCACGCAGGAACCCATCCCCTCGACCTTCTACGACCCGCCCATCTCCGGGCTGCACGGCCTCACGGCGATGCAGAACGGCATGATGGCGGCCTTCAAGGGGCGGGAACTCTACTTCTGCGAACCTTTCCGCCCGCACGCATGGCCCGCAGGCTACATGCTCACGACCGACTACGACATCGTCGCCCTCGTCGCCATGGGCAGCACGCTCGGCGTCCTGACCGCCGGCACGCCCTACCGCATCAACGGCTCCGCGCCCGAGAACATGCAGATGGAGCGGTTGGAGATCAACGCGCCCTGCGTCAGCGCCGACAGCGTCGTGGACTTCGGTCACAGCGCCTTCTACGCCACCTGGGACGGGCTCGTGACCATCAGCCCCGGCGGCGCGGATGTCGTCTCCGCCGGGCTGTTCTCGCGTGAGACATGGCGTGCCATGGACCCCGCCACCATGCGCGCCGGGCGCTACGACGGGGCCTACGTCTTCACCTATACCGCAGGCGGGCAAGCCCGGACCGGCATTCTCGACCTCGCGGACGGTGCCGCTGGCTGGATCGAGACCGACACCGTGGCCGCCGTCCTGCGCCATGACATTGCCAGCGGCGCGCTGCACTACGCGGACGGAACCGGGATCCATGAGTTCGACCCGGCGACCGGCTCCCCCCGTGCGCTGGTCTGGCGCTCCGGGATCGCCGCGCTCACCATGCCCACCACCTTCGCCGCAGCACGCTTTGAGGGCGAGGCGCTGGGAGCGGACGAGGCCGATACCGGCTTTTCCGCGCGCATCTACCGCGACGGCGCGCTGCTGCATACCGTCACCGCCCTGAATACCTCTCTGCGCCTGCCCGATGGCAAGGGCACGCGCTGGCAGATCGAAATCGAGGGCAAGGTGAAGATCACCCGCGCGACCATCGCGGGCAGCATGCGGGAGTTGATTGGGTGACGGATCGCAACCGCGAGGACATCGAGCTTCTCGCCGGACGCCGCGGGCCGGAGGGCAAGCGCGCTGTGCGGCTGGAAGAGTTGCAGGCTCTGGCGAAGCGGGTGGAAACCACCGTCAAGGGCATCAACACCCTCGTCGCGCAGCAGAAGATCCCGCAGGTGCGCGAGGCGATCAACCAGATCAACCGCGACATCTACACCGCCAAGACATTCGTGATGGAAGAACTGACCCAGGCCAGCGCCATCCTGCGCGGCGAGTACCAGGACGCGGACACCGCCATAAACGCAGCCGTGCTGACCGAGATCGTCGAACGCGAGAGTGCGGACCAGGCGCTTGCGGGCGACATTTCCATCGTCATGGCCAACCTCAACGCGGCAGAGGCCAGCATCACCGCAATTTCCGGCGCCGTCGCCACCCTCAACAGCTACGCCGCAGCGACCTACGCGCTGCGCGCCAAGGCGGGCGGCGCGGTGGGCGAACTGGAACTGGTGGCCGCCTCCGACCCGATCAACGGCGACGTGTCATCCTTCCGCGTCTCCGCCGATCAGATCCTTCTCGATGGCTCCGTTTACGCCCGCATGATGTCGATAGACGAACTGCTGGTGATCGACGACGAGACGGGTGGTTTCTCGCTAGGTAAGACCAGCGCGAACGACTTCCTATCGGACGGCATGTATATCGGGCGCACGGCTCTGGCGGGTGGCGGCACTGGCTTCGGCTTTCTGTCCGGTCGAATCCGAACCGATGGGCTGCAGGAGTATATCCAGCATACCGACGAGACCGGCCTCAAGATCGCCAACGCCAACTTCCTCATCGAGGGGGGCGCTGGAACCATGGTTACTTCAACTTCCAACACCAGCTATTCGCTTCCGCCCGGCACCCAGAAAGTCAGCTTCCAGCTCTGTGGCGGGGGCGCAGGCGGCAACGGCTACAACAACCAGATCCAATTCCGGCAAGGCTCCCCAGGCGGTGCAAGTAAGGTGAAGATTTATGATGGTGCAACGCTGATCCAGGAGTGGACGGCAAGCGGTGGCACCCCGTCCGCCTCGCCCAGCTGGAACGGCCAGGACCTGCCCGGCTTCGGGGCGGGCGGTGCCGCAGGGATTTCCGACGCCAAGGTATCAGACACCCCCCCAGCCAGAGGCGTCAACGGGCAGAATGCCACCGGAAACGGCGCCGGCGGCGGATCATCGAGCACTCGGGCGCCCGGCACGGGCACAGGCGGCACTCCGACAAACGGAGGCGGTGCCGCACAGGCCGTCACGACCTCCGATTTCGACGTGTCCGGGCTGTCAGACCCGAACGTTGTCATCGAAGTCGGGGCGGCGGGACTTGGCAACGGCGGTGGTGGCGCAGACGAATCCCGCGGCGGCAATGGGGCGCCCGGAATCGTGCGCCTGACCACCTACCAGTACGACCTTCAGCCCGCAGGCGTGATCTCCCGAGAGGTGACGGCACAGGGCACAATCGTATTCCCGTCCGGGACATCGCCGTTCCCAGACATAGCACCGAACCGGGGTCTGTGGTGGATTTCAGGTGGATCTGGATCCGGGATAGAAATCGCCCCCGGCAAGACGCTCACCGCAGCAGCCAGCACCACCTTTGTCACCAACCAGCGCCCGGTCCTCACCACAAGCGGCTCCACCAGCGTCAGCTATGCCTTTTGGGCCATGGCATGAAGCTCTTTTACGACACATCGACAGGCATACCTCTCCACACCGTGGTCTCTGGCACCTATGACGGAAGGGACCGCGACGACTGGATCGAGATCCCCGACACCTTCGATATGACCGCGCTGCCCGATTTTCGCGTGGAGGACGGCCAACTGGTCGCGCAGGGCGTGGAGAGTGCCTGCGCCGCCGCGCTGGCGCACGTCAATGCCGCCTGCGGCAAGACGCGGTGCCAGTTTATGACTGCCATTCCCGGGCAGGAAATGGTCTACCTCGCCAAGGAAACGGAGGCGAAGGCCTACGCCGCGCTCGCGATCCTGCCTCACGATCTGTCCAACTTCCCGCTGCTGGCCGCCGAAGTCGGCATCACAGCTCCCAGCGCCTACGAGCTGGCGCAAATCTGGCTGAACCTCGCTGCCATGTGGCGTGATACGGCCGGAGCCATCGAGTGTGCGCGGCTGACAGCGGTCAATGCCATCCGCGAGGCCACCTCCAAGGCGCAGATCGACACCGCCGTGCAGGCGCTGGAAAGCGCACTGGCGCAGATCACCTGATTGCGGTAGGATCGCCGCACCGAGCGCAAGACGTGCTTGCAGTCACCCGCCACACGACCGGACCCGTGGACATGACGCTCGGCATCACCCTCGCAGATCAGAAGGCCATCAAGGCATGGGCCGCGCCGCGTTGCGACATGGGCAGCATTCCCGAGTCCGCCTGGGCTCTGGCCGTGGTCGAGATCGAGACCGGCACCCTGCGCGCCGCCTGCATCCTCTACGAGGTCTACAAGGGCGAGGTGGATGTGCATTTCGCCTCGGACGGCGATCGCCGCTGGGCAACCCGCGACATCCTCACCGCGATGTTCTTCTATGCCTTCCACCACATGGACGCGCGCATCCTGAAGGCGGTGATCGCGGCCCGCAACGTGCCCGCCCTCGTCATGGCCCTGAAATCGGGCTGGCAAGTGCAGGGCCGCGTGCAGGGCGTCCTCAGTGGCGGCGCGGACGGCATCCTGTTGACGCTGGCTGAACCCGATTGCGTTTACCTGAAAGGAGATGACCATGGGCGGCAAGAGTAGCGCACCGAAGCCGGATCCCAACATTGGGATTGCGGCGATGAAGTCCGCTCAGACCGGCGAGGACTTTCTCGCCTGGATGAAGGACCAATCGGCTATCTCCAACCAGTGGGCATCCGAGGACCGGGCGCGCTACAAGTCGGTGTTCGAGCCGCAGCAGGACGCCTACATCGCAAGGGCAAACGCCGGGCCGGATTACGGCAAGGTGGATGCGGACGTGCGCCGCGCCACTGCCGATGTCGGCATGCAGTTCGACGCGATGAACGACCAGAACGAGCGCCAGATGGCCTCGATGGGCGTCAATCCCGCCTCCGGGCGCTTCGCCTCCGCCACCCGGTCGAGCGCGCTGGCCGAGGCCGCAGCGAAGACCGGCGCCGCCAACACCACCCGCCTCGCCTCGCGCACCGCAGCCGAGGGCAAGGCCGACGCCATGCAGGCGAACGCCATCAACCTGGGCTCCGGGCTGGCCGTGAACCCGGCGACCTCGCTCGGACTGGCGAACGGCGCCGCAAGCTCTGGTTTCAGCGGGGCCATGAGCGGCTACGGGCAGCAGGGGTCGCTCCTCACCAGCCAGCACAATTCGGAGATGCGGGCGTGGCAGGCCGACCAGGACGCCCGCGCCAGCACCATGAGCGGAGTCGGCAGTGTCGTGGGCCTCGGGATCTCCATGCTCTCCTCCAAAGAGGCCAAGACCGACAAGAAGCCCGCGCGCGGCGTCCTCGAAACCCTCAAGTCGATGCCGGTCGAGGACTGGCGCTACAAGCCGGGGCAGGGCGACGGCGGGCGCCATGTCGGCCCCTATGCCGAGGACTTCCACGCCGCCACCGGCAAGGGCGACGGCAAGACCATCCCCGTGGTCGACGCCATCGGAGTTACCATGGGGGCGGTGCAGGAACTCGCCAAGAAGGTCGAGAAGATGGAAGGGCGGACGGCATGAGCGGGGGCGCGTTTCTCAAGGGGCTGACGGGCGGCTACGTCGCGGGGCAGGACATCAAGGACCGCCGGACCCTGCACGACGCGATTTACGGTCGTGTCCTGGACGGCGAGCCCGGCGCATGGGGAGGCGGGGACAACCGCGGGCCCGGGCGCGGCATTCTCGAGGCCTTGGGCATCGTGGAGCCGCGCGCCCAGGGTGACGGCGATTTCAACTGGACCGGGGAGCGGTTCACCCCCAGCGGCAACGGCGTCGATGCAAGCCCGGATGTTCTCAACCAGTCGGCGCCGGCCAGCTGGGAGCAGGAGCGCGCGGGTATCTTCGATGGCGAAAGCAAAGGCGATTACGACGCGCTGTTCGGCTTCTCCAATCGCGAGGGCGGGCGGTTCTCCAACATCAAGCTCACCGACATGACCGTGGACGACGCCATCCGCTTCTCGAACCCGAAGGGCGAATACGCGCAGTGGGTCGCCAGCAGAAACGACGGCACCGTCGCGACCCCCATGGGCGGCTTCCAGATCGTCGGGAAGACCCTGCGCGGCGTCAAGAAAGGCATGGGGCTCAAGGGCAACGAGCGCATGACGCCCGCCTTGCAGGACGCCATGGGTCTCTACATCCGCAACACGCAGGGGCTGGGCGCATGGGAAGGCTACAAGGGGCCGAGCGACCCCAGCCGGTACGCCGCGCGCCCGGGAACCACCGTCGCGCCAGCCGTCGAGAGCGTGGCCCTGCCGTCCGCAGCGCCGCAGGCTGCACCACAGGCGGCGGCGCCGGCCTCGGACACGATGTCCGACATGCTGAACGCGCGCCTCGGGCGCGGCATTGCGACCGGCGCCCCGGTCGGCACCTACAACTTCGGAGTGTGAGACGATGGCTCAGAGCGGTGTCGCAGGCTTCCTGCAAGGCGCATTCGACGGCTACACCATGGGCGCGCAGATCCGCGACGCCAAGACCAGGCGCGACCGCGAGAAGGAGGACCGCGAGCGCAGGGCCACGGATTACGCCTACACCGACGAAACCCGCGACCACGCGCGCAAGAAGCGCGATTGGGACTTCGAGGACCGCGACTACACGCTCTCCGAGCGGGAGCGGAAGCGCCGGGACGACGATGCGACGCGTGCCTACGAGGAAGATAAACGCGCCCGGGAGCGCAGGAACAACGCTACAGACGATGCCGAGACCGCCCGCGTCCGGGAGGCGGCTGCCGCCGAGCGGCAGGCATTCGCGGATGCCTACGCCGCCGCAGAGGCCGCCCGCCCCCCCGCTCCACTGGGGCGGGGGATCATCGACGCGGGCCAGTTGCCAGAGGCACTACCCGCGCCGCGCTCCGGGCGCAGCATCTTCGCCCTCGATCCTTCCATGAGCCGACAGGCCACCGTGCAGGCGCCCGCAGCCGCTCCCGCGCAGGCTCCTGCTGCGCCGCCGCCTGCCGTACCGCAGCAGGCATCGGCCACGGACACCACGGACGGGCCGCCGAAGTCCTTCCTGGACGACCCGAAGGTGCACGAGATCATCGCGGAATACCCCGGCGTGACCCCCGAGCGCGTCTGGTCGCGCCTGCCGCCGGATGGCAGGGAGCCCTACCTCACCCGCGAGACCGCCGCACCCGCCACCCAGGACCAGGAACCCGCCGCGCCTGCGGCACCGGCCCAGACCGTCACCACCAGCGCCGGCCCAGCGCGGGGCATGGCCGCAGGTATTCCCGTGGAACCCGGAGCCTTCGCCCTCGGGCAGGGCGCGGAGACGCGCGGGCAGGCCTTCGGAATCGGGGAAGCGGAGAAGCATCCGGCATCCGACCCAAGCGTGCAGGCGGCTTCCGCCGGAGTGTCCGTGGCCGCGCAGCAAGGCATCCTTACGCCTGGCCAGCGCGCGACGCCGCAGCAGCGCACGCAGGCCACCGAGTCCTTCATGGACACCTACAAGCGCGTGGCTGTGCCCCAGATCCAGCAGTTCTACCTACAGCGCGGCGAAATCGACAAGGCGCGGGCCTTCGACCAGTGGATCGAGTCCGACAACGGCAAGGCCGTGCAGAAGGAGTTCGCCAATCTCGCCTTCTCGCTGACCATCGGAGACCTCAACGGCACGCTCGACAACATCGAGAAGATGTATTCCAGCGTGAACGACGGCTACGACATCGTGCGCGAGAAAAGCGCCTTCGAGACCTACCAGAACGGGCAACCCTCGGCGCTGGTCATCACCTTCCGGGACTCGCGCGGGCAGGAGTTCCAGCAGCGCGTCGAGGACCAGGGCGACCTTGCCGCCCAGCTTCTCGGCCTCGTGAACCCGCAGGAGACATTCAACTACCTGTTGGAACGCCACGACGCATCGGTGAATGCCGAGCTGGAACGCCGCAAGTCTGCCAAGAGCATCATCAAGCGCGAGGATGTGATGGCCGAGGCCAAGCGCCTGCAGGACGACATTATCGAGCAGAACAAGAACACGGCATTTGGTCAGGAGGAAATCCTGATGCCCAGCGACGACGAGTTGTTCGCCCGCGCCTACGAGAACCTGCTGCGCGGCGAGGCCCTCGCGCGGGGCGGGCGGAGCGCGCCGCAGGCCAGCGGACAGGGGCCGGGCGGACTGCCCATGCCAGATTTCCGCCTCACGCCGGGGGGTTGACACGACTCGGGCGCGCACCCACGTTCAGATCATGGTTGAACAGCAGGTCTTTCTCTGGCTCGTGCAGGTCTTCGCCACCTTCGGCGCGGCTTGGCTCGCATGGCGCGGCGCCATCATGGCGATGCACCGCGTGACGGGCCGCCACATCGAGGACTGCCGATCCGACCTGTCCCACGGGCTCGTGTTCCTTGCCTACGGGCTGTTCCCCGCCGGGATCGCCTACCTGCTGACCGGCACGGCATGGATCATCCCGCTTTCGCTGGCCGTTGCCGTCTGGGCCGGTTTCCGTTTCAACGGTCGCGCCTGACGCCTTCCCCGAACTCTCTGCCGATGATATAAGCGCGGTCATGACGCCGCGCATGACGCGCGGGCTTTTAGCCACTCAGCTATGAGGCCCGTTCGCATGGACCCGCGTAACTCCTTCTCGATCGATCCCGCACTTGCACGTATCCAGAAGGAGGAAGCCGGACACCGCCCGGAACGCTCCATCTTCACCACCGACCCAGCGACACCGCCCTCTGCGCCCACGCCGGAGACGCCGCTCGGGATCGACCCCCCCAAGCCCGACTACAATAGCCTTTCCGCGCGCTACCGCGTGCCGCCGAATGTCATCCAGGCCACGGTCGAGGCGGGCGGAGTTGAACCCGCCCGCGCCGCCGAGGTGCTGGGCCACGCCATCGAGGCCACGGGCGGAGACGTGCGGAAAGGCCTTGAGACTGTTCTGCGGGGCGACACGGCGGCGACGGACCAGCTCCTTCAGCTGGCCGAAAGTATCGCTGCCAGCCGTAAACCGGCGGCGGATCCTGCGCCCGCGAACGCGCCGGAGGATCAACCCGGCATCATGGGGGACGCGGCCCGGCAACTCGCCGGGGGCGTCGTGAAAGGCACGGGCTCCGCCATCGCCGGTGCCTACCGGAACGCCGAGAGCCCCATCACCCACCGCCCCTTGACCGGCGTGACCGGCTTGGTCAGGAGCGTGGCCGAGCAGTTCCTCCTGCTGATGAACCCGGACGAGGCGCAGGGCGTGACCGATGGACCGATGACCGGCGTTGGCCGCGAGGTCGGATCGAGCGTCACCGGACTCGGCAAGGACATCCAGGCGGGCGTGAGTCAGGCGACGAAGGACGCCATCGCCAACAGCACGCCGGACGGCGACCTGTTCGCCCCCTCGACGTGGACCTTCGGGAAAGACCCCAGCATGCGCGGCATCGCCATGCTGACGCTCGACGTCTTCGGTTCCATGGCCCCGATCATCGCCACCTCCGTTGCCACGCGCCAGCCCGCTGCGGGTGCGGCCATGGGCGGTGCGCAGTCGGCGGGCGGCGCGGCCGAGCAGGCGCGCGAGACCATCGTGCAGGCCGGTCCCGAGGGCCTTGCCAAGGATAGCGCCTACTTCAACGAGCTTGTCGCCGCCGGTGCCACGCCCGAGGAGGCCATGGAGCTCACAGCGCAGGCGGCGGAACGTGTCGCGGCCATCCTCGCCGCCCCCGTAGGTGCCCTCGGCGGTGCCGCCACGGGCCGCATCGTGGAGGGTGGCGTTGCCGGTCTTGCCGGAAAGTCCGTTGCAACCCGCGTGGCTGGGGGAGCCGGGATCTCCGCGCTGGAGGAAGGCTCACAGGAAGCCGCAGAGACCGTCGCCACCAACGTCGGAACCGGCATGGGCGCGGGCATGGAGGTGAATCCGACCGAGGGCACCTTCGGGGATTTCGTCATGGGCGGCCTTGCCGGCGGCCCCACGGGCGCCATCGGCGGGCTGCGCGGCGAGCGTCCCCAGCAGGACGATGCGCTGCCGCCCACGCCGCAGGATACCACACCGGAGCCTGACCCGCTGGCCCTGCCGCCGGGGCAGATCAACCTTGGCGGGCCGGACACCCCGCCCATTGGTCCGATCAGCCGCGCGGCGCAGCAGGCCCCCGAAAGCCTGGGCGGCGGGTTGTCCGCTGGCGCCGAGGTGCGCATCACCACCCCCGCCGGGGCCGTGATCGAGGCCACCTATGACGGCGAGGACGCCGAGGGCGCGAATTTCACCGTCGACGGCAAGCCGATCAAGATCACCCGCGAGCAAATGGCGAGCGGAGAGGTTTCCGTCGCGCCCATCAACCACCTGGCCGAGATCGACGCGCAGCACGTCGCCGGGCTGGAGGCGGCAGCGCAGGAGGCCGCGCCGCTGGACCTCGAAGGCTACGAGGTGAAGCCGGAGCCGCCGACGCTGCCGCCGCAACCCTTTGTCGTGCCCTCGCCGGATCAGGACATCTCGACGCCGGACGAGCGCATGACACAGATCGCGCGCGACCTCGACCACACCATCCAGGCCCTGGGCGTCACGGACATGACGCCCGAGGAACACAGCACGATCATCGACCAGTTGAACACCCTCGGCGGAGACGTCGAGGACGCCATCATCGACACCCTGACGCGAGGCATCGACCATGTCACAGAATCCGAGACCTTCGACGACGACTACCTCCCCGCGACCGAACCCGCAGGAACGCCTGACGCGGCTGACGCAATCCCGGGAGAAGCTCTCGGCAGTGCTGTCGAGCCCGCAGGCCAGCCCGCGCCGGAAAGCGGAAGCGCAGCGCCTGCTGCAGGCGACGGACGCGGTGCTGTCAGCCCGGAAGTAGCGCCCCCGGCAGCGGGCAAGGCCGTCGCGCCCAAGACCTTCTGGGAACAGTCCGACGAGGACACCCGGCGCATGATCGCCTCGGAGATCGGGGAGGCTGGAGACCTTGCCCGCAAGGTATGGGCCGACATCGACCAGGGCACCAAGCGCCGCATCACCCGCATGTACCGGGCCAACACCGACGCGCTCAACGACTTCGCGGCCAAGCGCGCCGGGCCGGGCGCCGATACCGTGGCAGCGGCGGCGCAGGAGGCGGCACCGGCACCCACGGAGGCCCAGAAGGAGGCGGGCAACTACAAGAAGGGCCACGCCCGCTGGAACGGGCTCGACATGACCATCGAGAACGCCAAGGGGGCCGAGCGCAGTGGCACCGACGCCTCCGGCAATGCGTGGTCTGTCACGATGCCCGCCGACTACGGCTACTTCAAGCGCACGGAAGGCGCGGACGGCGACCACGTCGATTTCTACATGGGGCCGGACGAGCAGTCCGACACGGTATTCGTGATCGACCAGGTGGACGCGAAGACCGGCGAGTTCGACGAGCACAAGGTGGTTCTCGGCACGCAAGACCGCGCAGAGGCGGAGGATCTCTACGACGCGGGGTTCAGCGACGGCAAGGGGCCGCAGCGCCGCGCTGGCGTGTCGAAGATGACCGTGGGCGAATTCAAGGAATGGCTGGCGAACGGCGACACCAAGAAGCCCATGGTCCCGGAGGGCCGCGGCGCGACGGTGCGCGAACCGGCGAGGGCCATTACGCCGGATGCCCCACTCTATGCCAAGGATGACGGCGATGAGCAGGGGGGAGGGGAGGAAATTTCCCCTCCCCCAAAGACCCGCCCCGCTGGGTTCACCTTCAAGCTGGCGGACCGTCTCGACCGGCGCGAGAATGCAACCATCGCCAAGTACCGCGACACGCCCGCAGGCGAGGTGATTGCCGAACTCGACAGCATGGCCCGGCGCGCGGAATCGGCCATGCGCGAGCGCGGCACGGACGTGCGCGGCATGGATGGCACCGGGCAGGACCAGTGGCTCGACGTGATCGAGGGGGCCTTGCACCACGCGCGTGAGATCGCGGAGGAACTGCGCCAGACGAAAGGCGAGGGCGCCCTCTGGCCGGCACGCGACGAGGACACCGGCGAGGTGATCCTGGACGGATCGCCCATGGCGGAGGCCATGCAGTTCCTCGAAGACAGCGAGACCATGTCGCCGCCCATCGACGCCATCGCCCCGGGCCCGAACCTCTACGGCACCGAGGACGACGGCTCCGAGCCGATGCAGGAATCGCAGGTCTTCCCGGCACCGGCCAAGACGCAGTCCTTCGCCACCATGGAGAAGAAGGGGCCGTTCATCGAACTCGACGAGGCGCAGGCGCGCGTCGAGGAGTGGAAGCGGATCGCCAGGGAGATCGGGGAAAGCGGGGTCAACCGCAACCGGCTCATCATCAGCCTGTTCGACTACACCGGCGCATGGTCGCAGCCCTTCGCGGATGCGGGCTACCAGGTGGTGCGCCATGACATCAAGCACGGCACCGACATCATCCGGGACGCCGCCTATGTGCTGGAGCGCGTGGCCGAGTACCGCGGCGAGGGCCACGAGATCGCCGGTGTTCTCTCTGCATGCCCCTGCACGACCTTCGCGGGTTCCGGCGCCCGCTGGTGGCAGGAACTGCACGACGTGGAAAGCCCCGAGGCCGTCGAGAAGGTATTCGGCAGGGCCGGGCTCCTGTCCGGCGCCAAGAGCCCTCTGGCCTTCAACGTCATGCTCTATGAGGCCACCCGCGACGTGGTGCGCGAGGCGCGACCCGGCTTCCACGTTCTCGAGAACCCCATCGGGCGCATCCAGAACGTCACCAGCCTGACAAAGCCCCTGCTGCGCTTCCATCCGTCCAACTTCGGGGACACCTACACCAAGCACACGCAGCTTTTCGGGGACTTCAACCCCGATCTGCCGCTGGCGAACGTGAAGGCCACGGACGGTTCCAAGATGCAGTCGCAGATGCGCGGCGACGATCCGCTCGGCAAGGAGCAGCGCAGCACCACGCCGGAGGGCTTCGCCTACGCCTTCTTCATGGCGAACGACCCCGAGGCCCGGAAGCGCCTCGGCAAGGTCAAGGAGGCCGGAAGCCGGGCGCAGGGCGACCTGTTCACCAGCCTCGGCCGACTCTCCGAAGTCGCTGACGAAATGGCTGCCATGTCTCTGCGCAACGGCACGCCGGAGGCCAGCGCCCGCAACCTCGTGCGCGCCGCCATCCGCAAGATCGAGGCGGGCAACGTGGCCGAGGCCATTGACGATCTGGACAAGGCGTCCAACCGGCTCCTGAAGCGCCACAAGCCGCTGTCCGAGGTGATCGACGAGGTATCCGACGCGCTGGAGAAGAAGGCGGAGCCGAAGAAGCCCGCGCGCGCCTCCACCCCGGTCAAGACAGTCGAGATCCGCCCGAACATGGACGACCGCCCCGGATACGAGCGGCTGATGGTCGGGGGCGAGCCCAGCACTACGCAGACGCGCATGACCGATGACGGGTTCGTGGTGAAGCGCGAGGTGAACCGGACGCAGGTGATCGATCCGCAGGGACAGGTGGTGTTCCAGGGACGGCACGGAGTGCAGGAAAGCGAGGTGGAGAAGGCCATCGAGGACCGCCGCAGTCTATTGGCGGATGGCGCAAAGCCCGAGGATGTGAAGCAGGACAAGCTTGCGACATCCTGGCGCGAAAACAAGCGGCTGAAACTGTTCAAGGACACCGTGGCGCGGCGTTACGTCGAGCAGGACCGTGACCCGTTCCGCGATCAGCGGGCCGGGATTGCGCCGGATGTCGCGGCCTACGGCGACTGGCTGGCCCGCCTGTCGGATGCGGACCTCGACAAGATAGGGCCGTATTTCCGTGATGACTATTCGCCCTACCATGGGGCCACCAACCTGCTGAACGGCGGGATTGCCGAAGCCCTGCGGGAGTTCGCAGTTCAGGGAGTCGTCATCGACGCGGCCAGCCTCAAGGCGATCAACGATGCCGCCCCGGAACCGATCGACTTCACCTTGCCGAAGGCCGCAGACTCCGCACCGGCGCAGAAGCCGGAAAAGGCCCCTGAGCCCGCTCCGCATAAGGTCCCGGAGAAGGCCGCAGGCATCCTCTCCTCGCTCCCCCAGGAGAAGCAGGACCGGGCGGCGGAGTTGAAGCGACGGCTGGCCGAAAAGGCCCGCACGCAGATCAGTTCCGGCATCGACCCCGACTACATCATCCTCGGCGGTGAGCTGGTTGCGCTCTACATGGAGGCGGGCACCCGCCGCTTTGCCGAGATGCTGCAGGATTTCGCGCGGGATGCCGGTCTTACCATGCGCCAGGCGCAGGCACCGATGCGGGCGGCCTACAATCACGTCCGCGACGAGATGGACCTCGACGGGAAGGACATTTCCGATCTGGACGACGCCGCAACCGTGATGGCCGCCGTGCGCGCCGCGCTGGCCGCCGAGGAGGCTGGAAACTCGACAGAAGCCACCCCATCTGATATGGAGGCCGAGTCCAAGGAGGGTCAGGACGATGCTGGCGAACGAGTACGCGACGACGCTCAAGAACCACTGGCGGGAACACCTTCCGAACCGGTACAGGCGCCTGAAGAACCTGCGCAAGCTGGACGAGACGGCGAACCAGGAGGGCGGGGAAATAGCGGCGCGGGTGACGGGGATGATGGGGCAGGGAATGCAACGTCACGAGGCCGAGGAGATCGTGCGGGACGACCTGTATCCAAGCCCGGAAAACGACGAGTAGCCAAGCGCAAGACGCCGAAGGAGTCCGCCGAGGCTGACCTGTTCTCCACCGAGGTACAGCAGGCTGCCAGCGCGCAACTCCCCGGCACCGACTTCGTCATCACGCCCGATCTGAAGCTTGGGCAGGGCGGACCGGCCCAGAAGTTCAACGACAACATCGCCGCCATTGAGACGCTGAAGCGGATTGAGGGCGAAGGCCGCCGTGCCACCCCCAGGGAGCAAACCATCCTGGCGCGCTACGTCGGTTGGGGCGGGCTGAAGAATGCCTTCCGCGCTGCCGGATCGGACGAGGGCGAAGGCATCGCCAAGGGCTGGGAGGACCGCGTCGCGCGCCTCGAAGCCATCCTCGAGCCCATGGAGCTGCGCGCGGCGCGCAACTCGGTCAAGGCCGCGCATTACACGTCCGAGACAGTCGTCAATGGCCTGTGGAAGATCGCGGAACGCGTCGGGTTCTCCGGCGGTGCCGTGCTGGAGCCCTCCGCCGGGGTCGGCAACTTCCTTGGCCTGATGCCCGAGGGCCTGCGAGGCAAAAGCCGCGTGATGGCGGTGGAATACGACAGCATCACCGCGCGCATCGCCAAGCTTCTTTACCCGGACGCAACCGTTTTCCATTCAGGCTTCCAGAATGTGCCGCTGCCGCAGGGCCGCTTTGCCCTCGCCATCGGCAACCCGCCCTTCGGGACGGACTCGCTCTACTTCCAGCACTTGCCGGAGGTGAACCGGAGGTCGATCCACAACCAGTTCTTCCTCGCCTCGCTGCGTGCGCTGGAGCCGGGGGCGCCGCTCGCCATGGTGGTCAGCCGCTACCTCATGGACGCGAAGGACATCAGCTCGCGCGTCGCGCTGGCACGCCTCGGCACGCTGGAAGGTGCGATCCGCCTGCCGTCCTCCGCCTTCCAAGAGAACGCCCGCACCGAAGTTGTCACCGACATCCTCGTGTTCCGGCGCCACACCGCGGACGAGGCAGCCGTGGAGGCCGCCATCGTGGCGGAGACCAACACCGGCAAGGCCCCCGATCTCGACAAGGACCAGGCGGCGCAACTGCCCGACCTGACCCGCAACTTCAGCGGCTGGCTCAAGACCACGGAGTTCGACGATCCGAAAGGCAGCGGCGAACGGCTCGTAATGAACGGGTATTTCGAGCGGAATCCGCACATGGTGCTGGGCGAGATCGGCGCCACGGGCACGATGCACAAGACCAACGAGTTGTCCGTCACGCTGCCCGCCGAGGACATCGAGCAGCGCCTCTCCGACGCCATCGCGCGCCTGCCAAGCGCAACGCCGCATGATTCCGTCGCCAAGCGGACCACAGAACGCTTTGATCGGCTGGCCGAGGCCATGGACCTTGCCATCCGTGGCGCGGAGCCGGGGCAGGTCCGTGTCAACGAGAACGGGACGTTGGTCGCCGTTATGGAACGCGAGGAGGGGGATGCAAGCATCCTGGAAGAGCGCGCGATCACCGCAGACACCCCCTACAGCAGCGACTACTTCGTCGGGGACGACGGGCTCTGGCGCCGCGAGGTCGACCTTCTGGACGAGGCTGGCAAGAAGGTGAAGCGCCGCGACAAGGAGGGGCGCGTCACCAACTTCAACGTAAAGACCGTGGAAGTCATCTCTGATACCGCCAGCATCCCACCTGCGGCGAAATGGGGAGCGAAGCGCATTGCGCAGCTGCGCGCCATGCTGCCGATCCGCGATGCCTTCCGCCAGCAGGTCTCGCTTGAGGCGCAGGACGCGCCGGCGGCCCAGATCGAGGCCAACCGGGAGGTGCTGCGCAAGGCCTACCGCGCATTCGTCGATACGCACGGCCCCCTGCACCAGAGCCGTGTGCGGTCCATCGCGGACAGCATGCCGGATGGCGGCCTGATCCTCGCGGTGGAGGATCTCGTGTCCGCGCCGCAGGCGAAGACCGTCAAGGTGAAGGATGCCGACATCCTCTCGGCGCGCGTCATCGTGCCGCCGAAGCGCATCGACCATGTCGACACGCTCGACGATGCCATCACCACGGTCCTGGCCGAACGCGGCGGGCTCGACATCGAGCGCATGGCATCCCTCCTCGGGACGGACGAGGCGGATGTTCACAGCAAGCTCTCCGAGGGCGACACACCGCGCGGCTTCCTGGACCCGGAGCAGGGCCATTGGGTTACGGTCGACGAGTACCTGTCCGGCGAAGTACGGCGCAAGCTGGCCGCCGCCGAGGCGGCCGGGCTCGAAGGCAACGTGCAGGCGCTGAAGGCAGTTGCCCCGGAACCTTGGGGGCCTGCCGAGATCACCCCGTCGCTCGGTGCCAACTGGATTCCGCCGCGCGTCTACGCCGACTTCCTCCAGCACGTCGGCTACACGCAGGGGCATGCGGTTTACCAGTCATTGTCGAACACCTGGACCCTGTCGGCACAGGGCAAGTCCGCCACGCAGTGGGAAACGACAGAAGCGCGCTCCTGGTCGCCGGTCGAGATCATCAACGCGGTGATGAACTCGTCGCCCATCAAGATCACATATAAATTCGAAGAAAAGACCGTGGTGGACGAGGACGCCACGCGCGAAAGCCAGGCGCGCGGCGAGGAGCTGGCGAACGAGTTCCAGGATTGGGTTTTCGCTGACGACGCGCGCCGCGATCACCTGGTCAAGCTGTTCAACGAAAAGTTCAACACCCGCGTGACCCGCCAGCGCGACGGTTCGCACCTGAAGCTCTCCGGTGCCAACCCGGCGGTGCGCATGCGCCGCCACCAGAAGAACGCGATCTGGCGCGGAATCACCGACCGCACCGTGCTCTATGACCACGTCGTCGGTGCTGGCAAGACCTTCACCGCCATCGCTCGCGTGATGGAGCGCCGCCGTATGGGCCTTAGCCGCAAGCCCATGGTCGTGGTGCCAAACCACCTTACAGAGCAGTGGGCCAAGGATTGGCGATTCCTCTACCCGGGCGCCAACCTCCTCGTCGCAGGCAAGAAGGATTTCGAAAAGGCCAACCGCCGTCGCCTGTTCGCTCGCATCGCCTCCGGCGACTATGACGCGGTGATTATCGGCCATAGCCAAATCGGCATGATCCCGATCGATCCCAGCGTCGAGATGTCCTTCCTCGACGAGGAACTGCGTGATGCGCTGAAGGCGGTGAAGGAGGCGGAGGAACAGGCGGCCGAAGACGGCACCGACACCGGCTGGCGGAAGCCCGTGGGCGTGGCCGAGGCCGAACGGCTCGTGACCAAGCTGGAAGAACGCATGGCGAAGGTCAGAGCTCGCTCGCGCGACCGTCTTATATCCTTCCAGCAGATGGGGATCGACGATCTGACCATCGACGAGGCGCACGAGTTCAAGAACCTGCAGTATTCTTCGCGCCTCACGGGCGTCTCCGGCATGGGTAACAAGACCGGCTCGGGCAAAGCCATCGACTTGCACCTGAAGCTGCGCTCCCTGCATGACCAGAACGCGGGCATCGCCTTCCTGACCGGGACGCCGATCTCCAACTCGGTCTCCGAGATGTACCTGGTGCTGCGCAACCTCGCACCCGCGCAGCTGCGCGAGATGGGGCTGGAGAACTTCGACGCATGGCGCACGCTTTTCGTCACCGCGACCTCCGAGTGGGAACCCACCGAGTCCGGCAGCCTGAAGGAGGTGACGCGACTCGGGCGCGAGTGGACGAACATGCGCACCCTGATGGAGCTCTACTACTCCGTTTCCGACGCGGTCACGCTGGAGGACATCAAGCAGGCCTTCACAGAGGACAACAACGGCGCCGCTTTCCCGGTGCCGCGCGTGAAGGATGCCAAGGAAGGCGAGAGCCGCCGCATGATCGCCGTGGCGCCCGGCCCCCGACAGGCGGACATCCTCAACGAGGTCGTGCAGGATTTCGAGAGCCTGCGCTTCATCTCGAACCCGAAGGAGCGCAACGCCGCCCGGCTGCGCGCCATGGACAAGGCCCGCAAGGTCGCCCTCGATGCCCGAGCGGTAGAGGCGCGAAACCCCGGCGACGGCGATGCGGGCAAGATCGCTGCCGTGGCCGAGAACATCGCCCGCATCTACCGTGCGTGGGAAAAGGACAAGGGCACGCAGGT
Organism: Sagittula salina; assembly: GCF_017813235.1. Taxonomy (GTDB): domain Bacteria; phylum Pseudomonadota; class Alphaproteobacteria; order Rhodobacterales; family Rhodobacteraceae; genus Sagittula; species Sagittula salina. The sequence continues at coordinate 68,806 of NZ_JAGISH010000015.1, forward strand.
TGTGTTTCTCGACCGGTCCGTGCCGTCCGGCAAGGGCGACGCCAAGGTGGTGCAGGCCTACGAGGACGCGCTGAAGAAGTACGACGAAGCGGTGAAGAAAGGCGACGATGCGGCGGAGGCCAAGGCCGTCGAAGCCCTCGACAAGTTCGACCGGGCCGACATCGAGGCACGACGCGACGCCCTGGCGGGCGGCTGGAATGCTTACGACGAGATCAAGTCGCGCCTCGTGGCGGATGGCCTCCCGGCAGAGGAAATCCGCTTCGTCCAGGAGGCCGACACAGAGGTCAAGAAGAAGGCCATGTTCCAGCAGGTGCGCGATGGCAAGATCCGCGTGCTGATCGGATCGACCCCGCGCATGGGGGCAGGAACCAACGTTCAGGATCGCCTCGTGGCCCTGCACCACGTCGACGTGACGTGGAAGCCCTCTGACATCGAGCAGCGCGAGGGCCGCATCATCCGCCAGGGCAACAAGCTCTTGGAGAAATACGGCATGGACGGCTTCGAGGTGGAGGTGATCGCCTACGCCACCGAGCGCACCGTCGATGCGAAGATGTGGGATCTGAACGGCCAGAAGCTGCGCGCCATCAACGGCATCCGCAAGTACGATGGCCGGTTCCTGATGGAGTTCGAGGACGCCGAATCCGCCAGCATGGCGGAGATGGCGGCCCTTGCCACCGGCGACCCGCTCATGGTCGACCGCATCAAGCTCGACGGCGAACGTAAAAAGCTGATGGCGAGCCAGCGCCGGTTCAGCCGCAAGCGCAACGCGCTGCGCGCCTCCATCGCCGCCGCACGGCGCACCATCGACGAGGCCGACGACAAGGCCGCGACGGCGGAGACCCTTGCCGGGGAGATCGAGAAGCGCCTCGCCGGTGTTGCGGATCGCGCCGCGCGCCGCTCCATCACCATCGAGGGCACGAGCTTCACCGACCCGGAGGAGGCAGGCGAGGCAGCGGACACGCTGATCGCGGAGCAGCGCGGCGACAAGCCCAAGGGCCGCTTCAAGATCGAGGTCGCGGGACTTCCGGTCACGACGCGGGAGGACGTGGACAAGCTGATCCGGCGCCAGTTCGGGGACGAGGGTGCAGAGGTCATCGTCGGGGGTGAAACCCACATCACCTTTGCGGATGCAGGACGCGCCCTGGCACAACGGCTGAACGATGCGCTGGTCAAGCAGGAGGGGCTGGAAACCCGGACGCTGGATGGCGTGGAGGCGATGGGCTTCGATCTGGAGGTTTCGGTCTATCCGTCATGGGGCGGCGACTTCGCCGCGCAGATCGTCCTGCTGGCGGATGGTGAGGAGGTGGCGGAGAACACCTACTACAACAAGGCGGGCTTGATTTCTTCCGGGGAGTTCGCCGCGACCCTGCGCAAGTTCCGCGACACGGTCACGCCGGAGCGCAGCCGACGCGAGGCCGCCGGATGGCGACGCGAGAAGGCCGAGGCCATAAAAGAGCTTCCACAGTTCGAGGCCGAGGCGGAAAAGCCCTGGCCGGACGCGGAGCGGTTCGATGAGGTCGACAAGAAGCTCGACGCAGTCATCGCGGCGCTTGGCGGCAAGGCAGCGGCCAAGGAACCCGAGGTGGAGGCGCCGGCCACGGCCGCGCAACGTCGCCGCGCGGACGGACAGCCCGAAGCGCCGGTGATGAAGGCCATGACGGCGGACTTGAACACGGAACTGGCGCGGCTGGGCTTTGGCGGGCGGGTGAAGGCCGCCGCGTGGCGCAAGATCACAGCCGGGCCCCTGCGGCTCGACGGCTTCTACGACGACGGGCAGATCGGCGTGGCAGAGGACGCCGCCGATCCGCGCTCCGTGCTGAACCACGAGCTGATCCACGCGCTGCGCGACCCCGATCTCTGGGGCGGCGAGGCGGGGATCTTCACCCGGGCCGAGTGGCAGGCGCTGGTGCGTGCGGCACGGGCCGACAAGGCGCTGATGGATCGCATTCGGCGCGAGTATGCCGACGCCAGCACGCAGGTACAGACCGAGGAAGCCGTGGCAGAAATGTTCGCCGCCTGGGTTCGCGCGCAGGACAAGGCAAGCCCCGTGGCGGGCCTCCTGCGCCGCATCCGCGACGTTCTGGCAGCCCTCGGCAACGCGCTGCGCGGCAACGGCTTCGCCAGCGCCGGGCGAGTGTTCGAGCAGATTGCCAACGGCACGATGGGCCAGCGCGCCCAGGCGCGGGACGCGCAGGGCCGGTTCACGTCCGGGGGTGATGATCCCGACGACACGCCGCCCAGCGGTGGCGGCAAGCGCCAGCGCCGGACTCGCGTGACGGAGACGGCGGCTTTCCGGCGATGGTTCGGCAACTCCAAGGTGGTGGACAGCGCGGGCGAACCCCTCGCCGTCTACCACGGCACCGCGGCGGATTTCGACGCCTTCGACCCCGACAAGCTCGGATCTTCCACGCGCCATGACGCGGCCTACGGGGGGTTCTTCTTCTCCTCCAGCGCCACGGTGGCGAACACCTTCGCTGAACACGCGCGCGGCCGGACGGCAAGCGAACGGCCCAGCGGTCCCAACCTGATCCCGGTTTACCTTTCGCTCCAGAACCCGCGCGTCATCGAGTGGAACGACAAGGGCGTCACCGGCTTCGCGGGCGAGATCCGCAAGGCGAAGGACGCCGGGAACGATGGGCTGATCGTGCGCAACGCACTGGACTACGCGGGGAGCGACACCATCACCATCGGCGGCAAGCCGGTCAGCTTCGACATGCACAGCGAGTTCGCGCTGTTCACGCTGCCGGACTACATCGCCGGACAGCGCAACCTGGACGAGGTGCTGGTGGAGCTGCGCGAGACCGTCGAGTATTGGGACTCGGAAATCGCGGACGTGACCGCAGACGAAAGCCATTCCGACGCGGACCTGGCGGAAGCCATGGAAGGCCGGGCGGAATGGAAGCGGATGCTGGATGCCTTCAAGAGCGACCCGGAGTCGGTCAGGATCGACGGTAAGGCCCCGGCGGACGTGTTCATCGCGTTCAAGCCCGAGCAGATCAAGAGCCCGTTCAATCGTGGCTCCTTCGACGCCTCCGACCCGCGCTTCCTGCATGCTCGCCCCAGCGCGCGCCAAAAGCGCCGCCCTCAACCCTTCACCGAGGGCGCCCCCAGCGTGCAGGCGAAGACCATGCAGGAGGGCCTGAAACGCCTGACGACATCGATCATGACGCAGGCGATGCAAGGCGTGGATAACGGCAACGTTTCGCTTCTGGCCATGGTGCCGGGCCGGGCGCTGTACCAGGAGCTTGGGGCCGATCTTCCCGCCGCGCGGCGCTACCTGCGCCTGAAGGAGCAGATGGACGCCCTGCGCAACAAGGTCCACAACCACATGGACGACGTGGCAAAGGAGTGGCGCGGTCTGCTGACCAAGAACCGCAAGGCCAACGAGTCCATGATGGACCTCATGCACAAGGCCACCATCGAGCAGATCGACCCCTCCGAGGCTTTCGTGGCGCTGGCCGAGAAGCGCGACCCTGAGCTGGTGGAACGCTACGGGCTGCGCTCCAAGACGGGCGCTGCGGCCCAGGCCCGCATCGACGAGGACAAGCGCCGCTACGGCATGTGGCAGAAGCTCCGTGCGCGCTACGTGGCCCTTCCGGCACCCTTCCAGAAGATGTTCCGCACGATCCGCAACGAGTATGCGCGCATGGCCGACGCCTTCGACCAAGCGATCCTCGACAACGCCGAGAAGGCGATGAAGGTCGCGGTGCGCCGGGCGGAGCGCGACTACCAGAAGCGCATCGACGAGATCCGCGACGACGGGTTGACCGGCAAGGCCCGCAAGGAGGCGATGGAGGAGGCCAAGCAGGCGCTGGAGACGGCGAAGGCCATGAGCCGCTTCTCGATGCAGGCCCGCCTTGCCTCCCTGCGCGCCCAATTCGAGAGCAACCGCCTGCAGGGGCCGTATTTCCCGCTCGCACGCTTCGGGACGTTCTACGTCACCTCGCGCGACAAGATGGGCAAGGTGGTCAGCTTCTCGCGCTTCGAGTTGGAAAAGGACCAGTTCGCGGAAGCCGAGCGCATGCGCAAGGAGGGTTACGACGTTGAAGTCGGGGCGATGGAGAGCATGAACCTGCGCGAGGCCGTCGATCCGACCTTCGTGGCGGACGTGGAAAGCCTCCTCGAAGAGGTGAACGTCGACCGCAAGGTGATGGACGAGGTGTGGCAGCGGTGGCTGATGACCCTGCCGGACCTATCCCTGCGCAAGAATCGCATCCACCGGAAGGGCACGCCCGGCTACGTGGGCGACGCCTTCCGCGCCTTCGGCTACCAGATGGCCCACGGCGGGCACCAGCTGGCCCGCCTGAAATACGGGCTGGACCTGACCGAAGCTCTTGAGGACGCGCGCATGGACGCTCGCGGCGCGCCCGATCCCGTGCGGGCTGACCTGATCGTCAACGAGATGAAGCACCGCCATGATTTCGTGATGAACCCGAAGGGATCGAAGTTGGCGCAGGCGGGGACCACGGCGGCTTTCGTCTGGTATCTCGGCGTGACGCCGGCGGCGGCGATCTCGAACCTGACGCAGACGACGGTGGTGGGTGCCCCGATCCTCGGCGCCTTCCACGGGAAGGGCGGTCTCACGGTGGCGCTGAAGCAGCTTGCCCGCGCCCTGGGGGACTTCACCAAGGGCCGGGCATGGGCGGAGACCAGCACCAGCCTGACGCCGGAGGAGAAGGCCGCCATGAAGCAGGCCTACGAGCGCGGCATCGTGGACAAGAGTCAGGCGCACGACCTCGTGGGCGTGGGCGAGCAGGGCATCGAGTACAACCGGGCGCGCACGGCGATCATGGAGAAGGTCGCCTTCTTCTTCCACCACGCGGAGCGGTTGAACCGGGAAGTGACCTTCCTCGCGGCCTACCGCATGGCGCGGGCCAAGGGCTACGGCCACGAGGGCGCGATTTCAAAGGCCGGTGAACTGACCTGGAAAAGCCACTTCGACTACCAGAATACCTCGCGGCCGAGGATCATGCAGAACCGCGACTGGCTGCGCGTGATGTTGGTGTTCAAGAACTTCCAGATCAACATGCTCTGGCGCCTGTTCCGCGACATCCATCAGTCGGTGAAGGGGGCGGACGAGGAGGTGCGGGCCGAGGCGCGGCGCCAGCTTGTCGGGATCTCGGTCTCGATGATGCTGCATGCGGGCATCAAGGGCGTCTGGGGCTACGCGCTCCTGACCGCGCTCCTGGGCATGTTCTTCGGCGGCGGCGCGGACGAGCTGGAGGAGACGGCGGAGCAGGCCTTGCTTGCCGTCTTGCCGAACTGGATGGTGCGGGCCTTCCTCAACGGGGTGCCGGGCGCGGCCCTGGGCATCGACGTGACGAACCGCTGGGGCATGCCGGAACTCTGGTTCCGGTCCTCTGACCGGGAACTGAGCGGCGAGGACGAGTACACCTATTGGGTGGAGCAGATCATCGGCGCCGTGCCGGGCATCGCGCAGCAGATCAAGCGCGGCGTGGACCGGATTGCGGAGGGCGACGTGCAGAAGGGTGTCGAGACCATGCTTCCGAAGGCGGCGCGGGACGCGCTGAAGTCCTTCCGCTACGCCACCGAGGGGGCCACCACCGGACGTGGCAACCCCATCGTGGACGACTTCACCGCGGCGGAGCTGGCGATGCAGTTTGCCGGGTTCACGCCCGCGCGTCTCGCGCGCCAGTACGAGTTGAACTCGCGCGACAAGAATGCCGAGCAGCGCATTCTCAAGGCCCGCAGTGCGGCACTGCGAGAGGCACGCATGAGCCTGAAGCAGGATGGCAAGATCAGCGAGAGCGCCGTTCGCCAGATCACGGATTTCAATCGGGAATATCCCTTCTACGCCATTTCGGCGGCGACTCTCAGGACATCGGTACGGTCCGGGTATCGCTCCGATGCAGCGACCACGGGCGGGGTGTACCTCAACCCGAATGTGGAGCCATACGTGCGGGCTCCGAGGGTGCGAAGCCTGTTCGATTGATCCCCATCCGTGCCGTCTTTCCCGGGTGGCACGGATGTGCTATGCAGGCAGCACGGCGCGCAAGAGGCGCGATGCAATCATGTCACGCATCGGACCTCGCATATGCCCTCGTTCTGCACAATCACCGGAAACATCAGGGATATTGGGTTTCGCGCCTCTAGCGGCGCGTCACTCAGATTCGAGAGTACCTCGCGCGGATTGCAGACCGTCGCTGGCTCGATAGTCATCCCCACGACTAAAGAAGTCTTTTCCGATGAAAATGGGGATTTCACGGTCGAGTTGATTGCCGGAAATTACCGGTTGACGGCAATCGGCCCAGATGGGGCCTCTGCTATCGTGAAGCTCGTTCCAGTAGCAACAAATCTGACTGCTGTCACTTTGGCAGCACTGCTCCAAATCAGTGACCCTGTCACCCTATCTGCCGCCGGGCAAATTTTGGTTGATGCCTCTGCTGCGAGAGATGAGGCCGTGGAAATACGGTCCGATACACAATTACTTCTGGACCAGGCGACAAGCCAAGCTGGCGCAGCGGCGGCGAGTGCCGGGGCCGCAGGCGATCACGCTGCCGCAGCTGCGGCGAGTGCCGGGGTCGCAGGCGATCACGCTGCCGCAGCTGCTGACAACGCAAGCAGCGCTCACATGGCCGCAGATGCGGCGGCAGAGAGTGCTGAAACGGCAGCAGCGGCAGCGACGGAGACAGCTGCGAATGTGACGGCTGTAACTCAAATTTCTGCATCCGTCTTTGAAAGCGCTGAAACTGTGGACGGTCAGGCCGCCATCGTTTTGGCCGCTAAAGATGATGCGGTGTCGGCTCTGAGCCAAGTCCATGACAATGTTCAGACGGCCACAGCGCGGGCTGATGAAGCCGATGCCTCTGCCAGCGCCGCGGCAGACGCCGCAACCAGAGCGGAAAATAGCTACTGGAACGCAAATGCACGCGCAACGGACGCAGAAAGCGCGCGCGCCGAGTCAGCAGAGAGTGCCGGGATTGCGGCGTCCCACGCCGCCGCCGCTGTGGCGAGTGCCGGGGTCGCAGGCGATCACGCTGCCGCAGCTGCCGCAAGCGCTGGGGCAGCAGGCGATCAAGCTGCCGCAGCTGCTGCAAGCGCTGGGGCTGCAGGCGATCAAGCTGTCGCATCAGCGGAAAGCGCAGTTGTGGCAGAGCAGGCGAGCGCCACGGCCGTAGCGGCGGTCGAGTCGCAGCAAGTCGCAATGATGCAGCTCGCGATCTCCTTCGCAAACTCGCAGACCCGTTACATCGAAATTTTTGACGCGTGAGGACCACATGACAGTTGAGGCACAAGTCGCAAATCTGGTCACAGCGGTTGATCAGTTGACCGACGCGGTGAAGGTTCGAAAGGCGGTTTTCGATGCGGCGGTTCTGGACGCTGGGGCAGCGCGAGACCAGGCGGCCAGCTACGTCCCTCAGGTGACAGCTCTTCGGGATACCGCGCAGAGCCTGCGGGACCAAACCTATGGCCTGGCACAGGACGTGGCATCAGCCATCGTCTACCAGAACCTTGAAGCTGTTGCCGCCAGCAAGGCGGTGAACCCGACCGCGATCTGCATCGACGATACCGTGCTGCCGATGTGGGCGCAGATCGGCAAGTCCTGGTACAACGAACCGCTGGGCACCGCGACGCGTGGCACCCGCCGGGACATGCCGCGCGTGAAGGTGATCGTGTCGACAGGTGCGGCCCTTACGATCTACGACGGAGATGACCCATCGCTACCGATGTGGATGGTATTCGAGGCGTCCAACTCCAAAGCTTTCCGCAGCGGTGCGAATAGCGTTTCCTCCATGAATGGGGTTGTCGCTGTAGGTGTTGACGGCACGTCCTCTGGCCTTCTCTTGGTTATCGACTTCGCGGCGGACAGACTTGCTCAGAGGTTCGCGGGGTTTTCTGGTGTTATCCCTCGCGTATGGCGATCCGTGTCCTCCCGAAATGGAGGGGAGTTCGAAAGCGTGAACCTGCCGGATATTGTACAGCGTGATGCTAACGCTGTCGGTATGACGGTATTCCCCGGCGCACCCCTGTCTCCCTTTTCGGGGCTTCCTGTGCCGACGATTGCCGTAGCGACCGGGGGCGGCGTGTCGATTATCAAGCATGACGGTACGGTGGTGAACAGCCTCACGTCCACCCCCGCCAAATCCGTAACGTGGGCCGAGGGGGCGCTCGTCTGGCAGAACCTCGGACGATACATCCACTCTGCCCGTCTGGACGAACTGTCGTCTTCCGGTTTTGGAGCGCAGGTTGCGCGGACGGCGGCGGCGGCGGCCGGGGAGTTTCAGATGCTTTGTCGGGTCAGTGAAATGACATCAGCTGACCACGGCGTGGCGTACGGCGGCAGCGCGGTGGATCTGGCGGTGGCCGGGCTGTGCCTCAGGCAAAAGGCTTTGGGCACCGGAGGCATGTCGGCTCTGCTCACGACGACCTTCAACACCGGCTGGATGCCTGACGGCATCGAGGGCGCCTGGCTGGCAGACACGGCTACTGCCACGTTGTCAGGAACTAGCTTAGTGGACGGGGGCAGCACGTGGGAGCACCTGACCACGAACACCGGGTGGAGCGGCTCCGGCGATACCGTGAGCTTCGGGGGCACTGGCGCTGTTCAGTATAACAAGTATTTCACCCGGATGTCCTCTGTACCCACGGGGCAAATGCTCAAGTACACGTTCACCATCGAGAACCTCTCCGGGTCTTCGGTCAACGTAGGTCTGTTCAATACCTCTAGCAAAGGGTTTCAAGAACCCCAAAACACGTTCAGCTCGAACGGTACGTACACCCGGTATCGCGCTGCGGAGGACGGGGCAGCTGTAGGGTTCTGCGTTCAATCCAACGACCCGACGCAGACGGTCACCGTATCGAACGTCTCTATTGAGCTTGCTGATGCTGACCGCTCCATAGCCGCCAACCATCTTTCCGTGGTCGGCACAATTAACCGCACGCCGGTGGCAACCGGGTCCGAGTTGGTGGGCTACGGTGGGTTCAGCCCCACGAATTACTTGATCCAGGATTACGACTCCGATCTCGACTTCGGAACCGGGGACTTCAGCATTCTGGTCTGGTCGAAGGGAGCAGCGACAGACTCGATTGTTGTCCGCCAAGATAAGGACGCTTCAGCTGTGTACGGTGCTGGTAACTACTTCCGTCTGTACCTCGTGGGGGGCCTGCTGCGGGCGTTCGTGAATGGTAGCTCGCTAACCGCCCCGTTCGCCGTGACCACTACTGACTGGCATCAATTTGCATGGACCCGCGAGGCCGGGGTTAGCTCCCTGTACCACAATGGCGTCAAAGTGGCGTCTTCGGGCAGCTTGGCCGGAAGCGTGACCAACGCCAACGCCGTGCTACGGGTGGGGGTCGTCATGTACAACGGGGGATTTGTTGACGCCCATGATGGAGCACTGGCTCTGTTCAGGATTGGAGCATCTGCGCTTACCGCCGACCAGATCGCTCACGCCTACCGGACTGAACGGCCGATGTTCGAACCCGGCGCGCAGGTCACCTTGGGCGGAGCAAGCGCTGCGGTCACGGCACTGGCGCACGACGCCGACACTGGCCTGCTGCATGTCGGCACCAATCAGGGCCGCAGCGCCTTCCGGGGGCTGGTGCGTTCCGAGTACGAAGCGGGCGCCGTGACCAAACTTGCCGCGCGCGGCGGCATGACCATCAAAGGGGATGCGGCATGAGCCTGAGCATCAAGAAACCTGCCATCAACCTGCGGGACGCGCTTGCGCGCCTCGCCACCCTGCGGCCGGCACCGCGTTACGAGACCCTGTGGTTCTCGGGTGACGGAACCAGGAAAACGTTTGTCCTGCCGACCGGCTGGCGCACGAAGCTCGTGTATATCGACGGTCTGCTCAAGCGCCCTGGTTCGGCAGAGGCCTACACGACCTCGGTCACGCTCAACGTCGAAACGATCGCCTTCGCCGTGGCACCGGGCACGGTGTCGGTCGGCGTCTATGCGGAGTGCGCGCAATGACGGTCTTCATCCACAAGGGCGACGGGCCCCTGAGCTACCGGCAAGCGGTAGACCGCGGCCGGGATCTCTTTGCGGCGGAGCGTATCGCCTACCTGCGCGAGGCTGGCCTGTTGACGAGTGATCCAGACTATATCGCCTGGGCCAATCAGTGGCTGGCCGACAACGTGGTGAATGAGACCAACAACGTCTTCAACCACGCCGTCCACGATTACCGGGCAGCCCTCGCGCGCCTCGCTCGCTACCGGCTGGCGGAGGGGCGCCCCGAGCTGGTCGAGCTACAGGACACGGGGCAGATCGATCCCGAGACGGGCGAGCCGGTCATGGCCGACGTGGTGGTGCAGACTGCCGTTGACCCGCTCCCGGCGGAGGTATCCGGCGTAGATGATGTGACTGGCGAGCCCGTCATGATTCCGAACCCTGCCATCGTCCGGGACGATGCAGAGCGCGATGAGGCACAGGCTGTGGTCGATGCCGCACCACCAGACGTGATTGCCTTGAATGGGGGTTTAGCGGTTTGACCAGTGACGAATTCCCGCATTCCTGGATGGCCCGCATTGTGGAGCTTGCCAAGGTCATCGGCGCGCTGTCCGTGATAGCCTCCGCTGGACTCGCGGTCTACGCTTGGACCTTTGGACCTGTTGGTCGGTTTTTCGCCAAGGTCGACAAGATCGTCGTGGACATAGCCCAGCTGCAACAGGACGTCGCCCGCGCCAACGGCGAGGATCGTGTGATCCGCCAGCCTGACGGCATGAGCTACATCCGTGAGCCCGTCACCCAGGGGGAGATGGTCACGATGATGCTGACCATCGGGCGTACCCGGCTGGGTCAGGCTTGCCGCCTAACGGACTGGGTGCCGATCTTCGTCGATGGAACCAATATACCGCTTCCCGGCAGACGCGCCTATCCGAACCGATCACTCCAGCAGCTGGGCGAGGGCTTGGAGACGCGCCGGATCGAGATGATCCCTCCGGAAGAACTGATGCCGGGCCGGGTGACGGTCTACCTCGCGCTCTCCTATGCCTGCCTGTCCCAGGGCGGCGAAAAGCCGGTGCCGGATCGAACCGATGTGCTGGCCTACATGCTCCTGCCCGGTGCGTAGCGATGGAGTGGGCGCGGGAAACATGGGCTTGGAGGCACGCCGCATGGTTCCTGCGCTGTGTCCTCGCCCCCGTGATCGAGGCGGTCAGCATGGCAGCGATGTACCGCGCCACCTGCGGAATGCTGCAGATAAGCTGCTGCGCCTGCGCGTGGCTGATGCAGTGCCGCCCGGCCATCGCGATCCTCGATGTGGCTTTCTGGCTCTTCGAGCACCGCCACACCCGGGAATGCTTCGAGCGATGCTTCCCTGTCCCGTACCGCCCTCGCCGCCCTGAGCCGGGCCAACGCTGGCCCCGCACGCCTGAGGATGTGGCGAGCCTGTGGGCAATAGACGACGAAACGCCGGGGCACGACGCCCCAATCTACCTGTGAGAGGTGAGACCATGACCGCACGATACAACCACGCGATCCTCGAGGCGGCCGGTGCCCACCTCGGCCTCGCGGAATGGCCCGGGGCCAAGCACAACCCCGAGGTCATCGGCTTCTTCAACGCTGTCGGGCACGGCTGGGTGAAGGACGACGAGACGCCCTGGTGCGCCGCCTTCGTGGGCGCGGTGCTGGCGACGCTCGGCCTGCCGCACACCGGCAAGCTCAACGCCCGCTCCTACCTCCAGTGGGGCGAGAAGGTTCACCAATCGGAGGCGCTGCCCGGCGACGTGGTCATCTTCTCGCGTGGAGATCCGAACGGCGCGAGTGGGCATGTCGCCTTCCTCGTCCGCTTCGATGGCTCTGACCGCGTCGTGGTGCGCGGCGGCAACCAGGGCAACAAGGTCAGCGACGCCAGCTACACCGTTGGCCGCGTGCTGGGCTATCGCCGCGCGACCGGGCAGGAGCCGGATGGCGTGCCGATCCTCCGCGCAGGGATGCGGGGGGTGGAGGTCAAGGCCCTGCAGCTGCGCCTGCGCGAACTCGGTTACCACATGGGCGAGGTCGACGGCGTGTTCGGCAGCCTCACCCGTGGCGCCGTGACGGCCTTTCAGGCGGACAATGGCCTCGATGTCGACGGCGCTGTGGGGCGCGAGACCCGCGAGGCCTTGCAGACGGCCCAGCCGCGCCCGCAGCGCAACGTCGATACCGCCGATCTGCGCGCACGCGGCTCGGAGACCATCAAGCAGGGCGACGTGATCGACGTGGGCGTGGCCGCCGGGGGCCTCCTGACCGCGGCGCCGGCGATCAAGGACGCGCTGACGCAGGCGCAGGGTATCCTGCCGACCATCACAAGCCTGGTGCGCGAGCAGTGGCCCGCGATCATCGTGCTCGTGGTGCTGGGCGCCGTCTGGTACGCCAACCGCGAAGTCAAGAAGGCGCGTCTCGCGGATGCCCGCTCCGGCGCGCACCTGGGGCGGTGACATGGCCCGCGTGATCCATCGTGGAAGCATGCTTCAGGTGGTGTGCCCTTGCGGGCATGAGCATCACCTGAACCTCGATCCCGGCAAGCACCCGTGCTGGTCGTGGAACGAGGATCTGCACCGGCCGACGGTAACCCCGAGCATCAACGCGGCCATCCTTGCCGCCGATGGAGTCACGGTCCGCCGTCGCTGCCACAGCTACATCATGGGCGGGCGCGTGCAGTTCCTGGCGGACTGCACGCACGCTCTGGCCGGGCAGACGCTAGACCTGCCGGAGGTCGCGGCATGATCCGAATCCTCTCATTGCCGCCCGTCAGGTGGTTGACCTCCGCGCTGGCCCTGATCGGCGCGGCGCTGCTGCTGTTCCATGCCGGGGCCGTGCGTGGCCGCCGCGCCCAGAAGGAGAAGGCCCATGCTCAGGATAACCGCCGTGCTGGTGATATTCGCCGCGCCGTTAACACTGACCGGCTGCGCCGAGCTGGTCCGCCGCTCGTCCGCTACCGAGACTGAGCGCACGCTCTGCGATGTCTGGGGGGAGGGCCTGTTCCTGCCGTCGCGCAAGGACACCGAGGAGACCGCCGAGGGCCTGACGGCGCAGATCGCGGACTTCAAGGCGGCGTGTCCGGGACACTGGCACCCCTGACCTCCGACACATCACCCACGACAAAGCCCCGCTCGGTTCACGCCGGGCGGGGCTTTTTGCGTTTCGAGCTACCGCAACAGGGCGAGGACAGGAGCCGCAGCAATGACCCACCCAGCGACGAGCATGGCCGCGTCAAACAGGCGGGTTCGCATCGGGTATGGTCGGCGGTTCAGGTTCGCGGGCTGCATGGACGCGTGCACAGGTCCAATCCATTAGTTGGCCCGCCACGATGGGCGGGCCGCATTCAGTAGGTTTGGCTTGATAGGTTTAGTGACTGCTCAAGTTAACCTATAGCACGCCGGGCTAATAAATGATTACGTTTTCCTGCGCGAATAGTGATCCCCTCCAGCGGCTTCTGCTCTGTCACTTTTAACGGGTAGGGGCCGAGCGTCACCGACGGGGTGTTAATGTCGTTGGCAGCTTGCCAAGCCCTGCAGCCGAAGAAGAGTCAGATCACCGGCAGTATCCCGCGCGCTTGATCCGCGACCTGGCCGCGGCCGTTTCCAATTGGCTGTACCGTCCTCCAGAGAACCGGCGGCAGTCGAGGGCATGCCCCGCCGCGATGACCGCCGCACCGATGTCCTGACCGTTCGTGTAGCAGACCCCTACGTAACGGTCATAGGTCCGGTCACCAGTTAGTTCGCAAGTGATCGAACGACCTTGGAGGTAGTTCACCATCCAGCGTTTCGCGTCCTTGCCTGCACGCGTCCGGAGCTCGGGCGCGTCCACGCCCTCCAGGCGCACCGGCGTCCCATCCACGACGATGGTGTCGGCGTCGCGAACGTGGAGGGACTGCCCTGATGCCGGGGCGGCTACGAGAAGCGCGGCGCAGATGACGAAGAGATTCATTTAACATTCCTTGTCCGTTAGGCTGGATAGAGTCGCGGACGTGACACAAATTCGCCTACCCTGAACACGGCAGTGCGTCGAGGTTGTGAATGACAGTTCGCGGCCCATTGCGGACCTTGGCCATATGTAACCCTTAGCTGCAGTGCAGCCCGTCAGACCGACCATTCGCTGCGTATGCAAAATCTTGGATGTAGAGAACTGGTGGTGTGTGGGACGAAGCGGACTATCGCGGGTTGCGTTAAGCCTCCAGCCGACGCATGATCTACTCGGACTTTTGTGTTGAGGGCATGAGTTGTCAGAAGGTATACAGAGTTTGCGCGCCGTACTGGCAAGCGATAGCCAAACATTTGGCAAGAGCCTAAGCGCGGTCTTATCTCCTGCTCAACCGCTTCAGTCTCCTGAGTTCCTTCGTGGACGTGAGGCGCATCTCTACGGAATAGAAAAAGCACTTTATCAGCCCGGTCGACATGTACTGATACATGGGCTTAGAGGCGTGGGGAAGTCTTCGCTCGCCCAGACCGCAGCTTTCCAAGTGGCTGAGAAGCATGACCCTATTATTGTCGGTTGTGACCCAGCGAGCACGTTTCTGACTGTTGTGAGAGAAATATTCGAGGAAGCTGAGCAAGAAGATCCACGACTAATTTCTAAGATTTCGGAGGCTAGTGCAGGTTTTTCGAATTTTGGAATTAGCGCCCAAGGTAAAACTGCAATCTCACATGGCACTGTTGATGACCCATCCTCACTAAATGAAGCGGTCCGTTTGTTGAGCTTCGTTGCCAACCAAGTCGGGCATCGGCTTATTGTGGTTATCGATGAGTTTGATCTGATAACCGACAAGCGACAACAAAGCCTTTTCACCAACCTTGTAAAGCAGCTTTCCGACAAACGCGTTGATGTTTGTCTAATTTTTTGCGGGATAGGGGAAAGCCCAGCTGCAATTATGGAGGCACACGGAAGTGCAGACCGCTACTTCCATACGGTTGAGCTAGGCCCTCTAGAATGGGAGGCAAGACAGGAAATTGTCTCTGATGCTGCTAATCGCCTCGGAATCAAGGTGGACCGAGACACGATAATTAGAATATCGAAGATTAGTGACGGTTTCCCCCACTTCATTCACTTCATATCAGAGAAATTATTTTGGCGAATCTTTGAGGCGCAGAATGACGGAGTTGCCACACCAGAGCTCTTTGAACTCGCTATGGAAGATGCGGCTGCAAGTATGGATATGCGGCTCAAGGGGCCTTACGAGAGGGCAACTCAGAAGTACCACGGAGATACCGAGCCGATATTGTGGGCCGTCGCCGACGGACATGAATTCGTCAGACGCAGCAGGGCAGTTTTCGATGAGTCGTACATCAGGATAATGAGAGACCTTGGGCGGGAGCCGCTGGATAGAGATAGATTCAATCAGCGTATTAATAGCTTGAAGCAGGAATCTCATAGTTCAATTCTTTACGGCTCCCGGCAGGGCTGGTACGAGTTCACCGAAAAGATGATCCGTGGGTATGTCCGTCTAAGAGCAGCACAACACGGCGTTGATCTCGCGAGAGATCATCCCGTAGGCCCTAGGTTTGCGAAGTAGCTACTGCCAGCGAATCGAGAAGCGTTAGTTGGCAATGATGCTGTCTTGTTGGAGGCTACAGAGGTGGTCGCGGGATTTCGGACCAGGTGCTAAGCTGTAGCGCCTGAGGAAGAACGCACAGAAATGACCAAACGGAAACGCTATTCGGCAGAGTTCAAGGCGAAGGTGGCTTTGGAGGCCATCCGCGAGGAGCTGACGACGGCCGAACTGGCCAAGAAGTATGACATCCACCCTACCATGATCAGCGGCTGGAAACGGACCGCGATTGAGAACATGGCACAGGCCTTCAACGGTCCGTCGACTGCCGAGCCGCCGATATCGACGGCAGAGGTCGAAAAGCTGCACGCAAAGATCGGGCAGTTGGTCGTGGAACGGGATTTTTTGTCGGAAGCCTCCAGTATCGTCCTCGGCACTGGAGGCAAAAAGCGGTGAAGAAAGACCATCCCGATCTCAGCCTCCGGCGGCAATGCCGCCTGCTGTCACTGGCACGCTCGACCCTCTACTATCAGCCGCGCGGGGAAAGCGCCGAGAACCTGAAGCTCATGGAAATCATCGACAGACAGTTCCTGGAGACACCGTGGTATGTGGTAATCCCCCCATTTTTAACGGGGTGCATTCGTAGAACTTACGCGGCCATTTTCAGTTTCTGGGCGGGGGTGATGC
>NZ_JAGISH010000016.1 GCF_017813235.1 Sagittula salina
ACGGCAAGCTGTCCTGACAGCCTGATGAAACGCCGTGATTGCGGGCACTTGCCCGCAATTTCACCCTTGTTCTTCCCGCTGCAATTTTCCGCGCAGGTGTTGCAAAATGACGCAGTTGCGCTAGCCTCTGCGACAGGGAGGACTACCAATGCAACACTTCAAGGTTGTGCCGCGTGCTGACGCGATCACTTCGGTATTGATCGTCGATGATCACCCGCTGTTCAGTGACGCTCTCGCTTCCGCGCTTGAGGGCATGTACCCCGATGCCGCCGTCCAGAAGGCACGCTCGCTGAAGGATTCTCTGAAAGCTCTGGACGATGGCTTCCAGCCCGATCTGGTGATGTTCGACCTGAAGCTGCCCGACGTGCAGGGCATTTCCGGCTTTGTCACCATGAAGGCCCGATTGCCTGACACGCCGATCCTCGTGATTTCCTCGCTGACCTCGCGCGCGCTGGTGCACGCGCTGATGGACGAGGGCGCATCGGGCTTCGTGACAAAGGACACACCGGTGGAGGACCTGCGCGAGGTGCTGGCCCAGATCGTGCGCGGTCGAAAGTTCGTGCCGACGGAGTACCAGCAGAACGGCCCGCAGTGCACGCCGGACGCGGCGCAGGACGATATCAACCACAAGCTCGCTGCGCTCACGCCGCAGCAGAAGAAGGTGGTCAAACTGATATGCGCGGGCAAGCCCAACAAACAGATCGCCTACGAATTGCAATTGGCGGAGGCCACGGTGAAGGCGCATATCACAGCGCTGTTGCGGCGGCTTGGGGCGCAGAACCGTACCCAGGCGGCGCTGATGATCGAAGCAGCCAACGCCCGGACGCCCGCCGGCATGGACGAGCCCGAGGCGCACAGCTTCCTGTGCCATTGAACCCTTCATCCCCGCCTCTCGCAGCCAAGGGCCGGTCCAATGCGTGACGATCTGGAAAACGGACTGCCGACCTGTGTGTCGGTGGCCTTTTCCGCCGACCCTGACAGCGAAACGGCCGCACGGGAGGCGGCGGCGGGCATCCAGCTGGACGACACATGTTTTATTCTGGCGCTCCTGCCTGCCGCTCTTGACCCCGGCACGGTGGCGCGGGTCTTTTCGGAAATGCTCGACACTGTGCCCGTCTTTGGTTGCACCACGGCGGGGCAGATCACGCCCAACGGCTACGAGACCGACGCGCTGCTGCTGATCGCCTTTCGCCGCGAGCATTTCCGCTGTGCCTCCACCCTGATCGCGCCGTTGAAGCCGATGGGTATCGCGGGGATCGCCGACACCATGGCACGCGCCAATAGCCGCTTCATCCATACCGCAGGCTGGAACCGATTGGCGCTGGTCTTTGCCGACGGGCTGTCGAAACAGGAGGACCTGCTGGCCTCTGTTCTGGAATCCGTGCTGGAGGGGGTGCCGGTCTTTGGCGGGTCCGCGGGCGACGGGCTGGCGTTCGAGCGTACGCTGATCCTGCACAACGGCACGTTTCACGACAATGTGGCGCTGGTGCTGCTGATCGAAACCGACCTGTATTTCGAGGGCCTGAGTTTTGACCACTTCCTGCCGGAGGGGCACGAACTGGTCGTGACGGAGGCCAATACCGAAGAACGCGAGGTCACGGAGATCAACGGCGCACCGGCGGCAAAGGAATACGCCCGCCTCGTCGGCTGCACCGTGGCGGATCTGACCCCGCAGGTCTTCGCCGAGAACCCCATGCTGGTCTGCCACAAGCAAAACCACTACGTCCGCGCCGTGTCAGAGCTCAAACCGCCGCATACTCTGGGGTTTCTCGCCGCCATCGACGACGGGCTGATCATGGTGCTGGGGCGCGGCAAGGCGATTATCGAAACGCTTGAGGCCGAACTGAACACCCGCGACGTCACCGGCGCGCGGCCCGATTTCATCCTCGGTTTCGACTGTGTGCTGCGCAAACTGGAGATCGAGGAGAAGAACCTCGGCGCGCAGGTCTCCGATATTTTTCGCCGCCGCCGCGTTCTGGGTTTCAACACCTACGGCGAACAGCACTGCGGCCTGCATATGAACCAGACCTTTGTCGGCGTGGCCTTCTACACCCGACCGCGCGGCGGTCTCTACTGAAAGGCGAGGCGCAATGAACCTGATCGACCCGCTGGAACCGCCCGAACTGCAACTTTTGCGCCAGACCCGTATCATCGAGGCGCTGGTGCGCCGCGCCACCCGGCAGAACGAGGTCGGCCAGACCGCCTATTCCGCATTCCAGTCGGCCATCGAACTGCAAAGCCAGGTGGCGGCAAAGACCCGCGACCTCGAACGCGCCGCCGACGAACTGAAGAGTATCCGCACCGAACGCGAACGCACGCGCAAGAACCTCGACGAGGCGATGGCGGTGATGGGAGAGGGCTTCGCGCTCTTTACCGAGGGGCAGCTGGACATCTGCAACGACCTCTTTCAGCATCTTTTGCCGGACGTGGCGGGCGAGGTGGTGCAGGGGCTGCCATTGCCCGATTATTTCGATCTCATGGGGCGTTCTCGCCACGTGATCTCGACCGACCGGCAGATCAGCGCGGGGGCGCGGGGGGCACCTTCGGCATCCTCGGTGATCGAACTGACGGAGGACCGCTGGTATCAGCTATCGTTGCAGCGCACCTCGCTCGACAACACGGTGCTGCTGCTGACTGACATCACTGCCATCGTGCGGCAGAACCGCTCCGAAAAGGAGCATCTGATCGACCGGCAGGCGGATTATCTGCAGGCGGTATTTGACAACATGACCTCCGGGGTCTGCTCGTTCTCCGGCGACGGCGATCTGGTGATGCACAACCAGCAGTTCCGGCAGCTGACCGGTTTGCCGATGACGGCGCTGCAAAAGGGCATGACGCTGACGCGGCTTTTGCACCTGATGACCATCCGCGGCTTCATTTCTGATCATACGCTGCTGGAAGTGGACGAGTGGCGCCGGGAACTGATGCGGCAAGGTCGGCTCCGGCGGCAGGTGCGGTCGCGGGCGGAACAGGTCATCGACCTGCAAGCGAACCGGATGCCGGACGGCGGATTCCTTGTGGAACTGAAGGACGTCACGCTGGAGATCCGGGCCACAGAGACGCTGGAAAAACGGGTGAAAGAGCGCACCTCCGAACTGACAGACGCCAACGCCCGGCTGACCGAGCAATACGAGGAAAAGGCACGGGTGGAGGAAGAGCTGCGTGTCGCCAAGGAACGTGCGGAAGCGGCGGTGTCATCCAAGACCCGTTTCCTCGCTGCCGCCAGCCACGACCTGCTGCAACCGATCAACGCGGCAAAACTGCTGCTTGCCACTTTGCAGACCAACGCCGCGCAAACGGAGCACGCGCCGATGGTGGGGCGGCTGAAGGGCGCCTTCACCTCCATCGAGCAACTGCTGCACGCTCTTCTGGATATCTCGCGGCTGGATTCGGCAGACCGCGATACGGTCAGCCCCTCCACGCTCTCGTTGGGGGCCATCATGCGCAGCGTCTACGAGGATCAGACGCCGCTGGCGGAGGAACGCGGCGTGCGTCTGCAGGTTTCGCCCTGCTCGGCCTTCGTGCGGTCGGACCCGGTGTACCTGCTGCGCTCCGTGCAGAACCTGGTGGTGAATGCGATCCAGTATACGCCCGGGGGCGGGCGGGTACTGCTCGGGTGCCGCCGCAAGGCAGGCCGCATCGTGCTGCAGGTATGGGACACCGGCATCGGCATCGGTGCGGAGGATCAGACCCGCATTTTCGAGGAGTTCGCCCGTGCCGGAAATGTGACGCCGGGCTCGGGTGTGGGTCTTGGCCTGTCCATTGTGGAACGCACCTGCCGCCATCTCGGGCACCGGCTCTGGATGTCGTCCGAGATCGGCGTCGGCTCCGTTTTCTGCATCGAGTTCGACGAGGTACAGCAGGAGCTGCCGCTCGACACCGCCCCTGCGCTGCCGCAGGCGGGCGAATCGCTGGAGAACTGCATCGCGCTGGTGGTGGAGAACGACGAGGACGTGCTTTATGCCACCTGCCAGACGCTGGAGACATGGGGTGCCTCGGTGTTGGCGGCGAAGTCGACGCAAGAGGCGCTGGCCCACATGGCGGACATGGGAATGCCGCCCGATATCCTGCTGGTTGACTACCAGCTGAACGGCGACGACACCGGTCTGCGCACCATCGAAGCGATCCGGCGCGACAGCGCGACCCACGTCCCCGCCATCATGATCACCGCTGACCGGCGCGAACGTCTGCTGCGGGCGGGGGCCGAGCAGGATTTCGCCGTCATGACGAAGCCGGTGCAGGTTTCCCGCCTGCGCCCGCTGATCGAATGGAAACTGCGGGCGCGGCAGGAGTCTGGGCAGAAGTCGGGGCCGAACTCAGGGCCAGGATCTGGACCTGCGCCGAAAGTCTTTGGTGACAGTCCCGGGCCGGTCGCTAGTCTCGGCTGAGGGAGGACCATCACCATGCGCAACACCCTGATCGCAGCCCTTTTCCTAGCCATTCCGCTGACCCCGGCACTGGCGGCGGAACAGTTGGACGGCAAAGCGACTTATGACCTGCTTTTCCGAGAGCACACGCTCGACGACGTGGAGCCGGGGCAGACGCTGACCTACACGCGGGCCGTTTCGAACACGCTGAATCCTGCGGCCGCCGAACGCGACAGCGGCCAGATCGAGATGAGCTTTGACAAGGAACGCGCCTTGATGGCCGTTCTGGAGCTGAAACGCGAGGACGACAAGCACCGGGGCCTGGGCAGGTTCCCGGCAAGTGTCGGCAACCCGATGATCATGTTCTTCTACGAAAGCGTCGTGCGCGACATGGCCGAATCGGCGGGCGGCAGCCCCTTTTACATCCGCAACCGCGTAAAGGACTCTCTGGTCAAATCCTCGGAGGTCATTGCGGGCGAGGCGGAAGTCGATGGCAAGGTCATACCGACCCAGAGCGTCACCCTCCGCCCCTTCGAAAACGACCCCAATGCCGACCGGATGAAAGGCTTCGACGAACTGGAGCTTGAGGTGGTCATGTCCGACGAGGTGCCCGGCTGGTACGTCAGTCTCACCGCCAGCGTCCCCGGCGAAGGCAAAGCACCCACTTACCTGTCAGAAATCGATTTCCGCGCGCTGGAGGCGGCGCAGTGAGTCGGCTCCCGGCAATACTTTGCGCGGCGCTGGCGTTGCCATTCTGCTTTCCCGGCATGGGGGTCGCGCAGGACGCGGCGCAACGTTACAACGACTACCCGACCTCGGCACGGGCGGATTACGTCTTTGCCTGCATGGCCACCAACGGGCGCTCGCGGCAGGTGCTGGAGAAATGCAGCTGCTCCATCGACGAAATCGCGGCCATCCTGCCCTACGAGAAGTATCTCGAGGCGGAAACCGTGCTGTCGATGCGCCGGGTGGGCGGTGAACGCATGGCGGTCTTCAACTCCGCTGCCGCTGCGGAGGCCTTTGTCGCCGACCTGCGCCGCGCGCAGGCCGAGGCCGAGGTGGTCTGTTTCTGACGACGGCCCCGAGGTCGCAAACGACCCCGGGCCGCTCATCCGCCTGCGGTTTTTGCGAGAACCTGTTCGAATCGGTTGCCTTCGGTGTCCGTCGCCACCACCCGCAGCGAGGGCGCGCCGTTGTCGGTGTAGCCGAAGCGGAACACGGGGTTTTCCGAAATGGAAATGCCGCCATCCATGGTGAACAGCATCTCGTCGCCCTGCCAGACCTCCATGTGGTCGATGAAATGCGCCGGGATGAACAGCTGCGTGACCTGATTGCGTTGCAGGCCTGAATAGTTGGGATGCCGCAGCATGATCTGCGCCTCGCGGCGTGCCATGGACTGTTGCGGCTCTGCTTCTCCGAACAGGCGGAGCTTCATCTGGCCCAACCCTGCCAGCGCCTGTTCCGGGTCGCGGGAGGCTGGGGCGGAACAGCCGCCCGACGCCTTCACATAGCGGCCCGTCATGAACAAACCGGCGGGTGTTTCAGTCAGCACCCGCACGTTGGAATACTGGTTCACGCGCACGCGCAGTTCGATATCAACCGGGGCCATGCCGGGTCCGAAGGTCAGGTCGGCGGCGACCGGGGCGGGGTTCTCGTCGATGATGACGGTGGCCTTCTTGATCGTCGCGTCGGCGTCCGTCTGGCGCAGGATCACCGGAACGGTGGCGGCGTCATGAGCGCGATAGGGCGCTTCGACGGCCAGCGGGCTGCCGACGTCCGAAATCGTCCGCTCTCCCACGACGTCGAAACGCAGGTCTTCCCAGGTTGGGCTTGGGGTCAGGGGGTTCTGCTCCGCCGCAAGGGCGGACGTGACGCCCAGCAGGGCGATTACCGCCACGGCACTCAGGGTGTGGGCCATGCTTGCTCCTCCTCGCACGGGTGTGGCGGGAGAATGCCATGAAAGAGCCACGCGTCCACATGCGTCATAAGTCGGTGTGGCGCGACGTCGGGCTTCTGCGAAGCTGGGGGCGGGGAGGAGCAAGCATGTTCGAGATGGTTGTGGCGCTCTGCATGGGCGCGGGCGAGGTTACCTGCCGGGAGGCGCTGCTGCCCGGTTTCGAGTCCGCGACAGAGGCCGCGTGCGGTGCGCAAACCCCCGTGATCCCGGCGTTTCTGGCCGGCACGCCGGTGGGGGCGCCGTTCTGTCGGGAGGTCGGCGGGACGCTGACCGTGCAGGAGGTCGCGCCCGGACTGTTCGTCCACGAAGGCCGCATCGAGGAGCCGGACCAGGCGAATCGCGGCGATGTTTCCAATCTCGCATTCGTGATCGGAGAGCGGTCCGTGGCCGTTATCGACAGCGGTTCCGCACGCTGGATCGGAGAATCGCTTTGGCGGGCGATCCGGGCGCGCACCGATCTGCCGGTGAGTCATGTCATCCTGACCCACATGCACCCCGATCACGTCTTTGGCGCCTCCGTTCTGGCGGAGGCGGGCGCGCGGGTCATGGGGCACGCGGGCCTGCCACGTGCGCTGCTGGACCGGGAGCAAAACTACCTAGAGAGCCTGCGCCGCCTGCTGGGCGATGAGGCCTTTGCCGGGACCATGCCGCCGCGAATCGACAGTACGGTGGCGCAGGAGACGACGATCGACCTTGGCGGGCGCGTTATGCGGCTGGTGCCACACGGCCCGGCGCATACCGGAGTGGACCTGAGCGTGGTGGACGAGGCCACCGGCACTCTGATCGCGGGCGACCTGCTTTTCCACCGCCATACACCCGCGCTGGACGGGTCGATCCGGGGCTGGCAGCGGGAGATTGCGGGATTGACCGACGAACCCTTTACCCGCGTGGTGCCGGGTCATGGCGCCGCGTCCCTACCGTGGCCGGAGGGCGCGGAGGCCCTGACGCGGTATCTCGATGCGCTTGCACACGACACGCGCGCCGCCATCGACGCGGGCGAACGGCTGGGCGCGGCAGTGGAGCAAATCGCAGAAAGCGAGCGCCCGTATTGGGTGTTGTTCGACGCCTACAATCCGCGCAACGCCACCGTGGCCTTTACCGAGCTGGAGTGGGAATAGTCATTCCGTGTGGGCCTGCAGCATCTGTGCAATGGCATAGAGCCGCTTTTCCAGCAGCACAGGCGTTTCACAAAGGTACTGAATGGACTGTTGCCGGTCGGTATAGATTGTCTGGTCCCAGTCCAGCTGCTCTTCCAGCGTATCGACCTTGTCGAAATCGGGGTCTTCTTTCGCCATCTCGGCATCCATCTCGACACGGGCGCCCTCGATCTTCTCCGACAGTGCGATCTGCGAAAGGGAGAAGTCCCCGATCCCTTCCATGATCCGTGACCGCCGGGTGGCGAGGCTGTGGAACACACCGTCGAAGACCAGCCCCATGAGGTCCGCGTCGCCAGCGTGCGCTTCGGCAAAGGCGGCGACCTCGGGTTCCAGCTCCTCCAGCGTCAGGCGTCGGATGGCCAGGGTCTCCGCCAGCGTAGTGACGGCGCGGCGGGTTGATTCGTCCTCCGGCCGGGACTGGGGGATCGGCGTGGGCCACATCAGCCCGGCGGACAGGTTTTCCACCTTGCGCTGGATGCAGGGCCAGGTCGGGTCGGCGTAATCGGCGGCCATGGCGGCAGGAGCCAGCCCGGCAATGAAAAGCGCTGCCAAACAGGCAAGAGGCTTGCGCGTTGTCATGAATTTTCCTCCCGTTTTTCGCAGGATGGCGGAGGGGGTCGCGCCTGTCCACGGTGATGGTATACCTCCGAATGCATCCGATGGTCTGCATTGTGCCAAGAGGTCGCAGGCTTTCATACTCACCGCAAACGCAGGCCCTGCAACAGGGGCCGAGGGAGGACATTTACTATGCGTACACGTGCCGCCGTGGCCCTCGAGGCCGGCAAACCCCTTGAAATCATGGAAGTCGAACTGGACGATCCGAAGGCCGGAGAAGTCCTTGTGGAGATCAAGGCCACGGGCCTGTGCCACACCGACGAATTCACCCGTTCAGGCGCCGACCCGGAGGGGCTTTTTCCCTGTATCCTCGGTCATGAAGGCGCTGGCGTCGTCGTGAAGGTCGGAGAAGGCGTCACCACCCTGAAGCCGGGCGACCACGTCATCCCGCTCTACACCCCCGAGTGCCGCGAGTGTCCGTCCTGCCTGTCGGGCAAGACCAACCTCTGCACCGCGATCCGCAATACCCAGGGCCAGGGCCTGATGCCCGACGGCACCACGCGTTTTCACATGCTCGATGGTACGCCGATTTACCACTACATGGGCTGCTCGACCTTCGCCAACCACACGGTGCTGCCGGAAATCGCGCTGGCCAAGGTGCGCGAGGACGCGCCCTTCGACAAGATCTGCTACATCGGCTGCGGCGTGACCACCGGGATCGGCGCCGTGATCAACACTGCGGGCGTGGAGATCGGATCGACGGCGGCGGTCTTCGGCCTCGGCGGCATCGGCCTGAACGTGATCCAGGGTCTGCGCATGGCGGGCTGCGACATGATCATCGGTGTCGACCTGAATGACGACAAGGCCGAGATGGCGAAGAAGTTCGGCATGACCCATTTCGTCAACCCCTCGAAGGTCGAGAACACAGTCCAGGAGATCGTGAACCTGACCAAGCGGGGCGCCGACCAGATCGGTGGCGTGGACTATTCCTTTGACGCCACGGGCAACGTTAAGGTCATGCGCGATGCGCTGGAGTGCTCGCACCGTGGCTGGGGCGTGTCGGTCATCATCGGCGTGGCGCCGGCGGGGGCGGAAATCTCCACCCGCCCGTTCCAGCTGGTCACGGGCCGTGTCTGGAAGGGCACCGCGTTCGGCGGCGCCAAGGGCCGCACCGACGTGCCGAAATTCGTCGAGTGGTACATGGACGGCAAGATCGAAATCGACTCGATGATCACGCACAAGCTGAAGCTCGAGGAGATCAACCACGGCTTCGACCTGATGCACGAAGGCAAGTCGATCCGCGCAGTCGTCGAGTTCTGAGGCGCGTGATGGAGACGGTTTCCGAAAATCGCTGTTTCGGCGGAGTGCAGGGGGTCTACAAGCACGACTCCAACACCTGCGGTTGCGAGATGACCTTTGCGGTCTACACGCCCCCGCAGGCGGAGGACGGCCCCGTGCCGGTGCTGTGGTATCTGTCGGGCCTGACCTGCACCCACGAGAACGCCATGACGAAGGCCGGTCTCCAGGAGCACGCCGCCCGCCACGGGCTGGCTATTGTCTATCCCGACACCTCGCCGCGCGGCGAGGGCGTCGCGGACGACGAGGCCTACGACCTTGGCAAGGGGGCGGGGTTCTACGTCAACGCCACCCGCGCACCGTGGAAGCCGCATTACCGCATGTACGACTATGTGGTGAGCGAGTTGCGCGACATTGTGGAAAAGGCCATGCCGGTTCAAACCGACCGGCACGGCATCACCGGCCATTCGATGGGCGGGCACGGTGCCCTGACCATCGCGATGCGCAACCCGGACCTCTTTGCCAGCCTTTCGGCATTCGCGCCGATCGCCAACCCGACGCAATCCGATTGGGGCCGCAAGCAGCTTTCCGCCTACCTCGGCGACGACGAAAGCGCGTGGTCGGACCATGATGCGACCTTGTTACTAGAGGACAGGGGCTGGAAAGGAGATATCTTGGTGGATCAGGGAGGGGCCGATCAGTTCCTTGAGCTGTTGAAGCCCGACGCCCTGGCGGGGATGATGACCCGCCGCCGCCAGCCCGGAACGTTCCGGATGCAGAAGGGATACGACCACTCGTACTTCTTTGTGAATTCGTTCGCCGGAGATCACGTTGCCTGGCACGCCGAGCGGCTCCAGTAGCAAACTCGAAATCAGAAGGTTCTGACATGCTCAAGAAAACACTCGCCACCGCACTTGTGACCCTGCTGCCCGTGATGGCGGCAGCCGAGAGCCACAGCATGGCAGGTGACGCAGAGGCGGGAGAGAAGGTCTTCCGCAAGTGCAAGGCCTGCCACCAGGTCGGCGAAGGCGCCGAGAACAAGACCGGTCCGGCGCTGAACGGCGTCGTGGGCCGGGTTATCGGCGGCCACGAGGATTTCAAGTATTCCAAGACTCTGCAGGAAATGGGCGAGGCCGGCGACACCTGGACGCCGGAGCACCTCGATGCTTTCCTGAAGAAGCCGAAGGATTTTGCAAAGGGCACGAAAATGGCCTTTGCCGGCCTGCGCAAGGATGAGGACCGCGCGGATGTGATCGCGTACCTCGCTACCTTCGAGGAATAAGGCCACAAGGATTGCCGCGGAGCCGGGAGGGAGACCCGACACCGCGGCGAGAACCGGCAAGGCCCCGCACGAAGCGGGGCCAGCCAGCAAGCGGCGCAAGCCGCGATCAACGGGAGGAAGATCATGCGATCGATCAAACTGATGACCTCGGGTCTCGCTCTCTGTGTCGCTAGCACGGCATGGGCGAACGACGACCTTACGTCAAAGATGGACGACCCCGCACAGTGGGTGATCCAGACCGGCGACTACGCCAACCAGCGCTACTCGGAACTCGACCAGATCAACAAGGACAACGTGAAGGACCTGCAGGTTGCATGGACCTTCTCGACCGGCGTCCTGCGCGGCCACGAAGGTTCGCCGCTGGTGATCGGCGACATCATGTATGTCCATACGCCGTTTCCGAACATCGTCTACGCCCTCGATCTGAATGACGATGGCAAGATCATCTGGAAATACGAGCCGAAGCAGGATCCGGACGTCATTCCGGTGATGTGCTGCGATACCGTGAACCGCGGCGTGGCCTATGCCGATGGCAAGATCTTCCTGCATCAGGCCGACACGAAGGTCGTCGCGCTCGACGCAATGACCGGCGAAGTGGCGTGGGAAGTCGTGAACGGCGATCCGGCCAAGGGCGAAACCAACACCGCCACCGTTCTTCCGGTGAAGGACAAGGTCATCGTCGGCATCTCGGGTGGTGAATTTGGTGTGCGCGGTTCCGTGACCGCCTACAACATCGCGGACGGTTCGCTGGCGTGGCGCGCCTACTCCATGGGCCCGGACGAGGACATCCTCGTGGACCCGGAGAACACCACGCACCTCGGCACCCCCGTTGGCGCTGACTCCGGCACCAACACCTGGGAAGGTGATCAGTGGATGATCGGCGGCGGCACCACCTGGGGCTGGTACTCGGCGGATCTCGAAGAGAACCTGATGTACTACGGCACGGGTAACCCTTCGACCTGGAACCCGGCGCAGCGTCCCGGCGACAACCGTTGGTCCATGACCATCATGGCGCGTGACATCGACACCGGCGAGGCCAAGTGGTTCTACCAGATGACGCCGCACGATGAGTGGGACTACGACGGCATCAACGAGATGATCCTGACCGATCAGGAGATCGACGGCCAGCCGCGCAAGCTGCTCACCCACTTCGACCGTAACGGTCTGGGCTACACCCTCGACCGCGTGACCGGCGAACTTCTGGTGGCGGACAAGTACGATCCGGCGGTGAACTGGACCACCGGCGTCGACATGGACCCGAACTCCGAAAACTACGGCCGTCCCGCCGTCGTCGCGGAGTACTCCACCGAGCAGAACGGCGAAGACGTGAACTCCACCGGCATCTGCCCGGCGGCGCTTGGTTCCAAGGACCAGCAGCCGGCGGCCTACAGCCCGAAGACGGAGATGTTCTACGTCCCGACCAACCACGTCTGCATGGACTACGAACCGTTCCGCGTGTCCTACACCGCCGGTCAGCCCTACGTCGGCGCGACCCTCGCGATGTACCCGGCACCGGACAGCCATGGTGGCATGGGTAACTTCATTGCCTGGGACAACATTGCCGGCGAAATCAAGTGGTCCATCCCGGAGCAGTTCTCCGTGTGGTCCGGCGCGCTGGCAACCGCGGGCGACATCGTGTTCTACGGCACGCTCGAAGGCTACCTGAAGGCAGTCGACTCCGAGACCGGCGATGAACTGTACAAGTTCAAGACCCCCTCGGGCATCATCGGCAACGTCATGACCTACCAGCATGAAGACAAGCAGTACATCGGTATCCTGTCGGGTATCGGCGGCTGGGCTGGTATCGGCCTCGCGGCTGGCCTGACCAACCCGAACGACGGTCTGGGCGCCGTGGGCGGCTACGCGGCCCTGAGCGACTACACCGCGCTCGGCGGTCAGCTGACCGTCTTCTCGCTCCCGAACTGAGCGGACGACGGCCGAGGCCCCCTGCCGGGGGCCTCGGATTGCCGGAAAACTCGGGTCCGATGCGCGCGTGCAGGGTGCGTCGGACCCTCTCCCTCCACTGCTCTCCGAAGAAGGTGAACGCCCATGATGCGCACCGCATCCCGTTTTTTCGTCGCCGCCGCCGTCGCCGTCCTGCCCGCCACAGCCATGGCGCAGGCCTGGAGCGACCAGCCCGTCGACCCCGCCCAGTATGAAGAACAGACCGCCGTCGCCTATGAAGAGGACGGTCGCTACTACAATGCCGACGATGTCGTGACATTCAACGTTGCCGAGGACGGCACCGTTGACTGGCTGACCTTCTCCGGTTTCCGCCGCTACCATTCCGAATGCCACGTCTGCCACGGCCCCGACGGCGAAGGCTCCACTTACGCGCCGAAGATCAAGAACTCCGCTGTGCACATGGGCTACTACGACTTCTTCGACGTGGTGGTGAACGGTCGCCAGAACGGCAATTCCGTCATGCCGCACTTCGGCGAGAACAAGAACGTCATGTGTTACCTCGACGATATCTATGTGTACCTCGAGGCGCGCGGCATGGACGCGATTGCGCGCGGCCGCCCCGCCAAGAAGGAGGCCAAGTCCGATGCCGAGCGCGAGCGCGAAGATGCCTGCATGGGGTGAAAAGACCCGAGGGCTGACCGCGGGTCTGGGAGCACTGCTCCTGGGCCTGCTGCCGCTCGCGGCGGGGGCACAGACCTCGGACCTCGTTTCCACCCATGCACTACGGGTGTGCATGGACCCGGCCAATCTCCCGATGTCCTCCAAGGACGGCACGGGATACGAGAACAAGCTGGCCGAGCTGGTGGCGGACAAGCTCGGACTGCCTGTGCAGTACACCTGGTACCCGATGGCCACCGGCTTTATCCGCAACACTCTGAAGGCCAAGAAATGCGATCTGGTCATCGGATATGCGCAGGGTCATGAGCTGGTGCTCAACACGAACCACTACATGACTTCGACTTATGTGCTGATCGTTCCGGCGGATGGCGATCTGGCTGGCGTTGCGGATCTTGGCGATCCGGCTCTGAAGGGCAAGCGCCTCGGCATCATCGCGGGATCACCCCCGGCGACGCACATGGCACGCAACGGGCTGATCGGAAAGGCCAAGGCCTACGCGCTGGTTGTCGACCGCCGCTATGAAAGCCCGGCGCTGAACATGCTCGACGACCTGGACAAAGGCGAGATCGACGCCGCCGTTCTCTGGGGCCCGATCGGCGGCCCGCTGGTCAAACAGTCGCATCCGGATCTGACGGTCATTCCGTTGCTGGGCGATGGCCTGCCGCCGAAGATGTTCTATCGTATCACCATGGGCGTGCGGCAGGGCGAGAAAGTCTGGCAGCGCAAACTGAATTCGCTCATCCGTCGCAACCAGGACGAGATCAACGCCATCCTGTCGGAGGCGGGTGTGCCTCTGGTCAACGACATGGGCGATGCCATGTTGGACCTCGGGCAATGAGCCGGCCCGGCCTCCGGAGGGGAGGCCGAGTGGCCGCGCTGATCTACGCATTTTTTTCCTTTGCCGTACCGCTGTCTGCGCAGGCACCTGAACCCGACGGCTACCGCATGGACGAATACCGTGGCCTTGTGCCCGCTACCGTCAAGGGTGGCACGGTGGTTGGCCCCGAGGAGGCGTACCGGCTCTGGCAGGGCGGCGCCGCCTTTATCGACGTTATGCCGCAGGCGCCGAAGCCAGCGGACCTTCCCGAGGGCACCATCTGGCGAGACAAGCCGCGCGATTCGATTCCAGGTGCCCTTTGGCTGCCGAACGTCGGCTACGGTGCAATCGCAGAGGTCACGGCGGAGTATTTCCGGCGCGGACTGAGGCAGGCCACGAAAGACGATCCCTCGCACCCGGTGGTCTTCTTCTGTCTTGAGGATTGCTGGATGAGCTGGAACGCCGCCAAACGCGCCGCCGAATGGGGCTACGATACGGTCTACTGGCTGCCCGAAGGGACCGACGGATGGATGCTGTGGGACTACCCGCTGGCACGCGTCACCCCGATGACCGGCCAGCCTCAGGCCGAGTAGGGCGCGCTGGCCGCTTTTTGCCTGCGAAGGCACCGACTCCGGAGCATCAGAATCCTGCGACATCCTGATGCGCGGTCGTCACCGTGCCGTCCGTGTCGGTCATCGTCACATCGACGGAGCGCGTACTGCCCGGTACGGACATGCCCAGACGAGGGTTTTCCGACAGCGAAATGGAGCCGGTCACACCCACGTATCCAGCGCCATCCAGGTCGATCTGAACGTCCCCCACATAGCGCATGGGGATGTATAGCAGCGTGATCTGGTCCATCTGCATCCCGGAGTGCGAGGGATGCTGTATGTCCACGTCCAGCCTGCGGTGCCGGTCGGCCAGCGCGGCGAGCCTGCCCGAGGCGGAGCCGGGACCCGGCGCCGTGCCGGGAAGCAAGTCGGTGACTTCCAGCGCTATCCGCCCCAAGCTGGCCAGTGCCTCCGCCGGGTCGGTTCCGGGGGGCGCCGCGCACGCGCCCTGACCGGAGGTCTTCACAAACCCTTCTGCCATCCAGAGCCGCCCGTCGGTCGTTTCGGCCACGACATGCAGTGGCGTCGGGCCGTTCACACGCATCGTCACGTCAAAGAAGAAGGACCGCTGCGGATTTTCCAGCGTGAAGATCGCGGAGACCGGCATCGGGTTCTCGTCGAGCACAAGTGTCACTTCGCCGAGCGTCAGCCCGTCCGGTGCGCGGACCATGGCGGCCACCTGGGTGCGCGAATCGTTCTGCGTCCGATAGGGCGCGTCGATGGCGATGACCTGGCTACCATCGAGCAGCGCGCGGTCGGGCCAGATCTGGGGAACGAGTTCGTCCCAGGTTTCACCCGCGAGGGCGGGCAGGGCGGTGGTGCAGAGTAGCAGGCAGAGGTGTTTCATGGCAGTCCTCCGGCGATGAATGGACCGAAGGCGCGGGGGCCGTCGGCGGTCTCGATGATGCCCGTAACCGTCAAGGCCAGGGGGTCAATCAGGGTGACGCTGTTCTCGAACCAGTTGGCGACGACCACGGTCGTGCCGTCAGGTGTGACGTCGATGCCTTCGGGGTATTCACCGACCTCGATTGTCGTCAGAGGGTTTAGCGTAGCCAGATCGATGACAGAGACGGTGTTGGCATACTGGTTGGTGACGAAAGCCCGGCCTTGCGCGAAGGCCACGCCATAGGGGCGTTCGCCCACCCGGATGGTGGCGGTGACGTGCGCTGCTTCGGTGTCGATGACCGAGACATCGTTCGATCCGACGTTACCGACGAACAATCGGCCATCGGGGGCGAATTGCAGACCAAAGGGACGCTCCCCCACCGGAATACGCGCGGCAAGGGTGGCGGTTTCGGCATGAAAAAGGCTGATCTGATCCGCATCCTTGTCGGCGGAGGCAAGCCATCTACCATCATCCGACAGCGCCAACCCGGCGGGGGTAGCGCCGGTTTCCATCGACTTCACCGGCTCCAGATCGACACTCAGCGCCCAGATGCGATGGTTGAACCAGTCGGAGACGTAGACCCGCCCGCGCATCTCGTCCACGACGATACCGATTGGTCCGCCGTCCAGCGTAACCTGAGCCGCCACAGTTCCGTCTGGGTCAAAGCGGCGTACTGTCTTGTCCTCGGGCGAGACCGTGTAGACGCCCGCCCTCGTCCAGGCAACGCCAGCGGGGTTTCCGGGGACGTCCCAGCGGGCGGTTTCCTGCCCGCTCGACAAGTCCAGTACGCTCAGCGCGTTGCCATTCTGGCAAGTGACGTAAGCGAGCGGAAGGTCCCCCGCCGCCAGCGGTCCGGCGGCGAGACAGAGTGTCAGGAGAAGATCACGCGCCCGGCGCACCGAACTTCTCGACCAGCGCATCAAGGCCCGCCTGATAAACGTCGGTAACAGCGGCGATGGCCGTCTCGTCGTTCAGTTCGGGCGGCGGGTCGTTGTTCGGGTAGCCACGGTAGAAGGCGCCCCGCCATTCCACGATGGATCCGCCGCCGTCGCGCGGCTTGACCGTCAGGTGCGACGAATAGTTGGTGACCGGCAACACCTCCACATTGTCTTCGCGGATGCGGTAGGAATAGGTCATCTTGTCGGCGCTGTACTTGTACAGCACTTCCTTCAGCAGCGGTCCCTCGGCGCCCTTGTCGGACAGGTAGAGGTCACGCGTGGCGTCGATCTCGTTGCCGTTCTCGCCGGTGGAGGAGATCACCGCCGGGTGCCATGACATGTCCTGGAAATCGCCTACGGCGGCCCAGACATCGGCAGGCTCGGCGGCAAGTTCGGTGGTCAGCGTCACCTTCTGGCGCGACGGACCGTGCGCCAGCGCGACGCTGGGCAAGGCCAGGGCCGCCCCGGCCAGTATCAGGAATTCGCGTCTTCTCATGGTTTCTCCCCATTGAAAAAGGCTGTTTTCAGGATGTAGCGCATGCCGCGCGTCCAGGCCTCATCGGTGTTCGACCGGATATCGACCACGCGGCCCTTCACGGTTTCGCCGGTCGCGGCATCACGCAATTGCAGGTTCATGGTCAGGATCAGGTTCGAGATCTTCTGCACTTCGCCAACCAGCGCGTAGTCCGCGCCCAGCTTTGTCGCCATGCGGGTGTCGCATCCGTAACATTTGGCCGGGTTCACCACGCGGTCAAGCTCCGCCTGCACCGGGGCGAGGCCAACCAGCGTATAGCCGCCCTCCACGAACCGCTCGCGTACCATTGCCTCCAATCGGCGCAGACGCTCCAGTTCCGCCGGATCCTGCCCCTGCGTTGTGGTCTGCAGGGAATCGTCCAGCAGGTGCAGCCCGAAGAAGGCCACCGTTCCCAGCGGTTCCGCCCCGGCGGCGAAAGGCGCGGCCAAGGTGGCGAAAGCAAAGGCAAGAACGAGGCGCATGAACCCTTCTTAGAAATTAAGACTCGTTGAACATCGTGGCTGGGTTACGCTGAAATGCGCAACACGATCAAAGGTATCGGTTGCAGGCTATGCGCGTTCTGCAAGGCTCCGCCGAAGGGGGTCCGGTTCGCGAACAAGGGCCACGGGAGGAAGATTTGAAACGTTTGCTGGCACCGCTCCTGGCGGTTCTTATCACCATGATTGCCGCCGGGCAGGGCGCTGCGCTGGATGTGCGGGCCGCCGTCCTGCGGGTGGACTACCAGAAGCTGCTGCCGATATCGCGCTATGATCTGCGGACGGAGGATGCCGGTTTCGCCGGGGCCGTCCTGGCGGATGAGGACAACAACACCACCGGCAGGTTCCTCGGCAACACATTCGAAACGCGTACCGTTGCCGTCCCGCCCGAAGAGGCTGATGCCGCGATGAATCAGTTGCTGGCGGACGGAATCCGGATGATCGTGGTGATGGCGGAGGACGAAGACCTTCTACGCCTGACAGCAAAGGCGGCAAGCGCCGACGCGCTCGTCCTGAATGCCACCGCCGCCGGAACCGACCTGCGTGATCAGGCCTGCAACGCGAATCTGCTGCATATCTCGCCGTCGAACCAGATGATGACTGACGCCGTCGCGCAATTCGCCGTCTGGAAGAAGTGGACCCGCTGGTTCCTGATTTCCGGCTCCAACCCCGCCGACATCGCGCTGGCAGAGGCCTATCGCAGGTCGGCGAAGAAGTTTGGCGCGAAGATCACCGAGGACCGCAGCTTTGCCGATCCCGGCGGCACCCGGCGCACCGATACCGGCCACGTTCTGGTGCAGCGTCAACTGCCTGTGGATACGCAGGGGGCCTCCCGCCATGATGTGGTGATCGCCGCTGATGCCACGGATTATTTCGCCCGCTACCTGAGCTACAACCTGTGGGATCCGCGCCCGGTCTTGGGCTCAGGAGGACTGCGCCCTGTCACCTTCCACGCCGCACACGAAGCATGGGGCGCAACGCAGTACCAGACCCGTTTCGAGGCGCTCACTGGCCGCTACGTCAAGCCGGAGGATTACAACGTCTGGCTCGCCCTGCGTGTCATCGGTGAAGCCGTCACCCGCGCCGCGACCACCGACGCGCTGGAGATCCGCGACTATGCGCTGTCGCCCGCTTTCGAGCTTGCCGCCTTCAAGGGGCAGGCGGTGACCTTCCGCCCGTGGAATGGTCAGCTGCGCCAACCCGTGATCCTGTACGATGGGATGATCACCGTTTCCGTCTCGCCGCAGGACGGGTTCCTGCACCAGACATCGGCATTGGACTCGCTGGGGCTGGATCGACCGGAATCCGCCTGCAAGGCCTTTGAATGAGGATCGCCATGAAGACACTTCTGCTGACCACCGCGCTGGCCTGTTGCGCGCTTCCGGCGCTGGCCGGGAAGGCCTTTGTCACCAATGAGCGCGGCAATACCGTGACGGTCATCGACACCGACAGCTGGGAAGTCACGGACGAGTTCTTCGCCGGAAACCGACCGCGCGGGGTGACGGTCTCTCCGGATGGTGCGCTGCTGTATGTGGCGGCCTCCGACGACAGCCTCGTTCGGGTCTTCGACACCGCTACCCACAAGGAGGTCTTCACGCTGCCCTCCGGCCCCGATCCGGAGCTCTTCGTGCTCGATCATTCCGGCAATCCGCTGTTCATTGCGAATGAGGACGACAACCTTGTGACCGTCACTGACACGGAGAAGCACGTCATCCTCGCGGAGGTCCCGGTAGGCGTCGAACCGGAAGGCATGGCGATTTCACCCGATGGCAAATTCGTGGTGAACACCTCTGAAACCACCAACATGGCGCATTTCATCTCTACCGAGGATTATGAGATCAAGTACAACGTGCTGGTGGACCAGCGCCCGCGCTACGCCCGCTACACCGACGACGGCAAGCGGCTGTTCGTCTCGTCGGAGATCGGTGGCACCGTGTCAGTCATGGACATCGCCGAGAGCGGCGAACCGACGCTGGTAAAGAAGATCGGCTTCGAGGTGCCGGGCGTGTTGCCCGAATGGTTGCAGCCGGTCGGGGTCAAGGTCACGCCTGACGGCAGTCGGATCTTCGTCGCACTGGGACCTGCGAACCGGGTGGCGGTGATCGACGGCGAGACTCTCGAGGTCGAAAAATACATCATGGTGGGTCAGCGCGTCTGGCAACTGCAGTTCACGCCGGACTTTCAGTATCTGCTGACCACGAACGGCAATTCCAACGACATCACCGTGATCGAGGTGGCAAAGGAAAAGGCGATCAAGTCCATTCCCGTGGGGCAGCAGCCCTGGGGCGTGGCAGTGATCGAGTGAGGGGGAATATTATGAAGACGTTTGCGACCCTGATGGCGCTCATGCTGGCATCGCCCGCCGCAGCCGCGCCACTCTGTGACAACCTGGGTTTCGCCGGGCTGCTCGCGTCGTGCAACCGGGGTGAGGACATCCACCTGACGCTGGCCTCCGGTCAGCCGCTGGGAGAAGATGTCGCGCTGCAGTCAGGGGCCTATTACACGCTGGTGATCGAGGCGGACGGATCGGCCGAACTGGCGGTCGAGGGTTCTTCGTTCTTCCGGGCGATCTGGATGAACGAAATCGTCATAAACCAGATCGAGGTCCGCCCCATGGCGGTCGACTCGATCGAATTCGACAAGGCGGGCGTGGTGGAACTGTCCTTCATCGCCATCAAGCCCGGCACCCACGTTCTGAAGATCCCCGGATCGACCGGGGCCAGCCAGGAGGTGAAGATTTCCATACAGTGACCCGATTAACTGCAACCTTGGGAGAGACGATCATGAAATACACCGTATTGGCCCTTGTCGCGCTCGGCCTCGCCGCGCCGGTCCACGCCGAAAGCCACAGCATCCCGCAGGAAACCGTCGACGCGATCATGTCGATGCTGACCGACATGGAATGCCAGATGGATGCCGGCGACATCGAAATGGAGGACGACGGCGGCTTTGACCTTGACGACGTGATCTGCAAGGGCGGTCAGCAATATGACATCCGGCTCGATGCCGACCTCAACGAGGTCAGCCGCCGGGCGGAATGAGACTTAAGCAGCGGATGCGTTGTCGCGCGCGGCTTCTATCATCGGATCAAGGGCAAGGGGGCGGATGCCCCCTTCGCCGCGTGAGGGGAGGAAAAGACAATGTTCGATTTCATCAAGGGCACCGTGGCGGCCATCGCGCTGGCCGCACCCGCTTGGGCCGATGACCTGCCCACCATCCGCGCCGCCACGCTGAAGATCGGCACGGTGAACTGGGAAATGCAGACCATCATCGACAACGGTTTCGACGAGAAGCACGGCTTCCATCTCGAGATGCAGCCCTACGCCGACAACGGCGCGACCCGCGTCGCCGTCGAGGGTGGCGAGGCGGATATCGCGGTGGCAGACTGGATCTGGGTGGCGCGGCAGAACGCCGAGGGCAAGGATTACGTCTTTGTCCCCTACTCGAAGGCCGTCGGCGGGCTGGTGGCAAAGCCCGACGCCGGGGTAAATTCGCTGAAGGATCTCGCGGGCACCAAGGTCGGCATCGCCGGAGGACCGCTGGACAAGTCCTGGCTGATCCTGCGGGCCTACGCGCAGCAGGAATACGGCATGGATCTGAAGGCCGAGACGGAACAGGTCTTTGGCGCACCGCCGCTGATCTTCAAGGCGGGCCTTGGCGGAGAGACCACCGGCTCCATCAACTTCTGGCACTTCCTCGCCAAGATGAAGGCGTCGGGCATGGTCGAGGTGATCTCTGTCGCCGAAGCCGGCGAGGCGCTGGGGCTGAACCCGGACACACCGCTGCTGGGGTATTACTTCAAGCAAAGCTTTCTCGACGAGCATCCGGGGATGGCGCAGGCGCTCTATGACGCTTCGCGCGACGCAAAGGACCTTTTGGCCGCCGACACTGCAGCATGGGAGGCGATCCGCCCCGCGATGAACGCCAGCAACGACGGCCAGTTCGAGGCGCTGAAAGCCGACTGGCTGGCGGGCTCCCCGTCGCGCGGGCCGGTCGACGTGGAGGGTGCCGACAAGATGCTGACGCTGATGAACGAGCTTGGCGGCGCGGAGCTGGTGGGCAAAGCCACCAAGGTGCCCGAGGGGCTCTTTGCCGACGTCAAGTAAGTGGCCCTGAGCGAGACGCAGAAGGACAGCGCGCGGCCGGGGATGCCTCCTGCCGCCGTTGGGGCCATGTCCATTGGGTTGCTGCTGGCGCTCTGGGTGATGGCCGCATGGCTGACGGCGGACGCGACAATCCTGCCCCAACCATGGGCGTTGGTCGGACCATTCCGCCGCGAGGTCATGAACGGAGAGCTACCCTATCATCTTGGCGAGACGCTGGTGCGGGTGGCATGGGCCTTTGCGCTGGCGATGCTGGCGGGAGGCGCGCTCGGGCTTGTCATGGGGCGTAACCCGGTTCTGAACCGCTGGCTGGACCCGTGGCTGGTAATCTTCCTCAACTTGCCCGCCCTGGTGCTGATCGTGCTGTGCTACCTGTGGATCGGTCTGAACGAGACTGCCGCCATAGCCGCTGTGGTCTTCAACAAGATCCCCAACGTCGCCACGGTGATCCGCGAAGGAGCGCGTGCGCTGGACCCGGCCGTCGACGCCATGGCGCGAGTCTACCGGATGAGCGCCTGGGCAAGGCTGCGGCACGTCACCCTGCCGCAGCTCGCCCCCTTCATCACCGCCGCCGCACGGTCCGGCATCGCGGTGATCTGGAAGATCGTGCTGGTGGTCGAATTCCTCGGGCGGTCGTCCGGGGTCGGCTTTCAGATCCACCTCTATTTCCAACTTTTCGACGTGACCATGGTGTTGGTCTACGCTTTCTCCTTCATTGTTGTGATGCTGGCCGTGGAATGGCTGGTGCTGCAACCCTGGGAACGGCATACCCGCCGCTGGAGGCAGGAATGATCCGGGTCGACATCGCAGGGAAACATTTTGGCGATGTGCAGGTGCTGGGG
Source organism: Sagittula salina (assembly GCF_017813235.1). Lineage (GTDB taxonomy): Bacteria > Pseudomonadota > Alphaproteobacteria > Rhodobacterales > Rhodobacteraceae > Sagittula > Sagittula salina. Next base: position 22,406 of record NZ_JAGISH010000016.1, read on the forward strand.
CGCGTGCGGTTCGACATCGCATCGGGCGAAACGGTGGCGCTGGTCGGGCCGTCGGGCATCGGTAAATCCACCGTGCTGCGCATCGTCGCCGGGATCGACACGCGGTTTCAGGGCCACGTGGAGCGGCCTGAGGCCATGGCCATCGTCTTTCAGGAACCGACGCTGCTGGCCTGGCGATCGGCGCGGGACAACCTCCTGCTGACTCAACCGGGCCTGACGCCCGAAGGCGCCGACCGAGCCTTGGCCAAGGTCGGGCTGGAAGGTCGTGGCGAAGCATTTCCCTTGCAGCTGTCGCTGGGGCAGCAAAGGCGGCTGTCGCTGGCGCGGGCCTTCGCAGGTAAGCCAGAGTTGTTGATCATGGACGAACCATTCGTCTCGCTCGACCCGGAGATGGCGGAACAGATGATGGGCCTGACCGAAACCCTGATCGCTGAAGCCCGGCCCGCCACGCTGTTCGTCACCCACGCCACAGCGGAAGCGGAGCGGCTGGCGACGCGTATCCTGCACCTCGAAGGCCGCCCCGCCACGCTGCGCGCCTGAGGGCCGTGGGGCGGGGCGGGCTCCGGGCTTGTGGCTGGACGCGGGCGCGGGCGTGACGCGTAAGAGGACCGCAACTCCAAATTTTCAGACCGTCGGGATCGGTTTCCTTGACTAGTCTCCGGACCCGTCAGTCCATGCGTGCAAAAAAGCGGACGCAGATCCCCGCCCATCTCAGACTTCGAGAAAAGTGACCTCGCCGGGCCGAATATGGGCCGCTGTAAGCCGCCCTGTCGCATAGGCGCCGGTATCGACGGAAATCCGCCCGCGCTCTGCCTTGGGTTGCCGTACGATGGTATGGCCATGGACGATCCAGATGCCGTCCGTCCTGTCGCGACGGCCAAATTCGCTGTGACCCCAGGTCAGGACGTCGCGGGTTTGGCAGTCCAGGGGCAATGCCGGATCGGCGCCAGCGTGAACAACTGCGACATTTCCTGACTGCCAGCTGTCGGGCAGCGCGCGCAGCCATGCGATGATGTCCTCGCCCATTGCCTCGCGCAGGCGCAACGCGAGGTCGGCCATCGTCTCGGATGGCTGACGGCCGATCTTGTAGCTTGCCAAAGTCTGCAGTCCACCGTTTCGCAGCCAGCGGTTTCCGGCGGTTTCCGGGTCGTCGAGAAAGTTCAGCAGCATTTCTTCGTGATTGCCCGCCAGACAGATGACGTAGTCGCCGAACTCCCTGGACAGCCGTCTCAGGAGGCTCAGGACCGGGCCGGAATGTTCGCCACGATCGACCATATCCCCGACGACAATAACGCGCGGGGTCTCCTCGATCTTCTCGATTTCGAGCAACAAGTCCGCCAGTTTCTGCAGACAGCCGTGGACATCCCCGATCACAAAAAACGATTCGTCCGGTGCGACGGGCGCATCGAACTCCGGGACAGAGTAGAGATCCCGCGCGGTCCGAGCAGGCTTCCCGAGCAGTTTCTCAAGCAGCTTCATGGCGCTCTATATGTGACGGCTGGCCGGAACCCGCAAGTCCCGACGCAACGTTCATCGTGGCCGTCAGATCGCGTCCTGAGCGGACTGGACAAGCAGCGGGAAGAACTGCTGGAAGGCGCGGTTCCACTTTGTGATCGGCTGCTCTTCGATGAAGACGACGTCGTTGGGCCGCATCTCGAAACGGGTCGCCATGACCACGTTGGCGATGTTTTCCGCATCAAGGTGATAGGCAACCACCGTCGCCCCCGGCGCCAGCGAATCGGCGCCGCGCAGCACGTAGATCTGGCTGGGATCGCCGGTCGTGTTGACGTAGCCACCCTCGCCGAACAGAACATCGGCCAACGTCGCGCGGCGCCCATAGGGCAGGGGGACGCGGCTCTGCTTCGTGACTTCCCCGGTCAGGTAGACGTAGTCGCGGGTCTCCTCCCCCAGGCTTCGGCGGCGTTCATAGTTGCTGCGCTCTTCCTCGAGGGCAGACCTCCGCAAGGCGATCTCCCCTTGCAGGATGGTCATTGCGGAGCTGCGCGCGCTGGTACGCAGCGCGATGACATCGATACGCGCCTGATAGAAGGCCAGGGCGCGGTCAAGGTCATAGGTCGTGTCCACAAAGATCGCGTCGCCGCCGCGCAGCAGCTTGTCCTTCAGGCCGGGGTTCTCGACGTAGGTATTCAGCGGGATCTGGTAGAGAGTGCCGTCGCGATAGATGCGAATCGAAGCGAATTCGCGATCCTTGACAGTCACGCCGCCCGCCGCGATCAACGCCTCGCCCAGCGTCAGGCCGCTGGGGGTGATGGCCACCACGGTTGACGTCTTCACCGCACCGCCGATTGCGACACGCTGCGAGTTGAATTTGGAAATCTCCAAGCTGAAGGTCGGGTCGATCTGGTTGTTCACCAGCGCCTGAAACAAGCTGTTTTCCGCCTCCTCGATTGTCAGCCCGCCAACATCGACACCGCCAACATCGGGAATTGCGATGGTGCCGTCCTCGCGCACGACATAGCCCTGTCGGCTGTTCGCGGCTGCCAGAAGGCCAGTGAGCTGCTCAACCGTGCTAGCCGAACCTTTCGTTGCCAGCAGCAATTCGTCGCCCGGACCAATGCGGTAAGGCTGCGACGGGATGTCGGGCAGGGGGCGGTACTGCAATTGCTGGCGAGTCTCCTCGGGCAGGTACGGTTCGGCGGGCAGGGCTCCGACGCCCTGCGCAGCTCCGCCCGACCCGGCGTTGGAGAAGAATACAGCGGGCAGACTGCGCGGCATATAGGCAGAGCTGTTCGCCGTGGCGATCACCTGCGGCGAAAGCTCCAGCACGGTCACGTCCTCGGCCTTCTCGTCGACCGAGGGGCTGTGATAGGTGATTCCGCAAGCCGAGAGCGTCGCGGCCATGACCCCCGCCAACACCTTGTTACGAAAGCGCGGAACCAAGGCGGATTTGACCGGGGTAATCTCTGACCGGATCGTGACGTTCATGTTCTGCTCTTCCCAAGATTTTGCGCCCGCACGGCCTTGGACGTGCGAATGCCATCGTGCTGCTGTTTGCAATCCAATAACCCAAATGCAGCTGTCAGGCGACTGCGGGGTAAACAGACCAAGATTCGAACGCCGAAACCGGGTCAAATGTGCAACAATTGCGGTCACCCGGCTTCGGACACCACGCCACAAAGCGGGACGGAGGCGGCCCTGCGACGCGACAATGTATACCGCCGCATACTGTGGACGTCGGCGGAAGATTCGCCTAGAGAGGGCGCAATCTTGGTAACGGGCCCGGAGACGGGCGCAGCAACGGGGGAATCCCATGTCCGAACAGACCACACCCGACATCATCTACACAAAGGTCGACGAAGCGCCGGAACTGGCCTCGGCCTCGCTTCTGCCGATCATCCGGGCCTTTGCTTCGGCGGCGGGGGTTTCTGTCGGCACGAAGGATATCAGCCTCGCGGGTCGCATCATCGCCACCTTCCCGGAGGCCCTGACGGACGCACAGCGGCAGGACGACGACCTCGCCGCGCTGGGTGAACTGGTGAAGACCGCCGATGCCAACGTGATCAAGCTGCCGAACATCTCGGCTTCCGTGCCGCAGTTGGTCGCGGCGGTGAAGGAGCTGCAGGCGCAGGGTTACGCGCTGCCCGACTACCCCGAAACGCCGAGCACCGCCGCCGAAAAGGCCGTTCGTGCGAAGTACGACACCATCAAGGGCTCTGCCGTGAACCCGGTCCTGCGCGAGGGCAACTCCGACCGCCGCGCAGCCGCCGCAGTAAAGACCTTTGCTCAGAACAACCCGCACCGTATGGGCGAGTGGACGGCCGCATCGAAGACGCGCGTCGCCTCGATGGACGGCAACGACTTCTTTTCGAACGAGAAATCGGCGACGCTGGACAGCGCGGCAACAGCAAAGATTGTGCTGGAAACGGCCAAGGGTGAAACCGTTCTGAAGGACGGCGTATCCTATCCGGCGGGCACTGTTGTCGACGCCACGTTCATGTCGGCCGCCGCTCTGGATGCTTTCCTCGCCGCAGAGATAGAAAAGACAAAAGCCGAGGGCACGCTGTTCTCGCTGCACATGAAAGCCACGATGATGAAGGTCTCCGACCCGATCATCTTCGGCCACGCCGTGAAGGCATGGCTCGCCCCGGTGTTCGAGCAGCACGGCGAGAAGATGAAGGCGCTTGGCGTCAACCCGAACTCGGGCCTCGGCGACCTGCTGGAGCGGGTGAAGGACGACGCGGAGATCATGGCCGCCATCGATGCCGTGACGGCGAAGCGTCCGCCGATGTACATGGTGAACTCCGACAAGGGCATAACCAACCTGCACGTGCCGTCTGATGTCATTATCGACGCATCGATGCCCGCGCTGATCCGCGCCGGCGGCAAGGGCTGGGGCCCGGACGGCAAGGAGCACGACACCAATTGCGTGATCCCCGACAATTCCTACGCGCCGGTCTATGACGCGGCCATCGAATTCTTCAAGGCCAATGGCAAGCTGAACCCGGCCACGGCCGGCACCGTGCAGAATATCGGTCTGATGGCGCAGAAGGCGGAGGAATACGGCTCCCACCCGACCACCTTCGAGATCCCCGAGGCGGGCACCGTGAAAATGGTCCTGACGGACGGCACGGTGCTGCACCAGCACGGCGTCGAAGCGGGCGACATCTGGCGGTCGGCCTCGGCCCGCAAGGCGCCGATCGAGGACTGGGTGACGCTCGCCATCGACCGTCAGAAAGCGACCGGCTACCGGGCGATCTTCTGGCTGGACGAGACTCGCGCGCATGACGCGGAGTTGATCAAGGTCGTAAAGCCCATGCTTGAGGCGAAAGGCGTTTCCGGCAAGTTCGAGATCATGGCCCCGCACGAGGCGACCATTGCGAGCCTCGAGACGATCACGAAGGGCGAGAACACCATCGCGATCACCGGCAACGTCCTGCGCGACTACCTGACGGACTTGTTCCCGATCCTCGAGTTGGCGACCTCGGCCAAGATGCTGTCGATCGTGAAGCTGATGCAGGGCGGCGGCCTGTTCGAGACCGGCGCCGGCGGTTCGGCACCCAAACACGTGCAGCAGCTGCAGGAGGAAAACCACCTGCGCTGGGATAGCTTGGGCGAATTCTGCGCTCTGGGGGAATCGTTCCGCTTCCTCGCGGACCAGAAGGGCAACGCCAAGGCGCGGGTGCTTGGCGACGCGGTTGACGCGGCGACGCAGGGCATTCTCGACAACGACCGTTCGCCGTCGCGCAAGGCGGGTGAGCCGGACAACCGCGATAGCCACTACTGGTTCGCCCGCTACTGGGCCGAAGCGCTCGCCGCCCAGACCGCCGATGCCGGTCTGGCTGCGCATTTCGAGCCTCTCGCGAAAGCGTTGGCCGAGGGCGAAGCAGCCATTGTCGCGGAATTGGCGACCGCACAGGGCAATCCCGCCGATCTGGGCGGCTATTACCACCCCGACGCAGCAAAGGTCGCGGCGGTGATGCGTCCGTCCAAGACCTTGAACGCAATAATCGGCTGATCGACTGGCAGCCCTGAACACGAACTGGAAGGTCCCGCCGACACGGCGGGCCTTTTTACCTTCAAAATAATTTACATAACCCTGATTACGAGTGCACTGCCTGACGCGATGCAAGGTCGCACCGGCGACTGCGCCGCGCAAACCGGCACAAGGACGGCAGGACGCGAATGCAGCGCAAAAAATCGACTGCCGCGCGGCCGCGATGGCGGCGGTGCAAATCCCGGACGGGCTGGGACGGCGCAGTCAGGCAACAACAGACATCCAACAGCAGACAGGCCGCGGCTGCTATCCCGGCCTGTCAGTTCCATGTCTGCGGTTGGGCCTCAGACCATCCCGCCGTTCGGTTGCACGATCTGTCCGTGCACCCAGCTGGCGCGGTCGGAGGCGAGGAAGGCCACGACCTCTGCGACCTCTGCCGGTTGGCCAACGCGGTTGAAAGGCGACATGCCAGCGGAGCGCGCCACGGCGGCTTCGTCCTTACCCGCGCGGAACAGGTCCGTGTCCACCGGCCCCGGCGCTACGCCATTCACACGAATGCCGCGCGGGGCCAGTTCCTTTGACATCGACCGCAGGAGCGATTCCACAGCCGCTTTCGACGCCGTGTAGGGCCCGCCGCCGGGCACGGCCACGCGTACCATCGAGGTGGTCAGGCCGATAATCGTGCCGCCATCGCGAACCTGCCGCGCTGCTTCGCGCAGGACGTGGAAGGCGCCGAGGATGTTGACCTCCAGCAGATCGCGGAATGCGTCGTCCGGGAACTGCGCCAGCGGGCCGCCGGGCACGTTGATACCGGCGTTGGCGACGACACAGGCGGGGGCGCCACCGTGCTGCGCCGTCACCTCCGCGAAAGTCGCCGCCACTTGGGCCGCGTCGCGTATATCGCACTTGTGGACCGTGATACTCGTGGCCGCCTGTGGCACATCGGGGGCGCTGCCTGCGTGGGTGAACGCAACGTCGAACCCGTCGCGCGCCAGCGCCGTGACCACCGCCGCGCCAATTCCCCGCGACCCTCCAAAGACGAGTGCTGTCTTGCCTGTCATGTGCATATCTCCCTGTTCAGACGTCACGGTGTGATCGTGACGATGCGTTGTTCGGTCATTTCCTCCACCGCGTAGCGCGGGCCTTCGCGGCCAAAACCGCTGTCCTTCGACCCGCCGTAGGGCATCAGGTCCACGCGGGAGGATGAGGTTTCGTTGATGTGCACCCCGCCCACCTCCAGACTGCGCGCGAGGTCAAAGGCCGAATCCAGCCGGTTGGTGAACACCCCCGTGGCCAGGCCGTAGGGGGTGGCGTTGACGCGGGAAACGGCCTCTTCGATCGTGTCGAACGGCAGGAGGGAGACGACAGGGCCAAAGACCTCCTCTGACAGAACGCGCATGTCCGGGGTGATGTCCGTGAGCAGCGTAGGCGGCACCACTGCCCCCTTGCGCTTACCGCCGGCCAAACGGGTCGCCCCCTGGGACAGGGCCTCCTCGATCCAGGTATCAACCCGCGCCGCCTCCCGTTCGGAGATCAGCGGCCCCGTGACCGTGCCCGCCATGCGCGGATCGCCGTAGTGGACGGCGTGCACGGCCGCTGTCAGCCGGTCGGTGGCTTCCTCCAGCCGGACACGCTGCACCAGCACCACCTGGACGGAGGTGCAGACCTGTCCGGCCTTGCGGTAGCCCGCGCCGGTTATCTTCGGGAGCGCACGGTCGAGATCGGCGTCATCGGCCAGGATGGTGAAGGCGATGGAGCCCAGTTCCATCTGTGTGCGTCGCAGCCCTGCGGCCTGTTGGATGGCACGGCCCACGCCGGTCGATCCGGTGAAAGCGATGAACCGCACGCGCGAATCGGCGATGGCCGCCTGAGTGACCTCGGCCCCCCCCGGCATGACCGACAGGAACCCCGGCGGCATCCCGGCCTCCAAGAGTACACGTCCCAGCGCCAGGGCCGTCAGCGGCGTGGCAGAGGCCGGTTTCAGCACCACCGCATTGCCGGCGGCAAAAGCAGGGGCGACCTTGTGACAGACGGTATTGAGCGGCGAGTTGAAGGGCGTTACCGCCAGCACCACGCCCAGCGGCACGCGGAGGGTGAACCCCATCCGGCGCCCCTGCCCCGGCGCGCCCGCCAGCGGCACGACCTCGCCTCGCAGGTTGCGCGCCTCCTCCGCCGAAAGCCGCAACGTCTGCTGGCAGCGCGTGACCTCGCCCCTGGCATCGGACGCGGTAAAGCCGCTTTCGGCCATGATGGTGGTCATCATCTCCTCGGCCCGCTGCGCCAGCAGATGCGCCGCGCGGTCGAGGATCTCGCCCCGTTCGTAAGCGCCGGGCGCTCCGCCGGTAAAGGCCCGCTGCGCGCTGTCGATCATGGCGGTCATCTGGTCCACGCTCGCCTCCGCGCCCTCCGCCACGGGGGTAAGCGTGTATTTGTCCAGCACGGTCAGGGGGCGACCCTGACCGGCGTTCTCGGTGCCATCATGCAGGCAGGTCAGGGGAAAGGTGCTATTGGTCACAGCCAGAGGACCTCCTTGCGGTAATCGAGATCGGTGAGCAGGTCGCGGGCCGGGCCTTCGTGAAAAACCTTGCCCTGTTCCATGGCATAGACGCGGTCCGCCAGTGCCAGAACGATGTCGAGGTTATGCTCGACGATGATGACGGGAACCTCGCGGCGCAAGCGGTCGAGCACACGAAAGAGGTCTTCGACCACCGCCGGAGCCAGCCCTTCGAAGGGCTCGTCCAGCAGCAGGAGTTTCACGTCGGCGGAAAGCGCGCGCGCGATGGCGAGCATCTGCTGTTCGCCGCCCGACAGGAAATCGGCGGGGCTGTCGATGCGCTCCTTCAGTCTCGGGAAGAACTCGAAAATGTGCTTCTCCGTCCAGTACACACCCCCCTGCCCCTTTGGTCGCGCGAGGTGACCGAGCGCGAGGTTGTCGCGTACACTCATTCCGGAGAACAGGCCGCGCCCCTGCGGCACATAGCCGACCCCGGCGCGGGCGATGTCGGGGGTGGCCTGCCCCGCGATCTCCGCCCCGGAGAAGGCGATGCGCCCCTCGCGCGGCCGGACGAGGCCGGCGATGGTCTTCAGACAGGTCGATTTGCCTGCGCCATTGCGACCCAGAAGAGCGACGATCTCACCCTCCCGGACCTCAAGTGCGGCGCCGTTCAGGATGTGGCTCTTGCCGTAGAAGCTGTGCAGGTTCTCCACCGTCAGAACCGGCGCGCCGGGGGCATCATGCGCCGCGCGAGTGCCAGTGACACCCGGCGTGCCGGTGCCGGTGTAGACCTCCTGCACGCGGGTATCTGCGCGGATCCTGGCGGGTGAACCTGCGACCAGAACCGCGCCGTCATTCATGACCGTGACGGTGTGCGAAATGCCCAGCACCCGGTCGATATCGTGCTCCACGATCAGGACGGGGATGTATTTCGCCATCGTGGTGACAAGCCGCGAGACACGCTCCCGCTCTGCCGCCGCAAGCCCGGCCAGCGGTTCATCCAGCAGCAGCATCCGGGGCCGTGTCGCCAGCGCGATGCCAAGATCCACCAGCCGTTGCCCGCCGTAGGAAAGATCGGCGGCCAGCGTATCCTCGATGCCCTCCAGCCCGAGAAAGCGGATCAGTTCCGCCGTCTCGTTGTTGATCCCTTGCAGGCTGTCGATGTCGGACCACGCGTTGTGCCGCGCGGCATGGCGTGACTGCACCGACAGGCGCAGGTTCTCGCGGATCGTCAGCCCTTCGAACAGGGAGGTGATCTGGAATGACCGCGCCAGCCCCGCCTGGCTGATCAGGTGCGGTGGCAGGCCCGCGATGCTCTGGCCATCCAGGGTGATCTCGCCGGTATCGGGCACGTACTTGCCGGAGATCAGGTTGAAGAGGGTCGTCTTTCCCGCCCCGTTGGGACCGATCAGCGCGTGGATCTGCCCCGGCGCGACCATCAGCGACGCCCCCCGAACCGCCCGTATGCCGCCGAAACGTTTGGACACATCATGCGCGGTCAGGACCTCGGCGCGGGTGGAGGGCGCGGGCCGAAGCGCCTCCGGCAAATCAAGGCCCTCGTATATCTTGCGGTTGGACATGGCGGCGTTGGTCGCGGGCGGAGGATTCAGCCGGTGGCGGATTTTCTCAACGATCCCCACGATGCCGCCGGGCAGGTACATCACAAACCCGACAAAGATCAGTCCGAACCAGAACAGCCAGTCGCTGGTCCATGTCGACAGCACCTCGCGAAAGAGCACAAAGAACAGCACCCCTACGGCGGGGCCGACCACGGCGCTGCGCATGCCTCCGATGACCACCATGGCCAGCAGCTCGCCCGAGAACTCGATGGACGTGCTTTCGGCGGTGACGATGTAGTGCTGAAAGCCCGACAGAATGCCGCCCAGCCCGGTAACCGTGGCCGAGAGGACGAAAGCCCCCAGCTTGTAGCGGTTCACCGCGTAGCCCTGGAACTCCGCCCGCTCCTGGTTCTCGCGGATGGCGCGCAGCACATGGCCAAATGGCGATCGTATCACCCGCATCAGCCCGTAGAGCGTCACAAGGCCCATCACGGCTGAGAAGCAATAATACGTCAGATTGTCCGACAGGTCGATGGGCAGAGCCGTATTGCGGCTGAGCCCGCCGAGGCCGTCCTCGCCCCCCGTCACGGCGGTCCAGCGGAAGGCGATGGAAAAGGTCAGCGCCGCCAGCGCCAGCGTCATGAGAGAGAAATAGACCCCCCGCCGCCGCAGCATCAGCGCGCCCAGCACCAGCGAAAGCACCGCGACGAAGGCGAGCCCCGCGAGGATCGGCAGGATGATTTGGCCGGGCAGCAGGTGCTTCTGCGTCAGGGCGGCGGCATAGGCGGCCAGCCCGAACCACGCGGCGTGCCCGAAGGAAACCAGCCCGGTGACGCCCACCATGAGGTTCAGACCCATCGCCGAAATGATGAGGACGACGACCTGCGTCGCGGTGGAACTGGTCAGGCCGAGCAGCGGCATGACGAAAGGCAGGGCCAGCAGGACAATGGCGGCGCCGCAGAGGGTGCGGATCGTTTGGGTCATGTCAGCTTTCGAATTTTCGAATGGTTTCGCCGAGAAGTCCGCGCGGCCGCAGCAGCAGGACAACCAGCATGAGCGCGTACATGGAGGCTTCGGAGGCGGCGGGGACGAAGAAGACGGTCACGCCCCGCACCACGCCCACCAGCAGCGCGGCGCAGACCACGCCCCAGAAGCTGCCGAGCCCGCCGATGACCACCACCACGAAGGCGATGGTGAGGATCTCTGCCCCCATCGCCGGGTGCACGGTTGTGATCGGCGCGAACATTGCACCGCCAAGCGCGGCAAGGCCGACGCCCAGCATCACCACGGTGGTCATGTAAGGTTGCAGGCGGATGCCGAGCGCGGCGACCATGTCGGGGTCCTGGATGCCCGCCCGCACCACGCGGCCAAAGGACGTGCGGTTCAGAAGCACCCACACGCCCGCCAGCAGCACCGCAATCACCGCAAGCATCATCAGCCGGTATTTCGAGAACAACAGCGGCCCGAGGATCACCGACCCCCGCAATTCGCGCGGGAGAGAGGCCGCCAGCGGCGCCGACCCCCAGATCATGCGGATCGCCTGTTCGGCCACCAGCGCCAGCCCGAAGGTGACGAGTAGCGACAGGATCGGGTCCTCGCGGTAGAAACGGCGCAGGATGAACCGCTCGAAGGCGATGCCGAGCAACGCAACCACGATGGGCGACACCAGCACGCCGCCGAAGAACCCGAAGGTGCCCGACAGCGTGACGAAGGCATAGGCCCCCAGCGCGTAGAAGGCGCCATGCGCCAGGTTGACGATGCCGCCGACGCTGAAGATCAGCGACAGGCCGAGCGCGATCAGCAGGTAATAGCCGCCGAGGACCAGGCCGTTGACGACCTGCTCGAGCAGAAAGAAGAGTTGCATGGGGTCCGTCCCGAAGGGCGCCCGGCGCAGAGCCGGGCGCGGTCATTTCAAGTGATTTGTGTCACGGGGCTACAGGGACAGTTTGCAGGCGCCGCCCTCGGTCGAGGGATAGATCGACTCGAGCGCCTCCTCCGCGCCCGGCACGGTCGCCGACAGCTCCAGCATGTCGTGCACGTCCTCGTAGCTGCCATCGTCCTTCACGGTAAAGGCGTAGGCCTCCTGGATAAGCTGGTGATCCTCTGCACGGAAATGCGCGGGGCGCGACTTCATGACGTCGAACTTGGCGCCGCTTTCGAGGTAGTCGATCAGATCAGGCGTGGCCGCCGAACCCGTCTCCGCGATGGCCTTGGCCATGATCTGCACGGCGATGTAGGAAATCCAGGAATGGTTCTCCGGCAGCTTGCCGTACTTCGCCTGGAATCGCTCGACGAAGGCCTTCGATTCCGGCGTGTCGAGCGTGTGCAGCCAGACCGTCGGCCACGTGCCCGAGAGGTTGCCCGCGCCCGCCGCCCAGGCGTCAGCGGTGTTCAGGTTGAAGCCGATCATCGGATAAGGCAGGCCGAACTCCGCGTATTGCTTGACGAAGTTGGTCACCTGATTGCCCGCGAGGTTGAGGCAGACGTAATCGGGATTGGCCTGCCGCAGCTTCAGGATGAAGGGGCTGAAGTCGGTGACGTCGGTGGCGATCAGCTCATCCCCGATCAGCTCCGCGTCGTTGCGGTCAAAGAAGGCCTTGGCCGCCGACAACAGATCGTGGCCGAACACGTAATCTGCGGTGAGGGTAAAGAACTTCTTGCCGGCGATGTCGTCCTGCTGCTTCAGCGCGGTGCCGACGGCGTTCACCATGGCGGTGTTGGGGATGTCGGTGCAGAACATCGTGCGCGAACACCGCTCGCCGCGCAGCACGTCCGACCGCGGACCCACGGCCATGAACAGCTTTTCGTTGCGGGCAGCGACCTCGGAAATGGCCAGCGCCGTGGCCGAGCTGATCTCGCCCAGCAGGAAATCGGCGCCGTCCTGCTCCAGCATCCGTTGCGCCTTGGTCGCGCCGTTCTCCGGGTTGATCGAATCCTCGCTCATCAGTTCCAGCATCCGGCCGCCAGCGCCGCCGCCGGCGTTGATCTCCTCGACTGCAAGGGAGGCCCCCTCGACGGCCCAGCCGCCCAGTGTGCCGAGGAAGCCGGTCATCGGTGTCAGGTGGCCGATCTTTACCGGGCCGGACTGTGCGCGCACGATCACGGGCGCCCCCAGCATCGCCGCCGCCGCCGCGCCGGTGCCCAGCGTCAACGCGTGCCTGCGGGTCAGAAGCCCGCTCTTTCGGGTCGTGTAGGTCATCGTCTCTCCTCCCAGATCGGGCTTTTGCAGCCTCGTGGGGGCAGGGTAGCGGGCCGGGCGGGGACGCGGATAATACCGTTTTCGGAAGCGGATATAAGTTTGCCATATGGCTTCGACGGAGTAAGCTTTGCGCCATGGACATCCGGCAACTGAGATATTTCGTCCGCATCGTCGAAATGGGCAGCCTCTCAAAGGCGTCCCAGGTGCTCAATATCGCGCAACCCGCACTCAGCCAGCAGATCGCAAAGTTGGAGGACGAGGTCGGCAAGCCGCTGCTCGTGCGCTCGCCCCGTGGTGTGACGCCGAACGAAACGGGCCAGGCGCTCTATCACCATGCCCGGCTGATCCTGCGCCAGTTCGAACAGGCGCTGACCATCGCGCGTTCCGACGATGGGGAGATCACCGGCGTCTGTTCGCTGGGCCTGCCCGCGACCACCGTCGCTGCGCTGGGTCTGCCGCTGGTCCGCCGGGTGCGGGAGAAATATCCCAACATTTCCATCAACGTGGTGGAGGCCATGAGCGGTCATGTCGGCCATCTGATCCGGCAGAACCGGCTAGATCTCGCGGTGCTGTTCTCCCGCGACATGCCCGACGACCTCGCGGTCGAACCCCTCATGCTCGAAGAGCTTTTCCTGATACTGCCCGGCGACTCGCCCCTTTTGACCGGGCGCGAGACGGTGACAATGACCGAGGTCGCGCAGGTGCCGCTGGTGTTGCCGACCTCCGACCACGGGTTGCGCCGCCGCATCGAGGCGGAGTTCGAGAGCCGCGCCCTGGTGCCGCGCGTCGCGGCAGAGATCGACTCGCTGTCTCTGGTGATGAACTGCGTCTTCGACGGCATGGGCGGCACGATCAAACCCATGGGCGCCATCATGCAGGAATGTCGCCGGGGCCGGGCCTTCCGCTGTCTCAGCGTCTCGGATGCGAGCCTGCGACGCACCAATTACCTGTATTCCCTGCCACCCGACGCGCAAAGCAGCGCCGCCAGCGCCGTGGCCCACGTCCTGCGCCAGGTGGTGGCGGAACTGGTGGAGGCAAGGGAGTGGCGCGGGTTTCTCGCACCTCCCGAGGTTCCCGCGCTGGTGCCCGCCTAACCTTCAGTCGTCGGTGACAGGCGTCGTCACCACGATAAAGGTCAGATCCCCAAGCCCCGAATTCTGGATCGAATGCCAGGTCCCCGGCGCAATGAAGATCACGTCGTTCTTGCGCACCACGCGGCGTTCGTCACCAATCTCCATCAGCCCTTCGCCGTCGAGCACATGATAGACCTGCTCCTGAACCTTGTGGACGTGGCGCTCGACATAGGCCATCGGCTGGTACGAGGAGATACGGTAGTCGATCAGCTGCGATCCGGTTGTCTCCGGCGCCACCAGCGCCTTTGACAGCGCCGATCCGAAGTGGCCCGGATACTGCTGCCAGGGTTCCTCTGCGATGTTGCGGATCACGGTATTTCTCTCGGTCATGTCATGTCCTTTCAAAAGGCCGGTCACGGAGGCTGTTCAAGGGCGCCAGGGCCTGCCGAAGGCAGGCTCTTTCGGTTGCAGTGGCGGCAGTTCCCAGGTGCCGGTCGCGGGTGGGCGGACGTCCGCGTCCACATGGACGTCGATCAACGCCGGACGGTTGGAGGCGACGGCCGCTTCCAGCGTGGCGGCAAACTGGCGGCTGTCGGTGACGGTGTAGCCGTCCACCCCCGCCGCCCGTGCCCAGGCGGCAAAGTCGGGATTGTAAGGCTCCCGGTTCTCGCCCGCGCGGAAGGCGGTGCCATACTCACGCCCGCCAAAATAGCCGTATTGCAGGTCCCGGATCGCGCCCCAGGCGAAGTTGTTCCAGACAACCCAGACCACGGGAATGTCGTATTCCACCGCCGTGCACAGCACGTGCGGGACCATGGTGAATCCGCCGTCGCCACAGATCGACACGCAGGGCCGGTGGGGGGCTGCGAGTTTCGCGCCGAGGATCGAGGACGGACCGAAGCCCATGCCCGAGTAGCCCCAGGTGTTCAGCATCGATTGCGGGCGGCGGGCCTTCCAGAACTGCATGTACCAGTTGTGGTGCACGCCCGAGTCAAGTGAAAGGATCACGTCTTCGGGCAGCACGCGCTGACAATCCTTCACGATGCGGAAGGGGGAGATCGGGTCGGAATGCCCGTTCCAGTTGGGCGCGATGAAATCGGTCCATTCCTTGCGCCAGCCCTCGATGTCCGACAGCCACGCGGCGGTTTCACGGCGCAGGGCGTCGCGGTTTTCCAGTTCTGCCAGAAGTTGCCGCAGAAAGGCGCGCGCATCGGCCAAAATGGCCAGATCGGGCGTGTAGTTGCGCCCCAGTTCCGCGTGGTCGAGATCGACGTGAATCAGCTTTGTCGTGGGGAAGTTCCACGAATAACCGGGCTTCCACGACGAGGCCGAGCGGTCGTCGAACCGCCCCCCGATCGCCAGAACGAGGTCCGCGTGCCGCCCGGCCTGGTTGGCCGCGTAGTCGCCGTTCCGCCCGATGAAGCCAAGGCTGAGCGGGCTCTCCATATCGATGCAGCCCATGCCGTTGGGCGAGGAGATGACCGGGATGCCACGCGCCTCTGCGAGCGCGGTCAGTTCTGTCCCCGCCTCCGACAGGGCAACGCCATGGCCGATGAAGATCACCGGGCGCACGGCGGCCGTCAGCATGTCGGCAGTCGTCGCGATGTCCTCTGCGCTGGCCCCGCTGCGGCGCTGGCCAAAGGCCGATCCCTTCGGTTCGCGCGTCACGTCCGCCTCCTCCTGAAAGAGGTTGTAGGGGATGTCGAGGTTGACCGGCCCGGGTCGTCCCGTGGTCATCGCCGCCGCCGCCTGCCGCATGGCCAGCGGCAGCATCTCGACGCGCGAGGGCTGGAACGACCGCTTTACCACCGGCTTGATCACACTGTTGAAATCCGCGTGGTGGTGCATCGACAACTCCTGAAAGGGCGCCCGGTTGAACTGCCCGGTCGGCACGTTGGCGGTGATCGAGTAGACTGCCGAACTGTCGGTCTGCGCCACCGCCAGCGCCATGATCTGGTTGCACGATCCCGGCCCGGTGGAGGTCAGCGTCGCGGCGGGCTTGTGCGAGACGCGAAAGAACCCGTCCGCCATGTGCACGGCGGTCTGTTCGTGCCGTGGCGACACCAGCCGGATCTGGTCGCGCCGTTCGTACAGCGGGTCCAGCAGGCCAACGTTGCCGTGCCCGCAGATGCCAAAGACATGGGTAATGCCTTCCTCGATAAGCGTGTCGGCGATCAGGTCGCCGCCTTTGGTGGTGGTCATGGATCCTCCCTTTCGATCCCGGCCGCGTGGCGTGCCGCCAGCCAGCCGAAGGTCATTGCCTGCCCGAGTTGCGCCCCCGCACCCGGGTATTCGCCGCCAAAGGCGGAGTGCATGTCGTTGCCGCAGGCATAGAGCCCGTCGATCGGCGCGCCCTCCGCGTCCAGCACACGTGCCCTGGCATCCGTCGCCAGCCCCCGGCTTGTGCCCAGGGGGGCCGGCTCCATCCGGACGGCGTAATAGGGACCGTCTCCCAGCCGCCCGAGGCAAGGGTTCGGCCCGTGTCCCGGGTCGCCGTTGGCGCGATCGTAGAGAGTTTCGCCGCGGCCGAAGTCCTCGTCGATCCCAGGCGTGCAAAAGCCGTTGAAGCGCTCGATCGTGTGGCACAGCGCCGTTGCCGGCATCCCCAGCGCGCGGGCGAGCGTGGGCAGGTCACGTGCGGCCGTCAGGTAGCCCGCGCGGATATAGCGCCGCAGCGATGGCGTGCGCGGACGGATCAGCCCCAGCCCGTAGCGCCGTACAAAGGCGCGGTCTGCGATCAGCCAACAGGGCAGCGCGGTGTCGCGGTGCCGGTACATCGCGCGGACGAATTCGTGATAGGATACCGCTTCGTTCACGAACCGGCGTCCGTCGCGTCCGACGCAAAGCGAACCGGGCTTGGCACGGTCGAGCACGATATGCGGCCAGATCGCGGTAGACCTGTCCGGTCGCACCATGGTGGAGCACGGGAACCACAGCGCGTTGTCCAGCCCCGAAGGCCCCAGTTGCGCCCCCGCCGCCAGCCCGAGGTCCAGCGTCGTGCCCCGTGCGCCGGGGGCGGCGGGGGTGATGCGCGGGGTCGGATCGGGCAGGTGTTCGGCGCGCTTCGCCTCCGAGGCGGGAAAGCCGCCGCCCGCAAGGATGATGGCCTTTGCCCGGATGGATTCGCCGGGCAGGTGCACGACGCCCGGCGCGATCCGGGAGGCAACCACGCCGGTGCGAATATCCACCCCATGCACAAGACAGGCGTGGAGCAATCGTGCCACCAGCGCGTTGCCCAGCACCAGCCGGGTGCCGCGCGCATGGCGCAGCCTGTCCCGCGCATGCCTCAACCCGAGCCGGATGGCCGCCGCCCCCGCGTCGCGGTCGGCACGCAGAAGCGCCGCGGCCTCGGGACGGGTGACCATCATTCCGCCAAGCACGGTCAATTCCGGCAGCGGCGGCGCAAGACGGGCGAACCAGTCGCCCAAGGAGCGACCGTCAAAGGGGACAGGGTCAAGCGGCCGCCAGCCGGGGGCGGCGCCGGGTATATCCTGACGGTAATCGGGCGACGCGGGCATGGCGCGAAACGCGATCCCCGCGCGGGTTTCGAGATCCTCCAGCATCCGTGGCCCGGCAGCGAGGAAAGCCCGACGCAGCGCGTGCGGGGCGCGTTCGCCGACCAGCGCGTCGAGGTAGACCGCCGCCTCTGCCGCGTCCTCGGGCCGGGCGGCGCGGGCAAAGCCGTTGCCGGGGATCCAGACGCTCCCCGAGGACCGCGCGGAGGTGCCGCCGACCTGTTCTTCGTGCTCCAGAACAAGCACGCGCAGCCCGTCCAGCGATCCGGTCAGGGCCGCCGTCAGCCCCGCCGCGCCACTGCCCAGCACCACCATATCGACCGAAGCAATCCGGGGCGTCACGCGCGACCCCCCGGCTCTGACGCCAGCCATTTCCAGCTACTGCGGCGCATCCCTGTCCTCCCGTCACGGTGATATGCCAGTGGACCCGGCGACGGAAAAACAAAATAGCAATGGGGGTATAAGGCCCGCTTATCCCCTTATCGGCCTTTGCGCCCCCTGCGCCCGCCAAACTCGTGCAGAGGTGGAATGTCTCCGCCGGAAGCCAGGGCCGCCAGGCACGATCAGGCGCCGTGTCGCTTATCGCAACGCTTCGTCCCGCGCCTCTGCCGCGTCGCGCGCGGCGCCCATGAGGAAGGAGACGTCGTTCACCCCGGCCACGAGGTGATAGCCCTTTGCCCGCAGTTCCCCCCAGTCGCGTCCGCCGCCCGGCACGGTGGCCAAAAGCTTGCCGGCCGCCGTGACCTTTGCCTCGACCTCCGCAAAGGCGGCCTGTGGGATGGCGTGCTCCATGTCCTCCATGTGACCCAGCGTCGCGGCAAGGTCGTTCGGCCCGAGGAAGATGCCGTCGACGCCCTCGACCGCGCAGATCTCCGGCAGGGACGCGATGCTTTCAGGCGTCTCGCACTGGACGAACAGCAGCAGGTCCTCGTTCGCCGTCCTCACGGCGTAGTCGGGCCGAGAGTGGTAATCCGATCCGCGCACGATGGGTGCCGCATAGCCGCGCCCGACGCCGCCCGTCCCGCGCACCGGGTAGCGGCAGGACCGCGCGATGGCCTGCGCTTGTGCCACGGAGTTCACCATGGGCACGACGAGGGACCGAAAGCCCCGGTCGAGCACCTTCTTCAGCGTCGTGTCGCTGCCGTCCGGGACGCGCAGGAGCGATTCCCCACCAGCCGCTTCGACCGCGCGGGCAATGCCGACCCACGTTTCCAGATCTCCGATGCCATGTTCGCCGTCGATCAGCACGATCGGCCAGCCGTGGCGGACGAGGATCTCCGCGATGTCGGCGCTGCCCAGTTCGGCCCATGCGGCAGTGACGAACTCGCCCCGCAGGAGGCGGGATTTCAGGGTATTCATAAAAGGTCTCCGGTTGGGGGCCGCGTCATCCGGGGTAGCCCATCAGGCGCGGCAGAAAGAGGACGATGCCGGGAAGGAGGATCATGGCCAGCAGGGCCAGAACGAGGACGATCAGAAAGGGAATGACCTCGCGGATGATCTCGGCCAGCGGAATGCGGGTGACGGCGTTGATGACGAAAAGCAGGATGCCATAAGGCGGCGTGATGAGGCCGATCATGCAGTTCACCACCGCCACCACACCGAAATGCACGAGGTCGATGCCCATTTCGCGGCAGGCGGGCAGAAACAACGGGATGATGACGAGGATGATGGTCGAGGCATCCAGAACGCAGCCCAGCAGCAGCAGCAGAACGTTCACCCCGATCAGGAACGCCAGCGGCGACACCTCCAGCCCGGTCAACGCGCCCGCCACCATGTCGGGAATATTCTCGGCGGCGACGATGTAGTTGAGGATCAGCGCCCCGCCGATCACCAACCCCACCGCCGCCGAGGACCGGGCGGATTCCACGAGGATGTGGTAGAAGGCCCGCAGGCTGAGCGCCCGGTAGAAGACTGCGGCCAGGATCAGCGCATAGAAGGCCGCGACTGCGGCGGCCTCGGTTGGCGTGGTGACGCCGCCATAGATGCCGTAAAGCAGGATCGCGGGCATGAGCAGCGCCGGGAACGCCTCGAACGTCAGGTGCGGCAGATCGGAAAGCGGCACGGGCGCCTCGGTCCCAAAATCTCGGCGGTGCGAGATGATCCAGTTCTGAACCATCAGGACGAGGCCCATCAGCAGCCCTGGCCCGATGCCGCCCAGGAACAGGTAGCCAATGGAGGTGTTCGACACCAGCGCATACAGAACCATCGGGATCGACGGCGGGATGATCGGCCCGATGGTGGCGGAGGCGGCGGTGATCGCGGCGGCATAGCCACGCGTGTAGTGGCCGGATTTGGTCATCATCCCGATGATGATCTTGCCGATGCCCGCCGCATCCGCGACCGCCGACCCCGACATGCCGGAAAAAATCAGCGAGGCGACAACGTTGACATGCCCCAACCCGCCCTTGAACCGGCCCACGATCGCGACGCAGAACCGCAGCAGCCGGTCGGAAATCGTGCCCGCGTTCATGATGTTGGCGGCAACGATGAACAGCGGCACCGCCAGCAGGATAAAGCTGGAATACATACCATCGAGCAGCACCTTTCCGGCCAGCCCAACCCCCTGCCCGCCCGCCGCGAGATAGACAAACGACGCGAGCAGGATGGCATACGCGATGGGCATCCCGATCGCCGCCGTGACAAAGAGCGAGACCAGACAGAGCGTGAATTCGATACTCACGGGCGGCCCTCCGGGTCCTGCACCGGGGTGGCGAGGTCGTCGAAGTGATGGATGTCCTGCTCCGCCCCGAAACGGAAGACCTGTGCCGCCCGCCACGCATAGCGCAGCGAAACGGCCACGAGGAAGAAGGCATAGACGGAATAGATATCGCGCATCCTGATCCAGTCCCCCATCAGCTGTTTCAGCGTGGCGGTCTGTTTCAGGCGCAGGATTCTGAACTTTGCCCATGTCGGTTCGAGCGAGTAGAGCAGCGCGCCCGCGATCAGCACACAGGTCACGATGGCAAAGACCTTGCGCGTGCCGGGGCGCACGGCGGAATAGAGGATGTCAAAGGTGACATGATCCCGTTCGCGCACGATGGTGGCGCAGCCAAAGAAGACGATCCACACCCAGAGCGCGAGGCAGAATTCCAGCGTCCATCCATAACGCGAGGGGTCGAGCAGCGGCGCCGCCTGCGCCAGCCATTCGAGACGCGCGGTGTAGCGGATCACCACCTGCAGGATGAAGGTAAGGAACATCGCGAACATCATCATTGCCGCGATGAATTCCGCACCGTGTTTCAGGCCCTGGGCGAACCGACGGATCGTGTCGAACATGGGATACCTCCGGCGACGTTGCGCCCCGGGGATGACCCCGGGGACGCATCAGGGTCAATCGCCGAGCGCGTTGATTGCGTCGAGCACGCCCTCGGGCCAGGAGGCGGCGAATTCGCTGCCCTTGTACTGTTCCTGAACGTGGCTGCGGAAGGCGTCGAGGTCCGGCTCGTAGATGTCGAGTCCCTGATCTTTCAGGAAGGAAACCAGCTCCTCTTCCTTGGCGAGCTGCTTCTGGCGGCCGGAATCGGCAGCCTCGTCGGCGGCCTGCTGCACGGTGGCCTGCTGATCGGGTGTCAGCTGATCCCAAACGGCTTTGGAAAACGCGACGTAGTTGAGGTCCACAAGATGCGCGGTCAGGGCGACCTGCTTGGTCACCTCGTAGAATTTCGCATCGACCACGGTGGGCAACGGGTTGTCCTGCCCATCCACGGAACCGGTCGATAGCGCGGTATAGACTTCGGTGAAGGCCATCGGTGTCGGATTCGCGCCAAGCGCGCGGCCAAGGAACTGCCAGGCATCAGAGCCGGGCATCCGCAGATTCACACCGGAGAGGTCGGCGGGGGTCTGCACGTCCTTCTCGGAACGCGGGAAACGCAGGTTCACATGCCGCTTGCCGAGATACATGACCGACAGCAGCTTCACCCCCAGTTCGTCTTCGACCTTCTGCTTGAAGGGTTCCATCAACGGATCGTTGAAGACGCGCACCTGATGCTCGGCTGACTGGTGCACGTAGCCGGTAGCAAAGATGGAGAATTCCGGGAAGAAGGTCGCCAGTTCCTGCGCGGAGGCAATCGACATTTCGAGGTCGCCCGAGGCGATAGCCTCAAGCTCGGAGCCCTGCGCGATCAGCGAGGCGTTATAATGCGGCTCGTAGCTTGCAAAATCCGCCACGGCGGGGGCAAAGACCTCTGCCAGAGCGACGGAGCGCTGGTCGGTCTCGGACGCGGGCGTGGACATGCGCAGGGTGATCTTGTCCTCCGCCAGCGCCGGCCCGGCAAGGGTCAGGGCGGCAGCCGACGCCAGAAGTGCGCGGCGGGTCATCGCAAAAGTCATGGTTTCTCCTCCCAATCGGCGGCCCGCTTGCGTGGGGCCACTACGCAGTATTTGGTATACCATTCGCCGGAGGTGCGTCTATCCCGAATGCGGGTGCTCCCCCTGCCCCGCGTCGCGTTCGACTTTCCCGTCCGTCGGGGCAATGGTGGCGGAAGGCCCGGCCAGCCGCATGGGGGCAAAGCCAGCCTAATCAGGTGGAGCATGATGGAGACCGAATGACCCAGATTTTCCTGCGCACCCCGGAGGAGCGCGACATCCCCGCCCTGCACACAATGATCCTGCGCCCCGCAGTGCAATGGGGCACGGGCCGCCTGCCCTATCAGTCGACCGACTGGGTGGCCGAGCGCGTTCTACGACCCGGTGAGGGCGTTCACGCCATCGTCGCGGAAAAAGACGGCGTGGCAGTGGGCTGGGCCACGCTGAACCGGGGCCGCGACCGGCGGGCGCACGTCGGGAGCCTCGCCATTACGGTGCACGACGCGCACCATCGGCAGGGTATCGGCCGGGCGTTGATGACGGCGATCCTCGACCTGGCCGACAACTGGCTGGGACTCTTGCGGGTAGAGCTGACGGTGAACACCGACAACCACGGCGCCATCGCGCTTTACGAAGTCTTCGGGTTCGAACGAGAGGGGATCAGTCGCTGCGACATCCTGCGGGGAGGGATCCTGATCGACGCGCTCTGCATGGCACGGCTGCGTGCGCCGCATTCCTACATGACCGACCTGTAGACCGGGCGACTCGGCAGCGCCTGGGACGGGTGCGAGTCGGAAGCGGCGGGCGGTCGGAACGCTTTCTTCCGCCGCTGATGCGCAAATAGCCGTACTGGGGAGGGCCGCACTTCCGGGCGCAGGGAACCAGACGAGCCACATGAAGAATTCATTATTATCCTTTATTATCATATATTTAAACAATTTCCCTCGCGCGATGCTTTCGGAAGATTAGCGCTGCGCCCCATCCAGAGCACCATATCTGATGTGGAAAATTCTTGAATGAGGGGCGGAATGGGACCATAGCTGTAACGCAAAGACTGCGGGATAACCGGTGAATTGGCGTTACTGAGGCTGCCAGCGAAAAACCGGACCCGACAGGACAACGATAATACGAGCGGACGGGATGAAACAGTCTCTACACCAGACCCTGAGCCGGAACGCGGATGATCTGACATTTGCGCTCACCGAGATGTCGAAGTCCTTCTTTGCTCCGGAGGATACGAAGACGTTGCGCGACTTCTCCTCTTCCGAGGTGACGGAACTGCTTGGAGTCTCGGAGAGCTACCTGCGCAAGGCCCGTCATGAAGGACGCATTCCCGACAGCGAACCCGGCCCCGGCGGACGGCGACGCTACACTGCGGCGCAGGTCTGGGACCTGCGGCAGATGCTGGCGAAGGGATCAAAGAACCCACATCACATGCTGCCCGGGCGCAAGGAAGGCGACCGGTTGCAGGTCTGGTCAACGGTGAATTTCAAGGGCGGCTCGGCCAAGACCACCACGACAATCACCCTCGCCCATCGGCTGGCCTTGCGTGGCTACCGGGTACTCTGCGTGGATGCCGATCCGCAGGCATCCCTGACGACCTTCTTCGGCTACCAGCCGGAAATCGATTTTTTCGAAGGCGGAACGTTGTACGACGCGATCCGCTACCGCAACGGCGAGGAAGGCCCCCGCCCCCTGCGCGAACTGGTACGCAAGAGCTACTTCCACAACCTCGATCTGGTCCCCGGCGGCATCATGCTGTCGGAGTTCGAACACGAAACACCCGCCGCCCTGAGCCGGGTGGAGCAACCGGTATTCTTTCAGCGCATCGCCCATGCGCTGGACGATGTGGAGGCGGAGTATGACATCGTGCTGATCGACTGCCCGCCACAGCTGGGCTACGTCACGTTGTCGGCGGTCTGCGCCTCGACCTCGTTGCTGATGACGGTAATCCCGGACCGGATCGACATCGCCTCTGCCGCGCAGTTCCTGAAAATGGCGTCAGGACTGGTAGAGGTTCTTTCGGAAAGCGGCGGCATTACCGATTACGACAATTTCCTGTTCCTGTTGACGCGCTTTGATACCTCGATCAGCGCGCAGCAGGATTTGTCGGAGTACCTGCGCGCGCTGTTCGCGGAACAGGTTCTGGAAACGCCGTTCCTGAAAAGTTCCGCGATCAGCGATGCGGGTCTGCAGCAGAGGTCGGTCTTCGAAGCCGAGGTGACCGGTGCAAATCGACGGACGTACGACCGCGCGCTGCAATCGGCCATTGGTGTATGCAACGACCTTGAACGGCGCATTCAGGCCGCGTGGGGGAGGTAATATGAAACGGGACAAGCTGGCCGGAAGCCTGAAAGCTCTGGAGGCGCACCGCGCCGCACGGGAGACAGGCGAAACAGAGGAGCCGCGCGCTCTGCGGTCGCCTGCTGTCAACACCGTGGCGGACAGCATCCGGACGCTCGGGGCTTCCGCCCCGCGGGATGTGGCCCCGTCGGAAATCATCGACTCGCGGTTCTCGGACCGGATCGACGTGACCGAGGGGCTGGAGGATCTGGTGGCCTCGATCGAGCGGTCGGGTCAGCAGTTGCCTGTCCTGCTGCGCAAGGCGCCTGCCGGGGTGCCGCCCGGAATCCGTTACGAGGTGGTCTATGGCCGCCGTCGTATCGCCGCCTGTCGGCAGTTGGGTCGAAGCGTGCGTGCCCATATCGCGGAGTTCGACGACCGGCAGGCGCTTGTGGCTCAGGGTCTGGAGAACGCCGCGCGGCTTGAGAACAGCTTTATCGAGCGGGCGCGGTTCGCGGCCCAGATGGATGCCGCCGGCTACCCCAGCGCCGATATCTGCGAGACGCTGAGTGTCGATCCCTCGGGTCTGAGCCGGATGCGGGCGGTGACGCGCGCCCTGCCCGACGATGTGATCCTTGCCATTGGCCCGGCGCACCAGTCCGGCCGACGGCCCTGGATGCGGCTGGCCGAACTCGCCCCCGCAGCGCTGACCGCCGGGCGCGACCTGCGCCGCATGATACCTGAGGGCGAAAGCGATGTACGGCTCACGGGACTGGTTTCGGCTCTGGAGCGCGGGCACGCCGCGAAGTCCGCCGCCCCCCGCAAGGCACCGGATATTCGCAACCTTGCCGGAAAGCGCCTGCAACTCGCAGTGGACGAGCGGCGGCTGACCCTTCAGGCGAAGGATCGGCGGGCCCAAGGGTTCCTCGGCTGGCTCGATGGACGGCTGGACGATCTTTATGCCGAATGGTCGGAAAAGGGCGACTGATGCGGCAAGCTCTTGATATTGCTTCAGTTGCCCGCCGGGCAATGAGGGAAAAATCTTAAGGTATTGAAATCAAACGGTTTGCCCACCGGGCAAGTCGATCGCAACCCGCAAGAGAGAAAGGAGGCAGACGCAAGGCAAAAAGAAACCCCCCGAAACCGAAGTCTCGAAGGGTCTCCGTCAGATTTAGCACTCTCTGGATACCCCACAGTCGAATCACAATCAACACCGAACTTCGGTGAACGATGGGGTCTGCCCGTCTGAAACAAGCATGACAAACACCACCGCTACGGCGCCCTGCGCCGCGGCACGGTCCCCCCGTGCCGAAACACAACCCGGCGAGGCCCCCTGCCCTGCCGAACGGATAGAGTTTGCCCCCTTCCCGCGCTGGCAATTGCTGGACATGGTGGCCGAGGGGCGCCGTGCCCTTGGTCTGACAGCCAACGACATCGCCGTTCTGCGGGCGCTGCTGTCGTTCCTTCCGGTAAAAGAGCAAGCCCCTGTGACACCACGGGTGCAAACGGTGGTCTTTGCCTCCAATGCAGAGATCGCCAAACGTGCCGCAGGTCTCGATGAACGTGTCCTACGCCGCGCTTTCGAACGACTGTCACGCGCCGGTCTGCTGCTGCGCCGCGACAGCGCCAACGGCAAGCGTTTTCCGCTCCGCCGCGGGGGCCGTATCATCGCCGCCTTCGGGCTGGACCTTGCGCCCGCTTTCGCCTCTGTTCCGTTGCTAGCCGATCTCGTATCCGAGCAGCGTGCCGAGGCGGAGGCTCTGCGCAGCCTCCGTGCCATGCTGCAGGCCCGTCGCCGGGCCTTGATGGAAGGGCTGCAGCACCTTCCCGCCACCATCCATGACTGGCTCACCCACCTGACACGTATCTTTCGGCGAAAGCTGGCGTTGGAGGACCTTCAATCCATTGCCTTGCGGTTCGACGAAATCGAGGAGCAACTGCCTGCCGATAAGCAATTGCCCGAGGAAAACTCAGTGCTTCCTGCCTCCATCCGGACGGCAGAAATGCCCGCCGGCGACGGGCAGAATGTCCGGCACAAAGAGTCCCTGAAAAAAGATATCGATTCCCGCAAAACTCGAATTTGCATCGACGAATGCACCGAACTCCGCGGCCTCCTCCCTCACCCGCCACAAACATTGAATGAGGCAAAAGAGGCATTGAAGACATGCGCCGCATTCCTTGGCCTGCGTACGCAAATCGTTGCCAATGCCCTGACACGGCTTGGCTGGCAACGCACCTTCGAAGCGCTGGACCACATGGCAAGGAATGGTTTGCAGATCCGCACGCCGAACGAATACTTCGCACGGCTCGTCGCAGAACGCACAGCGTCTACTGGTACGTGCTCTGAACCGCTCTCGGATGGTCCTCGGGCAATTGCGCCATGACCCACGACAATATGGCATCCCGCTCTGGCGAGAGTTCTTCGGCAAACTCGCCAGCGAACTCGAGGAAAGCAGCCACGTTTCCGGTTTTTACCGCAATGAGCACCGGGATGTCGCGTCCCAAAGCTTCTGCGATGACAGGGCGGAAGCCGCGTCCGTCGATCTCCTGTTTGCCGAACTTGTTCGCCACCAGAAGATCCGGCCCGTTCTCCAGCGCGGCGGTAACAAGACCAACCGCCTGCTCCAATCCCGCCGGATCCAGACGGCACCCGCGGGCAAAAGCCCCCAGCCGCTGGCTGATGCGAATGACGTCCCGGCCGGACAGCACGTGCAGATCCATGTCACATCTGTGCGCGCCCTCGCGTTCCGAATTGACCTGCACCGCTCCAGCGAGGTTCAGCCCCCGTCCCTGCAGTATCTCCGCCACCGAGGCGAGCACAACATCCCCCGCCCCGCGTTCCTCGAAGCTGACAAATCCCAGCACGCTAGTTCCCTTCCTTCAAGGTGTCGGTCCGGTCCCCGTTCCCTGCCAGTGGCAGCCAGACGGTGAACTCCGCCCCAGCCACACCCGCAGGGCCGGTCAGATTGCGGTAGCTGATAAGTCCCCCGGCCCTTTGCACCAAAGTCTGCGAAATCGAAAGCCCCAGCCCGGTGCCTTCACCCGGTTTCGTTGTGAAAAACGGATCGAACACCGTCTTCAGCAAGGTTTCGGGGATGCCCGGACCTGTGTCCTGAACCAGGAGGGTAACGCCAGAACGGCCGTTGCGCGCCTCCCGCGCGGAGATCAGACAGATGGTACCGCTGTCCTCCATGGCGTGGACCGCATTAACCAGAAGGTTCACCACAACCTGCTGCAACTCTCCCACGGGAATTGCCACAGGCGGGGTCTCCTCCAGCTTTGTCACCACGTCGATATCCGCCGTCGCCAGTACGTGGTCCACCAGAACCAGACAGTCGCGAACTACCTGCCGGACCTCGGTCTGCGCCGCGACACCAGAGTGATCGTCGGGCCGCGCGAATTGCAGCAGCTTTCCAACGATGCTGGTGATCCGCCCGATCTGGGCGTCAATCAGATCGATCTCCGTCTGCACGCCTGCGGCGTGCTCCCCCAGCACCTCCCGCATGACGTCCAGGTTGCCCTGAATCACCGCTACCGGGTTGTTGATCTCATGCGCCACCCCGGCGGAAATCTCCCCGATGGAGGCCAGCTTCTCGCTCATCACCAACTGTCGCCAGGTGTCCTCCAACTTGCTGTTGGCCTCCTTCAGCTCAGCGGTACGCGCCTCTACCCGGTTGTTCAGTTCCTCCGCCCATGCGCGCAGCTTGGCGTCGCGGTCCTGCACCTGATCCAGCAGGTCGTCGAGGTGCATGGCCACCTGCCCGATCTCGTCCGCGGATCGCGGCAGATCGTTGCGCGCGGACAGGTCACCATGGGCCACGCGCTGCATGGTTTCCGTCATCTTTTCAAGCGGTGCAAAGACCCCCTTTGCCAGTCGCAGGAAGAGGGGGGCCGACAGCGCCAGAACGAGCATGAAGACCGCAAGCATCATCAGGTAGGCATTGCGCTTGGCGGCAGAAAAAGGTGCCTCCAGGAAGCCGACATATAGCATCCCGACGGGATCACCAAAGCTGTCGCGCAGGGGCAGGTAGCCGGAGATATACCAGTCGTTGACGACAAAGGCCCGGTCGAGCCACGTTTGCCCGCGGTCAAGAACCGCCTCCCGGACCACCGCCGAAACGCGGGTTCCCAGCGCCCGCACGTCCTCGAACAACCGTACGTTGGTAGAAATCCGCACATCGCCGAGGAACAGGGTCGCCGTTCCCTGCCGCTCGCCCCCGGTCACGGCGTTGAGGTAGACAAGACGGTTGATCGTATCGATGAATTGCAGGTTTCGGTTCAACAGCACGCCACCCACCAGAACGCCTTGCGTCCCGCCTGCGTCCACTGGCGTTGCGGAGTGGATGACCATCCCGCGATCCTCCACGGTCCGGTCGCTGGGCACCGCTGCGCGTGTCGGGCGTAATTCGATCCGGGCGCGGTCATGGAGATTGCCGGGCAGGGCGGCCAGCTGCTCCGGGCTGAGGATGTCGATGGCGGTCGACGCCTCGCCCTTAAGTGCGCGGGCGACCACCGGCCATGCGCGGCCCTCGGCCACGGCCGCAGGCCCGGAGACAAAGTAGAGGAAATCGAGGTTCAGGTCGTTCTTCTTGCGGACGAAGTATGCCTCCCGGCCCGCCGCTTCCCGCGCCATAGCCTCCGCAAAGTCGACCGACTCTGCCACGGCGGAGAGTTCCTCACCCGTGGCCCCCATGATCCGGGCCAGATATTGCTCTGCGATACGGAGGTCGGAATCGACATTGGCGATCAGGATGCGGTCATAGTCCGCCGTCCAGCGCGCCATGCCGACCAGCAAAAGCACGGGCGCCAGCACAACCAGCGGCGCCAACGCGAGGAACAGCAGCCTGACCCGGATCGTCCGCATTCAGCCGCTGCCTCCCGGTTTCACGAATTCGGCTCGCCGTCGCCGTGCCCGCCGTGCCCATGGTCATGCGGGTGCCCGTGGCCGTGATCGTGCCCATGACCGTGGTCATGGGGGCCGTCCATGTCGCCATGCACTGCGAACTGCCCCAGGTCCGCTTCCTCCGGTGCGATCACGCGAAAGACCTCGCGGACCCCGGCATCGGTCAGCTCCCGCGATACCATCAGCAGCGTGTTGGGCTCCTGATCTTCGCAGAGATCGGCCATGTGAAACAGCTCTTCCCGCGCAGCCGGTCGCGCCGCATCCTCCGAAGGCGCGCCGTAATAGGTCACGAAATGCCGCGCCAGGGTGCCCTCCAGATCCGCCAACTCACCCGCTTCGATGGATGTCACGGCGACCAACGTGACCCGTCCGCCGGTTTCCATCCCCAGCCATCCGTTGGCAAAGGCCTGCCGCGCCTTCCCGACGAGGTCGTCCTCGGTCCAGTCGGAGAACTCGAACCCCCCCGCCACACACCATTCTCCCGTACGCGCCGGGGAGGCGAAGACCTGCATGTCGCTCTCGTCGATATGTACCGCACGCGCGAGTTTCATGGCGTTTCCTCCAGAAGTTCCGTCAGCGGGTGCACCTGCGTGCCCTCGGGCAACCGCAAGAGCATCCCGAATTCCTCGTCCACGCCAAGGAACGTGCCCGTGACGTCGCCCCGAGTGACGTCTTCGCCCACTCCATGCACCAGACCACGCCATTCGGACGCCAGTGCGCGCAGACCGTCGGGATCTTCCCAGCGGGCGATCCACGCCAGTGTGTGGCGCGCCCAGGCTTCGACCAGCAGGGCAGGGTCCACGTCGGCGCAGCCCTCGACGAATAGCGCGGTTCGGTCCGGGTCATGGCCCGTTTCCATGCTCACCGGCAGCAGGTCCAGCGACCAGCTGATCACCAGCCAGTCCGGCACCGCCTCTGGATCGCGCGTTGCGGCAAAGGCCCGCATCATGCCGCAACGCGCGCCATTCACCCGGATCGCGCCGCCCCATTCCAGATGCACCGCCACCTCCGGGGGCGCCAGTGCGCCCAGAGCATTCTGGAACCCCACGCCTGCCAGCGGCAGCATCGCCATGGCCCGGCGCAGCGGGACCTCCGGCGCGAGGACCAGCGCTGCGCCGACCCGGTCTGCGGCCGCGCGCCATGTCACTAGCCCCGCGTCCACGCCCGAGATCGCCTTTGCCACCGCGACCTCTTCGGGGAGTGCCTCGACGGCCTCGCCGGTCATCGCCGGAGGAAAGCTCAGCTCGCTCATGCCACCCCCTGCGCCACCAGCGCCTCGGCCACCGCGCGAAAGGCCTGCGCCTGGGGCCCGTCCGGCTGGCTGACCACGATCGGTGCGCCGCCATCGGCCGCCAGCCGGATCGACAGGTCAAGCGGGATCTCCGCCAGCAGCGGCACGCCCAGCTTCTCGGCTTCCGCAGCAACGCCGCCGTGACCAAAGACGTGCTCCTCATGTCCGCAATTGGAGCAGATATGGGTCGACATGTTCTCGATCATACCGAGAATCGGAACATTCAATTGCTTGAACATGTCCAACCCCTTGCGGGCATCCAGCAGCGCCACGTCCTGTGGCGTGGAGACGATCACCGCCCCGTCGACCTGCGCCTTCTGAGCCAGCGTCATCTGGACGTCACCGGTACCCGGCGGCAGGTCAACGATCAGAACGTCGAGTGCGCCCCACTGCACCTGCATCATCATCTGCTGCAACGCGCCCATCAGCATCGGACCGCGCCAGACCACCGCCTGATCCTCGTTGGTCATCAGACCGATGGACATCATTGTCACGCCATGGTTGCGCAGCGGTAAAATCGTTTTACCATCAGGCGAAGCGGGCCGTCCCGAAACACCCAGCATCCGTGGCTGTGACGGCCCGTACACGTCGGCGTCCAGCAGGCCAACACGCCGTCCCAACTGTGCCAGTGCGCAGGCAAGGTTGGCCGATACCGTCGACTTGCCGACCCCGCCCTTGCCGGAGGCCACGGCGATCAGATGCGCAACACCGGGTATCTTTTGCGGTCCCTGCGGCGCCGCACGCGCGGGCTGCTTCAGCCCGGGCGGCGGCGCATCCGCGGTCAGCCCGACGGTCACGCTGCCGACACCCGCAGCCTGCAGGGCCGCCTCCGCCTTTTCCTTCACGGGCTGCCAGGCCTCCGCCTGTCCTGGCGGCACTTCCAGCACAAAGCGCACACCGGTATCGGCCACGCCGAGGGCCCGCACCACGCCGGCTGCGACGATATCGCCTCCCGCCGGTGCTTCGATCCGCTTGAGGATGTCCAGTACTTCTTCGCGCGTTGCCACTTACGCCTGCTCCCCGTTCATGCCTTCGATCTCGCCTTCGACCTCGTGGGTCATGTCCAGTTCTTCGATGGTCACCACCGCCTTCACCTTGTAGCGCTTTCCGGCGGTATCCGCCTCGCGCATCGCTTCCTCGATGGCCTGCTGCGAGGTGACGCCGACCTGCTTGAGGAATTTCCGCATCGACATGTTGAACGCGTCGCTCATCCCGTTTCTCCCATGAGAGTTGACGCGCGCTGGAGCAACCGTCTAGGCTGATCTTCATGCGCGCGAGTTCGTTGATCTTGCTGGCCATTCTGGCCCTTGCCGCCGTCCCGTTCAAGGCGGCCGCCGAAGAGCGTCTGCTGACCCTCCACGCTGCGCCCGAACTGATCGAGAGCGGTCTTATCAAATACCTGCTGCCGCGTTTCACCCTGAAGACGCAGGTCCGTGTGAACCTCACCGAACCGCCCACCGATGCCACGCTCGACACCACCGCTGCGCCGCTGTTTCTGGGCGCGGACGGGGCAGGGGGGCCTTGGGGCTTGACGATCAGCAATACGACGGATGCCACGGCGCGCTTCGAGGACTGGCTTACCGGCGAAATCGGCTTGAAAACCGTGCTGGCTTATGCCCCCGAGGGCGCGCCGCTTTATGCCGCTGCCGAACGGGCGGCCGAGGCCGCACCGGTGCTGGAGCTGACCGGGGACGTCGCCGAAGGTTATCGCGTATCGCGGGCGAAATGCGCCCGGTGCCATTCCGTCGACGAGGCGACGCGCATGACTTCCATCGGCTCCACCCCGAGCTTTGCCGTGCTGCGTGCCCTGCCCGGCTGGGCGGACCGTTTCGTCGGCTTCTACGTGCTGAACCCGCATCCGGCCTTTACTCAGGTGGCGGAGGTCACGCCGCCCTTCGACGAGGCCCGCCCCAGCCCGATCGTGCCGATCCACATGACGCTGGAAGAGGTTGACCACGTCCTCGCCTACGTGGCGACCCTCGCCGCCGCCGATCTCGGCGCGCCGCTGGCCCAGCAGTGACATCAGTTATCCCGGCGCTTGAGGTAATCCTCGGTGGTGCGCGGTCGCGGCCGCTGCTTGCCCGCAAAGGGGCTGTCGTCGGAATGGAACTGCGCGTTCACCCGGCAATCGTCGCACATCTGGATCATGCGCAGCTTCTCGCCGCTGAACATGGCGTGCGATGACAGTTTCTGCGTGATCCGCTCTACCGTGGATTTCACCCCGAAAAGCCCGCCGCATTCGACACAGGCAAAGGGTTCCTCTTCCTTCAGCACGCGCTGCCGCAGCGCGGCCTCCGACAGGTCCAGCCGGGGTTCCAGCGTGATGGCGTTCTCCGGGCAGGCGGTGGCGCAGATCCCGCACTGCAGGCAGGCATCCTCCTGAAAACGCAGCTCGGGCCGGTCCGGGTTGTCCCCCAGTGCCCCCGAAGGGCAGAGCGAGACGCAGGACAGGCACAGGGTGCAGGCGTCCTGATCCACAAGAACTGCGCCGTAGGGCGCGCCCACCGGCAGCGCCAGTGCGCCGCCCTCCGGGTGCAGTGCCCGCGCCGCCTGCCGGGTGATCTGCCGCCGGGTACCCATCGGGCGCACCGGTGTGGCGAGCGGGGCAGGGGCCTGCGCCGCATACAATGCGTCCGACAGCACATCCGGGTCCGGCGTGTCGATCACTGTCACCGCATCGCGGATTGCGCGTGCCATCGTAACCTGAGCGGTGATCGCCGCCATATCCGCGCCCGGCCCCGGCAGCAGTGCGACAGAGGCGAAACCGGCCCCCAACGCCGCCACCATTTCGGCGTGGCCGAAGACGCCGACCTTCGGCACCTCCATGGGGATCACGTCAGAGGGCAGCCCGCGCCCATGCCGCGCCGAAAGCCGGATCATCTCTGCCCCATGTCGTTCGTGCACCAGCAGTCGCGGCGCGTGGCCCCCGGCGTCGCGGTAGGCCGTCGCCAGCACCTGCACACGCCGCATGACCAGATCCACCGGCGGCGCGTCGTAGCTGATCGCGCCCGACGGGCAGGCCGCCGAACAGGCGCCGCAACCGGCGCAGATCAGCGGGTCGACCGTCACGTGTTCGCCGTTCGGCGTGATCGCCCCCGTCGGACACAGATCAAGGCACCGCGTGCACCCCACCTGACCCGCGCGGGAATGCGCGCACAGCAGCGGCTCCGTCCGGACGTGCAGAACCTTTTCGAAGGTGCCGACCATATGCGAGGCCGCCAGCACCGCCGCCGAAACCGCCTCCGGGCGCTTTGGGTCGGCGCGCAGGTAGCCGTCGCGTTTTTCATGAGCCGGGAAAAGCGGCGCCTCGCCCCGCAGGTCCAAAAGGATGTCGCAGTCCGACCGCGCACCGTCCTTTGGCGCGGTCAGTGCGTAAGACCCGCGCCCGCCCGGTTCCACTGTCCGTAGCGCGTCAATCACAAGATCGAACCGTCCCAGCGCGCCGGTTGCCCGCCGCATCCGCCCGGTGACTATGTCATAGTCCCGCGTGTCGGGAACCTCGGCGCCCTCCGGCAGCAACACCGTTACGCCAAGGTGGTCCTTCAGGCTTTCGGCCGCTGCCAGTGCAACCTCGGGCGCCCCGACGATCAGGCACAACCCTTCCGATACGACGTCGAGGCTCTTTTCCGGGGCGGCGGGCAGCATGGCCTCTGCCACCAGCGCGGACATTTTGGGCAGTTTCGGGGCCTCGTCCGCGCTCCAGCCTGCCCGGTCCCGCAGATCCACGAGGGCAGGGGGGGCGACACCCAGTTCATCTGCCAAGGCCTCGAATACCGCGCTTTCCTGGGTGCAGGCGAAAACGACATCCCCCTGCGTCAATCCCTCTGCAGCCACCGCGACCTCGCGTGTGCACAGCGCTGAACAGGGGGGGCGAACGTCCAGTCCCGTGGTGCGTGACAGGGCTCCGGCATCGATGCTCTGCGACCCCAGACAATCACATGTTATCAAAGTCTTGACCACGGTTTTTCTCCTTCGGGCAGGCGCTCTTCGGGGCCTATGGACCCCGCCGTGCAGCGGCTAGCTACACATGATTCGTCCATAGTAACAACCGGATTCCACGGTCCCCACGGTCCCGAATCGGGCCGCCCGGCCTGGCATGGGGCTGGGTGATTCGCGCGGTTCGCAGACCGCCCGATTTCTGAGCAAAATAGTCGGATTGGACAGGTTGACCGAACGCCCCGACACCCCGTCCGGGCGCTGGACAAAATGACCCGAAACGCCATTCGGAATACCATGGCGTACGAAAAGCCTTTCGTGGCCGGACATCCTGCGCCACGGTTTGGCTCCGAGGGAGACTGATCTTGATCCACAACCCGAACGCTTATCGCACCATGCCGGTGGGGGTCGTCCTGCGACGGACGCCCGGTGTTACCCGTTGGGTGCGTCATGCCTGGACCGCTGCCGCCGTCCTGCCGGGGGCCGGTCCCGCCGAGTGGAAGGAAATGCGCCGCGAGGGCGACGCGGTGGAATATCATGCGGCGACCCCGGTTCTCGAACTGCACGGCGCCGAGACGGAGGCCTACCTCGCTACCCTCGCATCCGAACTGCCCAGCCTTTATGTCGTGCTGCGCCGCACCGGGGTGGAGGAGCCGCCCTTCGAAGTGCTGCGCATCACTGCCTCGCCCTACGAGGCGCAGGATTTCACCGACAGCGGCGAAGAGCAGGTCGAGAAGGTGCCGATGCCGCACGGACTCGTGGCTTGGGTGCGCGACTTCGTCGAGGAATTCCACCAGGAAGAAGCCTTTATCAAGCGCAAGCGGGACAAGACCCGCATCGACCTGAAGCAGGACGGCATCGGCGACCCGCGCATCGGCAAGGCCGCGGATATCTACGCCTCGCCCGCGTTGAAACGGCGGAGGCTGCAATGAGTAGTTTCTGGGAGCGTCGCAAGGCCGCCGTGGCCGCCGAAAATCGTGCTGAGGCCGAGGCCCGAGAGGCGGCAGAACGTCAGGCCGCCGAGGACGCGCTGGCGGAGACGCCCGACGCAAAGCTTCTGGAAGAGGCGGGCCTGCCGGAGCCGGAAAAGATCGAGTCCATCGACCAGTTGCAGGCCTTTCTGAAATCTGCCCTGCCGCAGAGGCTGAAGACCCGCGCCCTGCGCCATCACTGGGGGTCCAACCCGGTGCTGGCAAACCTCGACGGTCTGCTGGAATACGGCGAGGACTACACCGACGCCGCGCGCTGCGTACCGGACATGAAGACGCTTTATCAGGTCGGCAAGGGCATGTTCGACAAGGTGGCCGAAGCCGAGGCGGCCGCGAAGGCAAAAGCCGAGGCCGCTGCGAAGGCTGCCGAAGCAGAAACCGCGACCGATCCCGAGACCGTAGAAGAAGGTACCGAAGCTGTCGAGACCGAGGCGGCAGGGCAGGGGGATGCCGCAGTGGCTGAACCGGAGCTGGTTTCCGTGCGCCCCCCCGCCCCCCCGTCGGCCCGTACCGCTCCGAAACCGCAGCCTCATCAGCAGACATATCAGCCCGCGGCCCAGGTCGCCGAGGCCGACGACACAACGCCCGCTCCGGCCCCGCGCCGGATGCGCTTCCGCTTTGATGCGGAGGAGACCAGAGGATGACGATGACCGCAACCGCCCCCGTGATCGCCGAAGAGGACCGCTTGCGCGCGGATCTCTACAACTTCCTTGGCCTGATCCTTTCCGGTCCGCCGGACGAGATGCTGCTGGTGCAGACTGCGCAGTTGGAGGGCGACGACAGCCCGCTGGGCCAGGCCATCGCCACGCTGTCGAAGATGGCGAGGGTGACGAAGCCCAAGAGCGTGACGTCGGAATACAACCGTCTGTTCATTGGCCTCGGGCGTGGCGAGCTGCTGCCCTACGCTTCTTACTACATGACCGGCTTTCTGAACGAGAAGCCGCTAGCCGCGCTGCGGCAGGATATGACCCGGCACGGGCTGGCACGGGCGGAGAATGTCTTTGAACCCGAAGACAACATCGCGTCGCTGATGGAGATGATGGGCGCCCTTATCGTCGGCCGCTTTGGGTCGCCCGCGTCGCTGGCGCAGCAGAAAGAGTTCTTCAACCGCCACATCGCGTCGTGGGCGGGACATTTCTTTGGCGACCTCGAAGGGGCAAAGGGGTCGGTCTTCTACACCCCGGTCGGCACCGTCGGACGCATCTTCATGGAGATCGAGGCAGAGGCCTTCCGCCTCGGATAATGCGTGGGGAGACCCACGCGCAACGAGCGGTGCCAGGGGAGGAAGGCCAGGGCACCGGAACCAGAATGGAGGGAAAGATGAAGGAAAAAGAGGCTTCGCGCCGCGATTTTCTCAAGCTGGCAGGCTCGGCCGCGCCCGCTGCCGCCGTGGCTGTCGCCACTGCAGGCACGGAAGCCGAAGCGGCACAGCCGGTCGATCTGGCATCGGACACGATGCAGGACACCGCGCATACCCGCGCCTACTACGCCGCCGCGCGCTTCTGAGCGTGGCGAGCGGGGCGCCAGACCCCGCACCGCGTGCAGCCCCGCAAGCCGGAGCCGCTGCGCGCCAAACAAGACGAAGGCTGCGCCCGGACCCATCCCGGACGACGCATCCCGCCGGTGGAACGACTGGTAGCGTGAGGCCCGACTGTTCCGCCCCTTAGTGTCCTGCGTGGCGCATAGCCACGCTATGGGAGATAGAAACATGCTCAGGAAAAAGACCAACGGGGTAGCGCGACGCCCCCAGCGGACTTCGATCCTTTCCGAGGTGGCGAAAACCTCGGTCGACCGGCGCGGATTCCTCCGCGGTTCCGGTCTTGCGATTGGTGGCCTTGCTGCCATTGCGGCCACGGGCGGCAGCGTCCAGCAGGCCAGCGCTGCGACCGCCGCCACCGGCAAGGTCGACGTGGTGAAATCCGTCTGCACCCACTGTTCGGTGGGCTGTACCGTCGTTGCCGAAGTGCAGGATGGCGTCTGGATCGGGCAGGAGCCCGGCTGGGATAGCCCCTTCAACCTCGGTGCGCATTGCGCCAAGGGCGCCTCGGTTCGGGAACACACCCACGGTGAGCGCCGCCTGAAGTATCCGATGAAGAAGGTCGGCGGCGAGTGGGTCCGCATCAGCTGGGAGGACGCGATCAACGAGATCGGCGACCAGATGATGCAGATCCGCGAAGAAAGCGGCCCGGATTCGGTCTACTGGCTCGGCTCCGCCAAGCACAACAACGAACAGGCCTACCTGTTCCAGAAGTTCGCGCGCTACTGGGGGACGAACAACGTCGACCACCAGGCGCGGATCTGTCACTCGACCACGGTCGCGGGTGTTGCGAACACCTGGGGCTACGGCGCGATGACGAACTCCTACAACGACATCCACAACAGCCGCGCGATCTTTATCATTGGCGGCAACCCGGCCGAGGCACACCCGGTTTCGCTGCAGCACGTGCTGAAGGCGAAGGAGCAGAACAACGCCCCGCTGATCGTCTGCGACCCGCGTTTTACCAGGACGGCGGCGCATGCGGATGAATACGTCCGCTTCCGTCCCGGTTCCGACGTGGCTCTGGTCTGGGGCCTGCTGTGGCATATCTTCGAAAACTCCTGGGAAGACCGCGAGTTCATCCGCACCCGCGTCTGGGGCATGGACCAGATCCGTGCCGAGGTGGCAAAGTGGAGCCCCGAAGAGGTCGAGCGCGTTACCGGCGTCCCCGGCAGCCAGTTGGAGCGCGTCGCGCGTACCATGGCGAACAACCGTCCCGGCACCGTGATCTGGTGCATGGGCGGCACGCAGCACACCAACGGATCGTCCAACACCCGTGCCTACTGCATCCTGCAGCTCGCTCTGGGTAACATGGGCGTGTCCGGTGGCGGCACCAACATCTTCCGCGGCCACGACAACGTGCAGGGCGCGACCGACCTCGGTGTGCTCTCGCACACGCTGGCGGGCTACTACGGCCTGGCAAAGGGGTCCTGGCAGCACTGGGCGCGCGTCTGGGACGAGGACTTCGACTGGCTGAACGGCCAGTTCGGCAAGATGAAGGGCGCCGACGGCAAGGACAAGGATCTGATGTACGAGACCGGCATCCCGGTTTCGCGCTGGATCGATGGTGTGCTTGAAGACGCCGAGAACATGGACCAGCCGAACAAGGTCCGTGGCATGGTCTTCTGGGGCCACGCGCCGAACTCTCAGACCCGCATGGTCGAGATGAAGAAGGCGATGGAGCTGCTGGACCTGCTGGTGGTTGTCGACCCCTATCCGACGGTCTCGGCCGTGCTGCACGACCGGACGGATGGCGTTTACCTGCTGCCGGCGGCCTCGCAGTTCGAAACCTACGGGTCTGTCACCGCGTCGAACCGTTCGATCCAGTGGCGCGACCGCATTGTTGCACCGATCTTCGAATCGAAGCCCGATCACACGATCATGGGCATGTTCGCCAAGAAGTTCGGCTTCCACGACCGGTTGTTCCGTAACATCGCAATCGAGGACGACGGCATCACCCCGAACATCGAGGACACGCTCCGCGAGATCAACAAGGGGATGTGGACCGTGGGCTATACCGGCCAGTCGCCGGAGCGCCTGAAGACCCACATGGCGAACCAGCACACCTTCGACAAGACGACCCTGAAGGCGTTGGGTGGCCCGGCGGACGGCGACTTCTACGGTCTGCCCTGGCCTTGCTGGGGCACGGCAGAGATGAACCACCCCGGTTCGCCGAACCTTTACGACATCGACACGCCGGTGAAGGATGGCGGCCTGCCGTTCCGCGCCCGCTACGGTGTCGAGCGTGAGGGTCAGAACCTGCTGGCCGAAGGGGTCTACAACCCCGGTTCGGAAATTCAGGACGGCTACCCCGAGTTCACCATGCAGATGCTGATGGACCTTGGCTGGGACGGCGACCTGACCGCTGACGAGGTGAAGGTGATCGCCTCCGTCGTGGGTGTCGAGGGCGACATTGGCACCAGCGACGACGGCACCACTTCCGCGCTTGCCGGCATGTCGGACGACCAGAAGTCGGCCATCGGCAAGGTGAACTGGAAGACCGACCTTTCCGGCGGTATCCAGCGCGTCGCGATCAAGCACGGCTGCGCCCCCTACGGCAACGCCAAGGCGCGCTGCGTGGTCTGGGAATATCCCGACCCCGTGCCGCTCCACCGCGAGCCGCTCTACTCCAACCGGCGCGATCTGGTTGCAGACTACCCGACCTACGAGGACCGCAAGTTCTACCGTCTGCCGACGCTCTACGCGTCGATCCAGAAGAACGACTTCTCGAAGGACTATCCGATCATCCTCACCTCCGGGCGACTGGTGGAATACGAGGGTGGCGGCGACGAGACCCGTTCGAACCCCTGGCTTGCTGAACTCCAGCAGGACATGTTCGTCGAGATCAACCCGCGCGACGGGAACAATCTCGGCGTGCGTGACGGGGCGATGTGCTGGGTCGAAGGTCCGGAAGGCGGCAAGGTCAAGGTCAAGGCGATGCTGACCGAACGTGTGGGCGAAGGCGTGGCCTTCATGCCCTTCCACTTCGGCGGCTGGTTCCAGGGCGAAGACCTGCGGTCCAAGTACCCGGAAGGCGCAGACCCCTACGTTCTGGGGGAATCCACCAACACGGCACAGACCTATGGCTATGACGTTGTCACCCAGATGCAGGAGACCAAAGCCACTCTCTGCAAGATCATGCCGGCATAAGGAGTAGAGAAACATGGCAAGAGCAAAGTTCCTCTGCGACGCCGAGCGCTGCATCGAATGCAACGCCTGCGTCACCGCCTGCAAGAACGAGCACGAGGTTCCCTGGGGGATCAACCGCCGCCGCGTGGTTACGATCCAGGACGGCAAGCCGGGTGAGCGGTCGATTTCGGTCGCTTGCATGCACTGTTCCGACGCGCCCTGCATGGCCGTCTGCCCGGTGGACTGCTTCTACCAGACCGATGACGGTGTGGTGCTGCACTCCAAGGATCTGTGCATCGGCTGCGGCTACTGCTTCTACGCGTGTCCCTTCGGCGCGCCGCAGTATCCGCAGGCAGGCAACTTCGGGTCCCGTGGCAAGATGGACAAGTGTACCTTCTGCGCCGGTGGCCCGGAGGAAAACAACTCCAAGGCGGAGTTCCAGAAGTACGGCCGCAACCGGATCGCCGAGGGCAAGCTGCCCATCTGCGCAGAGATGTGTTCCACCAAGGCCCTGCTGGCGGGCGATGGCGACGTCGTGTCGGCCATCTACCGCGAGCGTGTCGTGGCCCGCGGCTTCGGCTCGGGCGCGTGGGGCTGGGGCACGGCCTACGACCAGAAGGGCGGCTGATCCCGCCCGCGTGTCCGGCGGTGGCCGATACTGCCGCCGGACAAACGAAATGACGGCCCAGACCGTCCAGGTGGGCCGGGGAAATCCCCGGCCTGCATCGCCAAAGTGAACGTACCGGCGGGGTCTTACGGGACTTCGCCCTTTATGGCGTGAGACCGGTCGGATGGGACCGCGCGCCTATGGGGAAACGCATGAAAACCCGCACCGGAGAAGCACTCGTCTTCGTCCTGCTGATCCTCGTGATCGCCCTCACCGCATGGTGGATGACGCCCGCGCGCGACGTCGACGAGGTAGAGGCCCGTCTGATTGCCGCCCGACAGGAAACGGGCGGCGCGCAAACGCTGGAGGACATCCTGCGCCGTCAGGAAGGGCTGCCCATCGATGACAGTTTCCGCTCGGACAACATCGGTGGCGATGCCGTACCGCCGCCGAACCTTGCGCCGCTGGGGACCTCTTCGGACCCCGATCTGTGGCGCGCCATTCGCTACGACCGGCTCGAAGATCCGACCGTCTCCACCCACACTGAGGTGGGAGCGGTGATGATCCAGTCCGGCGGTATGCGCTGGCTCGAATTCCGCGCAGGCCCTCTGCGCACCTGGGGCGGCTGGCTCCTGCTCGGCACCATCGGCCTGCTCGGGGTCTTCTTCCTTCTGCGCGGCCGCGTCCGTATCGAGGGTGGTCGCACGGGCAAGACCGTGACCCGCTTCATGGGCTTCGAACGCTTCGTGCACTGGATGACGGCGGCGTCCTTCATCCTGCTGGCCTTCACCGGAATTTTCACCCTCTTCGGGCGCAAGTTCCTGATCCCGATCATGGGACATGAGGCGAATTCGATCCTGCTGCTGGGGTCGAAGTACATCCACAACAATGTCGGCTGGGCCTTCATGCTCGGCGTGGGGCTGATCTTCGTGCTGTGGGTCTGGCACAACATCCCCGACAAGCTGGACATCATCTGGTTCAAGCAGTTCGGTGGCATCGTTGGCAACAATCACCCGCCAGCGAAGAAGTTCAATGCCGGGCAGAAGATGATCTTCTGGTCCGTGGTGCTCTTCGGCGGCTCGATCTCGTTGTCGGGGCTGTCGCTGCTCTTCCCGATGGATATGCCGCTGTTCAACGGCACTTTCCTGCTGCTCAACGACCTGGGCGTGCCGTCGCTGCTGGGGAGGGATCCGCTGCCGGTGGCGCTGGCCCCGCAGGAGGAAATGCAGCTGACCCAGCTGTGGCACGCGATCGTGGCCTTCGTCCTGATGGCAATCATCATCGCGCATATCTACATCGGCTCCGTCGGCATGGAAGGTGCCTTCGAGGCGATGGGGTCCGGCGAAGTGGATGAAAACTGGGCGGAGCAGCACCACTCCATCTGGTACGCCAAGAAAAAGGCGAAGGAGGCGGAGGCGCCCGGCAAGGCGCATCCCGCCGAGTGATGCGCTGGGTGAGCGCGCTCCTGCTGCTTTGCGCCTCGGCGGCGCAGGCGCAGGAGTTCACCACGCTGAAGGGACACGGCGGCCCGATCAT
The DNA here is from genome assembly GCF_017813235.1 of Sagittula salina. Classification (GTDB taxonomy): domain Bacteria; phylum Pseudomonadota; class Alphaproteobacteria; order Rhodobacterales; family Rhodobacteraceae; genus Sagittula; species Sagittula salina. Next base: position 64,217 of record NZ_JAGISH010000016.1, read on the forward strand.
GGGTATCGCCGTGTCACCCGAAGGCGCGGTGGCTACAGCGAGTTTCGACAACTCCGTGGGCCTGTGGTCCGAGCGCGCACCGCGCTGGCTCGAAGGGCACGCGGCGGCGGTCAACACGGTGCTCTTCTCGGATGCCGGTCCGGTGTCGGCCGGGGATGATTTCTCTGTCCGGCTCTGGGGCGATACGCCCCGGATCGTGGGACGGCACAAGGGCAAGGTCACGGCGCTGGCCGCCAATGGCGACCAGATCGCCGCCGCGTCGTGGGATGGCACCATCGGGCTTTGGTCCCCGACGGGGGAGGGCCGCCTGCTGGAGGCCCCCGGCGGCGTCAACGCGGTGGCGTTCGACGGGCCGACAGTGCTCCTTGCGGGCACCTCCAATGGCCTGCTCATGCGCTATGACCTGAGCAGCGGCGAAGAGCGGCAGATCCTCTCGCACGGCTTCGGCATCAACGAGGTGATCGTGACGCGGGACTGGATCGCCTACGGTGCGGTCGACGGTGGCACCCGCGTCGTCACGCATGAGGGCGAAGACATCGCCGATATCACGCTTGACCGCCGCCCGATCCTCGCCATGGCCTACCATGAGACCACGCACCGGATCGCGGTGGGTGACGGGCACGGCTACATCATGCTCCTCGATACCCGCGACTGGTCCATAACAAAGGATTTCCGCGCCACGCGGCAGGGCCCGGTCTGGGCACTGGCCTTCTCCCCCGACGGCGAAACAGTCTGGGCCGGTGGGCTCGATGATGTGGCCTACGGCTGGCCGGTCGCGGCGCTCGACGATTTCGCTCCCGGCATTTCGGGCGAACGCAGTTTTCTGCGGGCGGCCGATACCATGCCCAACGGCGAACGGCAGTTCATGCGCAAATGCTCCATCTGCCATGCCGTCACCCCCGGCCCCAGCCGCAAGGCGGGCCCGACGCTACACGGCGTCTTTGGCCGGCAGGCGGGCAGCGTTCCGGGCTACCCCTATTCGGATACACTTGCCGGGTCCGACATCATCTGGACGGACCAAACCATCGACGCCCTGTTCGATAGCGGCCCCGACCACTACATCCCCGGTTCCAAGATGCCGATGCAGGTGATAACCGGCGGCGACGACCGCGCCGCCCTGATCGCCTGGCTCAGGCAGGCCACAACGAAAGGCACCCCATGAAAGCCATGTTCCTCGGTATCCTCGCTTCCGCCCTGATCGGCTTTGGCGCGTGGTATGTTCTCAACACATTGGAATTCTCCACCGCCGAAACCCACGCAGAAGACGCCTCCGTCCGGCTGAACTGAATGGCAGAGGACTACGGCAGCGACCTTGCAGGGGCGCAGGTCCTGGTGATCGACGACGAACCGGGGATGCGCAACTTTTTGTTCAAGACCCTCGGCCCGCGCGTCAAGCGGGTCGAACTGGCCGCCTCGCCCGATGAGGCCACCCAGAAGCTCGACGAAAGCCACTTCGACCTGGTGATCCTGGACAATGTCATGCCGCGCAAGACAGGGCTGGAATGGGTCTGCGAACAGCGCAAGCTTGGCTTCATGGCGGATACCATCCTGATCACCGCCTACGCCGACCTCGAAACCGCCATCGCCGCGCTGCGGGCGGGGGTGAGCGACTTCATCCTGAAACCCTTCCGCGCCAACCAGATCCTTGGCGCTGTGGCGCGCACGCTTGATCGCAAGTACCTGCGGCGCGACAACACACTCTTGCGCCACGAATTGAATGCCGAAGGGCAGAGCGGCAAGATGCTGGGCACCTCCGCCGCTCTGACAGAGGTAAAGGCGCTCCTGCGCAAGCTCGCGCCGCTGCCCACGCCGGTGCTGTTCACCGGCGCCTCCGGCACGGGGAAGGAACTGGCCGCGCGCACCCTGCACCGCCTGTCGGACCGCCGCGACCGCCCCTTCGTGCCGGTGAATTGCGCCGCCATCGCGCCGGACCACATCGCGCAGGAGCTCTTTGGCATCAATGGCCCCGGCGACACGCTGAAGCCGGGGCTCTTCCTGCTGGCCGACAGCGGCACGCTCTTCCTCGATGAGGTGGCGCAGATGCCGGAACAGGTGCAGGCGGCGCTTCTGCGCGTACTGGAGGACCAGCGCGTGCGCCCGATCGGGGCCGAACGCGACTTCCCGCTGAACTTGCGCCTGACCTTCGCCACCAATGCCGACCTCGAAGAGGCCGTGCGCGAGGGAAAATTCCGCGCCGATCTCTATCACCGCATCAACGTGGTACGCATCCACATGCCGCCGCTGAAGGACCGCTCGGAAGATATCACCGAACTCGCCGCCCTCTTCATGCAGCAGTTCTCCACCACGCTGGGCCTTCCCGCGCTCGACCTGCCAGCCGACACGCTGCTGAAGATGCGGCGCTACGACTGGCCCGGCAACGTGCGCGAACTTCGCAACACGGTGGAGCGCTCGGTGATCCTCGGTGCCTTCCCGCCCGAGTTCGCTGGCGACAGCCGCGTCACCGGCCCGCGCGCCATCGAGAGCCTCGACCAGGTGATGCAGCGCCACATCCTGCACGTGCTCGACCTCTGCGACGGCAACCGCGCCGAGGCTGCCCGGCGCCTCGGCGTCTCGCGCAAGACCATCGACCGCAAGGTGACCGCCTGGGACGAATGATCGCGCGCTTCAGGCAACCCCGCCCCCTGCTTCTTTGCTTCGCAAATACCTCCGGGGGTGCGGGGGCAGCGCCCCCGCCGCGCAAGGCGCGGCAAACGCGAAATCTGCGGGGATAACGCCCGCGCCGCGAAAGGCGCGCCCCACACCCGGAAACTGCGGGTCGCGGCATCCTTGCGATGTCCGGGATAATGGCGTGCTCGCGCGATGCGGCCTCCGCCCACGCGTTCAGGCGTTCCAGCGCACAGTGCCGAGCCCGGTGAGGTCGTAGCCGCCCATGCGCTCGGCGCGCTCTGCCATGGCCTCGGACTGGCAGAACACCATCAGCCGCTGCATGCCCGTATCGAACCACGCGCGGCGGTTCACCACCAGGTCGAATCTCTCCTCGATCAGCGGCACGAAGTTGAAGCCAAAGTCGCGCGCCACGGACCGCAGCCCAAGCGTTGCCTCGGCATCGCCGCGCGCCACCGCCTGCACGGCCTCGGTCTCGGTGCGTGTAACCTCGGTTAGGTCTACCCGCGCCATGTCCAGCCCGGCCTTTGCCGCCAGTAGGCCGAACAGCAGATCACTGCCACTCTCCGGCTGGCGCGGCACCACGCGGCGCCCGGCGAGGTCCGCCATCCCGGCGATCCCCGTCACGTCGCGGCCCAGCACCAGCCCGCGTTCGCGCGCGGCGAAGCGGACCAGAACCGCGTTCTGCCCGGAGCACTCCCTTGCGACTCGCGGCACGTTCCACTCGCGTCCGTCGGGATCCAGCAGATGCAGGCCCGCCGCCACCCCTTCGCGCCGCCGGAAACGCGCAAGCCCGTCTGATGACCCGTCGAAGTATGTCGCCAGCCCGCAACGCGACTCGCGGATCGCCCAGTCAAGCAGCGGGTCATGGCTGCCCAGCACCACGCCGGGGCGGGGTGCCTTGGATACCGCGCCCTCGGAATGGGCGTCGAGCCATGCCCGAATGCCCGCGGCGGGAAACAGCAGTTTCCCCGTGGCGCGCGTGCAGGGAACCTCGCCGGTTGCGGCGAGGTCGTAGATCTTGCGCTCCTTCAGCCGCAGCAGATCGGCCAGCTCTGGAACGGTCAGGAATTCATGTTCGGTCATTGCACTGCCCCACGGCCCGCGCGGGGCAGTGCCCGCCATGGCTTCAGTTAGCAACCTTGGGTGCGTTGGGAAAGAACAGCTGCTGACCGTCGATCTTGTATCCCGCGATGGCCTCCTGCCCCTCGGGCGAAAGCAGCCAGTCGGAGAAGGCCTTCCCCGCGTCGACTTTTACCGCCGGGCAGCGTGCCGGATTCACCGGGATGACGCCGTACTGGTTGAACATCGCGTCGTCGCCTTCGACGGCGATCTGGTAATCCTGCTTGTTGCCGAAGTTGATCCACGTCGCGCGGTCGGTCAGCACGTAGGCGCCCATGCCGATGCCGGTGTTCAGCGTGGCGCCCATGCCCGACCCCGTTGGCCGGTACCAGTCGCCGTCCGGCGTCACGCCCGCCGCCTGCCACAAACGCATTTCCGCCTTGTGGGTGCCGGAATCGTCCCCGCGCGAAGCAAAGGCCGCGCCTGCGTCGGCAATTGACTTCAGCGCCGCCTCGATGTCATGCGACCCCGCGATGCCCGCGGGGTCAGCCGCAGGGCCGACAACGACAAAATCGTTGTACATCAGGTCGGTGCGCTGCGTTCCGCGGCCTTCGGCGACGAACTTTTCCTCTGCCGGTTTCGCGTGTACCAACAGCACATCGCCGTCGCAGTTTGCAGCGTTCTTGATCGCCTGCCCGGTGCCGACGGCGACCACGTTCACTGTGATCCCGGTCTTGCCGGTAAAGAGCGGCAGCAGGTAATCGTACAGTCCCGAATTTGCCGTCGATGTGGTCGACTGCACGATGATGCTCTCTTCGGCCTGCGCGCAAAGCGGGGCCGTCGCCAGCATCGCTGCCAGCGTCAAGTTTCTGAAAGTCATGATATCTCCCGGTTGGTTACATGGTCAGACGACAATCCGTCCGTTGATGAAATCCCGCGCCGCAGCCGTCTGCGGCCGGGGGAAGAAGTCGGAAGCCTCGGCGTGTTCGACCACGCGGCCGTGGTGGAGAAAGACCACTTCGTCCGCCAGCCGGCGCGCCTGTCCGGTATCATGGGTGACCAGCACCACCTTCACACCGGCGTCTCGCGCGGCCAGCACGATGCGCTCGATGGCCAGCACCGATCCTGGGTCGAGGCTCGCTGTGGGTTCGTCCAGCAGAAGCACCCTCGGGTCGAGCGCCAGCGCCCGCGCCAGCGCCAGCCGCTGCGCCTCCCCGCCGGATAGCGCGCGGGCAGGCTGCTGGGCCTTGGCCGCCAGCCCGACATGCGCCAGAAGCGCCGCCGCGCGGGACCTGTCGCCACCACGCGCCTTCAACACGAAGTCGATATTGGCCAGCACGGACCGCCGCAGCAGTACCGGCTTCTGGAAAACCAGCGCCTGTGTCTGCGTCATCTCCGACGCGGGGTGCCCGTTCCACAGGATCTGTCCCGTGTCGGGCCGCGCGAGTCCGTGCATCAATCGCAGTGCCTGCGACTTGCCCGTGCCGTTCGGCCCCATCAGCACCGTTATGCCGGGCCGGTCGAGACAAAGCGTCAGCCCATCCAGCACCGGTTGCCCGCCAAGCGAAAGGTGGACATCTTCCATATTCAGCCGCATCGGCTCTGTGGTGCAATCCAGCGGGGCAAAGGTATGGTCACGCATGGGCGGCCTCTGCCTCGGTCCGCGTCCTGAGGCCTTGCACTGCGGCATTCACCGCGAGCGCGATCACCATCAGAACAATCCCCAATGCCAGAGCGCGGGCCAGTTCGCCCTTCGAGGTTTCAAGCGCGATTGCCGTGGTCATCACCCGCGTCAGGTGGTCGATATTGCCGCCGACGATCATCACCGCGCCAACCTCTGCCACCGCGCGCCCAAAGCCGGCCAGCGCCACCGTGACCAGCGCCGTGCGCCCGTCGCGAATGAGCGCCGCCATGCTTTGCCAGCGCGTCAGGCAAAGAGAGCGGAACTGGTCCGCGTATTCGTCGTTCAGCCCCTCCAGCACCTGCCGCGACAGCGCCGCGACGATGGGTGTGATCAAGACCGCCTGCGCGAGGATCATCGCCGTCGGGGTGTAGAGCAGCCCGAGAAAGCCGAGCGGCCCGGCCCGCGACAGAGCGAGGTAGACAAGCAAGCCCACGACCACCGGCGGAAGCCCCATCAGCGCGTTCAGCAACACCAGAACCGCGCCGCGCCCGCGAAACCGCGTGACGGCCAATAGCGCGCCCAAGGGCAGGCCGATCAGACAGGAGAGCAGGCAGGCAGACAGGCTGACACGCAGCGATAGGCCGACGATCTCCAGCAGGTCGGAAGTCGGGTTCAGAACCAACCCGAAGGCAAGCGCGAAGGCGTCGCCGAAGTCCTGCATATCTTTCGGAATCCTCTCTGGTCTTCGGTGCCAGAGTAGGGTTTTTGACCGGAGTATCGCAAGGGAAGCCTTGGGCATATACAGAAATGGTCGGCCTGTTCGTACGGCCAATGTGGCTGGGGCTTGAGGGTAATCCGTAAATTATGCAGAATTATGCAGGATCTGAAAAGTCCGGCCTTCGTTTGCCCAGGAAGGCCCCAAGCCCCTCCGCTGCCTCTGCACCGAAGCGGGCGCGGTTGATACATTCGGCCTCCAGCGCCATGTGCTCTGCCAGACCCTGCGTCGGGGCCGTGTTCACCTCGTGTTTTATCATCGCCATGGCCGCCGCCGGGCCGTTGGCAAGGCGCTGTGCGAGGGCCAGCACCTCATTCAGTGCCGCACCGGGTGCAACCACCGCGTTCACCACGCCTGCCTGTTCCAGCCGCTCCACCGGCATGGGGCGGCCCAGCAGACACATCTCCATTACCATCTGGCGGGGCAGGGCGCTGCGCAGGAAATGTGTCGCGCCGCCGTCAGGGGTCAGCCCTACCTTGACGTAGGCGATGACAAGGCTCGCACCCTCCGCCGCGAGGATCATGTCGCAGGCCAGCGCCAGAGACGCACCCGCGCCAGCCGCCCCGCCTTCGAGGGCGCAGATCACGGGGACCGGCGCCGCGACCACGGCCTGAATCATCGCATTCAACGCGTCGGTGTTGCCGGAGGCTTCGCTTCGTGGGCGTTGGGCGCTGTCCTTCAGCGCGTTGATGTTGCCGCCCGAAGAGAAGTAGCCGTTCGCCCCGGTCAGCACGATGGCCCGGGCGCCATCGTCCACGCCGTCGATCACTGCGGCGCGAAGGGCGTCGTACTGCGGGCGCGATATGGAATTGCGGCTACGCGCGCCGTCAATGGTCAGCACAAGAACGGCACCCTGCCGGTCTACCCTGATCTGCGTGTCGGACATGTGAACCCTCTCCTTTTGCGCGCAAAAGACCCGCCGCAGGCGGGGAAGGCAAGCTCAGCGTAGCGCGCGCTTCATGGCGGCCTCGGGAAAGCACGTGGCGAGCTGGCCCGTGGCCTCCTGCCAGCGCCCGATAGAGCGCCGTGTCCTGAACCCCGGCAGTCCGTCCGCGCCGCCGACGTCGTGGCCCATACGCTCCAGCGCGCGCTGCATCTGTGCAACATCGGACCGATACAGCCCGCCCACAGCGCCCCAGGGCGCGGCAAAGTCGCCCACGCCATATTGGACACGGTCGCCGACATGGCCAACGAAAAGCGCGTAGAGATCGCTCATGTTGTAATCTTTCAGGACATAGAAATTCGGCGTCACGATGAAGGCGGGACCATGCCGCCCGGCGGGCATGAGCAGGAAACCCGCACCCTTCATTTCATGCGCCGGAAAGGGGCGGCCGGAAACCCTGGTGATCCCCCGATCGGCCCAATCGGCGATACGGCGACCCTGGTCGGGTCCCTCCAGGGTGCAGCTGATGCTCTCGGGCACGCGCACCTCGAAACCCCAATCGCGCCCGGCCTGCCAGCCATGCGCCGCAAGGTAGCGCGCGATCGAGGCGATGGTATCCGCCTCCGACCGCCAGATATCGGCGTGCCCGTCGCCATCGCCATCTGCGGCGTGTTTCAGGAAATTCGTCGGCATGAATTGCGGCTGGCCGAGCGCGCCAGCCCATGAGCTTTTCATGGCGCTTTCCGGCGCATGACCCGCCTCCGCGATCTGCAGGAGCGCAATGAGTTCCTCGGTGAAATAAGGCGCGCGAGTGGACATGAAGCCCTTTGTCCCCAGCACGCGGAAGGCGTTGTGCGGGATCGCGGCACGGCCATAGTTTGATTCGCGCCCCCAGATGCCGAGGACGATTCGCCCCGGCACCCCGGTGGCTTTCTCGGCCCGCGTCAGGGCGGCGGCATGGATCCTTGCCATGCGGCGGCCTTGCTCCGTCGCGGCGACCAGCCCCCCGCGAGAGAAATACTTGCCCGGACTGCCGAATTCCGACTGTCGTTGCTGCCTTTGGGTGGACGCCTTCTGCCCCGGGGGGACAAGGTCGGGCAGATCCCAGTCGAGGCTGACGCCGTCGAACGCAGAATCGAATGTCGCGCGGCTTACACCCTTGCCGCGCGCGGTCGGCCATATGGTCTGTTCCAGCCAGCCGCGGAACTGATGCTCGACAGCGGCACGATCCTGCGCACGGATGGGCAGGCCATGAAGGCAGACGAGGAATGCCAGAAGGATCGCGCGAAGGGCCAAAGGTCATCACTCCGAAGGGTTTCGAAGAGCCTAGCCCCTTGTCCTGCGATTGCCACCCCGGCGCGCGCCGATGGACGACCTCAGGCCTCGCGCTCGGCCAGATTGACCAGGCGGCATTTCCAGCTTCTGACGCGTTGGCCGGGGTGTTCGTTCACCCATTGCGCCAGTTGCGGCTGAGCGCCCATCATGCAGGTCATCGGGGTGACATCGGTGAAAAGCAGGCTGCGTTCCTGGCAGTTGGCCGACTGTGACTGCGCCCCGAACATGCAGGCCACAAAAATCAGTTCGATCATGTGCGTTTCCTCGTCCAATACATCCTTTGGTCGTAATTTCACGTTGCAGCAACCTGAGGAAAGGTCAGGTTAACAGACCGAACGGTGCCACGAATTGTCGCTATGCTGCGATGCAGAAATTCGCAATCCACTGGCAGATGCACGGAAAACGGGCAGAATTGGAGAAGGCGTGAGCGAACGCGTGATGTCGCTGAAAACCCGTCTGACGGCCGGGGCGGTGGCGCTGACCGCTGCAACGGTTCTGACCGCGTTGGTCCTGCTGATCGGTATGGCGCAGGTTGGCGTGCGGATGCAGGCGGCACTGCAGGCGGAGGCGCGGATGGCGCGCTATTCCACGTTATCGACGCAGGTCTCCACCTTTCTTGTCGTCGCTACAGAGGCGGTGCAGCGCGGGTTGTCGCCTGAAACCCGTGCCGACCGGCTGGACCCGGTGGCGGCGGGTATCCGCGAAACTTTTGCCGCGCTTAACGGCGATCTCGAACAGGCCGTGAGCGATGCGGAGCGGCTTGACCTCGACACACAGAGCCGGTTCGGCACGCAGAGCCTGCTGCTTGCTCGCATGGCAGCCTCGGTCGACCAGACGATGAGGGGGCTGGGGCGGGACATGGACCCGATTTCGCTCAGGGCGTGGGTGGACAGCTTTGCCTCCCGCTTTGACCCGCTGCTGAACGAGGCGGTCAACACCGAAGTGCTGTTCCGGCGCGAAACGCTTGCGGGGATCGAAACGCTGCGGGCACGGCTGACGTGGATCGCGGTGGGGCTGGCGGCGTTGTCGGTCGCCATGGCGGTGGCGTTTTACGCCGGGTTGATCCAACCGCAGTTCCGCCGTCTGGACCTGTTGCGCGACGCGGCGCGGCGGATCGGGGCGCAGGATTTCGCGTTGTCGCTGCCCGATACGCGGGCGGACGAGATCGGTAGGCTGTACCGCGAAACCGACGCAGCCGCCCGCCTGTTGGCGGACCGGCAGGCGGAAGTGGCCGCCGACCGCGCACATCTGAACGAGATCATCGAAGCGCGGACCGAAGCTCTCAGCGCCGCCAACGCCCGCCTGTCGGAGATCGATGAAAGCCGCCGCCGTCTGTTTGCCGATATCAGCCACGAACTGCGCACGCCGCTGACCGTCATCCTGATGGAGGCGCAGCTTGGCCGACAGGTGGTGCCCGGCGCGCGCGACGTCTTTGACACCATCGAGACCCGCGCCGCGCGGCTGAACCGGCGTATCGACGATCTCCTGCGCGTGGCCCGATCGGATTCCGGTGTGCTGGCGCTTTCGCCGGAGGCGGTGCCGCTGGGCGTGCTGCTGGCCGAGGCGGCGGAGGAGGTAAGCGCCGAATGCGCCTCTGCCGGCGTGGCGCTCACCGTCGACGCGGTGGACGGCACCGTGACGGCGGATCGCAACTGGCTGCGGCAGGTGCTGGTGGGGCTGATCCGCAACGCGCTGCGCCACGCCCGTGATGGCGGTGCCGTCACGGTCGCGGCGGAGCCGGACGGTATGCTCAGCGTCACCGATAACGGTCCCGGCATCCCGGCGGCCGCGCAGGAGCGATTGTTCGACCGGTTCACCCAAGGGACGCCGAACCGGGCGGGATTTGGCCTTGGGCTCGCGTTGGCGAAATGGGTGATTGAAGAACACGGCGGTTCAGTTGCCATCGAAAGCCCGGTGGCGGAGCCGATCGGAGACGCACCCGGAACGAAGGTGGTGCTTCGCCTGCCCGCCGATCCGCGCTAGGACGCTTGTCATGACGCTCAGACTTCTCATCGTGGACGACGATCCCGGCATCGCTTCGGCGCTGGCGCGTGGCATGACCCTGCACGGCTACGAGTCCGAGACGGAGAACCGCGCCGACCGCGCGCTCGACCGACTGACGGATGGTGATTTCGACGCTGCCATCGTGGATGTGATGCTGGGGCAGGACAGCGGCATCGACGTGGTGCGGTCCGCGCGCGCAAAGGGCGCCATGCTGCCGATCCTGATGCTTTCGGCGCTCTCGGACGTGGAACACCGCGCCGAAGGGTTGGAGGCGGGGGCCGACGATTATGTGGTCAAGCCCTTCGACTTTGCCGAACTGGTGGCTCGGCTGCGCGTGCAGGCCCGGCGGGCCGAGACGCGCCGCCCGCGCGCGGCGCGGTTTACCCCGGCCGACCGCACGCTGCGACTGGCCGACGCGGAAGCGGTGCTGACGGAACGCGAATCGGAACTGCTGCTTCTACTTCTGGAGGCGGGCGCTGAACCGCTGCCGCGCGGTGCCATCTTTGATGCGCTCTGGGCGGCCGAAGGATCAGGGGCGGAGAACGTGGTGGACGTCTACATCGGTTACATTCGCAAAAAGCTGGCGGCGGCGGATTTCGGGTTCTCCATCCGGACCCTGCGCAACCGCGGGTTCTGCCTCGAGGGGACGCCGCCAGAGGTCGGAGACGCCTGAGGGTCATCGTCGAACACGTTCTCAGAAAATAAGAATTCCGTTTTCCGAAGCAGCCCGGCAGGATTGCGGGCAGATACCCTCCCGTGGGTTGCCGCTGTTTCTCCCCCCTGACGGCGGCAGACCTTGCTCTTGGCCTATCGAATCTTCTCTAGGTCTTTCGAGGACGTGATTTGGACCCGCGTGCGTGCTGCGCTACCTTCACGTCATGCCTTTCGTGTCGGCCATCCTTCTGACGATCGCGCTGACCCTGCCCGCAGGGGCGGCGGATAGTGCAACCGCCGACCGCGCGGGCTACCTCGCGCTGGCGCGCACCGGCTGGATCTACGAGTTGCGCGCGGCGATGACGCGTCGCGACCTGTCGATTCCGGTACACATCAACGGACGCGATTTTGCGGGCTCTGCGCTGTGTATCGTGGGCGAACGCCCCGACCCGCAGACGCTGGCGACGCTGCGCGGGTTCTCGGCGCTGGCCCGGCAGGTCTTTGGGCGCCCGCTGCCGATGCGCTACGCCGGGCCCGAGGCGCAGTTGTGCGGGCCGCGCCGCACAGTGGTGCTGCGGCTCTATTCAGGCTGGCCGCCGAACCGGGCGTTGTCCGCCGATCTGGACTGGCTGAATGCGACCTATGATCTTGGCCTGCCGCGCGGGCGTGACTATGCCGCGACCTCGCCGGGGCAGGCGCAGACCTTCTTTGGCAGGCGTGGTGCTGCCACGCATATCCTTGTCCAGCAGGGGGGCGAGGGCACCGCGAACGACCCCCTGGCCCGCAGCTATTTCCGCTCTATCCTGCTCGAGGAAATGTTCCAGAGCTTCACCTTCGGGATGGACGTCCTTGCCTTTCATCGCAGCCCGCGCTTCCTGTCAAAGCTTCAGGAAGTGCCTCTGAACATCCATCGCCTGCCGTGGGGGTCGGCTGCCTTCATGCGCGCGCTCTTGCGGTCGAACCCGCAACGATTATGCGCCTTCGACGTGTTCATGATGTACGCGGTGGCGCAGGCGCCGGTGGATCAGACCACCGACCCGGCCTTTCTCGACTGGATCGAAACGCGGTTCGACCGGCTTGACGCGCAAGCGCGCGACACACTGGCCGACCCGCGTTTTTCCGAGGTTCTCGATCCGGAGTGCCGCGCCTGGAGTGAGTGAGCCCGGCGGAAATTACGACCATCGGGTGAATAGGTCGAACCGGTACGCCCGCGCTAGACTGGCGACAGACCGCGCGGGGTGAAGAACGAAGCGTGGCAGGGAGGATTCATGGACATTCAGACCACGCCTGCGGGGCTGCGTCCTCTGTGGGAACATCTTTCCCACGGGTTGATCGGGCACGAGCGGCTGATCGAACGCCTGTTGATCGCGCTGCTGTCGGGCGGCCACATCCTGATCGAAGGACCGCCGGGGCTGGCCAAGACCCGCGCGGTAAAATGGCTTAGCGAGGCGATCGAGGGCAGCTTTGCCCGCATCCAATGCACGCCGGACCTGATGCCCTCGGATCTCACGGGCACCCCGGTCTATCGCCCGCAGACCGCCACCTTCGAATTCGTGCGAGGGCCGGTATTTCACAACCTCGTGCTGGTGGACGAGGTGAACCGCGCCCCGCCCAAGGTGCAATCCGCCCTGCTCGAAGCCATGGCAGAGCATCAGGTCACTGCGGGCAACGAAACCCACCCGCTGCCCGATCCCTTTCTCGTGGTGGCGACGCAGAATCCCATCGAACAGGACGGAACTTTCCCCCTGCCTGAGGCGCAGCTTGACCGTTTCCTGCTGTATGTCGTGCTGACGCTGCCCGATGCGGAAACCGAACGGCGCATTCTCGATCTGGTGGAGGCCGAAGGTGCCAGTCCCGCGCCGCAGTCGCCGCAACTGACGCTTCAGGTGCTGGCCGAGGCACGGCGGCAAGCCATGGCCACGCACCTCGCGCCCGAATTGCGCGACTACATCGTGCGGCTTGTGATGGCCACGCGCGACGGACCCGCGCGGGAGACGCTGGCCCATGCGGTTTCGCCGCGTGGCTCGCTGGCTTTGGCGGCAAGCGCGAAGGCCCGCGCCTACCTGCGCGGTCGCGATCATGCGTTACCGGAGGATGTGGAGGCGCTCGCTCCGGATGCGTTGGCGCATCGCATGGTACTGTCGTGGCGGGCCACCGCCGAGGGGCTGACTACCCGCGAGGTGGTCGCCCGCATCCTGCGCGAGGTAGAGCCGTTGTGAGCGCGCACCGCCAGTCTCCGGGCCCGGCGCTGGCGGAAACGCCCGGTGTCACATTGGATGCGCCGTCGCTGATCGCCCTACGGCAGGTGGCGCTGCGGGCGCGGGCAGAGCCGGTGCTGGCCGATCTGCCGGGCGGCTATGTCACCAAACGCAAGGGTCACGGGCAGGAGGTCGCCGACGTGCGCGGCTACGTTCCGGGCGACGACCTGCGCCACCTTGATCGCGGCACCACCGCGCGCACGGGCGAATTGCACGTCCGGCAGTTCATGGACGAACGCGACCGGGTGACGCTTCTTGTAGCCGACTTTCGGGCGCCGATGCTCTGGGGGGTATCGCGCGCTTTCCGCTCTGTCGCGGCGGCAGAGGCGCTGTGTCTGCTGGGCTGGCAGGCAGTGGAAGACGGCGGCCGGGTCGGCCTTCTGGCGCTGACCGGACAGGGGCCTTTCGGCGTGCGGCCACGGGGGCGGGTCCGCGGGATGCTGGACGTGATTGGTGGCCTTGTGCAGGCCCACGCCGCGGCGCTGAAGGCGCCGGGGGAGGCGCCCTTGCCGCTGGACCGCGCCGACCGGCTGGCGCCGCGCGGCGGGGAAATCGTTCTTGCCTCGGGCTTTGATCGGGCTGAGGGGTTGGGGGAAGCGCTTTCTGCCCTCGCGCGGCACCGGGCCGTGCATCTGCTGCAAGTCACCGACGCTGATCCCGCCGGCCTGCCGAAGGGCCGCTATCCGATCCGGCTGCCCAACGGGCGGCGGCTGCGGCTGACGCTGGGCGGGCAGGCCGCGCCGCTACCGCAGGTGGAGCGGATCGGGGGCCGCGCCGCACTGCGGCTGGACGCGGGCTGGCCGGTGGAGGACATGGCCCGGCGCATCGCGGCGGCCTTTCCGGCGGACCGCGCACCATGAACGAAGGCACCATCACCGAGGCCACCCTGCAGTCCGGGCTGCGCGACATTCGTCTACCCGGTGCGGCAGCGGGCGGCCCGTGGGCAGAAGTCTTGGCCACGCTGGCGCTGGCGGGACTGCTGTCGCTTGTGCTTGCCGCACTCTGGCGGTGGCTGGCACAGGCCCGCCGCCCTGCCCGCGCCACGCTGACCCTGCCGAATGAGGCAGGTGCCCGCCGCATTTGCCTGCTCCGCCGCCTGAAAGCGGATCATCCGGACCGTTACGACGCCATTCGCGCCCGGCTTTATACCCGCGACGCGCCGGACAACGCGACGTTGGAGGCCGCGCTTGCAGATGATTGACCTCGCCACGCCACTCGCGCTGCTGCTTCTGCCCTTGCCATGGCTGGCCGCGCGACTGTTACCGCCTGCCGGGGTACGCGGCGCGGCACTGGTGGTGCCGGACGGAATCGCCCGGGTCCTGATGGCTGCGGGCCGTACCACCCCGCCTGCGCGTCTCCCCCGGCAGGCGCTGGCGTGGGCGGCATGGGCGCTGTTGGTCCTGGCGCTGTCGGGGCCTCGCCTGCTGGACCCGGTTCCCGCGCTGAAGGTTTCCGGCCGCGACCTTGCCATCGTGCTCGACCTTTCCGGCTCCATGGTACGCGACGATTTCGACCTCGATGGCCGTGCGGTCACGCGGCTCGAGGCCGTCACCACCGTCGGTGCCGATTTCGCGCGGCGGCGGGCGGGTGATCGCGTGGCGCTGATCGTCTTTGGGTCCGAAGCCTATTACGCCGCGCCCTTCACCTACGACGTCGAAGGCATCACCGCTCGCATCGAAGAAGCGCAAATCGGCGTCTCGGGCCGGGCAACGAATGTTTCCGATGGGCTGGGACTGGCGCTGAAGCGCATGGTCGACAGCGATGCGGCGACCCGGATCGTCATCCTGCTTTCGGACGGCAAGAGCAACGCTGGCGCGACCAACCCGCGCGGCGTGGCGCAACTGGCGGCGCGCATGGGCGTGCGGGTGCATACCATCGCGCTGGGGCCAAAGGATGTGACGGAGGTCGCCGCGCATGACAACGGCGCGGTGGATGTGGCGACCCTGCGTTCCATCAGTGATATTTCGGGCGGTGAGAGTTTCCGGGTAAAGACGACCGATGACCTCATCGAGGTGGCGGAGGCGTTGGACGCGCTCGAAGCCACGGAGAGCGATGGCCTCTCCGCCGAAGTCTGGCGCGCGCTCTGGATCTGGCCGGCGGCGCTCGGCGCGCTCCTTGCGCTGTTCCATGCGTGGCGGGAGGGGGCCGCATGACGCTGTTGCGCCCCGAATGGCTGCTGGCCTTGCCGGTACTCGCGGCGTTTGGCTGGGCGATGCTGCGGCGGGAGCTGGGGCTGGGCGACTGGGTGAAGGCCGCCGACCCCCGCCTGCTGCGCGCGCTGGCCGCGATGGGGCAGGTGGAGGGCGACCGCCGCGACACGGGTCCGCTGGCGGTGTTGGCCGCCGCCGGGCTGGTGGTGCTGGGCCTTGCTGGCCCGGCGGTGGAGCGGCGCGACGCGGTCTCTTTCCGCAATCTCGATGCCGCGATCCTTGTGCTCGACGCGTCGACCAGCGCGACCGAGAGCCCGGACTGGACGCAGATCGTCGCCATGGGGCGGCACGGGCTTTCCACGCTAGGCACACGACCCGGCGGACTGGTGGTCTATGCGGGCGATGCTTACGTGGCTTCCGATGTGACGGGGGATCTGCGGCAACTGGGGCAGACGCTGTCGCTTGTTGACGCCGAAACGGTGCCCGACCCCGGCAGCCGTCCGGAACGCGGACTGGCGCTGGCTCTGAGCTTGCTGGAACAGGCCCAGGTGCTGCAGGGCGATGTGATCCTGTTCTCCGATGGCGCAGGCGTGGGACCGGAGGCCCTGAGCCTCGCGGCGAGGATTGCGGACCGGGGCGCGCGGCTTTCTGTCGTGCCGATGGGGGGGGCGGACCTGGAGACGCTGGCGCAGTTGGGGCAGGGCCACGTCTTTTCTCCCGAAGACACGACTGCCTTTGCCGCCTTCCTTGCCGATGAGGGGCGCGCCCAGCGTATGGCACAGGACTACCCGCTGCTATACTGGCGCGACCTGGGGCGCTGGCTACTGGCGCTGGCGCTGGTGCCGTTGCTGTGGCTGTTCCGGAGGGCGCAGCCGTGAGGCTTCTGGCGCTTCTGACCGCGCTTTGCTTCGCGCTGGCGCTGATTGTCGGCGGGACCGCCCCCTTTGGGCGGCTCCTGCTTGCCGCGCGCCTCCCGGCGCTTGCGGCGGCCACCTTCTCTGACCCGGAGTGGAAGGGTGCGGCGCTGTACCGCGCGGGCCGTTACCCGGAGTCGCAAGATGCCTTTGTGCAGGCTCGGGCTTTTTACAATCTGGGCACCGCCGCTGCACGCCAAGGCCGCTACGCCGAGGCCTTGGAGGCCTACGACCGCGTCATCCACGGCGGCGACGCCGATGCGCGGGCGAATTTCGACCTTATCGCGGGCTATTACGCGGGGCTTGGAATCGACCCAGCCGCGCTGGGACTGTTTGCGGAGCGCGGCGAAGGCCCGGTGGCCCCGGCCCCCATTGCACAGGGCAACGCGCGGGGCGCTGGCAAGGGCGACGCGGTCACGAACAACAACACCATGTTGGGGCTGGTCGAGTTGGACACCCGTGGACGGCAGGGCGTTCGGCGAGTCTTTGACGACCGCTTCATGCTGGCCGACGAGCGCTGGCTGGAGCAGCTCTCCGATGTGCCCGGCGAATACATGAAGGCGCGCATCGCACTGGAGCGCAAGCGGCGCGAGGCGGCAGGCCTTGCCCCGCCCGACCCGGAGGATCCGCGATGAGATGGCTCGCCCTTCTCCTCTTCCTATGGCCCGTAACCCTGCAGGCCCAAAGCAGCACCGTCGCGCCGCATGAGTTGTCCCTGACGGTCACGGTTCAGAACGAAGGCCCCATACCCTACACGCGTGAGATGGTGATGATCCTGATCCGGGGTGTGTACCGCCGTCACGTCACCCGCGAAACGCTGGAGCAACCAAAGCTCGAGGGCTTCAACTGGACGCAACTTGGCCCCGATTACTGGTATGAGGAACGCATCAATGGCCAGAAGGTCAAGGTGCTGGAGCGGCGCATGGCGCTGTACCCTGAACGGGCGGGCACGCTGACCATCGGTGCCTTCACCCACCACCTTACGCTGACCGACGAAAGCGATGACTGGTTCGACCACGACATCACGTCAGAGCCGGTGACGGTGAAGGTCGCCGCAGCCCCGGTGCAACAAGACGGCGACTGGTGGTTTCCGGTGCGGCGGTTGCAGATCGCGGACACCTGGTCGAACACTCCCGACCAGCTGAAGCCTGGGGAGGGCGTGCTGCGGGTCATCCGCATCGAAGCGCTCGGCGCCACGCCGGAGATGATTCCACCGATGCCGGAACTGCAGTCGCCCTCCGCGATGATTTTTGCCCATCCGGAACGGCGGATGGCGGAACTGACGCCGCTAGGGCCAGTGACATATGCCTTCTGGCGCTGGACGATCCAGCCGACCAACGATCGTTCCGCAATCGTGGAGCCGATCCGCTTCAGTTACTTCGATACGGAGAACCGCGTGATGCGGGACGTGACGATCACGGCGCAGCGCATCGCCTACGATGCAGCCGCCCTGCCGCCGGTGCCCGCCCCAGTGGCACCCGCGCGGCTGCCGGGCTGGCCGCTGGCGGTGCTGATGGCGCTGACTGTGGCGGGGGGGCTGGGTCATGCGCTGCGCGGACGGCAGGCAGATTTCCCGGCGCTGGCACGACGGGTGCCCTTGCTGGACCCGCTGGCGCGGCGATTGTTGCGGGCGCGCGATCTGGCCGAAGCGCGCGCCGCGGCTCGCGCGCTGATGCTGCGTGACGGGATCACCGGGGCCGAGGCGGACGTGCTGAATGGGCTCGACCGGGCTGTGTTCGCGCGCGACGGGGCGGCGCCCGGTGTCCGGTGCTTTGCCAGCGCGTTCTTGCGGGCGCGACGGCGCGCTCCGACTCGTGTTTCGGAGCCTGTCGCCCGTCCCGTCACCGGGCGGGTGACTTAAGACCTAAAGCTGCGTTGCGCGACTCGGGTCCTTTGCTCACCCTTGACGCGAGGCGCTTTGGGAGAGGAGCGTCCGAACCGGCCCGCGCGACGGGCCAAACGGGAGGTATTGAATATGGGACTGCTGGACATCTTTTTCCGGGGCGGCGCGGACAACGCCGCTGCCAGCGCGCCGAAGTACACGCATGTAAAGATCCACCCGCAGGTGGACAACGGCATTCCGGCAGAAACGCCGGGGTTCGCCGGTGGCAAGCTGACCTGCAAGTGCAAGTCGAACCCGGTGGTGGTCCAGCTGACCGCGCAGACCGCGCATAACCACGTCTGTGGCTGCACGAAGTGCTGGAAACCCGCGGGCGCGATCTTCAGCCAGGTGGCTGTGGTGGCACGTGACCAGGTGAAGGTGACGGAAAACGGCGACAAGCTCGACATCGTCGACGCCTCGGCGGCCATCCAGCGCCACGCCTGCCGCGAGTGCGGCGTGCACATGTACGGCCGGATCGAGAACACCGAGCACCCCTTCCACGGGCTCGACTTCGTACATACCGAACTGTCGGACAAGACCGGCTGGGCCGCGCCGACCTTTGCGGCATTCGTCTCCTCGATCATCGAATCGGGCGTGCGGCCAGAGCGCATGGACGAGATCCGCGGCCGCCTGACCGAGTTGGGCCTGACTCCATACGACTGCCTCTCGCCGCCGCTGATGGACGCGATTGCGACCCATATCGCCAAGGCCAACGGCAAGCTGTCCTGACAGCCTGATGAAACGCCGTGATTGCGGGCACTTGCCCGCAATTTCACCCTTGTTCTTCCC
>NZ_JAGISH010000017.1 GCF_017813235.1 Sagittula salina
TTGCCCGCCTCAAGGACTGGCGCCGCATCGCCACCCGCTACGACAGATGCGGCGAACTCTTCCTCTCCGCAATCTGCATCGCCGCAACTGTCATGTTCTGGTTGTGCGTCCTGACCCTAGGTTGGGGGGCTCATGTGCCCCAGCTACCATGCTGGGTTCACGAGATGAATCCCCCCCTTTGGGTTTGTGTCACAGAGCCGGTTTTGGAGGCCAAGTAGTTCAGGACCAAGTTCCCGAAGAAGATGCCGACTCACCGATAGTTTGGGGGATAACTTTCCAGGAGTTGCACCCAACGTGCGGCCTGTAATTTTTTGCCGACTTGTTCTGTGATAATATCCCAGCGCTCCGATACATTCCGTAGAGCGGTCTCCGGCTCGGTACGCCCCTGCAGGGCCAACTGAAGCCAGGTTCCGAGGATCTCGAAGTATTCGCTACGCCGGGAAAGATAAAGATCCGGAATGGGCGCGCGCATGGCTTTCCTGTGTTCAGCCAGAAAGGAGGCCCCATAGGCTTCCACGATTCTCGGATCGTTGTAGTGTTCGTTGCGGAATGGATCGAAGTATCCTTCAACGGCCGCAACGGCGTCTGCCGATGGGCCTGGAGAAACAGCAAAATCACAGAATGCGAAAGCCAGTTCGGGCACCGGCGTATTGCGTGCGACTACGTAACTCCAACCCCAATTGAAGTAGGCCATAGGGGCGCCCTGTTTGCCCGGCAATGGCCCGTGCCTGACGCGCCCGCGCATTCCTGCTCCGGGTTTATGAATGCTCTTTTGAGTGCCGCCCCAACCGATGTTCGCATAGATATCCCCCTTATTGTAGCGACGCCAGTTTTCGAACAGACCGAGGTCGGACCCGGTCAGGTGGGCACTGGATGCCTTCATCTCCACCAAAGCCTCCACTCCTGCATTCAGGTGCAGCGTTGACACAGCGTCCTGTGCGAAAGGATGCCCGCCATTGGCGTGAAGGCGCGCCCACCATTCCCAAACCGAGTACCCCGCCGAGCGGAAGAGGCATCCACCAAAACGACCCTCATCCGGCCGATGGAAGAACGACATCTGCCGGTCAAGTTCCTCCCAGGTGAGGGGAACCGAAAGTACGCGGCCGAACATATCCTCGTATCGCTTCTGCTCATCCGGGTCTTCCAGCATGCCGGCGTGATAGAACATCAAGTAGACGTCGCCATCTGTCTGAAAACCCCACAGGCGTCCATCATACCACCCGCCCGGTCCTGCTTCTTCTAGGCTTTCGGAAACGTTTGCGAAGGTATCGAGAGGAAGGATCGCATCATTTTCTGACAAGTCTGGAATGCCAAAGGTGGCGGGCAGTGCGACATCGACCTCTAGCCTCGGCGCGATACTTTCCAGCGTCAGGGTGGAATTGATACTGTCCACATCGGTGACGATCATCTCGCAGTCGCCCCCGAATTCCCCAGTGAACCGGGCGATCACGGGACTCACGTTGGCCTGAGAGCCATTCGGAACCAGAATGCGCAATGGGCGCCCGAGCTGTTTTGCTTGATGTCGGAGAGAGCCCGCGCGGGCGTCCAGCGGTGCGCATGTGAGAGACGCTCCGGCCGTGGCGAGAAAGGTTCGTCGGTTGAACATGAGGCTGTACCTTCGGTGGCCCGTTCAGCCACTATGCTGACCATCCGTTAAGAACGTTTTAAACCTTGCCCCTTATCGCCGTTCAGTAGTCGAGTAGAGGGGGGTCGCAGATGCCCGCGCCTTGGAAGGGATCACTGCTGTTCAAACTGAGAGCTTTGATCGCAGCTTGTCTGGTCCTCTCGGTCGTCGGCCTTTACATAAAGAACAATCAACTCCGCGCAACGGAGCTTCGCGCAAGACACCTCGTGCAACAAACAGAACCGGTTACCGAGGTAACACGACGGGTACCCGCGTTGATCGAGCGTTTGAATTCCTATTCCCGGTTGGTTCCCAGCGCATTTACCGAGGTTGGGCTGGAAGACGCAGAGCGCGGCCTGGCGGGGATAGATGCTTTGCGCTCGGATGGCCTTTTGTCGGACGAAGACTGGACTGAATTGAACCTGCTGCTCTCCCTTCAGGAGGAAATCGTATCTTTTCGAATCGAAATACAGGCGCGCGTCACTCTGGAATCCCAGAGGCTTGATGAAATCGCATGGATGTTGAGCTCGGAACAGGCCAGTCTTCTCGCGGGAGTAAACCGCGAGACTTTTGATGCTGCCGCTGCACGGGGCAAAATCAGTTACGCATTCGAGCTTGCAGCGATAAACGCCTCCATCGCCCAGGCGGCCTTGGCCACTCGAGATCTCCAGAATGCCGATTGGGATCAAGCTATTCGCATAAAGCCCACGCTCCTGGGGGAAATCAATGTTATCGCGACTCATTTGGCGCGCACCGGAAACTCAGGAACACGGTCGCAAATAGCCCGCGACCTCTTTGACTTCAAGCAGGCGATGTTCGATGGCGGCGGAATTTTCGACTCATTCTCGCATTTGGGCCGCTTGGCGGATAAAGCGGACGTAGCGCGCCTGAAGGTTGAGAGGATTATCACCGATCTCACGCTGAAGGCGAATCAGTTGCAGCGCACTGCTGTCGAGAACTTTCAGTCTCTTGCAGTTCGAAATCAGGAAGTTTCTGCAAATATTAGGCTTCTCGATCTATTCGTGACACTGGGCATCGGAATTGGCGGCATATTCGCTTTATGGGGGTTGATCGAAACCAAGCTATTCACCCGAATCGAACGATTGGTCGGCCATGTACGCTCGGTTTCCGAAGGTATAACGTCCACTCCTATTCCTGCTCTTGCCGATGACGAGATGGGCGAACTGGAGACCGCCGTCGAGAAGGCCCGCCTTGCTCAGCGCGATATTTGTACGCTGCACCGCAAGATCGCGGCCATTCTGAAGAACGCTCCCTGCGGCATCGCCACACTGGATGCCGAAGGGGGTATCGAAACTGCGAACGACGCCCTTGGCAAGATGTTCGGCCATACCCCGCGAGAGGTTGGGGAACAAAGCATTTTTGATCTGCTGGCTGTTCCTCACGAAAGCGATTGCACCATGCTTCCGAGTACCGGTGGTTCGGTGTATAAACGAGAGCACCATGTCGGTCCTCTGGGCGACAAAGCCTTGATCCTCGAGGTGGCCATTCGACGGCTCGATAGCGAAGATCAGTCACTGTTCATTGCAACTTTTTTGGATGTAACAGTGCGAATCGCCGCTCAGACAACACTTCAAGATGCTTTGACCGACGTGCGGCGTCACCGCGAAGAACTTGAAAGGTCCAACAAGGATCTTGACCAATTCGCCTATGCCGCGTCGCACGACCTGAAGGCTCCCTTGCGGGTAATTCGTAATGGCCTGCGATGGATTGAACAAGACCTCGGCGAAAACTTGGATGCCGAGGTGAAGGCGAACCTGACTCTAGTCCAGGGCCGAGCCGTGAGAATGGAGAGATTGCTGGAAGACCTACTGACCTATTCACGGATCGGCCGTATGGAGGAGACGCCTGTAAAGGTATCCGGCGCAGAGCTGCTCGAAGACGTTGTCGGCCTCTGTGATTTGCCGCCGGGTTTTAAGGTGGAAGTGGGAGAATCCATGAATACGCTTGTAGTCGACTTGATGCCTCTGAAGAATATATTCCTGAATCTGATATCGAATGCGATAAAGCATCACGATAGAGATTCGGGAGTTATTCGAATTTCAGTTACGATAGGTGAAGAAAATACAAACCTCTTTGAAGTTGCGGATGACGGCCCCGGTATTCCCGTTGAATTTCACGAGCGCGTCACCCAGATGTTCACAACCTTGAAGCCACGTGACCAGGTAGAAGGCAGCGGTATGGGGCTTGCGTTCGTGAAACGACAAATTGACGTCAAAGGTGGGACTTTACGGATAGAATCTGGCGAGGGGCGTGGCGCCGCCATTCGTTTCACATGGCCCAAAGACATTGCTCTTCGTAATCGTTCATGCGGCAAATGGGCGTTGTTTCCGCCCCCCGATGGCCATGGGTTCACAGCGTGAAACCAAAAGGTTTTACGAGGTGCATGAGCAAATCGTCACCCGCCCGCTGCCGCACGACGTACTAGGGTCAGGACCGGCGCTGTTGCACAAATCAGTTGATGACCGCAGTTCCCCTTTCCCCGGACACACTTATCCCAGGGCCACGGTGACCGGGATGCCGAGGGCAGTGAAGCGGTTCATGACCGCCGAACGGATCTGAACTTTGGCAACCTGGCGATCGAAGTCGCGGGACATCAGCCTCTGTCCGAACAGCTTCACGCAGTTCATTTTCGTCTCCACCCTGCTTCGTCGGTGGTAGCCGCTCCAGTTCCGCCGCAGCGTCCGGCCAAGATGCTGTGACGTCCTCAGGATCTCGTTCCGCGCCCGGGCTCCTGCAGTGTCCGGCTTCCAGGGCCTCGCGATGCGGCAGGGCGGGATGATTGCTGCCGCACCTCGGCCGGCGACGGTGTCCTGGCAGGCGCGCGTGTCGCAGGCACCGTCCGCTGTCACGGTGGCGATCTCCTGATCCGGAGGGATCCGGGCAAGCAGGTCCGGCAGCATCGGCGCGTCCACTGCCCGGCAGGCGCACGCGCAGCGTGCTGCCGGGAGGGGCCGACATTGCTGGAGGTGACCTCGACCGCCCGGATCTCCAACGTTCCTCATTGATCCCGAGGTGGATCTTGGGCCAGACCCGCCGCTTGGGACCACCATGCTTGCGGGCGTGCCACTCACCTTCACCCTCGACCTTGATGCCAGTGCTGTCCACTGCCCGGCAGTGCGTCACGCAGTGATGTCACGGAAGGGATCAACAGGTGCAGCGGGCCCTTCGACCCTCGGTAGGGTATGTTCACGGCCAGCGTCTTCTGACGACGGCACAAGGTGCTGAAGTCGGGCACCTGCCAGTCCAACCCAACTAAACGAAACAAGCTTTCAACGAAGTCCGTGGTTTGCCGCAGCAGCAGGCCAAACAGGACTTTCAGGGTCAGACAGGTCTGAATGGCGGCGTCGCTGAATTGCTGCTGCCGACCGCGTTTGCCGCTCGGTGGAGCTCTGTTGCACAAACCCCTTGAGGGATTCATCTCGTGAATCCAGCATGGTAGCTGGGATGCATGAGCAGACCAACACCACCGGCCTACAAGACCAGGAACTGGCCAGCCTATAACGAGGCGCTGAAGCGCCGAGGCTCGCTGACGATCCCCTGACCGGCAGGGCATTCCGAAGGAATGTCCCGAGAGGTTGGTTCGACCCCGAGATGAGCTGGGATGCCGTGCCGAGAGGCAGGCGTGGCCGCCAGCAGAGCTACAGTGATGCCGCCATCCAGACGTGCCTGACGTTGAAGGTTCTATTCGGCATGGCGCTGCGACAGACGACCGGCACCGTCGAGAGCCTATCACGTCTGGTTGGACTCGACTGGACGGTGCCTGACTTCAGCACGCTGAGCCGCCGCCAGAAGACGCTGGCCGTGAACATCCCCTACCGAGGGTCGAAGGGCCCGCTGCAGCTGCTGATCCCTTCCGTGACATCACTGCGTGACGCACTGCCGGGCAGTGGACAGCACTGGCATCAAGGTCGAGGGTGAAGGTGAGTGGCACGCCCGCAAGCATGGTGGTCCCAAGCGGCGGGTCTGGCGCAAGATCCACCTCGGGATTGACGAGGAACGTTGGAGATCCGGGCGGTCGAGTTCGCCGGAAGCCACATTGGTGATGCGCCAGTGCTGCCCGATCTGCTGAACCAGATCCCGGCGGACGAGGTGATCGGCAACGTCACCGCAGACGGTGCCTATGATACCCGCAAATGCCACGACGCCATCGCTGACCGCGGGGCGAATGCCGTCATCCCGCCCCGAAAGAATGCAAAACCCTGGAAGGCCGTCACCGGCGGTGCGGCCGCTCGAAACGAGGCCCTGCGTGCCTCCAGATACCTTGGTCGCGCGATCTGGCGAAACTGGAGCGGATACCATCGCCGAAGCCGCGTCGAAACGAAGATGCATTGCGTGAAGCGGCTGGGGCAGCGGCGCATGGCAAGGAACTTCGACCGCCAAGTCGCCGAACTTCAGGTCCGCATCGCCGTCATGAACGGCTACACCGCGCTTGGCATCCCTGTCACAGAGGCTGTTGGATGAGTCTGTCCCGGGAAAGGAGAACCTCGGCTATCACCCGATTTGTGCAACAGAGCCCTACGACAGCCACAATCAACTCCGAATACATCTCGCGGATTTCATGGCTGCTTACAACTTCGCCACAAGGCTCAAGACCTTCAGCGGGCTCACGCCCCACGAATACATCTGCAAAGCCTGGACTTCAGAGCCGGACAGATTCATCCTTGATCCGATCCACCAGATGCCGGGACTGAACACCTAGGACCAATGCGCCCGGGGAGCGGTGCCCATTGTGACCGCCCGTAGGGGTGCATCAAATCAGGTACTGCGGCGCAGGATGAGGCCCGGTTCGATGAGGCGGTGTTCGGGAACTGTCCGGCCTTCGATCCGGGACAACAGCGCGGCGGCGGCAAGCTCGCCGATCTGAGTGCCGTGCTGGTCCATGCTGGACAGGCCGATCAGGGGCAGGGCTGCGGTGGGAGTGTCATCATAACCGATGATGGCGAGGTCTTCGGGCACGTTGATGCCCCGTGCGGCGGCCTTGTTGATCAGTTCCACCGCGGCGATGTCGCTCCAGCAGAAGACCGCCGGGGGTCTGTCCGGCGACTCCAGAAGCGCGTCGATAGTTCCGTCGGGCTGGGCAAAGCGTTCCTTCTGTCGCCAGAACCGGATGCGATCCGCAAGTCCGGCGGCGACCATGGCATCGCGGTAGCCGTATTCGCGTTCGCGGTAGACGTTCTGGGCCGCATTCTCTTCGGGCATGGAGATCATGTGAACGTCCTTGTGCCCGCGTGTCAGCAGGGCTTCAACGGCGATCCGCGCTCCGCGCCGGTCGTCCGAGTTCACCGTGTCAAAAAGTGCTGCGGTGGGTTCATGATGTCCGATCACCACCATGGGCAGGCGCTGCGCGTGGCGGGCGAGCCGATCCCCGGACAGCCGGGGCGCCACCAGCAGCAACCCGTCCATGCGCATGTCGACCATCGAATCGATCAGCGACTGTTCGATCTTGGCGCGTGCCTCGCCGACACCCATCAGCGCCTTGTAGTTCGCTTTGCCCAGTGTGCGCTGCACGCCGTCGATTACCGACGGCAGGAAGGGGTTGCGAAGCTCCACCAACAGGACGCCCACCGTGTAGGTGCGTCCACGCATTCCGCGCGCTGCGGTGCTTGGCCGGTAATCGAGCTTTTCGATGGATTTCTGGACCTTGTCCCGTAGGCCGTCGCTCACTCCGTAGGCGTTCCGCAGCACCTTCGACACGGCGGCGACGGAAACCCCTGCATCTGCGGCGACGGTTCGAATGGTCGCCCGGGCGGGCGTTGTGGTGCCTGACTTGCTCATACGTCCCCCGGCCGCTTTCACTGTCCAGGGAAAATACGCGAAGTTTCTCTTGATTTGCAATCCGTCTTGTAGAACAGTCTACGTAGAACGTTATACGCGCTGCAGCGCAGAATACTGCGAGGGTGCGAAGGGAGGACGTCATGGCGCTTGATCAGGAACGCGGCCCGTTGGCCGCGAACGATGAATTGCACAGCAGGGACTGGATTGCGCGATTGATCGCGCCGAGCGTGGACAAGGGGGCGGAGACGCGGGCCAGCTACGCCGCATCCACCTTCTCTGTGGATGAGGGTGGGCCTGCGGTCCTTCATATTTCCGCGCTAGGGCTCTACCGCGCGTTCATCAATGGCAAACGGGTGGGCGCCGATGTTCTGACGCCCGGCTGGACCTGCTATGACGACCGGATCGCCTATCAGACCTACGACATCACCGACCTTGTCGAGGCCGGAGAGAACCGGATCGAGATCTGGCTCGGTGATGGTTGGTACCGCTCGCGGCTGATGTGGCGCGACATGGCCTTTGCCAACGTTTGGGGCGACCGGATCGCCGCGCTGGCCGAGATCGTGTCGGGCGGGAAAGTCGTCTGCCGAACCGATGCCAGCTGGAAAAGCGGCCTGCTGCCGATCACCAGGACCGGCATCTACTACGGCGAAGATCACGACGCACGGCTTGCGCTGGAGGACACCGGCGGCGTCGAGGAACTGCCCACAGACGCTGGCCTCTTTGTCGCGCATGAATGCGGCGCTGTGAAGGAGCTTGACCCGATCGCCCCGGTGCGCAGCTGGCAGGCGGAGGGCGCGACCATCCACGACTTTGGCCAGAACGCGGGCGGCTACGTGCGCTTGACGGCAAAGGGTGAGGCCGGTGCCAGAGTCATTGTCGATTTCGCCGAAGTTCTTGGCCCCGACGGGGAATTCGACAGGCGCAACTACCGCGCTGCCCGTGCCGCGCTGTGCTACACGTTGAACGGCGAGGGCGAGGAGACGTGGGCGCCGATGTTCACCTTCACGGGCTTTCGCTACGCACGGGTGCGCATCGAAGGGCAGGCACAGGTCATGCGGATCGCCTCTGTCCCGATCACCTCGGTTCCGGAGTTGGCGGCCGGCTTTGAATGCGGCGTGGCGGCGGTCAACCGGCTGGTGCTGAACACGATCTGGTCGCAGCGCGCGAATTTCATCGAGGTGCCCACCGACTGCCCGCAACGTGACGAGCGTATGGGCTGGACCGGCGATGCGCAGGTGTTCACCGGCACGGCGTGCTGGCTGGCCGACGCGGAGCGTTTCCTGCGCAAGTACATGCGCGACGTGATGCACGACCAGCGCCCCGACGGCGGGGTGCCGCATTTCTCGCCCGACCCGACCAACCGACCCGGGTCGCGTGCGCCGGGGGACTGGGCCGGGTCGACCGGCTGGGGCGACGTCATCACGGTCACGCCCTGGCAGCTCTACCTGCATTATGGCGATCAGGGCGTGCTTGAGGAATGCTTCCCGGCGATGCTGCACTGGCTGGATTACCTCTGGTCGATCTCCGACGGGCCGATCATCCATCCGCATTCCCACTGGGGCGAGAAGGGCTTTACCTTCGGTGACTGGCTACAGCCTGTCGGCGACAACCGCAAACCGCGTCCGACGATCAGCGACGACTGCGCGGCGACACTCTATCACTTCATTTCCACAGATCTGACGGCCCGCATCGCCCGCATCATCGGCGAGACCGAACAGGCCGAGCGGCTGGCAAAGCGTGGCGAGGTAATCCGCGCGGCTTTCGTGGCTGAGTACTTTTCGTCCACCGGGCGGCTGGCGCACAACGACCAGACCTCCTATGCGCTGGCCTTCCTCTACGACCTCGTGCCGGAGCAGCACTTCGAGGCGGCAAAATCCTATTTCCGCCGCGTTATCGAGGATGCGGACTACAAGATCGGCACCGGCTTTATCGGCACGCCCGCGCTGCTGCCCGCGCTGGCAAAGCTCGGGATGAGCGACCTGGCGGAGAAGGTCTTTCTCAATCGCGAGGTGCCCGGCTGGCTTTATCAGGTGGAGCAGGGAGCCACGACGATCTGGGAACGCTGGGACGCCATCAGCCCGGACGGCACGATCTATGAACCGACGATGAACAGCTACAACCACTACGCCTACGGCGCGGTCTGCCAGTTCCTTTTCGAGAATGTCGCGGGAGTGCAACCGGTGGCGGAGCATCCCGGCTTTGACCGGGTACGGCTGGCGCCCACGGTGCTGCCGGAGCTGGGCCATGTCACCATGTGGCATGCCTGCCGTCACGGCCGGATCGAGGCCGCATGGCGGCTCGACGGCAATCGCGTGACCTATACGGTCACACTGCCGCAAGGGGTCGAGGCCCGCGCGGATGCGGCTATCGGCGGCGGGACTTACGGCCCCGGCACGCACGAAATCACCTTCGATCTGCATTGAGGAGTGCAGCCCGAAGTCGATGAGACGCTCGAAGCAGACGGGCGAACAGGGAGGAAACCATGATTACCAGAATGACGACCAGCACCGCCATCGCGCTCGTACTCACGGCGAACGGAGCCATGGCGCAGGAACTCACGTTCCTGGTGGACGCCAGCGCGGATTCGGTCGCCGTGGCCGAGGCGCTGACCAAGGCCTATTCGGAGAAGCACCCCGAGATCACTTTTGACATCGAAACACGTCCTGGCGGTGGCGAAGGCGACAATATCATCAAAACGCGCCTCGCCACGGGCGAGATGGCGGACCTGTTCAACTACAACTCCGGTTCGTTGCTTCAGGCGCTGCGCCCGCACCGCACCTTGCTGCCCGTGGATGACCTGCCGAATTTCGGTCTGATCAACGAGGCCTACGCCTCGACGGTGCAGGGATCGGACGGCAAAACCTACGGCGTGCCATTCGAGACAGCGCAGGGCGGCGGGATCTATTACCACAAGCCCACATACGAACGGCTCGGGCTGGAGGTTCCGCTGACCTGGGAACAGTTCATGGCGAACAACGCCAAAATCGCTGCCGAGACGGACGCCGCACCCATCGCCCAGACCTACCGCGACACCTGGACCAGCCAGCTTCTGGTGCTGGCGGATTTCTATAATGTTCTGCAGCAAAAGCCCGACTTCGCCGACCTTTACACGCAGAACGAGGCCAAGTTCGCCGACACCCCGGAGGCGCAGCGTGGCTTCGAGAAGCTGCAAGAGGCCTATGACGCGGGCTATTTCAACAAGGACTTCGGCGCGGCGACCTACAATGACGGCGTGGCCATGGTGGCAAAAGGGGAGGCGGCGCATTACCCGATGCTGACCTTCGCGGTGGGGGTGTTCCAGCAGAACGTGCCGGACCTGATGGAGGATGTGGGCTTTTTCGCGCAGCCGGGAGATGACCCCGACGTCAACGGTCTGACACTGTGGATGCCGGCGTCGCTCTATGCGCCGAAGACAACGGAGTATCCCAAAATCGTCAAGGATTTCCAAAACTTCGTCGCCTCGACGCAGGGTTGCGACATTATCACGGCGACCATCGGTGCCACCGGCCCCTACCTGATCGACGGCTGCAAGCTGCCCGATGAGGTGCCCGGCATGGTCGCAGACATGCTGCCCTATTTCGAAGGAGAAGGCCGCACTGCTCCGGCGCTGGAATTCCTTTCCCCGGTGAAGGGGCCGGCGCTGGAACAGCTGACCGTGGAGGTCGGGTCGGGCATCCGTGATGCAGTCAGCGCCGCGGAACTCTATGACGCGGATGTCGCGAAGCAGGCGAAACAGCTGGGTCTCCCGAACTGGTAAGCCGCTCGCTTCGGGCAGGGCCCCGCCGATCGCCGGATCGCGGGGCCCGACAGACATCTGGAGACGGGCACCCAGAGTCGGAGGATCCTGGAGACAGGCTCCCTGAGACCGACACCCCATGCACTTAGACGCCTGACGACAGACCATCCGTCAGTGTCTATGCTCATTTCAAATAGAGGCCGGACGCCCCTCGACGGGTGTACCGCACCA
Source organism: Sagittula salina (assembly GCF_017813235.1). GTDB lineage: Bacteria > Pseudomonadota > Alphaproteobacteria > Rhodobacterales > Rhodobacteraceae > Sagittula > Sagittula salina. The sequence goes on from NZ_JAGISH010000017.1 coordinate 11,388, forward strand.
TCGGGCACCATGACGCGAAAATCCGCATATCCCTACTGGTTCTTCATTCCCGCCGGGGTGATCTTTGCCATCCTGTTCATCGTTCCGACGGTGGCATCCTTCTACTTTTCCCTGACATACTGGGACCCTTTCGAAGCGCGGTTTGCCGGCTGGGACAACTACGTGCAGTTCTTCTCCGAGCCGTTCCTGGTGCGGGGCGTCCTGAACACGCTGTTCTTCGCCTTCCTGACATCGGCGCTGAAGACCGGTCTGGGACTCTTGCTTGCCGTGCTGCTGACCTCCGGGATCTTTGCGCAGGGCTTCCTGCGGTCGGTGGTCTTCTTCCCGGTGCTGGTCTCCACCATCGGCGTGGGTCTGTTATTCCAGGAACTGATGCATCCGACGCAGGGTGCCATCAATGTGGCGCTTGCCGCCATTGGCATTGACGGGCCCGGCTGGCTGGTCAATCCAAAACTGGCGCTGTTTTCTGTGGCGCTGGTGGATGTCTGGCGCGGCGTTGGTCTGGCCACGTTGATCTACATCGCCGGGCTGTCGACCATCGGTCCGGAATACTACGAGGCGGCCCGCATCGACGGCGCGACCCGCTGGCAGCAGTTCTGGCGCGTGACTGTGCCACTTGTACGCCCCGCCACCAACACGGTGATCGTGCTTTCCCTGATCGGAGGGTTGCGCCTGTTCGACCTGATCTGGGCGATGACGCGCGGCGGGCCGGGCTTTTCCTCGGATGTTCTGGCCTCGGTGATCTACAAGCAGTACCAGGCGGGGTTCTGGGGTCTTTCCACCGCCGGAAACGTGATCCTTTTCCTGATGATCGCCGCCATCGTTGCGCCTCTGGCATGGTGGCTGAACCGCAGGGAACTCGAAGCATGACCGACCGTAGCCTTACCGCCCGCAATTACGCCATGGGTGTCGTGGCCCTCCTCTTGGCATTCGTCGTCTTCATCGTGCCCTTCCTCTTCGTGGCGATCAACGCGATGAAAACGGCGCCGGACGCGGCGCAGCTTGACTTCTCGCTGCCCGAGCGCTGGGTCTTCTGGGAAAACGTCGTCACCACCGTGCAGACCCGCGACTACGCGCTGTTGCTGGCCTACTGGAACTCCACGCTCATCACTGTCTGCGCTATCACGATCCTGGTGATCTTTGGCGCCATGGTGGGCTTCGTCATCCAGCGCCGTCCCTCGCCGGTCAGCCGTTTTGTCTACGTTCTGATCCTGTCGGGGCTGATGATCCCGCCCGCCGTGGTGCCGACGATCTGGGTGCTTCAGGGCATCAACCTGTTCAAGACGCTGCAGGGCATGATCCTGATCCAGGTGGCCTACGGGCTGGGCTTTACCGTGCTGCTGTTCCGTGCCTTCATCGCCACCATCCCGCGCGAGCTGGACGAGGCCGCGATCATTGACGGTGCAAAGCCGTGGCAGGTCTTCTTCAGGGTGGTGCTGCCGCTTCTGAAGCCGGTGACGGTGACGGTGATCGTCGTGCAGTCGATCTCCATCTTCAACGATTTTACCCACCCGCTCTATTATTTGCCGGGGCGGGACAACGTCACGGTGCAGCTGACGCTCTATAACTTTCAGAGCCAGTTCGCGAGCCAGAACAACCTGCTGTTCATGAACATCCTGCTCATCACGATCCCACCGCTGATCGTCTTCGTCTTCTTCAACCGCCAGATCGTCGCCGGCATGACCTCCGGCGCAGTCAAAGGATAATCGCCCATGGCCCGTGTCGTCCTCCGCAACCTCCGCAAGAGCTTCGGTGCGCTCGAAGTCATCAAGGGCGTGGACCTGGAGATCGAGGATGGCGAGTTCTGCGTCTTCGTCGGTCCCTCGGGCTGTGGCAAGTCCACGCTGTTGCGGATGATCTCTGGCCTTGAACCGCATACCTCCGGTGCGATCGAGATCGGCGGGCGGGACGTCTCCGGCGCGGAGCCGTCAGAGCGCGGCATCGCCATGGTGTTCCAGAACTACGCGCTCTATCCGCACCTTACGGTGCGCGAAAACATCGGCTTCGGCCTGTCGCTGGCCCGCGTCCCCAAGGAAGAGCGCAACCGCAAGGTCGACGCCGTGGCTGAGGTTCTGCAACTCGGCCCCTACCTCGACCGCAAGCCCAAGGCGCTGTCGGGCGGCCAGCGCCAGCGGGTGGCCATCGGGCGCGCCATCGTCCGCGACCCTGAGGTCTTTCTCTTCGACGAGCCGCTGTCCAACCTCGATGCCGCCCTGCGCAGCCAGATGCGCATCGAGCTGACGGAACTGCACGAACGGCTTGGCTCGACCATGGTCTACGTCACCCACGATCAGGTGGAGGCGATGACCATGGCGGACAAGATCGTGGTGCTCAACGGCGGAAGGATCGAGCAGGTCGGTACGCCGATGGAACTGTATGAAAGCCCCGCGACGCCCTTTGTTGCGGGCTTCATCGGTTCGCCGCAGATGAACCTGTTCGAGGGTGGAGCGGCACGAACGATGGGTTGCGACGTTTACGGTATCCGGCCGGAGCACCTGACGATTTCAGATGGCGCGGGACAATGGGTGGGCCGGGTGCGCCATGTGGAGCGGCTGGGGGCGGATACCATCGTGCACCTGGATGTTCCCGACCTTGGCCCGCTGGTGGCGCGGGTGGACGGCGGGCTGACCTACGCCATAGGCCAGCAGGTCCACGCCAGTCCCGATCCGGAGCGCGCTTTCAAGTACCGGGGTTGATCGAGGCCGGACCCGCCGCAGGGGGGCTTCCCTTTCCGGTCAGGCATGCTTCGGCGTCACGCCTCCGGGTGGATGCCAAAATATAAAAGGTATTTGTCGATTGCTCTGGCAATGACCAACTCGGGATTGTCGGGGCCGGGCAGCCCATAGATATGTGTGCGGATGCCGATGTAGACGATCCCGCCGTGCAGGTTCCAGATGTCGTCCAGTCCCGGCCGGTTGCCGTTGGTCGCCAGCGCCTCCGTTTCTGCCAGTATCGGACGGAGAATCACTCCCCCGAGGTGTTCGAGGTAACGGTGGTTCAGTGCCGCGCCAGCCAGCCCGGAGAACATGAAGATCCGCATCCATGCACGTTCAAAGATCAGCGCGCTGTATTGCGTGTAGAAGGCAAGCAGGCGCGCGCGCAGTGGTACCGATCTGTCGGTAAGGCGTTCTGGCCAATCGGGTGACAGGCGGTCGAGGTAGACCCGTTCGTAAACCGCCTCCAACAGGTCATCCTTGGTTGCGAAGTATTTGAAAAGCAGCGATTGCGTGACGCCGAGGCGCTTCGCCAACTGGCGCGTGTTTCCCTCCAGCCCGACCTCGGCGAAGAAGCGCACGGCCTCCTCCACGATCTGGGCGCGCCGCTCTTGTGGCGGCAGGCGGCGGCGGGGTCCGCCATCGTCGCACTGTGGTTTCCCGCGTTCCATTGGGTCGCCCATACTCTGATTTCTCGCGGCAGCAATACCCAGTTTTTTCTTGAAAGGCTCGCCTTTTTATAGATCATGCGATCAACAAGGGTGAGCAACTGATCAATAGCGCCGATCGGGCGTCGCGCACCGGAGATGGGGAGGAGATTGCCATGAAGGCTTCGGCGGGCGGCTATGCCCGGGCGAACGACGTGCCGCACGCGCTGCAACTGCTGGCCTTAGCTGGTGCGGCGGGGCGTATTCTGGCTGGTGGGCAAAGCCTGGTCGCGGCAATGAACATGCGGCTCTCGGACGGCGACATGCTGGTGGATATCACGCGTATCGGGGCATTGCGTGGCGTGACAGACACCGGTGATAGCCTGCACATCGGCGCGCTGACCCGGCATGCGGAGGTGGGAACCGATCCCCTGATCCGGACCCACGCACCACTGTTGACAGAAGCGGTTCACCATATTGCCCATGCTGCGATCCGCAATCGGGGCACCATCGGCGGAGCGCTGGCACATGCCGATCCGGCGGCGGAATTTCCTGCCTGCGCCGTGGCGCTGGGCGCGGTGATCCACGCGGAGGGGCCCGAGGGCGCGCGTCAGATCCTGGCGGAGGACTTCTTTGAGGGAGTGTTTACAACCGCTTTGGCAGAAAACGAGATTCTCACGGCCATTTCCGTGCCCAAGGCTGACGCCGCAGAGACCCAGATCATGGAGGAAGTGGCGCGGCGCGGGGGCGATTACGCATTGACGGGGCTGTGCCTCGTGCGGCGGGCGGCGGGGCACCGGGTTGCAGTCTTCTCTGCCGGCCCGGCGCCAGTGCTCGCACGCGCTGCAATGGCAGCGCTGGATGCAGGCGATATCGACGGCGCGGTGGCGGCCCTGCAAGCCGAGCTGGATCCTCCCTCGGACACGCAGGCCAGCGCGGGTTATCGCAGACATATCGCGGGCGTTTTGCTGCGTCGCGCAGTGGAACGAAGCGGAGGGCAGGGAGCATGACGCTGGCATTCTCGGACAGGATCGACGTGGCGCTCGTGGTGAACGGCGAACCGGTGGAGGCGCGCGTGCCGGCAGGGCAGCACCTGGTGGATTTCCTGCGGCTGGAGCTCGGGCTGACGGGGGCGCATGCCTCTTGTGAGCACGGTGTCTGCGGAGCCTGCACGGTGCGCGTCGACGGGCAGGCGGTGCGCGGTTGCCTGATGCTGGCCGCGCAGGCGGACGGGGCGGATGTCTGGACCGTGGAGGGCCTGACTGAGGCGGGTGGTAGCGCCGATTTGCAGGCTGCCTTTGTGGATCGGAACGCTTTGCAATGCGGGTTCTGTACGCCGGGCATGATCGTCGCGGCAGAGGATCTGCTGGCACGAGGCGGCGTGCCCGCGCGTGCGGAAATCCGCGCGCACCTGTCCGGCAATTACTGCCGCTGCACGGGCTACGAGGCCATAGTCGATGCGGTGGAGCAGGTGGCGCGGACGCGCGCCGGAAAGGGCACGGCATGACAATCCGTTTCGACAATCCCGACCGCCCCAATTCCTACATCGGCAAGACCGTGCCCCGCCCGAACGCGCGCAAGCTGGTTGAAGGGCGCGGACGCTACGTGGACGATATAGTCCTGCCGCGCATGGTGCATGTGGCCTTTGTCCGCTCGCCGCTGGCCCATGCCCGCATCGAGGGCATAGACGCCGCGGCGGCGACGGGGGTGAAGGGCGTGCTGCGCGTCTTTACCGGTGCCGATCTGGCTGCGGTCTGCACGCCTTGGGTGGGGGTGCTGGCACACCTGAAGGGGCTGAAGTCCCCGCCTCAGAATGCGCTGGCGGTGGATCGCGCCTGCTGGGTCGGAGAGGCCGTGGCAGCGGTGGTCGCGACGAGCCGCGCGGCGGCAGAGGAAGGCGCTGCGCTGGTCGAGGTCGATTACGACCCGCTGCCTGCCGTCACCGACACGATGAGTGCACTCGACGCCGATACTCCTGTGATTCACCCGGGCTTGGGGGACAACCTGGCCTTCCGCCGCCTGCACGAGGAAGGCGACGTCGAGGCGGCCATGGCTTCGGCGCACAAGGTGGTATCGGCGCGCTTCCGAACGGCGCGCCATACCGGCGTCACGCCGGAGCCACGCTCGATCCTCGTCGACTGGAACCCGGCCGAGAGCCAATTGACCGCGTGGCATGCAACGCAGGCGCCGCACATGATGCAGTCGGTGCTGGCCGAGCACCTCGATATTCCCGAAAGCCGCGTCCGGGTGATCTGCGGCGATGTCGGCGGCTCCTACGGGATCAAGGTGCACGTCTACCCCGACGAGGTCGCGACGGCCGCCATCGCCAAGGTCATGGGCCGCCCGGTGAAGTTCATCGCCGACCGGCTGGAGAGTTTCACCACCGACATCCACGCCCGCGACCACGAGATCGAAGCAAAGATCGCCGTTGCCAAGGACGGCAAGATCCTGGCCATCGATGTGGATGACTGGACCGGAATCGGCCCCTATTCGGTCTATCCGCGCACTTCGGCCATCGAGGGCAATCAGGTGGTGAACCTATGCGGCGGACCCTACGATTTCGCCAATTACCGGGCGCGCACCACGGTGGTCTTCCAGAACAAGACGCCGACCTGCCAGTACCGCGCGGTGGGGCACCCCATCGCCGTGGCGATCACCGAAGGGCTGGTGGACATGGCCGCCGCCGCCATCGGGATGGATCCTGTCGAGATCCGCCGTCGCAACATGTACGCCGACGATGCCTACCCGGTGACGTCGCCGGCAAAGATGCGGTTCGAAGGGTTGTCACATCACGCCTCGATGGACAAGCTCCTGACGCTGATGGATTACGACGCGCTGCGCGCAGATCAGGCAGAAGCGATGAAGCGGGGGAAGCGACGCGGCATCGGCATCGCGTCGTTCATCGAGCTGACTAACCCGTCCCCCTTCATGTATGGCATCGGCGGGGCACGGATTTCCGCGCAAGACGGCTGCACAGTGCGCATGGACCCCGACGGATCGGTCGTCGCCCTCTCGGGCGTGACCGAGCAAGGTCAAGGCACCGAAGCGATGCTGAGCCAGGTCGTAGCCGAAGGTGTGGGCGTGACCCCGGAAAAGGTGCGCGTCATCACCGGCGATACGCAGGTGACGCCTTACGGAGGCGGCACCTGGGCCTCGCGCGGGGCGGGCATCGGCGGGGAGGCGGCGCTGCAGGCCGCGCGCGCGCTGCGACACTCCATACTGGAGGTCGCGGGTGCGATGCTGCAGGCGGATGCGGGTTCCCTGGATATCCGGGACGGGCAGGTGGTGAACGCCGACACCGGCGCGGCGCGCCTGCCGTTGGAGGAACTCGGCCGCATCGTCTACTTCCGCGGTGACACACTGCCCAAGGGCCTGCCCCGCGAGCTGGTGCAGACGCGGCATTTCATCACCATGGATTATCCCTTTGCCTTCACCAACGGGGTGCAGGCCTCCTACATCGAGGTCGATACAGACACCGGCGTTGTCACCCTGCTGAAGCACTGGTGCGTGGAGGACTGCGGCCGGGTGATCAACCCGCAACTGGTCGACGAGCAGATCCGCGGCGGTATCGTGCAGGGCCTGGGCGGCGCGCTCTACGAGGAAATCCACTACGACACGGACGGGCAGCTGCTGAACGGGTCGATGGCCGATTACCTGGTGCCCATGGCGGCAGAGATGCCCGACATGGTTATCGGGCACGTGGAGACACCCACGCTGGAAAGCGACCTGGGCGCCAAGGGCGCGGGCGAAGCAGGCACCGCCGGGGCGCCCGCCGCAGTGATGAACGCCATAAACGACGCGCTGCGCCCGCTGGGGGCGCAGGTCACGGAAATGCCCTTTACCCCGGAACGCATCCTGCGCGCGCTGGGGACGATCACGGACTGACGAAACGAACGGGGGCGCGGAGGAGGCGCCCTCCCACAGGGAGGACTGGACATGAAACTGACTGCCATCACCACCGCGGGGGCGTTGCTTCTGAGCGGCGCGGCCTTCGCGCAGCAGACGATCACCGTCAATATCGGCTCATCGCACCCGGAGGCCAACATCTGGGTCTACGCGATGAAGAACACCTTCCAGCCGGAAGTGAACCGCATCCTCGCGGAGAACGGCAACGCATACCAGGTGAACTGGGTCGAGAACTACGCCGGCACGCTCTACAAGTTCACCGACACGCGCGAGGCGGTCATGGACGGCATCGTCGATGTCGGCATGGTCGGCACGGTCTGGGAGGGGGCCAATATGCCGCTCCAGAACGTGACCTACTTCACGCCCTTCGCCACCGAGGACCACCGCATGATCATCGAGATCTTCGATGAGCTGTCCGAGAGCCTGCCCGAATTGAAAAACAGCTGGGCGGAGAACGGCATGGTGCACCTCAGCTCGCTGATCACCGACAGCTACGACATCTACGCCACCTTCCCGGTGAACACGATGGCCGACCTGCAGAACCGCAAGCTGAACGCGCCGGGCACATCGGCCAACTGGCTGCGCGAGACCGGGGCGACGCCGGTCGATGGCGCGCTGACCACCTATTACACGAACATCCAGACCGGCGTGACCGAAGGCACGCTGTCCTTTGCTTCGGGCATCCTGCCGACCCGCGTCTACGAGGTCGCCCCCGAACTGACCCGCGTCGGCATCGGGTCGATGTATTTCGGCGGGCTGGCGGCCAACAAGGACTTTTTCGACGGGCTGCCGGAGCCGGTGCAGCAGGCCTTCCGTGAGGCTGCGGGGGCGACTTCGATTGCGCACGGGGACTACGTGGGCGATCTGGCGGCGCGCGCCCTGGACGAAATGCAAGCGGCAGGTCTGACCATCCACCAACTGCCGGATGAGGAAAAGACCAAATGGGTGACCGGCCTGCCGAACATTGTGGAACCCTGGCTGGAGCAGACCGGTGAAGACGGCAAGACCGTGCTGAAGGCCTACTTCAACGCCCTGCGCGAACGAGGCGTCACACCGCTGAGGAATTGGGACGACGGTCTCTGATACGAGCGTGACAGGCTGGCCGCCGCCCGGCACGCTGTGGCCGGGCGGCGGCCCATTGGACGGCAGGGACGGGGCATGAGCGAAGAAACTTCGGCAGAATACGAAAGCGGGTTCGTCCCGTCCTTTTCGGAGGCGCCGCTGGGCGCGGTACTCGGCAGCTTTGCGGCAGCGATGTCGGCGGTCGGCACCGCAGCCATCGGCGCGCTCATGCTGTTGATCGTGGCCGACGTGATTGGCCGTAACTTCCTCGATCTGCCAATCACCGGGGTGTCGGAGATCGCCGCGCGGACGGTTGTGGCCATTGTCTTTCTTCAGGTGCCAGCGGCGATCCTGCAGCGCCGCCTGACCCGGGCCGATTTCCTTATCCGCAGGATAGAGCGCGCCTCCCCCGCCACCGTCGCCGGGATCGAGGCGATCTGTTGCCTCGCGGGGGCGGTGATCTTTGCGCTGGTCCTCTGGGCGTCGTGGCCGAAGTTCACCCAGAGCTGGAGCACCGCGGAGTTCTTTGGCGTTCAGGGGGTCTGGACGATTCCGACATGGCCATTTCGCGGCATCACCGTGTTGGGCGCCGCGATTGCTGTCCTGGCGGCTCTTTACCGCGCTGGAATGGAAAGCCGCAGCATTGGGGACCTGCGATGACCACGCTCGCTTTCGGATTCGTTCTGATCGGTCTGCTTGTGTTGCTGGTTCTTCTCGGAATGCAGATTGCCTATGCGCTGTTCGGGGTTGCCTTCATCGGTATCTGGCTGATCCGCGAGAATATCGGTCTGGCTTTCCGGATGCTCGAACTCACTGCGTATTCCGGGATCGCCGACTACCTATTTGCCACCATCCCGCTCTTTGTGCTGATGGGACTGCTGGTCAGCGTGTCCAATGTCGGTCGCGACACTTTCGAGGTGGCCGAGGAACTGTTGCGCCGGATGGTCTGCGGGCTGGGAGTGGCGACCGTGGCGGCGAACACGATCTTTGCCGCCGTGACCGGCGTCTCCATCGCGTCGGCGGCGGTCTTTACCCGCGTCGCCGTGCCGGAAATGACGCGCCACGGTTACCGGCCGGCCTTTTCGGCGGGTACGGTGGCGGGGTCTTCGGTTCTGGGAATGCTGATCCCGCCAAGCCTGCTGCTGATCATCTACGGTGTGCTGGCCGAAGTATCGATTGGCGGCATGTTCATCGCGGGTATCGTTCCGGGACTGATGCTGGCGGGCGGTTTCGTCGCCATGCTGATCGTACTGACGATGGTTTTTCCCGGTGTCGTTCTGACCGACCCCGAAGGCGCCCGCACCCGTAGACTTGACCGTGACTTCAGGCCGATGCCGCTGGACCGCATGATCCTGAAACTGATCCCCATCATTCTTCTTGTGGTCCTTGTGCTTGGTGGGCTTTACACCGGGTTCTTCACCCCGACCGAAGCAGGCGGCGTCGGTGCCTTCGGCGCGCTCGTGGTCGCGCTTTCGCGCCGCAGCCTCGACCGGCACAAGCTTTGGCAGGTGATGAAACAGACCGGAGTGATCTCCGTTTCGATCCTGCTTCTGTTGATTGCGGCGTCCTTCTATTCGCGGATGCTGGCCATCGCCGGGCTGCCCAATGCCATCGCCGGCCTGGTAACCGGTTCCGGCTTCGGGCCGCTGGGGTTCCTGTTCTTTTACGCAGTGATCATCCTGTTGATGGGAATGATCCTCGACAGCACCTCGATCCTGCTCATCATGGTGCCAATCGCGGCACCTATCGCGCAGGGTATGGGGATCGATCTGATGCATTTTGGCATCGTCACCGTGATCGCCGTCGAGATCGGCCTGCTCACTCCGCCTTTCGGAATATCCGTTTTTACCGTCCACAATACGCTGAACGACCCGGATGTGTCGGTCGAGCAGATCTTTGCGGCCACGCTTCCCTTCATTGCCGTGATGCTGATCGTACTGATCACCGTGGCATTGCTGCCAGCCACGGTAACCGTGTTCCTCTAGCAAAGGATGAGGGCGGCCCCCTCCGGCGAAGTCGTCAACCGGCCTTGCGTTTGACGTATGTACCCGGCGCGGGGCCGAGGTCCATGGATGTGACCGTCCGCGCGGGGACCATGCCGCCGGAGCGCGGCGCCAACCATTCGTCCCACAGAGGCCACCAGGAGCCTTCGTGGAACTCCGCGTCCGCCAGCCAGTCATCGGCCGGGCGCAGGAGGTCGGGATTGGTGTAATGGCCGTACTTGCGTTTCGAGGGTGGGTTGACGATGCCGGCGATATGGCCTGATTGCGAGACGACAAAGGTCTTGTCCTTCGATCCCATCATCTGCACGCCCCGGTAGCAGTCTGTCCACGCGGCGATATGATCGGTCTGGGCCGTGACCGCCATGATCGGCACGCGCACATCCGCCACGGATAGCGTGCGTCCCATCAGCTCGAACCGCCCCTCGGCGAATTCGTTGCGCTGGCACAGCCTTCGCAGGTACTGCATCGTCATCCTCCCCGGCAGGTTGGTGCTGTCGCCGTTCCAGTAGAGCAGATCGAAGGCAGGCGGCGTCTCGCCCAGCATGTAACTGCGGATGGCGGGGCCGTAGACAAGGTCGTTTGACCGCAGGAAGGACATCGTGCGCGACATGACGCGGGCGGGCAGGAGTCCCGCGCGGCCGACCTCGATCTCGATCCCGTCGACGAAGTCATCCTGCAGGAAAGGTGTGAATTCACCTTGGTCGGAGAAGTCCGTCAGCGCGGTGAAGAGCGTGGCCGAGTTCACCGACGCATCCCCCGATTGCCTCAGCAGGGACAGGGTCATCGACAGGGTGGTGCCCGCGATGCAATAGCCCACCGCGTTGACATGAGGCTGGCCGGTGATCTCCTTCGCCGCCTCGATCCCTGCGAGGAAGCCATCGGTGATGTAGTCCTCCAGCCCGGCGTCCTTCAGCGTGTTGTCGGGGTTTACCCACGAGGCGACGAAGACGGTGTAACCCTGTTCCACCAGCCAGCGGATCAGGCTGTTCTGTGGCTTGAGGTCGAGGATATAGAATTTGTTGATCCAGGGTGGAAAGATCACCACCGGGATGGCGTGGACCTCATCAGTCGCGGGCGCATACTGAATCAGCTCCATCATCTTCGTGCGCAGGACGACCTGCCCCGGTGTGGTCGCGATGTTGTCGCCCACGGCAAAGGCGGTTTCGTCCACCAGCTTCACCAGCAGGGCACCATCGTTGGCTTCGAGATCACTCACGAGGTTCTCCAGCCCGGACAGCAGGCTTTCCCCCTCCGTTTCCACGGCGCGACGCAGCGCTTCGGGGTTGGAGCCGAGAAAGTTGTTGGGCGCCATCAGGTTGGCGATCTGGTCGGTAAAGTAGCGCAGGCGGCGTTTGTCGGCCTCGGGCAGGGTGTCGAGGTCGGCGACCGCAGCGCGCATGGCCTCCGCGGAAACCTTGTACTGCGACCTGAGATAGTTGAACCAGGGATTGCTGTCCCATTCCGGGTCGGCGAAACGCTTGTCCTTCATGGCTTTCTCGGGGCTATCATCCTCCTGAGGCGACAGCGCCCCCATCCATGCCCGGGTGGAGCCTTCCCAGAAGCCCAGCCCATGTCCCATCGCGCGGGCGGGCGACCGGGCCACCTGCTCCCACCACGCGGCAGCGGACTTTGCATAAAGGTCGGCGCCGGGACTTTCGATGCCGGGATTGGGGGCCTTGCGCCGCGACAAGGCCTGCATCAGCCGCACAGAGAGTTGCTGCAGGCGCTCCGCCGCCTCGCGGTTCTTTTGGCCAATCGACAGGTTCGTTGTTTCTTCGGTCATTGCCCCCTCCCAAGGGTGATGGTCGAGCGCCTCGCTCCTCACGGATGCGAGGATCCTGAACGCCTCTTTGGAAGGCACGCAGGTCTTGGGCGGCCTGTCCCGCATCGGCCGGGATTTGCGCCCGGTCTGCTGAAGGCTTTGACCGCCCCTCTTCCTCAAGGTGTAGCCTGCAATATTTGATCGGAGAAGGGATATGATCGGAGAAGGGCCGGCGGGTCAGCCCCTCGGAAAACAGGCAAAGATCGTGTCTCGGGGCCGGGCTGGGGCCTGCGCGGAGGGGTTTACCGTTTCGACCAGTCTTCGAGCGCCGCCACGATCTCTGTCCCGATACCGCGCGCCTTCGGAGTGTCGAGCGGGCAGGGGGCCGCCAGACGGCCCTCCATATCCCCGACGTGAAACCCGTCCGCACGGTCGAGTGTATCCAGTTCCTCCCAGGTGACCGGCACTGCCACCGCCGCGCCGGGCCGGGCGCGCAGAGAGTAGGGCGCGACGGCCGTGGCGCCCCGCTCGTTGCGCAGCCAGTCGATGAAGACCTTGCCCTTGCGCTTTGCCTTCGACATCGTTGCGATGTAGCGGTCCGGATGGCGATCGGACAGCACCGTGGCAAACGTCTTGGCAAAGACCTTCACCGTGTCCCAGCTCGACACGCGCCGCAACGGCACGATCACGTGCACGCCCTTTCCGCCAGTTACCATGGGGGCGCAGTCCAATCCGCAGGTTTCCAACCCGTCGCGCACGTCCTCCGCCGCCCGTTTTACATCCGCGAAGCTCAGGCTTTCGTCGGGATCCAGGTCAAAGATCATTCGGTCGGGCCGGTCGATCCGGTCGCGCCGCGCCCCCCACAGGTGGAATTCCAGCGTGCCCATCTGCGCCGCCCCGATCAACCCTTCTGGCGAGCTTACATACATGTACTCCGCCGCCTCACCGTCCTTTTCCCTGAGGGTGAGGGTGCGGACCCCACCGGGGAAGCCCTTGCCCGCGTGTTTTTGGAAAAAACACTCGCCCGAGATCCCGTCCGGACAGCGCAAGAGCGAGAGCGGCCGGTCCGCCGCGTGGGACAACATCCGATCTGCGACCGTTGCGTAATGTTCAGCGACGGCACTCTTGGTCAGTTTCGCATCGGGATAGACCACGCGCCCGGGGCTGGAGACACGCACCCCGCCAATCTTTCTGTCGCCGTCATCGGTGTCGTTGTCCGCTTCTGCCTTCGCGCTCACCTCGCTGGCCTCCTTGTCCTCGCGTAGCCCTTTGTAGACACCATGGCGGATGCGGCCCTCGCCGGTAAACTCGGTATATTCGACCTCCACCACCAGCTTCGGTGTCACCCAGCGGGCACCGTCGGCTTCGGAAGGAAGGTCACCGGAAAAAGCCGACGTCCGGCGGGACAACGGTTTCAGCGCGCGCTGCAGCGCGGCCATGTCGTCGCCATCAAAACCGCTGCCGACGCGGCCGCGATAGACCAGCCGGTTATCTTCGTAGCTGCCCAGGATCAGGGAGGAAAACGGCCGCCCGCGCTTGTCCGAGGGTGACCACCCCGCGACCACGAATTCGGCGCGGCGGATGCACTTCGCCTTGATCCAGCTTCGGCTTCGACCCTCCCGGTAGGGCGCGTCAAGACGTTTTGAGATAATGCCCTCTCCCCCGGCCTCGCACATGGCGACCAGGGCTGTGGCGCCATCGCCCCCGATCACCGGGCTCAGGCGCAGCGGACCGCGCGGGGGCAGGCCCTGCATAATCCGCTCCAGTGCCGCGCGCCGCTCGCTCAGCGGTTTGCCGGTCAGGTCCTCGCCATCCAGCGCAAGGCAGTCGAAGACGTAGCATGTCAACGGATCGCCGGACTTCAGCGCCTTTTGCAAGGTCGTGAAGTCACCCCCGCCACCGCCCGCAATGACCTCGCCATCCAGCAGAGCGGAGCCGCAGTCAAGGGCCGCCGCCGGGGCGCAAAGCGTACCGAAACGGTCCGTCCAGTCCTTGCCGTTGCGGGAATAGAGCCGCACGCCACCCTTGCCCACCGCGATCACGCAGCGATAGCCGTCGAACTTCGCCTCGTGCTGCCAGCCTTCGCCCTCGGGCGGGGCATCCCGCAGCGTCGCCAGTTGCACCTTGCGGAAGCGCGGCAGCGGCTTTGTGTGCCGGGCGGGCTTCGAAGGCTCACGATCATGCCTGATTGCACGCATGCTGCGCCCGGTGGTGACACTGGTACGGTGTTTGTTGGTCAGCGCGTCGGCGCTGCGCCCGGCGAACGTATCGCGTTCCTTGATCAGCAACCAGTTCTCGCGCGTCTCCCCCTTCCGTCCGCGCATCCGGACCATCGCCCAGCCGCCCTTCATCCGCGCGCCGTGCAGGCGGAAGTGCAGCTTGCCCGACTTCAGCCCTTCATCGGGATCGTGAAGAGGCTCCCACCACCCGGTGTCCCAGAGCATGACCGTCCCGCCGCCATACTCGTCCTCGGGAATGATTCCCTCGAAATCGCCGTAGCGCACGGGATGGTCCTCTGTTCGCACGGCAAGCCGCTTCTGCCCGGGGTCATTCGAAGGGCCTTTCGTCACTGCCCACGACAGCAGGACACCATGCCATTCCAGCCGAAAATCGAAATGCAGCCGTGTGGCGTCGTGCTTCTGGACCACAAAGGACAGCGTGTCGCCGCCAGCCTCCACCAGTTCGGCTCGAGGCTCCGGCGTGACGCTGAAATCACGCTTTTTCTCGTAGTTCTCGAGCGATCTCATGACGCTTTTCGGCGGCGGGTCCCGGCCCCGGATTTCCCGCTCTTGCCGCCGCTCTGTTTGAGGCTCTTCTTTAGAGCATCCATCAGGTCGACCACGTTTTCGCCCTCGCTGCTCCGCTCGTCGCCGGAATTCTTGGCGCGCGGCGTCTTCTTCGACTTCATCTTGCGGTCGATGAGGTCGCGCAACGCGCCGGCGTAATGATCCTCGAAGGCGGAGGCATCAAAAGGCGCGGTCTTGCGATCGATGAGCTGTGTCGCCACCTCGAGCAATTCCTGATCCGTGGCATCGTCGGCGATGGAGGAAAACAGGGGGTCCGCATCGCGGATGTCGGTTTCGTAGTGCAGTGTCTCCATCAACAGCCCGTCGCCGCAGGGCCGGATGGCGCAGAGATATTCCTTGCCGCGCATCGTCAGCTGTCCTAGCCCGGCCTTCTTGGACTGCCGCAGCGCATCGCGTACCACGCGGTAAGCGTCCTCGGCCAGATCGTCGGCGGGCACCACGTAGTAGGGGCGGTCGAACCAGATCGGAGCGATCTCGGAGGTTTCCACGAATTGCACCAGTTCCAGCGTCTTGCGGGTATCCAGTTTGATCGCGTCGATCTCATCAGGTTCCAGCAGGATGTAATCGCCCGAGTCGGTCTCGTAGCCCTTCATGATGTCGTCGCTCTCGACGGGCCCAATGCCTTGCACGGTTTTCTGGTAGCGCACCGGCTTGCCCGAGTCCCGGTGGATCTGCCGGAACGATACGCGCGACCCGGAGTTGCGGGCGGAATGGATCTCTACCGGGATGGAAACCAGCGAAAGTCGTAACTGTCCCTTCCAGAGCGCGCGCGATGCCATGGCTTAATCTCCGCTGGTCCTACGTATCATGTATCAACGCGCGTCGTGGTGCTTCGGTTCAACCGCAGGTCAGGGCTCGCGACACGGGCCGTTTGCCTGTCTGTCGGGTGCCTGCTAACACTTTGGCAGAAAAGGGAGACCCAAGCCGGTGAACGCCTATATCCGTGCTCTCAGGCCGGCGCAGCTTCGACTGATCGAGGCCGTCGCGCGACATGGCAAGCTGCGCCTGGCCGCCGATGCCTGCGGCATGACCACCCCGGCCGCTTCGCGGATGCTCGCGGAGGTGGAGAACCAGCTTGAAACGCGGGTCTTCGAACGCACGCCGAAGGGGATGTTGCCAACGCCGGCCGGTGTTGTTCTGGCGAACCACGCCCGAAAGTTGGTGCACGATATCGACCAGATGGCGCAGGACTTCGCGGCGCATCTCGACGGGTCCGGAGGCTCCGTGCGAGTCGGTGCCGTCACGGGCGGCGCGCTGGCGGTGATCATTCCGGCCATCCTCGAGCTGAAGCGCGCCTCGCCCCGGATCGACGTGTCACTGGATGTCTCGTCCTCGTCGCGGCTGATGTGGGGGCTGGAGCGCGGGGAATACGATTTCACCCTCAGCCGTGTGGGACCCCACGACTATTCCCGCGATTTCGAAATCTCGCCCGCCAAGCACGAGGACGTGCTGCTCATGGTCCGGCGGGCGCATCCCATGGCGGGTGCCGAAGTGGTCGGTCTGACTGAACTGCGCGACTACACCTGGACCATGCAGGATCGCGGCGCGCCGATCCGCCACGCGATGGAGATCGCCTTTCACGAAGAGGGTATCGCGCTGCCGGACAGCATGATCAAGACCGCCTCCGTTGTGGCGATCATGGCGCTCCTGCGCGACTCGGACGTGATCGCCGTGGTGACGCAGGAGGTGGCGGACCTGCTGCTGTCGCCGCCGTACTGCGCCGACCTCGCGCTGCTTCGGACACGCAAACCGATCGAGATCGAGCCCTACCATATCCTGCGTCCGGGCGACCGGCTGTTGTCGCCCGCGACCGAACGTCTGCTGGCGCTGGTGCGCGAGAAACTGGGGCGTGCCTGATCGCTGCGCCCGCAGGGTTACCAATGCTGTCAACGCGATAGAGTAAAATGTAAATTGATCGTTAACCTTTAGCCGCCCTACGGTCCGGGGAAATTGACATTCGTTCCTGGGAGAGACCATGAAGGGCCGCGCATCAATCCATCGGGATTTCACTGTATCGCAAATCGACGACAGGCTTTATTCGGCATTCATCGAACATATGGGACGCGCCATCTACGGCGGCATTTACGAACCGGAGCATCCGACGGCCAATGAGCACGGCTTTCGGAAGGACGTTCTTGAGCTTGTCCGTGGCTTGAACATTCCCGCGATCCGCTACCCTGGCGGCAACTTCGTTTCCGCCTATAAATGGGAGGATGGAGTCGGCCCGAAGGAAGACCGCCCGGTGCGGCTTGACCTTGCGTGGCGGTCGAAGGAAACCAACCAGGTCGGCATCAACGAATTCGCCAAATGGGCCGAGGACGCCGGGATCGAGATGATGTTGGCCGTCAACCTCGGCACGCGCGGAATCGAGGAGGCGCGCAACTTCGTCGAGTATTGCAACCACCCTTCGGGCACCTACTGGTCCGACCTGCGGCGCAGCCACGGGGTTGAGAAGCCCTACGGCGTGAACATGTGGTGCCTTGGCAACGAGATGGACGGCCCATGGCAGATCGGCCATATGGAGGCGAAGGAATACGGGCGTCTCGCCGATGAGACATCGAAGGCGGTAAAGGCCTTCAACCGCGGGATCGAAACGGTGGTCTGCGGTTCTTCCAATGACGCCATGGCGACCTACCCGGAGTGGGAACGGCAGGTGCTGGAAGAGTGCTACGAGAACGTCGATTACATCTCGCTTCACAAATATTTCGGCAACAACAGCCGGGATAGCCTGAACTACTTCGCAAAGATCGAGGAAACCGGCCGTTACATTCAGGCGATCGGCGGGGTAATCGATTACGTCAAGGCAAAGAAGCGCGCGAAGAACGACGTCTATATCTGTTTCGATGAATGGAATGTCTGGTATCACAATCGCGAGCAGGACAGCAAGAATTGGCACGTATGGGACTGGCCAGAGGCGCCGCCACTGCTGGAGGAAGACTATAACCTCGAGGACGCGATCTTTGTCGGGGGGCTTCTGAACGAGTTCATCCGCCGCTCCGACCGGGTTCGCATTGCCTGCATCGCGCAGCTGGTCAACGTGATTGCGCCGATCCGCACCCGCACCGGCGGCCCGGCATGGGCGACGACGATCTACTACCCTTACCAGTTTGCCAGCCTTTACGGTCGCGGCACGGCGCTGAACGTGGCGGTGGATTGCCCGCGCTACGATGCCCGCGTGGCGCAGGACGTGAAGTACCTCGACGTCTCGGCGGTGCTGGCACCGGATGGGCGCTCCTTGGCTGTCTTCGCTGTCAACCGCCACCCCGAAGAGCCGATGGAGGTGGACATGGCGCTGCACGGCTTCGCTGGTGCGAGGGTCATCGAACACAAGGTAATGGGCGGCGATGCGTCCGAGGCGCGCGAGGCCAATACCTGCGAACAGCCAAACCGGATCGTGCCGCGCGACGGATCGGGGCTCGGGGTTGAAGACAGCGCATTGCAGGGCACGCTGCCTCCCTTCTCATACAGCATGGTCCGTCTGGCGCTGGACTGAAAGGGGGAGGCCGCGTGAACGAAAGGAAGGAAACCGCCATGTTCGAAAGCCTGCAGGACAAGGGGCACGCCACCGGGGTACATCTGCGCGGCGCGAGGAAGTCTTTCGGAGCGCTGGAGGTCATCAAGGGCGTCGACATGGACATCGGTCGCGGCGAATTCGCGGTCTTTGTCGGCCCCTCCGGTTGCGGCAAGTCCACCCTGCTGAGGATGATCGCCGGGCTGGAGGATACGTCGGACGGCAGCATCGCCATCGGCGAGCGCGACGTCACCCACGAGGACCCGGCGGACCGGGGCGTGGCCATGGTTTTCCAGAGCTACGCGCTTTATCCGCACCTCTCGGTCTACGAGAACATGGCCTTCAGCCTGCGGCTGGCCAAGCGGCCCAAGGCCGAGGTGGATGCAAAGGTGCGCGAAGCCGCCGGCATCCTGCAACTAGCCGACCATCTGGAGAAAAAGCCGGCGCAGCTGTCGGGCGGTCAGCGCCAGCGGGTCGCCATCGGGCGGGCCATCGTGCGCGCGCCCGAGGTGTTTCTCTTTGACGAACCGCTTTCGAATCTGGACGCGGAACTGCGCGTGCAGATGCGGTTGGAACTGGCCCGCCTGCACAAGGCGCTTGGCGCGACGATGATCTATGTCACCCACGATCAGGTGGAGGCGATGACGCTGGCGGACAGGATCTTTGTCCTGCAAGGGGGGCTAGTGCAGCAACAGGGCGCGCCGCTTGATCTGTACGACGACCCGTCGAACCGTTTTGTCGCGGGTTTCATCGGCTCGCCGTCGATGAATTTCCTCGCCGCGACGGTCGAGAGCCGTAACGGGTCCGGCATCCGGGCGCGGCCCGTTGGACAGCCCGATACGGCCTTTGATATTTCGCTGGCCGCCCCGCCGGACGCTGGCACCCGTGTCACGCTGGGCATCCGGCCAGAGCACCTCGTCATTCGGGGCGACGGCCTGCGCGTCACGGTCGATGTGGCCGAGGAACTGGGCGGCGTGTCCTACCAGCACGGCACGCTGGAGGGCGGCGAGCCGGTGATCTTTCAGCAGACCGGCGTGCGTCATGGCATGAGCGGCACGGTGCAGACCGTCGCCCCGGAAGAGGGCCGGATATTCGTCTTTGACGAAGGGGGCGGGCGCATTCGCTAGGAAACCGGAATTACAACAAGGAGGAGGACTGACATGACAATTGCATTGAAGAATACGGTGTCCCGTCTCGCCACGGCGGCGGCGGTTGTGCTGGGACTATCGGCACCGGCCTGGGCCGCAACCGAAATCGAGTGGTGGGATTTCCTCGCCGGCGGCGATGGCGTCCGGATGAAGGCGCTGATCCAGGAGTTCAACGCCGAGCACCCCGACATCAACATCAAAGGCACCACGCTGGAGTGGGGCCTGCCCTTCTACACGAAGGTGCGCACCTCGGTCGCGGTGGGCGAAGGCCCCGATATCATGACCTACCACCTGTCGCGCCTGCCGTTGGCGCTGGAGGAAGGGACGCTCTCGCCGATCACCGCCGAGGATCTGGAGACGGCGGGCATTTCGTCCGGCGACTTCTTCGAAGCGTCGATTGCCGCCGCCTCTGACGCGGACGGCCAGTTGATGGCGGTACCTTTCGATATCCACGCCATCGTGATGTATTACAACCGCACCGCGCTCGAAGGGACGGAGTGGCTGGGCGACGACGGCAATCTGACGAACCTCGATTCCGTCGAGGACATGACCGCGCTCCTGACCTGGGCAAAGGGGCAGGGGTATTCCGACCCGCTGAGCTTCCAGTCCGAAGGCGGCGGCGGCACATGGCGGGTATTCTACACGCTGCTCAGTCAGCAGGGTGGCGAGATGCTGACCGACGGCGAGGTGCTGGCGGGCGACAATTTCGACAAGGCAGTGAAGGCGATCTCCATCATGGCCGACTGGCGCGCCGCCGGTCTGATCCCGGAACAGGCCAGCTACGAGGCTTCTGTGGCGCTGTTCTCGGGGAAGAAATCCGTGCTGCACATGAACGGCGTCTGGGAAGTGCCGACCTTCAAGGATTCGACCGAGGCTGACACGCTGGGCTTCGATTGGTTCGCCAACGAGATCCCGCAGCTTCTCGAGCAGCCCGCGACCTGGGCGGACAGCCACGCCTTTGCCATCCCGGCCAACCCCGAGATGAGCGCGGAGCAGCGCGCGGCAGTGATGACTGTGATCGGCTGGATGGAAAAGCATTCGCTGGCATGGGCCGGCGCGGGCCACATCCCCGCCTACAAACCCACAGTGGACAGCGACGACTACGCCGCGCTGCAGCCGAATGCGACCTACGCCTCGCTGGCTGAGCATGCCAGCTTTGATCCGCGTTCGAAGATCGCCGGCGTCGCCTCGCCGATCTACAACGCGGTCGATACGTTGATCGCCCCGGCGGTGCACGGTTTCCTCAGCCCCGAGGAAGCGGCGCAGCAGATGAAGGACGAACTGAGCTCCATGCTCAACTGACCTTGATCTGACGTCCCGGGCCGGGGGCTGCTGTCCCCGGTTTGATTGCCTGACACGACACGCGCGAGGGAGGCCCTCATATGTCACTAGCCAAGCGTCGCCGCCGCGAAATGCGCGCCGCATTCCTGATGATCGCGCCCTTCGTGTCGGTCTTTGCGCTGTTCTTTCTCTATCCGACGCTGAAGGTCGTGGCGCTCAGCTTTACCGACGCGCCGCTGATCGGGGAGGGCAATTGGGTCGGACTGGCGAACTACGCAAAGCTGCTGGGCGACCGGCTGTTCTACACGTCGATCACCAACAATCTCTATTTCGTGGCGCTGACCGTGGTACCGACCACGGTGATCGCGCTGCTGATCGCGCTGTCCGTCAGTCGCCTGAAGGGGCGGATGCAGGCGCTGGTGCTGACGCTGTTCTTCCTGCCCTACGTGTTGCCGGTTTCCGTGGTGACGATGATCTGGGCATGGATGTTCGACTTTCAGTTCGGCATCCTGCAACCGCTGATCGCCACCATCACCGGCAAGCCGGTACCGGTCTTCAAGAACCCCCACTGGGTCATGCCGATGATCGCGGTGGTGACGATCTGGTGGACCAACGGGTTCAACGTGCTGCTGCTGATCGCGGGGTTGCGCAATATTCCCGCCGACCTCTACGAGGCGGCGGCGCTGGATGGCGCGACGCCATGGCAAAGGTTCTGGCGCATCACCTGGCCGCTCCTGTGGCCGATCACCGCGCTGGTGCTGACGCTGCAACTGATCCTGCAACTGAAGCTCTTCGATCAGGTCTACCTGCTGTCCAAGGGCGGGCCGTTCAACCAGTCCTACGTGGTGCTGATGCAGATGTACCGGGAGGCCTTCCAGCTTAACCATGGCGGCTATGCCTCGGCGATTGCCATGGTGCTGTTTCTCTTCATCGTCGTGCTGTCCGTGCTGCAGTTCCAGTTGCTCCGTATCAGGGGGATGCGCAAATGACCGCGAAACGCGCCCGCAATGCGGCCTTTTCCGGGATCATCCTCATCGCCGCCGCGATCTGGATCTTTCCGCTGTACTGGGCACTGACCACATCCCTGCGCAGCGAAAACCGCATCGTTTCGGATGCGGGGGTGTTGATGGACGAACTGAACTTCTCCGCCTACACCTCCGTGCTGTCTACCTCCAAGCTGCCGATCTGGTACCTGAACTCGGTCGCAACCTCGGTCATCATCACCGCCATCGTCCTGATCACGGGGATGATGTGCGCCTACGCGCTGTCGCAATTGCGCTTTCCGGGGCGCAAGGTGCTCTATCTTGTCGTGGTGGGGTCGTTCATGGTGCCGGTGCCCGCGCTATACGTCGCGCAGTTCGTATTGATGAGCGACCTGCGTCTGGTGAACAGTTGGTGGGGCATCATCCTGCCGCAGTTGATCGTCCCGGTGGTGGTCATCGTCTACAAGCAGTTCTTCGATGCCATCCCCAAGGAAATGCGCGAGGCGGTGCTGCTTGACGGGGGCGGCGAATTCACCCTGCTGTTCAAGCTTTACCTGCCGCTCAACTGGGGCATCACGGCGGCGCTGGCGATCATCACCTTCATCTCGGCGTGGAACAACTTCTTCTGGCCTTTCCTTGTGGTTACGAGCGAGGACATGATGACCATTCCCGTGGGCATCACGCAGGTGAACGACGCCTTCGGCGTGGCTTATGCCCGGATGATGGCGCTGGCCTTGCTGGCGGCGGGTCCGGTGATCGTGGGCTATCTGATCTTCCAGAAACGGGTGACCGAAGCGGTGATGATCTCCGCCGGAGTGAAGGGCTGATCTTTCCGACTGCCCGGAGTCGGCCTGCCGACAACCGCGACCGGCGGGGTGGAAGTGCACCATGCCTGGGCACCCGAGTACCACAACCCTCACAGCAGCCTTGCCCTGCGATTCTATGCGTCACGCCGTAGGGCTTAGGCCCGCTGTACGGAGAAGTCGTCCGTGAAAAAGGTGTTTGCCGACTAGTATGGAAGTATGTCACCCTAGGGCAGGGAGGAACGCCGAATCATGACGGCCT
The DNA here is from genome assembly GCF_017813235.1 of Sagittula salina. Lineage (GTDB taxonomy): Bacteria > Pseudomonadota > Alphaproteobacteria > Rhodobacterales > Rhodobacteraceae > Sagittula > Sagittula salina. Next base: position 34,277 of record NZ_JAGISH010000017.1, read on the forward strand.
ACGGGGTGATATCCAGCGAGCTTGAGCATGGGCGGGCCATTGCGCCGCAGCTTTACGCGCGTCTGCGGGCCGCGATCATCGACAATACCCTGGCCCCCGGCGACCGCATTTCCGAAAGCGAGGTCGCGCAGGCCTGTTCGGTCAGCCGGCAGCCGGTGCGCGAAGCCTTCATCAAGCTCGCGGGGGAAGGTCTGCTGGCGATCCTGCCCCAGCGGGGGACGGTGGTCTCCCGGATCAGTTACACGGCCGTGCTCGACGCGCGTTTCCTGCGCGAGGCGATCGAGGCGGATATCGTCGCCATCCTCGCCCAAAGCCCCGACCGCGCCCTGATCCGCGAATTGCGCCATCAGCTGAAAGCGCAGCTTAACCTGCACGGGCGCGATCCGCAGCAATTTGCCGCGCTCGACGAACGCTTTCACAGGTCACTTGCCGAGGGCGCGGGCAAGGGCGGCGCCTGGACACTGATCGAGGGTCTGAAGGCGCAGATGGATCGCGTTCGCTTCCTCTCGCTGGGGCACTTCCCACGCGAAAAACTGGTGGCCCAGCACGCGGACCTCGTCGACGCCATCGAAGCGGGCGACGGTGCCGCTGCCAATGCCGCCATCCGTGGCCACCTGCGCGAGGTACTATCGGATCTGCCGCAGATCCGCGCCGCCTGCCCGGAGTTCTTCGACCCGGCCGGCGGAAAGCCCCCCGAACCGACAAACGCACCAATCACCGCCCTCGCAAAGCAACATGCCAGGGCACATCAAGGAGGAGACAGACAATGACGTTCAAATGGAAACTGGCCGCTGTGGCGGCAACCGTGGCGGCGCTGAGCGCCGGGGGCGCTTTTGCGCAGGAAATGACGCTGAAGCTGGGCCACCTCGCCAACGAGGAAAACCCCTGGCACCAGGCATCGGTGAAGTTCGGCGAAGAGCTTTCCGCCCTGACCGACGGTCGCATCGCCGTGGAGGTCTTTCCGAACGAATCCCTCGGCAAGGAGATCGACCTGATCAACGGGATGCAGTTGGGGACGGTCGACATGACCATCACCGGGGAATCCCTGCAGAACTGGGCGCCGAAGGCCGCGCTGCTGGCCGTGCCCTATGCGTTCAAGACCATCGAGGACATGGATGCCTTCGCCTCCGGCCCCGTGGGTGACGAGATCGAGCAGCAGATCATCGAGAAGGTCCAGATCCGTCCCATCGCCTACTTTGCCCGTGGCGCGCGTGATCTGACCTCCAACCGCGCGATCACGACACCCGCCGACCTCGACGGCCTGAAGATGCGTGTGCCGAACGTGCCGCTCTTTGTCGACGTGTGGAAGGCGCTTGGCGCGAACCCCGGCCCGATGGCGTTCTCCGAAGTCTTCACCTCGCTGCAGAACGGCACCATCGAGGCACAGGAGAACCCGCTCGCGCTGATCCGTTCGGCATCGTTCTATGAGGTGCAAAGCCACGTCAACCTGACCGACCACGTGCGGTCCTGGATCTATCTGACCATCGCCGAGCAGACCTGGAACAAGCTGTCCGAGGAAGATCAGGCTGCCGTCACGGAGGCCGCCGCCCGCGCGCAGGCCTACGAGCGGGAGCTGTTCAACGAAAGCCTCGCCGCCGACCGCGAGTTCCTCGAAAGCAAGGGCATGACTTTTGTGGACGTCGACGCCGCCGCCTTCCAGGCCGCGGCGAAGGATGCCGTGCTGGCCAATGTCAACGACGAGATCCGGCCCATCGTCGAGGACCTCTTCGCCAACTGACGAAGGCCACCGGCCGATCAGGACCCCGGCGCCATCGCTCCCGGCGCCGGGCACATATTCACCCGAGGAAGTCGCCCTTGAAGCTCGTCGATACGCTCACCCATCTCCTGACCCGGTTCGCGCAGTGGGGCACCGGGCTGTCGTTTGCCGTGCTGCTCGGCGCCGTGCTGTTGCAGGTGACCGGACGGCTTACCGGCTTTGCGCCGGTCTGGACCGAAGAACTGACCCGCTACGCGCTGCTTTTCTCCGTAGCCTTCGGGGTCGGGCTGGCATTTCGCAGCGGCGATCTCGTGAACGTGGACGTGGTCTGCGAATTCCTGCCGGGGCGAATGCCGTGGATCCTGCGGCTGGTCTCTGCCGCTGCCACCTGTGGGTTGTCGCTCTACCTGCTGCCGCACGCATGGCGGTTTGTCTCCATCGGGCGGATGCAGACCTCTCCCGCGCTTGGCGTGAAGATGAATTACATCCACCTGACCGTCTTCCTGTTGCTGATGTTCCTCGCGGTCTTTGCCGGGCTGCGTCTGCTGGGCATGCTTGCGGGAACCGAGGACGGAAAGCCGGTCAAGCCGGACGAGGAATAAAGGAACACCATGGAAGTCGCCGTTCTCTTCACCGTTTTCATCGGCGGTCTCATCGTAGGTATCCCGGTGGCCGTGACGCTGGGCCTGTCCTCGCTGGCTTACCTGCTGTTGACGGGCATCCCGCCGGTGGTCATGCCGCAGAAGATGTACGCTGGCATGGACGTCTTTGTCCTGCTGTCGATCCCGGGTTTCATCCTTGCGGGGAACCTGATGAACCAGGGTGGTATTACTGGCCGCATCATCCGCTTTGCAAATGCGCTGGTGGGCTGGATCAAGGGAGGGCTGGGGCTGACCAATATCGCCGCGTCGATGCTGTTCGGGGGCATCACCGGCACCGCCGTGGCCGATGCCGCCAGCATCGGCGGTGTGCTGATCCCCGGTATGAAAAAAGCGGGCTACCCGGCGGATTTCTCTGCCGCTGTGACTGCCGCATCCTCCACCGTGGGGCCGATCATCCCGCCTTCCGTACCGATGATCATCGTGGGCGCGCTGTCGGGAATCTCCGTGGGCCAGATGTTCCTCGCGGGCGCGATCCCCGGCATCCTCATGGGCCTCGCCATGATGATCACGGCTTACGTGATCTCTGCCCGCCGCAATTTTCCGCGGCAGGAATGGCAGGGTCTGGGGGAGGTGGCGCGCGCCTTTTCCGGCGCCTTCTGGGCGCTGGCTATGACCTTTCTCATCATCTACGGCCTCCTATCCGGCCTGGCCACGCCGACCGAGACTGCCGTGGTCGCCTCCGTCTATGCGTTCCTGGTCGGGGCATTCATCTACCGCGAACTGCCGGTTCGCAAGATCCCCGCCATCCTTGTGCAAAGCGCAACAGCAGCGGCGGGCATCCTCGCACTGGTGGGGTTCGCCAATGTCTTTGGCTGGATTCTGGTGTCTGAACGCATTCCGCAGGCCATCGCCGAGGGCGTGCTGAACGTGACCGACAATAAATTGCTGGTGATCCTCCTCATCAACCTCCTTCTTCTGTTTGTTGGCATGTTCATGGAAACCATCGCCGCGCTCATCATTCTCTTCGTGCCGCTCCTGTCGCTTGCCGAGGCGGTTGGAATCGACCCGCTGCACTTTGCCACCTTCGCGGTGCTGAACCTGATGATCGGCCTGACCACCCCGCCGGTTGGCGTCTGCCTGTTCGTCTGCGCGGGGATCGCGCGGCTGCCGCTCATGCCGGTGGTGCGTGCGATCATGCCCTTCCTGCTGACCAACATCGCGGTACTCCTTGCGGTCTCGTACATTCCGGCGCTGGCCACATGGCTGCCGTCGCTCCTGACGAAGTAGGCCCCGCTCAAACGTTCTCCGGTGTGTATAGCTCGAAGCTCACCGCCACGCGTTGGGCGCCGCCGCCGGGTCCGGCCTTGCGGGCCTTGATCATGGTCGCGATGGTCTCCTGCGCGATCGCCTGCATCGGGTGCGAGATCACCATGCTCAGGGTGCCGTCGATCAGCGCGCTGCGGGTGGCATCGAACAACTCGTAGCCGACCGCGACAAAATCCTCCCGCTTCGGGGTATCCCGAAGGGCGGCGATCGCGCTGCAGAGGCTGGGCAGGACTTCGGCATCGCCCGCATCTACGACGGCGACCGGCTGGCGGGTGGCCTGTCGGGCAGTGAACGCCAGAGCCTTGCCATCGCTCGCGCGGTGCCTTTCGACGCAGGGTGCTGATCCTTGACGAACCGACTGCCGCGCTGGGTGTGAAACAGGCGACCCACGTCCTGCGCAACGTCAACGAGGCCAAGCGGCGCGGGCTGGCGGTGATCTTCATCACCCCTCAGGGGATGCACGCCATGGCGGTCGGCGACCACTTCGCCGTGCTGATCCCGGGTGCCATCGCGGCTGATTTCCGCATGGGCGAAAAGACCCGAAAGGAAATCGCCGACCTTATGGCGGGAGGCGAGAGCATGGCCGACCCCAAGCCGCACATCGACAGCGATATGGACACCCACGACGGCCACGTGCCGCACCGGGTTCACTCAGAGACTTTTTTTCTCAATTCGCGCGGCAGGGCTTCCCACCTGCCGCGCGGCACGCCAGGGTTGTCCAGAGGCAACCCATCCAGAGAGACCCGACATGACTGTTCGTATTGCCGTCATCGGCGCCGGGATCATGGGGGCGGACCATGCCCGGATCGTGGCCGAAGACCTACCCGGCGCGACCCTGCAGGTGGTCTGCGACATGGACGAGGCCCGCGCCCGCGCCATAGCCGGTCGCTATGATGCGGAGGCTGCCACCGCCCCGGAGGCCGTGATCGCGCGTACCGACGTCGACGCGGTGATTGTGGCCTCCCCCGATTCTACCCACGCGCCGCTCAGCCTCGCCTGTATCCGCGCGGGTAAAAAGGTGATGTGCGAAAAGCCCCTGTCCCAGTCCTCCGGGGAATGCCGGGAAGTCATGCAGGCCGAGGCGGCCTCGGGCACGCGACAAATCATGCTGGGCTTCATGCGCCGCTACGATCCTGCGTATCGGCAGATGCGCGCGGCACTGACGGCGGGCACCATCGGCCGCCCGCTGATGATGCACAACTGGCACCGCAATGGTTCTACGCCCTCTGCGGATTTCACGGGCGCAATGGCGATCACCAACTCCGCCCCGCACGAATTCGATATCCTGCGCTATATGCTGGGCTGCGAACCTGTCTCCATCACCGCCACCCAGCCGATGCGGTCTGACGACAAGGTCGCGCCGGTCGTCATGGTGCTCCAGACAGTGGACGGGCAACTGGTCACCGTCGAGGTCAACAACAACGCTGCCTATGGCTACGACGTGAAGGCGGAACTGGTGGGGGAAACCGGCACCATCGCCACCAACCACGTCAGCTACACCCGGATGGACAAGGGCGCGACACAATCGCTGGGTCACGACGCCGACTGGCGCGACCGCTACGCCGAAGCCTACCGCCAGCAGAACAAGGCCTTTGTTCGTTGGGTGCAGGGCGGGGGCTGCCCGGAACTCGCCGCCTCCGCATGGGACGGCTACGCAGCGGCGGTCATCGCGGAATGCGGCGTGAAGGCGCTGGAAAGCGGTTCGCGGCAGGACATCACCCTGATCCCGCGCCCAGCGTTTTATGCAGGCGCAACAGGGAAAGTGGCATGAAGCTCGGTTTCGTGACAGATAGCCTGGGCGATTTTTCCATTGATGCGCTGTTGAAAAAACGCGCGGCGCTTGATCGTACAGGACATCGAGATCAACACCGGCGGCTGGACCACCGCGCCGCACTCCAGACTGTCGCAGATTCCGGGCAAACCGCAGGCACAAAGAGACCACGCGCAGCGCGCGCGGCCGATCGCGGGCTGGAGATCATCGCGCTCAACGCCAGCGGCAACCCGCTGCATCCGACCGATCCGACACAGGGCCGTGACCTGCGCGACACCATCCGCGGCGCGCAGGTGGTCTTGCATCACGCTCGGTTTCGGTCATGGGGAGCAATGGTGGCGGCAATTCTGCTACCGCTGAAAATGGGCGGCTTCGACCTGAGCCCGGGGCGCCCGCCCGCCACCCCGACCACGAACAGACCGCCAAGACGACCGGAGGACCAACCATGGCAGACCGGGTAGACGCCTGCGCCACCGACCATATCGACGCCGAAGACGTGATCCGTTTCGATCATGGGTCGCGCACCTTCGTCATCATCCGCGATCACGCCGACAATTATTCCTGCACGGACGGGCTTTGCACCCACGAGGACGTGCACCTGAGCGACGGGCTAGTGGTGAAGGCGACCATCGAATGCCCAAAGCATTCCGCGATCTTCGATTGCAGCAGCGGAGAGGTGGAAACGCCCCCCGCCGGCGAAAACCTCTGCACCTGTCCCGTCCGGGTCGATGCCGGTCGCGTCTTCGTGGAGGTCTAAGAGATGGGTTTCAAGCTGGCAGCCTGCGCCGAAATGCTCTGGCAGGACAGACCCATCACCTGGCGGGCTGCGCGCCTCACGGAGATGGGCCTTGGCGTCGGTCTGTGGAACTGGCCGGATCACGACCTCGACCGCCTTGCGGCGACGGGGGCGGATTTCACCATCATGAACGGTTACCTCACCGGGCGCCTGGCGGATGGCGAAGGCGCCGAGGCATTGCTGGCCAGCGCGCGAGAGTCCGCGCAGGCTGGCAAGCGTCTGGGCATCGAGAGGCTGAACCTGCATGGCACGGGGCTGGGCGAGGGCGGCATTCCGATCCCGCGTCGCGGCAGCTTTGCTCCGGGGATGGAGCAGCGCGCCCGGGACACCCTCAATCGCCTGTGCGACATGGCGGAGGTCGAGGGCGTGACATTCACGCTCGAGAACCTCAACCCGATGGACCACCCCGGCTGCCCCTTCGGCAGCACGGCAGCCGTGCTGGCGCTGGTCTCCGCCGTGGATCGTCCGCAGTTGCGCATCAACCTCGACCTCTACCACACCCAGATCGGCGAGGGCGACCTGATCCGCTGGTGCGAAGCCTGCCTGCCGTGGATCGGTGAGGTTCAGGTCGCCGATAACCCCGGCCGCTGCGAGCCGGGAACCGGCGAGATCAACTATGCGGGCGTCGCCCGCGCGCTGGCGGGCATGGGCTATGACGGCCCCGTGGGCATGGAGGCTTACGCCCAGGGCGCCGCCGATGACGCGCTCGCCGCATTTCGCGCCGCCTTCACTCTGCCGAGGCAGGCGTGGGGTGACCGCAGGCCAGCGCCCCCCTGATGCGGTCGGACACCGGAGGACACGCCAAGTACCACAACCGTCCTCACGTCGAGGACATCCGGGCCATGAAGAAGCGCAGCGAAAAGATCTCTGTGCTCTTCATCACCACCCCGGAGGAAGCCCCCGCCGCCAGCGTGGCAGGCCTTTCGGCGCGCTTTGACCGTGTCCGGGGGAGGTGTGCCCTCACCGCCGGACGGAGCCGCGCCAGATCATCCCGACCGGCAGGGTTATGCGGCGCGGAGTGGTATCTTCGTCCACAGGTTCTGGCGTCAGGGAGGCGACCGCTGCGCGGGCGATCTCCTCAACCGGTTGGCGGAAGGTCGTGAGCGCGTAGGCCTCCCATCCGGCCTGCGGGATGTCGTCGAACCCGATCACCGAAACGTCGCCCGGCACATCCAGACGCAACCGCGTGCGCGCGGCGTCCATCACGCCGCAGGCAATCAGATCCGTGGTACAAAAGATGCCGTCGGGCCGGTCGGGGCGGGTCAGCAGGTGCGTCCCGAGGTCCAGCCCCGTCTGGTAGGACGTGGCGCCGGAGGCCGTGTCGAGGATGGCAACGCCCGCTGCCGCCGCCGCGTCCCGAAAGCCACGCGCGCGTCCTTCGAGGCTGGGCGTCCCGGCGCGCGAGTTGACCAGCGCGAGCCGTCGACAACCGGCGGCGGAGAGCGCGGCAAATGCCTGACGGCCGGCGTTCGCGTCGTCTAGCCGTATCATCAGCGTGCCGGGCCGCGCTTCGTCGCGGTTGATCAACACGAGCTGCATTCCGTTCCTCAGGCAGGTCTCCGTGAGCGAACTGTCAGGCATCCCCGACAGAACGATGGCGGCGTCCGTGCGATAGGCGATAGCCTTTCGCAGGGCCTGCGCCACGCTGTCGTCGGACCGATCGGTGTTGATCAGGAGCCCGACTTTGCCCGCTGCCTGCAGCCGTTCCGTCAGGGCGGCCAGCAGCGCGGTTCGGTAGGGGGTGTTCACCTCCGCCGCGATCAGCGCCACGAGGCCGGTGTTGGCAGTGATCAACCCCCGCGCGAGGTGGTTCACCTGATAACCCAGTTGCTTTGCAGCAGCCTCGATCCGGGCGCGGGTGTCCTTCGCCACAGAGGCACCGGGTGTGAAGGCGCGCGACACGGCCGTGCGCGACACCCCGGCCAGTTCGGCCACATCGCGCGCACTCACCTGTCGCTTCGCCATATTCATGCAATCCTGTGCAGTGCCATTACTTCGCTATCGCAACATAGTTTCGTGAAGATTTATTGACAACAACCGAATCTCTGGCCACGCTAATGCACAGGTGTGCAAAACGCCGTATCCCGGCAATGCCCGGGGCAAGGGAGGATAGGATGACAACATTGAAAAACGCCCTTCTGGGCTGCGTGGCCCTGCTGCCGGTGTCTGCCGCCGCGGGAGAATTGAACCTGATCTGTTCGGCCGACGTGGTGATCTGCGAAAAGCTTGTCAGCGAATTCGAGGCCAGCCATTCCGACATCGACGTGAACATGGTGCGGCTCAGCTCCGGCGAGGCATACGCCAAGATCCGTGCCGAAGCGCGCAACCCGCAGACAGACCTGTGGTGGGGCGGTACCGGCGACCCGCATCTGCAGGCTGCCGCCGACGGGCTGAGCATGGAATACAAGTCCCCCATGCTGGACAAGCTGCAGGACTGGGCGCAGATGCAGGCGAAGACCTCGGACTACCACACGGTCGGCGTCTATTCAGGCGCGCTCGGCTGGGGCTTCAACACGAAGATCTTCGAAGAGAAGGGCATCAAGGCGCCGCAATGCTGGTCCGACCTGCTCGACCCCGCGCTGAAGGGCGAGATCCAGATCGCTGACCCGAATTCCTCGGGGACTGCCTATACCACGCTGGCAACGCTGGTGCAGATCATGGGCGAGGACGAGGCCTTCGACTTCCTCAGGAAGATGCACGCCAACGTTTCGCAGTACACGAAATCCGGCTCTGCCCCGGTGAAGGCCGCAGCGCGCGGGGAAACCGGCCTTGGCATCGTGTTCCAACACGACGCCGTGGCGCAGGCCGTGGAGGGTTTCCCGGTTGAGGTCGGTTCCCCTTGCGAGGGCACAGGCTACGAAATCGGGTCGATGTCCATGATCGAGGGCACGCAGAACGAGGAGGAGGCAAAGGTCTTCTACGATTGGGTTCTGACGTCGGAGGTGCAGGGCATGATGCCGGAGGCCGGGTCGTTCCAGATCCCGTCGAACGCCTCCGCCAAGGCCCCGAAGGAAGCGCCCGATCTGTCGAAGATCAAGCTGATCGACTACGACTTTGCCGAGTACGGCAGCGCGGAGCGGCGCAAGGCCCTGCTGGCGCGCTGGGACAAGGAAGTCGGCAGCCTGCCGCTGCAGTGATGTCGCAAGGTTCCTGACAAGGGTGCGCCCGTGCGTGGCGCACCCGACTGATTTTCGGACAAGACGATGAACAAGGATAACCGCAGGCTCGACCTGATCCTCGCGGCAGGGTTTTTTGCGCTGCTGGTATTGCCGTGGTACCGCGTGCGACGTGGGTTCTTCGGCCTCGATTGGCTAAGCGATCTCCCCGGGTCCGAGACGCTTTGGCCCGGGCTTTTTCAGGCGTTGGCCGGGCGCTGGCAGCTCTGGCCGGTGCTGGCGCTGGTGGCGCTGGCGGTCGCCCTGCGGCTGACGCGCGCGCCGGGGCCGCGGCGGGGCAGGGCGCTGGTGGGCATCGGCCTCGCGGGCCTTTGCTGGCTGGCGGTCGAAGGCCTCTCCATCGGGCTGCGCGGCTGGAACTGGGGCGTTCTGGAGACCGTCTTTGGCCCGGTTGTCGGGCAACAGGCCTTTGGTGCGGGGGCGGTGCTTCTGGGGGCCATATTCGCGCTCATCTCGGCTTTTGGCGCGGCAGAGCGCGGAGCGCTGAAAGGCGACGCCTTCGTGCTGGGCGCGATCACGCTGCTGGTTTTGCTCGTCGGCGTCTTCGTCTTCTATCCACTCTTGTCAATGTTCACCGGCGCCTTTCAGGATTTCGATGGCTCTTTCACGACCGAAGGCGTGCGCGGCAGTATCTTCGATCCCAAGATCTGGTCGCTGGGCTGTCTGACCGGGGGTAACTGCGGCGTGGCGTGGCGGACCTTCTTCCTCGCGCTCTGCACCGCGACGGGGACCACGCTGATGGGGCTGATCTTTGCCCTCGTCGCCACCCGCACCGGGTTCCGGTTCAAACGCGCGCTGCGCCTGCTGACCGTCCTGCCAATCATCACGCCGCCCTTCGTGGTCGGCCTTGCGCTGACCATGCTGCTGGGCCGATCCGGCACGTTGACGCAATGGATCGAGGCCGCGACAGGCTGGGAACTGGGCCGCTGGCTTTATGGCCTGACCGGGATCTGGATCGCCCAGATGCTGTCCTTCACACCGATTTCCTTCCTCGTGCTGATCGGCGTGGTCGAAGGCATTTCGCCCTCGATGGAGGAAGCCTCGCAGACGCTGCGCTCCGACCGCTGGCGGACCTTCCGCAAGGTGTCGCTGCCGCTGATGGCGCCGGGGCTGGCCAATGCCTTTCTGATCGGCTTCATCGAGTCGATGGCCGATTTCGGCAACCCGCTGGTGCTGGGCGGCTCGGGCGGGGTGCTGTCGACCGAGATATTCTTTGCCGTGGTCGGTGCCCAGAACGACCCCACCCGCGCCGCCGTGCTGGCCAGCGTGCTGCTGGTCTTCACCCTCTCGGCTTTCCTCGCGCAACGGTTCTGGCTCGCGGGGCGCAACTTTGCCACGGTCACCGGCAAGGGCGACGGCGGGCGCCACGCCAGCCTGCCGCGCCGCGTCGCATGGCCCGTTATCACGATGGCCGTGGGCTGGGGGCTCTTTACCGTCACAGTCTACGCGATGATTCTCTTCGGCGGTTTCGTAAAGGTCTGGGGCCTCGACCATTCACTGACGCTCGACCATTACGCGCGCGCCTTCGGGGTCTCGTTCGCGGAGGGCTGGCAATGGACGGGTGTCGCATGGGACAGCTTCTGGACGACGATGAAGATCGCACTGATCGCGGCCCCCCTGACCGCCGCTGTGGGGTTGCTGACCGCATGGCTGATCGTGCGGCAGCGTTTCCCGGGGCGGTCGGTCTTTGAATTCGCGCTGATGATGAGCTTTGCCATCCCCGGCACCGTCATTGGCATCAGCTACATCATGGCCTTCAACCTGCCGCCGCTGCAGATGACCGGCACGGCGGCGATCCTCATCGCCTGCTTTGTCTTCCGCAACATGCCGGTGGGCGTGCGCGGCGGCGTGGCGGCGATGGCGCAGCTCGACGGGTCGCTCGACGAGGCCTCGCTCACGCTGGGCGCGGGTTCGGGACGGACCATGCGCCGGGTGATCCTGCCGCTGATGCGCCCCGCGATCCTCGCCGCCCTGGTCTATAGCTTCGTGCGGGCGATCACTTCCATTTCGGCGGTGATCTTCCTCGTCAGCGCGAAATACAACATGGCGACGGCCTATATCGTGGGCCTCGTCGAGAACGGCGAATACGGCATCGCCATAGCCTATTCTTCGGTCCTAATCCTCGTGATGATCACCGTCATAGGCGGCTTCCAGCTGCTGGTGGGGGAACGACGGATAGGACGGCGCGAGGTGCAGGCAGAGGCCGCAACACGGGAATCCCTGGCATGAGATACAAAGGCGCGGTGGAATTCCGCAACGTGGTCAAGAAGTTCGGGCAGTTCACGGCAATCCCGGACCTGTCGCTGAGCATCGAGCCCGGGGAGTTGGTGACGCTGCTTGGCCCTTCGGGCTGCGGCAAGACGACGACGCTGAGGATGCTCGCAGGTCTTGAAGGACCCACCGGAGGGCAGATCCTCATAGGCGGGCAGGAGGTCACCCGGTTGCCCGCCGACCGGCGCGACGTGTCGATGGTGTTCCAGAGCTACGCGCTGTTTCCGCACATGACGGTGGCGCAGAACGTGGCCTATGGGCTTGAATCCGGCGGCATGAAACCCGCCGAGGCACGCGAGCGTGCCGCCGAGGGTCTCGTATTGGTGGGGCTGGAGGGTTTGGGCGCGCGCCTGCCCGCAGAGTTGTCCGGCGGTCAGCAGCAGCGCGTCGCGGTGGCCCGTGCGCTGGTGCTGGAGCCACAAGTGCTTCTGCTGGACGAGCCGCTTTCGAACCTTGACGCGCGCCTGCGCCGCCGCGTGCGCACGGAAATTCGCGAATTGCAGCAAAGGCTGGGGTTTACAGCCGTCTACGTCACCCACGATCAGGAGGAAGCGCTCGCCGTCTCTGACCGGATCGTGGTGATGAAGAACGGTGTCGTGGCCCAGGTCGGCAGCCCGCGCGAACTGTACGAAGCGCCGGCGTCGGAGTTCATCGCCGACTTCATCGGAGAGGCGAATGTGGTCGGCGGTGAGGTGCTTTCGGTCGAGGGCGGAATCGCGCGGGTCGACCTTGGCGGTGCGATTCTGGCGTTGCCGGCGCGCGGCCTGCGCGAAGGCCCGGCGCGGCTGGCAATGCGTTCGAATGCGGCGCGGGTCAGGACGGCGGGCGCGGGCGTGCCGGGGCGGGTGGCCTCTTCGGCCTACCTCGGGGACCACGTCGAATACGAAATCGATGGTCCGCTGGGTCGGGTCTTTGTCGTCGATGACGAAAGCGACACGCCGCTGCCTGTGGGCACGGAGGTCGTATTGGACCTGCGCCCGCGCGGGCTGGCGCTGATCCCGGAGGGGGTGTGATGGATCTGAGCAAACGCCTGGAGGTCGCAGAAATGGTGGCGCAGGAGGCGGGCGCACTGGCACTCGACTTCTTCCACCGCCGCGACGCGCTGCAGATCGAGACAAAGCGCCACGTGACCGACCTCGTTTCCGAAGCCGACCGCACCGTGGAAACCCTGATCCGTGAGGCGCTGGCCCGCGCGTTCCCGGAGGACGCGCAACTGGGCGAGGAGCATGGGCTGTCGGAGGGCTCTTCGGGCTTTATCTGGGTGATCGACCCGATCGACGGCACCGCGCCTTACCTCAATGGTCTGCCGGGCTGGTGCGTCTCCATCGGTGGGCTTGACGCCGACGGCCCCGCGCTGGGGGTGATCGTCGCGCCGGTGCTGGGCGAGACCTTTGTCGCCGCGCGGGGCATGGGGGCGACGCTCAACGGGGCTTCGATCCGGGTGGTGCCGGGCGATTTGCGCTCCGGGATGCTGGGGGTCGGGGCGAACGACCGTGTGGCGTCGGACAGGGTGGGGCGGATGCTGGCCGACCTGATGAAGGCGGGTTCGTCATGGACGCGCTACGGATCGGGTGCGCTGATGCTGGCCTGGGTCGCGGCGGGGCGGTTGGTGGGCTATGCCGAGCCGCGCATGTCGGCGTGGGACTGCATGGCGGCCTATGCGCTGATCCTGGAGGCCGGAGGACGCGTGCTGTCCTTCCCGACAGGCGCCGCTCTGGCGCGGCCCGCGCCGGTCATGGGCGCGGGTCCCGGCACCTTCGAGGAATTGTCGGCGCTCTGCGCCTTCGGCACGTCGGAGGCGTGGTAGCGCGCAGCCTCTCAGGCGCGCCGCCCGTCCGGGCCAAAGCGCATCTCGCGGTCCACGTCCCAGTCCAGCGACACTTCGGCGCCTTCCTCCGGGATCGGCTCGCCCGCGTCCTGCCGAACGGTCAGAAGCCCGCCATTGGGACCGCGCAGGTGCACCAGCGTCTCTGCCCCCAGTGCCTCTGAATAGGCGGCGCGGGCGGTCAGCTGGCCGCTGGGCGCAAGCCGCACGTGTTCTGGGCGGATGCCGATCTGGCCGTCACCGCTCTGGCCCAGCATGGCGGGGGCGAGGAAGTTCGTCGGCGGTGAGCCGATGAACCCGGCCACAAAAGCTGTCTGAGGGTTCGCGTAGACCTCCAGCGGCGCGCCGATCTGGTCCGCCACTCCGCCGTTCATCACGATCATGCGGTCGGCCAGAGTCATCGCCTCAACCTGATCGTGCGTCACATAAAGCGACGTCACACCAAGGTCGCGCTGCAAGGTCTTGATCTCCAGCCGCATCTGCACGCGCAGCTTCGCGTCGAGGTTCGACAGCGGTTCGTCGAAGAGGAACACCGCCGGTTTGCGCACGATGGCGCGGCCCATGGCGACGCGCTGGCGCTGGCCGCCGGACAGTTCGCGCGGCCTGCGCTGAAGGTAGGGTTCCAGCTGCAGCATCTTCGCCGCCTGGGCGACGCGGGCCTCGATCTCGGGCTTCGGCGTCTTCGCGATCTTCAGCCCATAGGCCATGTTGTCGAAGACCGACATGTGCGGATAAAGCGCGTAATTCTGGAAAACCATGGCGATGTCGCGGTCCATGGGTTCGACGCCGTTGACGACGCGGCCGTCGATACTGACCGTGCCAGAGGTGACCGTCTCCAGCCCGGCCACCATGCGCAACAGCGTGGACTTGCCACAGCCAGAAGGGCCGACGATGACGATGAATTCGCCGTCCTTCACGTCGATATCGACGCCGTGGATCACCTCCGTCGGGCCGAAGGACTTGCGGACGTTCTCGAGGGTTAGGCTGGCCATGTAAGATCTTTCCTGTGCCGTATTCCGGTATTGAGGGCAACGCTGATCATGCGGAGCGCGCGGCGCGGCTGCGCCATGTCCGCAGCGTCAACTTTCTGCTGCGCCCGAAATGTCTTGCGTTCCGCCCTCCGGCACGCCGGGCAGCCCCATGCCGAAGGCATGCTTGCGGCATGACCTGCCCCCCCGGGCGGGGGCGGCCCGGCGTGCTCATGACCAGACCGCTCACTTCTCGCTCTCCACCAGGCCGCGGATGAAAAGCTTCTGCATCCCGATCACCACGAGCACCGGCGGGATCATGGCAAGGATCGAGGTCGCCATGATAACCGGCCAGTCGGCGAGGTCGTCGCCGGAGGGGAACATCTGCTTGATCCCCATGACGATGGTGTTCATCGACGGGTCCGTGGTGATCAGCAACGGCCAGAGATACTGGTTCCAGCCGTAGATGAAGAGGATCACGAACAGAGCCGCGATATTGGTGCGGCTCATCGGCAGGAGGATGTCGACGAAGAAGCGCATCGGCTGGGCGCCGTCGACGCGCGCGGCCTCCGCTAATTCGTCCGGCACGGTCATGAAGAACTGCCGGAAGAGGAAGGTCGCCGTGGCCGAGGCCACCAACGGCAGGATCAGCCCGCCGTAGCTGTTCAGCATCCCGAAGTTGGCGGCGACCTCGTAGGTCGGCACGATGCGCACCTCGACCGGCAGCATCAGCGTCAGGAAGATCAGCCAGAAGAACAGGTGCCGACCGGGAAACCGGAAGTAGACGATGGCGAAGGCCGACAGAAGCGAGATCGCGATCTTGCCCACCGCGATGCCGATGGCCATGACCGCCGAGTTGAACAGCATCAGCGCCACCGGCGCGTTGATCCCCGAGGTCAGTGCCTTCGAATAGTTCTGCCACAGGTGGCCGCCGGGCAGGAGCGGCATCGGCGGGCGGGCGATTTCCGGCTGGGTGACGGTGGAGGCCACGAAGGCCAGCCAGATCGGGAAGAAGATGAAGAGGACGCCAAGGATCAGCCCCGCATGGGTCAGCCAATGCCCCGCGCCGCGCTTCTCGACCATGCCGTTTTGCTGCGCCATCAGTAATGCACCCTCCGCTCGACGAACTTGAACTGGACGATGGTGAGGATCGAGACCACCACCAGCAGGATCACCGACTGTGCCGCCGAAGACCCGAGATCCTGCCCGACGAAACCGTCGGCATAGACCTTGTAGACGAGAATTGTGGTCGATTGCTGCGGCCCGCCCGCCGTGATCGTATGGATCACGCCAAAGGTCTCGAAGAAGGCGTAGATGATGTTCACTACCAGCAGAAAGAAGGTCGTGGGCGACAAGAGCGGCCAGACGATGGTGCGGAACCGGGTCCAGAAACGCGCGCCGTCGATGGCGGCCGCCTCGATCACGCTGCGCGGTATGGCCTGCAGCCCGGCGAGGAAGAACAGGAAGTTGTAGCTGATCCGCCCCCAGGCGGAGGCGACGACCACGAGGCCCATCGCCTCTGTCCCGTTCAGGACGTGGTTCCAGTCGTAGCCTAGCTGGCCGAGGTACCAAGTTACCACGCCTACGCGGGTGTTGAACATGAACATCCACAGCACACCGGCCACGGCGGGTGCCACGGCATACGGCCAGATCAGCAGGGTGCGATAGGCGCCCGATCCCTTGATCAGCCGGTCCGCCAGCACGGCCAGAACCAGAGCCACGCCCATCGACACCACCGTGACCAGCACGGAGAAGACCGCCGTCGTGACAAAGGACGCCCGGTAGTAGGGATCTGACAGCAGGTACTCGAAGTTGCCCAGGCCCACCCATTGCATCGACAGGCCGAAGGGATCGGGGATGAACAGCGACTGCCAGACCGCCTGGCCCGCCGGGTAGAAGAAGAACACGGCGGTGATCACCAGCTGCGGCAACACCAGCAGGAGCGGCAGCCAGACCCCTTTGAAGGTAACGCGTTTTTCCATCAGTTCTTGACTCCGGTACTACTGGGTCGCGACCTTACCGGGTCGCACCTTGTGGTGCAGTCCCATGCGCGAGGATGTTGCCATGACGGTCAAGATGTCCATCTCCCTGACCGACCAGCAGGCCGCCTATGCACCCAGGCAGGTCGAAGAGGGCCGCTTTCCGTCCACCTCGGCGGTGATCCAGCAGGCGCTGGAAGCCAAGCGCCGCGAGGACGAGGAGTACGAGGCGTGGAGGGCCGGTTTCTTCGAGGAACTGAAACGCCGCGCCGAGGGGCCGTATGTGTCGGCGGAGGAGTTCGGCGTGATGGTCGAGGAGATGCTCGAAGAAGAACGGGCGCGTCTTGGCCTGGAAGGTTGACGTCTCGCGCACGGCCCGAGAGGATCTTCGGACCATCTACCGCCATCTCGTGAACGTGCAGCATACGCAGTTCGGTCATGGCCTTGCGGCGGCGGAGAAGCTGGCCACCGACCGATTGGCGACGATTCGCAGGAACGCGTAACGCCTGGCTCGCGCGCCGTTTCGCGGCACGCATCACGACCTCGGCAGTTCGCACTGTCAGCACGTCACCAAAGACCGCGCAATCTACTGGTTCACGCTGAACGAGGCGGCAGAGGTGCTGCGCGTTGAGGCGATATTCTTCGGCGGGCAGGATCATGCGGGCAGGATGTTCGCTCGGTTGACGGTGGAGGATGAGGGAGAGGCCCGCTAGGGCCCCTCCCGGAGAGTTCAGCGCGCGGCCTGCTCGAAGCGGCGCAGCAGCGGATTGCCACGCTCGACGGCGGAATCCATCGCTTCCTGTGCGGTCTTGTCGCCTGCCCAAACGGCCTCCAGTTCCTCGTCGATGATCGTGCGGATCTGGTCGAAGGACCCGAGGCGCAGGCCCTTGGAGTTCTCGGTCGGCTCGTGGGCGGTCATCTGCTTCACCGCGACATCGGTGCCGGGGTTCGCCTCGTAGAAGCCCTGTTCGCGCGTCAGGTCCGCTGCGGCCTGCGTGATCGGCAGGTAGCCGGTATCCTGGTGCCACCTGGCCTGGATCTCCGGCGAAGAGAGGAAGTTCAGGAACTCCGCCACACCGGCGTATTCCTCGTCGGACTGGCCTTCCATGACCCACAGAGACGCGCCGCCGATGATGGTGTTCTGCGGCGTCTCGGTCAGCGCCGCCCAGTAGGGCAGCGGGCGCACGCCAAAGTCGAAGTCGGCCTCTGCCTTGATGCCGGCGTAGCCGGCGGAGCTTTCGGTGAACAGGGCGCATTCGCCGCCGCGGAAGTTGGCGCCGCCCTCGTTGCGGCGACCGGCGTAGACGAACTTGCCGTCCTTCGCCCAGTCCCCCATGGCCTGGATGTGCTTGACCTGCGGCTCGGCGTTGAAGACGAGCTCCGTGTCGGTTCCCTCGAAACCGTTAGCCTTCGTGGCGAATGGCACATCGTGGTAGGCGGAAAAGTTCTCCAGGTGGATCCAGCTCTGCCATGCGGTGGTCATGGGGCAGGACACGCCCGCGTCCTTCAGCTGCGTCAGCACGTCGCTCACCTGTTCCCAGGTCGACAGGTCCACGTCGGCGTCGATGCCTGCTTCGGTCAGCATGTCGCGGTTGACCCACAGCACCGGTGTGGAGGAGTTGAAGGGCAGCGACAGCATGTTGCCGTCGGCAGAGGTGTAGTAGCCCTTGACCGCGCCGATGTACTGCGACTGGTCGAAACCGTCGCCCATCACTTCGAAGACCGGCTTTATGGCGCCCTTGGCGCCCATCATCGTGGCGGTGCCCACTTCGAAGACCATCAGGATGTCGGGCTGCTCGCCCGCGCGGAAGGCCGCGATGCCGGCGTTCAGCGTTTCGGAATAGTTGCCCTTGTGGGTGGCGACGACCGTGTAGTCGGACTGGCCTTCGTTGAAGGTCTTGACCTGTTCGTCGACCAGTTCGCCGAGGCGGCCGGTGAAGGCGTGCCAGAACTGGATTTCAGTCTGCGCCATGGCGGGCGCGGCCGAAAGGATGGCGGCAGAGGCCATCAGGATCCGGGACAGTTTCATGGGGATTCTCCTCCGAGTCGGTTGGGTAAGAAGGACGGTTTCACCGTCCGGAACAGGCGCGTTGTGCCCGCGCTTGATGAAAGCCGTGTGACGGTTCATGGCCGCGTCACGATGACGTTGGGGACGATACCCGCGGTCTGGATCGCGGCATGGGCATCCCCCTCCGCAAAGAAGCCGTAGCCCGCCACCAGCGCCGAATGGATGCCGGCCGCCTGCGCGCCGAGGATGTCGGTATGCAGGCTGTCGCCCACCATCAGGATGCGGTGCTTTGGCGGCATGGGGGCAAGGCGGGTAAACGCCAGGTCGAAAATGTTGCCGAAGGGCTTGCCGAAGAATTCCGGCACCACGCCGGTGCGATCCGCCAACCGATGCGCGAAATGCCCCGGCTCGATGGAGAACCCGGTTTCGCGTGGGGCGACGATGTCGGGATTGCCCACCAGAACCGGGCGCGGCCGGGCGGTCAGCGCATCCTCCAGCAGGGTCTGGCGTTCCTCCGTCCACGCGGCAGAGCCGATCATCAGCACGCCGTCCACCTGCGCATAAGGCGCCGGGTCCTCCTCGAGGTAGGTCAGGTCCAACCCTTCGAGGTCGCGCAGCCCCGTGGCGCGGGTGGCCATAAGCCCCCAGTGCAGCCCCTCGCGGCCCTTCAGCCCTTCCAGCAGCGTGCGGCGGCTGGTGACCACGTCCTCCGCCGCGAAGTCGTATCCGAGGCGGGTATATTTCTCCATCAGCGCCGCGTGCGGAAAGCCCGCCGCGTTCGAGACGATCAGCACCCGCTTGCCGAGGGCGCGCAGGTCACTGATCCGCTCCGCCACGCCCTCGATCGCGGTTTCACCGATGTTCAGCACACCGAAGGCATCCAGCAGGAAGGCGTCGTAAACCGCAGCGACATCCGCCAGCGTGCGTGCAATGATGGACGAGGCCCCCTGCGCCACCGTCCCGGGCAGGCGGTGGCGCACCGTTTCGTAGGCGGCAAAAGCCGTCTCCAGCGACATGCTCAAATGATCGCTCCCCTGACTTTGGCCGATACCCATTCAGAGATCACCACGGCGGCGAGGATCACCAGCAGGATCAGCGAGACCTGCGGCCAGGCCAGCACGTTCAGCGAGCTTTGCAGCTGCAACCCGATGCCGCCCGCGCCGACGAGCCCCAACACCGTGCTCTCGCGAATGTTGATGTCCCAGCGGAACACCGCGACGCCCGCCAGCGCGGGCAGGATCTGCGGCACGATGCCGTAAACCATGACCTGCCAGCGCGAGGCGCCGGTGGCGGTGATCGCCTCCACCTGGCTATGGTCGATCTCCTCGATGGCCTCATAGATCAGCTTTGCGCAGAAGCCGACCGAGCGGATGGCGATGGCAACCACCCCGGCAAAGACCCCCGGCCCGATGATGGCGATCAGCAGCAGCGCCCAGATCAGCGAGTTGATCGAGCGCGTCGAGACGATCACCAGCAGCGCCAGCGGGCGCGCCGCCAGCCGCGACGGCGTGGTATTGCGTGCCGCCAGAAAGGCCACCGGGATGGCCAGCACCAGCGCGATCAGCGTGCCCAGTGTGGCGATGTTCAACGTGTCCCAGATCGGGCGGCCGAGCTGGGCGATGTATTCCCAGCGCGGCGGCGTGGCGCGGTCCCAGATGTCGCCCGCGATGCGCGGCGCGTCCCAGACGAAAAACCACGTCGTCGCCTCCGAGATCCGCTGCCAGCAGAAGACAAAGACCGCCAGCCCGATGAGCCAGCCGATCCAGTGCACGAGGCTCTGCTTTGTGGTGCGGCGATGCCAGACCTGCTGGCCGTTTTCAGAAAGCACCGGCATCACTGAACCCTCGCGCGGATCACGCCGGAGAGGTACTCCAGCCCCATGACGATCCCGATGATCAGGATCAGGATCGCAGCCGCCGTGTCATATTCGTAGCGATCAAATGCGGTGTTCAACGTCGCCCCGATACCGCCCGCGCCGACCAGCCCGAGGATGGCGCTTTCGCGGAAGTTGATGTCGATGCGGTACATCGACAGTCCCACAAGGCGCGGCATCACCTGCGGCTGCACGCCGTAGTTGATCCATTGCAGCCAGCGCGCGCCAGAGGCCCGGATCGCTTCCGCCTGCACGCGGTCCATGGCCTCGATGTCCTCGGCCAGCAGCTTCGACAGGAAGCCGATGGTGGCAAAACTCAGGGTCAGGAAGCCGGCCAGCGGGCCAAAGCCGAAGATCGCCACCAGCAGGATCGCCACGATGATCTCCTGCAGCGCGCGGGAAATGGCGATGATCGCACGGCAGATCACGTAGACGGGCAGGGGGGCGATATTGCGCGCCGCCCCCAGTCCGATGGGGATGGATATGGCGATCCCTACAACGGAGGCGGCCACCGTCATGATTATGCTTTCCGCCAGCCCGTCCCAGATGTCCGACCAGCGGGTCAGGAAATCCGGGTGCGTGAAGGCCAGCACGAACTGCCAGCCACGGTCGAGGCCTTCGTAGACGCGGCCCCAGTCCACCGGAATGGAGGAAACCGCAGCCACAAGGTAAAGCGCAAAGCCCGCGATCAGCCCCCAGCGCAGCGTCTTGTGGCGAATAAGCGGCGGCTTGCGCCAGCCGCGTCCCAGCATGTCGTCCAGTTCACGATGGCTCATTCCGCCGCCTCCGGCTTCCCGGCCTCTGCGTCCGGCGCAGGCGCGGATTTAATCGTCACCTCAGGGTCGGACTCGGCGTCGTCCTTCTGGATCGTCGCCTCCCAGTCCTCTTTGCCGTAGATCTCGGTCAGCTTGTCCGGGGTCAGCCCGGTCGGCCCGCCGTCGTACACGATTTCTCCGAACCGCAGGCCGACCACGCGGGGCACGAACATCTGCGCCAGCGCCACGTCGTGAATGTTGATGATCGCCGCCAGCCCGCGCTCGGCGCAAAGCTCGCAGATCAGCCGCATGATCTGGCGCGAGGTCTTGGGGTCCAGAGAAGCGGTCGGTTCGTCCACCAGCAAAAGCTTGGGCTGCTGGATCAGGGCCCGGCAGATGCCGACGCGCTGGCGCTGGCCACCGGACAGCTCGTCCGCGCGCTTGTCGGCCATGTGCAGCAGGCCAACGCGATCCAGGAGGCGGAAAGCCTCGTCGACGTCCTTCTGGGGGTAACGGCGCAGGAACGACCGCCAGAAGCCGACGTAGCCCAGCCGCCCGGACAGAACGTTCTCCATCACCGTCAGCCGTTCCACCAGAGCGTATTCCTGAAAGATCATGCCCATCTCGCGCCGTGCCCGGCGCAACGCGCCCGAGCCGAACCCGGTCAGGTCGGTGCCGTCCAGCATAACCGCGCCGGAGGTCGGTTCCACCAGTCGGTTGATGCAGCGGATCATGGTGGACTTGCCCGCGCCCGAAGGCCCGATCAACGCCAGCACCTGCCCCGAAGGCACGTCGAGATCGATGCCCTTCAGGGCCATGTCGCCCGTCTTGTATGTCTTTGTCAGTTTTTCGAGGCGAAGCATGTGCGTTCCCCATGGCGAAGGGGACGAGGCGCCCGCGCGCCCCGTCCGAAGGTGTCAGGAAGCAGGCTCACTCGCAGGCGTAGGACACGCCATTGGCGGTATCGATCTTGCGGATCACGTCCCAGAAGTCCTTGTAGTTCATCTCGATGAACTGCGCTTCGTTCGACTTGGAGAACTCTTCCTCAAGCGAAGACCCTTCCCACGGGAAGGTGAAGAACGCGTCGCGGATCTGCTCCTGCAGCTCGGGCTTGAGGTTGTAGACCACGCCGAAACCGGTAGTCGGGAAAGTCTGCGATTTGTAGATCGAGGTCACCTGATCTTCGGTGATCACCTCGCGGTCCAGCATCCGGTGCATCACCGAATTGGCTATGGCCGCCGCCGGGTAATCCTTGTTCGCGACGCCAAGGATCGAATTGTCGTGCTTGCCGGAGAAGACGGGTTCAAAGTCTTTCTCCGCCTCCATCGCGTAGTCCGCTTTCAGGATGGCCGAGGGTGCCTTGAATCCGGAGTTCGATGTCGGCGAGGTAAAGGCCATCTGCTTGCCCTTGATGTCCTCCACGCTCTCGATGCCGGAGCCGGGATAGGTGATGATCTCCATCTCGTAACCAAAGGCGCCGTCCGCGGAGGCCATGATGGTGAAGGGACGGAAGCCCGCGCAGTTCACCGCCAGAGGGTTCGACCCGGTGTTGAAGCCGGAGATATGCAGCCGGCCCGACCGCATCGCCTCGATCTGGGCGGCGTTGTTCTGCACGGGGAAGAACATCACGTCCCTGCCGGTCTTCTCTTCGAGGTAGTCGAGGAAGTCGGCCCATGCGGTCTTGTAGACGGCGGGGTCTTCGACGGGCGTGTAGGCGAACACCAGCGTTTCGGGGTCGATCCACTGGCTTCCGTCGGTGGGGATGTCGGCCACGAGGTCTCCATCGGCGTCGCAGTAGCGCGCATCGAGGTCGCCATGCGGGCAGTCCTGTGCCAGTGCCGCCGTTCCCAGAAGCGCCGCGACCGAGGCCCCGAGCATCAGTTTGACAGTCTCTTTCATCTTTCTTTCCTCCCTTTGGTGCGGCTTTTTTCCGCGTTATGAGCTGTTTCAGTCTGCCAGAACGATTTCGACTCCTCCCGCCGTCAGCGCCCTGTGCAAGTCTGTTTCCGGTGCGCAGTCCACCACCACGCTGTCGAATTCATCCGGTCGGCCCACCACGTTCAGGCCGCGCCGTCCGTATTTCTCCGCGTCGATCAGCAAATGGCGGCGCGCGGCGCGGGCCAGCATCAGGCGCTTGATCGCGGCGAAACCCGGCACCGTCTCGGACGGACCCTCTGCCGTCAGGCCAGAGGCGCCAATCACGCAGCGGTCGACATAGTACCGGCCGAGGTAATCGAGCGTATCGGTGCCCGTCACGGCGGATTCCGCTGGCTGGTATTCTCCGGGACACAGGATCACCTGCTGCGTCCCCTGCGCCAGTGTCATGGCGACGGGGATGGAATTGGTGATGACGGTACAGGGGGTCCCGCGGAGCGCCAGGGCGCGGGCGAACTGGATCGTGGTCGACCCTGAATCCACCATCAGCGTCTCGCCCTCCTGCACCAGCGCGGCGGCACGGCGACCGATGCGCTCGCGCTCACGCACGCGGGCGTGAGCGCGTTCGTCGAGACCGGGATAATGCCCCGGTGCCGCCGCCGAAGCGCCGCCATGCGCGCGGGCCACCAGCCCGTCGTCAGCCAACGCATCGAAATCGCGCCGCACCGTTTCGGTGGAGACGTTGAAGCTTTCTGCCAGTTCTGAAATCCGCACATGCGGCCTGAGCTTCAGTTCAAAGAGAATCCGCTCGCGCCGCTCTGCCTTGCGCAGGCGGGGCGCGGGTGCCTCGGGCTTGGCCCCGGGCCGGGCAGGTTCGAAACCGGATTGCGTCATCGGACGTCCTGACTCGCGTAGCACGGGCATGTTTGTGGTAAATCGAAAGATATACAATCATTTTTGTTGCATAAGTCACATATGAATGCAGACTTTTCCCTGAACCCCAATGTTTTGCACGCATGGGGAGTGAAAGGGTTCGGACGTAGGTGATCGGGTTTCTCATCCATCTCTCGGCGGCGGTGGCGCTGCTGCTCTGGGCGGTGCGGCTGGTCCGCACCGGGGTTGAACGTGCCTATCTCGGGCCGGTGCGGCAGAGTTTGCAGCGCCTTGGACACAGGCGGCTGACTGCTGCCATGGGTGGCGCGCTGGCGGCCATGCTGATGCAGAGCGGTACAGCCGTGACCCTGATCATGAGCGGTTTCATCGCCACCGACGCGATCGCGCCTGCGGCGGCTCTGATGCTGATGGTGGGGGCAGAACTGGGATCCGCGCTGATGGCGCGGCTGCTGTTCCTGCCGATTCAGGGAGCGATCCCGCTCCTGCTTTTGGTGGGCGTCGTACTGAACTTCCGCCGGGGGCGTCACGCGGTCGAGCAGGCGGGTCGTATCCTCATCGGTCTGGCGCTGATCCTGCTGGCGCTCGGTATGATCCGCAGCGCAACCACGCCCATCGCAGCCAACGACATAGTGCGCGCCATCGCCGCGTGGCTGTCGGGTGATCTGGTCAGCGCCTTCGCCCTTGGCGCACTGCTGGCCTGGTCGATGCATTCGAGCCTCGCCGCAGTGCTGACCGTGGCCAGCTTTGCTGCCATCGGGCTGACCGCATGGCCGGTGGCGGCGGCGCTTGTGCTGGGCGCGAACCTCGGCGGGGCGGTGATCCCGGTGACGCTGCTGTCGGGCGCGGGGCGGCCGGTGCGGGCCGTCACCGGCGCCAATCTGATCGCACGCGGAAGCCTCGCGGTGGCGGGGCTTGCCGCCCTGATCTGGGTTGGAAGTCCACCCGCGCCCGCCATGGGGCCGGGGGCTGGCGCCGTTACGCTGCACATCGTCTTCAACGTCGCGGTTCTGCTGTTCACCCTGCCGTTGCCCGCGCCCCTGCTGCGGCTCGCGCAGGCCGTGGTGCACAGGGATGCCGAACCCGAACCGGACGACCTTAGCGCGCTCGATCCCGACGCGCTGGGCGATCCGCGTCTCGGTCTGGCCTGCGCCCGGCGCGAACTGATGCGCATGGGCGAGGCGGTGCAGGCCATGCTGCAACTGGTCAAACCGCTCTATCGCGCGTGGGACGCCCCGACCGAGGCGCGCATCCTGCGCTACGAGGAAGCCGTCGACCGGATGCATTTTGACACAAAACTTTATATCTCGCGGTTGCGTGCGGGCGAGCTTTCGGATGGGCAATCGCGCCAGACGCTGGAACTGGTCGCCGTGGCGAACGGACTGGAAGAAGCGGCCGACCGCATTGCGGTGAACATGCTTGCCATTGCGCGGAAGATGCGTCGCCAGGCGGTCGCCTTCTCGGACGAGGGGCTGGCCGACCTTGAACAGTTGCACGACACAGTCTGCGCCAACGCCCAGTTGGCCATGGGGGTGCTGACCACCGGCAATCCCGACGACGCCCGTCAACTGGTGGCGCAGAAGGACAAGATGCGCGGACTGGAGCAGCGCCTGCAGGAACGCCACCTGCAACGGTTGCAGGACCGCCGTTCCGACAGCGTGGCCAGCACCAACATGCATCAGGAAATCCTGCGCCTTCTGAAGCAGGTCAATACGTCGTTCAGCTACGCCGCCTACCCGATCCTCGAAGAAGCCGGCGCCTTTCTCGGCAGCCGCCTGACACGCAGCGCCTGATCGGCACGAAGAGCCCCCGGGGGCGGGTGCCTCCGGGGGCTTGGTCAGCGTTCATTTCGGCTTACGC
The DNA here is from genome assembly GCF_017813235.1 of Sagittula salina. Lineage (GTDB taxonomy): Bacteria > Pseudomonadota > Alphaproteobacteria > Rhodobacterales > Rhodobacteraceae > Sagittula > Sagittula salina. The sequence goes on from NZ_JAGISH010000017.1 coordinate 59,970, forward strand.
GCCGGTGACGCGCCAGATCACATCGCCCACGTCGTCGGCCATCAGGAGCGACTTGCCGTCCGGGCCGATGGTCACGCCCACGGGGCGCCCGTAGGCCAGTTTTTCGTCGTCCGAAAGGAAGCCCGACAGGATGTCCCGCGCCGGTCCGCTGGGGGCGCCGTTCTCGAAGGGCACAAAGATCAACCGGTAACCGCTCAGGATCGAGCGGTTCCACGATCCGTGCTGGCCGATCACCATGCCGTCGCCGAAACCGGGCAGGGTGCCCTCCGGCATCCAGCACAGCCCCAGCGAGGCCGTGTGGCCCCCCAGCGCGTAATCCGGCGTGATCGCGCGGGCCACCAGGGCGGGGTCTTGCTCTACGCGGTCGTCCACCGTACGGCCCCAGTAGCAGTAGGGCCAGCCGTAAAAACCGCCATCCTGCACGGAGGTCAGGTAATCCGGCGGCGTCTCGTCGCCCAGCCCGTCGCGTTCGTTCACCACGGTCCAGAGCTTGCCCGTCACCGGCTCCCATGCGGTGCCCACCGCGTTGCGCAGTCCGGATGCGAAGATGCGCGCCTCACCGGTAGCCACGTCCAGTTCCCAGATGCAGGCGCGGCCCTCCTCGGCCTCCATGCCGTGGTCGCCGATGTTCGACAGCGACCCGACACCGGCGTAGATCTTCGATCCGTCCGGCGACACGATCAGGCTACGCGTCCAGTGGCCATGCGGTTTGAAGCTGACCAGCGGTTCGCCCTCGCCCTGCAGCGGCTGGCCGGGAACGTAGTCGAAAACCCGGATGCCATCGGTATTGCCGAGGTAGAAACGATCCCCCACCAGCGCCATGCCAAAGGGCTGGTTCTGGTTCTCCACAAAGACCTCCCGGATTTCGGCCACCCCGTCGCCGTCCGCGTCGCGCCAAAGGCTGACGCGGTTGGCGCTCTTGCCTATGGCCTTCACCCGGCGCATCGTCGCCTGCGCCGCGTGATCCATCAGGGTGCGCGGCGGGCCGGCCTGCTCCTTCGACTCCGCCACGAGGACGTCGCCGTTGGGCAGAACCTCGATCCAGCGCGGGTGGTCGAGGCCCGTGGCAAAGGCATTGACCGTGAGGCCAGGGGCGCAGGTCGGCACATGGCCGTCCTTCCAGCCTTCAGCGGCGGGCATCTTCAGCGTCATGATCCCCTGCGCACGCGCCTCGGGGATCTCGGGCTCCTTGCCAAATGCTTGTGTCTTGGGCGAACCGAGCCGCCGCAGGGCCGCAACCGTGCCGCCCACCAAAGAGGTTGCCGAAGCGATGAAATCCATGTCGTTCTCCGTGATTTGGCGGCACCCTAGACCAGCCGCAGGGGAACCGACAGCCGTTTTGCAGGTCTTGCATGGCGGGGGCGTTGCCCGTGGGTTACACCGCCTGAAAAGCCTGCGGCCCGTTGCCGCCACCGGGTTTCCCAATACGGCAATCAGGCCTTCGAGGAGGCGGGCGCGAAGCGGTGACGGCCAGTGCCATCCCGGCCTCCTCCGGTTCTGACGGTGCAGGTAAACCCATCGGGCTGCCGAGAAGCCACGCCTCTTATCGCTGAGGCGATCATTTTCTAGCGGCCCCGGACCGCTGCAGGCGAGGGCGCGCCGAGGTCGCAAGTGCTCCGGGGATCTTGCCATGCGCATCAGCCTGTTGCCCGACCTGACAGCCACGCAGTCAACGGGCGCGCACTGGGACGTGTATGAACCGCGTCTTCTGCGCGAGCGTTCAGCGCGCGCGGAGGGGCTGCTGCTGCACCCTGAACGGCGAACTGCAAAGGGGAAACCGGCCCGCCGAGGCCACTCAAGCCGCGAACGCCTCGTGCTCCGGCCCGCAAAAGGGCCGGAGCTGCGTCGCTCTCAGGCGGTATGATGGACCTCCTGCAAGCCGTAGACCGGGGTGTCGATGCCCTCCATCCGGGCCTTCAGTTGCAGCGCGAGGTACTGTGAATAATGCCGCGACTGGTGCAAGTTGCCGCCGTGCATCCAGAGGTTCGGCACCTGCGTCGGCTTCCACATGTTGCGTTGCTCGCCCTCCCACGGTCCGGGGTCCTTCGTGGTGTCGGAACCCAGGCCCCAGCATTTGCCCAGCCGGTCGGCCGTCTCCTGCCCCATGAGGTCGGCCACCCAGCCGTTCATCGAATTGTAACCCGTGGCGTAGACGATCAGGTCGGCATCGAGATGCGTCCCGTCGTCGAGGTTCACGCCGGTCTCGTCGACGCTTTCGACCTGGCCGCGCTTGAGCTTGATCTCGCCGTCGATGATCAGCTGGCTGGCGCCGACGTCGATGTAATAGCCCGAACCCCGGCGCAGGTACTTCATGAACAGGCCCGACCCGTCGTCGCCCCAGTCGAGCCAAAAACCCGCCTTCTCCAGCCCTTCGTAGAAGTCCTTGTCGCGCTCCTTCATCGCCTCGTAGGCGGGGATCTGGAATTCGTGCAGGATGCGGTAGGGCAGGGAGGCAAAGATCAGGTCGGCCTTCTCGGTGGTGACGCCGTTCTGTACCGCCTCTTCCGAGTAAAGCGCGCCCATCCCGATATCCATCAGCGTTTCCGACCGCACGATATGGGTGGACGACCGCTGCACCATGGTCACGTCAGCATCGTGTTCCCACAGCGCGGCGCAGATGTCATGCGCGGAGTTGTTGGAGCCCACCACGACGACCTTCTTGCCCGCCCACCGGTCCGGGCCATCGTGTTCCGACGAATGCTGCTGCACGCCCTTGAAACGGTCCATGCCGGGGAAGTCGGGCATCCGTTTCTTGCCCGACATGCCGGTGGCCATGACCAGTTGTTTGGGGCGCAGGGTAACTTCCTCGCCGTCGCGATCCACGACGACGGTCCATTCCTGCCTCTCCTCGTCGAAGGTGGCAGACTTTGCGGTGGTGCGCGTCCAGTAGTTCAGCTCCATTACCTTGGTGTACATCTCGAGCCAGTCGCCGATCTTGTCCTTGGGGGCGAAGACAGGCCAGTTCTCGGGGAACTTCAGATAAGGCAGGTGATCATACCAGACCGGGTCGTGCAGGCAGAGCGACTTGTACCGCTTGCGCCAGCTGTCGCCGGGGCGGTCGTTCTTTTCAACGATGATGGTCGGGACGCCCAGCTGGCGCAGCCGCGCACCCAGCGCGATGCCCCCCTGACCGCCACCGACGATCAGGCAGTAGGGCTGCGTCTTGTAGCCCAGTTCTGCCGCCTCGCGGTCGCGTTCTTCCTGCCATGTGGTGCGGTTCTTGGCGGCGCCGTGCTTCGCGCCCATCGGGCGGGCAAAGCCCTTCGGCTCCTCGTGGCCCTTCAACTCAACCATGGCGGTCAAGAGGGTCCAGATCTTGCCGTCCTTCAGACGCATCAGCCCGTACCCGCGCGCCACTTCGGTTTCAAAGCTGATCCAGGCGGTGGTGACGCCGTCCTCCTCCGTGGGCAGTTCGCCCTCGGCCAGCGTCCAGCCCGAAGGCTTTGTGGTGGCCAGCTGATGCCTCAGCATGTCGGCCACCCCGTCCTTTCCCTCCACAGTCTTGATATTCCATGTAAAGGTGACGAGGTCCCGCCAGTAGCAGTCATCCAGAAACATCTCGCTGGCCTTGTCGATGTCGCCTTGCGCCAACGCGGCGCCGAAGTCGTCGAGGACCGCCTGCGTGCGGTCTGCAATCGTCGTGTCGAGCATGTGCTCCTCCCTTGGGTTTAACGTCCTCCGGTAATGACGCTGCCAAGCGCGCGGCTCGTGGGCAAAGGGAATCCGCCTCCGGGGCGGCAAATCGGCTGCGGCGCGACGGCGGCGTTGCGCGCGCAACAGCGGCGCAACGGTCGTGATGCGCGGTCAGGGGTACGCTCAGGGTGAGGGCAGGGCGGAGATCAGGGCGAGGATCAGGGCGAGGATCAGGCCGAGGATCAGGGCGGTGACAGCCCGGCCTTGCGCATGCGACGCAGGATGGTTGAGCGGTTGACCCCCAGCCGCCGCGCGGCCTGCGACATGTTCCAGCCGCAGGCCGCCAGCACCGTTTCCAGGGCGTCTTCCGCAGGGGGCTGCCGCACGGTTTGCTGCGGTGCGGGCGGGAGGTCGGGCAAGTCTATCACGCGCCCGTCGCAGAGCGCCACGGCGGTGTCGAGCGCGTGTTCCAGTTCGCGGATATTGCCGTGCCACGGACGCGCCTTCAGTTCGGCGCGCGCGGCCGGGGACAGCCGCATGTCATCGGCAGATCGGCGCCGCAGCAGCCGGTCAATGAGCCAATCCATGTCCGCGCGGTGGCGCAGCGGGGGCAAAGTCAGGATCGCCCCGGCCAGCCGATGGAACAGATCTTCGCGCAGGTGTTCCCGCAGCGCCTCTGGCCCGGCGCGCGACGATGCCAGAACCCGCAGGTCGCCGCGCCCGTCCAGGTTCGCCAGGAGCGCCGCCTGCGCCGGCGGGTCCAGGTCTTCGACCCCGCGCAGGAAAAGCGTTCCGGGCGCTGCGTCAATCACGCAGTCGGCAAGGCTGCGGCCCGTGCAACGCACAGCACGAAAGCCCTGCGCCTTGCATCCCGTGACGTGGATGGCGCGGGCGAGCTTTTCCTTGCCGGTGCCAGTCTCGCCGCAGATCAGCAGCGGGATCGCGGTCGGTGACAGCCGCGCCGCCTGCGCAAGTAGCGCCCCCAGCGCAGGGTCCGGACCCGCGAAGCTGCCAAATGCGCCGGGCAGGGCGGCCTCCCGCTGCTTGCGGGCGCGGCTGCGCAGGGGCGTCTGCGGCGCGATGGCGTGGCCGAACAGCCCGCGCCCGTCCTTCAGCCGCAGCACGCGGTCCTCGGACGGGCGCCCGCGCATGAGGTCGGGCATGTCGTCCACCGAAAGCTCCATCAACTCATCGATACGGATTCCGATCAGATCCGCGCCGCCTGTGGGCTGCAACGCAGCACGCGCCCCGGAGGTCATGCCGACGATCCGCCCAGACCCGTCCAGCGCTACCGCCGCCTCCGGATCAACCTCGAGGAACTCGGGGCTGGTCGAAACGCGCAGAACCCAGTCCCGCCGGGTCATCGCCATGAGGTTCGCCATCTCGACCCGTCGCGCCGAAGACGTCACCAGTCCCATGGCAAGGTTCTGAGAGGACTTCGGCGAGGGCGAGCGCAGGAGCGAAATGTCGAGCACGGCTACCAGTTCGCCGCGCGTGTCGTGGATCGGCGCGGCGGTGCAGGACAGCGGCGTGTGCGGCAGGCCGAAGTGGTCGCCCTGGTGGATCGTCACTGCCTCGCCCGTGACGATGCATGACCCCACGCCACACGTCCCGGCAAGATCCTCTGTCCAGTTCGACCCCAGATAAAGCCCGGATTCGCGCAACTGGTCCTCGAAGCGCGGATCGCCGAAAAAGTCGACGCAGACGCCCTTGGCATCGGCTAGAAGCAGCACGTAGCCCTGCCCCGCAACCTGTCGAAACAGCGCGTGCAGCCCCGACCGCGCGGTGGCGATCAGGCGTTCGGATTGCTCGCGGTGCGCGCGCAATTCGGTTTCGGTAACGATATGCGCCGGGTCCGGACGCGCCGGATCCATCCCGTAGGTTTCCACGCAGCGCTGCCAGCTGTCCGACACCAGCCGGTCGCGCCCGGTGTCCTGCCCGCGCAGCACCCGGTCGATTTCCTCCACGTGGTCCTTGCCGAGCATCGCCTCCTCCCAGCCGTTGCCCTCAGTCCAGAGTAATCCAGCCCGGCGCCACGTGCCATGAGACATTGATCGCGGGTGCGTCCGGCGTTCTACGGGCCGTTTTTTGGCGCCGCTAATGGGGGGCTTGCAGAAAATTCAGGGTTCAGCGCTTCTTCGCGGGCCACCGTGCGACGGCTGGTCTGCACTGCGGCCTTGCCGACGCCGGATCGCGTCGGCAAGGCCAGCGGCGACGCCTCCGGCCAACAAGACTTTTGACCGGCGAAACTTTTTGAAGGGGGATGAAACAACATTCCGGCCCGGGCGTTGGGGCGCCAAGCCGCACCGGAAAGTCGGTCCGGCGCGAAACACTGGCATTGAAGGGTATCCCATGAGTGAAGCAAAGTTCGACCTGCACATGATCGACTACGCTATCGTGGTGATCTACTTCTTCGGCATCATCGCCCACGGATTGTACGTTTCTCGCAAGAGCGGTAAGGGCGCCGACGACTACTTTCTCGCGGGCCGCACCCTTCCCTGGTATCTCATCGGCTTCTCCCTTTTCGCCTCGAATATGTCGGGGTCCAGCTTTGTCGGGCTTATGGGTGGGGCCTATGACAACGGCGTGGTGATCTACAATTATGAGTGGACTGCCGCCTTCGTGCTGATCCTCTTTGCGATCTTCATCCTGCCCTCCTACCTGCGCGCTAAGATATCGACCGTGCCGGAGTTCCTCGAGGCGCGGTATGACGTGCGTTCGCGCCGGGCCTTTTCACTGTTCACTATCCTGGCCATCCTGTTCATCGACAGTGCCGGTGCGCTCTATGCCGGCGGTCTGGTGATCTCGAACGTCACCGACTACCTGAACCTCTGGACCGCGGTGGCGGTGCTCGCACTGGTGGCCGGGATCTACACTATTCTCGGTGGTCTGTCGGCCGTGGTGGTGACGGATACGGTGCAGGCCGTGCTGCTGATCGTGGCCGCCGCCGTGCTGTTCTGGTTGGGTCTGGACGAGATCGGCGGCTGGGAAGCGATGTTCACAGATGTTGGCGATGAAAAGAAGCACCTGATCCTGCCCGCCGACCACGATTTCCTGCCCTGGACAGGGATCTGGGGCGTGATCCTGCTCGGTTTCTACTATTTCGCCATCAATCAGTTCGTCGTGCAGCGCACGCTCGGGGCAAGGGACCTGAAACAGGGCCAGATCGGCGCGATCTTTGCCGGGTTCCTCAAACTCCCGAACCTGTTCCTGCTGATTCTGCCCGGGCTCATCGCGCTCAAGCTCTATCCCGATCTGGAGACGCCGGATCTCGCCTTTCCGACGCTCGCCTTCGAACTGATGCCGATCGGAGTGCGGGGCCTGATCATGGCGGCGCTGATCGCGGCCATCATGTCCTCGCTCGACTCGGCCATGAACTCGGCCGCGACGCTGGTGGTGAAGGACTTCGTGCTGCCATTCCGCGACGTGTCCGAAGACCGGCAAGTCTGGATCGGACGGGTGGTGACCGGCGCGGTGATGATATTCGGCGCACTCTACGCCCCGATGATCGCCGGGTTCGAAAGCCTTTTCGGCTATTTCCAGTCGTCCCTGTCCTACGTGGTGCCGACCATCGTGGTGGTCTACATCCTCGGCCTGTTCATCCCGTGGCTGAACGGCAACGGCGCCTTCTGGACGATCATCTTCGGCCTCGCGGCGGGCGTGCCGCTGTTCATCACGAAGGAGGTCACCAGCGTCTGGGCCGATGCGGGCCTGCCCGATATCCACTATACCATCATGTCTACGATCATGATGGCCATCGGCATGGCGCTGCACATGGGCATCTCGGCGGCCACGCGCAGTTCGGAAAAGGAGAACATCCGCGATCTCGTCTGGTCCACAAGCGAGGCAAAGGAGGCTTTCCTGACCATCGAGCGGCCGATGTGGAAATCGCGGATCCTGTGGTCCGCCCTGCTGTCGGTCTGTCTGTTCGGCGCAATCGCCTGGTTCTGGTAGGCCGGGCAAAGCCGCCGCCCCAGCGCCCGGCCCGCGTCCGCCCTGGCCTGCCCCAAGCATCGCGCCGACCCGCCGAGGGGTCTGCGCGCAGAAGGAGACATCATGCGCGCTTCCATCCTGACCCTTTCGACGCTTCTGTTCGGCTTTGCCCTCATGCAGATGGGCAATGGCCTGCAGGGGACGCTTCTGGCCGTGCGCGCCGGAATCGAGGGGTTCGGCGCCTTGTCGACCGGCCTGATCATGTCGGGTTTCTTCGCGGGAATGAGCGCCGGGTCCCTGATCGCACCTCGGCTGATCGACCGGGTGGGCCATATCCGCACCTTCGCGGCTCTCGCCTCGCTCGCCTCGGCGGCGGCGCTGATGCACCTTGCGCTGATCGACCCCTGGGTCTGGATCGTGGTGCGCAGCCTTACCGGGTTTGCCTTCGCAGGGTTGATCATCGTCACGGAAAGCTGGCTGAACGCGTCCGTCAGTTCGGCGCAGCGCGGCCGGTTGCTGGCGGTCTACGGCATGGCGGGAATGGCGGCAGGAGCACTGGGGCAATTCCTGCTGAACCTCGGGGACCCGGCGACCTTCACGCTGTTCGTGCTGGTTTCGATCGTCATGTCGCTGGCGTTGGTCCCGATCGCGCTGGCCCGCGTCGAGGGCCCGCTTTCGGATGAGGCGCAGGAGCCGCCGTCGCTGCGTCGTCTCTGGGCCCTGTCGCCCTACGGCGCGGTCGCGGCGGCCCTGGTCGGTGCCAGCATCGGCACCTTCTATGGCCTTGGTCCGCTTTTCGCGCAGGAACTGGATTATTCCCAGTCGCGCATCGCGGCGCTGGTCGCTTTTTTCACCATCGGCGGGTTGCTGCTGCAGTTTCCACTGGGCTGGGTGTCCGACCGGGTCAGCCGTCGCGGGCTCGGGATCGGCCTCGCGCTGGCGGGGGCGCTCTTGATGCTGGCCACGATCCCCTTCCCGGCGCCGCCCACACCGGTCCTGCTGGCCGTTGCTTTTGTCACGGGCGGGCTGGTGCTGCCAGCGCAGGCCATCGCCGTGGCGCATGTGCACGATCGCGCCCCCGGTTCGGCGTTGCTGGCGGTTTCAGGCGGACTGGTGCTGATGCAGGGTATCGGCGCCGCCATCGGGCCGCTCATCGTCGGCGCCCTGATGGATTGGCTGGGTCCGCGTGGCCTGCCGCTGGGGCTGGCGCTCCTGCAAGGGGCAATCGCGCTTTGGGGCCTCTGGCGGGTGATGGTCCGCCATGACCCGGAAACCCGCGAACGCCACGCCGCCCCGCCGCTGACCCCGCACCCCGTGGAGGGCGACCTGAGCGGGGAGTGAGTTGGCCATGCCGACACTCTGATGCCGAAGCCAAGATGGCGTTTGCCCCGCCCGGAGATGGTGCCGGAAAAATCGTTCTCCGTTCCGTCGGCGAGAAACAACGGTACGGACTTGCAGCGTCGAACTCACGGCGTCGGAATCGCTTGCGGTCATTCGGGGCGTATCAAGGTATCAAGGGGCTCCGATCCGGAGGCAAGACCATTTGCAGAGCTTGTTTCATACTTGGAGCAAGCTGGCGACTTGGGCCTTGAACCGCCCCACTGCAGGGTCCGGAACCGGCCAAAGGCTCTCCAGAAAGGCAACAAGCGCAGCGCGCTCGCTTGGCGAGAGAACCAGAGGGCGCAGGTGTTCCGACACATGCGCCGCGGACGGATAGAGCGGATCTGCGTTGCCGAGATCCCGTGCCGAGCGGCCGCCGCCGAAGGCATGGAGGTTCACCAGCCCCCTCAGGTTCGGGAAAAGCCCGTTGTGCATGTACGGCGCGGTGCGCGAAACATGCCGAAGACTGGCGGTCCGAAAGTGGCCAGCATCCTCGGGGTCGCCCGTGATGTCATGGCGCCCGAGATCCTCGAACTTCCGATTGTAATAGCTCAGGCCGATATTGTGGAATTTGTTGTCCGTCAGATGCGGGCCCATGTGGCAATTGACGCAGCGCGCCTTGGTACGGAAGAGGTGAAGGCCCCAGACGGCCTCGTCGCTGAGAACTCTGGTATTGCCAGCAAGAAACCTGTCGAACCGCGTCGCCCGGTCGAGCGTGACCTGAAACGCCGCGAGGGCGTCGGAGATACGCTCTAGCGTTATGGTCTCGTCGCCGTAAGCTTGCTCGAACATCGGGTCGTAGGCCTTGTCGGACGCCACCCGCTCCACGACATCATCGAGATCGACATTGGCCATCTCATGCCCCGCCTAGCAGGGGGCTCAGACTCTGTTCGGCAAGCGTCGCGGCGCGTCCGTCCCAGAAGAAACTCTCCATCCCCGCCATGGCAAAGAGCGGCTGCGCGTTGCGCGTGCTTTCCTGTCGCCCATGGCCGAACGACCGGGGCAGGCCGTCGCCCCATCCCGGCCGCCGGTTATGGCAGCTCTGGCAGAAGAAATGCCCGGATGCAGATAGCGCGGGGTCCTCGAAAAGCGTCTGCCCCAGTTTGGCCAGCGGGCTGTCCCATTGGTCCGGCCCCGGTAGGACCGGAGGCGCGATTTCCTGAAAGTCGACGTCCGGATCCACATGCGGCGTGGGCCAGTGCGCGGGATCGTCAGAATAGGCGGACCGAAGGCGTGAGACAAAGATATCATGCACGAACTTGGGTTGCGCAGAAAACTGCGCGACCTTCCATGTGTGGCGGGCTTCGCCAATCACGCCCGCCATGAGAAACATGCCGACCGACATCAGAATCCCTAGCGTGATGACGCGACGCCGAAGGTATGCCAGCGCCGTCCTCACCATGTATACTCCGTCCCGATCCACACGCGGCGCCCCGAAACCCGGGGGTTCGTCGTGGAGGCCGTGCCGTTGCCGCGCTTGTCGAGCAGGTTGGTGACCTGCACATCGAGGTAGAGCGGATTGCCACGGACTTCGGTGATCCTGGCCGAGGCCGCGAGGTTCATGGTGACAACCGCGTCGAGTTTGGTGTCCTCGAAGATGTCGTGAGGTCTGCACCCCGTGCGCGGGGGTGTCGAAATCACCGTTGTCACCGGAATCGAGCGCGGCCTTGTACCCCATGGTCAGATCCGCACCGACGCCGAATCTGAACCTCTCCTGCATGAAGGAGGTCGTTACCTCCGCAGAGAACTTTACCGGAATGTCGAGGTTGCCGGTCATGGCGGCGAAATCGTTCAGAGCGTAGGACTTGCCTTTGTACCAGATGAACTCGTCGATGCCGCTGTTGCCCTCGTCGCCGAAATAGCTGTTGTTGGACACGGACCGTTCGGACCATGCGCCGCTGAGGTTGAAGCCGACGCTGTCGACGATGCCCGGCGTCACCGGTTCCCACTGGTTCCGGTATTCGACGACGACGCCGGTGAGGGCGCTACGTCCCTCGTTCGTCAGCGTGCTGTCGAGCGATCCATTGTCCTGCGACCGGGCGAACTGGTCCTTGCCCTTGCGATGCGTTCCGCGCAGACGTCAGTGCCCTTCGGACCACGGGTCGCGGTAGCTGAAGCCCAGCGTGATTTCATCAGTGTATGGGGTCTTCAGATCGCCCTGGGAGTAATAGTACCCACCGAGGTCTCTAGCGGTGTTCCAGTCCCCGGGCGTCCCGCCGCCGGAGGTCGGCACGGTGCGGCGCTGGTTGAGCCCGCGCGGGATCGCGTCGTGGATCGCGTAGGCGAGGTAGTTGTCGCTGTAGTAGCGGTTCGCGCCCAGGCTGGCGGAGAAGCGGTCTGGCGGCTTCCAGGTGGCTTTCACACGCGGCGCGACGTCAGTGTTTTTCAGGACATCGTTGTAATCCGCGCGGAGGCCGAGAGTGTACGAGAACTTTTGGAACTCCTTGCCGAATTGCAGGACGGCGCCCGCCTTCATGGCATCGATCCGGACATCGTAGGGATTCTGCAGAATGCGGATCCGATGCGCCTGGGTATCGGAACAGGCGGGATCGTCCGGCGCGCAGGTGTAGCTGCTGCCATCGGTCAACCGACTGGTCGCGGAGTTGAAAGTAAGCCCTTCGCCCTCTCGTTTGGCCCGCGCCTTCGTCACGTCGAGGCCGGATTTGAACGAACCACCCGGGATATCTCCGGACAGCCGTGCGGACAGGTTCAGGTTCTTGTCCTCGTAGGAGCGGTCCCCGGCACCGCCCCGCCGACAGGCGACTCGGCTTTCGCTGCCATCGACGCGGCCGGCGTCGCGCCAGTCGTCGAAGGCGTCGGTTCCATAAGAATTGTATCTGCCGTACCAGGTGAACCACACGGTGTCGCTGTGCTGGTTGACGGATTCGTTGTCGGTGTAGATGCCCGCAAAGGACAGCTTCACGTTCGACATCGCCGCGCCGAGGATGTCGAGGCTGCCGTACTCCCGTTCGTATTGGGTCGCGAGCATGGAGGCCCGGCTTTCCACGTCCACCCCGGACAGGGAGGATGAGGCGTCCCACTGCTGTTCGTAGTCGGTCACATTGCCGGTCACGCTCAGCGTGCCGCCGTTGTCGAACTCGTAGTCCAGGCCCACGCGGTAGAAATCGGAGCGGCTTTCGGATTCGACCTGGGCGTCGCCGTATTGCGGTTCGATATCCTTGCGGGTCCATCCGGTCTGGCGCGAAAAGCCCAGCACGTAGGACCATTTTTCTCCGATCGGCCCGGACTGGGAAAAGGTCAGGTTACGCTTGCGGAATTCCGGCTTTGCCACGTCGTCCGGGTTATCGCCGTCTTCAGTGCCCAGCGAATAACTGACAGAACTGTCGTCTTGGTAGGAGTAGGTCAGCTTGCCCTTGCTTTCGAGGCTCGGCTTGAAGGGTTCGTAATTCACCACGCCGCCCTGGAACCCGCCATGTTCTGCGGATATGCTGGAGTCGTTGACTTCCGCCGCTTCGACGAGTTCGGCCGGGACGAACTGCGATTGGGCGTGCATGCCGAAAAAGTCATAGAGTTGCGGAGCGGTGCCGGAGTCGCGCGACAATTCCGTACCGCCGTAGGGGTCTTCGTTGCCGAAGGGGAATTGATCGGCCCCCAGTCGAGCAGGATAGAAAGCCATACTAAAATACTAAACTACTTGAGGCTGTTGCAGCCCTGCCGCAGCCATGGCCGGGACTCCCCTGTCGGATCCTGCGCCATCGTAGCCCGCATCCTCATCGGCATTCCTTCGGGCAATGGCCTCCTGGGGAGGTTAGGCGGCCAAGGGGGGACAGCGGCCGGGTGGCTGCCCATGCCGATCCGTGGGGGCAGGACAGCTTTGGCCGCGAGGGGGAAGTCTGCACATATGGCAGACATCGGCCCGTCTTAGATCGATGGTCCGGGCACGCCCCGGTATTGGCGGCACCAGAGCGGATCGCATCCCCAGTTCGGCCCTGCGATCGGGTTCGGGACTTTCGGCGCCGAGTCTCGGCGCGCGCCCTGAGCGTTGACAAAAATAGTATGTTATATTCTTGGCCGTGGTTTCCGCCGCGATACAGCAACCTGAAGGAGCCAGCAGAGGTGCCCGCCGCGCCGTGCAAGCCGGTCAAACGATCCCACTACGGAGACTGCCATGGCCCCGCGCGTCCTCTCATTTGTTCCTGCCCTGATTGCGGGCGTCCTGTTGGCCCTTCCGGCTGCGGCGCAGGAAGACGCAGCCGATACCCTGAATATCGAACTGAATTCTCTCAAGCCACAGAACGGCAACTGCCGCATGACCTTTTGACGGTCAGGGGGCGGTCAATCGCATGACGCTGTTCGATTTCGGTGCGGTGCCATCAAAGAAGACGCTTGTGCGCCAATTCGTCGTGCGGCAACCGGACTGCGGCGATCTCGGGCAAATCCTGATCAACGGTGCCCAGAGCTGCGAGGCGGAGGGCCGCAGTGATTTCTGCGGCGAGGGTCTTCGGGTGGAAGCGACCCGCTGGCCAACGCTCCGTACAGAATGCGCGCAAGGCAGAGCAATGCCAGAGCAATGCCAGCGGTAATGGTGCCCCGATGTGCCAGTGCAAACGCCGCGCCGGTCAGCAGGAACGACAGCAGTCCGCCGCCGACCCCGATGCCGAACACCCCGCGCGGGCCGAACCTGTCGGCCCGGTTCCCCCACCAAGGGGCAGTCAGAGGTACCATCAGCGCCCCCAATGACAGGACCAGCCCGGCGGCGGACTTCGGCAGGCTGTTCTCCGTGGAGAGGGGCACGAGAACCGGCAGCAGCACGGCGTTCCCAAATGAAAGCGAGGCAAGTCCCGCGCCGAGCGCGAGGTGGTCGGGCTTGTGCTTCGGCGGCATCGGATCATCCGGACAGGACGACAGGACCGGGTTCGGCGTCGATCCGCGTATCCCGCAACGGCGCGTCAAAGAAGTCGAACAGCGACTCCTGTGTGACCACATCGGAGGGCGGGCCTTCGAACAGGAGCTTCCCCTGTTTCAGCCCGATGACGTGGTCGGCGTAGCGGCTGGCGAGCGTGATGTCATGCAGCACCATGATCACCGTCTGTCCCTGGGCCCGGTTGAGTGCCTGCACCAGTCGCAGGATCTCGATCTGGTAGGGCAACCTCGAAGACAAGCGCCGTGTCACCGGGTTCAAGGATCTCTATGTCTGCTCCTACGGAGCGGGTCGCGGAATCTCGGTTGCGCTGACAAAGAGCTTTTTGAGGCGGGGAACCAACGGGCAAAGCGGGGCAGGCGGTGCCGCCTGGCCCTTTTCATTTCAAAACGTCCGAGGGGGAGCCCCGTACCGAAACCGGTTGGGGGACTCATCGGTAAAGCGGGACACGTCGCCCTGAAAAGTCTTCCGCAGGATCCCGCAGGCGAGCGTTTCTGCGGATGCCAAGGTCATGATACTGGCGTTGGCAGGCAGTTGCCCGGCGGCGGTCGCGTCGCTCCAGCGGATGGTCCCGGCAAGGTCTGGCAGGGTCAAACCGATCTGGCCAACACGCGCATCCGTAAGCACTTGGAGGGAATCCGGGGTCCGGGCCGTGATCTGAACGTGTGTTGCGTCGTCAGCAGAGGAAACCCGCACTCATCCTTAGGAATTTCGGAAGTCGAGACGGGATGGTGTCTCCTGCAGAATGTCGTAATCGTACTCGGCCGCCTGGAAACGTGCCCTCTGTCGAAGCGGCGCAAGGGCGTTTCCCGGAAAAGCGGCTCGGGTTGCAGTATCTGGCATTCGGAACCTCCTTCAGAGTCGCGACGCACCAGAGGGACGGTATGGCCACAATGGAAATTGTGGCCGGCGGGGGTGTGGAAACCGCCATTTCGGAGATTGTTCGCCGACGGATCCCGTGCCAATACGGCGACAATGCTCATGCGCGCGCCTGTCCATTGGAGCAGGGTAAAACGAACGTCCCCCTGACGCGGCACCGAAACCCTGCAGAACGGGCTGCATTTTTGGTAGAGCTACCAGGGTCTACCCGCCGAACCCGGTGCGCCCCGCGCCAGTGGAACCGAATCCGCCACGAGACGCAGCGGTGGCGCGCGACATCGGCGTCTTGCCCATAGTCGAGGTCGGCCGGACGAACTGGTTGGTGCTCATCTTCGTGGACCCGGAGTTGCTGGAAAACGTGCTGGTGCGCGCGGCATTCGTGAAGCGCCCGTCCGAATTCTTGTAGAGCGGCTGAGCCGCGGCCAGCCCCGAGCGCCCGCCCAGCATGTTGCCCATCAGATAGCCGGCAAGCAGCGGCATGAAGATGCTACCGGAGCCGCCGGATGTGGCAGTGGCTTCCGTGCCGCAGGCGCCTTCGCCATGCTGTTCCTCGCAAACGGCGAGGCTGTCGTAACGCGGCGCGGCTTCGACGTGCAGTGTCTGCGCCTCGGCGAAGGCTGTTTCGCAATCCTCGGTCGAGAACATGCCTCCGGGTTGGGCCTGGTCGAGGCAGCTCTTCAGGTCCGGGAAGGCCGCCGCGTCGACCTGTTCTTCGCGGCACCCGGCGACGGTGAAGGCCGCTGCGCCGAGGATCGCGATGGCGACGTGTCTGGAGCGTTTGGTCATGTCAGTCCTTTCGAGGGGCAAGGTGCCGGTGCCTGCGTATCAGGCCGTGATATAGTGGGGTTTGAAGCGGGACAAATCCTGCGTGATCCGCGAACGGTCCTCGCGGATGCCGATCCCGGCGCAGGCCTCGCCCACGATCCAAGCACCGACCACCGGGCGGAAGCCGTCGAACTGCGGCAGGGGCGTATAGGCCTGGATTACGCGCGGGTGCTCCGCATAGTCCGTCTTCGCCGAACTCTCGATCAGCCGCCCGGCCTCGTGGATCGAGACAGAGGCGCCTTCGCGCGACAGGATCGGCTTCAGAACGTGGCCGACCTCAAGCTGCGTTTGAGCCCGCGCAAAGGCGGCGGCGTGGGGGCCGCGACCGGATCTCGCTTCCTCAAGATCCGCCTCGAAGAAGGCCGGAAGCAGGTTCGGGTGCCCCTCGAACATTTGCCAGAGGACAGGCAGGAGGCCCTTGTTGGACAAGAGCGCCTTCCACGCCGGCTCAAGGAACAGGCAGCCGGAGGCCGCGATATGCGCGGCGTAGTCGTCGCGCAGCAGGTCTTCCCACGGGTAAAGCTTGAACAGCACGGCGATGCGGCGGTCCTGGTCATCCAGAAAATGCCCGTCCTCACTGAGCCCGATCTTGTCGAGATCGCAGTAATGCGCCCCCAGACCGGCCTCCCGCGCAGCCCAGCCCATGGCCTCGACCGTGCCGTAATCTTCCGGGTTGCCACCCACGGCGGTGAAATGCAGGTTGCTGTCCGTCTCGAACAGTTCGGCGAAGCGCGCGACAAGGGCCTCGTGGATCCCGTTGAACTGGTCGCTGCCCGGCGGCAGGACCCCGGCCTTCAGTTGATCCTCCAGCCACTGCCACTGGAAGGCTGCGCTTTCATAAAGCGAGGTCGGTGTGTCGGCATTGTACTCCAGCAGCTTCGCCGGGGACTGCCCGTCGTAGACCAGGTCGAACCGCCCATAGATCTCCGGATCACCTTGGCGCCAGCTGGAGGCGAGCAGATCGCGGTGCGCCTCGGGGATCGCCAGCCGCTCCATCAGCTCCTCGCTGGCGATGATTTGCCCCACCGCCTCGCGGCACATGGCGTGCAGCGCGGTGGCAGGGTCCTCCAGCCCGATCTCGATCTGCTCCAGCGAGAACGCGTAGGCCGAGGTTTCGTCCCAGTAGGGTTCGCCGTGCATGTCGGCAAAGCTGAAACCCACCTCGCGGGCATGGTCCCGCCAATGGGGGCGTTCGGGCAGGGTTTTCTTTTGCATTGATGGCTCCCGGATCTGCCAAGGCATATAGGCCCTTATGGGAGATGAAACCATACGGGATCCGGTTCCGGTCCAAGAGGGTCCGCACGATCTGCGCGGCAGACTCAGAATTCGTCGGCGACATCCTCGGGAAAGTATTCCCTGATCCCGTGTAGGAAGATGTCGATTTCCAGCGCGAGGCCGACGTCGAAGTCGTTCAGGTCAGGCCCGCTCCAGCGTTGCCCCTCGAGAAGGGCGAGAAACTTCCGGCGTATCTGGTCGTCGTGTGGTGCCAGCGGGAAAGTCCCCGCGGCGCGAAGCAGGTCGATGCGCTTGTGGACCTCGCGCATGCCGGAGAAGGCCTCTATCATCGGTCGCGTCAGGCGCGGGTGCTTCTGCCACGACCGCCCGGCAAAGACCTCCTGAACGACGCGGTTGCCCGCGCCGAGGCAGTCGTAGGCGACACAGCCGGAAAAACCAGCCTGCGTAAGCCTGTCGTGAATCGAGCAGCTGTGCCCGGAGAGGTTTCGGCAGGGTTCGCCCGGGTTCTTGTCGAAAGCGAAATCGTGGCCCTTGTCGAATGCCAGCGCAAGGCAGCACAGGGCCGCGCATTTCGAGCAATCGGTCTTGAGAATTTCGGTTTGAGGCATTTCGTCCATCGGTTCCCCTGGTCTCTGCCGGGCACAAGTCTGGGCGGCCCTATCCCGCGCCACCACCGGAGTGCAAGCTTTGGTCATACCCCAGGGCTGTCGAGTGCTGCGG
Source organism: Sagittula salina (assembly GCF_017813235.1). Taxonomy (GTDB): domain Bacteria; phylum Pseudomonadota; class Alphaproteobacteria; order Rhodobacterales; family Rhodobacteraceae; genus Sagittula; species Sagittula salina. The sequence continues at coordinate 77,458 of NZ_JAGISH010000017.1, forward strand.
CGAAACCGGGCATCGAGAACGGTGGCGCAAACAAGCTGGGGGCGGCTTTGTTGCACAAATCAGTTGAGGGGCAGAGTTCCCCTTTCCCCGGACGGATTTGGCCTGCAGCCTCTGTGACAG
>NZ_JAGISH010000018.1:0-42776 GCF_017813235.1 Sagittula salina
CCAATGGTACTGCGTCTCAAGACGTGGGAGAGTAGGTAACTGCCAAACCTAGTAAACGCAATCTGTCTCTATACTATACATGGCCCATACAAAAAGCCGCCCGTGAGGTGGGTTTTGCTTTGCGCCCGACCTTTGCCATCTCGACACAGACGATCACTTCCATATTCTTCCCTTCAGCGACGCCATGGGGAAACAGGCATGATTTGGAAACCGTCAGGAACATACCCTGATCCGCGAGTGGAAAGTCTGGATCCGCGTTTCTCCTCCCTCGTGCTGTTCAATGCTGCTGTCGAGCAACTGTATCACGGCACGCGCTGGGGTGAGGGTCCGGTCTGGTTCGGTGACCGCAATGCGTTGGTGTGGAGCGATATTCCTAACGACCGCATGCTGCAATTCTTCGAGCCAACCGGCGAGGTGTGCGAGTTCCGACGCGGCGGGTTTACCAATGGCAGCACGCGTGATCGCCAAGGGCGGCTGGTATCCTGTCAGCACGGAACCCGGGCTGTGGTCCGGACCGAGTTCGATGGAACCGTGAGAACGATCGCGGACCGCTGGCAGGGTAAGCGCCTGAATTCGCCCAACGATGTCGTGGCGAAGTCCGATGACAGCATCTGGTTCACGGACCCGGCCTTTGGGATATCAGCGCATTACGAAGGCGGTCTGGCCGAACAAGAGCTTCCGACCAATGTCTACCGGATAGACGCCGACGGCCGGCTGGGCGTGGCTGTCGAGGGGATCAACCAGCCGAACGGTATATGCTTTTCACCCGATGAACGCCTGCTCTACATCGTGGAATCCGGGGCTGCACCCAAGCGGATCCTCGTTGCCGAAGTCGATCCCGATGGCCAGGTCGGTCCGCCCGGGACATTTGTCGAAGCCGGGCCGCAGGGCAACCCGGACGGGTTCCGTGTCGATATTCACGGCAATATTTGGGCTGGCTGGGGTACTGGCGACGGGCTTGATGGTGTGCGTGTCTTTGCACCGGATGGAACCGCCATCGGCCATATCCACCTGCCGGAGCGCTGTGCGAACCTTTGTTTTGGCGGGCGTGACCGGACGCGGCTTTTCATGGCCGCGAGCCAGTCACTTTATGCGCTGTACGTAAGGGTGCAGGGTGCACCCTACTTCTGATCGAGGGCGGCCAGACCTTCGACCGGACGCGACAGACCGTCGATCAGGGGATACAGATCCGCCTGAAGCGCATGGTAAACGTCAGGCTTTCCGTTGAACTGCCGCGCGGTAGGATGGCCGTCCTCGTCGATCTCCGGGAACCAGCCACCGCGCTCCGCGTCGACGAAATGGCTCTTGGCAAAGGTCCAGAGTCTGTCATAGGCCGCCGCATCCGCCGCGCGTGCGTCCAGTTTGATCAGGCTTGCGAAGGCGCCGATGCCTTCTGTCACGGGCCACCAGTAGCGATCAGAAATCGCCGGTTTCCCGGCCAGATCAAGGGTATAGACCACGCCGCCATCCGCACGCCAGCCGTCCGCCATCGCCTGTTCGATCAGCGCGCGGGCCCTCTGGGGAGCATCGTTTGCCGGACGTCCGCAAAGGTCCCAGTGCTGTAGGCACAACCGCCCGAGCTCGAAGGAATGGCCGGGCGTGGTGCCGGCCGGGCGGAACATCGGATTGCCGCTGTATTCCGGATCGACCTGCCAACCGGTGCGGTAATGCTCGGGGAGGCGCCAATCGAATGCCCGTGCGGTGTGATCGGTAAAGAAATCCAGCACACGTCCCGCCCGGTCCAGCCAGAGGCGATTGTCCGTGGCCTCGAAGGCCGCAAGCATCGCCTCTACTCCGTGCATGTTCGCATTCATGCCGCGGTAGTCAGAGAACGTTTGCCAGTCGACAGTGAATTCGTCGGCCAACAGCCCGTGCTCTTCCTCCCAGAATCGCGTTTCGAGTACCTCGGACACATCGGCCAGAAGGCGGTCCGCATCAGGATGCCCGACGAGCTTCGCACTCGATGCCGCGAGCAGCACGAAGACGTGACCGTAGGCCAGTTTGGAATCGTCGCCGTTCACGGCCCAGACGTAGCCGCCGTTCACGGTGTCGCGGTGGCGGTTCCAGAGGGTTGCCATTCCCGCGTCGATCATTCGGTCTGCGCCCGGATGCCCGATTGCGCGGCCCAGCACGTAGGAATGCACCATCCGTGTGGTGGTGTGCAGTTCCTGCGGGCCGCGCGGCAAGGGCGTGCCGTCCGGAGCCAGGACATCGAAACCGCCGTCTGCCCGCAGGCTCGCGTCGAAGAAACGCAACGCGGCGCGGGCGTCGTTCAGCAAAAAGGCGCGGTGGGCGGGATCGTCCAGGGGGGTCATGCGCGGCTCTCCGACGCACGGAGACGTGGATGCGACAACGCCGCGATCGCGCCGCGCAGTTCCGCCAGCCCCTTCAGACGCCCGATGGAGGGGTAGCCCGGTTGCGCGCGGCGTCCCAGATCGTCGAGGATGTCCTGCCCGTGATCCGGCCGGAAGGGGATCGACCAGTCGGCACGCCCCTCGGCCCGGCGCCGGGCCTCTTCGTCTAGGACGGCAGCCAGCAGGGCGACCATATCGGTGTCGCCGCCAAGGTGCTCTGCCTCGTAGAACGATCCCCGGATAGCGTCGGTTTCGCGCGTCACATTGCGCAGGTGCAGGAAATGGACCCGGTGTCCAAGCCGCTGCATCATGCCCGCCAGGTCATTGTCCGGCCGCGCGCCGAGTGATCCGGAACAGAGCGTGATGCCATTTGCCGGGCTGTCCACGGCGTTCATCATGCGGGCGTATTGCGCTTCTGTCGACATGATGCGGGGCAGGCCCAGAAGGGGGAAGGGCGGGTCGTCCGGGTGGCAGCAAAGCCGCAGCCCGAGGCTTTCGGCCAGGGGCACGACCTCTTCGAGGAAATCGGCGAAATTGGCGCGCAGGCGCTCTTCGGTGATGTTGCCGTACTCCGCCAAATGCTGGCGCACATCGTCGAGTGTGAAATGCTCCGCCGCTCCGGGCAGGCCAAAGACCACGTTCCCGGCCAACTGGCGGCGGGCGCCGTCGTCCAGGGCTGCGAAACGACGTGACGCCTCGGCACGGGTGGCCTCGTCATAGTCGTCGGCGGCGCCGGGACGGGCGAGGATGTGCAGGTCGAAGGCCGCGAAATCAAAGAGGTCGAAGCGCATGCAGGTGGCGCCATTGGGCCGGCGGTAGGTCAGATCGGTGCGCGTCCAGTCCAGCACCGGCATGAAGTTGTAACAGATGACATCGATGTCCGCCTCGGCCAGATGCACCAGCGACTGTTTCCACGCCTCGATATGGGCGCGCCAGTCGCCGCGTTGCTTCTTGATGTCCTCGGAGACCGGGAGGCTTTCCACAACGTCCCAGTTCAGGCCCGAAGGCTGGCCGTCTGTCATCACGGCGACCTCGGCCTGCCGCTGGGCGATGGCTTCCGGCGTCCAGACCTGCCCGGTGGACACATGATGAAGCGCGGTCACGATGCCCTCGGCCCCGGCCTGCGCCACGGCATCGATGGATACGAGGTCCTTTGGCCCGAACCAACGCCACGTCTGTTTCATTTCGGTTCTCCCGTTCGTTTCTACAGCGTGTAGCATCACGATGGGGGTGGAGGGAAGCGTTTGATATGGTAGTATGGTAGTAATTGGGCAAGGGAGTCAGGGACACATGCAGCCAAAAGAGCACATCGACGTGCTGGATCCCGCCTTGCCGATCACGCCCCAGGTGACGCGGCACCTGCGGGAGCGGATCATCCGCAACGACCTGAAGGCGGGCAACCGGATTTCGGAGACGGAGATCGCGCGCGCCTACGAGGTCAGTCGACAGCCGGTCCGAGAGGCCTTTATCAAGCTGGCCGAGCAGGGCTTGCTGGCGGTGCTGCCCCAGCGGGGCACGGTGGTGACGCGGATCAACTGGACCGACGTGCTGGATGCGCGTTTTCTGAGAGAGGCGATAGAGGCGGATTTCGTCACCATTCTCGCCGCCCGGTCGGAGCCGGCGCTGATCATAGATCTGCGCGAGCAGATCGCAGCGCAGCGGGCCGTCGATCCGCAGGATTACCAGCGGTTCAATGCCTTGGACGAGACCTTCCACCGCACGCTGGCAGAGGCCGCCGGGAAGGCCGGGGCGTGGCGGTTGCTCGAAGGGTTGAAGGCGCAGATGGACCGGGTGCGGTTCCTCGCGCTGGCGCAGTTCCCCATGAACCGCCTGATCGACCAGCATGAGGCGGTGGTCGAAGGCATCGCGGGTGGCGACCACGACACTGCCGTGCGCGCCATTCGCCTGCATTTGCGCGAAATCCTCTCTGACCTCCCGGCCATTCAGGCCGCCAATCCGGACGCCTTTGCGCTGCCCGAAGGCGGCATACCCGATCCCCTCAACGTGCCCCTGCCGGGCACCCCTTCCGAAGGACCCAAGACATGAACACCCGCGTCTGCCGCCTCCACGCTCCGGGCGATATCCGTATCGAGACGGACGCCCTGAACGACCCTGGCCCGGGCGAGGCGCTGGTCGCCATCGGTGCCGCAGGTATCTGCGGCAGCGATCTGCATTACTATCACGACGGCGGCTTTGGCCCGATTCGCGTGCGTCAGCCGATCATCCTCGGGCACGAGGCCGCAGGCACCGTCATCGCGGTGGGCGAGGGCGTGACGCTTTCCCCTGGCACCCGCGTTGCGGTGAACCCGTCAGAGCCCTGCGGCACCTGCAAGTTCTGCGCCGAAGGGCTGCCGGTGCATTGCCTGAACATGAAGTTCCGCGGTTCGGCCATGTACATGCCGCACATTCACGGCCTGTTCCGGGACCGTATCGTAGTGAACGCAGCGCAATGTGTGCCGGTCTCGGACAGGACGGCCATCGCCGCCGCCGCCTGTGCCGAACCGCTGGCCGTCTGCCTGCACGCCCGCGCCCTGGCGGGCGATCTGAAGGGCAAGCGCGTGCTGGTCACGGGCGCGGGCCCGATCGGCGCGCTGTGCACCGCCGCAGCGGCAGAGGCGGGCGCGGCGGAGATCGTCGTCACCGATCTGCAGGATTTCACGCTCGATATCGCGCGCCGCATGGGCGCCACACGTACGATCAACGTGGCCAAGGATGCCGCCGCGCTTGACGCTTACGGGGCGGAGAAGGGCCATTTCGACGTCGCCTTCGAATGTTCCGCCGCTGCCCCCGCGATTCAGTCCGCGATTACCGCGCTGCGTCCGCAGGGCAAGCTGGTCCAGGTCGGCGTCGGGGGCGCGACCCCGGTGCCGCTGAACCTTGTCGTTTCGAAGGAAATCGCCTGGCAGGGCACCCACCGGTTCGCCGGGGAGTTCGAAGAGGCCGTACGTGCCCTTGATGAGGGTCGCATCGACGTTGCTCCGATCATCACCGATACCTTCCCGCTGGAGGACGCCAAGCGTGCCTTTGACACCGCCGGGAACCGCAGCGCGGCCGTGAAGGTTCACCTCAGCTTTGCCGATTAACAGGCTTCCACGATCTCGGTCCCCCAGCCCCGGCAGGTCTCTGACAGGTCGTCGGGCAGGGGGCGGTCCGTGCAAAAGGTATCGACTTCCGCCAGAGAGGCGATCTTCGCCGGCGCGGAGCGGCTGAATTTGGTGTGGTCCGCCACGAGGATCGTATTGCGGGATTGCCGCAGGATGGCCTGGCTGACGCTGATTTCCTGAATGTCGTAGTCCAGCATGTCGCCGTCCCGGTCCAGCGCGGAACAGCCGATCACCGCAACGTCGAACTTGAACTTGCGGATCGTCTCGGCGGCGAGGTTGCCCACCAGCCCGCCGTCGGAGCGTCGCAATTGCCCCCCGGTCACGATGATTTCGCAGGCCGGGTTGGCGACGAGGATATTCGCCACGTTCATGTTGTTCGTCACAACCATGAGGTTCGTGTGTCCAAGCAGCTGTCGGGCCACCGCCTCTGTGCTGGTGCCGATGTTGAGAAACAGGGAAATGTCGTTGGGAATGCGCGCGGCGCAGGCGCGCGCGATGGCTTCCTTGCCGGTGGGGTTGATGGTGCGCCGTTCCTCGTAGCCGATGTTCGTCGTGCCCGAGGGGAGCACCGCGCCGCCGTGCACCCGTTCCAGCCGCCCGGTTTCCGAAAGGTCCGACAGGTCGCGACGAATCGTCTGGAGCGTCACGCCGAAATGCTCGGCCAGCCCTTCCACTGTCACGCGTCCGTCGCGGCGGGCGATTTCGAGGATCTCGGGGTGGCGGAAGGTCTGTGACATGCAAGGTCCGGTCTGAAGTTGGCGATCAGCATAGGCCGAGGCCGCGCAGGCGATCAACGCGGAAAGGAGTCACGGCACAAAAACGCAAGCGGACCCGCGCCACTGGGTGAGCAATGTTCGGATTTATCCAAAAAGCGAACATAAACGAAAATCAAATGTTGCGAAACTGCGCGACATTTGTCACAAATCCGCATCGAAGGGCGCGCGCATCTGGGGAGGGGAGACGTTGGCGGAACGCAACAGCGAAACGGTCGACCTGTTCGTGATTGGCGGCGGCATCAATGGCTGCGGCATCGCGCGCGATGCGGCCGGTCGTGGGTTGTCGGTAATGCTGGCCGAAATGAACGACCTCGCCTCCGCCACATCCTCCTCCTCGACAAAGCTGTTCCATGGCGGGCTGCGCTACCTGGAATATTTCGAATTCCGCCTTGTCCGCGAAGCGCTGATCGAACGCGAGACCCTGCTGCGCGCAATGCCGCACATCAGTTGGCCTATGCGCTTTGTTCTGCCCTACCACCGGGACATGCGCTTTGAATCGAACACGCCGACGTCGAACCTGCTGTCGCTGTTCATGCCTTGGATGAAGGGCCGCCGTCCCGCCTGGCTGATCCGGCTGGGGCTTTTCATGTACGACCACCTTGGCGGGCGAAAGATCCTGCCTGGCACCTCGTCGGTCGATCTGAAGGAGTCTCCCGAAGGCGCCCCGTTGCAGGACCGTTTCGAGAAGGCCTACGAGTATTCCGACTGTTGGGTCGAGGATTCGCGGCTCGTGGTCCTGAACGCCCGTGACGCGGAGGCGCGCGGGGCGACGATCCTCACCCGGACAAAGGTTATGTCCGCCGCCCGTGAGGGCGCTGTCTGGCGGATCGAGACCGAGGATACGGAGACTGGCGCCACCACGGTACACCACGCCCGGATGCTGGTGAACGCGGGCGGACCCTGGGTCGGGGACATCATCCAGACGAAGGTGCGGATCAATTCGCGTGAGGGCGTACGGCTGGTGCGCGGCTCTCATATCGTGACGCGCAAGCTGTATGACCACGACAAGTGCTACTTCTTTCAGGGCACCGATGGCCGCATCATCTTTTCTATCCCCTACGAGGGCGAGTTCACCCTGATCGGGACCACCGACAAGGAACACGCCGACCCCGAGCAGAAGCCCGAATGCACACCCGAGGAACGCGACTACCTGCTGAATTTCGCCAACCAGTATTTCCGTCAGCAGCTGACGGCGGAGGACGTGGTCTGGACCTATTCCGGGGTGCGGCCGCTTTATGACGACGGCGCATCCAGCGCGACGGCGGCAACGCGGGACTACACGCTGAAGGTGGATGCGCAGGGCGCGCCGCTGCTCAACATCTTTGGCGGCAAGATCACCACCTACCGGCGGCTTGCCGAAAGCGCGCTGGAAAAGATCGCGGAGCATCTCCCGGTGAGCAAGGGTGCATGGACGGCAGGCGTGCCGCTGCCCGGTGGCGATTTCCCGGTGGACGGTTTCGACGCGCTGGTCGCTGGGGTGGCGCGTGACTTCCCCTTCCTCGAAGCGGCCCACGCGCGACGGCTGGTCCGCGCCTACGGCATGGAGGCGCGCAACGTATTGGGGAGCGCGGCGGCATTCGCCGACCTCGGGCGGGATTTCGGTGCTACGCTGACCGAGTCGGAAGTGGTCTGGCTGATGGACCGGGAATATGCACGCAGCGCGCAGGACGTGGTCTGGCGGCGCAACAAGCTGGGGCTGCGTCTGACCGAAGGTCAGATCGCGGTCCTTGACGACTGGATGGCAGAGCGGCGCCGTAACGTCGCCGCTGCGGAATGAAGGGGGACAGCCGGTGACGCTGGAACTGAAGGGCGTGTCCAAGGTCGTGGAGGGGCAGGTACACATCCACGCCACCGACCTCACGCTGGTAAACGGCACGATGAACGTGCTGCTGGGACCGACGGCGTCGGGCAAGACTTCCTTGATGCGGCTGATGGCGGGGCTTGATGCGCCGGCCACCGGCTCGATCCACTGGAACGGTGAGGACGTGACCGGGCAGCGCGTGCAGGACCGCAAGGTGGCCATGGTCTACCAGCAGTTCATCAACTACCCGTCGATGAGCGTCTACGACAACATCGCCTCCCCGATGAAACTGATGGGGATCGACCGGGCCGAGGTCGACCGTCGCGTGCGCGAGACGGCCGATTTGATGCAGCTGACCCCGATGTTGGACCGCAAGCCGCTGGAACTGTCTGGCGGCCAGCAGCAACGCTGCGCGCTAGCGCGGGCATTGGTAAAGAACGCGGGCCTCGTGCTGCTGGACGAACCGCTGGCCAACCTTGACTACAAGCTGCGGGAGGAGTTGCGCGTCGAGATCCCGAAGATCTTCGAAGCTTCGGGGTCGATCTTCGTTTACGCGACCACCGAACCCGAAGAGGCGCTGCTGCTGGGCGGCAACGTCGCAACCCTCTGGGAAGGCCGCGTTACACAGTTCGGTCCGACGCCCATGGTCTACCGTCAGCCGGTGGACGCGACCACGGCGCGGGTGTTCTCGGACCCGCCGATGAACTTCCTGCAGATATCCAAGACCGGTGGAAAGATCATGTTCGGCAACGGCCAGTCCGCGCCAGCCACCGGCAAGCTGGCCGAACTCAAGGACGGCCGCTACGTGGCGGGCTTCCGGCCGAACCACCTGGAAATCGGGCGCCACGCCGCCGACGCGGTAGAGTTCATTACGACACTGACCGTGACTGAATTGACCGGGTCGGAGACCTTCGTCCACCTCGACCACCACGGCGAACGTTGGGTCGGACTGGTGCACGGCGTTCACGACCTGAAGATCGGCGCGCCGCTGCGGGTCTACCTCGATCCGCGCCACGTCTACGTCTTTGCGGAGGACGGCGCACTGGTCGCCCCCGCCGCCTACGCGCTTGCTGCCTGAGGGGGAGGGGACATGGCCAAGATCACGCTCGACAACCTCGCGCATTCCTACCTGAAGAATCCGTCGTCCGAAGACGATTACGCCCTGAAGGAGCTGAATCACGACTGGGTGGATGGCGAGGCCTACGCGCTGCTGGGGTCCTCGGGGTGCGGAAAATCCACGCTGCTGAACATCATCTCCGGGCTGCTGGAGCCATCGCAGGGCCGTATCCTGTTCGACGGCAAGGACGTGACCCACGCCCCCACGGCGGAGCGCAACATCGCGCAGGTGTTCCAGTTCCCGGTGGTCTACGACACGATGACCGTGCGGGATAACCTCGCCTTTCCGCTGCGCAACCGGGGCCGGGATGAAACCTACGTCGCCGAGCGGGTACAGGAAATCGCAAGCATGATCGGCATGGAAGACATGCTGAACCGCAAGGCGCGTGGCCTTGGTGCGGACCAGAAGCAGAAAATCTCCCTCGGGCGCGGCATGGTCCGCAAGGACGTGAACGCGCTGCTGTTCGACGAACCCCTGACCGTGATCGACCCGCACATGAAGTGGGAACTCCGGACCCAGCTGAAGAAGCTGCACCACGACTTCGGCCACACGATGATCTACGTCACCCACGACCAGACGGAGGCGTTGACCTTCGCGGACAAGGTTGTCGTGATGTACGATGGCCGCGTGGTGCAGATCGGCACGCCCGAAGAGCTTTTCGAGCGGCCCGAGCACACCTTCGTCGGCTACTTCATCGGCTCGCCGGGGATGAACGTCATCCCGGCGCGCGTCGAGGGCAACCGCGCCTACATCGACGGCACCGAACTCGCGCTGGGCCAAGGGTACGGCGCGCTGGACGGCAAGGTGGAGATCGGCGTGCGACCTGAATTCGCGCGCCTGAGCCAGACCGAGGGTCTGCCGGTCAAGGTCCGCCGGGTCGAAGACGTGGGCCGTCACAAGATCATCCGGGCCGAGTTCTTCGGTCATGACATCAACATCATCGCGGGCGAGGACGAACGCGTGAGCGCCGACATGAACCGTGTCACTTTCGACGCGGGTCACGTCAATGTCTACGCGAACGACTGGCTCGTGAAGGGAGCCGCCTGATGGAAAAGACAGTCAATCAGAAAGCCTGGTTCCTCGTGCTGCCGGTGCTGATCCTCGTGGCCTTCTCGGCGGTGATCCCGCTGATGACCGTGGTGAACTACTCGGTGCAGGACACCTTTGGGAACAACCAGTTCTTCTGGGCCGGGCTCGAGTGGTTTCAGGACATGCTCAGCTCTGATCGCATGTGGGAAGCGCTGTGGCGGCAATTGATGTTCTCCGGCATCATCCTCGCCATCGAGATCCCGCTGGGCATCTTTGTCGCGCTCAACATGCCGAAGGGCGGCTTCTGGTCCTCCTTCTGCCTCGTGCTCATGTCGCTTCCGCTGCTGATCCCGTGGAACGTGGTAGGGACCATCTGGCAGATCTTCGGCCGGGTCGACATCGGCCTCCTGGGCCACACGCTCGACAGGCTGGGCATCAGCTACAACTACACGCAGGACACGCTGGCGGCCTGGTTTACCATCATCGTAATGGACGTCTGGCACTGGACGTCGCTGGTGGCGCTGCTGGCCTTCGCCGGGCTGAAATCCATCCCCGACGCCTACTACCAGGCGGCCAAGATCGATCAGGCCAGCCGCTGGAAGGTGTTCCGCTACATCGAACTGCCCAAGATGATGGGTGTTCTGATGATCGCCATCCTGCTGCGGTTCATGGACAGCTTCATGATCTACACCGAACCCTTCGTCGTCACCGGCGGCGGTCCGGGCAATGCCACGACGCTGCTGTCCATCGACCTTGTGAAGATGGCGCTGGGGCAGTTCGACCTTGGTCCTGCGGCGGCCTTCAGCCTGATGTATTTCCTCGTGATCCTGTTGATTTCGTGGGTGTTCTACACCGTGATGGTCAACCTCGACAAAAAGGGCATGTGATGACGGACGCCACCATCCCCGAAAACCTGACCGCCGGCGGCGCCAATGCGCGCCCGCGTTTCCGGGTGAACAGCCGCGCAGTCGTCATGACGCTCTACCTGCTGTTCCTGCTGCTGCCACTCTATTGGCTGCTGAACATGAGCCTGAAGACCAACACCGAGATCCTGAACGATTTTACGCTGTTCCCGAAGGACCTGACCTTTGCCAACTACGCCACGATCCTCACCGATCCGGCGTGGTACATGGGCTACGTCAATTCGCTGATCTACGTGGTGATGAACACGGTGATCTCGCTGACGGTGGCGCTGCCCGCGGCCTATGCGTTCTCGCGCTACAGCTTCATGGGGGACAAGCATCTGTTCTTCTGGCTGCTGACCAACCGCATGGCGCCGCCCGCGGTCTTTGCCCTGCCGTTCTTCCAGCTCTATTCCTCGGTCGGGCTCTTCGACACCCATATCGCGGTGGCGCTGGCGCACTGCCTGTTCAACGTGCCGCTGGCGGTCTGGATCCTCGAAGGCTTCATGCGTGGCGTGCCGAAGGAGATCGACGAGACCGCCTATATCGACGGCTACGGCTTCGGGCGCTTTTTCGTAAAGATCTTCATGCCGCTCATTGCCTCCGGCATCGGCGTCGCGGCCTTCTTCTGCTTCATGTTCTCCTGGGTGGAACTGCTGCTGTCTCGCACTCTGACCACGGTGGACGCAAAGCCCATCGCCGCGATCATGACCCGGACGCAAGGCGCGTCGGGCGTCGACTGGGGCGTGCTGGCGGCGGCGGGCGTGCTGACCATCGTGCCGGGCGCGCTCGTGATCTACTTCGTACGCAACTACATCGCCAAGGGCTTTGCCCTGGGCCGGGTTTGAGGAGGATCTGACATGGACTGGATGGCATGGACCTGGCCGACCGCGATCTTCTTCATGGTGATCGCCGCTCTGCTCATCACCTTCACGATCCTCGCGATCCGTTTTCCGGAAACCCCGCGCGTGGGCGTTCTGGGGATCGAGACGACGCGGGGTGACCGGCTTTTCATCACGCTCTTGGGCAGCGCCTTCATCAACCTCGCTTGGCTGGGCCTCATCGGCCCCGACACGCAGCCTTGGGCGCTTGCTGTCTGCCTTGTCTATGCCGCAGCGGTGTTCCGCTGGGTGTGACCGACCACCCCGGCCAGGGGGATACCCAGGGCCGGTCCTTTTAACCAAGTTCACCAATTTCAGGGAGGAACCAATGAACTTGAGACTGAAATCCACCACGGCGCTTGCCATGGCACTGGGCCTTTCGGCCGGTGTCGCGCAGGCCGACATGGAGGCTGCGAAGCAGTTTCTCGACAGCGAGATCGGCGATCTGTCCGCTCTCACCCGCGAGGAGCAGGAGCAGGAAATGCAGTGGTTCATCGACGCCGCGGCGCCGATGGAAGGCATGGAGATCAAGGTCGTCTCCGAGACCATCACCACCCACGAATATGAATCCCAGGTGCTTGCCCCGGCTTTCACCGCCATCACCGGCATCAAGGTCACCCACGACCTGATCGGCGAGGGCGACGTTGTCGAAAAGCTCCAGACCCAGATGCAGTCCGGCGAAAACATCTACGACGGCTATATCAACGACTCTGACCTGATCGGCACGCACTGGCGCTACCAGCAGGCGCGCAACCTGACCGACTGGATGGCGGGCGAGGGCGCGGATGTCACGAACCCGAACCTCGATCTTGACGACTTCATCGGCACGCAGTTTACCACCGCGCCCGATGGCAACCTCTACCAACTGCCCGACCAGCAGTTCGCGAACCTCTACTGGTTCCGTTACGACTGGTTCAACGACGAAAAGAACCAGGCCGATTTCAAGGAGAAATACGGCTACGATCTCGGCGTTCCGGTCAACTGGTCGGCCTATGAGGACATCGCCGAGTTCTTTACCGGCCGCGACCTGTCGCACATGGGCGTTGACGGCGAAGTCTTTGGCAACATGGACTACGGCAAGAAGGATCCGTCGCTTGGCTGGCGCTACACCGATGCGTGGCTGTCCATGGCCGGTGCGGGCGACAAGGGCGAGCCGAACGGCCTGCCGGTCGATGAATGGGGCATCCGCGTCAACGAGAATTCGCAGCCCGTGGGGTCCTGCGTGGCCCGCGGCGGCGCGACCAACGGACCGGCGGCAGTCTATGCCGTGACCAAGGCCATCGAATGGCTGCAGAAGTACTCCCCGCCTGCGGCCGCAGGCATGACCTTTGGCGAGGCAGGCCCGATCCCGGCGCAGGGCAACGTGGCCCAGCAGATGTTCTGGTACACCGCCTTTACCGCCGACACGGTAAAGCCCGGCCTGCCCGTTATGAACGAGGACGGCACGCCGAAGTGGCGCATGGCACCTTCGCCGCATGGCGCGTACTGGGAAGAAGGCACGAAGATCGGCTATCAGGACGTGGGTTCCTGGACGCTGATGAAGTCGACACCGGTGGATCGTGCAAAGGCCGCATGGCTTTATGCGCAGTTCGTCACCTCGAAGACGGTGGACGTGAAAAAGGCCCACACCGGCCTGACCTTTGTCCGCGAATCGACGATCCAGCACGACAGCTTCACCGAGCGTGCCGACAAACTCGGCGGTCTGGTGGAATTCTACCGGTCTCCGGCGCGCGTCGCGTGGTCGCCGACCGGCACCAACGTGCCTGACTACCCCAAGCTTGCGCAGCTGTGGTGGCAGAACATCGGTGACGCCATGTCCGGCGCCAAGACCCCGCAAGAGGCGCTGGATGCGCTGTGCGCGGATCAGGAAAAGGTCATGGAACGTCTCGAGCGCGCAGGCGTGCAGGGTGACATCGGCCCGAAGATGAACGAGCCGAAGGACCCGCAGGAGTGGCTGGACGCTCCCGGCTCGCCGAAGGCGAAGCTGGAGAACGAGGACGAAGAGCCCCAGACCGTCAGCTACGACGAGCTGATCAAGTCCTGGCAGTAAGCCTCCTCCCGGTCGGGGTACCTTCGGGTGTCCCGGCCGAACGGGTGGCCGCGCCCGGTCGTGGCCACCCCCTTGTTCTCCCGCCCTTGAATTTCCCTGTCGCGCGTCGTTTTCTGGCCTCCCCGCGCGGGTCGAGGCCCCCGGACGGACCGCGCCGTTGCTACCCGAGAGGCCCCCATGACGCTGATCCTTGCCATCGACCAGGGCACCACCTCCACCCGTGCGATGCTCTTCGACGAGGCGCTGCGCGTGACCGCCACCGCGCAGGAGGAATTCGCCCAGCACTACCCCGCTTCGGGATGGGTGGAACACGACTGCACCGACCTCTGGACCACCACTGCCGCCACCTGCCGGGGAGTCATGGAGAAGGCCGGCGTAAAGGCCGAAGAGATCGCCGCCATCGGCATCACCAACCAGCGCGAAACCACGCTGGTCTGGGACCGCAAGACCGGCAAACCGATCCACAACGCAATCGTCTGGCAGGACCGGCGCACCTCGGACTTCTGCAAGGGACTGAAAGCCGAGGGCTTCGAGGAGACCGTCACCGACCGTACCGGCCTGCTGCTCGACCCGTATTTCTCGGGCACGAAGCTGGCGTGGCTGCTGGACAACGTCGATGGCGCGCGGGCCCGGGCAGAGGCTGGTGAACTCTGCTTCGGCACCGTGGACTCTTGGCTTGTGTGGAACCTGACGGGTGGCGCGCATCACCTGACGGATGCAACCAACGCCGCGCGCACCATGCTGTACGACATCCGCAAGGGCCGCTGGTCACAAACCATCTGCGACCGTCTGCGCATCCCCATGGCCATGCTGCCGGAAGTGCGCGACTGCGCCGCCGATTTCGGCGAAACCCGCCCTGATCTGTTTGGCAAGCCGATCCCCATTCGCGGCATCGCGGGCGACCAGCAGGCCGCAACCATCGGCCAGGCCTGTTTCCAGCCGGGGATGCTGAAATCCACCTACGGCACGGGGTGCTTTGCGCTGTTGAACACCGGGTCCGAACCTGTGCGTTCCAACAACCGCCTGTTGACCACCATCGCTTACCAGTTGGACGGCAAACCGACCTACGCACTCGAAGGGTCGATCTTTATCGCGGGCGCCGTTGTGCAATGGCTGCGCGACGGGTTGAAGATCATCCGCAACGCCGCCGAAACCCAGCCCCTGGCGGAACGCGCTGATGCCGGGCAGGAGGTCATCCTCGTCCCCGCCTTCACCGGGCTCGGCGCGCCCTATTGGAACGCCGAATGCCGGGGCGCGGTCTTTGGCCTGACGCGTAACTCCGGGCCGGAAGAATTCGCCCGGGCGGCACTGGAAGCCGTGGGCTTTCAGACCCGAGACCTGCTGGAAGCGATGCAGGCCGACTGGTCCGGGCAGGGCGAGACGGCGCTCCGGGGGCGGTCCACTGCCACCCTGCGGGTTGACGGCGGTATGAGCGCCTCGGAATACGCGATGCAGTTCCTCTCAGACATCATCGACGCCCCGGTGGAGCGTCCGCCGGTACTGGAAACCACCGCCACCGGCGCGGCATGGCTGGCTGGGGCGCGGTCGGGTCTCCTGCCGGACATGGAGGCCTTTGCCCAAGGGTGGCGTGCGGAGGCGCGGTTTGAACCCGCTATGGAAGACGCGAGGCGCGATGCCCGCTATGCGGCGTGGAGGCGCGCGGTCGAGGCGACCATCGGCTTCGCGGGTGGGCCGTCGCGGTGACCCTTCTGGTCCCGCGCCGCACGCTCAGCGGGCGCGGTAGCCGATTCCGCATTGTCCCGGCCCTGGCCGCCACTACCGGCCCGGTGGTCGTGGTACGGGGCCAGTCGGCCGCATGGGCCGACACGCTGGTCCGTGACCTCCGCCGGATCGGTCGCTCCGTGCTGGAGATCACAGGGCAGGGGGAGCCCGACCTGCCCACGCTGGATGCGGCGCTTGCCGGCCTGCGCCCGCACCGCCCCGGCGCGGTGGTTTCGATCGGCGGTGGCTCTGTCATGGATCTCGGCAAGGCGCTGGCCGCGCTCCTGCCCTCCGCCAACAGTCCCATGACCCACCTGGAAGTCGTGGGGGACGGCCGCCCGCTGGAGGCCGCGCCGCTGCCCTTCGTCGCGGTGCCCACCACCGCCGGCACCGGGGCGGAAGCGACGAAGAACGCCGTGATCGACGTGCCTGCGCAACGGCGCAAGGTCTCGCTGCGGGATGCACGGATGCTGCCCTGGTTGGCTGTACTCGACGCCGACCTGACAGACGGCACACCGTGGCCCGTGACGCTGGCTTGCGGTATGGACGCGCTGACACAACTGATCGAACCCTACCTGTCGGCCCGCGCCCGCCCCGATGTAGACGCGATTTGCCGCGTCGCGATCCCGGAGGCGATGCGTGCTCTGCTGCGGCTATCCCAAGGCAAGGACGGTCCGGCCCGCGATGTGCTGCTGGCGGCCGCGCATCTGTCGGGCATCGCCTTGGCCAACGCGGGGCTTGGCGCGGTGCACGGGCTGGCGGGGGTGATCGGCGGGCAGACCGGTGCACCGCACGGGGCGATCTGCGCCCGGTTGCTCCCCGCCGTGCTGAGGGCGAACCGTCAGGCCTGCATCGAGGCGGGACAGGACGCCACACGCTTTGCCGACGTGGATGCGATGATCGCGGACGCATTCAAGCGCGAGGGTTCCGCAACGGCGCTCCTGCAGGGTTTCCTGCGCAATGCGCCGCTTGCACCACTCCCCGAGATGGACGACGCGCAGGTTGCGGCAATGGCTGCCGAGTCGTCGTCGATGAAGGCGAATCCCGTTGTGCTGTCCACCGCCGTTCTGGCAGGGGTTATCGCGGAGGGGCGCGCCCTCGGCAGCTAGTCCCGCAGTGCCAGCAGGTCGCGGTGCAGCGCCTCGGAAATCTCAACGTAGCCGCGTTCAAGGTTTCTCGCCCGCGCGGCGAAACGGCGCTGCGAGGGCAGCCGCGCGCCCTGTGCGCCGATCTCCGCGAAAAGGCGCTCCGCCCGCGCGTCGCTCTCCTCCTGCGCGCCCCCGCTCAACCGCTCCGGATCGAAGGCCATGATGATCTGCCCGTGACAGGGTGCCTCCGGCTGTCCTTGCGAATGCGCCATGCTGTCGAGGCTGGTCAGGTCGCCGATCAATGGTCCGGCCATCAGCTCCACCATGATCGACAGGGCGGACCCCTTGTACCCGCCAAAGGTGCACATTGCGCCCGCCATAGCCGCCTGCGGGTCCGTCGTGGGCTGGCCCGCCGCGTCCAGCGCGACGCCTTCGGGCAGGGGACGCCCGGCCCGGGCGTAAAGCTCGATCTCGCCGCGCGCAAAGGCCGAGGTGGCGAAATCGAAAACGAATGGCTCCGGCGCAGCGGGGCGCGGCCAGCCGAAGGCCAGCGGATTCGTTCCCAGTGCCCCCCGCGTACCACCTGCAGGCGCAACCCACGCGTGGCTGGGCACCATCGAGAACGCGGCAAGACCCTGCGCGGTGAGCTGCTCGATCTCGGGCCAGAGGGCGGAGAAGTGGTAGCAATGGTTCACGGCCAGCACTGCCACACCATGACGACGGGCCCGTTCCACGAGGTGCGGCAGCCCCGCCTGCACCGCCCGGAGAGAGATTGCCCCGCCCGCATCGGCCCGCACTACGGCGCTCTCATCCAGTGTCAGCACCGGTTCAGCCGCAAGAGCGGCGCGCCCCTGCCGGGCGGTCTCGATGCACATGAAAAGGCGAAACAGCCCGTGCGACTGGCAATCGTCCAGCTGACAAGTGGCCAGCATCGCGGCGATGGCGTCCACATGGTCGAAGCCAAAGCCCCAATGCTTCAGGGTCCCTTCGGCCAGCGTCCGAACCTCGGACGGGGTAAGGCGTATCGTGTCTGACATGTGTTGCCTCTGCCGGTGGGCCGAGCGTCACGGCCACCGGAGAGCTACATCAGCAGGCACCCGAGGGAAAGGCGCGCGTATCGCAGGCGCTTCAGAGGGCCGCAGGCAGGTCGAGCTGCATGCAGCAGCCATTATGACCCGGCACATCGATGACGGCGATCTCTCCGCCCAGTGCCTGCACGACCTTGCGTGCCACGGCAAGGCCGACGCCCGCGGCTCCGGTTTCTTCTCGCGGGCGCATGCAGTAGAGCGGTTCAAATACCTTTTCGCGGTACGGCGGTTCGATCCCCGGCCCGTCGTCAAGGACGGTCAGTACGACGCGCCCACCCGCAGTGGAGCTATTCAGGCGGATACGTCCGCCGCCCTCGTGGTGGTGGAGTATCGGGTTCGACAGCAGAGCATGCGCGAGACGCCCAAGGTCGTTGGGCGGGCCGAGAACTGTCCCGGCGCAGTCAGAAAGATCGAGGGAGAATCCCTCGCGGTCCGGCAGGTGTTCCCAGGTTTCCGCGAAAACCCTCGCCAAGGCCACCGGTGCCGGGGCATCCGAAAGCCGTCCGACGCGGGACAGCTCTGTCAGGCCCTCAAGCACCCGGTCGAGCCCCTTCGCATAGGCCTTCAGCATTTCCATATGCTGCGCGACGCCCTCCGGCAGGGTGATATCGGAATCGCCCAGGTCTTCTTCGATCCATTCCGGAATGACGCGCATCGCGCGCGCATAGGTTTTTAAATCATGCGTGACGATATAAAGAAACGCTTCGAAATCCTGCTCCGTTTCCGTGATATCCTTCATCTTCCTGCTCATTATTGTCAGCGCGCCCACCAGTCGGACAAGTGTTAACAAAATGTCCGGTCTGCATCAAACGTTCTGCCCGTCCAGTTTTTGGCAAAGTCTCATTAATACACTTGAAGCTTTCACCTAGGTTTAAGAACTGTGCGGCGTAATCTATTTCAGGTGCAGGTTGGGGAACGGAGCCGGGAAAAATGGTCGCAAATAATCATTCAGAAGAACTGGCCGCGATCCGCAAGGCCTATCAGGATCCTTCTCACCGGTCAAAAACCCGCGGCACTTTCGAAATTCTGGTGCTTGATGACAACAGTTTCGATCAGAACCAGATAAAACGGGCCTGCGGCAAGACGGGGCTGCCGGTCATGGTGCGTCTGACCTCCACCATGGACGAGTTCGAGGTGGCACTGGACGAAAAAGTCTACGATGTGATCCTGATCGATTACCTTCTGCCGAAGGGCAACGGCTTGGCCGCACAACGGCTGGTGAACAACCACGCGATGAATTTCGGCGCCGCTGTGGTTATGATGTCCTCGACGATGCGCACCGATGTGGCGGTCGCCTCGATGAAGAAGGGGTCGCTCGACGCACTGGACAAGGACGACCTGAACCCTGACAAACTGCGCGAACTGATGATCGCTTCCGCGAAGATCTTTTCCGAAACCTCGCGCCACTGGATCGGCGAACTGCTGGCACAGCAACGGGTGCAGATCGCACAGGACGTGGCAAAGGTCGTGCGCGAGGAAATGGAATTCGGGCGTTTTATCGACACCATCGACAAGCGCATCATCGACATGCTGGCGAGCAAGGGTTTTACCGAAACGGAGGCGTGGAATGCTTCGTACCTGTTTGACTCGGATGAGCCTCTGAAATTTCGCTGAAATAAAGCTGTTGAAAAGTTCAGCGGATGCCAGCCGAAATCTCAATGGGACTGCATCATAATTTCAGAGGGATTTCGATAAAATTCCTGATCTCATATAGTCGGGATTCTCTTGAATTGAGTCGCGGGGTCGTGGATGGTGCAAAACGATCGGTTCACCCGATGTTTCAATTGGGCCACGGTGGAGTGAAAGCCGTGTGCCGCCCCAGAGGAATCTGCTCAGGTTAAGCCGCAAATCTGAATGCCTCGGCAGGCGTGCGCATGACAAGGCCTGATGAGGGCGGCGATTGCTGTAGAAGGCGATCTGTCACCCGGCAGTGCATTGCGCAGCAATGTCACGAGAGGGCAGTCAGCAATCACCCGCAGCGCGTGTTGGATGCTCTCGAAGCGATGCCGATGCACGCGTTGCTCCTTCAGTGTTCGGATAAGGCGCTCGACCATGCCATTCTGTTGCGGGCAGTGCGGCGTGATGAGCGCCTGCTTCAGCCCGTAGCTACGGACGATCGTCGTGAAGTGGTGGCTGGTGAAGAGGAGCCCCGTTGTCCGACCGCAGCAGGAACTTTTCCTCGACCCGGCCTAGGGTGCCGAACCGGGCGATCAACGCGTGCTAAAGGGCGGCGCTGGCGGTCGTGGCCTTGGCGGATCTCGACAGGTGCCAGCCCAGCAGTTCGCGGGTGTGGCAATCGATAACGAGGGCCAGGGAAGCCCAGCCATCCTTGCCGGTCCGGATGCGGGCGATCGGTCGATCACCTCTCGTTTGGCGCGGCAGCGACGGAGGGCGCAGCCTGGATGCGGGGCCGCATGCCCACGGCGCGGTTGCGAACCCATTGCCCGGCAGGCGCATCCGCAGGATGCTGCCCAGACGGGGCAGCCCTTCATCGGGAAGATCCGCTGCACCGTGATCTTGTTGAACCCCAGCAGCCAGGCAACCGTGCGAAAGTCACATGATGGCTCCTCCTGGATCCACTGCCCGGCAGCACATGCTTGCACGTGTGAGAGGGATCTTCTTGATCGGCTCGGCGAAGCGGGGATCGACCTTCGGCGCGGCTTTCACCGGCTTGCAGTAGACCGTGCGGCGGGGAATGCCGAACCACGCGCAGAGCCCGGCGATCGGCACCGCGACGCCCTCGGCCAAGTGGCCCTGCTGGATGCGACGGATCAATTCCCGTCCTGCGCATCCTACAGGGCCTGGAGCCGTTCGATCATTCTCTCGGACCTGTGGCGTTCATGGTCTCACTCGCGCACGCAACCCCGGCATGGCCTCGCCGTAGGCCTCCTGAAGGTCTCTGAGCTGCTTCTCGTATTGCTCGCGGATGTCGAGAGGGTTGGCGTGCAGCGAGTTCTCCATCCCCCGCTTCGCGTCATCGACCCAGCCCTCGATCTCGGAGGCCGTCAAGTCGAAGGACCGGTTTGCCTCCGAAACGGTCGTCTTGCCCTGAATGATCTCGATGACAGGCGCTGTCTTACGCTTCGCCGTCCACCGCTTGATGGTGTCGTCCATCGTCATACTCATCGCTACGTTCTCCCTTGTAGCATGAGCAGGTTTTCACTGGGTCGATACAGCAGTGTGCAGCGCTCTCCGGTGGGGGAGAGCCTGACCGCGCGCTTTTCCGGTTTGCCGGCATGGCAGAGGCCGAGGCCGCATCACGTTCGGTGACGTGCGCGGGCGACGGGTGGCGCTCCATCGGAAATACGGCAATATTTGCATGGTCAACAAGTGGGGTTGCCAATTCGCGACACAAAGATGCACAAAGAGTGGGCGACAGTGTTCAGTCGCGCCCAAATGGCGGGCAATCTACCAGGCCCGCCCTGCCACACCTCTTGCGACACCTGTCCGCCCGCGTGCTTGGGATCGAAATGGGCGGCGCATGACCTGACACGGGGAGAGTGACCTTGCTGCATCGTACAATTCTGGGCCTCATGGGCATGGCGCTGGCCACTGCCGCTTCGGCCGAAACCGCCATGCCATTTGCGCTGGACTGGAAGTTCGAGGGCCCCGCCGCGCCCTATTTCGCCGCCGTCGACAATGGCTATTTCACCGACGCCGGACTTTCGGTGGAAATCTCCGAAGGGCAGGGCTCGCTCGACGCCATACCGAAGGTCGCCACCGGCGCCTTCCCGGTCGGCTTTGCCGATATCAACAGCCTCATCAAGTTCCTCGACCAGAACCCCGGCGCGCCGGTGACTGCGGTGATGATGGTCTATGACAAGCCGCCCTTCGCCATCGTCGGGCGCAAGTCACTGGGTGTGGAAACCCCGAAGGATCTGGAAGGCCGGGTCTTGGGCGCACCGCCCCCCGACGGCGCATGGGCGCAGTTCCCCATCTTTGCCAAGGAAAACGACCTCGACATGGAGAAGATCACGGTGGAGCCCGTCGGCTTCCCCACACGTGAACCCATGCTGGCCGAGGGGAAGGTTGCCGCGGTGACGGGTTTCTCCTTTTCCTCCTATCTCAACCTCGTGCGTCTCGGCGTTCCGGAGGACGATATTTCCACCATCCTCATGGCGGACAACGGCGTGGACCTCTACGGCAACGCCATTATCGTCAATACCGACTTCGCCAGCGAAAACCCCGAGGCTGTGAAGGCCTTCCTCGCTGCCGTGGCAAAAGGCTGGACCGACGCCATAGCCGACCCGGCCACCGCCATCCAAAGCCTGGTGCAACGCAACCCCGCCGCCGATGCCGCGCTGGAGCAGCGCCGCTTGCAACTGGCGATCGACGCGAACGTGGTGACCGACTGGACAAAAGCCAACGGCATGGGCCCGATCGATGCCGACCGCTTCGCCAATTCCCTGGACCAGATCAAGCTGACCTACGAATTCAAGGCGGAGCCCGACGCTACCCTCTACTTCGACGGTGCCTACCTGCCCGAGGGCGGTTTCGCGCTCCAGTAAGGCGGCACAATGTCGGTGGGCTGAAAACCCACCCTACGGCCGGGCGCGCCCGTAGCGCCCGGCCCGAACAGGGACAGAAAATGACCAACCTCATCGAGATCCGGGACGTCCGCCACAGTTACCAGACCCAGAGCGGGCCACTTCCGGTGCTGGACGGGCTGAATGTTACCGTGCCCACCGGCGGCTTCTGCGCCGTGGTCGGCCCCTCGGGCTGCGGCAAATCCACTCTTACGCGCCTCATCGCCGGGCTGATGAAGCCCGACCAAGGCGAAGTCTGGCTGCATGGCGAACGCGTCACCGGCCCGCGCAACACTGTGGGCATGGCCTTCCAGAACCCCGTGCTGCTGGAATGGCGCACGATCCTGCAGAACGTCGTCCTTCCGCTGGAGATCGTTCCGACGAAACTGTCGCGAAAGCAACAGGAAGACCGCGCGCGTTACCTGCTCGCGCTCGTCGGCCTCTCGGGGTTCGAGGATAAACGCCCCTCCGAACTGTCAGGCGGGATGCGCCAGCGCGCCTCGCTGTGCCGGGCACTGGTACACCAGCCAGAGGTCCTGATCCTTGATGAACCCTTCGGCGCGCTCGACGCCTTCACCCGCGAGGACCTCTGGCAGACCATGCACCGGGTCAAGGAGAAAGAGCCGTTTACCGGCGTGCTCATCACCCACGATCTTCGCGAGTCGATCTTCCTCGCCGATCAGGTGATCGTGTTGTCGGGCCGCCCCGCCCGCACCCAGTTCGTGCTGGATGTGCCGGACACGGGGCCGCGCGACCTCGACCACCTCTACACCGCGCAGGCAGCCGAGATGCTGCACGTCCTGCGCCACCAGATCGAGATTGCCCAGGGCCGCGCCGCCGCCTGATCCCCGCGCCGCGCCCCTGCTTCTTCTTGGTCCCAATACTCACTGCGACCGCGCCGCCCGATACGCCCTCGCCCGCCCAAGAGACCCCTGCCCATGCGCCTCAAAGCCATCCTCACCCCGATCGTCGCCGTGCTGGTTTTCCTCTCGTTGTGGGAGGCGCTGGTCTGGATCATGGGTTGGCCCAACTACAAGATGGCATCACCCTCCGACCTTGTCCCGGCCTACATCCGTTACTGGAACCTGTTTCTTGTGATGGGGTGGCAGACGCTCTGGCGGACGGTTGCGGGGCTCCTTCTGGCCATAGTCGTGGGCACCGCACTGGGCATGGTGATGGGCTTTTCCCGCACCATGCGCGACGCCCTTTACCCCCTTCTGGTGGGCTTCAATGCCATTCCCAAGGCGACCGTTGTGCCGATCATCGCGCTGATGTTCGTGGGCTACCACGACGTCAACACGGTGCTCATCGCCTTCATGATCTCCTTTTTTCCCATCGCCGTTTCGATCTCTATCGGGCTCTCGACTCTGGAACCGGAGTACCGCGACATCCTGCGGTCCCTCGGTGCCTCGCAATCCACGATCTTCTGGAAGATTGCCCTGCCAAAGACCCTGCCGGAGTTCTTCGGGGCGCTGAAGGTGGCGGTCACGCTGGCCTTCATCGGCACCAACCTGATGGAGATCGTCTCCCCCCACGGTAGGGGCCTCGGTGCGCTGTTCGATTCGGGCAAGACCAATGCCGACTACCCGCTGATGTTCGCGGTTCTCATCGCGCTCGCCTTCCTCGGCATCGTTCTCTACTACGTCGTCGTCGCGCTGGAAAAAGTCTTTGCCGGCTGGGCGGAGCGCACACCGACCTGAGAGGGCCCCTCTGGCTGGACCCCAAGGGGCAGAGCCTCTTCTACATCAAGGACAATCCCGCCGACGTTGACAGCGTGTCCGGATATTGTTTACGTGTGAACAATATCGACGCCAGATCGACACGTGGGCCATCGTGCCCGCGCGCACCGGGAGGACAGCATGGATACGACGGAAACGCTCGTCACATACGAGCGGCGCGGTGACGTCGCGTTGATCGGACTGGACCGCCCGGCCAAACGCAATGCCATTTCCGACCGCTTCGTCGAAGCCATCCACGACGCCGTGCAGCGTGCCCAGACGGAGGCTCGCGCAGGGGTGATCTTTGGCCACGGGCCGCATTTCTGTGCCGGGCTCGACCTTGCCGAACATTCGGAAAAGCCGCTTTTCGATGCGGTCAAAGGATCGCGCCGCTGGCACGCGGTCTTTGACGGGATCGAGCGTGGCACCATCCCCTTTGTGGCCGCCATCACCGGCGCGGCGGTGGGCGGCGGCTTCGAACTGGCGGCGGCGGCGCAAATCCGGGTGGCGGACGAAACCGCCTTCTTCGCACTGCCCGAAGGCCAGCGCGGCATCTTCGTCGGCGGTGGCGGTTCGGTCCGCATCGCCCGGCTGATCGGCCCGGCGCGCATGGGGGACATGATGCTGACGGGGCGAGTTCTGAAGGCAGCGGAGGCCGAGGCCTGGGGCGGCGTTTCCTACGTGGTGCCCGAAGGTGCCGCGCTGGAAAAAGCCGTGGCCCTGGCCGAACAGATGGCGACCAACGCGGAGTTCACCAACTACGCCATCATCAACGCGTTGCCGCGTATCGCGGATATGTCTTCGGAGGACGGGCTGTTCACTGAAACGATGGTAGCCTCGCTCGCCACCATGACCGGCGACGCAAAGGATCGCCTGCGCGCCTTTCTCGAAAAGCGCGCGGCGAAGGTGGCGAACCCCAATGCCTGACGCCGGACCAGACGGGGCGCGGGACAATAACCTCGACTACGGCCCGCTGGGGCAAAGCCTCGGTTTTCTCCTGCGGCTCGCGCAGTTGCGCAGTTTTGCGACCTTCTACAAGGACATGGGCGCCCTGGACATTCGCCCCGGTGAAATGACCCTTCTGATGGTGCTGGCGGAAAACCCTGGCGTGCGGCAGGGCATTCTGGCCAAGGCGCTGCGGATCAAGCGCGCCCATATGACCAAGATGGTGCACGGAATGGAGGCCGACGGCCTGATTGCCCGCACCGTTCCCGAGGGCGACAAACGCTCGGTTGAACTGTGGCTGACCGAGGCGGGACGGGCGCGCATCGACGCCGTGCGCCCCGACTTCGGTCGTCACGAAGCAAAGGCCACGGGTCCCCTGACGCAGGCGGAGGCGGCGGAGCTTCGCCGCCTGCTGCGCCGCTATGTGGGCTTCGACGTCCCGGCGGACGCTGGCTGCGACGGAGGGGGCATGAGATGAGCGACCGGGTCCTGATTGCGGGCGGCGGCATCGGCGGGCTGGTCATGGCGTTGACGCTGCACCAGATCGGCGTGCCCTGTTCGGTCTTCGAAAAGGTACGCACCCCGCGTCCGCTGGGCGTCGGCATCAACATCCAGCCAAACGCGGTGCGGGAACTCTACGACCTCGGGATCGGGGCGGAGGCGCTGGATCGGGCAGGCATTCCGGCACGGGAATGGGCGCTGGTCGGCCTGAATGGCAACGACATCTACGCCGAACCGCGCGGGACGGAGGCGGGCTACGCTTGGCCGCAATACGCCATGCATCGCGGCGCCTTCCACATGCTCCTGCTCGACACCTTCCGTGCGCGGGCGGGGGATGCGGCGGTGGTCACCGGCGCCGCCGCCACGGCCTACGAACAGGACGACGGCGGAGTAACCCTGCACCTGCAAACGGTCGACGGTCCGCGCACGGAGCGCGGCACCCTGTTGATCGGCGCGGAGGGCATCCATTCGCCGGTGCGTGCGCAGATGCACCCCGACCAGCCGCCGATCCACTGGGGTGGTGCGATCATGTGGCGCGGCACCACGCGGGCGAAACCGATCCGCACCGGGTCCAGTTTCGTTGGCCTCGGCACGCACGAACACCGCATGGTGATCTACCCGATCTCGCACCCGGACGCCGACGGGCTGGCGCAGGTCAACTGGATCGCGGAGCGGACGGTGGACGCCTCGCAGGGCTGGTCCTCGGACGCGTGGTTCCGCGAGGTGGCGATCGCCGATTTCGCGCATCATTTCGACGGCTTTCGCTACGATTGGCTGGACGTGCCCGCGATGTTGCGCGGGGCGCAGGTCGCCTATGAGAACCCGATGATCGACCGTGACCCGCTGCCTTTCTGGTCGCAGGGCCGCGTCGCGCTGATGGGCGACGCCGCGCACGCCATGTATCCCACCGGCTCGAACGGGGCCTCCCAGGCGGTGATCGACGCCCGGACACTGGGTGCCTGCGTGCTCGAGGCGGGCGTGGGTCCGGCGGCGCTGAAGCGTTACGACGACCGGCTCTGTGGTCCGGTGGGGGAGCTGGTGCTGCGTAACCGGGGCGCGGGGCCCTTCGGGCTGCTGAACCTCGTGGACGCGCGCTGCGGCGGCAAATTCGACGACATCGACGCGGTGATTCCGGCGGAAGAACGCGCGGCCTTCATGGCGCGCTACAAAAAGGCGGCAGGATTCGCGCGCGAGGCGCTCAACGCCGCGCCGCGCACGATCCCCGAAGGCGCGCGCGTGGGTTAGGGGTTTCCCTTTCGGGCAAGCGCCGCCAGTCTGACGGCAAAAGGGACAGGGAGAACGGGACATGCTGCGACGCAGGCTTGGGGCCGAGGGGCCGGAGGTATCGGCGCTGGGAATCGGGGGGATGTCGTTCTCGAACTTCTACGGCCCGGTAACGGTGGCGGAGTCGCACGCCGTGCTGGACGCGGCGCTCGATGCCGGGGTGGATCACATCGACACCTCCAACGTTTACGGCATGGGCATTTCCGAAGAAACCATCGGCGCCTGGCTGAAGGCGCGCGGCGGCGAAAGCCCCTACCGCATCGCCACCAAGGCGTCGATCACGACGGATACCGAGGGGCGGCGCGCCTACGACAATTCGCTGGAGCATCTCGAGGCGGAACTGGACGGCAGCCTGAAACGGCTCGGGGTGGAGCGGGTCGATCTGTTCTACATCCACCGCCGCGATCCGCGGCTGGAGATCGAGACGGTGATGGACAGCCTCCTGACGCTGCGCGCCAAGGGCAAGATCGACATGATCGGCTTCTCCGAGATCGCGCCAACCTCGCTGCGCCGCGCCGCGGCCGTGGCACCGGTCGCGGCGGTGCAGTCGGAATATTCGTTGCAGACCCGCCAGCCGGAACTGGGGCTGGTGCAGGCCTGCGAGGCGGTGGGTGCGTCGCTGGTGGCGTTTTCCTCGGTCGGGCGGGGGCTGCTGTCCGACACGCCGCCGCAACCGGGCAGCTTTGCCGACGGCTCCTTCATGGCGACGAATCCGCGCTTCTCGGGCGGTAACCACGAGCGTAACCTTGCAGCGACGGACGGGCTGCGCGATCTTGCCCGCGACGTGGGTGTGCCCACGGCAACGCTGGCCATTGCTTGGGTGCTGGGGCAGTCGCCGTCGGTGCTGACGATCCCCGGCACGCGCTCCGTTGCACATCTGAACGAATTGGTGATGGGCGCGGAGTCGGTCATGGACCCGGAGTTGCTGCTTGAGATCGAGCGCCGCCTGCCGGTGGGCTGGTGCCACGGTGCACGCTACTCCGACGCGCAGATGTCGGGACCAGAGCACTACTGCTGATCACGACCGCCTGAGGATGTCTGACTGAAGGGGTGGATCGCGGGACGCCATGCGGCCCGCCCGGTCTGTGGCCGCGCCGCGGGGGCTTCGCCCCCGAACCCCCAGGAGTATGTGGACCAGGAAGAAGCGGGGGACACTCGGGGGTGCAGGGTGACGGGGGTTGTCACCCGTGTTGCGCGGGCGGATCGCCACCAGCGCTATGGAGGGCTTCGTTCCGCCAGGATCACGCGCGGGTCCCCGGACCAGAGCGCATCGACCAGATCGACACGGTGCCGCAGCACGGCGCGCTGGTTGATCGACCCCTTGTCGGTCACCTCGCCCCTGTTGAAATCCAGCGGCGCGGCAAGCCAGAGCGCTCGCGTCACCCGGCTGGCCGAGCCGGTGGCGACCTGTGCCGCCCGCGCCAGCCGCTCGGCCGTGGCATGGCGCACGTCCGGGTGGGTCAGCAGGGCCTCGCCCTCCAGGTTCGCGCCCGCCAGTGTCCTGAGCGCGGAGAGGTTCGGTACCAGAAGCGCACCCAGTTCCCGCTGTCCCTCGCCCGCGATGACGCAGTCGGAGGCCATACCGCCCATGGCATCGGTCAGCGCCGCGCGCAACGGCCCAACGGCGACCCATGTCCCCGAGGCGAGCTTGAAATTCTCCGCCAGTCGCCCATCGAAAAGGACACCCTTGGCGGGATCGTCCGGGTCCGCGAGCCGGAAGGCGTCGCCGAAACGGTAGAAGCCTTCCTCGTCGAAAGCTTCGCGCGTCAGGGCCTCGTTGTGCCAGTAGCCGGGGGTGATGGAGGGACTCTTTACCCGCGCCTCGAGCTTTTCGCCCTGTGGTACCAGCTTCAGCGTCACCCCATGCGCGGGCAGGCCAAGGTTGCCTGACATGCTTTGCCGCGCGGTGTTGATGATGCTGAACGGACCCGTTTCGGTCGAGCCGAAGCCGGTGGTCAGCAGCACGCCGCCGGGCACCATGTCCTCGGCCACGCGGGTGATGCGGTCCCAGACGTGCTGGCTCATGCCCGCGCCGGCGTAGAAGAGCATCTGGATACGTCGAAAGAAGGTGTCGCGCAGGCGCGCGTCCGTTTCGAAGGCATCAAGCAGCATCTGATAGCCGAGCGGCACGTTGAAATACCAGGTGGGGGAAATCTCCCGCAGGGTCTCTATGGTCTTGCCGATGGCCTGCGGCGTGGGCCGGCCATCGTCGATGTAATAGGTGCCACCATTATAGAGCACCATGTTGAACACCTTGTTGCCGGACGCCGTGTGGTTCCACGGCGCCCAATCCACGACAACTGGGGGCGTATCGCGCAAAAACGTAAAGCATTGCAATACCATCTGCTGGTTCGAGCAAAGCATCCCGTGGGTCTGGATCACTGCTTTCGGTGTCCCGGTGGTGCCGGAGGTAAAGAGGAATTTCGCGACGGTTTCACGTGTGACGGCGGCGCTGGCGCGGGCCTCCTCGGGGCCGGGGGGCGTGGTGACGAGATCCTCGAACGCGACGGTTTCAAAGCCCTCGACCGCGCCCTCCACCGTGACGACGGGGATGTCGGGGGCAAAGACGGCGCGGATGGCGGCGGCGAAAGGCTCTGCCCGGTCGGCAAAAATCACACCGGGCGAAATCTGCGCGGCGATGTCCCGCAGTTTGAGGAAATCGCCGCCCGAGAGCGCGTAGGCCGGGGCCAGCGCGGCGGAGGGAACGCCGACGTGTTGCGCGCCCAACGCCATGACCGCGTGCGCGATGGAATTTCCGGAGAGGATCAGGACAGGGCTGTCCTTGCCCAGACCCCGCATCGCAAGCCACTGGCCCACACGCCGGATCTGGTTGCGGGCTGTACCGTAGGTCAGCCGGGTCCAGCCATCGGGCCCTTTCTCCGCGATCCACGGCCGGTCCGGGGTGCGCTCTGCCCACTCGGCGAAACGGTCGGACAGGCACCGGGGGTAGTTCCCCAGCGGCTCTGCCTGTGTCATCACGATGCTGCCGTCGGCGCGGTGCTCCACGCACAGCTTCGGATCCCAGAACGGCACCGCGCGCCGCTCCCGTGTCAGGGTGTCCGCCATGTCTCCTCCTTCCCGGCGCGTCGGCCGGGTCCTCCGTCGGCCACGTTGACTCGAATCACGGGTATTGTCTACTAGGAAACAATTCGTGCTGTTCCGGCGCGAGGAGACCCGCGATCCCGCTTCGCGGGCGAGGGGAGGCACCATGAACATCGACGATCTCGTCGCCATCGACTTTCACACCCACGCCGAGGAGCCCTGCTGCGGCCCGCGCGATGACGGATACGACGAATTTCAGGCCGGGATGGCGAAGTATTTCCGCAACCCGGCGGGGGCGGACGGGATGCTGCCCTCGGTGCAGCAGACGGCCGAGTATTTTCGCGACCGCAAGATCGGCGCGGTAATCTTCCCCGTGGACGCGGAGCGGGAAACCGGATTTCGCCGCTACAAGAACGAAGAGGTGGCGCAGATTGCCGCCGAGAACGCCGACATCCTGATCCCGTTCGCGAGCATCGACCCCCACAAGGGCAAGGCAGGCGCGCGCGAGGCGCGGCGGCTGGTGCGCGAATTCGGCGTAAAGGGGTTCAAATTCCACCCGACGATGCAGGGATTCTACCCCAACGACCGCGAAGCTGCCTACACGCTGTACGAAGCAATCGCCGAGGAAGGTGCCATCATGCTGTTCCACACCGGCCAGACCGGGGTCGGTTCGGGGATGCGCGGCGGCATGGGGATGCGATTGAAATACTCCAACCCGATGTACCTCGACGACGTTGCGGTGGACTTCCCCGACACGCCCATCGTCATGGCGCATCCGTCTTTTCCGTGGACCGAAGAAGGGCTGGCGGTCGCCCAGCACAAGCCAAACGTCTACTACGATATGTCAGGCTGGTCGCCGAAGTATTTCCCGGAGATCTTCATAAAATACGCCAACTCAATCCTGAAAAAGAAGATGCTCTTCGGTTCGGATTGGCCCGCGATCACCCCTGACCGCTGGCTGAAGGATTTTGAAACCATCGGGATAAAGGACGAAGTCAAGCCGCTGATCCTCAAGGAAAATGCCCGCCGCATTCTGAAAATGTGACACGGTTTCGCCGAGCCTGCGCGCTGCGCGCGCTCCCCCGGAGGTGTTTTGAACGCGGAGAAGCAGGAAGGCGGCGCGATGAAGCACTGTCACGAGGGGCGGTCAAACGGGTCACCGAGGGCGGCCGCAAATCCGGGCCAAGCCCCTGCTTCTTTGCTTTTGAAATACTCCTGGGGGTCCGGGGGCAAAGCCCCCGGCGCGTGATCGCCGGGCCGGAGGCGCGGTGAAACTCCTCAGGACAGGCACAGCGCCACCAGTCCTGCGGTCTCCGACAGGATCTGTGCCGCGCCGCAGACGTCCCCTGTCTGGCCGCCGATCCTTTTCAGCGCACGGTTCGCCAGCAGCAGCGTCATGAGCGCCATGGCCGCCGCAGCCCAGGCCCCCGCCCAGCCCAGCGGCAGGAGGCAGGCGACCGCCACGATCAGCCCCGGCGCGTAGGGGCGGCACCGCGCGCTGGCGCTTTGACCGAGCCCCTCGGCGCGCGCGGAGGGCAGTTCCACCAGCACCGCCAGCATCGCCAGCCGCGAGGCCACCGCCAGCGCCAGCAGCGGCCATGCCTGCCCCACCTCTGCCAGCGCGACGATCCAGGCCGCGGTGGTCAGCACCAGTGCCAGCGCGCCGTAGCTGCCGATGCGTGAATCGCGCATGATCTCAAGCGCGTGTGCCCGGTCGCGCCCGCCGCCCAGCCCGTCGGCCACGTCCGCCAGCCCGTCCTGGTGCAGCGCGCCGGTGGTCAGCGCCTGCGCCGCCAGCGCGAGTACCGCCGCCAGCATCGGCGCCATTCCCATAACCGTAAGGACCCAGAAGACCGCCGCCGTGATTGCCCCCACCGCCAGCCCCACCAGAGGAAAGGCCCAGCGGGCCGCCGACAACTCCGGGATCGGATCCTTCAGCCGTCCGGCTGGCAAGCGGGTGAGGAAGACTACCGCGAGCCGCAGTTCCTCGAACCGCCGCCTCATCCGCGCCGTCCTCACACTCATCCCCCGGAAACCTGCGCCTCGGCGAAAGTGGCCATCCCGTTGTGGCATTCCAGCGCCGCCCGCAGCACGCCCAGTGCCAATGCAGCGCCGGAGCCTTCGCCCAGCGCCATGTCCAACGTCAGCACCGGCGTCTTGCCCATGGCCGACAGCAGCCTCGCGTGCCCCGGTTCGGCGCTTTGATGCCCTGCGATGCAATGGTCGAGAAAGCCGGGATCGGCTGCGAACAGCGGCGCCACGGCGGCGGTGCAGATGTAGCCGTCGAGGATCACCGGGATGCGCCGCGCCCGTGCCTCGATCACGGCGCCGCAGATTCCCGCCTGCTCGCGCCCGCCGAAGGCCATCAGCAAATCCAGCCCCCGCGCGCCTTCGTGTCGGGTGCGACCCTGTTCGATGACGGCGGCTTTCAGCGCCTTGCCCGCGGCGTCCGATCCGGTGCCCCGGCCCACCCAGTTGGTGGCCTCTCCGCCGAAGGCGCTCGCCGCCAGTGCGGCGGCGACGGTGGAATTGCCGATGCCCATTTCGCCAAGGATCAGCACCGAGGCGCTCGTCGGGATCGCCGCCGCGCCACGCCGCATGGCGTCCAGAACCTCCGCCTCCGTCATGGCGTGCCCTTCGGAGAAATCCGCCGTGGGCGTGTCCAGATCCAGCGCCACCACATCAAGGTCAGCCCCCGAAGCCCGGCACAACTGGTTGATGGCCGCGCCGCCGTTGCGGAAGTTCGCCACCATCTGCGCCGTGACCTCCTGCGGGAAGGGGTTCACCCCCTTGGCGCAGATGCCGTGGTTGCCGGCAAAGACCAGCGTCTGCGCCAGCCCGATGGAGGGGCGTTCGGATCCTTGCCAGCCCGCCATGAAGATGGCGAGTTCTTCCAGCCGCCCCAGCGCGCCCGGCGGTTTCGTCAGGCTGTCCTGCCGGGCGCGGGCGGCGGTCACCGCCGCCTCGTCCGCGGCCGGAAGGGAGGACGCCAGCGCGGCCACC
Source organism: Sagittula salina (assembly GCF_017813235.1). Taxonomy (GTDB): domain Bacteria; phylum Pseudomonadota; class Alphaproteobacteria; order Rhodobacterales; family Rhodobacteraceae; genus Sagittula; species Sagittula salina. The sequence continues at coordinate 32,932 of NZ_JAGISH010000018.1, forward strand.
TCGGAAAGCGTCTTCAGGTCAGAAAGTGTCGTCATTGGGTTTCACCTTGATCGGGCAGCCCGCGACCACGAGGATCACCGTCCCGGAGACCTCGGCCACGCGCCGGTTGAGCCAGCCCGCGGCGTCGCGAAAGGCGCGGCCAAGGGCGTTGTCGGGGACGATGCCAAGGCCGACCTCGTTGGTGACCAGCACCACCGGGGCGCTCTGGCGGGACAGGGCAGCGATCAGCGCCTCGCCCTCCGCATGCCAGTCGCGATCAGCCAGCATCAGGTTCGTCAGCCAGAGCGTCAGGCAGTCCACCAGCCGCGGGTCGCCCCCGTTTCCCCCGTCGCTGGCGTCCAGCGCCGCGACCAGTTCCAGGGGCGCGTGCATCTCGCGCCATTGGCCGCCCCGCCGTGCCTGATGCGCGGTGATGCGGGCGCGCATCTCGTCGTCATAGGCCTCCGCCGTGGCGATATAGACCGCCCGCCCCGTGGCGCGCAGCGCCAGCCGCTCGGCCAGCTCGGACTTGCCCGAACGGGCGCCGCCGGTCACGAGGGTCGGTTTTTCCATGGCCTTTTCCATGGCGTCGTGAAAAAGCAGGTTCGCCGCGGTTTGAAAAGCCATGATTTACCGCACCTCCTGCGGCACTGACGCGCGCGAAGGGACGATGGACGACAAGCGACCGGAACTGATCCTGATCCGACACGCCCCGGTGGCGGTGCCCGGTCGGCTGGCCGGTCGCACGGATTTCCCGGCGCGGGTCGAGGCTGCCGCCGTCTCGCGGACCCGGGCGCTTCTGCCGCCGGTCGATTCGATTCTCAGCAGCCCGGCGGAGCGCTGCCTGATGACGGCAAAGGCGCTCTTTCCCGGCTGTTCCCTCCGGCAGGACGCGCGGCTGTGGGAGCAGGACTTTGGCGACCACGACGGTATGGCGCTGACCGACCTTCCCGATCTGGGCGAAATGACCGGCGCGGGTCTGGCCGCGCATCGTTGGCCGGGGGGCGAAAGCTTTTCCGACCTCTGCGCCCGCACGGCCCCGGCGCTGCGCGAGGCCTGCGGGGCGGGCAAGACAGCCGTCGTCGCTCATGCCGGCGTCATCCGCGCGGCGCTGGCGCTGGTCACGGGTGACGTACCCGGCGCGCTGACGTTCGAGATCGCGCCGCTGTCGGTCACGCGGCTGGGGATCTGGCAGGGGCGACCGGTTTCGGTGCGGCTGGTGAACGGGGGTGGCCTGTGATCTCCGTCGCGGGGCATTTCGGGGAGTGGTTGCAGGGGCGGCTGGGCAACGGCCCGGTGGTGCTGGTCAGCATGGTCTGTGATGGCTTGCGGGTGCACGCGGGCGGGACAGAGCGGCTATTTCCCGAAGCGGCTCTCGAAGGGTTCCGCGACGCGCTGGGCCTGACGGGCGCCGTACCGGGTGTGACGACCGACATGCCGCCGGGGGGCGGGGCCGGGGCATCGACTGCCTCGCTTGTGGCAGTGGCCCGCACGCTGGGGTTCGACGGCCCCCCCGAGCGGCTGGCCAGCGCCTGCCTTTGGGTCGAAGGCGCCTGCGACCCGCTGATGTTTCCGCGCCCCGACGCGTTGCTCTGGGCGTCGCGCCGGGCAGAGGTGGTGGAGGTGCTGCCGCCGCCGCCCCCGGTCGTGGTGGCGGGTGGCTTCTGGGGCGCGCCCTGCCGGACGGACCCGGCGGACACACGCTTTGCCGATGTCTCCGACCTCGTCGCGGACTGGCGCGCGGCGGTACGCGCGGGTGACATGGCAGGCGTGGCGCAGGTGGCGACCCTGTCGGCCCGGCGCTGTGCCGCGCGCGATACGTCCCCCGACCCGATGGGTGCGTTGATGGCAGAGACCGGCGCGTTGGGCGTGGTCCGGGCGCATACCGGATCGGCCCGCGGGCTGATCTTTGCGCCCGGCACGATACCGGACGGCACGGAAGACGCGCTGCGCGAGGCCGGGCTGACCCGTGTGCTACGCTTTTGTACGGGGGGCGGGGCATGATCTGGGCTGCCATGATGCTTCTGGCGCTGGGGATCGACGCGGCGATCGGCTGGCCAGACGCGCTGTACCGTCGCGCCGGGCATCCGGTGGTGTGGATCGGGACCCTGATCTCTTTTTGCGAACGGCGCTGGAATCGGGGCGGACGCCGGCGCCGCATAGCCTTGGGCGCGCTGACGGTGGCCGTGGTCACCGCCACCTCAGCCGGGGTGGCGGCGATGGTTGCCTTCGTCTTGCCCGATGGCTGGGCAGGTGTGCTTATCGGCGGCGTGCTGGCATGGCCCTTCGTCGCCGTGCGGTCCCTGCATGACCACGTGGCGGCGGTGGCGAAACCACTCGGCAACGATGACCTCGGCGCCGCCCGCCACGCCGTCAGCATGATCGTCGGGCGCGATGTCACCCGCCTGGACAAGGCGGGCGTGGCCCGTGCGGGGATCGAGAGCCTGGCCGAAAACGCCTCGGACGGGGTGATCGCGCCGCTGTTCTGGGGCGTCCTGCTGGGGTTGCCGGGGATTGTCGGCTACAAGGCGATCAACACGCTGGATTCGATGATCGGCCACCGGTCGGACCGCTACGAGGCCTTTGGCAAGCTCGCGGCGCGGCTGGATGACGCGGTCAACCTGATCCCGGCGCGGCTGACCGGGGGGCTGTTTGCCCTGATCGGTGGGGCACAGGCATTGCGCGCGATGACGCGGGACGCGGGGGCGCATCGCTCGCCCAACGCAGGCTGGCCCGAAGGTGCCATGGCGGGTGCGCTGGGCGTGCGGCTGTCCGGCCCGCGCGTCTACGAAACCCACGTGGCCGAGGAGCCTTGGCTGAACGCGGACGCGGCCGACCCGGACGGCGCGGCAATGAGCCGGGCACTGACGGTCTACCGTCGGGGGATGATGCTGGCGGCGGCCGTGCTGGCCCTGCTGGCGCTGGTCTGAGAGGGAGAGACATGGAGGAAACACGCGATCACGGCGGCAATCTCGACGCGGCGATGGCGCGCTGGGGCGGGGAAATGGCGGATTGGGTGGACCTCTCGACCGGCATCAACCGGCTGCCCTACCCGGTGCCCGAAATCCCGGCCCGGGCCTGGCAGGCGCTGCCGACGCGTTCGGATATGGCGCGGCTCGTCGCGGCGGCGCGGTCGGCCTATGGCTCCTCTGCGGACATCGTCCCTGTGGCGGGTGCGCAGGCCGCGATCCAGAGCGTTCCCTTCCTGCGTGCGCCCGGCGTGGCGCGGGTGCTGTCGCCCACCTACAACGAACACGCCGCCGCGCTGCGCATGGGCGGCTGGTTGGTGACGGAGGTCGACACCGTGCTGGACCTCACCGGCGCGGAACTGGCCGTCATCGTCTCGCCCAACAACCCCGACGGCCGCCGCTTTGCCCCTGAGGCGCTGCGCGATCTGGCGATGCGTGTCGGCATGCTGGTGGTCGACGAAAGCTTTGGCGACGCCCGCCCGGAGGCGACCGTGGCGCGCTTCGTGCTGCCGGAAAACGTGCTGGTGCTGCGCTCCTTCGGCAAGTTCTACGGACTGGCCGGAGTGCGGCTGGGGTTCGCCCTTGGCCATGGCCCGCTGGTTGACCGCCTGCGCGCGATGGCCGGGCCGTGGCCCGTTTCCGGTCCCGCGATCCAGATCGCCTGCGCCGCACTGGACGACACCGCGTGGCAGGCAAAAACGGTGGCGCGGTTGCACGGCGATTGTGCCCGGATGGACCGGCTGGCACAGGCGGCGGGCTGGCGGCTCGTCGGCGGGACCGAACTGTTCCGCACCTATGACACCCTTGACGCCTCCCATGCGCAGGAATGGCTGGCCGAGGCCCGCGTCTGGAGCCGGATCTTTCCCTACAGTGGTACGTGGATCAGGCTGGGGCTTCCGGCCCCGCAGGAATGGGCACAGGTCGAGGCCGCGTTGACCGCCGTTTGATCGTCGCCGCAGGAGCGGCCGCCAAAGGGCGAACCAAGAGCCATCGTGGTCGGCGGGGGCGCGATTTCCGGCTAGAAACCGTCCCCCACCGGGCGTCTCAGGCGGAATACTCCGTCCAGGCCATGTCCTCGCCCTGCAGACCGCCTTTCAGGACGCGGGTGGGCAGGCCCATGACGTCGAGCAGCGAGAAGAACGGCTTCGGATCCATCTCCTCGACGTTCTTCATGGTCTTCGCGTCCCATTCTCCCGTCGCGACCAGCATCGCCGCCGCGACTGGCGGCACGCCCGCCGTGTAGGAAATGCCCTGCGAACCGACCTCTTCGAAGGCTTCCTTGTGGTCGGCCACGTTGTAGACGAACAACTCGACCGGCTCGCCCCCCTTCGTGCCCTTCACCAGATCGCCGATGCAGGTCTTGCCGGTGTAGTCAGGCGCGAGGCTGGCGGGATCGGGCAGGCAGGCCTTTACCACCTTCAGCGGCACGACCTCCTGACCGTCGGCCAGCGTCACCGGCTGCTCTGACAGCAGGCCAATGTTCTTCAGCACCGTAAAGACGTTGATGTAGTGGTCGCCGAAGCCCATCCAGAACCGCACGTCGGCTTCCGGGTAGTTGGTCGCCAGCGAATGCACCTCGTCGTGGCCGGATTGGTAAGCCTTTGACGGGCCGACCACCGGCAGATCCCATTCCCGGCCGGAGGCGAACATGGTCGTCTCCTTCCACTGCTTGTCTTCCCAATAGTAGACCACGCCGGTGAACTCGCGGAAATTGATCTCCGGGTCGAAGTTCGTGGCGAAGTACTTGCCGTGCGAGCCCGCGTTGATGTCGACGATGTCGATCGATTTCACCTCGTCCATCTGGTCGATGGCAAAGCGGGCAAAGGCGTTCACCACGCCCGGATCGAAACCCGCGCCAAGGATCGCGGTCACGCCCTTTTCGGCGCAGGTTTCGCGGCGCTTCCACTCGTAGTTGGCGTACCACGGCGGGGTTTCGCAGATCTTGTCCTGTTCCTCGTGGATCGCCGTGTCGATATAGGCGGCACCGGTTTCGATGCAGGCATCCAGCACCGGCATGTTCACAAAGGCCGTGCCCACGTTGATGACGATCTGCGCCCCGGTCCGCCGGATCAGCGCCGCGACCTGCGCGCTGTCCATGGCGTCCACGGCATGCGCCTCGAAGGTGCCCTCGACCTTCATCGCGGACTTTTCGCGCACGGAGGCGATGATCGCGTCGCATTTCTCCACCGTACGGCTGGCAATATGCAGGTCGCCCAGCACATCATTGTTCTGGGCGCATTTATGCGCCACCACTTGCGCGACGCCCCCGGCGCCGATGATGAGAACGGTCTTCTTCAAGGCAGGACTCCCTTGGATAAGGCCCCGTGGGGCAGGTGCTCGGGACAGGTGGCGTTACGACAGGGCCGCCGCGAAATCGTCGTAGGTGAAGGCGCGCACCAGGCGCTCCGTTCCATCCAGTTCACGAATGGCAATGGCGGGCATCTGCACACCGTTGAACCAGTTCTTCTTGACCATGGTGTAACCTGCGGCATCCTCGATGGACAGCCGGTCGCCGGGTTTCAGGGCATTCGGAAAGCGGAATTCGCCAAAGATATCCCCGGCAAGGCAGGACTTGCCGCAGATCATCCACTCCTGCGCGCCGCTCTCATTCATCTTCGCGCTTTCGCGGTAGATCAGCAGGTCGAGCATATGCGCCTCGATCGAACTGTCCACGATGGCCAGGTTTTTGCCGTTGAACAGTGTGTCCAGCACCGTGACCTCCAGCGTGGTGGAGTTGGTGATCGCCGCCTCGCCCGGCTCCAGGTAGACCTGCACCTCGTTCTCTCCGGCGAACCGTTTCAGCCGCTCCGCCAGACGGTCGAGGGGATAGCCTTCGCCGGTGAAGTGAATGCCGCCGCCAAGGCTGATCCAGTCCATGCGGCGGATCAGGCGGCCAAAGCGCGCCTCGATCTGGCCCAGCATCTCGTCGAAACGCTTGAACGACGCGTTCTCGCAATTGTTGTGGAACATGAAGCCCGAGATCAGTTCGGCCACCGGCTCGATGGTCTCCGGGCTGTGTTCGCCCAGCCGGGAAAACGGCCGCGCCGGGTCCGCGAGGTCAAAGCCCGAGGTCGAGACGCCGGGGTTCACCCGCAGGCCGCGCGTGTGGCCGCGCGATACTTCCTCGAACCGCCGCAACTGCTGCGCGGTGTTGAAGATCACCTTGTCCGAGGATGCCAGAACTTCGTCGATTTCCTCCGGCGCCCAGGCCACGGAATAGGCATGGGTTTCGCCGGGGAACTTCTCGCGCCCCAGCTTCACCTCGAACAGCGAGGACGAGGTGGTGCCGTCCATGTACTCCGACATCATGTCGAAGACCGACCAGGTGGCAAAGCACTTCAGCGCCAGCAGCGCCTTCGCGCCGGAGGTCTCGCGCAGGTGGGCGATTTTCTCCATGTTGGGCAGGAGGCGCGACTTGTCGATGAGGTAATAGGGCGTCTGCATGGGCGGGGCCTTCGTCATGGGGCAAGGGACCGGACCGGCGGGCGGATGCGGCAGTGGCGTTGGGGGCCATGTAGCGCGCCAGACCGCCTGTCGCAATGTCCGGCTTTGCGCGGGGGGCGCCTGCGGCCCTACCGGGCGAGGGCCAGCAGCCCACCCACATCCAGATGCGCCTCCAGATGCTCGGCAAGCGCATCGAGCGTGCGTTCCACCGACGCGTCGTAGCCATGCGCGCGCGCCTGCGTCCCCAGCGCCGCCAGCCACGCTGTGCGAAAGGCATCGTCCGAGAACATGCCATGCAGATAGCTGCCCTGCACCCGCCCGTCGGGCGAACAGGCCCCCTCCGGCCCGCCGTCCAGATGCGCGAAGGGCCGCGCGCAGTCCGGCCCGGTGGTGCGGCCGATGTGGATTTCGTAGCCCTCCATGGGCAGGCCTGTGGCGGCATGCCGCGCCGTGATCCGGGTCAGGCGCTTGTCCCCGGTCATGGTGGTGTCGACGTCCAGCAGCCCCAGCCCCGGCGTCTTTCCGGCTAGGCCCTCGATGCCGTCGGGGTCCGCCACGGACCGACCCAGCATCTGGAAACCGCCGCAGATCCCCAGCACCCGCCCGCCGCGCCTATGATGCGCGATCAGGTCGGTCTCCCACCCTTGAGCGCGAAGAAAGGCCAGATCGCCCCGCGTCGATTTCGATCCCGGGATGATCACCAGATCGGCATCGCCGGGGATCGGCTGGCCGTGCCCCAGCATTGTCAGCCGCACAGCCGGTTCCTGCGCCAGCGGGTCCATGTCGTCGAAATTGGCGATCCGCGACAGCCGCAGGCAGACGATATGCAACCCCTCCCGCAGGGGCGCGCTGCGAATATCCAGCGCATCCTCCGCGGGCAGCCGCCAGGCCTCCGCGAACCAGGGTGCGGTGCCAAAGCCCTGCCAGCCGGTGTGCGTCTCGATCATCCGGTAGCCGTCGTCGAAGAGCGTCGGATCACCCCGGAACTTGTTGACGAGAAACCCCGCGACCCGCGCCCGGTCATCCCCTGACAGCACGACCTGCGTGCCGACGATCTGCGCGATCACTCCGCCGCGGTCGATATCGCCCACCAGCACGACCGGCACATCGGCGGCCTCGGCAAAGCCCATGTTGGCGATGTCACCCTGCCGCAGGTTGACCTCCGCCGGGCTGCCCGCGCCTTCGACGATCACCAGATCATGCGAGGCCTCAAGCCTGCGAAAACTCTCCAGCACCGCCTCCAGAAGGCGCGGCTTCAGCGCCGCGTACTCCCGCGCCTTTACCGTGGCGACGCGTTTGCCCTGCACGACGACCTGGCTCCCTACATCCGTCTCGGGCTTCAGCAGCACCGGGTTCATGTCCACCACCGGGTCCAACCCGCAAGCCCGAGCCTGCAGGGCTTGCGCGCGGCCGATCTCTCCGCCGTCCGCTGTCACGGCGGCGTTGTTCGACATGTTCTGCGGTTTGAACGGTGCGACTGTCAGCCCTCGCCGCAGTGCCGCGCGGCACAGCCCCGCCACGAGGACGGACTTCCCGACGTTCGATCCGGTTCCCTGAAGCATGAGGGCGGGCATGAAGGGGCCTCCTGCGCGGTCATTCGCGCCGTGATAGGGCGGGGGCCGGCTACGGTAAAGCCCGATCAGACCTCAGTCGTCGTCCCCGGGCAGCGGCAGCCGAGCCAGGTGGTATTCGCGGGCAAAACGCGACGCGGGTCGCGCGACGAACAGCGCGCTACCGATGACAAAAGCCCAGGTCGCCACCTCCTGCGTGGATTGCCAGAAGAACAGGACGGAACCCAGGAGAAAGGTCAGCCCGGCGAGGAAATCGATGGTGGTATAGAGCCTCTCGTAAAAGCCGTAGACCTTTTCGTGGCGGGGCGTGGCATCGTGCAGCTGGCGCTGGAACATGGCGGGTGGCGCTCCTTTCCGAGGCGGGTCAGGGGAACAGGACCCGTGGCAAGCTAGCCCGCGTGGCGGCGTTGAACAGGAACCCCCGCCAGCCGCGCGCCTTCGCCGCGGCCACATTGCCGGGCGCGTCGTCGACCAGCAGGATCGCCTCCGGTGGCAGGCCTGCCCAGCGTTCGATCTCGGCAAAGAATCCGGGATCGGGCTTCGCCACCCCCATGCGGCCTGAGGCAAAGACCGCCTCCACCTTCGCCCCGGCCCTGGCCCCAATCCCGGCCCCAATCCCGAACCCTTTATCGATGGATGCAGCGCGATGCGGTTCGTTGTTGGTGCCGATCACATGCCGCGCGGGGTGGGTGCGCAGCCAGCCCAGTACCTGCGCATCGGGACGGTCCTCGGCGCGGAACCACCAGCCCAGAACCGCCTCGGCCGTGACCTCCGCGCCCTGCCGGTTCAGCCAGTCCCCCACCAATGCCCGCAAGTCACACCGTCCGCGCATCACGTCACGCAACCGCCCCGACCCCTTCAGATGTGCCGCCAGCGCCCGCCCGTCGACCCCCAATGCATCCCGCATCCCTTCCGCCCAGTTCGGGCCGGGGGCGTTCAGCACTCCATCGAAATCCCAGACGATCAGCGCGGGCGGCACGGCGCGTCAGCCCTGCTTCGGCAGGAAGGCCTCCACCGCCGCCTGCGCGATCACCGTGACCTCGCCGGTGTCGGGGTTGGTGATGACGAGACCGCCATGCACAGTACGAACCCGCGCCCGCCCGCGCGGTAGCCGCACCACCAGCGCGTCGCAATCGACTGCTCCGGGCTGTTGCACGCCCACGGTGACGCGTACTTCCATGGCCTGATGCGGCAGATCGAGGGCGCCGAACAGCGGAATTGAGGAATGCCGCAACACATCCTCGATCGCGCGCCCTGCGGCCTTCGTGTAATCCTGCCCGTGCAGGTCGTTCCCCATACCCATCTCGATGATGAAGCGCTGCATCAGATTCCCTCCAGCGCGACGGAGATCGCGACGGTCGCCATGACCGTGGGCAGCCCGTCTCCCTCAGGACGCGGCACGTCCAACCCGCCCTTCACCGCATTGACGGTCACCGCCCCGTAGGGAAAGACCGCCGCAACCTGCGCCACGTCCACGCGCTCGGGCTGCTGCACGCCCAGGTCCACCGTGATGCGCATGTCGGTTTTCTCCTTGCCGAAAAGCTCAGCGAGGTTGATCGAGTTGCGCCAAAGCGCGTTCTCCACCGCGCGGCAGGCGGCCTGCGTGTAATCCTGCCGACGCAGGGACGTACCCATGCCGAACTCGGTCAAGAGGCGTCTTGGCATCGCTTCCTCCCTACGGTGCACCCACGTAACGCGGGTCAAGTGAGTATTTGAAAAGCAGAGAAGCAGGGGCGCGGCGCCAAAGTCAAACCGCCCGCCGCGCCACCGTTGCGCCACACCGCGCGGGCCGCGGCATCGGGGCGCCGCCCTTCCTGCTTCTTCGTTTCGAAAATACCTCCGGGGGGTCCGGGGGGCGGCGCCCCCCGGCGGGGGGGGGGGG
>NZ_JAGISH010000018.1:42786-74380 GCF_017813235.1 Sagittula salina
CCCCCCCCCCCCCCCCCCCCCGGGTCGCCGCGCGACAGCGCGGCGAAACCGCTTTTCAGAACTCCACGCCTTTTTGTGCCTTCACACCTTCGCGGAAGGGATGCTTTATCAGCGTCATCTCCGTCACGAGGTCAGCCGCCTCGATCAGCTCGGGCTTTGCGTTGCGCCCGGTCAGGCAGACGTGGGTCATGGCGGGCTTTTCATGCAACAGAAAGTCCACCACCTCGTCGATATCGAGGTAGTCATAGCGCAGTGCGATGTTGATCTCGTCGAGCAGCACGAACCGGATCTCAGGGTCGCGGATCTGCGCCTTTGCGATCTCCCAGCCGCGTTGTGCGGCGGCGATATCGCGCTGCTTGTCCTGCGTTTCCCAGGTGAATCCCTCGCCCGAGACGAAAAACCGGCATTCGTCGGCGAACCGTGTGCGGATCATCTCCGCCTCGCCGGTGATCCAGTTGCCCTTTATGAACTGCACCACCGCGCAGGGCATCCCGTGCGCGATGCAGCGCAGGATCATGCCGAATCCACTCGAAGATTTGCCCTTGCCCGGCCCGGTGTGGACGATGATCAGCCCCTTTTCCTCGGTCTTCGTTGCCATCATCCGGTCGCGCGCGGCCTTGATCTTTTTCATCTTCTCGGCGTGGCGGGCATTTTCGTCGTGGGGGGCGTCGTCGGTCATGGCGCGTCCTCTCCTTCAGTTTTCTTGACAACGGGCGGCGTTCCGGCGCATCAGCCGGGGTGCTGGTGCCTGTTGGTAACAGGTGAAAAGGGAATGTGCAGCCCGTCAAAGGGTGAAGCACAGCCGCCCCCGCGACCGTGACCGGAAAGGGCCCGAACCACTGGCGTGACGCCGGGAAGGCCGGGTGCCGCTGGGCCGAGGATACCCTCGCTCTGTTCCGCAAGCCGGGAGACCTGCCAGTGGCCCCGTCCTTGGAAAGGGCGGGGGGAACGAAACCGGGCGGGGTGATCCGGTGACGGGCGCGGCATGCAGCCGCACCACCCGTATCCCGCGCCAAGACGGAGTCCGTGATGCCAGGACCGGCCGAACTGCTCGTCTGCGTGAAATGCCGACGCGGGCGCGAGATCCCCGAAGACGACCGCCGCCCCGGGCAGGCGCTTTATGATGCGCTGGCTGCGCGCGTGGCCCCCGAGGGGCTGCGCGTGACCCCGGTGGAGTGCCTGCAGAACTGCGAAGCGGGCTGCACCGTGGCGCTGCGCGGGGGCGACCGCTGGACCTACGTGTTCGGAAATCTCGACGAGGTGTCGCATCCTGACATGGTGCTGGACGGGGCCGCCCGTTATCAGGCGACGACCGACGGCCTCATCCCGTGGCGCGAACGCCCGGACCATTTCAAGCGCAACTGCGTGGCGCGCATTCCTCCCCTCACTCCGGAGTCCTGACATGACCGATCTTGCGAAACTGCCCGTCACCGTGATTACCGGCTTCCTCGGTTCGGGGAAGACGACGCTGGTGCGGCACCTGATGCAGAACCCCGGCGGCAAGCGTCTGGCCGTTGTCGTCAACGAGTTCGGCGACGTGGGCGTCGATGGCGAAATCCTCAAGGGCTGCGCCATCCCCGAATGCCCCGCCGAGAACATCATGGAACTCGCCAACGGCTGCATCTGCTGCACCGTGGCAGACGACTTCATTCCCACGATCGAGGCGCTCATGGCGCTCGACCCGCGCCCGGAACACATCCTGATCGAGACTTCCGGCCTCGCCCTGCCGAAACCGCTGCTCAAGGCCTTCGACTGGCCCGATATCCGGTCGAAGATCACCGTGGATGGCGTCATCGCGCTGGCCGATGCCGAAGCCGTGGCCGCCGGCCGCTTTGCCCCGAACGTGGCGGCGGTGGATGCACAGCGTTTGGCGGATGACAGCATCGACCACGAAACGCCGCTGTCCGAGGTCTTCGAGGATCAGATCAGCTGCGCTGACATCATCCTGCTGACCAAACCCGATCTCGCCGGTCCCGAAGGCGTGGCCAAGGCAAAGGCGATCATTGCGCGTGAGGCGCCGCGCCCGCTGCCGGTGGTCGAGGTCGCCGAGGGCGTCGTCGACCCGCGCGTCATCCTCGGGCTGGAGGCCGCTGCCGAGAACGACATGGACGCGCGCCCCTCGCACCACGACGACCACGACGACCACGAGCACGACGATTTCGAATCCATCGTGGTCGAACTGCCCGAAATGGACAGCCCCGAAGTACTGGTGAAGGCCATCGAACGGCTGGCAAGCGAGTTGAACATCCTTCGGGTGAAGGGCTACGCCGCCGTCTCGGGCAAGCCCATGCGCCTTCTGGTGCAGGCGGTGGGCGCACGGGTGCGCCACCAGTATGACCGCCCGTGGAAGGCCGACGAAGCGCGCCAGAGCCGCGTGGTGGTCATCGCCGAACATGATGACATCGACGCCGCGAAGATCCGCGAGATCCTCGGCGCGGCGCCGGTCGACGCCTGAGGGCAGGGGGCTTCGGCCCCCGTCACGCCGATGCACGTCATCTTCCGCGAAAGCCACGGCCTCGAAGAGACCGATACGCCGCAGGACCTGGGCCAGGCCCCGGGGGATCTCGTCGTGCTGTCCTTCTCCGACAGCGACCTCGGCGCCTTTGCCGAAGGCTGGCGGCGCGGTGGCGGGCCGGAGGGGCGGATGCCCTCGCTGCGGCTCGCCAACCTCGCGCAGCTGAAGCATCCGCTGTCCGTCGATACCTACGTGGAACAGACGCTTTTGGGCGCGAGGGGCATCCTGATCCGGCTGATCGGCGGCGTGCCCTACTGGTCCTACGGGTTGCAGCAGGTGCTGCGGCTGGCGCGTGAAAAGGGCCTCGCGCTGGCCGTGCTGCCCGCCGACGGGCGCGAGGACGCGCGGCTCGACGACCACTCGACCCTGCCGAAAAGCACCCTGCGGCGGTTGCAGCACCTCTGCGACGGCGGCGGCACCGTGGCGGCGCAGGCGGCGCTGGCGCAGATGGCGCTGGCCGCCGGGCTCTACGCCGGGCCGGTGATCGGGGCAAAAGGCCTGCCGCCGCTCGGCGCCTGGACGCCGGACCACGGTGTGACCTGTCCGCTGCTGACCCGACCCGTGAAGCCCGCGCGCAGGATCGCGCTGGTCTTTTACCGCTCCTACCTTGTCGCCGCCGACCTCGCGCCGATCCGGGCGCTTTTCGACGCCTTCGCGGGGCGCGGTTTCGCGGTGACGGCCTTCTTTGTCCCTTCGTTGAAAGCACCTGAGGCGGCTGGCTGGCTCGCGCGACAGTTGCGTGCGCTGGACCCGCAGGCGATCCTCAACGCGACGGCGTTTTCGGGCAAGGGCGCGGAGGGCGCGACGCCCTTCGATGGCGTGGACGCGCCGGTGTTCCAATGCGTTCTGGCGACCTCCACGCGGCAGGCCTGGGCCGAGGCCGACCGTGGCCTCTCGCCCCCCGACCTCGCCATGCATGTTGTGCTGCCCGAGGTGGACGGCACGATTCTGGGCGAGGTCGTATCGTTCAAGGAACCGGGCGCGCGTGACCCCGACCTGCAATTCGCCCGCGCCACCCACGCGCCGGAAGCCGACCGCATCGCGGCGCTGGTCGCGCGGGTGGAGGCGCGGCTGGCACTGGCCGCCCGTCCCGTGGCAGAGCGGCGCCCGGCGCTGGTTCTTTCGACCTATCCGGGCAAGGACTGGAACATTGGCCACGCGGTGGGGCTGGATGCGCTGGCTTCGGTGCGGGCGATCCTTCAGGATCTTGACGGGGCCGGGTATCCGGTTGACGCCGTCCCCGAAGACCTGCCCGCCGCGCTGCTGGCGCGCAGCGAGGCCTGGCCGCTGGCAGACTACACGGGGGCGCTGGCCACCTTGCCGGGGGCGCTGCAAAAAGAGCTTGCCGAAGTCTGGGGCGCGCCCGAGGACGACGCCACCGTGCGCGACGGCGCCTTCCGCTTTGCCGCGATCCGGGCGGGTGGCGCGCTGGTGGCGCTGCAACCCGAGCGCGGCACCCCCGAAACCCGCGAGGACGATTACCACGACCTCTCCCGCGTGCCCTGCCACGGCTACGTCGCCTTCTACCTCTGGCTGCAACGCGAGGCCGAAGCGCTGATCCATGTGGGCGCGCATGGCACGCTGGAGTGGCTGCCGGGCAAGTCCGTTGCGCTGTCGGGGGCCTGCTGGCCGCGCGCGCTGACGGGCGATCTGCCGGTGCTCTATCCTTTCATCGTCAACGATCCCGGCGAGGCGGCGCAGGCAAAGCGGCGCCTCGGCGCCATCACCATTGGCCACGTGCCGCCGCCGCTCAGGACCTCCGGCACCCCGGACCGGCTCGCCCGGCTGGAGGCGCTGCTCGACGAGTTCTCCAATGCCGACGGGCTGGACCCGCGCCGCCGCGACCGGCTGCAGGCCGACATCCGCGACGAGGCGCAGGCCCTGGGCGTGGAGGAGGACCTCGGCCTTGACCGCGCGACCTCCACGGCAGAGGCGATCACCTGTATCGACCGCTTCGTCTGCGACGTGAAGGAAAGCCAGTTCGGCGAAGGCTTGCACGTCTGGGGCCGGCACGATGAGGCGTCGGACGATCGGACCTTCGACACTGTGGCCTCCGCCGAGGCCGAGCGCGCCGCGATCCCCGCCGCGCTGGAGGGGCGGCGCATCGCGCCGGGGCCCTCCGGTTCGCCCTACCGTGGACGCGGCGACGTGCTGCCCACGGGGCGCAACCTCTTCACCACCGATCCGCGGTCGGTGCCGACCCGCGCGGCTTACGCGCAGGGCGTGCGGCTGGCCGAAGAACTGGTGCGCCGCCACCTGCAGGACGAGGGCGACTGGCCGCGCGCGCTGATCGTCGACCTCTGGGGGTCGCAGACCATGCGCACCGCCGGAGAGGAATTCGCCATGGCGCTGCACCTGATGGGCCTGCGCCCGCTCTGGGACAAGGGGTCGGAGCGGGTTTCCGGCCTCGAGGTGCTGCCCATCGCCGAACTCGATCGTCCGCGCGTGGACGTGACGTTGCGCGTCTCGGGGCTGTTCCGCGATGTCTTCCCCGTGCTCTCGACGCTCTTCGCGCAGGGCGTGCGGGCGCTGGCGCGGCGGGACGAGGCGGCGGACTGGAACCCCTTCGCCGGGCGCTCGGACCTCGCGCGGGTCTACGGGCCGCGCCCCGGCGCCTTCGGCGCGGGGCTGGGGGCGGCGCTGGAGGACTATTCCGACGAGGGCCGTCGCGCCGCCGGGGAGGCCTGGCTCGCGGCCTCCGCCTGGGCGCTCGACGGCGAGACGGCGGCGCGCGACGAGGCGGGCCTCCGGGCGCGGGTCGCGAGGGCGGACAGCTTCGTCCACCTGCACGACCTGGTGGAGACCGACCTGCTCTTGGCGCAGGACTTCGCCGCGCACGAGGGTGGCTTTGCCGCGGCGCAGGCGGTGACCGGCGGGCAGGCGGCGCTCTGGCACCTCGACAACACCGACCCGGCCCGCCCGCGCGCCCGCAGCCTGTCCGAGGAGATCGCCCGCGTGGTCCGCGCCCGCGCGACCAACCCGGCCTGGATAGCGGGCATGATGCCGCACGGCTTCCGTGGCGCGGCGGAGATCGCGGCGACGCTCGACCACATGGCCGCCTTCGCGCACCTGGCGGGCGTGGTGCCCGCGCATCTCTTCGACGCCTTCCACGAGGCGACGCTGGGCCGCGAGGCGGTGGTGGATTTCATGGCAGAGGCCAACCCGCGCGCGCTGAAGGCGCTGTGCGACCGCTTCCGCGCGCTGCACGAGGCGGGGCTCTGGCGCTCGCGCCGGAACTCGATCCTGGCGGAGATGGAGGGCGGGGCATGAGCGGGCCGGTGGTGCGCGGCTGGTGCCCCGGGGCGCTGCGGCCCATGGCCTCCGGCGACGGGCTGGTGGTGCGCATCAGGCCGCGCCTCGCGCGGCTGAGCGCGCCGCAACTGCTGGGGCTCGCCGCGCTGGCGGACCGGCTGGGCGACGGCGGGCTGGAGCTGACCAGCCGCGCGAACCTGCAGATGTACGGCGTGGCCGAGGGGGCGCATGGCGATCTGCTGGAGGGGCTGTCCGGGCTGGGCCTCGTGGACGACGACCCGGCGCTGGAGGGGCGGCGAAACGTGCTGGTCTCGCCGCTCTGGCAGCCGGGCGACCTGACGGAGCGGCTGACGCGGGCGCTGTATGATACTTTGCCCGCGCTGCCGGAACTGCCGGCCAAGGTGGGCTTTGCCGTCGATGCCAGCGGCGCGCCTGTGCTGGGGGCGGACCCGGCGGATTTTCGGCTTGAACTTGGGCAGGCGGGCCTGATCCTGCGCGCCGAGGGCGTGGCGCGCGGGCGTCCCGTGACGGAAGGCGAGGCCATCCCGGCGCTGATCGACCTCGCCAGGCTTTTCGCGCAGACCCGCCGCCCCGAGCAGAAGCGTGTCCGCGACTGGGCGCCGGAGGCGCTGCCCGCCGCGTGGCAGGTGGCTGAGCCTTTGCCCGCCGCGCCACGGCCAAGGCCCGGCGCGCAGGGCGCCTTTGCCGCGCCTTTCGGGCGGATCGCGGTGGGCAACCTCGTGTCGCTGATGGGGGCGAGCGAGGCGCAGGCCGTGCGCGTCACGCCGTGGCGGATGCTGCTGGTGGAGGGCAACTGCCCCGCCACGCACCCCGGTTTCGTCTCCGATCCGACCGACCCGATCCTGACCACCGCCGCCTGTCGGGGCGCGCCCTTCTGCCCGCAGGGCAGCGTGGAGACCCGCGACCTTGCTCGCCGTCTCGCGCCGTTTGCCCCCGACCTGCACATGTCGGGCTGCGCCAAGGGCTGCGCCCGCAGTACCCCCGCCGCGCTGACCGTCGTGGGGCGCGACGGCACCTACGACCTGGTGGAGCAGGGTTGCGCCTCGGATACCCCGGCGCTATCCGGCCTCACCCTTCCCGACCTCATCGCCCTTCTGGAAAGCCGCACATGACCTACCAGTACGAGACCGACGGCGCTGCGATCTACAAGCAGTCCTTTGCCACCATCCGCGCGGAGGCCGACCTGGCGCGCTTTGCCCCCGAGGAAGAGGGCATCGTCGTGCGCATGATCCACGCGGCGGGCATGGTCGGGCTGGAGCAGCACGTCCGCTTCTCGCCGACCTTCGCGGTCACCGCGCGGGAGGCGCTGAGGACCGGCGCGCCGATCCTGTGCGATGCGCGCATGGTGTCCGAGGGGATCACGCGTAAAAGATTGTCAGCTGACAATTCCATAATTTGTACCCTTAACGATGAGAGCGTACCGGATCTGGCGGCGCGGATGTCCAACACGCGCTCGGCGGCGGCACTGGAACTGTGGCGACCCCACCTTAACGGTGCACTGGTGGCGATCGGCAACGCGCCTACGGCACTGTTCCACCTGCTGAACATGCTCGAAGACCCCGACTGTCCGCGTCCGGCGGCGATCATCGGCTGCCCGGTGGGCTTCGTCGGCGCGATGGAATCAAAGGACGCGCTGTGGAAGGACCAGCCGGTGCCCTGCTGCATCGTGGAGGGGCGGCTGGGCGGCAGCGCGATCACCGTGGCCGCCGTCAACGCTATCGCGAGCAAGGCCGAATGAGCGCCGCGCAGAGCGTGAAACCCGGCACGCTGCACGGGGTGGGCCTTGGGCCGGGCGATCCGGACCTGATGACCGTGCGCGCCCGCCGCCTGCTGGAAGGCGCGCGCCACGTGGCCTATTTCCGCAAGGCCGGGCGCAAGGGGCACGCGTTGACCATCGCGGAGGATTTCCTGCCGAAGGACGCGATCCACTTCCCGATGGAGTACCCCGTCACGACGGAGATCCCGCTGGGCGATCCGCGCTACAACGAGGCGCTCTCGGAGTTCTACGCGCAGGTGACAATGCACCTGCGCGCGCTGCTGATCTCGGGCGAGGACGTGGTGGTGCCCTGCGAGGGCGACCCGTTCTTCTACGGCTCCTTCATGCACATCTACGAGCGGCTGAAGGACGTGGTCCCGGTGGAGGTCACGCCCGCCGTCACCGGCATGTCGGCGGCCTGGACGGCCTCCGGCCACCCGATCACCTGGGGCGATGACGTGCTGACTGTGCTCATGGCGACCCTGCCCGAGGAGGTGCTGACCGCGCGGATGCGCGACGCCGACGCGCTGGTGGTCATGAAGATCGGCCGCAACATGGCGAAGGTCCGCACGGCGCTGCGCGCGGCGGGGCTGTATGACCGGGCCTGGCTGGTGGAATACGCCAGCCAGGAGGGCCAGACGGTGCAGCGGCTGCGCGACGCGGGCGAGGGAATCACGCCCTATTTCTCCATCGTGCTGGTGCACGGGCAAGGGAGAAGACCGTGACCGGCTGGGTGAAGATCGTCGGCCTCGGGCCGGGCGCCGAGGGGCATGTGACGCCGGAGGCGCAGGCGGTGCTGGACGATTGCACCGACGTGGTGGGCTACATCCCCTACGTGGCCCGCGTGCCGGAGCGCGCCGGGCTGGTGAAGCACGCCTCCGACAACCGGGTGGAGATCGACCGCTCGCGACACGCGCTGGAAATGGCCGCCGAGGGGCGGCGGGTGGCGGTGGTGTCCTCGGGAGATCCCGGCGTCTTTGCCATGGCCTCGGCGGTGTTCGAGGCGCTGGAGGCTGGGCCGGAAGCCTGGAAGGCGCTGGAGATCGAAGTGATCCCGGGCATCACGGCGTCGCTCGCTGCCGCCGCGCGGGCGGGCGCGCCGCTGGGGCACGACTTCTGCACCATCAACCTGAGCGACAACCTCAAGCCCTGGGCGCTGATCGAGAAGCGGCTGCGCCTCGCGGTGGAGGGCGATTTCGCCATGGCCTTCTACAACCCGCGCTCGAAGGCTCGGCCCGAGGGCTTTGCCCACGTGTTGGAGCTGTTGCGGGAGACCTGCGAGCCGGGGCGGCTGATCCTCTTCGCGCGCGCTGTCAGCACGCCGGCGGAACGGCTGATCTGGGTGGCCCTTGAGGATGCCCTGCCGGAGATGGCGGACATGCGGACCATGGTGATCGTGGGGTCGTCTCGGACGCGGGCCATCGCGGGGACGGGTTGGGTTTATACCCCGAGGTTCGTGGTGGAGCCGGGGGCGGAATGACCGAGCCAGTCGATCACGGTCTCGACGTCATGCGCCTCGGCCCGCGCGGGCAGGGCGGGGCGGTCGATCATCAGCACCGGCAGTCCGAGGTCGCGCGCGGCGTCGAGCTTGGCCCGCGCGCCGGTGCCGCCGGCGTTCTTCGACACCACGAGGTCGATGGCGTGCTCTTCCATCAGGGTGCGGTCGTTCTCCAGCGTGAAGGGACCGCGGTCAATCACGGCGAAGGCGTCGGGCAGGGGCAGGGCGCCCTCCACCGGGTCGACGAGGCGCAGCAGGTAGAAGTGCTGGGGGTTCGGCGCGAACTCCGCCAGGTGCATCCGGCCCACGGCCAGCATGACGCGGCGCGGCGGCCCCTTGAGGGTGGCGACGGCGCCCGCGATGTCGGGCACGCGGGTCCAGTCGTCGCCTGGCTGCGCCTGCCAGGGCGCGCGGGTCAGCGCGATCAGCGGCGTGTCGGTCAGCGCGCAGGCGGCGACGGCATTGGCGCTCATCTGCGCGGCGAATGGGTGCGTGGCGTCCACCAAATGGGTCACGCCGTTGTCGCGGATGTAGCGGGCCAGCCCGTCGATCCCGCCGAAGCCGCCGACGCGCTGCGGCAGCGGCTGGCGGACCGGGCGCGCTACGCGGCCGGCAAAGGAGATGGTGCCCGTCAGGCCGAGTTCGGCCATCCTGCGGCAAAGGGCGGTGGCCTCCGTGGTGCCGCCGAGAACGAGAGGGTTTGGCATGGCTGAGTCCGATCCCTGGCTGACGATCCTGGGCGTGGGGGAGGATGGCCCCGATGGGCTGACCCCCGCTGCGCGGATGGCGTTGAAGGTGGCCGAAGTGGTGATGGGCCCGCCCCGGCACCTCGATCTTCTGAGCGACCTTCTGGTGGAAGGCAAGCCGGAGGTCATCGAATGGCCGGTGCCCTTCGCCGACGGGGTGGCGCGGCTGATGGACCTCGCGGGGCGGCGCGTGGTGGTGCTGGCCTCGGGTGATCCCTTCTGGTTCGGCGCGGGCGCGGTGCTGGCAGAGCGGCTGTCGCCCGGCGACTGGCATGCGCTGCCGGGGGTATCGAGCCTGTCTCTGGCCTGCGCGCGGCTGGGCTGGCGGGTGGACGAAGTCACCGCGCTGGCGCTGCACGCCGCGCCCCTGTCGCGGCTGCGGCCGGTTCTGGCAGCGGGGCGGCGCCTGTTCGTGACCCTGCGCGACGGCGCGGAGGTTGCGGAACTGGGGCGCTACCTTGAAACCGTGGGGTTTGACGGCAGCATGCTGCATGTGATGGAGGCGCTGGGCGGCCCGCGGGAACGGGTGCGCCGCTGCCGTGCCAGCGAGGCGCCGGAGGACGTGCAGCACCCGGTGGCGGTCGGGATCGAGCCCGTGCCCTCTGTACCGGGTGACGCTCTGCCGCTGGCGAGCGGGCGGCCGGATGCGATCTTTGAAACCGATGGGGTGATGACGAAACGCCCCGTGCGGGCACTGACGCTTTCGGCGCTGGCGCCGCGTCCCGGCGAACATCTGTGGGACATCGGTGGCGGCTCTGGTTCCATCGCCATCGAATGGCTGATGTGCGGTCCCTCGCTGAGTGCCTCCACCGTGGAGCCTCTGGAGGATCGCGCGGAGCGTATCCGCCGCAACGCGGTGGCGCTGGGGCAGGATCGGCTGCATGTGGTACAGGGCCACGCCCCGGAGGCGCTGGCGGCGCTGCCGCATCCGGACGTCGTCTTTGTCGGGGGCGGGCTGTCGGTGGCGCTGGTGGACTGGCTGAGGGCGAACCTGATGGGCGTGCGGCTGGTGGCAAACGCGGTGACGCTGGAATCGGATGCCGTACTGGCAGAGGCGCAGGCACGGATGGGCGGAGACCTGATGCGGATCGATCTGGCGCAGGCCGCCCCGCTGGGGCCGCGCCGGGGCTGGAAGGCCGCCTACCCGGTGGTGCAATGGAGCGTAACGCTATGATCGTGGCAGGATTCGGATTTCGCAGCGGGGCGACGGTAGAAAGCCTGAACGACGCCTACGACCGCGCGCGCTTGGGCCGCGAGGCGGACGTGCTGGCCACCGTGGACGACAAGCTGACGCTGGTTGCGGCGCTGGGCCAGTCGATGCGGCGCCCGGCGGTGGGCGTGGCGGCGCGCTTCCTGGAGGCGCAGGAAACGGAAACAGTGTCGGAGGCCGTCCTTCAGGCGCGCGGCGTAGGGTCGGTCGCAGAGGCGGCGGCGCTGGCGGCGGCGGGGCCGGGGGCGCGGCTGATGTGCCTGCGGGTGGTATCCGAAGACGGCCGGGCGACCTGCGCGCTGGCCTTTGGAGAAGACGAATGACGGTACATTTCATCGGCGCTGGGCCGGGCGCGCCCGACCTTCTGACGCTGCGCGGGCGCGACCTGATCGCCGCCTGCCCGGTCTGCCTTTATGCCGGGTCGCTGGTACCGGAGGCGGTGCTGATGCATTGCCCGGACGGCGCGCGGATCGTAAACACCGCGCCAATGGACCTCGACGCCATCATGGCAGAGATCACGTCGGCACATGACGCGGGGCAGGATGTGGCGCGGCTGCATTCGGGCGACCTGTCGGTGTGGTCGGCCATGGGCGAACAGTTGCGCCGCCTGCGTGAGGTGGGAGTGCCCTACACGGTGACGCCGGGTGTGCCGTCCTTTGCCGCCGCCGCCGCCGCGCTGGGGGCGGAACTGACCCTGCCGGGGTTGGCGCAATCGGTGGTGCTGACGCGGACCTCGGGGCGGGCGTCGCAGATGCCGGAGGGCGAAACGCTGGCGAACTTCGCCCGCACGGGGGCGACGCTGGCCATTCACCTGTCGATCCAGAACATCGACGCGGTGGTGGCGGAGGTCGCGCCCTTCTACGGCGCGGACTGCCCGGCGGCGGTTGTGTTCCGCGCGAGCTGGCCGGATCAGAGGATCATCCGCGGCACGCTGGCGGACATCGCGGGGCGGCTGGACGAGGGCATAACGCGCACGGCGCTGATCCTGGCTGGCCCCGCACTGGCGCAGGAGGGCTTCGGCGAAAGCTGCCTCTATGCCGTCGACTACGACCGCCGCTACCGCCCGCAAAGCGCCGACAGCCCTTGGTCGGGCTGGCGACCTGAGGATGAGGGGGTGAAGGGATGAGGGGTGTGATGATCTCCGCACCGTCCTCCGGGACAGGCAAGACGACGGTGATGCTGGGCCTCCTCCGCGCGCTCACCGACGACGGGCTGTCGGTGCAGCCGTTCAAGAGCGGACCGGATTACATCGACCCGGCCTTTCACCGCGCGGCCTGCGGGCGGGCGTCCTTCAACCTCGATACATGGGCGATGGACGGCGGGCTGCTGGACGCGCTGGCGTGCGAGGCGCATGGCGCGGATTTCTGCGTCGGCGAAGGCTCCATGGGGCTGTATGACGGCGTGGCGACGCGGGGCCAGTCGGGTTTCGGGTCCTCGGCGGAGACGGCGGTACGCATGGGTTGGCCCGTGGTGCTGGTGATCGACGTAGGCGGGCAGGCGCAATCGGCGGCGGCCACGGCGCTGGGGTTCCGGGAATACATGCCGGGCCTGCCCTTTGCAGGGGTGATCCTGAACCGCGTCGCCTCTCCCCGGCACGAGCGGCTGGCGCGGCTGGGGATGGAGCGCGCGGGCATCCGCGTGCTGGGTTCGCTGCCCCGACGGGGGGATCTGGCCCTGCCGGAGCGGCACCTCGGGCTGGTGCAGGCGGTAGAGCATCCGGATCTGGACGCGGCCATCGCGGGCTACGCCGATTTCCTGCGCGCGCATGTCGATTTGGGGGCGATCTTGGAGGCCGGGCAGGGCCACCCCCGGCCGGACGGCGCCCACGCCCTGCCTAAACCGCCGGCGCAGCGCATCGCGCTGGCGCAGGACGCGGCGTTCTCCTTTGCCTATCCACACGTGCTGAAGGGCTGGCAGGCGGCGGGGGCGGAGATCCTGCCATTCTCGCCGCTCGCGGACGAGACCCCGGCGGCCGGGGCCGATCTCGTCTGGCTGCCCGGCGGCTACCCTGAATTGCACGCGGGAAAACTCGCGGCGGCACATCGGTTCCGTGCGGCTTTGCGTGCCCATGCCGAAACCCGCCCGGTACATGGCGAGTGCGGTGGCTACATGGCGCTTGGCGAGGCGCTGACCGACAAGGAGGGCGTGACGCATCGCATGGCGGGGCTGCTGGGCCTCGTGACCTCCTACGAGAAGCGCAAGTTCCACCTGGGGTACCGGCGCGCCGTGCTGAGCGCGCCGATGCCGGGCTACACGCCGGGGACGGCGCTCAGGGGGCACGAGTTCCATTACTCCACCATCCTCGCCCAGCCGGACGCGCCGCTGGCGCAGGTTGCTGACGCCGATGGCAACCCGGTGCCGGAAACAGGCTCCGTCCGCGGTCACGTCAGCGGGAGCTTCTTTCACCTCATCACCTCGGAGGCGCCATGACGGGTTTTGTTTCCTTCGTGGGCTCCGGCCCCGGCGACCCCGAAATGCTGACGCTGAAGGCGGTTGACCGGCTGAAGCGCGCCGACGCGGTGCTCTTCGACGACCTCTCCTCCGGGCCGATCCTCGAACATGCACGCGCGGGCGCCGACCTCGTCGGCGTCGGCAAGCGCGCGGGGCGGCCCTCGCCCAAGCAGGACCACGTCAGCCGCCTGCTGGTGGACTATGCCCTGACCGGGCAGCGTATCGTGCGGTTGAAATCCGGCGACAGCGGCATTTTCGGTCGGTTGGAAGAGGAGCTGACCGCGCTGAAGGCCGCCGGCATCCCCTACGAGATCATCCCCGGCGTGCCCTCGGCGGTGGCCGCGGCGGCGGCGGCGGGCATCCCGCTGACCCGGCGCATGACCGCGCGGCGGGTGCAGTTCGTCACCGGCCACGACGCGCGCGGCGTCCTGCCGGAGGATCTCAACCTCGACGCGCTGGCGGATGCGACGGCCTCCACGGTGGTCTTCATGGGCAAGGGGACATTCCCGCTGCTGCTCGACGCGCTGGTGGCGCGCGGCCTGCCGGAGGACACCCCGGCGGTGCTGGCGGAGGAGGTCTCCGGCCCCGGTCAGCAGATCACCCGGACGACCGTGCGCGCGCTGGCCGACCAGCTTGGACGCGAAAAGGGGACGAAGCCCGCGCTCATCCTCTACGGGCCGCTGGCTGAACCCTGAGTGTCGCAAATGTCGCTTGTCTCGAAAGCGGCCCTCGGGTTAGGTGTGAAGGATACGGTGCCGCAACCCGCGGCATAATAGGGAATCGGGTGCAATACCCGGACTGCCCCCGCAACTGTGAGCGAGGAGCGCCCAGGAGATCCACTGGTCCACCCCCTGTCGAAGGGGACACCGGGAAGGCCGAAGGCGCTGTGATCCGCAAGTCAGGAGACCTGCCGTAGACGACAACTCCAGCCGCATGACGCGGCACACGCGGCCGCCGGTGGGGCGGCCAGATGGAAAGGGACAGACATGCATATCGAACCCGGCATCGTGCACGGCGCCAAGATGGCTCTGGCATTCGCCACCGCGGCAGGCTGCGCAACCTACGCCGCCCGCGAGGCATTGAAGGACGTGAAAGCCAGCAACGGGATCTCCTTTGCGGCGCGCGCCGCGATGGCTACCGTTGGCACCTTCATCTGCTTCCAGGTGCTGCCGCACTACGTCGCGGGCGTATCGGAGGTGCACTTCATCATGGGCACGGCGCTGTTCCTGCTGCTTGGCGCCGCACCGGCGGCTCTGGGGCTGGCGCTGGGGTTGCTACTGCAGGGAATGCTCTTCGCGCCCACCGACCTGCCGATGTTCGCCGTGAATGCGACCACCCTGCTGGTGCCGCTGTTTGCCATGGCTGCCGTGGCAAAGCGCCTAACTGCGGGCCGCGCCTATGTCGACCTCGCCTATTCGGATGTGCTGAAGATGTCGGCGCTCTATCAGGGCGGTGTCGTGACCTGGGTCGCCTTCTGGGTGGTCTACGGCCAGGGCTTTGGCGCGATGGGCGATGTGATGGCCTTTGGCGCGTCCTACATGGTGGTGGTGCTGGTCGAGCCTGTCTTCGACCTCGTGGCGCTGGCCGCCGCAAAGGGGCTGAAGGGTCGTGCCGCTGGTCTCCTGTCCGGTCGCGTCTACGCCGCCTGAACACCGGCCGCATGACGGTTTCGGGCCCGGTGCTGACGCGCCGGGCCTTTTCCTTGGAGACGACATGATCGAGACAGTAACCCTGGTCGGCATCGGCACCGGCAACCCCGGTCACCTGACGCTGGACGGGCAGGCGGCGCTGCAGGGGGCGAGCACGATCCTCGTGCCCCGCAAGGGCGCGGGCAAGGATGACCTGGCCGAGATCCGCCTCGCCCTCCTTGATCGGCTGGGGGTGGCGGCCCGCGTGGCCTTCTTCGACTACCCCGCGCGCGACGAGAACCTGCCCTACCTCGAACGGGTGGAACGCTGGCACGACGCCATAGCCGGCCGCTGGGCGGAGGCTGCGGGCGAGGCGCGCGACGTGGCGCTGCTGGTCTGGGGCGACCCCGGTTTCTACGACAGCACCATGCGCATCGCTGCCCGCCTGACGCAACCCGACCGCATCCGTGTGCTGCCGGGGATCACCGCGGTGCAGGCGTTGACGGCGGCCCACGCCATCCCGCTGAACACGGTGAACGGCCGCATCCTGACCACCACCGGCCGCCGCCTGCGCGAGGACGGCTGGCCCGAGGGGGCCGAGACCGTCGTCACGGTGCTCGACGGCGACTGCTCTTTCACCGCGCTCAGGGGGCATGGCCTCACCATCTGGTGGGGCGCCTTCCTCGGGATGCCGGAACAAATCCTCGACTACGGTCCGCTCGACGAGGTCGCCGACCGCATCTCCGCCACCCGCGTGGCGGCACGTGAGAAACACGGCTGGGTCATGGACACATACCTTCTGCGAAAAGCCCCCTAATCACCCGCATCCCGCGCCGCCGAACATGCGCGGTCCCATGCTTCTTTGGTTCTCAAATACCGCGATGGGGGTTCGGGGGAAGCAGCGCTTCCCCTGATTTCCCGGTCGCACGCCGGCCATTTTGATGGCGCCAAGGCGATTCCTCAGGTGGCGTAGCGCGTCGCCCCCCGTCGGGCGGCGTCCACCGGCCCCTGCAACACAAGTGCGGGATGCGCCCGCTGATCGCAATTGGCACGCGGGCAGATGCGGCAGTTGATGCCGATCTCCGTGGCGCGCGTGTCCGAAAGGTTCAGCGTTTCGGCATAGCCGATCTCGCGCGCATGCTCGGTCGCGCAGCCGATGGCCACCGCCAGCCGCACATCCTGTGCGTGGCGGGTAAAGCTCGGGCGGTCCACCGTGCGCGCCAGCACGAAGAAGGACGACCGATCCGGCATCTCCACAATCTGGCTGAGGATGCGCCCCGGTGTACGAAAACAGGAATGGACCTCCAGCCGGGGACAGGCGCCGCCGTGCTCTGCGAGGTGGAAGTCGGTGGCATTGAAACGCTTTGTCACGTTTCCCGCCTTGTCGATTCGCAGAAAGAAGAACGGCACCCCGCGCGCGCCACTGCGTTGCAGCGTGGTGGCGCGGTGGCAGGCCTGTTCGAAGGACACGCCAAAGCGCACGGCGAGATGGTCGAAATCGTATTTCGATGCCTTTGCCTCGGTCAGGTAGCGGTCGTAGGGCATCAGCACTGCGGCGGCAAAGTAGTTCGTCAGTTCGACCCGGCACCGGGCCTGCCCGGCGGGGTCGCGGATGTCGGCCTCCGACAGGATGATGTCGAGCAGGGCGCGCTGCTCGATCAGGCCGGCGACGTGCACCAGCTGAAACAACCGGTTGGGGTGGTCGAGCGCCTCGGACAGTCGGACCTCGGCGCGCTCCCGGTCGTATTCGCGCAGGGAGGACGGCATCTCGGACACAGGCACCAGTCGCACGCGCAGGCCCAACTGCTGCCTCAGCCTTGTTTTCAGGGCGAAATACATATCGTCGCTGGCCACGGTTTCATCGGCCCAGAAGGATTCCGCCGCTGCTTCGAGCCGGGGGAAATGGTTGTGGTTGCGGCGAAAGAAGTGGTGCACCGCGGCTTCTGGATTGGCGGCGAGGATGGCGGGGGAGTCCTCGCCCAGACCGCCGCCGACGCCCGCGCCGGCCACGCTCATGAGCTGATCCGTGGCGGCAAGGTAAGCGCGGTGAAGCTTGGTGAAGGCGGCGGCAAGATCGGGCGCATGGGCCATGGCCGCGCGTAGCTGCGGCAGGTCGGGGCGGGTCCCTTCGAACAGGGGGTCCTGCAACGCGCCCCGAATATCCGCCAGCTGGGCAGTGTCGTCGTCCTCCGCGATGTCGCGCCAGTCGACGCCATACGCCTCGAACAGCTTCAGAAGAACCGGTACGGATACCGATCTTTCGTTCTTTTCCAAAAGGTTGACATAGGAGGTCGAGATGCCGAGTTCTTTTGCCATCTGGACCTGCGTATGGCCGTGCTCAATCCGCAGGCGGCGCAGGCGGGGGCCGATGAAGGTCTTCATGATGGGATCCGGTCGGTACAAACAGGGGGGCGCAGCGGCGTGCCACAGTATTTGACAGTATACAGAATTTGACAAATTTACAATATCTGGCCGTTGTAAAATTTCGCATTTACAGCGCGACCCGGAAGGATTTCCCAGCGGCCCACAGGTTGTGTCATCGATAGCGACATCGGAGGAGGAGACCGAGCCATGACCGAATTTCAGCAGATCCGGCACATCGGGCAGCACCACCTGTTCATCCCCGGCCCGACCAACGTCCCTGAGGAGGTTCGGCAGGCAATGAATGTGCCGCAGCAGGACATGCGGGCACCGGACTTCGGTGAATTCACCCTGCCGCTGTTCGCCGGACTGAAGCGGATCTTCCGCACGACGGATGGCGCGGTGATGATGTTCCCCGGTTCCGGCACCGGTGCGTGGGAGGCGGCGATCACCAACACGCTGAACCCCGGCGACAAGGTGTTGATGGCGCGCTACGGCCAGTTCTCGACACTTTGGGTCAAGATGGCCGAGATGCTGGGGCTGGAGGTGATCTGCGTCGACGTGCCCTGGGGCGCCGGCGTGCCGGTGAAGGAATTCGGCCGCATCCTCGGCCGCGACAAGGACGACGAGATCAAGGCCGTGTTTGTCACCCACAACGAGACCGCGACCGGCGTGCTGTCGGACGTGGAAGCGGTGCGGCGGATCATGGACGAGTGTTTCCATGACGCCTTGCTCTTTGTTGATGGCGTGTCCTCCGTCGGATCGGTGGATTTCCGCATGGACGCCTGGGGCGTGGATCTGGCGGTGACAGGATCGCAGAAGGGCTTCATGATGCCGGCGGGACTGGGCATTCTCGCGGTCAGCCCGAAGGCCATGGCGGCGTCGAAGATCGCCACCATGCGCCGCGCCTATTTCGACTTTGCCGACATGCTGGCGATGAACAGAGACGGGTATTTCCCCTACACGCCGCCGACGCCGCTGCTGCACGGACTGAAGGCCGCGCTGGCCCTGATCGAGGCGGAAGGGCTGGAGAACGTCATCGCCCGCCATCACCGGCTGGCCGAGGGCATCCGCCGCGGCGTGCGGGCCTGGGGGCTGGACCTGGTGGCGGAGCATCGCTCGCTTTACTCCGACACGGTCACGGCGGTGCGGGTGCCTGAGGGCGTGGACGCGCGCGAGGTGCTTCGGATTGCCTACGATGACTTCGGCGCCTCCTTCGGGTCCGGCCTCGCACGGCTGGCAGGCAAGGTGTTCCGCATCGGGCACCTTGGCGCCTTCAACGATGGCATGGCGCTGACCGCGCTGGCGCTGGCGGAACTGTCGCTGGTACGGGCGGGGGCGTCGGTGCCGATGGGCGCGGGCGTTGCCGCAGCGCAGGCGTATTTCGCTGATGCGGCGGGCGGACAAGGATACGCGGTCGCGGCTGAGTAACCCCTCGGCGGACGGCGGAAAATCGACACGGTTGGCCTTTGCGCCGGTCCCTGACGGGACCGGACTGGCGGAGCCGTCACTGAACAAACGGGAAGGAAGAGATATGTCACACACCCTGCACCCCCTGCGCAAGCAGCGCCTGCATCGTTCGGAACTGGCGGTTCCGGCGTCGAACCCCGCCATGGTCGAGAAGGCCGCCGAAAGTGCCGCCGACGTGGTGTTCCTCGACCTTGAGGACGCGGTCGCCCCGCCCGAAAAGGAGCAGGCCCGCAAGAACGCGGTGGAACTGCTCAACGACATCGACTGGGCCGGCAAGGGCAAGACAGTCTCGGTGCGGATCAACGGGCTGGACACGCATTACATGTACCGCGACGTGGTCGACATCATGGAGAAGGCCGGCGATCGGGTGGACACGCTGCTGGTCCCCAAGGTCGGCGTGCCTGCCGACCTCTACATGGTGGAGGCCATGGTCAACCAGATTGAGCAGGCCTGCGGGCTGACCACGCGCGTCGGGCTGGAGGCCCTGATCGAGACCGCGCTGGGCATGGCCAACGTGGAGGCCATCGCGCAATTCGGCGGGCGGCTCGAATGCCTGCACTTCGGGGTGGCCGACTACGCCGCGTCGATGCGGGCGCGGACCACCAACATCGGCGGGCTGAACCCGGATTATCCGGGCGACCAGTGGCACGCCTCGATCAGTCGCATGGTCATCGCCTGCCGCGCCTATGGATTGCGCGCGGTGGACGGGCCGTTCGGGGATTTCTCCGACCCCGAGGGTTACGTAGCGGCGGCAAAGCGCGCGGCGGCGCTTGGCTGCGAGGGCAAATGGGCGATCCACCCCAGCCAGATCGCCATGGCGAACGACGTGTTCTCGCCGCCCGAGGCCGAGGTCACCAAGGCGCAGCGGATCATCGAGGAACTGAAGGCGGCCGAGGCCGCAGGCAAGGGCGCCGCCAGCCTGGACGGGAAGATGATCGACGCCGCCTCGGAGAAGATGGCGCGCAACGTGATCGACATGGCGCAGGCCATCGCGGCGAAGGCAAAGCCGATCGCGGCGGAGTGAACCCATCCGGTCGGGGCGGCGCTTGCCCCGGCCTGCGGACTGGTTGAACGGCCCATGGGCGGGGAGGCCCCGGTCATCTGAGGAGAGAGACAATGGACATTCATGAGCATCAGGCCAAGGACATCCTGAAGGGCTTTGGCGTTCCGGTGCCACGCGGCATCGTGGTGTATTCGCCGGAACAGGCGGCCTATGCGGCGCGGGAACTGGGCGGCAAGGGACCCTGGGTGGTGAAGGCGCAGGTGCATTCCGGCGGGCGCGGAGAGGCGGGCGGCGTGAAGCTGTGCAAATCCGACGCGGAGGTGGCGGAATACGCGAAATCCCTGCTGGGCACGCAACTGGTGACAAAGCAGACCGATGCGAACGGCAAGGGCGTCTTCCGGCTGTACGTGGAGGAAGCGTCCGACATCGCGCAGGAGTTGTACCTCGGGTTCGTGCTGGACCGGAAGACCGAGCGCATCATGATCGTCGCCTCCGGCCATGGCGGCATGGAGATCGAGGAACTGGCGGAGACCGACCCGGACAGCCTCGTCCGTTCCGTGATCGACCCGGCGGTGGGCCTGCGTGAGTACCAGGCGCGCGACATCGGGTTCCGCCTCGGGCTGGACGGCAGACAGGTGGCGCAGTTCGTCACCTTCCTGCAGGCGTGCTACCGGGCCTATCGCGACCTCGATGCCATGATGGTCGAGATCAATCCGCTGGTCATCACGAAGGAGGGCAGCCTGATCGCGCTGGATGCGAAGATGTCGTTTGACACCAACGCGCTCTATCGCCGTCCGCAGGTGGAGGCGCTGCGCGATCCCAGTCAGGAGGACCCGCGCGAGGCCTTTGCGGCCGATCACGGGCTGGCCTACGTCGGCCTCGATGGCGACATAGGTTGCATCATCAACGGCGCGGGCCTCGCCATGGCGTCGATGGACATGATCCAGCTGGCGGGCGGGCAGCCTGCGAACTTTCTCGACATCGGCGGCGGCGCATCGCCCGAGCGGGTCTGTCAGGCCTTCCGCACGGTGCTGTCGGACAAGAACGTTTCCGTCATCCTCGTGAACATCTTCGCGGGCATCAACCGCTGCGACTGGATCGCGAAGGGCGTGATCCAGGCCTACAAGGAAGTTGGCATCACCCTGCCCGTGGTGGTGCGCCTCAGCGGCACCAACGTGGAGGAGGGGCGCAAGATCATCCGCGAAAGCGGGCTCCCCATCATCTCTGCCGACACGCTGGCGGAGGCCGCCGACAAGGCCGTCGCCGCTGCTTCGCAGAAAATCGCAGCCGAATAAGGAGCACCCAGGATGGCAATTCTCATCACCAGCGAGACGAAGGTCGTCGTGCAGGGCCTTTCGGGGCGTATCGGGCAGTTCCACGCCCAGGAGATGATCGAATACGGCACGAAGGTCGTGGCGGGCGTCACTCCCGGCAAGGGCGGTGGCACCGTTCTCAACCGCCCCGTCTTTAACACGGTGCGCGAGGCGGTGGAGGAGACGGGAGCGACGGCATCGCTGCTGTTCG
This sequence comes from Sagittula salina, assembly GCF_017813235.1. Lineage (GTDB taxonomy): Bacteria > Pseudomonadota > Alphaproteobacteria > Rhodobacterales > Rhodobacteraceae > Sagittula > Sagittula salina. The sequence goes on from NZ_JAGISH010000018.1 coordinate 64,222, forward strand.
TGCCGCCGCCCTTCGCGGCCGATGCGATGATGGAGGCGGCGGAGGCGGGTATCCGCACCGCAGTCTGCGTCACCGACGGCATTCCCGCGCAGGACATGATGCGGGTAAAGCGTTTCCTCCGGCGCTACCCGCGCGAGAAGAAAATGCAACTGATCGGGCCGAACTGCGCGGGCATCATCTCGCCCGGGCAGGGGTTCATGGGGATCATGCCGCCGCATATCTACAAGCCCGGCCGGGTGGGTATCATCGGCCGTTCCGGCACGCTGGGCTACGAGGCGGCGAGCCAGATGCAGGCGCTGGGAATCGGCATTTCGTCGTCGATCGGCATTGGTGGCGACCCGATCAACGGGTCTTCGTTCCGGGATATACTCGAACTGTTCGAAAACGACCCGGAGACCGACGCCGTTCTGATGATCGGCGAGATCGGAGGTCCGCAGGAGGCGGAGGCTGCGGCCTACGTCCGCGACCACATGACCAAACCGGTCGCCGCCTATATCGCGGGCCTTGCCGCGCCGAAGGGCCGCAAGATGGGGCACGCGGGCGCGATCATCTCGGCCTTCGGCGAGAGCGCGCAGGAAAAGGTGGACCTGCTGTCCTCCGTCGGCATCACCGTGGCCCCGAACCCCTCCGCCATGGGCGACACCGTGGCGCGGATGCTGGCCGAGAAGCTGGGTCAGGCGGAGACTGAAAAGGTCGGGGCATGAGCGCCGCATCCCTGATGGAGCCCGATTACACGGCTTGGATCGGGCGGACCGAAACCCGCGAGGGAGGCGTCACGCCCAACCTCGCGGGGATGCTGGATGCCGCCGTGGGGCACGACCTGTCGCAGGTCCGCGATGTGTCGCCGGGGATGGTGCTGCCGAGCCTCTGGCACTGGGTGGCCTTCCCCGAATTCGTCCCCATGAGCGATCTGGGCGAGGATGGCCACCCGGCGCTGGGCGGCTTCCTGCCGCCGCTGCCGTTCCGGCGGCGCATGTGGGCGGGCGGCGACGTGCGGTTCAACGGCCGCTTCCGCGTGGGCGAGCGGCTTGTGAAGGTTTCCACCATCCGCGCGGTCACGATGAAGGAAGGTGCCACCGGCAAGATGGCCTTTGTCACCGTCGACCATGTGACGACCGGCGATCAGGGCGGCGTGGTGGAGGAGGAGCAGAACATCGTCTACCTCGACATCCCCAGGTCCTTCCGCCCGCCAAAGCAGATCTCCGTGCCGGAGCGGCTGGCCTACGACGAGCGCGTGCCGATGAACGAGGTGCGGCTCTTCCGCTTCTCGGCGGCGACCTACAACGCGCACCGCATCCACTACGATCTGCCCTACGCCCAGGAGGTGGAGAAATACCCGGCGCTGGTCGTGCATGGACCAATGCAGGCCACCATGGCGATCGAGGCGGCGGAGCGGCACACGGGCTGTGCGCCTGCGCGGTTCAGTTACCGCGTCGTGCACCCGATGTTCCACGATTCCGACATGCGGCTGGTTGGCGCGCTGGACCCTGCGGGCGGTGCGATCGAGATCGGCACCGCAACCTTCGAGGATTACCTCGGGCTGAAGGCCCGGATGGAATGGAAGACGGGCTGAACGCCCTGTGGGAGTGGACAACATGAGTATCCTGACGGGAATGCGCGTGGTCGAAAGTTCGGCCTTTGTCGCCGTGCCGCTGGCGGGCATGACGCTGGCGCAGATGGGGGCGGACGTGATCCGCTTCGACCTGCCGCAGGGCGGTATGGACGCAAAGCGCTGGCCTGTGACGCGGGACGGACAAAGCCTGTTCTGGGCCGGAATGAACAAGGGCAAGCGGTCGGTCGCGCTGGACGTCAAATCTCCGCGCGGCCGCGAGATCGCGCAGGAGATCATCTGCGCCCCCGGACCGGACGCGGGCCTCTTCATCACCAACCTCGCTGTGAAGGGCTGGACCGATTACGAGACGCTTTCCGCCCGGCGCAAGGATCTGTGCATGGTGCAACTGAGGGGCGACCGCAACGGGCGCCCTGCTGTGGACTATACGGTCAACCCCGCGCTGGGTTTTCCGACAGCCACGGGGCCGAAGGGGTCGCAGGAACCCGTCAGCCACGTGCTGCCCGCATGGGACTGCATCGCGGGCAACATGGTCGTATCCGGCCTGTTGGCGGCGGAACGGCACCGCCTGCGTACAAAGGCGGGTCAGTTCGTCGACCTGACGCTGAAGGACGCGGCAGCGGCCATGCTGGGCAACCTCGGCATCATCGGAGAGGTGCAGGTCAACGGCCAGTCGCGCGAGAAGCACGGTAACGCGCTGTACGGGGCCTACGGGCAGGACTTCGTCACCGCCGACGGCCGCCGCGTCATGGTGATCGCCCTGACGGCCCGCCAGTGGAAGAACCTGATGCGCGTGACCGGCACCGAGGTGGACATGGCCTACCTCGCCGGGCAACTGGGGCGCGATCTGATGCAGGAAGGCGCCCGCTGGCAGAGCCGTCATGAGATCACCAAGGTGCTGGCGCCATGGTTCGCCGCGCGCAGGCTGACGGACTTCGCCTCCGATTTCGACCGCGCAGGCGTGACGTGGTCGGTGTTCCGCTCCTTCGCAGAGGCGCTGGCGGAGGATCCCGATCTTTCGACCGAGAACCCGATGTTCCGGGAGATGGATCAACCGGGGATCGGACGGTATCTGGTGCCGGGCACTCCCTTCACCTTTGACGGTTTCGGCCGCGATGCGCCCCGCCCGGCGCCGGTGCTGGGGCAGCACACCGAAGAAGTTCTGGCAGAAGTCGCGCGGCTGTCCTCCGGCGAAATCGGAAAACTGATGGACGCGGGCGTGGCCATGCAGGGGGCGGGCAGCCTGCGGCTGGCATCATAAGCTGACGGTATACACCGTGGCAAACCCTGCACCGCCGTGGTGTCGGAAACCGGCAAGGAGCGCCCCCGCTCCTCGCCGGTTTCCTTTCGGTTCAGGCGACCGCGCGCGGGGCGTCGGTCTTTAGGTTGGCATTGACTACCACCATGGCCATGGCCGCCTCGGCGGCCTCCCGGCCCTTGCCGACGAAATGCGCCCGGTAAAAATCCTCGTGCTCGGACTTCGGCTGGAAATGGTGCGGCGTCAGAGAGACGGAGAACACCGGCACGCCGGTCTTCAGCCCGGCCTCCATCAGGCCGGACACGACGGCCTGAGCGACGAAGTCGTGGCGGTAGATGCCGCCATCGACCACCAGCGCAGCACAGGCAATACCGTTGTAGCGCCCCGTCGCGGCCAGCGTCTGCGCCAGCAGTGGCATCTCGAAGGCGCCGGGAACGTCGAAGGCTTCGACCGTCGCATCGGGTGCCAGTTCCGCGATCCGCGCGCGGAACCCGTCATAGGCGCGGTCGACGATATCCGCGTGCCAGCGGGCCTTGATAAAGGCGAAGGTGGGGGATTTTGTCATCACTCTGGTCCTTTCTCATGACAAGATCCCAGAGCATTCCAAAGACTGCCCTCCGACTGCCGGATGACGACCTGAGTTCTCTTCCATCCGGACTGTGACCGTCGGCCCCGGAATTCCACCGGTGTCTGCTGACCCCCCGGTTTCTGGCCGGGGGCGCTCGCGGGCTGTAACCGCCGGTGGGGAATTCCACCCCGCCCTGAGAATGCGCCTGTGTTAGCCATCCCGCGCTTCCCGGTCAATCCGGCCGCGCCATCCCAGGCCCGTGCGCCAGGGTCGCACGGACACGCCCCTGTCTGCTATTCTTGGTCCAAATACTTCCGGGGGCGCAGCCCGTGTGCGGGGCGACGTGTCAACGGAGATCAGGCGGAGGTCCCGACTTTCCGTACCACCTCCGAAATCCGGCGGAACTGCGCGTCCATGGGCGAGGATTTGCGCCAGACCATGCCGATGGTGCGCTTTGGCTGCGGTTCCGCAAAGCGTGCGACGGAGACCGGGGCCGACCCCGCCTCCACCCGCACGGCCATCTCCGGGATCAGGGTCACGCCCAACCCCACGCCTACCATCTGCACCAGCGTCGTCAGCGACGATCCGTCCAGCCCGTCGCGCGGCACGGCCGATCCCGTGCGGCAGAACGACAACGCCTGATCACGGAAGCAGTGACCTTCTTCCAACAGCAGCAGGCGCATCTGCGCCAGCGTCTCGCCATCGGGCACCGGTTTCTCCGCGTCCTCCTTGGGCCGGACGAAGACGAAGGATTCGTCGAACAGTGGGACTTCCGTCAGCGAGGGTTCGGAGATCGGCAGGGCGAGGATCGCGGCATCAATGCGCGCCTCCTGCAATTCTTCCACCAGCCGGGGCGTCAGGGTTTCGCGCACCTGCACGGCGAGGTCGGGAAGCTCCAGCGCCATATGGCCGATCAGGCGCGGCAGCAGGTAGGGCGCGATGGTGGGAATGATGCCCAGCCGCAGCCTCTCCATCATTGAGCCGCGCGCCGAGCGGGCGAAATCGCCCAACTCGTCCACTTGTCTCAGGACGCCCTGCACCCGCGCCAGCACAGTTTCCCCGAAGGCCGTGAGCCGCACCTGGCGGGGGCCGCGCTCGACCAGCGGCTGGCCCAGTTCTGCCTCCAGTTCGCGAATCTGCACGGACAACGCCGGTTGCGAAATCGAACAGGCGCTGGCGGCCTGGCCGAAGTGCCTGTGCTGGGCCAGCGCCTCGAAGTAGCGCAGCTGTTTGAGGGTAACATTTATCATAGGCTAAAATTATCGCAGCCATGATAACTTTCAACTTAAATGTATTGGCGAGCCGAGTTAGAAAGATTCCAGACTGACGGACGAGGAGACGGGGGCGCCCCCCTGCGGGCAACCCTGCCAAAGCAGGACCTGAGCCTGCGCGGTACGCGACCGGCACAACAGAATTCCGAATGACCCCGGTGACTCTCCGTCACGCGGGAAATGACGACCATGACCTGAGGGAGACCTGACATGGATGGTAATGCACTGGGCAAATGCCCGATTCACGGCGCGACGAACTTTACCGTGCGCGGCAACCGCGACTGGTGGCCGAACCAGCTGAACCTTGGCATCCTGCATCAGCACGCGCCGGCATCGAACCCGATGAGCGAGGGCTTTGACTACGGCGAAGCGTTCAAGAAGCTCGACTTGAAGGCGGTCAAGCAGGACCTGACCGCGCTGATGACCGACAGCCAGGACTGGTGGCCGGCGGACTACGGCCACTACGGACCCTTCATGATCCGCATGGCGTGGCACTCGGCGGGCACCTACCGCACGGCGGACGGCCGTGGCGGCGCATCGACCGGGCAGCAGCGTTTCGCGCCGCTGAACTCCTGGCCGGATAACGGCAACCTCGACAAGGCCCGCCGCCTGCTGTGGCCGATCAAGAAAAAGTACGGCAACTCCCTGTCCTGGGCCGACCTCTTCGTGCTGGCGGGCAACGTGGCGATCGAATCGATGGGCGGCCGGACATTTGGTTTCGGAGGCGGTCGTGCCGATACGTGGCAGCCGGAGGAAGACGTCTACTGGGGTTCCGAGGCCGAATGGCTGGCAACCTCCGACAAGGAGAACTCGCGCTACTCTGGCGAGCGCGAGCTGGAGAATTCCCTCGCCGCCGTTCAGATGGGCCTGATCTACGTGAACCCCGAAGGCCCGGACGGCAACCCCGACCCGCTGGCCTCCGCACGTGACATCCGCGACACCTTTGCCCGCATGGCGATGAATGACGAGGAAACCGTCGCGCTGACCGCTGGCGGCCACACCTTCGGCAAGGCACACGGCGCGGGCGATGCCTCGCTCGTTGGCGCAGAGCCTGAAGCGGGCGAGATGGAGGCGATGGGCTTCGGCTGGGCCTCCACGCACGAAACCGGCTTGGGCAAGTTCACCATCACCTCCGGCATCGAAGGCCCGTGGACCGCGAACCCGATCAAGTGGGACAACGGCTACTTCGACCTGCTGTTCGGCTACGAGTGGGAGCTGACAAAGTCCCCGGCCGGCGCATGGCAGTGGACGCCGAAGGACCTCAAGGAAGAGGACTTTGCCCCGCAGGTGGACGGCTCGGGCGAGCGCGTGAAACCGATGATGACCACCGCCGACATGGCGATGCGCATGGACCCCTCCTACGAAAAGATCTCGCGCCGGTTCCACGAGAACCCCGCAGAGTTCGCCGAAGCCTTTGCCCGCGCGTGGTTCAAGCTGACCCACCGCGACATGGGTCCGAAGTGCCTTTACCTCGGGCCGGAAGTCCCGGAAGAAGACCTGATCTGGCAGGACCCGCTGCCTGCGGCGGACTACCCGCAGATCGATTCCGCCGATGTGGAGACCCTGAAGGCGAAGATCCTGGACAGCGGCCTGACCGTGCAGGAACTGGTCTACACCGCGTGGTCTTCGGCCGCGACGTTCCGTGGGTCGGACAAGCGCGGCGGCGCCAACGGTGCCCGCATCCGCTTTGCCCCGCAGAAGGACTGGGAGGCGAACCAGCCGGAGCAACTGAGCAAGGTGCTGGGCGTTCTGGAAGGCATCAAGGCGGAGTTCGACGCGCAAGGCGCGAAGAAGGTCAGCCTTGCCGACCTGATCGTGCTGGGCGGCACGGCGGCGGTCGAAAAGGCCGCGCGCGCCGGTGGTCACGCCGTCGACGTGCCCTTCACCCCGGGTCGCGTGGACGCCACCGAGGAGATGACCGACAAGGAGTCCTTTGAGCCGCTGAAGCCGGAGGCGGACGGTTTCCGCAACTACTCCAGCCAGCAGTTCAGCATCTCCGCCGAGGAAATGCTGGTCGACAAGGCGCAGCTTCTGGGCCTGTCGGCACCGGAGATGACCGTGCTGGTCGGCGGTATGCGCAGCCTCGGCGCCAACTACGGCGGCACCACCCACGGCATGTTCGATGGTGACTACGGCGTGCTCGACACGAAGTTCTTCGAGGGAATCACCGACATGACGGTGCAGTGGGCCCCGGTCGAAGGCCAGGAAGGCGTCTACAAGGCGACCAACCGCACCGACGGCGGTGACCGCTGGACCGGTACGCGGGTCGATCTGGTCTTTGGCTCCAACAGCCAGCTGCGTGCCCTGTCGGAGGTATACGCCCAGAACGACAACAAACAGAAGTTCGTGAAGGACTTCGCCGCCGCCTGGACCAAGGTGATGAACGCCGACCGTTTCGACGTCGCATAAGCGGTCTCCGGACCCGTAAACGGAAGGCCCCCTTCGCGGGGGCCTTTCGCGTTTCAGAGGGTTGGATCAGGGGCCGGGGTCAGCAGCACTTCGGGAAGGCGGCCAGCGCGAGGCGGGCCTTTTCCTCCGATGTCATGCCCGGTTTTGGGTCCGGGGCGTCTGTGGATGCGGGGGCGCGCAGCCAGTCAAGCAGTCGTTTCATTGCGTTCCTCCCTGAGCCGCGCCTCCGTCGCCCGCCAGCGGACGATCTCCGCCAGCACCGACAGGGCGATCTCGTGCGGGTCGATGCCGCCAAGGTCGAGGCCTGCTGGCGCTTTCAGCCTTTGCGCCTGCGTGGGATCGTCGAGTTTCGCCACCAGCGCCGTGGCCTTGCGGCCCGAGGCCACCATGGAAACGCGCCGCGCGGGGCTGTCCAGAGCGGCCTTCAGAGCGGCCAGATCGCCCGCCCCCTGCGTGGCGATCACGACGAAGTCCTGCGGGCGCAGCGCATGGTCTTCGAGCGTGACATCAAGCGGTGTACCCTCCATCCCCAGTTCGGGCGCACAGGCGAGGCGGAACCCGGCCAGCAGCGCGTGCTGCGCAATGGCACGCGCGATGGGCGTCTTGCCATAGAGCGCGATCATCGGCGGCAGTTCGTAGGGTTCGATCAGCAGGTCGACCGTGCCACCGGAGGGGCATCCGGAGCGAAACACCTGCGCCCCGTCCTCGGTCAGGTCCACGACCTTCGACGAGGGTTTGACGCGGATCATCGCGGTCTCCCCGCTTCGGATGGCGGTCTGTGCGGCCTTGCGGACGGCACGGGTGACGCACCCGCCGCCCAAATGCCCGGTAATCGTGCCATCCTCCGCGATGGCAGCCTTCGCCCCCGCCTTGGCCGAAGTCACGTCCGCGGTGCGCACCACGGTGGCGACGCAAAAGGGCCGCCCGCTGGTGCGCAGGCTGGCGATGGTGTCGAAAATGTCGAACTTGCTCATGGGCGGTCTCTCAAAGTCGGGCGAATTCGGGTTCGAGCTGTGCAAGCGCGTCCAGGGTGTTTGCTGGGAGATGCGCGTCGAGATGGGGCAGAGCAGCGGTCATGGCGGCATTCACCGGCGCGTAGTCGCGCCAGCCCATGAGCGGGTTCAGCCAGACGATGCGGCGGGTCTTCTTGCCCAGCCGCTCCAGCGCCGCCGCCAGCCGTTCGGGCGATCCGGTACAGTAGCCGTCCGAGAGGATCAGCACCAGCGTGCGCCCGGTCAGAGCGTGGCGGTGCTGTTCCACCAGCGTCGTGAGCGCCCCGCCGATGTCGGTACCGCCGCCGAAGCCTTCGGCCATGAGGCTGAGCCGCGTCGCGGCGCGCAGGGAATCATGGTCGCGCAGGGCCTGCGTCACCCGCATCAAACGGGTGTGAAACAGGTAGGCATCGGCGCTGGTGTCGGCATCCAGCAGGCCCTTGAGGAAGGCGAGGAAGACGCGCGCGTAGACGGTCATCGACCCGGACACGTCGCAAAGCGCCACGATCCGCAGGGGGCGCGTCGGCCGCGTGCGGCGCGGCAGGTCAAAGGGCTCCCCCTGTGCGACCATGCCCCGCAGCGTGCGCCGCAGGTCGATCACCCGCCCGTTCGCGGAGCGCTTCAACCGCCGGGACCGCCGGTCGCGGATCGCCCGAGCCAGCGCCCGCGCCGCATGTTCCGCCTCGCGCAGCGATACCTCGTCCATGAGGTCGCGCAAGTCGCGCTTTGACAGGTTGGCCGTGCGCGTGGCGATCAGACGCCCGTCGCTGCCCTCGGCCTCGCCTTCACCCGCGCCGGGGGTGGCGTCATCGGACCCGGTCTCCTCCGCCGGACCGCCCAGATGCTGTGTCCACAGCGTAGGCCGTGCCGACTGGGTGCGGACATGCGCGTGGGCCTGACCCTGCCGGATGCGCCCGGCGTTGAACCAATAGGCGTCAAAAAGACCGTCGAACCCGCGCCATTGCTCCGCATCGCCCGCCAGCAGAACCTTCAACGCCCGCCGTGCGTCTTCCGGATCTAGCGCCTCGACATGGGTCAGAGCCGCCAGTGCCGCCTCGGTTTCTGTCGGGCCGACGGCGATGCCGTTCAGCCGCAGGTGCGCCATGAATCCCGCCATGCGGCGCGCCAGCCTGGCCCGCTCCGGGAACCGCGTCGCTCGCATTACGCCACCTTTCCGACAATGCGCGCGAATACTTCGGTCGGGCAGGCGTCGCGGTCGGCGGCGGTCTTGAGAAGGCAGACAAGTGTCGCCTGCAACGCCGCCGGATCGTCGGACAGATCGTTCACTCCGAGCCCCGAAAGAGCCGCTGCCCAGTCCAGCATCTCCGCCACGCCGGGCTGCTTCTCCAGCTCCTCGCGGCGCAGCGCCTGCACGACGCCAACGATCTGTCGCGCCAGCCGCGCTTCGATCCCCGGTGCGCGCGACTGCAGGATCGCCCGCTCGGTCTCCCGGTCGGGGAAATCGACATAGACATACAGACATCGCCGCCGCAGAGCATCCGACAGATCGCGCGTGCCGTTGGCCGTCAGGATCACCACCGGCCGGGTCGTCGCCGTCACCGTCCCCATCTCGGGAATGGTGATCTGATATTCCGACAGGATCTCCAGCAGGTATGCCTCGAACTCCATGTCCGCGCGGTCGATTTCATCGATCAGCAGGACCGGCGCCACCTCCTGAGAGATCGCCTCCAGCAGCGGCCGCCTCAAAAGGTATTTCTCCGAAAACAGCGTCTCCTCCGTCGCCGCCTCGGCCCGGATCGCCAGCAACTGCCGCTGGTAGTTCCACTCGTAGATCGCATGGGCCGCGTCCAGCCCCTCGTAGCACTGCAAGCGGATCAGCCGGGTTTTCAGTACCTCCGAAAGCGCCCGCGCGATCTCTGTCTTGCCGACCCCGGCCGGGCCTTCCAGTAGCAGCGGGCGTCCCAGCGCCAGCGCCAGATGCAGTGCCATGGCCAGCGTCTCATCCGCCACGTAGCCAACACCGGAAAGCGCGCGCTTCAGTTCCGCTCGGTTCATCGGTCCATTCTTCTTTGGTTCAGAAATACCTCGGAGGGGGTCCGGGGGAGGCAGAGCCTCCCCCGGACGGGGGGG
>NZ_JAGISH010000019.1 GCF_017813235.1 Sagittula salina
TTTCATGCATCCCACTCCACGTCAAAGGTCGTGACCACGGCGCGGACCTGCGCCTCTGTCAGCGCGCGGGCACCCATCCCGCGCGTCATCATCGCCAGCCGGGCGGTGTCCTCCAGCTCCTCGATGGCGTTGCAGGCGGCCTCCACGTCCTTGCCCGCGACCACGGGGCCGTGGTTCGCCAGCATTACGGCCGAACGCCTGCCCGCCAGCCCGCGCACGGCCTGCCCCATGGCGGGATCGCCGGGCAGGAAGAAGGGCAGCAGCTTCACCCGCCCGAGCTTCATCAGCCCGTAGGGCGTCAGCGGCGGCAAAAAGTCGTCCTCGTCCACGTCGGTCATCATCGACAGCGCGACGGCGTGGCAGGAATGCAGATGGACCACCGCCCCCGCCGTGCCGCGCGTGTCGTAGAACGCCGTGTGCAGCGGCATCTCCTTTGTCGGCTTGTCACCGCCGATCAGCTGGCCCGATGCGTCGAAACGCGACAGCCGCGCCGGGTCGAGCCGCCCGAAGCTGGTGCCCGTGGGGGACACCAGAAGCCCGCCGTCCTCTGTCCGGGCGGAGATATTGCCGGTACTGCCGTGGGTCAGGCCGCGATCGAAAAGCGATTTGGCCAGCAGGCAGATCTCCTCGCGCAGGGCGGTGTCGGTCATGCGCGCTCCAATGCGTCGGTGAAGAAGGATGGTGCGCCGAAGTTGCCGGATTTCAGCGTCAGCGCCAGCCGGTGGCCCGCGCTGGTGCAGTAGGTCCAGGGCACGCCCGGCGCGATTTCCTGCCCGATGTCCAGCCTGTCGACGCCCAGAGCCTGCGTCACCGCGCCAGAAGTTTCGCCCCCCGCCACGACGATACGCCGGGCTCCCGCATCGCGCGCGGCCAGGGCGCAGGCTGCGAGCGCCTGTTCCACGATCTCGCCGGCGCGGGCGCGGCCAAGCGCCTCCTGCGCGCGGCGCACCGCGTCGGGGTCGGCGGTGGCGTAGATCAGCGGCGCGCGGTCGAGGTCCTGCGATGCCAGCCAGTCCAGCGCCGAGCCATGGCCATTCTCCGCCAGTGTCATCGGGTCGAGACGCAGCGCGGGTGCGCCGGTAGCGATGTATTGCGCAACCTGCGCGTTGGTCATGGCCGAACAGCTGCCCGAAAGCACCACCGCCGCCCGCGCGACCTGTGGCGGATCAAAGCGCGCGGCGTCCTCGCCCATGCCTCCGGCGGCGCGGTAGAGCGAAGGCAGCGGCATGGCGACAGCGCTGCCACCAGTCATCAGCGGCATGTCGCGGCAGGCTTCCGCGATCACTTCGAGGTCGCCGTTGGCGACGGCATCGACGACCACATGCGCCACGCCCTCCGTCCCGAGCGCCGCCAGCGCCGCGCGCACGGCATCCGCGCCCTGCGCCACCGTCAGCCGGTCGACCAGCCCGACGGGGCGCGTGACCTGCGGTTCCAGAAGGCGCATCAGGTTCGAGTCGCGCATCGGTGTCAGGGGGTGGTCCTTCATCGGGCTTTCCGCCAGCGGCTGCCGCCCGACAAAGAGGTTGCCCATGAAGATCGACCGCCCGTTTTCCGGAAAGGCGGGGCAGTAGATCGTCTGGTCGGTTCCAAGCGCCTGCATCAGCGCCTCCGCCACCGGGCCGATGTTGCCCTCGGGCGTGGAATCGAAGGTGGAGCAGTATTTCCAGAAAAACCGCTCGGCCCCGGCCTGCTTCAGCCAGTCGAGCGCGCGGCGGGTTTCCACTACGGCCTCCGCCACGGGAGCGGTGCGGCACTTCAGGGCGATGACCTCGAACGGGGCGGTGTCCGCGGGTGGCGCGTCCGGCACGCCCATGCGCAGCGACACCGGCAGGCCGGAACGCGCCAAGAGCCCGGCAAGGTCGGTCGCCCCGGTGAAATCATCCGCGATGCAGCCAAGGTAGGTTGTCATGGCTCAGCCCTCCGCGCCGGGCAGGGTCAGACCTGCGTTGCGGGCGTAGACCTTGGCAATGGCGGCGTCGTCCTCGCGACCCAGACCCATGCCCACGGCGACCATGTACTGTTGCAAAGCGGCGGCGGTGATCGGCGCGGAAAACCCCGCCTGTTTCGCCACGTCCAGAACGATGCCCAGATCCTTTGGCCAGATGTTCACCTGGCTTTTCGGGCTGTAATCGCCGTCGACGATGTGCGGCGCGCGGTTTTCCAGCATCCAGGACGTCCCGGCGCACTGGCTGATGACCTCCAGGAACTGCGCGGGCTCCACGCCCTGCGTCATGCCAAAGGTCATCGCTTCCGCCATGGTGGCGATATGCACGCCCGCCAGAAGCTGGTTCACCGCCTTCATGGCCGACCCCGGCCCGGCCTCCGCGCCCAGCTCAAAGACCGTCTGCGCGCAGGCGTCCAGCACGGGCCGCGCGGCGGCGAAGGCGTCGGGTGTCCCGGAGGCCATGATCGACAGCGCGCCTTGCGCCGCCTTGGCCGCGCCGCCCGAAATCGGTGCGTCGAGGTAGTGCACACCGCCTTGCGCGCAGCGTGCCTCCATCTCGCGGGCAAAGGCGGGCGGCACGGTGGCGCAGGCGATCACCACCGCGCCGGGTTCGAGCCCTGCCACCACGCCGTTGTCACCGAACAGGACCGCTTCGGTCTGCGCCGCGTTCAGTACGACGACCATCACGGCGTCCAGATCAGCGGGCAGCCCGCCCTCCTGCCCGCCCTCGGCGGCAAAGCGCGCCATGGCGCCCGCGTCGATGTCCACGCCCCAGGTTTCATGCCCGGCGCGCAGGCAGCTTTGCGCCATGCCATAGCCCATCGAGCCGAGCCCGATAACCGCTGTCCTGCTCATGTCTGTCTGTCCTTTTCTCCCAATCGGCGCGTCCTGTCCGCGCGCCGTCCCCGCCCTGCCTTAGCCTGTCCGGCGCGGCGATGACATACCCCTCGGTCCGATCCCGGACCCCGGGCAGGTGCGTTCATGCCTCGCTGCTGGCTGGCTGCGCCGCCCCGGTCCGCGCCGGGCCGAACCCCACGCTGTCGCGGCTGACGAATTCGCCGCTGATCAGCGCCTTTGTCGCCGGTTCCGGCGTAGTGGCGATCAGCATGTCGTCCAGGAGCCGGATCGCCATGGCGCCGATGCGGCGCTTGGGCACCTCGATGGTGCTGAGTGGCGGGTCACTCATGGCGCTCATGGGCAGGTTGTCGAATCCGACGATAGAGACGTCCCGTGGCACCTCCAGCCCGCGTTCGCGCAGCGCCTTCATGAATCCGAAGGCGATCATGTCGTTGGCACAGAAATAGGCTTCTGCCACGTCGCGCCCGGTCCCGAGCTGCGCCAGCCCGTCGCCGTAGGCGCCCTCCAGCGTCGAATCGACCGACAGCACATGCGCCTCGTCGACCTCCAGCCCCAGCGCGGCCATCCCGCGTGAAAAGGCCTCCCGCCGAAGCGCGAAGTTCGTCACCGCCGTGTGACTGCCCACCATGCCGATGCGGCGAAAGCCGCGCTCGGACAGGTGGCGGAGCACGGCGAAGACCGCCTGATCGTTGTCCATGTCGACAAAGTTCAGGTTCACCAGCGGGTGATAGGTGTCGATGAAAACCATGGGCAGCGGCGCCCGCGCGAGAAAGCGCACCTCATCCTCGTCCAGTTCCGTGCCCAGGATGACGGCCCCGCGCAGATCGCCCGTGCGCAGGGTTTCCGCCACGCGGTCGATTTCCACCCCCTCGAAGCTTTCCACTTGCAGTGAATAGTCGCGCCGCGTCGCTTCCCAGGACATGCCGTCGATGTAATCGGCGATGAAATGGCTGTGGTCCCGGTTCACCGTGTGGCCGTGCCGCGCGATCTTCAGAAAGCGCAGCGTGTTGACGGAATCGGGCTTCGTGCGCCCGCCCCTCGGGGTGTAGTTCATCTCCCGGACCGCGCTCAGGACGCGCTGTCGCGTGGCCTCCGAAATCTCGCCCTTGCCGTTCAGCACCAGCGAGGCCGTGGCCGCCGAGACCCCGGCGTGCTCGGCAACCTGCCGCAGGGTGACTGGCTTTTTCTCTTGTTTCGTCATGGGTTGTCCCGCGCCCTGTCCCGCTGGCCGTGTTTACTAAACATCTTCGTGATCGCTGCGGGACGCAAGCGGTAACGTCTTTGCGCCCGCAACGGAAATTCTGTTGAACGCGCCTGAATTGTTTGTTAACGATTTACTAAATTAAGATCAAGTTTACTAAAACCTTGGGAGGAGGGCATGCGTAAACTCGATGGCCGGCTGGCCATTTTGTCGATGCTCGTGGTGGTCCTCATGGTCACCGGCGGGCTGGTGTCCGGCGGCACTTACCTGTCGTTGTTCAACCTGCAATCCATGGCCACCCAGGTGCCGGAAATCGGCCTGCTGGCCATCGGCGTCATGCTCGCCATGTGCGCCGGCAACGGCGGCATCGACCTGTCGGGCATCGCGCTGGCGAACCTCGCGGGGGTGGCCTCCGGCCTCGTGATGACGCAGTTCATTCCGGTCTACGACGCGCCGTGGCTGTTCACCCTGTGCTTTACGCTGGGCGCCGTGGTCGTCGGCATCCTGGGCGGGCTGCTGAACGGGCTGATCATCTCGCGGCTGGGGATCACGCCGATCCTGTGCACGCTGGGCACGCAGATGCTGTTCACCGGGCTGGCGGTGGTCTTCTCCGACGGGCGTTCCGTCACTATCGGGTCGCCCGACCCGATGTATGAACTGGGCAATGGCGTCATCATGGGCGTGCCCTACAGTTTCCTGATATTTCTCGCCGTGGCGCTGGTGCTGGGCGCGGTGCTGCGCTTCACCCCTTTCGGGATGCGGCTGATGCTGACCGGCGCCAATGCCCGCGCCGCCGACTACAGCGGCTTTGCGAAACGCCGGATCTTTACCGTCACCTATACGCTGTCGGGTGCACTGGCGGGGCTGGCAGGCGTTATCATCGCCGCGCGCAATGTGAACGTGAAATGGGATTACGGCACCTCCTACCTGCTGATCGCGATCCTTGTCGCGGTCATGGCGGGGGTGCGGCCCGAGGGCGGCTCCGGGCGCATCGTCTGCGTCGTGCTCTCGGCCATCGTGCTGCAACTGCTGTCAAGCCTGCTCAACTTCATCGGCCTGTCGAACTTCGTCCGGGATTTCGCCTGGGGCGCGCTCTTGCTCGCGTTCCTCGCGGTGGGACGGTTCCAGCTGATCGAACGGCTGGCTGCGGGCATCGCTTCAGGGATCACTTCGGCGCGGGTCCCTCGCGCGTCGAAGGGCTGAATTCGAGGGACTTCCAGGGAGGAATGAACATGACGAAGACGTTTAAACTGGGGTGCGCCGCCGCGCTGATGATCTCTGCCGCGAGCGCCGCAATGGCCGAAGGCACCATCACCACGGTGGTCAAGATCAGCGGCATCCCGTGGTTCGACCGGATGGAAACCGGGGTGGAGAAGTTCGCCGAGGAAAACGCCGACATGACCATCAGCCAGGTCGGCCCGGCGCAGGCGGAC
This sequence comes from Sagittula salina, assembly GCF_017813235.1. Classification (GTDB taxonomy): domain Bacteria; phylum Pseudomonadota; class Alphaproteobacteria; order Rhodobacterales; family Rhodobacteraceae; genus Sagittula; species Sagittula salina. The sequence continues at coordinate 5,438 of NZ_JAGISH010000019.1, forward strand.
AGTGCCCAGCAGTTGCAGATCGTGCAGGATCTGGTGGCCAAGGGCACCGACGCGCTGGCCGTGGTGCCGATGGACCCGGCAATCCTCGAAGGCATCTTCAAGCGCGCCATGGATCGCGGGACGATCATCGTGACGCACGAAGCCGACAATCAGATGAACACCATGGTCGACGTCGAAGCCTTCGACAACGCCGAATACGGTGCAGCCTTGAACGCGCGCCTGGCCGAATGCATGGGCGGCGAAGGCAAGTGGACGACCTTTGTCGGGTCGCTGGGCAGCCGGACGCACATGCAGTGGGTCGGTGCGGGCGAGGAAAACGCCAAGCAATTCCCCGGTATGGAACTGGTCGACCCCAACAACGAAAGCTTTGACGACGCCAACGGCACCTACGAGAAGGCCAAGGAGATCCTGCGCAAGCACCCTGACATCAAGGGCTTCCAGACCTCTGCGGGCAACGACGTGCTGGGCGTCGGCCGCGCCATCGAGGAGGCCGGCCTGACGGGCAAGGTCTGCCTCGTGGGGACCGGGCTGCCGAACCCCTCCGCCGCCTATCTTGACAGCGGCGCGATCACCGCGATTGGCTTCTGGGACCCGCAGAAGGCCGGCATGGCGATGAACGCCGTCGCCAAGATGCTGCTGGAAGGCAAGGAACTGACCGACGGAATGGACCTGGGCGTCGAGGGTTACAACAGTGTCACGCTGAAGGACGGCCCCGGCGTCGGCAAGCTCCTGATCGGCAACGGCATGGTTCTGGCCGACAAGGACACCTACAAGGACTACCTCTTCTGAGGCGGTCCGACTGAAGGCAGGGTCCGAAGACCCGATCCAAAGACCTCGGGGGCGCCCGCGTGCGCCCCCGTCCCGACCACCCAACCAGCCGAGACAGGGCCCGATACCCGTGACCCACAGCGATCCCACCGATCAGCCGTTCCTCGAACTGCGCGGCATCCACAAACGCTTTGGCGGCGTGCACGCGCTGCGCGGCGTCGACCTGACGCTCCGCGCGGGCGAGGCCTATCACCTGCTTGGCGAAAACGGCTGCGGCAAGAGCACCGTGATCAAGATCATGTCCGGCGCCCACGCCCCCAGCGAGGGCGAGATCATCCTCGACGGGCGCAGGCATTCCGAACTCAGCCCCATCATGGCGCTGGAGGCCGGGATCGAGACCGTCTACCAGGACCTTTCGCTGCTGCCGAACCTGACCGTTGCCGAAAACGTCGCGCTTGGCGAGCAGTTGGTCGCGGGGCACGGGCGGCTGCTGCGCTGGCTCGACCGCGCGCGCCTGTCCGAAACCGCGAAGAAGGCACTGCGCGAAGTCGGGCTGGAGCCGACGCGCGCCCTGCTGGGCACCCGCGTCTCTGATCTGCCGCTCGCTATCCGCCAGCGGGTTGCCATCGCCCGCGCCATCGCGCAGGACGCCCGGCTGGTCATCATGGACGAACCGACCACCTCGCTGACCCGGCACGAGGTCGAAACCCTGATCGAAGTCGTCGGCCGCCTGCGGGCGCAGAACGTCGCCGTGCTGTTCGTCACCCACAAGCTGGAGGAATGCTACCGCATCGGCGGGCAGGCCATCGTCTTCCGCGACGGTCTATGCGTGGCGCAGGGCCCCATCGCAGGCTACAGCCGTGCCGAACTGAGCGAGCTGATGACCGGCCGCGAGATCGAGGCGCGGCGCTACCGCGAAGGACACCCCGGCACGGCCGAGCTGATGCGGCTCGACAACCTCGGGTCCGGCGACGGCTTCCACGGCGTCACCGCCACCCTGCACGAAGGCGAGATCCTCGGTATCACCGGCCTGTCGGATTCGGGGCGCAACGAACTGGCGCTGGCGCTGGCGGGGCACCGCGAAATCACCGATGGCCGCATCGAGATGGACGGCGCACCAGTGCGGATCAACACCCCGGCGCAGTCCATCGCGCTGGGTATCGGCTATGTGCCGGAGGACCGCCTGGGCGAGGGGCTCTTTATCGAGAAGTCCATTCTCGACAACGAGGTGCCGCTGATCCTCGACCGCATCCTCGGGCCAATGGGCACCGTCAGTCGGACCAAGGCCCGCGCGGCGGCCAGGACCATCTCCGAGGACATGAAGCTGAACACGACAGACGTGGACCTGCCGGTGGGCGCCCTGTCGGGTGGCAACCAGCAGCGCGTGCTGATCGGTCGCTGGCTCAGCATCGCGCCGCGCGTGCTGGTGCTGCACGGGCCGACCGTCGGCGTCGACGTGGGATCGAAGGATACGATCTACCGCACCATTCAGGACATGGCGGAACGCGGCATCGGGCTGGTGATCGTCTCCGACGACCTGCCCGAACTGCTGCAGAACTGCGACCGGATCCTCGTGATGAACGGCGGGCGGGTCGTGGCGGAAACCGCGGGCGACACCGCCAGCGAAGACGACATCTACAGGGCGATGCTCGCCTCTCCGGCGGAGGCGGCGGAATGACCATGACACAATCCACGTTCGACAATCGCAACGCCGCCCCCCCGGCTGGCAGGCACCACCCGCGCGCCGGGCTGGCCGACACCTTCACCCGGCACCCGGAACTGGTCAGTCTCTGCCTGCTGGTGGCGATCTGCGTCGCGGTGGCGCTGATCAACCCGGCGTTCCTGTCGCCCACGTCGCTGATCGACATGGGCCGCGCGTCCGTCGTGACGGGGCTTTTCGCGCTCGGGGTGTTCTCCATCCTCGCGGCGGGAGGGATCGACGTCAGCTTTACCGCCATCGCGGCCTTTGCGATGTATTCGCTCACGCTGTTCGTGCTGAAGGTCGCGCCGGACCTGCCCATGGCGGCCATCCTCCTGATCGCGGTGGCCGGGGGCACGGCGCTGGGGGCCGTCAACGGCTGGCTGGTGCACGAACTGCGCGTCGCGGCGCTGATCGTCACAATCGGCACGCAATACCTGTTCCGGGGCATCCTGCTGGCCTTCATCGGCACCGTCTGGCTGATGGAGCTGCCGCCCCAGATGGTCGCCTTCGGCAAGGCGTCGATGCTGGACGTCACCACCGCCAACGGTGCCACCGTGACGCTGCCGTGGTATTTCCTCGTCTTCCCCGCCGCCGCGCTGCTGACCTGGGCGATCTTCAACCGCACACTCATGGGGCGCGCGATCTTTGCCACCGGGGGCAACCCGGAGGTCGCCGCGCGGCTGGGCTATGATCAGCGCACGGTGCACCTGTTCGTCTTTGCCTTCGCCGGCGGCCTCGCGGGGCTGGCGGGCATCGTGCATGTCTGCGCCAACCGCATGGCCAATCCCTTCGACCTCGTCGGCACCGAAATCGGCGTGATCGCCGCCGTGGTGCTGGGCGGCGCCCGGATCACCGGCGGCACCGGCTCCGTGCTGGGCACCGTGACCGGCGTGCTGCTGATCACTGTCGTCAACAACGTGCTTGTGCTGGTGGGTATTCCCTCCACCTGGCAGCGCGTGGTGGTCGGCGCCTTCATCCTTCTCGCCGCGGCCTTCTTCGTGACCCGCCGCGGCAAACTGCAATCCCGAAACCGGAAACCGAGCCCATGAAGAAGTTCCTCAACACGCCCGAAGCCTTTGTCGACGAGATGCTGGACGGCATCTATCGCGCCCACCCCCAGGTGACGCACACGGCGGGCGACCTGCGCTGCTACGTCACCGCCAACCCGGTGCCCGGCAAGGTCGGCATCGTCACCGGCGGCGGGTCGGGGCACCTGCCGACCTTCCTGGGCTACGTGGGCGACGGAATGATCGACGGTTGCGCGGTCGGCGGCGTCTTCCAGTCGCCCAGTTCCGACCAGATCCTCGAAGTCACGAAGCATGTCGACCAGGGCGCAGGGGTGCTTTACCTCTATGGCAATTACACCGGCGACATCATGAACTTCGACATGGCGGGAGAGCTGGCCGAGCTGGAGGACATCGCCACCGCCACGGTGGTCGGCAACGATGACGTGGCGTCCTCCGTCGTTGGCGAAGAGCACAAGCGTCGGGGCGTGGCGGGGATCTTCTTCCTCTACAAGGCGGCGGGCGCCGCAGCCGCGCAGATGCTGCCGCTGACCGAGGTCGCGCGCATCACGGACAAGGCCCGCGCCCGTACCCGCACCATGGGCGTGGCCCTGTCGCCCTGCATCGTGCCCGAAGTCGGCCGCCCCGGTTTCCAGATCGGTGAGAACGAGATGGAGATCGGCATGGGCATCCACGGCGAACCGGGCATCTCGCGCGAGCCGCTGCAACCCGCAGATACCGTGGTCGACAAGATGATGGAGCGGATTTTCGCGGAAACCGACTACAAAACCGGCGACGAGGTCGCGGTGCTGATCAACGGTCTTGGCGCCACGCCGCTGGAGGAACTCTATATCCTCTATCGCCGCGTCGCGATCCTGATGGAAGAGCGCGGCGTCACCATCCGCCACCGCTGGCTGGGCGAATTCGCCACTTCGATGGAGATGGCCGGGGCGTCGATCTCCGTGTTGCACCTCGATGACGAGCTCGAGCCGCTGATCGCCGCGCCGGTCAGCACGCCCTTCTTCACCCACGTCGGGGGCTGACCGCATGGCGCTGACCGCAGACCACACACGCGCCTTTTACACCGCATGGGCCGACCGCTTTGCCGCCGAACGCGAGGCACTGATCGCGCTGGACGGGCAGGTGGGCGACAGTGATCTCGGCATCACCATGTCAAAGGGTTTCGCTGCCGCCCGTGATGCCGTCGCCGCCGCGCCCGAGGCCGGGATCGCGGAGCAGATGAAACTGGCCGGGGGGGCGCTGGCGCGCGCCGCGCCCTCGACCATGGGCACGCTGATGGCCACCGGATTCCTGCGCGGGTTCAAGGCGCTGGATGGCGCGGACACCTTCGGAACCGGGCAGGCGGCGACCTTCTGGCGCGCCTTCGCGGAGGGCGTCGCGCAGCGCGGCAAGGCGCGGCCCGGCGACAAGACCGTGCTCGATGTGCTGGACCCGATCGCCACCGCGCTCGACGGCCGCGACGACCCGCTGGCCGACGCGCTGGAGGCAGCGACCGTGGCCGCCGGTCATGCGCTGGAAGCGACAAGGAACATGGTTGCGCAACACGGCAAGGCCGCTGCCTTTCAGGAAAAATCGCGCGGCCTGCCCGACGCGGGCGGCACGGTGGCGGTCATGCTGGTCGAGGTCATGCGGGACGTGGCCCGGCAGCTCTGACGGAAAGGAAAACACATGCAGTACAGGCAATTGGGGCGCAGCGGACTGAAGGTTTCGGCGCTCGCCATGGGCACCTTCACTTTTGGCGGCAAGGGCGATTTCGGCATGGTCGGCGCGCAAAGCGTCGCTGACGCCCGCGCGCTGGTGGATACCTGCCTCGACCACGGGATCACCCTGCTCGATACCGCCAACATGTATTCGACCGGGCTGGCAGAAGAGATCCTGGGCGAGGCGCTCGACGGGCGCCGTGACCGGGTGCTGATCTCGTCGAAGGCACGGATGCGCATCGGTGACGGCCCGAACGACGAAGGCGCCAGCCGCTGGCACCTGATCCGCGAATGCGAACGCAGCCTGAAACGCCTGCGCACCGACCACATCGATATCTATCACATCCACGAATGGGACGGGCTGACCCCGGTCGAAGAGACCATGGAAGCGCTCGACACGCTCACCCGGCAGGGCAAGATCCGCTATGCGGGGTGCTCCAATTACACCGGCTGGCAACTGTCAAAGGCGCTGGCAGCGGCGGACCGGCACAACCTCAAACGCTTTGTCACGCAGCAGATCCACTACACCGTCGAAGCGCGCGAGGCGGAATACGAACTCCTGCCGATCTCGCTTGATCAGGGGCTGGGCGTCACGATCTGGAGCCCGCTTGCCGCAGGCCTGCTGTCGGGCAAGCACACGCGCGACGGCTTTGCCGTGGGCAGCCGTCAGGCAAAGGGCTGGACCGAACCGCCTATCCGCGACTGGGACCGGCTGTGGGCCATCGTCGACGTGCTGAACGCCGTCGCCGCCGAGCACGAGGTCGAGGCGGCGCAGGTCGCGCTGGCCTGGCTGCTGACCCGCCCCGCGGTCGCCTCGCTCGTTGTGGGTGCCAGCCGCCCCGACCAGCTCGAGCGCAACCTTCGCGCATTGTCGCTGACGCTCAGCGCCGAGGATCTCGCCCGCATCGACACGGTCAGCCGCCCGCCGATGATCTATCCGCACTGGCATCAGGAACAGTTCGCCAAGGACCGTTTCGGCGGCCCGGAACGCGCGCTGCACGGCTGACCGGCGGAGGGGGGTCATGCCCCCTCGATCGCGCGCACCACGTCCGTCACGCTGGCGTCGCGGTATTCCGACACCGCGACGACGCGCCCCGTGGCACGCGGCGGCGTGACGCGGGTGGCGGTCCGGGCCGCTGTCTCGCACAGCGCGGCGATATCCACCACCGGCAGGCCCGCCGCGCGCAACCGCTCTGCCAGCGCCGCCCGCAAGGGGTTCACCGCGATGCCCGCCTCCGTCACCACGACATCGACGGTGTGCCCGGGCGTGGTGACGGTGCCGACCTCCGGCACGATCTTGGCGAATCCGGCGGCGGTCAGTCGTGTGGTGATGATCGCCAGCCGCGCGCCCGCAGCCGCATCCGCGTGCCCGCCCGAACCGCCGATGACCATGCCGCCCGCTTTAGTCGTGACATTGACGTTGAAACCGGCGTCGACCTCGGCCGCGCCCAGCACCACCGCATCGACCCGGTCCACCACCGCACCGCCGACATGTGGCCCGGCATAGGTCGCCGCGCTCATCATCTGGTGGCGCGGGTCGTCGCGATATGACGCCACCGCCTCCAGATCAAAGCACTGCACGTCCAACAGCCCGCGAAACAGCCCCGCGTTCAGCATTGCCACATGAAACCCGGTGATCCCCCCGGCACAGAAACTGCCGATGACGCCGCGCTCCGCCATCATCCGCCCCACGGCATCGGCCGTGGCCAGCGATACGCCGCCCGCCCCGGTCTGAAAGGAGAACCCCTCCGCCAGCAGGCCGCTTGCCGCGATCACCCCGGCGGCGTCATGGCCGATGCCACGGCTCACCGGGTCAGTGGCGGGCCGCGTGGTGCCGGAGGCGATGCCGCCCGCGTCGCCGATGCTGTCCACCGCGACGACGAAATCGACCTTGTCCTGGGCGATGTCGATGGCGGGGGCGGGGTAGGGCACCAGCGTATCGGTGACGGCGACGACGCTGCGGGCGATCGCCACATCGGTCAGCGGGTAGCCCAGCGTGCCGCAGGCGTTCCGTCCCACCCGGCCCGAAAGGTTGCCCATCTCATCGGCAGCGGGTGCCGCGACAAAGGCCGCGTCCACCACCAGTTCGCCCATGTCCAGCGCCCGCGCCCGCCCGCCGTGGGTGCGCAGTACCACCGGGTGTTGCAGCAGTCCCCGGCTGACCGCCGCGCCCACCGGCCCGGCGATGAAACTGGCCGACAGGCGTGCCACCGTGCCGTTGCGGATATGGTCGACCAACGGCGCGTGTACCGGAAAGATCGAGGTCGCCGCCACGTGCAGCCCTTTCAGCCCGCGCGCCGCGAGCCGGTCCAGAACGAGGTTCAGCACTCCGTCGCCGTCGCGCAGGTGATGGTGAAAGGACACCGTGTCGCCATCGCGCAGCCCGCAGGCCTTGATGGCGGAATCGATGTCGGGCAGGATCTTTGTCGTGCGGTCCCCGGCCTTCGCCGTGAGCGCATGCGGACGCAACCGACCGTAGCCTGCGACCTCCTTCGGAAGATCCCTCATTGCCGCCGCTCCTCCCGCCCCGTTCCTGCACCGCCCTCCAGCGGTTTGTCGGTCATCAGGGGAAGAAGGGCAATGGCCCCGGCCAATGCAAAAGCCTCCGGGCCTGCAGGCGAAGGCGTCAGCGAGCTGAACCAAAGCGCATTTGCGTCCTCAGCGCTCGTCCGCCACGCACAGCACAGTAGATTTACCATAAATCGCATTATGCGACCGACGCCGCACCGACGACGACCTCAGGGGGTCGCTTCCGCGAAGAGCCGCTCGCGCAGACCGTCGAGCGTCAGCCGGTAGTGATCGCCCAGCAGACGGCAGGCGAGGTCCGCGTCGCGATCCAGACAGGCGGTCAGGATCTCCTCGTGCTCGACCAGCGCGTCGCCGCGCCGGGCGAGGCTGAACTTCACCGACAGGTTCCGGTAGCGGATCGCCCGCTCCATCAGTTGCTGGCAGAACTGCTCCATCAGGCCCGACCCGCAGGCCGACAGCAGTGCGCGGTGAAACTCGTGGTGGCGCACCTCCCAGTCGGGGTTGAGCGTAAAGCTGTCGGCGTCGTCGTCGGGATCGACAAAGCGGCTGGTGCGCGCCAGCCGGTGACAGGACAGGATCGCCGCGTCCTCCCACTCCTGACCGCCATGCGCGATGGATTCCCGCAAGGCCAGCGTTTCGAGCCAGACACGGGTTTTCACCAGTTCCTGCAATTCCGTGAAGGACAGGCCCGAGACAAAGAACCCGCGCTGGCTGCGCCGCTCGACCCAGCCCTCTGCCGAAAGCCGGTTGAGCGCCTCGCGCATTGGCGCGGTACCGATGCCGTAGCGGTCGGATATGGCCTCGAGCTGCAGTTTCTCGCCGGGCTCCAGCAGGCCGGCGAGAATATCCGCCTTGATCGCGTCATGTGCCCGGTCCGAAAGGATCGGCTCCGCTGCCGTGACGGATTTCTGTCGTACCATCTATGCCGCGCCCCCGGGTTTGTCCGACTTGTTCCAGAAAACGAATGTCTTCTGCACCCAGACAACCGCGAGGAACAGGGCCAAACCCAGGAAACTGAGGTAGATGATGAGCGAAAACACCCGTGGCGTGTCCAGTTGCGAGGCCGACACCCGGATCAGGGCGCCCACGCCCTGCCCGCCCCCGAGGAATTCGCCGGTGATCGCGCCAGCCATGACCCCCACCGCGGCGATCTTCAACCCGGTAAAGAAGTAGGGCAACCCGGTGGGCAGCTTCAGCCGGACCAGCGTCTGCATCCGGCTGGCGCCGATGGACTTGAACAGCATCCGCTCGTTCTCCGATGCGGCGTATAGCCCGGCGGCGGTGGAGACCACGATGGGAAAAGTCGCGATGAAGGTCGCCAGCGCCACCTTCGAGGCGATGCCGAACCCCAGCCACGCGATGAACAACGGCGCAAAGGCCACCTTGGGCATGGTATCGATGGCGACGAGATAGGGCATCACCGCCCGTTCGCCGAATTTCGTCTCTCCGACCAGCACGCCCAGCGAAAAGCCGATCGCCATGGCCAGCCCGAAGGCCAGCAGGACCGTCTTGGTCGTAGTGACCAGCGCTTCAAGCATGTAACCACCCGACACCATGTTGCCGCCGACAAAGACGATGTCGCTCCATGTCTCCATCGGGGTCGGCAGGATGATGTTGGACACGATTTCCAGCGCGGTGACGGCGTACCAGATGCCCACGATGGCGATAAAAAGCCCGGTCATCGCCACCCAGCGCGGAATCCGGTCGATCAGCGGTTCGTGCTCGGACCAGACCGTGTCGCCCTCGTACTCCGGCATCTGCGCCCGCGCCGCGGTCACACTCTGTTCGATCATGCGCCAAAGGCCTCCTTGCCCAGCTTTTCGCGGATGTGGTGGACGATCTCGCCGAATTTGGCGGTGTTGATCATGTCCAGATTGCGGGGGCGCGGCAGGTCGATCTCGATGATCTCGGCCACGCGGCCGGGGTTCGCCTCCATGATGAAGATCCGGTCCGCCAGGATCACGGCCTCCGGGATGGAGTGGGTCACGAGAAAGGACGTGGCCTCGCGTTCGAGGCAGATCCGCTGCAACTCCATGTTCATGAAATCGCGGGTCAACTCGTCGAGGGCAGAGAACGGCTCGTCCAGCAACAGCACAGCCGGATCGGAAATCAGCATCCGGCAGATCGCCGCCCGCTGCGCCATGCCGCCCGACAGTTCGCCGGGGAAAACGTGCTTTGCCCGGCCGATGCCGACGAGCTCCAGCAGTTCCTCCGCCCGGCCCTCGGCGGCCCGCGCCGCCGCCTTGCCGTCGCGCATCTCGATGGGCAGCAGAACGTTGCCCAGCGTCGTCTTCCACGGCAGCAGCGTCGCCTGCTGGAACATCATGCCGATGTCCCGGCGCGGCCCCAGCACCGGCTTGTCCTCCAGCACCACGCGGCCCGAACTGGGCGGCAGCAGCCCGGCCATGATCTTCAGCAGCGTGGATTTCCCGCAGCCCGAAGACCCGATGACCGCCCCGAACTCGCCCTTCCTCAGGGTCAGGTTCACTTTGTGCAAGGCGGTGAACCCGCCGTAGGTCTTCGTCAGCCGCTCGATGCGGTAAACCGGCCGAGCTTCGGCCGGTTCACGCGTTCTGGCGGTCATCTGCGCCACCTGTGTCACTCGGCGTTCCAACCTTCGATCATGTCGTTGGAATAGCCGGCGGTCAGGTCGTCGAACGGCTTTTCAAGATCGCCCGAGCTGATCAGGCTGTCCTGCCAGGTCTGCCAGTGCTCCGGCGGCTGGTAGCCGAAACCGTGCTCGATATAGGCGTCCGTGGGGGTCATCCGCTCCGTCGCGGCAGCCAGAAGCGAGGCGGCAAAGCCACGGTCCTCACCTTCCGACGGGTTGCCCGCGGCCATGTGATCGAGCGCCGCATCCTCGTTGGCGGGATCGGAGATAAAGCGCATCCCCTTCACCAGCGCGCGCCCGAAGCCTTCGACCACCTCAGGGTTCTCCGCCATGTAATCGGCAAGCACGGCGTAGCCATTGCCGAAATAGGCGAGGTATTCGTCTGGCGTGATCTCCGTCAGTTCCAGCCCGCGATTGGCGAGGATCGCCGCGTCGCTGACCGCTCCGGCATAAGCGTCGACATCGCCGCGCAGGAACGCCACCGCCGCGGTTCCGCCATCCCCCACCGGCAGAAAGGTAAAGTCCTCACCCTCCTGCATCCCGGCGTCATTCAGGATCGCGCGGGCAAAGGAGACCTCCGCCCCGTCAGCCGTGCCCACCCCGATCACCTTGCCCTTGAGGTCGGTGGGTGCCGCAAGACCGCTGTCGGCCTTTACCAGCAGACCAAAGACACTCTTGGGATAGAGGTTGTAGATGAACACCACGTCCAGCCCGCGCGCCCGCGCGCCCAGCACCGGACCTGGTCCGGGGGCGCCGATCTGCGCCTGCCCCGCGGACATCGCCTGCAGCACCTGCGACGACCCGTCGACCGCCTGCACGTCCACGTTCAGGCCCTCCGCTTCAAAATAGCCCTCCCCGACGGCGGCCCACATTGGCGCCCAGGTGATCGCCGATGGGTTCGGCACCGCTACGGTGATATCGGTCTGCGCGGCCACCGCTCCGGCAAACCCGAAGACCGAGACCGCCGCAACCGCGACCCCCTTCACCAACCCTTTGGTAAAATTCATTTTTTATCTCCTCCCTTGGTGGCTTGGCGCTGTCCCGCGCCGAACCAGTAAGAAAACCATATGCGATTCGGTGGAAATTTCGCAGGTTTATATATTTTCGCACCCGCAGAAACGAGGCATTTTTGCACTTAACAGCATGTTTTATATAGATATAATTCTCGATTAGCGATAAAATATAAAATATATTATTCTGCCCCGGCACGCTATCAGCAGGGGGAGAAACTGATGACCGACTACGCAATCCCGGCGCCCGAACGGCCCGGCGTCACGATCTACGGCTCCGACCAGGTGTTCCCGGTCCGCAGGATCTATTGCATCGGCAAGAACTACGTCGCCCACATCCACGAGATGAACGCCGACGAACGCGACCCGCCGGTGATCTTCATGAAGCCCGCCGATGCCGTGGTCGATGGCGGCGGAGAGATCCCCTACCCGGTCTTCACCGACAACTTCCACTACGAGGGAGAGCTGGTCGTCGCGCTGAAATCAGGCGGGTACAACATCCCCGAAGCGGAGGCCTGCGATCACATCTTCGGCTACTGCTGCGGACTCGACATGACGCGCCGCGACCATCAGGCGAACGCCCTCGAAAAGGGTTTGCCGTGGGAGGTGACAAAGTCCTTCGACCACTCCTGCCCGCTGGGGCCGATCAGCCGGGTGGAGGATGTGGGCCATATCGACGACCACGTCCTGCGGACCGCGATCAACGGCGAGACGAAGCAGGACGCCAATGTGGCGCTGATGATCTGGAACACGCGCGAGATAATCGCCAAGATTTCAGAACAGCACGCCCTGAAGGCGGGCGACCTGATCATGACCGGAACGCCTGCCGGGGTCGGCGCCGTCACCACCGGCGACCGGATCGAGGTCACTTGCGAGGGGCTCCAGCCGCTATCGGTCACCATCGGCGGCAAGCCAACCTGACACATCCACCCGCCGAACCTAACCCCCTTCCACCCGGCCCGGGGCGCAAACCCGGGCCAGGCCCTTTCGGGTCAGCGCCCCCGGTCACGCAAGCCCCAGTCACGCAAGCCCCTCACACCACACCACGTCATTTCAGAAAAAGGACGGCGCATGAGCACCGACACGATAGGCATCATAGGCACCGGCCGCATGGGTACCGCCATCGCGACACGGCTGCGCGCGCAGGGCTTCGCGGTCTCCGTCTGGAACCGCAGCTCTGAAGGCACCGCACGGGCGCAGGAGGCCGGCGCCACCTTGGCCGGGACTCCCGCCGCGCTGGTGGCAGGTGCGGATATCATCCTCTCCTCTCTGACCGATCACGCCGCGCTGGCCGCGGTGCTCGACGCTGGGGCCCTGTCCGACACGCCAAAGGACAAGCTGTGGATCGAGATGAGCACGCTCCTGCCCGACCAGCAGCGCGACATCGCCATGCGGGTGGAGGCGGCGGGCGCCCTTTACCTTGAATGTCCGGTGGGCGGCACCGTCGGCCCGGCGCTGAAGGGCGCGCTGGTCGGCATGGCGGGCGGATCGGAGGCGGCATGGCAGCGGGGCAAGCCCGTGCTTGAGGCGCTGTGCAAGCGGTTGGATCATCTTGGCCCGGTGGGGGCCGGTTCCGCGATGAAGCTGGCCGTGAACCTGCCGCTGGCGCTGTATTGGGCCGCCATGGGCGAGGCCCTGACCCTGCTCGCGGACAGCGGCGTGGACCCCGGCGTTGCGGCCGACGTGATGTCCGACAGTTCCGCCGGCCCCGCCGTGCTGAAGAACCGTCTGCAGGTGGTGAAGGACACGCTCGCGGGCGCCGATCAGCCCGGCACCTTCGACCTGAACGGGCTGCGCAAGGATCTGGGCCTGGCGCTGGAATGGGCGGGTCGGGACGGCACCGCCCTGCCCCTGTCAGAGGCCGCCCGCGCCCGCTACGACGCGGCGATCAGGTCCGGCCTCGGCGGCATGGACGGCGCCAGCCTGACCCGCTTCATCCTGTCCGGGGCGGCATCCTGACGCGCCCCGAAACGCCGCCGCGCAGGCAGGCCGGGGGCGACCCCGCCCGAGCGGCCCTCATGCGACCGCCAGCGCGTAGATGAACCGGAGGCAGACGACCGCGAGGAAGGACCCGAACGCGAGTTCAAGCCTGCGCGCCGAAAGCCCGTGCGCGATCCGGACACCGAGACTGGCGGTCAGGATCGTCGTCGGCACGAACAGGACGAAGCCCGACAGCGACACGAACCCGACGGCGTCGGCGGGCAGGCCGGGCATTCCCCAACCCGCAAGGATGTAGCCAATCGCGCCGGGCACCGAGATCAGCAGCCCGATCCCCGCCGAAGTCGCCACGGCCTGATGGATCGGCCGGCCATGCAGGGTCATGATGATGTTGGCAATCTGGCCGCCTCCGATCCCCATGAGGGATGACAGGAAGCCGATCAGGCCGCCATAGGCCCGCAGGCCCGCCCCTTGCGGCAGTCCCTCGGCGATGTCCCACTTCTTTACGCCCGAAATCAGCTTTATCGCGTTCACACCCGCCACGAGCACGAACACGATCTGGAAGACCTCCGACGGGGCGAAACGCGCGATCACGGCGCCGATGGCGACTCCCGCCACGATGGGAATGGCCCAGGCCCTTAGCAGCGCGGTGTCGACGGCGCCCCGCGCCCGGTGCCCGAACCATGACCGGATCGACGTCGGAATTATGATGGCCAGGGAGGTCCCGACGGCCAGCGGCATTCGCGTGTCGTCCGCGACATCGAGCACGCCGAAGACTTCGAAGAGCACCGGCACGATGAGCGCACCGCCGCCCACGCCGAACATGCCCGCGAGCATCCCGGTCAGAGCGCCGGCGCCCAGAAGCGTCACGGCGATCACGAGGAATTCGGCGGAAAGGAAATCCATTCTGGTCTGCCTTCTTGTTTTTCGGGCCCGCTGCCGGCCCAGTCTGTCAGCCCAGTCTGCCGGCCCAGTCTGCCAGCCCAGTCTGACAGGCTCGCCTGCAAGCCTGTCAGGGGCGCGCGTCATGCGTGGCCTGGGCGGAAAAGTGGCCCCGAAGGGCCACTGTCAGACGATGCGATTTCGCAGGACGCCGATGCCGGAAATCTCTACCTCCACCTCGTCGCCCGCCCTGAGGTATTTCGGCGGCGTGAAGCCGAGCGCGACCCCCACCGGCGTGCCGGTGGCGATGATGTCGCCCGGCTCCAGCGTGATCGCCCGCGAGATCGTCTCGATGATGGTGGGAATGTCGAAGATCAGATCGCGCACCACCGCATCCTGCCGCAATTCCCCGTTCACCTTCGTCGTCAGGTGCAGATCCGTCACCGCACCTGCCTCGTCGGCAGTGACGATGGCGGGACCCATCGGGCAGAAGGTGTCGCAGGACTTGCCCAGAAACCACTGCTTGTGGGCACTCTGGGCCTGCCGCGCCGTGACATCGTTGATGACCGTGTAGCCGAACACATGGTCATAGGCCCGATCCTTTGTGATGCCGCGCCCGCCGGTGCCGATCACCACACCCAGCTCGCCCTCGTAATCCAGCGTGCCATCGGCATCGTGGCTCGCGATCACATCCGCGCCGGGGCCTACCACGGAGGTCGGCGCCTTGGTGAAGATGATCGGCAGATCGGGCACCTCCTGTCCGCCGGAGCTGGAATCGAACCCCGACCCCTGGAACTCCCTGGCGTGCTCCACGTAGTTCTTTCCGACACAGACGATATTCTTCGCGGGTCGCGGGATCGGCGCCAGCAGCCGAAAGCTCCCCGGTGCCAGCGGCGCGGTATCGGTGGCATCCAGCGCATCGCGGATACGCTGGAGTGCGTCCGGTCCGCCTCTCACCACGTCCAGGGCGGTTGCGGGCAGGTCGCCGGGCAGATCGGCCAGGGGGATCACCCCCTGCGGTGCCTCGATCGCAACAAGCTGATCCTCGCCACGCTGAACGGTTACAATGCGCATCTTCAGTGCTCCATCTTGCTTTGGGTATTGCGGGCGCTGCGCAAATTGCGCAGCAGGTTCATTGTCGGCGAGGCCAGAAGCGTCACTGCGAGAAGCCCCCACAGCACGTTGCCGATGACCGACGAGAAGAAGACCGTCCAGTCGCCGCCGGAAATCCGCATCGACAGCAGGAACGACCGTTCCAGCAGCGGGCCGAGGATCACGCCGATCAGGATCGCGGCGACATTGTAGCCGGTCTTGCGGGCGACATATCCCAGCAGCCCGAAGGCGACGGCGATCGTGAGATCCGCCATGAAGTTCCGCGGCACGAAGGCACCCACCAGCGTGAAGGCGACGATCATCGGCGCCATGTAGTAATTCGCCACGACCGTGATCCGCGACAGGTAACGCGTCAGCGGGAACAGAGTGAACAGCATGAACACGTAGGCCACGAACATCGACATGATGACGCCATAGGCCAGCACCGGGTCCTGCACGAACAGGCGCGGGCCGAACGGCACCCCGTGGAACTGCAGCACGACCATCATCACCGCTGCGGTGCTCCCGCCCGGCACGCCAATGGCGAGCAGCGGCACCAGCGTGCCCGTCGTCACCCCGTTGTTCGCGGCCTCCGGCGCGACGACCCCCTGCTCGTGCCCGGTTCCGAACGCCTCCGGCGTCCTGGAGAAGACCCGCGCCTGCTGGTAGGCGACAAAGGAGGCGATCGAGGCCCCGGCGCCCGGCAGCACGCCGATCACCAGCCCCAGCAACGACGTCCAGAGCATCAGCCACCAGTGGCGGAACGCCCCGAGGATTTCGCGGAAGGTCTGCGACCAGCTGGGCATCGCTCGCGCGCTGGCCGCAGGCGCGATGGTGCGCGATTCCAGCATGATCAGCGCCTCGGAGATCGCAAAGAGACCGATCAGCGCCGGCACCAGCGGCACCCCGTCGAACAGTTCCAGGATACCGAAGGTCCCGCGCGGCGTCGCATAGATGTGGTCGGCGCCCATCGCACCCAGCATCAGGCCAAGCGCGCCCGCGATCAGGCCCTTGATCATGTCCCGCGCGGCGATGGCGGCGATCAGCGCCAGGCCGAACAGCATCACCACGACCATCTCGACGGACCGGACGTAGAAACCGACCTGCGACAGGTATTGCAGCATGAACAGCGTCACGGCCGAGGTGATCAGCCCGCCGCTGATCGAGGCCACGAAGCTGAGCGCCAAAGCCCGCGATGCATTGCCCTGCTGCGACATCGGATACCCATCCAGCGTTGTCGCGGCGGCGCCCCCGGTTCCGGGAATATTCAGCAGGATCGCCGGAATCCCCCCGCCGAGGTGGCTGGCGCAATACAGCGCCACCATGAAGGTCAGCGCCAGATCAACATCCACCGCAAGCGTCAGCGGCAGCAGCATGATGATCGTGTTATGCGCTGCGAACCCCGGAATCGCCCCCATGAGAATGCCGATGAACACGGCGGGGATGATCAGCCACCACATCGAGACCGAATAGAGAAAGAGCTCGGCCAGACCCGCTGCGTTCATCTCCATGGCATCACCTGATTCATGAGGGTTTCGAACGGCCCGATCGGAAAACGTGTGCCAAGAAGAACGATGAAGAACAGCCAGCCGGACAGCGCCGCCACGGCGGCGAACGTCGCCGCCCGGCGGATCGACTCAAGCCCCGCGACCAGCGACCCGAGGAACAGGAAGGCGAAGGTGGTCAGCGTGAAGCCGAGCGTCTGCACCGTCAGCAGGTAGGCGCCGATCAGCCCAACGAAGCCAAGCCGCCTCAGCCGGCCCTCTGGCGGCCCGAGAAGGGCGTGGAACTCCAGCTCGACCTGCCCCCGGAGGGCCAGCACGGCGATCCGTGCAAAGAAGATCAGGCCGAGGACAACCAGCATTCCCGCAAGGAAAAAGCCACTGCGCTGCGCCTCGGGCGGAAATTCCCAGACCGAGTAGACATAGTAGACGGCATAGGCCATGCCGACGACAGGAATGACCAGATCGGATCCGACCTGCTTCCTGCCTGATGGATTGTCATCAGACATTACGTTGCTCGCTTGATTTCGTGCGCCATGGGACGGCGGCAGCCGTGCCGCCGTCCGGTTCAGGTTGCGCGGGTCAGGATCCCGTCAGCAGGTCCCGGTAGCGGCGCGCGAGTTCGATCGTGGCCTGCGCCGAGGCCATGGCCTCCGCCTCGTTGCCCGGGTCGATGAAGACGGGCGGAACGCCGGTGCCCTCCACGGCGGCGACGTAAGCCGGGTCGGCAAGCGTCGCGGACATGCTCTGAACCAGGGCGGCCACGCGCTCGGGGTAGGCGTCATAGGCGGCGCGGTGCACACCCCAGGCGCGCGACGACGTCAGGGCGGGAAGCGAGGTGCCGAGCGCGGCGTTCACGGTCGGCGCATTGTCGGTGCCCTCCGGCGCCACGTTCTCCTTGGCAAAGACGCCCAGGACCAGCGACTGATCCGCCAGAACGATCGAATTGGTCACCGGCAGGGCGGCGCAGTCGACCTCCATCGTGATGGCGGCCATGGCCGTCGCGTTGCCGCCGCCGTAGGGCACCAGAATGATCTCGATCCCCAGTTCCTCGCCAAGCGCAAGCATCCCGATGGACGCAGGATGCGGCAGGCGGCTGACCGCCACGGTCAGCGGACGGCGGCGCCCTTCCTCGACCAGTTCCTCCAGCGTGCGGAACGGGCTGTGCGGGCCGACCCAGACAGCCATCGGCTCGGACAGGGTCTGCTGGACATAGACGATGTCCTTGCCGACGGTGATGCCCGTGCCCTGCAGTTCCAGCATGATGACTTCGGGGCCGAGGTTGGCGAAGATCAGAGAGTAGGCGTCCGGCTCGCGGCTCATGTAGAATTCGTAGCCCACCTGACCGGCGGCGCCGGGGTAATAGCCGAACTGGAAATTGGTTGGCAGGTGGTTGCCCCAGATCGATGCGAAGGCGCGCGCGTCGCGGTCAGCGCCGCCGCCTTCGCCGGTCGGGATGATGATGTCGATGTTGCGGTCCGGGAAGCCCTGCGCCAGCGCCATGCCCGGCGCCAGAAGGCCGCCGGAGGCCGCGGCGGCCACCCCTGCACCCGCACCGGCAAGAAAGCGGCGGCGTCCGATTCGCCCAGCGGCGTTCAGTTTCGTCTGTTTCATGTGTTTTCCTCCCTTTTCGTTGAAAGGCGAAAACGAGTCGTTTCGCCTTCACGCTCAGTAATGGGCAGGCTGACCAATATGTAAACCATTATTTGTTTGGTTCGCTTTTGGGCAGCCAATTTTCCAGGCGCGCCCCCGGCTCCTCCAACCCGGGGACACGCCGTGCCGGATCAGTCGCCGGTGTAAACCGGCACCGGCTGCTCGAAGAAGCTCTGAAGGATCTGGTAGACCATCATGTAGTTCTTCTGCTGGAACGACGCATGAGAGATGCCCTGCATAACCGTGAACTGCTTGTTCGGGTGCGGCAGCAACGCAAAGAACTTCAGCAGGTCGTCCATGGCCGCGATGCCGTCATATTCGCCGCGCATGACGATTGTCGGCATCGTCAGCTTTGCCGGATCGTTGATGGGCAGGCGCGAACACATGTCGACGTAGGTGCCGGTCGGCATCGAATCGTCGAGCGCCAGAATAGCATCGGCGAACGCGTCCACGACCTTGTCTTCGGCTGTGCCCGGGTGATCGCGGTTGAAGATCGAAAAGACGAAATCGCGGTCGATCGGGCGACGCTTCATCGCTTTGAACTGGTCGAGTTTCTTGCGCCTTTCCATAAGGGTAGGGGCACCCTCCCCGGTCCAGACATAGGCGTCCAGTGCCAGCTTTGCGACCCGCTCCGGGTGCCGTTCGGCAAAGGCCGCAGCCCGCAGGGCGCCCGAAGAAATCCCGTAGATGTAGAACTGCTCCGCGCCGGTCGTTTCCATGATGTACTGCGATGCGGCCGTCAGATCGTCGGCCCCGTCCGCGATGTTGGACGTGATGTCGCGCGTCTTGTCGGAGCGGCCATAGCCCTCCATATCCACGCACCAGGTGTCATAGCCCTGGTCCACGAACCAATCCATCACGGAAGAATACGGCCGCCCCGGCACCTGCAGGTCGAAGGTGGGCTGCGACGCCATGGAAGAACCGTGGACGAAAAGAACCGTGCCCCTGGGCTTTGCAGCCGGCGCCTTGTTCCAGAGAAACAGGTTCACATCTCCTTTCTTCGTCCAGTGCTCCGTGCCTGTGGCCGTTGCTTGCGCCTCGAGTTGGGCCATGATCGTTTCCTTTCCCTATCGGTGATACTGCTGTTTTTGTGTTCAACCAATTGTCGAATCCTGCCGCAAAATGGTTGCCCAATGATCGCGTTATAGGGTATTGGTTGACCTTGGCGCAACACTTTATCTATCTGTCATAAAGGGAACCGGGCGATGCGCCCCAGACCCCCATGCGATTGCGAAGGAACCGCGGGACATGATCACCAACAACGCTCCCGAAGAGACGGGACAGGGCGTCAGGATTGACCCGGTCGAAGATCGGCTGGAGGATCTCCTGTCGAAGCCCGAGGTACTGCCCGGCACGCGCCTGCCGACGGAACGCGCGCTGGCCGAGGACCTGAAGGTGTCCCGCAGCGCGGTGCGCCGGGCGATGGCGCGACTCGAGGCGCAGGGCAAGGTCGTCCGGGTCATCGGCAGCGGCACCTACGTCGCCGACGCGGCCCCCAGGGAAACCCGCAGCGCCGGTCCCGTCGAGATCGAGGACTACAGCCCGCGCGAAATCATGGAAGCCCGGATGCTGCTGGAACCGCGCTTTGCCTCGCTGATCGTGATGCATGCCAACAAGGCCGACATCGAAGCCGTCCGCCGGGCGTTCACGGAATCCGAAAGGGCCGCCGACTTCGTGACCTTCGAGTACTGGGACGGCCAGTTTCACCAGATGCTGGCCGACGCGACGCACAACCGGCTGATCATCGACCTGTTCCGGATCATCACCCAGTCCCGCGACAGCGCGGAATGGGGCGAGTTGAAGAAAGGCAGCATCACGGCGGAGCGGCGCGAGCTGTACAGTCAGGAACACGGCCGGATTCTCGACGCGCTCCAGTCGCGGAACGCCCGCCTTGCCGAAAAGGCGATCGAAACGCACCTCGTGACTGTCCGCCAGAACCTCTTCGGGGCCTGACACCGAATGGCCGTGACGGTCCTGTCCTTCTTTGCCCTGCTGGTTGTTTCCACCTCCTTCATTGCCGGGGTATTCGGCATGGCGGGCGGAATGATCCTGATGGGCGGCCTGCTGATGCTTCTTCCGGTGGCCGGGGCGATGATGCTGCACGGCATCACGCAGCTTGCCTCCAACGGATGGCGCGCGGTTCTGTGGCGGGAGCACGCGGAGCGCCGGATCGTCCTGCGGTATTCGCTGGGCCTGCTCGCCGCGGCGGGGTTGTTTTCGCTGATCAGCTTCGTACCGGATCAGCGATTGGTCTACATCCTGCTGGGGCTGGCGCCGGTCGTTCCGCTACTCATGCCCGACCGGTTCGTTCCGCGCGCAACGGCGCGCGGCGGGGCCGAATGCTGCGGCTTCATCTGCACGGCCATGCAGCTGGTTTCCGGCGTGTCCGGGCCGATGCTGGATGTCTACTTTGTCCACACGGACATCGGCCGGAGGGCCATCGTTGCCACCAAGGCGTGCTGCCAGGTCCTGACCCACACCACAAAGATCGTCTATTTCGGCATGCTCGCGTCCGTGTCGGCGCATGAAACCGATGGGCTGACGATCCCTGTCGTGGCTATCGCGCTGGCGGCGGCGGTGTTGGGGACCACCCTTGCCAGGCCCGTTCTCGACCGCCTCAGCGACAAGCGGTTCCGCGATTACACGCGCTACATCCTCCTGTCCATCGGACTGATCTACCTGGCACGGGGCATCTCCGGCTACCTCTGAGCCTGCAAGACCCCATGCCCCGCGCGCCGAGGCCCGGTCCGCCGCCGCGACAGGATCAGGCACCGGCCCTACCAATGGCCCAAGCAGTGAAACTGGGACTGGCACTGGCGGACCGGGCCTTGGCGCGCCACATCAGCCGCGCGCGGCGACCGTCGACTGGTAGCCCGACAGGCTCTGAACCAGTTCCGCCCCGACGGGGCGCTCTTCGCGGGCGCAGAACTCGGCCCAGACGGCGGCGGCCGGCAGGCTCTTCAACTCTTCGGTCAGCATCAGCCGCGTGGTGAAGTCCAGCGCCTCCTCCGCCGCCACCAGCCGGTCGCGCGGCATCAACAGCGCCTCCAGCAGCGCCTTTTGCATGTTGCGCGTGCCGATGACCCAGGCCGCCGTGCGGCTGATCGTGGCGTCGAAGAAATCGAGCCCGATCCGAACCCGCCCCAGCAGATCGCCGAACACCAGTTCCTGCGCCATGGCGCGGATCGAGTCATCCAGCAGGATCACGTGGTCACTGTCCCAGCGCATTGGCCGTGAGACGTGCAGCAGGATGTCCTGCACCGACAGCGCCACGGCGCTCACCTTGTCTGCGACGTTCTCGGTCGGGTGGAAATGCCCCATATCGAGGCAAAGCGCCGTGCCCTTGCGGATCGCGTACCCCATGTAGAATTCGTGGCTGCCGACGGTCATCGCCTCCACCCCGATACCGAAGAGCTTGCATTCCACCGCGTCCAGCACGTTGTCGCGCGGGCCATCCAGCATGGCATCCAGCGAGGCCTCCAGCCGCCGCCGCGCGCCGATGCGGTCCACCGGATTGTCCTTCGACCCGTCCGGCACCCAGATGTTGTTGACGCATTCGCCGCTCTGCGCCGCGCCCATGGCATCCGCGATCTCGCGGCAGCGGCGCCCGTGCTCGATCCAGAAATCGCGGATGCCCTTGTCGGGATGCGCCAGCGTCAGGTTGTCGTCGGCCTTCTCGTGGGCAAAGAAGGTGGGGTTGAAGTCCAGCTTCACCCCCTGCCCCTGCGCCCACTCCACCCACGGCGCGAAATGGCGGAACTCGATCGCGTCGCGGTCGGGGCGCTCGTCACTGTCGAGGTAACAGGCGTGCAGGTTCAGCCGGTGCCGCCCCGGGATCATCGCGTAGGCGAATTCCAGATCGGCGCGCAATTCGTCGGGCGTGCGGGCGCGGCCGGGGTGGTTGCCCGTTGCCTGAATGCCCCCGCCCGAGGTGCCCGTGGCCGCCTCGAAGCCCTTCACGTCGTCGCCCTGCCAGCAGTGCATGGAAATCGGAATCGTGGCGAGTGTCCGCAGCGCGGCCTCCGTGTCCACGCCCCAGTCCGCATAGGCCGCGCGGGCCTGTTCGTAAGTCATGTAAATCCTCCCCGGACGGCGGCGGGGCCTCCCCGGCCCCGCGCGCGCCCTCGTCTCCTTCAGGATGGGTCTGGCCCCACACCCGCCTTATCGCGTGAACGCTTCCTTGTTGCCCGCGTCCACGTTGATGATGTTGCCCGTGGACTTGGCCGACCGGTCCGAGGCCAGGAAATAGGCCGCCTCCGCGATGTCCTCCGGCAGCACCGACCGTTTCAGCAGCGACCGCTGGCGGTACATCTCCTCCAGCCCGTCCTTGTCGGTGCCGTAGGTCGAGGCGCGCTGTTCCAGCCACTCGCCCTCCCAGATCTTCGAGCCGCGCAGCACCGCGTCGGGGTTCACCACGTTGACCCGGATGCCCGCCCCCGCCCCTTCGAGCGCGAGACAGCGCGCGAGGTGGATTTCCGACGCCTTCGCCGTGCAGTAGGCCGAGGCATTGGGCGAGGCCGCCAGCCCATTCTTCGACGCGACAAAAACGACCGAGCCGCCCATGCCTTGCGCGCGCATCACCTTGAACGCCTCGCGCGAGACGAGGAAGTAGCCGGTTGACAGGATGTCCATGTTCTTCTGCCAGAGCGCGAGCGTGGTTTCCTCCACCGGCGCCGACGACGCGATGCCCGCGTTCGACACGAGGATGTCAATCCCGCCGTATTCCACCGCGAGCTCCGCATAGGCGCGTTCCACCGCTGCCTCGTCGGTCACGTTCATCTCGACTGATCGTACCACGTCGCGGCCATGGCGCCCGGTCAGCGCGTCCTGCGCGGTCTCCAGTGCCTCCGCGTTGATGTCGGCCAGCATGACGCAGGCGCCTTCGGCCAGATACCGCTCTGCCGTGGCCATGCCAATGCCGCCCGCCCCGCCGGTGACCAGCGCCACGCGGCCCGCCATCGACTTGGGCCTGGGCATCCGCTGCAGCTTTGCCTCTTCCAGCAGCCAGTATTCGATATCGAACGCCTCCTGCTCCGGCAGGCCGACGTATTCGCTGACAGCCGAGGCGCCGCGCATCACGTTGATCGCGTTGACATAGAACTCACCCGAGATCCGCGCCGTCGCCTTGTCCTTGGCAAAGGTGATCATGCCGACGCCCGGCACCAGGTAGACCACGGCGTTCGGGTCGCGCATCGCGGGGCTGTCGGCGTGCTTGCAACGCGCGTAATAGGCGGCGTAGTCCTCGCGGTAGGCGGCGATCTGGTCGGCCAGCCCCTCAAGCACCGCGTCGACATTGCCCTGCGCGGGGTCGAAATCGATCACCAGCGGCCGGATCTTTGTCCGCAGGAAGTGGTCGGGGCAGGAGGTCCCCAGCGCCGCGAGGGCGCGCATGTCCTTCGCGTTCACGAATTCCAGCACCGCCTCGGAGTCCTCGAAATGGCCGACCATGTGCTGGTTGCCCGATACAAAGCCCCGGATTGCGGGCATCAGCCGCGCCGCCACCGCGCGCCGCTCCGCCGCAGGCAGGCTCTCGTGCACCGCACCGCCAAATCCCGCCTGCCCGGCAGTCCGGTCCGCGAACCAGTCCATCGCCTTCTGGATGATTTCCAGCGTCAGTTCGTAGCAGGCCTTCGCGTCGTCGTCCCAGGTGAACAGCCCGTGGCTTTCCAGCACGACGCCCTTCGCCTCCGGGTTCTCCTTGCAGAATTTCTCCAACCACAGGCCCAGCTCGTAACCCGGTTTCTTCCACGGCAGCCAGCCGATTTCATTGCCAAAGATCTCCTGCGTCAGCGCCTTCGAATTCTTTGACGCCGCGATGGCGATGATCGCGTCCGGGTGCATGTGGTCGACGTGCTTGCGGGGCACATAGGCGTGCAAGGGCGTGTCGATCGACGCCGCCCGCGCGTTCAGATTGAACGTGCAATGCGGCAGGTAGCCCACCATCTCGTCCTCGAAATCGACGCCGCGATACTTGCCCTTCAGCGCGTGGAGCTTCTCCATGTAAAGCGTGGCGAAACCGTCCATCTTGATCGAACCCACGTCGCCGCCAGATCCTTTCACCCAAAGGACCTCGACCTGCCCGCCGGTCAGGGGGTCGGTTTCCATCACCTTGGCCGAGGTATTGCCGCCGCCGTAGTTGGTGATTCGCTTGTCAGAGCCCAGAAGGTTGGATCGATAGAGCAGCTTCTCGGCCTCGCCCATCCCTGCGGCGCGGGCGTCATCCCACAGATTCTGAAGCCGGTTTTCGGCGCGGGTCAACATGATAATCCTCCCATGAACGCCGCGCGGTGCGGCCTTTCGCTGAGCGCGAGATTGCGCAGGATCGGACGGGAAGTCAACCAAAACCAATCAATATCGATCATGCTGCGCCGCAGTATGATCGAAACTGAAAGAAAATGATTGACCGATACGCTGAATCGGGCATTTTAGAGAAACGGGAGGACACGATGCACGAAACGGAACGCCACAGGATCATTCTGTCAGCAGTACAGGAACGCCCCATCGTCACGGTGGCGGAACTGGTCGCGCTGACGGAAACCTCGGAGGCGACGATCCGCCGCGACATCGCGACGCTTGACGCATCCAGACGCCTGCGCCGGGTGCGCGGCGGGGCGGAGGCGCTGACCCCCCCTGCCCTGCCCGGCCTTGCGGGCCGCCCCTTCAGCGTCAACCAGACGATCAATGCCGAGGCCAAGCAGGCCATAGCCAAGGAAGCCGTGGCGCTGTGTGAGGACGGCGAGCCGATCATCATCAACGGCGGCACGACGACCTTCCAGATGGTGCATCCGCTGGTGAACCGCCGCCTGCAGGTGCTGACCAACAGCTTTCCCATCGCGGAACACCTGCTGCGGCATTCGAAGAATACCGTGATGGTGCCCGGCGGCGCGATCTACCGCGAGCAGAACATCATCCTGTCGCCCTTCGGCAACGATATGACCCAGCATTTCTACGCCCGCCGCATGTTCATGGGCGCGCACGGGCTGGCCCCCATCGGCCTGATGGAAGGCGACCCCCTGCTGATCCAGGCCGAGGAAAAGCTGATCGGTCAGGCGGATGAGCTGGTGGTTCTGGTGGACAGTTCGAAATTCGACAACCGTTCCAGCCTCGTGCTGTGCCCGCTGGAGCGTATCGACATCGTCATCACGGACGAAGGCATCACCGACCGGCAGGCGGCAATGCTGGAGGCCGCTGAAATCCGGCTGATCGTGGCGCCCGGCGGCGCTGCGCAGAAATCGGACGCAGGCTAGCGTCCGCAACCCCTCGCGGCACAACCGCAGAGGATTTTTCGGGAGGAACTGACATGAAACTGACACGCAGACTCTTTGGCGGCGCGGCGATGGCCACGGCGCTCATGGCGGCGGGCGCGGCCCAGGCCGAGGACCCGATGCGCATCGCGCTGGTGGTAAAGGCGCTCGGCATCGGCTTTTTCGAGGCCGCCGCCAAGGGCGCGGAGGAAGCGGCGCAGGAACTCGGCAACGTGGAGGTGATCTACACCGGCCCGACCGACACCACCGCCGAAGGCCAGATCGAGGTCATCAACGCCCTGATCGCCCAGCAGGTCGACGCCATCGCCATTTCCGCCAATGACACCGACGCACTGGTGCCCGCCCTGAAAAAGGCGATGCAGCGCGGCATCACCGTGATTTCATGGGACAGCGGCGTGGCTCCGGAAGGCCGCGAGCTGCACCTGAACCCCTCGTCCAACCCGCTGATCGGCAACATGATCATCAAGCTCGCCGCCGACGAACTGCCCGAGGGCGGCAAGGTCGCGGTGCTTTCGGCCACCACCACCTCCACGAACCAGAACACCTGGATCGACGAGATGAACAAGGTGATGGACAACTACAAGGGAATCGAGGTCGTGGGCACCGTTTACGGCGACGACCTGGCCGACAAATCCTACCGCGAGGCCACCGGCCTGATGCAGACCTATCCTGATCTCGACGCGATCATCGCGCCGACCTCCGTGGGCATCGTCGCCGCCGCCCGCGCGGTGGAGGACGCCGGAAAGGTGGGTCAGGTCAATGTCACCGGCCTTGGCCTGCCCTCCGAAATGGCCGGCGCCATCGAAAGCGGCGCGTCGAAGTCCTTTGCCATCTGGAACCCGATCGACCTGGGCTATTCCGCAACCATGCTGGCCTACCAGCTGGCCACCGATCAGGCCGAGGCCGCGCCGGGCGCGGAGATACCCATGGGCCGCATGGGCACGCTGACGCTGGATGAGAACACCGAGGGCGCGATGGCCGATCCGTTCGTCTACGACGCCTCCAACATCGAGGATTTCAAGAGCATCTTCTGATCTCCCCGCTCTGATCTCCTCCGCCCCGGGCCGCCCAGACGCGGGCCCCGGGGCACCCTTCAAGACCCTTCCCGACGGAGGATGCGATGCAGATGAGCGTCCCTTCCCGGCAGTTCGACCAGACGCAGGCCGACGGCCCCGTGCTGGCCCTCTCCGGCATCACCAAGACATTCCCCGGCGTGAAGGCGCTGGATGGCGTCTCGCTGGAGCTTTTCCCCGGCCAGGTCACCGCCCTGATCGGCGAGAACGGCGCCGGAAAATCCACCATCGTGAAGACGCTGACCGGCATCTACCAGCCCGACGCGGGCACGATCACGCTGGCCGGGCAGCCCGTCCGCTTTGCCACCGCGCAGGACGCCGCACGGGCGGGCATCACCGCGATCCACCAGGAAACCGTGCTGTTCGACGAACTCACCGTGGCGGAAAACATATTCATCGGCCACGCGCCGCGCACGCGGCTGGGCCTCATCGACTGGCCGACCCTGCGCAGCCGCGCCCGCGAAATCCTGACCCGCATCGACGCCGATCTCGACCCGGACACACCGCTGCGCGAGCTTGGCATCGCGTCGAAACACCTCGTAGCCATCGCCCGCGCACTGTCGGTCGACGCCCGCGTGGTGGTCATGGACGAACCCACCGCCGCCCTGTCCCACAAGGAGATCGAGGAGCTTTACGAGCTCGTCGACCGGCTGAAGGCCGAAGGCCGCGCCATCCTCTTCATCTCCCACAAGTTCGACGAGGTCTTTCGCATCGCAGACCGCTACACCGTTTTTCGTGACGGCACGCACGTCGGCTCCGGCCTCATGTCGGAGGTTTGCGAGGCGGACCTCGTACGCATGATGGTGGGCCGCGACGTCGACCAGATCTTTCCGGACCGGGTGCACAATCCCGGCGAGGACGTGCTTCAGGTCGTGGGCTACAGCCACCCGACCGAGTTCGCGGACATCGGCTTTACCCTCCGCCAGGGCGAGATTCTGGGCTTCTACGGCCTCGTCGGCGCGGGCCGGTCCGAGGTCATGCAGGCGCTTTTCGGCATCACCCGTCCGTCCAAGGGCGTGGTGAAGATCGGCGGGCAGATCAAGGTCATCCGCTCCCCCGCCGACGCAGTGGAGAACGGCATCGTCTACGTCCCCGAGGATCGCGGCCGGCAGGGCGCCGTCATCGGCCTGCCGATCTTCCAGAACGTCACCCTGCCCTCGCTGCGCCGCACCTCGAAAAACGGCTTCCTGCGACTGGCCGAGGAATTCGCGCTGGCCCGCCAGTACACCGAACGCCTTGACCTGCGGGCGGCCTCGCTGGATCAGGACGTGGGCAATCTCTCGGGGGGCAACCAGCAGAAGGTGGTGATCGCCAAATGGCTGGCCACCCGGCCCCGCGTCATCATCCTCGACGAGCCGACAAAGGGCATCGACATCGGATCAAAGGCCGCCGTGCACGCCTTCATGGCCGAACTCGCGGCGGAGGGCCTGTCTGTCATCATGGTCAGCTCGGAAATCCCCGAGGTGCTGGGCATGTCCGACCGCGTCATCGTCATGCGCGAAGGTCTGATCGCCGCTGAACTCGAGGGCGGCGACCTTACCCCCGAAACCCTCGTGCGCCACGCCGCAGGCATCGGCGCAGCCGCCGAGACAACCGCCGGAGACCGCGCATGACCCGCTTCCTGAAATCCCGCGAAGCCATGCTGACAGGCGCCATCCTGGCTCTGCTGGCGCTGATCGCCAGCCGCTTCCCCGGCTTCATCGCGCCCGGCAACCTGGCGCGCGTGTTCACCGATACCTCGCCGCTGCTGATCCTCGCGCTGGGACAGACGGTGGTGATCCTCACCCGCTGCATCGACCTGTCGGTTGCGGCGAACCTCGCGCTTTCGGGGATGGTCTGCGCCATGCTGAACGCCGCCTGGCCCGGCCTGCCCGTTCCGGTGATCCTTGCCGTGGCCGTCACGCTCGGCGCGATCATGGGCATGGCCAATGGCATCCTCGTCTGGAAACTCCAGATCCCGCCCATCGTGGTGACGCTGGGCACCATGACGATCTATCGCGGCATCATCTTCCTGATCTCCGATGGCGCATGGGTCAACGCGCACGAAATGAGCGCGGCCTTCACCGGCTTCCCGCGCGCCAGCCTGCTGGGCCTGCCGGTGCTCGCCTGGATGGGCATCCTCGCCACCGCCGGGGTGGCGCTGATGATCGCGCGCACACCGCTGGGCCGGGCCTTTTACGCGGTGGGCGGCAACCCGCATGCCGCCGTCTACACCGGGCTGTCCGTGGGCCGTACGCAGTTCTGGGCCTTCACCCTGTCGGGCGCGCTGGCGGGGCTGACCGGCTACCTCTGGGTGGCGCGCTACGCCGTGGCCTACGTCGACATCGCGGCGGGGTTCGAGCTTGAGGTCGTCGCCGCCTGCGTCATCGGCGGCATCTCCATCGCGGGGGGCGCCGGCACGATCCTCGGAACGTTGCTGGGCGCGCTTTTCCTCGGCATCGTCAAGAACGCGTTGCCGGTCGTCGACGTCTCGCCCTTCTGGCAGATGGCGATTTCCGGCAGCGCGATCATCGTCGCCGTGACCCTGAACACGCGCAGCGCCCGCACCAAGGGCCGCATCATCCTGCGCAGCGCCGAACACCGCGCGCCCGAAGGAGCCGCCGCATGACCGACCTTTCCGCAAACTCCGCCCCCCAGACCGCGCCGGGCCGCCATATCCCCGACCGCCTTCAAGGCCCCGGCGCCCGCCTTCTGGCCAGCTGGGAACTGCTGCTCCTGCTGGTGGCGGTGGCGATTTTCATCGCAAATTCATTGGCTTCGCCATACTTCCTCAACGCATGGAACCTCAGCGACGCCACTTTCAACTTCACCGAAAAGGCGATGATCGCCTTCGCCATGGCGCTGCTGATCATCGCGGGGGAAATCGATCTCTCGGTGGCCTCGATCATCGCGCTGGCCTCCACCGCCATGGGCGCGGCGGCCGTGGCCGGGTTCGGCATGCCCGCGCTGGTGCTGATCGGCCTCGTGACCGGGGTGCTGTGCGGCGCCTTCAACGGCGTGCTGGTGACGCGGCTGGGCCTGCCCTCCATCGTCGTGACCATCGGCACCATGAGCCTGTTTCGCGGCATCTCCTTCATCGTGCTGGGCGATGGTGCCTATCGCGGCTATCCGGCGGATTTCTCTTATTTCGGGCAGGGTTACGTGGTCTGGGTGATCTCCTTCGAATTCGTCCTCTTCGCCCTCCTCGCCGTGGCTTATCACGTCCTGCTGCACCGCAGCAATTTCGGCCGTGCGGTCTTTGCCATCGGCAACAACGCGACCGCCGCGCAGTTCTCAGGCATCCGGGTGGAACGGGTAAAGTTCATCCTCTTCCTGCTGACCGGGCTGATGTCCGGCGTTGCCGCCATCTGCCTGACCTCGCGCCTCGGCAGCACCCGGCCGTCGATCGCTGCGGGGATGGAGCTTGAAGTCGTCACCATGGTGGTGCTGGGCGGGGTCTCGATTCTCGGTGGCTCGGGGTCAATTCCGGGCGTTGTGATCGCCGCCTTCGTCATGGGTCTGGTGACCTTCGGGCTGGGCCTGCTGAACGTGCCCGGGATCGTCATGTCGATCTTCATCGGTCTCATGTTGATCGGCGTCATCGCGCTGCCCCGCCTGTGGCAAATGTGGAGGGGATGATGGAGAAACACGCCTTTGCCATGCAACTTCTTCCCGGCCGGGCCGAGGAGTACAAGCGCCGTCATGATGCCATCTGGCCCGAGCTTGTCACCCTCCTGAAGGAGGCCGGGATCTCCGACTACTCCATCCATCTCGACGAGAGCAGCGGGACACTCTTCGGGATACTCTGGCGGCGTGCGGATCACGGCATGGATGCCCTGCCCGACTCCCCCGTGATGCAGCGTTGGTGGGCGCATATGGCCGACATCATGCCGACCCACCCCGACAACGAACCCGTGGTCCGCCCGCTGGTCCCGATGTTCCACATGCCCTGAGGGATCATGACCCACGTCGCCGTCCTGGACATTGGCAAGACCAATGCGAAACTCGCGCTGGTCGAGACCGAGACCATGCAGGAACTGGCCGTTCTGACGCGGCCGAACACCGTCCTTCAAGGCCCCCCCTACCCGCATTTCGATACCGAAGCGCTATGGGCCTTCTTCCTCGCTGCGCTAAGGGAGGTCCACGCCGCACACGGGGTCGATCGGATCACCGTGACCACCCACGGCGCCTGCTTTGTGCTGCTGGGGGCCGGCGGGGGGATGGCCTGCCCGGTGCTGGACTACGAACACGACGGGCCTGACAGCATGGCCGCAGCCTACGACGCCCTGCGTCCGGACTTCGCTGACACCGGCTCCCCCCGCCTGCCACTGGGCCTGAACGCTGGCGCCCAGTTGCACTGGCTGCTGGAGACCCAGACGGGCCTGCGTGAGGCCACGGCGCAAGTGGTCAGCTACCCGCAATACTGGTCGGGGCGGCTAACGGGAGGTTTCGCAGCGGAACCGACCTCTCTGGGTTGTCATACCGACCTCTGGCTGCCCTCCGAGGGGCAGCTGTCGGACCTGCCGGACCGGCTGGGCCTGACCATGGCGCCGCTGATCGCCGCCGGGGCCGTGGCAGGAACCCTGACCGAGGACGTGGCCCGCGCCACCGGCCTGCCAAAGTCGACGCCGGTGCACTCCGGCATCCACGACAGCAATGCCTCCCTGCTGCCGCACCTGCGGGTGATGGAGGGGGCATTTTCAGTCGTGTCGACCGGCACATGGGTCATCAGCATGGCCGTGGGCGGCGCGACATCCGCGCTGGATCCCGCCCGCGATACGCTGGTTAACGTCAACGCGCTCGGTGGGGCGACGCCCTCTGCCCGCTTCATGGGCGGGCGCGAGTACGAGCTGATGAAGGGCGAAACGACCGCTCCGACCGAGTCCGACCGCACCCGCGTCCTGACAGGCGACCTGATGCTTCTGCCCGCCATCGAAGCGGCCTCCGGCCCCTTTGCGGGGCGGCGCGGCGGTTGGAGCGATCCCGCCATGACCCCCGGAGAAAAGGGCGCCGCGCTGTCGTGGTATCTGGCGCTGATGACAGCGGAATGCCAGCACCTGATCGGGGCCCGCGGACCTGTGGTGGTGGAGGGTCCCTTTGCCCGCAACGCCGATTACCTCGCCATGCTGGGGGCCTGCACGGGGCGGGCGGTGCTGATCTCGGCCAGCGCCACGGGCACCAGCGTCGGGGCCGCCCTGCTGGCCGATCCGCAGGCCCAGCCGCCGAAGGGTCGGCCCGTCGCCCCGCCCGCAGAGGCGGCGGCGCTGGCGGCCTATGGTCGGGCCTGGCGGGAGCGAACCGACCGACAACCGGCCCCACAGCCAGCCTGAACGTCAGCCAGAAAGGTGGCCGGAAGGCCTTGGGCCAGTCCGGCCGTCTTCCGCCTGCGGGTGGCTTGCGCCGTCCGGGGCGCGCCGCGGTCAGTCCTCGTCCAGATCGTCGAAGGCACCGGGGGAAAGCTCGGTCCAGAAGGCCTCGATCGCCTCGGCGTTCAGGCCGGACATCCAGCCATGCCGTTCGAAATCGTCGCGCAGCGTGCCGGAAAGCCGGGCCATGAAGAGGCTGCGGTCGGCGTCGCGCTGGGTGGGCTTGCGGGCCTGCGCCAGCGCCTGAATGCGTGCCAGCCGCCTGCCCCGCGGGCTGACAGGTTTCGCCGCGAAACCCTGCCCCCCACCCGAGGGAGGTTTCGCCGCGAAACCTCCTTCCGGCGGGGCACCGGGTGAGTAGTCATTCCTTAACGCGGCAGTAAGGTATCCTACCGGGTTCTTTACCCCACCCTGCCCCGCCACGAAGTCGATCTTGGCGCGTACGTGGTTTTCGCCGTGTTCCGTCATCCACTGCCGTGCCAGCCGGTCCGATACGCCGAGCGCGCGCAGCCGGGCGTAGACGTCGGACTTGCGCAAACCCTCGCCATCATCGAGGTCGAGGATCGACAACTGCGGGTTTTCCGCGATGCGAAAGCGGATTTCGGTAACCTGTCGGCCCAGCTTTTTCACTTCGGGCGTGACGACGATGTTGGAGGTCTTGTTGACCTCGGCCACGGCGGGTTTGATGATCTTGGCGTTGAGGTGCTTGTAGACCTCGTAATACGGCGAGTCCGCCACCCCCATCAGGCGGCGGAACAGGTCCAGCGACCACCAGCCCGTCGATCCCGTCCGCACGAAACGATAGCAGTTTTCATACAGCGCCAGCGCATGGCCGGAGGTGAACCGGCGCTGGATGTTGAGGTTGATCAGGGCAAAGACCTTTGGGTCGTGCAGCTTTTCCGCCAACGCCGGTGAATAGGCGTATTCACAGACGCCGCCCTTGAGCTTTGCGTAGGACAGCAGGGAGGAGACGCCCCATTCCTGTTCCCCCCTGGCGTCGAGCATGTCCCATTCCGCCACGGTTTCCGCGAGACCACGCAGCGATGCCTTGAGCGTGTCCATGTCGTTCGAATTGTAGCCGATCATCAGGCACAGCGTACGCGCGTCGATGCGGTGGCGGCTGGCGGAGGTCAGCGTGTCGTAGGCATTGAGCAGCAACACGTTCGACAGCTTGCGCTGCAACAGCGTCAGCTTGCCCGATACATGGATCGCGGCCACGTGCTTCTTGACCGCGCCACGGCGCAGCGGGCCGCTCAGATCGTCGCGGGGAATGTCGTCCATCTCGTGCCTCTCTGCCCGGCGTCGGGATCTGGTCCTGCCCCGTGTCGCCATCCGTTGCCAGTTCAGGCCAGTTCGGGCCAGTTCGCGCCCTGTTGGCGGCCCGCTCCGGAATCGCGCCCCGGTTGGCCCGTATTGTCCGGGAAAAGGTATCCCGTGACAAGCCTCCGGCTGGCACCTTTGGGTGCATCCTGTAAACGGGTGCCTTTGCCGGTCGGGGCAGCGATGGCCCATGGCGAAAGGTATCCGTTTACGGGTCGGTCAGGGGATCAGCGCGAATCGGGGCGACTCGGGGCTGGGGCGATCAGGGTCTAACATGGCTGTTTTCGGCGCTTATCCACAGGAGAACCGCGAATCGGAGCCCTTGATACCGGAAACGGGTTCCCTTCGCCCCGGGAACGGCGCCCCCTGATCCCGGAAGCGGGTGCCTGTGCAGTTGCAAGTATTTGGTATGACGGAAAAATCCAGACCGGAAAGATTCTAAATAATCAGAAAGAGTCTCAAACAATCCGCCTGTGTGGTGTATATTTTGATTGATGAGGGATGAAGGCGATTCACTCAGCCCCGCGCATGTGCCATAGTTTCCACGATATCGCGGCAAACAGCGAACATGACGAGGCGACATGGCACAGAAACCATCGGCAAAGCCGGACCTGCCCCCGTATTTCAACATCGACCCGGCGGCGGCTGCCGCGCGCTTGGCGGACCCTATCGATACGGCCCGGTTTGCCAAGGCAGCGGCCTTTGCCATGCGCGGGCGCGACGACCTGGCGAAACGCGGCTACGCGCCGGACGGGGCGAAGCGGCTGCGCAAGTTTTCCACCTGGGAGGTCTGCAAGTACCTGATCCCGGTGAACCCCGCCCACCTGCGGCGCGTGCTGCGGCAGAACCCGGACCTGCCGCAGGGCGAGGGCGAAGGCGGGTCGAAGTGGTTCACGCTCGAAGAGATCCTGTCCTTGCGCGATTTCTTTGCCGAGGAGGGCGCCAAGGGCAAGGAATACCGCGCCTGGAGGCCGGAAGGCCTGCCGGCGAAGGTGGTGGCGGTCGCCAACTTCAAGGGCGGGGTCGGCAAGACCTCAACCTGCGCGCATCTGGCGATGTCGGCGGCGCTGGACGGCTACAAGGTGCTGGTGATCGACCTCGACAGCCAGGGCTCCATGACCTCGATCATGGGCGGCACGGTGGAGGACGAATGGCAGACGGTCTTTCCCATGCTGGCGCGGGATTACGCGCTGAAACTGGTCGAAGAGAATCGGGTGCGCGAAGCGGAAGGGCAAACGCCTTACCAATTGGATGAGACACTGACCGCCGCGTTAGAGGTTTCGCCGCGAAACCTGGTTCAAAAGACCCACTGGCCGAACATCGACCTGATCGGCGCGCAGCTGAACCTGTATTGGGCGGAATTCCAGGTGCCGGTCTGGCGGATGCAGCTGCGGGGATGGGCGTTGTGGGATGCGCTGCTGAACGCGCTGGAGGAGGGCGGTATGCTGGACGACTACGACATCATCCTGCTCGATACGCCGCCCGCGCTGGGATATCTGACGATTAACGCGCTCTCGGCGGCGGATATCCTGCTCGTGCCGTTGGGCGCGTCGTTCCTGGAGTTCGATTCCACGGGGCGGTTTTTCGACATGATCTATTCGACCTTCGCCTCCATCGAAGAAGGCGAGAACCGCGCGCGGCGGCAGGGGGGGCTGCCGGAGATGCGGTTCGAATGGGACGCGGTGCGGGCGCTGGTGACGCGGTTCGACGCGGGCCAGCAGACCGATCTGGCGAACGTGATCCAGGCCTATTTCGGCGACTTCATGACGACCTACCGGCAGGAGGTGACGGCCATGGTGGGGCAGGCGGGAGAGATGGTGTCCGGCATTTACGAAACCGATTACCGCGACTTCAACCGCGACACCTATGTGCGTGGGCGCGAGACGTTCGACCGCACCTGGGCCGAGGTGAAGGAGGTGATCCTGGGCACCTGGTGGCGCGATCTGCAAATGGCGGAGAACGCGGGCCCGGAGGGTCCCGCGATGAACGAGGAGGCTGAGTGATGGCAAAGCGCAGAAAACTGGAGGCGCCCTCCGCGGAGGATCTGAGCCGGATCGAGGAGGAGTTTCGCCGCGAAACCTCCAAAGGGATCGTGAACGCACCGATCGCACAGGTGGCGGCAGAGACGGCTGCCCTGCACGAGACCCGATCGGCGCAGGATCGGGCGGCGGCTGCGAAGGACCGGTCGGATGCGGAGCGGCTGAGGGCGGCGGAGAAGGGCGGCCTCGTGATGCTGGAGGTGCCGCTGAGCGAGATCCGGCGCGATGCCATCGTACGCGACCGGGTGGTGATCGACGCGGCCGAACTCGAAGAACTGAAGCTGTCGATCATGAAGACCGGGCTGCGCCTGCCGATCGAGGTGTTTCCACTGGAGGAGGGCGCATTTCGCTACGGGCTTTTGTCCGGGTATCGACGGCTGATGGCGATGCAGCAACTGAGCGATTACTTCGGCGGGGAGAAACACGCCACGATCAAGGCCGTGGTGCGCGATCCTCAGGCCATGGGGGGCACCTTTGCCGCCATGGTCGAGGAGAATGAGATCCGCGCCTCCCTGAGCCATTTCGAACGCGGGCGGATCGCGGTGATCGCGGCGCAGCAGGGGGCCTTCGTGAACACCGAAGAGGCGGTGAACGCGCTGTTCCCGCAGGCGTCCAAGGCGAAGCGGTCCAAGATCCGGTCCTTTGCGCTGATCTTCGAGGAATTGGGCGACATGCTGTCCTTTCCCGACATGCTGAAGGAACGCGACGGTCTGCGCATGGCGGCGGCGCTGCGCGAGGGCGCAGAAGGGCGGCTGCGCGACGCGCTGGCCGAGGGCCGGGTCGAGACGCCCGAGGAAGAGGCCGCGCTGATCGCGGAGGCGCTGGACGGGGTGGAGCGCAAGGCCGACCCCAAAAAGGGCGGCCGCCCGAAGAAAGTCGCCAGCCCGCGCGTGCTGGACAACGGCGTACGGTTTCAGGCGGGCGAGGATGCGAACGGTTGGTATATCCGGCTGTCCGGGCGCGCGGTGGGGCGCGACACCATCGACGTGGCGATGAACGAGCTTGAGCGGATATTCGGCCCGCCGTCCAGGTGACTGGATGGTTTGACTGCCGGCGGGGCAGGGGGGGGGGGCGTCCTGTCTTAGCCCGCCGCGGTCAGCGGGTCGGCACGCCCTTTGTCCCGGTCAGCCGCTTCTGCGCGGCGATGCGGAAGGGGGCGTTGGGGCCGCCGTAACCGTCGTAGCCATCGACCCTCTGCACCACCTCGAAGAAGAAGCCGCCGCCGAAGGGGCGGGCGTAGAACTGGTAGAACCGGCCCTGCGCGTCTTCGTCGTAAAGGATGTGATGCGCCTTCAGCGCCGCGAGCGTCTCGGGCGAAAGGTCAAAGCGTGCGGCGAGATCGCGATAATAGTTTTCGGTCATCGGCAGCGGCGCAAATGCCCGATCCCCCATGGCGCGCGCGGTGGCGAGGATGTCGTCGCAAGCAAAGGCCACATGCTGCACCGCGCCGCCAAAGCTTTCGGCGAGGAAGGCCCCGGCCAGCGTGCGGTGGGTTTCCGCGCCGTTCAGCGTGATGCGCAGCGCGCCGTCGGGGCTGCGCAGGGCCTGGCTGCGCACCAGACCGTCGGGGTCGATCACATCGGCCAGCGGCGAGGGCGCGAGGTCGAAAAGCGTGGTGTAGAACAGCGACCATGACAGCATTTCATCGTAGCTCATGGTTTCGGCCAGGTGGTCGATGCGGGTCAGGCCCGCGTCGGGCTCTGGCGCGTCGATGGGGGTGAATTCCACCTGCCAGACCTTTGAAAGGCCGGTTTCCTCGTCAATGAAATGCAGCACTGAGGCACCGACGCTGCGGATTGCGGGGATGTCGAATTCGCCCGGTCCCACCGGCTGGTGAAAGAGTTCCGCGCCAAGCGCCTGAGCGCGGGTCACGGTATCGGACGCCCGTACCACCGACAGCCCCACGTCGCAGATCCCGGTGCCGCGTGCGGTCCATGCGTGGTCGGCGAAGCCGGTGGTTTCCTCGTTCAGGATGATGCGAATATCGCCCTGTTGCCAGAGGGTTACGGATTTCGCCACGTGGCGGGCGACCTGGGCAAAGCCCATGGCACGCAGAAGGTCGCGCAGCGCGTCCGCCTCGGCCCCTCGCGTGGCAAATTCGACGAAGGAGACGCCTGTGGTCGCCACGCGGGCGGGCAGGGCGGGCACGGTTGCAGCAATGTCGGGTTCCTGCCGCCGCACGTCGTCCATGAGGGCCACCAGCGAGCGGTGGCCGTCGCGGGCCAGCCCTTCGGGGCGTCCGCCGCGAAACTGGTCGTTGAAGATTTCGAGGCTGATCCAGCCGTCATAGCCCGTCGCGGCCACCGCGCGCATGAAGTCCGCCACGGCAAGGTCGCCTTCGCCCGGCATGTTGCGGAAGTGGCGCGACCAGTAGAGCAGGTCCATGTCGATCAGCGGCGCGTCGGCCAGCTGGACAAAGGTGATGCGGTCGCCGGGAATGCGGCGGATGGTATCGGGGTCGATGCGGCGCGCCAGCGTGTGAAAGCTGTCGAGGATCACGCCGACGTTGGGATGATCGGCGCGGCGCACGATTTCCCAGGCGTCGCGGTGGTCGTTGACGTGGCGGCCCCAGGCCAGCGCCTCGTACCCCACCTGGATGCCGTAGGGGCGGGCGATCTCGCCCAGTTCGGCAAAGTCGGCGGCGGCGCGGTCGATCCCGCCAAGCGCCTGCGGGTGGCAGGTGGAACAGATCAGGATACGGTCGGTGCCGAGCTCGGCCATGGTGTCGAACTTGTACCGCGCGCGGTCAAAGGCGCGGCGGCGCAGGTCGCCGGTCAGCCCTTCGAAGTCGCGGAAGGGCTGGAAGAGGGGAATTTCAAGCCCGTGGTCGCGGATCATGGCGCCGATTTCGCGGGCCGATCCCTCGTCCGCGATGAAGTCCTGTTCGAAGATCTCGATGCCGTCGAAACCGGCCTTCGCGATGGCGGCGAGCTTTTCGCGCAGGGTGCCGGATATGGAGACGGTGGCGATTGAGGTTTTCATGCGGGGTCCGCCGGGGCTGCGTCGAGGGCTGCGCGCAGGGCGCATTGGTCGAGAGGGCGGCCATCGGAGAAATGATCCCAGGCGTGCACGCCCTGCCAGAAGAAGAGCTCGAAGCCGGAGATGACCTGAAGGCCATTCGCCTGCGCGTCTTGCAGGAACGGCGTGTCGACCGGGGTATAGACCGCGTCAAAGGCCCAGTCCGCGCCCCCCATGTGCCGCGCGGGCAGTGGGGTGCCGCCATGGCCGACCATGCCGACCGGGGTGCCGTTCAGCAGGCCCTGAGCGCCTTTGGCGGCTTCTGCGGGGGCGGTCCAGGTGGAAATGCGCGTGGGTTTCCCGGCGGCGCGGAGGTCGGCGGCGAGCGTCTCGGCCTTTGCCGCGTCGCGGTCGAGCAGGCGGATCTCCTCGGCCCCGAGCGCCAGAAGCCCGAAGGCCAGCGCGCGGCCGACCCCGCCGGTGCCGATCAGGCAGGCGATGCCGGGGGGCGTGCTGCGCGCGGCGCGGTAGGCGGCGACAAAGCCGCTGTAATCGGTGTTGAACCCCTGCGGGCCGTCGGCATCGAACAGCACGGTGTTCACCGCGCCGATGGCGGCGACCAGCGGATCGGCGGTCGTGACCTTCTTCGCCGCGCGTTCCTTGTAGGGGTAGGTGACGTTGATGCCGCGATAGCGGCGCGCGGGGCACTTGCCAAAGAGGATGTCGAAGGCCTCGCCCATCTCGGCCGGAACGAGGCGGTCGTATTGCACGGCCAGTCCGGACTGCTCCCCTGCGAGGCGGTGCAGCAGGGGGGCGCGGGATCTGGCGATATTGTCACCGATGAGGCCGAGTTTGAGGCCGGGAGTCGCGTCGGGGCTGGGCATGGTGGTTCCTTCGGAGTCTTGGGGGGAGTCTGGGGCGGCCTTCGCGTAACGTCAAATACCCAGATTTCATTCCGATGAACACGAAGTTATTTCCGGGGCGGGGCGGCGCGCAGCCATGGGCCGTCCTCCACCGCCTTCGCGAGCTCGCTCCGGAACTGTCCGATGGCGTATTCGGCGAAACCCGACAGAACGCGGCCCTTCTTGCGCACGACATGCACGCCGACGGAGGTTTCCTCCGCCAGCGGGCGGCGGGTGACGCCGGGCATATAGACCTCCGACACGGAGAATTCGTCGATCACGGCAACGCCCAACCCGTGCCGCACGAGGCTGACCAGCGTCTGCGCAAAGCGGCCGCGCATGGCGTGGCGGGGCGTCAGGCCCTCGCGTTCGAAAGGGCGGGCCAGCAGTTGGCCATAGGGGTCGGCGGGGTCGATGCCGATAAGCGGCTCGGCGATCAGGTCGTGCACGGAGACAGCGGTCCGCGCCGCCAGCGGGTGCCCGTCGGGCATGATGGCCACCAGCCGCCCCTCGGCGATCTGTTCGTTTTCCATGGCGGCATTGGGGATGGGGGAACTCATCACCACGAATTCGCCCCGCTCCAGAAGGAGGTAATCCACGGTCTCCTCTATCTTCAGGATATTGAGGTCGATGAAGAGGTCGGCGTATCGCGCGCGCATCCGTTGCATGACACGGGCGGCGATGAATTGCGCAACGGACGGTGCGGAGGCAATGGCGAGGCGGACGTCCTCGCCCTCCTGCAGGGCGCCGACCGCCTGGTGCAGGTGTTCGACGCCACGGTAAACGGCCCGGATCTGGTCAAAGACGCGGGCGGCCTCCATCGCAGGAACGAATAACCCGGCCTTGCGCTCGAACAGGCGGATGCCAAGCGATTCCTCGGTGTGCTTTACCAGACGGCTGATACCGGGGGCGGAGACATGCAGCATGGCGGCGGCACCGTTGATGGTGCCGGTCAGCATCACGGCGCGGATAACTTCGATCTGCCGCAGGGTCATTTCCGCCATGGAGGCCTCCCGGTCATGGCGGTTAACATGAGGGTATCCCAGAGGCCCCGCAAGCAGGCGATGTTACGTCATGCCAGGAACAGCACCCCGGCCAGCACGATGGCGGCGATAAAGGCCGTTTCGAGGAAGATCAGCACCACTGATTGCGGCGGCACGGAGAGGATGCGCTTGAGGTCGGTCTTCATGCCCACCGCGGCGATGGCCGTCAGCATGGCCCATTTGGACAGCGCCCAGAGCGTC
Organism: Sagittula salina; assembly: GCF_017813235.1. Lineage (GTDB taxonomy): Bacteria > Pseudomonadota > Alphaproteobacteria > Rhodobacterales > Rhodobacteraceae > Sagittula > Sagittula salina. The sequence goes on from NZ_JAGISH010000019.1 coordinate 45,996, forward strand.
GCCTGCGCGACGGCGGGAAGCCAGCCCAGCGAGTTGACGAAGGCGAGGACGAGGAAGGCCAGGACAAAGGCGGGCAGGGCAGGGGGGCGCTTGTCGGCGGTGGTGTCCTCGACCCCGGCGCGGCGCAGCGCGACAGTGAGCACCAGGACGAAGGGCGCCAGCAAGGAAACGCGGATGAGTTTCACGGTGGTGGCGGTCTCGCCCACGGATTCGGAGACGGAGAAGCCTGCGCCGACCACCTGTGCCACGTCATGGATCGTGCCGCCGAGAAAGATACCGGATTGCAGGTCGGTCAGGCCCAGGAGGTTGGACAGGATCGGGTAGACCACCATGGCGACGGTCGACAGCAGCGTGACCCCGAAGACGGTAAAGCTGAGGTTGCGTTCGCTCAGGTCGTTGCGCGGCAGCACGGCAGCGATGGCCATGGCGGCGGAGGCACCGCAGATCGACACGGAACCCGCCGTCAGGATCGCCAGCCGCCAGCCGCGTCCCAGCAGACGCGCCGCCAGCCAGCCGAACGCCATGGTGGCCAGCAGCGCGGCCACGATCAGCCCCACCACCTGAAGCCCCAGCTGGGCGAAGACCTCGAAGGAGATGCGCGCGCCCAGCAGCGCCACGCCAAGGCGCAGCACCGTGCGCGCGGCAAGGCCGATGCCGGGGGCGCACCGTTCGCCGTCCTCCACGAGGAAGTGCAGCGAGAGTCCCATCAGGAGCGCCATCAGCATGGCAGGCGCGCCGTAGTGGTCGGACAGGAACTGCGCCGCCAGCGCCGCCAGCGCGCAGACCAGCAGGCCGGGCCAAAGCGTGTCGGCGCGGTGCAGGAGCCCCTTGAGGCGGGGCGCTGCGAGTGTCGGGTCGGTCATGTGCAGTCCTTCAGTACAGCAGCCCGCGCGGCAGCGGGACCATGAGCGCCTCGCGGAAGCCCATGGTAAAGATCACGATCACCGCCGCCGTGCTGATCCCGAGGATCACCCAGCCGCGTGCGCTGCGGCGGTCGTGTTCGGCGCAGAGCATCAGCCCCGCCGCCATGACGATACCCGCGGCGGCAAAGCCCAGCACCGGCGCCAGCGCGATGCCCGCCGCCATGGCGAGGGGGACGCCCGCCCGACGCGGCAGGGAGCCGGAGGAGCGGTCCTCGACCACGCGGCGGGTCAGGATCGTTTCCAGCGCGGCCAGCCCGCACAGCACCAGCATGCCGGTGGCGATGGTGCGCGGGAACACGGCCGCCTCCAGGTTCAGGGTGGAGCATTGCCACAGGGCGATAATGGCGACCGCCGCCATGGTGCCGATACCCGCGAGGTCGCGCAGGATGGCGGCGCGGCTGGCGGGGTCGGAGGCCTCGGATTTCTCCGGCATGGCCTCTTCGCCGCCGCGTTTCAGGATGCGTTTCAGCGCTGGCATGAAGGGGTAGAGGAAGCTCATCGCGGTCAGAGCGATGATGACCATGGACAGCGGCCGGCCAAAGAACTGCCCGGAGACGGAGCCCATTGCCTCGCCGATGGTCCAGCTCTGGACGAAGCCCTCTTCGGCGATGCGGCCGAGGATCAGCCCCAGCACGATGGGCGAGACGGCGAAGCCGCGCCGGTTCGCCACCCAGCCGACAATGCCCAGCACCAGCATGATGCCCACGTCCGACAGGCTGTTGCGGATCGCAAAGCTGCCGATGATGGTCATGAAGGCCACCACCGGCACCAGCCCGGCCTTTGGCGCGCGCACAATGGAGCCATAGGCAAAGCGCCCGATCAGCAGGCCCACGGGCAGCATAAGCAGCGTGGCGAGGAACAGGCCGAAGATGAAGGTGTAAACGATGCTCGACCCTTCGTTGAAAAGCGTGGGGCCGGTGCGGACGCCCTGTACCAGCAGCGCGCCGAGGATGACCGCATCGGGCGGCGTGCCGGGAATGCCCAGCACCAGTGTCGGGATGAAGCCGCCGCCCACGGTGGCGTTGTTGGCGGATTCCGTGGCGACGATGCCGCCGGGGTTGCCCCTGCCGTAGGGCGGCTGGCGGCGGTCGGAGCGGCGCGCCTCGGAATAGGCGACGAGCCCGGCGATGGAGCCGCCCGCGCCGGGCAGGGCGCCGACCAGCGTGCCGATGACCGAACTGCGCAGCAGGTTTACCTTCTGACGCATGACGGTGGCAAAGGCTTCGGGCAGGCGGAAGCCGCGCGTGGCCTCGGGTTCCTGAAGGTGGCGTTCTGAGCGCGCGGCGAGTTCGATCAGAACCGGAACGCAGTAGAGGCCGATCAGCGCGGAAACGGTTTCGATCCCGCCCAGAAGCGTGGTCGAACCGAAGGTAAACCGCACCTCGCCGGAGATTTCCGACACGCCGATCATGGCGATGAGAATGCCGAAGGCGGCGCCGATCAGACCTTTGAGGAAATCGCGGGTCGACAGCGCGGCGATCAGCGACAGGCCGAAGATGGCCAGCCAGAAGTATTCGACGGGGCCAAAGGCCAGCGCGGCGGTGGCCAGCGGTGGGGCGAGAAGCAGCAGCGCGGCGGCACCGATCAGCCCGCCCACCAGCGAAGCGAGGCAGGCGATGGTCACGGCCAGGTCGCCGTCGCCGCGTTTCGCCATGGGGTAGCCGTCGAAGGTGGTGCCGATGGCCGAAGGCGTGCCGGGCGTGTTCAGCAGGATGGCGGCATAGGCGCCGCCATAGATCGCGCCGGTGTAGATCGCGCCCAGCAGGATCAGCGCGCTTTCGGGGGTCATGCCGAAGGTGATCGGCACCAGGACCGCCACGGCCATGGTCGCGGTCAGGCCGGGCACGGAACCGATGATCGTGCCCGCGGCCACGCCGGCGAAGGCCAGCAGGATATTGAGCGGCGTCAGTGCCGCAAAGAGGTAGTCGAGCATGGGTCGGGCATCCGTCGGGGCTATGTCTGGGCAGCCGGATCTGGGCAGCCGGATCTGGGCTGGGTCGGCTTCGGCGGGGCGTGCGCGGGCAGGGGTATCCCGCCCGCGCGGTGCCCTGGGGGATGTGCCGGGGTGAACTGCACGTCCCGCAGGGCAGGGTCAGTCGATCACCGCCAATCGATTACCGTCAATCGATGACGCCGGCGGCGCGGGCGGCGGGGATGAATTCATCGGCCTTGGCCTTCATCCACGCGTCCATTTCCTCGCCGTATGCGACGTCGGTCAGGGCAAAGCCCCCGTCGAGCATCTTCTTCTGGAACTCCGGGTCGGCGTTGATCTTGCCGATGGTGTCGGACACCGCCCGACGGGTTTCCTCGGAGGCGTCCCTGGGCACGGCGATGCCGCGATAGGCCCCGGAAACGAGGTCATAGCCCAGTTCCCGGAAAGTCGGCACGTCGGGGAACGCGGGGTGGCGGTCCTCCATGGCGACGGCCAGCAGGCGCACCTGATCGCCCTGGCCCACGCCGACGGTGGTATAGCCCCATTCGGCCGCGACCTGACCGCCCAGCATGGCGGTGACGGCGGCTGCGGTGCCCTTGAAGGCGACGTAGGTGGTTTCCACCTCGGCCATCTGGTCGAAACGGATCGCGGCGAGATGGTTCGCCGTGCCCTTGCCCGATCCGGAGAAGGTGATCTTCCTGGGGCTCTCCTTCGCCGCCGCGATCAGGTCGTCCAGCGTCTGGAACGGGCTGTCGGTGGGCACCACGATGGCGTCGGGCGTGTAGTGAAAGATGTAGACGCCGGTGATGTCGTCGGTCTGGTAGCCGACATTGCCCTGCTGCGGTTGCAGGATGATGTGGGGCAGGTTGATCCCCATGATCACCGACCCGTCGGCGGCCATGGAATTCAGCTGCGACCAGCCCACGGCGCCGCCGCCACCGGGCTTGTAGGACACCACGAGCTGTTCGTCGTAGAGCGCTTCGAAGAAGGGCTGCTGCATCCGGGCGGTGATGTCGGATTCGCCGCCCGGTCCGAAGGGGATGATGTATTCCACCTGGCCCGGCGGGAATTCCTGCGCCGCTGCGGGCAGCGACAGGGTAATGGCCGCAAGGCTTGCGATGATGGTCTTTCTCATGGGGTCTCCTCCCTTGGATGTGGCCTTGGATATGGCCTTTGGATGTGGACCCGGAACCTCCTCCGCTCCGGGTGTCTTGGGGCGTCCCGGCTCCGCTGCGCGGCCCGGGCTTCTTGGTCTCGGTGTTCTCAGCGGATCAGCGCGTCGACCTCCTCCATCAGGTGTCCGGGGACAGTGACATGCGTCGCATCGCGCGCGGTCAGGCGGCGGCTGCCGGGCAGGCGGGTGCCGTCCTGCGCGAGGATCGCGCTGATCAGCCCTTCGAGGCGTTCGCCGAAGCCCGGCGCGTGCGACAGGTCGAACGCGAGGATCATCTGCCCGACGCCGGGCGGCGGTCCGTCCGCGTCGAAGAAGCTTGACGCCTCGTCGGAGCGGTTGGCGCCGGTGACGAGGGCGGCGAGGATTTCGACCACCAGCGCCAGCGCGGCGCCCTTGGCATCGCCTGCGGGCACCATGGTGCCCTTCAGCCCCTGCGCGGGGTCGGTGGTCGGGCGGCCCTCGGGGTCGAGCGCCCAGCCTTCGGGGATCGGCTGGCCGGCCTTCGAGGCGGCCATGACCTTGCCGCGCGCGACCTTTGACAGAGACAGGTCGATGACCAGCGGCGGCTGGCCGGGGCGCGGCGCGGCAAAGGCGATGGGGTTGGTTCCGAACAGGGCGCGATTGCCGCCCCAGGGGGCCATGGCCTGCGGTGTGTTGGCGACCATCAGCGCGGCAAGCCCCGCCTCCGCCAGCCGTTCCACATGCGCGCCAAGCTGGCCGCAATGGTGCGAGCGGCGGATAGCGGCCATGGCGACGCCGGTTTCGGGGGCCATGCGGATCAGCTCCGCGATGGCAAGGTCGACCGCCGGGAAGGCAAATCCGTTCGCGGCGTCCACGTCCAGCCGCGCGCCGTGGCGGGTGGACGTGGGGCGGGCGTGGCCCGCGACCTTGCCCGAGGCCACCTGCGCCGCGTAGGAGGCGACGCGCGAAAACCCGTGCCCCTTCTGGCCGTCGATCTCCGCCGCGACCAGCGCGCGTGCCACGCTGTGCGCGTTGTCGGGGGCGGTCCCGGCGGATTGCAGCGCGCGGGCGATGAGGGTTTCCGCCTCGGGCCGGGTCAGCTGAGCATCAGGCCGGATGCGTTGCGCGTCAGGCGGGGGCATGAGTCAGGGCCTCCTTCACGTTCTCGACGGTCAGGCGGCTGACGCGGATATTGGCCTCCTGGGTGACGCCTGCGATGTGCGGCGTCAGGATCAGGTTCGGCACGCCGGCGAATATGCGGCCCGCCTCGGCGGACAGGGGTTCGGTGGCAAAGACATCGAGCGCCGCGCCCCCCAGCCGCCCCAGCTTCAGCGCCTGTGCCAAAGCGGCTTCGTCGATCACTCCGCCGCGCGCGGTATTGATGACCACGGCGCCGGGCTTCATCCCGGCGATGGCCTCTGCCCCGATCAGGTCGCGGGTGGCATCGGTGAGAGGGACATGCAGCGACACCACGTCCGCCAGCGCCAGCAGGTCCGGCAGCGTGCAGCGTTGAACGCCCTGCCACGCCGGGTCGTTCTCTGAGAGGTAGGGATCAAAGGCCGCGATCGTCATTCCAAGCGCGCGGGCACGGTCCGCCACGGCGCGGGCGATGCCGCCGTAACCCACCAGCCCCATCACACGGCCCGATGCCTCGCCGCCGATCAGGGCGTTGCGCGGCCAGTCGCCGGCGATCATTGCCGCGTTTGACGCATAGGCCCCGCGCAGCAGCACCAGCGCCGTGGTGATGACGTATTCCGCCACCGACAGCGTGTTCGCCCCGGTCGCGGGCCGCACCGCCACGCCGCGCATCATGCAGGCGCCCATGTCGATATTGTCCAGCCCGACGCCCAGCCGCCCGATCACCTTCAGCGACGGCGCGGCGTCCAGCACGGCGGTGTCCACCTGCGTGCGGTTGCGCACGATCAGCCCGTGGGTGCCGGGAAGCGCCGCAAGCAGCGCCTCCCGGTCGTCCACCAGCGTCGGATCGTAGAGCACCTCGATCCCCTCGCCAAAGGCGGCGAGGGCATCCTGGTCCATGAACTCCGATACGACGACGCGCATCAGGCGGACCGGTAGAGTTTCGTCAGCGAGAACTCCCGGTGTCCCAGTGCCTCGGCGGCGGTGAGGCGGCCGTTGGCGGTGCGGGCAATCATCTCGATCAGGGCGTCGCCGGCTTCGTCGATGGTTTGCTCGCGGGTCAGCACGCCGGTCACGTCCACGTCGATGTGTTCCGACATGGTGCGCAGGGTGCGCGGGTTGCCGGAAATCTTGATGACCGGAACGATGGGGTTGCCCACCACATTGCCCTGCCCGGTGGGGAAGGTGTGGATGACGTAGCCCGCCGCCGCCATCAGCGTGACGCATTCCGCCGCCGCGGAGGAGGTGTCCATGAAATAGAGCCCGGGCCCCTTTTGGGGCGCCACGGCAGGGCCCATGGCGTCGATGTAGGAGGAGGTGCGGCCGATCTTTTCGAGGTTGCCGAGCGCCTTTTCCTCGATCGTGGTCAGGCCGCCGAGGATATTGCCCTTTGTCGGCTGGCTGTCCGACAGGTCGGAGGTCTTGTAGGGTTCGATCACCTCGTCCTGATAGGCCTGGAAGATCTTCATGAAGGCGGCGGCGGCCTCGGGCGTGGCGGCGCGTTTTTCGCAGATGTGTTCCGCGCCGGTGATTTCGGAGGTTTCCCCAAAGCAGCCGTAGATGCCTTCGGGCAGCAGCTTGTCGTACATGTTGCCGACGGTGGGGCAGGACGACAGGCCAGTGGTGGTATCGCTTTCGCCGCACTTTGTGGAAATCCACAGATCGGAGACCGGGCATTCCTCCTTTTGCAGTTCGGTGGCCCACTGCACGTATTCCTTGGCCTTCCAGCTGGCCTGGCGGATCGCCTCGAAATCACCCTTCTGCTCGATGGAAATGCCGGTGACCGGCTTGCCGGTCGCGGCGATGCCGTCGACGATGATCTGCGTCCACTCGGGTTCGATGCCGATGACGACGACGGCGGCCACGTTGGGGTTCGCGCCGGTGCCGATGATGGTGCGGAAATGCAGGTCGAGATCCTCGCCGAACTGCAGTCGCCCGTAGGCGTGCGGAATGGCCAGCGTGCCCTTCACGTTGTTGGCGACAGCCTCGCAGGCGGCGTTCGAGATGTCGTCGACGGGCAGGATCAGCACGTGGTTGCGCACGCCCACGCGGCCGTTTTCGCGGCGCCAGGCGTTGACGGTCATGGATTTGAAATCAAAGGGCATGGGTCACCACCGTTTCGTCTTGCAGTTGTGGGTGTGGACGTGCTCGCCCACGGAGGCGGGGCCCACCATGCGGCCGATGTCTTCGCCGTATTTCATCACCGTGTCGCCCTCGGACAGGTCGGTCAGGGCGACCTTGTGACCGATGGGGATGTCGGCCTTCGCCGTCACGGTGAAATCGGAATTGTCGGCGGTGACGACGCCGAGCATCTCGGTGCCCGCTGTCAGCCCTTCGACCACCACGACACCGACGTTGTCGGTGTGATCGTGTTTCAGAAGATGTGGTTTGCCCACGGTCTGGTCCTCCTCGTTGTCCGTCATTTGTTGACGAGTCGGTAACATGTACACTTAGTCTTATACAAGACATAATGTATGAGACTTGCCGGGGACGGGGGGGCAGTGCTATTTGTCGCAGAACTTCAGGAGACTGGCCCATGGCGACCCCGCTCTATCAGACCGTGATCGACACCATCATCGCGCGAATCGCGTCCGGCGATCTGCCTTCGGGCGCCATGCTGCCCAGCGAAACGCAGCTGGGGTCCGACCTGGGCGTGAGCCAGGGTACCGCGCGCAAGGCGTTGATGGATCTGGAAAAACGCGGGCTGGTGCAGCGGGCGCAGGGGCGGGGGACCTTTGTCACCGTGCGCACGCCGGAGACGTCGCTGTTCAACTTCTTCCGGCTGCGCCGCCCGGACGGGACACTGACCGCGCCAAGGCTGGTGACGGAGGAGGTCACCCGCCGCCCCGCCACCGCGGAGGAGACTGCGACCCTGCACGGCGCGCCCGAAGAGGTGATCCAGATCCACCGCGTGCGTTCGGTCGACGGGCGCAAGGCGACATACGAGGTCTCCTGCCTGCCGCCTTCGCTGTATCCCGGTATCATGGAGCGCGCGCCGCTGACCAACGCGCTGTATGTGCTGTATCAGCAGGCCTATTCCATCATCATCACCCGCGCCGACGAGCGCCTGCGCGCCGTCGCCGCCCCGCCCGAGGTGGCCCGCGCGCTGGAGATCCCGGAGGGCGCGCCGGTGATGCGGATGCGGCGCGAGGCGGTCGACGTGCTCGACCGCGTGGTGGAGCTGCGCACCTGCCATCTGCTCAACGAGGGCATGGATTACTTCGTCTCGCTGTCCTGAGGCCGTTTGTTTTCCGCTCGCGTTGGCATATATTGCCATCAACCCGGATGGAGGCCGCGCATGGCGACGAGAAATGTTGTTCTGACCGAGGACATGGACGCCTTTCTGGCGCAGCTGGTGGCGGCGGGCCGCTACCAGAATGCCAGCGAAGCGGTGCGCGCGGGGCTGCGCCTGTTGCAGGACGAGGAAACGCAACAGACTGAGATCCGGGCACGTCTGGGCGCCGCGCTGGCAGAGGCCCGCGACGGCGCCCGCGCCGAGGGCAATGGGGCGGAGGCGGTAAAGCGCGCCTTTGACAGGGCGCGGCAGGCGCGGAGCGACGGGTGAAACCCTGGCGGCTGACGCCGCACGCCGAGGAGTCGCTGTATCGCATCGCCTTGTGGACGCTGGACCGCTTTGGCCCGGCCCAGGCGGAACGGTATCAGGCCGACCTGCTCGAAAGATGCGAGGCCGTGGCGGCGGGGCGTGCGGTTTCATACGATTGCGCCGTGCTGGCCGGGGACGACACGGATGGGCTCCGCTTTGTCCGTGCCGGAGAGCATTTCGCGGTCTTCGTCGACCTCGCGGCCGAGGTCGTCTTTGTCGACTTTCTGCACGGGCACAGCAACCTGCCGCGCCACGTCGCCTCCCTGACCCGCAAGCGGCAGGTCTGACGGGATCATTCCGCCAACGCGCGCATTTCCGCGATCAGGTCGGATTTGCCCTCGAAGCCGATACCGGGGAGGTCGGGCATGGTAATATATCCGTCCTCCACCGCCACCCCGTCGGGGAAGCCGCCATAGGGCTGGAACAGGTCCGGGTAGCTTTCGTTTCCGCCCAGCCCAAGGCCCGCCGCGATGTTCAGCGACATCTGGTGGCCGCCATGCGGGATGCAGCGCGACGGCGACCAGCCCGCCGCCGCGATCTCGTCAAGCGTGCGCAGGTATTCCACCAGCCCGTAAGACAACGCGCAGTCGAACTGCAACCAGTCGCGGTCGGGCCGCAGCCCGCCGTAGCGCAGCAGGTTTCGCGCGTCCTGATGGGAAAACAGATTCTCGCCGGTTGCCATGGGACCTGGGTAGAATTCCGCCATGGCGGCCTGAAGCTGGTAATCCAGCGGGTCGCCGATTTCCTCGTACCAGAAAAGGTCGTAGGGCCTGAGCATCCTGGCATAGGCGATCCCGCTTTCCAGATCGAAGCGCCCGTTGGCATCCACGGCCAGCCGCGCCTCGCTACCGATCTCGCGCAGCACCGCCTCGATCCGGCGCTGGTCCTCTGACAGGGATGCGCCGCCGATCTTCATCTTGACCACGGTATAGCCGCGATCGACGTAGCTGCGCATCTCGCGGCAAAGCGCGCTGTCGTCCTTGCCGGGGTAATAATAGCCGCCCGCCGCATAGACGAAAACGCGCGGATCGGCCTCAATGCCCTTCTGCTCCGCCAGCAGGCGGAACAGCGGCTTTTCCGCGATCTTGGCCACGGCGTCCCAGACGGCCATGTCGATGGTGCCCACCGCGACCGAGCGTTCGCCGTGGCCGCCGGGTTTTTCGTTCTGCATCATCGCGGCCCAGACGCGGTGCGGGTCGAGATTGTCGCCCGCGTCGGTCAGCAGGCTGGCGGGATCGGCCTCTAGCACCCGGTCGCGAAAGCGTTCGCGGATCAGCCCGCCCTGCCCGTAGCGCCCGTTCGAATTGAAGCCGTAGCCCACCACCCGCCGTCCGCCGCGCACCTGGTCGGTGACCACGGCGACGAGGCTGGCGGTCATCTTCGAAAAATCGATGTAGGCGTTGCGGATGGGCGAGGCGATGGGTTTCGTGACCTCGACAATGTCGATGATGCGCATGGGGCTCCCTTTCGTGATGGCGGGAGCATAGGCGCTGCCTCCCGGAGGGGGCCAATGCCGATTGCCGGTTTATTCATACGCCACCGGTATCAATCGGAGAGGGCGGAAACCTTCTCCCAGAAGGCTTCGCAATGGGGCGAAAGACGCGCGCGCGGGCGGTGGATCAGCACCCGCAGCGGGACATCGTCAGCAGACGTGCCAGCGTGCACCAGACGCCCCCGCGCCACGTCTGCCTGTGCCAGCGCATGGGGCAGCCAGGCGATGCCCAGGCCAGCCTTGGCCATTTCGAGGTTGGTGGCGGCAAGGACGGAGTGCATGACCGGCGTGACCTCGGGCCGGGGGCGCGCGGTCCAGTGATCTTCGAGGATGCGATGCAGGCCGGAGGCCTCGCCATAGGCGATCAGCGGGGCGGGTGGGCCATCGTGCAGCGGCCAGCGCGGCCCGCCGTCCGGCCCCGGCGCGCACAGCGGCACCAGTCGGTCCACCCCGATCCGGCGCGCGGGAAAGTGGCGTTCGGGCAGCGGCGGCGCGCCGGTTTCGCCGCCGTGGCTGACAAGAAACTGCACCGTGCCGCCCTGCATCAGTTCCATGCAGCGGGCCTGCGTGTCGGACACCATGTTGAGCGCGCCCAGCTCGGCTGGTTCCGCCACCTGCATCAGCCAGCGCGGTACAAAGATGTAGGACAACGCATGGGTGCAGGCCAGCGTCATCGCCGATCCCGCGCGGCCCGCGATGGCGGCGACCTCCTGTCGGGTCTCTGCGGCCTCGCGCAGGATGCGTTCGGCGCGCGGGCGCAGCGCCTCTCCGGCAGGGGTCAGGGCGACCTGCCGCGTGCTGCGCGTGACCAGCCGCGCGTTCAGCGCCGCCTCCAGTGCGGCGATGCGGCGGCTGAAGGCGGGCTGCGTCATGTTGCGGCCCTGCGCCGCGCGGCTGAAGTTCAGCTCCCGCGCCAGGGCGAGGAAATCCTCGAGGTGGTCCAGCTGCATCCCGCGCCCTCCATTCATGCGGATACGGCATGACATGACATGGCAGGCCGGCTCAGGCCAGCGCGGGGTCGGTCAACTGGAAGGGCGCGCGGGCGTTTTCGGCCTTCAGCCGGTCGGAAAGGAAATCGACGAAGACGCGGACCTTGGCCGTCAGGTGGTGGCGTTCGGGGTAGATGGCGAGAATGTCGGCGGTCTGGCGATACTCCGGCAGCAGCACGCGCAGGCGCCCGTCGCGGACGTGGCGGGCAATGTCCCATTCCGACCGCATCAGAATGCCGTACCCGCCCAGCATCCAGTCGCGCGCCATTTCGCCGTCGTTGGTGCTGAGCCCGCCACCGACCCGCGCGGAGGGGCTGTCGCCGCCGCGCGGGTCGAACCGCCAGATGTCATAGATGTCGTGTTCCTGCCGCAGCACGATGCAACAGTGCCCGGTCAGATCCTGAAGCGATGCGGGCGTGCCGTGGCGGTCGAGGTAGGCGGGCGCGGCGCAGATGAAACGTCGGTTGCGCAGCAGCAATCGCTGCACCAGCGCGCTGTCCGGCGGCGGGCCGAAGCGAATCCCGAGGTCAAAGCGTTCCTCCACGAGGTTCAGCGGCGCATCGGTCACCACAAGCTGCACCTCCACCGCCGGGTGCAGGCGCTGGAATGCCGCGACGGCGGGGGCGATGTGGCGGCGGCTGAACCCGAATGTGGCGTTGATCCTCAGCAGCCCCGCCGGGGTCTCGCGGCCACGGCGCAGGGTGCCTTCCAGTTCCTCGATCTCTGCCAGCAGGCGGGCGGCTTTCTCGAAGTAGACCTCGCCCTCTCCCGTCAGGCTGATGCGCCGCGTGGTGCGGTGCAGGAGGCGCACGCCCAGCCGATCCTCCAGCCGCGCCAGCCTTCGGCTGACGGCGGAGGCGGTGATGCCGATCTCGCGCGCGGTTTCGGCAAGGCTGCCGCGCCGGGCCAGCAGGACGAAGAAGGCCAGATCGCTGCCGCTCATTGATGAATCCAAAGCATGAATGATGTTCCTGCTTTGAAATTATAGAATTTGGCGCAGCAGTCTAGGCTGCACCCGACCAAGCGAAGGGGGGACCATGACACGGCACAGGATAGCCGCCATCGGGGGCGACGGCATCGGAGTCGAGGTGGTCGAAGCCTGCCTGCAGGTGCTGGAGGTGCTGGCGCAGCGCGACGGCGGTTTCGGGCTGGACGTGACGCGCTTCGATTGGTCGACAGAGCGGTATCGCCGCACCGGGGCTTTCATGCCCGAGGACGGGGCGGAGCAGTTGCGCGCCTTCGATGCCATCCTCTTTGGCGCGGTGGGGGTGCCGGATGTGCCCGACCACCTGACGCTCTGGGGGCTGCGGCTGGCGATCTGCCAACCGCTGGACCAATACGCCAACGTGCGGCCGACGCGGATGCTGCCGGGGATCGAGTCACCCCTGCGCGGGGTGGGACGCGGCGATCTGGACTGGGTGATCGTGCGCGAGAATTCCGAAGGCGAATATGCCGGGCAGGGCGGGCGGTCGCACCCCGGTCTGCCGCTGGAGGTCGCCACCGACGTGTCGATCTTTACCCGCGCCGGGGTGGAGCGGATCATGCGCTATGCCTTCCGGCTGGCGCAGTCGCGGCCACGCAAATTGCTGACTGTGGTCACGAAATCGAATGCGCAGCGGCACGGGCTCGTGCTTTGGGACCAGATCGCGGCGGAGGTGGCGCGCGAGTTCCCGGACGTGACCTGGGACAAGATGCTGGTGGACGCGATGACCGTGCGCATGGTGATGCAGCCCGCCAGTCTGGACACCGTCGTGGCGACCAACCTGCACGCCGACATTCTGTCCGACCTCGCCGCTGCGCTGGCCGGGTCGATCGGGGTTGCGCCCACGGCGAACCTGAACCCGGAGCGCGACGCGCCGTCTATGTTCGAACCGATCCACGGGTCGGCGTTTGACATCGCGGGAAAGGGCGTGGCGAACCCGGTGGCGACGTTCTGGACCGCCGCGTTGATGCTGGATCACCTCAACGAAACCGCCGCCGCCAACCGCCTGATGCAGGCGGTGGAAGCGGTGACCGCGGACCCCGCGCTGCACACGCCGGACCTGGGCGGCAGCGCCACGACACAGGACGTCACGCAGGCGGTGATCGCCGCCATCCGTGGCCGCAACGACTGAGGTAACCATGAGCGACTCACCCTCCAACACATTGAAGATCTCTGTCATTCCCGGCGACGGCATCGGCAAGGAAGTCATCCCCGAAGGCCTGCGCGCGCTGGAGGCGGTGGCCAGCAAGCACGCCATCGGGTTGCAGTTCGACGAGGTCGATTTCGCCTCGTGCGACTATTACCTCAAGCACGGGCAGATGATGCCCGACGACTGGAAGGCGCAGGTCGGCGGCCATGACGCGCTGTTCTTCGGCGCGGTTGGCTGGCCGGAAACGGTGCCGGATCACGTGTCGCTCTGGGGGTCGCTGATCCAGTTCCGACGGCAGTTCGACCAGTATGTGTCGCTGCGCCCGGCGCGGCTGATGCCCGGCGTGCCCTGCCCGCTGGCGGGGCGGCAACCGGGCGATATCGACATGTGGATCGTGCGCGAGAACACCGAAGGGGAATATTCCTCCATCGGGGGGCGCATGTTCGAAGGCACCCCGCGCGAGGTTGTCATGCAGGAAACCGTCATGTCGCGGCACGGGGTGGACCGGGTGCTGAGATACGCCTTTGACCTCGCCGCCCGCAGGCCGCGCCGCAAGCTGACCTCGGCAACCAAATCGAACGGCATTTCCATCACCATGCCGTGGTGGGACGAACGCGTGGCGGAGATGGCAGAGGCCTACCCGGAGGTCGCGGTGGACAAGTACCACATCGACATTCTGGCGGCGCATTTCGTGCTGAATCCGGACCGCTTTGACGTGGTGGTGGCGTCGAACCTGTTCGGGGATATCCTGTCGGATCTGGGGCCCGCCTGTACCGGGACCATCGGCATCGCGCCTTCGGGCAACATCAATCCCGAGCGGGATTTTCCGTCGCTGTTCGAGCCGGTCCATGGGTCGGCACCGGATATCGCGGGCCTGGGGGTGGCGAACCCCGTGGGGCAGATCTGGGCGGGTGCGATGATGCTGGAGCATCTGGGCCACGCGGAGGCCGCCGCCGACATGATGCGTGCCATCGAGGCGGTGCTGGCCGATCCGCGTCTGCGCACCCGCGATCTGGGCGGCACGGCGGACACTGAAACCTGCGGCAAGGCCATCGCGGAGCGGCTGGCCTGACGGGCTTTGCCTGCGTGCCTGGACCCACGCCGGGGCGACCGGCGCGGGCAATCGCGGCCTAGCGGCGAAGCCAGCCCAGCGTATCCTCTGTCGGGCCGCCGGGCTTGTATTCCGCCCCCAGCGGCCGGTCCCAGCCCATCGCGGCGATGGCGTCAAAGACGTAGGGGTAATGTACCTCGCCGTGATCCGGCGCGCCGCGATCGGGGAGGGAGGCGAACTGCACATGCCCGACGATGGGCAGAAGCGCCTTCAGGCGCGTGGTGATGTCGCCCTCCGTCCGGCCCACATGGTAGCAGTCGAACATCAGCTTGATGCCCGGCAGGTCCAGCTCTGACAAAATCGCCGCCGCCTGGTCGGTGGTCTTCAGGAAATAGCCCGGCGCGTCGTGGCGGTTCAGCGGCTCGATCAGCAGGGTGATCGTGTCGGGGGCCTGCGCGCGGGCATGGCGCAGCGTATCGAGGAAGGCCGCGTGCGCCTCCGGCCCTTCGGCAAAGCCCGCCATGACGTGGATAGCGCCGCAGCCGGTGGCATCCGCATAGGCAATCGCCTGATCGACGGCGGCGCGCGCGTCGGCCGCGCGGCCGGGCAGGGCGGACAGGCCGTTTTCGCCCGGATTGCCGCGCACCGTGTTCAGCCCCAGCAGCGGCAGGCCGGTTTCGTCCAGCGCGGCTTTCACCGCGTCGGCGGGGACCGCGTAGGGCCAGTGGCATTCCACCGCGTCGAATCCCGCCGCATGGGCGGCGCGAATGGCGTCGGGCAGCGGGCGGTCGGCCCAGAGAAAGCCGAGGTTTGCCGAGAATTTCATGCATCCCACTCCACGTCAAAGGTCGTGACCACGGCGCGGACCTGCGCCTCTGTCAGCGCGCGGGCACCCAT
>NZ_JAGISH010000001.1 GCF_017813235.1 Sagittula salina
CCCCCCCCCCCCCCCCCCCCCCCCCCCCCCCCCCCCCCCCCCCCCCCCCCCCCCCCCCCCCCCCCCCCCCCCCCCCCGCCCTCACCCCGAAGGACCGCCATGGACGACCTGCATATTCGCCGCACTGGCCGCACCGGTCGCATTACCCTGACCCGCCCGCAGGCACTGAACGCGCTGACCTACCAGATGTGCCACGATATCGAGGCGGCACTGGACGGCTGGCGACACGACGACGCGGTGTCGCTGATCATCCTGGACGCCGAAGGGGAAAAGGCCTTTTGCGCCGGCGGCGATATCGCGGAGATGTACCGCACCGGCACCTCAGGCAACTATGACTACGGTCGGCGCTTCTGGCGCGACGAATACCGGCTGAACGCCAAGCTGGCGGAATACCCCAAACCCGTCGTCGCCTTCCTCAACGGATTCACCATGGGCGGCGGCGTGGGGCTTGGCGGGCACGTCAGCCATCGCATCGTTGGTCAAAGCTCGAAGATCTCCATGCCCGAATGCGCCATCGGCTTTGTGCCCGACGTCGGCGGCACGCATCTTCTGGCACAAGCACCGGGGCGGCTGGGCGAATACCTCGGCCTGACCGCTTACCGCATGAATGCCGCCGACGCGCTGTACGCCGGATTTGCCGACCACTTCATTCCGGAGGACACCTGGTCCGCGCTGAAAGAGCGACTGGCCGAAAGCGGCAACGTTGAGGCGCTGCAGGGCGCGGGCGCCGGCCCTGCCCCGCTGGCTGCGCTGCGCCCCGAGATTGACGCGCTTTTTGCCGGGGAGCGATTGCAGGACATAGTCAATGCCCTGCGTTCGGCCGCAACCGAGTTTGCGCAGCGCACACTGGCGACGATGGAAAGGCATGCTCCCCTTGCCATGGCCACCACGGTGGAGATGCTGCACCGGTTGCGCGGCCCGTCGCTTTCGATCCGCAAGGCGCTGGAACTGGAATACCGCGTCAGCCACCGCATCATGGAGCACGGCGATTTCCTCGAAGGCATCCGTGCGGCCATCATCGACAAGGACAGACAGCCGCACTGGCGCCACGCGCTTGACCGCATGCCGCAGGTTGATGTTTCGAAACTGCTTCGGCCGCTCGGCCCCGACACTCTGGATTTCAAGGAGAGAGCCATGCACATCGCCTTTATCGGTCTCGGCAACATGGGGGCGCCCATGGCCGCCAATCTCGCGGCGGCCGGGCATCAGGTCACCGGCTTCGACGTGGCGGGCACCACCACGGAAGGCGTGACAAAAGCCCCCACCGCCCCGGAGGCCGTGCGCGGCGCTGACTTGGTGATCACGATGTTGCCCAACGGCGACATCCTGCGCGCCGTGGCCGCCGAAGTGGTCCCGCACATGAAGCCGGGCGCCGTGCTGCTCGATTGTTCAACCGTCGACGTCGCCGCAGCCCGCGCCGTGGCCATGATGGCGGAGGAAGCCGGGCTTAAGGCGCTCGACGCGCCCGTGTCCGGCGGCATCGGCGGCGCTTCGGCGGGCACGCTGACCTTCATGGTGGGCGGCTCCGACGAGGCCTTCGAGATCGCCAAACCCCTGTTCGAGATCATGGGCCAGAAAGCCGTGCACTGCGGCGCCTCCGGCAACGGTCAGGCGGCGAAGATCTGCAACAACATGATCCTCGGCGTCACCATGATCGCCACCTGCGAAGCTTTTGCCCTGGCCGACAAGCTGGGCCTGTCACGCGAGGCGATGTTCGATGTGGTCTCCACCTCTTCGGGCTATTCGTGGTCGATGAATGCCTATTGCCCGGCGCCGGGCGTGGGACCGACCTCACCGGCGGACAACGGTTACAATCCCGGTTTCGCCGCCGAGCTCATGCTGAAGGACCTGCGGCTCAGCCAGAAGGCAGCGGAAGCGGCTGACGCCGACACGCCTATGGGTCACGCGGCCTGCGAACTCTACCGCAGCTTCGTCGAGGAAGAGGACGGCAAAGGGCGCGATTTCTCCGCAATGCTGCCACGGTTCGAGACCCGCAGGCGCGGCAACTGACACAGCCTCATCGACGGAATGCAGACCCTCCGGCACGCGGAGGCCGATACGCGGAGGGCCATTTTGACGAAGGTTGCATCCCCCGTCCCGCCAATCTTTCGCGCGCTGCTCTGCAGTTTCGTGATCTTGACGCAGATCATGTGGGAAGGGCCAAACCAGGGGTAAGGTAATCGGTATCGACACAACGTTACCGGGGGTTTTCACCATGACACGGAATATGGGTCAGTTGGACCGAATTATCCGCGCCGCGATCGGCATCTTTCTCCTCATCCTCGTCTTCACCTCGCTGTCCGGGGCTTGGGCGTGGATTGCGGGCATCATCGGAGTGGCCATGCTGACCTCCTCCGCCTTTGGAATCTGCCCGCCCTACGCCCTCTTCGGCATCAATACCTGCCGAATCAAAGGCTGATCATTCAGCCGCGAGGTGCGCCATGGGGGTGGGGTTCGCCGTCGTCGCATCCTCCAGTAGCGGTCGACTCATTCCCGCCATTGCGCTGATGCGATCGCGGGCATTTTCGACCATGTCCGTGCCCAACCGGATAGCCTCTGCCGCGCGATAGAGTTCCAGAACCGAAATATGCAGCAGGTCGCCCGACAACGTCAGATCCGGCGGGTCGGCGGCCTCGCGCGCCTTGCGCATGAATTCCATCATGATCCCGATGGAGACCGAAACGACTTCGCCATAAGCCGGCACCGGCTCGCGGGGTGCCGGCGGCGGAAGCCCCGGAAGCGTGGCGCTCATCCGCCCCCAAAGCCCTTGGGTCGGAGTCTGGGGCTCCCACATCACGCCATCCTTCGGCAGGTCGGGGTTGACGGCGATGGTGCAGGTCGCGCCAAGCGCCCGTGTGGCCGAGGTCGGCACCGGATTGATGATGCCGCCATCCAGCAGCCAGCGGCCACGCACTTTCACCGGAGAGAACACACCGGGAATGGAAACAGAGGCGCGCACGGCCTCTGCAAGATTGCCCTCGCGCAGCCAGACCTCCCGACCCGTAGCCATGTCGCAGGCCACGGCAAGGAAGGGGCGCGGCAGATCCTCGATGCGCTCAGGCAGACCAAGTTCCTGCAGCACGCGCATCACCGCCTTGCCTTCGACCAGACCACCTCGATTGATCGAAAAATCCATGTACTTCAGAAATTTGCCTTGGGTGAGGGCCCGACCCCAGGTTTCAAGCTCGTCCAGCTTGTCGCCCGCCCACGCCGCCCCGACGAGCGCGCCCATGGAGCAACCCGCCACCACATCCGGTTCCACGCCCATGCGGTGCAACTCGCGCAGGACGCCGACGTGGCACCATCCGCGAGCGCCGCCTGCCCCCAATGCGATCCCAAGCCTGTGCATGATCGGTTTCCTTTCGTCACCTGTCGGACCAACCCGCGACAATCGGGTTGGTTCCTGAGACAACGGAGGGAGAGCGTTTCAGCGGGGGGTTGGCTGGCGGATCATTCCGCCGCAACCTTCCTTGGAGTGAGCATGGGTTTCAGGTAACGCCCGGTGTGGCTGCGCTCCACCTCTGCCACCGCTTCGGGCGTACCCACGGCAACGATCTCGCCGCCGCCGTCGCCGCCCTCGGGGCCGATGTCGATCAGCCAGTCGGCGGTCTTGATGACGTCGAGGTTGTGCTCGATCACCACCACGGTATTGCCCTGCTCCACCAGTTCGTGAAGCACTTCCAGAAGCTTGCGCACGTCCTCGAAATGCAGGCCGGTGGTCGGCTCGTCGAGGATATACAGCGTGCGCCCGGTGGACCGTTTGGCCAGTTCCTTTGACAGCTTGACACGCTGCGCCTCGCCGCCCGACAGCGTTGTCGCCTGCTGGCCCACCTTGATGTAGCCAAGACCCACCCGCATGAGCGCGTCCATCTTGTCACGGATCGACGGCACGGCGGCAAAGAACTCCTGCGCATCCTCCACCGTCATGTCCAATACGTCAGCGATGCTCTTGCCCTTGAATTTGATCTCCAGCGTTTCCCGGTTGTAGCGCTGGCCCTTGCAGGTCTCGCAGGTCACGTAGACGTCAGGCAGGAAGTGCATCTCGATCTTGATGACACCGTCGCCCTGACAGGCCTCGCAGCGCCCGCCCTTCACGTTGAAGGAAAACCGCCCCGGCTTGTAGCCGCGGGCCTTGGCCTCCGGCAGCCCCGCGAACCAGTCGCGAATCGGGGTGAAGGCGCCGGTGTAGGTTGCCGGGTTCGATCGCGGCGTGCGTCCGATGGGGCGCTGGTCGATGTCGATCACCTTGTCGAGATGCTCCAGCCCCTTGATCGTCTCGCAGGGCGCAGGCGTCTGCCGCGCGCCGTTCAGCGCCATGGAGGCGGACTTGAACAGCGTCTCGATGGTCAGCGTCGACTTGCCGCCGCCGGAAACACCGGTAACGCAGACGAATTTGCCCAGCGGGAACTCTGCGGTCACATCCTTGAGGTTGTTGCCCGTGGCCTTCACCACCTTGATCTTTTTCCTGTTTCCCTTGCGGCGCGCCGTCGGAACGGCAATTTCGCGCGTCCCGGCGAGGTACTGGCCGGTGATGCTGGCAGGGTCGGCCTGCACCTCGGATGGGGTGCCATGGGCCACCACCTGCCCGCCGTGCACACCCGCCCCGGGACCGATGTCAAAGAGGTAGTCAGCCTCGCGGATCGCCTCTTCGTCGTGTTCTACGACGATCACCGTGTTGCCCTGATCGCGCAGGTTCTTCAACGTATCCAGAAGCCGCGTGTTGTCGCGCTGATGCAGGCCGATGGACGGTTCGTCCAGCACGTAGAGCACGCCGGTCAGGCCAGAGCCGATCTGGCTCGCCAACCGGATACGCTGGCTTTCCCCGCCAGAAAGCGTGCCTGCATTCCGCGACAGCGTCAGGTACTCAAGCCCGACGTTGTTGAGGAAACCGAGGCGTTCGCGGATCTCCTTCAGAATGGCGCGGGCGATCTCGTTCTTCTGCTTCGTGAGGTTGTCGGACACGGTTCCGCACCAGTCGAACGCCTGCTTGATCGACATCTGCACGACCTGGCCGATATGCAGCAAATGCTCCCGGTCGGCAGACGGGCCTATCTTCACCGCCAGCGCCTCTTCGCGCAGACGGTAGCCGCCGCAGGCGCCGCAGGGACGATTGTTCTGATAGCGCTCGAATTCCTCGCGGATCCAGTTCGAGTCGGTCTCGCGGTAGCGTCTCTCCATGTTGGGGATCACGCCTTCGAAGACGCGGCTGACGTTGTAGATCCGCCCGCCCTCGTCGTACCGAAAGGCGACCTCCTCATCGCCAGAGCCATGCAGGAAAACCTGCTGAACATGCGCCGGCAGGTCCTTCCAGCGGGCGTTCTTGTCGAATTCGTAATGTTTCGCCAATGAATCGATCGTCTGCAGGAAATAGGGGCTTTTCCCCTTGCGCCAGGGCGCCAGCGCGCCGTCCTTGATTTTCAGCGTCTGGTCAGGGACCACCAGCCTTTCGTCAAAGAACAGTTCGACCCCGAGGCCGTCGCACTCCGGGCAGGCACCAAAGGGCGCGTTGAAGGAAAAGAGCCGAGGTTCAATTTCAGGGATCGTGAAGCCACTGACGGGACAGGCGAAATTCTCGCTGAACGTGATCCGCTCCGGCTCTGCTGCGCCCTCTTCGTCGCCGGAGGCCACCCTTGGCGCGGTTTCGAGGATGGCGATACCGTTCGCCAGGTCCAGCGCGGTGCGGAACGAATCCGCCAACCGGGTCTGCATCCCGTCGCGCACGACCACGCGATCCACCACCACGTCGATGTCGTGGCGGAACTTCTTGTCCAGCGTCGGCGGTTCGTCCAGTTCATAAAACGCGCCGTCCACCTTCACCCGCTGAAAGCCCTGCTTGCGCAGTTCGAGGAACTCCTTGCGGTACTCGCCCTTGCGGTCGCGCACGATGGGGGCCAGCAGGTAGGCGCGTGTGCCCTCCTCCATGGTCATGACGCGGTCGACCATGTCCTGCACCTGCTGGGCCTCGATGGGCTGGCCGGTGGCGGGGCTGTAGGGCGTGCCGACGCGGGCAAACAGCAGACGCAGGTAGTCGTAAATCTCCGTCACGGTGCCTACGGTCGAACGCGGGTTCTTCGACGTCGTCTTTTGTTCGATGGAAATCGCCGGCGACAGGCCGCTGATGTGATCCACATCCGGCTTTTCCATCATGTCGAGGAACTGCCGCGCGTAGGCACTGAGCGATTCCACATAGCGGCGCTGGCCTTCAGCATAGATCGTATCGAAGGCAAGCGAGGATTTCCCAGAGCCCGACAAGCCAGTGATGACAACCAGTTGATCGCGCGGAATATCCACGTCGATGTTCTTCAGATTGTGCTCGCGCGCGCCGCGCACTTCGATCTGTTTCAGCTCGGGCATCGAGATCCTCGGCATAGTGGTCGGTCACGGATGTGACCGGGCAAACATAGGGCACTTGCTGCGGCCCGCCAATGGCGAAACAGGAACATTAATCGAACATCACGCCATCAACGGTTTTCCCGGTGCATTCCTGCGCTTCGCCTTGGCTACTTCCTGGGCACAACGCGTCAAGCTCCCCGTCCGGTTCACCACGATCGCCTCCGCGCCCTTTACATTCATTTGATTGAATGTATATATGCTGCAAGCGCAAAAGGAGACGCCATCATGTTCGCATTCATGCAACGCAGCCCCGCCGCGAACGGCCTCACCGCCGCCGACGCGGTTGCAAAGACCCCCACGGGCGAGATCATCCTGATCGACGTCCGCGACCCTTCCGAGCTTGCCTTTGGCAAGGCGAAGGGCGCCCTGAACATCCCCAGTGCCGCACTGATGATGCGCGCGGACCCGCGTTCCCCGGAATGCCTGCCGGAACTGAAGGACGGCAAACCCATCGCGGTCTACTGCGCCTCCGGGGCGCGGTCGGCCATGGCAAAGCAAATGCTGGAACGCATGGGCCACGCCGAAGTGCACAACATCGGCGGGCTGGCCGCATGGCAGCGCGCGGGCGGTGCGCTGGTCTGAGTTTTCTGCAAAAAGACGCCGCCCGGCCCACCCGGACGGCGCCTCCCTCTCGCCTCTCCTCCCTTAGCGGTAGAGCAACGAGATCCCGTCAGCGAAGAGATGCACCTTGGCCGCGTCCGCCGTCAGCGCCACCGTCTGACCGCGCATTCCGGTGTGAATGCCCGGCAGCTTGGCGATGACCGCGTGCGCCCCGCCCTCCGGCACAAAGTAGAGAAGCGTGACCTCTCCCAACGCTTCGGTGATCTCCACGGTTCCCCGGTAGACCGCCGCGTCTGCCGCGTCTTTTGTCAGGGTGAAGTCCTCCGGCCGGATGCCCACGTTGACCTTGAGCCCCATATCGGAGGGTCCGGTCGGCACGACCGACAAGACTTCGCCCCTGGCCAGCCGTACCCGCGTCTGCGCGCCGGTCTCGATCACCTCGCCGGGCAGCAGGTTCATCGCCGGAGAGCCAATGAACTGCGCGACGAATTCGTTGTGCGGCGTCTCGTACAGCTCCAGCGGCGCCCCCACCTGCGCAATGCCCTTGTTCGCCAGCACGACGATCCGGGTGGCAAGCGTCATCGCCTCCACCTGATCGTGGGTGACATAGATCATCGTGCGGTCGGGCATCGACTCCTTCAGTTGCGCGATTTCGATGCGGGTCGCCACACGCAGCGCCGCATCGAGGTTCGACAAGGGTTCGTCGAACAGGAACACCTTCGGGTCGCGCACGATCGACCGCCCGATCGCCACCCGCTGGCGTTGCCCGCCGGACAGCGCCTTGGGCAGGCGGTCGAGGTAGGGCTCAAGCTGCAACATCTTCGCCGCGCGTGTCACGGCGGCGTCGATCTCCGCCGGTGTCTTCTTTGCCAGCTTCAGGGCAAAGGCCATGTTCTCCCGCACGGTCATATGCGGGTAGAGCGCGTAGGACTGAAAGACCATGGCGATCCCGCGCTGCGCCGGCGGCACGTCGTTGACCACCTGCCCGTCGATCTCCAGCGTGCCACCGGTGATCTTTTCCAGTCCCGCGATCATCCGTAACAGCGTCGACTTCCCGCAGCCCGAAGGCCCGACGAAAACGATCAGCTCCCCCGGCTGGATGTCGAGGTTGATGTCCTTCAGCACGTTCACCGTGCCGCCGTAGGTCTTCTCGACGTCCCTGAGCTTCAGCCCCGCCATGGTCCCCTCTCCCTCATTTCATGCCTTGAGTGCCAGCGCAGGCTGCCACGGTCCCAGATGCAGCTTGCCGTCCGGCCCCGGCGCGGCCGAACCCAGTTCCTGCCCGATCTGGTGCCACTCGCCCGCCGGTGCATCCAGCGTCGCAGGCTCTCCCGACAGGTTCACGGCGACAAAGATCGTCTCGCCCTCGTGTTCGCGCGTAAAATGCACCACCGTGCCGGTGTTGCTGACACGGCTGTGCGTTCCCGTCTTCAACGCGCGGTGCGCGTGGCGAAACGCGATAGCCCGGCGATAGTGATGCAGCAGGGCACCCGGGTCCGCCTCCTCCAGCGATACGGTCATCGCGAGGTGCTGGTGCGACACAGGCAACCACGGTCTTTCGGCGGAAAAGCCGGCGTTCTGGTTCGACTCGTCCCAGACCATCGGCGTGCGGCAGCCGTCGCGGCCCTTGAACTCGGGCCAGAACTCGATGCCGTAGGGATCCTGCAGGTCCTCGAAGGGCACGTCCGCCTCCGGCAGGCCCAGTTCCTCGCCCTGGTATATGCAGACCGATCCGCGCAGGCACATCTGCAGCGTCGTCATGGCGCGGCAGGCAGCGGGCGGCAGGTCCCAGCGGGTCGGGTGACGCACCACGTCGTGGTTGGAGTAGGCCCAGCAGGCCCAGCCGTCAGGCGCCTTCTCGTCCACGTCCTCCATCACCTGTACCACGCGCGCCGCGTCGGGTCGGTGGTTGGACAGGAACTCGAACGAGTAGCACATATGCACCCGGTCATCGCCCTTGGTGTACTCGCCCATGATCTCGAGACCGCGCTGCGCATCGCCGACCTCGCCCACCGCCGTCGCGGCGGGATATTCGTCCAGCAGCGCGCGGAAGCGTTCCAGGAACTTCAGGTTCTCTGGCCGGTTCTTGTCATAGAGATGCAGCTGGTGGTTGTACGGATTGACCTTCGGCGCGATGGAATCGTCGCGCTCCTCCGGCGGCAGCGCCGGGTTGTCGCGCAATTCGAGATCGTGAAAGTAGAAGTTGATCGTATCCAGCCGGAAGCCATCGACGCCGCGATCCAGCCAGAACCGCACCACGTCCAGCAGCGCATCCTGCACTTCGGGGTTGTGGAGGTTGAGGTCCGGCTGTTCGACGAGGAAGTTGTGCTGGTAGTACTGCTCGCGCCCCGCATGCCACTGCCAGCCCGGACCGCCAAAGATCGACAGCCAGTTTGTCGGCGGCGTGCCGTCGGGTTTCGGATCGGCCCAGACGTACCAGTCGGCCTTCGGATTATCCCGCGAGGATTGCGATTCAACGAACCACGGATGCTCCTTCGAGGTATGCGACAGCACGAGGTCGATCATGATCTTGATGCCGTAGGAATGCGCCGTTTCCACCAGCACGTCAAAATCCGACAGCGAGCCGAACATCGGGTCGACGTCGCAGTAATCGCTGACGTCGTAGCCGAAATCCTTCATCGGCGAGGTGAAGAAGGGTGAGATCCAGATCGCATCCACGCCGAGGCTGGCGATATGCGGCAGCCGCCCGGTGATACCATTCAGATCCCCGATGCCGTCGCCGTTGCTGTCCTGATAGGAGCGCGGGTAGACTTGGTAGATCACGGCGCCGCGCCACCAATCCTTGTCGATTTTCTGCTCAGTCATTCCTGTATCCTGCGTTTTCCGACCACGCTAAGGAAGCACGGCCCGGAGACCCGGCGCGTTCGCCGGGGGTATGGTTGCGTTATTTGACCGACCCGGCCAGCAGGCCGCGAACGAGATAGCGTTGCATGGCAAAGAAGACAGCCAGCGGCACGGCGATGGAAACGAAGGCCGCCGTGGCGAGGATCTCCCAGTTGCCGCCGCGCGTGCCAAGTAGCTCGACGATCTGGTTGGTCATCACCGTGGTCTGCCCCGTCGCGTCGATAAGGAAGACCTTCGCCACCAGCAGGTCGTTCCACGTCCACAGGAACTGGAAGATCGCGAAGGAGGCCAGCGCCGGGTACGACAGCGGCAGGATGATCTTCGTGAATATCTGGAATTCCGTCGCCCCGTCCACTCGCGCGTTCTCGATGATGTCGCGCGGCAGGCCCGCCATGTAGTTGCGCAAGAGGTAGATCGCCAACGGCAGGCCAAAGCCGGTATGCGCCAGCCAGACGCCAAGGTAGCCCTTCCCGATCCCGATCCCGAGGTGCAGCTTCAAAAGCGGGATCAGCGCGAGTTGAAGAGGTACCACCAACAGCCCCACGACAAAGGCAATCAGCAGCGCGCGACCGGGGAAATCCATCCAGGCCAGTGCATATGCCGCGAAGGCCGCAACGACGATGGGAATGATCGTCGCCGGGATCGTAACCGTCAGCGTGTTGAAGAAGGCCTTTGCCATGCTGTCGGTGGAATTATCGGAAAACAGCACCTGCCGGTAGTTGGCGAGCGTGAATTCCGGCGGCACCACGGCAGTGACAAAGACCCGTTGCCCGCGCGATCCCTCCATGCGCTCCGGCGCCTCCATCCGATAGTCGCCGTTCTCCAGCACGGTGATGCGCTCTCCTGCCCGCGTCTCGGCGGTTTCGCCCACCGCGTAGGCGCCAACGTCGCGCGAGGAGATCCCCCACACAGAAATCGGTGCGGGCTGCACGCCCTCCTCGTCAAAGAGGTTGCCCGCGATCACCCAGACATCGCCCTCCTGCGCCTGGGAGTCGGGCGCCCCGGTGCGCAGCGTCAGGTTCTGTTCGGCCGCAAAGGGCGCCTTCCACCAGCCGGTGGTGGCGATCTGGTCCGCCGTGCGGAAGGACGACACGAACAGCCCCACCGTCGGAAACAGCCACAGCGCCACGATCACCACGACCGATATGTTCACGGCCCAGCTCAGGGACGACTTTCTGCCTGCGATATTGTCCATCGGTTTGCCCCTTTATCGCATTTCGCGGCGCGCCTGCACCACGTTCCAGACAAGGATCGGCGTCACCAGAAGCATGATGACGATGGCAGAGGCCGACCCCACGCCCCAGTCCCGCGCCACGAACAGTTTGTCGTACATGTAGTTGGCCAGAACCTGCGTGCCCCACTGCCCGTTCGTCATGGCGTAGACGATGTCGAAGACCTTCAGCACCACCAGCGTGATCGTCGTCCAGACCACCATGATGGTCGGATAGATCTGCGGCATCTTGATCTTAAAGAATATCTGGAGCGGATTCGCCCCGTCCACGATGGCGGCCTCCACGGTTTCCTCCGGGATGCCGCGCAGCGCCGCCGAGAGGATCACCATGGCAAACCCGGTCTGGATCCAGATCAGTACCGCCATGAGAAAGAAGTTGTTCCAGAACGGCAATGTCAGCCAGGTCTGCGATTCCGTCCCGCCGAACCACAGGTAGAGCGCGTTCAGCGCGCCGATCTGTTCGCTGCCCGCCGGGCGGGCATCATAGACCAGCTTCCAGATCACGGAAGCGCCGACAAAGGAGATCGCCATCGGCATGAAGATCAGAGATTTCGCGATATTGCCCCAACTCAGCCGGTCGGTCAGCTGCGCCACCAGCAGGCCAAAGACCGTCGACATGGCGGGCACCACGATCAGCCAGAGCATGTTGTTGCGCATGGCTTCCCAGAACTTCGGTTCGCGCGCCATCTGAGTATAGTTGTCCAGCCCGATGAAGGCCCCGCCCATGTCGCGATCCGTCAACGACAGTCGCAACGTCTCCACCACCGGGTAGGCAAGGTAGAGCGACAGCGCAAAGAGCGCCGGGAACAGAAACAGCCAGGGCCGCACCATGTTGGCGCGGTTGATGTTGCGCCCGGCGTGCGGTCCCTTTGCCGGGAACAAGACCCGGTCAAGCACCTGATTCGAAAAGTAGAAATAGGCGAGGCAGGCCCCCACGCCGATCACGATGGTCAAAAGACCCTGAATTGCCGGGTGCATGTGCCCGCTCCTCCCCCTTGAGGCGCCTTCGAGGCGACCGGGGGGCCACCCCGCGCACGGGATGGTCCCTGTTTGCGCGCGGGATTACTTCAGCGAGTCCCAGCTGTTCTGGATGGCGGTGCCCACATCCTCGGCCGATTTGCCGCCGGCATAGTCGACCATACCGGTCCAGAAGCTGCCCGCGCCGACGCCGCCCGGCATCAGGTCGGAGCCGTCAAAGCGGAAGGTCGTGGCGTTCAGCAGGATCTCGTTCATCTTACGCAGCGTCGGATCGCTGAAGGCGTCCGCATTCACGCCCTTGTGCGGTGTCAGGAAACCCTTCATCCCCATCCAGATCTCGTGCGCCTCGGGGGTCTCCAGCCAAGCGATCAGATCATGCGCGGCGGGGCTGTCGTTGGTGATCGCCCAGAGCGTACCGGCGCCCAGCACCGGATTGCCAAGGTCCTTGCCCGCGTAGGACGGGAAGTAGAAGAAATCCGCGTCGGTGCCCACCTCCGTGCCTTCGGGGAAGAAGGCCGGGATGAAGGACGCCTGTTTGTGCATGTAGCACTGCGGCGGCGAAGCAAAGAGTCCCTTCGGCGCATCGCGGAAATCAGTGGAAGCCACCGCGCCCTTGCCGCCCGCCACGTTCTGATCCTGAATGAACCAGCCGAATTCGTCGATCGCCTCGGCCACCTTAGGGTCGTTGAACTTCAGGTCGTTCTTCACCCAGGCGTCGTAGTCCTCGGGCGTCTGCGTGCGCAGCATCAGGTCCTCGACCCAGTCGGTCGCGGGCCAGCCGGTCGCCGCCCCCGACCCCAGACCGATGCACCAGGGCGTTTCGCCATCGGCCACCATCTGTTCGGTCAGCGCCTTGAGGTCTTCCATGGTCTCCGGAATGTCGTAGCCAGCGTCCTCGAAGTTCTCGGGCACGTACCAGACCAGCGATTTCACATCGACCTTGAAGACGAAACCATACAACGCCTCCGTCCCGTCGGGTCCGGCATAGGTGCCAAGGTCGACCCACGACTGACCGGCGGCGTAGTTTTCCTTTACCCAATCCGCCACATCCGCGCCCAGCGGCGTGAGGAAGCCGCGCTTTGCCATGTCGGAAGCCAGACCCGGCTGCGGAAAGACCGCGACATTGGGCGCGCTACCCGCCTCCGCATCCACCACGATCTGTTGTTCGAAACTGTCAGAGCCGACGTAGGACACGGTGTGCCCGGAGCTTTCGGCGAATTTCGCCAGCACGGTCTCGACCATCTGCTGGTCGGCCCCGAGCCACGGCCCGAAGACCGTCAGATCCTCCGCCTGGGCGCCACCCGCACCCAGTGCCGCCAGCGCGACGCCGGCAAAAAGCGTTTTCTTCATTCCTTGACCTCCCTGAGTTCCGCCTCCCGACGGACGCATTCCTCTGTTCGCCTCCAGCGAACGTATTGCGGTGTCCCCGCGCGCTTCGGTTCAACCTCGAATCCGGGTCTTCCAAAGCGCTTTGAACGGCGTCAACCTGTGACAAAGCCTACGACCTGTCAACGCTGTGTCCAGTGTAAACAAAACATTCTCACGCCGCGCCGCGGCACGCACGCCGCAGCGCGGCGATGAAAGATGCGCTGGCCCGCTTGACTATCCAAAGCGCTTTGACTGACATGGCGCCATGAACCTCAAGCAACTCTCCCGGCACCTCGGCCTGTCCCAGACCACCGTCAGCCGCGCCCTGAACGGTTACCCCGAGGTGTCGGAGCAGACCCGCCTGCGTGTGCAGCAGGCGGCGGAGGCGCTGAATTACCAGCCGAACACCAGAGCCAAGAGCCTCGCCACCGGGCGGGCACAGGCCATCGGGCACGTGCTGCCGATCTCGTCGAGCCATGAAATGGTCAATCCGGTCTTTGGCGATTTCATCGCCGGCGCTGGGTCGACCTATTCCGACGCGGGCTACGAAATCGTCATCAGCCTCGTGAAGGACCGCGCCGAGGAACGCGCCTATCGCGAGCTGCACCGACGCGGCAGTGTCGACGGCATCATCGTGCATGGCCCCCGGATGAAGGACCCGCGCATCCCGCTCCTGCGTGATCTCGGCCTGCCCTTCGTGGTGCACGGACGGGCTTCGGACGAAACCGGCCCCTATTCATGGCTCGACATCAACAACCAGCGCGCATTCGAGCGGGCGACCGAATTCCTGCTCGACCTCGGCCACCGCCGCATCGCCCTGATCAACGGGCTGGAATTCATGGACTTCGCCTATCGCCGCCGCGCCGGGTTCGAAAAGGCCCTGCGCAACCGCGACCTCGCCCCCGACCCGGCGTTGATGCGGTCGGAGGAAATGACGGAAATCTACGGCTTCCGCGCCGCCCGCGAGATGCTGGCGCTGGAAAACCGGCCCACGGCCTTCCTCGTGTCATCGATGATCACCGCCATCGGCGTGCGCCGGGCGATCCACGAGGCCGGGCTGGAGCTTGGGCGCGGCGCCTCCGTCATTACCCACGACGACGATCTGGGCTATCTCAGGAACGGCCACTCCGTGCCGATCTTCACGGCCACGCGGTCCTCTGTCCGGCTGGCGGGGGAACGCGCGGCAGCGATGCTTCTGGACTGCATCCGCGACCCCGGATGCGAACCGAAAACCCAGCTGCTGGAGGCCGAGCTGATCATCGGCGCCTCCACCGGACCCGCCCCGCAGGGCTAACGCCCGGCAAGGGCCGGACACGCCCGCAGGGCAGACCACAGGATACAGAATGAAACACCGCCGCTCCGACTTCGCCACCGACTTTCTCTTCGGCACCGCCACATCCTCCTACCAGATCGAAGGCCACGGCATGGGGGGCGCGGGCCGCACCATCTGGGACGACTTCGCCGCCACCCCCGGCAACGTCGTGCGCGCGGAAAATGGCGCACGGGCCTGTGACCACTACCACCGATACGCCGAAGACTTCGACCTCGTGCGCGCCGCAGGCTTCGACGCCTACCGTTTTTCGGTTTCCTGGGCGCGCGTCCTGCCCGAAGGGCGCGGCACGCCCAACGCCGAAGGGCTCGACTATTACGACCGCCTGACGGACGCGCTGCTGGAACGTGGACTGAAGCCTTGTGCCACGCTCTACCACTGGGAACTGCCCTCCGCGCTGCAGGACCTTGGCGGCTGGCGTAACCGCGACATCGCGGAGTGGTTCGCCGACTACACGCATGTCATCATGTCGCGCATCGGCGACCGCATGTTCTCTGTCGCGCCGATCAACGAACCGTGGTGCGTGGCCTGGCTGTCGCATTTCATGGGGCTTCACGCGCCGGGCGTGCGCGACATCCGCGCCACCGCCCGCGCGATGCACCATGTCCTGCTGGCGCATGGCCGGGCAATTCAGGCGATGCGCGGTCTCGGGATGCAGAACCTGGGCGCGGTCTGCAACCTTGAATGGGCTATGCCCGCCGACGATACACCGGGGGCGAAGGACGCCGCCGACCGTTACGACGCGATCTACAACCGCTGGTTTCTGTCTGGCCTGTTCAAAGGCGAATACCCGGCGCTGGCTCTCGAAGGACTGGAGCCGCACATGCCGACAGGCTGGCAGGACGACTTTGCCACCATTCAGGCGCCGCTCGACTGGTGCGGGCTGAACTACTATACGCGCAAACTGCTGGTGCCCGACGACACGCCATGGCCCGCCCTGAAGGAGGTCGCAGGCCCCCTGCCCAAGACCCTGATGGACTGGGAAATCTATCCAGAGGGGCTTTATCGGTTCCTGGCCCGCACGGCGCGGGAATACACCGGCACCCTGCCGCTTTATGTGACCGAGAACGGAATGGCCTCCCGCGACACGCTGCAGGATGGCCACGTCTACGACGAGGGCCGCATCGCCTACATCGACAACCACCTCGATGCGGTACAGCGCGCCCGCGCCGAGGGCGTGCCGGTGAAGGGCTACTTCGTCTGGTCGCTGCTGGACAACTACGAATGGGCGCTGGGTTACGAAAAGCGCTTTGGCCTCGTCCACGTGGATTTCGACACGCTGGCACGCACCCCGAAATCCTCCTACCATGCCCTGGCCACAGCACTGAAGGCCTGAGACATGCAGAGACCCGTTTCCGTCACCGTCGATATCGGCGGCACCAATACCCGCGTCGCGCTGTCCGAGAACGGCGCGGTTGCGACCGGCACAATCCAGCGCTACCGCAACGCCGATTATCCGGCGCTGGAACCGATCCTCGACGCCTACCTCGCCGCATACCCGATGGTCGCCGCCATCTGCATCGACATGGCAGGCCCGGTAAAAAACGGCGTCGGCACGCTGACGAACCTCGACTGGACAATCGACGCCGCAGCCATTTCGGCGCGCACGGGCGGTGCGCGGGTGGTGGTTCTGAACGACCTGCAGGCACAGGGTCATTCGGTTGCGCATCTCAACTCGGGCAGTCTCATGACGTTGCTGCCCGGCCAACCTGGCGTCTCCGATGTCCGGCTTGTGGTGAACGTGGGCACCGGGCTGAACGCGGTGCCGGTGCATACCTCCGGCACTCTGACCCTGGTTCCCGCCGCCGAAGCCGGGCATATCACCCTTCAGGCCCGCGACGCAGAGGAGTTGCGCCTGGTGGATTGGATTTCCGCCCGCCTGCCTTCTGCCGGGTTAGAGGAAGTGCTGTCGGGCCGCGGCCTTGAACATTTGCACGCCTTCGTCTGCGCCGAGGATGGTGTCGGCGCCCCTCTCGACGCTGCCGGGGTCATGACCGCCTTTGTTGCGGGTGACGCGCAAGCCGTGCGCGCGTTGCGCATTTTTGTACGCTACCTCGGGCGTTACGCAGGGGATCTGTCGCTGACCAATCTTCCCTTTGGCGGTGTCTTCCTCGTTGGTGGTGTGGCCAAACATATCGGCCCGCACCTGACGGACCTGGGTTTTGCCGAAGCTTTTCGCGACAAGGGCCGCTTCGCCCCCTTCATGGAGCAGTTCCCCGTCCACCTCGTTACCGACGACTACGCCGCCCTGCGCGGCTGTGCGGCCCACCTCGCCGAACTGCAACACGCCCCCTGAGAACATCTGGATGAGCGGTTTCGCGGTGCTGCGCACAGCGACCCGCGCGGGCTCTGCCCGCGCGTCCGGGGTTCCACCCCGGACCCCGCGGTATTTGGAAACCAAAGAACCAGGGGCCCCATGTCATACCCCGCCCTGACCAGGAATGCGGGCAGGGCTCTTTCGGGTTTCTGATGACGGCCGCGCCTTTGTCTCAAGACGAACGAAAGGCGGAAAACCGCTTTCCAAACGCTTCTTTGGTACCTCGGGGGATCGCTCAGCAGGAGCGGCTGGAGCAGCGCCCCTTGCCCTGACGCCAATTGCACTGTTCCGGCCCTGCGCGCCAACCGTCGAGGCCCTGGGATCACGGTGGGATAGAGATGCTTCCCATCGTTCGCATTGGCATGGCGCAAGCTTGGAAGCATAGCGGGAAGTGAGATCGGACGGAGCTTTAGATACGACGGTTTCCGTGACTTCCAAGTGTTGACATCGCCAGCAAATGTCGCGGGCGGATTGCTCGAGCGTGCGGTCCTGCTGTCGGGTCGTCCCTGCATGGTGAGCGCGCGCTTGTCCGGCGAGGATTTTGCCGTCGATGCCAGTCTGAACACTGCCGACGCCAACAAGATCCGGTCAATCGCGGCCGAAGACTGGAGCCCGGAGGTGGCGCGGGAAGCTGGCAACCGTGCGGCACGGGAATATCTGGAGACGCTGGATGACGCCGCCTTCGAGGCCGCGTGTTCGTGGCGAAGTCCGATCCGGTGGCCCAATGGACCCGTGCGAGGAAAGCCGCCCGTATTTCGCCTATGCCACCAAAGACCTGATCGACACCAAAAGCTCGGTGACCATGGGCTTGGAGGCCACAAGAGCAATACGTCAGGCCGAAGTCGGGGCCTCACGCACCATGCTCGGCGGGACAGAAAAGCCGTTTGGGATCAGGCCGGATTGGCTGGATGCCGACACCGCCTATGGCACCGCCGAGAACCTCGGCTGGCCGGTGGAGAAGCGCAGCATCATCCCCTTTATCCCGGTCATCCCTTGCCGACAGGCGATTGCGAAGCAATCTACCGAGAGGGACAAATCGGAGCGGACCGACGGCACGTACTCCCGGTCCGACTTCGAGTGGGCCGAGGCGAACGACCAGTACATCTGCCCCGAGGGCCATGCCCTCAAGCAATTCCGCCGAAGCTACTCCGATCCCAACCGGGGCAAGGATACCGGTGGACGCAAGAAATACCGCGCCCTGAAGGCAACCTGCCAAGCCTGCCCATCCAGGGACATCTGCTGCCCGAAAGCCGATGCGCGATACGTCCCCCGGGCACCGCACGAAGAGGCCCGTGAGTTTGCCCGCGAATGTCGCAAAACAAAGGCCTACAGGGCGTCTCGCGACAAGCGGAAAAGGTGGAGATGCTCTTTGCGCATCTGAAGCGCATCCTCGGCCTGACCCGGCTGCGACTGCGTGGCCCAAACGGTGCAAAGGACGAATTCCTTCTCGCCGCCATCGCCCAGAACCTGCGAAAACTTCCGAAGCTACGGCCCCAGTGCGCGATGCCGGAGGCGAAAACATGTGCTGATCGGCCAGATGGCCGCCTCGAGGCGGACCGACGGACGGTGGCCCGAACGACCCGGCGTTGCCGGGGAGCCGAGCGCGGCAAAATCAGCGCCGTCGACCGACTTCTTCAACACAATCGGCCGGGGACCGACGTTGGTTTCAGGTGAGAATGTGCTCCCGATGCCGCAAGTCCACGTTCAGCCCTACGTCCCGTCAGCCGGTCAGCCGGTCAGCCGGTCAGCAAGTTCATCTACCATTCGGCAAAAGTAACCCGTGTCTTCAGTCCTCTTCCGCCACGAAATGCTCCTCGCCGATATTCCTCATGCGCACGCGTCTGGATGCTTCGCCGATAGGCCGGATCGGGGACGGCAGGTCAAGGTCCCGCTCCGGCCGCGGTGGCATCCTTCGTGTCGGGTCCGGGATCGGAACCGCGTCCAGAAGACGCGTCGTGTAGCTGTGCCGGGGATTGCCGAAGACCTGGTCGCGGGTCCCCATTTCCACGATCTGGCCCATGTACATCACCCCGAGGCGATCGACCACGTTCTCGACCACGGCCATGTCGTGGCTGATGAAGAGGTAGGACACGCCCGTCTCCCGCTGCAACTCGGCGAGGAGGTCCAGCACCTGCGCCTGCACGGAGACATCGAGGGCGGACACGCTCTCGTCGCAGATGATCAGCTTCGGCCTGAGCGAGAGAGCCCGGGCAATGCAGATCCTCTGGCGCTGGCCGCCCGAGAATTCGTGCGGATAGCGGCTCATCTGCTCCGGGTTCAGCCCGACGCGCTGGAACAGGTCTGCGACACGGGCGTGACGCTCCTCCGCCGTTCCGATGCCGTGGATCACCATGGGCTCGGCCACCGCGACGCCTACCGTCATCCGCGGGTCGAGCGCCGCCATCGGATCCTGGAAGACCATCTGGATGTCGCGGCAGATCGCGCGGCGCCCTTGCACCGTCAGCCCCGCCAGCGCCTTGCCATCGACTTCAACACGCCCTTCGTGGGGCACGAGGCCGGCGAGCGCCTTGGCGATGGTGGATTTGCCGCAGCCGGATTCTCCCACGAGGCCGAAGGTCTCTCCCGGACGGATGTCGAAGCTCACGCCTTCAACCGCGTGCACGCGGTGCGTCGCTTGGCCGAGGAAATTGGCGCCGATGTCGAAATGCACCTGCACGTCCATCAGCCGGGCCACCGGGGCCGGCGTTGCGGGTGGCAAGGGTTTGGCACGTGCGGCACCTGCCCCAAGGCGCGGCACCGCAGCCAGCAGCGCGCGGGTATAATCCTGCGACGGTGTGGCAAAGAGCGTCTCCACGGGCGCGCTCTCGACCATGCGGCCCTGCCGCATCACCACCACACGGTCGGCGGTTTCGGCGACGACACCCATGTCGTGGGTGATGAGGATGATCGCGGTGCCGGTTTCGGTCTGCAACTCCCGCAGGAGGTCCAGAACCTCGCGCTGGACGGTTACATCCAGTGCCGTCGTCGGCTCGTCGGCGATCAGAAGTGCGGGGCGCAGCGCCAGCGCCATGGCGATCATCACGCGCTGACGCATCCCGCCGGAGAGCTCGTGCGGATACTGGCGCATCCGGCGCTCGGGTTCGGGGATGCGGACCTTGCGCAGCGCCACCAGGGCCTGTGCCGCTGCATCCCGCCGCGACACCGGCTCGTGAGCGCGGATCGCCTCGGTCAGCTGATCGCCGATGTTCTGCACCGGGTTCAGCGAGGTCATCGGTTCCTGGAAGATCATTGCCAGCCGGGCGCCGCGCCAGGCACGCATCCGCGCCTCAGGCAGACTGGGCAAGTCGATGCCGTCAAGCAGCGCCTGGCCGGACGTGACGGAGACGTTGTTTGGAAGCAGACCCATCAGGGCGAGGGAGGTGATCGACTTGCCCGACCCGCTCTCGCCCGCGATGGCGAGCGTTTCCCCGCCATGCAGGTCGAAGCTGAGACCGGCCACCAGCGGGCGCACGACGCCACGATCCCGCACCGAAACGGTAAGATCACGGACCCGGAGCAGGGGTTCTGCCGCCCCTTCCGGGGCGGCAGCAGAGTGCAGTGCCGTCATTCCAGCACCATGCGCGGGAAGTAGAAGGACACCACCCAGTTCGGCATGTCTACGATCTCCGAGATGCGCAGGTCGCCGCAGGTCGATACCAGCATGTAGGCATCGACCGCCGACATGCCGTGCTGCGCCGTCAGCAGGTCGATCATGCCCGAGACGGCATCGCGCGCCCCACTCATCAGGTTCGGCCCGACACCCGTCGTCACCTCGTACCCCTTCTGGTCGAGGTGGTTCGTCACCGGCCCCGGCGTGGTGAAACGCGGCATTTTCAGATCCGCCCCCTTCACGAGGTCGAGCGTCAGCGTCACGTCCATCGGGCTCTCGATCGCCGTGCCGCAGACCTCGCCATCGCCCTGCGCCGCGTGGGTGTCGCCCACCGAGAACAGCGCCCCCGCGACTTCGACCGGCAGGTAGAGCACCGTGCCGGTGGCGATGTCGCGGATGTCGAGGTTGCCCCCCGTGCGGCGCGGCGGGACGATGGAATGCAGCCCCGGCTCCGCCAGGCCGACGCCGATCGTCCCGGTAAAGGGCTTCAGCGGTACCCGGCCGGTCTTCCCCCAGAGCGCGGGGGCGAGCGTGTCTGCGTCATACTTCCAGATGTTCAGCGCCGGGTCGGTGAATTGGTCCGCCAATAGCCCGAAGCCCGGGATGTTCGCGGTCCAACCCCAGGCGGAACCCTCCTGCACGCGGGGAGCAAAGCCTTCGAGCGTGACCTTCAGCGCGTCTCCCGGCTCCGCGCCCTCGACATGGATCGGCCCGGAAACCGGGTTGATCTTGCCGAAGTCCAGCGCCTTCACGTCCTCGACGGTGCTCGACGGGCCAAGCTGGCCCGCCGATGAATCCATGCAGTTGAAACAGATCGTGGTTCCCGGCTCCACCGACAGGGCCGGGGCAATGGAATTGTCCCAGCCGAAATGGTGCTGCGCGCCGTGGATCGTGTAATCGCAAGCCTTGCACATGGACTTACTCGGTTACGTAGACGTAGTCGTAGTTCACCGGGATCGACACCGGGTCGACATAGAGCGCGTCGTCACCACCCATGCGGGCGGACTTCATCGTGTAACGCTGCTCGTTGAAGACTGGCACCCAGGGCGCTTCCTCCATCACCTTCATGTAGACATCGGACCACATCTTCAGCCGCTCGGGGTCCGAGGGGTCGGTCATGCTGTCGGCCTTCGTCGCCATGTCGTCGATGCTCTCGTCGCAGAACTTCGACCAGTTCCAGCCGCCCTCGCCCGCACCGGCGCAGCCGAGGATCGGACCATAGAAGTTGGACGGATCGGGGAAGTCCGCAATCCAGGCCATGCCGCCGGACCAGATCATCGGGGCCTGGCCCGCACCACCGGCCTCGATCACGTTAGCCTGCGCGAGCGAGCGGATATCCACGTCGACGCCGATGGCCTTCAGGTCCTGCTGGATCGCCTGGGCGATGCGCGGATTGGGGTCGGTGTTCATCACGTAGAGCTCGGTGGAGAAGCCATCGGACAGGCCGGCTTCCTCCAGCTTTGCCTTGGCTGCCTCGACGCCGAAGGCGTAGCCTTCGTAGCCCTCGGTGTAGCCCGGCATCGACGGCGGCAGCGGCTGGGTGGCGGGGACCGCGCGGCCATTGATGATCTGGGTGATGCGCTCCTTGTTGATCGCCATGTTGATGGCCTCGCGCACCGGCAGCTTGTCCAGAGGTTCCATGGCGACGTTCAGCGTGATGTAGCCGGTGTGCAGCTGGCCGCCCTCGACCACACGCGCCGCCTGCTCGGGGTCGCCCATGACTTCCTGGAACTTCGCCGGCGGGATGCCGTCGCCGGGGACGTCCACCTCGCCCTGCTGGAGGCGCAGCAGCGCCACGATCGGCTCCTGACCGACCTCGAAGGTCACGCCGTCGAGGTAGGGCACCCCGTCGCGCCAGTAGTCTGCGTTCTTCTCGAAGACCAGCCGCTGACCGATGGACCATTCCCCCAGCTTGAAGGCGCCGGTGCCCACGGGATGCTTGCCGAAATCGGTCCCGTATTCCTCGACCGCTTCCTTCGGCACCACGGAGGCGAAGTTGAGCGCCATGACATGAAGGAACGTGGCATCCGGGCGCGAGAGGGTGATCTTCACCGTCTGCGGATCGATCACCTCCACACCGGAGAGTGAGGTCGCGGTTCCTGAGGCCATCTCATCATACCCGGCGATTGAGGCGAAAAAGCCCGCACCCGGGGACTGCGTTTCGGGGTTGGTCACACGATCGAGCGAGTATTTCACGTCCTCGGCAGTCATCACGCGGCCGTTGTGGAATGTTACGCCCTCGCGAAGCGTGAAGGTGAAGACCGTTCCGTTCTCGTTAATCTCGTAGGCCGAGGCGAGGCCCGGTCGCAGCTCGGTCGTGCCGGGAACGTAGTCCATCAGCCCGTCGAACAGCGACTTGATCATCGACCAGTTCTGCCAGTCGTAACCGATCGCCGGGTCCAGCGTGGCCACGTCGTCCTTGTAGGTAACGGTGATCATGCCGCCGGGCTTGGCATTCGGGTCCGGCGTGTACTCCTGTGCCAGCGCGGGCAGCGCGGCGGCCAGGAAGGCGGTGGAGAGGAGCAGTTTCTTCATGGTCGTTTCCCTGTTGCTTGGTGGTTGTCGAAGGTGAGTGGTGGTCGGTCGTGAAATCCTCGGATCAGCGCAGCCTTATGCGGGGATCGACGAGCGGTGTGATGATGTCGGCGAGCAGGTTGCCGAGCACGATGGCAGCGGCGGAAACCATTGTGACTCCCATGATGATGGGAATGTCGACGCGCTGGATGGCCTGCCAGGCCAGCTGCCCGATGCCGGGCCAGCCAAAGACGCTCTCCACCACCACGATTCCGCCCATGAAGATGCCGATATCGATGCCGATCATCGCGATGATGGGCAGGATCGCGTTGGGCAGCGCATGGCGCATCAGGACGCGGCTCCGGGTCAGGCCCTTGGCGCGGGCGGTGCGGATGTAGTCCTGACGCAGCACGTCGATCATCGAGGATCGCATCATGCGCGAGTACCAGCCCGATCCCATGATCCCGAGCGTCACGGCAGGGAGCACAAGGTGCGCCGCCGTGCCGTATCCACCGATGGGGAACCAGCCCAGCTGCACCGCGAAGACGTAGAGCAACAGCAGCCCGACCACAAACTGCGGCGCGGAAACGGCGACGAAGGAGGTCACCATCAGCCCTTGGTCCAGCGGCCGTCCCCGCCAGACTGCGGCGACGACGCCCAGCGTCAGGCCGATGACAAGCTCGCAGGCAATCCCCCCGACCATCAGCAGAAGCGATGCCGGGAGCCGCGCGGCGATCAGGGTCGAGACCTCGGTCTTCTGCAAGTAGCTGCGGCCCATGTCGCCCTGCACCAGCCCGGCGAGGTAGCGTCCGTATTGCACCAGCAGCGGCTGGTCGAGGCCCAGCTGGGTGCGGATGTTCTCCACGGTCTGCGCGGTGGCAGACCGCCCCGCGATCTGACGCACGGGGTCCGCGGGCAGAACGTAGAGCAGCACAAAGGTGATGAAACTCACGCCCAGCAGGATGAGCGCCGACTGGACGAGGCGGCGGAACAGGTACCCGGCCATCAGTCGTTCCCCCTCTGTGTCGGGTCGAGCACATCGCGCAGCGCGTCCCCCACCAGGTTGAAGGCCAGCGCCAGCAGCAGAATTGCGGCGCCGGGGATAAAGACGAGCCAGGGCGCGGCCTGGAAATAGGTCTGGTTCTCGAAGATGATGTTGCCCCAGGAGGGCGTCGGCGGCTGCACCCCGACCCCGAGGTAGGAGAGCGTCGCTTCGAGCAGCACGGTGACGGAGATCCCCAGCGTGCCCCAGACGATCAGCGTCGGAACAAGGTGCGGCAGGATGTGCCGGAACAGGATGCGCGACCGCGACGCGCCCAGCGTCTTCTCCGCTGCGATGAACTCGCGCTCCGACAGGGCGGTGGTCTCGGTGTAGACCACGCGCGCCGTCTGCACCCAGTTGACCAGGGCGATGACCATGGCGACGATCCACAGCGACGGCTGGAAGATCGCCGCGAGGCAGATCGCCAGCAGCAGCGCCGGGAAGGCCATCATCAGGTCGGTAAAGCGCATGAGCACCGCGCCGATCCAGCCGCGCATGAACCCGGCAAGGACCCCCACCAGCGTACCGATCACCAGAGCCACGCCGTTCGCGACAACGCCGATGATCAGCGAGGTCTGCGCGCCGTAGAGCATGCGGCTGAGCAGGTCCCGGCCCAACAGGTCGGTCCCCATCAGGAAATCCCCGCCCGGCGGGAGCGGCTCACCCAGCAGCGTCAGCCCCTCGAAGAGTTGCTCGTCGGGGGGATACGGCGCGATCCAGGGCGCGAGCACCGCCCCACCGACCACGAGGACGATGATGGCGCAACCGAAGAGCGCCAGCTTGCGGCGCAATAGTCGGCGCAGAACCCCCGCGGGGGCGATGGCGGCTACGTGGGCTCCAGTCGTCTCAGCCATGATCCTCGTCTTCCCTGTCGCCCCTGACCGAAGCGACGATCCGGTCCGCCGCCGCCTCGAAGCTCACGCGCCAGGCCATCGCGAGTCCGCGCAGCTGCTCGTAGGCCTCGTTCTCCGTCTTGCCCCGCGCTGCAAGAAGCGCCACGGCCTGCACCACGGTCTGCCGCTGCCCAAGCCGGCGGCGAAGGTTGTCGATCTCGCCTGCAAGACCGATCCGTGCATCGAAGGTGGACCGCGCGATCAGCAGCGCCGAGTAGACCCCGTTGTCGCCGACCGGCTTCAGGAGCTGCGCATCGACGCCGAAATTCATCAGCCACTCGATCCGTCCCGGCGCCTCCGACCCGATAAGAGCCACGGTCGGCAACGGGGCCTCGCCGGGCGCCCACGGAAATTGCTCGTCGTACGCGGTGTCCACGTCGAGGAAGAGATAGTCCGCCGCGCGCACCGAAACTGGCAGTTCCGGCCAATGGCATTCGACATCGAGCCCCACCGCCTCGAGCTGTCGGGCAAGTGCCGTGACGTTGGCATGTGGACGGTGCAGGATCACCGCCCGCGCCCCACCCAGGTCAGGGATTCTCAGACGCCGTCTCATGGCACCACCCGCAGCAGCGGCTGAAGCGTTCCGCGCGGTCGGGTCAGGTAGGGATCCCCGGCGATCGGCTCATAGGTCTTGATCGGCGCGAAGGCCCCATCGCGCACCTGAGCGATCGTGACCGGCAGCGTGACGTGATGGGTCCGCGCACTGATCCCCACCGCGGAAGCCCCCGGCAAGGCCAAAAGGTCCGGCAGGCTCAGGGTTTCGGCATCCGGGGTCCCCGACAGCAGCCGGGCCAGCATCATGACCGAGGCATGCGCTGCTGCCTCGAAGGAGGACCCGAAATCCTCTCGTCCTTCGTTGCCGGACAGCGCCGGTGTCAGCCCCCGGAACCACGGTCCGGCCGAGATCACGCCTTCGGCCGCCGCACCGATGACACCCAGCTCCGCCTCGGTCATGTTGCAGGACAGCACGGGGCAACGGCCCTCGCCGAACGCGGGATCGCGAGCCCTGAGTGCTGCCATGGTTTCAAGGAAAGCGTATTGGGACGGCCCGATCAACTGGTTCAGGACGAAGTCGGGCTTCAGTGCTGCGATCTCGTCTACGAGGCGCGCTATATCGGTCGATCCGATCGGAACATAGCGCTCGCCCAACACATCGCCGCCGACCTGGGCGCTGACCTCACGGGCAAGGCGGTTCATCTCCCAGCCCCAGATGTAGTTCGACCCGGTCAGGTAAAGACGGCGTCCGTAGGTCGAAAAGCTGTGGTCGAGCAGCGGCAGAAGATGTTGGTTCGGGCACGCATGGGCATAGACCACGCGGTCGGAGCATTCGAAACCCTCGTAGGGCGTTGGATACCACAGCACCCCACCAAGACGTTCCAGGCTGGGAATGACTTCCTTGCGGCTCCAACTGGTGGTGCAGCCGACCACGTGCCGCGCGCCACTTGATTTCAGGATGTCCTCGCACAGCGGCGCATAGGCGTCGATGTCACCACCGGGGTCGCGTTCCACCGGGCGGAAGACCAGATCAAGCGTCGCGTCGCCATTGACCTGCTCGACGGCCTTCAGGGCCCCTTCTCGGCTGGCCCGGCCCATGAGGTGGTAGGGACCTGAGGTCGAAAATAGAAGTCCGAGATTTAAGGTGCGGGTCACACGACACTCCGGAAACGAAAAACGCCCCGCACCCAAGATGCGTCACGAAGACGGCCAACGGGGTGCGAGGCGCTTTTGCCAATATGTTGGAACAAGCTTGTGCAATCGCGGACGTGGAGTCAAAAGGTTTCGGTTTCTCGTCCGGGACCGCCCTGCGTGACTGCCTGTTCCTTAGGCAAGGGGCGGTGGAGAAACGCCGGAGAGGGGCAACGGATCCTCAGTCCTGCCCCGGAAATGCGGCGACACCGAGTCCTTTGGTCAAACCGGCGATCCAATCCATGATCAGCTGCAGCACCGTCTCGGCGATGGTTCGAAGGAAGTCCATCTTGGTCGTGTTCGGCCGGAAGCTCGGACGCTAGCCCGCTGGGTCATGGTGTTCTGGTGAGGTGCCCAGCCGATCTGAGCCGGTTGCCCGAGATGCGTGTCCCCTCGCGGAGCTCCCTCGGCCTCCATTAGCCACGCGGAGTGCCGCCCATGGTCCCGCTTGCGTGGACGCCGCAACGTCATCGTTTATTTGCGCTCCCACGACAGCTTGCGAAAACCTCTCCGCCCGCCGGACCTAGCCTCAGCGGGCCCAGCAGCCCTGCATTCGAGGAGTCTGCCAGTAAGGCTTTTCGCAAAATCGGCCCATTTCGCCACTTTAAAAAATGGGTTTCGGGCGGTTCCCAACACGCGCGTTCATCCCGAAACCTTCAATGATCCCCCCGGCGGAGTGCATGCCATTGCTCGGGGCGATCTCCCCATGACAAGATGAACACACCACCTTCACCATTCCCCCTTGAACTCCTCGATCGCTGCATCCACGCCTTCCGGGCCGTCCAGCAGGCCCCCATCCGGACGTCCGGTCTCCTGCCGTTCTGGCATTCTATCCTGCTGACGACCCTTGAGTTCGTTCTGGCCTTCGACATCGCGCTCTGGGAGGGCTCCGCCATGGG
Organism: Sagittula salina; assembly: GCF_017813235.1. Taxonomy (GTDB): domain Bacteria; phylum Pseudomonadota; class Alphaproteobacteria; order Rhodobacterales; family Rhodobacteraceae; genus Sagittula; species Sagittula salina. The sequence goes on from NZ_JAGISH010000001.1 coordinate 27,688, forward strand.
CGACCCGGTGGTGAACCTGATGTTCAACATCGTCCTGTCCACCATGATCGCCCTGCTTTACTCCATCCCCTACTGGTCCGAAGGGCTACCCCGCCTTGGCGAGGTAGCCCTTCGGACCCTGGTGTTCCCGGCTGCTGTCACCGCGCTGATGTTCCTGTCCTCGATCGTGCCGCCGCTTAACGGGACGCAGGCCAGGACTCTATTTGCCACAGCACCCGCGCCACTGATGCAGATCTGGGCTCTTGCCGGGCTTTGGGGCTTCGTCTTCCTGTGGTCTTGGCTGACGGCTTGCATCACCCCATGTCTGCGTGCCGACGCAAGGCGTGCGGACGCTTTTCGCGTGCTTCGGCGCTTCGCTTGGATGGGATGGGATGGGGCAAGGTTGGGCTGGGGTTGTCTCTGGCCATCGTCCCGCTGGCCCGGAGGCTTTGGCGGGGTCGCGCCATGGCCGGTTCCAGGGATCGTAGGGATCTAACGCCAGATGTATCGCCTGCCCGGGCAAGGAGCGCGTTGCAGAACGTTTCGCACGGCCTGTTGTCCACGATCAAGGCGGCAGGCTGCGCGTTGGTCGACAAGGATGCATGGACAGGAAGCAGACTTTCGCCGTCCGGATTCCGGTCCGGGCCTCTGACTTGGTCTTGCCAGGTGATCTCGCGCTTGCCGACGGGGACACAGGCTTAGTGATCTTTGCCCACGGATCCGGATCAAGCCGGATGAGTCCGCGCAACAAGGCCGTTGCCAAGGCGTTGGCAAAGGCGGGCCTTGCGACGCTGTTGTTCGATCTGCTCACCGAAAAGGAAGCCGCCAAGCGGGCCAATGTCTTCGACATTCCCTTGCTCGCTGCCAGGGTCAGGGACGCGGTGGACTGGGCAGGCATGGAGGCAAGGCTTGCCGGACTTCCGATCGGGTTATTCGGCGCCTCGACGGGTGCGGCGGCAGCCTTGGTGGCCGCCGCAGACCGGGCGCAGGATGTCGACGCAGTCGTCTCGCGCGGGGGGCGGCCTGACCTTGCCGGCGATACCCTCGAAAGGGTTGCCGCCCCGACCCTCCTCATTGCTGGCGGCAGGGACGACGTGGTCATCGCGCTCAACGAAATGGCGTTTGACCAACTGAGGTGCGAAAAGCGGCTTGATATCGTCAAGGGGGCCACGCACTTGTTCGAGGAACCCGGAACACTCGAAGAGGTCATGGAGCTCGCGGCAGACTGGTTCATCGCCCACCTTGGGCGGCGACCGTGAAACGTCCGCCGGGTTGCCTGCGCCTGTTCCTCGGCGGCGACGTGATGCTCGGGCGCGGTATTGACCAGATTCAACTGCGGTCCTGTGATCCCCGGATTTTCGAAAGCCACGTTTCATCGGCACAGGACTACGTCACCCTTGCTGAACGTGCGAGCGACGCGATCCCGCGCGGCGTCGGACCCCGCCATGTCTGGGGCGATCTTCTGGCTGACCTCGATACACGGGACGTGGACCTGCGGTTGGTGAATCTGGAAACATCGATCACATCAGGCGGCACGCCTGATCCGCTCAAGGGTATCCACTACCGGATGCATCCCGCGAACGTCGCGCAGTTGCGCGCGGCAGGGATCGATGCCGCAACTCTTGCCAACAACCACGTTTTGGACTGGGGGCGAAACGGCCTCGCCGAGACATTGGATACTCTGGCGGCGGCGGGGATCGCCCGTGCCGGGGCCGGGCGGGATGCCGCCGAAGCTTTTACGCCCCTTTCCCTGGGGCTCCCGGGCGGGGGCCGGTTCCTTGTGCTCGCACTGGCGCTCGGCGACTCCGGCGTGCCCGCATCCTGGGCCGCCCGCCCGGACCGACCGGGTGTCGCGAGGCCGGAGCCAGAGGACGTCCCCGATTGGCTGTCCACCCGACTGGCCACACTGCGTCGGGTCGGCGATATCGTCGCGCTTTCGATCCACTGGGGCGACAACTGGGGGTACGCGATTCCCCCGACCCATCGTGCCATTGCGGCGGCGGCGGTGGGGGCCGGAGTCGACCTGGTGTTCGGGCATTCTTCACACCATCTGCGCGCCGTGGAGGTGATCGACGGTCACCTCGTGATGTACGGGGCTGGCGACCTGGTCAACGACTACGAGGGGATCGGCGGGCATCGGGAGTTTTGCCCTGATCTGGTGCTGGGCTACGTCGCTGACATCCGGCGCGACAACGGGAGGCTGGTGGCGCTGGAAATGTTACCCTATCGGCTCCGCCGGTTCCGGCTCGAACGCACCGACCGCGAGGCGGTCGATTGGCTCGCGCGCCGAATGGACCGCGAAGCGGGCCGGTTCGGCGGCCGCGTGGCGCAGACCCCGGAGGCGACGCTTCGCCTGGAATGGGCGGAGGACGCCGCGCACGATCCGGCCTGATCCGAGGCTCGAGACTGAACCGGGATCCTTGAACAAAACGGGCTGGCACTGACCAGTGGGTGCGCCAAACCGGATGCAGGGGGCGCCTGCGCAGGCAGGTTGCGGCACCCTGTGCACGTCTATGCGCCGAGCCGCCTCCGGGCTTTTTCCAACAGGTGCTCGGCCCTTGCCTGGTTGTCCGCCATGGCCACGGCATCGAAAATCGATTGCCTGCCCGGTTGCGGCGGAGAGGCGATCAGGATCCCTTCGCGACTTGTGCCGGAACGGAAAAGCAGATCGCCAAGACGACGGCACAGGCTGTCCACGTCCGACACCGCGCCGGGCAACTGCCCGCCGTGCGCGACCACGATACCCTTCGGCGCCTCGCCGCACAGGAACCGCCTTGTCGCGGCCAGCGGGATTGATACCCCGCTCCAGCGTCCGTTGCATTCGATCCAGTGCAGTTCCGTTTGCCCGGATGCCGCGACACGGAGCACGGCGTCAAGAGAACAGGGCCCGAAATAGCCCAATCGCTGCAACACGGCGCCGATCCGGATCGCCTCTTTCGACATCTCCTCGGTGATGCTTCGGTCCAGACTGGCCCGCGCGGCGCCGACAAAGGCCCCGGCGGCGTCTTCGATCCTTTGCTCGAAAAGCCCGAGAAGCCGCGGTGGCCCTTCGGAGACATGCGGCAGCCACATCTGGGCCGAGGGGCTGCCGATGACACCGCTTTCCCAGACGCCGACGAGGATCGGATAGGTTCCGGCCCATCCGGCGGCGGCCAGGCGTTGCATCAGCAGGTCGCGGATGTCCGACAGATGCCGCCCGCGCAGCATCGCGGCCTCGATCCGAAAGTTTCCGGCGGCACCGGCGCTGTCGGGGACCTTGACCACGACCTGATCCGCCGTTCTCGCCAGATGTGCAACCCGGGCCGCGGCGGCGGCCGGGCCAAAGACCATCTGCGTCGGCGGAACCGCGTCCCGCCCGGCCACCTGCCGCGCCAGCGCCCAGAACCAGAGCTTGTCGTTGGCGCGGCGCGAGATACGCGGAGAAGGCCCCGAGATCCAGACCCTTCCCTGCCCCTGTCCGGCCAGGTTCTGCGCAAGCCTCCATTCGTTGCCGGTCGTCAGGTAGGCTTGGATCGTCAGCGATCCTGCCTTCTCGAGCCTTTCCGTGATGGGTCCGCGCAGCTGCGGATCTGCCTGGCACTGGCCTGCGACCGGTGTCGGATCCCGGGTGTCGGCTTGCAGGTAGGTCACCGATCGGATGCCGAGAACGGTTTCGAGGTATTTCTCGAATTCGGGCACGCGTCGGCGCACCACCACGATGTCCCCGGGCATGGCGAGCAGCGCCATGCGGTGATCGTTGAACCCGACCATCTCGGGCGTATAGAGCGCGATCCCAACCTGGTCACCGATCAACAGCGACGGGCCCGGGCCAACCCCCTGGTGGACCCGGGGTCCGAAACCGAGCGCGGACAGTAACGCCGGTTCATCGCGGACCAGGCGATCGGCAAGCTGCTCGTCTTCAGCGGATTCAGGCGCGACTTCGGGACCCGTCAGCGGTGTCGTCATCATTGCTGCGGCCTTTCTGCTGTTTCATTTATGGCCTGACACATGATAACAGGGAAGGTAACCAGGTCGACCGGAGCCACTGGAACCCGATGTGCCGCCTTTATGCCATGCATGCCAACGAACCCACTCGGGTTGAGTGTGGGCTGGTCAAGGCGCAGAACGCGCTCATGGCGCAAAGCCGCAGCGACAGGGAAGGTCTGATGCACGGCCACGGATGGGGCGTCGCGGATTACCCCAAGGGCCCTCCGGTCGTCGAAAGGAAGACCTGGGCCGCGTTCCACGGCGAGCATTTCGCGAAGGCCGCAGCCCGGGTCTATGCCCGGACCGCCGTCGCCCATGTGCGTCGCGCGACCGTCGGGCCGCCCAGCCTGGAAAACACCCACCCCTTCGACCACGGCCGATGGATCTTTGCCCACAACGGCACCCTCCCGAACTTCGACGACATCCGTTTCAGGATGCTCGAGGCGATGGACCCGCTGCACCGCTCCGAGATCCGGGGGCAAACCGACAGCGAGCATGTCTTTCGCTACCTTCTGAGCCTGTACCTCCGCGATCCCGGGCCCGGCCTGCTGGCGTCGGTCCGCCAGGGGCTCGACCAGATCATCGCCTGGTGCGCGGAGGTCGATCCGTCGCGCCGCGTCGGCCTGAACATCGTGCTGACGGACGGAGAGCGATTGGTCGGCTCGCGGCTGAACCGCTCGCTTTATCAGTTGCGCCGCGATCACCTGCACACCTGCGCCCTGTGCGGCCAGACGCATGTCAAGCACGAGGCCAGCGAATCCTATTGCGCGATCGAGGTGGCGTCCGAGCCCCTCACCCATGACGAGACCTGGACCGAGATTCCGAACGGGATCGTCTACGAAGTAACAGAGGATTTCCAACTGGAAATGCACCCGTTGTCGGTTTTCGATCCGCAGCTGAAATGAGCAGGAAACGACACAGCCTTCACCGGCTGTTCCTGCGCGCGCGAACTGCAGGGGCCGACCCGGTTGCGTCGCGCCAACCGGGTCGCTGCGCCTCGGGTCCGGCGCCCAGGCCGTGATCTCCTCAACAGTACCGTCGAGGTTCATGAAAAGGGTTACCACCTGGAGATCCGGGTGCAGGCTGCGGATGTCGGCCGCAAGAGGGGCAAGGTATTCGGTGTGGACCGCCGTCTCCTTCTCGGGGTCGGCGGCAAAATCCTCGCCCGGGATGGTCTTGTAGGCGCCGCAATCGCGGTGATCCATCATGAGCACCTGGTGGATCTGGCGCAGGTCGATCGCGACCTGCGAGTGGTCGCGGAACGTCTTGCCCCATTCGCCGAACTTGTCGGTGAGCGCACCAAGCGATGCCCCGGCCAGCACGACAGGGTCGTACCTGTCGGTCATGCCACGCCCGCCCATGGATCGGACGAGGTCGTCGGTCGGGCGGAAATCCATGCAGCTGAGAAGCAGGGCTTCCGTTGTCAACGCGCTTGCCAGCATCGGCCGGATCACCTCGTACAACCCGACGGCGCCGCCGAGCACCCCGAGCTTCAGGAAGTCGCGCCGCCCGGTGGCCGAGGACGGTCTGCCGAGATCGTTTCCAGTCCTTGCGATGTCACACTTGATTGTCCCCCTTTCCTGACGTCTTTCGCCGCGCTGTGCCCGTCGCTGCCGGGATATGCCGACCCCACACCCCGCAGCGACCGATAATCAGAACGGGCTTTGCTGGGCGCGGAATTCCCAGACGGTCACCTTGCCGTCCTTGTCCCCGTCAGCAGACTCGTAGCTGGCCTGGGCCCTGGCCATGAATTCGGCCAGCGTGACGCTGCCGTCCGCATCGGCGTCCATCGCCTTGAACCGGGCGGCGCGGTTGACGTACAGCCGTTCGACGGCCCGCCGACCGGCAGGCATGGCCATTGGGGCGCTGTCCAGGTACTCGTCTTCGGTGACTTGGTCGTCGCCGTCCGCGTCGAACCGGGCGAAACCGGCGCTTGCGTGGCTCGACGCCTCGGCCGCGCTGACGATCCCGTCGCCATCCACGTCGATGGCGCGGACCATGGCATTCATGTTGGCGTAGCCGAAAGTCATGACGCGGACCTGGTCGTCGTCGTTGCGGTCATCGTCCGCGAAGGCCGCGCCGGTCCCCGACAGGGTCATGGCCACGACGCTTGCGGCCAGCAGGCTGCGCATTGGAATACCTTTGAACATGGGTGTCTCTTTCTGGTCAGAAGCATGGAAGGGAGCCCCGGGCCGGAGGATGGCCCAGGGCAGGCGATAGCGAGCATGCGGCAATCCGGGATCGGGCGAGATGCTCCGGCAGGCGGCTCGCCCCATGTCGCGTCTTTCTGGTCGCGTCTTTCTGGTCGCGTCTTCCTGGAGCCCGACTCCCAGCCAGAGGCCAGGTCGACGGAATGTGTATGCCTCACGGCTGCCCGGCATCGCATTGTCGCCCGTCAATCGCGGGGTATGCGGGCCCCGCGTCAATCCATCAGCGGAGGCCGGCCCTCGATGGTCCGATGATGCCGGCATACCCATGTCGGCCCCGCGGAGGGGGACGACGGCGTGGAACTTTCCGTTCGCCGCGCGCCGCGCCTTTGTCGCGAGGCGCCGCAGGTTGCGAAGCTGCCTGGCTTCAATCCGCCTGCGCCCGTCCCAGCCCGTCCAGAGCCCGCCGGAGTATCCCTATGCTGGCGAAAGGTTGACCCACATACCTGCCACGAACCCTGTGGAATAGGTCTGTCTGGGAAAAGGCGAACCCAAGCTATCCACTGTTTTTTCCAACAGAGCCAATGCACGCGGATAACCCGACGGGCTGCCAATCACGGGGCACGCATCATTGTCCCAACCGCGAGTGAGCGATTCAATGGAAGCGATGGATGCAGGGTGCCCGCTCCGCCTCATCTTCACCCTCTGCCAAGGTCAACCCGTCGACGACCATACTGAGGATGTCCGAAGCCGGAATCTCGGCCCGGGCCAGATTGGCCACCATCTCGACGATGAGACGGTCCGTCAGGCAATCCAGACAGATGCCCCTTTGACGAGCACGTTGCCCCAGCAGCGCCATTTGCTCGTTAAGAAAATCTTCGAAACCCGGCTCGCCTTCGTGAATGGTCCCTTTCGTTTCGCCCTGCATTAACTCTCCTGTCTCGTTGCTGCACCCTGAAGCCTGCGAAAGGTTCAGTGACACCAGCTTAAGCCTTTCCCGAAATTTTCAGGCTTTCTTCAGGCGTCGGCTCATTCCTGTGCGTCTTCGCCCTTGTCGTGTCGAAGGCGACCTGCTCCGAGAACCGCCAAGGGACATCTCGCGGCCGCGAAAAGCTGCCGTAGATCGTCCTCGCTCCGGAACGGCCCGTCGCCGAGGTCGACGACGACGGCACTCGCATAGTGGCGGTCGACGAGGTCCACAAGCGCCGCCGGTTCCGTCTGCCGCTCGGCCCGCAATGGCAAGACGGCCGTCGACACGCCCCGCGCCATCGTTTGGGCCAGGCTGTGAGATGCCTCGGACGCCCCCCCTTCCGCTTCGAGAAGCAACACCTTGCCGCGCCGCGCCTGCATCGGCCTCTGACCCAGAACCAGGATGTCGGCCTCTCCGATCTTCGCGCAGGCCGCACTGACAAGCTCCCCGGTCTTCAGTTCGCAGGCCCAGTCCGTTTTCATCTCTGACGCCACGCTGGAAAGCCGCCGACGGAACTGATCGGCGTCCGCCTTGGCAATGCGTCTCAATCGGTTTTGCGACGGAAACGCAATGAGCGCACCTGAAGATGAAACCAGCCTGTGGCCGGGGCCTATTTGCAGGGCGGCGGCATCAGGCTCGATGATCAGGCCGGTCGGCCTGGCACGAAAGACCTCGAGGATCGCTCTGCAACAGGCAAGTGCCGCTTCGGCACCGCCAAGGCTCTCGGCGGCAATGACGAGATTTCGCATCTGAATGACGGAATTCGTCATGGCTGATCTCCGGTTCCGGCCAGCGCATCCCGCGCCGCGAATGCCTTGCGCGCGTTCGCGAACGCCTCCAGGCGGGCCTCGACCAGCGCGTTCACGCTGCCATGTGTAAAATTGCCGTCTTCCTCGCGCCGGCCCGCAGGAACGCCCGTCATAAGTTCGATCCCCTGATCGACGGTCGCGATCGGAATGACCTGAAAGCGTCCCGATGCCACGGCATCCGTGACCCGCTCGCGCAGCATCAGGTGCTCGACATTCGCGGCGGGAATGATCACCCCCTGTTCGCCGGTCAGGTCCCGCTCGGCGCAGATATCGAAGAAACCTTCGATCTTCTCGTTCACCCCGCCGATGGCCTGCACCTCGCCCAGCTGGTTGACCGATCCGGTGATGGCCATATTCTGGCGAATGGCCTGTTCCGACAGTGCCGACAAAAGAGCGACCAGTTCCGCACAAGATGCGCTGTCGCCCTCGATTCCGCCGTAGCTCTGCTCGAAGACAAGGCTGGCATGCAGCGAAAACGGTACGTCGAGTGCATAGGTCGCCGTCAGATAGCCGGCGAGGATCATGACCCCTTTCGAATGCAAGGGTCCGCCCAGTTCGACCTCGCGCTCGATATCGATCAACTTGCCCGTTCCCATCCGCACGCGCGCAGATATCCGCGACGGTCGGCCGAACCGGAATCCGCCCAGTTCGTGAACCGACAGGCCATTGATCTGCCCGACCTTTCGTCCCTCCGTATCGATCAGGATCGTCCGCCGAGCGATGGTCTCCAACACGCGGTCGCGCACGCGGGAGGCGCGCCGGTCACGTTCCGACACGGCCCGATCGATATCCTCCCGCCGCACCTTTTCGACAGGCTCCGCGCGGGCATAGTGCTCCGCCTCGCGAAGGATATCGGTAAGGGGGCTGAGGCGGAGCGAGAGTTTCGCGGCGTCCTCGGCAAGACGCGTGGCTTCGTCCAGAAGCCGCGCGAGAGCCTCATCGGACAGCGGCAGCAGGTCTTCCTTCTCGGCGTAGTGTCGCAACAGGCGGGCCATGTCGGCAAGACTGTCGTCGCTGCGGGTGACGGATTCCTCGAAATCCGCCTGCACCTTGAACAGTTCCTGGAAATCAGGATCGACCATTACGAGAAGCTCATGCAGCAAGCGGTCGCCAATCAGCACCACCCGCAAATCGAGCGGTATCGGATCCGGTTCGAGCGAGGTGGTCGAGAACAGGCTGATGCGGTCGGCAAGGGACGTGATCGCGATGGAACGTTCCTTGATGCTGCGTTTGAGTGCGTCCCAGGCATAGGGCTCGCTCAGCACCCGCCGCGCATCAAGGACAAGATACCCGCCATTGGCCCGATGCAGGGCACCGGGACGTATCAGCGTAAAGTCCGTCACCAGAGAGCCCATCTGGGAGATATGCTCGATCCGCCCTGCAAGGCGGTCGAACGTAGGCAGGTCTTCGAAGACGATCGGCGGCGTTTCTTGCGCCTCTGCAGGATGCGCGACCATTACGTTCACCATATAGCGCCGGAACAGCGGTTCGAGATGCGCCTTGCCCAAGGCTTCCGGGAAGGGGCCGTTCGGCTTTTGTGCGGCGGCCCGCAAGAACAGTTCCGGGTTCTCGATCATGTCGTCGTGAACACGGGTCAGAAAGCCGACGAGCTCCGGTGTGTCGTCCAACGCATTCCGTGCCTCGTCGATCCTGGCGGAAACGGCGCGTCCCGCCATCTCGGCATTCAGGGCTTCGATCCGTAGCCTGTGCTCGCGCTCCAGTTTTGGCGCGTTGCTCAGCACTTCGGTCAACTCCCCCTGGAATCGAGCGATCTTCTCTTCGATCACGGCTTGCTCGCCTTCGGGAAGCTTGTCGAACTCGTCGGTCTTGATGACCTTGCCGTCCCGCATCGCCGCCACCATGAAGCCCATCGGCGTCCTGATCAAAGCGATGTCTTCCGTCCGGGCGCGGCTGGTAAAGTCCGCCATGGCTTTTTCCTGAAGCTCTCCGAACTCTTCATCGATTGCGCGGCGCTGTGTCTGGTATTCCTCGGAGTCGAAGAGCGCGGGTATTTCGCTGGCAAGGTCGTCGACGACGCGGGCCATTTCATCTCTCAGGAGTTCGGCCTTTCCCAGCGGCAGCCCCATCGCGATGGGTTTGTGCGGCTCGTCGAAATTGTTGACATAGACCCAATCCTCGGAGGGCGCCCGCGGCGACGCGTGGGTCCGCAGCACCGTCTCGACGGCCGTCCGTCGCCCGGTTCCCTGGGGACCAAGAACGAAGAGATTGAAATCGTTGTGACGGATTCCGATCGACAGGCGCAAAGCGGTCAGTCCCCTGTCCTGTCCGACCAGGGCAGCTTCAGCAAGTGGTTCGGACCTGACCCGCGCAAGCAAAGCCGGATCGCAGCGTTTTCTCAGTTGTTCCACCGCCAACGTACTTGGAAGCTCTGGCGCCATGGAAAATCTCCCTTACGAACATTTGGCTCCATGGCTAAAGGCTTCGAAAGCATGGGGCGCTGATCTCGGTCAAGGTGCAAGGGAACCGGCGCCATTTATGCTGCGCAAGGAAAGGCGGGCCAGGCTCGCGCCAGGATCGCGCCAGGATCGCGGATGTATCGAAGATGCACGAGTTTCGGGGAGGTCGATATGGGAACAGGCCGGCAGCCAGGGACCGGGAGCCGGGAACCGGGGCTCAGACGATCCATCGGGCTGGCGGGGCTGGCGCTGTACGGCCTCGGCGTTACGATTGGGGCGGGAATATATGTGCTGGTTGGCGAGACCGTGGTGCGCGCCGGGCCCCATGCCCCTGCAGCCTTTCTTCTCGCCGCCTTCGTTATGGCCTTCACCGCCGCGTCCTTTGCGGAACTGTCCGGCAGGGTGCCAAATGCGGCGGGAGAGGCGGTCTATGTGAAGGCCGGGTTCCACCTGAACTGGTTGACACTGGCCGTCGGGCTGGCGGTGCTGATCGAGGCAATGATCGCCGCGGCGGCCATCGCGGTCGGCGCTTCGGGATATGTCGCGCAACTGCTCCCGCTACCAGGCCCGGCGCTGATCACGATGATCGTGCTTCTCATGGCTGCGGTCGCGGCCTGGGGCATCCGCGAATCCGTCGCGCTTGCGGGCGCGATGACGCTTGTCGAGATTGCAGGTCTTCTGGTGATCATCGTTTCGGGCATCGGCAGGGACCCTTCCATCTTGGCAGAGCTGCCCGCGTCGCTCTTGCTTCCCGTCTCCGACGCGGCCGTTGTCTCCGGCGTCCTGTCGGCCAGCCTGATCGCGATCTTCGCCTTCATCGGGTTCGACGACATCGTCAACCTTGTGGAAGAGGCGCGAAATCCGCGCCGGGATGTTCCTTGGGCCATCGGCATTTCGCTGGCGCTTGTGACGGTGATCTATGTCCTGATCTCGTTCGTTGCCGGCACGGCCGTTCCCGTCTCGGCTTTAGCCGAGACGGCCGCACCGATCAGCTTGCTCTTCGAGGAATTCACCGGGTTTCCACCGCTTGCGATCAACGTGATTGCGACCATGGCCACCATGAACGGCGTGGTGATCATCCTGATCATGGCCGCGCGCGTGGCCTACGGATTGGCGCGCGAAGGGCGGCTGCCCGCATGGCTGGGTGCAGTCTCGCGGAAAACGCGCACACCGGTTCGGGCAACGGTGCTGGTCGCGGGCGCTGTCCTGGCCTTGGCGCTCTTCACGCCGCTGGACGTCCTCGCCAAAACGACGTCGGGCATCATGCTTTGCGTGTTCTTTGTGGTCAATCTTGCCCTCGTGCGACTCAAGATGGGTGGTGGGCCGGGGCCGGAACAGGGGTTCTGTGTGCCGGCAATCGTGCCCCTGGCAGGGGCAGTCCTCTGCCTCGCCTTGCTGGCGGCGGCCCTGTTCGTCGGCGCGTAGCTGGAAAATGAGATGGATCACGGTGCAATTCACGGCATCCGGTATTGACCCGAGGAAAAGAGGAGGTGGACCATGAGATCTCTGGGTTTGAAACCCATCGTTTCCGCGGTGCATCATGCGAATGCCTGGGTCAACGAGGTCGTCAACCGGACGGACTGGGGCAACAAGCAACACCCGTATCGCCTGGGTTCGCATTCCATCTGAAGACCTCGCTGGTCTCCGGTAGACAAAAGGAGCGCTGTTCACGGAAGCCAATGTCGGCCAAGCAGGATGCTGTCGCAGCATCTGAAACGAGCAATGAGCGGCAAATCACGGCCAGGCTTTTACACACTGCTTGTCCAAGAGCACCGAATCCGCGTTGGCCGCTACCTTCGGGGCGACTGCATGCTCGTCGAAGATCATCCGAACCGAGATACCCGTCAGGGACCGTATCGCGTTGCCATTCGGGGGATGGTCACCGTCCGTCGCACGGTAAGGTAGCTATGCCCCTGGTGCCTCAATTTTTGCTGTATCGAGCGCATCCAACGGCCGGGCAGCGCCTCCTCTGGCCCCTATCCCGGCGCGGCCGCGCCCACAAAACATGCTCCCGTCACGCGTCTTGCCCTGCCTGGCGAATCCGGTCACAAGCGCATCATGACCCTCCGTGCCATCCTCCTCATGATCCTTTCCATGGCCTTGCTGGCCGGGTCCGATACCTTTTACAAGCTCGCCACCCTCGCCGCCCCCACCGGGCAGGTCATGACATTGGTCTCTCTGGGCGGCACGGCGCTTTTCATAGTCATGTCGGTCCTGATGGGTGTTCGCCTCGTCACCCGCGAGGCGCTGCATCCAATGATCCTCCTGCGCAATGGCTTCGAGGTCGTCGGCGCCATCGGTCTTGTCACCGGCATTGCACACGTCTCGCTGCCGGTCTTTGCCGCGATCCTCCAATCCGGTCCGCTGATCGTGACCCTCGGCGCCGCGATCTTTCTGAAGGAAGAGGTCGGCCCCCGCCGCTGGGCCGCCATCGCCGTGGGCCTCTTCGGGATGCTGCTCGTGATCCGGCCGTGGTCGGCGCAGTTCACCGGATACGAGCTTTTCGCCGTTATCGGCATAGCCGGGCTTTCTGGCCGCGACCTCGTCACCCGGCTGTCGCCCGGGCATATTCCGGCACTGGCCATCTCGACCTGGGGCTTCGGCATCACCATCCCTGCAGGTCTGGTGCTCTGGCAGCTTGCGGATCAGCCCTCCGACTGGTCCGGGCCGACGCTGCTGGCCTGTCTCGGCGCCATCGTGGTGACCACCGCCGGTTACCTTGCCGTTACCACCGCCATGCGGCTCGCCCCGGCCTCCACCGTCGCCCCCTTCCGGTACACGCGGCTGATCTTCACCCCCGCGCTTGGCATTCTTGTCTTCGGCGACCGCCCGGACCTGATGACCTACGCGGGCTCCGGCATCATCTTCGCGGCTGGGCTCTATACCTTTCTGCGCGAACGCGCGCTGGCCCGCAGCGTGGCCCCCGCCGCGTCCGCAACGGTACCGTTAGCGCAACCCACGCCCTGCAAGGGCCGTTAGCGGTAACGCCACCGTTTACAAATCCCGCGCGGGCGTGCATGACATCCTCAAACGCCCAGCAGCGGAGACCCCCATGAGCACCATCATCGACATTCACGCGCGCGAGATCCTCGACAGCCGCGGCAACCCCACCGTTGAGGTCGACGTCACCCTTGAGGACGGCACCCTGGGCCGCGCCGCCGTGCCCTCGGGCGCATCCACCGGCGTCCACGAGGCCGTCGAAAAGCGCGACGGCGACAAGTCCCGGTACATGGGCAAGGGCGTGCTGGAGGCCGTGGCCGCCGTCAACGGCGAGATCGCCGAGACCATCGTCGGTTTCGATGCCACCGAGCAGGTCGCCATCGATCTCGCCATGTGCGAACTCGACGGCACCGACAACAAGGGCCGCCTCGGCGCGAACGCCATCCTCGGCGTGTCGCTGGCGGTTGCAAAGGCTGCGGCGGATTTCTCCGGCCAGCCGCTGTTCCGCTACGTGGGCGGCACCTCCGCACGCACCCTGCCCGTCCCGATGATGAACATCATCAACGGCGGCGAGCACGCCGACAACCCGATCGACATCCAGGAATTCATGATCATGCCGGTCAGCGCGGAAAACATCCGCGAGGCCGTGCGCATGGGCTCCGAGGTCTTTCATACCCTGAAGAAGGAACTGTCTGCAGCAGGCCTGTCGACGGGCATCGGCGACGAGGGCGGCTTTGCTCCGAACATCGGCTCCTCGCGTCAGGCGCTGGATTTCATTCTGAACGCCATCGAAAAGGCCGGCTACAAGCCCGGCGACGACATCATGCTCGCGCTCGACGCGGCCTCCACCGAGTACTTCAAGGGTGGCAAATACGAGATGAAGGGCGAAGGCCTGTCGCTGACCCCCGCCGAGAACGTCGCCTACCTCGAAGCGCTGGTGAACGACTACCCGATCCTGTCGATCGAGGACGGCTGCGCCGAGGATGACTGGGAAGGTTGGAAGCTGCTGACAGACACACTGGGCAACCGCGTGCAACTGGTGGGCGACGACCTGTTTGTCACCAACCCGGACCGCCTCGCCATGGGGATCGAACGCGGCTGCGCCAACTCGATGCTGGTCAAGGTCAACCAGATCGGCACCCTGACCGAAACACTGCAGGCGGTGGACATGGCGCACCGCGCGCGCATGACCAACGTCATGTCGCACCGTTCGGGCGAAACCGAGGATGCGACCATCGCCGACCTCGCCGTGGCCACCAACTGCGGCCAGATCAAGACCGGCAGCCTCGCGCGCTCCGACCGGCTGGCAAAATACAACCAGCTGATCCGCATCGAAGAGATGCTGGAGGACACCGCGATCTATGCCGGGCGCTCCATCCTGCGCTGAATATCGGGGGGCTTCTCCGAAAAAGTCCCCTTATACCCTTTTGTCCCCGCCCGGTCCGCAGGCGCCGACCAGATGGGCATGGAGGCAGGGCAACAGGCACGCTATGATCAGCCCTGCCGCGCTCGTGGCAGGGCTGATCCATATCTGCAGGATGAATTGATGCCTCGTGGCAGTTACGAGGAACGTTTGGACGACATCCGGCGCACCGAGTACGGTCTGCGCTCGGAAATCTACGTCCGCTATGGCGCCGTCGTCCTCGGGACCCTCGCCGCATGGCTCCTTTACGACCAGCGGCTCGCGCTGGTCTGGGCCGCGCTGCATCTCGGTTTGCAGATCCTCCTGGCGCTGCTGCTACGTCGCCGACTGTCGCTGTCCGCCCGCGAAACCTACCGCGCGGCCCTGACGGTCTATGTGCTCGCGGGCGTGATTTTCGCGCTATACCCGATCTTGCTGATCACCGCACCTGACAGCCCGCTGGCCCTGCGCATCGCCGGCGGCGCCGGCCTGATGGGGCTGTCCATGTACATGCTTCAGCGCCGCCAGCGCGAAGCCGGCATGGTCATCAGCGACGCCCTCCAGGCCAGCGCCATCGTCGCCGCTTTCATCCTGATGATCCTTCCCGATATGCCCGACGTGCGGGCAGCCATTCTGGTAACGCTGGTCGTGCTGGTGCTCTACGTCTACTTCATCGCCGCGCTGCTCTCGGGGATGAAGCAACAGGCCCTGCTGCGCGATACCCAGAGCCGCTATGCCTCCTCACAGAAGGCGCGCGCCCTGAACCAGTTCGTCGGCGGCGTGGCGCATGACTTCAACAACCAACTGACCGCGATCCTCGGGCATCTCGAACTGTTCGAGGTCCTCGATGATCCCGATGAACGCAGGACCGCCATCTCCGAAAGCCGCCGCGCCGCCCGCCGCGCCGCGCTGACCGTACAGCAACTGCTGGCTTCGTCCGGCCGCACCCGTCTCGCCCCGCGTGCCGTGCCGCTGGCGGCGCTCCTCGCCGACCTCAAGTGCGTGCTGGAGGACCTGCTCGAGCCAGGTATGCGCGTTACGGTGGTTCCCCCGGGCGAAGCCGAAATCGCTTGGGTCGACGCGGACATGCTGGAAACCTGCCTGATCCAGCTTTGCCTGAACGCGCAGGACGCGACTCTGGCCCAGGGCAAGATCCGCCTCTGGGTGGAGACCCGCACCACGCTACCCGAACAAGAAAGCCCGATCGGCGCGCCCCCGCCCTATTCCGTTCTGGTCTGCGAAGACGACGGTCCCGGCGTGCCCGCCGAGGCGCTGCACATGCTGGCGGAACCCTTCTACACCACCAAGAGCGCCTCCGAGGGTGCCGGTCTCGGCCTCTCCGCCGTGGCCGGCTTCGCGCGCCAGTCCGGCGGCGCGCTGATCATTTCGCGCGCACCGCTGGCAGGCCTGCGCATAAGCCTCGCCCTGCCGACAAGCGCACCACCGCGACGGATGCCAGCCAATGCTGACGCCGCACAACAGACGACCGAAGCCCCCGCCACCGCGCCACTCGAAGAACGCGGCGCTCCCCGCACGTCCGAAATCGTCTGAGCCCCGGCCACACCGGCAACCGCTTACTATTCAGCTTCCGGGCGCCTGATACACGCCCTGTTCCTTCAGCGCGTCGACCACTTCCTTGGGCATGTAGGTCTCGTCGTGCTTGGCGAGGATCTCCGAAGCCTCGAACACCCCCTCCACATAGCGCCCGGTCCCCACCATGCCCTGGTTCTCGTCAAAGAGATCCGGCAGCACACCGGTAAAGACCACCGGCACCGTCGCCCCGCCATCGGTCACGGAAAAGCGTACCGTCTCGCCCTGACCGCGTACCAGCGTGCCTTCCTCGACCAGCCCCCCGATGCGAAACACCTCCGTGGCCCGCGGGGGTTCCGCCATGACCTGGCTGGGCGAGCGGAAAAAGTTGATCCCGTCGCGCATGGCATAGCCAATCAGGCCCGTCGATATGATCAGCGCCCCAGCCGCCAGCGCGATCACCTGGATCCGCCGCTGCTTCTTCAGCGATTTCAGCGCCATTCCATCCTCCGAAACATATCCCGTCCGCTATATATGCGATTCCTCCCGCGCTGTGGAGTACCGCGTCGAAATGACCCCGCCATCGGCCCGGCTCCCCCGCGCTTCTTTGGTTCGACAAATACCGCGGGGGTGAATTCTCCGCAGGAGAAGAGGGGGCAGCGCCCCCCGCGCGGCTTGCCGGGAAGATGCCTCACCCGTGCGGCCCCTTCCCGGCAAACGACGCCCCGGAGGCTCACGCCATGGTTGAGGTTCCCCAGCCGCATCGGCCCGGCTGCAAGGCCGGACCGATGCTGATCCGGCGCGCGTCAGCGCACCGCATTCTACCTCACGGAAAGCACGGGGCCAGCATCAGCCCGGCCGTTTCCTCCAGCCCCAACATCAGGTTGGCGTTCTGCAATGCCTGCCCCGCGGACCCCTTGCACAGGTTGTCCAGCGTCGCCACCACGATGGTCCGCCCCGGCAGCCGGTCGCCCACAACGCCGATGTGTACGAAGTTCGACCCGCGCACGTGGTGGGTCGAGGGCGTCTCGCCCATCGGCAGCACCTCCACGAAAGCCTCGCTCTCGTAGGCCGCCGCCAGTGCCGCATGCACCGCCGCCGCCTCGCCTCTCACGTAGGCGGTGGCGAGGATGCCGCGGTTGAACGGCCCCAGATGCGGCGTGAACTGTATCGTCACCTCCCGCCCGGCGAGCCTGGAAAACTCCTGGTCGAACTCGCCCAGATGCCGGTGCGTGCCCCCAACGGAATAGGCGTTCGTGCCCTCCGACAGTTCCGCGTGCAGCAGGTTTTCCTTCAGTGACCGGCCCGCGCCGGAGACCCCGCACTGCAGGTCTAGGATGATCTCGTCGAGGTCGATCACCCCACCCGCGATCAGCGGCCGCAGGATGAACTGCCCCGTCGCCGCGTTGCAGCCGGTCCCCGCGACCAGCCGGGCGCCCGCGATCTCTTCGCGGTAGAACTCCGTCAACCCGTAGACCGCCTCTTTCTGCATCTCCACCGCTGCGTGATCATTGCCGTACCACTGCTTGTAGGCCTCCGGGTCGCGCAGCCGGAAATCGGCAGAGAGGTCGACGATCTTCACGCTCGTCGGCAGCTTCGAAATCACCTCCTGCGAAGTCTTGTGCGGCAGCGCGCAGAAACACAGGTCGATGGTCGAGAAATCGATCTGCTCCCAGGTCACCAGATCCGGCAGGTCGAGGTGCCGCAGATGCGGGAACACCTGCGCCATGCTCTGCCCGGCCTTGGAATTGGCGGCAAGCGCGGTGATCTTCATCGAAGGATGGGTGGCGATCAGCCGGATCAGTTCGGCACCGGTGTATCCGGAGGCGCCGATAATGGCGATGGATTGGGTCATGGGACACCTGTCGTGTTGAAAGGTCGAGAAAACGGCACGGCGCAGCGCGCTTCCGGGCGCGGTGCGGTTGCGATCATCGTCGCAGCGAAGGGGCGAATAGGCCAGCCATGCAAAGTCTCCTTGCCGCACGCATAGCGCGCGCCGGGCACGGAATCAACGCCGAACGCCATCCGGCCCCGCCCGCCCAAGCGATCGGTTAAGATTTTAATGGCACTGTATTCATGTGGTCCCGTCGAAGCCGGCGGGATCGCGGTGGCAGAATCCCCGACCCCAGACCGACGATCACTGTCGTCGGCCCCGGCGGCAGCGGCAATTCCGCCCGCGCCCTCCGGGAGAGCCAGAAGACCGGAACCCGCCACGCGACGCCCCACCGTCCGTGCCCCGCAAGAGGAGCGAATGCCATGACCCCGTCCCCCGGCCACCGACCGAACCCCGTCTTCCTGCCGCCCGACGGCAGGCGCTCCGGCATCGGGGTGGCGGACTTCAGCAATATCGTCGAGGACGCAACGCGTCTCGCCCCCGCGCCGCTCACCCGCGCCATCATCGTCAGCCACACCCGCACGCGCCTGACCGACGCGCAGCTCGACCAGTTGATGATGACGGAATACGCTCTTAACAGCCGCATCGGCCTCACCGGGCTGCTGCTCTACAAGTCACGCAGCTTCTTCGAGGTGCTGGAGGGCCCGCAGGCCGCGCTCGACGCCACGCTGGACCGGATCTTCCGCGATCCCCGCCATTTCAAGATGAAGGTGCTGCTGCGTACACCGGCCGAACGCCGCCGGTTCGAGGGCTGGTCCATGGGTTTCCGCCGCCTTGACGGCACAACCCACGGGGCACCCTGCTATTTCCCATTGACCCGGCGCGAGCTTGAGGCCCGCTTCCCGCACGGGGCCACGCGCGAGATCCTGCATTTCCTGCGCGCCTACCTCTCCTTCCGCCTGCCGGCCCCGGCCTCACCGCCACGCCCGGTGCGCTGCGCCGTGGCAACGGAGATGCAGGCCTGACCCGCCCGGTGACAGGGCGGGCCCGCGACCGGCGCGCTCTGACGCAGGCCCGCGCCGCCGCCCCCCCGATCAGGACAACGCCGCGCCCTCGTGCCCAAGCACCCGGCCAGCACTACTCAGGCCGCTTCGAAGGTAATCTGACGCTTCAGAAAGCCCGTGGCGTGCCGCGACACCTTCGCCGGGTCGCCGGTGGTCAGGAACTTCGACACCGTGCCCTTGCCCAGCATCGCGGGATGGCGCTGAAGATAGTCGGCCAGGCTCTCCGGCACCAGGTCGGCCTGGCTGAACAGCTTCACCTCCGGCCCCAGCGCGTCCTGAAAGATGTCGAACATCAACGGGTAATGCGTGCAGCCGAGGATCGCCGCGTGCGGATCCGGCATCTTGCGCTTGAGCGCGTCCACATGGCTGCGCACCAGCGCCTCCGCGAGGATCATGTCGCCCTCCTCGATGGCATCCACCAGACCACCACAGGCCTGCGCTTCCACATCGACGCCAATGGCGCGGAATGCCAGTTCGCGCTGGAAGGCACGGCTGCGCACCGTCGCAGGCGTCGCGAACAGCGCGACGTGCTGCACCGCCACCTCCCGCGGGGGCGAATTGTCGCCCCATTCCCGTTCGGTCAGCGCCTCGATCAGCGGCACGAAGACCCCCAGCACCCGCTTGTCACGCGGCACCCAGGTTTCCTGCATCCTCCGCAGCGCCGCGGCGCTCGCCGTGTTGCAGGCCAGCACCACCAGGTCGCAGCCCTCGTCCCAAAGCCGTTCCACCGCCGCCGTGGTCAACTGGTAGATATCTTCCGCATCGCGCACCCCGTAAGGCGCATGCTTGTTGTCCCCGAAGTAGACAAACGGCACGTCCGGCAACCGCCGAGCCGCCGCATCCAGAACCGTCAGGCCGCCCAGGCCCGAATCGAACACCCCAACTGCCATTTCGCTGCCCTTCCTCGCCCGGCGTGCTACTGCCGCCGCCTGTGTTTTTCTTCGAACTCGAACCCGTAGTCGTAGGACTTCAACGGTGTCGGCGACAACTCATAGGTGCTCCGGCGGAGGAAATCCATCAGCGCGCGCGCATCTCCCGCACGGGTGGCGATTTCCCCCTGCGGGATCGGCCGCCCGACCGCCACGCGCACCGGCGTATCGACCCGCTTGCTGAATTCCTTGATCAGCAGGCCCATGCGCAGCGTTGCGTGCAGGTGACTGGCCAGTTGGAACAGCCGCGACGTATGCCCGTCGAAATAGATCGGCACCACCGTCGCCCCCGATCTGGCGATCATCTTTGCGGTAAAGGTCCGCCAACCCGGGTCCATCGGCTGGCCAAAGGGTTTCTCCGCCGTGGCCACGGTACCGCCGGGAAACACCCCGACACAGCCGCCGCGCCCGAGGTAATCCAGGCAGGCGCGCCGCGTCTTCAGATTCTGCTGCACGGCATCTTTCGTCTCGTCAAAGGAGATCGGCAGCACGATGCGCTCCAGCGCTTCCGCCCGGGAAAACACCCGGTGGGCCAGAATACGAAAATCGCCGCGCGCGGCCGACAAGATATGCCCCATCATCAGCCCGTCCAGAATGCCATAGGGATGGTTGGCGATCACCACCAGAGGGCCGTCCTTGGGCACCTCGTCCAGCGACCCGCCGATCACATCCAGCCCCAGCCCGTAGCGCTCTACCATGACCTGCCAGAAGTCGCGCCCCTGCGCCACTTCCCGGTCATAGCCAGCCGCGCGCCGGATCAGACCCAAGCGCCCGGTGGCGTTCTCCATGATGCGGATCATTGCCCGCCCGCCCCGCGTGCTTGCCGAGTAGGAATAGGAAATATCGCTTGTTACGTCGCGTCTCTGCATCGTGCCCATGTCCCGAACGTGCCGCACCCTTACGGCGTCCGCGCGTTCTGGCCAGAGACCGTGACAGCCGTATGACGATACGATGACGGCGGTCCCGGAGGCCCGCCCCACGGGGGCCAGCGCCCGCCCCCCGAGGTATTTCCGGACCGGAGCAGCAGGGTTCCGGCGAGGCTGTCGGAGTTGCGGAAAAGTTGTCCGCCGACAATTGGCGACCTGCGCCCATGAAGACCCTGCCAAAGGGCCGATCCGGTCCGTCCCTGCGTCGCCCTGGCGCGAAAATCCCCGGGGAACCTGCCGCAGCAAGGCCGGCAGGGGCGGCGCCCTCTTTCCCGCCGCCACGCGAACGCCCATTCGAAGGGCGAACCGCGCCCTGCTTCTCCGCTTCCGAAATACTCCGGGGTGAGGCCGCAGGCCGAGGGGGCAGCGCCCCCTACTCCGCCGCCGTCCGCACCAGCGAACCGCCCGCGCGCAGCACCGCCAGCAGGTCCTCGCGCCGCTTTTCGGCCTTCGCCGCATTCGCCATCTTTACGGGACCGAAGCCCCGCACCGACAGCGGCAGGTCCGCCAGCGCGACCAGCGCCTCCATCCTCCCGGGCGTGGCCTTCGGCAGCCATTCCCCCATGTCCGCCTCGTACTGCGCGATCAGCGCACGTTCCATGCGCCGCTCCTCCGTCCGACCGAAGGGGTCGAGCGCGGTGCCCCGCAACCGCTTCATACGCGCCAGCCAGCGAAAGCCTGTCAGCATCCGGGCGCCAAACTGCTTCTTCACCGGACGGCCGTCCGGGCCTTCCTCCGACACCATCGGCGGCGCGAGGTGGAAGGTCATGCGGAAATCGCCGTCAAACACCGCGCGGGCCTTGGCCTCGGTCTCCAGATGCAGGCGGGCGACCTCGTATTCGTCCTTGTAAGCCAGCACCTTGTGGTATCCCTTCGCCACGGCCTCCTTGAGGCGCGGATCGGCGATGTCACGCAGCAGGCGGCGGTACTTCTCTGCCAGCGCCGCGTCCTGGTAGCGCTCCAGATGCGCCGCGCGGAAGGCAATCTTGTCTTCCAGCGTCTTTGGCTTTTCGACCACCACTGGCTTCAGCAGCGCCGCAGCCTCGTCGGGGTACAGAACGGCCCAACGGCCGATATCGAAGGCGCGCAGGTTGCCCGCCACCGCCGCACCGTTCAACTCGATCGCCTGAACGATGGCCTCCCGCGACAGCGGCACCAGCCCGCGCTGCCACGCCGCCCCGAGCATCATCACGTTGGAAAAGATCGAATCTCCCAGCGCCACCCGGGCCAGTTCCGACGCGTCGAAAAAGGCCACCTTCTCCCGCAGCCGCGCCTGAAGCGCCACGGTCAGACGGTCAGACGGCAGCTGGAATTCCGTGTTGCGGGTGAATTCTCCGGTGATGATCTCGTGGCTGTTGACCACGGCGCCGGTGCGTCCGGTGCGCGTCAGACCCAGGGTCTTGGCCCCCGCCGAGACCACCAGATCGCCGCCGATCAGCGCGTCCGCCTCGCCGGTCGCAACCCGCACGGCCGAGATGTCGTCGGGCGTCTCCGCCAGCCGCAGGTGGATGTGCACCGCGCCGCCCTTTTGGGCCAGTCCGGCCATTTCCATCATCCCGGCGCCCTTGCCATCGATCTGCGCCGCCTGCGCCAGCACAGCACCGATGGTGACCACGCCGGTACCCCCGACGCCGGTGATGACCACGTTCCAGGTGCCGCCGATGGCAGGCAAGGCCGCCTCCGGCAGGTCCGGAAGCACCAGAGCCGCCACCTCGGCCTTCTTCACCTTCGCGCCTTCAAGCGTGACGAACGACGGGCAGAAACCCTTCAGGCAGGAGAAATCCTTGTTGCAGGCCGACTGGTCAATGGCCCGCTTGCGGCCAAGTTCGGTTTCCTCCGGGACGATAGCGACGCAGTTCGACTGCACGCCGCAATCGCCGCAGCCTTCGCAGACGTCGGTGTTGATGAACACCCGCCGATCCGGATCCGGGAAGCGGCCGCGCTTCCGCCGCCGACGTTTTTCCGCCGCGCAGGTCTGGACATACAACAGGACCGACACGCCCTCGTGCCCCGCCAGCCCCTTCTGTACCGTTTCCAGATCGGCGCGCTCGTGCAGGGTGACGCCCTCGGGAAAGGCGCCCAGCTCCTCCTTCTCGTCGACCACCACGGCGACGCGTTCGACGCCCATGGCCATGACCTCGGCGGCGATGCGCTGCGGCGTCAGCCCACCCTCGTTCTGCTGGCCGCCTGTCATGGCGACGGCATCGTTGAACAGGATCTTGTAGGTGAGGGTCGTCCCGGCGGCCAAAGCCGCGCGGATCGCCTGCACGCCGGAGTGGTTGTAGGTCCCGTCGCCCAAATTCTGGAAGACGTGCCGGCGTTTCGAGAATGGCGCCTCCCCGACCCAGTTCGCGCCCTCTGCCCCCATGTGAGTAAAGCCCAGCGTCGAGCGGTCCATCCACTGCACCATGTAGTGACAGCCAATGCCCGCGTAGGCGCGGCTGCCCTCCGGTACCTTGGTCGACGAATTGTGCGGACAGCCGGCGCAGAACCACGGCGTGCGCTGCGCGATGTCCTCGGCGTTGTCGGCGCGCGTCGCTTCTTCGATCTGCGCCAGCCCGGCCTTCACGCCGTCGGTGCCCCGCCCCTCTTCCACAAGGATCTCGCCCAGTTTGCGGGCGATCAGGATCGGGTCCAGCGCGCCCTTCGTCGGGAACAGCTCCTCGCGGTGCATGTTGCCCGCGCCGCCCCTGTACCAGCCATAGACACGCCGCCCGCGCCGGTCGTCAAAGATCGCCTCCTTGACCTGCACCTCGATCAGCTTGCGCTTTTCCTCGACGATCACGATGAGGTCCAGCCCCTCGGCCCAGTCGTGGAATCCCTGCATGTCCAGCGGGAAGGTCTGGCCCACCTTGTAGGTGGTGATGCCCAGCCGCTCCGCCTCTGCCGCGTCGATGTTCAAAAGCGACAGCGCGTGCACGAGGTCGAGCCAGTTTTTCCCCGCCGCCACGAAACCGATCTTCGCCCCGGGCTTGCCCCAGATCCGCTTGTCCATGCCATTGGCGCGGGAGAACGCCTCCGCCGCGAACCGCTTGTAGTCGATCATGCGCGCTTCCTGCGCGTGGGGCGTGTCCACGAGACGGATATTCAGCCCGCCGTCGGGCATGGCGAATTGTGGCGTCATCAATTTCACCCGGTCGATCCGACCATCCACGACTGCCGTCGCTTCCACCGTGTCCTTCATGGTCTTCAGACCGACCCAGAGCCCGGAAAAACGCGACAGCGCATACCCATAAAGACCGTAGTCGATGATCTCCTGCACCCCGGCGGGCGACACCACGGGCATGTAGGCGTCCACCAGCGCCCATTCGCTCTGGTGCAGCACGGTCGACGATTCCCCCGTGTGGTCGTCCCCCATCGCCATCAGCACGCCGCCGTGCTTCGAGGTGCCCGCCATGTTGGCGTGCCGCATGGCATCGCCGGAGCGGTCCACCCCCGGCCCCTTGCCGTACCAGAGGCCAAACACCCCGTCGAATTTCCCCTCTCCCCGCAATTCCGCCTGCTGCGCGCCCCAGAGCGCGGTGGCCGCGAGGTCTTCGTTCAGGCCCTCCTGAAACAGGATGTCGGCCTCGCGCAGCTGCCGTTCGGCGCGGTGCATCATCAGGTCGACCGCGCCCAGCGGCGAGCCGCGATAGCCGGTGACGAAACCGGCGGTATTCAGCCCGGCGGCCCGGTCGCGTGCCTTTTGCGTCAGCATCAGCCGGACGAGGGCCTGCGTACCGTTCAGCAGCACGCTGTCCTGCCCCAGATCGAAACGGTCATTGAGGGTAATTCGATGCTTGCTCATGTCCGGCGCCTCCCAACGCTGAAGATACGGGCAATGTAGCACCAAATTAGGTCAAAATCATTGACCTGAACAGGGCTAATTTCCGCGTTACCCCGCTGTCACGTCAACTAGTTATCGATTTAACCGTTTCCTGCGACTATGTGGGGGAAAGCTTACGAAAGAAGACGCGATGGATTGGGACAAGCTCAGAATATTTCACGCCGTGGCGGATGCCGGCAGTCTGACCCATGCCGGAGACGCGCTGCATCTGTCGCAGTCAGCGGTCTCGCGGCAGGTCCGCGCGCTCGAGGAGGCGTTGAACACCACGCTGTTCCACCGTCACGCGCGCGGCCTGATTCTCACAGAACAGGGAGAGCTTCTGTTCGACGCCACCTCCGCCATGAACAAACGCATCGACAGCGCCACCGCACGCATCCGCGATTCCGAGGAGGAGGTGTTCGGCGAACTGAAGGTGACCACCACGCACGGCTTCGGCGCGCTATGGCTGGCGCCGCGTCTGGCCAAGCTCTACGACAAGTTTCCCGGCCTGCGTATCGATCTGATGCTGGAGGAGCGCGTGCTCGACCTGCCCATGCGCGAGGCCGACGTCGCCATCCGCATGAAGGAACCATCCCAGGCCGACCTGATCCGCAAACGGCTGATGTCGATCCGGATGCGGATGTATGCCTCGCCCGAATACCTCGCCGAGCACGGCGAACCGCAGCAGATCGAGGACATCCGCGACCACCGCCTGATCTGCCAGAAACCCGGCGCGCCGCAGGTGCTTGCCGGGGAACAGCTGGTGCAGTCGCTGCTGGCGCATGACGTGCAGACCGCGCTGACGGTGAACAACTACTTCGGTGTGTTGCAGGCGGTCGTGGCCAACCTCGGCATCGGCGTACTGCCCGATTACATCATCGAGGATTTCCCCACCATGGTCCGCGTCCTGCCGGAGGTCGAAAGCGTGGAGGTTCCGGTCTTCCTCGCCTACCCCGAAGAACTGCGCCAGTCCAAGCGCGTGTCCGCCTTCCGCGACTTCGTACAGGACGAGATCATCGCACACCGTCGGCAGCGACGGGCGATGGGGGCGGACTGAACACAACCCCTGATCGAATGCCACACTGTGGTATGCACGTCACGCATATCGGAAATGCTGCGGGTGCGACATGAAATCCCTTGATCGTTTCAGGAGCGATGACATATTCGGCAGATGACGGTGCAATGCATCAAATGCAGTGCATCTTCATACCTCCCTGTTGGACTACGGCCGAGCTTTGTGCTCGGCCTTTTTTTTGGCGCTACGCCATGCGGGGCACAGGCTGGCCACCGGGACATGCACCCGGCGCCACACACTTTCCCTTCACGGCGCGCGCGCTAAGCTCGTCCTCGACACCAGCCAGACGCCGCCCGCCGCTGCTGCCAACCTCACTGCCCAAGGACCTGCCCAATGCCTCCCGCCCGCCGCCTCGCCAGCCCGCTCTGGACCCTCGCCGGGGTGATCGCGCTCGCGCTGGGGCTGATCGGCATCGTTCTGCCGCTGATGCCCACGACGGTCTTCCTTCTGCTGGCGGGCTTCTGCTTCACCAAGGGCTCGCCACGCCTGCGCCGCTGGCTGGAAACCCACCCCCGCCTTGGCCCCCCGGTGCTGGCATGGGAGCAAACCGGCGCCATCGCACGGCGCCACAAGCGCCTCGCCGTGGCGATGATGGCGGCGACCTTCGCGCTCTGCGCCGCGCTCGGATTGCCGCTGTGGGTGCTTGGCCTGCAAGCCGCCTGCCTGCTCGGCGCTGGCACCTACGTCTGGACCCGCCCCGACACCTGAGGAAGGCCATCCGCTTCAGGCGACCGCTTTCTTTCGCTCTGGAAAGACCCGAAACTCAAGTCCGCCCGGCCCCTGCAGCACCCGGACACCCGGACACCCGCTCGTTGCATCCATCCGCCTTTCCGGCCACGCTCGAAACATCATCCCCCACACGACCAGCGCCACATAATCGCACGCAAGCCAATCCCCGGAGTCCCGATGCAGACCCAAACCCTCACCTGCACCTGCCAAAAGACCTCCTGGTCCATTAGCGGCGCCACTCCCGGTCGCCACGTGGTCTGCTACTGTGCCGACTGCCAAAGCTTCGCACGCCACCTGAAGCACAGCGACATGCTGGCCCCGCACGGCGGCACGCATATCTGGCAGACCGTTCCCGGGGGGGTGCACATTGCGCGCGGTGCCGAAAACCTCGCGTGCCTGCGGCTGTCACCGAAGGGCATGAACCGTTGGTACGCCGCCTGCTGCGATACGCCGGTCGGCAACACTCTGCAGAAAGCCACGCCGCCCTTCGTCGGCCTGATCCTGCCGGCGCCGGGCGATGGTTTTGGCCCCGTCAAGGCGCGGGTGAACACGGTCTCCACGCGGGGCGCGGTCAAGGAACACGGTTTCGAAGCCGCCGGTCTGACCGTGATCCTGCGCGCCATCGGAGCCTACTTCACACAAAAGGCCCACGGCCCCTTTTTCGACGCGGAGGGCAGGCCGCCGGTGGAACCACGCGTGCTCTCGGTCTCGGAACGCAACGCCGCACGCGGCGGCCCTGCTGCCTGACACGGCCCCGACCGCCAGACACCGGCGCGGTCCCTCCGCACCGCCCCGGCATCGCTTTTGTATAACCCCCATCGCCACCCCAAGGCGGGGCTTCCCCCCGCGCCTGCCTTGCCGTAAAGGGAGCGCGACACGCCATCTCAGGGGAAAGACCATGCAGGAACCGGCCATCACCGAAGAGCTCATCGCCGCCCACGGCATCAAGCCCGACGAGTACGCCGAGATCCTCCGCATCCTGAACCGGGAACCGACCTTTACGGAGCTGGGCATCTTCAGCGCGATGTGGAACGAGCACTGCTCCTACAAATCGTCGAAGATCCACCTCAAGACGCTGCCCACCACCGGCCCGCAGGTCATCTGTGGCCCCGGCGAAAACGCTGGCGTGGTGGGCATCGGCGACGGGCAGGCCGTGGTCTTCAAGATGGAAAGCCACAACCACCCCTCCTACATCGAACCCTATCAGGGTGCCGCCACCGGCGTCGGTGGCATCCTGCGCGATGTGTTCACCATGGGCGCGCGGCCCATCGCGGCGATGAACTCGCTCAGCTTCGGTGAAAAGGACCACCCCAAGACCCGTCGGCTGGTGCACGGCGTCGTTGAGGGCGTCGGCGGCTACGGCAATGCCTTCGGGGTTCCGACGGTTGGCGGCGAGGTCCGTTTTCACCCCGCCTACAACGGCAACTGCCTCGTGAACGCCTTTGCCGCCGGTCTCGCGGACACAGACAAGATCTTCTACTCCGCCGCTTCCGGCGTGGGCCGCCCTGTCGTCTATCTGGGCGCCAAGACCGGTCGCGACGGCGTTGGCGGCGCGACCATGGCATCGGCCGAATTCGACGAGACCATCGAGGAAAAGCGCCCCACCGTGCAGGTTGGCGACCCCTTCACCGAAAAGCGCCTGATGGAAGCGACTCTGGAGCTGATGCAAACCGGCGCCGTGATCTCGATACAGGACATGGGCGCGGCCGGCCTGACCTGTTCCGCCGTGGAAATGGGCGACAAGGGCGGCCTCGGCATCCGACTCGACCTTGAAAACGTGCCGCAGCGCGAAACCGGCATGACCGCCTATGAAATGATGCTGTCCGAATCCCAGGAACGGATGCTCATGGTCCTCGATCCCGCGAAGGAAGCCGAGGCCAAGGCCGTCTTCGACAAATGGGACCTCGACTTTGCCATCGTGGGTGAAACCATCGCCGAGGACCGCTTCCTCATCATGCACAACGGCACCTGCATGGCCGACCTGCCGCTGTCGAAACTGTCGTCGTCGGCCCCGGAATACGACCGCCCGCATGTGCCCACGCCACAGGCCGAGCCGCTTGAAGACGTGCCCCAGATCGACGCGATCGACGCGCTGAAGGCGCTGCTGGCCAGCCCCAACTACGCGTCCAAAGCCTGGGTCTACGACCAGTACGACAGTCAGGTGATGGCCGACACCATGCGCACGCCGGGCTTTGGCGCGGGCGTCATCCGCGTGCACGGCACCGAGAAAAAGCTCGCCTTCACGTCGGACGTCACCCCCCGCTACGTCAAGGCGAACCCGCATCAGGGCGGCCGTCAGGCCGTGGCGGAGGCCTACCGCAACCTCACCGCGGTGGGGGCGCTGCCGCTGGCCACCACAGACAACCTCAACTTCGGCAACCCCGAGAAACCCGAGATCATGGGCCAGTTCGTCGGCGCCCTCAAGGGCATCGGCGAGGCCTGCATCGCGCTCGACATGCCGATCGTGTCCGGCAATGTCTCGCTGTACAACGAGACCGACGGTCAGGGCATCCTGCCAACGCCGACCATCGGCGCCGTGGGACTGATCGCGGCGGGTGAAGAGCCGATCCTCGACACCCCCCGCGAAGGCCACGTCGCCCTGCTGCTGGGCGCGACCGAAGGCCACCTTGGCCAGTCCGCCCTGCTCTGGGAAGTCTTCAACCGCGAGGACGGCGACGCACCGCATGTGGACCTCGCCGCGGAGCGCGCGCATGGCGAGTTCATCCGCGCCAACCGCCAGTGGATCCGCTGCTGCACCGACCTCTCGGACGGGGGGCTGGCGCTCGCCGCCTTCGAGATGGCCGTGGCGGGCGACGTGGGCGTGCAGATCGACACCGACGACACCGCGCAGCTTTTTGGCGAGGATCAGGCCCGCTACCTGATTGCCTGCAATTTCGACGCCGCCGAGGCGCTGATGGGTGCTGCGGGACAGGCGGGCGTGCCGCTCACCACCGTGGGTCGCTTTACCGGCGATACGGTTCGTTTCGGCGCGTCGGAGGCCCCGCTGGCCGACCTCCGCAGCCAGAGCGCGGAAACCTTCCCCACCCTCTTCGGCTAAGCCATCGCCGAACGCAGGCAAACGGCGCTCCCCCCCGGGGGGCCCGCTTTGCATTGGCGACAGGGTAAGGATTTCATGAATACCCCGCCAGAGACTGCGCTGCTATTGATTAACAATGCCGCGACATTGCTGAACTGCGGCAGTTTCGGAAACAATCCATACCCTGAGCGTCCCGCTTTCGCGGACGGCCCGCAGGCCCGCAATCCGGGCCGCCCCCTGCCATTTCATCAAAGGACTTCACCGATGTCTGCCAAGATCCTCACCGCCCTCGTCACCGCCGCCGCGCTGACCGCTTCCCTCACTGTCGCGACCCCGGTTGCCGCCCTCGATCAGGACGAACGCAACGTGGTCGGCGGCATCGTTCTCGGCGTGCTGGGCACGCTGGCCGTGCAGCAGGCAACAAAGCCGAAGACCAGGACGAAGGTCGTCACCTGCTCGAACCCCTTCCGCACCATGCGCAACGGCCAGATCGTCTGGGCCTGCCGCTGACCTCTGCCTGAGACCGTGAACCGCTACCTCCGCAACCCGCAGAAGCTTTGTCTCGGAGCCGCCGTCGCCTGAGACCGGAGGGGCGGGCGACGGCACGGCGGGGAAGCTGTTTGCCGAGGAGCCCCGCGCCGCGGGGAGACGGCCAAACCGCTTGCGCGACGGGGCGGCGGCTTTCGGCAGGCTCCGGCGACGGCGGCTGTGATGCTTTGCCTTGATGAGCCAAAGCCCCCCCTTCGCGCTGCGGCATCCCGCAACGCCCTTCCACTCTCGGCACACCTGCCCACCGCCTTTCCCAAATCACATCCCGAAACCGCTCCCGCCCCTTCCGCAACCCGCGCGTCTCCCCCATATTCAGCCCATGCTGAAATTCACCCCGCTCCTGCTCGCCATTCTTTACGCGCTCGCGATGTACCACTTCTCGGCGTGGCGAACGCGGAGGGAACTGGATGCCCGCTCCACGCCGCTGACCGACCCGGGGCTGCTCTCCGTCACCGACCGCATGGCCCGCGCGCTGGACCTCCCGACGATCAAGGTCAACGTCTACGAGATCGAGCCGGTCAACGGCCTCGCAGCGCCGGACGGGCGCATTTTCCTGACGCGGGGGTTCCTGAACCGCTACAAGGCGGGCGCGGTCACGGCGGAGGAACTCGCCTCTGTCATCGCGCATGAGTTGGGCCATGTGGCGCTGGGGCACGCGCGGCGGCGGATGATCGACTTCTCCGGCCAGAACGCGATCCGCACGGCGCTGATGATGGTGCTCGGGCGCTTCCTCCCCGGTCTCGGTCCGATGCTGGCCAATGCCCTGACCGGCCTTCTGGCAGCCCACCTCAGCCGCTCGGACGAATACGAGGCCGACGCCTATGCCTCCGCCCTGCTGCACAAATCCGGCATCGGACTGGGGCCGCAGAAATCGCTTTTCGAGAAACTCGACCGCCTCACACGGGCAGGCCACGCCGGGCCTCCCGCCTGGCTCATGTCGCACCCGAAGACCGCCGACCGCATCGCGGCCATCGAAGCGGCAGAGGCGCGCTGGTCAAGAACCTGACGCGCCACCGGGGCCGGACCTCACCCTGCGGTCCGTCCCTTTCCCCGACACTCACTCCGCGATCAGGTCAAAGGCCGCTTCGGCGAGGTCCACGCCGTTCACCTGCACCACAAGCCCGTGCAGGCCGGGGTGCAGACGGTACGTCGTCGCGTCGCCCTTCAGCACATGCCGCTTTTCCAGCCGAAGGCCCGCGCGCCCCACCTCGCAGGCCTTCAGCTTGAAAACCTTCTCCGCCGCGCCTCCGGGTCGGAAAAACCGCAGCCGGTAATCCACCATCGCGGGGCGCGCTGCCTCGGCCTCCAGCCAGACGGCAAAGCGCAGCGCCTCTCCCACGCGCACCTTCGGCGTCAGCACCTCCAACCGCGCCGTCACCCCGCCCGCCTCAAAGCCCAACAGCGCCAGCGCCCTCGGCTCGCCGCGTTTCACCGCCGTGCGCAGGGCGTGGCGGGTGATCCATGCCATTTCAGCCGCATCCTGCTGCCCCGCGTCGCGCCAGCGCGCGAGCCGCTCGGTCACGGCCTCCGGCATGACCCGCGACAGGTCGTTCATGTGGTTGGCCACGGACCGCGTGACGAACCGCGCCTCGTCACGGTGCAGCCTGTCGAGGAACCCCAGCGGCACGGTCGGGTCGATCGTCACCGCCCGCCCCCAGGGCAGCCTTGGCCGCGTCCCTTCGGAGACCAGCCGCCGCACATGGTAGTTCTCGTCGTGCATCCAGTCCCGCATCCGCGTGAGCGTCATGTCGGGCCAGCGGTTCAGGAAGGGCCGCACGGCGTATTCCATAGAAAACCGCCGGGTCGCCGCGTGCAGCAGGTCCAGCGCGCGCTCCGGCGCCGCCATCCCGTGCCGAACCGCAAGAACGCCGAAAACCGCGTGGATGAACCGGCCAAAGTCATTGTCGCGCAGCGCCGGGTCCAGCGGTTCGGGCATCGCCGCCTCCAGCGCTTCCGCCATGGCAGGAAACCCCGAAGGCAGCTGCGCCTCGAGGCAATCGGCCACCCAGTCGAGCCGCTGCATCAGGCCGCGTCCCTCCAGCCCCGGCACGCAGGCGGACAGGAACCGTTCCGCGTCGAACCCCGGCAGCGCCGCGAACCCGGCAGCAAGATCCGCCACCGATCCGGCATTGAACAGCTGAGCGGCAAGCAAAACGCCCGCCCCGCCGCCCTTGCCATCCGGCCCCCGCGCCACGGGGGTCAGATCGTCGCCAGCGTCGCGCCGCCATCCAGCAGGATGTTCTGCCCGACGATGAAGCCCGCGTGCTGCGAACACAGGTAGGCGCACATATGGCCGAATTCCTCGGGCGTGCCGTAACGCTGCGCCGGGATCGTCGCCTCGCGCTGCTGCTTTGCCTCCTCGATCGTGATGCCCTTCTGCTCCGCCACGCCGGTATCCAGCGATATGGCTCGGTCGGTGGCATGGATGCCGGGCAGCAGGTTGTTGACGATGACGCCTTGTGCCGCCACCTGCCGCGCCGTGCCAGCGACATAGCCGGTCAGCCCGGTGCGCGCGGCGTTCGACAGGCCCAGCACCGCGATGGGCGCCTTCACCGACTGCGAGGTGATGTTGACCACCCGGCCCCAGCCCTTGTCGATCATCTTCGGCATCAGTTCGGTCATCAGCGCGATGGGCGTCAGCATGTTGCCGTCGAGCGCCTTGAGGAAATCCTCGCGCGTCCAGTCGTGCCACATGCCCGGCGGCGGACCGCCCGCGTTGGTCACGAGGATATCAACCGCGCCCGCGGCTTCCAGCACCTTCGCGCGGCCGTCCTCCGACACGATGTCGGCGGCCACGGTCGTCACCTGCACGTTGTAGCGGTCGCGGATCGCCTGCGCGGTGGTTTCCAGCGCCTCCGCGCCGCGTGCGTTCATCACCAGATCGACGCCCGCCTCCGCCAGCGCCTCCGCGCAACCGCGCCCCAGTCCCTTGCTCGATGCGCAGACCAGCGCGCGCTTGCCCCGAATGCCCAGATCCATCCGGATCCTCCCTCTTTGTTCTGTCCAAGTTCCGTTATGGCCCCGGAAACGCCCTTTGACGGTGTCGTTTCCGCAACGTCGGCAAAACGCCGACCTCATTCCCATTTGATGACACATTGTTCCGGCTTACAATGCCTTGGGCGACATCCATCTTCTTCTTCGTCGCCGCGAAAGGCCCCCATGCAGCGCAAATCCTCGACCCTCTCCGTATTTCCCGCCGCAGCCCTGCGCGTGGTCAACGGGGCGAACCTCGGCGACGCGCTGTCCTGGGCCGACGATCTCGAACCCTCGGACATCTACCGGCTGTCCCCGGTCTCCATGCTGAAATCGCTGACTGTCCGGACCGCCGCGACGCCGCCCTTCCACATCATGGAGCAATCCGAGCTCGGCACCCCCGGCCACGCCGTGCACCTCGATTGCTGCGTCACCTTCATGTCGGGCTCGGGCGAAACCACCGAATGCCTCGTGCTGGTGGAAACCGACCCCGACGGCAACGCCGCCCAGGTCTACGCGCTGCCGCTGGCCGAAATGACACCGAAGGCCGACTATGTGCTCGTCGGCATCTCCGAGGACAGCGCCCTGCAACGCTACGCACAATCCGCCTGCACCTCCTTTACCGCCGGGACAATGATCACCCTGTCCACCGGCGCGCAGAAACCGGTTGAGGACCTTCGCCCCGGCGATCGAGTGCTGACCCGCGACAATGGCCCGCAGGCGCTGCGCTGGATCGGCCACCACACCGCGCGCGCCACCGGCACCTTCGCCCCGATCCGCATCGCCGCGGGCACGCTGAACAACAGCCGCGACCTGCTGGTATCACCCGATCACCGGCTTTTCATCTACCAGCGCCGGGACGAGATCGGCGCCGGGCGCTCCGAACTGCTGGTGCGCGCCCGCCACCTCGTGAACGGCACCACCGTGACCGCCGCGCCGGGGGGCTTCGTCGATTACTACCAGATGCTCTTCGACGCGCATCAGATCATCTACGCCGAAGGCATTGCCGCCGAATCCATGCTGGTGAACACCCAGACACAGGCCGCGCTGCCCGCTGACCTGTCCGACCGGCTCGCTGCCCTGATCCCCGGCCACCGCCGCAGCGACATTTCCGACCTCGAAATCGGTGAGACGCTGCTGTCCCGCCCCGACGCGGCCGCGCTGCTGCGCAAATCCTCCGGCGGTTGAGCGCGCCTGCTACAGCACCAGCCCCATCACCATCACATCCTCGAACACGGCATCCATCAGCACCGCCTCGCGCTTCACGCCCTCGACCGCGAACCCCGCCGCCTCGCACAGCTTTCGTGCGGCAATGTTGCCCGACCGGACCTCCAGCCCGACCTTGTGAAACCCGCGCGCCCGTGCCGCATCAAGCGCATGGGTCAGCAACGCACGCCCGACGCCCTGCCCGCGCCATTCCGGCAGCACGCCCATGGCCAGCGTTCCGGTCTGGGCCTCCAGCGGCGGCGCCCCGCGCAGGATGTCGACCCAGCCGCACAGCCCGCCGTCCGCCACCGCCACGAACTGCGGGTCGCAGACCGCCACGGCATTGCAGATCACATGGACAGAGGCGGCCCCGGGCGGCTTTGCATCTATGGCAAAGCTCCTGCGCTCCGCCGCTTGCAGCGACGCCGGGTCCGGCTGGCCGTGCCCGGAAACACCGACCTCGCGGATCTGCCATGCCGGCTCGGCGCGGGGCATCATTTGGCACCCGGTACAGCAGAGACTGGATCAGGCGGCGGACCCCAGCGGTTCGCACACCGCTGCCCCGGCAGCGCCGCGATCACGGATTTGACGAGGAACAACAATCCGATCACCCAGCGCACCGCCAGAACTCCGGGCCGCGTCTCGCCGATATAGGCGGCCACAACCACCGTCTCGCGCTCAACCCCGGCCATCATCACGGCGGATACCACCAGAGGCGCCACAAACAGCCCGGCATCCAGTACCAGAACCCACCAGCCGGAAAACCCGACGTCGTGGAACCGCCGCACCGACACGGTGACCATCGGCACCGCCCATGCCGCCAGCAGCACCGCTGCAATCATCTCTGCAACGGACGCCAGACCGAAATAGCCGCGCGCTACAAGAACCCCGTCGATCAGGCCGTAGATCCGGCACAGCACAAAAGCAAAGGGCGCTCCCAGCAGAAGCCACCACCAATACTCGGCCCGCGCCGACCGACCGTCGATTTTCAGCCCCTTGCGCCAAGTCCTGGCCCAGGACCGCACGGGCCCTGCCCAGATGCGCATCAGTGATGCCGCAAAGCGTCGATCAGCGCGCCCTTGTCCATGTCCGAGCGACCTTCGATGCCGATTTCCCGCGCCCGGTCGTACAGCGCATCCTTGGTCCAGTCCTCGTAGGGCGGCGCCTTGCCACCCGCCTTCGACGGCTCATCGCCCGCCGCTTTCGCATTGGCGATCCGCGCGGCCTTCTCGCGGGACATGCCCTCGTCGCGCAAATCCTCGTACAGCTTGTCGTCCTTGATCGACGGGCCGTGGTCCTTGACCCCGTTGCTTCCAGCCATGACGTGCCTCCAATCTCGTTCGACCTCCCAACCCGCGTTCCCGCGCCACGGTTCCTTGCGCAAAAGGAAGTCCCCACCTCCTTCGAATAGGTCGACGCCCTGTCCCCGCCCGAAACCCCTGACCGGAACGACAAGTCTGCCCCCAAAAAGCCGCGCCCTTCCTCCCGGCTCACCACCCGCTGCCCGACCCGCTGCCCGACCCGCTGCCTGCGGCGGCCCGCGCGCGCGCCCCAATTGCCTTCATGATCTCATCGCGCCACGCGCCTCTGCAAGGTTCTCTTCCTGCCCGCCCTCCGCACCCGACGGATCGCGCCCCCCTGCTTCTTCTTGGTGCAACTCCTCATCGGACCTCCTGCTCGCCGCACCGCCGTCGCGATCGGTACGCGGTCAGCCCCTCCCGCAGGGGCACGGTCGCGCCCATCGCGCCGGCATTGTGCCCTTCCCGAATCCGCTGTATCTGCCCCGTCATGAGCACCAATCGCCCCTCGCTGCCGCCCGAAATCGCCCGCCGCCGGACCTTTGCGATCATCTCGCACCCGGATGCCGGCAAGACGACGCTGACGGAAAAATTCCTCCTTTACGGGGGCGCCATCCAGATGGCCGGTCAGGTGCGCGCAAAAGGCGAGGCGCGGCGCACGCGCTCCGACTTCATGCAGATGGAAAAGGACCGGGGCATCTCCGTCTCGGCCTCCGCCATGTCCTTCGATTACGCGTCAAAGGCGCAGACCTTCCGGTTCAACCTTGTCGACACGCCCGGCCACTCGGACTTTTCCGAGGACACCTACCGCACGCTCACGGCAGTGGACGCGGCGGTCATGGTCATCGACGGCGCGAAGGGCGTGGAAAGCCAGACCCGGAAGCTGTTCGAAGTCTGCCGCCTGCGCGACCTGCCGATCCTGACCTTCTGCAACAAGATGGACCGCGAGGCGCGCGACACCTTCGAGATCATCGACGAGATCCAGGAAAACCTGGCCATCGACGTCACCCCCGCCTCCTGGCCCATCGGCATGGGGCGCGATTTTCTCGGCTGTTACGACATGCTGAACAACCGGCTGGAACTGATGGACCGCGCCGACCGCAACCGGGTCGCGGAATCGATCCGGCTCGAAGGCCTCGACGACCCGAAACTCGCCGACCACATCCCCGCCCCCCTGCTCGACAAGCTCCGCGAGGAGGTCGAGATGGCGCGCGAACTGCTGCCCGCGCTCGACCCGCAATCGGTGCTCGAAGGCCACATGACCCCGATCTGGTTCGGCTCCGCCATCAATTCCTTCGGCGTGAAGGAACTGATGAACGGCATCGGCACCTACGGCCCCGAACCGCAGATCCAGAAGGCCACGCCGCGCGCCATCGCGCCGGAGGAGCCGAAGGTCACCGGCTTCGTCTTCAAGGTGCAGGCCAACATGGACCCCAAGCACCGCGACCGCGTGGCCTTTGTCCGCCTCGCTTCCGGCCACTTCCAGCGCGGCATGAAACTGACGCATGTGCGCACGAAAAAGCCGATGGCGATCACCAACCCGGTGCTTTTTCTCGCCGCCGATCGGGAACTGGCCGAAGAAGCCTGGGCCGGCGACATCATCGGCATCCCCAACCATGGCCAGCTGCGCATCGGCGACACGCTGACCGAGGGCGAGATGCTGAAGGTCACCGGCATCCCCTCCTTCGCGCCGGAACTGCTTCAGGGCGTGCGCGCGGGCGACCCGATGAAGGCCAAGCACCTCGAAAAGGCGCTGATGCAATTCGCCGAGGAAGGCGCGGCCAAGGTCTTCAAGCCGATGATTGGCTCCGGCTTCATCGTCGGGGTCGTCGGCGCGCTGCAATTCGAAGTCCTGGGAAGCCGGATCGAGCTGGAATACGGCCTGCCCGTCCGGTTCGACGCCTCGCAGTTCACCTCCGCCCGCTGGGTCCACGGCTCGAAGGACGCGGTGGAGAAATTCGCCCAGGCCAACAAGCAGCACATCGGCTACGACAATGATGGCGACGTGGTTTACCTGACGCGGCTGCAATGGGACATCGACCGCGTCGGCCGCGACTACCCGGACATCACGCTGTCCGCGACCAAGGAAATGATGGTCTGATCAGGCGCGCTCCGGTCCCCTCTCCGACAGCGAGGGGGCGGAGCGCCCGGCATCCCGATCAGCGGGACATCGTGGCCGCCCTGCGCGCCTTTTCCATGGCCATCTCATATGGCGACCCCGATCCGTATTTCGTTTCAGCGTCGCCGAACACCCTCTCGCCGTCGGTCTGGGGGTATTCGTCCTCCAGATCGTTTTCATAATCCGACGCATATCCGGCCAGGGCCGCAGCAAGGTAATTGTCCGCCTCCTCGCGCGGAATACCAAGGTTCTGTATCAGCCTGGCCCTGATTTCGCCCTTGTCGGCATTGCTCGTCCGGTCATTCCCGTACTTCAGGCTGGCAAAGCGGTCACGCGTCGACGTCGCCCCTTCACCATCCCCTCCCAATCCATTGAGATACATCTGGATTTCGGCCGCCCCGGCATGTGTCATGCCCTTCGCCTTCGACGCAGAGACGCCCAGTCTACGCCGTACGAGTCCGGAGCCATCCGCCAGACCGATCCTTGCAGCGGCCCGAAAGATCCATTTGTTTACAAAATCCACGGACAAGTCCCTCCGGGTAATGCGCGGCTTAAATTCATTTCTCCGCGATATTTTCCGCTGCCCCCAAGGCATGTCAAGTAAAACACACACCGTTATTCTATCGACGCCATTCTTTCGCGGACTCTGCAGGTTATAGGCACGCACCAGTACCGACCATGCTGGCCTAATCGCGGCGATCAATGCCGCGACGCATGAAAAAAGGCGGACCGGATGGCCCGCCTTTCATTGGATCCGCGACTTCAGGTGCCTTGCGGCCGCCTCAGTTGCCCTGCAGCAGCGGCGTGATGCGCCGCACGGCGGCGCGGCGGTTGGCGCGCTCGGCCTCCGTGGTCGGCACCATCAGGTCGGCTTCGCCGTAGCCTTGCAGCACCATGTTCTCCGGCGGCACCTGGAAATATTCGGTCAGCGCCAGCGCCACCGATTCCGCGCGGCGGTCGGACAGCGCGAGGTTGTAGGCGTAGTTGCCCACCGCATCCGTGTGCCCTTCGACAAGGAACACCTCACCGGGGTTCTTGCGGATCGCGTTGCGCATCGCGTTCCCCAGCGCCGACAGCTCCTCGGCCTCCTGCGGGCGGATTGCCGCGCTGTTGGTTTCGAAGTTGATCGTGTCCACGGTGATTTCCGGCACCAGATGGCGCACCGCCTCGATGTTGCGGATCTGGTTCAGCGAGAACGTCCGCCCCACCTTCACGTTGTCCGCCCCTTCCAGCGCGCGGGCCAGCGCCTCGGCGTCGTTCGTGTCGCGGTAGATCACGCGCTCCTGGGTGTTCTTGCTGGACACCTGCGGCAGATCGCCGACCACGACCGCCTGCGACTTCTGCGTGTCGTCGAACAGCACGACCTGCGTGCCATCGTTCAGGGTGCGCGTGCGGCGCAACACGCGGCCATCGGCGGCGCGCACGGTTTCGACCTGCGTGCCGTCCTCGTAGGCCACCACATTGCGGGTGGAGCCGTCGCTGTACTGGTAGGTCTTCACATCGGCACCGGGGCGGCGCAGCAACACGTCGTCGTTGCGCAGCACGCGGAAGTTGCCGTTGTTCTCGACCACGACGCGGTCGCCGGAATTCGACACCACCTTGTCGTTATTGTCGAGGATGTTGTTCAGCGCCACGGCGCCCAGCCCCAGCAGGGCGGCCCCGGCCACGGTGCGGGCGCGCTCGGCGTCCTTGCCGGCGCGACGGGCGTCAGCCTTCAGCTTGTCGGCCTCGGCCTGAGTCTGAGCCTGAGTCTGAGCCTGACCTTGGGCAGTGGGCGCTGCCGTTGCCTGCGCACTCGGAGCGGCAGTGACGCTGTTGGCGAAATCCTCGGCAGAGCTGCGCACCTGATCCTCGGTCACGGTCTCTTCGACCATGGTCGCCTCTTCGGTGCCGTCCTGCGCGGCTGCCGCTGCGGCCGAAGACTGCTCGTCCTGCTGAGCAACCGCATCGGCCTGCGCCTGTGCGTCGGCCTCGGCCTGCGCCTGTGCGTTGGGATCGCCCTCGCCTTCGCCCTCGGCCTGAGCCTGAGCCTGAGCCTGAGCCTCGACCTGCGCCTGTTGCTCGGCGGCGGCCAGCGCCTGCGCGAGGTCCTCGGCTTCGGCTTCGGGAGTGGTCTCCTGCGCATTTGCCGTGGCCCCCGCCTCCGTGGCGGTGTCGGCTTCGGCTGCGGTTTCCGCTTCGACAGCCTGCGGCTGCGCACCGGCCTCTGCCTGCGTCTCGGCTTCGGCGGTCGAGGTCATCGCGCTTTCAGCCTCTGGCGTATCCGCCGAGGCCACATCCGGCTCCGCGGCCACTTCGGGTTCTGATGCAACATCGGCTTCGGCGGCAACGCCTGCCTCGGCGGCCTGATCGACCTGCGTGGCTTCTTCCTGGGCCAGCGCACGCTTCAGTGCCTCGGCATCCGCCGCAACCTGCGTGTCGCCTTCGGCCTGAACGTCCGCCTCGGCACCGGCTCCGGCACCGGTCTGCGCGGCTGCCTGAGTTTCGGTCTCGGCCTGTGCCTGTTCAGTCTCGGCCTGTGCCTGTTCAGTCTCGACCTGCGCCTGTTCAGTCTCGGCCTGTGCCTGCGCCTCGACCTGTGCCTCCGCCCCAGTTTCGACCTGAGTTTCCACCTGAATTTCAGCCTGCGCCTCCGGTTGCGGCGGCACATCGGTCGCCTGCGCGTCGGCGGGGATTTCCGCATCGGCCTCCGGTGCGGCGGCCTCGGCGGCCTGCTGCGCCTCTAGGCTGGCCTCGGCATCGGCGCGATCACCCGCAACGATCCCGGCAACGGCACCGGCGGCGCCGCTGGCAACGTCGGAGGCAACGTCACTGGCCGCGTCGGTGGCAGCGGCCGCCGCTTCTGTCGACGCATCAGCGCCGCTCAGCATATCCTGTGTGAAATTTCCGGCCTGAAGCTCCGCCACAAGCCCCTGATCGACCCCCGGCAGTGCAACGCCCTGCTGTGCCAGGCCCTGCGCCATGAGCACCACGTCATCCTCCAGCGACGCATCGCCTTCGGCCTGAGCGACCAGCCCGCAGTCCAGCGCGGGCGGCACCTGGTCTCCGGTGGTGCAGATCTGGTTTAGGCTGTCGATCAGCTTGTCCATCTGGCCCGGCGGAACGATGGTCGCGTCGACACCGGCGCTCTGCGCTTGCGCCGCACCACCGCCAAGGGTCAGTGCCAGCGCCGCAGTCGAGGCGGTCAGAAGGTTGCGGGTTTTCATTGTAGTCTCCTCTCGTTGCCCGAAGACGGGCTTGAGGCCATAACGCGCGATCGGGCCAGAGGTTTCATGCCTGTCGCATGACCCAGCGGCATCCCGCCGGTGGGCGGGCATTCTCGGTCTTCCGGGCGGATGAATCGCCGCCCTCCGGGCCCCATCTGCACGGCCGAAGGGGTTAAGCGCGGGTAAACGCGGCGTGCCAAGTCTCTGATTTCAAACGGCGTCGAAAATGTCCCAGCATGGGACCGCGGCTCAGAGCAGCGCCATGAGCCGAGCCTTTTCGCCCATGTCATCGGGCCGGGAAATCGCCTCTGCCAGTTGTTCCAGGGACTGGATCGAATGCCCCGCCCGAAAGCTGTCCACATGGGGCAGCATGACCCGGATTCCGGTCGCTTTTGGGGCGAACCCATCCCACCGGAGCAGCGGATTGAGCCATATCAGACGCTTCGAAGAGAGGTGGAGGCGCTCCATCTCCTTTTCCAGCTGGGCCGCGTCGTCCCGGTCGAGCCCATCCGTGATGAGGAGCACGACCGCCCCCTGCCCCATCACCCGCCGCGACCAGTCGCGATTGAAGGCATGCAGGCTCGCCCCGATCCGCGTGCCCCCCTGCCAGTCCTGCGCCTCCGCCCCGGCGGCCTTTAGCGCCGCATCGACGTCGCGGGTGGCGAGATGGCGGGTGATATTCGTGAGCCGGGTGCCAAAGGTGAAGGCATGCACCTTCGCCCAGCCCTGGCCCTTTTCATTCGCGACCGCATGCAGGAAATGCAGCACCATCCGGCTGTACTGGCTCATCGAGCCGGAGATATCGCAGAGAACCACGAGGTTGGGCCACCTGAGCCGAGGCTTGGCACGGGCGATAGCACGGATCTCGCCCCCCTTGCGCAGAGCATCACGGATGGTGCGGCGATAATCCGTGCGCTGCCCCCGCGCCGAAACCTGGGAACGACGACTCTCGATCGGTTTGACCGGCAGCGTCAGCCGTGCCAGCATCCGCTTGGCCTGCGCGGTCTCTTCCAGCGACATCTGCTCGAAATCGAGCGTCTTCAGTTTTTCCTCGGTGGAGATGGTGAAGGAGGCGTCGACCTCGACCTGCGTCGCCTCCTCCTCCTGCTCCGCCTGCGGGATGTCGGGCATCTCGTCGCCCAGAAGCGCCTGCGCCGCACGCTTTTCGGCGGACTGGGCCCGCTTTTCCTCCTGCACGCCCCGGATCGCAGGCAGCATGAGCGACATCATATGTTCGAGAAACCGCGGGTCGCGCCAGTAGAGACGGAATATCTGGGCGAAAACCACGCGATGCTCCGGCCGGTTCACGAAGCAGGCGTGCAGGGTCCAGTAGAAGTCCATCCGGTCGGTGAAGCCCGCCGCCTCCACTGCGCGGATGGCGTCGATCACCCGCCCCGGCCCGACCGGCAGACCCGCGCGGCGCAGGGCGCGCGCGAAGTGGATGATGTTGTGCGCCAGTCGCGGGTTTTCCGGGACATCGAGGGGGAGGTATTCTGCCATGCACTCTGCCGGTTGGAGGCTGTCGCCGTGGGGGCTCTGCCCCCACACCCCCGAGGTATTTTCGAACCAAAGAAGCAGGGGCGTAGGGATATGGTCAGGCGGGTTCGAGGGACTTCCTGGCTTCGTCGAGGATGCGGGCGGCCTCGCTTCCGCCAATACGGGCGATGTCGTCCTGGTACTTCAGGATTGCGCCCAACGTGTCGGAGATCACCTGCGGGCTGAGATCCACCACGTCGAGCGCGAGCAGGCATTTCGCCCAGTCGATGGTTTCCGCCACGCCCGGCTTCTTGAAGATGTCCTCGGTGCGCAGGGACTGCACGAAAGCGACGATCTGGCGGGAGAGGGTTTCGGAAACCTCGGGCGCGCGGGAGTGCAGGATCTCCAGCTCGCGGTCGAAGTCGGGATAGTCGACCCAGTGGTACAGGCAGCGGCGTTTCAGCGCGTCGTGAACTTCGCGCGTGCGGTTCGAGGTGAGTACCACGATTGGCGGCTCGGGGGCCGCAATGGTGCCGATCTCGGGGATGGTGACCTGGAAGTCTGACAGGGCCTCCAGCAGGAAGGCCTCGAAGGGTTCGTCCGTACGGTCGAGTTCGTCGATCAGGAGCACCGGCGCGCCGTTCTCGTCGGGGCGCATGGCCTGCAGAAGCGGCCGTTCGATCAGGTAGTCGGGGCCGAACAGCTCTTCCTGCAGGGCAGTGCGGTCGCGACCGCCCGCC
This sequence comes from Sagittula salina, assembly GCF_017813235.1. Classification (GTDB taxonomy): domain Bacteria; phylum Pseudomonadota; class Alphaproteobacteria; order Rhodobacterales; family Rhodobacteraceae; genus Sagittula; species Sagittula salina. The sequence continues at coordinate 70,814 of NZ_JAGISH010000001.1, forward strand.
GCTTCGGCCGTGCGGATGGCGATCATCTGCGCCGGAAAGTTCCATTCGTAGACGGCGGAGGACGCGTCCAGCCCTTCGTAGCATTGCAGGCGGATCAGGCGGCGGTTCAGGCATTTCGCCAGTGCCTTGGCGATTTCCGTCTTTCCGACGCCGGCCTCGCCCTCGAGAAATAGCGGACGGCCCAGTTTCAGCGACAGGAAGACGACCGTGGCTAGCGCGCGACCGCAGACATAGCCGGTCTCGGACAGGCGCGCCTGCACGGCGTCGATGCTTTCGGGAATGGTCATATGGTCCTCCTTGGCCCATCTGTTCCAGCCCGGCGACATGCGGTCAATAGCCCCAAGGTCGCAGAGGGGGGCGGTTCGGGGACGCAGGGGGCCGACCGTTGACGCACTGCCGGTTCCTTGCGATGCTGGCCTGCGTAAGGACCACCGGACCGATCCGGGGCGCACACCCAAGGCCGAGCAGCCTGTCAGACAAGGAACGCGGAGCGCCGATGCGCATCACCGCCGTCACATGCGTGAAGAATGAAGGCCCGTTCCTGCTGGAATGGATCGCCTTCAACCGTCTGCTCGGCGTGACCGATCACCTCTTCTATTCGAACGATTGCAGCGACGGGACCGACACGCTGCTGGATGCGCTTGCGGCGCGGGACGTGGCCGGGCGCGTGGAGCATCGGCCCAACCCCGCCGAGGGGCGTAACTACCAGATGGAGGCCCTGAAGGCCGCCGCGCACGAGCCGCTGGTCAGGGATGCGGACTGGGTCTGGGTGGCGGATGTCGACGAGTTCCTCAACATCCACGTGGGCGACCACACCATCCCGGCGCTGATCGACGCCTGCGGCGATCCGCAGGCGATCTCTGTCACGTTCCAGTTCTTCGCCAACGGCGGCGTTACCGGGTTCGAAGACCGTCCCGTGATCCAGCAGTTCACCCGCTCCCACAACCCCGACCTCTGGTGCGCCGAAACCGCGATCGAGGTGAAAACACTGGTGCGCCGGGATTTTCCGCTGCAATATTACGGTGCGCACCGGCCCTTTTTCCGCAAGGATCTGCCAGAGGCCAGGCGCCCCGCGTGGACCGACGGTTCGGGCCGCGCGGTGCCGCATCGGTTCCTTGTCGCGGCCAATCCGCGCCGCATCCGCAAGTTTCCCGCCGGCGGGGCCCGCGCCTTCGCTACTCTGAACCACTATGCATTGCGATCGCTTGACAGCTATCTGGTTAAGAACGACCGCGGCGATGTGAACCGCGAAAACCGCGCGTTTGACGATACCTACTGGCGCGAACGCAACGATCCTGCCTTTGAGGACATGTCCATAGCGCGCTACCTGCCCCGGCTCGGCGCCGAACTCGACCGGCTGAGGGCGGACCCGGTCATAGGCCCCCTGCACGCGGCCTGCGTCGCCGCGCACCGGGCGCGGCGCGATGCCCTGATGACAAGTCCCCACTATGCGGAGATGTTTGCCCACCTGAAAGACCTCGCCCCCTATCCTCCCGGTGAATACGAGCTGTTGCAGGAGCTTGGGCTGGCATGAGAGCGCTGATATGGTCGTGAAACTGGTGAACCTCGGGCTGCCGAAGACCGGCACCACCACGCTGGCGCACGCGCTGGTCCGGGCGGGCTGGACCGTGGCCGATCACAAGGTGCGCCGCGTCCATACCCGCGAACCGGGGCTGGGTGGTACCTTCATCGGGCGGCAGCTTTATAACGGGTACTTCGCGTGCGGGAATCCCTTCCTGCACCTCGATCCCGTTTACGATGCGCTGACCGAAATCAGCGTGCTGAACGGCGACACCTCCGTCTGGCCGCAGTGCGACTACCCCTTGCTCAAGGCCATGCGCCTGCAACGGCCCGACATGCTGTTCGTCGCCACATGGCGGCCCGCGGCGGAGACATCGGATTCCATGCGGCGCTGGAACACAATGGGCACGGACCGATTGCCTATGGGCAATATCCCCGGCCTGCCAAAGGGCTACGGTGGAGAGGATGCGGAGCGTATCCGCTGGATCGCGGGGCATTACGACATGCTGCGCGACCTTTTCGGCGACGACCCGCGCTACATCGAATTGCCGGTCGGCGCGGCGGATGCGCGCGAAAGGCTGTCCGCCCATATCGGGATCGCCCTGCCGTGGTGGGGCCGCCTAAACGCCAACCCGAACGCGAACCCGGCGGAGGACGTGGCCTGATGCGCATCATCGTGCACATCGGCCCGGACGGCGCCGCCGCCGGGCGGCTGCAACAGGTGCTGGATGCCAAGCGCGACCAACTGCTGGGCAAGGGCGTGCTTTATGCCCGCTCGCCGGGGGCGAAGAACCATACACGGCTCTTCATGGCGGTCACCGATCCGGAGAACATCGACTCCCTGAGATTCAACCGCGGTTATATCGCCCCGGAAAAGCAGCGCGAGCTGCACGACGACGTGGCAGGCGCACTGGCCGAGGAGGTATCCCGTGCCAACCCGCACACGCTGATCCTTTCGGCGCACCAGCTGGGCACCTCTCTGGTGACGCGGTCCGAGCTTGACCGCCTGCGCGCCCTTCTGGCGCCCTTGTCGGTGGATATCCGCATCGTCGCGCATCTGGACGACCCGGCGCGGCTGGCGGTTTCACGCTATGCGGCGCAGCTTCTGGAGGGACGCCGGGCCGCACTGGACGCAGAGCTGTCCTGTTGCGCCGCACCGTCCTTCTGGGAGGCCGCGCTGGCTGCACGCCCCGCCTGCGATCCGCAGGCCGGCCAGTTCGCCGAGGTGCAGGGGGCTGCCTTCTGGCTCGATTTCAAACGGTTGCAACGCGAGTGGGAAGCGGTCTTCGGCCCCGGTGCCGTTGCGTTCCGATCCACCGACCCCGGCCTGCTCGCCTCCGTGAACGCGACAGAGGAGATCCGCGCGGCCTTTGACATCGCGGAGACCATCGGCAAGGCCGCCCCCTGGACGCGGCCCGTGCCGCCCTCTGCCGCCTGGCTGACGCGCTGCCGGTTGTTCAACGACGCGGTGCTGCGCCTTCTGGCACTGAAGCAGGTGATCCTGCCCCGCCCGCTCTGGCGCAAGTTCCAAAGCGAGATCAAGGTGCCCGGCCCCGCGATCGAGCCCGGCGCGCTGGCACCGTTGTCCGCGCGGTTCGAGACGGATATCGAGGCGCTCTGCATCGAGCACGACGGGCTGGACGCCGCACTCATGGCGCCCGACGCTCCGCAGGCGCCATGGCAGGAGGCCGACCCGACGCGCGGATTCCGGGCGACGCAGTATCTCATGGCCTTCCGCTGGCGGATCAATCAGGCCACGAAAGAGGAACTGGCCGCCAGGGCCGCCGACCTCGCCCGCCTCGCAGAGAACGCCACTCAAGCCGCCGAGCCCGAAGCCACATCGCCGCCGCAGATGGCCATGGCAAATACCGCGCCGTCGGCCAACCCGACCCCCGGTTCGAATTCAGGCCCGAATTCCGCTACGTCCCCCAGCCCAGCCTCTGCCGCGCTGCGCGCGTCCGCCCAGGCCACGCCGCCGCCCCCCTCCGGCGATATCGACGCGCTCCTGACGCCCACGGCCCGCGCGTTGATGCCCGACGCGGCGAAGCGGAACTTCCTGAAACTTCAGGCCTCCTCCTTTGCGCCGCACAACCGCCTTGGCCGCGTCAACGAGGCGGTCCCGGGCCCGGACTTCGCCCCCGCGCCGCGGCGCCAGTTGACCGAAGGCACTTCCGGGCGGGTCATCGTCGGCTGCATGAAGAACGAGGGGCCCTATATCCTCGAATGGGTGGCCTACCACCGGGCCGTGGGCTTCGACACTTTCCTGATCTATACCAACGGGTGCGAGGACGGCACGACGGAGATCCTCGACCGCTTGCAGGTGCTTGGACTGCTCCAGCACCGTAACAACGACAATTGGTCGGGCAACTCCCCGCAGCAAGTTGCACTGGACCGCGCGCTGGAGGAACCCGTGGTCCGCAATGCGGAGTGGATAACGCATATCGACGTGGACGAGTTCGTCAACGTCCGCACGGGCAATGGCACGCTGGACGCCCTCTTTGCCGCCGTCCCCGATGCGACCAACATCGCCATGACCTGGCGGCTGTTCGGGCACAACGGGGTGGCCGAACTGGCCGACCGCCCGGTGATCGGTCAGTTCGACACCTGCGCCCCGAAATACTGCCCCAAACCCCATACCGTCTGGGGCTTCAAGACCATGTTCGCCAATATCGGTGCCTACGGGAAAATCTCCTGTCATCGTCCGAACAAGCTGGCGGAGGGGTTCGAGCGGCGGGTGAAATGGGTCAACGGCTCGGGCCGCGACATGACGAAGGAGGCACGCATGAACGGCTGGCGTTCGTCGAAGAAATCGATCGGCTACGACCTCGTGCAGCTGAACCACTACGCGCTGCGATCGGCCGAAAGCTACCTGATCAAGCGCCAGCGCGGACGCGCGCTGCACGTCGACCGCAACATCGGCATCAACTACTGGATCCGCATGGACTGGTGCGACCACCGGGACGTCACGATCCAGCGCAACCTGTCCAGACTGCGCGCGGAACTGAACCGACTGCTGGCCGATCCGGTCCTGAAGGACTGGCACGGACGCGCCTTTGACTGGCACCGGGCGAAGGCGCGCGCACTGCGCCAGACGCCGGAGTTCGAGGATCTCTACGAGCAGGCGCTCACGCTGAAGCTCACGGAGACCGAGCGGGTGGCCTACGCGCTCGCCCTCGATCTGGAGAACTGACATGGAGGGAAACGAAGCCGTCGACCGCGACCCCTACCTGCGCTCGCGCGGGCTTCGCATCCCGAAGCACCCGGCACTGACCACCGGCCGCGTGCGTGCGGCGCTGAAGGAAGGCACCTACGAACGCAAGGAATGCGACGCCGTGATGCGTGTCGTTCGGGAGGGCGACACCGTTCTCGAACTGGGCGGCGGCATCGGGTACATGTCGACGCTGCTGTCAGTGAAGAAAAAGGTCAGAAGGGTCGTCTCCTACGAGGCCAACCCGACGCTCATCGACTACATCCACTCGGTGCACGCTGCCAACGGCGTTCAGAACGTCGAGGTCCGCAACGCGCTGCTTTCGGCAGAGGCGGGCGAGCCGGTGCCCTTTTACATACGCAAGAACTTCCTCGCCTCGTCCATGGACAGCGAGATCGACAAGGAGGCGATCACCGGCAAGGCCATGATCGCCCGTCACCCCATCGGCCCGGTACTGGACGATCTGGCACCGGATGTTCTGGTCTGTGACATCGAAGGCGCGGAGGCCGAGTTGCTTCCTGCCGCCGACTGGTCGGGCCTGCGCGTCGCGGTAATCGAATTGCACCCGCAATGGATCGGGCAATCGGGCGTGCAGGCGGTTTTCGACGTCATGCAGAAGGCCGGGCTGACCTATTTCCCGAAAGCGTCCGAGCAGAAGGTCGTGACCTTCCGCAAGGACTGGTAACAACGCAACAGGTGAAGGCTTTTCGTCCGAAAAGCCTTCACGCCCGAAGCGTTCTTGTCCGAGAACGCTTTCCCCAGCCCGGAACGGAGCCGCATGAACATCACCGCCGTCCTCTGCCTCCGCAACGAAGGTGCCTTTCTACTGGACTGGATGGCGCATCACCTGGCCTGCGGTGTGACCCACGTGGTCGCCCTGTCGAACGACTGCGACGACGGCACGGACGCCATGCTTGATCGGCTGGCAGAGATCGGCCACGTCACCCACATCCGCAACGACGGGCCCCATGGCGCGGGCGGCATCCAGTTCACCGGGCTGAAGCGTGCCGATCGCTGCGAGGCTGTGCGGTCGGCCGACTGGCTGCTGCCGCTCGACATCGATGAATTCGTCAACGTCCACACAGGTGACCGGACCCTGCCCGCACTGATCGCCGCCTGCCCCGAGGCATCCGCGATCACCCTGACCTGGCGGCTGTTCGGCAATGGCGGCGTGGTGCGTTACACCGACCGCCGCGTGACTGAACAGTTCACGCGCGCGGCCCCCGAGATCATGCACTGGCCGTGGCGTACCGCCATGTTCAAAACGCTTTACCGCAACGATGGCACCTACGCGAAGCTTGGCGTGCACCGCCCGCGCAGCCCGGACGAGGCACGGCTGGATCAAGCGCACTGGGTCGACGGCAATGGCGCGCCACTCGACGCGCAGTTCCTCACACGGCGGATATTTTCGAATTACGGCCGGCCCATGTACGGGTTGGTACAGTTGAACCACTACCCGCTGGGCGCCATGGAAAGCTATGTCCTGAAGGCGGATCGCGGCCGTGCGGTGCATTCGGACCACGCGTTGGGGATGGACTACTGGGTGGAGCGTAACTGGTGTCTCGAAGAAGACGCCTCTGTCCTTGGCCTGCCCGGCGTGGGGGCGTTGCGGGATGCTCTGGGGGCGGACCCGGTGCTGGGGCCGCTGCACGCGGGGGCAGTGACATGGCGCCAGGCGCGGTTCGAGGCGCTCATGGCCCAGGAACCCATGCGCGCGCTCTTTGCCCGCCTGCTGATGACGCCCCCGACACGCCCCGTGCCGCTGGAGGCCGCGCGTTTTCTCGCGCATCACGCCACAATTTCGCGTCAGACGGACGAAGACGCGGGGGGCTGAGGCCGGAGGCGGACGCTGTCCCCCGCGCCTTTGGCGCTCCCCCGGAAGTATTTGCACCATGGAGAAACAGGGGCACTGCGGCACGGCCAGCGCACAGAATCTCCCTGCCCGTGACACAATGCTGCCGGGTCTCCGGGGCATTGTTTCCAGCATAGCCGCCGGAAGTGCGGGTTTGAGGGTTTCGAAGTGGCAGACCAGAACGGCATGATTTCGACCGGAACGACATTGCAGGGATTCGCACCCGACTTTTCCGATCTCGCACGTGGCGAGTGGCTGGCGGCGTTGCGCACGCTCGGGCAGGAGCATGGTTTTGCCGAACCGCTGGGAAAACGCCACGCCGGAGTCTTCGTAGAAGATGGCGATACGCTGCTGGTCTCCTTCGAGACCATGTCCGGGATCGAAGCGCTTTCGGAGACGCGCACGCCGCTGGGCTTCGACATGGTGCGCGACTACGGCTGGTCGTCGCTGTCGGTGCTGTCGCATGGCGACACCTGGTTTCGCGATCCGCTGGTCTACGGCTTCTTCGATCAGCTGCTCGACGACGACTTCTTCGAGGAATTCGAACGGGTGGTTTTCTACGGCGCGGGGCCCTGCGGCTATGCTGCCGCCGCCTATTCCGTCGCCGCCCCCGGCGCGCGGGTGCTGCTGATGCAGCCCCAGGCCACGCTCGATCCGCGAGTGACCGAATGGGACGACCGCTTTGCGGAAGCGCGGCGGCTGGACTGGACGTCGCGCTATGGCTACGGGCCGGATATGATCGACGCGGCCGATCAGGCGACGATACTCTACGATCCGCGCGAGCGGCTGGACGCCATGCATGCGGCGCTTTTCACCAGGGCCAACGTCCAGCGGTTCCGTCTGCCCTTCTTTGGCGGTGCAATCCAGACCGACATGCGGATGCTCGACCTTATGCCGAGACTCTTGATCGCCACCGCCGAGGGCACGCTGGATGCCGCGCGTTTCGCCACACTTTTCCGGGCACGCCGGTCCTACCCGCCCTATCTGCGCAAGCTTCTGGCGCATCTCGACAACGCGGGACGCGATGGCCTGACCCGGAAGCTGTGTCGCAATGTGGCGACGCGGATGAACGCGCCGCGATTCCGTCGCAGGCTGGCACAGCTGGAGGCGGCGCCTGGCCAGCATCCCGTCCTGCCCGTCGACGCCCACGCCATCGAAGACTAGGGCTTGCGGCTGAGCAGCGCCTCGCGCAACTCCTCCTGGAAATACCCCAGCGCCACCAGAACGCTGAACAGGAATACCCGACCGCCCTCTCCCAGCAGCGACAAGAGCGCCGCCGCCGCCAGGAGGCAGACCAATAGCGACGCCACGCCCCGGTCCTGATCGGCGATCATGTCCCTGTCGCCCAGCCAGCGGTACAGCTGATCCGTCACCTGTGGTTCGATGCGTTTCGCCGCCCAGCCCGCGAGCGCCCCCAGTATCACCGTCAGGATCATGCTGTTTCCCCCTCGCACTTCGGCGCGCAGGATAGACCATGCCGCCCCTCTGGTGAAGCGCCCCCGCGCCGTGTTATCCGAAGCCATGACCCAGATCACGCTCCCCCGCCCCGACGACTGGCACCTGCACCTGCGCGACGGCGCGATGCTGCGTGCCGTGGCCCCCGAAACCGCGCGTCATTTCGGCCGGGCCATCATCATGCCCAACCTCGTGCCGCCAGTGACCACCGGCGCCGAGGCAAGCGCCTACCGCGACCGCATTCTTGCCGCCCTGCCGGAAGGCGCGCGGTTCACGCCGCTGATGACGCTCTACCTCACGGAGGAAACCGACAAGGACGACCTCGTGCAGGCGCACCGCGAGGGGATCATCACGGCGGTAAAACTATACCCTGCGGGGGCGACGACCAACTCCGCTTCCGGCGTGCGCGACTTCGACAAGGTCCGCCCCGTGCTGGAAGCCATGGCCGAGAACGGCGTACCGCTGTGCGTGCACGGCGAGGTGGTGGATGCCGACGTTGACATCTTCGACCGGGAGGCGGTGTTCATTGATCGGGTGCTTGACCCGATCCGCCGCGCCACCCCCGGTCTGCGAGTCGTGATGGAACATATCACCACGGCGCAGGGTGTTGACTACGCCCGCGAAGGCGGGCCTGACCTTGGCGCGACCATCACGACACATCACCTTGTCATCAACCGCAATGCGATCCTCGTGGGCGGGATCAAGCCGCACTATTACTGCCTGCCTGTTGCAAAACGTGAGGAACACCGGCTTGCGCTGCGCCGCGCGGCGACCTCCGGCGATCCGTCCTACTTCCTCGGAACCGACAGTGCGCCGCACCTCGACCCGCTGAAGGAAAACGCCTGCGGCTGCGCCGGCTGCTTTACCGCGACGAATACCCTGTCGATCCTTGCCGAAGTCTTTGAACAGGAGGGCGCGCTGGACCGACTATCGGCCTTCGCGAGCCTGAATGGCCCAAATTTCTACGGGCTGCCAGTCAACTCGGATAAAGTCACCCTGACAAAGGGTGATCCCGTTACCTACCCGGCAAAGATCGACACGGCAGATGGCCCCGTCACCGTTTTCGATCCAATGATGCCGCTGCACTGGCGCGTCGAATGACCCCGCGAGGCGTGGCCGCCTGACGACCGGTCCACCCCGACGTTTCCCCGCGCAGGAGGGCGATTTTGCGCTATGAAATCGGCCCCTTGCGCGATGACATCAGAGAATTTCCGCTCTCGCGGAAAGGTTTTCTTGAAAAATTAAGGAGCCAAGAAATAGGCTGACCCTGACACCCGTCAAGATCAAGAGGGATGGAAAAGGGAGCCAGCCATGGAGGCCGTCATCGATCTGTTGCTCGCCTGGATCGGCGAGAACAGCCAGTACGACACCAGCCACCTCGCTCGGCCGCAGGTCGTCGAACTCAGCGCGGAGGATCTGACCACGCGCTACTACGAGGGCATGGCCCACAAGAGCAAACAGAACGATGCCCCCGCCGACGGGGTGGAGGACCGCCTAAACGCGCTCTATATCGGCGGGGAGGACGAAGCCGGCACCGTCTACATCCGTCCGGCCGCCACGATCGAGGGCGCACAGTATTTCGAAAACCCCTACGACAACCCCCTCTGGCGCGAGATCCTGATGCACGAGCTGGTGCACCACGCCCAGCACGCCGCGCAAGACACGGCATGGACCTGCGTTGCCCGTGGTGAGGCAGAAGCCTATCACATGGGAGGACTGTTCTTTGCCCAGAAGCACTGGCCCGATCCGATGCAGAATCGGGAAATCTGGAAGGTCCTCTACCACGACTGTTGAGAGCTCAGCCGATCAGTCGATGCCGCACGCCCTCATCCGGCAGCGCGCAGAGGTCGGCCTGCCCGAGCCTGTAGCGGTTCCGCGCGATGCGGGCATAGATCCCGTCGCGTACGCAATGCGGCAACAGCCGCAACAGGTGCAGCGGCAGGAATGCCGGGTGCAGCCGCGGAAACAGCACCCGCATCGCCTCCAGCCCGCCATGCGCGCGGCCATTTTCCAGCAACAGCCAGCTTTGCGGGTCCTCCGGCGCCATTCCGTGATGTGCCATGAGCGCTCGCCCCAGCAGGCCTTGGGCCACACACAGCCGCACCACATCGCCCCGGTCGAGCCGGGCGATCCATCGCGCCGTCACGGAACACAGCGCGCAGTCGCCGTCGAGCACCACGACCAACCGCGCGTCGTCGAAGACAGGAACCGACGGATCGTTGCGCCATGAATACGCCTGTCGCTTGCCGGGGTTCATCCAGCGCTCCTCCTCCAGCCCCTGCCCGAACTTGCCAAGCCTGCCCGAAACCCAGGACCGGCGGCAACACTCTTTCCCCGCAGGTTAAAACCCGCTAATGCCCCGGCAACCCGTACAGCCCGGCCCGCGCCACAGGAGAACGACAATGATCCCCTCGACCTATCCCACGTCCAAAGAAATGGCCCGCCTCACCGCGCGCATGTTGTGGGAGATCGAGGCGGTGAACTTCATGACCCACGAGCCGTTCAAGCTCGCCTCGGGCCAGCTTTCCCCGGTCTACATAGACTGCCGCAAACTGATCTCCTACCCGCGCATCCGTTCCACCCTGATGGATTTCCTCACCGTGACCGTCATGCGGGACGCGGGTTTCGAAGCTTTCGACAATATTGCGGGCGGCGAGACGGCGGGCATTCCCTTTGCCGCGCTGGTGGCCGAACGCATGGGCCTGCCCATGACCTACGTCCGCAAGAAGCCCAAGGGCTACGGCCGCAACGCCCGCATCGAAGGCGCGATGTCCGAAGGCGAGCGAGTCCTGCTGGTGGAGGATCTGACCACCGACGGCGGATCGAAGCTGTCATTCGTGGATGCCATCCGCGAAACCGGCGCGACCTGCGCGCATACCGCGGTGATCTTTTACTACGGGATCTTTCCCGAAACGATCAGGACGCTGGGCGATCACGGCGTCACGCTGCACCACCTGTGCACCTGGTGGGAGGTGTTGGCCGAGGCGCCCGCCAAACACGCGGGCGTTCTGGGCGAGGTCGAATCCTTCCTCAACGACCCGCACGCCTGGCGCACCGCCCGCGCCTGAGCCTGCCCTGAGGAAATTGCCGCAGCGACACTCTTTCGAGGCGGGCAATCCCGCTCCGCGAAACCCGCGCAGTCGACGGAGCGTGAGCGCGATTTTCAGGCACTGTTTTCAGGCACTGTTTTCAGGCACAGAGCGCGACGCGACGTTAATTCATCGGCGGTGCAGCGCTGCCACACCGCCCGGTCGCGCAACGCATATCTTGCGCCACCGGGCGGTTTCGTTGCAAGATGCAGTAGGACAAGCAACCGACAGCTTATCCCCAGAAACATACATTTTGCACCCCGGGCCCGCCCTCTGCTAGTCGGGCGGCCTGAGCAGATGGGGGACACGAAATGAACGAGATCGCCACGATCAACGCCACCGGAGTCGAGGTCCAGTCCGCCGACACCATGCCCCATTCGATCGAGGCCGAGCAGCAACTGCTTGGCGCGATTCTGACGGACAACGATATCTTTGACCGCATCGCCACGCTGATTCGGGCGGAGCATTTCTACGATCCCGTGCACAAGCGCATCTTCGAGATCGCCGCCGCGCGCATCGCCAAGAACAACCTCGCTTCGCCCGTCACGCTCAAGGCTTTCATGGCCGATGACGAAGGCCTGCAGGAACTGGGTGGCGCGGCCTATCTCGCGCGCCTCGCAGCCTCTGCCGTCTCGACATTTGCGGTGCGCGATTATGCGCAGATGATCTACGACCTCGCGATCCGTCGCGACCTGATCCGCCTGGGGCGCGATATTTCCGATCAGGCGGCAAAGGTCGATGTGGCCTCCGAACCGCGCGAACAGATCGTCGCCGCCGAACAGAAGCTCTACAAGCTCGCCGAACAGGGTCAGGCGGAATCGGGATTCCAGTCCTTTTTGCGCGCGGTGACGGAGGCGGTGAACGTCGCCAATGCCGCCTACCAGCGCGAGGGGGGCCTGGCGGGGATCTCCACCGGCCTGATAGACATGGACAAGAAGCTGGGCGGCCTGCACCCCTCAGACCTTCTGATCCTCGCCGGGCGCCCGTCGATGGGCAAAACCTCGCTCGCCACCAACATCGCGTTCAACGTGGCGAAAGCCTACCGCAAGGGTGCCCGGCCAGATGGCTCCACCGGCGCGCTCGAAGGCGGCGTCGTGGGCTTCTTCAGCCTTGAGATGAGCGCCGAGCAGCTGGCGGGTCGTATCCTCGCGGAAGCGTCGGAAATCTCCTCCCACAAGATCCGTCAGGGCGACATGGAGGAAGAGGAATTCCGCCGCTTCGTGCAAGCTGCAAAGGACCTTGAGGCTTGCCCGCTTTATATCGATGACACGCCCGCGCTGCCGATTTCCCAGGTTGCCGCGCGGTCGCGCCGCCTGAAGCGGACGCACGGGCTTGACCTGATCATCGTCGACTACCTCCAGCTCTTGCGCGGCACGGCGGAAAACCGCGTGCAGGAGATCGCCGAAATCTCCATGGGCCTGAAGGCCATCGCCAAGGAACTGAACATTCCCGTCATTGCTCTCTCGCAGCTGTCGCGCCAGGTCGAAAGCCGCGAGGACAAGCGTCCGCAGCTGTCTGACCTGCGGGAATCGGGGTCCATCGAGCAGGACGCCGATGTCGTCATGTTCGTGTTCCGCGAAGAATACTATGTGGAACGGGAAAAGCCGGGCGAGCACGAACTGGACAAGATGGTAGACTGGCAGGAGCGCATGGCCCGCCTGCACGCCAAGGCCGAGGTCATCATCGGCAAGCAGCGTCACGGTCCCATCGGCACGGTCGAGCTGTCGTTCGAATCGCAATTCACCCGCTTTGGCAACCTCGTCAAACCCTGGCAGCAGGGCGAGTGAGGGCTTCCGATCCGCCCGCGCGCGCCCCGCTCACAGGCTCCGACAGCGCGCAACGCGCCCGTTCACGGCGCGCAGGGGGCTCTGCACCCGCCCTTCGGGCCTCCCCCGGGAGTATTCTCCCGAGAAGAAGAAGCGGAGGCACAGGCCCTTGTGTCGGAACGGGCGGCGGACTGGTGACAGGTCACAGCACGGCCATGATCCCGACAAGAGCGCCAAGTTCCGCCGTGATCTGCACCCAGGCCAGTCCCTCGCGGGTGTAGCCACCGTAGCGGCGCACCATCGTCGAGCGCGCAAGCTGCCCGGCCACCACCGCGCCCGTCGCAGCACCCACAACCGCGGCCGCCCCGACCAGTGCAAGGGGCAGCAGCGCGGTCAGTGTCTCCACCAGCCCGACCCGGTAGCAATCGCTCGCCACGTCGAAGACCCGCGCCCGCATTCCCTGCCGTCGTGCGCCCAGCGTCGTCGCCAGAACATGCACCCGCGCCATGCCACCAAACGCGCCCGCGGCAAGCAGCGCTGCAATCGCCTGCGCAGGCGCCAGTGCCACCAGCAGAGCGACCTGCAGCGCCAGTGCGAGGCCCACCGCCAACATCCCCGCACCTTCCGGCCCGCGTCCCGGCGTGCGGCGCTGATCAAGCCGTGCCGATCCCCCCGCCACCAGGGTGTCGACCATGCGGCCGAAACCCAGCAACGCGCGGCCCTCTGTCAACGCCAGCGCAATCGCAAGGCCCAGAACCACGGCGGCAGCCTGTGGCAACATCAGCGCGGTGCCCCAGATCACCGCCCCGGTAACGGCGGCCAGCGTCGCGCCTGCCAGTGGCGCGTGGCGCAGGGCGCGCACCACCAGATCGTCGGAGGCCCCAAGCCCCGCCCGTACCGGCGTACCCCGCCGCGCCCGCGCCAGCGCCAGCCCGAACAGCTCAACCTGCAACCGCAATCCGTCCGTCATGCCGCCAGCCTACCTCACCCCGGTTAACCAATCGCGGATGACCGCCGCCCGTGCCCGCGACCCATGCCCGCGACCCATGCCCGCCGACCACCCGCCGCGCCGGCGATTTCCCTCTTGACCCCCGCCCTCATCCTGCCAAAGGAAGGGGCATGGCACAGGCAAAACTGACAATCGACCTCGACGCGCTTTGCGCCAACTGGCGCAGCCTCGACGCCCTTTCCCAGACGGAGACCGCCGCCGTGGTCAAGGCCGACGCCTACGGGCTGGGCGCCGACCGCGTCGCCCCCGCGCTGGCCGGGGCCGGAGCGCGCACCTTCTTCGTTGCGCTGGCCGAGGAAGGCGCGAAACTGCGCCGCATCCTCGGACCGGGACCGGAAATCTGTGTCCTCGGCGGTCATATGCGCGGCGATATTGCAGCGATCCGCGAGGCTCGGCTGATCCCGATGATCAACTCCATCGACCAGATGCTGTGCCATGTGGAGGGCCTGCCGGGTCATCCGTTCGGCATCCAGCTCGATTCGGGGATGAACCGGCTTGGCATGGAGCCCGCCGAATGGTCGGCCCTGCGCGATATCGCGCTGGCACAGAAACCCTTTCTCGTGATGTCGCACCTCGCCTGCGCCGACGAACCCGATCACGCCATGAACCGCCGCCAGCTCGACGCCTTTCGGGCGATGACCGACGGCATAGACGCGCCTCGTTCGCTTTCCGCCACCGGCGGCATTTTGCTGGGCGATCACTATCACTTCGACATGACGCGCCCGGGCATCGGGCTTTATGGTGGCCGCCCCTTTGCGGAGGCCCGCCACGTGGTGACCCTGCGGATTCCCGTGATCCAGACGCGCGAGGTCCAGACCGGCGAAACCGTGGGCTACGGCAACACATGGACCGCCGAGCGGCCGACCCGCGTCGCCACTATCGCAGCGGGCTACGCAGACGGCATCCACCGCGCAATGGGACCGCAGGCATATGTCGGGATCGGCGATGCGCCTGCCAAGATCCTTGGCAGGATTTCCATGGACCTGATCGCCGTCGACCTGACCGGGATCGAGGGCACGCCGGACAGCGTCGAACTCCTCGGTCCGCATCAGGGCGTCGATACGCTGGCCGACTGGGCCGGGACCATCGGCTACGAGGTGCTGACCAACCTCGGCCCGCGCTACGCCCGCCACTACATCGGCGGCTGAGGTGACACCGGCGACTCCCCTCGGCGCAACCGGCCGCGCAACGCTTGGCATGCTCGCCGCCGTGGGGCGCGTGGCGCTCTTTGCCGCGCGCGCGGTCAGCCATATCCTGCGCCCCCCCTTCTACCCGCGAGAAATCGCACTGGCGCTGCTGAACATCGGCTGGCTCTCGCTGCCGGTGGTGGGGCTGACGGCCGTGTTTACCGGGGCCGCACTGGCGCTGCAGATCTACTCTGGCGGTGCGCGTTTCAACGCCGAAGCCGTGGTGCCGCAGATCGTCGCAATCGGCATGGTCCGCGAACTGGGTCCGGTGCTGGTCGGCCTGATGATCGCCGCCCGCGTCACGTCGAGCATTGCGGCCGAAATCGCGACCATGAAGGTGACCGAGCAGATCGACGCGCTGGTGACATTGTCCACCAACCCGATGAAATACCTCGTCGTGCCGCGCGTGCTGGCCGCGCTGGCGGTGGTTCCGGCACTGGTGGCGGTGGGCGACGTCATCGGTATCTTCGGCGGCTGGGCGGTGGCGACGGGTTCCCTGAACTTCAACCCCGCCGCGTATCTCAAGAACACCGTCGACTTCCTCGAACCGCTCGACGTCATCTCCTCTCTGGTGAAGGGATGTGCCTTCGGCGGCATTGCCGCGACCATGGGCTGCTACTTTGGAATGAATTCGGGGCGCGGTGCGCAGGGCGTGGGCCGCGCCACGAAATCCTCTGTCGAAGCCGCCGCCATCCTCATCCTCGCCGCCAACTTCCTGCTGACGGGGGCGTTTTTCTCGCTATGATCCGCCGCCGCTGCTTTTCTGTTTCACAACTCCTTTTGCCAGAGGCGTCGTCCGTCCCCCGCACCGGAGAGCGGTCATGATCTCCCTTGCTGGCGTCACGAAATCCTTCGGGGACAACCACGTCCTGCAAGGCATCGATCTCGAGATCGCGCGCGGCTCCTCCATGGTGATCATCGGTGGCTCCGGTTCCGGCAAATCGGTGCTGCTGAAATGTATCCTCGGCCTTGTCTGGCCTGACGCAGGGACAATCATGCTCGACGGGCAGAACGTGACGACGCAGGATCGCGACGCCTTTCTCGCCCGCTTCGGGATGCTTTTTCAGGGCGGTGCGCTTTTTGATTCGCTTCCCGTCTGGCAAAACGTCGCCTTCCGCCTGCTGCGCGGATCACTGAAACGCCCGGCAGAGGAAGCCCGCGCCATCGCACTCGAAAAACTCCGCCGCGTCGGGCTGATGCCGGAGGTGGCGGACCGCTTTCCGGCCGAACTGTCGGGCGGGATGCAGAAACGCGTCGGGCTGGCGCGCGCCATAGCCGCCGAACCCGAGATCATCTTTTTCGACGAACCGACCACGGGGCTGGACCCGATCATGGCGGGCGTTATCAACGACCTGATCCGCGAAATCGTGACCGAGATGGGGGCGACCGCCATGACCATCACGCACGACATGACCTCTGTCCGGGCCATCGCGGACAATGTCGCCATGCTGCACGCCGGCCGCATCCGCTGGACCGGCCCTGTCGATCAGCTCGACACCTCTGGCGATCCATACGTGACCCAGTTCATTACCGGCTCCCCGCATGGCCCGATCGCGGCGGTGCGCTGACCCGCATTGCCACCCGCGCCCCCGCCATGGCATCAGAACCGGCATATTGAACGAGCCATCACCGCTACCCGCACCGGGCAGGAGACGCCGATGAACACCCTCTTTCAGCCGCCACCCGAAGTGATGGCGTTCCTCTTCCTGAAGAAGTTCGTCTACCTCGAAGGTCTCGCCGTGCTTGCGCTGCTCCGCGTGATCGTCGGTGGCGGCATCGCGCGCTGGCCCGCGCTGGTGGCGCTGATTTTCTCGCTGGCGGGCATTGCGACCACCTTTGCCCCGGCGCTTGGCTGGACAAACAGCCCGGTCTACGCCTCCGCCGCGCAGATCATGGCGGTAAAGGGCGGCATGGCGGCGCTTCTCGTGGCGTCCACCGCCTTCCTGACCTCTTCCTTCACCCCGAATGCACGCTGGCGCGTCCTTGACGCGGCGCACATCCTGCTGCTGGCCGCGCTCGTGGGTCTATGGTGGTGGACCAGCTGAGGACCGCGCGGGAGGCCGCCGGGACACGCCCCCTTGCGCCCGGCGGCCCCATCCCCGATCTCTCTCCCATGCGCTGGCTCAACCTCTCCTTCCTGCTGCTCTACCCGCTGTCATGGTTCGCGCCGCTGATGCGGGCGGGGTTGCTGCCGCTCTTCGGTATGTCCGAGATCTCCGTCATTTCGGGCCTCCGGGCGCTCTGGGACGCTGACGTCTTCCTGGCGCTGGTCGTCGCCGTTTTCGCGCTTGTCGCACCGATCCTGAAGACACTGGGCCTCGCGCTGGTTCAGTTTCGCCTGGCTGACCGGCGCGCCCTGCCCGCGATCAACCTCATGGGCAAGTTCGCCATGGCCGACATCTTTCTGATTGCGCTCTACGTGACGCTGGCCAAGGGCCTCGGCGTAGGTCGGGTGGAGACCGCATGGGGTCTCTATCTCTTCACCGCGCTTATCCTTGGCTCCGTGGTGCTAAGTACCCTCGAAGCCCGCCCCGGCAAACACGGCAGACCTCGGGGCTCCGCCCCGGACCCCGGAAGTATGTGAGCCAGGAAGACGCGAAAGGCCCGCTCCTTTCGGCACTGGTTCGGGGATACCCCGGGGATGGTCCGGCAAGTGGGTGGGTCTCCCCCTGATGCACGTCCCATGCTGGCACAAGGCCGCTCGCGCAAGGCCCGCGTTTCCTTTCCCGCCGATCCCGTCTAAACCCGACCACCGAACGTCCCGATCAACCCGAGGAGCTTCCATGGCCAAGGCCGCCCCCCGTTACGTCTGCCAGAAGTGCGGCGCTGCCGGTTCCAAATGGTCCGGGCGCTGCGATGCCTGCGGCGAATGGAATTCCATCGTCGAGGAAACGCCGCTGGCGCAGGGTCCGGCGGGCAAGAGCCTCGGGCAGAGCCGGGGCCGGAAGCTGGTGTTGTCGGACCTGTCCTCAAAAGAAGCACCGCCGCCGCGCACCGCCTGCAAGATCGATGAACTCGACCGCGTTCTTGGCGGCGGGCTGGTGCCCGCCTCCGCCGTGCTGGTGGGCGGCGACCCCGGCATCGGAAAATCCACCTTGCTTTTGCAGGCGGCGGCCGCCTTTGCCCGCGCGGGGCTGAAGGTCGTCTATATCTCGGGCGAGGAGGCATCGGCGCAGGTGCGGCTGCGCGCGCAGCGGCTGAACCTTGCGGACGCACCGGTGAAGCTCGCCACGGAAACCAATCTGCGCGACATCCTCACCACGCTCGACGAGGTCAAGCCCGACCTCGCCATCATCGATTCGATCCAGACCATGTGGGCCGACAACGTCGACAGCGCGCCCGGCTCCGTCTCTCAGGTGCGGGCCGCAGCGCATGAGCTGACCGCCTTTGCAAAGCGGCGCGGCGCTGCCGTGATCCTCGTCGGTCATGTCACGAAGGAGGGCAATCTCGCCGGCCCCCGCGTGGTGGAACACATGGTCGATACGGTGCTGTATTTCGAGGGCGAGCGCGGCCATCAGTTCCGCATCCTGCGCTCGGTGAAGAACCGTTTTGGTCCGGCCGACGAGATCGGCGTGTTCGAGATGACCGGCGGCGGGCTGGCCGAGGTCTCGAACCCTTCGGCGCTGTTTCTGGCTGAACGCGGTGCGCCCGCGCCCGGCGCGGTGGTGTTTTCCGGCATCGAGGGCACGCGCCCGGTGCTGACCGAATTTCAGGCGCTCGTGGCGCCCTCGCCGCATTCCCAGCCGCGCCGCTCCGTGGTCGGCTGGGACGGATCGCGGCTGGCGATGATCCTCGCGGTGCTCGAATCGCGCTGCGGCATCCCATTTGCCGGGCTCGACGTCTACCTCAACGTGGCGGGCGGGATGCGCGTGGGCGAACCGGCGGCCGATCTGGCTGTGGCGGCTGCGCTACTTTCCGCGCGTGAGGACGCTCCTCTACCCCCGGAGACTGTCGTTTTCGGAGAAATCAGCCTATCAGGGGCGCTAAGACCCGTCGGACAGACCGAAAACCGCTTGAAGGAAGCGGCCAAACTTGGTTTCTCCACGGCGATCCTGCCCTCGGGCGGCAAGGCGCGCGGCTCGAAGGCCATGAAGCTCACACAGATGAGTGACCTTGCCTCCTTCGTGGGCGAGGTCTTCGGCGCCGGGTGACCGCGCGACCCGCGGGTTAGGCAATGGCCTGAACAGGCAAACTTGAGGCGAAAGGCAGCGCTCATGGAAGGTTTCACGATCGTCGACGGTGTGGTCGGACTGGTCATCGTCATGTCGGCCCTGCTGGCCTATTCCCGCGGCCTCGTGCGCGAGGTCATGGCGATTGTCGGCTGGATCGCGGCGGCGATCCTGGCCTTCATGTTTGCCGATCAGGTGCAGCCGCTGGTCAAGGAAGCGCCGGTCATCGGTGAATTCCTCGCCGACAGCTGCGAATTGTCGGTCATCGCCGCCTTTGCCGCGGTCTTTACCGTAGCGCTTCTTGTCGTGTCGCTTTTCACGCCGCTGTTTTCCTCGATGATCCATCGGTCCGCGCTGGGGGCCTTCGATCAGGCGCTTGGGTTCTTCTTTGGCGTGGCGCGCGGCATCCTGCTCGTGGCGATCGGGTTCTTCGTCTACCAGACGGTAATCACCGCGCAGGACATCCCCATGATCAACGACTCGCGCTCCGCCGCCGTGTTCAGCCAGTTCACCGGCAAGATCGAGGACCAGAACCCCGAGCAGGCGCTTGGCTGGATCACCGCGCAGTACGAGCAGCTTGTCGGCGTCTGCGACGCACCGACCTGAGGCGTTGTGGCAGCGACACGAGGAAGGGGCCAGCGCGGCCCCTTTTTTCATGGCTCCTGTCGGGGCATCGCTACCGCCTGGCGTCCCGCTCCCCGCAAGCAGCAGCAAAGCCCCCACCGCCCGCAGGTCCGGGCCGGCGTTTTTCCCGGCAGCGCAACCGCTTCGCGCCGCTCACCGCCCATATGCGCGGCATATCCGCTTCTCACGCATAGTTTTGTGATCCTTCCGTGACACACCGCGCTTAACAGCTTATGTGGGCTTCAAACTGCCCCGGAATCGGAGACCCCCCTTGTCCGAACCCCGCTTTTTTGCTGCCACCCCCCATGACGCCGCCGGTGACACCCTGCACGAAGAATGTGGCGTCTTCGGTGTGGTCGGCGTGACCGACGCCGCCAACTTCGTCGCCCTCGGCCTGCACGCACTGCAGCACCGTGGCCAGGAGGCGGGCGGTATCGTCTCCTACCACCCGGAGGAAGGCTTCAACTCCGCGCGCCGCTTCGGCTATGTACGCGACAATTTCACCAAGCAATCGTTGATGGAAACGCTACCCGGCGCTCTCTCCATCGGCCACGTGCGTTATTCCACTGCCGGATCGAAGGGCGCTGCCATCCGCGACGTGCAGCCCTTCTTTGGCGAGTTTTCCATGGGCGGCGCGGCGATCGCCCACAATGGCAACATCACCAACGCCAATGCGCTCCGACGCGAGCTGATCGAGCGCGGTTCGATATTTCAATCCTCCTCCGATTCGGAATGCATCATCCATCTGATGGCCCGGTCGCTGCAGCGCGACATCCCTTCCCGGATGGAGGACGCCCTGCGGCGGGTCGAGGGCGCGTTCTCCGTTGTCGCCATGACCCGGACAAAACTGATCGGCGTCCGCGACCCGCTGGGCGTGCGCCCGCTGGTTCTGGGCAAGATCGGCGAAGACGGCTGGGTGCTGTCCTCTGAGACCTGCGCGCTCGACATCATCGGGGCCGAATTCATCCGTGAAATCGAACCCGGCGAAATGGTCGTCATTACCGCAACGGACGGCGTGGAATCCTCCCACCCCTTCCGCAAGGCGCCGTCGAAATTCTGCATCTTTGAACACGTCTATTTCTCGCGCCCCGATTCGATCATCGGTGGGCGGTCGGTCTACGAAACCCGCCGCCAGATCGGCGTGGAACTGGCGCGTGAGGCGCCGGTTGAGGCCGATCTCGTCTGTGCCGTGCCCGACAGCGGCACGCCCGCCGCCATTGGCTTTGCCCACGAAAGCGGCATCCCCTTCGGCATGGGCATCATCCGCAACCAGTACATGGGCCGGACCTTCATCGAACCGACCGAACAGATCCGCAACATGGGCGTGCGCCTGAAGCTGAACGTCAACCGCGCGCTGATCCGGGGCAAGAAGGTCATCCTTGTGGACGACTCGGTTGTCCGGGGAACGACGAGCCGCAAGATCAAGGAGATGATCCTCGACGCAGGCGCGGCGGAAGTGCACTTCCGCATCGCCTCCCCGCCGACGGCCTGGCCTTGTTTCTACGGGGTCGATACGCCGCAGCGCGACAAGCTGCTCGCCGCCACCATGTCGGAGGACGAGATGCGCCACCACCTCGGCGTCGACTCACTGAAGTTCATCTCTCTCGACGGACTTTATCGTGCCGTGGGCGAAGCGGAGGGGCGCAAGTCCTCCTGCCCGCAATACTGCGACGCGTGCTTCTCCGGCGAATATCCGGTGGTTCCGGCGGACAAGATCGAGGAAGGCTTCCAGATGAAGGCCGCCGAGTAGCGGGGCGCGCGGGATGGCGAAACTCTGGACAGATGCGGAATATGCCATCACCAACCACCTCTACGAAGAGGCCCTGACCCGCCGCGCCCAGGGTCTTCCCGTTTCCCGGGCCGACCTCGTCGGAGCTTGCAAGCGCAAGACCGGGCGCAGCGAGGATGCATCCTGCCTCATGCATTTCGGCAACATGTCGGCGGCGCGCGCGGCCCTCGGTCTGCAGACCCTGCCCGAGCTCCCGCCGCTGGCCAATTACCCGAAGAAACTCATGCGCTTCCTGGAAAGTCTGCACCCATGAACCTGCTCGACCTCGACGCCCGCTGGAAGCGTTTCAACGACCCCGACCGCGCCTGCCCCTGTTGCGGAAAGCACTTTTCGGGTGTCTTCGACATCGGTTTCGAGGAACCGCAGGACTGGCCGCACGGCCCCCGCACCTCCGAAGACATGGCCATGGGCGACGACCGTTTGACCCCGGACCTCTGCCGTCTCATGGGGCGCTACTTCCTGCGTGCCACTTTGCCACTGCCCCTGCGCGGCGCAGATGAAACCTTCCACTTCGGCCTCTGGGTCGAGGTCGACCGCGCCACGCTGCACGCTTACATCGACACGATGGAGGAGGGCGCGCCTTTCTCGGGCTACGGCCTGACGGCCAATGATCTGCCGGGCTTCGACGGCGACGCCATGCCCGTCCGGCTGACCAGTACAGGCCCCGAACGCCCCACCGCCTCCGCGATTCAAGGTCCGCTGGAACAGGCGCAGACCGAAGGCCTCTCCTTTGACGATCTGCTCGACATCTACGCGGCCTCCGGGCAGGACATCCGCCCTCACCTTACCACCTGAACTGCCCCCCGAAGCACCACCCTGCTCAGGCAAGCCACATTTTCCCACGGCACCTCATCCCTGTCAGGGTGGATGCCGGTCCGCTCAGGGAGGGATGCGAACCAGTTCGCGGGTCGGCGGGCGGGCGCCTTTGCGCGGCACGGGCAAACCGTGGTGCACGGCGACCCGGCGGTTTGGTGCCTGTCCTTCTCAGGGTCCCGGCGGATACTCGCAAAGGCGCGGACGCCGCGCTTCCCCACCCCGCGACACCGCTGTAAGGCCCCTCTTCGAACAGAGACGAGGACCAGAAATGGCTCAGGACCAGACCCCCGCGAGCGTGGCCAAGGCCGCCACCCAGACCTCCGCAGCCCCCCTGAACGGGCTCATCCTGCTGGGAACCTTTGGCGCCGACAAGCGCCCCAACGCGCTGGTGCGCACCTCCAGGGGCGAGGTCGTACAGCTCAAGATCGGTGACCGCATCGGCGCCAGCCCGATCATCGCCATCGAAACCGGCCGTCTCGCCTATGCAAGGAACGGCCGCACCACTTGGCTCACCCAGCCGGCAAACTGACGAGCGCCCCATAAGGCCGACAGCGAGCGTCCCGCGCCGCGAGGGCAGGTCGGCGCGGCACGGCTGCGGTCCTCCCGAAGCCCAACCCGACGTTATGGCCGAACTCCGGCGTAGGCTCTGGCCGAAGCCCGCTTGACGCTCCGCCGGGAAAGGGTCAAACCCGCGCGCATGACAGACGCCCGGATCCAGACCATGACCCAACCGAAGATCGCCCTCGTCACCGGCGCCTCCCGCGGCCTCGGCTATGCGCTGGCCCTCGCGCTGGCCCCCGAGTACCACATTCTCGCCGTTGCCCGCACGGTCGGCGGGTTGGAGGAGCTCGACGACGCCATCAAGGCGAAGGGCGGCGAAGCCACGCTCGCGCCCATGGACATCACCAACCGGGATGCCATGGCGCACCTCTGCCGCTCGGTTTACGACCGCTGGGGCGGCGTCGCGCTCTGGGCTCATACGGCGATCCACACCGGGCCGCTGACACCGACGTGGCAACTTGATCCGAAGGACTGGGACCGATCCGTGGCGACCAACGTGTCCGCCACCGGCCACATGATCCCCTTCGTGGCGCCGCTTCTGGGCGAAACCGGCAGCGCGCTCTTTTTTGACGACCTCAAGGGTGGCGAGAAATTCCACGGCCACTACGGTGCGACCAAGGTGGCGCAGATCGCGCTGGCGCGCTCGTGGCAGCGCGAGACCCACAAGACCGGGCCGCGGGTCCATATCCTCGAACCGCAGCCGATGGGCACCGCCCACCGCGCCCGGTTCTTCCCCGGCGAGCCCCGCGAACCTCTGGCCACCCCGCAGGCGGAGGCCGCGCGGCTGCTGGCCAGCATCGCCTGACCCACGACCCGGACCCGAGATAGACAGGGCGCGCCATCCTGCGCGCCCTTTTGCGTTCCCCCAGCCTTCATCTATCGGGGACAGCGGTTCCGGGTTAACGACGCGGGTGCGCACCCCGTTGCACGTGATCCTCGCCAAAAGCGTTGTCCGCCAGCCATGCCGCCAGCCATGCCGCCACCGGGGCGATCACCGGGGCGATCACCGGGGCGACATTCCGCTTCACCACCTTTGACCGCAACGCCCACGTCACATCATCGGGCGAACCGGCCCATCCTGGCTGTCCCCGTGGGTGACCCCGCCTAGACCGTCCCCTCGCCCGGATCGTCCGGCACATGAGCCGCCTGACAGAGGCCGCCCTGCGCCGCCACTTCGCCATTCACGCCAGGTCCGAACCGCTATCGTTTACCCGTATGGCCACCACCGCCCCTCCTCTTGCGCGTCGGTCACCCCGGCGAAGGCCACCCCATGACACCTTTGCCTCCGAATTGTTCGACGGAGCATTCTCCGCTCACGTTTCCGCGCGCACCCACCGTGAACCGGCCCGG
This sequence comes from Sagittula salina, assembly GCF_017813235.1. Lineage (GTDB taxonomy): Bacteria > Pseudomonadota > Alphaproteobacteria > Rhodobacterales > Rhodobacteraceae > Sagittula > Sagittula salina. The sequence goes on from NZ_JAGISH010000001.1 coordinate 95,210, forward strand.
ACCCGTCCGGCGGCGTGCCTGCCCCGAGTCGCGGCTGCAACACCACCCGCGCAAGCGCCACCGCGGGCCGCCCGGAAGTCTTGCCCCCTTTCACCCCATCCCGTAGAGACATCGGGACAAGGCGAAAACCTGAAGCCCGCCAGGGCCGAAACCGTTTGAGACGGCGGGCGTCGACGGCGGCAGGACAGGAACGGGCGGGCACATGCGCATTCTCATTACCAACGACGACGGCATCAACGCCCCCGGCCTCAAGGTCCTGGAAGCGATCGCCGGCGATCTCGCCGGTCCGGATGGCGAAGTCTGGACCGTGGCCCCCGCCTTTGAACAGTCGGGCGTGGCGCATTGCATTTCCTATGCGCATCCCACCATGATCTCCGAACTTGGAACCCGCCGTTACGCCGCCGAAGGCAGCCCCGCCGATTGCGTTCTGGCGGGCGTGCATGACGTGTTGCTGGGACACCCAATCGACCTCGTGCTGTCGGGGGTGAACCGGGGCAACAACTCCGCCGAGAACGCGCTGTATTCAGGGACGCTGGGCGGTGCACTCGAGGGCGCGCTGCAGGGGCTGCGTGCCATCGCACTGTCGCAGTACCTCGGGCCGCGCAACAACCACATCGACGACCCCTTCGAGGCCGCCGCGCGCTTTGGTGCGGAAACGGTGCGCCGCGTACTGGACTTCGACGCGGCGTCCTCCGGCAACGAACCCGGCTACCGCCTGTTCTACAACGTCAATTTTCCACCCGTCCCGGCGGCCGAGGTCAAGGGCCTGAAGGCTTGCCCGCAAGGCATCCGCGAGAACACGCGGTTTTCGGTCGAAGCGCAGCTGTCGCCGTCGAAGCGGCGGTTCCTCTGGGCCAAGGGCGGCGACCAGCGCGCCCCGGTGGCCGCCGGTACCGACGCGGCCCTGAACCTGGCCGGCTGGATCTCCGTCACGCCCATGCGCGCCGACCTCACCTGCCACGCGAGTGTTTCCGCGCTGCAGGCGAGCCTCGGGACGACTGACGCATGACCTTTGACGCCGACTCCAAGATGCAATTCGTCTTTGCGCTGCGCTCCAAGGGTGTGACCGACACGGCCGTGCTTTCGGCCATGGAAAAGATCGACCGCGGGCTTTTCATCAAGGGTTATTTCGCAGAGCGTGCCTACGAGGACATGCCCCTGCCCATCGCCTGCGGACAAACGATTTCCCAGCCCTCCGTGGTGGGGTTGATGACGCAGGCCCTGCAGGTCGGGCCACGCGACAAGGTGCTGGAGGTGGGGACAGGCTCGGGCTATCAGGCCGCGATCCTCAGCCAGCTGGCCCGCCGTGTCTATACGGTGGACCGCCACAGGCGGCTGGTGACGCAGGCGCGGCGGGTGTTCGACACGCTCGAACTTGCCAATATCACGGCGTTTACCGCCGATGGCTCCTTCGGATTGCCGGATCAGGCGCCGTTCGATCGCATTCTGGTGACCGCCGCCGCCGAAGACCCCCCCGGCCCGCTCTTGGCCCAGCTGAAGATTGGCGGTATCATGGTCGTGCCGGTGGGTCAGTCCGATGCCGTGCAGCACCTTATCCGGGTGATCCGCACGGAAACGGGCTTTGACTACGAAGAAATGCGCCCGGTGCGTTTCGTGCCGCTGGTGGAAGGGCTGGGGAAGGACTGAGACCCGTCTCGGCCCCGGTATTTGGATCAGGCGTGACGCCCCGGTGACAAGGGGCGCATGGAACGAGGACATCGAGATGACGCCACAAAGCTCCGCCCCCGCCGCGCGCCGGTTGACCCCGACGCTGCACCGAAGCCTTTCCGCCCTGGCGCTGATGGCCGCGCTTGGCGCCTGCACCGGCATGGATGTCGACATGCGCGGCCGCATGGGCGGGCCGGTCGACACCTCCGCTGCGGCGGCGCAGGCCACCGGCACGCGGCCGGCGCCCGACGATCGCGGGCTGATCTCCTATCCGTCCTACCAGGTCGCCGTCGCGCGCCGGGGCGATACGGTCGCCACCGTCGCCACGCGCGTGGGTCTCCCTGCGCAGGAACTGGCCCGCTACAACGGGCTTCAGGTCACCGATCCGCTGAACCGGGGCGAGATCGTCGCCCTGCCGCGCCGCGTGTCCGAACCCTCTCCCGCCACGGGAGCCACTACCACCGGCCCGCTGACGCCCGCAACCACCGTCGATGTGGCGACGTTGGCAGGCAACGCCATCGACCGCTCCCCTGCCACCAGCCGCACGACGACGACCGCAGCCGCTCAGGGTGTGGAGCCGATCCGCCACCAGGTCACCCGCGGGGAAACCGCGTTTTCCGTGGCCCGTCTTTATAACGTCAGCCCGCGCAGCCTGGCCGAATGGAACGGGCTGGACCGCGATTTCACGATCCGCGAAGGCCAGTTCCTGCTGATCCCGCCGACCGTGGGCACCGCCAGCGCACAGGCCGACAGCGTGACACAACCCGGCGCGGTCTCACCGCTGCCCACGCCGCCCTCTGCCGCGACGCCCCTTCCCGCGGTGGACGAAAAGCCGCTGACCCCTGCCCCCATCACGGATACCGCGACCCCGACGCCCGCGCCGAAACCAGCCCCGGTGGCCGACATCGGCCAGAAGCAGACAAAGCCCGCCGCCACGACGTCGGTCGGAATGATGATGCCGGTCGACGGCAAGATCATCCGCGACTACGCGCCGGGGAAAAACAACTCCGTGGTCATTGGCGCCAGCCCCGGCACGCCGGTGAAGGCCGCGGCGAGCGGCACGGTGATCCATGCCGGTACATCGGCCAGCGGTCTGACCTTCGTGCTGCTGAAACACCCGGACAACATGAATACCGCCTACGCAAATATCTCCGATATCGCGGTGAAAAAGGGCGATGCGGTTTCAAAGGGGCAGACAATCGCGCGGATTGCCGCCGGGGAGTCGGGGTCACTTGAATTCCGGGTCCTGCGCGGCAGCGAGAGTGTCGACCCGATGAACTACGTGAAATAAGGCGCGGTCCTTCGGGTGATGCATTCCGCCCTGTGGGACAAGCAAGCCTGTCGCGGAAACGCGGCAGGCTGTTGATTTACCGCGATATCTGAACACGGCCCGATTTGAACACGGCCTGATTTGAACGGCGCCTGGGCTGCATCAGGCGAAACATGTGCGAGAAAACAGTCTCGCATGCATCTGGCAGTCCCGTGCCAGCAGAAAATCGAGCGCTTTCGGCGCTTTTTCCTTCTGTTTCCGCACATCGGCCCAATGTTCTTGTGCCGCGGGCTTGACCGTTCTCCCCGGAGAACACGCGGAGATTTCCGCCTCTTGGGCCTCCTGACCCGGCGGAAAATCTGCTCTTTGGTCGGAAAAAACGACTCGAGGCGGAACCGCGAACGACGCGATTCCGAATGGCAAGTTTGGCGACTGTCACCTTCAAGCTCTCCCAGCTCTATCCGGGCGCGGGCAAGTTTCATCCCAACACCTGCGCCAATCCGGACTGAACCGCTCCGGTTCCACCGGAGGCTCCGAAGTAAGTATGGATGGAGCCTATGGCACGAGACACCAGAGCGAACCGCCATACGCCTGAGACGCGACAGCAAGGGCAAGGCCACGGAGAAGACGGCCATACCGGAGGCCGTCCGCGTCCTGCACAAACCCTGCATCGCATCGCCTGGTTGGAGGGGTGGTCCTCGCCTGTGGGCCCACAACGACGGCATGTATGGCGTCTCCGCAGACTGATGCCCGCACCGTCACGGAGGCCAATATCGCGGACCAGGACCATATGGCGCCTGCGCCGCGCAGGACCGGCCCGTATCCGGGATCGAACCGGATCCCCGTAGTTCCGAAGCTTTGGGTGCCGTCTGGGTGCCCGTCTGAGTGTCTGTCTGAGTGTCTGTCTGAGTGTCTGTCTGGGTGCCCGTCTGGGTGTCCGCGCCGATGCAAGCGGGCGGAGAGCTCGACAAGGTCGTCGGATTCCCGATCCTCCCGCGGCATCTGCGTCGGGAGGTGAAGAACATCCCGTTCGATGGCCCGCTCGATGCCGGTCTCCGCGGGAACCTGGCGCCGTGGGTCTACAAGGCAACCTGCAACCGGCGGGCACCGTCATGAACCGACGTGGCGTTCGACGAGGCGAAGGCGGCGGGCCGGACCGGATCCCGCAAGAACCCGCCATGTTGAAAGAAGCGCATCCCTCACCACGGGAAATGGCCGCGATGGTTCCCGTCGCGGCCATTCTCATTGCAGCCAGTTCCTACAAACCGTGCCCCACAAGCCGGTATCCGTCAGCCTTCGGGGCCCTGCCTCCCACGGCGTGCCTCCTCCGGCACGGGCAATGACGTCGTAGCCGGCTCCGGCGCGGCCCAGGCTCGCTCCAACACACCCTTAAAAGACACGAACTGAAAAGAAGGCAATAGCGTCGGAAGGGGGCGACGCAAGACACCCGGACTGCTCCTCCAGAGCCATCCTGCAACCGAAAAAGCGGCGCCCACCCTTTGGCTTCTTTGGTTCTCAAATACCGCGGGGGGCACGGGGGCAGAGCCCCCGGCGGCGTGGGCGAAGCCCGCGCCGGTTACCTGGTCCCCAAGCCAAAGGCGAAATCCTCAGAAGAGGGTTACGCCCTTGCGGCCGGCAAGATCGACGAAGTACTGCCAAGCCACACGGCCGGAGCGGGATCCACGCGTCGCCTGCCACTCGATCGCCTCGGCGCGCAGCGTCTCGGAATCGATTTCCACGCCGTGGGCCGCGCAGTAGCCCCGGATCATTTCGAGGTACTCATCCTGCGAACAGGGGTGGAAGCCCAACCACAGCCCGAAGCGGTCGGAGAGGGAGACCTTCTCCTCCACCGCCTCGCTCGGGCTGATGGCAGAGGAGCGTTCGTTCTCGATCATGTCGCGCGGCATCAGGTGGCGGCGGTTCGAAGTTGCATAGAGGACCACATTATCCGGCCGCCCCGCCACGCCGCCATCCAGCACGGCCTTCAGGCTCTTGTAGTGCTGGTCGTCGTGGCTGAACGACAAGTCGTCGCAAAACAGCATGAAACGATATGGCGCCCGGCGAAGCACCTCCAGAAGGCGCCCGACCGAAGGAAGGTCCTCGCGCTGAAGTTCCACCAGCTTCAGGTCATGTCCCTGCGCACGCACCGCCGCGTGCACCGCCTTCACCACGGAGGACTTGCCCATTCCCCGCGCGCCCCAAAGAAGCGCGTTGTTCGCGGGCATGCCGCGGGCGAACTGTAGCGTGTTGGCCAGCAGCGTGTCGCGCGCCCGGTCGATGCCCAACAACAGGTCCAGGCTGACGCGGCTGACAGAATCCACCGGCACCAGCCGGTCGGGATCGGTGTCCCAGACAAAGGCTTCGACCCCGAAATCCGGCTGCCGCATGGGTGGCGGCGAGATGCGTTCAAGAGCCTCGGCGATACGCGTCAGTGCATTGGTCTGCGGGTCGGTCACTTCGTATCCTCGTCGAATTCCTTCATCAGCGGGTCATCCTTCGACGCCTTGGCCGGGTCCTCTTCGAACCACAGACCTTGCGCCTTCAGGTCTTTTTCGCGCTTCTTCTCGACGCGGCGGACCAGGACGATAGACACTTCGTACAGCCCGTAGACCACCACGAAAAGGATTGCCTGGCTCACCACGTCCGGCGGTGTCACCACGGCGGCCAGCACGAGAATTGCGACCACGGCGTATTTGCGCACCGATCCCAGGCCTTCGGCAGACACCAGCCCCGCCTTGCCCATCAGCGTGAGCAGGACCGGCAGCTGGAAACAGAGGCCGAAGGAAACGATGAAGACCAGCGATGTTTGCAGGCTTTCGTTCACCTTGCCGAAGAAGGTGATCTTCATGCCTTGCTCCGTCTCCGGCACAATTGCGGCGTTCGGGGCTGCGTTCGGGGCGACATCCACAGCACCCGAGAGCATATTGGCAAAAATCGACGGCGCGTCGGTGAAGCCCAGAAAGAAGGTCATCGCAAGCGGCGTCACAATGTAGTGGGCAAAGGCCCCGCCTGCGAGGAACATCACCGGCGACGCGACGAGGAAGGGCAGGAAAGCGCCCTTCTCGGACTTGTAGAGGCCCGGTGCCACGAAGCGCCACAGCTGGTACGCGATCACCGGAAAGGACAGGCCGAAACCAAACACCATGGCGATGCGGAACAGAACAAAGAGGTATTCCTGCGGGCTGGTGTATTGCAGCGTCGGCGACGGATCGCCAAGCGCGCGCAACGTGTGCTCGATCGGCCCCAGAAGAAAGCGCAGGACGTGCTCCGCCAGGAAATCCCCCTGCCAGGGGATGAACATCACGCATATGCCAACGAACAGCGCCAGGATCGAGCGGATCAGCCGCGTGCGCAGCTCTGCCAGATGTTCGATCAGTGGCGCGGCGCTGTCTTCCAGCTCGTCTTGTGCCTGGCTCATGCCTTGTCACTTTCGTCCTTGGCGGGCGCCGGGGGCGCGTCCTCGGCCAGCGCCTGCTCCATCTCGGCGGCCTTGGCGGCGGCCTCCTCGGCCTCCCGCTTCTTGCGGTCGGCGGCGGCGCGCGCGGCGTTGGCCTCGATCTTGCGGCGGGCCTCCTCGCGCTCCTTGGCAAGCTTGCCGGTCTCCGAGTTCGGGTCGACGTCGGTCAGCGACTTCGCCGCGTCGCGCACCCCGTCCATGGCGCTGCCCACCGGGTTGGTGGCCGTCCGGACGGTTTTCTGGATGTCCTTGACGCCTGCCTCGTCGGCGGCATCGTTCATCGCCCGGCTGAACTCGCGTGCCATGCCACGGGCCTTGCCCATGAACTGTCCGACTGTGCGGAACAGATGCGGCAGTTCCTTCGGCCCGACCACGATCAGCGCGACGATGCCGATGACCAGCAGCTCGCCAAAGCCGAAATCGAAAACCAGAGGCATGAAGGGTTACACCTTGTCCTTGGTCTCGTCGGCCGGAGCCGGCGCCGGCGTCACGTCCGTGGCCTCGTCTGCCTTCTGGTCCTCGATTTCCTTGGACCCTTCGCTCACGCCTTGCTTGAAGGCGGTGATGCCCTTGCCCACTTCGCCCATCAGCGAAGAGATCTTGCCGCGGCCGAAAAGAACCAGCACGACGACGGCGATCAGGAGGAGGCCAGGAAGGCCGATGTTTCCGATACCCATGGGATTGTCTCCGTATGAAGGTTGTCTGGCGGACCCGGGCACGCGGCCCCGTCCGGAAATTCGAGTTGTTGAATACGGCATGCCGCGCGGCGGGGAAAGCACCAAACCGACCGCTCACGCAGGCGTATGTGTCATGAGGTTGTCAGTTGTCGGGTTTCTGTCAGTATGTCCCTGACTGAGCCCAAGCAAAAGCGTCAGCGGACGCAGCAAAGCCCCGCGCAAAGGCAGCCTCATGACCCCGCCCCCGACACGGCCCCCGACACGGCCCCCAACACGGCCCACCACTCCGCCGACCACACGCAAGGACCGCCTCTATGCCATCACGCAGCGCCTGCGCGACGGGCGGCTGCACACGGCCGAGGCGCTGGCACAGGATCTCGGCGTGTCGGTACGCACGATCTACCGCGACATGGAGGTTCTGGCCGCCTCCGGCGTGCCGGTAGAGGGCACGCGAGGCTACGGTTACACGGTGCAGGCCGCAATCACCCTGCCGCCCCTGAACCTGACGGAGGCCGAACTGGAGGCGTTGCACCTTGCGCTCGCCGCGCTCGGTGCTTCCGAAATGCCGGAGCAGGCCGCCGCCGCCCGCGCGCTCGCCGCCAAGATCGACGCCGTGCTGCCAGAAGAAGCCGGCCAGACACCCGCGCCCTTCGGCTTTGCCACCGATGCTTTCGCGGATGCCGCACGCGGCTTCGTGCACATGCCTGCCATTCGCGCGGCCATCCGCGCGCGGCAGAAACTGCGCGTGGTCATTGCGGGCACGGCGCACGACCTGAGACCGCTGGCGCTGGACTATTTTGGCCGCGTCTGGACCTGCGTGGCATGGTCGGAAACGCTGCGTGACTTTCTCACCTTCCGCATGGACCGGGTGGAGGAGATGCGGCCCCTGCCCTCGCTTTTCGTCAACGAACCGGGGCGCAGTCTGGCGGATTGGCGGGCGCGGTCAGCGTAAGGTTGATCGCGCGGGCGCAACCGCGCCCACCCCATGCGGAAACCATGAACCCCCGCACGGCGGAGCCATGCGGGGTCATTCAGAGGTGCCGGAGTTTTCTGTTTCCGGCTTAGACCGAGGCCTTGTAAATCTGGTCGATGTTCGCCCCCAGAGCCGCGTTGAAATCCGTATCGGGCATCTGCTTTGACAGGCCCTCGGTCAGAGCCCGGCTGAAAGAGGCGATCATCTTTGGCTGACGCGCCAGACGGGCACAGGCCTCGTCGGTGGAATAGCCGCCCGAGAGCGCCACCACGCGCACAACGCGCGGGTGATCAGCCAGCGAATCATACAGCCCGTCGACAGTCGGGATGGTCAGCTTCAGCATGACGTCCTGCCCGTCCTCCAGCGTGTCGAGGTGCTTGGCGATCTCCGCTTTCAGGATTTCCTCCGCCTTGGCTTTGGTGGCGGACTTTATGTTCACCTCCGGTTCCAGGATCGGCACCAGCCCGCAGGACAGAACCGTGCGGCCCACCTCGAACTGCTGCGCCACAACGGCTGCGATGCCCTTCGCATTGGCCTCCTGGATCACTGAACGCTCCTTCGTGCCGAAGATCCCGAAAGCCGCCGCCTCCTTCAGCGTGTCTTCAAGGCCCCGAATCGGCTTCATCATCTGCACGCCGTCAGCCTCGGCTTCCAGCCCCTTGTCGATCTTGAGGAAGGGAACGATGCCCCGATCCTCCCAGAGCGCCTGGGCCGTCGGCTTGCCAGCGACTTCGCCGCGCATGGTGCGTTCGAAGAGGATCGCGCCCAGCACCTTCTGCTTTGTAAAGTCCGGCGCAGTGATGATCCGCGTCCGCATCTGATGGATCTCGTCGAACATGGCCGCGTCGCCGTCGTACATGTCTTCGGTCACGCCATAAAGCGCCAGCGCCTTCGGCGTGGAGCCGCCCGACTGATCGAGCGCGGCGATGAAGCCCTGCCCCTCGGCCATCTGCTGTTTCATCTGCTGGAACGCGTCGCTCGCCATCATGCCACTCCCGGTCAAAACTGGTTTGCTTCCGGTTAACCCGGTTTGGCGCGCAAACCTAGAGGGAGATCAGGCTGTTAACGCTAAACGTTGCAAAGGACGCGCGCCTCCCCGGCCCGCGTGTCCTGCGGCGACGCCGGACGTGAGTATTTTGCCCCAAGGAGAAACGGGAACCAGCGCCCTGCTTTCTGTTGGTGGCGGTAGGCGCATACAAAGCCCCTACGCAAAACCCGTCAGCGGGGATCGATCCGCAGCCAGATCCCGTCGCGCGCGCGGACGGTCAGATGCGCTTCGGGTACCGGGTCGCGGCCTTCGACGCGGCTGACCCGAAGATCCCGCAGGATGAGGGAGAGCAGCAGCACCCCCTCGATCATGGCGAAACCGGCCCCCGTGCAGACGCGTGGACCCGCCGAGAATGGGATGTATGCCTCGCGCCCGCAGCGCTGGCCGTTTTCCGTCTGCCAGCGGGCAGGATCAAAGGCGTCGGGGTTTTCCCACAGGCGTTCGTGGCGATGCAGGTGCCACGGGCTAAGCACCATCTGCGCACCCGTGGGAATGTCGCGGTCTCGGAACCGTTCGGGACAAGTCGTCTCTCGCACCATCATCGGCACCGGCGGATACAGGCGCAGCGTTTCGCGGAAGACATCCCGGCTGAGGCGCAGTTTCGCCACCTCTGCAAAGCTGCACTCCACCAGCCCCAAGCGCGCCTCTTCGGCCAGCCGGTCCTGCCACTCCGGCTTGAGCGCCATGAGGTATAGCGCCCAGCCAAGCGCGGAGGCGGAGGTCTCGTGCCCGGCGAGGAAGAAAATCGCCACCTGGTCGACCATCTCCGAGGGGCTGAAGGTCTCCCCCGTTTCGGGGTCGCGCGTGGTCATGATCTTGGTCGCGAGGTCGTCGGGCGCGGTGCCTTTGGCGATCTCGGCAGCACGCGCGTCGGTCAGCTGACCGATGAGGGCCCGGATGCGGCGGGCGGCCGACTTCGTATCCCGACGGAAGAATCGCGGCATCCAGCGCGGGCCGGGGATGAAGGCAGCCAGGTTCAGGATCGGTTGCGTTCGCTGGTAGGCGCGAAATTCGCGGAAAACCTGCGAGGCCAGCGCGTCCTCGATCGGGATGGAGAACAGCGTGCGAAAGATCACATCGGCGGCGGCGTGGCTGGCCTCCGCCTCGATTTCCACCACCTTACCCGCGCGTTCCGTCAACCTTGCGCGCGCGGCCTGTGCTGCGGCGACCATGGCGGGGAAGGTTTCCTTCAGCCGCCCGCCTTCGAAGGCGGGATCGATGATGCGTCTTTGCCGCTTCCACATCTCGCCGTTCGTCAGGAAAACCGAGTCGCCCAGCAGCGGTCTGAGGCCGGCCCCGATGCGGTCGGATTTCGGAAAATCCATCGGCCGGCGCTTTAGGACCTCTGCTATCAGATCCGGCTGGTTCAGCAGGTAGGACCGGAAAAAGGGCGTGCGGAACTCCGCCATCCATGCGCGATACAGCCTCGCGGGCTGTGCAGACAGGATGTCCTGCCGAAAAAGCCTGACGTAGTGCCAGAGGGAAACACGGTCGGGCCGCGCGGCGGGCTTTGGCGGGATCATGGCGCGGTGCTCGTGTAGCGGGACACGGCGTGGTCGATGCGGCTCGCCGAGGGCGGGCGGTCGGCGTAGCGCGCGGCCAGCGTCAGCGGGCCTGCGGTTATGCGGAAATAGTCGTAATCCAGTGGCCGGTCAAAGGCGCAGAGGTACTGGAAATGCAGGCGGAAGAACTTCCAACGCAGCGCCTTCCAGCGTTCCGGGCTCAGCGATCGGGTGAACTGCGCTGAAAAGACCAGCGGCCAGCGTTTACCCTGTGGCGCGACACCGGAGACGCTGACCGGATCGCACAGCGCAAAGGCACAGCCGTCGCCGGGCGCGGTGACGTCGATCCATGTCAGCTCCGCGCGCGCGGAAAGGTATTGAAGATCGGCGCGCAACCGCCACGCGTCGCGCAGGAAGGAAACCATCGGCGCGACTTGCCCGAGGCTGAGGAAACCAAGCGCGGGGCCTTTGGGTGGCACCTTGCCCGCGCGGATCAGGTCGGCCAGGACAGAAACGGCGAGATGCGCGCCAGAGGAATGGCCGACGACCAGCACCTCGTCCCAGTCCTGCGCCAAGGCCTCGGCGATAGTGTCGCCAAACTCGGCCATCCGCGCCTCAAGAGCGGGCGGGTTTGCGCCATGCCAGCGCGCGGCATAGGCGTAGTCGTGCATCAGGTAGTAGGCAAAAAGCTTGCCGTCCTTCGCTTTGAACCAGCGCAACACCGCCCAGGCCAGCCCGGCGCCAATCAAGACCGCCGGGTAGACCGACCAGTTCCCGATGACCCATCCTGCCGCGAACGCCACCGCTGTGAATGCAAGCCAGCCGAGAGCCAGCGCCAGAGCAAGCTGCAACAACAGGGCGCCAACCGGGTACAGCGCCGCGATCACCGGACCCTTGCGCAGCCGCATCAGCCGAAAAAGCGTGCCTGTCGCGATGTATTCCCACGCCGTACGCACAAGCTGCCCATAGGTGGCAGGGATCGTGCTCGACATGCTGTCACGAACGATGTCGGACCAGACAAGCACTTCCACATCGGCGTTGACCTCCGCGCCGTCCTGCGCGCTCTGGACATGCCAACCGTAGGCGCCTCCGGTGCGCTTTGCCCGGAGCGACAGCGCGTAGCCCGAAATCTCTGCCTGCGCGGCGCCTTCCTTGCGGTAGAGTTCGCGGTAGCGGCGGGGGTGAATCGGATCGTAGCCCGGAATGTAGAACACCCGGCGCCTGGCCACCCTGCCGGTTTGACAATCTGCGGACTGCTCTGCCATGCCTCGCCTCTTTGAGCCAAGGTTAACGCAGTTTTCCGGCGAGAGTAAGGCGCGGTCCGGCGGGATTTTTCCGTGAAAACCCGGCCCCCGATCCGACCGTCAGCCCAGCGGTCAGCCCAGTGTCGCCAGCCCTGGAAAAGTGTCGAGCAGCCAGAAGGAAAACGCCGAGAAGGCCCCGGTCACCAGTGCCAGCCCCACAACGATCAGCAGCGCCCCCATGACCCGTTCGATCATCCGCATGTGGCGCTTCATGCGGTTCATCAGGCCCATGGCTCGGCTCAGGAACAGCGCCGCAAGCAGGAAGGGAATGCCCAGCCCCGCCGCGTAAACACCAAGCAGCGCGGTGCCGCGCGCCACGGAACTCTCGGTTGCCGCCAGCGACAGGATCGCGCCCAGTTGCGGGCCGATGCAGGGCGTCCACCCAAAGGCGAAGGCCAGCCCCAGAAGATAGGCGCCAAAGGCAGACCCACCGGCATCGCCCGCATCCATCCTCGCCTCGCGGTCGAGGAAACCGATCCGGAAAACGCCAAGGAAATGCAGACCGAAGACGATCACCAGAACGCCCGCGATGCGCCCCAGAAGCACTTGGTTCTGAAGGAAGAACGACCCCAGCCACGAGGCGGTGAAGCCCAGCAGGACGAAGACCGTGGACAACCCGAGAACGAAGAACAGCGCCGCCAGTGCAACCCGGCCACGCGCGCGCCCCTCCTGCATTTCGCCCATACTGACTCCCGACATGAAGGCCAGATAGGGCGGCACGATAGGCAGAACGCAGGGGCTGAGGAAGGATACGATCCCGGCCACCAGCGCAACCAGCATGGCGGGGAGGAGCGACGCGTCTATGATCTCGATTCCAAACATGGGAGCAGGCTTAGGGCATCCGCGTCATGCCGTCACGCGTCCTGCGGTCACAAGCCCGTGGACGCGTTGTCACATCACGGATAGATCGGCGGTCATGACACATGAACTCGATGCCACGGGGCTGCTGTGCCCTCTTCCTGTCCTGAAGGCGCGCAAGCGCCTTATGGCGCTTTCTTCCGGTGATGTGCTGATCGTCACCACCGACGACCCCGCCGCCGTTATTGACATTCCGCATTTCTGTGCCGAGGCCGGACACACGCTGCAGGACGCCGGCGAGAATGGCGCGGCGATGATCTGGACCATCGTGAAGGGCTGACGCTCCGGCGGGTCACCCCGTTGAAGTAAACGGAAAAGGCCCGCGCCGGAAGGACGCGGGCCTTTGTCATTGCGGTCCGAGCGGGCTTACCGGCCCAGCGACCACCAGCCGCGACGCTTGGTCTTCGGTTCTTCTTCGGCGGACTGTGCCTGCGCTTCGGAGGGCGCTGCTTCGGCCGATTGCGCTTCAGCCGATTGCGATTCCGCATGGGCGGTTTCAGTCGGCTGCGCTTCGGCTGGAGCGGCTTCGGCAATCGGCTCTGCCGGGGTCTCAGGCTGCGGTTCGGCCTCGGCGGTCGCCTCTTCACTCGGGGCCATCTGGGCCACGTAGTCAGAGGCCTTCACGCGGGTGCGGGCCGGACGGGCCTTCTCTGCGATCTCGCCCTCGCCGTTTTCGCCCAGCTCGGCGGCGGGTGCCGATTGGGCCGGGGCCTCTTCGGCAGCGACAGGTGCCTCCGCCTCGACCGGGGCGGGTGTGCTTTCGGCCGGACCCTCCGGTGCGGTTTCCGCCACCGGCGTTTCGACCGGGGCTTCCGACTGCGCCATATCGGCGACCGCTTCCGCGACAGGCGCCGCTGCAACCTCAGCCGGGGCCTCTTCCGTCACGTCAGTGGCGGGAGCCTCTCCGGTCGGCTGCGTGGTTTCCGGCTCCTGGGTATCGGAAGCCTTCGACCGGGAGCGTGAGCGGGACCGCGACCGCGTACGGCTTGGCTTTTTCTTTGCCTCGCCCTCGTCGGAGCCAGCCTCCGCGCCATCCGTTTCCGATGCGGATTCATCCGAACCGCTCTCCTCATCGGAAGAATCGCCATTATCGGACTGATCGTCACCGTTCTCGCCGTCCTTCGATTTGGACGACCGACGGCGGCGACGCCGACGCTTTTTCTTCGGCTTCTCTTCGCCGTCTTCGGAGGCGGGGGCCGGCGCTTTCTCGTTCGCGCTCTTGTCCGTGGTCTCCTCGACCTCCGGCTCTTCTTCAGCGATTTCAGCGTCCTCGTCGTACTGACCTTCCTCATCCACGAGGTCCATCAGCGAGGTGTCGACCGACACCACATGCGACGCGGGCTCCGGTACGGAGCGCGTCGCGGTCTTGAACTTCTCCAGCGAGAAATCCGGCGCGATCAGATGAACGTCGCCCTCGATACGGACGGCCATGCCATAGCGTGCCTCGATCATGGCGACGTGTTCGCGCTTCTGGTTCATCAGGTAGTTGGCGATACCCACCGGGCATTTTACCAGAACCTCACGCGACCGCCGCCGGACGCCCTCTTCCTCGATCTGGCGCAGGATCTGCAGCGCCATGTTGTCGTCGGATCGGATCAGCCCCGTGCCGTGGCAGGCGGCGCAGGGCTGCGTCGTTGCCTCGATCATACCGGGGCGCAGGCGCTGTCGCGACATCTCCAGCAGGCCGAAGCCCGAGATGCGGCCAACCTGAATGCGTGCGCGATCGGTCTTCAGCTTGTCCTTCAGCTTCTTCTCGACGGCGGCGTTGTTCTTGCGCTCGTCCATGTCGATGAAGTCGATGACGATCAGGCCGGCGAGGTCGCGCAGACGCAGCTGGCGGGCAACCTCTTCGGCGGCCTCCAGGTTGGTCTTCAGCGCGGTCTCCTCGATGGAGCCTTCTTTGGTCGCACGGCCGGAGTTCACGTCGATGGCAACGAGCGCCTCGGTCACACCGATGACGATGTAACCGCCGGATTTCAGTTGCACGGTCGGGTTGAACATCCCGCCCAGGTACGATTCGACCTGAAAGCGCGCGAACAGCGGCATGGGCTCGACGTAGTGCTTCACGTTCTTGGCGTGGGACGGCATGATCATCTTCATGAAGTCCTTGGCCACGCGGTAGCCACGCTCGCCCTCCACCAGCACCTCGTCGATCTCGCGCGAGTACAGGTCGCGGATCGAGCGTTTGATCAGGTCGCCTTCTTCATAGATCTTCGCCGGCGCGATGGATTTCAGCGTCAGTTCGCGGATCTGCTCCCAGAGGCGCTGCAGGTATTCGTAGTCGCGCTTGATCTCCGTCTTCGTGCGCTTGGCGCCAGCGGTGCGGATGATCAGGCCCGCGCCCTTGGGCACGTCGATCTCGTTGGCGATGGCCTTCAGCTTGGAACGGTCGGTCGCGTTGGTGATCTTGCGCGAGATGCCGCCTCCGCGCGCCGTGTTGGGCATCAGGACGCAGTAGCGACCCGCGAGGCTGAGGTAGGTCGTAAGCGCCGCGCCCTTGTTGCCGCGCTCTTCCTTGACCACCTGGACCAGCATGATCTGGCGGACCTTGATGACTTCCTGAATCTTGTAGCGACGTGCACGGGACGGCTTGCGCACGGGGCGAATGTCCTCGTGGGTGTCGTCGTCGGCCACGGATTCGATGGATTCGTCGCGCGCGGAAGCGTCGTTACTGTCGTCCTCCTCATCGTCATCCTCGTCGGAGGCGTCGCCGTCCTCGGCGGTTTCGCCGGGCTCCGCGCTGACAACCAGCGCGTCATCGTCCGAGGCAGCCGCCATCGGGCGCTGTGGGGCCGCGCTCTCTTCGGAGCCGCCTTCTTCGGAGTCGGTTCCGGACGCCTCTCCGGCTGGCGGCTGGTCTGCCTGAGCGTCGACTGCGGGTTCGGAGGTTTCTTCCGCCACCGTCTCCGGTGCTGCCACCGGGGCGGCAGGCTCCGCATCGACCGGAACGGCCTCTGCGGCGGGGGAACTTGTCTGAACGGATGCCGGGGCTTCGGCCTCGGAGCCATCCGATTCGATGGACTCCACCGGCTCGCCGATCGGCGCCTCGTTCACGGTGGTCATGGGAGAGAGTCCCTCGCCCGGAGCACCCGCTTCGGCCACGGCCTCCGTCTCTTCACCGTCACTGAGGTCGATCGTCTCCATGCCGGAGATCTCGCGCTGGTCGTCCTGCGACGCGATAGCCTCCGTCGTCTTCTCCGAAGGCTTGGGCTTCGGCGAGGACTTCTTTCGCGACCGCGAGCGGGACGCGCGCTTCGGTTTGTCTTCTTCTTCCTCGGCGGCTGCGGCGAGCGCGGCCTCCTCCTCCATCAGCGCCTTACGGTCGGCGACGGGGATCTGGTAGTAATCGGGATGGATCTCCGAGAATGCGAGGAAACCGTGGCGATTGCCACCGTAGTCCACGAAAGCCGCCTGCAAGGACGGCTCTACGCGCGTTACCTTTGCGAGGTAGATGTTGCCAGCCAGCTGGCGCTTGTTCTCCGATTCAAAGTCGAACTCCTCGACCTTGTTTCCGTCCACCACCACGACGCGGGTCTCTTCCGCGTGGGTGGCGTCAATAAGCATTTTCTTTGCCATGTATCCTTGATGCGCGCCGCAAGCCCCCCTGAACCGGGTGGCGCAAGGTTGCGTGAGGCGTGTCTTGTCTGGGCGAATTGTGACGGGCCGGCGCATGAAGCGAGGACGGCGTTTCCGCTCCTGCCCTCGTGCCTTTGCTGCGCCGTGCGCGTCATCGCGGTTCTCTCCGACGCCTGTATCACGCATACTCCGTGATCGGCGCCCGCTTTAAGCCTGTCGCCTGTGGCGGCCCCGTCGGGGTCCGCGTGGCTAGGGCCGGTTCATCGGCCTCCGAAGTGCTGCGGACCTCGGTCCGCCCGCGCTTCTCGGGACCCAATCGCTCTGCCACGGGGCACCATGTGGCGCGGGTCCGTCGCAGCGAAACTGTCTGGCTGGCGCCCGAATGGCGCGGCAGCCTGTCCGTCAACATAAGGTGCGGACGCATCAAATGACAATGGGCAAAAACATCTGCCCGGCCTTTTGCATCGTCCGCTCCCGCAAGCCCCTGCACAGCCGGGAACGGGTCGCCCTCCCCAGTCCAAAGCCAGCGTGCCCGATCCGCAGGACAGGGCGCAGGGACAAGACGGCAGGAGTGCGCTTCCTCATAGGTCCCAGGTGGTTAAGCCGAAGTTAATTTTTACCGGCGCGTCGCCCGGTTTCCTGTTCGGCAGGCATTGCGTCCGGACGGCTGACCTGCCCGCCGCCAACCGGCGCCGCCACGCCCGTGGTGCCCGGCGCCGATGTCGGCAGCCCGCGCCTCACCCGCACCGCGAGATAGGCGAAGGCCTGCGCCTCCAACATGTCTCCGTCGAGACCTGCGGCCTCCACCGGCTCTACCGGGCAATCGAGACCTGCGCGCAGCATGTCCATCATGACAGGGTTCTTGCGCCCGCCGCCGGTTACCAGCAGCCGTGCAGGGGGTTTCGGGCAATGCTCCATCCCGACCATCACGGAAGAGGCCGCCATGGCGGTCATCGTCGCCGCCGCATCGGCGTCGCTCAGTTCGTGAACCAGATCCAGCATCAACGAAAAATCGTCCCGGTCCAGGGACTTGGGCGGCATTCTTCGGAAATAGGGTTCACCGAGGAATAGTTCCAGCGCGCCATCCTCCACCAGCCCCTGCCGGGCCAGCGCGCCGTCCGCGTCATAGGGCTGCCCGCGGCGGCGGCGCATCAGGTCGTTGAGGGGCGCATTGGCCGGGCCGGTATCAAAGGCGAGCAGCGCGCCGGGCGTCTCGGGCTTTGCCGCGCGTGGATCGACCCAGGTCAGGTTCCCCACGCCACCGAGGTTGAGAAAGCACAGCGGCTCTTTCGCGCCGATCCATTGCGCGCAGGCCCAGTGGAAAAACGGCGCCAGAGGCGCGCCCTCGCCGCCAAGCGCCACATCCGCCGAGCGGAAGTCCCAGACCACCGGGCGACCCAATGCTTCCGCCAGAACGGCTCCGTCACCCAACTGATGCGTGCCGCGCCCGCGCGGGTCATGCGCCAGCGTCTGGCCGTGAAACCCCACGAGATCGGCGTCGAGCCCTGTCAGAACATCGATATGGGCGCGGTGCACCACGTCCGCCGCCTCCGACAGGTCCGCATCCTGCCACTGGCCCAGAGCCGCGTGCAGCACGACGGACTCCACCTCCGAGTAGGGTCGATAGGCTCTCGCCCCGAACTCGGAAATCGTGACGCCATCGGTCACCACAACCGCCGCGTCGACGCCATCAAGCGACGTCCCCGACATCGCCCCAACCGCCCGGATCTGCGCCTGTCTCATCATGCCCTTTCCCTCGTGCCCTGCGGCCCTTATAGGATGCCCGAAGTTTTATACGAGAGGCCTGCCATGACCTACCATCCCAAATCGGCTTTCATGCGTGTCATGATGGAGCGCGGCTTTCTTGCCGACTGCACCGATTATCAGGCGCTGGATGACGCGCTGAGCCAGGGATGCGTGCCGGGCTATATCGGCTTCGATGCCACGGCGAAGTCGCTGCACGTGGGCAGCCTGATCCAGATCATGATGCTGCGCTGGTTGCAGAAGACCGGACACCAGCCGATCACGCTGATGGGCGGCGGCACGACGAAGGTGGGCGACCCGTCCTTCCGCGCCGATGAGCGCCCGCTGCTGACGCCCCACCAGATCGACGAAAACATCGCTGGCATCAAACAGGTTTTTGCCAAGTACCTCGATTACGAGGGCGACACCCCGGCGCTGATGCTGAACAATGCCGAATGGCTGGACGGGCTCAACTACCTCGACTTCCTGCGCGACATCGGACGGCACTTCTCCGTCAACCGTATGCTGTCCTTCGAGTCGGTGAAATCGCGGCTGGACCGGGAGCAGTCGCTGTCGTTTCTTGAATTCAACTACATGATCCTGCAGGCCTACGACTTCCTCGAACTGAACCGGCGCTACGGCTGCCTGTTGCAGATGGGCGGTTCGGACCAGTGGGGCAATATCGTCAACGGGATCGACCTGACGCGCCGGGTGCTGGATCATGAGATTTATGGGCTGACCTCGCCGCTCCTGACGACGAGCGACGGCAAGAAAATGGGTAAATCCGCCGATGGCGCCGTCTGGCTGAACGCCGACATGCGCTCGCCCTACGAGTTCTGGCAGTTCTGGCGCAACACGACGGACGCGGACGTCGGCCGCTTCCTGAAATTGTATACCGAACTTCCGGTCGAGGAATGCGACCGGCTGGGCGCGCTGCAGGGCTCGGAGATCAACGACGCCAAGATCGTTCTCGCCAACGAGGTCACAACCCTCTGCCACGGTGTGGGGGCGGCACAGGCCGCAGAGGCAACGGCGCGCGAGGTTTTCGAGAAAGGCGGCGTGGGCGACGATCTGCCGACGCTGGTGCTGACGGCGGAAGAGGTGGCCGAGGGGATCTCCATCGTGCAGCTGCTGGTACGCTCGGGTCTGGCGAAGTCCGGCAAGGAAGCGAAACGCCTGATCGCCGAGGACGGCGCGCGCATGAACGACGCGGGGCTACACGACGCCGGACTGATGGTGGACGCGGGCGCGCTGGCCGAGCCTATCAAGCTGTCGGCTGGCAAGAAGCGCCACGCGCTGGTGAAACTCGGCTGATCCTGCGGGCGCCAAGGTTCCATCGCGCGGATGAAAGCGGCGGTTCCCTGATGGGGGCCGCCTTTTTCGTTGCCCGCCCGCCTGTCAGCGCCGTTTGTCAGCCTTGGCTACCAGACGGCCTGAACCACCGTCAGCAGCAGGACCGGCACCGCGAGAATTCCGAAGGCAAGCAGCGCCGCCGCCCCGGTTGGTCGCGGAGGGGCGATGGCGCCCACAGTGCTGCGGTAGGCGCTGCGGCTGGTGCGACGGGGCGGCGATGCGCGTGAAACCTGAGTCTTCATACCGTCATTAAGCCATTCACAAGTTTTCATCCGGTTAATGACAGAATGACCGACTCGCTCGCCCTGCCCCTGCCCCAAAGTCCGGAGTTCGCCCGCGCCTGCGCGGCGCTGAACCTGCCACTGCGGCTGTTGAAGCGGGAACAGCGGCAGAAGGAGACCTTGCGCTGGCAGGTGCAGTCGCGCCGCATGGGTTTTCTCGGGCGGGTCGACCTCGTATCGCGCGGCCCCGTGGCGAACGATCCGGAAGCGCTGGAGGACTGGGTGCGTCGCTGGCATCACTGGCACGACGGCTGTCCATTGATCCTGAACGCGGACGGCATCCCTTCGCAGGTGCTCCGTGACGGTGGCTTTTGGCCGCTGATGACGCCGGCCAGCCTCGGAATACTACGCCTGCGTTCGGCTGCAGAAATGCGCATCGGGCTGCGCCAGAAGTGGCGCAATCGGCTGAACCGGGCGGAGCGGACGGGGATCACGGTGCGGCGCACCGACCTGGTCCCCGGGCACTGGGTGCTGGCGGCGGAGACGGAGCAGGCCCGCGCAAAGCGTTATCGTGGCCTGCCGCCATCCTTCGCGGTGGCCTTCGGTCAGGCGAATCCCGGAATGGCCCAGGTCTACGAGGCAATGCTGGATGAACGGCTTCTTGCCGCCGCCGTGGTACTGCGGCACGGCCGCATGGCGACATGGCAGATGGGACAGAGCACGGCCGGGGGAAAACGGTTGAACGCAATGAACGCCGTGCTCTGGGAGGCCATGCGTGACCTTGCATCGCGGGGCCACGACCGTCTCGATCTCGGAATCCTGAATGCGCAGGACGCGCCAGGGCTGACGCGTTTCAAGCTCGGCACCGGAGCAGAGGTGCATCGGCTGGGCGGGACATGGCTGCATCTGGGCTGTCTTGCGCCTGTCGCACGTTGGCTGCCGCGAAGGCTCTGCGCCTGACATTTTACATTTCGCGATGACCACTTGTGGATATCATCGGCATATCTCTCACTTTCTGATCCATTCTGGACAATCAGGGTTCGAGCATCCACTTCCCGTCGGGCCAGAACGCGTGGAACGCGAAGGCGAACAGAACGTCATGCGGCACGTCGCGGCCAGTGGCGTCGCGCACCCGGATCGAACCCACGTCGCGCCCTGCCGCGATCCGGTCACTGTCGAGAGCGGACGCCTGTCCCGGCGTCCAGTCAATGGCATACCCAGCCTCTCTGATGCGTTCCTCTGCCGCGACGCGATCCAGCGGCCAAGCACGTTCCCCCACGCGGACGACACGCATCAGGGGAGGAATGCCTTGCGGCGGGTTTTCCCCGCTGTAAAGAAACGGCCGGATGGACGTGTCGTAGCCCCGGTAGGGGTTGCGGCCGTAGGGGCGGTTCCATTCGGGTTCGGCCATCACGCGCCCCTCGGGGTAAGCCATGCGAAAGCCCCCCCAGCTATCCATCCATGCAGGCAACTGCCGAAGGGTCTGCCCGGTCATATCCCCCACGATGCCCAGTCCCAGCGCCTGCTGCCACCAGCTTTGGGTTTCGCGGTCGTACATGACCATGTCGGAGTTTCTCAACTTGCCGGTGACCCCAAAGCTCAGTACCTGCCCGGCCACGCGACGATCGAAGACCAGCGCCGAGTTGCACAGCGGGCAAAAGGTTACGGCAACGGGAATGCCAGCCACCGTGTCGTTGACGATTTCGTGCCATGTCAGGTAGCGGATCGGGTAGGCACGGGCTGGTTCCCCTTCTATCGCCAGCGTGATGACGGGTTCCATCGCGCCGATACGGGTCTCTCCCTCTGCGGCGACAAAAGCGGGATCAGACAGCGCCGGAATACCGTCCTTGCCCGGTCCGCCAGAGAGGATCTCGGCCCACGAGTCCACCGTCGTGCGCGAGAAATCGGTTTCAGGCCATTCGTGTTTCCAGAAGGACGGGTCGGCCGCAAGAGGGCCGGCGCAAAGCGTCGCGAGGATAAGGAGCAGCGCGCGCAAGACTGCGCGGGTTGGGACGGGCGGCATGGCTTCGGTCCTCAAGGCGGGGGAGAGGGACTCGGCTGTCAGGATGGCCCGAGGGACAGCACAGCGCCAGAAAAAAGCGTCCGGGCACCGGGCGCGATTTTCAGAGGAGGTTCGCGACCCCGTCACGCTTCGGATAGGAAAAGGGGCGCCGCGACAGATCGGGCGCCCCTTGTCATTGACGGTAGCGGAACGTCACTCGGTGACGGAGACCTTTTCCATGCGGTCGGGCACACCCGCGACGGCGCCAGACTGCGAGTGGCCGCGCTTGATGGCGTCGACCACATCCATGCCCTCGGTCACTGCGCCAACGACCGTGTACTGGCCGTTCAGGAAATGACCCGGAGCAAACATGATGAAGAACTGCGAGTTTCCGCTGTCGGGGTTCTGCGACCGCGCCATGCCGACCACGCCGCGTTCGAACGGCAGGTCGGAGAATTCCGCCGGCAGGTCCGGGCGGTCGGACCCGCCCTGCCCTGCGCGGCGCATGTCAAAGCCGTCCTTCGCCATGTTGCCAAAGGCCACATCGCCGGTCTGCGCCATGAAACCGTCGATCACGCGGTGAAAGACGACCCCGTCATACGCGCCGTCTTTGGCCAGCTCCGTGATCTGTTCCACGTGCTTCGGTGCCACGTCCTCGAAGAGGTCGATGCTGACCGTGCCCATGGGGCCATCCTCGCCCGCGACCTCGATTTCAAGGCCGGTGGCGAAGGCGGGGGACGCCAGCAGCGTGAGCGCAAGCGTCAGATTACGCAACATCGGCGGCCACCTTCACAGAAATCATGCGGTCGGGGTTGGCGGGTGGCTCGCCACGGGTGATCGCGTCGACGTGCTCCATGCCCTCGATGACCTGCCCGTAGACGGTGTACTGACCGTTCAAGAAATCGTTGTCCTTGAAGTTGATAAAGAACTGCGCGTTGGCCGAGTTCGGGTTGGACGACCGCGCCGCCCCCAGCGACCCACGGGCATGCGGGATGCGGGAGAATTCCGCCGGCAGGTCCGGCAGGTCCGAGCCGCCCGTGCCAGCGCGGCGCAGGTTGAAGTCCTTCTCCATGTTGCCATTCTCGACGTCGCCGGTCTGCGCCATGAAGCCGTCGATCACACGGTGAAAGCAGACATTGTCGTAGGCACCGGCACGGGCCAGTTCCTTCATCCGCTCTGTGTGCTTGGGTGCCACGTCGGGCATCAGCGCGATGGTGACGGTGCCGCCTTTGAGCTCCATCAGGATGGTGTTTTCGGGATCCTTGATCTCGGCCATGGGTCATTCCTCGTTAGGTTTTGCGGCAGGGTTTATCGTGGCGGGGCGGCAAAGCCAAGAAGCGTTGACCTCCGGCGCGCGAGCGGGCAACACGTTGCCGACTGGTTACGGGAGTTGACACATGGCCTGGAAGACGCTGGACGACATGGACCTCGACGGCAAACGGGTGCTGACCCGCGTCGACATCAACGTGCCGGTCGAAGACGGCAAGGTGACGGATGCAACCCGCATCGAACGGATCTGTCCCACGGTTCAGGACATCCTGTCGCGCGGTGGCAGACCGGTGCTTCTGGCGCATTTCGGCCGCCCCAAGGGCGAGCGGCGCGACGACATGAGCCTGCAGCCGCTGATCCCCGTGCTGGAGGCGCAGCTCGGGGCGGAGGTGGTCTTTGCCGCCGACTGTATCGGCCCGGCGGCGCAGGCCATCGTTGACACCTTGGGCGACAATCAGGTGGCACTTTTGGAGAACACGCGCTTTCACAAGGGTGAAGAAGCGAACGACCCCGAACTGGCCCGCGCCATGGCCGAACTGGGCGACGTCTACTGCAACGACGCGTTTTCTGCCGCACACCGCGCGCATGCCTCGACCGAGGCATTGGCGCATCTGCTGCCTGCCTGTGCGGGCCGCCTGATGCAGGGCGAACTGGAGGCGCTGGATTCGGCGCTGGGATCGCCGCGCCGCCCGGTGCTGGCCGTGGTCGGTGGCGCGAAGGTATCGACCAAGCTGGAGCTGCTCGGCAACCTCGTTACCAGGGTCGACATGCTGGTGATCGGCGGCGGCATGGCGAACACCTTCCTCGCGGCCAAAGGCGTGGACGTGGGCAAATCGCTTTGCGAGCACGAGATGGCGGAGACCGCGCGTGAGATCCTCGTCAAGGCCGGGGACGCGGGTTGCGAGATCATCCTGCCGGTCGACGTGGTGGTGGCACGCGAGTTCAAGGAAGGCGCGGAAAACGAGGTCGTCGCGGCCGACGCCTGCCCGGCGGACGCGATGATCCTCGATGCCGGACCGGAGTCGGTCGAGGCGGTGAAGGCGGCCATCGACCGGGCGGAAACGCTGATATGGAACGGCCCGCTCGGCGCCTTCGAGATCGCCCCCTTCGATGCGGCGACCAACGCCGCTGCCAAGCACGCGGCCCTGCGGTCGGAGCACGGCCAGCTGGTGTCTGTGGCGGGCGGCGGCGACACGGTTGCCGCCCTTAACAGGGCTGGCGCTGCAGAGGATTTCTCTTACATTTCAACCGCTGGCGGTGCGTTCCTCGAGTGGATGGAAGGCAAGGTACTGCCCGGAGTCGCGGCGCTGGACGATGGCGAGGAGCCTGTCGCGGAGGACTGAATTTCGCCGGCCGAATTATGGATGAAAGCGGACGTCGGATGGAAGGCCCTTTTGGGTGGGTGGCGTTGACAGGCATCATCCAGCGCCGGCAAGCAACCATTACGCGCGGGGCCAAAGACCGCATCCCGGGGCGGCGGAGTTCCGGGAAAGGCGTCACCCGCACCTCGAATCCGGCGGGCGGGATCGCGCAAGAGGCAAATAGCCTGAAGGCGCGGTGAAGGCCGCCGTTCTGTCCGCCACACGCCCCGCCCCGCATGCCGGACAGATCAATGACGTTCACGGGCGGGCCCGGCAGACCGTTCCCGTTCGCGCTGGACCCGACTGGGGTCGGCTTTTCGTTGACGAAAGCAGAGAGATCGAGGACGCGCCCCGGCCTGATGACATGAGGGGAAACGGTTGCGGGAAGGAACCGATGCGGAGACCCCTGAAAAAGGCGTCATCGACGATGTCTGGGGACGGCGAGCCCTACCCCGGGCAGCGCACGCAGGGACCGGATGTTCCCGCCGATGGAGACATCTGGCGCCGTCTCTCCATCACCAAGCTTGCTGCCCATCGAATGAGTTACCAGCAGAGTACGATGATCCTGCGCGGGCAGCGCGGACAGAAGTCCTTCGAGGCCGTCGCCCGAAAACATGACGTTGTCCCGGTCCTAGAAGGACCAGGAAAAGCCGACCACCGGCCTGTGCGCCTCGTACGCCACCACGATCTGGGCCAGCGGGATATCGCCTCCGCGTTGTTGAGGTTGGAGCCGTGGACAAAGACGAGCGCCGGCCGACCCTCATCCGGCAGCGCCCGGCGAAATTCCGCATCCGTGCGGGAGGCGGCACTGCGGCTGACGACGAAGCCGCGCGCTGGATCTGTGGGCGTTGCCCGGCCATTCGATGTGCCGGGTAACATGGTGCTCGGACACCGGCAGGTCGACACGACAATAGAGAAAAGACGCGTCGCGGTGATTGCCGAGGTTCTCCGTTACCGAGCATCGCGAGCCCCGGAATATTCGCGAGCATCGGCGCGGACGGCCCGGTCCTTTGCGGGAAGCGATTCGAGGCGACGTACAGGCTTTGCACCTGCCCTTACCACCCGGCAAGATCGGGCATGATCGTGAGCGTCCAGCGCGCTACGCGGGCGGTCAGAATTCGCCGCATGCGGGCGAGAACAGCCGCTGCCGCGACGCCGCATCATGACCTTTGTGGCAACCCACCCCCGTATGCCGGAAACGCGGTCGCGGTGCAGGAATGCAACGCTCATGCCCCGAATCAGATTCCCGCAGTGGCGTGACTTTCCCTGATTCGGCCGGTATGGCAATCTTTGGAAAAGCGCATCCGACAGACGATGCAGACAGGCAGACATCGACCATGACACCCCGTCGCACCCCATCGCTGGGCGTCCCCGTGTTCTTTGCGGTGACCCTGAGCCTTTCGGCTTACTTCACCTTTGCCGCCGTACAGGGCGATTTCGGCATCTTCCGCCGCGCGGAGTTCAAGGTGGAAGGCGACCGGCTGGAGAGGGAACTCTCCGAAATCCAGAGCGAAGTCACCCGGATGGAGAACCTCACGCTGCGGATGTCGGACGGCTATCTGGACATCGACCTGCTCGACCAGCAGGCGCGCGACGTGCTTGGCCTCGTGCGCGGCGACGAGATCGTGGTCAACTGATCATATACCTTCCTGCGGGGTAAAGACGCCGTCCTCGCCCACCTGCTCCAGCATTTCTTCGAAATCCATGTTTCCGGTGGAGAGGTTGTTTTCCACCATCCAGACATCGGCGGCGCGCACGCGGAACTCCGCCCCGGTATCTGCCTCCACCACGAGGATCTCCCAGCTCTGGTCGCCCATGGCGTGTTCGTCCGCGAGATAGAGAACGGGATCGTCCGGGAAGGCGTCGATAATCGTGTCGGCATCCGCTCCGTCAAACGTGTCGTCCTCGACAAGATCAAAGACAGCGGCGAATCCCATGTCGTTGCCCCGCAGGGCGGTTTCGACCAGCGCCTCCCAGGAGGTATCGTCGTCGAAATCGGTACGGATCAGGCGGGCGGTATCGTCGGCCATGGGGGTCTCCGGGTCTGGATGTCTGCTGCGAAAACGCCCGTGGTGACAACAAGTTTCCTTCCGGTGCGACTGCCCGCTGAATTTCGCATTGTGTGCGAATTTGGCGCGAAACAATGTTGCGCTGTCTGGACGGATGGCCGAGGGCGAGCTACGCTCACCGCCAAATACGTTGCCGGTTATGTTCAACGTTAAACAACCATATCCTGGGGAGGAGAGGCGATGGCTACGCGCAAGCCCGCCGCCAAGGCGAATGTCTCGGCCAAGGAACTCACGGCCTGGTACCGCGACATGCTGTTGATCCGGCGTTTCGAGGAGAAGGCCGGACAGTTGTACGGCATGGGTCTGATTGGCGGCTTTTGCCACCTCTATATCGGGCAGGAGGCCGTCGTTGTCGGTCTCGAGGCCGCCGCCGAGGAAGGCGACAAGCGCATCACTTCGTACCGCGACCACGGCCACATGCTGGCCTGTGGCATGGATCCGAAAGGCGTGATGGCCGAACTGACCGGGCGCGAGGGCGGTTACTCCAAGGGCAAGGGCGGTTCCATGCACATGTTCAGCCGGGAGAAGCATTTCTACGGCGGCCATGGCATCGTCGGGGCGCAGGTGCCGCTGGGCGCGGGGCTGGCGTTCTCTGACAAGTACCGGGGCGACGACCGGGTGACCTTCACCTACTTCGGCGATGGTGCGGCGAATCAGGGCCAAGTCTACGAGACCTTCAACATGGCAGCACTGTGGAAGCTGCCGGTGATCTTCGTCATCGAGAACAACCAGTACGCAATGGGGACGGCGCAGGCGCGTTCGACTTCCACCCCTGACCTGCACACGCGCGGCGAGGCCTTTGGCATCCCCGGCGAGATCGTCGACGGCATGGACGTGGTGGCGGTACGCGATGCCGGCGCGAAGGCGATCCGGCACTGCCGGTCCGGCAAGGGACCGTACATCCTGGAGGTGAAGACCTATCGCTACCGTGGTCACTCCATGTCCGACCCGGCCAAGTACCGGACCCGCGAGGAAGTGCAGAAGATGCGCGAGGAACGCGATCCCATCGACCACGTCCGCGAGATGCTGCTGCAGGGCAAGCACGCCACCGAGGAGGATCTCAAGGCCATCGACAAGGAGATCAAGGCGATCGTGACGGAAGCGGCTGATTTCTCCCGCGAGAGCCAGGAACCTGCGCTCGATGAGCTCTGGACCGACATCTACGCGGAGGTGCACTGACATGGGCCGCCCGGTTCACTTCGAAATTCACGGCACCGACCCGGAGAAGCTGGTCGCCTTTTACGGCGACCTCTTCGGCTGGACCTTTCAGCGCCACGGGCAGGAGGACTACTGGCTCGCCTCTACCGGCGACGGTCCCGGCATCGACGGGGCGATCACCACGCGCCGCGGCCCCCCGCCCGCCGCAGGGGGCCCGGTGTCCGGTGCGACCATCGTGATGGAGGTGCAGGACATCGACGCGGCCTGGGGCCGCGGTCTTCACCTCGGCGGCAAGTCGGCGATGGAAAAGATGCCGGTCCCGGGCGTCGGTTGGGCGGCCTACCAGATCGACCCGGACGGCAACGTCTTCGGCATCTTTCAAAACGACGAGGAGGCGCAGTGATGGCGACCGAAATCCTGATGCCCGCGCTGTCCCCCACGATGGAGGAAGGTACGCTGGCCAAGTGGCTGGTGAAGGAAGGCGACACGGTCCAGTCGGGCGACGTGATCGCGGAGATCGAGACCGACAAGGCGACGATGGAATTCGAGGCTGTCGACGAAGGAATCGTCGGGCGCCTCCTTATCGCCGAGGGCACGGAGGGTGTGGCGGTGAACACGCCCATAGCAGTGTTGGTGGAAGATGGCGAGCGCGTGGAAGACGCGACGCCCTCCGGCCCGGCGCAGCAGCCCGCCCCGGCGGACAAGACCCTGACCTCTGAAAGCGCGCCGGCGGCGGCTGTGCAGCACCCCGAACCGGTCGCGGTTAAGGTTGTATCGGACTGGCCGGATGGCACAAAGGTGAAATCGCAGACCGTGCGCGAAGCCCTGCGTGACGCCATGGCGGAAGAGATGCGCGCCAACCCGGACGTCTTCCTGATGGGCGAAGAGGTCGGCGAATACCAGGGCGCCTACAAGATCAGCCAGGGACTGCTGGACGAATTTGGGTCGAAGCGGGTGATAGATACGCCCATTACGGAGCACGGCTTTGCCGGAATCGGGGTCGGCGCGGCGTTTGGCGGGCTCCGGCCGGTTGTGGAGTTCATGACCTTCAACTTCGCCATGCAGGCCATCGACCAAATCATCAACTCGGCGGCCAAGACGCTTTATATGTCGGGCGGGCAGATGGGTTGCCCCATCGTCTTCCGAGGCCCGAACGGGGCAGCGGCGCGGGTGGGCGCGCAGCACAGTCAGGATTACGCCGCGTGGTACGCGCATATTCCGGGGCTGAAGGTCTGCATGCCCTACTCCGCCTCGGACGCGAAGGGCCTGCTGAAGAGCGCGATCCGCGATCCGAACCCGGTGGTGTTCCTCGAAAACGAGATCCTCTACGGGCGCTCCTTCGAGGTGCCGGTGATGGACGACTTCACGGTGCCTTTCGGCAAGGCCCGCGTCTGGCGCGAGGGTACGGACGTGACGTTGGTGTCCTTCGGCATCGGCATGACCTACGCACTGGACGCGGCCGACAAGCTGGCCGGGGACGGCATAAGCGCGGAGGTCATCGACCTGCGCACACTGCGCCCGCTGGATACCGCGACGGTCATCGCCTCCGTGCAGAAGACCAACCGCTGCGTGACCATTGAAGAGGGTTTCCCGGTGGGCGCCATCGGCAACCACATCTCGGCAGTGCTGATGACGGAGGCCTTCGACTATCTCGATGCGCCGGTCGTCAACCTGACGGGAAAGGACGTACCGATGCCCTACGCGGCCAATCTGGAGAAACACGCGCTGGTGACCACCGCTGAGGTGGTCCAGGCGGCGAAACAAGTCTGCTATCGCTGAGGGGGCGCACCATGGCTGAAGAGATCGAGATCCTGGGCTACGACCATCGCGGCCTTTCCGTAGGCATGGGCCCGCACGTGGCACTGGTTCCAGAAGCGTTGTTGGCGTCCGAGATGATGGAAGTCACGCAGGACGGGGCGGAGCAATGGGCCAGCGCACAGCGTTCCGAGCTGGTGGCGGCCATCACGGCGTTGGTCAAGGGCGCTGTGCCGCCGGCCCCCTTCGATGGCGTGACCCTGCAAGCGGAGGGCTGAGCGATGCCGATTGAGATCCAGATGCCGGCGCTGTCGCCAACCATGGAGGAAGGCACGCTGGCGAAATGGCTGGTGAAGGAGGGCGACGCGGTAGCCTCCGGCGACGTGCTGGCCGAGATCGAGACCGACAAGGCGACGATGGAGTTCGAGGCTGTCGACGAAGGCGTGATCGTAAAGATCACTGTGGCCGAAGGCACGGCTGACGTAAAGGTGGGTACGGTGATCGCCGTATTGCTGGAGGAAGGTGAGTCCCCCTCCGATCAGGAACCCGTTTCCGGTACGCCGGAGGGGGCTGTACCGAAGTCGGAAGCGGCGGCAACGCCTTCCGTGGCTCCTCCCCCGGCGCCGGCAGCGGCGGTGTCATCGGCTGCGGATAGGACAAACGGGGGCCGGGTCTTCGCCTCCCCGCTGGCGCGCCGGATCGCCGCACAAAAGGGCATCGAGCTCGCACAGATCAAGGGCTCCGGCCCGCGCGGGCGCATCGTGAAAGCGGACGTGGAAGCGGCCAAACCAAGTGGCGCCCCCGGCGAGGCAAAAGCTGTGACGGCTCCGGCGGCAGCAACCCCGGCTATAAAGCCAGTCGATGCAGGTGCCGTGGCTGCTCTCTACCAAGGGCGGGACTACGTGGAGGTCCCGCTTGACGGCATGCGCCGCACCATCGCTGCGCGCCTCGCCGAAGCCAAGCAGACCATCCCGCATTTCTATCTGCGTCGGGACATTCGGCTTGACGCTCTGATGGCCTTTCGCGCGCAACTGAACGCGCAGTTGGAGGCACGCGGAGTGAAGCTGTCGGTCAACGATTTCATCATCAAGGCCTGCGCGCTGGCGTTGCAGCAGGTGCCCAAGGCCAATGCCGTCTGGGCAGGCGACCGCATCCTGCAGCTGACGCCGTCAGATGTGGCAGTGGCCGTGGCGATCGAAGGCGGACTCTTTACCCCCGTGCTGAAGGACGCGCAGGTGAAGACACTTTCGGCGCTGTCGTCGGAAATGAAAGACCTTGCCGCGCGAGCGAAAGAGCGCAAGCTGGCCCCGCACGAGTACCAGGGCGGCAGCTTTGCCATATCCAACCTCGGCATGTTCGGGATCGAGAACTTCGACGCCGTGATCAACCCGCCGCACGGCGCGATCCTTGCCGTCGGAGCCGGGGTGAAGAAGCCGGTGGTGGCCGAGGACGGTGCCGTCGAGGTGGCGACGGTCATGTCGGTGACGCTCTCGGTCGATCACCGGGTGATCGACGGCGCGCTGGGAGCGCAATTGCTGACGGCGATCAAGGAGAACCTCGAGACCCCGTTGGCCATGTTGGCCTGACGGGCCTGATGTACCGATAGCAATACCCCGGAAGCCAGTCGGGCTTCCGGCGCGATTAATCGAAGGGAAATCAGTCGCACGCGGCCGGGATGCATCACATCCCCAGAGTGTCCCCGCGCAAGAGCTGGTCCATCTCCATGGAGGGCTGGTCGCAGCCCGCCTCTCCGACGATCTTCGCGGGCACGCCCGCAACGGTTGTGCAGGGCGGCACTTCTTTCAGGACCACCGAACCGGCTGCGATACGCGAGCAGTGGCCGACGTGGATGTTGCCCAGAACCTTCGCCCCGGCGCCAATCAGGACGTTGTCGCCGATCTTCGGGTGGCGGTCGGCGTCTTCCTTGCCGGTACCGCCAAGGGTGACCGAGTGCAGCATGGAGACGTTGTTGCCCACAACGGCGGTCTCGCCGATGACTATGGAATGGGCGTGGTCGATCATGATGCCGCGCCCGATCCGGGCAGCGGGGTGGATGTCGACGCCGAACTCCTCGGACGATCGCGTCTGGAAGAAATAAGACAGGTCGCGGCGCCCTTCGGTCCAGAGCCAATGCGCCACGCGGTAGGCCTGGATCGCTTGGAAGCCCTTGAAGAACAGGAGAGGCTGCAGGTAGCGGTGGCACGCGGGATCGCGTTCGTAGGTGGCGACGATGTCAGCGCGCGCCGCTTGGGCCAGTTCCGGCTCCGAGCCGTAGGCCTCGTCGCAGATCTCGCGCAGGATCTGTTCCGACATTTCCTGGTTGGCGAGCTTCAACGACACACGGTACGAAAGCGCGCGCTCGATGCTGGGGTGGTGCAGAATGGAGTAATGTACCATGCCACCCAGCAGCGGCTCCGCAGCCACGGCTTCCTGAGCCTCGTGCATGATCTGCGCCCAGACCGGGTCCACCTCGGCGAGTTTAGCGCGTCTTTCGGCCATGCCGCATCCTCCTGTCATCGCATCAGGATAGCAGATAGACTATCTGCAGCGAAACGCAAATCC
The DNA here is from genome assembly GCF_017813235.1 of Sagittula salina. Lineage (GTDB taxonomy): Bacteria > Pseudomonadota > Alphaproteobacteria > Rhodobacterales > Rhodobacteraceae > Sagittula > Sagittula salina. The sequence goes on from NZ_JAGISH010000001.1 coordinate 127,036, forward strand.
GTGACGGGGCGAATTGCGGATATGGATGTGTGGGCCATGAACCAATGACGGGCAGGATTCCTCGACCGGCTGGCGGAGACGGACGGTGCAGGCCGACACCCGCAGGCTCAGAAGTTGGGGATGGTCCGGCGGGACGCAGGCTCCCTAGGTTTCAGGGCCGTGATTTCCGGGGTGCGCTTGTGGCTAGAAGCGCCGGTGTTGCGGTGCCCCGCAAGCAGTGCGTCGAGCACAAAAAACTGGCATTCGAGGTATTCAGCAGTTATTTGCGGAGCCCGGGCGCAGGGTCGTGCCAGCGCCGCCGCCATTAGTGTGCCATCACCCCATAAGGCATGCGCCCGGCCATGACGCTTGCGGTAGGCGTCGGCGGCGCAGGCCTCCGCGATGATGCGGCGGATGAGGGGGCCACGCCCCTCTGGCGGCAGGAGCATCAGAACCCGCGCCGCCACGTCTATATCACCGTGAAGGAGTGGCCTCATTGTGCGACTACGAGCCGGGCAAACGGCCCCGGCCCGTAGCGGGAGGAAACCTGTGCCACCGCGACGGTGAAGGCCGATTGCCCGTCCTGCGCCTGATGCATTGCCGTGTATGTCCATGCGGGCGCGGTGGTCTGCACTTCACGGATGGTGGTTTCACCGTCGAGGATACGCAGGATGTAGCCCTCGCTATCCTCGCCCAGTGGCACCTCATAATTGTCCCAACTGTCGCCGTCGATGCGCGTCCTGCGAACCCAGCTGAAGTCAAGGCCGCTCCCGTTGGCCTTCATTGCGAGGTGCGCCGGGCGGTAGGGCCGCAACCCGTTGCCGTCAAAGGCCAATACTTCGTGCCGATAGGTCGGGTCATCGTAGGAACGTTTCGCCGGGCCTATGCGCCAATTGCGCGTTACACGGCGTAGTCCGGGAGCGAGCGACACCTGTTGTGGCGCGCCGTTCATAAGAACGACGTAGGAACCAATCGGCCATTCGTCCGGCATGACCCCGTCAGACCCTGCCTGCCCGCGCAGACGATGGTCCAACTGCCAGATATTTTCTGCCATAAGCGTTGCGTCGCGAAACTGGAATAGCTCCCAGTTTCCCGGTGTACCGTCCCCGATCGCCATCAGGTTTCCCCCAGACAGAAACGCCGCATCCGTGATCGAAGACAGAGTGCCCGAGGCCAGCCGCACCTGCAGCGGTGCGCCCGGATCGACCGTACCGGCGCGTGCGCGCGGCAGCGCCGTCTCGGTCACACCGACAACAGTGCGGCCAGAAACAAGCGTGTTCAGGGTGTAATCGGCATCTTCCGCCGCGTCGTAGGCCGCTACGGCCCCTGGCCAGGGTTGCGCCGTGACCGCGAGGTGCGGGGCGTGCTCGACCTCGGCCCCGGTCATCATCGGCAAATCCAGAAACAGGGGTGTGACGGGTATGGCCGGTACGAAGGGGCGCAGCAATGAGTCATTTTCTGTGTAGGAGGACGGCTCGTAGACGTCCGGGACGATGCGCACGGCGTCGATCAACTGGTGTTCCATCACCTCGACCCGGTCAATGCGCGCCAGCACCGGCCCCGATTTCGAGGGCAAACGTACGATATCCCCCGCGCCCAGCGCGAGCTGCGATGGCGGGAGAGCAAACCGCATGGTGTCTCGCGCCACGCGCGCCTCCGCCAGCCAGCGCTCTGCAGTTTGCCGTCCCTCGGATCGCGTGAGTGCCAGGGCCAGATCAGTATCCGAGACCGCGTGCGTCGCCTCATCGGGCAGCACCGCCTCTTCGGTCGCGGCCCGGTGGTCGCCATCGGCCAGCAGGAATCCAACCCGCACGCGGCCCGCCATCTCGGCTTCGCCTGCGCGGATTTCCTCTAGATCGCCCGCGAGGTCTTCCGAGACCGCAAATACGCTGCTATCCAGATCGACCGGATTTGCCCCGTTGCGCATACGGAAGATCAGCGTTCCATCCCTCTCGATTGCATCGAAGGCATAGGCAAGCATGAGCGGCTGTAGGGCGCGGCGAGCATCAGCCACGTCCGGCACCACATAGCCGCGCACGAAGCCATGCAGGCCGCTCGTGTCAATCTGCGACAGCCCGACGCGGTGGCATATCTCGGCTACGACGGAGGACAGAAGCCGCCCCGAGACGCGCCCGTTCAGCCAATGCCCGGCACGGTAGTTCGCACCGTCCGACCAGATTGCGGTATTGCCCGGGAACCATGGGTAGGGCCGCGCATCCCACGCCCAGACAAAGGCGCGGCTCATGTCGAGCATTGGGCCTTCGTAGACCTCCGAGACTGGATTGTTCGCGGGATCTGCCCAGTAGCCGAGCATTGCGCGCAAATACTGGCGCTGGATCGTCTCGTCGCGCAGACCGTTGGAATAAAACGGGAGGTACGACTCCGACGACTTCGGGTCGAGGAACTTGTTTGGTTGATTGGAACCCTTGTTCACGGCGGCGCAACCCAGTTCGGTGAACCAGATCGGTTTCGACTCCGGCGCCCAATCCGTGGGCAACTCCTGTCTGATACCGCCGATGCGTTCATGATGGCGGTTGTGCCACCAGTTGCGGACATCCTTCACGCGCCAGACCCATGGCTCTGCGTGTGTCTCGTCAGTGATCGGCAAACGCACCTGCGCCTCCCGCCCTTCGGGACTGTCGTAGTACCAGTCGTAACCCTCGCCGCCCTCGATATTGGCCCTCAGGTAATTGACACTGTGGACATCGCCCCACGCGCTGTCGGCGTGATCCTCTTCGTCCCGCCAGTCGGAGAGCGGCATATAGTTATCGATGCCGATGAAATCGATCTCAGGATCGGACCACAACGGGTCGAGATTGAAATAGACGTCGCCCGAGCCATCCTGGGGGTGATAGCCGAAGTATTCTGTCCAGTCCGCTGCATAGCCGATCTTCACTTCTGGCCCGAGGATCAGGCGACATTGTGCTGCCAGCGACTTCAGCGCGTGAACAGCCGGAAAGCCTGAAGCGCCGCGGACCTGGGTCAGCCCGCGCAACTCGGAGCCGATGCAGAAGGAGTCTACGCCTCCGGCGGCGGCGCAGAGTGCCGCCTGATGCAAAACAAAGCGGTTGTAGCGCCATTCGGGAGGACCGATGTAGGTAACAGCGCCGGACACGATGTTGAAATCACTGGCCTGCGCAGCGCCGAAGAAAGCCATGACCTCGTCATCGGCGGCACCGGTGTGATCTGGCGATCCTGATCGACCGGGGGCCACAGACAGCGTGATGCGCCCGCGCCACGGCAGCGCGGGCTGGTCGGTTGCGTCGCTCCACGGGTCGGGCAGCCCGTTTCCCGCCACCTGGTCCATCAGGATAAATGGATAGTACATAACCGACTGACCATTCGCCTTTAGACGGGCGATGGCCTGCAGGACGGACTGATCGGTGGGCGTGCCACCGTAGACCGGGCGACCTGCCTGCTGATGCACCAGATCCGCCGCGGATCGCGTCAGGCCGCTGACTGTCCAGGGCATTCGCGCCTCATGGGTTTTCTGTTCCGCCTTGGGTTTGATTTCGCAGTCCCCGGCGCGCAGATCATTCCCGAACCAGCTTACGATCAGCGACGTGGCGGCGCAGGCGGGCGCCTCCTCTGTCAGTTGCCGCAGTGACGTGTTGAAGTCCGGCTCTTCGGAGGGCGAATTCACGTTTGCGACGGCCACGCCTCCCGGGCCGGAGCCAAAGAGTGACTCCTTAGCCGCGTAATCCCAGTAGACGGGCTCCGTCGCCAGCGCGTATTCGCCGGAACCGGGGATCATGGCGACGGCCTGCAGCAACGCAGGTACGTCATCGGAACCCGGTTCGGGCCGCGTCACCTCAAAGCTGAACTGCGGCACACGGTTGCCGAAGCGCGCGAGGTCGAGATCCTCAATCACCACGTAGGCAGTGCCCCGGTAGGCCGGTACTGTGCCAACGCCCTCCACCGCCTCGATCTTCGGATCGGGCAGTTGTGTGTGGGAGCCGGTGTAGACCCGCATGGTCAGGTCGCTTACAGGGATCTCAGCCCCGTCTGCCCATACACGACCAACCGAGCTGATCTCCCCCTCGCAGAGGGCCATCGCAAGGCTGACGGTGTAGCTGTAGTTTCGGGTGGTCACGCTCGGCCGTGCGGGCGCCCCCTTGCCACCGCCGCCGGAGGTAGTTTCCTGAACACGTTCCATGAACTCGGTCGCCCAGATCACCTGCGCGCCAACCCGCATCCGGCCATAGATCTGCGCAACCGGCTGGCCCTCTCCCGCACCGGTGACACGAAAACGGTCGACGCGGCCAGTCTCCACCACGTCGGAGCCCTGCCCCATGACGCGCTGGTTCATCAGCCGATTGTCGATTGTCCGTCCAAAGGCTGCACCGACGAAGCGGCCCGCCGCCAAGGCGGGCAACCCCATCACGGAGCCGCCGATCGAAGAACCGATCGCCGCACCTGCGGCAGAAAGAAGTATCGTCGCCATCACTCAATCTCCGTTGGAAAGGCGAAACGGGCCACGACCCGCCGCGCCCATGCAGCCGTCAGCGCGCTCTCGATCACGCCGTGGCCCGTGTAGGCATGGATGAAGGTGGCAACTGCGCCGGTCTCCGTCTGAAAGCCCACGTGCTTGGCCACCGCACCTTCGCGCATCCGGAACAGCAGCACGTCGCCGGGGGCGGCATCGCCCAGCGCCTTCGCGCGCAGGTGGTCGCGACCCGCCCGCCAAAGCCGTTCGTCGCCCTCAGGTTCCGACCAGTCCCGCGAATAGGGCGGCACGTCTTCCGGTTCAGCGCCGACGATCTCTCTCCATACGCCTCGCAAGAGCCCTAGGCAGTCACACCCCGCCCCCCGGACAGAGGCCTGATGCACATAGGGCGTACCAATCCAGCGCCGCGCCGTGGCGACCACCCGGCTCACCTCCGGCTCCCCCCATTCAGCACCTTGGCCTTGGTAGGCTGGACCGTGATCCAGTCTTCCTCCGGCACATCCGGGAAGCCTTGGAAATTCATCACGTTGTTGAACTTGAGCCGACAAGTCTCGAACCGCTTGTCGCAACCCGCCTCCAGCCGCACCATTTCCCCGGCCTGAACCATGGCCCGCAGCGGCTCCCAAACCTCGATCACGCGATTGCCATCTGCACGATGATGATCGCGCTTAATCATCACAGAAAGGCCCTCGGCCTCTCCTGAGAGTATCTTCAGTCGTCCGCGTTGAAACCAGCCTGGATCAAAACCGTCCAGCGCTCCGCACAGGAAAACCCGGGATTCCTCGACGCCTTCCAGGGCGCCTTCGTGGGCGTAACCGCCCGTGTCGAGATCGAAGCCGCAGTCGGCGTCTCCCAGCACGGCCGTGCAGGGCTTCTGATAGACCCGGCCGACAGGTCGGTTCAGCGCCTCCGACAGACCACGCAACTCGGCGTGAAAGGCTCCCTCCCCCCTGCGCACCTCGCCGATATGGCCGCGGAACAGGATGCGCCGCGCCGTGGCGTCCTTCCAGTTCACCAGCCACGCTACCACCTCGGCCCCGTCGAACCGGCCCGCCGCGATGTCGCCCTCGCCGATTGCTGAATCGGAAAGCGCTCCCATGGCCTCCGTGTTGTCCACCGAGAGCCCGGTTGATTGCGCCAGCGCGCGCGCCGACAGCCCCGTCTCCGCCTTGAAGGTCACACCGTCAAAGGAAATGTCCCTGTCATGGTCGGTAAAACCGAAGACCGTCCCATCCCTGCGTGTCACCACCCAAGCGCGGCAAACCGTCGTGACGCCCGTCCCGAGATGCGCATGAAGCTCTGCCTGCCCCATCAGATCCGCACCTCCACCACTGGCACGTCGGGCACCTGCCCCGCCCGGAAGGACGAAACGGAGACGTTGATCCGGTCGGTATCGAAGCGCACCGGAACGTCGAATTCGAACCCGGCAGAGATTTCCACCCCGATCATCGGAGCTTCCATGAAAGTGATGATCCCCGTCGCGGTGTCGATTTCGAAATGAACACCCTCGTACAGGTCGTCCCCTTGTACCGCTGCCACCACCGTGCCCGATACAGGCTTCGTGATGGGACGCGCGTATGCCGCGTCGCCTGAGCGGTAAGTCTTGATCAGCTGAAAGCTCGTGGTGACTCCGTCGCCGTGGGCGATCACCTTATCGGTGCTGGAGACTGTCGCCGAGGGCACGCAGGATTTGTAGTCCGCCCAGTCCTTCCAGCGAAAGCCAAACAGCTGCCCCTGCCGCGCCTCGAAGAATTCGATCATCGCCGAAACGTCATCAAGCGAACGCAACCCCAGTCCCGCATCATAGCGACGGCGCGAATGCGCCCAAGGGGTGTTGCGCTCTTCAAAGCCGCTCGTCAGCGTCACGATATCCGTGCGCCGTTCCGGCCCCCCGACAGAACCAAAGCTCAGGTCCGCCGGAAATCTCACTTCATGAAAGGCCATGGTTCCCTCCGTCCAGTTTACCGATTGCGCGCGCCGCGGCCGAGCGCCTGGCTCATGCGCGCGGCGATCTGGCTCTGGCTGCGCTGGAAGCTGCGTGCATCGGGCGTGTGGATGTTCATCACGATGGAAACCGGCGGTGCACCTCCAGCGGCCCGCACGCCCAGCTTTCCATCAGTTCCCCGCGTCAACGGCATGATCGCCTCCGGCCCCGCCTCACCCATGAGACCGGTACCGCCGCGCATCGGGAAATAGGTGGGCCGAGAGACCACGCCGCCGTTTGCGAAGGGCATTACCCGGCCTTGGGTGAAAGTGCCCCCCTTGGCAAAGGGCGAGAAATCACCGAAGATGGACGACACGCCTGCTGCAAGGAATCCACCCACATTGTTCGCCATCGGCTTTACCGCCGCACGCCATGCTGCATCCACCATGGACTTCGCCAGCACGCCCATGGCATCCGACAGTTTCATCCCGTCCAGCACCACGCCGTCGATCGCTTTCGCCACCCCGCTGGACAGGGTGCCCTGCAGTCGAACCGCGCTGCGGCCCGTGTCCGAGAAGGTCGTGTTGATCCGCCTCATTTCGGCATCAAAAGCTGCGGCCATCCCGGCAGCCTTACCGAGGCTCTGCTCCAGGCCGCCTGCCTCTTCGCTCAGGTTCTCGATTTCGAAATCGCTCATCGCTCGTCACTCCTGTTCGGACATCCTGAGTTCAGGTTCGGAACTGTCAGGGAAGGCCGCCATCAATTCATCCAGCCGCCCGCGCCCGAGCGGTCGCGAACCCGATTCTGCACCCAGCAGCAACTGCAGTTCGGCCGGGGTCAACAGCCAGAACTCCCAGGGCTTCAGACCCAGACCGCGCATTCCCGCACGTATCAGCTCAGGCCAGTCAAACCGCTGCATCGCGTCCCTCGGGCAGCATGAAGGCCCGGGCCAGCAGTTCCGCCGCGGCGCGGGCTGCCCCCATGGGACCACCCTCTATCTCGGCTGAGAGCAGGTCCGACGCACCTCCCTGCCAACCGCCCCCGCGCAGCCCCGCCACGATCAGCGCCAGCACGTCCCGCGTACCGAAGCCGCCGCCCTCAAAACGCTGTACCAAGTCGATCAACGACCCCGTTTCCAGCTTCGCCTCCAGTTCCGCCAACGCACCCAGCGTCAGGCGCATGACATGGCGCTCGCCATCGATGACCAGCGCCACGTCCCCCCGCCACGGATTCGCCATCACGCCACCGGCTGTGCCGTGAAGGACAGTTCCCCCGCCGAGGCCAGCGCGACCTCGTAGGTGGCTTCGCCGTCGTGGCTGCCCGCGTACTCGATGGACGTCAGCTGAAACTTGCCCTCCACGGTGCCGAAATCAGGAATGATCACCTGAAAGTCCGGCGTCTCCCCGGCAAAGAAAATCTGTCGCGCGCGTTCATCGGTGGTGTCGTCCTTGAATACGCCCGAGCCGCTGATGTTAGCGGACTTCACGCCCGCTCCCGCCAGCAGTTCGCGCCAGCCGTTCTGGCTTTCCAGTGTCGTCACGTCGACGCTTTCGGCGTTAAAGCTGATACGGGAGGCGCGTAGCCCCGCCATCGTCTGGAACGTGCCGGTGCCGGTCATGTCCACCTTGATCAAGAGATCTTTGCCGTTCTGAGCAGCCATCTGTATCACTCCGTTCTAAATGCGTTCAGTCCAAACGGCGCACCTCAGGGCGCGACCGTATCCTCCACACGCGCGCGAAAGGTTAGGTCGATCCTGCGCCGTCCATCTGTTTCCAGTCCGGCCCTCGCTCGCAGAAACCACAAGCCCACCAGGACACCGCGGCCCAGCGCCACATCAGCGCCATGCAGCACGTCGCTGATCGCGCCTGCCGCATTCTTTGCGTCCAGGAATCCAGCGCTCTCGGTGACGACGGAAACCTCGAATTCGTGCCATGCGCCGTAGGCGGTCTTGTCCCCGGCCTCACGCACCCGCTCCGGGCCCAGCGCGACATAGAGGCCCGGCATTGAACCTGCCGGGGGACGATCAAAAATTGCCGCCCCCACCAACGCGCCAAGCGCGGCATCCGCCTGCAACAGGCCGTAGACCGCTGTCTGCAGGGAGGCAGAGACTGCGTAAGTCATGGCGAAACCTCCTCTGTGCAAATGCAGCGCAAATAAAGTGCGCTCGGCTCTTCCTCAGTGACGGCCTCGATACTTAAGACCCGGCCTTGCATCACGAATCGCTGCCCAGCCGAGGGGCGGTTCGAATGTCCCACAGGTGCGCCGCGCACCCAGACAGTGAAACCGCTCACGGAGATAGCGCCGACATCCCCCGGACCCAGCCGCCCTGAACGCGGGTCCACCCGGCCCCAGAGCGTACCCAGCGCGGCCCATGTACGGGTATGGCCCCCCGCGCCGTCGGGTACGTCCTGCGGCGCCTCCAGCACCAACCTGTGATTTAGCGCCATGCTCATGCACCCAACCCCATGCGAACCGGTTGATAGCGCGCCAGCAGGCTGGTGACACCGAACGGCATGCAGCCTTGGCTCAGCACGGTTTCGTCGCGGTACTCGTAGTAGTGCGCAGCCAGAAGAAGTACCGCCTGCTGCAGGTCAGCAGGGACGGCGTCGAACTGCACGCCGTATCCCGCCTGAAAGCGTATCTCGATTGCGCCACGGGACGGCACCGTGGGGAACGTGCCCAGCGCCTTCAGGCTTGGTACGAAGTTGTCCTTCACGAGGCGGTACTGCGCAGCGTCCACCGTCTGCCCCGCGCCGAAGGCATCCACCAGCGTCACTTCTGTGATCGAGGCAACTGGCGCCACCGGCAGTGTCTGAGTGTCTCGCTCCTGCCAGTCCAGAAAGCTCACTACAAAGCTGCGCTGGATCAATGCTTTCGACGTCCGCGCCTCGACCGCCGCCAGCGCTGCGCGCAGAAAGGAAGCCAGAACGCCATCCTGGAGGTCTGTTTCCGTAAAACCACTGCCAAGCCTCAGTTGGTCCTTCAGCCGCGCCACCGGAAGAGCCGCCTCCGCCACCTGTGTTTCTTCCACCAACATCATTGTCTCTTCTCCGAAATCCTCGACCCAGACAGGCCCGTTCTTTGCCAACTGTCAGCCTCAGGCAGGGTGGGCGCGCGCCGCCCTTCGTTGCTCGGGCGGAGGGGAAGCTGGACAACCCGGGACCACGCGCGCCCGTCAGGAGGCAGCGTTCTGCCGCCCCCTGGTCCGATCGGCGCTTACGAGGCCGCGCAGCGCATCAGCTTGATTGCGGCATAGTCGCTGACGCCGCCACCCAAGCGCTTGGAAGCGTAGAACAGCACGTGCGGCTTGGCCGAGAACGGGTCGCGCAGGACGCGGATGTCGGGGCGCTCCGCAATGGTATAACCCGCGCCGAAATCACCGAAGGCGATCGGATAGGCGTCCGCCGCGATGTCGGGCATGTTCTCGGCGATCAGCACCTTGTAGCCCAGCAGGCGGGCAGGCTCCGACGCGGCGAGGCCATCGGCCCACAGATGGCGGCCGTCGGCATCCTTCAGCTTGCGCAGCGCACCGGCTGTTTTCGAGTTCATCACGAAGGTACCGTTCGGGCGATAGCGCGCGTCGAGCGAATAGACCAGGTCGATCAGCGCATCACCATCACCCACGCCCGCGGCAGCACCGGACGCGATGTAGCCAAGCGAGCCCCAGTTCCAGACGCCGTTGGCAACGATGTTCCCGGTAAGAAATCCGGTGGGCTTGTCGACGCCGTCACCGCTGACGAAGGCCGCAGCCTCGGCCCGGATGAACTTGTCGGCGATTCGCCCGGCCAACCATGCCTCCACATCGAAAGCGGAATCGTCCAGCAGGCGCTGCGAAACCTTCGGCATCGCGTTCAGTTCATAAAGCGGGATCGAGATGCGCTCGATCGTGGGTGTCGCGGTCTCCGCCGCAGTCGCGGTTTCCGCCGCCCAGCCTGCGCCGGTATCGTTGCGGTCGATCAGTACGTCGAAGGCAGCGGCCTCCACGTTCACCACGTTGGAAATGGCCCGGATCGAAACAAGGCTCTCCAGCTTGGAGCGGATCAGAGCCGATGTCTGCGGGTCCACGAGGTAGCCGCCGTCGGCATTCACAGCCGTGGACATGGCCTTGCCTTCCAGTTCCAGGCCGCGCAGCCCATCGTCGTCGCCGGAGCGCAGGTAGGCGTCCAGCGCCTTCTGGTGGGGGGCCTCGACCTCGGTACGAGTCGAGAGGGTCGGGCGTTTCGCCAAGGCGGTCTTGTGATCAAGCATGGTCAGTCGCTCTTCCTGTTTTGCAAGCTTTTGTTCCAGATCGGCCGCGAGGGCCTTGTAGTCCCCGATCAGTCCCGCCATCGCGGCACTCACCCGGGCGACCGGAGACACATCTTCCCCGGTCCGAGACTTGGTCTCGGTGTTGCTCATCCTGATTTCCCTCATGAGTGGCGCGCGTCAGACGCCCGCCAGGTTCCGGCGCAGCCCCTCGAGGGACTCCGCCAACTCACGCAGGGCGCTGTCATCGGCGGACAACTCGTCCCCTTTCGACGCAACCCGCGCACTGGACAGCATCGGGAAGGTCACCAGCGACACCTCCCAAAGCTCCAGTTCAGCCAGAAGCCGCTGGCCCCTGTCATTCTTCGTGGACTTCAGCGTGCGGTAGCCGATTGACAACCCGTCTATGGCGCCCGCCTCGATCAGGGCGGCAGCCTCCCGGCCCTTCGCAACACTATTCAGCAGACGACCCTTCACATAGAGGCCGCGCTCATCCTCGCGCACCACGTCCCAGACCCCGATGGGCTGCGCCGGATCGTGCTGCCACAGCATCTTCACCACGCGCCCGTCCTCGGTCAGACGTTTCAGCGATCGTGCGTAGGCGCCTCGCGCCACCACATCGCCGCCCTGGTCGATCTTGCCAAAGAGCGAGGCATAGCCCTCGATCTTCATACCCTCGACCACGGTCACCTCCGCGTCGAAGCGACAGAACTTGTGTTCCAGATCCATTGCGTTTCTCCTCTGCACAGGCCTCACGGGGCCGCGTTCATGACCCCCTGGAAGGCCTCCGCCAAGATCACCCCGGCGACACCGTAGACAGCCAGCCACAGCCGCCGTTCGAGGCGTTCCAACACAGCTTCCAGCCGCGAAAAGCGCTCGTTCAGCGACTCGATCTGAAGCTTCGAGACCTTCTCGTGGCTCTCGAGCCGCAGCCCCGGTGCACAGGCGAAGGGCTCGATCCGGCTCCTGATCTCAGTCACCGTCGGCCTCCGTCTCCGGCAGGCTCTCCAACATGGGCAGCCCCAGCAGCGCGCGCTTTTCCGCCACGGTCAGGAAATCGGCACCCGCGACGCGGTTCCATACCGCGTCCCGCTCCACCGACAGCGCCGGCACCTGGTCGAGGTCGGGACGCAACTCGACCACCTCGCCCACATAGGCCGACAACCAGCGGCCTACGGCCTGCGTCACCTTTGCGGCCAGCGGCAGTACAGTCTGGCGATAGAACGCCCGGTGCGCTTCGGCGTAGTTGGCGTAGGTCGCCTCACCCTGAATGCCCAGCAGCATCGGCGGCACGCCGAAGGCCACGGCGATCTCACGCGCCGCCGCTTCCTTGGTCTTCTGGAACTCCATATCGGAGGGCGAAAAGCCCATCGGCTTCCAATCCAGTCCGCCTTCCAGCAGCATCGGCCTGCCTGCGTTGCGCGCCCCTTGATGATGCGCCTCCATCTCGGCGGTCAGGCGATCGTATTGCTCCGACGACAGGTGGCCTTGCCCGTCCGCGCCCTTCCAGACGATCGCACCGGAGGGGCGCGCGGCGTTGTCCAGCAGGCCCTTCGACCAGCGCGAGGCACTATTGTGCACGTCCACCGCCTGCGCCGCCGCCTGCAGCGGCGACAGGCCGTAATGATCGTCCTGCGGGTGGAAGGTCTTTACGTGCAGCACCGGCGAAACCGGAACCGTCACGTTGAAACGATGCTTGCGCCCCGCCACTTCGTAGACATAAGCGACCGGCCAGCCGTCCGGCCCTGGCACGACGCTCATGCGGTCGCTGCGCAGGACGTGCAGTTCAAAAGGCAAGCCTTCCTCGCCCGCCACCGCCTCAACGTAGCCGTCCCCCGACAGCAGCATCTGGCCATAAAGCGACTCGAACAGCTCGGCGCGCCCCTGCCCGGGATTGGGCTCTGTGATCAGCTTCAGGACAGGGTGCTCGGCATAGCGCGCCGTCTTGTCCTGAAGTACCAGCGGCAGCGCGGCGGCGGCCTCCGCGATCAGCTTGACGGCACGAAAGCCGACCGGGTTTCCAGCAAAGGCCTGCTTGGTCAGCGAAACCGTGTCGCGCGGGCTCCATGCTACGCGGCCTCCGGACATCTGCGCGATCACACGCCCCGTGGCAGAGGCCTTTGCCTCCGGCACCACCGCCGGTGCCTGCGTTTCGCCGCGCCGCAGAAAATCGAATACCATGCTCTCGCTCCTTTTCCTCCGGTCGCGCGCGCCCCCGGCCCGCTCACCGCCGTCCGCCGGGGCCGCGTCGGAGACGCTACGGGAGTTCCCGCCCCTCGCGTCCTCGCTCGTCCCGACCTTCGAGAGAGCCACTCTCCCGCTTTTCGAAGGACACCCTATGAACGGGGAGTTAAGAAGCTCCGACACCACCGCACGGTGCAGACGACCCACTCAAGCCACTGACGAAAAAATTAGGATCAACAGCGGGACCGACCCCCAGCAGGAAACCGTGCAGGTAATGGCAATACGCATTCGGGCAGCCGACGATAACGTCGCCCGCTTCCCTGACCGAACTCGCAAGGCTACGGCGCCGGCAACGAGGCACGAGGAGGCTCCCTTGCTGAGTGCATTGATCAGAACCAATCGGGACTTCCGCCTGCTGCTGTCAGCAAGTGCCCTGTCGAACCTTGGCGACGGTATCGCCATGGTCGCGTTGCCCTGGCTCGCCACGATGCTGTCCACCGATCCTCTGCTGATCGCGGCCGTTGCGACGGCCCAGCGTCTGCCGTGGCTGCTGTTCGCCCTGCCAGCCGGAGTCTGGACCGACCAGGCGGACCGGCGCCTGCTCATGGTGCGCGCCGACCTCGTCCGTGTCGTCCTCATGGCGTTCACGGTGCTCATGGTCGTCTCCCAGTCCGCACATCCCATGACCGAAGGGGCTGGGGCCATCCAATCCCTGATCCTCGTGTCCTTCCTATTCGGCACGGCCGAGGTCATTCGGGACAATGCTGCTCAGACCGTGCTGCCCTCCATTGTCGCGCACGATGATCTTGAACGGGCCAACGGCCAGATGTGGAGCGCGGAGCAGGTCACCGGCCAGTTCATCGGCCCGCCGGTCGCAGGCCTTATGATTGCGTCATCGATCGCCATTCCCTTCGGCATCGACGCTTCGGTCTATGCCCTGTCCGCGCTCCTGGTCTGGCTGATCGCCCTTTCGCCACGAACTTCCGGCATCACCGTCCGCTTCCTGCCAGCCTTGTTGGAGGGGCTGCGATGGATGCGCGGCAATCCCGTGATCCTTCGGCTGGCAATAATGTTGGGCGCAATCAACGCCGTCTCTGTCGGGGGCATGACTACCCGGCCCGGCCTCGACAACCCCTCACGCGTTTTTCAAAGAGTGCGCACCTGAGGCACCGCCGGTCCCGCACCATGCACCAGCGCTGTGACGGCCCAGACCAGCGCATCGACGCGATCCGGGCTGCCGTGCCCTTCGTAGCCCAGTGGTGTCATCAGGCACATCTGGCTTTCCAGCTCCGCCATGCCCGCATTGTGCCGTACGCGCCCTTGCTCATAAAGCGCCGCCACAGGCTCCGCCCGGACCACCTTTCCATCTTTGGCGTGAACCCGCGTCACCGGCAAATCAGGGTCGACTTGCCGCAGCACCTCCTCCACCATGGCCCCGCCCTGGTTCACTTCCGCAATCACCCGGTGCGCCTTCCACTGCCGTGCCGTCTCCACTACCACCGAGGCCCAGCCCTGCGGCCGCAGCCCCCGCACGCTGGCGTCCTCCAACACATGCACACGCCTGCGACCGTCCTCGTCCAACCAGAGCCCGGCCACAACGATCCCACAGGCGTCCGAGCGCTTCGAATCCCCTGCCGGCGGATCCACCGCAACCACGATACGCAAGAGCTCCGGCACCGGACCACCACGCAGCCTGTCCAGCATCTCGTTTGTCCAGAGCGCCCCGTCCACCTGATCGACCAGCACGCCATCGAGTTCTTGACGCGCGAGCGACGAATCCGCGAAACGTTCGCGCACTTCCTCAAGGAAACTCGCCGCGAGGTTCGCACGGTTCGCCTCCGTTGGCGCCTGCGTCACTACGGTCGAGGGATACTCGAGGAGCTCCTTCAAAACCGCCACATTGCGCGGCGTCGTGGTCACGCAGACCTGCGGGTGCTGCCCAAGCCGCAGCCCGAACTGCAGCATGTCCCAAGTCTCTCGCGCCTTTTTCCACTTTGCCAGCTCGTCCACCCATGCGCCATCGAACTGCGGCCCCCGCAACGCCTCCGGTTCGCTGGCGGAATACAGCATCGCCTCCGCGCCATTGGGCCAGACGAGGCAGCGCCGCGTAGCCTGCCACAGAGGGCGCCGGTCCGGCGGAGAACAGGCCATGATCCCGCTGTCACCAAAAACCATCACCTCGCGCGCCTGATCGAAGGTCTCGCCGATGATCGCCATCCGCTTGCAGCGACCCTTCGACAACGGCAGCGCGCCTTCGACCTGCGCGCGCACCCATTCGGCGCCCGCGCGTGTCTTGCCCGCCCCCCGACCGCCAAGGATGGCCCATGTCCGCCACGAACCCTCAGGGGGCAACTGGTGCGGATGCGCCCAGAATTCGAAAAGGTAAGGGAGCGCGATGCGCGCTCCCTCCGACAGCTCACTCAGGAACTTCTCTTTCATCCACGATGGCCCGGATGCAATCCAGGCGGCGGCAGACTTCATCGTACGCGGCTCCGAGGTCGAGCCCCCAGTGCCCTTCGATTTCACGCTCGCGTCTTCTGATGACATCAAGTTCAACCTCCGTTTCGCGCGCAGCTTTCAGCCAGTAGCGCAGGTCGGCCAACGCCGTTCCGACGTCGGTCTTCTTCACCCTCTCTTCTCCTCGGATCTTCCCATGCAGATCGCGGATATCCGCGGTCAGGTCTTCCAGCGTCTGCGCAATCTCTTCCCGTTGCGCTTCCAGACGCCCGGCTTCACAAACCGGAACCACCAATGCACAGCCTTGTTGTTTATCGCTGCTCATGCTCGACACCTTTTTTGCCTGTAAGGTTGCCCCTCCATTCGGGCAGGTGAAGAAAACGACCCCAAAGGGTCTCCCCGGGGGCCGCCTGCCGCACCTTGTCCAGCATGTCATTGACCCTAGTCGGGACCGTTCGCCTGGTCAATCCAATCACCGCGCGCAAGCCGTTGAAACTGTTCATACTTCCGCATGACACATTAACATCCGCCCGCCACGGGTTGCCCAGGACGCGCCGCTCTGCCATGCCTTGACCGATCGATCGAAAGGACCCCACATGCCCCAGCTCAGCCCCCGCATCACCACCCTGAACGGCGACGGCGACGACGGTTGGGGCGTGTTCTACCGGGCCCGTACGATGATTGCGGCCGGCACGCCCGTCACCGAACTCACTATTGGCGAACACGACATCGGCACCGACACCTCCATCCTGGCGGAGATCCATCGCTCCGCCGCCGCAGGACACACCGGGTACGCCATGGTCCCTGGCGTGCGTGCCCTGCGCGACACTGTCGCCGCTCGTATCGCCGAACGCACGGGCGTGCCCACCACGTACGAGAACATCCTCATCACCCCCGGCGGGCAGGCCGCGCTCTTTGCCGCACATATGGCCGTCCTTTCCCCGGGCGATGCGGGCCTCTTCATCGAACCCTATTACGCTGTTTATCCCGGCACCGTCCGGGCCGCATCCGGCCAGCCGTTACCGGTGCCGACAAATGCCGAAGACGCCTTCCTCCCGACATACGACCAGATCAGCGCGGCCACGCGTAGCGCGCCCCGCGCCCGCAGCCTGCTAATCAATACGCCCAACAATCCCACCGGCACGATCTACCCGCGCGAGACGCTCGATGGCATCGCCCGCGCCTGCCGCGCCCATGACCTCTGGCTGATCTCGGACGAGGTCTACGACACGCAGGTCTGGGAGGGTGAACACCTTTCGCCCCGCGCCCTGCCCGGCATGGAGGACCGCACGCTCGTCATCGGCTCCATGTCCAAGAGTCACGCCATGACCGGTTCCCGCATTGGCTGGATCTGCGCCCCGGCCGAAGTCATTCCACCCCTGATCGACCTTGCCACGAACACTACCTACGGGGTGCCGGGCTACATCCAGGATGCCGCGCTCTTCGCGCTGACGGCCGGGCCGGAACTCGAAACCTCCGTGGCCGAGCCCTTCCGCCGCCGCCGCGCACTGGCACTCTCGATACTTGAGGGGCAGGACATCGTTCGCGTCATCCCCTCGCGCGGGGCCATGTACCTGATGCTCGACATCCGGGCGACGGGCCTTGATGGTCAGGACTTCGCCAATCGCCTTCTGGATGCCCACCGCATCGCCGTTATGCCTGGCGAAAGTTTCGGCACCTCCGGGGCGGGCCACCTGCGCGTGGCACTTACCGTGGCCGATGACCGGCTTGCGGCGGCACTCGATACCCTGACCACCTTCGCCGCCAATCTCGCCCGCGAGACGGCCTGATATCAACAATTCAAAGCAACCGGAAATCGTACCGCCAACACCAACCGCGCGCCACCTGGCGGCGCGCACAACCGAACCCAATCTCCCATTGCTGCACGCGATGCGATCCTGGAAAGACGGGTGGGGCACATCGATGCTGTCCGCCCCCCCCCACCAGACCGAAGGGAACCAGCCGCCCTATCGTGCGTTGCTCTGGTAACACACAACATGGGAGACCGCAGACATGGACCTTATCCGCATCATCCTCAGCCTCTTCGTTCCGCCGCTCGGCGTATTCCTCGAAGTCGGCTTGGGCAAACATTTCTGGATCAACCTGATCCTGACGCTTCTCGGCTGGTTGCCGGGTGTCGTGCACGCCATCTGGATCATCACCCGCCGCCCCGAACCGGCCTGATACGGGGAAAAGCCATGGGACCTCAAGATCACCTCCGCAATGTCGAACGCGCGGAAAGGATCGCCCGCCGGATGGATGCCGCCTTGCGGATCCCCGGCACCGGCATCCGCGTGGGTTATGACAGCATCCTCGGCCTCGTGCCCGGTATCGGCGATACGCTGGCGCTGGCGCCCTCGGCCTATATCGTGAAACTCGCGCACGACAGCGGCGCACCGCCCCACCTTATCGGGCGCATGGGCTTCAACCTCGGCGTTGACTGGGTCATCGGCCTTGTGCCGCTGCTCGGCGACATCTTCGACGTTGGCTGGAAGGCCAACCTCCGCAACGCGGCACTGCTGCGCGAACATGTGGAGGCCCGTAACAGTGCCGCCACTGCTCGGTCTCCGACACTGAGCGGGCGACCGGCTGTCGCCAACCCGTGACCCCGAAGGAGTGACCGTCGGAAACAGAAACAGGGCGCCCCGCAAGGCGCCCTTTCTCATGCCATCACCAAATATTCGGTGCGGTTCAGCCGACCAGTTCGAGACCCGAGAAGAAATACGCGATCTCGACAGCCGCGGTCTCCGGCGCGTCGGAGCCGTGCACGGAGTTTTCACCAACCGATTCGGCAAACTCGGCGCGGATGGTGCCCGGTGCGGCATCCGCCGGGTTGGTGGCGCCCATCACTTCACGGTTCTTGGCGATTGCGCCCTCGCCTTCCAGCACTTGGCAAACGATGGGGGCAGACGCCATGAACTCGCACAGTTCGTCGTAGAAGGGGCGTTCTGCGTGTACCTTGTAGAACTCGCCGGCCTGCGCCTTGGTCAGCTGGATGCGCTTCTGCGCGACGATGCGCAGCCCTGCGTCCTCGAATTTGGCGTTGATCTTGCCGGTCAGGTTGCGGCGGGTTGCATCGGGCTTGATGATCGAAAAAGTGCGTTCCAGAGCCATGGTCTCTCTCCATTGATGAGGGGCCGGAAATCCCGGCCGAATGCTGCGCAGGCGCCTAGCACGCGCCATTCCGCTTGAAAACCCCGCATGCACGGGCGCATCGCACCAACCGCCGAAGCGGATCGTAGGGCCGGCGCTTTCGCGCCCGATGACAGAGCGGCCCCCGACCCGTCTTCCCCATCCCCGTCCCCTCTGCTACAGCGCCCGCATGTTGCGCATCGACAAGATCAATTTCTCCATCGACGGCCGCCCCCTCTTCGAGGAGGCCTCCGCCACCATTCCCGAAGGTCACAAGGTTGGACTCGTTGGCCCCAACGGCGCCGGCAAGACCACCCTCTTCCGCCTGATCAAGGGCGAACTGACGCTGGACGGCGGCGTCATCGACCTGCCCTCCCGTGCACGCATCGGCGGCGTCAGTCAGGAGGTCCCCGCTTCCCAGACCTCCATCCTCGACACGGTGCTCGAGGCCGACACCGAACGCGCTGCCCTGATGAAAGAGGCCGAGACCGCCGACGGGCACCGCATGGCCGAAGTACAGACCCGCCTCGCCGACATCGACGCATGGAGCGCCGAAGCCCGCGCCTCAGCCATCCTCAAGGGCCTCGGCTTCGACACGCCTGAACACTCCAACCCCTGCTCGGCCTATTCAGGCGGCTGGCGGATGCGTGTGGCGTTGGCGGGCGTCCTATTTGCCCAGCCCGACCTGCTGCTGCTTGACGAACCGACCAACTACCTCGACCTCGAAGGCGCGCTCTGGCTCGAATCCTACCTCGCGAAATACCCCCACACGGTCATTGTCATCAGCCACGACCGTGGGCTGCTCAATCGCGCCGTTACCTCGATCCTGCATCTCGAAGACCGCAAATTGACGTACTATGGCACCCCCTACGACGGCTTCGTCAGACTGCGTGCCGAGAAACGCGCCCAGCTGGCCGCAACGGCCAAGAAACAACAGGACCGCCGCGCGCATCTGCAATCTTTTGTCGATCGTTTCCGCGCCAAGGCCACCAAGGCCAAGCAGGCGCAGGCCCGTCTGAAGATGATCGAACGCATGGATATGGTCACGCCCCCGGAAGAAGCCGCCAAACGCGTCTTTACCTTCCCGCAGCCAGACGAACTCTCGCCCCCGATCATCAACATCGAAAGCGGCGCCACGGGATACGGGGATACCATCGTCCTGCGGCGTCTGAACCTGCGTATCGACCAAGACGACCGTATCGCG
Organism: Sagittula salina; assembly: GCF_017813235.1. Taxonomy (GTDB): domain Bacteria; phylum Pseudomonadota; class Alphaproteobacteria; order Rhodobacterales; family Rhodobacteraceae; genus Sagittula; species Sagittula salina. The sequence goes on from NZ_JAGISH010000001.1 coordinate 146,608, forward strand.
CTTCTGGGCAAGAACGGTCAGGGCAAATCCACCCTGTCCAAGCTGCTCGCCGACCGCCTGCCGCTTCTCGAAGGCCACATGGGCCGTTCCTCCAAGCTGCGCATCGGTTACTTCGCCCAGCATCAGGTCGATGAGTTGCACCTGGACGAAACGCCGCTTCAGCACCTGCGCAGCGAACGCCCCGAGACCCAGGAATCCAAGCTGCGCGCGCTATTGGCGGGCTTCGGTTTGCAGGCGGCGCAGGCCGAAACAGAGGTCGGGCGGCTCTCCGGCGGTCAGAAGGCACGCCTCTCGCTGCTGCTTGCCACGCTGGACGCGCCGCACCTGCTGATCCTCGACGAACCGACCAACCACCTTGATATCGAAAGCCGCGAGGCCCTGATGGAGGCGCTGACCGCCTACAACGGCGCGGTAATCCTTGTCAGCCATGACATGCACCTGCTGTCGATGGTGGCCGACCGGCTTTGGCTGGTGGCCGATGGCACCGTGAAGCCTTACGATGACGATCTGGACGCCTACCGTGCGCTGTTGCTGGCCAAGGACACACCGCCCAAGGTCGAAAAACCCAAGGCGGAGAAGCCGAAACGCGCCCCACGCGAAACTATCCTCGACCTGCGTGCCGAAGTCCGTAAATGCGAGGGCGTCATCGCCAAGCTTGAGGAAATGCGCACCCGCCTGTCCGAGAAGATGGCCGATCCCGCGCTCTACGACGTGGCGCACGCCAACGAACTGGCCAAGTGGAACCGCAAATCCGCCGAGATCGAAGAAGGCCTGCGCCGGGCGGAGGCCCTCTGGATGGACGCGCAGGAAAAGCTCGACGCAGCCGCGCAGGCATGAACGCAACTACTGGCTCTGCCGGACTTTTCTGATCTGGCGGGGCGCGTCCTGCGCCACGGCGACGCCCTGCCACACACTGCAAGACAGCCACATTTTCGCCGCAGTTTGCGATTGCATCTCCTAAAACGGATGCGAAAGGGGCGTCCCAACAGAAATACTGCCCAAACAATGCTTTGCACGGCTTCTCCGCGCATGAGAGCCCGTCAAGTTGAAGCCTTTCGCTTCTGCTCGCGGCAAATTCGCGTTAACTTTGTGTTTAATTTTAGACTACCTCGAGCCGTCTGCCCGATTTATGCCTTAATTACACAGGGCACGGGCTGCGGGGGCTGCCGGGTGCCGCAAGGCAATGAAGGACGGCTCTTCCATGGCCCCGACGCGCAGCACGACCCAGCAGACGCCCTTTCAGATCCTCGGCGTTACCGCCTGCGACGACCACGCCACAATCCGCGCGGCATGGAAGCGGCTGGTAAAGCTCTGCCATCCGGACCGCTGCCCAGCCGACGCCGCTCGTCTCAATCGCAAACTGGCAGAACTCAACGCGGCCTACGACAAGCTTAAGAACCACGTCCCTGTCCGCGCCCGCCCGAGGGCCGCCGATTTCGCCGCCGAGCAGGCCGCCGAGCAGGCCGCGATACGGGCCAAGTCCGCACAGGATGCTCGCGCATCCGCTCGCGCGGTGGCGGCACAAAGGGCGAAAGCAGAGGTACGGGCAAAAGCCGACGCGCAGGCAAGAGCCGAGGCGCTGGCCCGCGCCGAAGCCGCACGTCGCGCCAAGGCTTCGACCACGGCCCGTGCCAAGCCGCTTTCCGCCAGCGAGACCGCCACCCTGCACACCGCAACCCGGGCCTTCGCCGATGCCCGCACCGCCTTTGACGGGCCGCGCCCCGCGGCCGTCATCCGCGCCGCCTGACGACGGCGCCCAGCGGTCGCCGCGCCCGCTCCCTGACGCCGCGCCCACACACCCGGCGGGCCTTTACCCCGCTCGACAAACCGCCTAGCCATGGGGCATGGAAAGCGCCTTCTTCATCTCGGCCTTCGCGACACTCTTTGTGGTGATCGACCCGATCGGCCTCGCACCGATCTTCATCGCCCTCACGCAGGGCGCGAGTTCGGCGCACCGCCGTACCATCGCCGTGCGCGCCACGGTGATCGCTCTCATTCTGCTGACGCTCTTTGCCTTCTTTGGCGAAGCAGTGCTGGGTTTCATCGGCATCACCATGCCCGCCTTCCGCATCGCGGGCGGTATCCTGCTTTTCATCACAGCACTCGACATGCTGTTCGAACGCCGTACCAAACGGCGCGAGGACCAGGCCGAGAGCGACCATCCCCCCGACCCTTCGGTGTTTCCGCTGGCTATCCCGCTGATTGCCGGCCCCGGCGCCATCGCCACGATGATCCTGCTGGCCGGCAGCGTCGACAGTGCGTTCGGCATGCTGGCCGTTCTGGTGGTCATGGCGGCGGTTCTGGCGCTCGTATTCCTGATGTTCCTCTCGGCGGGGATCATCGAGCGGGCCCTGGGGCATACGGGCATCACCGTTACCACGCGCCTGCTGGGGATGTTGCTTGCCGCGCTTTCCGTGCAATTCGTGCTCGACGGGTTGAGCGCCTTCGGCATCGGCGGCGCCTGAGCGCCTCTTCCCCCACCGCCGCAGCGTGCTTACATTGCTACCGTCAGCGAGAGGAACCAGAGCCATGTTCAGCGACCACTTCGGCCAGGTGATCGTTCTCGCCCTCATTGCGCTGGTCATCGGCGTGCGGGCCTGGTCCGCCTACCGCCCCCGGCCCGGACGCTTTGTGCAGGCGCTCACCGGCTGGGCGCTGCTGTTCGCCGGGGCGCTGGCCGTGGCTGGTTTCTGGCAGGACTATCGGGCGGGGTTGACCGACCGGCGCCTCATGGTGGTGGACGATGGCCGGGTCCAGATTCCGCGTGGCATCGACGGCCATTATTCAGTGACGCTGGAGGTGAACGGCGCGCCTGTCCGTTTTGTCATCGACACCGGCGCGACCGGCATGGTCTTGACCCGCCGCGACGCAGAGACAGTGGGGCTGCTCCCCGGGGATCTGGAGTTCTGGGACCGGGCCCATACCGCCAACGGCGCCGTTCGCACGGCCCCTGTGACGCTCGATACGGTGAGCCTCGGCCCCTTCCTCGACCGCCACGTAAAAGCCTACGTCAACGATGGCGAAATGGCCGGGTCACTTCTGGGGATGGATTACCTCGACCGCTTCGACCGGCTGGAAATCTCGCGAGGCAAGCTGACACTGGAGCGCTGAAGGTCTTTCACATGGAAGACCTTCCCGCCGGGCAGGACGGCAGGACCCTCGCCCGAAGATCCTGTGTCTCAGCTCTCGGCCTTCTTTTCCCAGCGGCCCGATTCCTCGGACCAGTACTGCGCTTTTGCGCCCGCCCCGGTCAGCGCCTTCCACTGGCCGCGCGCCATCTGTACCGCCGCCCCGTCCTGCCCATCGAAAAGGATGCAGCTCCGGTCCAGCCGATCCACCTCATCCAGGCTGATCTCCGCACCGTCGAGTGCCATCAGGCACGCGGGATCGTTCGGCAACTCAGGCTGCGCAGTCAGCAGCACCGGCTGCGCGGCATCATGCGGCCCGCCCGCCAGCCCGTGCGGCAGGAACCCGTCTTCCGGCTGCAGCCAGAGCCGCTGGTCCAGCCACTCCAGCCGCCCCGCATCCGCACCGCGCACCACGACCCGCCAGCCGCGCTCAAGCGACTTGCCCAGCAGCATGCTGAGCGTCACATCCAGCGGCTGTCGGGTGAGGTGGTAGAAGAGAACGTTCCCCATGGATCAACCGGCGGACAGGGGGCGCTGCCCCCCGGCCTTCGGCCTCCCCCCGGGAGTATTTTCGCCAAGGAGACGCATGAAGCTCTTACTTCTTTGCTGCCGGGGCATCCGGCGTCTTCTCGAAGCGGTCGCGCACCAGACGGTCCAGCGCCATGACGCCCCAGCCCGTCGCGCCCTTCGGCGCGAGGTCGGTGTCGCGCGTCATCTGTGCCACGCCCGCGATGTCGAGGTGAATCCAAGGCATGTCGTCTTTCACGAAACGCTTGAGGAACTGTGCCGCGGTAATCGACCCCGCCGCCCGGCCTCCGGTATTCTTTACGTCACCCTTGGTCCCTTTGATGAGGTCATCGTAGCATTGCGCCAGCGGCATCCGCCATGCGCCTTCGCCCTCGGCCTCAGCGGCTTTCAGGAAGTCGCCCGTGAAGCTGTCATCGGTGCCGTAGACCGCAGCCATGTCGTTGCCCAGCGCCACGATGCAGGCGCCGGTCAGCGTCGCGAGATCGACGATGGCGGAAGGTTTCTCTGTCTCCTGCGTGTGCCAGAGCACGTCCGCCAGTACGAGCCGCCCTTCGGCATCGGTGTTCAATACCTCGATCATGTCTCCCTTCATGGATTTGACGATATCGCCCGGTCGCGTTGCGCGATCCGACGGCATGTTCTCCACCAGCCCGACAAGGCCCACAACATGGGCGGGCGCCTTGCGCAGAGCCAGTGCCTTCATCGCGCCGGCCACGACGCCCGCGCCGCCCATGTCCATGGTCATGTCTTCCATCCCGGCGGCGGGCTTCAGCGAGATGCCGCCGGTGTCAAAGACCACGCCCTTGCCCACCAATGCCAACGGCGCGCCTTCCGCCCCCTTCCAGCGCATGGTGACCACTTTCGACGGCATGGCAGACCCGTGTCCCACGGCAAGGAGCGCGCGCATCCCGAGGTTCTCCAACTGGTCCTCGTCCAGCACTTCGACCTCGAGCCCCAGCGCTTCGAGTGCCACCAGACGGTTGGCGAATTCAACCGTGCCCAGCACGTTTGCCGGCTCCGACACGAGGTCGCGGGTGAAGGTTACGCCCTCGGCCACCGCCTTCACCCCGGAAAAGGCGGTCTCGGCCTCGGCCACGTCCTTCACCATGACGAGCGCGCCCTTCGGCGTCTCGGCCGGTTCCATCTTGCGTGCGGTAAAAGCATAACCGCGCAACACGATACCCAGCGCCAGCTGCGCCGCCTGCTTTGTGCCGTCCATGACGACCGTAAGCGCGTTCTTGCCGGCGGCCTTTGCCAGCGCACCGCCAGCCTTGCGTGCTTCTGTTAACGACGGGCGCCGCGGCAGCTTCACCAGCACCAGCGCCTCTGCGGCGAGTCCCGCGGGCCACGCCAGTCCCATGACCTCGCCGACCTTGGCCTTTTCCCATGCGTCCGATCCGAGAGCACGCGCCACCGCACCGCGCGAAAGCTTGTTCAGCCGCCGCGCGCCCGGACCCATGGTTCCCTCGGCAGGCACGAGGACAGCAACCTTGCCCTCTGCCCCCGCAAGGGTATCAAGGTCGGTCTCGGCAAAGGTGATCTCGCGCAGGTCGGTCATTCGGTCTCTCCCGTCGTTGTTCCCGGAAAGGAAATAAGCGTTTCCTTGCCCAAAGACCTATCCTTGCCATCCCGCCATTACCAGAGCCACCTTTCCCCTCCGCGATGGATGGCCTACTGTGCGCCCGAGCAAACAGACAAGCCCGGGGGGTCGCAGGCGTGCAGAGATTCGACAGATACGTGCTGTCGCAACTCATGGTGCTGTTCGGCTTTTTCGCGCTTGTGCTGGTGTCGGTCTACTGGGTGAACCGCGCCGTGGTGCTATTCGACCGGCTGATATCGGACGGGCATTCGGCACTGGTGGTGCTGGAGTTTACTGCCCTGTCCCTGCCCGCCGTGATCGCGCTGGTGCTGCCAATGGCGACCTTTGCGGCCGCTGTCTACGTCACCAACCGCCTGACCGACGATTCCGAGCTGACGGTGATGAAGGCCACGGGCTATTCGCCCATCCGCCTCGCTCGGCCCTTCTGGGTTTTCGGCGGGCTTGTGACGCTGATGATGCTTGTTCTGACCAATGTACTGGTGCCGCAGTCGCTGCAACAACTGCGGCTGCGGGAACAGGAACTGTCTGGCTCGATCTCGGCGGCATTGCTGCGCGAAGGCACGTTCCTGCACCCCACGCGGGGCATCACCTTCTACATCCGCGACATCACGCCCTCGGGCGAATTGCGCGACGTCATGTTGTCGGACCGGCGTCAGGAGCGCCGCGAGACAACCTATACCTCGGAGCAGGCCTATCTCGTGCGCGACGACGAAGGCCCGAAGATGGTGATGCTGGCCGGTCTCGCCCAGACCATGGTCGCGGGACCGGAGGGGCCGCGCCTGTCCACCACCAACTTCTCCGAATTCACCTATGACCTGTCCAGTCTGATGGCGACCGGGAAACGCCGCTCGCGCAAGTCGGACGCCATCCCGACGCTGGAACTGCTGCGCTACCCGGATGCCGTTACGGAGGAAAACGGCGACACCGCAGGCGAGATCGCAGAGGAAGCGCACATGCGCATTCAGGGTCCGCTGCTATGTATCGTGGCCGCGCTGATCGGGGTCTCCGCGCTCATGGTGGGGGGGTTCTCGCGGTTTGGCGTGACGAAGCAGATCGTGTTTGCCATTTTCCTGCTTGTGCTGGTCAAGGTGGTCGAAAGCGCGGTCACCCCCGTGGTTGTCGCCAGTGCCGCCTTCTGGCCGCTCCTCTATCTGCCGACGCTGGTTGGCTCGGGCTTTGCTGCCGGGCTCCTGTGGCAGGCAGCGCGTCCCTTCCGTCCGCGCCGGCGGCCGGTGCAGGAGGCCGGGGCATGAAACTTCACCTCTATTTCGCCCGCCGCTTCCTGTGGTTCTTCTTCGGCATCCTCACGATCTTCGGATTGTTTCAGGGACTGCTCGACCTGGTCGAGGAAATGCGCCACGCGGGCGACGACATGACGCTGGGCCAGACCGTTGCGCTGGTGGGGTTGAAGCTCCCCGAGGGGCTGTATGAGGTGATGCCGCTGGTGATGATCCTCGCCACCGTGGCGATGTTCCTCGGGCTGGCGCGCTCGTCCGAGCTTGTCGCCACGCGCGCCGCCGGGCGCTCCGGCCTGACCGCGCTGGCGTCCCCGGTGGCTGTGGCCTTTGCCATCGGGTTGATCATCGTCGCAGTGATGAACCCCATCGTCGCAGGCACATCCAAACGCTACGCCGACCTGCGTGAAACATGGAAGTCGGGCAACACTTCCGCGCTGTCCCTGGGCCCCGAGGGGCTCTGGCTGCGCCAGGGCGGTGAGGACGGACAGTCCGTCATCACCGCCACGCGTGCCAACCCCGAGGCGACCGAGCTTTATGACGTGTCCATCGTGGTCTATGCTCCGGAGGGCGGACCAAAAACGCGCATCCTGGCCGCCTCTGCCAGCCTGGAGGAGGGCGCGTGGATCCTGACCGACGCCAAGGCATGGCCGCTGGAGTCCGGGCTGAGCCCGGAATTGGGCGCACGCCTGCACCCGCGCTACGAACTCCCCTCCACCCTGACGCGCGAAAGCATCCGCGACCGGTTCGGCCGCCCATCGGCAGTACCGATCTGGGATCTGCCACGCTTCATCTCCGGCCTGGACGAGGCCGGCTTCTCCGCACGCCGGCATGTGGTGTGGTACAACATGGAACTGGCCCGTCCGCTGTTCTTCGTGGCAATGGTTCTGGTGGGTGCGGCCTTTACCATGCAGCCCACGCGCCTCGGGCGGACCGGATTGGCGGTGCTGTCGGCGGTTATGCTTGGATTCGGGCTTTATTACGTGCGAAGTTTCGCGCAGATCATGGGGGAAAACGGGCAGCTGGCACCAGTGCTTGCGGCCTGGGTGCCTCCGACAGCGTCCGTTCTGCTGGCGTTGGGGCTGGTGCTGCACATGGAAGACGGTTGAGAAGACGTGACGATGCCACTGCCGAAGGGCGCCTGCCGCCATCATTCTCGCCAGGAGCGCTTTATGGCGCGCGTGCTCGCCGCTGTCCTTGCGGGCGGGCTTTGCACGGTCGTGCCCGCCCTGCCCGCCTTCGCGCAGGATACGGAAACAACCGAATCGCAGGCCCCTGCGCTGCTGATCGCCGACAATGTCTTTGTCGATGGCGAGGACACGCTGGTCGCAACCGGCAACGTCGAAGCGCTCCAGGGCGACTACCGCCTGACGGCGACAAAGATAACCTATGACCGCGTTGGCAACCTGCTGACCATCGACGGACCGATCCGCGTCGAAGACCCCGAGAACGGCGTACTGATCCTCGCCGATCAGGCGGAAGTCGATCAGGGCTTCATGAACGGGCTGATCAGGGGCGCACGCATGGTCATCGACCAGCAGCTGCAACTGGCCGCCGTGGAGGCACGCCGCGTCGATGGCCGGTACACTCAGCTTTCGCGCGTCTCAGTCTCGTCGTGCCAAGTCTGCGGCGCCAACGAAGTGCCGCTCTGGCAGATCCGGGCGTCCCGTGTGATCCACGACCAGCAAGAGCGCCAGCTCTACCTCGATGACGCGCAGGTGCGCCTGCTCGACGTGCCGGTGTTCTGGTTGCCACGCCTGCGCCTGCCCGACCCCACACTGGACCGCGCGCGCGGTTTCCTTTTTCCTACCTTCACTTCCTCGACGCTGCTCGGCTTCGGGGTGAAGGTGCCCTACTTCATCCCCATCGGAGACAGTCAGGACGTCACGCTGGCGCCGCATCTGACGACCAAATCGAAGTCACTGGAGGCGCGTTATCGCCGCGCCTTCCGCTATGGCAAGCTGACCATGACCGGGGCTATCTCTGGCGATGATTTCCGGGACGACGGTCTGCGCGGGTATCTATTTGCCGAAGGTACCTTCAGGCTGCCGCGCAACTACACACTGAAATTCACCACGCAGTCGGTTTCCGACCCGGCGTACCTCAACGATTACAACATCACGTCCGCCGACCGGCTGGTGAACACGCTGGAGGTCGGACGGGTGGCGCGTGACCGAAGGATCAGCTTTGGGCTGGAGAGCTACTACACCCTGCGCGACTACGAGGAGAACGCCACCCAGCCAGGCGTGATCGCCACCTTCCACACCGATCGCCGTTTCCTGTGGGACCGGGTGCCGGGAGAGTTCCGCCTTGCCGCCGAAGCCACCGGGTTGCAGCGCGATTCGACGTTGGACGTCGACGGTCCGGACGCCGATGCGGAAGTGGATGGCCGGGATAGCTGGCGCCTAAGCGTCGAGGGCAGCTGGCAGAATCGCTGGACCTTTGGGCCGGGGCTTCGGCTTGGCGCCGCGGGAAATCTGTTCCTCGACCATTACGTGACTGATCAGGACGCTGCCGTGCCGAATCAGATCAGCCGCGCCACACCCGGCGCTGCGGTTGAGCTGCGCTGGCCGCTGATGCGTGTGGAGGCAGACGGTGCCCGCAGCCTGCTGGAGCCGGTGGCCCAGATCGGCTGGGTTGGTGGCAGTCGCGGGCTGAATGCCAACGAGGAAAGCACCCGAGTGGAATTCGACGAGGCCAACCTGCTGTCGCTGTCGCGCTATCCCGCCGCCGACCGCCGCGAGCATGGTACCACCTATGCGGCGGGCCTGCGCTGGCTGCACGAGGCACGCGCGGGCTGGACCGCCGCCCTGACGCTCGGCCGGATCTGGCAGGACGACATCGACCCGGCCTTTTCGCGGTCCTCCGGGCTCGACAGCCTCGAAAGCGACTGGCTGATCGCGGGCCGCTTCACCAACCCGATGGGCATGACGTTGGCCGCGCGTGGCCTGCTGGACGAACAGAACCGCTTCACCAAGGCGGAGGCCCGCGCGGGCTGGTCCAACGCCCGCATGGATCTGGGCGCCAGCTATGTGCTTCTGACCATCGACCCGGACGAAGGCCGCAATCGCGCGACCTCCGAATGGACCTTTGACAGCCGTTACGAGGTGACCCGCAACTGGGAGACCACCACCGAGATCCGTTACGACCTCGTGGACCGCCGTCTTGACCGGGTCGGGCTGGGCCTGCAATACCGCAATGAATGCATCCAGGTGGGGCTGGGGGCGACACGTACCTTTGCCTCCTCGACCAATCTGGAACCGTCTACGGACATCGACCTGACCGTCGCGCTGAGTGGTTTCGGCGTCGACGGCAGCGCCAAGGAGTACCGCCGCACATGCCGCTGAAACATACGCTTTCCGCCCTTGCCATCCTCGCTGCCTTCGCCGGGACCGGCCTGCCGCAGGATGCCTGGGCGCAGGGGCTGTTCTCCCCCGCGATCATCGTCAACGACGAGGTCATCACAGGCTATGAACTGGAGCAGCGCAAGCGCATGCTGGGCGCGCTGCGTGCGCCGGGCGATCTGAACCAGGTTGCGCGCGAGCAGCTGATCGACGACCGCCTGCGACTGCAGGCGGCAAAGGACGCGGGCATCAGTCCGACCGAGCAGGAGGTCCTCGACGGGATGGATGAATTCGCCTCCCGTGCTTCGCTGTCGCGGGATCAATTCCTCCAGGCGCTGGCCGCTCAGGGCGTCGATGAACAGACCTTCCGCGACTTCGTTCGTGCAGGCCTGTCGTGGCGGCAACTGGTGCAGCAGCGTTTTGTCGGAACAGCGGCGGTCAGCGACGAGGAAGTCGACCGCGCCATTGCGGGTACTGGCGGTAACGCGGGCGTCCGGGTGCTGATTTCCGAACTCATCATGCCGATGCCGCCGGGCCAGGAGGAGACCGTCCGCCAGCGCGCCGAACGTATCGCACAACTGGAGGGCGAAGGTGCCTTTTCGGCGCAGGCCCGGCGCTTTTCGGCCACCGCCACGGCGGGTGCCGGGGGCAAACTGCCGTGGAAGGATCTGACCGAACTGCCACCCGCGCTGCAGCCGATTCTGCTGGGCCTGCGTCCGGGAGAGGTGTCTGACCCGATCCCGTTGCAGGGCGCGATGGCCCTGTTCCAGTTGCGCGCCATCGAAGAGACGGATTACCAGCCCGCGCCGCCCGCAGCGGTGGAATATGCCGCCTATTACATGCCGGGCGGCCGTACACCCGAAGCGCTGTCCAAGGCGGCACAGATCGTCAGCAAGCTCGACCGCTGCGACGATCTGTACGGTGTGGCAAAGGGTCAACCGGCAGAGGTGCTGGAACGCGGCAGCCTGCCTTTGGATCAGATCCCCACGGATATCGCGCTGGAACTGTCCAAGCTCGACCCCGGAGAGACCTCCACCGCGCTGACGCGGGCGGGCGGTCAGACGCTGGTTCTGCTGATGCTTTGCGGCCGCAGCGCCGCGGCGCCCGAAGAGGTCGACCGCGAAACGGTGCTGGGCGGCCTGCGAAACCAGCGTATCGGCACGCAGGCCGAAGGTTACCTGTCGCAACTGCGTTCCGACGCGACGATCCTCGACCAATGAGCGATTTTCGAGCAGGCACGACGACAGCGGCCCTGGGCGGTTCGGAAGACGGAACCACCACGCTGGAAACGGCGCGCCCGGCGCAGTCGGACCCGGTCCCGCGCACGGAAGTGGAGCACGCGGCAGGTGACACGACCCCGGTGGCGCCAGTCGCCGTCTCCTGCGGGGAGCCGGCAGGCATCGGGCCGGAACTGGTGGAATCCGCCTGGGAAACGTTGAAGGGCGACCTGCCGTTCTTCTGGATCGGCGATCCGGCACACCTGCCGGGCCGCGTCCCGCACGAGGTTATCGACAGCCCCGCCCAGACAACGCAGATCTGCGCCCATAGGCTCCCGGTTCTGCCGCTGTCCATGCCGGGGCCGCGCGTTCCGGGAAAGCCGCAGGCAGCCCATGCGGCGGGCGTGATCCGCGCCATCGAACTGGGCGTGGAACTGGTGCAATCGGGTCACGCCTCCGCACTGTGCACGCTGCCGATCTCCAAGCAGGCGCTGGCCGAGGGTGCCGATTTCGGCTTCCCCGGCCATACGGAGTTCCTCGCGCACCTGGCGGGAGTGGAAGAGGTGGTGATGATGCTCGCCTCCGACCGGCTGCGGGTGGTCCCGGTGACGATCCATATCCCCCTGTCCGAAGTACCGGACGCCCTGACGCCCGAGCTGCTGGAGCGGCGCATTCGCATCACCCATGGCGCATTGGTGCGCCAATTCGGCATCGCCCATCCGGTCATGGCCGTGGCGGGGCTGAACCCGCATGCCGGTGAAGGTGGGCGCATGGGGCACGAGGACCACGATCTGATCCAGCCGGTTCTGGAAAAGCTCCGCGCCGAGGGGCTGCACCTGATCGGGCCCCTGCCCGCTGACACGATGTTCCATGACCGTGCGCGCGCGGGCTATGATGCGGCCATCGCCATGTATCACGATCAGGCACTTATCCCGATCAAGACTCTGGACTTCGACGAAGGGGTGAACGTGACACTGGGGCTGCCCTTCGTGCGGACCTCGCCGGATCATGGCACGGCCTTCGACATCGCGGGCGCGGGGCTGGCGAACCCATCCTCGACCCTCGCGGCGCTGCGCATGGCAGCGCGGCTGGCGCGCCGCTGAGCGGTTTCGCTCCGGCTGCGCCGAAGCGACCGCATGGGGGCGCTGCCCCCACACCCCCGCGGTATTTTCGAACCAAAGAAGGCAGAGGCGCGGTGCTTGACCACCACCGTGGGATGCGCGAAGGGAAGCCATGAACCAGATCGACACTCTCCCCCCGCTCCGCGAAGTCATTGCCACCCATGGGCTTGTGGCGCGGAAGGCGCTGGGGCAGAATTTCCTTTTGGACCTGAATCTGACCGCGCGGATCGCGCGCGTGGCCGGGGATCTGTCCGATATGGATGTGCTGGAGGTCGGACCCGGACCCGGCGGGCTGACGCGTGGGCTGCTGGCCGAAGGGGCGCGGCGCGTGCTGGCGATCGAGAAGGATGCCCGCTGCCTGCCCGCGCTGGCCGAGATCGCGGCAGCCTACCCGGGCCGTCTGCAGGTGATCGAGGGCGATGCACTGGCTGTGGACCCGTTGGCGCACCTGACCCCGCCCATCGCGGTCTGCGCCAACCTGCCCTATAACGTCGGCACAGAGCTGCTGGTGCGCTGGCTGACGCCCGCGGAGTGGCCGCCCTTCTGGTCGACCTTGACGCTGATGTTCCAGAAGGAGGTGGCAGAGCGCATCGTGGCGCAGCCGGGTTCCAAAGCCTACGGGCGTCTGGCGTTGCTGGCGCAGTGGCGGACGGATGCGCGGATCGCGCTGACCTTGCCGCCGGGGGCCTTTTCGCCCCCGCCAAAGGTCCATTCCGCCGTGGTCCATCTGAAGGCCCTGCCCGAGCCGCGTTTTCCGGCGCAGGCGAAGATCCTCGAGCGCGTGGTGGCGACGGCTTTCAACCAGCGGCGAAAGATGCTGCGCGCGTCGCTCAAGGGGCTGGGGCCGGATATCGAGGATCGGCTGAATTCGGTGGGGATTCCGCCGACGGAGCGGGCCGAGCAGGTCAGTCTCGAAGCCTTCTGCGCACTGGCGCGGACTTTCGAAAAGGACCGTCGATAAGCCTCTGATCCGGGCCAATGTCGTGAAACTCTGGCCGGAGGTTCGCCCGCATCGCAGACTTTTATCGCTAAGGAAAAGGCCCCTGTGGGGCCTTTTCCTGTCTGTCGAGAGTATTATTCCGCCGCGTCGGAGGGAGCCTCTGCCGGACCATCCGACTGCGACTGGCCGTCGTCCTTCTTTGCCGCCGGTTTCTTACGGGTGGACGGCTTGCGCGGGGCGCGCGGTTTTTTGGGCTTTTCCTCGGCCTTTTCCGCTGCGGCGGGGGCGTCGGACTTTTCGGCCTCAACGGGTCTGGAGACGCCCTCCGAACGCGCCTCGGCGGCGCGGGCGAGGTCTGAGGGGCTCATGTGCTCGGCGCGGCTTTCGGGGGTCTCGACGAGACCGGAGCCATCGTCATCCTCACTCAGATCGAGCACGTCGGCCTCAGACGGTGCGGAGCGGCGGGACCGCTCGCGGCGGGGCTTCTCCGGCTTGCCATCGCTCTGAGCGCCACTCGGGCCTCTGCTCTGAGGGGCGTTCTGGTTGTCCTGACTGTCGTTGCGGCTGCCGGTCTGCCCGCCACTCTGACCGCCACTCTGGCCGTCGTTCCGGCTTTCATTCCGGCTGGTGTTCTGGCTCCCGGTCTGGACCCCGGTCTGGCTGCCCTGTCCACTGTCGGGCCCGCCGTCCTGATCGTCACGCTGGCTGCCGCGATCCCGCTCGCGGTCGCGCTGCGCCTGGCGCTCGCGGTTCTCCCGTTCCTGCTGTTCGCGGCGTTGGTCCTGGTCTTTCTGGGCCTCGCCCAGCATCCGTAGATAATGTTCCGCGTGTTGCTGGAAATTTTCCATGTTCACGCGGTCATTGGCCAGTCCGGCGTCGCGGGCCAGCTGGTTGTACTTGTCGATGATCTGTTGGGGCGTACCGCGTACCTTGCCCTCCGGGCCGCTGGAGTCGAACACGCGGTTGACGACGTTGCCCAGCGTGCTGCTGCGGTTTCGGTTGTTCTTGTTCCGCGAACGGGATTTGGAAGAGCGCATGTGTGTATCTAGTCCAGCCTGCGATTTACGGCTTGGTGACAGTGCGGCGCATCATGCGCCTAATCAGTCAAGGTCACCTTCATGTTGGCTTGTCGTCCAGCGGGAGCAGCGAGCGCTGCTCAACAGCCGACTGCACTCGAATAACCACATGGGCCGTCGGTTCACAAGCGAAAATACCGAAGAATTGCGCAAAAACACTCGTGGACACCGGAGAGGCACGGTTTTGCCAGCCCCACGCCGCGCGGTCAGCTGCGTTTGACGCCCGTCACCACCCTGTCGCGACCATCGAGGTCCGGGATCAGCCGGACATTGCGAAGCCCCGCCGCAGTGAAGAGGTCGGTAACCGCCATACCTTGCCTTGCGCCGATCTCCACCACCAGCCGCCCGCCCGGCTGCAACCAGTGCAGCGCTTCGGAAAGAATCGCGTGGTAGGCGGTGAGGCCATCGTTCTCGTCAGTCAGCGCAAGGCGGGGTTCGTAGTCGCGGACTTCGGGCGCAAGAAAGGGCATCTCGTTCACCGCTATGTAAGGCGGGTTCGACACGATCAGGTCAAACCGCTCCTCCACTCCCCTGAGCGCGCCGAACCAGCGGCCCTCGCGCAGTTCGGCGCGGTCCTCGAGCCCCAGCGCATTGCGGTTCCAGTATGCGACGTTCAGCGCCGCCGGAGAGATGTCGCAGCCGTAGCCCACCGCGTCCTGCCGTTCCGAGAGCAGCGTCAGCAGGATGCAGCCCGAGCCTGTGCCAAGATCCAGCACAGTGTGGAAGGGCGCGCTAAGCGCCACCTCGATCAGGGTCTCGGTCTCGGGGCGCGGGTCGAGCACCTCGGGCGTGACGAGGAATTCACGGCCGTAGAACTGGCGCCGTCCCACGAGGTGCGAGACCGGCACGCGGTCGGCGCGGCGCTCGACCAGCGTTAGGTAGACAACCTCGAGTTCCGGATCGACGGGCTCCGGCAGGAACAGCGTCAGCCGTCCCGGCGGGACTTTCAGCACATGCGCCATGAGGCGCCGTGCGTCGCGGCCGGGATCGGGGATCTCGGCAGCCGCCAACCGCCGCGTGGCCTGTGCCAGGAGTTCAGCACCGCGCATTGCACACCGCCCGCGCCCCGCCCGGCGGGGCGTGATTATTCCGGAAGATCCGCATCATCCCTCCATCTCCGCCAGCAGCGCCGCCTGATGTTCGGCGGTGAGCGCATTGATGATCTCGTCGAGGTCGCCGCCCATGATCGCCTCCAGCCGGTACAGCGTCAGTCCGATCCGATGATCCGTCAGTCGACCCTGCGGGAAATTGTAGGTGCGGATGCGCTCGGAACGGTCGCCAGACCCGACCTGAGCACGGCGATCGGCGGAGCGCGCCGCGTCGGCTTTCGACCGTTCGGCATCGAAAAGCCGCGCGCGCAGCACCTGCATGGCGATCTCGCGGTTACGGTGTTGCGACTTCTCCGACGACGTCACGACGATTCCGGTGGGAATGTGGGTTATGCGCACTGCGGAATCGGTGGTGTTGACGTGCTGTCCACCCGCGCCCGAGGATCGCATGGTATCGATACGGATGTCCTGAGGGTTGATGGCGATATCGACTTCCTCCGCTTCCGGCAGGACCGCCACGGTGGCAGCGGAAGTGTGAATACGCCCGCCCGATTCCGTTTCGGGCACGCGCTGTACACGGTGCACGCCGCTCTCGTATTTCAGCCGGGCAAAGACGCCCTCCCCCACGATGCGTACCACAAGGTCCTTGATACCGCCCAGCTCCGTCAGCTGTTCTTCGATGACTTCCCAGCGCCAGCCCTGCGCTTCGGCGTAGCGCTGGTACATGCGCGCCAGATCACCGGCAAACAGCGCCGCCTCGTCGCCGCCCGTTCCGGGCCGGATCTCCAGCATGGCGGGGCGGGCGTCGGCGGCGTCCTTCGGCAAAAGAGCGAGTTGCAGCGCGCGCTCCGCTTCCGGGCGGCGGGCCCGCAACCGGGGCAGTTCGTCCTCTGCCAACGCGCGCATTTCTGGGTCGGAGAGCATCGACTCGGCGTCCGCGATGTCCCGCGTAAGGCGTTCCCACTCGTCAATCTGGCGCACCACCGGCGCAAGCTCCGCGTGTTCGCGCCCGAGGGTCACGATATCGCCCTGGCCCGCCGCCATCTGCGCCTCGACATATTCGAGCCGCGCCTTGATCTGCTGCAATCTGTCATTCGGGATCATGCCGACGTGATTGCCCACAACCGCCCGCTGTCGTCAAGCGGGCGCAGTGGTCAATCCCGCGCGGCCTTCAGCGCATCCAGCCATCCATCGACGCGCGCGCGGTTCACCCCCATGTCGGAGGTGCCAAAGCGCTGGCGGCCCCAGATTTCCAGCACGCCATCGCTTTCGCGGACGGTCGTGTAGTCCGGGAAACCCATCCAGAGCGAGCGGGTCACAAAGGTGGCAAAGCCATCCTCGACGTTTCCAGCCAGCAGTTCTGTGCGTGGCGTGGCGAGGATGATGCCGTTGAGCCTGACGAAATCGCCCGATTGCGCGGGCACACGGCGGCGCACGCCGCTGGCGAGATCCTGATCCGCCGTCACCTTCGGGTCGACGTGCCAGACCGCCGGGTCGGATGGCCCCAGCCGGATGAAGGCCAGCCCGCCGATCCCCAGAAGCACGATCAGGTAAAAGATCTTGCGCATCTTCCCGCTCCTTCCGCCGGTTTTCCCGGCCCGCCCCGGTCATGTCCCGGTCATGCCCCGGCGCTGTCCCGGTTCTGGTACAGTTCTGGCCCGGCTCTGGCCCGGCGGCTCCGGCCCTCGCCCCCTCCGCATCTGCGCCGAAACCGGCAGAAGCGAAAGGCTCGGCCACAGTACCCGGCAAGGCTTTGCCGATTGACCCGCCAACCGTCCAGAGTAGACCGCGACGTCACCCCCCCGCGCGATCCACCCGGCGCGCCGCCCCCCAGAGGCAGAGGATCTCTGTCGCCACATGCGCCGCAGCAACCGCCGTGATGGCGGCGGAATCAAACGGCGGAGAGACTTCCACCACGTCGCCGCCCTTCAGGTCGATACCGGCTAGCCGGCGCAGAATGACCGCTGCCTGATGGCTTGTCAGTCCGCCCCAGACCGGCGTGCCGGTGCCGGGAGCATAAGCCGGGTCGAGACAGTCGATGTCAAAGGTCAGGTAGCAGGAGGCGCGACCCACGATCTCGTGTACGCGCTGCGCTACCGCCTCCGCGCCGATTTCGTGCACCTCGCGCGCGTCGATGATGTTGAAACCCATGGTGTCGGGGTTGTCCGTGCGGATTCCGATCTGCACCGACCGTTCGGGCACCACGATGCCCTCCTTCACGGCCGTATAGAGAAAGGTGCCGTGATCAACCCGCTTCGGGTCGTCGTCGGCCCATGTGTCGGTATGGGCGTCGAACTGGATGACCGACAGCGGCCCATGCACCTTCGCGTGCGCCCGGAGCGCCCCCAGCGTCACCGAATGATCGCCCCCCAGCGCCACGCAACCCGCGCCCTGCGTGAGGATACCGGTCACATGCGCCTCGATTCGCGCAGGGACTTCGGACGGCATGGCGTAGTCAAAGGCCATGTCGCCGTAATCAGCGATTGCGAACTCGGACAGGACATCGAAATCCCAGCCATAGGGCTTGTCCATGGTCTGCAGAAGGGATGCTTCGCGGATTGCGCGCGGTCCCAGCCGCGTGCCGGGCCGGTTGGTCACAGCCTGATCAAAGGGCAGTCCGGTCACGGCGACGTCGACCCCCGCAAGGTCTTTCAGGTATTTGCGGCGCAGGAAACTCGGGGCACCGGCAAAAACGTTCTCGAAGGAGGGTCCCTTCAGATCCTCCCGCGTGAATGCATGATCGATCTGCCGCTTGGCGTCTTCCAGACTCATCGATAGTATCCCCTGCCACTGCGCGCTCCGCCCCGGTCAAAGGGGTCACACGCGGTGCGCCCCGCCGTCAAGCTCCCCGGTGGTACAGGTCGAGGTTTCCCCCGACCCGCCCTTAGGTCAGGCCACCGGCAGCGCACGCTCCACCAGGCGGGCAAAAAAGCTCGCCCCAACCGGCCCAATGCGGTCGTTGAAGTCATAGGCGGGGTGGTGGCACCCGGGCGTGTCGCCTTGTCCGACAAACAGATATGCCCCCGGCCGCGCTTCCAGCATGTAGGCAAAATCCTCGCCCGGCATCACGGGGGAGAGGTGTTCGTCCACATGCCCCTCGCCCACCACCTCGCGCGCGACCTGCGCTGCGAAACCCGCCTGATCCGGGTGGTTGATCGTCGGCGGATATCCCTCCGCATAGTCGAGTTCTGCCGTGCAGCCAAAGCTTGCCGCCTGAAGGGAGACGATCTCGGACATGCGCGCCTTCACCCGCTCCTGCACCGCCTTGTCATAGTAGCGCACAGTGCCGTTGAGCATGGCGTGACCCGGCACGATATTCATGGCGCTGCCCGTGTGAATCTGCGTCACCGACAGAACAACGCGCTCCAAGGCACTGACATTGCGTCCCAAAACGGTCTGGAGCGCCATCACCGTGCTGGCCGCCGCCACCACCGGATCGACCGTGTCCTGCGGCATTGCGCCGTGGCCGCCCTTGCCGGTGATGCGGATGCTGAATTCATCCACGCCCGCCATCATGGCGCCGTGGGTGGTTCCGATGGTGCCCTCTGCCATGCCCGGCATGTTGTGAACGGCATAGACCTCGTCGATGCCGAAACGGTCCATCACGCCCTCTTCGACCATGATCCGGCCGCCGCCATCATTTTCCTCGGCGGGTTGGAACAACAGCACCACTGTCCCGGCGAAATTGCGCGTCTCGCTCAGGTACTTCGCGGCGCCCAGCAGCATAGTGGTATGGCCGTCGTGCCCGCAGGCATGGGCCATGCCCGGCACCTCGGAGGCGTGCTCCGTCCCCGACAGGTCCTGCATCGGCAGCGCGTCCATGTCGGCGCGCAAGCCGATGGTCCGCCCCTCGCCGCGTCCCCGGATCACCGCGACGACCCCCGAACGCGCCACGCCTTCGTGGATTTCATCAACGCCGAATTTCTTAAGTCTTTCAGATACAAACGCGGCAGTCTTGAAGCAGTCCAGCCCCAGTTCCGGCATCCGGTGCAGGGTGCGTCTCCAGCCGGTCATTTCCTCTTCCATCGCCGCGATTGAGTTCACGATTGCCATGGGGTCTTCTCCTTCGATTGTCGCGCGCACCCTGCGCCAGCCGCGCGCCGGAGGGAAGCCACCGCACGGATTTTCCGGGTGGAAATCCAGGGCCGAACGCCGCCTTGCGGATTCCCTGACCAGCGCGGTCATGCGCCCTCCTCTCAGCGCGCGTGCCGCCGTTCGATCAACCGGACGAAAAAGCTCGCCCCATGCACCGCCGCCGCGTCGTTGAAATCGAACTTCGGGTGATGCACCGACGGCCCGACCCCCTGCCCGAGGAAGAGGAAGGCACCCGGTCGCGCCTCCAGCATGTAGGAGAAATCCTCCGCCCCCATTTCGGGTGCCAGATCGTCGATCACCTGCCCCGAGATGTCACGCGCCACCTCCACGGCAAAGGCCGTCTGCGCCGCGTGATTCACCGTTGCCGGGTAATTGCGGCGGTAGTCGAGCACAGCTTCGACGCCCTGCGCCGCCGCGCAGCCCGCCACGATCTCGCCCATGCGGCGCTCGGCCCAGTCGCGCACCTCCGGGGAAAAGCTGCGCACGGTGCCGCCCAGCACCACTTCGTCCGGCACGATATTGGAGGCAGACCCGCCGTGGATCTGCGTCACCGCCACCACCAGTGCCTGAAGCGGATCCGCGCCGCGCACCAGTGCCTGAAGACCCTGCCCGATGGCCAGCGCCGCGGGCATGGGGTCGTAACATTCCTGCGGATAGGCGGCGTGCCCGCCCACTCCGCGCACCGTCACCGTGTAGTCGTCAGCAGCCGCCATGATCGGGCCGGGGCGCGTGCGGAACTCGCCCAGCGCACCGAAGGGATCGGTGTGCAGGGCATAGACTTCCTGTACGCCGTACCGGTCAAAGATCCCGTCGCTCACCATGATCCGACCGCCACCGACGGTCTCTTCGGCGGGCTGGAAGACCAAGACGACGCGCCCCTTGAAACCGCGCGTCTCACATAGGTATTTCGCGGCTCCCAGCAACATAGCCGTATGCCCATCATGGCCGCAGGCGTGCATCCGCCCCGGCACGGTCGAGGCCCACTCCGCCCCGGTCTTTTCCTGCATCGGCAGCGCGTCCATGTCCGCCCGCAGCGCTGTCACGGGGCTGCCACCCTTATCGGCTCCCTGCCCCTCGATCACCGCGACGACCCCGCTTTCGGCGATGCCCGTCTCGATGTGATCGACGCCGAATTCGCGCAGGCGTTCCACGACGAAGGCCGCCGTTTCATGGCACTGCAGGCACAGCTCCGGATGCCTGTGCAAGTGCTGCCGCCAGCCCGCCATTTCCTCCGCGAATCCCGCGATCCTGTTCACAATCACCATCGTCTGGACTCCCCTGGCCTCTTCGCGCACACCAAGGCAAAGCCCGGAAGGAAACGCAATGACCGACCTTATCCACGATCCCCACGGAGGAATGCCGCGCCTGCTGGAAATCATGCGCCGTCTGCGCGACCCGCAAACCGGTTGCCCATGGGATCTGGAACAGGACTTTGCCAGTATCGCGCCCTACACGATCGAAGAAGCCTACGAAGTCGCCGACGCCATCGAGCGCGGGGCCTGGGACGAGTTGAAGGGCGAATTGGGCGACTTGCTCTTCCAGTCGGTCTTTCACGCGCAAATGGCGGAGGAACGCGGGCTGTTCAGCTTCGACGAGGTGGCGGACACCATGTCGGACAAGATGGTGGCCCGGCACCCGCATGTCTTCGGAGACGAGTCGCGGGACAAGTCCTCGGACCAGCAGACGCTGGACTGGGAAAGGATCAAGGCCGAAGAACGCGCGACCAAGGCGCAGGGCGGCGCCCTGGACGGCGTGGCACTGGGGCTGCCAGCGCTGTTGCGTGCGGTAAAGCTGCAAAAGCGCGCGGCAAGGGTTGGCTTCGACTGGCCCGACTCCGGCCACGTCATGGACAAGCTGCACGAAGAACTGGAAGAGATCAGGCAGGCGAAGAACCGCGAGGAGCAGTTCGAGGAGTTCGGCGACATGCTGTTCGTGGTGGCCAACCTCGCCCGGCATCTGGATATCGACCCGGAGGCCGCGCTGCGCGCAGCGAGCGGCAAGTTCACCCGTCGATTCCGCCAGATAGAAGCCGCACTCGCCGCTGAGGGGCGCCGCCCCGAGGACAGCACCCTGGAAGAAATGGACAAGCTCTGGGACGCGGCCAAACTGCGCGAGAAAATCCAGAGGAAATGAATCGGGTATTGACCAAAGTGAAATAGTCGGATTTAGAAGGGCGCACAAAAAAGAGGAGACCGCACATGTTCTTGCGCGCCACCACCGCCCCGCTTTCGCTTCTGGCCCTGATCGCCGCGCCCGCGCTGGCGCAGGAGGTCAACGTCTACTCCTATCGCCAGCCCGAACTGCTCGCGCCCCTGACGGAGGCCTTCACCGAGGCAACCGGCATCAAGGTCAATGTGGCCTTTCTCGAAAAAGGCATGGTCGAGCGCCTGCAGGCCGAAGGCAGCCGTTCGCCCGCCGACCTGATGTTCACCGTGGACGTCGCGCGTCTTGCGGCGCTGGTGGAGGCCGGCGTGACCCAGCCTGTATCCTCCGAGGTGCTGGAGCAGCACGTTCCCGCGCAGTACCATGACCCCGACGGCAACTGGTGGGGCCTGACGACGCGCGCGCGCATCGTCTATGCCTCCAAGGACCGCGTCGACCCGGCCGAAGTGACCACCTACGAAGACCTTGCGGACCCGAAGTGGAAGGGCCGTATCTGCACCCGCTCCGGCACGCATGACTATACCATCGGGCTGGTGTCCGCGATGATCGCGCATCACGGCGAAGAGTATACAAAGACCTGGCTCGAAGGCGTGAAGGACAACCTCGCGCGCAAGCCGCAGGGCAACGATCGCGCGCAGGTAAAGGCGATCTGGGCCGGTGAATGCGACATCAGCCTCGGCAACACCTACTACATGGGCCAGATGGTGAACGACCCCGAGCAGATCGAATGGGCGAACTCGGTCAACGTGCTCTTCCCGACTTTCGAAGATGCGGGCACGCATGTGAACATCTCCGGCGTCGCCATGTCGAAAGCTGCTCCGAACCGCGAAAACGCGCTGAAGATGATGGAATTCCTCGTCTCGCCGGAGGCGCAGGAAGTCTACGCCCATGCCAACTACGAATACCCGATCGCACCGGGTTCGGAAGCTGACGATCTGGTGAAGGGCTGGGGCGATTTCACCGCGGACGAGACAAACCTGATGGAGATCGCCAGCCACCGCAGCCAGGCGCTGAAGCTGGTCGAACAAGTCGATTTCGACGGCTGATGCCGTCTGGAAGCGGCACCTCCGAAGGCGGCCATAGCCAGCACAGAACCACGACAGGGGCGCTACGGCGCCCCTTTTGCTGTCCACGTTACCCCCCGGCAAGGCATCTCCCTGCTTCGCCGCTTCTCAACGCCCCCCGCGCCGGCGCACCAGACTGCACGCCATCACAGCAGAGGCAGGGAACCGGTCAAACCCGAATGCACAAACGAAAACGGCGGCCCCGTGGGACCGCCGCCTGCCTTCCCCGAGGGGAACGCGATTACTGCGCTTCGGAGATGAACTTCACCGCGTCGCCGAACGTCTGGATGGTTTCTGCCGCGTCGTCCGGGATCTCGATGCCGAACTCTTCTTCGAAGGCCATCACCAGCTCGACGGTGTCGAGCGAATCCGCGCCCAGGTCGTCGATGAAGGACGCCGACTCGACAACCTTGTCTTCTTCGACGCTCAGGTGCTCGACCACAATCTTCTTCACGCGATCTGCGATATCGCTCATGTTATTTTCCTCACAAGTCCAAGGGCTTGCGCCCAGATTTGCCCGACCCCTTGGCGGACGTTGGTTGCCCCGTCGGGGCGGTTCGATCCGTTCGGGAACCCCCGATGCAGGTACACGGAAACCGCACGCCTACGTGAAATCTTTGGGGCCTATAGCACAGGCGGCGAGGATGGCAAATGCTTTCCCACACCGCTTTGCAGCGCGCCCCCAAGGGCATTCACAGCATGGCCATGCCACCGTTGACGTGCAATGTAGCGCCCGTCACGTAGCCAGCTTCCGCGCTCGACAGATAAAGCACCGCAGCGGCGATTTCCTCCGGGCTGCCCATCCGCCCCGAGGGGATCTGGTTCAGGATCGCGGCCTTCTGCTCGTCGTTCAGCTTGTCGGTCATCGCCGTCTCGATGAAGCCCGGCGCCACCGCGTTCACGGTGATACCACGGCTGGCGACCTCATAGGCCAGCGACTTGGACATGCCGATCATCCCCGCCTTCGCCGCGGCGTAGTTGCCCTGCCCCGGATTGCCCGTCGCACCCACCACGGAGGAGATGTTCACGATGCGGCCCCAGCGCGCCTTCATCATACCGCGCAGCACGCCCTTGCAGAGGCGGAAGGTCGAGGTAAGGTTCACTTCCAGCACGCTCGCCCACTCTTCCTCCGACATGCGCATGAAGAGGTTGTCGCGGGTGATGCCGGCGTTGTTCACCAGAATATCGACGGAGCCCATGGCCTCCACCGCCTGCTTCGGCAGCGCGTTGACCGCCTCCGCGTCGGAGAGGTTGCAGGGCAGCACGTGGACGCGGTCACCAAGTTCGGCGGCCAGCGCCTCCAGCGGCCCGGTGCGGGTGCCGGAAAGCCCCACGGTCGCGCCCGCGCCGTGCAGCGCCGTGGCGATGGCGCCGCCAATGCCGCCCGAGGCGCCGGTGATGAGGGCGGTCTTGCCTGTCAGATCGAACATGTCTGTCTCCTTTGCGTCCCCTCCGCCCGCCGGGCACGGGGACGATTTTTGGTGTAAATTCGCGTCAGGCGTTGAAGGCCGCGGCCGCAGCAGTGACATCTGCCGCCGTGCCGATGTTTCGCACGCCGGCCTCCTTGTGGATGCGGCGCACCATGCCCGACAGGGCCTTGCCCGCGCCGATCTCCCAGAACTCGGTCACGCCGTGCGCCACCATGTAACCAACCGACTCGCGCCAGCGCACGGGCCCGCAGACCTGCTCCACGAGAAGCGCACGGATCGTACTGACGTCAGTGACGGCAGAGGCGCGGACATTGGCGACCAGCGGCACCTTCGGCGCAGCTATCTCGACGTCGTCGAGCGCCTCCGCCATGACGTCCGCCGCCGGCCCCATCAGGTCGCAGTGGAAGGGGGCGGAGACCGGCAGCAGCAGCGCGCGCTTGGCGCCCTTCGCCTTGGCCAGTTCGACGGCGCGCTCCACCGCCGCCTTCGCGCCCGAGATCACCACCTGTGCGGGATCGTTGTCATTGGCAGCCGCCAGCACGTCGCCCCCGGCCGCCTCCGCCACCACGGCGCGCACCGCGTCGAGGTCGAGGCCCAGCACAGCCGCCATGGCGCCCTGCCCCACAGGCACCGCCGCCTGCATCGCCTTGCCGCGCTTTCGCAGCAGCCGCGCCGCATCCGCCACGCTCAGCGACCCGGCGGCGGTCAGCGCGGTGTATTCACCGAGGCTGTGGCCCGCGACGTAAGACGCGGCCTCCACCGTGACGCCTTCGGCCTCCAGCGCGCGTATCGCAGCGATTGAGGTCGCCATCAGCGCGGGCTGCGCGTTGGCGGTCAGGGTAAGGGTCTCGATGTCGCCCTCCCAGATCAGGGAGGACAGGCTTTGACCCAGCGCGGCGTCGACTTCTTCGAAGACGGCGCGGGCGGCCGGGTAAGCCTCCGCGAGGTCGCGGCCCATGCCGATGGTCTGGGCGCCCTGCCCCGGAAAGATGAATGCGCGGCTCATGCCCCACTCCTTTGCGTCACGTCCTTGGGGCATAGGCATTAACCCTCTGGCGCCCGTGGCGCAACGCCCGGTCGCGGCGGAACGCACGGAGGCTGTGCGGCGGCGAAGATTGTGCGCGCACGCCATTCGTTTAGCTCTGGTGAGCCCCCGCGACAGCCGACCCGAGGACCCGTCATGCCCCTTACCAACACCGCGACCCGCTACGGCAGCATTGCCAAGGTCTTTCACTGGTCCATCGCCATTGGGATCCTCGCGATGATCCCGCTCGGACTCATCGCCGCCGACGCGCCCTATGGGACGGCGGATGAGTTGGCACGCAAGGCCGCGCTGTTTTCGATTCACAAGACGCTGGGGGTAACCATCTTCCTGCTGGCCTTGGCGCGGATCGGCTGGGCGGTGAGCCAGCTGAAGCCAGTGGCGCTGCACCCCGAACGGAGGACAGAGACATTTCTGGCCGAACTGGTGCACTGGCTGCTTTATGGCAGCCTCGTATTGGTGCCGCTGTCCGGCTGGATCGAACACGCCGCGACCGATGGCTTTGCGCCGATCCTCTGGCCGTTCGGGCAAGCCCTCCCCTTCGTTCCGAAGAGTCCGGCGCTGGCCGAAATCTTTGCCACTGCACACTGGCTTCTGCAATGGGTGCTGACCGGATCGGTTGTACTGCACATCGCCGGGGCGCTGAAGCATCATGTCGTCGACCGTGACGCCACGCTGCGCCGGATGTGGTTCGGGCGGGCGGAGGCCGGGACCTACCACGCGCCGCATCGCGTAGCCGCGCCGCTTGGGGCGTTGGTGGTCTGGGTGGCGACTTTCGGCGCGGCCTGGGCCACGGGGGCCTTCACGACAGATCAGCGCGCACCCCGGCCGGCGCTTACACAGGTAGAAAGCGGATGGCAGGTAACGGAGGGGACTCTTGCACTCACTGTCCGGCAGATGGGCAAGGAGATCGAAGGCGTCTTTTCTGATTGGACCGCCGAGATCGACTTCGACGACACGCCCGGCCTTGGCGAAAAGGGCACCGTTTCCGTGACCGTTGCCATTCCGTCCCTGACGCTGGGCAGCGTGACGACGCAGGCGCTGGGGCCGGACTTCCTCGCCGGGGAGGCGCATCCCACCGCCACTTTCGTGGCACCGATCGTGAGGGCGGAGGAAGGCTATATCGCTGACGGGACCCTGACCCTGAAGGATACGGAAGTGCCGGTGACACTGCCCTTTGCACTGGATCTGACGGGCGACGAGGCGCATGTCTCGGGCGGGGCGGTGCTGGACAGGCGGGCCTTTGGCGTCGGGAAAAGCATGACGGATGCGCAGCAGCTGGGTTTCGAGGTTTCCGTGTCGGTTGACCTCACTGCCACGCGCAGCGCGCGCTAGGGTCAGGACTCATCGCCAATGGATGACGGTTGCGGCGCCCCGCCCAAGACGCTTTACAACCGTTGGAAACGTTGGAGCGACAAGGGCATCTTCGCCAGGATGATGGTCGGCCTGGCGGCCGAGCACGGTGAAGAGAAGACCGTGATGATCGACGCCACCTATCTGAAGGCCCACCGCACGGCGACCAGCATGGCCGCGAAAAAGGGGGGCGTGGACGCCTGATTGGTCGGACCAAAGGCGGCATGAACCACTGCCCGGCAGGGCATTGCGCAGCAATGTCCCGAGAGGGACCAAGCTGCACGCCATCTGCGACAGCAAAGGTCGTCCTCTCAGTCTGTTCGTCACCGCCGGTCAGGTCAGCGATTACATCGGCGCACCGGCGTTGCTGAGCAGCCTGCCAGATGTCGACTGGTTGCTCGGGGACTGCAGATATGATGCCGATTGGTTCAGAGAAGCATTACAATACAGAGGGATACGCGCCTGTATTCCTGGCCGGAGACAGCGGAAGAAACCGGTGAAATATGACATGCGCCGCTACAAACGGCGCAACCGCCGCTTTCGTGACATTGCTGCGCAATGCACTGCCGGGCAGTGATCGAGATCATGTTCGGCAGGCTCCAGGATTGGCGGCGCGTGGCAACCCGATACGACAGGTGCCCAAAGGTCGTCCTGTCAGCCATCGCTCTCGCGGCCATCGTCATCTATTGGCTTTGAAACTCAATGCGTCCTGATCCTACGCACGCGCCCGGCGCCAGCCTTCGGAAAAGCGTTCGATGCGGACTCCCACCGGCGCGCGGAGCAGCGGCATCATGCTGTCGTCTATATTGAGAACCAGCCCGATGGGGCCGACATGCAACGCCGGAACCTCACCTGGGCCGAGGAACACCCACCCCGTATCAGGCCACGGCCCCGCCACCGCCTGAGGCTCGCGGCGTTCCAGCATGGCAATACCCACGTAGCCCTCCAGAATACGCGTATCCACACAGGCGCGGGCGAGGTAGCGGGCTTCCTCCTCCAGATCGTCGACGCGGCATTCCTGCACGGCCAGAACGTGCCACGGCTGGACATCCAACTCGGCCCCCGGTCCCATGCCGGGCACTTCGCCGGTCTCCACCACGCCGCGCCAGGCGGTTTGCATCTGCTCCGTCAGGCGCAGCCAGATCCGCTCTGCCGCGCCGTCGGTCAGGCCTACAGGGGTAACACCCAGTTGCACCACGTCGCCCGGTTGCAGGGCAGCAAGCTCCGCTTCCGACGGTGTGAAGAAGGTATAGGGGGCCATCGCCTTGATCGGGCGCGGGTCAACCAATTGCCAGCCCTCGCCGCCGCCGTCGAACACGATATCAAACATTTGCCCACCGTTCTGCCGCTCTTGGATCGGAACAGAGTCGCCTTTCAATGGGGCAGGAATGCGAAACGCAGGGCGCGTTCTGGGCGGGATTCGGTTAAAATGGTCAAGGCCGCGCAAAGGCAGCAGGAATGCCGGGAAGATACGCAAAAGGCCCGCCGATCGGGCGGGCCTTTTCCGGCATCTCATGGCAGAAGCGTGGCGGTCAGTCCGCCTTCATCGCCTCTACGGAGATGGAAACTGCGACCTCGTCGCTGACGTAGGGCGCATAGGCACCAAGGTTGTAATCCGAACGAACCAGCGTTGTGGTCGCATCAAAACCCGCCCAGGGCTTGCCCTCCATCGGATGATCGCCCGCCTGGTTCAGTGTCGCGTCCAGCACCACCGATTTGGTTACGCCGTTCAGGGTCAGGTCGCCGGTGATCTTTGCCGTGTTCTCGCCGGTGACTTCGATTCCGGTGGAGGTAAAGTTGACCATCTCGCCATCGGCGGCACCGAAGAAGTCCGGGGACATGAAGTGCTCGAACCGCGCTTCCCAGCCGGTCAGCATGGAGCGCACCGGAAAGGAAACTTCCACAGCGGATTGTGCCGGATCGTCCTTGTCCCAGTCGATGGTGCCCTCGAAGCCGGAAAACATTCCGTGCCCGGTGGAGAAACCGAGGTGGTTATAAGTGAACACGATCTGGCTGTGTGACGCGTCCAGCACATAAGCTTCGCCCGCCTGTGCGGCCAGCGGAGCGGTCAACGTCGAAAGCGCAAGCGCGCCTGCGAGAAATGCAATCTTCATGGTGTCATCCCGTTTGTTCTTGTTTGATGACACAAAGAGTATGCTGCGGCGCGGCACGCACAATTCGGGCGAAACACACAGGTTCTGTGGATTTGCGAACATAGGGGTCACGAAGGCGCCTTAGCGGCCGTTGTTGTCCCGCGCGAAGACGAGCATGCACATCCCCGCGATCAGCATGACTAGGGAGGCACCCAGCTTCATCAGCATCAGATCCGCCGCCTGCGGCCCGCCCGCGACGATCCAGATACCAAAGGCCGAGGCAGTCAGACCGAAGCCTAGACAGATCAGGACGAAACGCGTCAGGACCGCGTGCACCGGCACATGCCCCGGATTGGCAGGCGTCAGCGGTATGGGGAAGCCGCCTTCGATGAGCGTGACCTCCTGAACCGCTGCCCGCTCCGCCGCCCTTCTGCGTGCCGTTACGCTCATCCTTCCCGTCCTCTGAAGCTTTGGTTAACCCGGTTTTGACACTGCGCGCAAAAGACGCCCGGAATGGGGCACAGCGGAGGCAATAGTTCGCCGTCCCCGCAGCCACCCCGCGCCCCCTTGCGCCAACCGGGAATCCGTGTATACGGACCCCTCCTTCCGCGAATGAATGATGAACCGCGCGGACTCTCGTGGGTCGGGTGCGGAAGGGAATGCCCGCCCTTTGAAACGCGCCTTGATAGAAATGGAGTGCACATGCCGCTGTACGAGCATGTCTTTATCTCGCGTCAGGATCTGTCCAACGCGCAGGCCGAAGGGCTGGTGGAACACTTCAGCACCGTACTCAAGGACAATGGCGGCAACGTCATCGAATCCGAGTACTGGGGCGTGAAGACCATGGCCTACAAGATCAACAAGAACCGCAAGGGCCACTATGCCTACCTGCGCACCGACGCGCCGTCGGCTGCCGTGCAGGAAATGGAACGCCTGATGCGCCTGCATGACGATGTGATGCGGATTCTGACCATCAAGGTCGACGCGCACGAGGAAGGCCCGTCCGTCCAGATGCAGAAGAGAGACGAGCGTGGCGACCGCCGCGAGCGTCGTCCGCGCGACTGATCCCCGAAACAGGAGTATAGACAATGGCTGCAAAACCGTTTTTCCGCCGCCGCAAGGTCTGCCCCTTCTCGGGCGACAATGCACCCAAGATCGACTACAAGGACACGCGCCTTCTGCAACGCTACATCTCTGAGCGTGGCAAGATCGTCCCGTCCCGCATCACCGCCGTCTCGGCCAAGAAGCAGCGTGAACTGGCCCGTGCGATCAAGCGCGCCCGCTTCCTCGCCCTGCTGCCCTACGCCGTGAAGTAAGGAGACAAGCACATGCAAGTCATTCTGCTGGAACGCGTGGCCAAGCTTGGCCAGATGGGCGACGTCGTGGACGTAAAGCCCGGTTACGCCCGTAACTACCTCCTGCTGCAGGGCAAGGCGCTGACCGCCTCGAAGGAGAACATCGCCTCCTTCGAAGGGCGCAAGGCGCAGCTCGAGGCCCACAACCTGGAGACCAAGACGGAAGCGGAGGCTCTGGCCCAGCGTCTGGACGGTCAGCAGTTCGTCGTGATCCGTTCCGCATCCGACGGCGGCAACCTCTACGGCTCCGTCACCACGCGTGACGCGGCCAACGTGGCCTCCGAGGACGGTTTCTCGATCGAGCGCAAGCAGATCATCATCCGTCAGCCGATCAAGGAACTCGGCCTGCACGACGTCGAGGTGCACCTGCACCCCGAAGTGATGGTGACCATCACCCTGAACGTCGCACGTTCCCCCGAAGAGGCGGAACTGCAGCAGTCGGGCAAGTCGATCCAGGAACTGGCCGCCGAAGAAGAGGCGCAGGCCGAATTCGAAGTGTCGCAGCTCTTCGACGATATCGGCAGCGCCGCATCGGACGACGACGAGGCCCCGGCCCCGCGTGAATCCGAAGGCGAGGACGACTGATCGTTTCGATCAATTGGTATCTATTGAAAAGACGGCCGTTCCCTTGCCTGGGGAGCGGCCATTTACATTTCTCGGCATGGCGTTGAACAAACGTCTTTGTACCAAATCATATCTGGACGGCGCCCGCCGAAAGCGCGCAACCATATACAGAACAACCATATACAGAAAAAGCCGCAAATACGGGCTTGCAGCAGACACGCGCTGTTAATCTCTGAAATCTAGATGTTGAGCAATCAACGTTTGACGGAGAAAGTCATGCCCTTGTTCAAGAAGACTCCCCCGGTCGTGGAGGGAATCGGACGTCGCTACGAGAAGCCCGACCTGCTTGAAGTCGTGGGTGCGACGCAGGCCGTCATCCATTTCAAACCCTCCGGCGAGATCCTCTTTGCCAATGAGAATTTCCTGAATGCGCTTGGCTACAAGCTGGAGGACATCGAGGGGCAGCATCACCGCATGTTCGTCGAAAAGGAGTATACCGAGTCCGAAGAATACGCCGATTTCTGGAAGAAACTGAACAGCGGCAAACACTTCACCAGTATGTACAAACGGATCAAGAAGTCGGGGGAGCCGATCTACATTCAGGCCACCTACTGCCCCGTCGTGGATGCTTCGGGCGTGACCCGGCGGATCATCAAGCTGGCCACGGATGTCACAGACCGGCAGCTCGCCTTGCTGGAGATCGAAATCTCGCTGAACGCTCTGCGAGATGGCGATCTAACACGCCAGGTGGTGCCCACTGGTCCTCGCGACGTTCGGGAACTTGCCAATGTGCTGAATCAGACGCTTGGCAACCTTTCTGGCATGGTGACGAACGTGAAGGGCGTGACCGAAGTGGTCAGCCGGTCCGCGAACGAGATCATGACCGGCACGGATTCGCTGGCCATGCGGACAGAGCAACAGGCCGCTACGCTGGAACAGACCGCCGCCGCCATTGACGAACTGACCCACGGAGCGCATTCTGCTGCAGGCAGCGCAAAGGAAGTCCGGGAGACCACCGACCGCACCCGGACCGCCGTGGAGGGCGGGCGCGAACTGGTCGAAAGCCTGACCAGCGCCATGCAGAAGATCGAGAAATCCTCCGACCAGATTTCGCAGATCATCTCGGTGATCGAGGGTATCGCCTTCCAGACCAACCTGCTGGCGCTGAACGCCGGGGTGGAAGCCGCACGCGCCGGGGATTCCGGCCGCGGCTTTGCAGTGGTCGCGTCCGAAGTCCGTGGGCTTGCACAACGAAGCTCCGAATCCGCTAACGAGATCAAGGATCTGATCCGCCAGAGCACCGAGAACGTGAAAAGCGGTTCGGACCTCGTGACGCGGACCTCCACGGAATTCGGGACGATCTACGAGGGCGTCTCGGAGATTTCCAATCATGTTGCGGAAATCGCCAATCGGATGGAAGAGCAGTCCCGCACCCTGTCGGAGATCAACACTGCCGTCTCGACGCTGGACACCAATACGCAGCAGAACGCCGCCATGGTCCAAACGACGCGGGATATCGGCCAACACCTGAGTAACGACGCCCGGAGCCTGGTGGAAGAGGTCGGCTTCTTCAAAACCGACCAGACGGGCCAAGCCTCGCACGGGGACACCGAAGGGCTCCGCCAAACGGCCTGAAAAGCAACTCGAACAGCACCTGAAACGAATACGGGGGAAGGCTTTCGGAGGAACGCGGACCCCGAAAGGTATACATCGCCAAGCGTACCAGTCGCGCGACGCCCCGGCGCCCCCCCCCGCCCGCAAAAGTGCCGAAGCGCAACGCCCGGGTGTTTCCTGTCCCTCCAGCGTCACAAAAAAGGGCCGCTCCATCCGGAGCGGCCCAATCTGTTTCAATTCTGGAAGTCGATCACTCCTCGTCCAGTGCCTCCACGGCCTTCTGCAGGTCGTCCTTGGAGATTTCCTTCTCCGTCACCTGAGCCTGCTCGGCAATGTGGTCGATGACCTTGTCCTCGAAAATCGGCGCACGCAGTTGCTGCTGCATCTGCTGGTTCTGCCGAACGAAGTCGAAGAAGGCGCGCTCCTGACCGGGGTACTGACGGGCCTGCGTCATGATCGCCTGCGTCATCTCGGCGTCGGTCACTTCGACCTCAGCTTTCTGGCCCAGCTCGGCGAGCAGCAGACCAAGGCGCACGCGGCGTTCGGCCAGCTTGTTGTGCTCTTCGGTCGGCTCGATCTTGTCGTGGTTGTGGTCGTGGACGTCGGGGTTTTCCTCGTGCCACAACTGGTGCGCGATCTGGCCGGCCTCGGCTTCGACCAGCGACGGCGGCAGGTCGAAGGACACCAGCGCATCGAGCTTGTCCAGCAGGTCCCGCTTCATCACCTGGCGCGCGGCACCGATGTATTCGGCCTCCAGACGCTCACGGATCTGACCCTTCAGTGCCTCGAGATCCTCGGCACCGAACTTCTTTGCCATCTCGTCGTCGATCTCGGCGGCCTTTGCGGCCTTCACTTCCTTGATCTTGCATTCGAAAACGGCGGGCTTGCCGGCGAGGTTCTCTGCCCCGTATTCCTCGGGGAAGGTCACCTCGATGTTCTTTTCGTCACCGGCTTTCGCGCCGACCAGCTGCTCTTCGAAGCCGGGGATGAAGGACCCGGAGCCCAGCACCAGCGGGTAGTCCTCTGCCGCGCCACCGTCGAACGCCTCGCCGTCGACCTTGCCGACGAAGTCGAACACCACCTGGTCGCCGTCCTCCGCCGCACCGTCCTTCGCTTCGTAGTCCTTCGCGGTGTCCGCAAGGTTGGCCAGCGCTTCGTCCACCGATGCGTCCTCGGCCTTCACCACGAGCTTCTCCAGCGAGAGCTGCGACAGGTCGACCTCGGGCACCTCGGGAAGCGCCTCGTAGGACAGTTCGACCTGCACGTCGTCGCCTTCTTTCCAGTCCTCGTTGACCATCTTGACGTCGGGCTGCAGCGCCGGGCGATCGCCGGTCTTCTCGAAGTGCTCGTTCATCGCACCGTCGATGGTTTCCTGCATGGTCTCGCCCATCACGCGGGGGCCGAACTGCTTCTTTAGCAGCGCCATCGGAACCTTGCCCTTGCGGAAACCCTTCATCTCGATGTCGGGCTGGGCCTCTTTCAGCTTGGCGGTAACTTTCTCGTCCAGCTCGGCCGCCGTCACGGTGATGGCGTAGCCGCGCTTGAGGCCTTCGTTCAGCGTCTCGGTGACCTGCATCGTCTCTTCCCTCGAATGAAGACGCGCCCCGCAATGGGGGCGCAATTGAATTTGGCACCTTCTATTGTCCGATTCCGTTCTGTGCAAGACGATTTGGGTCACGCGAAGGGCCGAAACCCTTGCGACAGGGCGTTACCGGAGGTCTTTGGCCGAGACCCATCCGCTCCGCCCGTCCGGCAGGGCGACGTTCCACCAGATGACGTTCTCCGCCATGCAGGCGGCTGCGGCCATCTTGTCGCGCGCCCATTCCAGCGGGTCTTCCTGCCGTAGCAGAACGTCACCATAGCCGCGACAGGCCTGCGCGCAGGCGCGGCGGCGGGCCCTCTCGCCCACCAGCTTGGCGATGCCCTGCAGGACTTCGAGGTGCCGATGCTTCGTCACACGGGCTACGATCGGCGCATCGGGCGCCGCTGAGGCACGGATATCGAGGCTGGGCGCCATGACGCGGACATTTTCCGCGTCGGGAACAGCGCAGCGAAGCGGAGGGGAGACCGCTTCTCGCCGGATGACGACCGGCGCCTCGGCGCGAACGGGGATCAGAAGGGGACGATTTTCCGACACCGCCCTTGACCATCCACCCTGCGACACCATCTGGTCGCTCGCATGCCCCTCCAGGGGCGAAGCCGGAACCACTGCGTAATTCATTGACGCGGGGCGTTGCGCGCTTGCGCCCGTTGCGGTCAGAAGAACGGCAACGCCGCACGAGAGAACGAGGGTCTTCAGGGCGGGCATGCCTGTCTCCTGTCTTTCCTGTTGTGCCTCGGCCCCAGGCTAGGCTGCCGGGGGCCCTTAGGTAAAGTCTGCCGTGACGGCACGTCACCCCCTTCCCTTTCGCCTGCCCACGGCGCAGGCATTACCGCGGATCAGGCAGGCTCTGACTCCGCCCCAACGGGCTGCTGGGGGTCAATGTCGTAGCGCAGAGGCGCGGTGAGCATGGCGTCGGGCGGTAGCGCCGCGTCAAACAGCCAGCCTTGGCCCAGCGTTCCCGGTGGCAGCGGCCCGGGTGCGTGAAGGGCCCGCAACTGGGCAGCAGTTTCTATCCCCTCGATCACCACGCCAATCCCGCTGCGCCGGGCGATGTTCAGGATCGCCTCGACAATGGCGCGGTCGTGGCGACTATTCTCCAATCCACGAACGAAGTCCCGGTCGATCTTCAGCCGATCCACCGGCCAGTCGCGCAAATGTTGAAAGCCGCCATGACCGGTGCCGAAATCGTCCATCGCCACTTCGGCGCCGAGCCGCCGCAACGCCTGCAGCGTGTCAAAGATCAGGCCGCGTCCATCGCCGAGGATCACGGTCTCTGTCACTTCAAGCGATATCGTCTGCCATCCGAGGCCCGCCGCCGTCAGGCGTTTTCCAAGACAGGCAACGAGGTCGGGATTGGAAAGGTCGAAGGCGGTCATGTTCACAGCCAGGCGGGCGCCACGGGCAGCGGGACCGGCGCGGCGACACCAGCCGTGGAACCGCGCCAGCCCCACATCGAGCATACGCGCGGTCAGGTCCTCCGCGATACGGTGATCGCTGAAAACCTCCGCGAAGTCGCGCGGGGTCAGCACCGCGCCATCCTCCGCCGTCCAGCGCGCGAGGACCTCGAACCCACGGCAGCGCCCGTCCTGAAGATCCACCAGCGGCTGGAA
Organism: Sagittula salina; assembly: GCF_017813235.1. Taxonomy (GTDB): domain Bacteria; phylum Pseudomonadota; class Alphaproteobacteria; order Rhodobacterales; family Rhodobacteraceae; genus Sagittula; species Sagittula salina. The sequence continues at coordinate 181,832 of NZ_JAGISH010000001.1, forward strand.
CCACGGCATCACGCGGTCGCAGCGGACAGCATCTTGAAAGAGTGCGTCGATTTCCCCCGCGCCATAGCGCGCCGCCATTGCAGGGGCGAAAACCAGCCCCGGGGCCTCTTCCGCACGGGCCGCGCGCAGGGCCGCCCGCGCCTTGGCCATCAGGTCCGGCAGACCCGGCGTCTGCAGTGACTGGTGGCAGGCCCCGATCAGTGCGGTACCGAGGTCCGGCCGCCCGATCCGATCCGCACCGTTGCGCAGCCCGAGGGTGCAGCGTTCCATGATGGCGGCCAGAGCGCCGGAACCCGGCCGCCCCTGCAGCGGCACCAGAACGGCGAACTCGCCTCCTCCGGTCCGCCCGATGAGCGCCGCATCCGGCAGGGTCGCGGCCAGCGCGGCGGCCAGCTCCGCGAGGTAGGTTTCGGTGAAAGCCTGCCCAAAGAGCATATCCAGCCGCTTGCCATGCAACACGTCCAGCAGCAGCAGGGCCTGCCGGGTGCCGCTCTCCAGCGTGCGGCGGCGTCCCGCCTCCCGGAAACAATGGGTGTTCAGCAGGCCGGTCACCGCGTCGGTCCCTAGCGCCCGCCGCAGGGAGCCGCATTCGCGTTCCAATACGCTGAGGTTACCGTCGCGCATCACACTGGTGGCGAGCATCTGCAGACTTACCTGCAAGATCGGCATCAGCTCCAGTACACGTTTCCTGACCCGGGCCAGATCGCGCGCGGAGTCGAAGGCAAAGGAGGCCGCGGCCATCGGCGCATTCACCCCGGGATCGTGGCGCAACCCAAAGAGGCGAAAGGTCGTACCTGAGGCCCTTACGGTGGCTTCGGGTTCTATAAAGGATGCGGCATCGCGGGTCTCCAGCAGCGTCCGCGCCAGAAGTGTCAGCGAGGCCCGCAAAGACGCTTTCTGGTCCTGCGCACAGATCAGGGCGAGGCCCGAGGCGTCAAAGCCGTCGAGCGCAATGCAGCACCCATCCGCCCCGATCGCTTCGGCCATGGCGTCGCTGAGCCTGCCCGGATACGGACAGCCCGTGGTAGCGGCGTCCTGGCAGGCCATGACCAACTTCTCACCCCGCGCACTCGCGCTCATATTCCTGTCCCGTCAACATGGGTTCTGGTGCAAAACGCGTACCGTGCGACGCGCGACCGCCCCGCGCAGCGGACGATCCGAAGGCCTGCCAAGCTTTCGGGCCGGTCACCACCGCGCGAACGACCGAACTCCTGTTTCCGACAGTGAGGTTAACATGCCGTAAATATCCGCCCCGGCTTTCCTTCGTCCGGGCAAGAAAGTTGCGCCTCCATCGGCGCTTAGCCGCGCATGACGCAAACCGATGATTGCGCACCCTGGAGTACGCACCGCCCTGACCGTCCCGGCCCACAACTGGCGCAGTCCTCGCGAGCACTCGCGTCGGGGCATGGGCGCAACCCCGCCGTGCCCCTTGATTTCCGACCCTCCGGCATGAACAAGAGTAGAAACACTCTTGTGCCCCCCAAGGAGGCCCACCGTATGAAATTCCGCTTTCCGATCGTCATCATCGACGAAGACTTCCGCTCCGAGAACACCTCCGGTCTCGGGATTCGTGCGCTGGCGCAGGCCATCGAGGCGGAGGGCTTCGAGGTGCTGGGCGTCACCAGCTACGGTGATCTCAGTCAGTTCGCCCAGCAGCAAAGCCGCGCCTCCGCCTTTGTGCTGTCCATCGACGACGAGGAATTCACCCCCGGTCCCGATCTCGACCCGGCGGTTGTGAACCTGCGATCGTTCATCGAGGAGGTGCGCTGGAAAAACGCCGACGTGCCGATCTTCCTGCACGGCGAGACCAAGACCTCCCGCCATCTGCCGAATGACATCCTGCGCGAGCTGCACGGATTCATCCACATGTTCGAGGACACGCCGGAGTTCGTGGCCAAGCACATCATCCGCGAAGCGAAAAGCTATATCGAGTACATCCAGCCGCCCTTCTTCAAGGCGCTGCTGGATTACGCGGAGGACGGGTCTTATTCTTGGCACTGCCCTGGACACTCCGGCGGCGTGGCCTTCCTGAAAAGTCCGGTGGGGCAGATGTACCACCAGTTCTACGGCGAAAACATGCTGCGCGCCGACGTCTGCAACGCGGTGGAGGAGCTGGGCCAGCTTCTCGACCACAATGGCGCCATCGGTGAATCAGAGAAGAACGCGGCGCGGATTTTCAATGCGGATCACTGCTTCTTTGTCACCAACGGGACGAGCACCTCGAACAAGATGGTCTGGCACCACACGGTGGCTCCCGGCGACGTGGTGGTGGTCGACCGCAACTGCCACAAGTCGATCCTGCATTCGATCATCATGTGCGGTGCGATCCCGGTCTTCCTGAAGCCCACGCGCAACCACTGGGGCATCATCGGCCCGATCCCGCGCTCGGAGTTCGAGCCCGAGGCGATCAAGGCGAAAATCCGCGAAAACCCCCTGCTGGAGGGCTACGACGCGGAGACGGTGAAGCCGCGCATCATGACCGTCACCCAGTCCACCTACGACGGCGTGCTCTACAACACCGAGGCCATCAAGGGTGCGCTCGACGGCTGGATCGAGAACCTGCATTTTGACGAGGCCTGGCTGCCCCACGCCGCCTTCCACCCCTTCTACGGCACCTATCACGCCATGGGGCGCAAGCGCGGCCGCAGCAAGAAATCCGTGACCTACGTCACCCAGTCGGTGCATAAGCTGCTCGCCGGCATCAGCCAGGCCAGCCACGTGCTGGTGCAGGACTCGGAGGAGGTGAAACTCGACCGCCACCTCTTCAACGAAGCCTACCTTATGCACACTTCGACCTCTCCGCAGTATTCGATCATCGCATCTTGCGACGTGGCGGCGGCGATGATGGAGCCCCCGGGCGGCACGGCACTGGTTGAGGAAAGCATCGTCGAAAGTCTCGAATTCCGCCGCGCCATGAAGAAGGTCGGCAAGGACTACGCCGAGGACTGGTGGTTCAAGGTCTGGGGGCCGGAGGATTTCGACGAGAACGAGGACGGCATGGGCCGCGCCACCGACTGGCAGCTCAAGCGCACCGACAGCGAGGGGCTGGAACCCGGCGGCAAGGACAGCTGGCACGGCTTCGGCGACATGGCGCGCGACTTCAACATGCTGGACCCGATCAAGGCCACCATCATCACACCCGGTCTCGACATCGAGGGGCACTTCGACGACAGCGGCATCCCGGCCTCCATCGTGTCGAAGTACCTGACGGAGCATGGCGTTGTGGTGGAAAAGACCGGGCTTTACAGCTTCTTCATCATGTTCACGATCGGCATCACCAAAGGCCGCTGGAACACGCTCCTGGCTGCCCTCCAGCAATTCAAGGACGATTACGACAAGAACAACCCGCTCTGGCGCGTCATGCCTGAGTTCTGCGCCAAGCAGCCGCGCTACGAGCGCATGGGCCTGAAGGACCTCTGCCAGCACGTCCACGCCATGTACGCGAAATACGACGTGGCGCGGCTTTCGACGGAGATCTATCTGAGCGACCACCACCCGGCGATGACGCCTTCGGACGCCTATGCGCATATCGCGCGGCGCAAGACGGAGCGCGTGGCCATCGACGACCTCGAGGGGCGCATCACGACCTCGCTGGTCACCCCTTACCCGCCAGGCATCCCGCTGCTGATCCCGGGCGAAGTGTTCAACGCCAAGATCGTCGACTACCTGCGTTTCAACCGCGAATTCGCCCGCGAATGCCCAGGATTCGAAACCGATATTCACGGGCTGGTGGTGGAGAAGACCGAGAACGGGCAGACACTCTATTTCGCCGACTGCGTGGCGGAGTAAACCGCGAAGGCCGGGCAGAACGCCCGGCCTTTTTCTTTGGCAGAGATCGATGACTTCGGCGGTCATGGTCGATACCACCCGCCCCACGCGCGCCGAGGCCCGCGCGACAGCTGGGGCCTGCGTGGCGCGGTGGATGGCAACCGGCGGACATCTGGGCGCCATCGAAAGTGCATGACGCTGGAAGGGCACGATGGAAGAAGCATCGGAGGTCAGGCTGAGGATGAAGTCCGTCGCGGACTCCGTGGTGGCACCCCGCGCGATGATCCTTGGAACGCACAGCTACGACCCGGTTTCCTCCAGCATTGACCGTTACGGATGGCTTAGAGAGCGACGCGCGCTCGATTGGGAAAACACCTCCGGCCACCGGGCTTGAAGTCCCCCCGTCTCAAAACCGCCCCGTGACCGCAGCCCGCAGGCGGGCAAAACGCTGGGCCGCCTCGGAAGGCCGCAGTGCCCCCTGTTTCACCCTTTCAGGCACTGTCATCGCACGGTTCAGGACCATCCCCGCGTGGGCGCCGGGAAGCAGGGCCACGCGAGCGGCGCGCGGCACCGAACCGCGCAGCTTGCGCGCCTCCGCCAGTGTTTCCAGTCCGCGCAGCGCCAGCGTCTGCACCGCTTCGGGGCGGCCATCGGGCAGCGGCAGCTTTGCCCGCGCTTCCAGTTCCGGCACAGCCATGAGCCAGGCCGCCAACCCTGTCGCGGTGCCAAGATACCGGGCGCACCGCCCATCCCCGTCGCCCAACGCACGGGCCGCCACCTGCATAAGCCCGCCGCCGGTCGCCGCCAGGTAAGACCAGAGCGCATCCGCCGTATCGAAGGGCGCCCTCTCGATGTCCGCCCGGCGCGCCTCGATCAGCGCGTCCAATGTGGTGCAAGCCTCTGCGTCCAGCGCTTCTGCCAAAGGCGTCACAACTTCGTGACGCCGCACCGGACCGCCCCGCCTGATCTCGTCCAGCGCGTCGCGCCACCATTGCAATCGCATCTCTGCGATCATCGGCTCTGCCGTGACCCAAGGGGCGCGCGCGACCTCCACGTTGAAGGCATATAGCGGAAAGAGCACGGCCCGCGCCCCGACCGGCCCCGCCATGGCCGTGCGGAACCGCTCCGGGTCGCCGCGCTCCACGATCTGCGCGCAGGCGAAAAGGTCCGATCCCTCCTCGATCACGCGCGTGCCCCGGCCCGCACCAGCTTCCACCGCACGGCGTCCAGCAGTGCCTCGAACGACGCGTCCACGATGTTCGCGCTCACCCCCACCGTGGCCCAGCGGCGTCCCGAGGAATCCTCGCTGTCGATGATGACGCGCGTGACCGCCTCCGTACCGCCCTGCGTGATGCGCACCTTGAAGTCCACCAGCCGCATGTCCTCGATCAGGTACTGGTAGGACCCGAGGTCCTTCGCCAGCGCCTTTGACAGCGCGTTGACCGGGCCGCGGTCGTTGCCTTCCTCGTCCATGGATTCCGAGACCGACAGCTTCTTTTCCCCATCGACCTTGACCACAACGACGGCTTCGGACAGGGATACCATCCGGTCATATTTGTTCTTCCGCCGCTCCACGGTGACGCGGTAGCGCTTCACCTCGAAGAACTCCGGCAGCAGGCCCAGTTCCTCCCGCGCGAGCAACTCGAACGACGCCTGCGCGGTGTCGTAGGAATAGCCCTCCGCCTCCCGCGTCTTCACCCGCTCGAGGATGCGGGCCAGCGCCGGATCGCCCGGCGCGACCTCCAGCCCGGCCTCCGCCAACCGCCGCCGCAGGTTCGACTGCCCGGCCTGGTTCGACATCGGGATGACGCGGCGGTTGCCCACCAGCGCAGGGTCGATATGCTCGTAGGTGGTGGGATCCTTCAGGATCGCGCTGGCATGCAGTCCGGCCTTGTGGGCAAAGGCCGAAGCGCCCACGTAGGCCACCTGCTTCAACGGCACCCGGTTCAGCACGTCGTCGAGCATCCGGCTGACGCGGGTCAGCCCCTCCAGCGCCTCCATGTCCACCCCGGTCACGAAGCGGCTGGCATAAGGCTCCTTCAGCAGCAGTGTCGGAATGAGCGCAGTCAGGTTGGCGTTGCCGCAGCGCTCGCCCAGCCCGTTCAGCGTGCCCTGGACCTGCCGCGCGCCCGCGTCCACGGCGGCGAGCGACCCCGCCACGGCCATCTCCGTGTCATTGTGCGTGTGGATGCCGACCTTCCCGCCCGGCACGCCCGAGGCGATCACCTCCGACACGATCCGCCCGATTTCATGCGGCAGCGTCCCGCCGTTGGTGTCACACAGCACCACCCAGCGCGCCCCCGCCTCCAGCGCCGCCCGCAGGCAGGTCAGCGCGTAATCCGGGTTGGCCTTGTAGCCGTCAAAGAAATGCTCCGCGTCGAACAGCGCCTCGCGCCGCGAGGCCACCAGATGCGCCACGGACGCGCCAATGTTGGCGACATTCTCCTCCAGCCCGATGCCGAGCGCGGTGGTGACGTGGAAATCGTGACTCTTGCCCACGACGCAGACCGCAGGCGTGCCCGCGTTCATCACCGCCGCCAGAACGTCGTCGTTTTCCGCAGAATAGCCCGCGCGCTTCGTCATGCCAAAGGCGGTCATGGCGGCACGCGTCCGGCCCACCTCGGCGAAGAAGGCTGAATCCGTCGGGTTTGCCCCGGGCCAGCCGCCCTCGATGTAGTCGACCCCGAGCGCATCCAGCGCGGCGGCGATCTTCAGCTTCTCGGCGGTGGAGAACTGAACCCCCTGCGTCTGCTGCCCGTCGCGCAATGTGGTGTCGTACAGATACAGCCTCTCGCGTCCCATCACCGCGCCTCCCTCATGGCACATGACGCCTGTGCTTCTCTGCTTTCCAAATACCTCCGGGGGTCCGGGGGCAGCGCCCCCGGCCGGTCCACCGCGCGCCACGCCATCAGAGCGCCTCCAGCTTCGCCGCGTCGCAGCCCGGTCCCGGCACCAGCTCGACGCCCTCCTTCGACATGCGCACCTCGACCCCCGCCGCCACCAGCGCCGCCTTCATCGCGTCGACGGCGGCGAAATCCTTGCTTTCCATCGCCTCGGCACGCACTGCGACCAATTTCGCTTCAAGTCTCTCCAGCACTTCGTATCGGTTGCGGTGCGTCCATCCGCTCCTCAAAGTTGAAAGGTCAAAACCCATCAACAACAAGGACGCGCGCAATTCTCCCGCGTTCCTCTCACGCGCCAAGCGATGCAGAACAGAGATCGCCTTAGGCGTGTTCAAGTCGTCGCAAAGAGCGTCCAGCACTTCGGGAGATACCTCGGTCGGAGGTTTGCCCGCGACGACACTGAGAAAATGATCCAGTGTTTCCTTTGCTTGACGCGCCTTCTCGGCGGTCCAGTCCATCGGCTTGCGATAATGCGTCGAGAGCATGACGTAGCGGATCACCTCGCCCGGCACCCCCGGCTGCCCGTCGTGGCCATCCAGCAGGTCGCGCACGGTAAAAAAGTTGCCCAGCGACTTGGACATCTTCTTCCCCTCCACCTGCAGCATCTCGTTGTGCAGCCAGACCTGCGCCATGCGCTCCGTGCCATTGGCGCAGCAGCTCTGCGCGATCTCGTTCTCGTGGTGCGGGAACAGCAGGTCGTTGCCGCCGCCGTGGATGTCGAAGACCGCGCCCAGAAGCGCCTTCGCCATGGCCGAGCACTCGATGTGCCAGCCCGGCCGCCCGCGCCCCCAGGGCGACGGCCACCCCGGTTGATCCGCCTCCGAAGGCTTCCACAGCACGAAGTCCATCGGGTTCCTCTTGTAGGGCGCCACCTCGACCCGCGCGCCCGCAATCATGTCGTCGACCGACCGCCCCGAGAGCGCGCCGTAGGCCTCCTTCCACGAATCCACGGCAAAGAGCACGTGGCCCTCCGCCTCGTAGGCGTGGCCCTTCCCGACCAGCACCTCGATCATGGCGATCATCTCGCCGATGTAGCCGGTGGCGCGCGGCATGTGGTCCGGCTCCTGCACGCCCACCGCGCCCATATCGTCGAGGTACCACTGCGTCGTCTCCGCCGTGATCTCGGCGATGGAACGCCCGCTCTCCGCCGCCCGCGCGTTGATCTTGTCATCCACGTCGGTGAAGTTGCGCACATAAGTCACGTGATCCGGGCCGTAAACATGGCGCAGCAGACGCGCCAAAAGGTCGAACACAATGGCCGGGCGCGCGTTGCCCAGATGAGCCCGATCATAGACCGTCGGCCCGCAGACGTACATCCGCACGTTGGACGCATCCAGCGGGGTGAAGACCTCCTTCTTGCGGGTCTTCGAGTTCGTCAGGCGGATCTGGGTCTCGGTCATGCGGGGTCCTCGGGCGACAGGGCTCGCGGCGGACTTAGCAACTTCGTCTCTGGGAGGGAATAGAAGACCGGTCCGCCGATTGGGTCAGCGGGTAATGCAGCAAATGCGGATAGCATCACGGGTCATGGCACGCGCCTAGCACAAATCACGGGCCCTGCCTACCCGACTCGTGCCCGTCCCGCCTGCAGCAGGCATTCCCTCAGGGTAACATCACCAGGGAGCCGCAGACCTGTGTCGATGGTTTCCACCTGTGCATCCACCTTCGGGCGGCTCGATCGCAGATGCGGTGAGGACACGACCCTCGGGCAATCCTACCCCCGGGGCGCTTGTTCGATCGCTCCAACGCCCCAGGGTAACGACAGCTCTCCGCATGGGCATTGTCTCGATACTTGGCCCACCGATGAATCGCCGCACGTGGACTTGGATCCGTGCTATCCTGCCTTCACGTCCAGAACGCCGGGGTGAGGCGGTTTTGTTGAGCCCTGCGCTGAGGCTGATTTCAGCACTGTGCCGATCCGTCCTGAACCGTCAGACGGATGGCGCAGGGCGCTGAGGTGCGTTGCGAAACCGGACAGACGCTTGCGATGGCGGCCAGCATGACCGGTCATACCGTATCGATGCATTCAAGGGAGGAACCGATGAAAGACATCACCACATCCGATATCCGATCGCGGTGCGACGCCGTTCTGGAGGGCGTGACCACCGGGACATCCCGCGTTCCAGGCGTTGTAGCCATGATCACCGACCGCGACGCCGACGTCTATTCCGGCTGCGCGGGGGATCGGCGGCTGGGCGACGACCCGATGACCGAAGACACGGTGTTCGCGATCTTCTCGACCACCAAGGCCATCGCCGGCACCACCGCGCTACAGTGTGTGGAGGATGGGTTGCTGGATCTGGATGCCCCGGCGAAGGACTACGCCCCGGCCATCGGTCATTTGCAGGTGATCGAAGGCTTCGATGCCGACGGGTCACCGCGCCTGCGGCCGCCGAAATGCGACGTGACCACCCGGCAGCTGATGCTGCATACCGGGGGCTTCGGCTATGACTTCTTTAACGAAGTCTACAAACGGCTGGCCGAGGAACACGGCCAGCCCTCGGTCGTCACCGCGTCGCACGCATCCATTGAAACGCCCTTGCTGTTCGATCCCGGCACAGCCTGGGAATACGGCAGCAATATCGACTGGGTCGGCCAGGTTGTCGAAGGCATTCGCGGCAAACGTCTGGGCGCGGTCATGCGGGAACGCGTGTTCGATCCACTGGCCATGGACGAGATCGCGTTCACCCGCACCGATGCCATGAAAGCCCGGACCGCGACGATCCATGCGCGCGGCGAGGATGGCGGCCTGACCCCGATGGATGGCTTTGCCTTGCCGGACAATCCGGAAATCGACATGGGCGGGCATGGTCTTTATGCCACTGTGCCCGAATACATGAAGTTCATCCGCATGTGGCTGAACGACGGCAATGGCCCGCGTGGCCGGGTCCTGCGGCCCGAGACGGTGGAGTGGGCCGTCAGGGGTGCGCTGGTACCGCCGCAGAAGATCGCGATGCTGCCGGGCGTGATCCCGTCGCTGTCCAACGATGCGGAGTTCTGGCCCGGTCTGGCGAAGGACTGGTCCTACAGCTTCATGGTCAACACGGAGGAGGCTCCGACGGGACGCCCGGCCGGGTCCATCGGCTGGGCCGGTCTCGCCAACAGCTATTACTGGATCGACAGGGCCAACGGCATCGGCGGCTATTGGGCGACGCAGATCCTGCCCTTCGCCGACAGCGTCTCCTTCCCCGGCTTTATCGACTTCGAGAGCGCAGTCTACAGGGCGATGGCCAGCGCCTGACAGCCTGTGGCCCGCGAAACAACAGCCAGAGGCGGCACGCCGCCTCTGGCTGGTTTCACCTTCGCCGTCGTGGACCGTATTCGCCGCCACGACGGCCTTTGAGGACAAAGAACGGCGGCCGGCCCCATATGCAGGACCGAAGCCATTCCCCAAGGGGTCACTCGCGCGCCGCCTCCAGCTTGCGATAGGCTGCAACATTGCGGTTGTGCTCTGCCAATGTCTCGGCAAAGACGTGACCATCCGCCGGGTCCAGCGTCTTTGCGACAAAGTAGACATAGCTGGTATCCGCCGGGTTCAGTGCCGCCTGAATCGAGGCCCGGCCAGGATTGGCGATCGGTGTCGGCGGCAGTCCGTCGATCACATAGGTGTTCCACGGCGTTTCCTTGCGCAGTTCCGATTGGCGCAGACCGCGCCCCAACACGCCCTTGCCCTCGGTCACGCCATAGATGACGGTCGGGTCTGTCTGCAGGCGGATGCCCTTTTCCAGACGGTTGCTGAATACGCTTGCCACCAGACCGCGCTCTTCGGCGTTGCCGGTTTCCTTCTCGATGATCGACGCCAGAACCAGCGCCTCTTCGGGGCTTTCGAGCGGCAGTCCGTCAACGCGGTTGGCCCAGGCATCGGCGAGGATCAGCGTCTGCGCCTCGCTCATGCGCTCAACCACGCTGGCGCGGGTGTCACCGGGCGAGATTTCGTAGCTGTCCGGCGCGAGACTGCCCTCGGGCGGCACCTCCACGGTTCCCTCCAGCACGTCGATCTGGTTCAGCTCCGCAACCACCTGCCAGCTGGTCACGCCCTCCGCCAGTGCCACGCGGTATCGCGTGTCGCCGGCCTTGCGTACCTCTGTGTAGTCCGCGGGTGCGTCGCCTTCGGCCGGGTCGAACTGCGCCATGGTCTCATAGCGGCCGGTGGCCGGGTCGATCTGGCGCACCTGGACCGTGGCGCTGTTGATGCCGATGCGGTAGACGACTTCGGTGCCGCAGGTCGACGCGCCGCCACGGGTGATCACCTCGGTGATCTCTGCCATGGATGCACGCTCCGGGATCAGGTAGCTGCCAGCCTTCAGGCTTTGAGTCTTGTCGGCATAGTCCGCGCCGACGCGGAACATCATCGGGCTGATGATCGCGCCCTGATCAGCCAGAGACTCCGAAACCCGTTTCATGTTCGTGCCGCGTGGCACTTCAAGACAGATGGGCGCGGAAAGCGGCCCCTCGGCGGAATATTCCTGCTGCGCCCAGAGGAGGATACCCCCTAAGAGAAAAAGCGCGACGACCAGAAGGGTCAGCGCGTTCGAGGCGATGCTGCGCCACATGATCCAATGCCCTTTCATCGGTTCCGGACCCGCGCCCGGAACCACCTGCCCTGCCCCCTTCGGGGGGCGTTATTCGACCTTGCCGAAGATCACACTCGCATTTGTTCCGCCGAAACCAAAGCTGTTCGACAGTGCGTAGGCGATGTCCCGCTCCCGTTTCGCGTTCGGTGCCAGATCGATTCTGGTGTCCACCGCCGGGTTGTCGAGGTTGATCGTCGGCGGTGCCACCTGATCGCGGATCGCGAGAATGGAAAAAATCGCCTCGATCGCGCCCGCCGCGCCCAGCAGGTGGCCGGTCATCGACTTCGTGGAGGACATGGTGGCCTGCCCCGCGGCATCCCCCAGCAGACGCTCCACCGCGCCCAGTTCGATGGTATCCGCCATGGTCGATGTGCCGTGTGCATTGATGTAGTCGATCTGACCGGGCTCGAGTCCCGCGTCCCGCAGCGCCGCGCGCATGGAGCGCTCACCACCCTCGCCGCTCTCGGACGGTGCCGTGATGTGGTAGGCATCGCCGGTCAGCCCGTAGCCGCAGACCTCGGCGTAGATCTTCGCACCGCGTGCCTTGGCGTGCTCGTATTCCTCCAGCACCACGACGCCCGCGCCCTCACCCATGACGAACCCGTCCCGGTCGGCGTCATAGGGGCGGCTCGCGGCCTTCGGATCGTCGGCGCGCTTGGTGGACAGCGCCTTGCAGGCGTTGAAGCCCGCGATGCCGATCTCGCAGATCGCAGCCTCCGCACCGCCCGCGATCATCACGTCCGCATCGCCGTACTTGATCAGCCGCGCGGCGTCGCCGATGGCATGTGCACCGGTGGAACAGGCAGTAACCACCGCGTGGTTCGGCCCCTTGAAGCCATACCGGATCGAAACGTTGCCAGAGATCAGGTTGATCAGTGCACCGGGGATGAAGAAGGGCGACACGCGGCGCGGGCCCTTCTCCTTGATGAGCACGGCGGTGTCCGCGATCGACGCGAGCCCGCCGATTCCGGAACCGATCATCACGCCAGTACGCAGCAGGTCCTCTTCGTCGGTGGGCATCCAGCCGGAATCACGCACGGCCTGCTCGGCCGCGGCAATCCCGAACTGGATGAAGGTGTCGACCTTGCGGGCTTCCTTCTTGTCCATCCAGTCGTCGATGTTGAAGGTCCCGTCACTGCCATCGCCACGCGGAACTTCGCAGGCGTAGGTTGTGCCGAGATGGCTGGCGTCAAAGAGCGTGATCGGGCCCGCGCCCGACTGGCCGTCGAGCAGACGGCTCCAGCTTTCTTCCACTCCACAGGCCAGCGGCGTGACCAATCCCAGCCCGGTGACGACGACGCGACGTGCCATGACGCTGCTCTCCTTGTGTAAATCTTCGCAACGCTCATACCGCGCAATCGTCGCGGGGGGCAAGGGCACCGGATGGAATGAAGACGTTGCACGGGAGGGATTGCGCCCGGCCTGTGGCCGGACGACCGGCGAGGATAAGCCGCGCCGGGAGCATCTGCCAGAGGCTCAGGCCCAGTCGGGCCCGAGGTCCGCGCGGGCGCGGTCGATCCAGTGGTCCTGCAGCCAGTCACAGGGTTTGGAGTGCCGGATGAAGGAGCCGTTCCAGCCAGTCAGCGCATCCGTCATCTTGGGTCGTCCATGGAAGCAGACCACGCGGGCATCATCGGGCAGGCGCGGCGGGCGCAGCCAGTTCATCGGGAACGGGTTGCAGTCGTACTTGAAGGACAGAACCCAAGCCTCTGGAACATAAGTGAAACAATCTCGATCCATCGCCTTGTGCGAGGTATAGCGCTGTTCGGACCCGCGCGCCTTCTCGACCTCTCCATAGGGGTCCGCAGCGAGATCGTCGTAGAGGAACCCGTGCAGCGCCGGGTCGAAACGGAAGACGGAACCGTGACCGGTGGGGCGGCCCTTACGCTTTTCCACCCAGTCGTGGCGCATCGCGATGGTGCCGGGAGCAAGGTCGTGGATCGCGTCCAACCCGCCGGTGATGACCACGTCGAGGTCGAAACCCAGCACAGGGCCGTCCAGATCGGGCACCAGCCCGGGCCGGAAGAGCGAAACCTTGCGCATCGCGCCCTGCCGGTTCGCCACCGCGAGCGCCGCCGCCATCGGTTCGGCGAAGGGTTCCATCGGCAGGTCCAGCACCTCGACGTCCGGGTGCAGGCCTTCGGCGTGCTCCGTCATGCACAGGAACCGCACCGGGCGTGACATGTTCCGCCGCACGCCGGAATAGAGCCGGTTGACATACTCGGGGCCAAAGAGTGTGCCCCACTTGATGCACATGATGTTGACGGGTCGGATGGAGGATTGTGTCATGCCTGCTCTCTATCGCTCCGCGCCGGGTCCCGCCAGAGCCAACCTGCCGGAGGTCAAGGCCCGCCCCGGCGCTGCTTGTCAGTCGAGGTAGATCATCTTTCGGGTCATGCCGCCGTCGACCGTCACCACCTGCCCGGTGACGAAACCCGCCCTGGCAAGCCAGAACACCGTCTCCGCGATGTCCTCTACCCGGCCCGCGCGACCTGCCGGGTGCTGGGCATGATCCGCCTGCGACAACGCCTGCCAGTCGCCGGTGACGATCCAACCGGGTGCCACGGCGTTGACGCGGATCTCCGGACCGAGGGAGACGGCGAGCGCCTGGGTCAGACCTTCGATGCCTCCCTTCGAGGCGCAGTAGGCCTCGGTGTCGGGCTCTGCCATGCGGGCACGGGTGGAGGAGAGGTTCACCACCGCGCCGCGCGCCTCTCGCAGGAAGGGAACTGCTTCCCGCACCATGAGGAAGGTACCCGTCAGGTTTACCCCGATCCAGCGGTTCCAGTCTTCCAGCGACAGGTTCTCCACCGGGCCGCTGACTGGCCCGGCGAGGCCCGCGTTGTTCACCAGCAGGTCAAGTCCCTCCCCGAGCTCTTCGGCACAGGCCTCGAAAGCCGCCGCGACGGAGGCCTCGTCCGAGACGTCGCAGATGACCCGCCGACCGGGCGCCTCCTCCTCGAAGGAGACGTCCAGCGCCAGCACCTCCCAGCCCTCGGCAACCAGTCGTTCGGCGATGCCGCGCCCGATCCCGCGCGCGGCGCCGGTTATCATCGCTGTCGGCATCAGCCCACCGATCAGCTTGCCAGCGGCATGCGCCGCTCGGCGATCTCCGCCCACCAGGAGCAGCCTGCCGGGATCGCTTCGTCGTTGAAGTTGTAGAGCGGATGGTGGACCATCGCGGTATCCCCGTTGCCCACTAGGATATAGGCGCCGGGGCGCTCCTCAAGCATGAAGGCGAAGTCCTCGCCGCCCATGACCAGCGGCGCCTCCTCGCAGGAGCCGGACACGGCGGTAGCCACCTCGGCGGCAAACCGGGTCTGTTCCTCATGGTTTGCCATGACCGGGTAGTTGCGCTTGTAATGCACATCTGCCGTGGCGCCGAAACCCGTGGCGATGCCCTGCGCGATCTCGGTGATGCGGCGTTCCGCAAGGCCGCGGTTCTCGTCCGACATGGTCCGCACGGTGCCCATCATGTGAACCGACGACGGGATCACGTTGAACGACGTCGACGAAGTCTGGAACGAGCAGATCGACACCACGATCTGGCTCACCGGATCAGCATTGCGGCTGGCGATTGTTTGTAGCGCGGTGAGAATCTGCGCCGCGCAGACCGTCGGGTCGATGGTCTCGTGCGGCTTCGCGGCGTGGCCGCCCTTGCCGGTTACCGTGATCTCGATGTGATCCGCAGCCGCAAAGAACGCGCCGGGCCGGATAGAGAAAGCCCCCACCGGTTTGCCCGGCCAGTTGTGCATCCCGTAGACTTCCTGAATGCCAAAGCGTTCCATCATGCCGTCGTCACACATCTCCTTGCCACCGCCGCCACCTTCCTCGGCGGGCTGGAATATCACGACGACGGTGCCGTCGAAGTTGCGCGTTTCTGAAAGGTATTTGGCCGCGCCCAGCAGCATCGCCGTGTGACCGTCATGGCCGCAGGCGTGCATCGCGCCGGGGGTCTTCGAGGCGTATTCGACACCGGTCTGCTCCTCGATCGGCAAAGCATCCATGTCGGCGCGCAGACCGATAACCTTGCCGGAGCCGCTCTCGCGGCCCCTGATGACGCCCACGACACCAGTGCGCCCGATGCCGGTCACCACCTCGTCGCAGCCGAATTCTTTCAACTTTTCCGCCACCAGCGCGCTGGTGCGGTGGGTCTCGAAGAGTATCTCCGGGTGCTCGTGGATGTCACGGCGCCAGGCGGTGATCTCGGCCTGCAGTTCGGCGAAACGGTTCTTGACCGGCATGAAAGTCTCCTGTTGGCGCGGCTCCGCGACGGAGCCTCCTGTCATGGCGCCGGAGACTAGTGAGATGGATGCCATGTGCAAGCATCTGCGTGAGATAATCTAACCGATTGGTTGGAAATGCGGCTGTGGTGGGCATCATCGAAAGCGCGACGCCCATCCGCACAGCGCCGGAGCAAGCATGACCGGCGGGCCGCCGGAGGGGCTACTTCGCCGCGTGCGGCGGTTCGGTTACGCGCAGTCCTCGACCAGCCGCTGCATGAACCGTTGCCCCTCGTCCAGTTGCGCCACCGCCAACGATTCATCCGGCTGGTGCGCCACGGAGATTGAACCCGGCCCGCAGACCACGACCTTGTAGCCCGCCATCTGGAAATGGCTGGCTTCGGTGGCGTAGCTGACGAAATTCTCCGTGTTGTCGCCCGTCAGCCTGCGCACCAGCGCCTCCGCAGTATTGCGCTCCATTGGCACGAAGGGCGGCAGGCAGAAGCGTTCCGTCACCTCGACCCGGGCCTCCGGCCGCACCGCCTGCATCTTGGCCGTCAGCGCCTCCACCTGTGTGGCAAAGCGCGACCGCCAGTCGTCCAGCGTCTCGCCGGGGACGACGCGAAAACCAAGGCCGAAGGTGCAGTCCTTCGCCGTGATGTTATGCGCCGTGCCGCCCTGGATCGGGGCCACGTGAACGTTGGTATAGGGCGGGTCGAAGAGCGCGGCCATGCCCTGAGGTTCGACCTCTGCCGAAGCCGCGTTGACCGCATTCGCCCAGCCAATCAACTCTGCGCCGTACATGATGGCCGACACTCCGGTGTGCAGGATGGAGGAATGCACCTCGACCCCATGCACATGCACCCAATAGGACAGCCCGCCCTTGTGGCCCGTCACCGCCTTCATCATCGTAGGCTCGCCCACGATCACGTCGGCGGCGCGCGGCAGGGTGGCCATGGCGTCGAGCAGGTCCGGCACGCCGAGGACGCCGATCTCTTCGTCATAGCTCAGCGCCAGTTGCAGCGGGCGCGCGACACCGCGGCGCGCCGCTTCAACCATGGCCCAGATCGAAAGCGCCACGAACCCCTTCATGTCGCAGGCGCCGCGTCCTATGAGGCACCCGTCCCGTTCGGTCAGGACGAAAGGATCGGTGCTCCAGTCCTGCCCGTCCACCGGCACCACGTCCGTGTGCCCCGACAGCACCACGCCGCCGTTGACCTTTGGACCGACGTGGGCGCAGAGGCCCTTCCAACCCGGACAGCCCGGCTTGTCGAAGACATGCGGTGCGATCCCGTGGCCGCGCAGGTAGTCCGCAACCCAATCGATGAGCGCCCCGTTGGGGTCCCGGCTCACCGTGGCGAAGCCGACCAGGCGCTCGAGAATTGCGCGCGGCGTGAGAATTTCAGTCATGTCATCTCCATTCCGGGCGCCGCAAGAGTCCTCGACGAAGACTCTTACGGCCCGCGAAGGCTTTTCGACGAAAAGCCTTCAATACCCCGACTCAGAGGTCAGGACGAAATGTCCCGGCGTCACTTCCGCGTAGACCGATTTGCCCGGCACGTGACCCACCGGGTGGATCGGCGAAGGGATCGGCTTGAAATTCAGGTCCTTCTCCGACTTGCGCCGCCGCGGGTCTGCGATCGGCACAGCCTTCATCAGGGCCTTGGTGTAGGGGTGCTGCGGGTCCTCGAATACCGCGCGCCGGGGGCCGAGCTCGACGATCCGTCCCAGGTACATCACACCGACCTGGTGGCTGACGCGTTCAACCACCGCCATGTCGTGACTGATGAAAACGTAGCCCAGACCCAGCTCTGCCTGCAGCTCCATCATCAAGTTGACCACCTGCGCCTGCACCGACACATCAAGCGCCGACACCGCCTCGTCCGCGACGATCAGCTTGGGGTTCAGGGCGAGCGCGCGGGCGATGGCGATGCGCTGCCGCTGCCCCCCGGACAGTTCGTGCGGGTAGCGCTGCATGAAACTGCGCGGCAGTTCCACCCGGTCGAAAAGCATCGCCACCCGGTCCTGGCGTTCGGATTTCGAACCCACGCCGTAGTTCACCAGCGGTTCCGCCACCTGGTCGGACAGTTGCAGCTGGGGATTGAGCGAGGCAAACGGGTCCTGAAAAATCATCTGCATCTCGCGCCGCGCATCGCGCAGTCCGGAAGGCGACAGCGCCATCACGTCCGTGCCGTCGAGGTCGATCCTCCCCGCCAAAGGCTCCACCAGCCGCAGGATCGACCGCCCTGCCGTGGACTTGCCGCAGCCTGATTCGCCCACAAGGCTCAGCGTCTGGCCCTTCTTCACGGTGAAGGAGACGTCCTCCACCGCGTGAACGTTTGCGACCGTGGAGCGAAAGAATCCCCCCTTCACCGGGAAGCGCGTGGTCAGCCCCTCGACCGTCAGCAGCACCTCTTCCGTGCCGGGGATCGGAGCGGTGGCATTATCCTCCTGCCCCACCAGTTTCATCGGGCGCGGCAGGTCGGTGCCGGTCATCTCGCCCAACTTCGGCACGGCGGCGAGCAGCGCTTTCGTGTAGGGGTGCTGCGGGTTCTCGAAAATTTCCTCGACGGTGCCTTCCTCGACCTTGTTGCCGCGAAACATGACCACGACGCGATCTGCCATCTGCGCCACCACCGCCATGTCATGGGTGATGAACATCACCGCCGTCCCGGTCTCGCGCTTGAGCCGGTCGAT
Organism: Sagittula salina; assembly: GCF_017813235.1. Lineage (GTDB taxonomy): Bacteria > Pseudomonadota > Alphaproteobacteria > Rhodobacterales > Rhodobacteraceae > Sagittula > Sagittula salina. The sequence goes on from NZ_JAGISH010000001.1 coordinate 199,994, forward strand.
CAGTGCAAGGATTTCCGCCTGAATCGTCACGTCGAGGGCCGTTGTCGGTTCGTCCGCGATCAGCAGGCGCGGTTTGCAGGCCAACGCCATGGCGATCACAACACGCTGCCGCATTCCGCCAGACAGTTCGTGCGGGTACTGGTCCAGCCGCCGTTCCGGTTCGGGGATGCGCACCTGTTTGAGCAGCGACAGCGCCTCCGCGCGCGCCTCGGCCTTGGTCATGCCGCGGTGTACGCGCAGACCCTCGGTCAACTGCCGTCCAACGGTAAAGACCGGGTTCAGCGCGGTCATCGGCTCCTGAAAGATCATGCCGATCTCGTTGCCGCGAATGTCGCGCATCGTGCGCTGATCCTCGGTGGCGAGATCCACGACACCGCCATCCTTCCGGTCGAACAGAAGCCGCCCCCCGGCGATGGTGCCTCCGCCGTACTCGATCAGCCGCATGAGCGAGAGCGATGAGACCGACTTCCCCGACCCCGATTCGCCCACCACGCACACCGTTTCGCCAGAGCCGATGTCGAAACTGACATCCTCGACCCCCACCACGGTGCCGCCCTTGGTCTGGAACTCCACCCGCAGTTTCTCGATCCGCGCGATGGGGTGGTCCGAAGTGTTGTCCAGCATGTCGTCTGCCCTCTTGTTGCACGAAGGCTAATTTCCCGGCACGGGCAGTGTAAAGCCCGCATCCAGCGCCGCTCCGGTCCAGTGGTCAAGGACCAAGGCCTGTTTCCGCCCTTCGACGGTCACGAGGTCGGAGAGAAAACACGCAATTTTCCAATTGCTTGAGCCAGATATCGGGTCACACCACCATGCGCCGCACCAGGCGGCGCCGATCTGCGCTCTTCTTGACCACACGGTCAAAAAAGCCAAGGGCGCCACGGAGGCAATGCTTGCATTTTAAGCGTCATGAGGGTTCGATACCGCCAGTGGGGGTGTTTATGAGGGACGGGTCAAGTATGCGGGTTGTGCAACCCGCCCGTACCGGTACAGCCTCCCCGCCACAAACGACCAAAAGGGACCGGGAGAACCGGACCCAACCAACATGGAGAGACAAATGACCCTGAAGTCCCTGATGCTGGGTGCCGTGGCAGCCACGGCGCTGGCCCCGGCGGCCTTCGCCGAGCGCGGCGCGGACGGCGAAGTGAAGATCCTCTACTGGCAGGCGCCTTCGATCCTGAACCCGTTCCTCTCGGGCGGCACCAAGGATGTGGAATCCTCCTCGATGATCATCGAACCGCTGGCACGCTTCGACGAAAGCGGCGCGCTGGTGCCCTGGCTGGTGGACGAAATTCCCACCGTGGAAAACGGTGGCGTCACCGAGGACCTAAAGCAGATCACGTGGAAGATCACGCCGGGCCTGAAGTGGTCCGACGGCTCCGACTTCACGTCCGCCGACGTGAAGTTCACCTATGAGTACTGCACCCACCCCGAAGGCGGCTGCGCCCAGCTGACCAAGTTCGAGCCGGTGGCTTCGGTAGAGACCCCCGACGACCTGACCGTCGTGGTGACCTTCAAGGAACCGACCCCCTACCCCTACACCGCATTCGTCGGTGGCGAGAGCCCGATCATCCAGAAGGCGCAGTTCGAAAACTGCCTGGGCGCCGCCGCGTCGACCTGCACCGAGCAGAACTTCAATCCCGTGGGAACCGGCCCCTTCGTCGTGGATGAGTTCAAGCCGAACGACGTGATCACCATGTCCGCGAACCCCAACTACCGCGACCCGGCCAAGCCTGCCTTTGCCAAGGTCACCTTCAAGGGCGGCGGCGACGCGGCTGCGGCCGGTTCGGCGGTCATGGAAACCGGCGAGTTCGACTACGCCTGGAACCTGCAGCTGGCGCCCGACGTCATCGAGAAGATGGAAGCCGGCGGCAAGGGTGTGACCGTGGCAGGCTTCGGCCCGCTGCTCGAGCGCATCATGCTCAACAACACCAACCCGGACCCGAATCTCGGCCCGGACGAGCGTTCGGTGATCCGTCCGCACCCGTTCCTGTCGGACCCGGCGGTCTACAAGGCGATGTCCATGGCCATCGACCGGCCGCTGCTCGTCGAAGTCGGCTACGGCAAAGCAGGCAAGCCGTCTTGTTCGTGGGTCCCGGCGCCGGCAGACTTCGCCTACACCCCCGAGGGCTGCGATGTGCAGGACATCGAGGGCGCCAAGAAGCTGCTGGATGACGCGGGCATCGTCGACACCGACGGCGATGGCATCCGCGAGAAGGATGGCGTGCCGCTGTCGATCCTCTACCAGACTTCGACCAACGCCGTGCGTCAGGACTTCCAGGCTCTGATCAAGGAATGGTGGGGCGAGATCGGCATCGAGACCGAGCTGCGAAACGTGGACGGCTCGGTGTTCTTCGGCGGTGACGCGGGTTCGCCTGACACCTTCCAGAAGTTCTACGCCGACGTGGAGATGTACGCCAACACCTTCAACGGCACCGACCCGCAGTCCTACCTGGGCAACGGCCTGTGCGACAAGGCACCGCGCCCGGAAACCCAGTGGCAGGGCGAAAACATCTCGCGTTTCTGCTCCGAGGAGTTCGACGCCATTCACACCGAGCTGTCCCAGACCGCCGACATGGCCAAGCGTCACGAACTGGGCACGAAGCTGTCCGAGATGGCTTTCGAGGAAGGTGCAATGATCCCGCTGGTTCATCGTGGCCGCCTCTCGGCGCATTCGAACAGCCTCGGCGGCGTTGTCCTGAACGTGTGGGATTCGGAACTGTGGAACGTGGCAGACTGGTACCGTGTAAAGTGAGCCCGCAGGGTCACGCTTGAATCATGACGTAGGGCGGGGTTATCCCCGCCCTGCTTCCAATAACAACACGAACCGGACAAGGGCGCACCCGGCATGCTCACCTACGCCACGCGACGGATGATCCTTGCGATTCCGACGCTGCTTTTCATCAGCTTCGTCATCTTCATGTTGCTCCAGCTTGCCCCCGGCGACCCGATGGCTCAGGTGCCGCTGACGGTCCCCCCGGAGGTGAAGCAGAAAATGCGCGAGGCCCTGGGTCTCGGCGCGCCGCCTCTGGTGCAATACTGGAAATGGCTGGTCCAGATCTTCTGGATCGAACCGCAGGTGCTGATCGACTACGTTTTCGGCACCGGTCTGGCAGAGGGCAAACTGCGCGTGATCTCGTGGCAGACGCGCTCTCCGGTGATGGACATCATCCTGCAGCGCATTCCTCAGACGCTCTGGGTGGTGGGGGTGGCTTACGTGGTGGCGATCCTGATCGCGCTGCCCATCGGCATCTACTCCGCCTACAAACAATATTCGGTGTTCGATCAAGCCGGGACGTTTGTCACCATGGTCGGGTTTTCCATCCCGCCCTTCTTTACCGGGCCGCTGCTGATCGTGATCTTCTCCGTCCAGCTGGGATGGTTCCCCTCGATCTACGACACCACCCACGTCGTGAACGACTGGCCCAGCTTCAAGGTCCAGCTTCAGCAGATGATCATGCCCGTGATGGTTCTGGCCTTTCAGATTACCGCGCAGCTCAGCCGCTACATGCGCGCCTCCATGCTCGACAACCTCGGGCAGGATTACGTTCGGACCGCCCGCGCCAAGGGCCTGTCCGAGGCGGTCGTCGTCGGCGTGCACGTGGTGCGCAACTCGATGATCCCCGTGATCACAGTGATCGCGCTCGGCATACCGTCGATCTTCGGCGGTGCCATCATCACTGAAAGCGTCTTCAAGGTGAACGGCATCGGCCAGCTTCTGCTGACCGCGCTCTTTGCCAACGACCTGCCCATGGTCATGACGCTCACCTTCATCTTCGCCGTGCTGATCGTGGCCTTCAACCTGATCGCAGACATCCTCTACGGCCTGCTCGACCCCCGGATTCGCTATGACTGAGAGCCCGCAAGACGATCTGATCCTCGCCGACTCCTCGCCCCGCGGCGTCGAGGCCATCGGCGCGCTGAAGGACACCGGCCCCACCGCGCCACCGCGTTCGCGCGGGAGCGACATCTGGGACCAGTTGCGCAAGCACAAGGGCGCCATGTTCGGCCTGGGCTTCCTGACCTTCATCACGCTGGCAGTTCTGGTGGGGCCCTATATCTACACTGTCGACCCGCAGAAGCTCGATATCCGTAACAAGGATATGCGACCGATCTACACCGCCCTGTGGGACAGCGGCGCCAAGGTCGGCTGGAACAAGCCGCTGGGTTCCGACCAATTGGGCCGCGACAACCTCGCGCAGATGCTGGCCGGGGGGCGCGCCTCCATGGCGGTGGGCTGGGCGGCGATGCTGCTGTCGCTGTTCATCGGCACGGCCATCGGCGTGGTGGCGGGCTTCTTCAGACGGCTCGACGGGCCGCTCATGCGCGTGACCGACCTGTTTCTCGCGCTGCCGATCCTGCCACTGCTGCTGCTCGCCGTGACGCTGTTCCGCCAACCGCTGCGCGCGGGTTTCGGCCCCGAGGGCGGCATGTTTATCCTGATCGTGACCATCGTTGCGATCACCTCATGGATGCCCACGGCGCGTATCGTGCGGGGTGACGTGCTGGCGATCAAGGAGCGCGAGTTCGTGCTCGCCGCCCGCTCGATCGGATCGACGCCGGGAAAGCTGATCCGCCGCCACATCCTGCCCAACGTGCTGTCGCCCATCATGGTCTCCGCCGCGCTGGGTCTGGCCACGGCGATCATCACGGAGAGCGCTCTCAGCTTCCTCGGTGTGGGCTTCCCCTCCGACTTCCCCACTTGGGGCAAGATGCTGGCCGATGCCGTGGTGCGGATGGAACAATTCCCGGAACGTGTCATGCTGCCGGGCATTGCGATCTCCCTGACGGTCCTGTCGGTGAACTATCTGGGCGACGGCTTGCGCGACGCGCTGGACCCGCGCATCCGGGGGCGCTGAGTCCCTGAATGGGCCGCCTGCGTCTCAGGACCGGCGGCCCTTTTCAACACAACCTACAGGGCCGCTTCGACCTGGCGGATCAACTCACCTCCCGCCAGCCGCCGAAATAAGGACGCCTGCCCGCACACCCCGCTGCGGGCGGCACGGCCATCCGTCCCGCCCGGCGCAGAACCGCGCGCATGTTCCACACCAACGCGGAAACCAGAACATCGTTCTACTTCAGGTGCCGCCACGCGCGCGCGACCCGCTTGATCGTGGATAAAAAGCGCTCCAGATGGAACGATAATCCTATTCTGGAGACAGACCATGTTCGAATCCCTTGGTTTCGAAGACCTCACCGCCCCGCAGGCCGCCGTCTACTTCGCCGCCGTGATCGGGCTGGCTTATGGCATCCTTGCCGAGCGTACGCAGTTCTGTTTCCGCCGTGCACTTGTGGGCGAGGATCGCCGCGCCGCCTCCGGCGTCTGGTTCACCGCGTTGGCCTTTGCCATCCTCGGAACGCAGGCCGCCAGCGCCGCGGGCCTCGTCAGCTTTGATGAACACCGCTTCCTTACGTCCGATCTGCCACTGGCCGCGATCCTTGTCGGTGGCGCGCTCTTCGGAGCGGGCATGGTTCTGGCGCGCGGCTGCGCCTCCCGGCTGACCGTACTCACGGGCACCGGCAACCTGCGTGCCCTGACAGTGCTCGTGGTCTTTGCCATCACGGCGCACGCGCTGCTCAAGGGCGTTGCCGCACCGATCCGCACCTCGCTCGGCGCGCTGACCGTCCCGCTGGGCGATGCCACCTCCCTCGCCGCCCTGCCCGGAGGCGCGCTGACATGGTCCGCCGTGCTGATCGTCGCCGCACTGGCGGTGGCCGCACGCTCCGGCGCCCGCCCGGTGACGCTACTGGGCGCGGCTCTGATCGGCCTTCTGGTCCCCGCCGCATGGGTGGGCACCGGCTTCGTGCTCTACGACGACTTCGATCCGATCGCGATGGAGAGCCTCGCCTTCACCTCGACCTGGGCTGACACGCTGTTCTGGACCGTCGCCGCCACCTCCATCCCGGCGGGCTTCGGCGCGGGCCTGGTGGGCGGCGTCCTCGCGGGAGGCTTCCTCTCCGCTGCTGCCGCGCGCCGCCTTGAATGGCAGAGCTTCACCTCACCGCGTGAAACCGGTCGCTACTTCGCCGGCGCGGTCTTGATGGGTGCGGGCGGCGTGCTGGCGGGCGGCTGCACCGTTGGCGCCGGCCTCGCTGGTGTGCCGACGCTGGGCTTGGCCGCCATCCTGGCGCTTGCGGCCATCGCGGCCGGAGCGTTGGCCACCAATGCCGCGCTGAAGGCCACCGGGCCGGGACTGTCCCTCGCCCCGGCGGAATGATCCTGCACTACTTCGCAATTCGACTACGCAACAAGAAGGGGGCCGATGGCCCCCTCTTTCGATCTATCCATGACCGTGCACTGCTCACAGATCCGGACCGGACCCGCCGCCGTGGTGGTTCCGGATCGACCGGATCATCAGCCAGACGCCCAGCACCACCGGCAGTACCGCCAGTGCCGTCAGCATTCCCTTCGACATTCCAAACATATCGGCCACCGGATAGAGCAGATATCCCACCAGAGAAACCGCGTAATAGCTGATCGCCACCACGGACAGGCCTTCAACCGTGTTCTGCAACTGCAGCTGCAGCGCCGCGCGGCGATCCATACTCTCCAGCAACTGCTGGTTCTGAGCAGAGCGCCCCACCTCCACCCGCGTCCGTAACAGGTCCGCCGCCCGCGTGGCGCGCGCCGTCATGCTTTCCAATCGGCGGGCGGAGCTTTTTACCGTGCGCATTGCGGGGTCGTAGCGCCGCATCATGAACTCCGAAAACGTCTGCCGCCCCTGGAAACGTTGCTCCCGCAGCACCGCGATGCGCTGTCCGACGATGGCCTCATAAGCCTCCGTCGCGCCCAAGCGGAATGACACCTGTGCCGAAAGGTTTTCCAGCTCCGCGCTCGCCTGCAACAGCGCCTGCAGCGTCGCCTCCTCGTGGCTTTCTTCCGTCATCGCCTGCATCAGCCGCGTCAACTCCGCGTCGAGATCGCCCATCTGCCCGCCTATTTCACGCACCCGGGTAAAGCCCAGCATCGACATCGCCTTGTAGGTCTCGATCTCGCAGAGCCGCTGCACGATCCGCCCGACCCGGCGCGATCCGACGTTCGACTTTGCGAATACGGCAAAGCGCTGGTGCCCGTTCGGATCGATGCGGAAATCCCCCGCGATCACCGCGTCGCGGTCGATCACGTCCGAAACCGCGATGCTCTCCGGCACCATCCAGTCCTCAAGCCTCTGGCGGATCTCCTCGTCGTCCATGCGCCGTTCGACCCGGATCATGGCGGAGGTCACACGCACGCCGGGCGCCTTCGCCAGCCAGTCCTCGGGGAAGACTTCGAAATCTGTCGGGTCAAAGGGCCGCTCCCCCAATCCGGGCAGAAACACCGTGTAGGTGACGAATTCCGTGTGGCTCTCCCATTTCAACGTGTTCTGGCCAATCCGGCCGCTGAAATGGGTAGCTCCGGGCTGGGGATGCGCCGCGCCGTGGCGATCCAGCAAGTCCTTCAGATGCACGATGTCCTGCTCGCGATCACGCCCCGCCGCGTTTTTTGGCTGCTTGACCGCGAGATAGACGGCCCGACAGGGCGGCACCAGCGCCGGAAACGGCCGCGCGTGCAGTTCGTTGGCCAGTTTGTAGCGCAGCGGATGATCCTGAATCGGCATGGGAAACTCCGTTCGTTGCCCCGTTCATGCCGCGAGGCTCACGCCAAGTAAAGTGGAATACGCAAACGGTTTCAAAGGGTTACAGGAATACCACGGCATACTGCCCTCGCGTGCCACAGGGGGGCCGAAAAGTCGCGCCGCAACAGGACCTTACCCCGCATCCGGGCGATAGGTCGAAGTCATCACGTAGTCCTTGCGCGGCCCCCTCACCTGCCAGCGCGCCGCCCATTCAGGCCAGGCCGAAAAATCGTAGGTCACGTCATATTGGTCAGGGTCGCACCAATGCGATGTCTGACCGCCGGTACACGGCACCGTATGGAAAAAGCGCCCGTCATCAAAGTAAACCTCCAGATCCTCTGTCCAACGATAGCGCCGCTCGGCCGCGAACCGTGCCGTCCCCATGTCGAGCGTCCCGCGCTCCACATAGGCGCCATCCGCCGACCATTCCGCCACGCCGCCGAACCGCGCCCGCGTGCCGTCGCCGTGGACGATCTCTCGCGACAGTCGCCAGTGCCCGATGAAATCCTCCAGAACCCGTTCCATCCGCCTCATCCCCGCTGCGCCAAATGCCGCGCTTGCGACCCTTTCCCTTGAGACCCGTGTCCCACGGGCTTAAACGGCGCGCAACCGCAGACGCGCAGGAGACAAGGCCGATGATTCCCCGTTACTCCCGTCCCGACATGGTCGCCATCTGGTCGCCCGAGACGAAGTTCAAGATCTGGTACGAGATCGAGGCCCACGCCTGCGACGCTCAGGCCGACCTGGGCGTGATCCCCAAAGAGAACGCGGAAGCCGTCTGGAAGGCGAAGGACGTCGAGTTCGACGTCGCCCGCATCGACGAAATCGAGGCCGTGACCAAGCACGACGTCATCGCTTTCCTAACCCACCTTGCGGAACACGTAGGCGCCGACGAAGCGCGGTTTGTGCATCAGGGCATGACCTCCTCGGACGTGCTCGACACCTGCTTCAACGTGCAACTGGTGCGCGCCTCCGACATCCTGATCAAGGACATCGAAGGTCTGCTGGCAGCGCTCAAGCGCCGCGCCTACGAGCACAAGGACACCGTCCGCATCGGCCGCTCCCACGGGATCCACGCCGAACCTACCACCATGGGCCTGACCTTTGCCCGCTTCTACGCGGAGATGGACCGCAACCTCAGCCGGATGCGCGACGCCCGCGCCGAGATCGCAACCGGCGCGATCAGCGGCGCGGTCGGCACCTTCGCCAACATCGACCCGGCGGTCGAGGAACACGTTTGCGACAAGATGGGCCTCGTGCCGGAGCCGATCTCGACCCAGGTGATCCCGCGCGACCGGCACGCGGCGTTCTTCGCGACGCTCGGCGTGATCGCCAGCAGCATCGAGAACATCGCCATCGAGATCCGCCACATGCAGCGCACCGAAGTGCTGGAGGCGGCGGAATTCTTCTCCATGGGGCAGAAGGGCTCTTCAGCGATGCCGCACAAGAAGAACCCGGTGCTGACCGAGAACCTCACCGGCCTCGCCCGCCTCGTGCGCATGGCGGTGATCCCGGCGATGGAGAACGTCGCGCTCTGGCACGAGCGCGATATCTCGCACTCCTCCGTCGAACGCAACATCGGCCCGGATACCACGATCACGCTGGACTTCGCGCTGGCGCGCATGACGAGCGTGATCGACAAGCTGTTGGTCTACCCGCAGAACATGCTCGACAACATGAACAAGTTCCCCGGACTGGTGATGTCGCAGCGCGTTCTGCTGGCTCTGACGCAGGCCGGCGTCAGCCGCGAGGACGCCTATCGGCTGGTGCAGCGCAACGCGATGAAGGTCTGGGATCACCGCACCGATTTCCGCGAAGAACTGCTGGCCGACGAGGAAGTACGCGCCGCGTTGTCGGAGGACGAGATCAACGAGAAATTCGACCTCGGCTACCACACGAAGCACGTCGACACGATCTTCGCCCGGGTCTTCGGCGAGGGCTGAACCCGCTTCGACAGGACGTGAGACGCGCGCCCCCCCGGCGCGCGTCTTGTGTTTTCAGAACCCCAGGTCGCGGAACACCTGCGGCAGCACCTCCGGAAGATCCTCCGCGATAAGGCCGGGACCATAGGCGCGCGCGGCTTCGACATGCAACCAGGCGGCCGCCTCCGCCGCCAGCATCGGCTGCAGTCCACGCGCGAGCAGGCCGCAAAGCATTCCCGCCAGCACGTCCCCCGACCCGGCCGTAGCCAACCAAGGCACCGCGCGTTCTGCGACCGCGGCATGGATCGCGGCGCGCCCGTCGGGGTGGGCGATCACAGTATCGGTCCCCTTCAGCAGAACGGTACAGCCCGCGCGGGCTGCCGCCTCGCGGCATGCCTCGACCTTCGAGATCTCGCCCTCTTTCAGCCGCTCCGCCAAATCGGGGAAGAGCCTCGCGAACTCGCCGGCATGCGGCGTCAACACGGCCAGATCGTGCAGCATTGCAAAAAGCGCCTCCGGCGCCCGCTGGAACCGTGACAGGGCATCGGCGTCCAGAACCGTGCCGCGCTTTGCCTGCAGCGCCACTTTGACCAGTTCGCCCGTGGCGGATCCCAGCCCCAGCCCCGGCCCGAGGCAGACAGCGTTGATCCGCGAATCCTCCAGCGCCTCCGCCAGCCCCGCAGTGCCATCGAGTCCCTTGACCATGACGGCGTTTAACTGCACCGCGTTCTCCGTCACCGCCCGCATCGGGCAACCAAGGCTCACCAGCCCGGCGCCCACCCGCAACGCCGCCCGCGCCGCCATGCGTGCGGCACCGCCTGCGCCCGGCGGACCGCCGACGATCAGCGCATGACCGTGGTCGTACTTGTGCCCGAAGCGCTTGTTCAGAACGGCGAAATCCGGTCCCCACTGTACTAGTCGGACCGCATCGGCGACACCCGCATCCACCCCCGGCAAGGGCACCGTCACCAGCCTACCCCGCAGTTGTGCGCCAGCGCCCAGATAATGCCCCAGCTTTGGCGTATGGAACGTCACCGTCAGATCGGCGTCAAAGGCCCACGGCCCCACCCCTGCCTCCTCCGGCGTCAGGACCCGCCCGGTATCGGTAGAGACCCCGGACGGGAGATCCACCGCCACGCGGCGGATCCGATCCGCATCGTCCCAGGCTGACCGAAGGCGACCGAAGACCTCAGCCACCTCGCCCGGCACAGCGCGTGCCAACCCTGTGCCGAAAAGCGCATCCACCAGCAGATCGGGGCGCGGCCCGGCGCCGATCTTGCCCCAATCGACTGGCCGCCCGCCCCAGGCCTCGAACATAGCGCGGGCATCCGGCGCGCCCTCGCCCGGTTCAGCCAGCGCCCAGACCGAAACCTCCCAGCCGCCCGCCTCCAGCAGCCGGGCCACGACGTAGCCGTCGCCACCGTTGTTCCCGGGCCCGCAGAGCACCAGCGCTTTCAGCTTCTGCCTGATGGAAATACTCCGGGCGGGGGCTTCCGCAGGAGGCCTGGGGGCAGCGCCCCCTTCTCCGGAAAATCCCCCGCGAAACTCCGGCCATTCGTTCAGGATCGCCGCGACGACGCCCTCCCCGGCGGCCTCCATCAGCACTCGCCCCGTGACGCGCCCTGCCCCGATCGCAGCCTGTTCCACCGCCGTCATCTGCGCCGCCGTCAGCACTTCCGCCATGCCTTTGCCCCTCGCGATTCAATTTCGCCCATTTCCTAGGCAGTTCGATCAAAAAATAGCAGTCGCCCGCATTTTCATCATTGCGACTCCCGCGTCGCTGACCCTATCCGATTGTAGCGGCGGAACAGAAGTGATCTGCCGGGGACCGACACGAGACGCGAAGGGGGGAGACCTCATGAAGAAGATCGAAGCGATCATCAAGCCATTCAAACTCGATGAAGTGAAGGAAGCGTTGCAGGATGTCGGCATCCAGGGGCTTTCCGTCGTCGAAGTGAAAGGCTTCGGTCGCCAGAAGGGCCACACCGAGCTGTATCGCGGCGCGGAATACGTGGTCGACTTCCTGCCGAAGGTGAAGATCGAGATCGTTCTCGATGATGACCAGGTCGACGCCGCAATCGAGGCAATCATCGGCGCCGCCAAGACCGACAAGATCGGCGATGGCAAGATATTTGTCTCGACCATAGAGCAGGCCATTCGCATCCGCACCGGCGAGAGCGGTTCCGACGCGCTCTGATCCCATGCCAAATCGTGCAAGGGCGGCCCATGCGGCCCCTTTCGCGCCACCCAATAGTTCCAATTCTGACAGAGAGGACTGAACAGAATGAGCACCAACGCAGACGTTCTGAAGCTGATCAAGGATGAGGGCGCCGAGTACGTCGACATCCGCTTCACCGATCCGCGCGGCAAGCTGCAGCACGTGACCGTGGTCGCGGACCTCGTCGACGAAGACTTCCTCGAAGAAGGCTTCATGTTCGACGGCTCCTCCATTGCGGGCTGGAAGTCGATCGAAGCCTCCGACATGAAGCTGATGCCCGATCCTTCCTCGGCCTATGTCGATCCCTTCTACGCCGAGAAGACTCTCTGCATCCATTGCTCAGTGGTCGAGCCCGACACCGGCGAAGCCTACGATCGCGACCCGCGCGGCACCGCGGAAAAGGCCGAAGCCTACCTGAAGTCCTCCGGCATCGGTGACGTGGCCTACTTCGGCCCCGAAGCGGAATTCTTCCTTTTCGACGACGTGAAGATCGCGGTGACCCCGAACAAGATCTCAGCCGAGGTCGACGCCGATCACGCGGCGTGGAACACCGACGCCGAGTTCGAGATGGGCAACCTTGGCCACCGTCCGACCTTCAAGGGCGGCTACTTCCCGGTGAACCCGTCCGACGATGGTCAGGACATCCGTTCCGAGATGCTGTCCACCATGAAGCGCCTCGGCATGAAGGTCGACAAGCACCACCACGAAGTGGCGACCTCGCAGCACGAGCTGGGTCTGATCTTCGGATCGCTGACCAAGCAGGCCGACGAACTGCAGAAGTACAAGTACGTCATCCATAACGTGGCTCAGGCCTATGGTCGTTCGGCGACCTTCATGCCGAAGCCGATCAAGGGCGACAACGGGTCCGGCATGCACGTGAACATGTCGATCTGGAAGGATGGCAAGCCGCTCTTCGCAGGGGACAAGTACGCTGACCTGTCGGACGAGGCTCTGTTCTTCATCGGCGGCATCCTCAAGCACGCCAAGGCGCTGAACGCCTTCACTAACCCCTCGACCAACTCCTACAAGCGTCTGGTCCCGGGCTTCGAGGCTCCCGTTCTGCGCGCCTACTCCGCGCGCAACCGCTCCGGCTGCGTCCGTATCCCGTGGACCATGTCGCCGAAGGCGAAGCGCGTCGAGGCTCGCTTTCCCGACCCGGCCGCGAACCCCTACCTGTGCTTCGCGGCTCTGCTGATGGCAGGCCTCGACGGGATCAAGAACAAGATCCACCCCGGCGAAGCGATGGACAAGAACCTCTACGACCTGCCCCCCGAGGAGCTGGCCGAGATCCCGACCGTCTGCGGCAGCCTGCGCGAAGCGCTGGCCGAACTGGAGGCCGACATGGACTTCCTGCTGCCGGGCGACGTGTTCACCAAGAGCCAGATCGAAGGCTACATCGATCTGAAGCGCGAAGAGCTCGAAATGTACGAAATGACGCCGCACCCGGTGGAATTCGCACTCTACTACTCCTGCTGATCCCTGCGGGATCTGGCAAACAGGGGGCGTCCTTCGGGTCGCCCCTTTTCCATTCCCGGAATGCTCCTTTAATCGGCGGCCTCTCATGGCGCCGGACTTGGCTGACTCGGGTCCACCTTTGCCCGCCAGCAATCAGAACCCGCGGGCACGACACCGCCGTTTCAGCCGGGCGTCAAAAAGACGAACGCCAGCATCGCGCGCAGACCGCGATGACGCGACTCGCGCCGACTTTCCGCCCGGTTTCCGGAAGCTGGCCGGTCGGCGACTGCCTGTTACAGGCGATTTCACCGCCTGAAACCGGATGACCGCACATGTCGCCCAGGGAAATAACGACAAATTTAACGCTTCCCCAAGAACTCTGCGTTCACACTTCGGAAACCGCGCCCAACTTGCCGCCACAATTCGGGCCTGCTGGGCAACCTCGCCACAATCGGAGAAGAATGCGGCACATTCGGATACAGTGCGACCACATTCGGGCACGACCGCCACGTTCCGCGCACCTTCGGCCCAAGATTCTTCCCAAGTCTTGCCCCATCGTGGGTCCCAACAAACAAGACCAAACCGGGAAGAACGCCATGACCGCAATCGTCCAGTTCGTATTCGAAGGCCAGCCGACCGTGGCCCTGCCGCGCCTGCTCGATCTGCTGCGCGAAGGTCTGCGTCAGTCCGACCGGGAGGCGGGTCGCATCGCCTCCGTCACGCTCTCCGGCCTGACGTTCGAGGCGCCCGGCCTGCGGCTCAGCCTCTCCATGGTCCTCAGCGGCACCGAGACCATCGTCCGGGTCGCACTCGACCTTGACGACGTACACGGCGAGGTCGCCCGCCTCGCCCCCCTCGCCTGGCAGCTGGCCAAGGCCGTGGATGCCCACTCCGTCATCTGGCATGACACCACCCTGCGCATTCCGCGCGCCGCATTCGTCGCCGGGCTGGCCGCGCAGTTCGAAGGCACTGGCACTCCGATGCAGGCCGACCGCATCGCCACCGCGAAGCCCGTGGCGCCACGTCGTGTCACCACCTCCCGCGTTTCGCCGCGCCCCGTTTCGCCCCGCCCGGCCATGCCGCGCTCCGTCACGCAGGCTCGGACAAATCGCCGCTCGGACCGCCCCTACGACGCTCACGTGACCGCCTTCGAGCAAAACGTCGCCACTGAGCTTCGCCGCGCTCCCACTCCGGGTGAAATGGCCCTCCTGCGCGCGGAATACGAACCGGAGAAGAACCGCATGAGCGTTCTGACCACCGGCGCCGGTGCCGCCCTGCAAAGCGCCGAGCTGCGCGCTGCGTCGCTGGTAATCTGCGTCACCTCCCTGGTGCTGGCCTCCGGCGCAAACAATCTCGTCTGATCCCCGACCCTGCCTCTGCCTCTGCCTCTACCCGGGAGGAGGGAATTCCGTCCGTCCCCTTGGCGACCCCTTGCCCCGGCACTAGTCTTGCGGAAACCCAACACTTCTGCGGAGACTTCGATGCGCCGTCACACCCTTGCCCTTACTGCCTGCCTCATAGGTGCCAGCCTTCTGGGCACCACCTCGGTTCAGGCTGCCAACTGTATCACGGACAAGGGTTCCTTCGGGACCTACAAGGCCGCCTTCGCCCGCGACGCCACCGCGGCCGGCGTTGGACAGCGCGGCCTTCAGGCGCTGGCCAACGCGCAGCTCTCCTCCATCACGTGGAAGTTCGAGTCCCGCCCCTCCTCGCAGACCGGCGTATCCTATAACGACCCGGCCACCTTCCTCGCCAAGCGGACGGGCGGCTCCACCCAGACCTTTGTCAACAGCGTGCGGTCGAAGGTCCAGAAGAACAGCGAGCTATTTGCCGCCATCGAACAGCGCTACGGCGTGCCCGGCTCCGTGCTGGCGACGATCTGGGGGCTGGAAACCTCCTGGGGCGGCTATCTCGGCAAGACCGAAATCGTCGACGGCGCGGTGACACTCGCGTCCTACTGCCGCCGCCATCCGAAATTCGAACCCCATGCCTCTGCCGCGCTGATGCTGGTGGACCGGGGCGTGATCACCGCGACAACCAACGGCGGCCCATCCGGCGAGCTCGGGCACATGCAGTTCCTCGCCGGCAACTGGATGCGATACGGCGTTGATGCCAATGGCGACGGCCGCGTCGATCCCTACAACGCCGCCGACGCGCTGGCCTCCGCCGCCAACCTGCTGCGCCAAAACGGCTGGCAGGCCGGTCAACCCTTTGGCGAAGGCACCGCCAACTTCCGGGTTCTGTCAGCATGGAACGACAGCGGCAACTATCAGCGTGCCATTTCCTACGCCGGGACGCAGGCGCGCTAGGCCTTCGCCAGATGCGGACAAGCAAGAGTGTCGGAACATCGGCCTGCTTGTCCGTTCACCCCAAAAAAACACTCTTAAATTTCCGCTAATTCGCCCAATTCGGACCACGATCCTCCGACAATTCTTGGTGAACGTGGCGTTCACATCGCCGCCGCCGAGGAGTTGTCATGGATCTTGTAGAGTACCCCTATGCCGGTCTGATCTTGCCGGACGCCACTGACTTGGACCCCAAGCCCTACCTGGATAGTGCGGCCCGGGTGCTGGCGCGTGTAGACCCGATTCCGGGCGCCGCGCCGCATCGGTCGGCGCACGGCAACAGGGTTCATGGTCGCCGCTACGGCGTGATCGTGCACCCCGAGGAAGACAGCGATTACGGCCCTCGGGTGGTGATCGAGATCGTCACCACGAACGGCGAAGCCCCGGCGGAAGAGGAAGCCGCCCGTGTGCTCTCCGCTGTCGTTCAGGCCTGCCTTGATCATTCCTGCGCCGACATCCTCGAATGGTACTCGCCCGATGTCCTGCTGGACCGCGATGACTTCATCCGCCTGCGCACCTATGTGTCGCCGCGTCGCCTGCAGGAGGTAGACACGGACATGGAGGACGAACTCTTCGAGAACGAGACCTTCACCAGCACGGTCCGCGGGTCGCTCTATGGCGCGCCAAAGCCGATCCCGCTGGAAGAACGCCCACAGATAACCGATCGGCTGGCACAATACCGCATCGCCTTTGAACCGCTGGAACCCGCAGAGCGGCGCATGACGGTCGCGGGGTGGCTGATGACGGGCGTGCTCGGCACGGTCTATCTGCCTGTCGCGGCTTTTGTTTCGATCGTCACACTGGGCCGGGGGATGGACTTTCGCCTGATCTCTCAGGCGCTTGCGGTGACTGCGCTCTTTGCCGCGCTCTACAATGCGGACCGGCTTGGCGACGTCCTGAACACCGTCATCCACTGATCGGATCGAGGCGGCGTCTCACGACTCGGGTGTGGATCGAGAAGACCACCGCCCGCGTCTTTGGCAGCCGCACGAGGCACTGCCGCTCCGAGCGCAGAAAAGGCGCCCTCAGAGGATCCACCTCCTGTCTCGGGGCAGCCTCGCCGCGCGGCTGGTGCAGGGCGGCGTCACCGTAGGGCAGCGCGTTCATCCGCCACAACGGCCGCCCTTCCTGCACCCCGTCGAAAAGCCGCTGCACCCGTTTCGCCAGTCCGGTATCGTATGGTTTCACCGGGACATGGATGCCGGTAAGCGGCCGCAGGAATTTTTCCGACAGCCGCCACGACGCGGGAAAGCACAACACCGCTGCCGTCAGCACGTGTTCCGCGCCGCGCTTTTCCATCACGCAAAGGTCCTGCTGTACCAGCCGTCCCAGCGTGCCCAGCGGGTCCCTGCGGTCGAGCGTTTCGCGGCGGCCATCGGGACAGAGGACGGTGTCATCCTCGTGCGCGAATCCGCCCGGCAAGTTCGCCAGCACGAGGTCGAGCAATTCCAGCGCCGCTGGCCGCGCCGCGGGATCTTCTGCCACGACCGTTTCCCGCTGCGTCGTCAGCAGACGCAGGCGCTCCCCCATTTGCCCGGCATAGGCCTCGTCCGCGCAAAGCCAGTCCGCCATTTCGAACGGAGCCACCCCCGGCAGGCGATGCGGTTCCGAGATGTCGTAAGGGATATGCTGTTGCAGGATCATGGCCGGACCTGACCACGCGTTGCGCTGGAAGGGAAGACCCGAAACTCAAACAGACGTGCGCTTCTCAAGTCGCCGAAAACGTGCACAAAAAGCAAAAGGCGTCCCGATCGGAACGCCTTTTGCTTTTGAATGGTGCGGTCGAGAAGACTCGAACTTCCACGGGTGTTACCCCACAGCGACCTCAACGCTGCGCGTCTACCAATTCCGCCACGACCGCACTGTCTTGACTTGGTGGAGGGGCGTATAAAACAGCCCCCCGGTGAAGGAAAGAGGAAAAAGCCTGTTTCGGCAGGAAATTTTCGCGCCCCCGCAGAGGTCTGACGATTCGCCCTAGGGGTCAATAAAATGACTAGACTTCACTCGCACATTTCAGGTCCTTGAGACCGCCATGACGGTCGCTCAGCGCACCTTTCCTCTGACCGTCGTACAGATCCACGCAACGCTCGCCGCCGTCGCCTACGCGGGCGACACGTTGAACGGGGCCGAGCCGACACTTGGAACGGGGCCGAGCCGACACTTGCCGCGCTACACGCCGCCATCAGTCACCAGCTCAACTGCCGCCCCGGTTGCCCGACCGGGATCGACTGGACACTGGTGTGGGGCCCGGCCGAGACGGCGTTTACGGACTCGTCTTTGCCACGTTTGACAGGGTAACTGCGCGCTGGCCAGCGTGATCCGCGACGCCACCGGAGCCACTGCCCCCGGCTGCGGAACTTGGTCTCCGGTTCGTGATCGACGCACTGAATCGCAAGGTTCGCCCCGACGACCATTGGGCGCAACCCGTACAGCAGGCGGTTCTGCATTGCGAAGTAATGGCCACCGGAGACCAGATCGGGGCGCAGCACAATCACAATGTCTATATGACAAAACTCGGGGTGCCGGGCACTGACGTCGGCAACCCGTCGGATTTCCCGGTCTCCGACCCTCCTGTAACCCTAGTGCCGCCCTCCGATCTTGCCCTCTGACCGGAGCGATTGTTCTTTCGCCCGTCCGGCGCTAAACCGCGATGGAGCCGTATGAAAGGAGGGCGGGCACCCGCCCCGCCGCAGACCGATGGACTGGAAGATCACCGAGGGCCTGACCAGCTACGAAGAGGCGACCGCCTACATGGAGGCCCGCGCCGATGCCATCGCCAAAGGTGAGGCGGAAGAATGCATCTGGCTTTTGGAACATCCACCGCTTTACACTGCCGGAACCTCTGCCCGGATCGACGACCTCAAACAGCCCGACCGCTTCCCCGTCTTCACCACGAAACGCGGGGGGCAATACACCTATCACGGCCCCGGACAGCGGGTGGTTTATGTCATGCTGGACCTTAACAAACGCGGCAAGGACGTCCGCCGCTTCGTTCAGGATCTCGAAGGTTGGGTGATTGACACGCTCGCGGCTTTCAACCTGACAGGGCATATCCGGTGCGGGCGGGTCGGCGTCTGGATCGAACGCCCCAACCGCCTACGCACCACCAGCGGCTCTGTGGCTGAGGACAAGATTGCCGCTATCGGCATTCGCCTGCGCAAGTGGGTGTCATTTCACGGTATTTCCATAAATGTCGAACCGGATCTGAGCCATTTCGACGGCATTGTGCCCTGTGGCATTACCGAATACGGCGTAACCTCGCTGGTCGACCTCGGGCTCCCGGTGACTATGGACGATCTTGACGTGGCGTTGCGTCATGCGTTCGAGGCGCGCTTTGGGCCGATTGCCTGACCCGTCATATCGGAACCGTTCGTTGAAACGGGGTCATTTCAGCGCATCGTTGCGCGGCCAGAGAAGACGTGACTGACGATATCTTCCCGCGTGAGGCCCATGGCCGCCAGATCGGCGTCCGACTTCGCCCGCAGCGCGGTGATCGCAGCCGTACGCTGGCGGTAGCGCCGGTCGAACGGGGTCTCAAGCATCCGGGCAATGCGCTGGCGCAAAGTGCTGCCTGTGAATTGCCCGGAGAAACGGATTGCAGACTGATCGATGTATGCCATGACGTCTCCCCCCTCGGGATCGGTGTTTGTCGTAATGCCTTCGACGTAAGGACAAAGGCCCCCTCGCAACAGTCAGGAAAGCCCGACCCCGCGATCGAATTCACTGCCGGGTGCACCGGAATGGTGCTGCCGAAGGTCTTAATGGATGGTAAACGCCGGGTCCGGAAAATTGGTTCCCCGACACCATTTATGGCCTCCGAAGCCGCCACCGGCACATTCCCTGCACCGCTGCGTGCTCACGTCCGGTGGCGTGAGGCGAAAATCATTCTTCGCCTCAGACACATGCAGGGCCCTCCGCGCAGTTGGCGCCACACTCATCCCGTGATGGGACTCCCGGTCACTTTGCGTGACGCTCCTGTCACAGACGATCACACCCGCAATCCAGCCCCTTCCCCACGGTCTTGCAACACCAACGCCCCGCCCCATGCAGGCGCCCGCGGGCCACACGCGCGGGGCAAAGGCTGCCCCGGGGAGGTGCAAAGTCGCGAAACCCGGCGGCATGCCTTGTGGAGAACTAAAGAAAAACGCGCGATCACAGGTTCTTGGCCGGGTGCGACAAAATGTTTGATCGAGATCAAATGGACGCATGGACGCGGCGGGGAACACATTCTAAAACCGACCCCAGATCGCCGGGCCCCGGTCGGATTCTCATTCGTGAATCCGATCGGCGTCCATATCTTGAAATCTTAGGGAGGCAGATATGGCAGACGCCGCCATTCATGGCCACGAACATGAAGACAACCGGGGGTTCTTTACCCGGTGGTTCATGTCGACCAACCACAAGGACATCGGGATCCTCTACCTGATCGTGTCGGCGCTCGCCGGCCTGGTCTCGGTGTGCTTCACCGTCTACATGCGCCTCGAGCTCATGGAGCCGGGCGTTCAGTACATGTGCATGGAGGGCGCGCGCATCACCGCCGCCGCCATGGAGGACTGTACCCCGAACGGTCACCTCTGGAACGTGCTGATCACCGGCCACGGGATCCTGATGATGTTCTTCGTCGTCATCCCGGCCCTGTTCGGCGGTTTCGGCAACTACTTCATGCCGCTGCAGATCGGCGCGCCGGATATGGCGTTCCCGCGCATGAACAACCTGTCGTTCTGGCTGTACTTCGCCGGGACCACGCTGGCAGTGGCCTCGCTGCTGTCGCCGGGTGGCAATGGCCAGCTGGGTTCCGGCGTTGGCTGGGTCCTTTACCCGCCGCTGTCGACAACCGAAGGCGGCTACTCGATGGATCTGGCGATCTTCGCCGTGCACGTCTCCGGTGCATCCTCGATCCTCGGCGCAATCAACATGATCACAACCTTCCTGAACATGCGCGCGCCGGGCATGACGCTCTTCAAGGTTCCGCTGTTCGCGTGGTCGATCTTCGTCACGTCCTGGCTGATCCTGCTGTCCCTGCCCGTTCTGGCAGGCGCGATCACCATGCTGCTGACCGACCGCAACTTCGGCACGACCTTCTTCGACCCGTCGGGTGGCGGTGACCCGATCCTGTACCAGCACATCCTGTGGTTCTTCGGTCACCCCGAAGTCTACATCGTGATCGTGCCCGGCTTCGGTATCGCATCCCATGTCATCGCGACCTTCTCGCGCAAGCCCATCTTCGGCTACCTGCCGATGGTCTGGGCGGTTATCGCGATCGGCGCACTGGGCTTTGTCGTGTGGGCGCACCACATGTACACAGTCGGCATGTCGCTGCAGCAGCAGTCGTACTTCATGCTGGCGACCATGGTCATCGCAGTGCCAACAGGGGTGAAGATCTTCTCTTGGATCGCGACAATGTGGGGCGGCTCGATCGAGTTCAAGACGCCCATGCTCTTCGCCATCGGCTTCCTCGTGCTCTTCACCATCGGAGGCGTGACCGGCATCGTGCTGAGCCAGGCCGGCGTGGACCGTGCCTACCATGACACCTACTACGTCGTGGCGCACTTCCACTACACCATGTCGATGGGCGCGGCCTTCACCATCTTCGCGGGCATGTACTTCTACCTGCCGAAGATGTCGGGCCGCATGTACCCGGAGTTCTGGGGCAAGGTTCACTTCTGGATGTTCTTCATCGGCGTGAACGTGACCTTCTTCCCGCAGCACTTCCTCGGGCGTCAGGGCATGCCGCGTCGCTACATCGACTACCCGGATGCCTTCGCGACCTGGAACTACCTGTCGTCGGTCGGTGCGATGATCTCCTTCGCCTCGTTCCTGCTGTTCTTCGGCATCGTAATCTACACCCTGACCAAGGGTGCGCGGTCGAGCGTCGCCAACCCGTGGAACGAGTACGCGGACACGCTGGAGTGGACACTCCCCTCCCCGCCGCCGGAGCACACCTTCGAGCAGCTCCCGAAGCAGGAAGACTGGGACAAGTCGCACGCTCACTGAGCACACCGAACGCGCAGACAGCGCAACCTGTGACACCAAACAAGAAGGCCCCGCCCCGCGCGGGGCCTTCTTTGCATCCCCCATTACCGGCACCGTCGCCGTGCATCCCGGCCCGCCCTTGCCTCAACGAACGCGCGCGCCCACCTCCTGCATTGACCGCCGCCGCGCCCCCGCTGTACGAAACCTCATGCCTTATCACTGGACGACCACACCGCGCGCCCCCCGACAGGAGCTTCAGCTCTGGCCGCATAACGCGCTTTCCGCGAAGGGCTTTGCGATCATGGTCCTCGGGTTCTTCCTCTTTGCCTCCATCCCGCTTTACGGGCTACTTGGGACGGTTTTGCTCTGGGGGCTGCTGCCCTTCATGCTGGCCGCCACCGCCGGTCTCTGGTACGCGCTGCGCCGCAATACCCGCGACCGTCAGATCCTGGAGACACTCAGCATAAGTGACGACCTCACCCGGCTTCTGCGCCAGAATCCCGACGGCACCCGGCAGGAATGGGACAGCAACACCTACTGGGTCACCGTGACCCTCCACGAGACCGGTGGCCCCGTCCCGAACTACGTCACCCTCAAAGGCCAGGGCCGCGAAGTGGAAATCGGCGCCTTCCTTTCCGATGACGAGCGAAAGACGCTCTACACCGATCTGCTCACCGCCCTGCGCCGCGCCAAGGAAAAATGATGTCACAGGCCCCCGCCCCCTCCGACGACACGCCCGAGATCCAGATTCACGAAACGCGAGAAATCCAGCCAGAAATCCGCGCAGAAATCCCACGCGAACCCTCGGCCTCGGTCCAGGCCCCGGCCACTCCGAAGTGGCGCCGCCTCGCACTCTCGCTTGCCGCACGCCTCAAGCGTCACGACCTGATCGGCCGCCTCTCTCCCGGACCGTCGGAAACCGCCGCCCTCGCCCTGCGCGAGGCCATCGCCCATCGCGTGCCGCCGCTGCGCAAACAGGTGGTCTTTCTCATCCCCCTCGTCGGTCCCGATCAGGTCGGCGACTGGCAGGGCGTCAACACCCGTCTCCGCGCGACGCTGCAGTGCATGATCGCCCAGAACGATCCGCACTGGCAGGCGATCATCTGTTGCCAGGAACGCCCCGACCTTCCCGAAGACCGTCGGATCCACTTCCTGCCCTTTGCCGATCCCACACCGGGTAACGACAAGTGGCGCAAGCTTGCAACGCTCTACCGCCAATTCGACCGGCTCGACACGGGGCCTTGCTACGTCATGTCCTTCGATGCCGACGACCTCATGCGCCAGGGTATGGTCAAGGAAATGCTCCGCCGTCAGGCGCCCGGCGGCTATCTTGTGGAACAGGGGCTCGTGATGGACGACGCCACCGGGGTCATCGCACGCGCCGATACGCCCACTCTCAAGGAACCTGGACGTAAACCTTTCTGGAAGCTCTGCGGCTCCTGTGCCGCACTCGCACACGACCCGGACCTGCCGGAATCGGCGCGGTTCCTGGAACAGATGACGCAGCACGAACACCGCATGTTCCCCTATCTCGCCCGCCTGGCCGGGCGCCCGCTCGCGCCGCTCTCCTTCGCATCGGTGCTTTACGTGCTGAACCATGGTGAGAACTTCGGGGCGCGTCGCGGGCGCGTCGGGTTCAAGACCCGCTTCGTCGAACGTTTCCGCATCGACGATCCAGAGGAACTGGCCCGCATCGCAGAGGGCTTCCCCCTGCCCGAAGACCACCCGGCGCCCTGACCGAAGCCAATTCGTCGCTGCAAAACCGTCGAGCTGTCGGATTACCGCCACCGCCGTCAACTCGTTTCGTCGCCGCTTCGTGTTGGAAACAGTTTTCAATATAGCCCAACGGCGGAATTGCACCATGCAGCCGGCCGGCGTTTTCTCGATTTTGGGAATTTTCATCAATAAAGGGAATTGCTCGCGCACGCTTGCAGCCTCCCCCGTAACGCCATCGACCCGACCCGGCTCAGGCCATGGCACTCCACCGCGCATGAGGCCCCCGCCAAACACGCCCGACCGCACTCGCAACAAGACCCTCCGGCTCATGCCGAAGGGCCTCATTCATAACCAATTCCGATTCAGGATTTTCCGGGAATGAGGCCAAAGCCATGGCCTGCCTCAAGCCGGCGCACCGGACGCATAGTCACGCCACCCAAAAACCGGGGTCAGGATGCCAGCCGCGCCTTGACCAGGGGACCCACCGCGGCGAAATCCATCTGCCCGGTGTACTTGGCCTTCAGAACGCCCATGACCCGGCCCATGTCGCGGATCGATTCCGCGCCGATCTCGCGCACGGCGGCATCCACCGCTGCGGCGACTTCTGTCTCTGACAAGGGGCGCGGCAGGAATTCCTCGATCACGACGATCTCCGCAGCCTCGCGTTCTGCCAGGTCCAGCCGGCCGCCTTCTTCGTAGGTCTTCATGCTCTCGCGGCGCTGCTTGACCATCTTGCCCATGATTGCGAGCACTTCGGTGTCGTCCACACCATTCTCGTTACCCTCGGCCCGCGCAGCAATGTCGCGATCCTTTATGGCGGCGTTGATCAGGCGCAGCGTCGACCGGCGGGCCGCGTCCTTTTCCTTCATCGCCTGCTTGACGGCCATATTGACCCTCTCGCGCAGTTCCATGGCAGCAAATCTCCGGTCTTTCATCCACAAGCGCCGAACATAGCCGAGATGCGTTGATGGTGCAACCGCAGCAAAATTCACCTAAGGTGCTGAGATTAAATGATTTTGCGAATAAGACAGCAACCCTTGACCGCCTGACGCTGCCGCTTTAGGTTCCGCCCGGTTTACCCCACAGTCGCCATATCGCCCAGAACACCCGGAGTCGCCGCCATGACAGCCGCCCAGACCGCACAAAAACCCGTGCCCACCGCCTGCCTCGCCCTTGCCGATGGCACGCTCTTTTATGGTCAGGGCTTCGGCGCCACCGGTCAGGTCACGGCGGAACTCTGTTTCAACACTGCGATGACCGGCTATCAGGAGATCATGACCGATCCCTCCTACGCGGGGCAGATCGTCACCTTTACTTTTCCGCACATCGGCAACACCGGCGTGAACCCCGAGGATGACGAGACCGGCGATCCGGTGGCGGCGGGCATGGTGGTCAAATGGATGCCCACCGCCCCCTCCAACTGGCGGTCTGCGCAGGATCTGGGCGCGTGGCTGGCGGCGCGCGGGCGCATCGCCATCGGCGGGATCGACACACGGCGCCTGACGCGGGCAATCCGCCAGTCCGGTGCGCCGCACGTGGCGCTGGCCCACGACCCCGAAGGCAAGTTCGATATCGAAGCGTTGGTGGCCGCTGCGCGCGGCTTCTCCGGGCTGGAGGGGCTTGACCTCGCCAAGGACGTGACCTGCGCGCAAAGCTATCGCTGGGACGAGATGCGCTGGGCGTGGCCGGATGGCTACGTCCGCCAGACCGAGCCCAAGCACAAGGTCGTTGCCATCGACTACGGCGCGAAACGAAACATCCTGCGCTGCCTCGCTTCCGCCGGATGCGACGTCACCGTGCTGCCCGCCAGCGCGACCTACGACGACATCATGGCGCATTCGCCCGACGGCGTGTTCCTCTCGAATGGCCCGGGCGACCCGGCGGCGACTGGCCGGTATGCTGTCCCCATGATCCGTGACCTGCTCGACAAAGCGCAGTTGCCGGTCTTCGGGATCTGCCTCGGCCACCAGATGCTGGCGCTTGCGCTGGGCGCCAAGACGATCAAGATGAACCATGGCCACCACGGCGCCAACCACCCGGTAAAGGATGTCGAGAGTGGCAAGGTGGAAATCACCTCGATGAACCACGGCTTTGCGGTCGACAGCCAGAGCCTGCCGACAGGCGTGCAGGAAACACATGTCTCGCTTTTCGACGGTTCCAACTGCGGCATCCGGATGAGCGACCGCCCGGTGTTTTCCGTCCAGCACCACCCGGAGGCCAGCCCCGGCCCGCAGGACAGCTTTTACCTGTTCGAACGCTTCGCCGCCTCCATGGGCTGACCCTGCCCAGCTCAACCAGCATCCGAAACCGTTGTCAGGGGCCCCCCATCGGGGCCCTTTTCTTTGGTGGACCCTTTGCACCCGGGGCGCAGGCGCTCCGCGTCCGGCCGCCTCCCTGATTCGCGGGTCTCTCCCGTCTCCAGCCGGACCGATTGGGGCAGCACCTCGGGCCGGGCATGTCCGGTTCGCAATTTCGCGCAGGGCGAGCAACGAAATCGCCATTTCGCGGCAAAGCGCAGGGTGTTCCCGCTTCGCCCCATTAACCAGTGATTAATCATGATCCGACCGGTTCACCTCTGATTAACACTCTGAAATTACTTCCTATCCCGGCAGTCAATTAATGACTTCTTAAGCCTCGCGCGACGACCATAGGGCAGAACCCCGCCCGAGAACCCCATGTCCCTGCCGATCTACGAACCATTGGACGATACCGCGCTGAAGACCCGCGACAGGCGTGGGCAGCCGATCAGCCGTATCCTTGTCGATACCGCAGTCTGCACGCCGCGCGTGATGCTTGGCGCCATGGCAGAGGCATCGCGGCTCGGCCAACCCGTGGCGCAGGTTGTCGCCGCCGAAGGACTGGCGACCCGGCGCGATGTGCTCGCCTCACAGGCGCAACACTATGGGGCGATGGCGCTCGACCGGGCCAGCATGTCGCCCGATCCCACGCTTCAGGGTTTGATCCCGGCCGAATTCTGTCTCGCGCATGGCGTTCTGCCGTGGGTCCGCCTCGGCGATACTTTGGTGCTGGCAACCGCACGACCCGAAGCTTTTGACGCGCTGCTGCCTCAGCTCCCACCGGGGCTGGGTCCGATCCTCATGGCGGTCGCGCTGGAATCCGACATCCATGACGAGATCTCCGAACGGTACGGCGCCGCTCTGTCGCGGGCGGCGGAAGACTGGCGCGCGCCTGAAGACAGTTGCCGCGATCTCAGCCTGGCCGGTCCGCGGCGTACCGCACTGGCCGTCCTGCTGGGCGTTTTCACCATCACCGCGCTCGTCCTCGCGCCGCATATCTTTTTCGCCTTGGCGCTGGCGTTGGCAGTGGGATCGATGGTTCTCACGCAGGGTATGAAGCTTCTCGCCATCATTGCGCTGCCCCGCCGCATCGCCACGGACCGTGCGCGCCTGCCTGACGATCCGCCGCTTGTCACCGTGCTGGTGCCGCTGTTCCGGGAGGAAGACATCGCTTCAACGCTCGTGGCGCGTCTTTCCCGGCTGACTTATCCAAAGTCGCTGCTTGATGTGATCCTCGTGCTCGAGGCGCAGGACGATACCACACGCGCCACCTTGCAGCGCACGCCGCTGCCGGCTTGGATTCGAACCGTCACCGTGCCGCCCGGTCGCATCCAGACAAAGCCGCGCGCGCTGAACTATGCCCTGCGCTTCAGCCGTGGCGCCATAGTCGGCATCTACGATGCAGAGGACGCCCCTGCACCGGACCAGATCGATCAGGTGGTCGCCCATTTCGCCCGCGCTGCACCGGACGTCGGCTGCCTGCAGGGCATCCTCGATTACTATAACCCAAGCGCCAACTGGCTTTCGCGATGCTTCACCGTGGAATACGCTGGCTGGTTCCGGGTACTGCTGCCGGGCCTCGCCCGGCTGGGTTTTGCCGTGCCGCTGGGGGGCACCACGGTGTTCTTCCGCCGCGAAGTGCTGGAAGCGGTGCAGGGCTGGGACGCACACAATGTGACGGAGGACGCCGACCTTGGCATGCGCCTCGCGCGCTGTGGCTGGAGGACGGAACTGATCCGTTCCGTCACCCGCGAAGAGGCCAACAATCGTTTTTGGCCCTGGGTCAAGCAGCGGTCACGCTGGCTGAAGGGCTACGCCATCACATGGTGGGTTCACAGCCGCCGGCCGATCAGGCTCTGGCGCGACCTGGGCACGAAACGTTTCGTCGGCCTGCAGGTGCTGCTGCTGGGGACGCTGATGCAATTTGCCCTCGCGCCGGTTCTGTGGTCGTTCTGGTTGATCTTCGCCGGCTTGCCGCACCCTTTGGACCGATGGCTGGACGAACGCGGTATCCTGGTGATGTCCGGTCTGTTTCTCGCGGTGGAAGCCGGATCGCTGGCCGTCGGCATCACCGGGCTTGCACGCAGCCCGCACCGCGCCATGTACCACTGGGTGCCGACACTGGTGGCCTATTTCCCGCTCGGAACGATGGCGATCTACAAAGCCTTGTGGGAAATCGCCGCTCGCCCGTTCTACTGGGAGAAGACCCAGCACGGCCGCTCCGCTCCGGACCGCCCGGATGCGGACCTGCCGCCAGATACCCGCGTCTGAATTGACCGGGTCGCGATTCAGGTCGCCAAAGGGTCGCGGTTCTCCAGCTTCAGACGTGTGACGAAAGCGACAGAGATGTGATCCTTCAGCGCCTTGTATGCGGCATCCTCGTCGCGCCGTGCGATGGCGTCGACAATGGCCTGATGCTCTGCCATGGCGATCTCGCCGCGCCCCTGCGCGGCCAGCGACGTCGCCCCCATCAGCGCCATCGAGCGATGCACGAGGTCCAGCTGCTGCACCAGGAACCGGTTGTGCGATGACAAATGGATCATTTTGTGAAACCGCCGGTTCGCCCGCGCCAGCGCGGCCGGGTCGCCCATCAGCTGGCGGTCCTCCGTCACCATGTCGCGCAGTACGCGCACCTCTTCCTCCGTGGCGTGCCGCGCCGCCAGTCGCGCCGCCAGCCCCTCCAACTCGGTCCGTACGGCATAAAGTTCCGCCATCTGGTTGTGATCCAGAGAGGCCACGATCAGCGACCGCCCGTCCCGCGTCAGCAGGCTTTGCGTTTCGAGCCGCTGAAGCGCCTCTCGGATAGGCGTCCGGGACACGCCGAAGCGGTCGGCCAGCTCGCTCTCCACCAGACGGTCGCCTGGCCGGTAGACGCCGGAATCGATGGCGTCGAGGATCAGCGAATAGGCATCCTTCTGGGCGGTCTTCGGCTGGGCCATGCGGGTTCCTTGTCCTGGCTTGAAAAGTCCGCGCACGATAGACCTATGCCGCAAGCGCAGACAAGCGCCTTGGCTTGCGCTATTGCCGCAGGGAGGAGTATCCGAGAGCCATGGACCGATTTGCACGCCTGAGGACCTGGGTCTTCGATCTCGACAACACGCTCTACCCGCCCGCCATGCGCCTCTTCGATCAGATCGAGGTGAAGATGACGGATTTTGTCATGCGCACCGCCGGGGTCGCGCGCGAGGAGGCCGACCGCCTGCGCAAGCACTGGTGGGCAGAACACGGTACAACGCTCGCAGGGCTGATGCACCACCACCGCGTCGATCCCGAAGGCTACCTGCACGAGGTCCACGACATCTCCTTCGAAGCGCTGGCGCCCGACCCGCATCTGGCCGAGCTTATCGCGCAACTCCCGGGGCGGCGGATCGTATACACCAACGGCTCCGCCCCCTATGCCACGCAAGTTCTGCGGGCCCGCGGACTGGAAAAGTGCTTCGATGCGATCTACGGCGTGGAACACGCGGGCTACGCGCCAAAACCGCAGCGCACGGCTTTTGACAGGGTCTTTGCCCAGGATGGGCTCGACCCCGGTCAGGCGGCGATGTTCGAGGACGATCCGCGCAACCTGAGGGTGCCGCACGCGCTGGGTATGACTACCGTTCACGTCGCCCCCGCGCGCCTGGAGGTCGACCATATCCACCATCATGCCGACAATTTGAACGGTTTCCTATCCGATGTGCTAAGGTATGCAAGGCACTGATATCGCGTCAGAACGCAGGCGAATTGCCGCATCTTCTGTGGCAAACGACGGCTTTCCTAAACTCTGCGACAGAACGCCCGTTTTCATGTGCGGAAAACTCTATATTTGCCTCCTGACCAATGACAGGAGACGCCGATGTCCGCAGCCCACGCCATGACCCACGCCCCCGCCGCCCAAACGGAAACCAGCCCCGCCAGCATCGAACGCACCATCCTGATGGCCGTCGCGCTGTTTGTGGCACTGGTCGCGCTGGCCACCTGGACCTGGGGCCTGCCCGCGCTGGCTATGATCGCGTTGGCCTGCGTCCCGGTGATGTACGCGGTGCTGCTGCTCATCACCGTGGGCAAGTAAACCCGAGGCCCGGTCCCGTCCGGTCGCCAAAGTCTCATGGCGCTCCGCCCCGCCCCGCCCTAGATAGGGACCAAGGAGGCGCAGCCCATGGATTATGACATCACGATCTCGGGCGGCGGTATCGCGGGACTGACTGCGGCCGCCGCCTTTGCCCAAGCAGGATTCCGCACACTTGTCGTGGACCCCGCGCCGCCGGTTACGGAGCGCGAGGCCGAAGGCTCGGATCTGCGCTCAACCGCGTTCCTGCAACCGGCACAAAGCTTCCTCGAAGAGGTCGGACTGTGGCCCCGGCTGGCGGAATACGCGATGCCGCTTCAGACCATGCGCATCGTCGATGCCGGCGGCGAAACGGCCGAAGCCCGCGCGGTGAAGGATTTTGCCGCCTCCGAGATCTCGGACAAGCCGTTTGGCTGGAACCTCCCCAACTGGCTGTTACGGCGCGAGATGGCGACACGGCTGGGCGAGCTGGCGCAGGTGGATTTCCGCCCCGGCACCGCCACCACCGGCCTCTTCACCCGCGAAGGCGAGGCGCGCGTCTCGCTCTCCGACGGGTCGCGCGTGACCACACGGCTGGTCATCGCCGCAGACGGGCGAAACTCCCCGATGCGCCAGGCCGCTGGCATCCGGGTGAAGACAACGCGCTTCGGCCAGAAGGCGCTGGCCTTCGCGGTCACCCACGCGATCCCCCACAACAACGTCTCGACCGAAATCCACCGGACCGGCGGCCCCTTCACTCTGGTTCCGCTGCCCGATCACCAGGGACGCCCGTCCTCCGCCGTGGTGTGGATGGATGCGGGACCGGAACAGGCCCGCCGCATGGCGCTGAGCCCCGAGGCATTCGAGGCGGAGATGTCGGAGCGGTCCTGCCACCTCTTCGGTCCACTCGCGCTGGCATCCCGCCGCACTCTCTGGCCGATCATCGCGCAGGAGGCAGAGCGCCTGACAGGGCAGCGACTGGCACTGGTCGCCGAAGCCGCACATGTGGTCCCGCCCATCGGGGCGCAGGGCCTGAACATGAGCCTGAAGGATATGGCAGTGCTGCGCGACCTCGCGCTCGATGCCCCCGACCGGCTGGGCGATGCCGGGATGCTGGACGCCTATCATCGCCGCCGCGTCACCGACATCCGCGCCCGCGTGGCGGGCATCACCGCGCTAAACCGTGTCAGCCAGATGTCCGCACACCCCTTGCGAGACATGCGCGCAAAGGGGCTGGATATGCTCTACAGCCTGAAGCCGGTGCGCGCCTCGCTGATGAAGTTGGGGCTCGGCGCATCCGATTAACGAAGCCTTGGAGAGGCCGTCCGAATTCGGTTCCTTTAGGTGATTTTGAACCCGAAGAACTCGCGCGCTTCGGTTTCATCTTCTATGGTCAAAAATATCACGATGGGGGTCAGGGGGAAGCCCTGCCTCCCCTTCTTGCGCGGGCAAAGCCCGCGCCGGTCGCCGCCGTCAGGCGGCGAAACCGTTCAGAGAACCGCGTCCACCACGCGCTTCAGACGCGCGGTAGTGCCGTCCACATCATAAAGCTTGTCCAACCCGAAAAGCCCGATCCGGAAGGTCGAAAAATCCTGCGGTTCGTCCACAGCCAGCGGCACACCCGCCGCGATCTGCATGCCCTTCTCGGCAAAGGCCTTGCCCGACTTCACCGCCGGATCCTCGGTGTAGCAAACAACCACACCCGGCGCGCCAAACCCTTCGGCCGCGACCGACTTCACGCCCTTTTCGGCGAACATCGCGCGTACGCCGTTGCCCAGCGCCCACTGCGCCTCTTTCAGACGGGTGAAGCCGTGCTCCTTCGTCTCCGCCATGGTATCGCGGAAGGCGCGGAGGCCGTCCGTGGGCATCGTGGCGTGATAGGCGTGGCCGCCGTCCTCGTAGGCCTTCATGATCTGGTGCCATTTCTTGAGATCCACGGCGAAACTGTCGGAGGTGCTCTCCTCCATCCGCGCGAGCGCCCGCTCGGACAGCATCACCAGGCCCGCGCAGGGCGTCGACGACCAGCCCTTTTGGGGCGCGGAAATCAGCACGTCCACGCCGGTCTCCTTCATATCGACCCAGACGCAACCGGACGCGATGCAGTCCAGCACCATCAGCGCGCCCACCTCATGCGCCGCCGCAGCCAGACGGGTGATGTAGTCGTCAGGAAGGATCATGCCGGCCGAAGTCTCGACGTGCGGGGCAAAGACCAGCGAAGGCCTGGCCTCGCGGATCTTCGCCTCGACCTCCTCGATCGGGGCGGGGACGAAGGGCGCATCCACCGCATTGCCGGTCTGACGGGCCTTCATCACCGTAGTAACGCCGCCGAAGCCGCCCGCCTCGAAGATCTGCGACCAGCGATAAGAGAACCAGCCATTGCGCACCACGATGACATCCGCGCCCTGCCCGAACTGTCGCGCCACGGCCTCCATCCCGTAGGTCCCGCCGCCCGGCACCAGCGCCACCGCGTCGGCGTTGTAGACCTCCTTCAGCATCTCCGAGATGTCGCGCATCACCTGCTGAAAGGCGGCGGACATGTGGTTCAGCGAGCGGTCCGTGAAGACCACCGAAAATTCGTCGAGCCCTGACGGATCGACGCTATCGAGCAGTGCAGCCATGTGAGTTCTCCTTCTTTGTCCACGACCTATCGCAGCGTCGCGGCCTTGGCAAAGACAACCGGCGTGCCCCGCCGATCGAAACTCCCTCCGGCCCCGGCACCACGGATACGCTGTGGGCGGATGACCGTGTAAAGGTTCGCATCCAGAGTCCCGCGCCTCTGGGCTGTCAGGATCACGGATACTGCGCAACAGCGTTGGATGGAGTCGCTACTGGTGCCCAATCGGCTCGAAAACGACATCGCGACCTACTCTTCTGATCAGGCGAGCCGGTGACAGATTCGCCTTCGGTCTGGTGCGCCTTTGGCAAGCGCTGCCCGAAAAACAGCCTCTACCCCGCTGTGAGGCATCGAAGGCGCTTTCCCCGGACGTGACATTGACCGCGGCCCCGGAACGATCAAAAAGTCGCATCCCCCGCGCCCCCACGCCCCCAGCCGTCAGGAGGTCTGTGCACTGCCGGACCCTGCCTGACACGGGCAACACCTGGCAATGGTAGCCTGCGGAACCTGAGGCCCGGCGCCTTCCCATGCGAGGACGCAGCGGTTACGGCCAAGCCGCTTCGCGGCATAGAGCGCCTCGTCCGCGCTCCGGATCGCGGCCTCGAAGGGCATGGAGCGTGTTTTCTGCACCGCACCCACCGAGATCGTCAGGTCCAGAGACCGCCCCTCCCACGTGATCGCGGCCCCCGCCACGGCGCGGCGCAGGCCTTCGGCGACCCGCGTCCCGCGCGCCCGATCCGACCCCGCGAGGAAGATCAGGAACTCCTCCCCACCGAAGCGGCAGACGATATCCTCCTCCCGGCAACGGTCCCGCAGCCGCGCCGCCACACTGCGCAGCGCCGCATCCCCCGCCAAATGGCCAAGACTGTCATTCACCCGTTTGAAATGATCGATATCCACCATCAGCACGATCCCTTCGACGACGCGGTCGCGCCCTACCCGGTCGAACAGGAAATCCCGCGTCGAAACGTCGGTCAGCCGGTCGCGAAAAACAAGGCGGCGCAGTTCCGCTGCCGATTGCGCGCTTTGCTGGGCCTGATACGCAAGGGTCCACGTAAAGAGCCCGATGATGGTGGCGGATAATCCGACGCCGACGAGAAAGCTCTCTCCGCGCGGCAGTGGTTCCATCCCCACCACCGCGGCATGCGTGACAAGGACATTGATCGTCAGCGCCAGAATAACGGCGGCGACCAGAAAATACCCCTTGGTGCGGTCCATTTCACGCTACCCGTACTTGCCGGTGCCGGTGCCGTTCTGACTATCCTGTCCGGGATCCCTCCGCCGCCATTCAGGCTGCGATCCGACTGTCGCCTCCACGGGCGCTCCATGCACCCGATGGCCTTCCCACGCGGGGTGGTGTTCTTGCCCGGTGTTCTTGCCTGTGCCCCGAAGCGGTTGATGGCTCAAAGGTGGCACGAATCGGTTAGGAAATCATCAACGAAGCTTTACGGAATGATATGCATTTTCATAAAGTTGTTGCGGGTCCCGCCATCTAGAGCAGGTCCAGCGGCCCAGGGCGGCGCTCCTCCGAGAGCAGGACATTGGCCTCGATGTTGCCCGCCCCGGGCAGCGTCATGATCCGCCTCCGCAGCACCCGTTCGAAATCGGGAATGTCGCGCGCCACCACACGCAGACGGTAGTCGAACAGCCCCAGAACATGTTCCACCACCTGCACTTCCGGGATGGCCGAGACCGCGCGTTCGAAGTCCTCCAGCGATACGCGCCCCTTCGTCGCCAGTTTCACGCCGAGAAACACCGTCACCCCGAACCCCAGCGCCGCCACGTCCACGTCCAGACGGGAGTCGCGGAACACGCCTCCCTCACGCAGCCGCTTGATACGGCGCCAGCAGGCCGGTTGCGAGAGGCCGAACCGACGCCCCAGCGCCCCGGCGGAGGCAGTCGCATCCTCTGTGAAAGCCCGCACGAGCGCGCGGTCGGTGTCGTCGAGGCGGATCATAGCGGCAGTGCCTCCGTGTCCTTCACCCGCGCCACATGCATGAGAGCCTCGATGTCGGAGATATGCGGCAGCGACAGCAGCCGCTCGCGATAAAGCTGTTGGTAATGTCCCATATCGCGCGCGATGACCGCCAGCCGGACGTCGGTCTGCCCGAGAAAGGTCTGGATCTCCAGCACCTCCGGAACCTCGCGCGCGGCGGCGATGAATTCGTCAAAGGCGCGTGGCTGCGTCTTGTCCAGCGTCACCCGCAGCGATACCTCCACCTCCCACCCCAAGGCTGGCCAGTGGATCACTCCGCGCAAGCCGCGCAAGACGCCTTTCTCGCGCAGCCGTTCCAACCGACGGGCCAGCGTGGACCCGGTCACCCCGGCCTGTTCTGCCAGTTCTGCCATCCCGCCATCCGGCGCCGCCTGGTAGTAGCGCAGTATGCGCCGGTCCGTATCGTCGAGCATGATTTCCGCACTCTCCACAAATATTGCGAATGATTTTGCCTCTTCTTGGCGAAAATACTCGAAATACGCAAACACTCTCGCTGCAGCTTGCGTAAATTGCAGGCAACTTTCAAACGAGGAGAGAAGACATGCGCGTTTACTACGACCGCGACTGCGACGTGAACCTGATCAAGGACAAGAAGGTCGCGATTCTGGGCTATGGCTCCCAGGGCCACGCCCACGCGCTGAACCTGCGCGACAGTGGCGCAAAGAACATCGCCGTCGCTCTGCGCGACGGCTCGCCGTCCGCCAAGAAGGCCGAGGCAGAGGGCCTTGCCGTCATGGGTCTGGCTGAAGCCGCCGCATGGTGCGACGTGATCATGTTCACCATGCCCGACGAACTGCAGGCGGAAACCTACCGCAAGCACATCAAGGACAACCTCAAGCCCGGTTCCGCAATCGCCTTTGCCCACGGCCTGAACATCCACTTCGGCCTGATCGAGGCGCCCGAAGGCGTCGATGTCATCATGATGGCGCCGAAGGGTCCGGGCCACACCGTACGCGGCGAATATGTGAAGGGCGGCGGCGTGCCCTGCCTCGTGGCCGTACACCAGGATGCCACCGGCAAGGCGCTGGAAATCGGCCTGTCCTACTGCTCCGCCATCGGCGGCGGCCGCTCCGGCGTGATCGAGACGAACTTCCGTGAAGAGTGCGAAACCGACCTCTTTGGCGAGCAGGTTGTGCTCTGCGGTGGCCTTGTCGAACTGATCCGTATGGGCTTCGAGACGCTGGTCGAAGCCGGTTACGCACCGGAAATGGCCTACTTCGAGTGCCTCCACGAAGTGAAGCTGATCGTCGACCTGATCTACGAAGGCGGCATCGCCAACATGGATTACTCGATCTCCAACACCGCCGAGTATGGCCAGTACGTGACCGGCCCGCGCATCCTGCCCTACGCCGAGACCAAGGCGCGCATGAAGGAGGTCCTGAGCGACATCCAGCAGGGCAAGTTCGTGCGTGACTTCATGCTGGAAAACGCCGTGGGCCAGCCGACGCTGAAGGCCTCGCGCCGAGCCAACGACGAGCACCAGATCGAGCAGGTCGGTCAGAAACTGCGCGACATGATGCCGTGGATCTCCGCCGGCAAGATGGTCGACAAGTCGAAGAACTGATCCTACCGGAAAAACTGCCAAGGGCGGCCCACGGGCCGCCCTTTTCATGTCCGCACCACCGCTGCCGGACGTTGCCCGCCCGGTTCAGCCCTCGCGGCCCGTGGTCGGGGCCTGCGTCTGCGTCTGCGTCGGGGTCGGCGTCGGCCAGTCTATGTCGTAGGTTTGCTTCATGTACCCTTGGAAGTACGACCGCATGACCGGAAAGGCGTCCGCGATCTTGAGAAACGCGTCGCGGTCCAGCACCAGCACCTTTGTATCCTCCAGCGCGTGCACCGTGCCAGAACGCCGCTCCTGCCCCAGAACCATCCGCTCGCCAAAGTGCTGGCCGGGTGTCACCCGTTTGGTCACCGGTTCCCCGGTGTGGGTGTCGGGATAGGTCAGTTCCACCGCGCCTTCGATGACTGTGTAGAACCCGTCGGCGCGCGTCCCCGCCTCGAAAATCCGGTCGCCCGCGCGGTAATGCACGTAGCGCGCCGCGGGCGGCGCTTCACTGCGCATCTGGACGGTGGAGCGCGGCGAAACCGCGTCCATCACCCAGTTCAACAGCACTTTCACCTTGGTCCCGAAGCCAGGCAGGAAGGCGACGTAGTAGGCCCGCCAGAGCAGCCAGGCGGGGAAGCCAGAAAGCTTCATCCCCCAGACCTCCGCCACGCCGCGCCGGGCACCGAGCGACGCCAGCGCACCCTGACTCTTGTAGTTGAAAGGTTTCAGCGCCTTGCCGGAGAGGCTTGCGGCGATGTTCTCTGCCAGTTGGCGCGCCTCGCGCACCGCGAATTGCGCGGTGGGCGGGGCAAAGTCAGTGCGCGCGCTGGCGCCCTCCTTCATCGGGATCATCGCGCAGTCGCCCAGCGACCAGACATCCGTCTGCCCCTCGCAACGCAGCATGCGGTCGACCTTGATCCGGCCGTGAGCGTGGGCCAGCGGCATGGCCTGCACCACCTTCGAGGGCGCGTTGCCGATCGTGGCAACGATGGTCCGGGTGGGGATCTCGGTGCCGTCCGACAGGATCAGCCGCGTGCCGGTGGCGGATTTCACCCCGACGCCCAGCAGGATCTCGATGCCCCGCTTCTCCAGCTGCTTCGCGGCGTAGCGCCCAAGGCTTTCGGGCAGTTCGCCCAAGACACGTGGCGCGAATTCCACCACCTTGACGCTCACCTCCCCGCGCGAGACGTTGGGGTAGTATTTCAACGAGCGGTCGATCAGCTCCTTCATCTCGCCGACCGTCTCCACACCCGAAAAACCGGCGCCGATGACACAGAAGGTCAGCGCCTCCTTCTTGACCTCCGGCAGGCGGGTGATGTCGGCGTGCTCGAGGCGTTCGATCACGTGGGCGCGCAGTCGGCGCGCGTCCTCCAGCGTCTTCATGGTGAGGGCATGGTCGGCGAGGCCGGGCATCCGCGACAGGTCGGTTTCCTGCCCGAGCGCCACGACAAGCTGATCGTAGCCGACCTCAGTCGGGCGGCGCTGCACCCCCTGGAAAATGGTGACCACCTTGCGGGAAACATCGACATCGTGGATGCGGGCCTTGCGGACCTTCACACCCTTCAGGAGGAAGCGCAGCGGCGTCACCGCATGGGGCGCGGTAATAGCCCCGGCGGCGACCTCCGGCAGCAACGGCTGGAAGACAAAGTAGTTCTCGGCGTTGATCAGTTCGATCTCCGCCTTCGGCAGCTTGCGGCGCAGTTCACGCGCGGCAAAGAGACCGGCAAAACCGCCGCCGAGGATCAGGATACGCTGGGTCATGTCGGGATCGCTCCTTTCGCCGCGAACAGCCCGTCGCGGCGCAATACGGGCCGGTGAATGCCGCACGACACCGCCATTTGCAAGATTTTTGTTTTTAATTTCAATAGCATACATTTGTACACGAAACAAACCCTTTAAAACCCGCGTCTTGCCCGATTGCGTCCGGCCCCGAGCGGGGCTACGGCTGCGCCATGACACCGGAAATCACGCCCCGTAGCTGGGCCATGGTGGGCGCGCTTGGCCTTGTCTGGGGCGCCACCTTCCTCTTCATGGAAATCGCGCTTCGCGGCATGACGCCCTTCTGGCTGGCGGCCTGGCGCATTGGCTTTGCCGCCGCTCTGACGGTGGCGATCTGGCGCTTTACCGGGGGCCGCCTGTTCCTGACGGGGGACCGCGCCTGGGGCGCGCTGACGGCCATCGGGCTCCTGTCCACGGCCGTGCCCTTCATGCTGCTCAGTTGGGGGCTGCAATACGTAACCTCCGGCTTTGCCGGGGTTTCCATGGCGGCGGTGGCACTGATGGTGCTGCCTTTGGCGCATGTCTTCGTCCCGGGAGAGCGCATGTCCCTGCGCCGCCTGATCGGTTTCGTGATCGGGTTCGCCGGCGTGGCGGTGCTGATCGGGCCGGAAGCCTTCGCCTCATCCGGCGACCCGCTGGAGCCGTGGGGCCGCGTCGCCTGCCTCGCTGCCGCCGGGTGCTATGCGGTCAGTTCGGTGACCATGCGCCGCCTGCCCCCCGTTGACCCCATCGGGCTGGCTGCCGTGCCGCTGGTGATCGGGTCCGCGCTGGTAATCCCGATGGCATGGCTGCGCGAAGGCGCTCCCGTGATGCCCGACAGCACGACGCTGCTGGTGGTGGCCATTCTCGGCCTGCTGCCCACGGCGGGCGCAAACCTGCTGCGGGTCCTGGTCGTGCGCTCCGCCGGGCCGGTGTTCATGACGCTGACCAATTACCAGGTGCCGCTCTGGTCGGTGATCCTCGGAATCCTCGTGCTCGGAGAGCCACTGCACCTGAACCTGATCGCCGCCATGGTCCTGATCCTCGCCGGCGTCTTTGTCAGCCAGTGGGGCGCGCTTCGCCGCCTGTTCGGGGGCCACCGCACCGCATAGGCCACATGGCTGGGGACCGACAAGAGCCGGAAAATGAAACGGGCCGGAAACCCGATGGTTTCCGGCCCGCGTCGCCTGGGACCGCTTGGGTCGGCCCTGGGTTACCAGCAGCTCACCAGCACCGTCGTGTCCACCGCCAGTGCCGTCAGGTCCTCCGGCGCCAGCGGTGCGCCATCCATCGTGGCGGAGGCGTGCACCCCGTTAGCGCGCAGGAAATTCAGGATCAATTCGCCCTTCGCGGCAAAGCTGACCTGATCGGGCAACTGCCGTCCGCTGGCCGCGTCGCGCGGCAGCAGCATCCCCATGACATTGCCGCCCGCATCAAAGACCGGGCCGCCGACGTCGCCCGGTTTGGCATCGACCGCCAGCCGCTTCACGCCCTGTTCGCCGTTCAGCCCCTGCGTGTCCTCCAGCGTGCCGAAGGTCAGCGTCGGCGCGGTCAACACCCCGCCAAAGCTGTAGCCGGCAACGGCCACCTCCGACTGCAGACGCTGGGTGTCGGTGGTGAAAGGCGCCACGCGCCTGGGCGCCAGCGGGTCCACCGGCTGCAGGAGCGACACGCCAAGGCCCGCGTCCGAGGCGACAACCCTTGCATCATAGGTGCCGTTGATCGTCACCCGTTCGCATTGATCCGTCGTGGCGCTGGCCGCCAGCACCGTGCCGCGCGCGTCCACGAAGAAGCCCGAGCCGTTGCCTTTCGGGGTGCGCACCTTCAGCCCTGAAACCAGATCCACCGCCTGCCCCGCGTCGCTGACCGCCGCCGGGTCCAGCACACCGGGCATCCGCTGGTAGCTGTCCTGCATAAGCGCCAGAACGCGGCTGCGGCGCTCCTCGTCCCCGGCGGGCCAGATCAGGGTAAAGCCCTTGATCTCGCCGTCTTGCAGCCCGACCTCCGTGTGCGACACGATGCGGTCGTTTGCGCCAGTCAGCAGAAAACCCCGGCTGTCGCGGCGGCGCTCGCCTTCAACAGGCACGATCTCAAGCGTCTGCATGATCTCGTAAAGCCCGTTCAGAGTGCGCGCATCGCCCGGCTGAGAGATCAGCAGCACCTGCACGTCAAGGTCGGTGGTGGGTTGATAGATGGCAAAGGGCGCCTCGTAGCGGTCGAAGGCCACGACACCCATGGGCATCTGCATGGCGATGCCCGCGCGACCGTCGACGCGTTCGGCCATGCCCATACCATCGAGCACGGCATTGTACTGCCGCAGCAGTTCCGCGCGCTGCATGGTGGTCAGGATGCCGGTCGGCTCAAGGTTGCTGGCCTCCTGCCACGCCGCCATTGAGCGCCGCGTACCGGGGCCAAAGGCGCCGTCGATCCGGCCTTCGTAGAAGCCTGCCCATCGCAGCGCGACCTGCAGCATGTCGCGCTCTTCCCGCGTCAGCAGCCCCTCGGAAGCGCGCGCCTCGCGCGGGGTCTCGTCGTCGATCACCGCCGGACCGGTGTCGGCCGCCGGTTCGGAAGTGGTTTCGGGAGTGGTTTCGGGGATCGCTTCGGGTGCTTGCGCGGCCTCGGGCGCCGCCGGCGTCTCCGGGGCCCCCGGCTGGGCCGCGGTCCCGCTGGGCGCGTCCGCCTGCGTATCCGCCTCCGCCTGTGGCGACAGGCCGTCCTCGGACAGTTGTTCGCGCAGTGCCGCCACATCGGAGGCCGGGTCGGCCGTTGTCACGTCCTGCACCTGCGGAGCCTGCGTTGCGGTCTGATCGACCGCTGCGCCCACCGGCCAGAACTGACGACCGTAGACCCGGCTGCTTTCGACGTAGCTGTCCGGCGGCACAGCCCCCGAGCCGAGGAACTCTCCCAGAAAGGCCTCGGCCTCCGCCCGGCTGGCGTAGGGCCCCAGCGCCACGCCGTACCAGCCGCCCCCCAGCGAGAAGCCATTGACGTTGTTCAACCCTTGTCCAAATTGTCGCACGCTGGATTGCGCCCCGGCCAGCGAGGTCCGTGCCTCTACCTGGATGAAGAATTGCTCTCCGGCGGGGTCGCCCCCCGGTCCGGCGTCTTGGGCGAACGCACCCTGACCGGCAAGGATCAGCGCAAAGGCAAGGGTTTTCAACTGGCTCGGCATGGGTGTCACGGACCTTTGGAACTAAAGCATAATCGATAGGTGTATTAGCAGATCATGCCGTCCGTGCACGCGAAAATGAAGCCGCGCGCCGATTGACCCCGCCCCTGTTGCCGCCTAATCAGGCCCCGATCCGCCGTGCCCGGTTCCGACCTGCGGCCATCCGGCGACCATCAGGAGGCCCGACATGTCCGAGACGCTGCCGAAACCCCGCTCCTTCCAGGAGATCATCCTGCGCCTGCAAGGCTACTGGGCCTCCAAGGGCTGCGCAATCCTGCAACCCTACGACATGGAGGTGGGCGCCGGAACCTTTCACCCGGCCACGACGCTCCGGGCGTTGGGATCGAAGCCCTGGACGGCGGCCTATGTGCAGCCCTCGCGACGCCCCACCGACGGGCGCTACGGCGAGAACCCGAACCGGCTGCAGCATTACTACCAGTATCAGGTCATCATCAAACCATCGCCGCCGGACCTGCAGGCGCTCTACCTCGGATCGCTCGAAGCGATCGGCATCGACTCGGCCCTGCACGACGTGCGTTTTGTGGAGGACGACTGGGAAAGCCCGACGCTGGGGGCATGGGGACTGGGCTGGGAGGTCTGGTGCGACGGCATGGAGGTCTCACAGTTCACCTACTTCCAGCAGGTCGGCGGGCATGACTGCTCGCCCGTGTCGGGAGAGCTGACCTACGGGCTCGAACGCCTTGCCATGTATGTGCTGGGTGTCGATCACGTCATGGAGATGCCGTTCAATGCGCCCGACGCGCCGATCCCGCTGACCTACGGCGATGTCTTCCGCCAGACCGAAGAAGAATATTCCCGCTTCAACTTCGACACTGCCGATACCGCGGCCCTGCTGCGCCACTTCGAAGAGGCCGAAGCCGAGTGCGGCGCCATCCTGTCGCGCGATGCGGAAGATCCGAAAACCGGCAAGCGCATCGTCATGGCGCACCCCGCCTATGACCAGTGCATCAAGGCGTCGCATATCTTCAACCTGCTCGACGCGCGCGGCGTGATCTCTGTCACCGAGCGGCAGGCCTACATCGGCCGCGTGCGCGCCCTGGCCAGGATGTGCGCCGACGCCTTCGTCACCACCGAGGCCGGCGGCTGGACGCCGGAGGCGGTCCCGGCATGAGCGGCAAGCTCCTCAGCCTCGCCATCGTCGCGGTTGCACTGATCTTTGGCGCGGTGGTCTACTACACGCAGGTCTACTATTATTATGAAACGGTTGAGGCCGACGGCAGCACCGACGTGATGCTGACCAGCCTCGCCACCGGCGAACCTGAGGCCATCGCCTACGACGGGTTCACGGCCATCGACGCGACCTCCTCTCCGATCCGCTACCGGGCGTGCTTTACCACGCCGCTCTCGATCCCGATGCTGACCGAAACCTACGAGATGTACGAGGGCTCAGCCCCCCGCAACGCGCCGGACTGGTTCTCCTGCTTCGACGCCGCCGCCATCGGGGCGCAGATCGAGGCCGGGACGGCGCATGTCTTCACCAGCCAGCGAAATATCGAATACGGAATCGACCGCGTGGTGGCGATCACCGACGGCGGCCAAGGCTATGTCTGGGAAGAAATCAACGACTGCGGCGACAAGGCCTACGACGGAACCCCACTGGGCGAGAACTGCCCCGAGCGCGACTGAGGCCACGCGACCTAGCCCCCTGCGGGAGCGCTCCAGCGGAGTGCCTCCGGCACGCAGTTTCGGCCCTTCGGGGCCGTTTGCCTCCGGCGGGAGTATTTTTGCCCAAGAAGAAAAGTGGCGCCGGACCGATCGCCCGCCCGCCACCTTCCGCGCATGAAACGCGACCTCCCCCTTCAGTTTCTTGAAAATCACTTTTCGGAGTGAGCGCTCCACCTCTACCGGGCGGGCATTCGGCTCGCGCGCCAATCGGCTTGTGTTATCGAGCCGAAGCCTCTCGCCACTCACGGAGGGAACCAAACCCGGGCCTCGGGCGCTTATCCCTCATGCAGGAGAGGACCCAGATTATGCCCGACAAAGCCCCCGCATGGGTCGCGCCCGTGATGCGCACCGGCTATTTCGCCCGCGCCGCGGTCTATACCGTGGTTGGCGGCCTCGCCTTTTTCGCCGCCATTCAGGGTGGCGCCGCGCAGGGCACAACCGACGCGCTGGCCGACCTGCAAAAACATCCCGGCGGCCTGATTGCGCTCTGGCTCATTGCGCTGGGGCTCTGGGCCTACATGATCTGGCGGCTGGTGGATGCCGCACTCGACCTCGATTGCTATGGCTCTGACGCGAAGGGGCTGTTCGCCCGCGCCGGTCTGGTTGTCACCGGGTTGATCCACGCCGCTATCGGTGCCTCTGTCGCTGCCATCGCGCTTGGGGGCGACAGCGGCGGGGGCAGCGGCACCCAGACTGCCACGCAAAAGCTCATGACCATGCCAGCGGGGCCGTGGCTCGTCGGGCTGGCTGGCCTCATCACTATCGGTGCCGGGGCCTACTACATCCGCAAAGGCATCAAGGAGAGCTACAAGGAGCACATCCGCGTCACCGCCACCGCCCAGCGGCTCGCCCCGGTGATGAAGGCCGGTTGCATCGCCGAGGGCGTGGTCGTGGGCCTCATCGGCCTCTCCGTAACCTACGCCGCGCTCACCACCGATCCCAGTCAGGCCGGGGGGCTGGGCGAGGCCTTGCATCACCTGCGCTCCATGGCCTTCGGGCGCATCCTGCTGGCGCTTGTCGGGCTGGGCCTCGTCGGGTTCGCCGTGGAAAATGCCGTCGAAGGAGCCTACCGCGTGCTGCCCCGTTATGATGGCGCAGATGTCCTGACGCTGGCAAAGCGTGCCAAGCTCCGGGCCGAGGGCAAGCTCGACGAAGTGACGGCCTGACGTCGGACTGACCTGCCGGCGCGGTGCACATTTTTTCCCTGCGCCCTGCCCGCGCTCAGCCCGAGCAAGGGGCGCTTGCGACCCCGGCCCTGCGCCGCTAGACACCACGCCAACTGGACCCGTCCGCGCCACCCTTGGGAACACCCCCGACAGGGACAGGCGTGGGCAAAGCTGTGGTGAGACGATGCCGGACCTTCTGATCGAACTCTTTTCCGAGGAAATCCCCGCACGGATGCAGGCCCGCGCTGCCGGGGACCTGAAGAAGATGGTGACCGACGGCCTCGTCGAGGCCGGGCTTACCTATGCGTCTGCCGCCGCTTTCCACACGCCCCGTCGCCTTGCGTTGACGGTCGTAGGGCTGACGGCTGAATCACCCACCCAGAAGGAAGAGCGCCGCGGCCCGAAAGTCGGCGCACCCGACAAGGCGCTCGAAGGCTTCATGCGCGGCGCAGGCGTCACCCGCGACCAGCTGGAGGAACGCGAGGACAAGAAAGGCGCCTTCTATTATGCCACCGTAGTGACGCCGGGCCGCAAGGCCGAAGCGATCGTGGCCGAGGTGCTGGAAAAGGCGATCCGGACCTTCCCCTGGCCGAAGTCCATGCGCTGGGGCGCGGGAAGCCTGCGTTGGGTGCGCCCACTGCACCGCATCCTGTGCATCCTCACCGACGAAGGCGGTGAGCGCGTTGTCGATCTGGACGTCGACGGAATCCGCTCCGGCCGCAG
This sequence comes from Sagittula salina, assembly GCF_017813235.1. Taxonomy (GTDB): domain Bacteria; phylum Pseudomonadota; class Alphaproteobacteria; order Rhodobacterales; family Rhodobacteraceae; genus Sagittula; species Sagittula salina. The sequence goes on from NZ_JAGISH010000001.1 coordinate 244,224, forward strand.
CACCGAAGGGCATCGCTTCATGAGCGGTGGTGCCTTCGACGTGACATCCTTCGAGGACTACGCGGCAAAGCTGAAGCGCGCCAAGGTGATCCTGTCCGCCGAGGAACGCGCCGAGCACATCTGGCACGACGCCACCAACGCGGCCTTCGCGCTGGGGCTCGAGGTGGTCGAGGACAAGGGCTTGCTGGCGGAGGTCGCGGGGCTAGTGGAATGGCCCGTGGTGCTGATGGGCGAGATCGGCGAGGACTTCCTCGGGCTGCCGCCGGAGGTGCTGCAAACCTCCATGAAGGAGCACCAGAAGTTCTTCTCCGTGAAGAACCCGGCCACGGGGCGGATCGAGCGTTTCATCACCGTGGCGAATGTCGAGACGGCGGACCACGGCGCGACGATCCTCGCGGGTAACCAGAAGGTGCTGGCCGCGCGCCTGTCCGACGCGAAGTTCTTCTGGGAGAACGACCTGCGCGTGGCGCAGCGCGAGGGGCTGACCGCCTGGACGGAGCGCCTGTCGAACGTCACCTTCCACAACAAACTGGGCAGCCAGCAGGCGCGCATCGCCCGCATCGCCGCGCTGGCGACGGACCTCGCGCCGAAGGTCGAGGCCGACCCCGCCCTGGCGGAACAGGCGGCGCAGGTCGCGAAGGCCGACCTGTCGTCTGAGATGGTCTACGAGTTCCCCGAACTCCAGGGCCTGATGGGCCGCTACTACGCCCAGGCCGCGGGCCTGCCCGCCGAGGTCGCCGTGGCTGCGCAGGAACACTACTCGCCGCTCGGGCCGTCGGACGACGTGCCCACCGCGCCGGTTTCCGTCGCCGTGGCATTGGCCGACAAGCTCGACACGCTGACCGGCTTCTGGGCCATCGACGAGAAGCCCACCGGTTCGAAGGACCCCTTCGCCCTGCGCCGCGCAGCACTCGGCGTGATCCGCCTGGTGCTGGCCAACCGGCTGCGGCTGAACCTTGTGCCGATTTTCGATCAATCGATTCACAACTGCCCGTTTAACTTATGGGTAGAAGCGAATCTCCAGTCGATGGCCGATGAGAAATTGGACATTGAAAAGAAACTGGCAGACCCAAATTTCAAGGGTACACTAATTACGGGAACACGAGAGGATAAGGAGGTACGTCTGACGGCGCTCGTCGAAGGAATGCGAGACGTCAGTGACCGCCTAGAAGCCCTTAAAATATGGCAGGTCAAAGCACCCATGGACCTCCTGTCCTTCTTCCACGACCGGCTGAAGGTGCACCTGCGCGACCAGGGCGTGCGGCACGACGTGATCGACGCCTGCCTCGCCATGCCGGGCCAGGACGACCTCGTGCTGCTGGTAAAACGGGCCGAGGCGCTGTCGGCCATGATCGAGACGCAGGACGGCACCAACCTTGTGCAGGGCTTCAAGCGGGCGAACAACATCCTCGCGCAGGCGGAGGAGAAGGACGGCGTGGAGTATTCCTTCGGCGCCGACGTGAAGTTCGCGGAGACCGACGAGGAACGCGTACTCTTTGCCGCGCTCGCCGCCGCCGAGGCGCAGATCGCTCCCGCCATGGCGGCGGAGGATTTCGGATCGGCGATGGAGGCCATGGCCGCCCTTCGCGCGCCGATCGATGCATTCTTTGATGCGGTGCAGGTGAACGCGGAGAACCACGTGGTGCGGCGCAACCGCCTGAACCTCCTGTCCCGCATCCGCCAGACCTGTCTGCAGGTGGCGGACCTGACAAAGCTCGAGGGCTGATACGGCTGACTGGTTTCGCGCCAGCCAGGTGCGGGGCAAGGGCAAGCCGATTGGGGGAAGCGCAGCTTCCCCCAAGCCCCCATCGCGGTATTTGAGAACCAAAGAAGCAGGGCGGCGGCGCCGATGTCGGCGGAGCGTGCCGGAGGGGGGCAAGGGCGTCGGCGCGACGGTTTCCCATCTTGTCACACGGGTGTCACGGCGTATGCTGCGCGCGGACCCGCAAAGGACGCCGCAGTGCAGAAAGCTCTTTCCCATGACCGCGACATCACGCTGATCACGCCCTCAGCACCGATGAAGGCGCCGACGCATGGCGGGCGGGCGAAATGTCTGCAGCGTCTGGTGCGGCTGGAGTTGCCGGTGCCGCGCACCGTGGCGCTGTCATTCGACGCAGTGCATCGCATCGCGTCCGGGGATCTGCCGGACATGAACGGATTGCTGTCCTCCTTCGATGAGGATGCGTTGCTTTGCGTGCGGCCGTCTTCGGAGGATCCGGACTGGGGCGGCCCCAGCGCGATCCTCAACATCGGCATGAACGATGCACGCTACGTGGCACTGTCCGACGAGATCGGACACGAGGCGGCGGCGGCGCTTTATCTGCGCTTTGTGCAGGCCTACGCGATCCACGTTGCGCGGCTCGATCCCGACCAGTTCGACGAGATCGACGAGACCGGGCAGGCCGGCCTGTCGGCGGCGCTGGGGGCCTACGAAGAAGAGGCCGAGGAGCCTTTCCCGCAGGACCCGGCAGTGCAGCTGTGCGAGGTGCTGCGGTCCATGGCGCGCGCCTGGGAAGGGACGACGGCGCGGTTGCTGAGGCAAGCCAAGGGCGCGCCGGTGGACGCGGGACTGGGGCTGGTGGTGCAGGAAATGGCACTGGGGATCGGGCGCGGCGAATGCGGGTCGGGCGTGCTGCACCTTGTGAACACCGAAACGGGGCAGCCGCAACTGACCGGGCGCTACCTGAGCCAGAGTCAGGGCCGCGACGCATTGCGCCAGCGGCACCGGTCGCTTTACCTCGAACGCGACCCGCGCGGGCCGTCCTTGCAGGACAAGGCACCGGAAGCCTTTGAGCAGCTTATCGAATATGCCCACCTCATGCGGCGCCGGCTGCGTGAGGAAATGCAGATCGAGTTCACCATCCGGGGCGGCGCGGTGCATATCCTTGACGGCGTGCGGGTCGAACGGTCGTCGCGTGCGGCGCTGCGCATTGCCGTGCGGATGGCCGAGGATGGCATCATTTCCGAACAGGAGGCGGTGATGCGGATCGAACCGCGCGCCATTTCCGAACTGCTGCACCGGCAGGTGGCACCGAATGCGCAGCGCGTTGTGATCGGACGTGGCATCGCCGCCTCCCCCGGCGCGGCGACGGGTCGGATCGTGTTTTCCTCGGCCGAAGCGCAGGCCTCTGCCGCGCGGGGCGAGGCCTGCATTCTGGTGCGCCGCGAAACCTCACCGGAGGACATCCGGGGGATGCATGCCGCTGTGGGAGTGCTGACGGAGCGCGGCGGCATGACGTCTCACGCCGCCGTCATCGGGCGCGGCCTGGGCCTGCCCTGTGTCGTGGGGGCCGCGCGCATGAATTTTGAAATCCACAAGAAGACCCTTGTCGGCGAACGCGGCCGCGTGTTCCGCGAGGGCGACGTGATCACGCTCGACGGCACCTCGGGCGCGGTGCTGGAGGGTAGCCCCGAAACGGTGGAGGCGGCGCTCGACGATGCATTTCAGACACTGATGGGATGGGCCGACGCGGCGCGCGACATCGACATCCGCGCCAACGCCGACACGCCGGCCGATGCCAACACCGCGCGTCGTTTTTCAGCCCAGGGGATCGGCCTGTGCCGGACGGAGCACATGTTCTTTGACGCGGAGCGCATCACGCCGATGCGCGAGATGATCTTTGCCGACACGCCGGAGGACCGGCAAGCGGCTCTGGCCGTGCTCCTGCCCATGCAACGCGCGGATTTCACGGAACTGTTCCGTATCATGGAAGGGCTGCCGGTCTGCATCCGGCTGTTCGACCCGCCGCTGCACGAATTCCTCCCGCAGGATCGCGCGGGGCTACGCGATCTGGCGGAGGCGCTGGACCTGCCGGTGTCCGATGTGACCCGGCGCGTCGAAAGCCTCGCGGAATACAACCCGATGCTGGGCCTGCGCGGTGTCCGCCTCGGTATTACGGTGCCCGAGATCTACGACATGCAGGCGCGGGCCATCTTCGAGGCGACGCTGGATGCCTCGCGCGAAGGCGCACCGGTGGTGCCGGAGATCATGCTGCCGCTCGTCAGTGCCCGCCGTGAGGTCGAGCTGGTGCGTACCCGGATCGACGCGGTTGCCGCCGCCGTGCGCGCCGAACGCGGGCGTTCGTTCACCTACCGTCTTGGTGTGATGGCGGAAACCCCGCGCGCCTGCCTGCGCGCCGACGAGATCGCGCCGCACTGCCAATTCTTGTCCTTCGGGACCAACGACCTGACGCAGATGACCTATGGTCTGTCGCGCGACGACGCCGGGCGGTTCATGTCGGATTACGTGCAACAGGGCGTGTTCAGCGAGGACCCGTTCCACGTTCTCGACGTCGACGGCGTCGGTGAACTGGTCGCCACGGGCGCGCACCGGGCGCGTGCGACGACACCGGGAATCACCCTGTCGATCTGCGGCGAACACGGCGGCAATCCCGAATCCATCGCCTTTTGTCGCGATGTCGGCATGGACTATGTCAGCTGTTCTCCTTTCCGCGTGCCGGTCGCGCGGCTGGCCGCCGCCCATATAGCCCTGCGGGAAACCGGCGTCCAACGGCCAGCCAGGCTCTGATACTTATTGACGTTTCAACCTTGACGCGCATGTCTCGCACGTCATTTTGGGCAGATTCACGCCTGTGCGAAAATCGCGGACTTGGCGCCAACCGGCGATTCCGTTTACGAAACGCGCACAATTTTCTACAGATCGCCCCGCCCCGGAATGGCTTTGGGTTCATCCCGGGTCGACGATTCCCTTGAAAAGAGACCGCCACCATGATCCGCAGCCTTTGCCTGTTCCTGACGCTTGTGGGCGTTTCGCTGACTGCCCCTGCCTCTGCCGATTCCATCCGCAAGGCGCAGACCCTCGTGAGCCTCGAAACGAAGGTGCTGGCGCGGGCCGGCGATGCCCGGCTCAGCAGTCTGGTGCACCCCGCGGCCGTACGCGGCGCGGGCAAGATTCGTTACGACGCCGCCTTTCTCGCCGCGCAGCCCAAGGCGCAGGGTGGCAAGGAGTGGGAATGCCTGACCCAGGCGCTGTACTTCGAGGCGCGCGGCGAGCGCGTGGAGGGCCTGTTCGCCGTGGCGGAGGTCATCATGAACCGGGTTTCCTCGCAGCGGTTTCCGAACTCTGTCTGCGGCGTCGTGCACCAGAGCAACGGCCGGGGCTGTCAGTTCAGCTACACCTGTGACGGCCACCCCGAGGCGGTCGGCGAACCCGCCGCATGGTCCCGCGTCGGCAAGGTGGCAAAGATGATGCTGGACGGCGCCCCCCGCGGCCTGACGCGGGGCGCCACATACTACCACACCAACGCCGTCGCGCCGAAATGGTCGCGCACCTTCACTCAGACGGCCAGCATCGGCGACCACCTGTTCTACCGCAACCCGCGGTAGGTGACGGTTTCGGCCACCGGGACCACCGCCCAGACGCCGCGCCGTCCCCCTCCCCGCGCCGCATTGTCGCTACCTTTCCGCAGGGGCCTGCCCTATATGAGGCCTGACACGACCCGGAAGGAGCCCCGATGGCCTCTGAGATCCGCCTTGCCTTCGCTCATCCTTCGGAGCGCGCCATCGCCACGGCCGGCGACGCCCCACGAGACCGCATTTCCCTCCGAGATCATATTGTGGAAGTCGAAATCGGCGCCTTTCAGGCCGAGCGCGGCACCAAACAGCGCGTCTGTTTCAACGTCGTGGTGGAGGTCGCGCCCTTCACCGGCGAGATCGAAGACGACGTGGACCGCATCCTTTCCTACGACCGGGTGACGGAGGCAATCGCCCATGAACTGGCCGCCGAGCGCCTGAACCTTCTGGAAACCCTGGCTGAACGCATCGCCGAACGCATCCTGCTGGAACCGCAGGCGCTGCGCGCCTTTGTCCGGATCGAAAAGCTGGATCGTGGTCCCGGCGCGCTGGGAGTGGAGATCGTCCGCGCCCGCGCCGATGTGGCGGCGCATCTCAACACCCTGGCGCAGGAAATCGCTTCGGAACGACCGCACCCTCGTGTCGTCTACCTGTCGAACGCCGCCATCGCACACCCCGACCTTTGCGCGTGGATTGACACACTGGCGGCGCGCAAGGCGCCTGTCATCCTCTGCTGCGGATTGCCGCCGGAGCCGCCGCTGGAAACCGGTCACAGGATGACCCAGCGCCGCGTCGACCTGCTGGCGATCGAACAGAACGGCTGGCGGCTGGCGGCGCGCGACCTGCGCTGCAAGGTCGTCTCTACGCGGACGGAGCTCGACTGGGCGATGCGGAACGGGCAGATCTGCGTCTGGGCGCCGTCCAAAATCGTACTCGACGCCACCGAAGGCCCCGGCGTCGGCCCGCGCGCGGGCGCCGCGCTCAGCGCCTGGTTCGCCACCGAAATGGAAGCCTGCGAGCTGCTGGCCGTCGGCGGAGACCTGCCGGAAAAGACGGACACCCCGCAACGTGCGGTTGAGGTGGGCGACCCGCTGTTCTGAGCGGCCCCGCCGCCGCGGTCTACCTGCTTGAAATGGCCCGGCGAATGGGTCAGGGAAAGCGCATGACTGCCTATTACCGCCCCCTTGTCCGCTTTGACCGCCCCCGCCCGCCCGAGGCGCTGCCGCTTGCCGGGGGACCGGGCTGGTTCGTCCACCTCGCGGAGCATCGCCGCGGCACAGAGCCGCGCATTGTCACCCCTGACGCCCTGCCCGACGACTGGCGCATCCGGCTGACCGCACCCCGGCCTGCCGTTGCGGGCATGGTCTTTGACCGCACGCGTGTGATGGGCATCCTGAACATCACACCGGACAGCTTCTCCGACGGGGGACAGTACCAGTCCCCCGCCGCCGCGCTGATGCAGGCGCATGGCATGGTGGACGCCGGGGCCGACATTATCGACGTCGGCGGCGAAAGCACCCGACCCGGCGCACAGACCGTCCCATACGAGGCTGAAATCGCCCGGATCGAGCCGGTGATCCGCGCCATCGCCACGGAAATCGCCGCCCCGATCAGCATAGATACACGCAAATCCAGCGTGGCGGAGGCCGCCGTCGCGGCGGGTGCACGGCTGGTCAACGACGTCTCGGGCCTGACATACGATCCGATGCTTGCCGGCTGGTGCGCGCGCGAAGGCCTGCCGGTCTGCGTCATGCACACGCTGGGCGGGCCGGAGACCATGCAGGACGACATCCGCTACGACGATGTATTGCTGGACGTCTACGACTTCCTCGACACACAGGTGCAGAAGCTGGAGGCCGCAGGCCTGCCGCGGGGCCGCATCGTTGTCGACCCCGGCATCGGTTTCGGGAAGACCATCACCCACAATCTGACGATCCTGAACGGTGTATCGCTGTTCCACGGACTGGGTTGCCCTTTGCTCGTGGGCGCCTCGCGCAAAGGCTTCATCGGGCGTATTTCCGGCGCCAACCCGGCATCCGACCGTATGGCAGGCTCTGTTGCCGTGGCACTGGCCATGGCAGCCCAAGCCGTGCAGATTGTCCGCGTACACGATGTCGTCGAGACAGCGCAGGCGCTTTCGGTCTGGAATGCTATTACCCACGGAGAATTTTGATGACCCGCAAATTATTCGGCACCGACGGCGTGCGCGGCACCGCCAATACATGGCCGATGACGGTAGATCTCGCCGTCTCCCTCGGCGCTGCCGTGGGGCGCTATTTCCGCAATGAACACACCGGCGTGCACCGTGTCGTGATCGGCAAGGACACCCGTCTGTCAGGCTACATGTTCGAGAATGCACTGACCGCCGGCCTGACCTCCACCGGCATGAACGTGCTGCTGCTGGGTCCGGTGCCGACGCCTGCCGTGGGGCTGCTGACCAATTCCATGCGGGCGGATCTGGGCATCATGATCTCCGCCAGCCACAATCCCGCGGCCGACAACGGGATCAAGTTCTTCGGCCCCGATGGCTTCAAGTTGTCCGACGCGATGGAAGCGGAGATCGAGGCGCTGGTGGCAGAGGGAGTCGACCCTGCAAAGCCCGGCAACATCGGTCGGGCTAAGCGCATCGACGACGGGCGTTTCCGCTATCAGGAACGGCTGAAGTCTACCCTGCCCTCGGGCCTGCGCCTGGACGGGCTGCGCGTCGTGGTGGACTGCGCCAATGGCGCCGCCTACCGTACCGCGCCGGAGGTTCTGTGGGAACTCGGCGCCGACGTCATCGCCATCGGCACCGTGCCGGACGGGCTGAACATCAATGCGGAGTGCGGTTCGACCCATCCGGCCAAGGCAGTTGAGGCCGTGCGCACCCATGGTGCCGATCTTGGTATCTGCCTCGATGGGGACGCCGACCGCATCATCGTGATCGACGAGACCGGAGAGATCGTCGATGGCGACCAGATCATGGCCCTGCTCGCGGCCCGCTGGGCCGAGGAGGATCGCCTGAAGGGTGGCGCGCTGGTGGCCACCGTGATGTCGAATCTCGGATTGGAACGCTTCCTGCAATCGCGGGGCCTGCGGCTGGAACGCACCAAGGTCGGCGACCGGTACGTGGTCGAACGGATGCGCGCGGGCGGCTATAACCTCGGTGGCGAGCAGTCGGGCCATATCGTCATGACCGACTTCGCCACCACCGGCGACGGGCTGATGGCGGGCCTGCAGGTGCTGTCCGAAATGGCTCGCACCAACCGCGCCGCCTCCGAACTCACGCGCAACTTCGCCCCGGTGCCGCAGCTTCTGAAAAATGTCCGTTACGGTGCAGAAGCCCGGCCGCTGGAAGACCCCCGCGTGATGGCGGCGATCCGCGACGCCGAAGAGAAACTGCTCGGCAAGGGCCGTCTGCTGATCCGCAAGTCGGGCACCGAACCGCTGATCCGCGTCATGGCGGAATGCGAGGACGACGCACTGCTTGTGTCCCTCGTGGACGGCATCGTGGCCGAAGTCGAAACCGCCGCCGCCTGAACGCGGGCCGAAGAGCCTTCGTCGAAGGCTCTTCACCCGTCAAGGCTTTTCATTGAAAAGCCTTAGCGCCCCCCTGACCTGCCCCCTGACCTGCGCGGGGCATAGCCTCAGACCGCCCGCCGGAACGACCGGCGCAGCGTGTGCCAAAGCCGGGCAAGGAAACCGAAAACAAGGCTCAGCCCCGCCCACCCCGCGAGGAAGCCCGTTCCGGCGAAACTCACCCCTTCGAAGGTCGCGGGTACCGCCGGTTTGAACGTTTCCCGTGCACGCGCCCAGATCCGGGGGTCGCCCAGATGCGTGGCCAGCCTTGCCCGCATGAAGGGCCCCGCCTCCGCCAGGGCCGCGAGGTCCGCTGCCAGCCGGTCCCGGCGCGCGATATCGTGGGCCATGTTTTCGGCCTGTCGTTCCGCCAGCGGGCCTTCGGCGGCAAGCCGGTCGAGGTAGGCGGGCAGTTCCAGACCGACCGCCGCCGCGTCCGCCTCGAAGCGCTGCACCTGCCGCGTCAGTTCGTCCACGGCGCCGCCCAGCCGTTGCATGTATTGCTGCGAAAATTCCGGGAACTGCGAGGCTGCCAGCCCTCCGGCCAGCCCGCCCGCAAGCGTCAGCACGCGCAGGATCATGTTCCTCTCCCTCACCCATTTCAGCCCGCAGGATAGCGTGGTGTCGGCGCAGGGCCAGCCCGCAAGGCCAACGCCCCCGCTCAAACGCAAACGGCCCGGCGTTTCCACCGGGCCGCTGTCCCTGGTCCGGCGTGCGGTTATCAGAGAGCCTTGCCGTAGATCTTCGCGATCTTCGCCACCGCCTGTTCGGGCGGCATCTCTTCGCTTTCGCCGGTGCGACGGCTGGTGACCTCCACCACGCCGTTCTTCAGCCCACGCGGACCCACGGTGATCCGCCACGGCAGGCCGATCAGATCCATCGTCGCGAACTTGCCGCCCGCGCGTTCGTTGCGGTCGTCATAAAGCGGCTCCAGCCCGAGCGCCTCGAGCGAGGCATAGAGCGCCTCGCAGGCTGCATCCGCCTCCGCATCGCCCTGTTTCAGGTTCACGATACCGCAGTGGAAAGGCGTCACCCCCTCCGGCCAGATGATCCCCTTGTCGTCGTGGCTTGCCTCGATGATCGCGCCCAGCAGGCGGCTGACCCCGATCCCGTGCGACCCCATGTGCACCGGCACCTGCGCGCCGGACTGGTCCTGCACCACGGCGCCCATCGCCTCCGAATACTTCGTGCCGAAGTAGAAGATCTGCCCCACTTCGATGCCCCGCGCCGTGCGCCGCCGCTCTTCGGGGACCTGCGCAAAGAGCGCCTCTTCATGCGTCTCGTCCGTGCGGGCGTAGCGCGAGGTGAACTCCTCCAGAACGGCATGGCACTGCTCGACCGAATCGTAATCGATCTGCCGGTCGCCAAAGCTCAGGTCGGTGATCTCGCTGTCATAGAAGACCTCCGACTCGCCCGTCTCTGCCAGCACGAGGAACTCATGCGTGTAATCGCCGCCGATCGGCCCACCGTCGGCGCGCATCGGGATCGCCTGCAGGCCCATCCGTTCGTAAGTCCGCAGGTAACTCACCAGGTGGCGGTTGTAGGCGTGCAGCGCGTCCTCCTTCGTCAGGTCGAAGTTGTAGCCGTCCTTCATCAGGAACTCGCGCCCCCGCATGACGCCAAAGCGCGGCCGCACCTCGTCGCGGAACTTCCACTGCACGTGATACAACGTCAGCGGCAACTCCTTGTAGGACTTGACGTAAGAGCGGAAGATGTCGGTGATCAGCTCCTCGTTCGTCGGACCATACAGCATGTCACGATCATGCCGATCCTTGATGCGCAGCATCTCCTGCCCGTAGTCCTCGTAGCGCCCCGACTCGCGCCACAGGTCCGCCGACTGCAGCGTCGGCATCAGCATGGCGATGTGGCCCGCGCGTTGCTGTTCCTCATGCACGATCTGTTCGATTCGCTTCAGCACCTTGTAGCCCAGCGGCAGCCACGAATAGATCCCCGCCTGCGCCTGCTTGATCATGCCGGCGCGCAGCATGTAGCGGTGGCTGACGATCTGCGCCTCGGCGGGCGTCTCCTTGAGAACGGGCAGGAAGTAGCGGGACAGGCGCATGGGAACCTCGCGAAGCTCTGTTTGCGTGGCGTTTTGCGGGATAAGCCACGCCTTGGCAAGGCACCGCCTGCGCAAGCCCCTTCCCCGGGGGGCACCTTGCACGGCATGGTGTGGGCAACGTCCCGTCACGAGTACCCCATGAACGACACCACAATCCCGCTGCGCCGCAACCTCGCCGACCTGTTGCCATTCCTCGCGGAACCTCTCGTCCTCACCGTGGGCCTCGCGGTCGTCGGGGCGGCCCTCGCTGCCTTCATGTTCCTCCAGTTCCGCGACAGGTCGCGCCACAGGAACGAACCGGAGCCTGGGACCCTCGCCGGTTTGCGTGTCTTCACCTGGCTGCTGACGCCGATCTGGTTCCTCATCGTCGCGCATATTCTCTACGCGCTGGTGGCCCTCGCGCTCGCGTTCGACCCGAGCCGGCAGGGCACCGAGGAAGGCGCCGACCTGCGCTGGCACGTGCTGGCTTTCGTCGGTCTCATCACCGCCCTCGGCGCGCTCGTCTCCGCCCCCCCTCGCCCTGATCCGGGTCTGGACCACCGAACGCCAGACCCGCACCGCCGAGCAGGGCCACCTGACCGACCGCATCTCCAAGGCCGTGGAACACCTTGGCGCAGAAAAGACCGAAAGCCGCATCGGAAGGCCGGTCACAATCTGGACCGGCAAGCCAGAGGAACTGATAATCCATAACAGCGTCATTGACCCATTCAAGAACTACCCGCGCACGCGGATTGGCGAACGTGACACGGAAGCCAGATACGACCCTGGAACTGATACAATTGATACCGGACCGTTTTGGCCGGTCACCACATGGCCCGCGGAGAGGACTGTGATCGAATGGCAAGACACTCCGCCGAAGCTCGAACCGTACGAGACCATCGCGGCAGAAGGCGACTGGAAGAACTTCAGCCGCACCGTCCCCAAAATCGAGGTCCGCATCGGTGGCCTGCTCTCCCTCGAACGCATCTCGCAGGACTCGGCGGCCTACGACAAGGGCCGCGACCATATCCGCGTCATGGAAATCATTTGCGCCTACATCAGAAATAACAGCCCAGCACAAGGGGCCGTATCCTGGCATCCGTACGAAGAGCTGTTTACAGCTTTCAGTAAAAACCTGAGCAAAAAAGCAAGTTCATCGATGCGTATGCTGACGCTGTAAGATCGGAGAGCCAGAGTATAGCAAACGCCGAAAACCGCAGCGTGGAATGGCGGGACAGAATCCGATCAAATTTTCGAGAAGACATCCAGATTGCTTTGAACATTTTAGGAAAGCGATCAAAAAACGTTATAGCGATAGAAAGGGGTTCTGCGGCGGAAAAATTGCTTGAGTTCAGAGAGACCGCAGACGCACTACGAACGCAATTGATTAAAAATCCAAGAGATATCCACGTCCGGGACAAAATCAAGCAACTCAGGGAAATCCAAACTGCAAGGTATCAACTCGACTTATCTCGCGTAAACTTTCAAGGATATTCACTTAAAGGAATGGACTTCAGTCATGCGGACCTGTCCTTTTCTCACTTTGGAGCAGCAGACCTATCACAAGCTGACCTTTTGACGCGGACCTGGGAAAATCACGCTTTCATGACACGAGCCTTGCCAGTGCGAATCTACAGTTCGCCGATATAGCTTTTTGCTCATTTGTGAAATGCAATGCCCACAACCTCAGGCTCTTAGGAAATATTCTACAAGGTTGTCTTTTTTACTCGGGCATCTATTCTTGCAGCGAGTTTCTTGCCATTCACTCTGCGGGGTACATGGTATTTCTGAACCTGAACAATTCACGTTTTGACGTCACAACGTCGGACAATGTCCATATTGCTTATTGCCGTCTTGCCGGGGCGCGTGTTCGTGGTCTTCAATTGGATGAATTCTCGACATTTTACGAAACTGAGACGGCAGAAATTAATTTTGACGGAGGTCCGCTTTCAAATACCGCGTTCCAAGATGTTCGGCTTGCAGAGGAAGCCACTGTCAACGCAGACCTGTCCGGCGCCTTCGGAGACGCAACAGTGCGTCTACCTGAGCGAATGGATCGCCCCGCCCATTGGCCCGCCCACGATCTCGGCGACGCCTTCGATACCGAATGGCGCAAGTGGCAGGCCGATCCCGAGGGCTATACCCCGCCGCCCCCGCCGCAACACAGGTTTGAACCCGACCCGAAGCCCTGATCCGGGGCCCCACCTTCCTGCTTTTTCCTCTCCCCAGACAACCCTCCCTATCCCCACCCGTCCGCCTTCGGACCGGCACCCGGCATGGCTCCCGTGTGGGCGCTGACCTTTTGCCCTGCAAAAGGTCAGCGCCCACGCGCAGCGGAATCCGGGGCCTTTTCTGCGCATGCGATATGCATGGATTGCGCATCGGTTGTGCACGCATTGCGCCTCCACGGAATCGCGGCTCTTGCATCGCAATGCTGCACGGGCGAAACAGGGGCAACAGGAGCGCGCGCCATGGCATTGCCGGTCAGGAAACAGCTGAAGTACTGGGGGGTCGCCTTTGCGATCCTCGCGGTGGTGCTGTGGTTACTGGGAAACGTGTTGCTGCCTTTCGTGCTGGGCGGTGCCATTGCCTACTGCCTCGACCCCGTCGCCGACCGGCTGGAGAGGGCGGGCTTCTCGCGGGGGGCCTCCGTGGGCATCATCACCGTTGTGGCGGTTCTGCTTTTCGTTGTTCTGGCCCTGGCCATCGTGCCGCTGCTGGTCAACCAGACGCTGCAACTCTTTGAAACGGCACCACAACTCTTTCGCGACCTGCAGGGTTTCCTGACCACGAAGTTCCCCTCGCTCATGCTCGAGGGCAACGTGGTGCAGGACACGCTTGTTTCCATCGGCGACGCGATCAAGGCCAAGGGCGGCGCTGTCGTGGAAACCGCGCTGACCTCCGTCGGCTCCGTGCTGAACGTGCTGATGCTGTTCCTGATCGTGCCGGTGGTGGCGGTCTACATGCTGGTGGACTGGGACCGCATGATCGCCCAGATCGATGGCCTCGTGCCGCTCGACCACCGCGAAACCATCCGCCATATCGCGCGCCAGATCGACGCCGTGCTGGCGGGCTTCATCCGTGGCATGGGGTCCGTCATGCTGATCCTCGGCACCTACTACGCCGTCGCCCTCTGGGCCGTCGGCCTGCAGTTCGGATTGGTGGTGGGCGTGGTCGCGGGGCTGCTGACCTTCATCCCCTATGTCGGCGCCATTGTCGGCGGCGGCCTCGCGCTCGGGCTGGCGCTTTTCCAGTTCTGGGGCGAGTGGTGGTGGATCGTTGCAGTCTGGGCGATCTTCCAGTCCGGCCAGTTCATCGAGGGCAACATCATCACCCCCCGCCTTGTGGGCGAATCCGTCGGCCTGCATCCGGTCTGGCTGTTGCTCGCGCTCTCGGTCTTCGGCACGCTCTTCGGTTTCATCGGCCTGCTGGTGGCGGTGCCGCTGGCCGCCGCGCTCGGCGTCATCGTGCGCTTCCTCGCAGATCGCTACCGCGGCTCCCGGCTGTACCTCGGGATCACGGACCCGACAGGAAGCGACCCTCAGGCATGACACACCCCGAACAGCTGCCGCTGCCCCTGCCCGTCCGCGAGGCGCTGGGGCGTGAGGATTTCTTTGTCAGTTCCGCCAATGCGCTGGCCGTGGCATTGGTGGAACGGTGGGAGGAATGGCCCGCCCGCAAGATGGTGCTCTGCGGGCCGAAGGGGTCTGGCAAGACCCATCTGGCCCACGTCTGGGCGCGGCTGACCGGTGCGCCTATCATCGCGGCCAAGAGCCTGTTGCAGGCGGATATTCCCGCGCTCGCCGCCGCCCCGGTCTGCATCGAGGATATCGAAGCCATCGCCGGCGACCGACCGGCGGAAGAGGCGCTGTTTCATCTGCACAACCTCGCTTTGGCGCAGGGCCATGCGCTGTTGCTGACCGCGGGGCGCGATCCGACGCATTGGCCGCTGGTGCTGCCGGACCTGAAAAGCCGCATGATGGGCGCGCAGGTCGCGCACCTCGGTGCCCCGGACGATGCGCTTCTGACGGCGGTCATGGCAAAGCTTTTCGCCGACCGTCAGCTGATGCCGACACCGGACGTCCTGATGTGGCTGACCCGGAACATGCCGCGCAGCCAGGCCATGGCCCGCGCCGTGGTGGCTGCTGTCGATGAGGCGAGCCTTGCCCACCGGAGGCGCGTGACCCGCGCGCTGGCCGCCGAGGTTCTGGCACAGCTCACCGGACCCTCGGCGCACTGACTTTCCCTCCGGCCTGCCCGCCCTACGATCTTTCGCCGCGCGCCTTTGTCAGCTTCAGGAAAACCCCTCGGAGGGTGATGCCCGATCCATGCCCCGATTGACCGCACGGCTGGTGAATACGCCAAGGGGAATATTTGTCTGTCGGGAACAAAGTCTCCGACGCGATCGCAGGCAGCGTTGCCTCCCTTGCTCCCGCCGCCAATCGGGCGCACAACAAGAGGGAGACGTCATTAAACCTTTGCATGCCCCAATCATAAGCCCGCCATGACCATCGCCGATTTCCTGAAGTCCCCGCTGCCGCCCGCCACCGATTTTCCCGACCTCGACCGCGAGGGGCCGGGGCGCTTCTTCAACCGCGAGCTTTCGTGGCTGGGGTTCAACTGGCGCGTGCTGGAAGAGGCCGAAAACCCCCGCGTCCCTCTGCTGGAACGGGTGCGCTTCCTGTCAATCTCGGCCACCAACCTCGATGAATTCTACACTGTCCGCGTGGCGGGCCTGCGCGAACTTGCGCACAACGGCAATACCACCCCCGCCGCCGACGGGCTGACCCCTGCCCAGCAACTGGTCCTGATCGACGAGGACGCACGCCGGCTGATGGCCGGTCAGCAGCGCATTCTCGGCACGCTGAAACGTCAGATGGCGGAGGAAGGTATCCACGTCGTCACCCGCGACGCCCTGACAGAGACCGACCGCAAGCACCTGAACGAGGCATACCTAAATCAGGTCTTCCCTATTCTTTCGCCGCTGGCAATCGACCCGGCGCATCCCTTCCCCTTCATCGCCAATATGGGCTACTGCCTCGCGCTGCAGCTGGAACGCCTCCGGGATAAGCGCCCGTTGCAGGCGTTGCTGCCGATTCCGGCGCAGATCGATCGTTTCATGCCGCTGCCCTCCGAGGCGGGGCAACACCGGTTCATCCTGCTCGAAGACGTCGTGCTGTTGCACATCGACAGCCTGTTTCCCGGTTACCGCGAGAAGAACCACTTCGGATTCCGGGTGCTGCGCGACAGCGACCTCGAGGTGGAGGAAGAGGCCGAAGACCTCGTCCGCGAATTCGAGGTCGCGCTGAAGCGGCGCCGCCGCGGCGAAGTGGTGCGGTTGACCATCTCTGCGGGCGCGCCGAAGGCGCTGCGCGAGATCGTCATGCGCGAGTTGCACGTTGTGCCGGAGGAAGTCATCGAGCTGGACGGCATGATCGGCGCTGCGGATACAAAGGAGCTGGTGCTCGACGCCCGGCCCGACTTGCTCTGGCCGATATTCACGCCGCGCGTACCCGAACGTGTGCAGGATCACGATGGCAATATGTTCGACGCGATCAAGCAAAAGGACATGCTGCTGCACCACCCCTACGAGACCTTCGACATGGTGGTGCGCTTTCTCAGTCAGGCAGCGCTGGACCCTGACGTGGTGGCGATCAAGCAGACGCTTTATCGCACGTCGAAGAACTCTCCCATCGTCGCCGCGCTCTGCGAGGCGTCGGAGGACGGCAAATCCGTCACCGCGCTGGTCGAGCTCAAGGCGCGCTTTGACGAGGCCGCCAATATCCGCCAGTCGCGGCGGCTCGAACGGTCGGGCGCGCATGTGGTCTACGGGTTTCTCGAATGGAAGACCCACGCCAAGATTTCACAGGTGGTGCGCCGCGAGGGCGACCGGCTGGTGACCTACACCCACTGGGGAACGGGCAACTACCATCCGATCACGGCCAAGATCTACACTGACCTCAGCTTTTTCACCTGTGACGCGGCACTGGGACGCGACGCGGCGAAACTGTTCAACTACATGTCCGGCTACGCAATGCCCGAGGGGCTGGAGAACCTCCTGATCTCTCCCCATACGCTGAAGACCGGCATGATCGAGCTGATCGAGAAAGAGATCGATCACGCCCACGCGGGCAAGCCGGCGCAGATCTGGCTGAAGATGAACTCCCTCATCGAACCCGACATGATCGACGCGCTCTATCGCGCCAGCCAGGCCGGGGTGCGGGTCGACTGCGTCATTCGCGGCATCTGCGGGTTGCGGCCCGGGATTACCGGCCTGTCCGAGAACATCCGCGTCAAATCCATAATCGGCCGTTTTCTGGAACATTCGCGGATCGCCTGTTTCGGCAACGGCCATGGTCTGCCGCATGGAAAGGCGCGCGTCTTCATGTCCTCCGCCGACTGGATGGGGCGCAACCTGAACCGCCGGATCGAAACCGGGGTCGAGATCATGAACCCCACCGTCAAGGCACAGATCGTCAGCCAGATCATGGCTGCCAACCTCGCGGACACCGCGCAAAGCTGGGTCATGGAGCCTTCGGGCCAGTTCACCCGCCACGCAGTGCCGGAGGGGGATTTTTCCTTCAACTGCCACCGCTTCTTCATGGAGAACCCCTCGCTCTCGGGACGCGGATCCGCGGGAGCGAAGGACGTGCCGCAGCTCACCCATACCGAGGATTAAGGAAGCTTTCGGCATCCTTGCCGGATTTGACCAGGCGTTGGACGGCCGGACACCATGTACAGGATCGAATGGCCCTTGCATGACCGCGATCGTGCGGGGTCTTTACGCCAATTTTCAGAGAAGTTTTTTCTGGTTGATTCAACCACTTAACGCGTTCTGGTTACAGGCTTGGCAAGCCTTGCGGCAACATCTGGGCGCGACGCCTTTTTGCTGCCTCAAAATGACCCCCAGAGGGACGCAAATTGTTAAATAGACCTTAAGCGCCAGAGGGCAATTTCCCCCCTGCACCACAAGTGGCGCGGACATGCCAATCAGGGCGTGGTCCGCAGCGTCAGAAGGACGGTTCTGAAAGCCGGAACGGAAAGACCGGCACATCCCGGCGCAAAGGCGCCAAGAACCGAAAGGCGACAAACATGTCGAGTATCCTCACGAACAACAGCGCGACCGCTGCCCTGCAGACGTTGAAAGGCATCAACAGGCAGATGGGCACGGTCCAGAATCAAATTTCCACCGGCAAACGCGTGAGTTCCGCCAAGGACAACGCCGCCGTCTGGGCAATCTCGAAGGCGATGGAGTCCGACGTCGCGGGCTTCAAGAAGGTCTCGGAAAGCCTCTCGCTTGGCCAGGCGACCATCTCGGTGGCCCGCCAGGGTGCGGAAACCGTGACCGAGCTGCTCACCCAGGTCAAAGAAAAGATCGTCTCCGCCCAGGAAGAGAACGTCGACCGCGACAAGATCCAGACGGACATCGCGGCGCTGCGTGATCAGGTGTCCGCCGTCGTCGGCGCGGCCCAGTTCAACGGCCAGTACATGCTGCAGAACACCTCGACCACGGCCAACTCCGGCGGCATCAACGTCCTGGCCTCCATCGACCGGTCGTTCGACGGCGTGACCTCCTCCGACATCCGCGTGGTCAAGCAGGACCTCGGCACCGGCTCGTCCGAAATCGGCGCATCGCTTACCGCGCTCACCGGCGCCGCGAACAACGTGGCCGGCGACGGTGACGGCGCGGCCTTCCTGTTGACCGGTGCTGCCACCGCGCCCACGGCCACCTCGACCTTCGGCACAGCGGCGACGGGCACCGTGGCGGCGGGTACGGCCTTCTCCATCGCGATCTCCGGCTCCGCCGGTGGTGGTCTGACCAATACCTCCGACCGCAATGACATTTCCTTTGTGGCCCGTGAGGGCGACACCTATGCGGATGTCGTCGAAGGTCTGGCCGCCTCGTTCAATGCCTACGTGGCAGAGGAACTCGGCAGCGGGACCTCGGTCGGGGCATCGGCCAGCGGCAACACCCTGACCATGACCGGTCACGACAGCACCGGCCCGAACTTCTCGATGATCGTAAACGAGTATGCGGCGAGCTCCGACACCACCATCGGAGGCCGCCTCGCCGCCCTGAGCGACGTCGACGTCTCGACGCAGGCGGGTGCCGATGCGGCGCTGGCTTCGATCGACGGGCTGATCAACATCGCCATCGACTCGGCCGCCGCTTTCGGTTCCGCAGAGATGCGCATCGAAAGCCAGAAGGACTTCGTGTCCGGTCTGACCGACGCGCTCAAGTCCGGCATCGGCACACTTGTCGACGCCGACATGGAAGCAACCTCGGCACGGCTTCAGGCCCTGCAGGTCCAGCAACAGCTGGGCATCCAGGCCATGAGCATTGCCAACAGCGCGCCGCAATCGCTGCTGGGTCTCTTCCGCTAACCGAATGAAGCGTCCCCGGGACGCGCCCCACCCCCGGTAGAAAGCCGGGGCGGGGCAGCGGACCCGGGGACGCTTCCCCGGCCCGATAAAGGGCCGGGGAGCTCACCACTCGGAACACGGGTGGTCGTATCGCAGGGCCCAGGGCACCAAAACGCCCGCAAGCCACCTGCATTCGTCAGAAGACGCTTTTCCCGAAGCTGGCCGGAAGGTCGGCACAACCGGCGTAAACACGCCATGCCATGATGAAAGGCGCACTCGATATGTCGAGCATTCTTACAAACACCGGTGCAATGACCGCTCTCCAGACCCTGAAGATGGTCAACCGTTCGCTGGGTGAAACCCAGAGCATGATCTCCACCGGCAAGCGCGTTGCCACCGCCAAGGACAACTCCGCAGTCTGGGCCATCTCGAAGGCCATGGAGTCCGACGTGGCAGGCTTCAAGCGCATCTCTGACTCGCTCTCCCTCGGCCAGGCCACCATCGACGTCGCCCGCAAGGGCGCCGAAACGGTGACCGACCTGCTGACACAGGTAAAGGAAAAGATCGTCGCCTCGCAGGAAGAGAACGTCGACCGAAACAAGATCCAGACGGACATCAACGCCCTGCGCGACCAGATCTCGGCCGTTGTCGGAGCGTCCCAGTTCAACGGGCAGTACCTACTGGAGAACACCTCACAGACCGCCGGAACGGGTGGCATCAACGTGCTGGCGTCCATCGACCGTTCCAGCGACGGCAGCGTCTCTTCGACCGACATACGCGTGAACAAGCAGGATCTTGGCACCGGTGCCTCCGAAATCGGCGCAGCGCTGACGGCACTCACTGGTGCCGCGAACAACCTGGCCGGCGACGGTGACGGCGCGGCCTTCCTGATGACCGGCGCGGCGACGGCCCCCACGGGGACAACGACCTTCGGCACGGCAGCGACCGGCACGGTGGCGGCAGGCACAGCCTTCTCCATCGCCATCTCCGGCTCTGCCGGCGGTGGACTCACGAACACCGCCGGCCGCAACGACATCTCCTTCGTGGCGCGCGAGGGTGATACCTATGCCGATGTGGTGTCCGGCCTGACTGCGGCATTCAACGCCTACGCTACGGCAGATCAGGGCGCGAGCACTTCGGTCGGTGCCGTATCCAGCGGCAACACGATCACCTTCACCGGACATGACAGTGTTGGCCCGAACTTCTCGCTGACGGTGAACGAGTATGCGTCCGACTCGACCACGACCATCGGCGGCCGCCTCTCGGCGTTGAGCGATGTAGACGTCACCACGCAGTCTGGTGCGGATGCGGCGCTGACAGCGATCGACGGGCTTATCGACATCGCCATCGACTCGGCCTCCGCCTTCGGTTCGGCCCAGATGCGGATCGAGACGCAGTCCGACTTCGTCACCGGCCTGACCGACGCGCTGCGCTCCGGGATCGGCACCTTGGTCGATGCCGACATGGAAGCGACCTCTGCCCGCCTGCAGGCCCTGCAGGTGCAGCAGCAGCTTTCCATTCAGGCCATGTCGATCGCCAATCAGGCGCCGCAGTCACTGCTGTCGCTGTTCCGCTAAACGCCCCCAGGCGCGCGCCCTCAATGGGCGCGCCCACACCAATGCTGCGGCCCGCAACCTCCTTGCGGGCCGTCACCTTTTGTAACGCGAGCAAAGACTGCCGGAGCGAATCTTTGCAGGCCATAAAGGTTTGTTCATTAGTGTTGAGAGGCACTTACCCGAGGTGGCGCGGCGCCGCGACAGGCACACCGCAGGTTCAGAATGCCAGTCCCAGGTTCAGAATGCCAGTCCAGGGAACCGGGCGCGGGTCTTCCCCGCGTGACGGATCTTCCGACAGGAGCAGTCCGAAAAACACGGTTCAGAGTTCGACCGAGCGATCAGGTAAGCGACCAGGATACAGCCATGTCCAGTATTTTGACGAACGCAGGCGCGATGACCGCTCTGCAGACCCTCAAACAGGTCAACCGGAGCATGTCCCAGACCCAGGGCATGATCTCGACCGGCAAGCGCGTGAGTTCCGCCCGCGACAATGCCGCGGTCTGGGCCATCGCCAAGACCATGCAATCCGATGTCTCGGGCTTTGCCCGCATTTCCGACAGCCTCAACCTTGGACAGTCAAGCGTCGCCGTGGCCCGCAAGGGGGCGGAGACGGTGACCGACCTTTTGGTCCAGATAAAGGAAAAGGTCGTTTCCGCACAGGAGGAAAACGTCGATCGCAGCAAGATACAGACCGATATCGCCGCCCTGCGGGATCAGGTGGTTGCGGTGGTGGGGGCTGCACAGTTCAACGGGCTGAACCTGCTCACAAACCAGACGCAGACCGAAGACAGCGGTGGCGTCAACGTGCTGGCCTCGCTTGACCACGCCGATGGCGAGACGGTCACGGCACGCAACATCCGTGTCGGGAAGCAGGATCTCGGTATCGAACTGTCCAGCATCGGTACGGCGCTCAGTGCGCTGGCGGCGGGGGCGAACGACGTTACGGGCTTTGGCGATGCCACGGCGGCTGCATTGAACGGCAACGCGACGCCCGCCACCGGAACCACCACCTTCGGCACATCTTCCGCGCAGGCCGTGGCGGCGGGCACCGGTTTCTCCATCTCGATTTCCGGCAGCACCGGCGGCACCACGGCCCCCGCCGATACCGTGACCGGCAACGAAATCAACTACGTCGCCCGCGACGGCGACACCATGGCCGACGTCAGCCGCGCGATGGCCGCCGCCTATAACCGTTACGTGGAGGCCAACCTTGGCGCTACGGCGACCGGCGGCATCGCGGCGGTGGCGGAGGGCAATCAGATCACCTTTACCGGCTCCGATCAGACGGGGGCGGATTTCTCCCTTCAGGTGGATCAATACGCGGCCGACGCCTCCAGCACCATCGGCGGCGGATTGCGTGCCCTGTCCTACATCGACGTGTCCACAGCCAAGGGGGCCGATGCCGCCCTGGCCGACATTGACCGGCTGATCGACACAGCCATCGACGCGTCTGCCGCGCTCGGTTCCGCCGAAATGCGCCTGGAAACGCAACGGGACTTTGTATCGGGGCTTTCGGCCTCGCTCCGATCGGGCATCGGAACGCTGGTCGATGCCGACATGGAGGAGACGGCCGCCAAGCTGCAATCGATGCAGGTGCAGCAGCAATTGTCCATCACATCGCTGTCGATCGCCAACCAGGCGCCGCAGTACCTGTTGCAACTCTTCCGTGGCTGAGGCGTAGGCCTCCGGACGGACCTTTCTTGACCCGCTTCGAAGGCGGGCCTAGGGAGAGGCAAGACCGGGGAGATGCGCCATGAACAGCCACGACGACAGCCACGGCCACTGGGACCCTTTCGGGCGTCCGCTGTTCAACGATCCCCAGGCCCGCGCACTCAGCCGCGTCGGCGTGGTGGATATCGGGTCGAACTCCGTGCGAATGGTGGTGTTTGACGGGGCGGCGCGCAGCCCGGCCTATTTCTTCAACGAGAAGATCCTGTGCGGGCTGGGCGAAGGCATGTTGCAGACCGGCCGGCTGAACCCCGAGGGCCGCGCCCGGGCGCTTGCCGCCATGCGGCGCTTCCGACTGCTGGCGGAAGGCATGATGCTTTCGGGCCTGTCTGTGGTGGCCACGGCGGCGATGCGCGACGCGGAGGACGGGTCGGAGTTCCGTAATCAGATCGAGGCCGAGACCGGGCTGACCGTGCACGTCATCGACGGGCCGGAGGAAGCGCGGCTATCGGCGCAGGGCGTCCTTTTGGGCTGGCCCGGCTCCTACGGGCTGGTCTGCGACATCGGTGGGTCGTCCATGGAACTTGCTGAAATCGGGGACGGGCTGGTGGGGCGGCGCATGACCTCTGCTCTTGGCCCCTACAAGCTGAAGGACCTGGGCGACGATCCGAAGGTGCGCGAGAAACACATCGAGTCTGAGCTGGAAAAGCTCGCCGGATACATGGGCACGCAGCGCGACCGGCTTTTCCTTGTCGGCGGCAGTTGGCGGGCGATCGCGAGGATCGACATGCTGCGGCTGGATTACCCGCTGCACGTCCTGCACGAGTACCGCATGAACGCAGACGCGGTGCGTGAGACACTTGCCTATATTGGCAAGCAGGACCATGAGGCGCTGCGCAAGGCGGCTGGCGTTTCTTCAACCCGGATGGCTCTGGTGCCCTATGCCGCCGAGGTTTTGGCACGGCTGGTGGACTGCTTCCGGCCCTCGGATATTGCGATTTCCTCCTACGGCATCCGCGAGGGATTGTTGTTCGAACAGATGCCGCAGGCTCTGCGCGACCGCGACCCGCTGATCGAGGCCTGCCGTTTCGCCGAGGCCAAGGACGCCCGCCTTCCCGGCTTTGGGCGGCAGTTGTACGATTTCGTGATGCCGCTTTTCCCCGAAGCCTCGGAGGCGCGGCGACGCCTGATCCACGCCGCCTGCCTGCTGCACGATGTCAGCTGGCGGGCGCATCCGGACTACAGGGCCGAGACGGTATTCGATAACGCGACCCGCGCAAATCTCGGCGGGCTGAAGCATTGGGAACGCGTCTATCTCGGGCTGTCACTGCTGCACCGCTACAAGAACAAACGCGAGGGAACCCGGTTCGAGGATCTCTACGCCCTTCTCGACGCCGCGCACCAGCAGGAGGCCGAGGTCCTGGGCAAGGCGATGCGGCTTGGCGCGATGCTCTGGACGCTGGAGGCCACGGCCGGGCACGCACGAATGAGCTGGGACGGGACCACTCTGTCTCTGACACTCGACCCGGACATGATGGACCTCTATGGCGAGGTCGCGCGGTCGCGCTTCCGGTCGCTGGCGCAGGCGCTGGGCGCGGAGGATTTTGGGGTGGTCGCCACGTAATCCCGTTTCACCGATGTTACGCGGCGGGGCGCATTGCCCCCTGACACCCAATTGCCCCCCCGGCCCCCCGTGAGTATTCATGCCAAGAAAAAGCAGAAGGCGGGATCCGGCCGGCCCGAGCAGGCAACGCGGGTGAAAAACGCGGATGTAAGCCGTCAGAGTTCGATTTCAGCGGGCGCGTCGGGTTCGGCGTTCTCCGGTGTGATCGGCTCCTTGCGGCGAATGACGATGTCGCCGTTGGGTAGCATTTCGGGCGGCTCGTAAAGCGACCAATCCTCGACCATCTCCAGCACATCCCGCAGTGCCGGACCCATCTCCGTCAGGAAATTGCGCATCACGGGCTGCATCTCGCGCAATGTGCTTTCCAGTTCATCCAGCGTCGGTTCCATCTCCGACATGAGGCCGCGGAAGAACAGCCGGGCCCCCTCTTCCATCAGGCTCGAACTTTCGTCGGTCTCCTGCGCCGCGACGGGCATGGCAAGGAGCGCGAGGGACAGCAGGGCAACGGTGCTTTTCATCCCTTGAATGTAGGCTCCGACGGCACCCGCGCCAAGGGGACGCGTCACAGGTCGAGGTCGACCGTGACCGGGAAATGGTCGGACGCGGTCAGCAGCGCCTCGTGCAATTCGGGCACCCGCCAGCAGCCAGGGTCATCGAAGGGGTGCCAAATGCGCCAGCGCGGGTTCGCCTGCATCAGGTCCGGCGAGATCATCACGTAGTCCAGAAGCGCCTGCAGGTAGCGTTTCTGGCTGTCGATGTAGAAGCGCGCCGTGGTGGGCTGGGCGCTGATTTTAGAGGCCAGCGCCTGTGCCGCGTGCGGATCCCAGAGCCTTGGACCGCCGTCTCCCAGCAAAATTTCGACCGAGGAGCGGCCGAAAAGGCTTTCGAATTCGTCCAGCCCGGGGCCGTCGTTCAGGTCGCCCATGAGGATCGTCGCGATACCCGACGCCAGAAGCGCGTCCACCCGGCGGCGCAACCAGATCGCCTGCGCCAGCTGTTTGCGGCGATTGGCGATGGAGAAGCGCATGATCTGATCATGGCCGCGCGCGCCATGCGGCGCCTTCGACTTCAGGTGTGCCCCGATCAGGCGGAGGACGCGACCCGTGACGGTGGTCACCTCCAGTTCCAGCGGCGGCTTGGAGAATTGCACGATGTCGGGTGTCGCGTCGATGTCGAGGTCGATCTTCAGCGTGGCGTCGAAACGCGGCGCCTCGGTTCCGGATTGCGGGTCGTGGCGGGCGGTCAGACGCTCCGGGTCATAAAGCAGCGCGATTTCCTGTTGGGTGTCGTTGGCGAAGCCGGTGACCACGGCGGTGGTGCGCAGTTCGAACGCCTCCGCGAAGCGGGTCAACGCTCCAGTGGTCGAGCGGCGGGAGGAGGTGTCGGGCGCCTCGATCACCATGACCGCGTCAGCGTCCATGGCGGTGAAGACGATACCCAGTGCCTCTGCCTGCTGCCGCCGTGTGACGTCGTGGCGCGAGGACCAGCGATCATCCAGCATCAGCCGCCCGCGATTGTCAAAGAGGGAGTCGAACCATTCGACGTTGTAGGTGGCGAGGCGCAAGGCGGCGCGCCTCAGGCGGCCTGCCGGGCGGAGATTTCCTCCCACGCGCGGTTGATGTCGGCCATGCGTCTTTCCGCCATCTTCACCGCTTCTTCCGGGACGCCGCGTGCCATCATCACATCGGGATGACTGTCGCGCACCAGTTGTCGCCAGTGCTTGCGGATCTCTGGCAGTTCCATGTCGGGTGTCACGCCCAGCACCGCCCAGGGGTCCGCCGCGTCGGGCACGAAGCGCGCGCGCAGGGCGCGGAAACGCGTCTCCGGCATGCCGAAAAGCTCCGCCACCCGTTCGAGGAAGGCATCCTCTGCAGGGTGGTACCGGCCGTCCGCCATGGCGATATGAAACAGGCCTTCCATCAGGTCGCACAGAGTCGAGGTATCCGCGTTGAACATGGCCCGAATGCGGCTGGCGTAGTCCTCGAAACCCGCAACGTCCTGCCGGGCGAGATTGAAAACTCGGGCCGCGTCCTTTTCGTCCTCGGGCGCGATGCGAAAGACCTCGCGGAAGGCGGTGACCTCGTCGCGGGTTACCAGCCCGTCGGCCTTCGCCATCTTGGCCGACAGCGCGATCACCGCGATGGTAAAGCCCACGGAGCGTTCCGGCGGCGTGCGCATCCGGTCAAAGAGCACGGAGAGCCCTTCGCCGGAGGTCAGCGCAGCGAGCGCCTGTGTAATGCGGGTCCAGATCGACATGGGCGCATCATAACCGTTGTGCGGGCGACTGTCAGGAGCGGAATTTCCGACGATCAGAGGATTTTTTGCAGCAGGATCAGGTCCATCCAGCGGCCGAACTTGAAGCCGACCTGTGGCAGGCGGGCGATCTCGGCATAGCCGATACGACGGTGAAAGGTGACACCGCCGGGGTTCTCGCCCGATACTCCGGCCCAGAGGCTGTGCACGCCCTGCGCGCGGGCGACATCTTCCAGGGCGGTCATCAGGGCGCGGCCGGTCCCCCTGCCGCGCGCCTCTGCGGCAAGCTGGATCGAATGTTCCATGGTATGGGCGTAACCCGGCCCGCCGCGAAACTGCCCATAAGTGGCAAAGCCCAGCACACGGCCCGCGTCCTCCGCCACCTGAAAGGCCGCGCCGCGCTGCGTCATGTCCGCGATCAGCCCGGCCTCGGTCTTGGTTTGGGTGGTGAAGGTGGCGGCGGTATCCACGATGATCGCGTTCCAGATCGCGGCGATACCGGGCGCGTCGGCGGGCCCCGCGGGACGAATGCGCAGGCTCATCGAATTTGGCTCATCGAAGTTGGCTCATCGCAGGACGACCGTCGCGCCTTTCTGCCGCACATACGCTGCAAGTCCGGCTGTGCCGGTTTCGAACCGCACCAACGGCGCGTCCAGAACCGGCGCCAGCAGGGCCTCCAGTGCCGGAGCCTCCGGATGGGTCACCACCAGCGCTTCAAGAGTCGAATCCGACGGGGTCAGGGCCTTGCCCGGCGGCACCGGCACCTTCCACTGGATCAGGGCCGGAAACAGCCCGCCGAATGGCAGCATCCCATCTTCCGGTACCGCCATGATCCAGCGCAAGCCGTTGCGCTCAAGCTCCACCAGCCGCCCCGCCATGGGCAGGAGCGCGATCGCGGCCGCGACGTCATCGACCGCGCAGACCCATTTGTCCAGCCGCGCCGCCCCCTGGAAGGTGTCCAGCCCGAACCAGCGCGCGTCCCCGGGCCCGGGAGCCGAGGGGTCGATGGCGATCGCTTCGATATAAAGATCGGGCGACAGACCGAGCAGTTGATTGTGCGTGCCGAACCGTGCGTGGCTGCCACCGGGACGCATGGGATGCCCCAGCGCCGCCTCCACGTGATCCACGGCCTCCGCGAGGGTTTCGCCAAGAACGGCGATGTGGTCGAGCGTCAGCGATACCGGGGGCATGAAGGAAACTTTCCGTGCAGTCGCAGCACGGTAACCAAGGGAAACCACGCTGCAAAGCGGAAAAGCCGCCCCTTTGCATTGATGTACGCGCCAACGTGCCTATTTCGGACTGAAGGGCTCATGAATTTTCCATTCCAAAGATATCCTTAAGGAGGACAATGGATGCTGCTTCGCGCGCTGGACCGCTTCTTCGGCCACGAGGCTTCGGGGGGCATATTGCTGATGCTCTCCGCCATAGCGGCGATGATCGTCGCCAACTCCGGCCTTGCCGGTCATTATGACGGGGTGCTCGGCAGCTACTTTGCCGTGACGCTGAACGGCGACGGGCTGGAAAAGCCGCTGATCCTGTGGATCAACGACGGTCTCATGGCCGTCTTCTTCTTTCTAATCGGGCTGGAACTGAAGGCCGAGCTGCTGGAGGGCAAGCTGAAGAACCCCTCCGATGTGGTTCTGCCCGGCGTTGCCGCCGTGGGCGGCATGGCGCTGCCGGCGCTGGTCTACCTCGCCTTCAATTGGGGCGACCCCGCCACCGTGGGGGGCTGGGCGATCCCGGCAGCCACCGACATCGCCTTTGCGCTTGGCGTGCTGGCGCTGGTGGGCGACAAGGTGCCGTCATCGCTGAAGGTTTTCCTGCTGACGCTGGCAATCCTCGACGACATGGGGGCGATCGTCATCATTGCGTTGTTCTACACGGCCGAATTGAAGGTCGACTACCTGTTTCTCGCCGTCATTCCGCTGGTCGGGATGTGGTGGATGGCGCGGGCCCGGATGCACCGGGTGGCGCCGATCCTGATCCTTGGCGTGATCCTCTGGGTGCTGGTGCTGAAGTCCGGCGTTCATGCGACGCTCGCGGGAGTGGTCACCGCCTTTTTCATCCCGCTGAAGGACAAGTGGGGTAAATCCCCGCTGCATTCTCTGGAACACGGGCTGTCGCCTTACGTTCTTTACGTGATCGTACCGATTTTTGCCTTTGCCAACGCGGGCGTCGTGCTGAAGGGCATGGCCTGGTCTGACTTGCTGCAACCGCTGCCCATGGGCATCGCTCTGGGGCTGATCCTCGGCAAACAGCTCGGCGTCTTCGGAGTCACCTTCGCGATGGTGAAGCTTGGGCTTGCGCGCAAGCCTTCGGGCGCCAACTGGGCGCAAATCTACGGCATCGCCTGCCTCGCGGGCATCGGCTTTACCATGTCGCTCTTCATAGGTTCGCTCAGTTTCTCCGACCCGAGTCTGATGAACGCGGTCCGGCTTGGTGTGCTTTCGGGCTCGATCCTGTCCGGCATCATGGGTTTCGTGGCGCTGCGTCTGTCGACGCAGGAAAAGGCCACCGCCCCCGCAGCGACCGCCGCAGGCTGACGCGCCCCCTTCCCGCCGGCTGCAAACAGCCGGCGGGAAAGCCCCGCCCCATATACTCTTTGCGGTTGACAGATGACCCTACGGAACCATTCAATGGGTCCGTTATCAGGTTGCACATTTTTTTGTATTTCCGGTCCGCCGCATTCTTCGGCAGGCCAAACATTCAACGTATTCGAGGACATCCATTATGACAGGGGACTGCAAGACCACGCGCCGAAGCGTGGCAGTGGCAGCACTTATCTGCCTAGGGCTGGCGGGCGCGGCTCATGCCCAAGAGGGCTTCGTGGGCGAAATCCGTTCTTTCGGGAACAACTTTTGTCCGCGCGGCTGGACGGATGCGGCGGGCCAGCTTCTGGCCATCAGCCAGAACGACGCGCTTTTCTCGCTTTATGGCACAACCTATGGCGGCGACGGACGGACGACCTTTGGCCTTCCGGATCTGCGCGGACGCACGAATATCGGTACCGGCGCGGGTCCCGGCCTCACGCCCGCCGCCTGGGGTCAGCGGGCGGGCTCGGAACAGATTACCCTGCTGCAGACGCAGCTTCCCGGCCACAGTCACCAGATGATGGCAAACGACGTGCAGGGGGCCACTGGCGATCCCGAAGACGGGGTGTTGGCACAACCTCACCTGTCGAACAGCCAAGGCAATCTCTATACGCCGAGCGCACCAAATTCGGCGATGAGACAGAATGCCATCCAGCCTGAAGGTTCGAGCATGCCACACGACAACATGGCGCCCTTCCTGGCCATCACCTGGTGCGTCGCGCTGGTCGGCATCTATCCTTCGCGCAACTGACCCCAGCTTAATTTCAGGACATTCCACGATGACACGTCATGCATTCCGGACAGGTTCCCGCCTTGCGATTCTCGCGCTCGCGGCCACGCTGTCCCTGACCCAGCCCGCAGGGGCGCAGGAGCCTTACCTCTCGGAACTCCGCTCCTTCGGTTTCAACTTCTGCCCCAGGGGCTGGGATCAGGCGGCTGGCCAGATCCTGCCCATCAATCAGAACCAGGCGCTGTTCTCGCTGCTGGGCACCCAGTTCGGTGGTGACGGGCGCACCACCTTTGCCCTGCCCGACCTGCGTGGCCGTGCCGCCGTCGGCTGGGGTCAGCAAGGCAGCGACACTTACACCGTCGGCCAGAAGGGCGGCCTCGAAACCGTAACGCTGACCGTGAACGAAATGCCTGCGCACAGCCATGCTGTGACCGCGCTATCCGATATCGCCACCAACGCGGAACCACAGGGTGCCGTCTTTGCCAGATCGCAAAGCGCGGGCAGCGACATCACCACCTACGCGCCCCCCCCGGCTGCGGCGCCAATGCATTCGGGACTGGTATCGGCGGCCGGCGGATCGCAACCGCACGAAAACAGGATGCCCTACCTCGTCAACACGTGGTGTATCGCTATGCGAGGCATTTTCCCGTCCCGCAACTGACGGCCCGAACAAGTCATTCGAAAGGATATTTTCATGACGACATCCAACACCCGGGCCACGCGGCTTTCGCGCCGTGCCGCAGCGACGCTGGCGGTGATGATGGCCCTTGCCGCGCCTGCCTCCGCTCAGGATACCTATATCGGAGAGATCAAGGCATTCCCCTTCAACTGGTGCCCGCGCAATTTCGCTCTGGCTGGCGGCCAGTTGCTGCCGATCGCGTCGAATACGGCGCTATTCTCGCTTTATGGCTCCACTTACGGTGGCGACGGGATCAGCACTTTTGCCCTGCCAAACCTGAACGGTCGCACACCAATTGGCACCGGCCGGGGTCCGGGCCTGAGCAACCGCCCCCTGGGCCAGCAAGGCGGCGAGGCGCGGGTGACACTGACCACCCCGCAAATGCCGATGCACGTTCACCAGATGCTGGCCGCGCAGTCGCCTGGCACGCAGACGTCGCCGGCAGGTGCGACACCGGCAACCGGCGTCGGGCCGGGGCGCGGCGCGGTTTACTACGGC
This sequence comes from Sagittula salina, assembly GCF_017813235.1. Classification (GTDB taxonomy): domain Bacteria; phylum Pseudomonadota; class Alphaproteobacteria; order Rhodobacterales; family Rhodobacteraceae; genus Sagittula; species Sagittula salina. Next base: position 275,099 of record NZ_JAGISH010000001.1, read on the forward strand.
ACCACCGGCACCGCAGTGCATATGAACGCAGCAACTCTCAGCAGTAACGGCGGCAGCAGTGCGCATGAGAACCGGCCGCCCTACCTCGTTCTGAACTGGTGCGTTGCCGTCGAGGGCATCTATCCATCGCGCCCCTGAGGGCCGCGCATCCCGGGATTCTCGGGGCTTGAAGCGTCGCAACCGCCATCCCTGCGGCCTGTATTGACCTGCAGGCGCGCGCCTGTCAGGGCGCGCGTCGGTCGCCCCGGCATCCGCCGGGGCGAAACCCTCTCAGGACCGAGCCTCGCGGATCAGGCGCAGGATATCCTGCGCTGCCTCGGGGATATTGGTGCCGGGGCCAAAGATCGCCTTCACCCCCGCATTGTAGAGGAATTCGTAATCCTGATGCGGGATCACCCCGCCGCAGATCACGAGAATGTCGTCGGCGCCTTGATCCTTCAGCGCCTGCACCAGTTGCGGCGCCAGCGTCTTGTGACCGGCGGCCTGTGACGAAATCCCCACCACATGCACGTCGTTGTCGATGGCGTCCTGCGCGGCCTCGTCCGGGGTTTGGAACAGCGGGCCCACGTCGACGTCGAAACCGATGTCGGCAAAGGCCGTGGCGATCACCTTCGCACCCCGGTCGTGGCCGTCCTGGCCCATCTTCACCACCAGCATGCGCGGGCGGCGGCCCTCGTCCTCGGCGAACCGCTCAACCGATTTCTGGATCGCGGCAAAGCCTTCGTCGCCCTCGTAGGCAGCGCCGTAGACACCCGCGAGGGTCTTGACCTCGGCGCGATGGCGGCCGAATTCCTTTTCCATTGCCATGCTGATCTCTCCGACTGATGCACGCGCGCGGGCGGCTTCGACCGCCGCCTCCAGCAGGTTGCCGCCGTCCCTGGCCCGGCGGGTGAGTTCCTCCAGTGCCGCCAGGCAGGCAGCCTCGTCGCGGGTGGCGCGGATCTTTTCCAGCCGGGCAATCTGACTCTCGCGCACCTTCGCGTTGTCGATGTCGAGAATTTCGAGTTCATCCTCTTTCTCCCGCCGGTACTTGTTCACGCCGACGATCACATCGGTACCACGGTCGATATCAGCCTGACGCTGCGCCGCGGCCTCCTCGATGCGCAGCTTCGGCATACCGGATTCAACCGCCTTCGTCATGCCGCCCATCTCGTCGACTTCCTGGATCAGCTCCCAGGCGCGCTCCGCCAGCTCGTTGGTCAGGCTCTCGACGTAATAGGAACCCGCCAGCGGGTCGACCACCTTGGTCACGCCGGTTTCCTCCTGCAGCACCAACTGGGTGTTTCGCGCGATCCGGGCAGAGAACTCGGTCGGCAGCGCGATGGCCTCGTCCAGCGCGTTGGTGTGCAGCGACTGCGTACCGCCCAGCACCGCGCTCATCGCCTCGTAGGCGGTGCGGATGACATTGTTGTAGGGGTCCTGCTCGGCGAGGCTGACGCCCGAAGTCTGGCAATGCGTCCGCAGCATCTTGGAGCGCGGGTTCTGCGCGCCCAGATCGGTCATGATCCGGTGCCACAGCAGGCGGGCGGCGCGCAGCTTCGCGATTTCCATGAAAAAGTTCTTGCCGACGGCAAAGAAGAACGACAGACGACCGGCGAATTTGTCAATGTCCATACCGGCTTGCATGGCGGTCTTCACGTATTCCTTGCCGTCCGCGAGGGTGAAGGCCAGCTCCTGCACGAGGTTCGCCCCCGCCTCCTGCATGTGGTAGCCGGAGATCGAGATCGAGTTGAACTTCGGCATGTGATCCGAGGTATAGGCGATGATGTCGGAGATGATCCGCATAGAGGGCGCCGGCGGGTAGATGTAGGTGTTGCGGACCATGAACTCCTTCAGGATGTCGTTCTGGATGGTCCCCGAAAGCACCGATTTGTCATGGCCCTGCTCCTCGCCGGTGACGATAAAGCTGGCCAGCACCGGGATCACCGCGCCGTTCATCGTCATGGACACCGACACCTGATCCAGCGGGATACCCTCGAAGAGGATCTTCATGTCCTCAACGCTGTCGATGGCCACGCCCGCCTTGCCCACGTCGCCCACCACGCGCGGGTGGTCGCTGTCGTAGCCTCGGTGCGTGGCAAGGTCAAAGGCGACCGAGACGCCCTGCTGCCCGGCGGCTAGGGCCTTGCGGTAGAAGGCGTTCGATTCCTCGGCGGTGGAGAAACCCGCGTATTGCCGGATGGTCCAGGGACGACCGGCGTACATGGTCGCCTTGACCCCGCGGGTAAAGGGCTCCTGCCCCGGCAGGCTGCCCATGTGCGGCAGATCGGCAGTATCCTCGGCGGTATAAAGCGGCTTGACCGGGATGCCCTCCAGCGTGTCCCAGGTCAGGTCGTCCAGCGGCTTGCCGCGCAGTTCCTTCTCAGCAGTCTTGCGCCACGCGTCAGGCAGGTCGGTCATGTCGTCGTCCTCTCTCCTTCGGCCCATGCGCGCCGCCTGTCAGCGAGCGGCGCGCAGTGCCGGTATCCGATTTCAGAATTGCCAGCCCGTCCGCCCCGGTTTCCAACCAGAACAGGTCGTCGGCATAAGCCTCCCGCAGCGCGGCGCGCTGGCGGTCATCGAAGGGCATGTAGCGCCCCGCGCCCTCCGGGATGCAGTCGGGGTCTTCGCCCCGATCCGCGATGATTTCACGCAAAGTGCTCGCAGCCTCCCGACGGTTGCGCCAGAACTTCCCCGGCCGGACGGACGGTGGACGCGTCAGGCCCGACATCGTAGCCAGCAACTGGTCGGGCCGGTCGGCGAAACGCTCGAAAGGTGTGACGACGATGTTTGCCCCCGGACAGGCGCAGGCGACGTCGGTAATCACATCCCGCCACGCGCGCGGGTGGGCCGCGATGGCCGCCAGGCGGCCGGGCTCCGCCAGCCCCTCCCCACGCGGAATCAGCAAAGCCGCGACGGACGCCCACCACAGGTCCTGCTGCCGGATTTGCAGCGAGATCGTGCGCACGTGACCAAAGCCCACCGCCAGGCGCGCAATGCGTTCGCCGACACCGGGATACATCTCCCCCGCGCGCCAGCAACGGCGGGCGGACCCCAGCATGGTCTCATCCGTGACCACCAGTTTCTGCGTGCCGGAGCGTCGCGCCCCCTCCAGCGCCAGTCGCAGCCGACCGGCGGCGCGGCGCGCCTTGTGTGGCGACTCGGGGTTTCGCGCCACGTCCTGCAGCAACCCGTCGCGCGTCCGGTGCGGCCCCCAGAAGCCGAGCCCCCGTTCCCAAAGTGTTCCCCGATGGGCGTGGAGGTAATGCTGGAAGCTGGTGGTGGCGGTGCGATGCGCCCCGAGATGCAGGATGATTTCCATTCCGGCCCGCGTCTCCCGTGTCCAGAGGCCACCAGGCGCACCCCATGCGCGTCCCGGGACCCGGCGCGAAGGTGCGCCGGGACGGATGATGATGCGGTTAAAGGCAAAATTTTCTCGGTGGCAGGCGAGGCGCCCCTGTGCAGGGGGACGGGCGCCCCATATATTCGGATGTATGAACAAAGTCCTGCGCCGTTCCGTCCTCCTCGCTTCGCTGGCCTTGCTATCCATGCAACTGCCAGCCCACGCAGCCGACCGGACAGAGGAACCGAGCGCACCGATCATTCTGCAGGGAACGGAAACCACTCTGGACGAATGGCTCTGGATCAAGCGGCCAGTGGTGGTCTTTGCCGACAATCCGGCCGATCCGCGTTTCCAGGAACAAATCGCATTGCTGACCCAGCGGTACGCAGCGCTTGAAGAACGCGACGTGGTGGTGATCGCCGATAGCGACCCTGCCGCACAAAGCGCGGTTCGGCGGGCGTTGCGCCCGCGCGGCTTTGCGCTGGTGGTCATGGCGAAGGATGGCAGCATCGTGACGCGCAAACCCCGGCCGTGGTCGGTGCGCGAAATCACCCGCCAGATCGACAAGCTTCCGCTGCGCCAGGACGAGATCAAGGGGTTTTGATCCGCTCCTCCGCAAGGCGTCAAGGTTCCGGCCTGCGTTGATTGCGCCCCGGTCAGACGTCGCCGCGCAGGTAGAACAGCAGTCGTTTCGGGCGGTGCAGCAGCAGCAACGCGTTGCGCTCCGGATCGTAGATGGTCAGGCTGTCCGGGGTCATCAGCGCGTAATAGACATCCACCTGAAACTGGTCGTCCATGCAGTCCTTCGACGGCCCGACGAAGCTGGAGATCAGACCCAGCCCCGCGTAGAGGTTCATCGACATGACCTGTTCCGACACCATGTTCGGCGTCAGCCCCGGCACGTCGAAGGCGACCACGCGTCCCTCTTTCACCAACCGCAGGCCCGACCGCACGTCGGATACAATCCGCATCCCCTGACTGCGCACCTGATCCGACGCGAGGTCGAAGATTGCCGCCGTGCAGGTACTCCTTGATGTGAAACTGCGCGTCTGCGCAAGGTATACAAGGCGCTTGAGGTCCACCCGCAGCGCCTCTTCCTCGTCCAGGGCGAAGATGCACGACGCCAGCAGCGACAGGGCCGCGAAACCCGTCACGAGGCGCAGGAGCGCCGCAAACCTCCCGAGGATCATGAGGCATCGCATGGCGGCGGAGACTAACGGCAAGAGATTGAGACTTCGTTGCGCCGCCCCGGCGGCGCATGTCCCACACCGGCTTCATGCCCGGTCATCCTGTTCGGGCATCTCCGCGTTCTCGCGGCCCAACCTGGCGCGCCGGGTCATCACCCCGCCGCCGATCAGGAACAACACCGCATAACCGCCAAGGCTGCCCTGCCCGACCGTCAGCATATGGCTGTAGACGCCGGCAAAGACCAGCGCCATGACGCCCAGCACCACCACCGGACCCAGCAGATAATAGGCCCAGCCCAGATTAAGATCGAGCAGCAGGCCCACCAGCGTCAGATACAGCCCGTAGCCTGCCCCCACCGCAATGATCGACACCGCCAGCGCACCGCCGAAGACGAGCCAGTTGGCCCCTGTCACCGGCACCACCGCCCACAAGCCCACCGCCACGACGCCAGACAGCACCAACCCGGCGACGAACGCCAGACTATGCATCAGCCAGATCGCGGCGGTGCGCTTCCACATCACTCGAATTCCATGATCACGTCGTCGACGGCCAGGCTGTCACCCGGTCCTGCGTTGATCTTGGCCACCACGCCCGTCTTTTCGGCGCGCAGGATGTTCTCCATCTTCATGGCCTCCACGGTGCACAGCGCCTGTCCCTCCTGCACCTCCTGCCCTTCTTCGACGTCGATTTTCACGATCAGGCCGGGCATCGGGCAAAGCAGCAGCCGCGAGGTATCGGGCGGCAGTTTCTCAGGCATGAGACGGGCCAGTTCGGCCTGGCGCGGCGACCGGATATTGACTTTGAGATCGGCGCCACGGGTGCGCAGACGGAAGCCCTGCGTGATCTTGTCGACCTTGAGCACGAGGCTCTCGCCGTCGACCGTCATCCGCGCGAGGCTCATGCCCGGCGTCCATGCGCCCTCGACCCGGATCTCCGCCCCGTCCTCGAACCGCACGGTGGAACCGCCGTGGTCGGCCGCGATCTTCACCGTGAACTCGCTCGCTTGCAGCGACACGACCCAGTCACTGCCGACGCGGCGTTCGTGGTTGCCCAGCGTGCCGGTAACGCGCGTGCGCCGGATCTCCGCCACGCGGTTCATCGCTGCCGCCGCCGCCGCGACGCGGCGCAGGTGGGCGTCCTCCAGCGTCACACCGTCAAAGCCGTCGGGGTATTCTTCCGCGATGAAGGCGGTGGTCATCTCGCCCGCGATGAACTTCGGGTGGTCCATCACCGCAGCGACGAAGGGCAGGTTGTGGCCGATCCCCTCGACCTCGAAGCTGTCCAGCGCATTGCGCATGACCTCGATGGCCTGTGCACGGGTCGGCGCCCAGGTGCAGAGCTTGGCGATCATCGGGTCGTAGTACATGGAGATCTCGCCGCCCTCGTAGACGCCGGTATCGTTGCGCACGATGCCGTCACCCAGCGGACCCTCGGCGGGCGGGCGGTAGCGGGTCAGGCGCCCGATAGAGGGCAGGAAGTTGCGATACGGGTCCTCTGCGTATAGCCGGTTCTCGATGGCCCAGCCGTCGATTTTCACGTCGTCCTGGCTGATGGACAGCGGCTCTCCGCTCGCCACCCGGATCATCTGTTCGACAAGGTCGACGCCGGTGATCAGTTCCGTCACCGGATGTTCCACCTGAAGACGGGTATTCATCTCGAGGAAGTAGAAGTTGCGATCCCCGTCGACAATGAATTCCACAGTCCCGGCCGAGGTGTATCCGACCGCCTTAGCGAGGGCCACGGACTGCTCGCCCATCGCCTTGCGCGTGGCCGCATCGAGAAAGGGGCTGGGGGCCTCTTCGACGACCTTCTGGTTGCGGCGCTGGATCGAACATTCGCGTTCGTTCAGGTAGATGCCGTTGCCATGCGCGTCGCAGAGCACCTGGATTTCGATATGGCGTGGCTGGGTGACGAATTTCTCGATGAAGATGCGATCGTCCCCGAAGGAATTCGCCGCCTCGTTCTTCGAACTCTGGAATCCCTCGCGACAATCGCGATCGTTCCAGGCGATGCGCATGCCCTTGCCGCCCCCCCCGGCGGAGGCCTTGATCATCACGGGATAGCCTACCTGCTGCGAAATCCTGACCGCCTCGTCTGCGTCGTTGATCAGGCCCATGTAGCCGGGCACGGTGGAGACGCCCGCCTCCTGCGCGATCTTCTTGGAGGTGATCTTGTCCCCCATCGCCTCGATCGCCCCCTTCGGGGGCCCGATGAAGGCCACGCCGGCCTTGTCCAGCGCCTCGGCGAACTTCGCATTCTCCGACAGGAAGCCGTAGCCCGGATGCACAGCCTGCGCGCCGGATTTCGCGATCGCCTCCATGATCCTGTCGATCACGATATAGGACTGGTTCGCTTGCGGGGGGCCGATATGCACGGCCTCGTCGGCCATCTCGACATGCAGGGCGTGTTTGTCCGCGTCGGAATAGACGGCAACCGTCTTGAGGCCCATCTTGCGCGCCGTCTTGATGACGCGGCAGGCGATTTCGCCCCGGTTCGCGATCAGGATCTTCTCAAACATCTCTGTCCCTTCGTCTTTTGCACGCCTACGCACATGCCATTTTCAAACGCAAACGCCGCCCGAGGCCTCGCGGCCCGGACGGCGTTCATCAAGATCGGTGCGGCCGTCAGCCCCCAGGGGCCATGCGCCGCGTCGTCATGTTCAGTTGCAGAGCTGCGGTGTGACGTCGTCGCAGACAACGCCCGCTGCGCCACCGATGGCCGCGCCTGCCGCCACGTTGCGGCCCGTTGCCGACGCGGTGGCCGCGCCAATGCCTGCGCCCATGACGCCACGCTCGAGGTCAGTGCCTTCGCAGGCCGCGAGGCTGAATGCGGAAGCGGCTGCAACGATGAGGGTGAAAATGCGCATGTGAAGTCCTCTCTGTCCCGGGTCATGCCCCGTGCGTGGATTATGCCCACATACGCGGAAAGAGCGAGTATGGTTCCGCCTACTGGCGAAGAAACCGCAAAAACCCGCGCAGGCGCGGCGAAAGCGCGCCGAGCAGTGATCCGTCCCGCCGCCCGGCGTCTGTCAGCAGCGCGCCGGGAACTGGCTGCAATAGGCGATGTTCGCCCCGGCGCCGATGGCCGCGCCGGAGAGCATGTCCTTCTCCAGGACCATCGCCGCTGCGCCGCCAGCGGCCATGCCAACCGCGGCACTCTGTCCAGGCGTGTCGCCGCAACTGGCAAGGAAAAGCAGGGCGACAATTGCAAACGGTATACGAAGCCGTTGAAGGGGCTTTGCCATGATGTTGCCTCGGATAGGTTTTTTTTCTGCTCTGAGGCCGAGGATACGTAATCCCCCGCTCCGTTCCAGAAAAATATCCGGTCTGAGAGTGACAGGCCAAACTGTTGCCCGCGCGCACTGACCACCGTTTTCGCATCATCCGCGCTCCCGCTGTCACGGCGGGTGCGGGGCGGCCATTCCGGGGACAAGGTCGGCCGCCCCTTGGGGGATAGGACAGGGGCGGAACCAAGCGCCGATTGCAGCCTTGCCCCCCATCCTGACCTGACCGTGGCAGATGCCCCCCCGCCTGCATAGCGCGAAAGCCCCCCGCCGAATCCATCGGCAGCGGACCGCGCATCGCATGGGACCATCGGCGGGGACGTGCGCATCACTTCTCCCAGGGTTCCTGTTCCTCGAAGGCCTCGGGGAAGGACGCGCGGGCGCGCGCCTCGTCAATGACCAGCAGCGCCTCGTAGTCGGCAGGATCAAAAGTGTCGGGGTCGTAGGGCTTCACCTCGCGGCCGAACAACCAGGACAGGCGGCCGCCATCGAGGTTGCCGCGCTCGAACGGCTGGTCACCGAAGTGATACCACAGCGCGGACATGAAGACCCAGTCGGCCTTCTTGTCGGGGTTGCGGCGGTCGCGGTAGCGCTCGCGCGCGATAAGCGGCGTCGCCCCTTTCGGGTTCGCGCGGCGGATCGTGAATTGATAGTCCGTGCCCGGAAGTCGTCCGGGGAAGCCGCGATGCTTCAGCATGCTCGGCCCTCCTTGTTCGGGGCCGTTGCAGCCGTGCTCGATAGGACTGTCGGGACGAAGGAGATCCTCCGCCCCGATAGGTTCTTACTTGTACTTGCCGGTGTACACGGGTTCGATCGAGATGGGCTCGGGATCGACCACCACGTATTCCTGCTCTTCCTGCTGTGCGCACGCCGCAAGGGTCGTGCCCACGAGGCCCAGCATGGCAAGAAGCTTGATGCTCTTGGACATCTTCTACTCCTGTCAAAGATCGGGACGCCGGACGCGCCGGGGTCCCGGTTCGGGGTGTCGATTGCGGATTTGCAATCGAGTAACAGAATAACGGGTGCCGCAGCAAAAGGATACGCGTCGCACGCGAGGTATTTCCCCTGTGACTCGGAAGCCACTCCGACGCGTCCACATGAACGGTACGCCCCAAGATATTGTGTGCGCATCAAAAAGCCTCCCAGATGCAGAGACCGTCCTCGATGGCGTAGCTCTCGAAGAACTGCCGCACACCGGGGGTCATGACGCCGAAATCCACCGGCTCCGCCATCAGCGTGATGACAACGCGTTGCGGGGTTGCGCCCTGACCGGCAAGGCGCGGCAACGCGTCGGACTGGCAAAGCGCGGCCATGTCGTCCGAAACGGCGGTGTAGTTCACGCTATCGTCCGCCAGGCCGGGGGTCACGTAGCGCAGGCGGTAGGTCGGGGCCTCGGCAATCTCATCGTGCCATGCATAGTCCAGACCGGAAAACGCGAGCGTCCCCGCCCCTGCCGGGGCAGACAGCGCGCACACCAACAGCGTCGCGTTCAGGGTTTTGTGCAGGGAAATTCTGACGCAGCCCCGGCACGGCCGTCCGAAAACGTCCGCTCCTCCCGCCGGGGCCGCGATCGCATCGGGCGCACCCAATGCGTGGTGTTCCATCTTACGGTTCATCTGTCCCTCCGGGCGCAATTCGCCCAGCGCAACCGGCGTGCGGGATCATCCAGAACCTCCTGGATGCGGGATTCGAGACCGTGGGGAACGCGCCCTTCGACGCGCCCGCCAGCAGTAACAGTCAAACCCTCTGCCGTAAAGTCAATTTGCACCACCGGAGAAAAACCTTTCACGGATTTCAATGCCCTCCAGAGATCTTGCCGCACCTGACGGGCCAGCCGCGAGGGTCGCAGGTCCGGCATCGTGGTCGCCGCGCTTACGTCCATGCTGGGCGGCCAGCGGCGGGCCAGCACGTAGCCCTCCGCGGACCGGCGCTCCAGCCAGCCGCCCTGCAGGCGTCGGATTTCTGCCCCCGTCGTCATGGCGCTCCCCTTACAGCGGGATGTTGTTGTGCTTTTTCCACGGCATCGACTGCTGTTTGTTGCGCAGCATGGCGAAGGCCCGGGCGACGCGACGGCGGGTGGAGCGCGGCTGGATCACCTCGTCGATAAAGCCGCGCTCCGCCGCGATGAAGGGGTTGGCAAAGCGGTCCTCGTAGGCGTCGGCGTGCGCCTTGATCTTCTCCGGATTGCCAAGGTCAGCGCGGTGGATGATCTCGGCGGCCCCCCTGGCCCCCATCACGGCGATCTGCGCCGTCGGCCAGGCGTAGTTCACGTCCGCCTTCATGTGCTTTGACGCCATCACGTCATAAGCGCCGCCGTAGGCCTTGCGGGTGATGACGGTAACCATGGGCACGGTCGCCTCGCCATAGGCGAACAGCAGCTTTGCGCCGTGCTTGATGACGCCGTTGTATTCCTGCGCGGTGCCCGGCAGGAACCCTGGCACATCGACAAGGGTCAGGATCGGGATCTCGAAGCAATCGCAGAAACGGACAAAGCGCGCGGCCTTCCGGCTCGAGTCGATGTCCAGAACTCCGGCCAGTACCAGCGGCTGATTGGCGACGACGCCGACGGTCTGGCCTTCGAGACGAATAAAGCCGGTGATGATGTTGCCGGCGAAGTCCTTCTGGATCTCGTAAAAATCGCCCTCGTCCGACACTTTGGCGATCAGCTCCTTCATGTCGTAGGGCATGTTCGGGTTGTCGGGAATCAGCGTGTCCAGACTGGCCTCTACCCGGTCCACTTCATCAAAGAAGGGCCGAACGGGGGGCTTTTCACGGTTGTTGAGCGGCAGGAAATCAACAAGGCGGCGGACCTCGGCCAGCGCCTCAACGTCATTCTCGAATGCACCGTCGGCCACCGACGATTTCTTGGTGTGTGTCGAGGCACCGCCCAGTTCCTCGGCGGTGACGATCTCGTTGGTGACGGTCTTCACCACGTCGGGACCGGTAACGAACATGTAGGAGGTGTCCTTCACCATGAAGATGAAGTCGGTCATGGCGGGAGAATAGACCGCCCCACCGGCGCAGGGACCCATGATGACAGAGATCTGCGGGATCACGCCGGAGGCTTCGATGTTCTTCTGGAAGATGTCCGCATAGCCCGCCAGCGCGTCCACGCCTTCTTGGATGCGCGCTCCGCCGCTGTCGTTCAGGCCGATGACCGGTGCACCGTTCTGCATGGCCATGTCCATGATCTTGCAGATCTTCTGCGCGTGGGTCGCCGAAACTGAACCGCCCAGAACCGTGAAATCCTGGGAAAAGACATAGACCATGCGGCCGTTGATGGTGCCCCAGCCCGTCACCACGCCGTCGCCGTATGGGCGGTTGTGCTCCATGCCGAAGTCGGTGCAACGGTGTGCCACGAAGGTGTCGTATTCCTCGAAAGAGCCCTCATCCAGCAGCAGCTCGATGCGCTCGCGCGCGGTCAGCTTGCCCTTGGCGTGCTGCGCGTCGATGCGCCGCTGACCGCCACCCAGCCGGGCGTTCTCGCGGCGGTCGTGCAGTTCCTGAATGATGTCTTTCATCGCAAGGGCCCCTTCTGGTTTGCGCGGAACATACAGTGCGCGCGCATTGCCTCAAGTATTTCCTCGCAAATTTGCAAACGATGGAAATATGCACCCATGCTAACTGCAAAAATGAATATTCGCATGTTCAGGGCATGTATGTGATTGACCCTGGCCAAGCGGCGTCTTACCGCATGACCCCATGCGCCCAGTTTCTTCCCAGCGGTTCCTCGACCGGACCGCCCCGCCCCATATCATGACGCTAGTGTTGCTCTCCGGCATGAGCGCTCTGGTAATGAATATCTTCGTCCCAAGCCTGCAACTGATGGCGGATCATTTTCAAACCGATTACGCAACGATGCAGCTTTCGGTTTCGCTCTACCTCGCTGTGAACGCCGTGCTGCAGTTGTTCGTCGGCACCCTTTCGGACAAGATCGGGCGGCGACCGGTGATCCTCTGGGGGCTGGGGCTATTCCTGCTGGCAACGCTGGGCACGATCCTCGCCCCCACGGCGGCAGTGTTCCTCGTCTTCCGCATGGCGCAGGCGGCCATCGTCGTAGGCATGGTGCTAAGCCGCGCCGTGGTGCGTGATCTCTATCCGCCGGACCGGGCGGCCTCCATGATCGGTTACGTGACCATGGGCATGGCTCTGGTGCCGATGGTGGCGCCGATCCTCGGCGGGGTACTGGCGGAAACCCTCGGCTGGCGCGCGAATTTCTGGCTGATGCTGGGCGTGGGGATCGCCATGTTCTGGCTTGTCTGGCGGGATCTGGGAGAGACCGCGACCCGCAGCGGTCTGAGCCTGCGTCAGCAGTTTGCGCAATACCCCGAACTCCTGCGTTCGCGGCGCTTCTGGGGCTACGCACTGGCCTGCGCGCTGGCCTCCGGGGCATTCTTTGCCTACGTCGGCGGCGCGTCTTTTGTGGGCATGCAGGTCTTCGGCCTCTCGGCCTCCACGCTTGGCTTCTTCTTTGGCGCACCGGCGGTGGGCTACGCGCTGGGAAACTTCCTCTCGGGACGCTTCTCCGCGCGCATCGGCATCAACCGGATGGTGCTCTGGGGCGCGATGATCGTCACCGGGGGCATGGGGCTGTCGCTCTTGACCTTCGCCGCCGGGTTCGGGACGCAGTGGAGCTTCTTCGGCTTCATGACGCTGGTGGGCCTCGGTAACGGACTGACCATCCCCAACGCCACGGCCGGGGCGTTGTCGGTCCGTCCGCATCTCGCGGGCACAGCATCCGGGCTGGCAGGGGCGATCATGCTGGGCGGCGGCGCGATCCTGAGCCAGATCGCGGGCACCATGCTGCGCCCGGAGACCGGCGCATGGCCGCTTTTGTGGATGATGTTCGGCAGCGGCGCGGCCTCCGTGCTGGCGATCATCCTCGTGATCCGCCGTGAACGTCGCCTGCCGGGGCTGGACCTGGCATAGACACCGGCGCCATTCCGGCGGGGCTGGACCTTGGCGGAGCGCTATTGCAAAACTCACCGTGCCGGGGCGCAAAGCTGCAAAGCCCCGCAGTGGGGAGCAGGCGATGGCGACGCAGAAACTCTATGCCGGGGCAAAGCTGCGCGACATCCGCGGACGGCTGGGACTGACGCAGAAGGACTTCGCCACGAAGCTCGGCATCTCCCTACCCTACCTGAACCAGATGGAGAACAACAACCGCCCCGTCTCAACGACGGTGGTGCTCGCACTGGCGCAGGAATTCGGCTTTGACGTGACCGAGCTGGGCCAGGGCGACGCCGAACGGCTGGTGACGGACATGCGTGAGGCCCTGGCCGACCCGGTCTTTGGCGAGTCCACGCCGCAACTGGCCGACCTGCGGCTGACCGCCTCCAACGCCCCCGTGCTTGCGCGCGCCTTCCTTGCCCTGCACCGCGCCTACCGGCAGACACATGAACGGCTCGCCTCGCTCGACGAGGCGCTGGGACGCGAGGGGTCGCAGCTGCAGCCCAGCCCCTGGGAAGAGGTGCGCGACTTCTTTCATTACTGCGACAACTACATCGACGCCGTGGACCGCGCGGCGGAGCATTTCGCGGCGCAACTCAAGGGGGACGGCGACCTGCGCGCCGCCGCTGTCGCCCGGCTGGAGACGGCCGGGATCTCCGTGCGCTTCGCTCAGGCCGCACCAATGCGGACATACGATCCCGCGCGCAAAGAGATGGTGCTGTCCTCACTGCACCCCGCCGAAACGCAGGCGTTCCAGCTTATGGTGCAGATCGCGCTCCTGCGGCAAAACCAGTTGCTGGAGGCGACGCTGGACCTCGCCCGTTTCCAGACCGATGAGGCCCGTGCCATCGCGAAGCTGGGGCTGGCGAACTACTTCGCGGGCGCGGCGATGATGCCCTACAAGGCCTTCCTCGCCGCCGCGCAGGAAACGCGCCACGACCTTGAACTGTTGGCGGCGCGTTTCGGCGCCTCCATCGAGCAGGTGGCGCACCGGCTGTCCACACTGCAAAGACCCGGCGCCAAGGGGGTGCCGTTCTTCTTTGTCCGCGTTGATCAGGCAGGCACGATCACGAAACGCCACTCCGCCACGCGCTTGCAGTTCGCGCGCTTCGGCGGGGCCTGCCCGCTGTGGAACGTGCACCGCGCGTTCGAAACGCCGGGGCGCTTCCTGCGCCAGTTGGCGGAAACGCCGGACGGGGTACGCTATATCAACCTCGCGCATGACGTGTCGAAATCCGGCGGCCATTTCGGCGCGCCGGTGCGGCGTTACGCCATTGCGCTGGGGTGCGAGGTGCGCCACGCGGCGGCGCTGGTCTATGCAGACGATCTGGACGTGGCGCGGGCGTCATCGTTCGAGCCGATCGGGATTTCCTGCCGAATCTGCGAGCGGACCCATTGCCACCAACGCTCTGTCCCGCCGCTGGAAAAGAAGCTGTCGACCACGCCGAACCACCGCGACGTCCTGCCCTACAAGCTGGACTAGGTCACGCCGTGGTGCGGTTGGCGGGATATCGCTGCGCGAGATCGTGTATCAGGCGGCGGTCCTCGTCATCCAGCGGCCCGCGCGCCTGCGGACGAAAGCGCAACCGAAAGGCGTGCAGCACCTGTTCCGCCGTCGTGTTTTTCGTGTCATAGCCAAAGCGCGCGGCATCCAGCAGGAAATCCCCGCTTTGACCATGGCGCGGCCAGACCGCGAGCCCCTGACGCGCCAGCCGCAACCAGTCGAAGCGCCGCCCCGGATCGACCTTTCGCGCAATCGCAGTGTCAGAATGCCCCAGCACGCCCTCCGGCGGAATCGTCCAGCGGTCCATGATCCCGCGCAAAAGCACCTCAAGCGCCACCATCTGTCGCTCTGAGAAGGGGTGCGTGGCCGCATTGGCCAGCTCGATGCCGATGCTGGCGGAGTTCACGTCCCGGCACGCGCCCCAGGCACCCGCGCCAGCATGCCACGCGCGATCTTCCTCGCGTACCATCTGCCATAGCCGCCCGTCCTCTGCGATCAGGTAATGCGCGGAGACGTCACAGGCCGGGTCGCAGAGCCGCTCTAACGCCGCCTCCGCGGACTGCATGGCTGTGTAATGCAGCAGAATCAGACGAGGCGCGGTGATGCCGCGCCTCTCCGAGAAATTGGGCGATGGATGCCAGAGGCTCCCGGTCAGGTCGTCTTCAGCCATGCGGGCGGGATCAGCCCTTTGCCGCGCGGAACGGTGCCGGGTTCCAGCCGCAGGCGAAACCGTCGCCGTCCGGGTCCATGCCCTTGCGGTCCCTTTCCGGCCCGCCCAGCGCGAGGAATTCTTCTTGCGCGAGGTCGGCAGAGGCGAAGGAGCCACAGGCGCGGGCGTATTTGGTTTCCGCCCGGAAGGACGACCGGTTGTACAGCGGCGTGCCCACCGGGTTCGTGGAGCGCAGCGCATATTCCACGATATTCGGGCGGTTGGTGCCCGGGCGGGACGGCAGGTCGGTGGGCTGGATCACCTGATACTGCGCGCGGTTCTGAGCGATCAGGGCCTGATCCTCCGCTATGTCACGCTGCGCGGACACGGCGTTGAAGTCGTTCTCGCCCGAAATCCCGGCGGAATTCTCGACAATGGCGGGCGGTACGTTCGACGGCGAAGCCTCTACCGGGGCGTCACCGGAGTTCAGCGCCGCCGCAGCCTGGCGTGCGATATCATCGCGATTGTCGGCGGCCTCGATGGCAGAGACGCCCGCGTCGGCGCGCCCGTCAAGCTGGGCCTCACGCGCCGTGCGGTACTGGTCGTAGTCGCCGAAACCGACGCCCTGCCCAGAATCTACCACGCCTGCCGCGCTGTCCGGTACGCGGGGCGAACACGCCACCAGCGAAATCATCGCTACACCACAGAGAATAAACCGCATTCCAGACCCCGCCTCGTGTCCCGTCCACCGGGCATTGCACCCCGCATTTTAGGGGCGCTTTACCACCATTTCGCAGGCTTGGAAACAAACCCGGCCGCCTGTTCCAGCGCGTAGGCGGTATTCAGCAGATCGCCTTCCTCCCACGGGCGGCCGATCAGCTGCAGACCCAACGGCAACCCCTGACTGTCGACCCCCGTCGGCACGGCGATGCCAGGCAGCCCGGCAAGGTTCACCGTGACGGTGAACACGTCGTTAAGGTACATCTTCACCGGGTCGGCGTCCTGCATTTCGCCCAGACCGAAGGCGGCGGAGGGCGTTGCGGGCGTCAGGATCGCGTCGATTCCGGCGTCGAAGGCGTTTTCGAAATCTCGCTTGATCAACGTCCGCACCTTGCGAGCGCGGTTGTAATAGGCATCGTAGAAGCCCGCCGACAGCACGTAGGTGCCGACCATGACGCGGCGCTTGACCTCTTCGCCGAACCCTTCGGCGCGGGTCTTTTCGTACATCTCGGTGATGCCGTCGCCGTGGCTCAGCTTGGCCCGGTGGCCGTAGCGCACGCCGTCATAGCGCGCGAGGTTCGACGAAGCCTCGGCGGGCGCGATCACGTAGTAGGCGGGCAGCGCGTATTTCGTGTGCGGCAGCGAGATGTCTACGATCTCGGCACCGGCGTCGCGCAGCATGGCGCGGCCCTCGGCCCAAAGCGCGTCGATCTCCGCCGGCATTCCATCCATGTGGTACTCCTTCGGAATACCGATCTTCTTGCCGCGGATGTCGCCGGTCAGCATGACCTCGAAATCCGGCACCGCGAGGTCGGCAGAGGTCGAATCCTTCGGGTCGTGGCCGCACATCGCCTGCAGCATGATCGCCGCGTCGCGCACGTCCTTTGTCATCGGACCCGCCTGGTCGAGCGAGGAAGCAAAGGCCACGATCCCCCAGCGCGAGCAGCGCCCGTAGGTCGGCTTGATCCCGGTGATGCCTGTGAAGGCCGCCGGCTGCCGGATGGACCCGCCGGTGTCGGTGCCCGTGGCGCCAAGGCAGAGGTCCGCCGCCACGGCCGACGCGGAGCCGCCCGAAGACCCGCCCGGGGTCAGAGCCGTGTCATCATTGCCGCGCCGCCACGGGTTCACCGCATCGCCGTAGGTAGAGGTCTCGTTGCTGCTCCCCATGGCGAATTCGTCCATGTTGAGCTTGCCCAACATGACCGCCCCCGCGTCGAAAAGCTGGCTGGTAACGGTGCTTTCGTATTCCGGCCTAAAGCCTTCGAGGATGCGGGAGGCGGCCTGGGAGGCGACGCCCTTCGTGCAGAACAGGTCCTTGATCCCCAGCGGGATGCCGCAGAGCGCGGGCGCATCGCCGGACTTGATCCGCGCATCGGCGGCGGCGGCCTGTTCGCGCGCGATCTCAGGCGTCTTGTGCACGAATGCATTCAGCGCGCCGGCGCCCTCGATCGCCGTCAGGCAGGCTTCGGTCAGTTCGAGGCTCGTCACCTCGCCCTTGCGCAGCGCGTCACGGGCCTCGGCGATTTTCAGTTTTGTCAGTTCGCTCATCACTCGACCACCTTCGGAACCGCAAAGAAGCCCTCCCGCGCGTCCGGCGCGTTCGACAGGATACGATCCTGCATGCCGCCGTCCGTCACGGCGTCCTCGCGCCGCTTCAGCCGCATCGGCGTAACGGAGACCATCGGCTCCACCCCGTCGACGTCGACCTCGTTCAGCTGCTCGATGAACCCGAGGATGTCGTTGAAGGCATGTGCCAGCTCTGGCAGCTGGTCCTGCTCCACCTTGATCCGCGCGAGTTTCGCAACGCGGGCGGCAGTCTCGATGTCGATCGACATGGGGGCCTCATTCGCAAATGTGTCAGGCGCCGCTTTACCGCCCCCTCGTCCCGGTCGCAAGACCGCGTGCCTGCGGCGGAGCATGGTTCCCCATCGGCGCGCCGGAGGAACCGACCGAGGCCACGGGCCGGATGGGCCGTGGCCATGTGGGGTCCCTGCGGGTTTCCGGAAGCCTCGCGCGATGGCGGGAGGGGCTTCCTGTCAAGCGTAACGCTGGATGCGGCCAGAACCGCTCCCATCCCCATGGTCAGGGCTAATCTATGCGAGGCGGCGCGACCTGTCCGACAGCGATGTTCGCGATGGTCCCACGGCATCTATCGAGGCTATTCAGACCGAACAACGTTCCGTCGCTCCGAAGGAGCCACGATGCCCCGCCTTGACTATCCAGCCTTGCGGCATGTGCAGAGTGCCACCTGTGGCAACCCGCCCGGGCCCTGGCTCCGGGCAGATCTTAAACGCCTGGTGTCCCCCTGCGCCAAAATGGCTCCGCGTCGTTCCGAATCCGGGGTGGCTGCGAAGCTCGGAGCCTGTTTATTGCTTGCCGAGCGTGGCGATGTCACCGCGTGCCGTGGCCGACATGTTCTGCAATTCTTCCGCCAGTGATTTGAACTCCGCCGCGATGAAGGCGATGCCACGCCCCTCGTCGCCCAGCTTGTTCGCCTCGATCGCGGCGTTGATCGCCACCAGTCGGACGTGGGTGGCGATCTGTTCCATCCGCTCCAGTGCCTTGCGTGTCGTGCGCATGGCCGCCATCGCATTGCTGATGCGGGTTTCGCGATCCTGTTCCATCCGGCTCCAGATCCGACCGCAGAGCTTGGTGATCTCGCCGATGAAGGGACCACGGCGCAGGGCGTGATGCGCCCTCAGGGCGACGCCAAGGTCGTCGCTGCCTCTTTCGGCAGCCTTGGCCACGCGGCGCGACAGTTCCGCCATTTCGCACAGCAGGCCGACTGCCTCCGGCTCTTCCCGGGCGTAGGCTTCCAGCGAGGCGCAGAGCGCATCCGGGTACTCATCCCACGGGTCTTTCTGTTTCGTGAGGATTGTCTGCGCCCGCTCCAGCCAGCCGACTGTTTCCTGCAGGACCGTCAGGTTGGCGGCACGGTCCTTGTCAGTCTCCAGCCCGTCCGGGTCGGGGCGATGAAGCAGCTCGGCGAACAGGGCGACGCGGACGGCCCGGAAACGCGATTCGCCGATCATGTCGGTCAGGGCGCGCCGGGCGTTGTCGTCGTTCGCGCCCTCCGCCTCCGGGGTTTCCATGGGCTGCGCCACCGCATTTTTCTGAGTCTGCACCGCCTGCTGTGTCTGCATCGCCCGCCTCTGTCGCTGAACCCGCCTCGGTCTACCTTCAATGTCTTTATCAAGTGTTGAATGCAGCCCACTGGTCTTCAGGACCTGCGGTGCTAGGCTTCCCGTCATCGTTCGTGCAGGCGCAAGCGGCCTGCCGGCACAGGAGGACAAACCACATGAACATCACCTGGCTGGGACACGGCAGTTTCCGCATCGAGATCGGCGGCGAGGTGCTGCTGATCGATCCGTGGATCAACGGCAACCCGATGATGGAGGGCAAGGATACGGCGGCCGCCATAGACGGCGCGACGCAGATCCTCGTCAGCCACGGGCATTTCGACCACACCGCCGACATCGTCGAGGTCTCCGAGCGTACCGGCGCGCCGGTTTCGGCGATCTACGAACTCGGCCACGCGCTTTTTGCCGCCGGGGCAAAGGAGGGCCACGCCTTCAACAAGGGCGGCACCGTGAACTTTGGCGCGGTCAGCGTCAGCCTCGTGCCCGCCTCGCATTCCTCGTCGATGAAGGTGGATGATCGCCTGACCTACATGGGCATGGAATGCGGCTTCATCATCAAGGGCGAGGGCCGCGTGCTGTATTATTCCGGCGATACCACAGCGATGGCTGACATGGGCTGGTTCGCGGAATACTACCGGCCCGAGATCGGCATCCTCTCCGCCGGGGGGTATTTCACCATGGACATGGAACTGGCGGCCTGGGCGGCCAAGAAATACTTTGACTTCAAAACCGTGATCCCCTGCCACTACCGCACCTTCCCCGCGCTGGAGCAATCGGCGGAGAAACTTGCCGCCGGACTGCCCGGCGTGCAGGTGATCGAACCGCAGGTGCTGGAACCCATCGCGCTGTAGGACTTCGGGTCGGGGCCAATCTCCGACCTGCCAACACTTGGGCGACGCCCTGCCCACAGCTTTCTCCGGGTTACCCCGGTGTCACGGAATCAGGACGCCCGCGCGGTCGTAGGTCGCGGCCTCTGTGCTCAGGTCGTCGTAGATGACCTCGATCGTCACCGTTTCCACGGACTTCAGCGGATAGGTCAGGTAAGGCATCCCGTCGCCGTCGAGGATGGCGTTGGGCTGGGCGGTCTCCGCATGACAGGCGGGCAAGGGCCAGTGCCGAAGGGCCGCGCCGTTCACCGCGCCACGGATCGCCACCAAGCCGCAGCGCCAAGACCACAGGTGCGTGAGATAGACGAGGTCCTGCCCTTCCCGCACGCGCACCGCGACCCAGTTCGCGCGTGTGGCGGTCAGGATCGGCTTCACCTCCAGTGCGGTCAGGAAGCGCCCGGTCGGGACCTGAGCCTCCGCAACGTAAGGCGCCAGTGCGGCGCCCGACGGCCGGACGACCGCAGCTTCGCCCGGAGAACCGAAATGCCCCTGCGCACCGGTCGCCAGCGAGATCGCCAGCAGAAAAATGTCGAACATCTTTTCCGATCCCTTGCCTTCAGCCCGATCCTTGCGCCCGATAATCGCTTCCTGCGCCGCGCCGCCCTGCCTATAGTGCCGGGAAAATTCCGAAAACTTACCCTACGAGCAGCACCATGGCAGGCCGCACGCACGGCGCGCACCACGTCAACATCCTCATCATAGGCCAGAATGGGCGGCTCGCCTACGAGGCTCTGCTTTTTGCCGCCTCGCGTGCCGCGCGGTCGCCGGATGACGGATTCCGGCTTTACGTGGCTGAACCGCAGGGGCCGCTCTGGACGGGCGATCCGACGATCAGCGACCCCGACCTGCGCGCCGCGCTCGCGGACCTCGGCGCAACTCTCCTGCCATTCGAAAACCGCTACTTTGGCCACAGCTACCCGCAAGGCAACAAGATCGAGGCCCTGATGGCCTTGCCGGAGGGGGCGCCTTTCGTCTTTTTCGACACCGACACGCTGGTGCTGGATGACCTCGCTTCCGTCCCCTTCGATTTCGACCGGCCCACCGCATCGCTCCGGCGCGAAGGCACATGGCCCAAACCCGAACTCTACGGGCCAGGATACGGCGCAATCTGGAAGGCGCTGTACGACCGTTTCGGGCTGGACTTCCATACCTCCCTCGACCTGTCACACCCGGACGAGTACTGGCAGCGCTACCTGTACTTCAACGCCGGTTTCTTCTTCTACAAATGCCCGCGCGTTTTCGGGCAGTGCTTCCTAGACTACGCGCTCGAAATCCGCGACGCCGCTCCTGCGGAACTGATTTGTCAGTCGCTCGATCCCTGGCTGGACCAGATCGCTCTGCCGCTGGTGATCCACGCCCTCGGCGGCGGGCGGGATACCCTTCCTGGCGGGCTGCTCGACGGGACGGTGACCTGTCACTACCGCACGCTGCCGCTGCTCTACGCCCGCGAGAACGACCGCGTGGTGGAAGTGCTGGAGGCGGTCACGGCCCCCAACCCGCTGAAGAAGATCTTCAAGAAATACGACCCCTTCAAGCGCATGATCTACCAACACCGCGGCGCCAGAGTGCGCGCGCTGTTCGATCGCAACGACCTGCCCCTGCGCGAACAAGCGATCCGCAACACGATCAGGCGCGAAGGGTTCTGGATGCGGTAAGGGTGGCCGGGGGCGCTGCCCCCCATCTTCCTGCGGAAGACTCCCCCGAGGTATTTTTGAACCAAAGGAGCGAGCGAACCGCTTTGAATCTTCGGTTGCGAAATACCGCGGGGGGAGGCCGCAGGCCCGGGGGCAGGGCCCCCCTTCTTCGGAAACAGGGTGATATCAACTCTTTGTTCATGACGCGAGCGGCAGAGGCGTGCTAGGATTTGGCGAGCGACAGAAGAGAAACCATGTCCAACGCCGTCACCCTCCTCGTCGGCACCACCAAGGGGCTGTTTGTGCTGCGGCGCGAGGCAGCGCGCTCGGACGTGAGCGGTCCGCATTGCCTTGGCTGGCCGATCAATCATGTCCTCTGCGCGGGCGGGACGCTGCTGGCCTGCGGCGGTCACGCGTTCTTTGGCGCGGGCGTGTGGCGGTCCACCGACGGTGGAGGAACCTGGGACCTGATCAAACTCGCCGACGGCAATATCGACGAATGGGCGCGCAACGATCCCGCTTTCGCGGCGACCATGGGGATCACGCCCGCCAAGCCCACGCCCTTCACCGGTCGGATGGACGCTGTCTGGTCGCTGGGACGCGCGGGCGACACGCTTTATGCCGGAGCGAAGCCCGCGATGCTGTTGGCCTCCACCGATGACGGGCGCAGCTGGGCCGTGGTGGAGAGCCTGACCGGCCATCCGTCAGCCGACAGCTGGCAACCGGGGGCGGCGGGACTGACGCTGCATACCATCGTTTCAGCCCCCTCCGAGCCAGGGAAGCTATGGCTCGGCATTTCCGCCGCCGGGGTGTTTGCCTCCGAGGATGGCGGGCAAAGCTGGGAACGGCGCAACCGTCTGTCGAACGCCGGGGCCTGCGGACATTATCACCATCCCGCGGGGCCGAAGGACGGCGAGACCGGGCATTGCGTGCACAATATGGTACGGGCGCCGGGGTCGGAGGATGTGCTTTATCAGCAGAACCACTGTGGAGTCTTCCGCTCGCGCGATGGCGGCCGGTCGTGGAAGGATATCACGGCGGGGCTGCCATCGACCTTCGGCTTTCCCATCGCGGTGCATCCGCAGGACCCCGACATAGTTTGGACGCTTCCGTTGAACGGCGATTCACTGGGACGCTTCCCGCCCGACGCCCGCGCCGCCGTCTGGCGGTCCCGCGACGGCGGCGACACGTGGGAGGCCTGCCGCGCCGGACTGCCGCAGGAGAACTGCTTTTTCACCGTGCTGCGGCAGGGCATGGCGGTGGATGACACAGCGGGGGTTTATTTCGGCACCAATACCGGCTCCGTCTTTGGAAGTTTCGACGCCGGCGACAGTTGGCAGGAACTGGCGGCG
Organism: Sagittula salina; assembly: GCF_017813235.1. GTDB lineage: Bacteria > Pseudomonadota > Alphaproteobacteria > Rhodobacterales > Rhodobacteraceae > Sagittula > Sagittula salina. The sequence continues at coordinate 297,728 of NZ_JAGISH010000001.1, forward strand.
CATCTGCCGACGGTGCTTTGCGTGGAAGCGGTAATTTAAAGCGGAACCCCTACCGCCCGGACGGGTTGGGCTGCATGGAAATGATCATCGACATGCTGTTCCAGGGCTGGCAGGGAATGCTGCGCACGCTGCTGGTGGGAACGCTGGCCTACCTTGCTCTGGTCAGCATGTTGCGGATCTCGGGCAAGCGGACGCTGGCAAAGCTCAACGCCTTCGATCTGGTGGTCACGGTGGCCATCGGCTCTGTTCTCGCCACCATCCTGCTGTCGGAGAAGGTGGCGCTGGCCGAGGGGCTGACCGCCTTCATCACGCTGATCGGGCTGCAATTCCTGCTGGCGCGCGCTTCGCTTGCGTCCGACCGTGTGGCGCGCTTTGTCCGTTCGGAACCAAGGCTGCTGATGCATCGGGGACGCATCCTGCACGACGCGCTACGCGACGAACGCGTGATGGAGGCGGAACTGATGGGAGTGATCCGCAGCGCTTCCCCCTCCGACCCGTCGCGCGTCGATTCCGTGGTCCTTGAGACCGACGGTCGGTTCAGCCTGATCGAGCGCGGCGCGGATGGCGCGCCCCCGCACTTTGCCATGGCGGGGCTGGACCTGCCCCCGGATCGTCCCTCCGATTGACCGCTGTCCCACCTTGTGGCGCGGAATCCAGTGGCATACCGTCGCCCTCACAACCTTGAGGGAGGCAAGCGATGACCCAGAACGACCCCACCTACGGCTTTGATACGCTCCAGATCCACGCGGGCGCCAGGCCCGACCCGGCCACCGGCGCGCGGCAGGTGCCGATCTACCAGACAACGGCCTATGTCTTTCGCGATGCGGAGCACGCGGCTGCGCTCTTCAACCTTCAGGAAGTGGGCTACATCTATTCGCGCCTGACCAACCCGACGGTGGCGGCACTGCAGGAACGCATGGCCACACTCGAAGGCGGCGCCGGCACGGTCTGCTGTTCCTCGGGCCACGCAGCGCAGATCATGGCACTGTTTCCACTGATGGGGCCGGGTCTGAACATCGTCGCCTCCTCCCGCCTGTATGGCGGGACGATCACGCAGTTCAGCCAGACCATCAAACGCTTTGGCTGGTCCGCGACCTTCGTCGACTTTGACGACACCGACGCGGTCCAGGCTGCGATCGACGACAACACCCGCGCGATCTTCTGCGAATCCATCGCCAATCCGGGTGGCTACATCACCGACCTCGACGCCATCGCGGGCATCGCCGACGCGGCGGGCATTCCGCTGATCGTCGACAACACCTCCGCCACACCCTACCTGTGCCGCCCGATCGAACACGGCGCCACGCTGGTGGTCCACTCGATGACCAAATACCTCACCGGAAACGGCACGGTGACGGGGGGCTGCGTCGTGGATTCCGGCAAGTTCGACTGGTCGGCGTCCGACAAGTTCCCCTCTCTCTCTGCCCCGGAACCGGCCTACCACGGGCTCAAGTTCCACGAGACGTTCGGGCCGCTGGCCTTCACCTTCCACGGTATCGCCATCGGTTTGCGCGACCTCGGCATGACCCTGAACCCGCAGGCGGCACACTACACGCTGATGGGTATCGAAACGCTGTCCCTGCGTATGGAAAAACATGTCGCCAACGCCACCGAGATCGCCAGCTGGCTCGAAGCGCACCCGGCGGTGGAGGGCGTGACCTATGCGGGCCTCGCATCCTCCCCCTACCACGGGCGCGTTGCCAGCATCTGCCCGAAGGGTGCGGGAGGCCTGTTCACCGTGGCGCTGAAGGGCGGCTACGAGTCCTGCATCAAGTTCGTGGATTCGCTCGAGATATTCTCGCATGTGGCGAACCTCGGCGATACGCGCAGCCTTGTTATCCATTCCGCCTCCACCACGCACCGCCAGCTTTCGGCCGAGCAGCAGGCGGCCGCCGGAGCGGCGCCGAACGTGGTGCGCATCTCCATTGGCATCGAGGATCCGAAGGATCTGATCGCCGATCTCGATCAGGCGCTGAAGAAAGCCTCCACCTGATCCACGCGGCAGGCCGGCAGACGAAACATGGCGAAACACAAGGCGGGCCGGGGTCGCCCCGGCCCGCATGATCCGCGGCGAAGGCGGGTCCACTCCCCGCCAGGCCCTTACTGCGCCCTTACTGCAGAATCTCGAAGACCATGGTGACCTCTGCCCGTGTGGTGACTTCGCCCACGGCGACGGGCACGGCGCGGGCATCGGACGCGGCCTCCATCGCCGGCTCGAGGGTCTTCATCATCGGCCCCTCGACCATCGGCGTCGCCGTGTCGGTGATGGAGACGACACGCCCGACGCGCACGCCCGCTGCCTCCGCGAAAAGGGTCGCCTTCTCCACAGCGTCGCGAACCGCCGAACGCCGGGCCTCTGCCCGCAGCGGCGCATCATCCTGCATCTCGAAGTTGAGGCCGTCCAGGCGATTCGCCCCCTCGGTCAGGACCTGTCCGAGGATTTCCCCCAGCAGATCCATGTCGCGCACACGCACCTCCACCGTGTTGCGCGAGAGGTAGCCGATGAAGATTTCCGTGTTGTTGTCACGGTCCCAGCGCGTCTCCTCGTTGACCGAAAGCCCGCGCGTCTGGATGTCCTTGTCCGCCACGCCAAGCGCCTTGAGCTTGGCAATGATGCCCTCCAACGCGGCACTGGTCGCATCCATCGCCTCCACCGGCGTCTGGCCGCGCCCCTCCGCCCCGAGAGAGACCCGCGCCATGTCGGGCACGCCCACCACATGCGCCTCGCCGGCGACGGTCATGCGCGCGGGTTCCTCCGCCAGCGCCGGAAAGGCCATCGCGCCCGCCAGCGCGGCACCCAGAATCATCGACAGAACACGCATGACCAAACTCCCGAATTTGTTTGATATTTGGTTGACAACCTTCCCCATCGCCTCGCGTCCGGCAATCCCCCGCGCGCGGTCTTTCTTTTCCTCGGCAAAGAGTTGCCGTATCATCGGTTGCAAAGGGATTAACCCTCCCCCGAGCATGGCAGGACTGGTAAGACCACCGGCATGGTACCGAATTTCGCGCTCGCCCTTTCCTTCGAAGGCATCGGCCTCCTGCGTCGCATGGGCTCATCATGGGCCCGGATCGACGAGGTGCCGATCGATCATCCCGACCTCGACGTGGCGGTCGTCGCCCTGCGCGACCGCGCCGAGGACCTCGACCCCAAGGGCGCCGAGGTGGCGATCCTCATCCCGGACGAACAGATCCGCTACCTGGACCTGCCACATCTGGGCTCTGACGGCGCGGTGCGCGACACGGCGATCCGGGCCGCACTCGACGGGGCCACGCCCTATCCGCTGAATGCGCTGCGCTGGGATCACGTGGTGTCCGGCGGGAGGCTCCAGATCGCCGCCGTGGCGGAGGAAACGCTGCAAGAGGCGGAAACCTTCGCACGCGAACACGGCTTCACGCCGATCTGTCACATGGCGCGCGCGGCGCAGGGGCAGTTCGACGGGGCTGTGTTCTTCGGCAAGGCAACGGGCTGGAAGCGCGCGGTCGACCGCCCCGGCCGCCCGATCGAGGTGGTCGCAGCGACAAAGGCGGCGCTGACACCCGTCGCGCGCCCGGAACCGGAAAAAGAACCGGACCCTGTACCGGCGGTTGCTCCGGATATCGCGCCTGCGCATCAGGGATTCAGCCTGGACCTGCCCCAATCGACGCCAGATCTGCCGGTGAAGGCCGCGCTTGACGCAGGACGGTCGGATCAGGCGCCGGAGACGGACAGCGCCTCCGTTCCCCACACCGCGACGCGCGCGACAGGCACCGTCGCGCCATCCCCCGAGCCGCCGATGGCCTTCGCCTCGACCCGTACCGCGCGGTCGGAGGCGGTGCTGCCCCCTGCCCCGCGCCCGTCCTTGACGGCGCCGGAGGCCACCTTGCCCGTCCGCTCGCGCTTTACCCCGGTGATCCAGCCCGACGATGCAAGCGCCCGCGCAGAGCCGCCGCTGACCCGTTCCGGCGGCGCGCCGTTGAAGCCCGCGCCAATGCCGCAGGCCGCCCCCCCCGCACCCTCCGAAGCAGCCTCCGGCGACCGGAACATCGTTGTGCCGAAGGCCGCCCTGCCCGATACCCCGGCCCCAAGACCCGCCCCCGCCGCGCAACGTGACGCAAGCCCTGTGCCCTCCGCCGCCCAGGCCCCGGCTCTGGGTCCGGCCGACGCCACCGGCGCGACCCCGGCTGTGGGGCCTGCCTTGGGGCCTGCCTTGGGGCCTGCCTTGGGGCCTGCCTTGGGTCCGGCGACAGCGTCGCCCGAGGCGAGCGAAACGCCTTCGGCTGCCGCGTCACCAAGTGCGCCGGTCAGCGGGCCAACTGACACGGTTTCCGGCGCCGCGACGCCCGCTGACGCAGCCTCCGTCGGGGAACCGGCTGCCGCCCGGCAGGCGCAATCCGTGGAGCCGAAGCCCGCAGCACCCCGAACCAATGCAAAGGCCAAGGACAGGACGCGCAGCAAGGGGCGCGGTCCCATGCGTATCGGGTTGCGCCGCAAACCCATCGCCTCCGACCTTCCCGTGCAACCGGCCGCGCCGGCGCGCGTCAGCGGTGGCACAAGCGCCGCGCCGCAATCTGCGGAGGCGCCTGCCCGTCCTGCGGGCGGCAATCCCCTGGCGCGCCTCGCCAGTCTGCGGCGGCCCACCATCGCAGGACCGGCGGCGATCACTGTCCCGCTGACCGCCCGCGCCCTTGAGCCCACGAACCCGGCTTCCGACATCAAACCGCTCGATCTCAAGCCGCTGCCGGCAGAGGCGGGGCGCGCAGATCCGCTCCTCGACGAACCCGTGGCACAGCCGAAGACCGCGCCCGCCAAGGCAAAGCCGGGCAAGCGCGGCGACAAGGCGCAACCTTTGCCGCCATCCCAGCCGACGGAGCCACCGCCCGACAAGGCCCCGCCCGACAAGGCCCCGCCCGGCGTAACCCCGGATTCGAAGGCGAAGCTCCCGAAACGGTCCGCGCAGGACGAACGCGAAGCCCTGACCATCTTCGGCGCGCGCAGGGCACAAACCGTGCCGGAGGGGCCGCGTCATCTCGGGCTGCTGCTGACCGCTGGCCTGCTGCTGGTTCTACTGGGCATCGGCGCTTGGTCGACCGTGTTCACGGGGGACGGGATTTCCGGCCTTCTCGATCGGGGCGAGACGGTCACGACGCAGGCGCCCGACGCTGCGACCGCGCCGGAACCGCGCGTTGATGAGGACGGACAACCGCCTGCCGACGAAATTGCGCTCCTGCCGCCCGAGCGTTCCGCCGAAATCGAGTCCTCCGCCACCGTGGCCCCTGTCTCGACCCAGCCGGATTCCCCCACACCCCCTGCGTCCCAGCCCGCCCCCGAGCCCTTGGCACCACAAACGGCTGACGCGACGCCCCCCCCGGCGCCGGAGATCGTGAGTGAACCGCGCGTTCTCACCCGGGAGGAGGCGGAAACGCGCTATGCCGTCGATGGTATCTGGCAGCGCGCGCCCGGTGCCCCCCTGTTGCCCGCCAGCGATACGGTGGACGAAGTCTACGTCGCCTCGATTGATCCGACAGTTCAGTCCTCGGACGCCGTGGCCCTGCCCGCCGCGCCGGACCCGACCGCCGAAGTCTATAACGCCGATCCCGGACTGCCGCCGCCCGCAGGCGTGACCTTCGACATCGACGAACGCGGCGTGGTCCGGGCCACCGCAGAGGGCGCGCTGACTCCGCAGGGCCTGCGCGTCTTTGCCGGGACACCGCCCGTGGTTCCGCCGAGGCGCGGACCCGCCGGGGCTTCCGTCACCCCCGCGGCAGCCACGACAGAGAGCGCAGCTTCCGGGTCGGATGCCCCCGAAGCCCCGCGTTCTGCTCCTGATGCAGCAGATCCCGGCACACCGGACGCCGATCCGACGACCCCGACTGCAGATCCCGCCGCTACGGAAGCGCCCGCAGACCCGCTGAGCCGTTTCCGTCCCGAGGCGCGTCCCGACGATGTGGTCGAACAGCAGGAACGCGCCACCCTGCGCGGTATATCGCGCGAGGAACTGGCGGGCTTCCGCCCCGTTCGCCGCCCCGAGACGGCGCAGGAACTGGCGGCCGAAGAACAGCCCTCCGCCACAGAGCAAGCGGTCGAAAACTCGCTCCAGCCGGTTGGGCGACCGCGCAGCATCGCGTCCATCGTCGAAAAAGCCGAGAAGGAACGTCCCTCGGTGCCCACACAGGCCGCCGCGGTGGTGCCGCAGACGGTTCAGCCCTCCGCGCCTTCCCCTGCCACCGTTGCGTCCTCCGCCACCGTACGCAACGCGATCAAACTCAACCGGATCAACCTGATCGGCGTCTATGGTACGCCCGCCAACCGGCGGGCCTTGGTACGGCTGGCCAATGGCAGCTACGTCAAAGTGAAGGTGGGTGACCGCCTCGACGGCGGCAAGGTCGCGGCCATCGGGGAATCGGAACTGCGTTACCTGAAGGGCGGGCGCAACGTGACGCTACAGATGCCGCGCGGCTGACGAGGCCGCGCAACGCCCGGCATCTGTAGCGTCACATTGCGCTCGGTGGTCGAACCGCATTTGCGTTACAGAAATCGTCCCGACGACAGCCGGGGGCGTCTACTCCGCCGCGATCTCGCCGTTCTCGATCTGCTCGCGTTCGATCGACTCGAAGAGAGCCTTGAAATTCCCCTCCCCGAATCCGTCATCGCCCTTGCGCTGGATGAATTCGAAGAAGATCGGTCCGATTACCGTCTTCGAGAAGATCTGCAGCAGGATCTTTGTCTCGCCACCGTCCACAACGCCTTCGCCGTCGATCAGGATGCCGTGTCTCTTCATCCGGTCTACGGGTTCGTCATGGCCCGAAACCCGGTCGAAGGACATCTCGTAATAGGCATCCGGCGGGCCGGGCATGAACTGGACACCGCGCGCCGCGATGGCATCGGTGGCCTCGTAGATGTCGCGCGCGCCCACGGCAATATGCTGGATGCCCTCGCCCCTGTACTTCTTGAGATAGGACACGATCTGCCCGGTTTCGCCGCGATCCTCGTTCACCGGAATTCGGATCCGGCCGCAAGGCGAGGTCAGCGCGCGACTGCGTAGCCCGGTGTATTTCCCCTGAATGTCGAAAAAGCGGATCTCGCGGAAGTTGAACAGATCGCCATAAAAGCGGAACCACTTGTCCATGTTGCCCTTGAACACGTTGTGCGTCAGGTGGTCGAGGTAGTAGAAACCGACGCCGCGCGGCTTGCTCTCAGCGCGCCATGCAAATTCGTCATTATAGGGCGAAGTGTCGTAATAGCGGTCGGTGAAGTAGATCAGACTGCCGCCGATCCCCTTGATCGCAGGCCAGTCGACGGTCTTGCCGGGGCCTTCGTAGGGGTCCGCGCCCTTTGCCACGGCGTGCTCAAACGCCTTCTGCGCATCGACCACGCGCCAGGCCATGGAGGGGGCGCAGGGGCCGTGCTCTGCCACGAAGCGCGCCGCATAACTGTCCGGATCGGCGTTCACCACGTAGGTGATGTCGCCCTGTTGCCATAGCTCCACCGGCTTTGCGCGATGGGTGGCAACATGGGCATAACCCATGCGGGTGAAAAGCTGGCGCAATTCCTCCGGATCGGGGTGCGCGAATTCGACGAATTCAAAGCCGTCGGTGCCGGCGGGGTTCTGGTCCGTGATCACTGATTGCGGCGCGTCATGCGGGAAGGGGCCCATGTGTCTCTCCTTTGCGCGAAAGATCTGCGGCAAGGATAGCTTTACCGCCGCGCGGTTTGGGCGCATCCTGCGCCTGTTTTCGAAACATTTCGCGCAATCGCCGCAAGAGAGAGCAACATCATGCAGGAAAACCGCACCCAGATGGACCGGACCGACATCGCCCTGCTCGACCGGCTGCAACGGCGCGGCAATGCCACGGCCCAGGAACTTGGCGAGGCGCTGAACCTTTCGGCCAGTCAGGCGGGCCGCCGCCGCCAGCGTCTCGAGGAAAACGGCACCATTCAGGGCTACCGCGCGCGGCTCGATCCGCTCAAACTCGGACTGCACGTACAGGCCTTTGTTCAGGTGCAACTGGCGCGCCACGGCACCGAACAGGGGGCGGAGTTCAACCGCCTGCTGCGCACCCGGCCCGAGATTACCTCTGCCTGGACCATGACCGGCGAGGCCGACTACCTGCTGCGCGTCTGGTGCGCCGATCTGCCTGAACTGAACGTGCTGATCCATCAGGTTCTTCTGGCCCACCCCACCGTGGCGCGGGTGCATTCGCAGATCGTCATGGACCAGCCCAAAGCCGATGCGCCCCTGCCGATTTCGTGACGCTCGGGAACGACTGCGGAAGGAATTGACGCAGCCACGCGGCGGTCATACATGCGCGAGACGCACACATCGGTGCGAATCGTGTCCCCCGCCGCGGACCGGCTAGCCGGGAAACAAGCGGGCCCTTGAAAGACGTCCCCCATGACCGGAGTCCTCCTGTCCTCCGGCGACCTCGCGGCCGATCGCCGCGCCGGTTTCGCCGAATCCATGGCCCATCTCGGCGACCTCACCGCCGCCATCGACATCCTGCAGCAGGCGCTCGCGCTCGCCCCCGGCTGGTACGCGGGATGGTTCCGCATGGGCGAATACCTGCACGGCTGCGGTGACGACACCGAGGCCGCCGAGGCCTGGACCCATGCGGTGACGCTCGACCCCTCGGACCCGTTGGGCGCCACGATCAACCGCGACCTGCTGCGCGCCGTGCCAATCGCAGAAACCATGCCCGCCGCCTTTGTCGAGACGCTGTTCGATCAATACGCGCCGCGGTTTGAAACGTCGCTGTGCGAAAAGCTCGGCTATCGCGGTCCGGCACTGATCTTGCAGGCGCTGGAGGACGCCGGGCTGGAACGACCCGCACGGGCGTTGGATCTTGGCTGTGGAACGGGATTGATGGGCGCGCTGCTGCGGCCCCGCGCCGACTGGCTGGCGGGCTACGACATCTCCCAGGGCATGCTGTCCGAGGCGGCGATGCGCGGCGATTACGACCTGTTGGCCCGGTACGACATCTCTGCGCTGGCGCTTGAAACGGACGGCTACGATCTGATCGTGGCGGCGGATGTGTTCATCTATATCGGCGCGCTGGAGAGGGTGGTATCCTGGTGCGTCGACGCGCTGCGCCCCGGTGGCTTGCTGGCGTTCTCGGTCGAACTGGGCGATGCGCCGGTGCGGTTGCACGAGACGCGACGGTTCACCCATTCGCGGGCCTATATCGACGGGCTGCTGAGTGACGCCGGTTTTACGTCCGTGGTGATGACCGAAGCCGTACTGCGGACGGATCGTGGGCAACCGGTGCGGAGTCTGATCGTCTCGGCGCGGGCCGGAATGCGCCCCCTGGAGGGTATGGGTAAGGCAGAGGTCATGGTCGCCGGATGAGGGTTCGCCTGGATTGCGGCAAGGCGACTCGCGCGCCTGCGGCGCGTTGGGGGCTCTGCCCCCAGACCCCCGCGGTATTTTTGAACCAAAGAAGCAGGGGACGGCGCTGACGCCCCGACGCGGGGCGACTGCCGATGATGTCAGAAAGGAACGTCGTCGGCGGCCACGAGGAAACGGGCCACGACCTTCTTGGTACCCGCTTTTTCGAAATGGATTTCGAGCTTGTCGCCTTCGATACCCGAAACCAGACCATAGCCGAATTTCTGGTGGAACACGCGTTCCCCGACCTCGAAGGCCGAGACGGCGGTGAGGTCGATGACCTGTCCCGCGGCTTCACGCGGCTGACTCACAGGGCGCTCGCTGCTGCGTGCCTGAAGCCGGCGCCAGCCGGGGGAGTTGTAGACATTGGCCTCTGACGCGCGGGTTTCCAGCGTCGATTTCACGCCGCCACCGAAGCCGCCCATCGGTGCGGCGGCGCCATAGCCGCCGCCATAGAGACCGGGCGGGGTCAACACCTCCACGTGTTCTTCGGGCAGTTCATCGACGAAGCGCGAGGGCATCTGGCTTTGCCACTGGCCGAAGACCCGGCGGTTCCCGGCGAAGGAAACAGTGCAGACTTCTTCGGCGCGGGTAATGCCGACATAGGCCAGCCGACGCTCTTCCTCGAGGCCCTTCACGCCGCTTTCGTCCATGGAGCGCTGCGAGGGGAACAGCCCGTCCTCCCAGCCCGGCAGGAAGACCACAGGGAACTCGAGGCCCTTGGCCGCATGCAGCGTCATGATCGAGACCTTGGCGCCGTGGTCGTCGGACTCGTTGTCCATCACGAGGCTGACATGTTCGAGAAAGCCCTGAAGGTTCTCGAAATTCTCCAGCGCCTTGACCAGTTCCTTGAGGTTCTCCAACCGGCCGGGGGCCTCGGGTGTCTTGTCGTTCTGCCACATCGCGGTGTAGCCGGATTCGTCGAGGATGACCTGGGCAAGCTCGACGTGGTTCACCTCCGAATTCGTCGGCATCGGCTGGGCGAGATCCTCGACAACGTCATCGTCACTTTCGACGGCGACTGTCGCGCGGGTCATGCGGCCCCAGCGGGCGAGGTCGGTGATCAGGCGACCCAGCGCCGAAGCGCCTTTGCCCTTGATGGCGCCCTGTTCGATCGCCAGAGCCGCGCCGTCCACCAGCGGCACTCCATTCTCCCGCGCAATGCGCTGGATGGTCTGCTGCGCCTTGTCGCCAAGGCCGCGTTTGGGCGTGTTCACGATCCGCTCGAACGCCAGATCGTCGGAGGGAGAGACCACCATGCGGAAATAGGCCATGGCATCGCGGATTTCCAAACGCTCGTAAAACCGAGGCCCGCCAATCACCCGGTAGGGCAATCCGATGGTCAGGAATCGGTCCTCGAACGCGCGCATCTGGTGCGAGGCGCGGACAAGGATCGCCATATCGTCCAGAAAAAATTTCTTAAAAGCAGGCTCGAGAGACAGACCCTCTTGCTGCCTACTAGTCAATTCCCACAACAGATTTCTATTGGTTTCGTCTGCGAGAAAACTCTCATGTTTTTTCAATCTTTCGAACAACTGCTCCAAACTATTCAGCCCGCGTAACGCGTCTCGGTCGTCGAGGCGTTGGATTTCTCTTTTCAATTGCTCTGATCGCGCGTTTTGCCGCCTTTTTGCGATCGCCGAACTGCCCTCAGAGAGGCTTTCGATTTCCTCACCGACCCAGCGCGCTTCTTCCTCGCCATCCCAATGGCCGATCAGCCGGACCTTTTCGCCATCCTCAGCCTCGGTCCACAGCTCCTTGCCCAACCGGTTGGAGTTGCCCCGGATCACACCAGACGCGGCGGCCAGAATATGCGGGGTGGACCGATAATTCTGTTCCAGCCGCACCACATGCGCGCCGGGAAAATCCTTTTCAAACCGCAGGATGTTGCCCACCTCGGCGCCGCGCCAACCGTAGATCGACTGGTCGTCGTCGCCCACGCAGCAGATGTTCTTGTGCGCCGAAGCCAGCAGCCGCAGCCACAGGTACTGCGCCACGTTGGTATCCTGATACTCGTCCACGAGTATGTAACGGAACCAGCGCTGATACTGCTCCAGCACGTCCGGATGGGTCTGGAAGATCGTCACCATATGCAGCAGCAGGTCGCCAAAATCGCAGGCGTTCAGTTCCCTGAGGCGGGCCTGATACTCCGCATAAAGCTTTGGCCCGACGTGATTATACGCCCCCGCATCCGCCGCCGGAACGCGGTCCGGCGTGAGGGCACGGTTCTTCCAGTCGTCGATGATATTGGCCAGCATCCGTGCCGGCCAGCGCTTGTCATCGATGCCGCGCGCCTGCACCAGCTGTTTCAGCAGCCGCAACTGGTCGTCGGTGTCGAGGATAGTGAAGTTCGATTTCAGCCCAACGAGTTCGGCATGGCGACGCAACAGCTTCACGCAAATCGAGTGAAAGGTGCCCATCCACGGCATCCCCTCCACCACCTGCCCCAGCATCCGGCCGACGCGGTTCTTCATCTCGCGCGCGGCCTTGTTGGTGAAGGTCACCGACAGGATTTCATTCGGGCGGGCGCGGCCGGTATTCAGCAGGTGCACCACGCGGGCGGTCAGGGCCTTCGTCTTGCCGGTGCCCGCGCCCGCGAGCATCAGCACCGGGCCGTCGAGGCATTCGACCGCCTCGCGCTGCGCCGGGTTCAGATCGTCGAGATAAGGCATGGGCCGCGCAGCCATGGCACGGGCGGACAGGGAGGAGGCCTCGAAGGCATCGAATTCGTCGAAACTGCTCATGCCGCCAATCTAGCGCTTCGCGCAGCGGAGGGAAAGGTGCGTTCGCGCTATGTTCTTGCAGTTGTGCGAAGCCGTGCATCCCCCCACCCACGCCCCAAGGCGATCCGGCGGCCTCAGGACGGGGTGCAGCGTGCCATCGGTCAGGCGCTCATCAGATCGCCAGCGGTGATCCCGAGACGGCGGCGCGAGCTTTGGAAGATCGGCTGGCCATCGTCTTCGGGCTGCGCGGGAGATTGGGCGGGAGATTGGGCGGGAGATTGGATGGGGGCCTGCGCGTAGTGTTGAGCATGTGGCTGACCGTGATGCGGAGCGGCGCGCGGCGGGACCTGCGGAAAGGGAACCGGCTCCGCTGCGGCGCGGGTGGGCGGCTCCTCCAGCAGCGAAGGATACGGCACCGGGTCGTCGTAGATCGGGCGTGGCGGCAGCGCGCGCGGCCCCGGCGCCTGCCGTTGCCCCTGCTGTGGCGCGGGCTGGGGGGCCGCCTGCGGTGCGCGATGAGGCACGTGTCGCGGCTCTGGCTGGGGCCTCGGGGCAAGCGTCTGCAGCGTGGCCGGGCGCGCTGGTTCGGGGTGGTGCTGGACGGGCTGATGCGTCGGGAGCGGCTGGGCATGGGCCGGCTGGTGGTGGCGGCGCGCAGGGGGCTGCGCCGCACCGTCAGTAGCGGCGGGATGCGGCAGCGGCTCTGTGGCGGGCCAGGCCGGTTCCGGCGCGTGATGAGGAATGTGTTGGTTGCCCCCCGCCGAAGCCTGCGGCGGCGGGGACGTCTGCGGCCTCGAGGGGGCTTGCGGGCGCTGGTCGCTCTGGGCGCCCTGCGCGCGCGGGGTACTCTGGGCGGCGACGCGGTCGCGGATTTCGCGCGACAGGGGCTCTGCCCGCAGCACCCGCTCCGGCTGAGGGCCACGCGCGGCCTGCCGTGCCGCCTGAATGCGGGCCTGTGCCAGCGCCTGCTCCCGCGCCTCGGCGGTGCGCGTGCGCGCGGCATGTTCCAGCGCCCGCTGCCGCGCGAGTTCGCGCGCCTGCGTCATGCGCGCCTGTTCGGCGGCGCGATCGGCCTCCGCCGCGCGCTGCGCCGCCAGCGCGGGGTGCACCTTGAGCGCCGGATAGGCCTCTGCGGCGCGCGGCGCGGCGACCACAACAGGCGCCTGCCCTGGCGCGGCAGCGGCCGCCGACTGTTGCTGTGCATGCTGGCGGGCCTTGGCCTGCAGGACAGGCTCCGCCTGTGTGGCTGCGCGGGTCGGACGGGCGGCCTGCGGTTCCGGGGCGCGGGCTTGCGGCGTTGGCCGGATTTGCGGCTGGACCTGGGTTTGCGCCGGGGCCTGAGGATGCGGGCGCGGCGGTGCGACGACGTGCGAGGGCGTCTTAATCGCAGATTGCACCACGTCCTGCGGAGCGCGCGCAGGGGCGGCACCGTGGGCCCGCGCCACCGTTTGGGAAATTGTCTGCGGCGCATCCTGCACCGCCCTGCCAGTGGCACCCTCAGAGGCACCCTGCGCCCCCTGCCCGCCCAGCGCGCTGCGTGCCATCCGCGCCACCAGCGCCGGGTCCGCGCCCGCCTCCAGCACCGCATTGAGCGACCCGAGCCGCTCCGACCACAGGTCCGTTGCCATGGTCACCCGGTCCGAAAGCATCAGCGTCGCTATCTTCGGATTGCGCCGCTCCGCCATCGACACAAGGTCGGTCATGTACTGGCCAGCGGCCGTTTCCTCGACCAGCAGCAAGTCCACCATGGCCCGGCGCAGGCAGCATTCGGCCACCGCGAGGCTCCCCGATCCGGTGACGTGAATGCCCGCTTCGAGGAAGGCGATCTGCAGACGGTCCAGGCGGTCGGGGCGGCTGTCCAGTAGCAAGGCGTGCATGGCGCTCTCCTGTTTGATGACCCTGGGGCAGCTCCCGGGTTTCTGCAGCCAGATTTGGACGAAGGCGCTTAAAATATGTTGAACAGTTGAGATAAATGACCGTCAAACCGAACCGCGCCGGAAACATTCCACTGGAATCTTTGCAGGAATCCCCGCCAGATGCGGGAATGGACCTGCACCGCCGTTACATGACCATACCCGACCTGCGCGCGGGCGCGCGCCGCCGGGTGCCGGGCTTTGCCTGGGCCTTTCTGGAGACCGCCACCGGCACGCAGTCAACGCCGCGCCGCAACCGCGCGGCACTGGACGATGTGCTGTTCACACCCTCGATCCTGGACGGTGAAGTGGCCCCGGATTTCACCACGCGCCTCTTTGGTCAGACCCACCCCCTGCCCTTCGGCGTGGCCCCGGTCGGCCATTCCGGTCTGCTCTGGCCTGGTGCCGAAATCATGCTCGCAAAGACTGCGACCGCGCAGGATCTGCCCTATACGCTGTCGACCGTCGCGACCATGACCCCCGAGGAGGTCGGCCCGCACACCGGCGGGCGCGGCTGGTTCCAGCTTTATCCGCCGCGCGACCCGGACGTGCGGCGCGACATGCTGCGGCGCGCCAGGGACAGCGGATTCCATGTACTGGTTCTGACCGCCGACGTGCCCGTGGCCTCGCGGCGCGAGGCGCAGGTACAGGGCGGACTGACGCAGCCGCCGCGACTCACGCCGCGTATCCTTGCGCAATGCGCGCAGCGCCCCGCCTGGTCGCTGGCCCGCCTTCGCGCCGGAATGCCCCGGATGAAGACGCTGGAGCCCTACACACAGGACTTCAGCGCGCGCGATCCGACAGCGCATGTGGGCTACCTGCTGCGCACCGCGCCGGACATGGACTACGTGAAATGGCTGCGCTCGGAATGGGCCGGCCCGCTGGTCGTGAAGGGCGTGCTGGGCGCCAAGGATGTCGCTCCGCTGGAGGCCGCTGGGGTGGACGGCATCTGGGTTTCGAACCACGGCGGGCGGCAGTTCGACGCGGCCCCTGCGGCCCTGCGGCAATTGCCCGCGATCCGTGCAGCGACCCGGCTGCCGATCCTGTATGACAGCGGCATCGAGTCGGCGCTCGACATCCTCAGGGCAATCGCGCTGGGCGCGGATTTCGTCATGATGGCGCGGGCCTGGCACTACGCGCTCTGCGCACTGGGGCCGCCGGGCCCGGCCCATCTGGTGGAGATCCTGCGCCGCGATCTGACCGCCTGCATCGGGCAGCTGGGGGCAGCCCGACCGGTAGACCTGCGCGGCCGCACGCTTTCCGCCCGGGACTGACCGCACGTGCAGTGCCTCCTCGCGCGGCCGGATGCCCACGCCGGGCGCGATGGCTTTGCAAACCCGTCGCGTGACGACAATTAATTTGCAAACCCTCTTGCGCTGCGGCGCGGCACAGCGTCAAAGTAATAATGTTGCGCAACCAAGCAATAATAATGCGTCGGAGGACCAGCGCTTATGGCCGAATTCGAAAAGATTCTTGTCGCCAACCGGGGTGAAATCGCGATTCGCATCATGCGGGCGGCGAATGAAATGGGGAAGAAGACCGTCGCGGTCTTCGCCGAGGAAGACAAGCTGGGCCTCCATCGCTTCAAGGCGGACGAGGCTTATCGGATCGGTGAGGGGCTGGGGCCGGTGCAGGCCTACCTGTCGATTGACGAGATCATCCGCGTGGCGAAGGAAAGCGGCGCCGACGCAATCCACCCGGGCTATGGCCTGCTGTCGGAGAACCCCGATTTCGTCGACGCCTGCGTGGCCAACGGCATCGCCTTCATCGGCCCAAAGGCCGAGACGATGCGCGCGCTCGGTGACAAGGCCAGCGCCCGCAAGGTGGCCGTTGCCGCTGGCGTTCCGGTCATCCCCGCAACCGACGTGCTGGCCGACGACTGGGACGCCATCATCAAGGAGGCCACCGAAATCGGCTTTCCGCTGATGCTGAAAGCCTCCTGGGGCGGTGGCGGGCGCGGCATGCGACCGATCAACGACGCCAAGGAACTGAAGGAAAAGGTGCTGGAGGGGCGCCGCGAGGCACAGGCCGCCTTTGGCAACGACGAAGGTTATCTGGAAAAGATGATCATCCGCGCCCGCCACGTCGAGGTGCAGATCCTCGGCGACCAGCACGGCAACATCTACCACCTGTTCGAGCGGGACTGCTCGGTTCAGCGCCGCAACCAGAAGGTGGTGGAGCGCGCCCCGGCCCCCTACCTGTCCGAGGCGCAGCGCGAGGAAATCTGCGAGCTTGGCCGCAAGATCTGCGCGCATGTGAACTACGAATGTGCCGGAACCGTCGAATTCCTGATGGATATGGACACGGGCGCCTTTTACTTCATCGAGGTCAACCCCCGCGTGCAGGTGGAACACACCGTCACCGAGGAAGTCACCGGCATCGACATCGTGCAGGCGCAGATCCTGATCGCCGAGGGCAAGACGCTGGCCGAGGCCACAGGCAAGGCCTCGCAATACGACATCCGCCTGACCGGCCATGCCTTGCAGACCCGGATCACCACCGAGGACCCGACCAACAACTTCATCCCCGACTACGGGCGCATCACCGCCTACCGCAGCGCCACCGGCATGGGCATCCGTCTGGACGGTGGCACGGCCTACGCGGGCGGGGTGATCACGCGCTATTACGATTCGCTGCTGGTGAAGGTCACGGCCAAGGCACCGACGCCGGAGCAGGCCATCCGGCGCATGGACCGCGCCCTGCGCGAGTTCCGAATCCGTGGCGTGACGACGAACATCGAGTTCGTCATCAACCTGCTAAAGCACCCGACCTTCCTGTCGAACCAGTACACCACGAAGTTCATCGACACGACGCCGGAGCTCTTCGACTTCAAGAAGCGCCGCGACCGCGGCACCAAGGTGCTGACCTACATCGCCGACATCACCGTGAACGGCCACCCGGAGGTGCAAGGCCGCGCCATGCCGCATCCGGACCTGAAACCCGCGCGCGCGCCCATGCTGCGCACGCAGGAGATCGCCCCCGGCACCCGGACCCTGCTGGAGGAAAAAGGCCCCAAGGCCGTCGCGGACTGGATGCTGGCGCAGAAGAAGCTGCTCATCACCGACACCACCATGCGCGACGGGCACCAGTCGTTGCTGGCGACGCGGATGCGTTCGATCGACATGATCCACGCGGCACCCGCCTACGCGCACAACCTGCCGCAGCTGTTCTCCATGGAATGCTGGGGCGGCGCGACCTTCGACGTGGCCTATCGTTTCCTGCAGGAATGCCCGTGGCAGCGCCTGCGTGACCTGCGCGCGCGGATGCCGAACCTGCTGACGCAGATGCTGCTGCGCGGCGCGAACGGCGTGGGCTACACCAACTACCCCGACAACGTGGTGCAGTTCTTCGTGAAGCAGGCGGCCGAGACCGGCGTCGACGTCTTCCGCGTTTTCGACAGCCTGAACTGGGTGGAAAACATGCGCGTCGCCATGGACGCGGTGCTGGAGACCGGCAAGATCCTCGAAGGCACCGTCTGCTACACCGGCGACATGCTGGACCCGGACCGATCCAAATACGACCTGAAGTACTATGTCGCTATGGCAAAGGAACTGCGCGACGCGGGCGCCCATGTCATCGGCCTGAAGGACATGGCCGGCCTGCTGAAGGCCAACGCCGCCTATGCGCTGGTGAAGGCCCTGAAGGAAGAGGTCGGCCTGCCCGTCCACTTCCACACGCATGACACCTCCGGTGCGGCGATCGCCACCATCATGGAGGCCTCGCGCGCGGGAGTGGATTGCGTCGATGCGGCGATGGATGCGCTCTCCGGCAACACCTCCCAGCCGACACTGGGATCGGTCGTCGAGGCGCTGCGCTTCACCGAACGCGACACCGGCCTCGACATGGCGGCGATCCGAGCGATCTCCAACTACTGGGAGGCGGTGCGCGGCCAGTACGCGGCATTTGAGAGCGGTATGCAGGCCCCGGCCTCCGAGGTTTACCTGCACGAGATGCCCGGCGGCCAGTTCACCAACCTCAAGGCGCAGGCGCGGGGCCTCGGCCTCGAGGAACGCTGGCACGAGGTCGCCCAGACCTATGCCGACGTGAACCAGATGTTCGGCGACATCGTGAAGGTCACGCCGTCGTCGAAGGTCGTGGGGGACATGGCGCTGATGATGGTGTCGCAGGGCCTGACCCGCGCACAGGTGGAGGACCCCAAAACGGACCTCTCCTTCCCCGACTCGGTCATCGACATGATGAAGGGCAACCTCGGCCAACCGCCGGGCGGCTGGCCGAAGAATATCCAGAAGAAGATCCTCAAGGACGAGAAGCCCTTTACCGAACGCCCCGGCCTGAAGGCCGCGCCCGTCGATATTGAACAGACCCGCAAGACGCTGTCCGAGCAGCTGGGCGGGGCCGAGATCGACGACGAGGATCTGAGCGGCTACCTTATGTATCCGAAGGTCTTCACCGACTACGCGGCACGCCACGAGATGTACGGCCCCGTGCGCGCCCTGCCAACGCGGACCTTCTTCTACGGCATGGAACAGGGCGACGAGATCACCGCCGAGATCGACCCCGGCAAGACGCTGGAAATCCGCCTTCAGGCAGTGGGCGAGACGCAGGACGACGGCGAGGTGCGCGTGTTCTTCGAACTCAACGGCCAGCCACGCACCATTCGCGTGCCCGACCGCAAGGCAAAGGCCACTTCCGCCGCGCGCCCCAAGGCCGAGGTCGGCAACCCCAATCACATCGGCGCGCCGATGCCGGGGGTGGTGTCCTCCATCGGGGTGAAGGCCGGCGACAAGGTGAAGACCGGCGATCTCATGCTGACCATCGAGGCGATGAAGATGGAAACCGGGATGCACGCCGAACGCGACGGCACGGTCAAGGCGGTGCACGTCGCAGCCGGTGCCCAGATCGACGCGAAGGACCTGCTGATCGAATTGGAGTAAGTCTCCCTCAGCGCGAGATACCCCGAAGGCCCGCCCGGTGCGGGCCTTCTTTTTGTCAAGGCTGGCCGACCAGCTGTTGCCCCCTACCCGGCGTACCGGGCAGGGATCGGCCCGATCCCGCCTGCCCGCCCGTGCGCCGGTTCCGGCGCGAGCCTTTTGCGCTATACCCGAAGCCGACCGCTTGATCCGCCGCCCCGGGAGGCACCCTGCTTGTTCACGCCGCTCCGCCCCCTCGCTTTGCTCGCCTGCCTTGCCACGCCGCTGCTCGCGCAGGAGGCGGCGCTGGAAACCGCCGAGGACGATCCCGCCCTGCGCGCCGCGATCATGGATGCGCGCAGCCATCTCGACGTGGTGCTGTCGCGCCTGACCGGCGAGGAGGGCGGGCTCCACCCGGCCCTGAACCTGAAGGTCGCGCTGCCCGTGCAACACTTCGACGTCGACTCCGAGGTCCTCTGGGTCGACCGCATCGCGCGCGACGGCGAGGGGTACACCGGCCATCTTGCCAACCAGCCCGCCCACCTGCCGGGGCATCAGATGGGCGACCGCGTGCGTTTTGGACGGGCGCAGATCGTCGATTGGTCGGTGCTGGGCGAGGACGGCCGCATGTCGGGGCATTACACCACCCGCGTGCTGATGCGCGCCATGACCCGGACGCAGGCGGGCCAGATCCGCGACATGCTGTCCGCCGATCCCATGCCGGAGGCCTGGCGCTGATCCCCCTCGCCAAGCCGCGCGCCCTGCCCTAGCCTGCGTGCCAGACCCTCGGAAAAGTCCCGGGGACATACAGGGAGACGCCATGCCGCTGAAGAAAACCGCCGCGCAGATGGTCGCCGCGGCCCGCGCCCGCATAGAGGAAATCGACACGGCGGCGGGTATCGCCTTGCTCGACGCCCCCGGAACCGTCTTCGTCGACATTCGCGACATCCGCGAACGCCAGAAACAGGGCTACATCCCCGGCGCCCTGCACGCGCCACGCGGCATGATCGAGTTCTGGGTCGACCCCGACAGCCCCTACCACAAACCGGTGTTCGCCGAAGGCAAACGCTACGTTTTCCACTGCGCCTCCGGCTGGCGCTCCGCACTGACGGTGGCCACCCTTCAGGACATGGGGTTCGAGGCCGCGCACCTGCGCGACGGCTTCTCCGACTGGGTGACACAGGGCGGTCCGGTCGAAAAGGACGTGCAATGGGGCTGACAGCATGAGCATGACCCTCTCCGCCTTCGCCTTCCTCGTGCCGGAGTACGACGCGGGCATCGCCTTCTTCACCGAAACGCTGGGCTTCGACCTGCTCGAAGACACCACCATGGGCCCGGAAAAACGCTGGGTCCGCGTGGGGCGCGACGGCCAGACGCCGATTCTGATCGCACGCGCGGTGGGTGCGCAACGCGACCACATTGGCCAACAGGGCGGCGGACGCGTCTGGCTGTTCCTGACCACCGACGACTTTGCCCGTGACCACGCGCGGATGACGACTCAAGGCATCGTTTTCGAAGAGGACCCGCGCCACGAACCCTACGGAACCGTGGCCGTTTTCCGCGACCCCTGGGGCAACCGCTGGGACCTTATCGAGCCTGCCGCCAAGTAAGGCAGGCTGATCGCGGAAATTTTCGCGCGGGGCGAATTTTTCCGCTTGCGGCCCCCGCGCGGCAGCCTTATACGCCCCTCCACACCATCTGGTAAGCGGGCGTAGCTCAGGGGTAGAGCATAACCTTGCCAAGGTTAGGGTCGGGCGTTCGAATCGCCTCGCCCGCTCCAAATGGTGAAAAGCCGGGTAACCCGGCGCGACAGACTGGTTTGCGGGCGTAGCTCAGGGGTAGAGCATAACCTTGCCAAGGTTAGGGTCGGGCGTTCGAATCGCCTCGCCCGCTCCAGTTGTCACACTTATCCGATCAACAAATATCAGGCGCCGCCCTCCGGCAGGCCGTCGTCTGGCAGGTCAAAGGCAGTCGTCCCTTGGCTGAACGCCAGCCTCCGCCGGCCCTGCGGACCGGTGAACCGCCTGCGACCGGCAGGCGACAGCACCCCCGCAAAACGCCGCCGCCCCCTTTCCGTGCCCGTTTGCGCCGCCTATAAGCGCCGCAAAACACGAAGGATCCGCCCATGCGCCGCGCAACCGTGACCCGCAAGACAGCCGAGACCGAGATCACCGTCGAGATCAACCTCGACGGCACCGGCCAGTACGACATGCAGACCGGCGTGGGCTTCTTCGATCACATGCTGGACCAACTTTCGCGGCATTCGCTGATCGACATGACCGTGCGCGCAAAGGGCGATCTGCACATCGACGATCACCACACGGTCGAGGACGTGGGTATCGCCATCGGTCAGGCGCTCGTGCAGGCGCTTGGCGACAAACGCGGCATCCGCCGGTACGGTGCATGCCTGCTGCCGATGGACGACACGCTTGTGCGCTGCGCACTCGATCTCTCGGCCCGGCCCTTCCTCGTCTGGGACGTTGACCTGCCCTCGTCGAAGATCGGTACCTTCGATACCGAACTCGTGCGCGAATTCTTTCAGGCGCTCGCCACCCACGGCGGCATCACCCTGCACATCGACCGCCTGCATGGCTTCAACAGCCACCACATCGCGGAGGCCACTTTCAAGGCCGTGGCCCGCGCCCTGCGCGAGGCCGTCGAACCCGACCCGCGCAAGTCCGACGCCATCCCCTCGACCAAGGGCGCGCTCTGACGCGGCCCGCCCGCGCCTGACCAGCCCGCAAGGATCAGACCCATGCTCACCGCCATCATCGACTACGAAAGCGGCAACCTGCACTCCGCCGAGAAAGCCTTCCAACGGATGGCGGCCGAGACCGGCGCGGGCTCCGTCGTCGTGACCTCCGACCCCGAAACCGTGGCCGTGGCCGATCACATCGTGCTGCCCGGCGACGGCGCCTTCCCCGCCTGCGCGGCGGCGCTGCGCGCCTCCGGCTGCTTCGACGCCATGGTGGAGGCGGTGGAGGTCCGCGGCCGCCCCTTCCTCGGAATCTGCGTCGGGATGCAGCTGATGGCCCGCGAGGGCCACGAATACGAAGCGACCCCCGGCCTGAACTGGATCGACGGCTCGGTGGAGCAGATCCGCCCCGCAGATCCCGCGATGAAGGTGCCGCACATGGGCTGGAACGACCTGGTGATCGACCACGCTCACCCGGTGCTGGCCGGGATCGAAAGCGGCGAACACGCCTATTTCGTGCATTCCTACCAGATGCGGATGGACGATCCCGCGCAGCGGCTGGCGCATGTGGACTACGGCGGCGATGTCACCGCCATCGTGGGCTCCGGCACGCGCATCGGGTTCCAGTTCCACCCGGAGAAAAGCGCCGCCGCCGGGCTGCGCATGATCGCCAACTTCCTGACGTGGCGCCCCTGAGTACCGGCCCGTAAGAGCGCTGGCCCGTAAGCGCCAGACCCCAAGCGTTTGACGTGGACGCGCCCCCCCGAAGGGGCGCGCCGAACATGACCGGCGCCTTAGCGACGCACCCAGGTCCCACCATTGCGGCAGATGCCCAGAACGCAACCCGAGACCTTCAGCTTGTCGCCGCTCAACTCCAGCTTCGAATTGTAGGTCTTGTCGCGATCCGGCGAATAGACCTTGCCCTTGTACTGGCCATTGCCCGACGGCACCGTCTCAGAAATGATGGTCCGCCCGGTATTGGCGCTCTTGATCTGCTTGCCGCTGCTGTCGAAGGACCGCACCAGCTTGCCACAGAGCGCAGGTCCGCAGGGCTTCACCTCGATCAGGCCGAAGTGACCGTTGTCGTCCTGCGCCGTCTGCCAGGTCCCCTCCAGCGGATCGGCGGCGGCAAGCCCTGCGGCCATAACCAGCCCGGTTGCCAGCCCCATTGCCCGCGCCCCAAGTCCGAAAGCCTTGAATTTCATCACGTCAGTCCTCCCTTTTGACCTCTTCTCACCTTGACGCCCGCGCCGTCCTGCGATCAAGCATGACCCGAGGTGCGCGCCCCCTCGTGTCGCAACGTCACGCGGCCCGGACGGCAGGGTGCCGAGATGAAGGAAAGGCCGCTGACCATGATCCTCTACCCCGCCATCGACCTGAAGGACGGCAAAGCCGTGCGCCTGCTGCGCGGCGACATGCAGAAGGCCACCGTCTTCAACGACGACCCCGCCGCGCAGGCGATGGAGTTCGTGACGGCGGGTTGCGAATGGCTGCACCTCGTGGATCTCAATGGCGCCTTCGCCGGCGAGCCGGTGAACGCCGCCGCGGTCGAGGCGATCCTCGCCCAGACCCGGACGCCCGCGCAGCTGGGCGGCGGCATCCGCGACATGGCCACGATCGAGGCATGGCTGTCCAAGGGCCTCGCCCGCGTCATCCTCGGGACCGTGGCGGTGGAGAACCCCGCGCTGGTGCGCGAAGCCGCCCGCGCCTTCCCTGGACAGGTCGCCGTGGGTATCGACGCCCGCGACGGCAAGGTGGCGACCAAAGGCTGGGCCGAGACGACCGACGTCGACGCCACCGACCTCGCCCGCAGCTTCGAGGACGACGGCGTCTGCGCCATCATCTACACCGACATCAACCGTGACGGCGCCATGCAAGGCCCCAACGTGGAGGCCACCGCAGCGCTTGCCCGCGCCGTGACGATTCCCGTGATCGCCTCGGGCGGGGTTTCCTCGCTCAAGGATCTGGAGGCATTGCGCGACTGCGGCGCGACGCTGAACGGCGCGATCTCGGGCCGCGCCCTGTACGACGGCGCACTCGACCTGAAGCAGGCGCTCGCCGCGCTGAAGGCCTGATCTTTCAATACCGGCGTCGTAAATCGAACACGCCCCAGAAGCCGCTCCCGAAAACACAGCAGCGGCCGCAACAGAGGTCCGCGCCCGCTGCCCCCCTATCGCCCTGCGTCTGGTCGCCCCCCCCTCGACCAAGCGTTCCGACGCACTTGCCCTGTCCGGGCCTCACTCCGGCAGGGCAGCCGCCGCCTTCTCGGTCAGGGTCGCCAGTGCGTCCTTGAGCGGCACAAGGCTGTCCAGCTCGGGAGAAACGTTCACCGCTTCCATCATGCGGCCCACGTCCTGCATCACGAACCACGTCTGCCCGTCGTCCTCAACCACCAGCACGCGGAGCGGCAGCATCAGCCCGGCGCGAAAATTCTCCTGCATCACCGGTGTGCCCAGGGTCGGGTTGCCAAAGATCACAAGTTCCGCGTCAGTCAGGGCCATACCTGCCTCCTTGGCGCCAACCGCATGGTCGATGCGGGCAAAGACGGCGACACCCGCCTCCTCCAGCACACCCTCCAGCCGGTCCGCAGCCTCTGCCACGGTGCCGTCTGCCTCAACCCAGTTCAGGTTCTGGTCCGCCGTGGCCATCACAGGCCCCCACGTCAGCATAAGAACCGCCGTCAGGAATACCCGCATGATCATCCTCCTCTCCATTGGATCGTGTGTTACCCTCCGAACCCCCGGCCCATGGGCTTCGTTCCCCGGCATTCAAGGATCGCCGGCCGCGCCCTCGCGCCTTCCCGCCGACGCGAAAACCCGGTTTAGGCAGCCCGCCGCCCGGCCCCGGACCCCCGCTTGATACGGCGCCTCCGCGCGTCCATCTCCTGACCACGGGCAGCGCGACAGCCGCGCCAGACGCCCGCAAAGGAGACTGACATGACCATCCGGACGAAGATCCTCGGTACCGCCACCATCGCAGCCCTGTTTGCCGCGCCCATGGCTCCCGCCTTCGCCCAAGGGGCGGACGCAACCGCCACCGGCCAGACGCAGCTTCAGGCAGAAACCGGAACCGACTCTGCCGCACCGATGGATACAAAGGCCGAAGCGAAGACGCAGGCCGGGACCGGCGTCCAGACGCAGGCGCAAAACGGCGCGACAGCCGGGGCACAGCCCAAAGCAGGCGCCGAAGCCGACGCTCAGGCCGTTGCTGAAACCGAATTCACTGACGAGGAACTGCAAAGCTTCGTCGCCGCCGTGAACGCCGTCGGAGAAATCCGCGCCAACTACATGCTGAAGATGAAGCAGGCCCCGAATGAGGAGGCCGCCACCGAGCTTCAGACCGAAGCCATGGCCGAAATGAAGGCCGCCGTCGAGGCGACCGAGGGCATGGACGTCGACACCTACAACGAGATCGGCCGCGCCATGCAGACCGATGCATCCATCAACGACCGCATCGCCGCTCTGTTCAAGGCACAAGCGGACGCGCCCGCCGCCGACACCACCCAAGGCAACGGCTGACCCTCCCCCACAGCCGAAGCCTCACGCGCCGCCCCCGCCTCCGGGGGCGGCGTTATTCGTTTAAAAACCGGTTTCACCCGACCTACACGGCCCAGACCCGCCCCCCGCAACGCCCTGCACGCGCCGCGCGGGCCCCGGCTCGCCGCTCCCCCTGCTTCTTTGGTTCGGCAAGTACCGCGGGGGAATCGCAGCTCCGCTGCGATGGGGGCAGCGCCCCCTGCTCGGTTTCGAACCGTGGCGACGTACGGTCAGAGAATCGCATGTCGCTCGACCGGCACCGGCATGGCATGGGAGGTCTGCAAATACCGGCAGTGCTGGGCCTCCTCCTCCCTTTCGAACCGGGGCGGCGTCAGGATGGTGTTTCGAATGCCCGGCTTGACGCGTCGTCTCATCCCTGGACGCTGCAGCTAACGGCAGAGCTGGACCCCTTCCCCGTTGCATGCTCCACCGCGCTTCGCTGTCAGGAGGCGAAGGCGCTCTTCATGCCCCCTGCTTCCTGAGTGCGGAAGATGGAGCTGTTGTCCAGCGCCGGTGGCAGCGGCAGTCGGACTGGGACGGAATCCAGCCGGGGCTGGTAGCACGGTGCGCCGGTAATGACGCGCTCCAGCAGGTCATCGTGGAAGCGACGCTGCCCCAACGCGTGGATGTAGCTCGACCCGCCCAGGAGCGGCCAGGCGTCGGCGCTGGCGCATTCGTAGAAGAGAATGCGGCGCGCGCGGGTGGAGGTATTCGGTGCCGACCCGTGCAGGATGCGCACGTGGTGCACCGTCATGTCACCGGCCTTTCCGGTCAGCGTCACCGCTCTGTCGCGGTCGAAGTCGGGATCGTCCGGCGAGACGGCGCCGCAGAAGACGCCATCGTGGTGATGCGACAGCACCGGACCACGATGGCTGCCGGGGATGACCATGAGGGGGCCGTTTTCCTCATCCATGTCCTCAAGCAGCACGCCGAAGGCCAGCAGGGAATCGTTCGTCGCCGGGTAGAAGGCCCAGTCCTGATGCCATTCCACCGCCGCGCCGCCGCCGGGCGCCTTGCAGTTCAGCTTTGACGTGTTGATGACCGTGTCCGGCCCGAGCAGGTCGGTCAGCACCTGCGTGATGCGCGAGTTGCGCAGCAGGTCCCGGAAGAAGGGGGCGTTGCGGTGCGGCAGCTTGATCCGCGTCAGCCGGGGCATGGTGGCCGAATGCCCCTTGTCGAGGTCATAAAGCTCGTTGCTTTCACGCACCTGCCGCGAGGCTTCGACCCAGTCTTCTGTGATGCGGCGCGCCTGCGCCAGTTCCTCCGGCGTCAGCGCGCCCCTCACCAGCAGGTAGCCCTCCCGGTCGTAGAATGCCTTTTCTTCCGCGCTCAGCATGGTCTCTCCTCCCCCTTGCAACGCCTGAAAGAAGGTCCGCCGCCCCGGTTGGGGGGCGGCGGACAGATGGGATCATTCCCCGAGTTTCGTGCCGTTCAGCGCCGCCACATGGTCGGCGAGCCAGGGCACGTAATCCTGCGCATGACCCGTGGCCTCGGCGTGGACGAAGTACTGCCGCGCTGCCGAGAGGCAGAGCGTCATCACATCCGCCGCCGCCGCCATGTTCGACGCGTAGCGCAGGTCCTTCGAAGCGTTGGCGATGGAAAACTTGTGGATGTCGCGTTCGCCATCCACCACGCAGCGCATGAAGGTGTCGAAGAAGCCGTTGCCCAGTCGCGAGGAGCCGATCACCTGCCTGACCGTCTCCGGCGCGATGCCGGATTTGGCGCCCAGCACCGTAACCTCCGCATAAAGTGCGGCGTAGCCCATGGAGATGGTGTTCATCAGCAGCTTCATCTTGTGGCCTGCGCCGACTTCGCCCACGCGGTTGATGTTGCCCGCCCAGCACTGGATCACCGGCAAGACCTGTTCAAAGATCGCCGCGTCGCTGCCCACCATACAGTCGAGCGTGCCGGCCTCGGCCTCCTTCGGCGTGCGGCCCAGCGGCGCGTCGACCATATGGCCGCCCTTCGCCGCCAGCTCTTCTGCCAGCGCCAGCGTCGATACCGGGTCGGCGGTCGAGGTCTCGATCACCACCAGCCCCTCCCGCGCACCGGCGAGGATGCCGTCCGGGCCTCGGAACACCGATTCCACCTGCGGGCTGTTCGACAGGCAGGTGTGGATGATGTCGCACTGCTCCGCCATCTCGCGCGGCGAGGCGGCCTCCGTCGCGCCCATGCCCACCAGGCTTTCGACCGGGGCGCGGTTGCGATGCCCGCGCACCATCAGCGGGTGGCCCTTTTGCAGCAGGTTCTTTGCCATGCCGTGGCCCATGTAACCCAGACCTATGAAGCCGACCTTTGCCTTCGTCATTCTCTTCTCTCCCATGTCAGTGATGTCTGCGCGGGTCACAGCCGCGCGGTGATCCCGCCGTCGACGAACAGCACGTGCCCGTTGACGAAACTCGATGCCTCGGAGCAGAGGAAGACAGCCGCGCCGACCAGTTCCTCCACCCGGCCCCAGCGTCCCTGCGGCGTGCGATCCGCAAGCCAGGCGCAGAATTCGGGGTTGTCAACCAGCGCCTTGTTCAGGGGCGTGTCGAAGTAGCCGGGCGCGATGGCATTGACGTTCAGGCCCTTGGGCGCCCAGTCGGTGGCCATGCCCTTGGTCAGGTTCGCGATGGCCCCCTTTGAAGCGGTATAGGGCGCGATTCCGGGACGCGCCTGCAACGTCTGGACGGAAGCGATATTGACCATCCGGCCCCGGCCTCGGCCGATCATGTGCCGCGCGCAGGCCTGCCCGACGTAGAAGGCCGAATTCACGTTCGTCACCATCAGCCGGTCAAAGATCTCGGGCGGGAAGTCTTCAAGCGCGGTGCGGTGCTGCATTCCTGCGTTGTTGATCAGGATGTCGATGGCGCCGTACTCCGCCTCGAAGCCGTCCACCGCCGTGCGCACGGCATTTGCGTCGGTCACGTCGAAGGCCAGCGTCGCGACCTCTGCCCCTTCGGCGCGCAGCGTGTCAGCCGCCTCCTCCAGCCGGTCCGCGTTGCGTGCGTTCAGCACCAGCGCGGCGCCCGCCTCCGCCAGCCCGCGCGCAAGCGCAAGGCCGATCCCCAACGACGAGCCCGTTACCAGCGCCCGCCGCCCTGTCAGATCGAATAGTCCCATGATCCCCCCTCGCGGCACGAAATTCGCCCGCGTCTTCGTGTTTTCATCCGGTTGACATCCGGTGTCGCAACCGCTTTGTTCAAAATGGTATACCATCTGAGGCGCGATGCAAGCGCCCGGAGTATGCGAGGGAGGACTTCACCAGATGACGGCCAGGGAACCGGCCACAGAGCCCGCCGGCGCGCGGTGCGGAGCGCACGGCAGACAGCGGGCCAGAGACCAGGCCAGCCCCGAGGGCACGCCTGCCCGCAGCGGGAGAGCGGCATGCTGACATTCGCGGCCGCGGTGTTCTTTTTGATCGTGACGCCGGGACCGGGGGTGTTGTCCACCGCCGGGGTCGGCGCGGCCTACGGATTCCGCGCCGGGCTTCGGTACGTCACGGGTCTGTTCATCGGCACCAACCTCGTGACGCTGGCGGTGGTCAGCGGCGTCGCCGCCGTGGTGCTGTCGGTGCCGGTGGTGCGCTGGGTGCTGATGGCCGCCTCCATCGCGTATCTCATCTACCTTGCCGCGCGCATCGCCTTTGCCGGGGCAAGGATCGCGTTCATCGAGGCCAAGGCCCCGCCCGCGATCCTGGCCGGGATCGCGTTGCAGGCGATCAATCCGAAGGCCTACGCCGTCAACACGACGCTTTACGCGGGCTTCCCTTTTGCCCCCGACAACCTGCTGTTCGAGACATTGGCCAAGCTGGTCATCGTCAACGCGATCTGGATTCCGATCCACCTTGGCTGGCTCTGGGCAGGGGCCTCGCTGCACCGGCTGAACCTGTCGGAGCGCGCACAGCACCGCATCAACCTCGCGATGGCCGCATCCATGCTCATGGTGGTCGCCCTCGCCCTCATTTCCGGGATCAGGAATGCCTGACGCACTCGCCCAACTCGCCGACCTGCTCGGCCCACGCCTTGTCACCACCGAGGCCGACCGCCGCCTGCACGGGCAGAACGAAACATGGTACCCGGAGACCCTGCCAAGCGCCGTCGCCTACCCGGAGACGACCGAGGAAGTCTCTGCCATCCTGAAGATCTGCCACGCCAAGAGCCTGCCCGTCACCGCCTACGGCGCGGCGAGTTCGCTCGAAGGGCAGCATCTGGCGCTGAACGGGGGGCTCTGCCTTGATATGGCACGGATGAACCGCCTGCTGTCGGTGACGCCGGAGGACCTGCTTTGCGTGGTGCAGCCGGGGATCACCCGCAAGCGTCTGAACGAGGAGTTGCGCGCCACGGGGCTGTTCTTCTCGGTCGATCCGGGGGCGGACGCGAGCCTTGGCGGCATGGCGGCGACGCGGGCCTCCGGCACCACCGCCGTGCGCTACGGCACCATCCGGGAAAACATCCTCGGGCTGGAGGTGGTGCTGGCCGACGGCACGGTGATCCGCACCGGCAGCCATGCGCGCAAGTCCGCCACGGGCTACGACCTGACGCACCTGATGATCGGCTCCGAGGGGACGCTGGGCATCATCACGGAGATGACTGTCCGCCTGCACGGCCAGCCGGAGGCGGTGGCCGCCGCCACCTGCCGGTTCGGATCGGTGGAGGAGGCGGTGAACTGCGTGATCCTGACAATCCAGTCCGGCATTCCCATGGCGCGGATCGAATTGCTGGACCAGTTCATGGTGCGCGGCTTCAACCTGTATTCCAAAAGCGCCCTGCCCGAGGTGCCGCATCTTTTCCTCGAGTTCCACGGCTCTTCGGCGGCGGTGGCGGAACAGATGGCCAGCTTTGGCGAGATCGCAGAGGAATTCGGCGTCAGCGGCTGGCAAACCGCGACGCAGGCCGAGGAACGCAACGCGCTCTGGGCGATGCGGCACAATGCGCATTACGCGTCGGCGGCGCTGGGCGCCGGTGCGGGTGGCGGCCACGTCTGGCCAACCGACACCTGCGTGCCGATTTCGCGGCTGGCGGAGGCGGTGACGTGGGCGCAGGAGAAGACCGTCGAAATGGGGCTGACGGCGACAATTGTCGGCCACGTCGGCGACGGTAACTTCCACGTCGGACTGTCGGTCGACCCGGAGGACAAGGCCGTCATGGCGCGCGCCGAATCCTTCGCCCACGCGCTGGGTGAAAAGGCGCTGTCGCTGGGCGGTACGGTGTCCGGCGAGCATGGTATCGGCATCGGCAAGCAGCACTTCATGGCCGACGAACACGGCACCGCCGTAGCCACCATGCGCGCCATCAAGACCGCGCTGGACCCGACCAACATTCTCAACCCCGGAAAGCTGCTGCCGCCGGCCTGACCCCTTCGCGGGTGCCTGCAAGCCCAGGCACCCGGTTCCGGCTTTCGCCGAAAAGACGCATTCGTACCACGGAAAGAGCTTGCATGACCCTGACGAACCCCGATCACACCGGCACCTTCCTCGCCCGCGCATGGCGTCCCGGCCTTGGCCCCGTCATTGCCCGCCTCGACGGTGACCGGCTGACCGACATCACATCGCCCGAAGCGCCCACCATGCGCGACCTGCTGGAGCGCGACGATCTGCTGGCTTTCGTGCGCACCGCGAAAGGCACGGACCTCTGCGCGCTCTCCGATCTGTCGGCCGACGGCGTGCACCTGCTCGCCCCCTGCGACCTGCAGGTGGTAAAGGCATCGGGCGTGACCTTCGCCCAGTCCATGGTCGAACGCGTGATCGAGGAACAGGCCGCGGGTGACGCCGACCGCGCCGACGCGATCCGCCGCAAAGTCACCTCCGTCATCGGCGACAGCCTCGCCGGGATCGTGCCCGGCTCGGACAAGGCCATGGAGGTGAAGCGCGTGCTGCAGGCCGAAGGGCTCTGGTCGCAATACCTCGAGGTCGGCATCGGCCCGGACGCGGAGGTCTTTACCAAGTGCCCCGTTCTGGCCGCCGTCGGCCATGGCGCCGACGTCGGTCTGCACCCGATTTCGAACTGGAACAACCCGGAGCCGGAGATCGTGCTCGCCGTCACCTCGGAAGGGCGGATCGTCGGCGCCACGCTCGGCAACGACGTCAACCTGCGCGACGTGGAGGGACGTTCCGCCCTGCTGCTGGGCAAGGCCAAGGACAACAACGCCTCCGCCAGTCTCGGCCCCTTCCTGAGGCTTTTCGACGACAGCTACAGCATGGCGGACATGGAGCAGGCGGAACTGACGCTGACGGTCACCGGCGAGGACGGGTTCACCCTGAACGGTCGTTCGTCGATGGCCAAGATCTCGCGCAGGCCCGCCGACATCGTGGCCCAGACGCTGGGCACACATCACCAGTACCCCGATGGCTTCTTCCTCTACCTCGGCACACTGTTCGCGCCGACAGAGGACCGCGACGCGCCGGGACAGGGCTTTACGCACAAACTGGGCGACGTGGTCTCCATCGCAGAGCCAAAGCTCGGCACGCTGACCAACACCGTGCGCCTGTCCACGGAATGCCCGCCGTGGACCTTCGGCGTGGCCGCCCTGATGAAGAACCTCGCCGAAAGGAACCTGCTGTGAGCCGTTTTCTCGCTCTTGGCGAGATCATGGTGGAACTCGCCCCGGCGCCGGGCGGGTTGATGCGGCAGGGCTTTGCCGGCGACACGTTCAACACCGCCTGGTACGCCCGCCGCCTGCTGCCCGCCGACTGGGGCGTGAGCTACGGTACGGTGATCGGAGAGGACGCGATTTCCGACGCCATGGCCGCCTTCATCGCGGATGAAGACATCGGGACCGACGCGCTCGCGCGCCATCCGGAGCGGACCGTGGGTCTCTACATGATCTCGCTCAAGGATGGCGAGCGCAGCTTTTCCTACTGGCGCGGGCAGTCGGCGGCAAAGACACTGGGCGACGACCCCGCCCGCCTTGCACGGATGCTGGAAGGGCGCAGCCACATCCATTTCTCCGGCATCACGCTTGCCATTCTCGCCCCGGAGGCGCGCCGCACCTTTTGCGCCGCGCTGGCGGAGGCGCGCGAGGCCGGCGCTCGGGTGAGTTTCGACACCAACCTGCGCCCGCGCCTGTGGGAAAGCGCGGACGCCATGCGCGATGGGCTGACGCTCGGTGCCTCGGTGGCGGATACGGTGCTGCCCAGCTTCGACGAGGAGGAAAGCATCTTCCCCGACGCCACGCCGCAGGACACCGTCACCCGCTATGCCGATGGCGGCGCCACCTGCGTGGTGGTGAAGAACGGCGGCGCGGCGGTCACCGCCTGGAGCGTGCAGGAGGGCCATGTCACGGTCACACCGCCGAAGGTCGAAACGGTCACCGACAGCACCGCGGCGGGCGACAGCTTTGCGGCAGGCTTCCTCGCCGCGCACGCCCTGGGCGCCTCGCTCAAGGAAGCGACCCGCGAGGCTGCCAGCCTGGCCTCGCGCGTCATCCAGCACCCCGGCGCACTGGCGCCGCAGCTTTTCAAGGGAGACCGGACATGAACATCCTCATCATCGGCGGCGCAGGCGTCGTCGGCCAGAAACTCGCCCGCGCGCTTGCCGCCCAGGGCACCCTGCGCGGCAAGCCAATAACGAAGCTCACGCTGGCTGATCTGAACGCGGCGCCCACGATCGAGGCCCCCTTCCCCGTCGAGGCCGCCACCTGCAACATCACCGACACGGCGTCGGTCGCGCAGGTCATCACCGAAGAAACGGACGTCATCTACCTGCTGGCGGCGGTGGTCTCCGCCCATGCGGAGCAGGACTTCGACTTCGGCTACAAGGTCAACATGTTCGGCACGCTGAACGTGCTGGAACGCTGCCGCGCGCTGGGCACGAAGCCGGTGCTGGTCTTTACCTCCTCCATCGCCGTCTTCGGCGGCGAGGTCCCGCAGCCCTACACGGATCATTCCGCGCTGAACCCGCAGATCAGCTATGGAGCGCAGAAGGCCATCGGCGAGCTGCTGGTGAACGACTACGCGCGAAAGGGCTTCATCGACGGGCGCGGTTTCCGGCTGCCCACGATCTCTGTGCGGCCAGGAGTGGCGAACCGGGCGGCATCGTCCTTCATGTCCTCGATCTTCCGCGAACCGCTGCAGGGACAGGAGGCGATCTGCCCTGTGGACCCGGATTTCCCGCATTTCTACCTCAGCCCGAGGCAATGCGCGCTGAACCTCGTGAAGGGTGCTGAAATCGCGGCCGAGGACCTGGGCAAGAACCCGACGATGACCATGCCGGGCCGGGTCTGGACCATCCGCCAGATGATCGACGCCATGACCGCCGTCGCGGGTCCCGAACCGGCGAAGCTGATCCGCTGGCAGGAACAGCCTGAAATCGCGGATATCCTCGCCGGCTGGCGGCTGGACATCCGCCCCGAAAAAGCGCTGCGTCTGGGGTTGAAAGCCGATGACAGCTTCGAGGACAACATCCGTTACTTCCTCGAAGAGGACATAGCCGCCCCCGCCGGGGCCTGACCTCTCACTGACCTCTCCGCCCTCGGGAAGACTTTTCGCCGAAAAGTCTTCCCCACCCTGAAAGGACACCGCATGACAGACTTCGCCATCCACCCCAGCCTGCGGGGCAAGACCGTCTTCATCACCGGCGGGGCCTCCGGCATCGGCGCCGAGATCACCCGGGCCTTTGCCGCGCAGGGCGCGCATGTGGGGTTCGTGGATTTCGACCGGGACACCGCCGAGGCGCTGGTGGCCGAGACCGAGGGCGATATCGCCTATGAATTCTGCGACCTGCGTGACATCGACCAGTTAAAAGCAGCCTTTGCCCGGCTTGCGGAACGGCTGGGCCCGGCGCAGGTTCTGGTCAACAACGCCGCCCGCGACGATCGGCACGGCTGGCAGGAGGTGACGCCCGATTACTGGGATGAACGGCAGAACACCAACCTGCGGCACATGTTCTTTGCCATTCAGGCCGTGGCACCGGGGATGATCGAGGCCGGTGGCGGCGCGATCGTCAACATGGGGTCGAATTCGTGGCACGAAGCGGGGGGCGGCATGCCCGCCTACGTCACCGCCAAGGCCGCCGTGGAGGGGCTGACCCGTACCATGGCGCGCGACCTCGGGAAACACCGCATTCGGGTCAACACCGTGGTGCCGGGCTGGGTGATGACGGAGCGCCAGAAAACGCTGTGGGCCACGCCGGATGCACTGGAAAAGCATCGCGAGGGCCAGTGCCTGCCCGACCTGATCGACCCGGTCTACCTCGCGCGGATGGTGCTGTTCCTCGCCTCCGACGACGCCGCGATGTGCACGGCCAATGCCTATATGGTGGAGGCGGGTTCTATCTGAGGGGGACGCGGGGGGCGCTGCCCCCGCGCCTGCGGCGCTCCCCCGAGGTATTTGAGAAACCAAAGAAGCAGAGGCCAAGTACTCCGCCTAAGGTTTTGATATTTTGCGGGGGCGGCTGTTTCGGGCGTCCGCGTGCCAAGGTGCCCCGTGGCTGGCCCGAAGAGGATTTGGCCGCCGCCGCATGGGTCGCCGCATGGGGGCGGCGACCTGTTCGTTTTCCCGGGTCAGTTGACCGGCGTCACCAGATCCTTGCCTGCGAGGAAGGCGTCGATATTCGCCAGCTGAAGCTCCGCCATGGCACGGCGGGTTTCCACGGTCCCCGACCCCTGGTGCGGCTGCAGGTGCACCGTGTTCAGCCGGCGGAAGCGCGGGTCCACGTCGGGTTCGTTCAGGAAGACATCGAGCGCCGCGCCGCCGAGTTTGCCGCTTTCCAGCAGGTCGAGCATCGCCGCTTCGTCCACTGTCGTGCCGCGCGAGATGTTAACCAGTACGCCCTGCGGTCCCAGCGCTTCGAGCACCTCGCGGGAGACGTGACCTTCTGTTTCCGGACCGCCGACGAGGGCCACCACCAGCCAGTCGACCGCCTGCGCCATCGCCTTGAGATCGGCGTGGTAGGTCCAGCCGGGCGTCTCCTTTTCGGAGCGCGAGGTGTAGTGGATGTCCATCTTGAAGGCCGCGAGGCGGTTCGCGATTTCACGACCGATGCGGCCGAGGCCCACGATACCGACCTTGCCGCCCGACATCTTGCGGTTCAGCGGCAGGTTGCCCTCTGGCCATTTGCCCGACGCCACCACCAGATGCCCGCGCACCATGTCCCGCGCCTGTGCCAGCATCATGCCCACGGCGAGGTCCGCCACGTCATCGTTCAGCACGTCCGGCGTATTGGTCACCGCGACCGACCGTGCCGTGGCGGCGGTCACGTCGATGGCGTCGTATCCCACACCGAAGTTGGCGATCAGCCCAAGATTCGGCAGCGCCTGCATGGCCTCCGCGCCGAAGGGTGCGTGGCCCTTGAAGGCCACCGCGCGGACTTCGGTGCGCAGCGTCATGTCCATCCCGGCAATGTCGGATGGAGAAGCAACGAGGGCCGCCGCGTGGGCACCGGACAGGCGGGCGCGCTCCTCTTCGGTGAATGCGTTGCCGACGATCAGCAGATTGGTCATTGTCGTGCCTCCAAAAGCCCGCGAATGCGCCGCAGCGCCTCGCGGATGTTGTCAGTTGAGTTGGCGTAGGAGAACCGCAGGTAGCCTTCGCCGTAGCGGCCGAAGGATGTGCCCGCGACCGTCGCCACGCCCGCTTCCTCGAGGAAAGCTGTCTGTGCTTCCATCGCAGTCAAGCCCGTGGCTTCGATGTTCGGGAATGCGTAGAAGGCGCCCGCCGCATCGGCGCAGCGCACGCCGGGCAGCGCGTTCAGCCCCTCGACGATGACCTTTCGGCGCTCGTCGAAGGCCGCGTTCATCGCGTCGACCGCATCCTGCGGCCCCTCCAGCGCGGCGATGCCCGCGAACTGGGTCGCGGCGTTCACGCAGGAATGATCGTTCACGCAGAGCCGCGTGACATGCGGCACCAGAGCTTCTGGCCAGACGGCATAGCCCAGCCGCCAGCCGGTCATGGCGTAGCGTTTCGACCAGCCGTCGAGCACGATCAGCCGGTCGCGGATTTCGGGGTATTGCAGAAGCGAGACATGTTCGCGCCCGCCGTAGAGCATGGTCGAGTAGATCTCGTCCGACAGGATCGCGACCTGCGGGTGCGCGGCCAGACCGGCCACCAGTTTGTCGATCTCCGCCTTGGGCGTCACGCCGCCGGTGGGGTTGGCGGGCGAATTGATGATGATGAGCCGCGTTGCGGGCGTGATCTGCGCCAGCACCTCCTCGGCGGAGAAGGCAAAGCCGTTCTCCTCCTTCAGGGCCATCGGTACGGGCGTGGCACTGGTGTAGTTGATGACGCTCTCGTAGATCGGGAAACCGGGGTTGGGATAGATGATCTCCGCCCCCGGCTCGCCGAACATCAGCGCGGCAAAGAACATGGTGGGCTTGCCGCCCGGGACGACGACGACACGATCCGGGTTCACCTCCGTGCCGTGGCGGCGGTGCAGGTCGGCGGCCACCGCCGCGCGCAGCTGCGGCAGGCCGTTGGCGGGGGTGTAGCCATGGGCCCCGTCGTGCAGCGCCTTCACGGCGGCCTCGACGATGTGATCGGGCGTGCGGAAGTCCGGTTGCCCGATGCCGAGGTTGATGATGTCCCGCCCCTCTGCCGCGAGCGCCCCGGCCCGCGCCAGAACGACAAAGGCCGATTCCGTTCCCAGCCGCGACATGCCGGCCGCCAGTTTCAGGTCCGCCATGGATCCTCCCGAAGTTGATTGCCCGCAGTACGGGTCTTTGTCGATCTGGTATACCAGAAGCCCCCGGTTTGAAAGGCTTTCCCGCGCGCGACCCTTGCCCGGTCAATCTATGAGGGACGCCATCATGGCGGACGGAAATACCCTCAGGTATGAAAGATTCTTGCATGCGCGGTTTTCGCGCGGCTCGACGGGTGGCAGGCGCCACGTTAGCGTTAGCATATTCGCTGGTGACAGAGTGTCGCAGCGAGGCTAACGTTTCGCAGACCGCCCGGGGAGGGGCGGACGGAACCGGTCCGAACCAACGGGCCGGTCCAACTTGGAGGAGATAATATGAAAAAGGCGCTTTTGGCGGCGACCGCGATCGCGGCGCTTGCAATGCCTGCTTTTGCAGAGCGTTATGTTATGATTACCCACACTCAGGGCACCGACCCCTTTTGGCCCGTCGTGGAAAAGGGCGGCAAGGATGCCGCCAGCGCCGTGGGTGCGGAGCTGGAATACAACTATGATGCGTCCGGTGACATGTCCGGTATGGCGAAGCTGATCGAGGCCGCCGCCGCCACGCAGCCCGATGGCATCATCGTCTCCCTGCCCGACGCCGATGCGCTGGGCGGCGCCATTCGCGGCGCGGTAGATGCGGGAATTCCCGTCATCACCATCAACTCCGGTCTCGAAGCCTCCAAGGACGTGGGCGCGTTGATGCACATCGGTCAGCCGGAGAAGCTGGCGGGCACCTCTGCCGGCGAGCGTGCCAAAGCCGAGGGCGTGACCCACGGGCTCTGCCTTAACCAGGAGGCCTATAACACCGCGCTGGCCGACCGCTGCCAGGGCTACTTCGACGGCCTGGGTGCCGAGCTGAACATGATCGACGTCTCGAACGACGTGGCCCAGATCAAGACACGGACCGCTGCGGCCCTGCAGGCGGACGAAAGCATCGACGGTCTGCTGGCCACCGGCCCGCACGTCTGCGAAGCTGCCGCCGCCGCGGTGGCCGAGGTCGGTGCCGACGTGCACCTCTCCTGCTTTGACATGAGTCCGGGCGTGATCAACCTGATCAACGACGGTGCCGTGCAGTACACCATCGACCAGCAGCAGCGCCTGCAGGGTTATCTGCCGGTCATCTTCCTGCATCTTTACAACACCAACGCAGGGATGCTGCCGGGTGTCAACGTGCCGTCGGGTCCGGGCTTCGTGGATAGCTCGAATGCCTCTGCAGTGGCCGAGCAGGCCGGCGTGAACCGCTGACAACCGCCCCGGTTCGTCCCCGAAAGGCGCGGACCGCAGGCTGGCAAGGCCGGGGGGACAGACGGATACGCCTGTCCCCCTTTTTAACAGGCATTACCCGCCCTTCATGGGGCGCACGTCAGGACACAAAGGGGGGAAACCCATGTCTGATCGCAGCGAAGCGGACAGGCTGAGGCAGGAAAGCACTCTGCAGAGGCTTCTGCGCAGGCCCGAGATCGGCGCCTTCTCGGTGATGGTGGTCATTGTGGTCGCGCTGGCCTTCGCCTCGGATTTCAAGGCCTTCAACCCGCTGGGTCTGAAAAACAACATCGCCATCATCGCGCAGTACGGCATTATCGCCACCGGGGCGGCGGCGCTGATGATCGCGGGGGAATTCGACCTCTCCATCGGCTCCATGATCGGCTTTACCGGCATGATCATGGCGATGGTGCTGAAATACGGCTTCACGCCGCTGGGCATCCCGCCGGGCCTGCCCGTCGCCGCCTTCATGATCGCCATGACGGCTGCGCTGTGCCTCGGCTGGCTGATCGGCACCATCGTGGTGCGGTCGGGGCTGTCGTCCTTCATCGTGTCGCTCGCCTTCCTGTTCTTCCTGCGCGGCGCGACAGAGGCATCGTTCCGCATCATCAACCAGTCGACGCAGATCTCCGGCCTGCCGGACTTCAAGCAGGAAAGCTGGTTCGCCGAAATGCTGGGCGGCGAGGTCTTTGGCTGGATCTATGACATCTGGTTCACGTTGGGGGGCAACCTGAACCGCAAGGGCGAACAATGGGTAAGTGGCTTTGACGCGCGCTTCCTGTGGTGGCTGGTGATCGCGGGCGCGGCGTGGTTCGTGCTGTCGCGCACCCAGATAGGCAACTGGATCTACGCCACCGGCGATGACAAGGACGCCGCGCGCGCAAACGGCGTTCCGGTGAACAAGGTCAAGATCGGGCTTTTCATGTTCACCGCCTTCTGCGCCTGCATGTTCGCCGCCTGCCAGGTGTTCGACACCAACACAGCCGACGCGGCCAAGGGCAACCTGCTGGAGCTTTTCGCCATCGCCATCGCGGTGGTGGGCGGTACGCTGATGACGGGTGGTTTCGGGTCCATCCTCGGCGTGGCCTTCGGTGCCATCACCGTCGGGCTGGTGGCCAACGCGGTGTTCTTCATCCCGTGGATCGACGGGTCGTGGTTCCGGGTTTTCGTCGGCACCATCCTTCTGGCGGCGGTCTTTGCCAACGAACGCATCCGCAAACGCATCACGGGAGGAATCTGAGGTGGCTGTTCCGTATCTCAAGGTCGAGAACCTCGTGAAGAAGTTCGGCCCCTTCACCGCGCTGAACGGCGTCAATCTCGCGGTCTACCCCGGCGAGGTTCACGCGCTTCTTGGCGACAACGGGGCGGGCAAATCGACTCTGATCAAGACGCTGGCCGGCGTGCATCGCCCCACCTCCGGCCAGCTGTACATCGAAGGCAAGCCGGTGAATTTCCGCAGCCCCCGCGATGCCACGGCGGCGGGGATCGGCACCGTCTATCAGGATCTCGCGCTGAACCAGCTGATGAGCGTCACGCGCAACTTCTTCATGGGACGGGAGCTGAAAGGGCCGCTCGGGATCCTGCGGATGGCGGAAATGGACCGGATCGCGCATGACGAAATGGCAAAGATCGGCATCAACTTCAGCGACCCGACGCAGGCGGTCGGCACCATGTCCGGCGGCCAGCGCCAGACGCTGGCCATCGCCCGCGCCATCTACTTTGGCGCAAAGGTTCTGATCCTCGACGAACCGACCTCCGCGCTGGGACAGAAGCAGCAGATGGAAGTGCTGAAGACCA
The DNA here is from genome assembly GCF_017813235.1 of Sagittula salina. Taxonomy (GTDB): domain Bacteria; phylum Pseudomonadota; class Alphaproteobacteria; order Rhodobacterales; family Rhodobacteraceae; genus Sagittula; species Sagittula salina. Next base: position 337,488 of record NZ_JAGISH010000001.1, read on the forward strand.
TTCAGCGGGTGAAGAAGCGCGGCGACATTGCCATCATCTTCATCACCCACAACGAGATCCACAGCCAGTTGGTGGGCGACCGCTTCACCTTCCTCGCGCTGGGGGAAGTCATCGGCGCAGGCAAGGCGGGGGAACTCAGCCACGACGAGATCCGGCGCCTGATGGCTGGCGGGACGGAGATGAAGGACCTCGCCGGCGAACTCGCTGCGATCTGAGCCCTGCGGGGCAAAGTGATGGCAAGGGCGGGGACCGCCCCGCCCTTTGTCATTTGGGGGGCGTAGAAGCACGCGACAGCCTCGGGTCCTCGTCCTAAGGTGCGGGGCGAGTCGCCCCGCAGGAGGGCGAAGCGTCAACCAGAACGCGGCCCCTTGCGCCGCGCAGATACAGGGACCCCACCATGTCATACGTAATCGATCCGCCCGCGCAGCCTTCGCTCCCCGTTGTCAACAGCGAGGCGCGCTTTCCCGTGCGCCGCATCTTTTGCGTCGGGCGCAACTACGCCGCCCACGCGCGCGAGATGGGCAAGGACCCGGATCGCGAACCGCCCTTCTTCTTTACCAAGCCCGCCGACGCGATCATGGAGAATGGCGCCACGGTCCCCTACCCGCCCCAGACGGAGAACCTGCATTACGAAGCCGAACTGGTGGTCGCCATCGGACGAGGCGGGGTGGATATCGCGGAGGCAGACGCGCTGTACCACGTCTGGGGCTATGCCACGGGCAACGACCTCACCCGCCGCGACCTCCAGCAGGTGGCAAAGGACATGGGGCGGCCCTGGGATTGGGGCAAGGCGTTCGACCACTCCGCCGTGGTGGGACCTGTGCACCCGGTCGGGGCGGTCGGACACCTTTGCGCGGGGCCGATCCGGCTGACGGTGAACGGCGCGCTGCGGCAGGACGGCGACCTCAAGGACCTGATCTGGTCCATCCCGGAGGTCATTTCGATCCTGTCGCGCTCAATGGCATTGCGGCCCGGCGACCTGATCATGACAGGCACCCCGGCGGGCGTCGGCGCCGTCACGCCCGGCGATGTGATGGTGATCTCCATCGCGGGCCTTCCGGACCTGACCACCACCATCGGCCCGCGTGCGGGAGGGGCAGCGTGATCCTGCACAACTACTTCCGCTCGTCGACCTCCACCCGGCTGCGCTGCGCGCTGAACCTCAAGGGGATCACGGCGGAGTACGCCGCCTATGCGCTGAAGGAGAAGGCGCATCGCGACCCCGGGTTCCTCGCGAAGAACCCGGCGGGGCTGGTTCCGGTGCTGGAACTTGAGGATGGCACCATGCTGCCGCAGTCGCTCGCGATCATCGAGTACCTCGACGAGGTCCAGCCCGAGCCGCCGCTTCTGCCCGAAGGCCCGGTGGCGCGGGCAAAGGCCCGTGCCCTGGGATACATGATCGCCTGCGAGATCCACCCCCTGAACAATCTGCGTGTCCTGCAACGGCTGAACGCGCAGTTCGGCGCCGATGAGGCGGCGCAGAAGGCTTGGGTCGCCCATTGGATCACGGAGACCTTTGACGCGCTGGAGCTCACTCTGGCGCAGGCACCGGAGACCGGGACCTTCTGCACGGGAGAGGCACCGGGCCTTGCTGATTGTTGCCTCTATGCACAGGGCTGGAACAACCGCCGTTTCGACATCGCGCCGGACCGCTGGCCGACCATCGCGCGCATCCTTGCCGCACTGCAGGGGGTAGAGGCCTTTGCCAGCGCCGCCCCGCCCCGGCAGCCGGACGCGGAATGAGGGCGGACGCCTTGAGGGCGCTGCCTCCGACCCCCCGGGCGTATTTGTGCCAAGAGGACGCCGGGCGCGAGAGCGTTTCCCTTGAGCCTGCCTTTTGTGAAGAGTTCGGGGGCCAATTCCCCCGGCCCGCGCGAGGTCGGTTCGCAGCGAGGCGCAACGCGCCATGACGCGCGACCTTCCCCGGCGTCTGGTGGCGTTGTTCGAGCGCGACCGGCACCCGCTGACGCTCCGGGGGGCCGTGCCGGAAGGGACCGGCCTGCACGAGATGAGCTTTGGCACCGCAAGCGGCGAGCCGGTACGCGGGCGCCTGATGTTGCCGGAGGGGCGCGGACCGCACCCCGGAGTGCTGTATATCCACGCCCACGGCAACCGACCCGATATTGGCGCGGCAGAGCTGACCGAGGGGCGACCGGCGCTGGTGGCGCCGCTGGGAACCAAGTTGTGCGCGCGGGGTTTCGCTGTGCTCTGCATCGACCTGCCGGGTTTCGGCCTGCGCGCCGACGAGCCGGAGAGCGCGCGGGCCAAGGCGGCGCTCTGGCGGGGGCGGAGCCTTGCCGGGCAGATGATCGGGGAGCTTTCGAGCGCCTTTGACTGGCTTGCGGGGCACCCGCAGGTGAACGGGGCGCGTGTCGGGCTTTTCGGGCTGTCGATGGGGGCGACGCTCGCCTATTGGCTGGGCGCGGTTGAGCCGCGCGCCGCCGCCGTCGCGCACCTGTGCTGTTTCGCGGATCTGGCGCCGCTCATCGCCAGCGGCGCGCATGACCGGCACGGACTGTACATGCTGGTTCCGGGCCTGCCCGACGTCGCCTCCAATGGCGCGATTGCCGGGCTGATCGCGCCCCGGCCGCAGTTCGTGGCACTGGGTGACGCCGACCCTCTGACCCCGCCAGCGGCCACGGTCCCTGCCCTGCGCGCGCTTCGGACCGCCTATGCCGCGCGGCCCGACCGGCTGCACCTGCACCGCGAGGCAGGCGGGCACCGGGAGACACCCGCCATGCGTCGCGCGCTCCTGACCTTCCTCGACGATGCGCTCCGGCCTCAGTAATCGCGTTCGAAGAACACGCCGAGGCCGCTTGTTCCGTCTGACCCCACGCGCCCGCGCACCGTCACGCTGGGAGTCAGGGTCAGGTTCAGGTTCACCGTGCTGTTGCCGTCCGCGTCCACCGTCGCCTCGGTATAGATCTTCTCGGAGATGTATTTGCCGACGCTGGCCTGCACGGTGCCATCATCCGCCGTGCCGAGGTCGAGATTGTCGACGCCGAGCCCGGAACGGATGCTGTCCTGCAGGCCCAGCCCCCCCTCGCCCGAAAGCGTGCGGATGGCGGCAGCCAGCTGGACCGCCTGCAACGGCGACAGCGTGTCCACGCCGCGCCCGAAGAGGAAGAAGGCCAGCGCCTCGTCCTGCGGCAGATCCGGCGAGGAGGAAACCGTCAATTCCGGCTGCGAGACCTCCCCCCTGAGCGCGATGGTGATCTCGGTATCCTCCACCACCGTGGTCGCGGCAAAGTTGACATAGGGCGTGAAGCTGCCGCGCATGGATACCTCGCCTGTGGTCAGGTCGAGCCTGCGCCCCAGCAGATCGAGCCGCCCGCGGATCAGGTCGAACTGGCCCACCGGCACGATATCCGCCGTGGTCCCGCGCAGCCGCAGCGAACCACCGAGTTCCGCATCGAGGCCCCGCCCCCGGACAAAGATCCGGTTGGGGGCGCTGACCGTCACGTCCAGCGGGAAGGGCGGCAGCGGCGCACTGGTGCTTTTCTGCGTTTTCGACAGCCCGGCGAAGAGCAGCGTGCGCTGCACGTCCTGCGGCATGTCCTCGTGGCGCAGCCCGTCGAGCGACCGGTAGCTTGGCCCGAGGGAAGGCACGCGGACCTCCACCTGACCCAGATCGATGCGCCCGGCAATGCGGGCTCCGCCGGTCAGCCCGCCGTCGATTGTGATGCGGCCGTTGGCGGTGGTCTCGAAGAGGTCGGCCTTGCGCAGGCCCGCGTCGCCCAGGTCAACCACCAGCTGCGCGGGGAACGGCGCAGAAAGCCCGACCGGGCCGGAAATGCGCAGCGTCCCGCCGGTAGAGAGCCGTCCGGAAAGGTCGAGGTCCGCCCGCCCGCCGGCGAGGGTGACGCCGCCGGACAGATCCTCGACCGAGATGTCATAGGCCGGGGCGGCAAAGCGCGCCCCCGAGGTCGAAACCCGCCCGCTGACAGACGACAGGGCGGGCGCCCCGCGCACTGCCAGGTCGATGGTCAGCACGCCGGACACCACCTGTGGCGCGAGCCGCGCGTTGGCCAGCGCCAGCGGGGCGGAGCCGGTGATATCGAGGTTCATGGTGCCAAAGCTCTGCGCGATGGTGCCGTTGACCCGCGCGCCGATGCCGCCCGGCCCGGAACCTTCGAGGTCCACACGCCAGTCGCCGCCCGAATGCCCCGCCGTACCGCGCAGGCTGACTGTGCCCGGAAGGTCAGGCATCAGCCGTTCGACGCCCGACACGCTGGCATTCAGCGTGAGGGCGGCGGAGTCCGACGCCAGCGATCCGCTTACGGCACCGTTGATGCTGGCGCCGTCCACGGTCAACCGCTCGATCCTGAGGGCGCCCCCGGCGGAGCGTTGCACATCGAGGTCGACCCGCGTGGTGCCGCGCAGGAAGGGGTCCAGTGTCGGATTACCGATCCCGAGGTTCACCGCCGTCAGCTGACCATTCACCGCCACCGGCCCATCAGGCTGCATCACATCGATGTCTGCGTCGAATTGCAGCGAGCCGGAGAGGTTCTGCCCGCTCAGCCGTCGCAGCGCGCCAAGGTTCGGCGCCTCCCCGGTCAGGCGGCCCTGCACCTGCAACTGGCCCTTGGTCAGTCCCGCCACGGTTCCGGTGAAACCCGCCTGCACCGGCCCGGTGAGGGCGAGGCGGTCCACGCGGATCAGCCCCAGCGCGTCGCGTTCGGCGGAAATCCTGAGGTCGAGCGCGCCGGCAAACAGCGGATCCACGGCGGGCATCAAAACCGACACCTGCTGGGAGGAGGCCGAGCCGGAGACCGCCAGAGGCCCCTGCATGAGCGTGCCGTACAGGGTCACATCCGCCTGCGCCGACCCCGACAGCGACCGCCCCGCCAGCCCCGAAAGCGGCGCGAGGTCGGACAGTTGCGCCTGCACGCGCCCGTCGATTTCCAGATCGTCGAGGCCCGTGCCCGAGGCCGTGCCATCCAGCGTCACCCGCCCGACACCGCGATAGTCGAAGGACGACAGCACGTAGCGCCCGCCCTCTTCGCGCGTCGCATCCAGCACTACGCGGCTTTGCCCTGCCAGAAGCGGGTCGATGGCGGGCATGGAAAGGACTACGTCCTGCGTGCGCACTTCGCCGCGCAGATCCAGCGGCCCCTGCATCACCGTGCCGCGTGCGGTCACATCGGCAACCACCGCACCCGAAAGGTCGTGCCCGGCGACCCCGGAGAACAGCGAAAGCTTTGGCAGATCGGCGCGCAGGTGGCCGTCCACCGCAAGGTCGGACAGTGCCGTTCCCGAAAGCGTGCCATCCAGTCGAACCGTGCCCTGCCCCTGGAAGTTGAGGTCCTCCAGGACAAAGCGTTCATCCTGCCCGCGCCGCGCCTTGAAGCTCAGGTCGGACACGCCGTCCAGCAGCGGGTCAACCGCCGCCACGTCGAGCGTCATGTTGACCGTTCGCGCCTCTGCCGCGATGTTGAAAAGTCGCGCGCCGACGCGCCCCTCCCCGGTCACCGTCAGGTTGGCCGCGCCTGACAACGCCCGTCCCGCCACACGCGAAAAGGGCGAGAGCCGCGAGACCTGCGCATCCAGCCGCCCGGACACGTCCGGCCCGTCCAGCCGTGCCGTGTCGACTGTGCCCGCGAAGGCCAGCGTCGCCACATCAGGGATCGCGGCGTTCAGGTCCACGGTCCATGCCGTACCCTGCTGTCGGGCTTTCACGGTCAGGTCGCTTTCGCCCGCCACCCCCGGCAGGACCAACGCCGTGTCCAGCAGTTTCACGTCCAGATCGGCACGCCCCTGCCCGGAGGCCAGCGCCGCCGTTCCCTCGATCCGGGCGGCACCGGTGGCGACCCGCAGGAGGTCCGCATGAAACCCGGTCGCATCGCGCCGCGCCTCTGCCCGCAGCGTGCCGACGCCGGTCAGCAGCGGATCGACCGCCGCGATACCCGTGCGCAAGTCCACCGTGCGCCCGTCGAGCGCAATGTCGAAGGCGCCGGTCAGCGGCTCCGCCCGGCCGGTGATCCCCAGCGCGGCGGCGCCGGCGAGATCCGTGCCCGCGATTTCCGCAAACCGCTCCAGTCGCTCGGCCTTCAGGGTGACGTCGGGGGTGATGACGATATCGAGCGTGTCGATACCGGCAACCTCGACCTGACCCGTCAGCCCGTAGTCCGCGCCGGCAAGGTCCAGCTCGCGCAGCGTCAGCGGTGTGCCCTGCCGCCAATCGAAACCCAGCTTGCCCGACAGCCTGTCGCCCACAGCGCGCGACAACACGTCATCGGCCAGCACCAGCCCTTGCGCATCAAGATCGAGTACGCCGGACACCTGCCCGGTTTCGCGCGCGATTTCGCCGCCGCCGGTGAATCCCAATTGCTCCATCCGCAGGCTGCCCGCCCTCTCGAAGCCCGCGACCTGCGCCCGCAGCTGCCAGCCATTGCCCTTCGCCGCGTCGAAGATCCCCGTCAGGGTGACGCGTTCGACGCTTGTTTCAGGACCCGCCAGCGGCAGCACCACGCGATCGCCTTCGGGGGGGGTGATGCGGCCCTGAAGGTCCAGCCGCTCCGGCCAGCCGTCGGCACCGACGCGGGCATAGCCTTCCAGCACCAGCGCCTGCGCGGCAAGCCGCATCTCGGACAGCTCCACAGTTCCGTCCGGCTCCTGCACCACTTCGGCCGCCAGTTGCAGATCGTTGCCGAGGAACTCGCGGTACTGCGGCGCCACCAGCGCGGCCACGTCGCCGCCTACATCGAGCCGGAAGCGTTTTTCCCCCTCGGCGCCGTCGGCACGCAGAACCACCGTACCCGAAAGCCGTTCCTGCCCATCGGTCGCCAGCGCCATCTGCGCCTCGAAATCATCGACCGGAGCCTCCCCCTTCAGGGTCAGCTGCATTGACGGCAGCCCCGGCACCCCCAGCGCGTTCACCACGAGGCCATTCTCGGGCTCCGCCACGGTGAGGTCCAGACCCAGCACCCGCGTCGCATTGGAGTACCGGCCGTCAAGCGCGATGGTTCCGCCCTTGTCCTGACGCTCGATCTGGAGCTTCGCCTCGCCCTCGCCGCCCGCCAACGCGGCGGAGCCGGTGACCGTCAGCACGGCGGCCTCGCCCATGACAGCCTCGCCCAGCGTCACCTTGTCGAGCCTGAGTTCCTCCAGCACCAGCGCCACCGGCAGGTCCGGCAGGGCAAAGGAGGACTTCGCCTCCGGCGTGGGCGCCTGCGCGGGTGCCTGTGGCAGGCGCGGCAGGTCCAGCGATTTCATGGAGATCTCGCTGATGTCGACCCGCCCCCGCAGCAGCCCGGAACGGTCCCATTGCAGGCCCACGTCCTCCGCCGTCAGCCAGACGCCCTGCGGGTCGGCGATGGTGATGCGATCGACCGTGGCCCGCGACGACAGCGCGCCCTGGAACCCCTCCAGCCGCACCGTCATGTTGTCGTTCGACAACGCGTCCTCCAGCAGTCCCTGGATGAATCCGCGGTCGTCCTCCTGCGCCGCCGCCGTCAGCGGCCAGAGCAGGGTCAGGCAAAGCATGAGCCAGCGCATCAGAAAGATTGTCCAATCCCGATATAAAGTTGCACCCCATCGCCGGTATCGCCGCCCACCGGGGCCGCGACGTCGAACCGGATGGGTCCGACAGGGGTGGCGTAGCGGACGCCCAGTCCCGCGCCCGAATGCCACGACCCGCTGTCGTCATAGAAAGACTCCGGTCCGATGTAGCCGGTGTCGGCAAAAGCCACGACGCCAATCTTTGCCGTCACGTCCACCCGCGCCTCCGCCGAGACGCCGACAAAGGACCGCCCGCCCAGCTGCGTGCCGTTCGCGTAGGTGGCATCCAGCGACTGGTAGGGCTGGCCGCGCACGGTGCCGCCGCCACCTGAATGGAACAGGTATTCCGGCGGGGCATTGGCGGCGTCGATGCCGTAAAGCGACCCCAGCTGGAGCCGCAGCGCCATGGTGACGCCGTCATCCTTGCCGAAGGACTTGTAGCCGCGCGCATCCGCCGTGAAATGCATCCCCGACGCATTACCGCCTGAAAGCAGCGTAAAGGGTTCCGTATCGAGCCGGACATAGGCACCCAGTGTCGCATCCGTGGTGCTGTCACGCGTGTCCCAAGTCAGAGCGGAGGGCATGGCGAAGACGTTCAGCCGTCGTACGGGATCGCCGGGCAGGTAAAGGTCGGTGATCTCCGACCGGGACAGGGTGAAACCCAATTCACCGGTAATCGTGTCGGTGAATTCCTGGCTCACGCCCAGCCCCACCTTGACGCTGCGGCTGATGTAGTCGGGTTCTTCCTCGTAGGCGAGTTTCGCCGTGGCGTAGAACAGCGTGTCAGCGCCATAGACGGCGGGTTTCTCGAACCGGGCGGAAAGTTCGTAATCAGGATTCATCCCCGCCGTTCCGGCAAGCTGGCGCACTTCGGCGTCGACGCGGAACCGTTCGGCCCCGCCCAGCAGGTTGCGGTGCAGCCAGAAGGACGACAGCGTCAGCCCCTCGGTGGAACTCAGTTCCGCACCGAAACCCAGACGGCGCGGTTTGCGGTCGGTAACTTCCACCAGCACATCGAGCGTACTGTCGGATTTCGGCTCTTCGTTCAGCACGACAGAGCGGAAGGTTCCCGTGGCGCGCAGCCGCTCGGCCCCCTTCTCGACCGCGTCCGGGTCAAAGGTTTCGCCGCGCGGGATGCCCGCGATCTGGCGGATGCGCGCGGGTTTGACCGCGCTTTGCGTGTCAACCCGCACCTCGCCGAAGGTATAGACCGGGCCGGGATCAACCTGCACCGCGACGTCCAGTTCAGCAGCATCATGGCGCGCCGTGATCTGCTGACCGGTGATGGCAGCCGTGGCGTGGCCCTTCTGCCGCCAGCCGTCAACCGCGTCCTGTGCCGCCGCCCGCACCGCCGTGGCGCGTGCCGGTTCGCCGCTGTCGAACCCTTCTGTTTCGGGCGTACTCTTGGCGCGCGGCGCCACCTGTGCCGTGCCGAACCGGAAGCGCGGCCCCGGCTCCACCACGATCTGTGCGCGAGATATGGCTTTGGGTGCCTCGAAGGGCGGGATCGTCGCCGCCTCTCGCCCGTCGAGCAGGATGCGCACAACGGGGCCGTAGTAGCCCTGCGCATAGAGCGCCTCCACGATGCGGGCGTAATCGCCCTGCGCCGCGGCCAGCACGTCAGCCGCCTGCACGTCCTCGCGGGTTTCCAGCTCGGCCAGCACCGACACCGCCTTGACGCTGTCGCGCACCTCCGGCGCCGCTTCCTCCGGCCATGTGAAATTCACCGCGTCGAAGGCCCCCGCCGTGATCGGCCACAGCATCAAAGCCGCCGCCATGCAGGTCTGCCCCACCCTGTTCCGTCGCACCCCAGTCCCTCACACGTTCGCCGTGGTTTTCCTGACGGTAAGTCTAGTGGAGTTTGTTCCCGAACACAGGGCCATTCCGCAATTTCGGCGGGAACCGGCGCAAATTCGGCGCAGATTTTGTGGCAGGAAAGGCACTTTGTGCCAGAGCTTCCCTGACCGGGCGCAAGGTCAAGCGGATTGGGCGACTAGCCGCGCATGAAATCTTAGGTGGCGAGAGGTCCGGGGCGGGGGGCGCAGGCGGATGCGTCGAACCGATCGGACCGACTCGGGACCGAAGTCGCTATGGAATACAACGAGCGGGGTCGTCAGGGCGGTGCCTTCGGCGGTTAGCGACCCTCCACCTCCGGCACCATGTCCACCGCGTGGCGCGTGGTGTGGGGGCCAGCGCTGCGCAAAGAGCCCTTCACCGGGGCCACGTCGGCGTAGTCGCGCCCGATGGCCACCGCCACGTGATCCTCGCCCACCGCCATGTCGTTCGTCGGGTCGATCTCGATCCAGCCCATTTCTCGACCGCACCAGGCGCGCACCCAGGCGTGCATGGCGTCGGCGCCCTCCAGCCGGGGCCTTCCCTCCGGCGGCTCGGTCCGCAGGAAGCCCGAGACATAGCCCGCCGGCACCCCCACCGACCTGAGTCCGGCAATCATCACGTGGCTGATGTCCTGACAGACACCGCGCCTGCGGGCGAACGCCTCTGCCGGGTCCGTCGTCACCTCCGTCGCGGTGGCGTCGAATTCGAACCAGTCGTGCAGCGCGGTGGACAGCGCCCGCACCGCCTGCAGCGCGGTCGGCGCGGATTGCGTGGTGCGACTGGCAAAAACGCCGATCTCGCCGCCAAGGCTGACCCGTTCGGACGCAGCGGTAAAGTGATGTGGCGACTCCGGCCCGAGCGATGTCTCCGCCGCCACGTCATTGGCAAGCAGCGACAGCGACGGCGAAAGGTCCATGCTTTCCTCGCCTTCGTGCCGCCGTACCCGCGCCTTCAGTCGGAAGGTCACTTCGGACAGGGGCTCCGCAAAGGTGACTGCGACCATGGCATTGCCGAAAAAATCGACCTCTTCGGAGCGCATCGCCGGTTCCGGCACGCAGCTTACCTGCGCCGTCAGCACCTGCTGGCGGGCGTTGTCCATCGGCACCATCCGCAACAGCGTGCGCGCCGCCGTGGCGCGGCTTTCGTAGCGGTAGCGGATCGCGAGGGTGAGATCGTAGATCATCGCTCAGCTCATGTAATGACGGGCGATCATGTCTGAAACCGCCATCAGTCGCCGCCCCGTATCGGTCAGCGCGACGCGGTCCAGTTCGTCCGGCAGGGCGACCGTCAGATCGGTGTTCAGCCGCAAGAGAGCGCGGCCGAGTTCGCTGACCTGCGTGCTGTCGTGGCGGCGTGGCAAGCGGCCCTGATCCTTTAGAAGCCGCGCCACCTGAAAGGCGATGGCGCGCGGGTTGTCCGGGTCGAGCGCCAACAGATCGACCACCGCCGCGCGCCGCGTGACCGACGAATACCGCCGCCGGTAGGCCATCACGCTGTCGCCGATCTCGATGGCGAGGTCGAGCGCGCCGGGCGCGGCCTTCGGGTCGGCGAGATCGGCAAGCAGGGCCGCCATGCCGATGCCGCGTTCGACGGAACGGCCCATGGTCATGAAACGCCAGCCGGAGGCGCGGAACATATTGTCGTTCACGAGGCCGGAGAACCCCGCCAGATGGCGCAGCAGGTCGCCCATGCCACGGGCGGCGTCGTCGGGTTTGAACGGCCGCTCCGCCAGCCTGTCCGCCAGCGCGTGCAACTCGTTCAGAGCGTGCCAGCCGTCCTCGGAAAAACGGTCGCGCACGGTGCCGACGCAATTGAGGGCGGCATCGAACAACGCGCCCAGCCCCTGCGGTACCGTGGCGGTGTACAAATCGCCCCCCATGCCCTGCCGGGCCAGCCCCTTGCGCAGCAGCGGCAAAAGCGCCGGTTCCGGCAGGCCCGCCGCCGTCCCCGCCTCGGCCACCCGCTGATGGTAGGCCCGCAGAGTACGCACGGTATGTTCGGCCCTCTCGACGTAGCGACCCAGCCAAAAGAGGTTGTCGGCGGCGCGGGCGGGCAGCTGTTCCGGAGCGTGCCGCAGAAAGGGCGTGTCGCTGCCCGGGGCAAGGCTGTCTGGCGCGACCTTCGCCTCGGACACCACCCAGACATCCGCCACGGAACCGCCCGATTGCATGGCCAGCGCGGTTGGGTCTTCGGTGCGGCCGATGCGGGCGTAGCCGCCGGGCATCACGTCCCAGCCCTGCGGCGTGCGCACGGCAAAGACGCGGATCACCATGGGACGCGGTACCAGCCGCCCGTGGATCCACGCCGGCGTGGTCGAGAGCGTCACCGCCTCCTGTCCCACCAGCGCATCACCCGCCGCATCGATCCAGTCGCGCACCGCCCCGCGTGCGGTATCGCGGGACCGCACGCCCAGCGCGGTGGTGCCGTGCATTTCAAAGGGCAGTGCGGTCGACATGGCGGGGGCGATCATCATGCGTTCGAGGTGGTCGCGGACATGCGCCCGTTCGCGCGGCTGACCGCACCACCACGTGGCGATATTGGGCAGCATCAGCCGTTCGCCGGTCAGGCGCTGACAGATGCGCGGCAGAAAGGCCATGAGCGCCCGCGCCTCCAGCACGCCCGATCCCAGCGCGTTGATCATCGAGACCTGCCCCGCGCGCAGGGCAGAGACCATGCCCGGGGTCCCGATGGCAGAGCCTTCGTCCAGTTCCAACGGGTCGGCAAAACGCGAATCCATACGCCGCCAGAGCACGCTGACCGGCTCCAGCCCGGCGATGGTGCGCACCATCAGCCCCTCCGGCGTCACCGTCAGGTCGCCGCACTCCAGCAGCAGCATCCCGAGGTAGCGCGCGATATAGGCGTGTTCAAAGTAGGTATCCGTGTGCTGACCCGGCGTCAGGATCGCGGCGTGTCCCGCCCCCTGCCTGCCCTGGGCACCCGCCAGCCCCTGCAGCGTTTCGCGCAGCCCGCGAAAGAAGCCCGCCAGCCGGTGCACGTCAGCCTTCGGGAAAAGCTCCGGAAAGACCCGCGCGGTCGCCATGCGGTTTTCCAAGGCAAAGCCCGGCCCCGAAGGTGCCTGCGTGCGGTCGCCCAGCACGATCCACGAGCCATCCGGCGAGCGGCCGATCTCGAAGGCCAGAACCTGCAGGAAATGGCCCGAGCGCGGCTTCACCCCCACCAGCGGGCGCAGCCATTCAGGGTTCGACGCCACCAGCTGCGGCGGTAGCAGCCCCTGCGCCACGAGGTCGGCGGGGCCGTAGAGGTCCGCCATGATGCGTTCCAGCAGTTCGGCGCGCTGGCGCAGCCCGTCTGCCAGCGCGATCCACTCGGCCTCCGCCACCATCACCGGCAGGTGCGAGAGCGGCCAGTCGCGCACGTCCGACCCCGAGCCGGTGTACTGGCGGTAATAGACACCCGCGTCGTGCAGGTACTGGTCGCCGCGCGCGAAATCTGCGGCCAGCGCCTCCGGCCCACGGGCGGCGAGGTGGTCCACCATGGGCTGCCAGACCGGGCGGATAGATCCGTCGGGGCAGAGCAGTTCGTCCGCCACGCCCTCGGGCGGGCGGTAGCCCTTCAGAAGGTCGCACAGGCGCCGCGCGGCGAGGCTGTCCTCACCCCCGCCCTCCGCCGATCCGGCGCCCGTCCTGTCCTCCCCGCCGCCGTCCGCCATCTGCCTGTCCCGCGTGCCTGCCTCAGATCCCCGGCGAGCGGCGCAGGTCCAGCGTCATCGGGAACTCCGGATGCGGGGCCTGCGCCGCGGGCCAGTAGGAACCGGGAGTATGACCGAACTTCTCGAACCGCGCCAGCCGCCGTGCGTCGGCCTCGTTGGTGTTGACCGGGAAGGTGTCGTAACTGCGCCCGCCCGGATGCGCCACGTGGTAGGTGCAACCGCCAAGCGCCCGCCCCGACCAGATGTCGAAGACGTCAAAGACCAGCGGGGCGTCGACGCCCAGCACCGGGTGCAGCGCCTCCGCCGGTTGCCAGGCCTTGAAACGGACTCCGCCGACCTTCACGCCGCTGGTCGCGGTGGCCGCCAGCGGCACGGGCCGCTTGTTGCAGGTGACGATGTAGCGGTCGGGGTTGAGCGTGGTCAGCTGCACCTGCATCCGTTCCACCGAGCTGTCGGTGTAGCGCACGGTGCCGCCGATGGCGCCGCGTTCACCCAGCACGTGCCAGGGTTCCAGCGCCTGCCGCACCTCCAGCGTGACGCCCTCGTAGGTGACTTCGCCGGCAAAGGGGAAGCGGAACTCGCGCTGCGCCTCGAACCACTCCGGGCGCATGTCGAAGCCGTGCTGGCGCAGGTCGCGCAGCACGTCCATGAAGTCCTCCCAGACGAAATGCGGCAGCATGAAGCGGTCGTGCAGCTGCGTGCCCCAGCGAACCGGCTTGCCCTTGATCGGGGTTTTCCAGAGCCGCGCGAGGATGGCGCGCACCAGAAGTTGCTGGGCGAGGCTCATGCGCGGGTCTGGCGGCATCTCGAAACCGCGGAATTCCAGCAGGCCAAGCCGCCCCGTGGGCCCGTCGGGCGAGAACATCTTGTCGATGCACAGTTCCGCACGGTGGGTGTTGCCGGTGACGTCGATCAGCATGTTGCGCAGCAGCCGGTCGACCAGCCAGGGCTGCGGCTGGGAGGTGTCCTCGTCCGGGTCGGGGATCTGCGCCAGCGCGATCTCAAGCTCGTAGAGCGTATCGTGCCGCGCCTCGTCGATGCGCGGCGCCTGGGAGGTCGGGCCGATGAAGAGGCCGGAGAAGAGGTAGGACAGCGCCGGGTGCCGCTGCCAGTACAGGATGAGCGAACGCATCAGGTCCGGGCGCCGCAGGAAGGGGGAATCGTAGGTGGTCGCCCCGCCGACGACCACGTGGTTGCCGCCCCCCGTGCCCACGTGGCGCCCGTCGATCATGAACTTGTCGGCGCCCAGCCTGGTCTGGCGGGCTTCGTCGTAGACGCCTTCGGTGATCGCGACGCAATCCTGCCAGTCCTGCGCCGGGTGGATGTTCACCTCGATCACGCCGGGATCAGGAGCAACGCGGATCACGTTCAGACGCGGGTCCGACGGCGGAGCGTAACCTTCGATGTGGATCGGCAGGCCAAGCTCCTCCGCCGTTGTTTCGGCGGCGGCGAGCAATTCGAGGTAGTCCTCCAGTTCACCCACCGGCGGCATGAAGAGGCACAGCCGCCCGTCGCGCGGCTCCACGGCTATGGCGGTGCGCACATGGCCCAGACCCGGATCGTTTCCCTCCATGCTCATGGGGTTCTGCCGGGCCTGCGCACCGCTGTCCTCGGGCTTGATGCCGGAGACCGGCTGATCATGCCCCTTGCTGACGGCGGGCAGGGTTTCGGCCTCTTCCGCGGCGATACGTTCCAGTTCATCGAGGATCAGGCGCCGGCGCTGTTCGATTTCCCGATGGAAATCCGGCAGCGCCGTGACAGGCCTGCTGGGATCGGCGTCGTAGGTATAGGGGTAGGAGGACGCCGGAATATGCGGCAGCGTACCCAGCGGCAGCCGGAAGCCCACCGGGCTGTCGCCGGGGATCAGGAACAGATGGCCCCGGCGCGTCTTCCAGCGTTCGGAAATCCAGTTGGACTTGCGCGCCTTCCCCTGCCAGCGCTGGATCGGCAGGATGTGGCCAGCGGCCTCTGTCAGGCCACGGTTGAACACGCGGGCGATGCGGGCGCGCGCCTCCGGGTTCTTCAGCTTGGGGTCCTCGGGGGTGACGTTGATCGGCAGGCCCGCCTCCTTCAGGACCCATTCGGCGGGGTCCTCGTAGGCGGGACGCACAAAGTCGGCCTCGATCCCCAGCGTCTCCGCGAAGGTCTCCATGAACCGCTCGGAATCCGCGTTGGTCGCGCCGGTCTGCGTTTCCGGCGCCACAAGGTCGGGGTTCTTCCAGATCGGCTCCCCGTCGCGGCGCCAGAACAGGCTGAAGGTCCAACGCGGCAGGGTCTCGCCAGGGTACCACTTGCCCTGCCCGTAGTGCAGGAAACCGCCCGGGGCAAAGCGCGCCCGCAGGCGACGGATCAACTGGTCTGCGCGGTCGCGTTTCGTCGGCCCCACGGCGGCGGTGTTCCACTCGTCGCTCTCGAAATCGTCGATGGAGACAAAGGTCGGCTCGCCGCCCATGGTCAGACGCATGTCCTCGGCTTCCATCACCATGTCGACCTCTCGACCCAGCGCATCGAGCGCCTGCCAGCTTTCCTCGCTGAACGGTTTGGTGATGCGGGGGTGTTCCGCGATGCGGTGCACCTCCATGGCAAAATCGAAATCGGTCTGCGTGTCCGGATCCCCGGTAAAGCCGCCGACGATAGGCGCCGCATTGGCGTAATGTGGCGTTGCGGCCAGCGGGATGTGGCTTTCGCCGGTCAGCAGCCCGGAGGTCGGGTCGAGCCCCAGCCAGCCCGCGCCGGGCAGGTAGACCTCGCACCAGGCGTGCAGGTCGGTAAAGTCGTGATCGGTGCCCGACGGACCGTCGAGCGCCTCCAGATCCGGTTTCAGCTGGATCAGGTAGCCGGAGACAAAGCGCGAGGCGAAGCCGAGGTGACGCAGAATGTTGATCAGCAGCCACGACGTGTCACGACAGGAACCGGACCCCTTTTCCAGCGTCTCCTCCGGGGTCTGCACGCCGGGTTCCATGCGGATGAGGTAGTCGATCTGCTGCTCGAGGCGGGCATTCAGGTCGACGAGGAAATCGACGGTGGCGGTCTTGTCGCGCGGAATCGAGTCGACCCAGGCCTGTACCTTGGGTGTGAGGGGCACGGGTGTGCGGTATTGTTCGAGGTCCGCGGCAATCTCGTCGGGGTAGGCGAAGGGCCATTCCCGCGCGCTTTCCTCAAGGAAGAAGTCGAAGGGGTTGTAGACCGTCATGGCCGCGACGAGGTCGACCTCGATGCGGAACTCGGTCACGGGTTCGGGGAAGACGAACCGCGCCAGCCAGTTGCCGTAGATGTCCTGCTGGTGATTGACGAAATGCGGTTCCGGCCCGACCTTCAGGCTGTGCGAGATGACCCGTGTGCGCGAATGCGGCGCCGGGCGCAGGCGAATGATCTGCGGTCCGAGCCGCACGGGGCGGTCGTACTTGTAGTGCGTCAGGTGACGGATGCTCGCGGTGATCGCCATGGGATGCGGGTGTCCTGTGAATTGGGATCGGTCTGCCAATCAATGCCTTGCCGCCGCGTCTCTTGTAAAGGAAGCCGTAAGGAGGAGATCCGCGTCCCCCCTGCCCCGCGATGCCGCGCTGAAGGAACGGGCGTTTCCCCGGCGACCGTCGCGCCCGTGACGGGCGCGTGCAATCGGGGGAAGCGCTGCTTCCCCCACGCCATTGGGCCACGGGCCCAATGGCCCCCCATCGCGGTATTTTTGAACCAAAGAAGCAGGGGCGTGGTGCCCCCAGCGTGAAACTGTTGTGGCGAGGCCGGAGCGGAGGCGGGTTCGGTCAGGCGACGCGGTTCGGCGGATCGCCTCCGTCGAGGAAGACGGCGAGGTTGTCGATAGCGCAATGCCCCATCGCCTCGCGCGTTTCGGTCGTGGCGCTGCCAAGGTGCGGCAAGAGAACGAGACCGGGGCACTCCAGCAGTTCTGGGCTGACGCGCGGTTCGCCCTCGAAGACATCAAGCCCGGCGCCACGCAGGTGGCCCTTGCGGATGGATGCCACCAGCGCTGCCTCGTCCACAACCTCGCCGCGCGCGGTGTTGATGAGGTAGGCGCCGGGCTTCATCTGTGCCAATCGGGACGCATCGATCAGGTGGCGGTTCTCCGCTCCGCCGGGGCAATGCAGGGAAACGAAATCAGCGCCGGCCAGTGTCTCTGCCAATGGCAGTTGGCGCGCGCCGCATTGTGCCAGAAGGTCGGGAGCAATGGGAGAGCGGTTGTAGACCGTGATTGCCATACCGAAACCATGGTGCGCACGGCGCGCCATCTCGCGGCCGATGCGGCCGTAGCCTATGATGCCCAGCACCTTGCCCGTGACTTTGGTGCCGACCAGGTGCGTGGGCCGCCAGCCTGACCATTGCCCGGCGCGCAACTCGCGCTCGCCCTCTCCCGCGCGGCGCGCCGCCATCAGGAGAAGCGTCATGGCGATATCCGCCGTACAGTCGCTCAGAACGTCGGGCGTATTCGTCACGGCGATCCCCAGACGCTGCGCCGCCGCCACGTCGATATGCGAGAATCCGACACCGTAATTCGCCAGCAGGCGGCAGCGCGGCGTCGCAAGCCCGTCGAAAACCTCCGAACCCATCGCATCCGTCACTGTTGGCAGCACCGCGTCATACTCCGTCAGCGCCGCCCTCAGCGCCGCAACATCCATTGGCCTGTCAGCCTCGTTGAAGGTGACATCGAAACGTTCGGCGAGCCGGCGTTCCACCGCCGCCGGCCACCGCCGTGTCACCAGCACCTTTGCCCGCTCCATACCTTTCCTCCCTGCCCAGACGGGGAGCGGCCGCGCCGCCCCCCCCCGGGGTTTCTCGTTGCGAAATACTCACGTCCCCCAGGCGCCGGGCGCGCGCCCGCCGGGGGGACGCGGCTCACAGCGCCACGCGCGTAGCCCGGCCGCCCTCCTCCGCCAGCCGGGCCGCGACGGAGGCCACCGCGAGATCCTGCAGCCCCACGCCGGTGCCGTCGAAAAGTGTGATCTCCGTCTCCGAGGTCCGCCCCGGATGCGCGCCGTTGATCACCGCGCCGATGGGGGTGATCGCGTCTGGCGACAGCGCGCCCGAGGCCACTGCGTGCTGCGCCTCACCGAGGGAAATCGACTGCGCCACCTCGTCGGTGAAGACCGTGGCAGCGGCGACCAGCGCGGGGTCGACCTCCATCTTGCCCTTGGTGTCGGTGCCCATGCAGGCGATGTGGGTGCCGGGGCGGACCCAGTCCTTCAGCAGCAAGGGCTCGAAGGCAGAGGTGATCGTGATGATCGCATCTGCCTGCGCGCAGACCTCTTCGGCCGAAACGGCCTCGAACGGCAGGCCCAATTCCTCGGCCACGGCGCCCAGGCGGGGCAGCATGTCGGGGTGCGGGTTCCAGGCGACGACCTTCTCGAAGGTGCGCTGTTCGACGGCCGCGCGCAGCTGGAAAGTGGACTGGTGTCCGGCGCCGATCATGCCCAGCACCTTCGCGTCCTTGCGCGCGAGATGCGCAATCGAAACCGCCGAGGAAGCCGCCGTACGCACCGCCGTCAGGTAGTTGCCCCCCACCAGCGCCGAGAGCCGCCCGGTGTCCGGGTCAAAAAGGCAGACCGTGGACTGGTGGTTGGTCAGCCCCTTGTCCGCGTTGCCTGGCCAGTAGCCGCCCGCCTTCACGCCCAGCACCATGCCCGCCTTGTCGAAGCCGGACTTGAAGCCGTAAAGCGCGTCGGCGTGGCCGATTGCCTCGCGCACCACGGGGAAGTTGCGCGCCTCCCCCGACGCCATGGCGCCGAAGACCGCCTCGACGGCCTCGAAGGCCTCCTTGCGGCCTACCAGTTCCGCGCAGGCCTCTTCGCCAACGATCAGGATGCCCTGTGCCTGTTCCACGTCCTTCATCTCCGTCCTCCGTGCCATTCTGCGTTGCGCGGGCCGGGGCTTGCGCTCCGACCCGCCCCTGTCATGTCCGTGGCCCGACCGGGCCGCGCGTTCAGTAGGCCTTGCCGCGGGCCGAGACCGGCCAGACCGTCTCGACCTTGCCCTTGCGCAGGCCGACGTACCAGTCGTGCACGTTGCAGGTCGGGTCGCAGTGGCCGGGCACCAGCTTCAGCTTGTCGTTAACATTCAGCGCGCCGGTGGGGTCCATGACCACGCCGTGCTCGTCGGAGCATTTCACGTATTCCACGTCGTCGCGGCCAAAGATGACCGGCAGGCCGGAGTCCACCGACTGCGCCTTCAACCCCGCGTCGACGATGGCCTTGTCGGCCTTGGCGTGGCTCATGACGGAGGTCAGGATGAACAGCGCGTTCTCCCATTCGCCCTGATCGATGCGCTTGCCGTCCTGATCCAGAATGCGGCCGTAATCGGCATCCATGAAGGCATAGGAGCCGCACTGGAGCTCGTTGTACACGCCCGAGGTCGATTCGAAGTAATACGAGCCGGTGCCGCCGCCGCCGACGATGTCGCACTCCAGCCCCTCGGCCTTCAGTCCGTCCACGGCGTCCTTCACCATGGCCACCGCCACGTCGAGCTTCGCCTTGCGGTCGTCGTAGCTGTCGAGGTGCTGCATGGCGCCCTGGTAGGCCTGGATGCCGGCGAATTTCAGCCCCGGCGCGGCGTCGATGGCCTTGGCGATCTCCACCACCTCGGGCGTGGTGGTGACGCCGCAACGGCCCGCGCCACAGTCGATTTCCACGAGGCATTCGATCTGGGTGCCGTGGCGCTGGGCGGCGGCGCTCAGGTCCTCCACGTTCGCCACGTCATCGACGCAGCAGAGCGTGCGCGCACCCAGCTTCGGGATCTGCGCCAGGCGATCGATCTTCAGCGGGTCCCGCACCTGGTTCGACACCAGCACGTCCTTGATACCGCCACGGGCAAAGACCTCCGCCTCCGATACCTTCTGACAGCAGACACCGCAGGCGCCGCCGAGTTCCACCTGAAGCTTGGCCACGTCCACCGACTTGTGCATCTTGCCATGCACCCGGTGGCGCATGCCGTGCGCCATGGCGTAATCGCCCATTTTCTTGATGTTGCGCTCCAGCGCGTCGAGGTCGAGCACGAGGCAGGGTGTCTGGACCTGCGCCTCGTCCATGCCCGGCAGCGCCGGAATGTCAAAGCCCACTTCGTAGTCGTCGAGGTGAATTGCGTCTTTCATCTCAGTCTCCCCAAAGCTGACAGCAGTCAACTTTTCCATTCATTTACAGTTATTTACGAAAAGTTTCGCGGCGAAATTCGGGTCTGGGCGGCGGTAGGGCGGGCTGTGACCGCCCTACACGGCCATCCACGGCAGACGGTCGAGGTCGACGTTGCCGCCGGTAATCACGATCCCCACGCGCTTGCCCGCGAAACGATCACGGTTCTTCAGGATCACCGCCAGCGGTACGGCCGAGGATGGCTCCATCACCACGCGCAGGTGCTTCCAGGTGATCTTCATCGCGTCGACGATCTCCTCTTCGGAGGCCGTCGGCACGTCGGTCACGAAGTTGCGCACGAAATGCCAGGTGTTCTCCTTCAGTGGAACCTTCAGCCCGTCGGCCACCGTCTCCGGCGCGTCGTCGGCGATGATGTGCCCAGCCTTGAACGACCGCGCCGCGTCGTCGGCCATCTCCGGTTCGGCCGCGTAGATTTCCACGTTGGGCGCGAGGTTGGACAGCGTCAGGCAAGTGCCGGAGATCATGCCGCCGCCACCGATGGGCGCCACCACCGCGTCCAGCCCCTCCACTTGCTTTAGAAGTTCGTAGGAACAGGTCGCCTGCCCGCAGATCACGCGCGGATCGTTGTAGGGATGCACGAATTCGCCGCCCGTGGCGGCCTGCACCTCGGCAAAGACCGCCTCGCGCGAGGAGGTCGAAGGCTCGCATTCGGTGATGGTGCCGCCGTAACGGCGCACGGCGTCCTTCTTGGCCTGGGGTGCAGTGCGTGGCATGACCACGTTGCAGGGGATGCCCCGCCGCCCCGCCGCCCAGCTGAGTGACAGCGCGTGGTTGCCGGAGGAATGCGTGCAGACCCCCAGACGCGCCTTTTCGTCATCCAGCCCGAAGACCGCGTTGCAGGCGCCGCGTACCTTGAAGGCGCCGGCCTCCTGCAGGTTTTCGCACTTGAAGAACAGCTGCGCGCCGGTCAGTTCGTCCAGGTAATCCGACCGCAGGACCGGCGTCTGCCGCACGTGCCCCTTGATCCGGTCATAGGCCGCGCGCACGTGCTCGATGGTCAGCGTTTCGGCCAGTGTGGTTGCGTCGAGCATCTGGTGATCCTCCTTATTCCGCCGCCAGGTTTTCTTTGCCCTGCGTCACGGCCTGCGCGCGAGTCTGGCGGTAATACTCCTGCGCCGCCGCCACGCCGCTGCCCAGGGTGATGGGGTAGTCGAGATCGGCCATGGCCATCTCGATCGTGGCAAGGCCCGAAAGCACCATGACATCCGTGAGGGAGCCCAGGTGGCCGATGCGGAAGGCCTTCCCGTTCAGTTCGCCCAGCCCCACACCAAAGGAGACGCCGTAGGCGGTGTAAGCGTGGTCGGTCAGCCTGTTGGAGTCGAAGCCCTCCGGCACGCGGATCGCACTGACCGTGTCGGAGTAAAGCGCCGGCTCCTGCGCCACGAGGTCCAGCCCCCAAGCGGAAACCGCACGGCGCACGCCTTCGGCCAGCCGATGGTGGCGGGCGTAGACATTCTCCAGCCCCTCTTCAAAGAGCATGTCGAGCGCTTCGCGCATCCCGTAGATCAGCTGCAGCGGCGGCGTGTAGGGGAAACCGCCCTTTCCATTGTTGGCCGCCATGTCGCGGAAGTCGAAGTAGCAGCGTGGCAGTTTCGCCGTTTCCATCGCAGCGAATGCCTTGGGCGAGACGCAGGTGATCGCCATGCCCGCAGGCAGCATGAAGCCCTTCTGCGAACCGGAGATCGCCACGTCCACGCCCCAGTCATCGAAGTGGAAGGGCACGGATGCCAAAGAGGACACGCAGTCGACGAACATCATCGCCGGGTGGTCCGCCGAATCCATGGCCCGGCGCACACTGCCCACGTCGGACAGCACGCCGGTAGCGGTCTCGTTATGGGTGACCAGCACGGCCTTGATTGTGTGGGCGGTGTCGGCGGCAAGGATCTCCTCGAACCGGTCCGCCGGGGCGCCGCAGCCCCAGGGCGTTTCGACGACCTGCACCTCCAGGCCAAACTTCTGGCAAAGGTCGATCCACTTGTGGGAGAACATGCCATAGCGCGCCACCAGCACCTTGTCGCCGGGCGACAGCGTGTTGGCCACCGCCGCCTCCCAGCCGCCGGTGCCGGAGCCGGGGAAGGTGATCACGGTGCCGAGCGTGGTGCCGAAGACCTTCTTCGTGTCGTCCAGCATCGGCTTGAACAGGCCGGCGAAGTCAGGGGCGCGATGGTCCACGGTCTGCGCCATCATCTTCGTGCGCAGGCGGTCGGGCATATTGGTGGGGCCGGGAATGAAAACGGGATTCTGATTGCTCATGGGATGCTCCTCCAGTTGCCCCAAGGATGCGCGTTTCGCGGCGCGCTTGCAATTTTCTTGAAAAACGTTTCCACTGAGCGGAAAATGCGATTAATGGATTGAAGACATTGGACAAACCTTTTCTCACTTTTAATCCGCGCCGCAACGCAGCGACGATTTCCCCCGATTTAGTCGCGGATTTCCCGCAATTTTCCCGTCCAGGAGTGTGCAGATGAGTCCCGAGAAGCGCCCCCGAGGCCGCCCGAAATCGCAGTTCAAGGAAAGCTCGGCGGGCTCCCTGCAATCGCTCGACCGAGCCTTGATGCTGTTGTCCACCGTGGCTCGGCGCACCTCTGCCACGCTGTCGGAACTGGCTCGGGAGACGGACATTCCGACTGCAACGACACACCGCATCCTGACCACGCTGCAGAACAGCCGCTACACCGCCTTTGATGAGGAACGGCAGGAATGGCGCATTGGCATCGAAGCCTATCGGACGGGGCTGTCCTTCCTCGCCCGCACCTCGGTCGCGGAGGTCGGGCGCCCGGTGATGCGCCGCCTGATGGCGGAGACCGGCGAGACCGCGAACCTCGCGGTGCCGGACATCACGGTTTCCGGGGCGGAAGTGGTCTTTATCGGGCAGGTGGAGACGCCGAACCCGATCCGGGCGTTCTTTCCGCCCGGCACGCGGACCTCGATGCACGCCTCCGGGACGGGCAAGGCGATCCTCGCCGCCCTCGCCCCGGAGGCGCGGGCTCGGGCCATGGCGCGGATCACCTTCGAGGCCTATACCGGCTCCACCCTCGCCACGCCGGACCTGCTGGCGGCGGATCTGGAGAAGATCGCAAGTCGCGGCTGGTCGCACGACCGCGAGGAACGCCACCCCGGCATGTCATGCATCGGAGCGGCGATCTATGACGACCAGGGCCACCCCTGCGCGGGTATTTCCGTCTCCGGCCCCACAGCGCGCTTCGCTCCTGATCGGGCGTGGTCGCTGGGGGCCACGGTGGCAGAGGCCGCCCGCGAGATTACGGAATTGTCCGGAGGCCGCTGGCCACGCCCGGAGTGAGGCGGTTTCGTCGAGAAGAAGCCGAAGGGGGAGCGCTTTGACCCCCGGGGACTGCGGGCGTGGCAGGCCCGATACTGCATCATGTCCCCGGCAACCTGGGGCGACCGGAGAGCCATGGAGCGCGTACGAAGCGCGCTCCTCAGGGTCAGGACGGATCACCCGGCGAGGTAGGCGCGCAGGGTGGCCCGGGTACCATTCTGCCAGAGCGCGTCGAGCCAGCGGGCAAATGCCTCGGCAAAGGCCGCGTTCTGCCCGAGGGTGCCGTAGATCTGCGCCTGCGCCAGCCACGCCTGCGGGTCGGTCTTCGCGGCCATGGCGGCCTCCGACAGCATGGGCCAAATAGGGTCGTTGGGATCGATCCGGGTGCCGTCCTCACGCAGTCCGATGCACATGCGGGCCCAGAGCGCCTCGACCAGTGCCAGCCCGTCGATCGGGCCGCCCGCAGCCAGTGCATCGCGCAGGATCGGCAACACGAAGCCCGGATGTCGCGAGGAACCGTCAAAGGCGACGCGCCGCACGGTGTCGTGGATCATCGGGTTGGAGAAACGCCGCGCGATGAGGTCCGCATAGGCCTGAGGCGTCATCCCCGGCACGGCGTGGACGTAAGGAACGATACACTCCGCCTCCACCTTGGCAAAGAAGGCGGCGACGTCCGCGTCCATCATGCAGGATGCGATGGTCGGCAGTGACAGCACCTCGCCCGCGTTGGCCAGCACCTGATGGCCCGCGTTGAGCGTGCGGATCTTCATCGCCTCGAAGGCGTGAACCGCGTCGGTAAAGGTCGCCCCCGCCAGTTCCCAGTCCGGGCGACCGGCGCAAAAGGCGTCCTCGATCACCCATTGGCGGAAATTCTCATGCGTCACCGGCGCGGCATCGTCGATCCCGAGGGACTGCGCCAGTTCGATCTCCTTCGCTCCGGTGGCGGGCACGATGCAGTCGACCATGGAGTTGGGGAAGCTGCAGTGCGTGTCGATCCAGTCCGCGAGCTCAGGGTCAGAGAGCCGCGCGAGGCCGGTGACCGTCTGGCGCAGAATGGCGCCGTTGCCCTGAAGGTTGTCGCAGCTTTGCAGTGTGAAAGGGCCAGTGCCCGCCGCGCGGCGCGCCTTCAGCGCCGCGACGATGGCACCGAAGGCCGTGCGCGGCGTATCCGGGTGCGCAGCGTCATGGGCAATGTCCTCGTGGGCGGTATCGAATGCCCCCGAAGCGGTGACGAAGTAGCCCCCTTCCGTCACGGTCAACGCCACGATTCGGATGCGCTGGTCGCCCATAGCCGCGATCAGCGGGCCGTTACCCTCCGCAATCTCGATATAGTCGATCATCGCACCGGTGACCTCGGCGGACTGCCCCTTTGGGTCCAGCTCGATAAGCGTGGTCAGGCAGTCCTGCGCCTTCAGGCGGTCGCGCATGGCGGCATCGTAGGGCCGCACGCCGGCGCCGAGGATCGCCCAGTCGAGCGCTCTGCCCTGCTGCATCAGCCGATGCAGGTACCACGCCTGATGCGCGCGGTGGAAATTGCCCAGTCCGATGTGCACGATGCCGGGGGTCAGGCTCGCCCGGTCGTAGGTCGGACGCGCGATGCCCTTGGGCAGATCTGCTAGGGTTGCGTTAGAAAGCTTCATGGTCCTGTCCTTCGCGGGGCGCACGGGCCCCGTCAGCTCATCCAGTTGCCGCCGTCGACGTTGTAGGTCTGGGCGACGATGTATTCGGCGTCGTCGGAGGCGAGGAAGACCGCCATGCCGGTGAGGTCCTCCGCACGGCCCATGCGGCCGTAGGGCACGGCAGCGCCGACTTCGCGCTTCTTCTGGCCGGGGGCCTTGTTCTCGTACCTGGCAAAGAAGGCGTCTACGCCGTCCCAGTGTTCGCCGTCGACCACGCCGGGGGCGATTGCGTTCACGTTGATGCCATGGGCGACGAGGTTCAGGCCCGCCGATTGCGTCAGGCTGATGATCGCCGCCTTCGACGCGCAGTAGACCGCGACCAGGCTTTCGCCGCGCCGTCCCGCCTGGCTGGCCATGTTGATGATGCGGCCCTTTATGCCGCGCTCGATCATGTGTTTCGCCACCGCCTGCAGCGTAAAGAGCGTGCCCGCCACGTTGATCGCCATGGCGCGGTCGTAGTCTTCGCGGGTGATCTGCGTGATCGGGGCCGCGGTGAAGATGGCGGCGTTGTTGATCAGGATGTCGATCTGACCGAGGCGTTGCACCGCCTCCGCCACGGCAACGTCGATGCTGTCCTGCCGGGTGACGTCCAGCTCCACCGCGATGGCCGCCGCGCCGATCTCTGCCGCCGTCGCGCGGGCGCGGGCGATGTCGATGTCGGCGATGGCCACACGGGCGCCCTCGGCGACGTAGCGCGAGGCGAAGGCGCGACCGATGCCGCGCGCGGCCCCCGTGATCAGGGCCGTCTTGCCCGCGAGGCGTGTCATGCGGGCACGCCGACCTCGGCCATACGCAGGCCCTGGGCATCGAAGCGGTGCAGCATCTCCTCGCGCGGGGTCATGTAGACGGTATCGCCATGGTGCAGGTCGACCTCGCCATCGACGCGGATGGTCATGGTTTCGGCAAGCCCGGTGTCGTGTACATGGATGAAGGTGTCGGAGCCCAGATGCTCCGCCACGCCGACACGGCCCTTCCAGAGACCGGAGGTACTGGAGACCTCCATGTGCTCGGGACGGATGCCGATGGTGTGCGCGCCATGTTTTGCGGCCTCGGCGCCGTCGATGAAGTTCATCCGGGGCGAGCCGATGAACCCCGCGACAAACAGGTTGCGCGGTGTGCGGTAGAGGTCCAGCGGGGAGCCCACCTGCTCGATATGGCCGGCGCGCAGAACGACGATCTTGTCCGCCATGGTCATGGCCTCCACCTGGTCGTGGGTCACGTAGATCATCGTGGTGTTCAAGCGCTTGTGCAGTTCGGAGATCTCCAGCCGCATACCGACACGCAGTGCCGCGTCGAGGTTGGACAGCGGTTCGTCGAAAAGAAAAGCCTGCGGTTCGCGCACGATGGCGCGGCCGATGGCGACGCGCTGGCGCTGGCCGCCCGACAGCTGGCCGGGCTTGCGGTCGAGGTAGTCGGTGAGGTTCAGCGCCTCCGCCGCCTTGGCGATGCGGCGGTCCTGCTCGGCCTGATCCATCCCTGCCATCTTCATCGGGAAGGCGATATTCCTGCGCACGGTCATGTGGGGATAGAGCGCGTAGCTCTGGAACACCATGGCGAGGCCGCGTTTCGCGGGCGCCAGTTCCGTGGCGTCGGTGCCATCGATGACAATGCGCCCCGAACTCACATCCTCCAGCCCCGCGATCAGGCGAAGCAGCGTGGACTTGCCGCAGCCCGAGGGGCCCACGAAGACGGTGAATTCGCCGTCCTCGATGGTCAGGTCGAGCGGCGGAATGACCTCCGCCTGACCGAAGCGCTTGACGACTTTCTCCAGTACGATGCGTCCCATCTGTACCTCCCTTCACTAAATGCCCTGCCACTCAGCGGCCTGCGGGCGTCCTGGGTGCCCTGCCGCTGCGCTGCTTGAGGGCGTTATTTCACCGCGCCAAAGGTCAGGCCGCGCACGAGTTGTTTCTGGCTGAACCAGCCAAGGATGAGGATCGGCGCGATGGCCATGGTGGAGGCCGCCGAGAGTTTCGCGAAGAACAGCCCCTCGGGCGAGGAGTAGGAGGCGATGAAAGCCGTGAGCGGCGCAGCCTGCGCCGCCGTGAGGTTCAGCGTCCAGAAGGCTTCGTTCCAGGCGAGGATCAGGTTGAGCAGTACCGTTGAGGCGATGCCCGGCAGCGCCATAGGCGTGAGCACGTGGATGATCTCTTCCTTCAGGCCTGCGCCGTCCATGCGGGCGGCTTCGAGGATTTCGCCGGGGATCTCGCGGAAATAGGTGTAGAGCATCCAGACGATGATCGGCAGGTTGATGAGCATGAGCACAACGATCAGGCCGAACTTCGTGTCGAGGAGGCCGAGTTTGATGAACACGAGGTAGATCGGGTAAAGCACGCCGACCGCCGGGAGCATCTTTGTCGAGAGCATCCACATAAGGATGTCCTTGGTCCGCTTCGAGGGCACGAAGGCCATGGACCAGGCAGCCGGAACCGCGATCAGCACCCCAAGCAGCGTCGAGCCGCCCGCGATGGCGATCGAGTTCCACAGGAATTTGGCGTAGTTGGAGCGCTCCATGACGACGCCGTAGTTTTCCAGCGTCCAGTCGAAGAACAGGAATACCGGCGGGTCAGCGATGGCCTGCGCCTCGGTCTTGAACGAGGTCAGGATGGTCCAGAGGATCGGAAAGAAGATCAGCAGGCCGATCGCCCATGCGACGGCGGTGTTGAACGCCTTGCGTCTGGTGGTGACGGAACGGGCCATGGCTCAGGTCCTTTCGGCTGAGGTGTTTCGGCGCGCGTCGCGGGCATTCGTTGGGAATGCCGCGGCGCGCGTCGACCGGGCGGGGGCTCTGCCCCCGCACCCCCGAGGTATTTGGAAACCAAAGAAGCAGGGAGCGCGGAGCGTTGGTGTGGAGCGGGTTTCTGCGGGGCGGTTCGGGCGATCAGTTGTCAAGGTTCTTCCCCACGATACGCATCAGGAAAATGGCGAGGATGTTGGCGAGGATGATCGCGTAGACGCCACCCGCCGAGCCCAGGCCGACGTTCTGACTTTCGAGCACGCGCTGGTAGATCAGGTAGGTTAGCGTCTTGGTGCCGAAGGCGCCCCCGGTGGTGACGAAGATCTCGGCGAAAATGCCCAGCAGGAAGATGGTCTGGATCAGGATGACCACGGAGATGGCGCGGCCGAGATGCGGCAGGATGATGTACCAGAAACGTTTGGGCGACGGGGCGCCGTCCATCTCTGCCGCCTCCAGTTGTTCGCTGTCGAGCGACTGGATGGCGGTGAGCAGGATGAGCGTCGCGAAGGGCAGCCACTGCCACGCCACGATCATGATGATCGAGGGCACTGAGGCCTGGCTGAGCCATTGCACCGGCTCCGCCCCGAAGGCGCGCCAGAGATCCGCAAGCAGGCCGTAGTTCGGGTCCATGAACATGTTCTTCCAGACCAGCGCGGAAACGGTGGGCATCACGAAGAAGGGCGCGATCACGAGGATGCGTACGGGCCCCTGCCCCCACATCGGCTGATCCAGCAGCAGCGCCAGCGCCACACCGAGGACCGTGGTGATGACCAGCACGCCGCCGACGATGACCAGAGTGGTCTGGATCGAGGGCCAGAAGGCGGAGGATGTGACGAAACGCACGTAGTTCTCGAAGCCCACCCAGCCGAGATCGCCGCCGCGGAGCGGCAGATATTTCTTGAAGGAGAAATACAGTGTCATGGCGAGCGGGACGAGCATCCAGCCGAGCAGCAGGGTGACGGCCGGGGCCATCATCAGCCGGGCGGCCGAGCGGGAATGCTGGGTGGCCATCGGAGGCTTCCTTCCTGTTGACGGGTCTTTTGGCCCGCCTTCGAGGTTATCTGTATCTTTGGGTTGAGAAAGGCCGGGGGGCAGACGTGCCGCTCCCCGGCCCCGGGAGGAAGATCAGCGGTAGCCCGCGGCTTCCATGGCGTCGTTCGTGATCGCCTGCGCCTTCTCCAGCGCCTCGTCGACCGTTTGCTGGCCGGCATAGACGGCCGAGAACTCCTGGCTCACTTCGGTGGCGATGCCCGCGAATTCCGGGATCGCCGCGAACTGTACGCCGGTGTAGGGCACCGGGTCGACCGTCGGGTTTTTCGGGTCGGCCGAGAGGATCGAGTCGAGCGTCATCTGCGCGAAGGGCACCTTCTGGTACTCGGGGTTCTCATAAAGCGAGGTGCGCGCGCCCGGGGGAACGTTTGCCCAGCCTTCCTTCCCGGCCACCAGTTCGATGTAGTCCTTCGAGGTTGCCCATTCGACGAACTGCTTCGCGGCGTCGACCTTCTGGGTACCCGCCGGGATGCCCAGCGCCCATGCCCAGAGCCAGTTGCCGTTCTTCTCGACGCCGTCCTTGTGCGGCGCGAGGGCGAAGCCCACCTTGTCCGCCACAGTGGAGTCGTTCGGGTTGGTCACGAAGGACGCCGCCACGGTGGCGTCGATCCACATGCCGCACTTGCCCTGCTGGAACAGCGAGAGGTTCTCGTTGAAGCCATTGGTGGCATAGCCCGCCGGACCGCTTTCGTTCATCATCTCGGAGAAGAACGTCAGCGTTTCCTTCCACGCCTCGCTATCGAACTGGGCGTTCCAGTCCTCGTCGAACCAGCGCGCGCCGAAGGAGTTCGACATCGCGGTGATGAAGGCGCCGCCCTCACCCCAGCCGGCCTTGCCACGTAGGCAGATGCCGTTGATCTCGGCGTCGCGGTCGGTCATCTTGGCCGCCGCTTCACGGATGAATTCCCAGGTCGGGCTTGCCGGCATCTCCAGACCGGCCTGCTCCATCAGGTCGGTGCGGTACATGATCATCGAGCTTTCGCCGTAGAACGGCGCGGCGTAGAGCGTGCCGTCATAGGACAGGCCGCCGGCCATCGCGGGCAGGATGTCCTCGGCGTCGTACTCTTCCGAAAGATCGTCCAGCGGAACCAGCCAGCCGTTCTTGCCCCAGATCGGGGTTTCGTACATGCCGATGGTCATGATGTCGAAGGCACCGCCCTTGGTGGTGATGTCCGTCGTCACGCGCTGGCGCAGGACGTTCTCCTCGAGTGTGACCCACTCGACCTCGATCCCGGTCTTTTCCGTGAACTCGTCGGACAGACCCTGCATGCGGATCATGTCCCCGTTGTTCACGGTGGCAATGGTAATGGTTTCAGCGTGCGTGGCGCCTGCTATCAGCGCGAGCGCAGTCGCCGCACGAAGTGCGTTACGAAGGTACATCCGGCTCCTCCCTTTGGTACAGATGTGACAAATGGACCGTAGCCGGGGATATGTCGCGACGTCAATATAATTTTTACGCGCGATAAATTCTTACTTTGCACTCGCAGAAAAAACGGTTGGTAGCGTGCGGCATCATGCGGACTCCCGCATGACAAGTTTTCCCTCGAACAGCTTAATCGAATAAGGAAAATCCTCGCCTTCGATGGCGCGGAACAAGGTGGCGACCGCTTCGCGTGAAACGCTGTCGTAGTCTTGCGCGATGGTTGTGAGGGGCGGACAGGTATAGCGCGAAAACGGATGATCGTCCTGCCCCGCAACGCGAATCGCGCAATCCTCGGTGCGGCCGACCTTCAGGCCGAGTTCGTAGCAGGCGGTCAGGAAACCGATTGCGAGCCGGTCGTTGGAGCACAGCACGGTGTTGGTCTTCATCTCGCCGGAGCGCAGCACCTGGTGGCCGCCCTGCCGCCCGATCTCCTCGAAGTGCCAGTCGGCGCCGTCGACGCTGAACACCTGCGGCTCCTGCCCCAGCGCCTGCATCGCGTCCAGGTAGCTTTGTCGGCGCTTGCGGGCATTGGGGTTGGTCGGGGTCTTCATCTCGAAGAAACAGGGCGGTTCTCCGGTGCGGCAGAGGTAGTCAACGATCAGCCGGGTGAACTGCGGGTTGTCCGACCCGATGAAGGCCATGCCCACGTCGGGCAGGATCGAATCGAAAAGCACCGTGGGCACATCCTTGCAGAAGGCCTTTACTGCCGCGACATCCGAAGCCCGCCCCAAAGGCGCCAGCAACGCACCAGCCGGTTTCTGCGCACGCAGGTTCTCGAGGATCTCGTTCTCCGTCTCCTGCTCGCCATGGGCGGAGAAGATCGTCGGGCGGTAGCCCATGTCGACACAGCGCTGTTCGATGTTGCGGGCGAATTCGGCAAACACCGGATCAGCGAGGTAGGGCACGAGGATGCCCACCGTCTTCGTCTGCTTGCGGTTCTGGTTGATGGCGAAGATGTTCGGCCGGTAGTCGTATTGCTCCAGCGCGGCCTCGATCCGGGCGCGGGTCGAGGGGCGCACACTTTCGGGGTCGTGGAAGTACTTCGAGACGGTCGGCCGCGAGATGCCGGAAAGCGCCGCGAATTCCTCCATATTTCTTATCTTCACGTCACTCATGCGCGCATCCGTTCTTCGCGCCACGTCGACGTGACGACCTCATTCCTTGCCATGGGCTTTACCGTGAATTGTCGCGCGGAAAAAATCAACTTGCTTCGCGGGACACCCTTCACGCGATCAGTGACCGCTCACTTTCCGGTCTTCTGTGCCGCCGCGCGCATCTGGCTAAGGGTAACGCGCGGAGTAAGCGCCTCTTCGGAGATATCCAGATCCAGCACCGCGCCGGTTTCGGAGGCCAGCGCCCGGTCAAAGGCGGCAGCAAAATCCTCCGTCCGTTCAACGCGTTCTCCGTGCATTCCGTAGGCACGGGCAAAGGTGGCAAAGTCTGGAGAAACCATGGAAGTGCCGGACACCCGTCCGGGATAGTGACGCTCCTGATGGGCGCGGATCGTACCGTAAATGCCGTTGTTCAGAACAAGGACGATCGGCGTCGCCCCGGCCTGCCGCGCGGTGGCCAGTTCCTGACAATTCATTTGGAAATCGCCGTCTCCCGCAAAGCAGACAACTGTACGCGCCGGATCGGCCACCTTCGCCGCCACCGCCGCGGGGAGGCCGTATCCCATGGCCCCCGACTGCGGCGCCAACAGTCGTTGACCCTCGCCGAAGCGGAAGAAATACCCCGGCCAGACTGCGAAATTCCCCGCGCCGTTGGTCAGGATCGCGTCCTCGGGCAGCACGCCCTCAAGATGGCGGACCACGACGCCCATATCTACCGGAGACGGCTGCGCAGGCAGGTCGAATCCCTTCTCGAACGCCGCCTTCGCGCTGCGGAACCAGTTGTCTTCGGCACGACCCGCCCCGTCTGTGTCGCAAAGCGCCTGCATGAAGGCCGAAGGGTCCGCCTGCACGCCCAGCACGGGGCGGTAGACCTTGCCGATCTCCAGGTCGCTGGCATGAACGTGGATGATCTTCTGCACCGGGTCGGGCACCTGCAGCAGGCTGTATCCGCCGGTGGAATTCTCGCCGAAACGGACATTGACAGCGAGGATCACGTCGGCGTCCTCGATCAGCTTGCGGGTCGACGGCCACATCCCCACCCCTGCGTGCCCAGCAAAGGCTGCGGAGCGGTTGTCCATCATGTCGTTGTAGCGGAACACCGCCACTGCAGGGACGTGGTTTTCCTCCGCAAAGCGCCTGAGCGCCGCGCGGCCTTCCGGGGCCCAGTTGCAACCGCCGAAGAAGATCAGCGGCCGCTCCGCCTTCGCCAGCAGGTCACGCGCCTCCACCACCGCCTGCGCATCGGGCGCCGGGCGTGCGATCCGGACTGGACCGGCAATGGCAGGCGTCTCGGTGAGCGACGACAGCATGTCCTCCGGCAGAGCGACGACCACCGGCCCGGGGCGACCGCTGACCGCCGTTGTCCAGGCCCGGCTGACGATCTCGGGGATGCGTTCAACCCGGTCGATCTCTGTCACCCACTTTGCCATGGTGCCATAAACGGCGCGGTAGTCGACCTCCTGAAAGGCCTCGCGCCCCTTCATGTCGGTGCCCACCTGCCCGACAAAGACCAGCATGGGTACGGAATCCTGCATCGCAGTATGAATGCCGATGGAGGCATTCGTGACTCCTGGCCCGCGCGTGACCATGCAGATGCCCGGCTGTCCCGTCAGCTTGCCCCAGGCTGCGGCCATGAAGCCCGCGCCGCCCTCGTTGCGGCAAAGCACGAAGTCCAGCGCGCCGCCGGTATCGTGCAGCGCGTCGAGCACGGCCAGGTAACTCTCTCCCGGTACGCCGAAGGCCTTCCGCGCCCCCAGTGCCACAAGGCATTCCACCAACAGCCGCCCGCCATGCCGCTCACCCATTGCCGTCTCCCCGCATTGCCATTCTGGTATACCATTGCCCGTCCGGCGGCGGAGCGCAATCGGCCACAGCGGCCCCAGCGAACCGGCCACCCTCCGACACGTCCAATTATCCGCAATCAGACCCATGCAAAGCCACCAACTTGTCTGCGTGGTTCCTTAAATACCTCGGGGGAGTCCGCCGCAGACGGGTGCGGGCAGCCCCCCCCCTCAGTTCCTCCACCCGGCACCACCCTCGGGCCGGACTTCCGGTTAACGATCCAACGCGATACGATGCCTAGGCGCAGAACCTCGAAGCGCCAGCCTCGATCAGACCCTCGACAGAGAGACGATGCCCGAAGACGCGAAAAACGCGGTGATCGGCCTTTACCAGAGGAATGCCTCCGCCTGGGGCGGCCTGCGCGGCGCGGGGGTGCTGGAACGAGCGTGGCTCGACAGGTTTCTGGCTGTCCTGCCGTGCGGCTCCCCGCGGGTGCTCGACCTCGGGTGCGGGTCCGGCGTACCCGTGGCGGACTATCTGATCGCCAACGGGTGTCGGATATGCGGCGTGGATGCCGCGCCAGCCATGCTTTGCGCGGCGCGGCAGCGTTTCCCCGGGCACAAATGGGTGGAGGCCGATATGCGGGCCTTGCCGCCGCTGGGCCGCTTCGACGGGATCGTGGCATGGCACAGCGCCTTTCACCTGCCCCCGGAGGACCAGCGCCGGATGTTCGCCGTCTACGCGGCGCTCTGCCGTCCCGGCGCCCCGCTGATGTTCACGAGCGGCACGGAGTGTGACGAGGTGATCGGCGACTTCAGGGGCGAGCCGCTTTATCACGCCAGCCTCGACAGTGCCGAGTACCGCAGCCTGCTTCTGGCACACGGTTTCGGCGTCCTGCGGCACATAGAAAACGATGGTGCCTGCGGCGGCGCCACCGTCTGGCTCGCGCACAGGACAGGGAAGCGCTAACGCCCCTGCCCCGGCCACCTACCTCGATCCGGCCTGTTACCAGGAATTGTAGCCAAGGAACTTGCCGGACATCTTCACCTCCACCCGGTCGCCCTTAGGGTTGGCGATGCGTGTCACCGACATGTCGAAGTCGATGGCGGACATGATGCCGTCGCCGAACTCTTCCTGGATCAGCGCCTTCAAGGTGGGCCCGTAGACGCCCACCACCTCGTAGAAGCGGTAGATGCAGGGATCGGTGGGCACCGTCTGCGCCCAAACCTTGGTCGGGCTTTCCACCAGCGCGGGCACCGCCGTTTCCGGCAGGTCGAGAAGCGCAGCCAGCGCCTCCGCCTTTTCCCGCGGAAAGGCATTCATCCCCATGCAGGCGGAATGCGTCCAGACCGGCGACATGCCGATCTTCTCCGCCATGCTCTCCCAGCTCAGGCCCATCCGGCGTTTTGCCGCGAGAATCAGGGCGGTTGCGTCTTCCTTTTCGAGATAGTCAGCCGTCATCAGGTCTTTCATGGTCAGGGGCCTCCTGTTCAGGGTTGGATCAAAAGCGAAATCAGCACCATGCAAAGCGCGGCGAGCAGCCCCGCCACGCCCTTCCAGAAGCGCAGCGGGTTGCGTTCGGCCAATGGCACGTGACGGTCGGCGCGGTATGCGGTTCCGGGGCGCGACAGTTCCGCCACGAATTCCGAAAGCGCCGGGTAGCGCAGAATGGGGTCGGGCGAGAGCGCCCGTTTCAGCGCGGCGTCCATCCAGTCGGGCACCGCGTTGTCGGCGGCCCGCGCGGGCCGGTAGGTCAGGCGCATGGCATCGCGCCGCGAGGCGATGCGCCCCGCCTCTGCCCCGTAAGGCAGTCGCCCGGTCAGCATTTCGTAGGCGACGACGCCCAGCGCGAACTGGTCGGAACGGACGGAACCCGCATCGCCCGAGAGGTATTCCGGCGCGGTGTACTGGTAGGTTCCGGGCATATGCGGCAGCGTGCCGGGCGCGGCCTCCTCCACCCCGGCAACGTAACACGATCCGAGGTCGATGATCGTCACCGTGCCGTCCGCGTCGATCATGACGTTCTCGGGGCGCAGATCCTGATGGATCATTTCGCGCCGATGGAGCGCGCGCAGGCCGCTGGCGATCTGCGCCACGATGCCGCGCACCGCATCAAGCGAGGGCTGCGGATGATCGACCATCCACTGGCGGAGCGTCACGCCTTCCACCCACTGCGTCACGACATAGAGCGCCGTGCGCCCGATGGCGGGAACGGCGCCGACGACGTGGCTGGACCGCACGCGCCGCGCAATCCATTCTTCCAGCGCGAAGCGCCTCAGGTAGGCGGCGTCCTGTGCCATCTCGAGGCTCGGCACCTTCAGCGCCACCTTTCCAGTTGGTCCCTCGGCGAGGAAGACATGGCTGCGCGCGGTCGAGTGCAGCGGCCGCAGGATACTGAAACCGTCCAGCACGGCGCCCGCTTTCGGCAAGGGCGGCACCGGCAGGCGGGCCATTTCCGTCTCCAGCGCCTCGCCCTCGGGGGGCAACCCCTCCACCCGGACGATCTGCACCGTGAGGTTGTCGTCAGAACCATTCTCCAGCGCCGCGTGCGCTACTGCTTCGGCCGCCGCATCAAGGCCGGGCAGACGCAACGCCTCCGCCACCACGCGGCCCGTGACGTGTTCATGCACACCATCCGTGGTCAGCACGAAGACATCGCCGACCGCCAGCCGTATCTGCCGGTAGTCGATCGCGACCCCGGCCTCCGCCCCCATGGCCCGGCCAAGGTAGGTTTCCTGCGCCGATAGGACCACGCGGTGGTCCTCTGTCAGCGGCTCCAGCGAGGCACCGGTCAGCTGCGACACCCGGCTGTCGCCTACGTGCAGCACATGGCCCTGCCGCCCCTTCAACACCAGCGCCGACAGCGTGCAGACCCGCCCGAGATTCACGTCTCCGACAGAGGCGTTCTGCCCGTGCAGCCAGGCATTTGTCGCCTTCAGAACCGTCTCGGCGGCGGTGCGCACGGTCCAGACCTCCGGCGTGTCGTAATACTCGGTCATCATGGCGCGCACGCTGATCTCCGCGGCATCGCGGCTGACCCGGCTGGAGGAGATGCCATCCGCCACCGCCAGCACCACGCCCTTCAGCGCAAGCCTCCCGTCATCGGGGATGGTGACCCCGTGGAAATCCTGGTTTTCCGGTTTGCACCCGGCCGAAGAATACTGCCCGACAGAAACGGCAAGCGTATCCATGGTGTCCTTCGGCATTTTCTGATCTCCGGAAATGAGGAAGGCCCCGCCGCCGCCCGGCAGGGCCCTGTGCCATGCTTATTCGGCCGGGGTGG
The DNA here is from genome assembly GCF_017813235.1 of Sagittula salina. Taxonomy (GTDB): domain Bacteria; phylum Pseudomonadota; class Alphaproteobacteria; order Rhodobacterales; family Rhodobacteraceae; genus Sagittula; species Sagittula salina. The sequence continues at coordinate 373,994 of NZ_JAGISH010000001.1, forward strand.
CGGAGGCGTCCGTCGCCGTGGAGTTGCGCTTCGGGCTTTCGCGGAAGTGCGTGGCGTAGATCATGCCGCCGACAAACGTCAGGCCGCCCACGAGGTTGCCCAGAACGACGGGGATCTCGTTGTAGGCGAAGTAGTCGAACCAGGTGAAGTTGCCGCCCAGGATGATCCCGCTCGGGAACAGGAACATGTTCACGATGGAATGTTCAAACCCGAGGTAGAAGAAGACGATGATCGGCATCCACATCGCCATGATCTTGCCGGAGGTGGAGGTGGACATCATCGCCGCCACGACGCCGGTCGACACCATCCAGTTACACAGGACCGCCCGGACAAAGACGGTCAGCAGGCCCGCGCCCCCGGCGGCGGCGTAGCCCAGCGTGCGCGCCTCACCGATGGAGCCGATCTTTTGCCCGACCGCGTTCGGTTCGGCGGAGAACCCGGTGGTAAACACCACGGCCATCAGGATCGCGGTGGTCATGGCACCCGCAAAGTTGCCACAGAACACGAGACCCCAGTTGCGGAAGACGCCTTTCCAGGTGCAGCCGGGACGCTTGGCGAGGACCGCCAGCGGCGCGAGGGTGAAGACGCCGGTCAGCAGGTCGAACCCCATCAGGTAAAGCAGGCAGAAGCCCACCGGGAAGAGCAGCGAGGCGACGAGGAAGTTGCCCGTCTGCACCGCGATGGTGACGGCAAAGGCGGCGGCCAGCGCGAGAATTGCACCCGCCATGAAGGCGCGGATGAGCGTGTCCTTGGTGGACATGAATATCTTGGATTCGCCGGCGTCGACCATCTTGGCCGCGAATTCCTTTGGCATGACGTATGACATGGGGTCGGTCCTTTCGGATATTGGGTGCCCTTCGGGGCATGGATGAGCCGGAAGCCCGGCCAAGGGGAGCCCGGCCCCCGGCAAAGGTCTTGCCGGGGGCGGGCATTGACAGTGCCGGTGGTCGGCGTGGGGGATCGGCGCGGGTGATCCGATCTCTACCCGCGCCGGGGATCAGAGTTTCAGGTAGACGCTGCCGTCCTCGACCTTCACCGGGAAGGTCCGCGTGGCGCCTTCGTCCGCGCCCTGGGCCCTGCCGTTTTCCAGCGATATCACCCAGTTGTGCAGCGGGCAGGTCACGCAGCCCGCGTGCACGATGCCCTGAGACAGCGGCCCCGCCTTGTGCGGGCAGCGGTCCTCCATCGCGAAGACCCTGTCGTCGGAGGTGCGGAAGACCGCGACGGTCATTTCGCCGGTCTTGACGCAACGCGCGCCCTGGCGGGGGATGTCCTCGATGCGGCCGACGAGCCGCCAGTCGGACTCGACTCTGGCGAAGGTGATGATGGCTTCGGCGTTCATTCTGCGGCCTCCAGCGTCAGGTCTGCCATGGGTTTGAATTCATGCGCCTCCGCGCCCTGCACGCGCTCGGCCCAGGGATCGACCTGCGCAAAGGTCTGGGAGTGCTCGAAGCGGTCGGCATAGGCGTTACGCTGCTGCCGATCGTCGAAAACGACGGCGCGGATGTGGTCGTAGCCCAGCCGATCGGCCCACTTGTAGATGCGTTCGAGGTAGAAACCCGTCTCGCGGTAGTACTGCGTCAGCGCGCCGATGGTGCGAATGCACTCCTCCTCGGTCTTGACAAGTCCCAGCTCGGTCGTGCCCTGGATGTGCAGGCCCGCCGCGCCGCCATAGACGATCTGGTAGCCGCTATCGACGCAGATCACGCCGATGTCCTTGCAGGTGGCCTCTGCGCAGTTGCGCGGGCAGCCGGTGACGGCCAGCTTCAGCTTTGCCGGAGACCACGATCCCCAGAGGTATTTTTCCAGCTTCACGCCGAGGCCGGTGGAATCCTGCGTGCCGAAGCGGCACCAGTCGGTGCCGACGCAGGTCTTCACCGTCCTGAGCCCCTTGGCATAGGCCGCGCCCGAGATCATGCCCGCCTCGTTGAGGTCCTTCCACACCGGGATCAGGTCCTCCTTCCTCACGCCCAGCAGGTCGATGCGCTGGCCGCCGGTGACCTTCACCGTGGGGATCTGGTAACGGTCCGCCACATCCGCGATGGCGCGCAGTTCGTCCGGCGTGGTCAGACCACCGAACATGCGCGGCACCACCGAATACGTCCCGTCCTTCTGGATGTTGGCGTGCACGCGTTCGTTGATGAAACGGCTCTGCTGGTCGTCGATGTATTCGCCGGGCCACTCGGACACGAGGTAGTAGTTCAGCGCGGGGCGGCATTTGGCGCAGCCCTCTGGCGTCTTCCATTCGAGTTCCTGCATGACGGCGGGGATGGACTTCAGCCCCTTCGACCGGATCAGGATGCGAACGTCGCCGTGGCCCAGGTCGGTGCAGGCGCACATGCCCTCCACCTTCTTCTCGAAGGCGTCGCCCAATGTCAGCGCGATCACCCCTTCGACGAGGTTGGTACAGGTCCCGCAGGAGGCGGAGGCCTTCGTATGGGCCCGCACCTCGCCCAGCGAAGTCAGCCCCTTGGAGGTTATCGCCTGCGCGATCTGGCCCTTGCAGATACCGTTGCAGCCACAGATTTCCGCATCGTCGCCAAGGTTTGCGATGGCCGCCAGAGGGTCCGCCGCCACCCCGCCCTGATGCGCCTGACCAAAGATCAGGGTCTCGCGCATGTCCTCGACACTCTCGCCGGATTTGAGGAACTCGTTGTACCACGCCCCGTCCGCCACATCGCCATAGAGCACGGCGCCGACGACCCGGTTGTCACGCAGGATGATGCGCTTGTAGGTGCCGCGCCGGGCATCGCGCAGCACGATGTCCTCCAGCGCCGGGTCTTCGCCAAACTCGCCCACGGAGTAGAGGTTCACGCCGGTGACCTTCAGCTTTGTCGGTGTCTCGTTGTGGCGGAAGGCCCCCTGCCCGCCGCTCAGCGTCGCCGCCGCGACTCGCGCCATCTGGTAGAGCGGCGCCACGAGACCGTAGACCATGCCGTCGACCTCGGCGCATTCGCCGACCGACAGTATATCGGGGTCGGAGGTCACCATATCGGCGCCCACCATGATGCCGCGCCCCACCTCCAGACCGCAGCACTGCGCCAGCGCCACGTTGGGCCGGATGCCCACGGCCATCACCACGAGCGATGCTTCGAGCATGGTGCCGTCCTCCAGCTCCACCGCCTCCACGCGGCCCTCGCCGTGGATGGCCTTGGTGTTGGCCTTGCAGCGGATCTCGATTCCGCGCCCGGCCAGCTCCTTCTCCAGCAGGTAGCCCGCCGCCGGGTCCAGCTGGCGCTCCATCAGTGTTGGCATCAGGTGCAGGACGGTCACGTCCATGCCCTGCGCTCGCAGCCCCGCCGCAGCCTCGAGGCCCAGCAGGCCACCGCCGATGACCACCGCGCGGCCGCCCTGCGTTGCCGCAGCCTTCATCTGGTCGACATCCGCAAGGTCGCGGTAGGCGCAGACGCCCTTCAGCTGGTGGCCCGGCACGGGGATGATGAATGGAGTCGAGCCGGTGGCGAACACGAGCTTGTCGTAAGGCGCCTCGATCCCGCCCTCGGAGCGGACCCTGCGTGCCGCGCGGTCCACGTGCACGATCTTTTCGCCCTTGTGCAGGGTAATGCCATGCTCCGCGTACCATGCGTCGTCATGGATCACGATGTCGTCAAAGGATTTCTCCCCAGACAGCACCGGCGACAGCATGATGCGGTCGTAGTTCACCCTTGGCTCGGCGTTGAAGATCGTCACATCGAACGCTTCGGTGGCCTCGAAGAGATGCTCCAGCATCCGGCCCGGCGCCATGCCGTTTCCGATGATGACAAGTTTCTGTTTGGACATGATGTCCCTCCGGTATCAAGCGACACCGGCGGTGCGGGTCGCGGCAAATTCGGTCAGATGCGGATGGACCCGCGCTCGACGGCCCCCTCTGGGAGCGGACAAGCAGCGCCATTGCTGCAGCCCCGGACGACGTGTGTCGGGGCGTTCGACGGAAGATGCCGCGCCGTTGCGGCGGGGACCGGGCGTATCCGGTCACCTTGATCAAAGGGGTACGCCGTAATGCTGCAAGCGCGCAACGGCGATCCCCGCGTATCCGAATAAATCAGCGCTTGTCCCGCCACTCCGCGGCGCGGCGCCACAAAATGAGGCAGTCCGCCCGCCCCCCTGCCATCCCCTGCGGCAATGCAGATACGCCCCTGACCAAGGCCCGCGCCGCGAATCGCAGGGCCATGGCGCCGTTCCTGCCGGCTGCGTGGAGGCCGGTTCCGCCCTGCCGCGCCGGGGCCATTGCAGCGCTGCCGCGCCGGGGCCATTGCAGCGCTGCCGCGCCGGGGCCATTGCAGCGCTGCCGCGCCGGGGCCATTGCAGCGCCGCCGCGCGCGGGCCATAGTCCGCGCAACCCTAGCGGAGCCCTGCTTGACCAAACTCATTCACACCGCCGACGTGCACCTCGATTCACCGCTGAAATCGCTGGCCCTGAAGGACCCCGACCTGCGCGAGCGTGTCATAGCCGCGACCCGCACCGCGCTCACCCGCATTGTCGATGCCGCCCTGTCCGAGGCGGTTGACGCGGTGCTGATCGCGGGCGATCTGTTCGACGGGCAGGAACGCTCTGCCCGCACTGCGGCCTTCCTGCTGGCCCAACTGGACCGGTTGCGCGTGGCGGGCATCCGGGTTTTCCTCATCAAGGGCAACCACGACGCGGAGAACCCGATCACCGGCGACCTGGACCTGCCGGAAAACGTGCACGTCTTTACCGGTCACGGTGGCCGCGTGGCGCTGAACGAAGCGGTGCAGGTGCACGGCGTCAGCTTCTCCGGGCGACAGGCGCCGGACAGCCTGTTGCCGAAATTCGCCGCCCCCGTCGAGGGCGCGGTGAACGTGGCGATGCTGCATACTTCGCTCGCAGGCTCGCAGGGGCACGACGTCTATGCCCCCTGCACAGTGGCGGAACTGGCCGCGCTGGGCTTTGACTACTGGGCGCTGGGGCACATCCACCGCCGACAGGTACATTCTGAAACACCCTGGATCGTCATGCCCGGCTGCCCGCAGGGCCGCGACATCGGCGAGGCCGGACCACGTTCCGCCACGCTGATCGAGATCGACGACGATGCCCGCTTCATCACGCGCGTGGGCGAGATCCCTACCGCCGCCGTTGAATTCGCGGTTGTGGAGATCGACGCCGCCGGGCTGGAAGAAGCCGAAGCGCTGCGCGACGTCCTGCGCCGCGAATTGTGGGCCATGGCCGAAGTACCAGGCTGCGACGCCGCCCTGCTGCGCGTCACCCTGAGGGGCGCCACGCCGTTGCGCTGGGCCATCCTACGCGACCGCGACACATGGGAAGAGACCGTGGCGCAGCTGGCCCGCGACACAGGGCGGCTCTGGCTGGAGAAACTGTCGCTTGATCTGTCGGAGCCCGCCGGCACCAGTACCAAGTCTGCGGTCGACGACCTCGCGCGGCTGATGGCTGAAATTCGCGCCGAGCCGGGGTTCCACTCCGCGCTGCGCGCCGACGCCGAACAACTGCTTTCCGACCTGCCGCCCGCGCGCCGCGCCGCCCTGTTGCCGGACGAGGCCGCCGCCGACCGCCTGACCGCCGGTCTGGCGGAGGACGGCGCCCTGCGGATCATCGCCCGGATGAAGGGCACCGCCTGATGCGTTTGCGGGAACTGACACTCGACTTCTTTGGCCATTTCACGGCCCACCGTTATGACTTCGGCCCCGCCCCGACGCCGGGGGCAAGCGATTTTCATATCGTCTACGGTCCGAACGAAGCGGGCAAGACCACCACGATGGAGGCCGCGCTGCGCCTCTTTTACGGCTTCCGCCACCGGGAGCCCTACGATTTCCAGCACCAGAAGAAGAACCTGCGCGTTTCCGGTCTGATCGAGGTCGACGGCCCGCCGCAATGCTTTGCCCGTCTGCCGGGCCGGGGATCGACCTTGCAGGACGCCAGCGGCAATGCCTTGCCGGAGGCCGCCCTGCAGGGGCTGATCGGGATGCCGGAGACGGAATATCGCGCGCTTTTGTGCCTCGACGACGAAACAATCGAGACCGGCGGCGAGGACATCGCCAATGCCAAGGGCGATATCGGGCGCCTGCTGTTTTCCGCCGCCGCCGGGATCGCCGATCTGTCCACCGTGCTCGATCAGGCCCGGACGGAGGCGTCCCAACTGTACAAGAAACGCGCCTCCACGACGGACATGGCACGGCTGAAAAAGGAATTGGAGGATGTGCGCGAGGAAATCCGCGCGCAGGACACCTCTGCCGCCGCGCTGAAGGCGCTGAAGAAGGCGCTGACCGAGGCGCAGGAAACCGAGGCCCGCGCCCGCGTCGCGCGCGACGCCTTGCAGGCCCGCGCGACGGAGGTCACCACCCTGCGCCGCGCCCTGCCCCTGTTGGCGGAACGCGACTCGCTGGCGGCGCGCCTTGCGGCGGCACAGAACGTGCCCGCGCACATCTCCATCGACCCTGAACACCTCGTGCGCCTCGGCACCGACCGGGCCCGCGCGCAGACCGACCTCGACCGGCTTTCGCAGGATCTCGACGAGGCGCGGACCGAATTGGAGACGCTGGAACACGTGCCGGAACACCTTTCTCTCGCAGAACGGCTGGCCGCGCTCGCGTCCCTGCGCACGCGCTACCTGAGCGCCGTGCCCGATCTGCCGAAACGCCAGCGGACGCGGGACGAGGCACTCGCCGCGATGGCCGCGCTGGCCCGCGACCTCGGTGCGCCCGAGGCCGATCCGCAGGCACTGGTGCTGCCGTTGACTGACATAGCCGGATTGGAAGCCGCTCGCGACACTTTGCGCAGCGCGGACTCCGCCCGCGCCCGCGAAGCGGAAGAGATCGAAACCCTGTCCGCCCGCCTCAAGGACGCCACCGCCACCCGCGACCGTATTGCCGGCCAGGCCCCGATCACGCCGGTGGCGGAGCTTCTGACCCGTCACGACGCTGACCGTCTCGCGCCGCAATACGCCGCCGCGCGCAGCGACGTGCAGCGCGCGAGAATGCAGCTGGATACAGCGCTGGCCACGCTGGCCCACGGTGCCGTGACCTTCGACACTTTGCCGGAGGCTCCACTGGACTTGCCCGCTGCGGAGGTTCTGGCCGACCGTTTCACCGACCTTGCCGAGCGTATCGCCCGCACGACGGACGACCGGACTCGCCACGCGGAGGATGCCGCCGCCCACGCCGCGCAAGCAGAGCGGCTGAGCGCCACCGGCGCGATCAGCGACACCGACGCCCGCGCCGCACTGGCCGAACGAGACGTACTCTGGCGGGCGCACCGGGGCGCGTTGGACGCGGCCAGCGCCGCGGCATTTGAAGCGGCGCTGCGCAAGGCCGACGATATCGCCGCCGCGCGCCTCGCCCATGCCCGGGAGTTGGGTGAACTGCGCAGCATGGAGGCCGCCCGCACCGAAGCGGAGACCCGCGCAGCGCAGGCTGCCAGCCGTCTTGCGGCCCTCACCGAAGAACGCGATGCCCTGTGGGCGCAAGCGGCGGAAGCTGCCACCCGCGCGGGCCTGCCGCCGATGCCCCCGCCCGCGTTCCGCGACTGGCTAGACCGCCATGCCGAAGCCGCAGCGGCCGTGCGTGCCCTGCACAAGACAGAGGCGCAACACGCTGCGACGCTCGACCGGGCCGCGCGGCTGCTGGAGGCGTTGAGGCCGCTTCTGCCGCTGGAAAATCCCGATCTGGAGTCAGCCCTCGACGCCGCGCGAAAGCAGGTTGAATTCGCTCGCGCCGAGGCTGAGCGCCTGACGGCCGCCGAAGAGGACGTGCGGCGCCTTACGGAGGAGCGCGACAGCCGCGCCGAACGCCTTGCCGCGGCGACCGCCACCGCCGAGACGGCGCGCGCCGCGTGGCACGCCCGTGTTGCCGAATGCCTGGACGGCGCCGTTGCTCCGCAGGCGCTGGACACCTCTCTCGACCCGCTGCGCCGCCTGCGCGAAGAAGACGCCCGCCGCGCGCAGGCCCAACATCAGGCGGAGTCCATGATCGAGGATCAGCGCCTCCTGCGAGAGGCACTGGCGCCCCTCGCCACCGCTCATGCGCTGACGGAAACCCAGCCGCTCGACCAACACGCGGCCCTGAACTCGCTTGCCAGCAAGGCGGCGGAAGCGCAGCAGGCCCGCGAGCGACTGGAGACACGCTGCGAGGCGCTCTCCGTCCGACTGGACACGGCGCGGGATCGGCTCGATGCCATCGACGCGGAGACACGCAGCCTCGCCGCCCAGCTCCCCGGCGCGCCTGAAACGCTCGACGTCCTGCGCGCGGCGCTAAGCGAGGCACGCGAGGTGATCGCCGGACGCCAGCGCCTCGCCGACCTCGACCGGACACTGATGACCGACCTCGACGCGCCCGATCTGGCGACCGCCCGCGCGCGGCTGGAGGCGGTCTCTGCCGGCGGGCTGGACACCGAGGCGGCAGGCCTCAGCGCCGACCTCACCCGCGCAGAGACCGCCCTGACCGAAGCCATTGCCGCCCGCGCGGAGGCGCACACCGCGCTGCGCGCCATAACGGGAGACGCCACGATTGCCCGGCTGGTCGAACGCCGCACCACGCTGGAATTGCAGATGGAGGCCGTGGCGCGCGACTACCTCGAGTGCGATTTCGGCCTGCGGCTGGCCGAAGAGGCCATCCGCCGCTACCGCGACAACCACCGGTCAGGCATGATGGAGGCCACCGAACGCGCCTTTTCCGAGTTGACGAATGGTGCCTATACCCGCCTCATGCCGCGTGTGGAAAACGGCGTCGAAACCCTGCAGGTGATCGACGCAGCCGGCACCGCCAAGATGGCCGCCGACCTGTCCAAGGGAACGCGCTTTCAGTTGTACCTCGCGCTGCGCGCCGCCGCCTATGAACAACTGGTCCAGCAGGGCCGCCGCCTGCCCTTCTTCTGCGACGACATCTTCGAGACCTTCGACGAGGACCGCACCCGTGCCGCCTGTCGCCTGATGGAGCGGATTGGCCGTCAGGGTCAGGCGATCTACCTGACGCATCACCGCCACGTGGTCGACATCGCCCGCGCGGTCTGCGAGGAGGCGCCCAAAGTGCATGACATCCGAGGTCTCGAATGACACTCTTCACCCATGATCAATGGATTTCCTTCGGCGACTGCGACCCGGCGGGGATCGTCTACTACCCGAACTACTTCCGCTGGATGGACCGTACCTTCCACGCCTTTCTCGAAGGCCACGGCGGGCATCGGGCGCTCTGTGCACGGCTGGGGTCGCGCGGTTTCGGGCTGGTGGAAACCAACGTCGCCTTCCGCTCTCCCGGACAAGAAGGCCAGCGCATCCGCTACCACCTGGACAGGATCGACTGGGCTGGGCGGACCTTCGAAGTGCATTTTCGTGTCACCGAAGACGAGCGATTGCTGCTCGAAGGGTTCGAACGTCGCGGCGTCTTCGTCGACCGCGACGGGCGTATCCGGGCGGGCGACGTGGCGCCGTTGCGCGCAGCGCTGGGGCTGGAGGCCTGACACCTTCGTCACGACGGGCGTGATGCGGCCGAACACTCGCCTGTTCGACACAACTACCAGCCGCGCGGACCGCAATCGCAGCGTGCCGATGTGATCGCCGGTGCTCTGCCACATATTTGCGGTACGGAATCCATCTCGTGAAACCAGCGTGGTAACTGGGATCGGACCCCAGAGATTGCCACCTGTCACCGTGGTCAAAGCTCCCTGATGAGATTTGAGTGATGGACGACTTTTAAGGCTGCCAAGGGCCAGAAGACACGCCTGCGGCCCCTCTTTCCCAAGAGCCATGGAGACCTCCGCGTGGATGATCAATCCGGGTCTCGAATTGCTCCTCTTTCACAGGACTGTTCTCAGCCATCCTCCCGAAAAGAAGCTGGTCCGCATCTCCCAGAGGACGGAGGGGTACTCATCGATTAGACGCCCTCACCGCCCTCTTCCGGCATCACTGCCAAATGAGTGGCTTGCCCTGCACCCACGCCCCACCCCGACCGCCATCGGGTTTGGCAGGCGTTCAGGCCACGTGCCGGGGTGCGGTCGTCTTGACCCTTTCCATGTCCTTCTAGATACCAAGGCGACAAAGGAGTCCCCATGACCACGCGCATCACCGACAGCCATTGCCACCTCGATTTCCCTGATTTCGACGACTGCCGCGAGGACGTCATCGCCCGCGCGCTAGGCAGCGGCGTGCATCGCATGGTCACCATCTGCACAAAGTCCGAGAACGAACCGAAAGTCCGCGCCATCGCGGAGGCCCACGACCCCATCTTCTACGCGTTCGGCATCCACCCGATGAGCGCTGCCGAGCAACCGCTGCTTTCTGTCGACGATCTGCTGAAGATCGCGCGGCACCCGAAGATGGTCGCCATCGGGGAGACCGGGCTGGACTACCACTATACCGCCGACAGCGCCGAAATTCAGCAGACCTCGCTGCGCACCCACATCGAGGCGGCGCAGGAGACCGGTCTGCCACTGGTGATCCACGCCCGCGCCGCCGACGACGACATGGCCCGCATCCTGACCGAAGGCTATCGCGCCAAACCATACTCCTGCGTGATGCACTGTTTTTCCTCCGGGTCCGAGTTGGCGAAAACCGCGCTCGACCTCGGTTTCTATCTCTCCATGTCCGGCATCGCCGCCTTCCCAAAGTCACAGGACCTGCGCGATATCTTTGCCAGCGCGCCGCTCGACCGCATCCTGGTGGAGACCGACAGCCCCTACCTCGCGCCGCCGCCCTACCGCGGCAAACGCAACGAACCGGGTTACGTTGTCCACACCGCGCAGAAGGGTGCCGAGGTCTACGGCCTGTCCTACGAGGACTTCGCCGCCGCGACAGAGGCGAACTTCGACCGGCTCTTTGCCAAGGCCGCCGCATGGCGTCCCGCCCCTCCGGCTGCGGCGGCCGGATGACCGAATTGCGTTTCACCATCCTCGGCTGCGGCAGCTCCGGCGGGGTGCCCCGCCTCGGCGGTCATTGGGGCAACTGCGATCCGGGAAACCCGAAGAACCGGCGCCGCCGCTGTTCCCTGCTTGTCGAGCGCGTTTCCGTAAAAGGCACCACCCGCGTGCTGATCGACACCACCCCCGACATGCGCGATCAGCTGCTCTCCGCCGGGATCGGAGCGCTGGATGCGGTGGCCTGGACCCACGCCCACGCCGATCACACCCATGGGCTCGACGATTTGCGACAGATCGTGTTCAACACCCGTGAACGCCTTGATGTCTGGGCCGACGGCGATACCCAGAACGACCTGATCTCACGCTTTGGCTACGCGTTCATCCAGCCGGAGGACTCGCCGTACCCGCCAATCCTGAACCTGCGCACCATCGACGGTGCCTTTACAGTCACCGGCGCGGGCGGCGACATCACCCTCACGCCCTTTCGGGTCAACCATGGCAGCATCGACGCGCTGGGGTTCCGCATCAACGACCTCGCCTATCTGCCCGACGTCGCGAAGATCCCCGAGGAGGCATGGAGCCACCTCGAAGACCTCGACTGCTGGATCCTCGACGCGCTGCGCCGCAAGCCGCACCCGACGCACGCGCACCTCGATCTCGCGCTGGAATGGATCGACCGCGCCCGCCCCCGCCGCGCGGTACTGACCAATATGCATATCGACCTCGACCACGACACGGTGGCGGCGGAGACGCCCGCCCATGTCACCCCGGCCTTCGACGGCATGGTGCTGACCTATGCGCTCTGAGGGGCTCCGCCCCGGCCGTGCCTGTGGCGCGTCCTACCCAGAGTATTTGCACCAAGAAGAAGCTCAAGCGCGTGCCCGGTTTCTTCTTGGTGCACATACTCCCGTCGGAGGCATCCTGCCCTTGACGGGGCGGCATCGCCCGAGCGGAGGCATCTGACCCCGATGCAGGCGCTCATCGACGTCATCCTGCCGGTCTTCCTCGTTATCGGCGCGGGATACCTTGCGGCCTGGAAGGGCGGTTTTTCCGAAAGCGCCGTCGACGGGCTGATGCAGTTCACCCAGAACTTCGCCGTGCCCTGCCTTCTGTTTCGCGGAATCTGGCAGCTTGACCTCGGACCGGCCTTCGACCCATGGCTGATCGTCGCCTTCTACACCGGTTCCGTTGTGGGCTTTACCGCGGGATTCCTGGGCGCGCGTGTCCTGTTCGGCCGGGACTGGGAGGATTGCGTCGCCATCGGTTTCTGCTGCCTTTTTGCCAACACGGTCATGCTGGGCCTGCCAATCACCGAACGCGCCTACGGCCCGGAGGCGCTGCAGTTCAATTACGTCATCGTCGCGCTGCATTCCCCGATCTGCTACGCCATCGGCATCACCGCGATGGAGATCGTGCGCGCCCGCCGCGACGGTCTGGCCGCGCGCCATCTGCCGGGCAAGGTGACCCGCGCCATGTTCCGCAATGCGCTGGTCATCGCCATCGCGCTCGGTGCTGTGGCGAACCTCGCCGACGCGCGCCTGCCCGACGTCGCCGCCCACGCGCTCGATCTGATGATCCGCACCGCCTTGCCGGCGGCGCTTTTCGGCATGGGCGGTGTGTTGTACCGCTACCGGCCCGAAGGCGACTTCCGCGTCATTGCCATGATCTGCGCCGTCTCGCTGGTGCTGCACCCGGCCATCGCATGGACGTTGGGCCACCTTTTCGGTCTGTCCACCGGCGCGATGCGGTCGGTCGTGCTGACCGCCGCCATGGCGCCGGGGATCAACACCTATGTCTTTGCCAACATGTACGGCAGGGCAAAGCGGGTTGCAGCCTCGGGTGTGCTGGTCGCCACAACCATATCCGTGCTGACCGCATGGGGCTGGCTGACCCTCCTGCCATGACCGCATGGCTCTGCCCACCGCTGCCAGCCCCGCCGGACCCGCGCGACCAGACCTCGGACGGGATTGACGCCGCGCCCGTAACCGGGCCCGGCCCGACACAACCAACGACGAAAGACGCCCCATGACCGGTTCCACCACCTTCGGCATCCTCTTCATGCTGGCCTTCTGTGCCCTTGCCCCGGTGATGGACGCCTTTGCGAAGGCGACGCCGCCCGAGGTTCCCGTCGCCCAGATCCTCGTCGCCCGCTTCGGCATACAGGTGGCGCTGCTCTACCCGCTGCTTCTGGCCATGCGGCTCCCGGCCCGCACCACCCTGCGCGCCGCCGCATTCCACGCCGCCCGCGCCCTGACGCTGATCCTCGCCACTTTCTGTTTCTTCACTGCGCTGCGCGCCATGCCGCTTGCCGATGCCATCGCGATCTTCTTCGTCTCGCCCTTCATCGTTTCGCTCATGGGCGCGGTCTTCCTGAAGGAGCCCATTGGCTGGCGTCGCATCACGGCCAGCCTCGTCGGCTTTGGCGGCGCGTTGCTGGTGATCCGCCCGAGCTTTAGCGACCTTGGCGCGATCGCCTTGCTGCCGCTTGCCACCGCAGCGCTCTTTGCCGGGTACATGCTGCTGACCCGCGCCATGTCCCAAAAGGCCCACCCGCTGGTGGTGCAAGCGCACACGTCGCTCGCCGCCACGGTCCTTGTCCTGCCCCCCGTGATGCTGGCCGACGGCAGCGGCAACGCCTTCCTCGACCCGGTGATGCCTTCGGGCTTCGCCCTCTTCACCCTCGCGGGTGTCGGTCTGATCGCCACCGTGTCCCATGTTCTGCTGACCTATGCTCTACGCATGGCGCCCGCCGGGCTCGTCTCCTCCCTGCAGTATTTCGAAATCATCGGCGCCACCCTCGTGGGGTACCTCGCCTTCGGGGACCTCCCCACCCCGCTGACCATCCTCGGCATCGCCATCATCATCGCCTCCGGGCTATATACCATCGCCCGCGAACGCCGGATCGAGAGGGAAGCGCGCCCCGTTCCGCCCGCCTGATCCGTGTGGATGGACAGCCCCGCCGGACCAGACCATGCTAACGCCCTATGTCCATGACCCAGACCGACCAGCCGCTTCGCGGTATCGCCCTGATGCTGGCCGTCTGCCTGACGGCGCCGCTTGCCGATGCGCTGGCCAAGATCCTCGGCGCACATCTTTCCGTCGGACAAATAACCACCCTGCGCTTCCTCGCGCAGGGGTTGATCCTGATCCCCCTCGTATTCCTCCTGCGCCGCTCCTGGCGGATGAGCCCCGGCACGCTGGCCCTGCTGACCGCACGCACGGTGCTGCATGTCGCTGCCATCGGCCTGATCGTGGTGTCCCTGCGCACCCTGCCGCTGGCGGACTTTTTCGCCATCATCTACGTCATGCCCTTCATGGCGCTGCTGTTGGGACGCTTCTTTTTGGCGGAGCAGGTCGGCCCGCACCGCATCGGTGCCTGCATCGCGGGCTTTGCCGGGACGCTGATGGTGCTGCAACCCGCCTTTATCGAAACCGGACCGGCCGCATTCCTGCCGCTGGGGGTGGCGCTGCTCTTCACTCTCTACCTGCTGCTAAGCCGCAGGCTCGGGCCACGCCTGGACCCGATCGCGCAGCAGGCCGCCGCTGCACCCATCGCATTGCTGATCCTGTTGCCGCCGATGGCCGTCGCGCCCGCCGGTACCGCCGCCACCGCATGGACCGATCCGGGCGCCGACCTCTGGCCCCTCGTCGCCGTGATGAGCGTGATAGGCACTTTCGCGCACCTGGCGATGTCATGGGCGCTGAAATATGCGCCCGCCAGCACGCTCGCGCCCATGCAATACCTCGATCCCCGCCGCCACCCTGATCGGCTGGCTGATCTGGCGCGACCTGCCGGGACCGCTGGCCAGCCTCGGGATTGCGCTGACCATGGCCTCCGGTCTCTATATCGTCATGCGCGAACACCGCCTCCGCCGGCCTGCGCCGGCCAGCGCGGTGCCGCCGCCAGCCCCGCCCGCAACGCGCCCAGATGCGCCACCGGCAGGATCAGCAGCATCGCAGGCGCAGCCATCTCAAGCCGCACCGGCCCGATGACCGCGTTGGAGGTTCCCGTGATCCCGTCGGGCCGGAATCCCAGCCCCTCCAGCGGCCAGCGCAACCCCTCGGACCGCGCTCGAACCTCCGCCATCGGCCAGAGCGAGAACCGCTCCCCCATGGGCAGATCCAGCACGATCCTTGACGGGCACAGGCAGACCACGTCATTCTCGCCCACCAGCACACAGCGCCGATCCGGACGTCGCGCCAGTACCGTCATCGCCGCCAGCTGGTGGTCCAGCCGCGCCCCGAGAAAACCAAGGCCCAGCACCAGAGGTGCCTCGATATGGCGCAGACATTTATCGAAATCGGTCGAGTCCTGCTCCGCCACCCGCTGCAGGACACCGGGTGCCAGCCGCGCCTGTACCGCCTCGGACAGGGAGTCCATGTCGCCGTATACCGCATCCGGCATCCGCCCCGCCGCCAGCACCCGCGCCGCGCCGCCGTCGGCTGCGACGACCGTCCCAGCCGCCGACAGTGCCAACGCCAGCGCGTCATCGGACAGCGCCCCGCCCCCCACCAGAAGCACCTCGGAACGGCTTTGAACAATTTTAGTATTCATGTCAGATTAATGCGGCTTTGGGAAACAGACCACAATCGCGCCACGAAATGATACGCTGAGTGGCACAGATTCGGTCAGCTTTGGTCCGAGTGGTCATGGTAAACATTCTGTTGCATAACGAACGAAAGTGAGCAGCACCATGGTGAGTTCAAGCAAGATCCTTACCGTATCCTACGGAACCTTCTCTTGCACCGCCGAGGGTTTCGAGGATCCGCTTGCCGTGGTCAAGGAGACGACGCACTTCTTTCGGTCCGTGGTCAGCAATGACCGTTTCTTCGGTGCGGAACCGCCGCAGTTCGACGCCGATCTCGCCACCGAGATGATGCGCAATCACCTCGCCCGGACGCAGGGCGACGAGGGCAAGCTGACGCTGGGCACCGGCAAAC
Organism: Sagittula salina; assembly: GCF_017813235.1. GTDB lineage: Bacteria > Pseudomonadota > Alphaproteobacteria > Rhodobacterales > Rhodobacteraceae > Sagittula > Sagittula salina. Next base: position 389,757 of record NZ_JAGISH010000001.1, read on the forward strand.
CCAACGCCGCGTCGTCCGGTGCGCTGGCTGCCGCGCTTGCCGCCGGTCCGGGCCGCGCAGGCGAAAACACGATGGCCGGGGAGACCTCCGACCTCCTGCCCGATGACGATACGATCGAAGCGACTGCCATCGTCACAGAACGTCCCGTCGATCTGGACGCGGCCGGGAGCGTGGCAGACCTGACCGCGACTGACGCACCCGCGCGGACTGACGCACCCGCCGCACCCGCGCGGGCGGACTCTGCCCTGCCCGACGCTGCACGGCCTGAACCTGCGTCTGTACCTGATGCGGCATCGATGGGGGCTCAGCACGCCGCCGCTCGGGCCCCGGCCACCGATCCGAATTCGGCGGTTTCGACCGCCATCCCCGATCCGGCAGACCGCACGTCCGCCGTGGAGGACGTCGCGCCTGCTCCGCGACCCTCCAACCCGGATAGCGTTGCGGCCAAGCTCGACCGCATTCGCGCCGTTGTCGCAGCAAAGGCCATGGACACCCCCGCTGCGGCACAGACCCGCCCTGCTACCGCGACCTCTGTGGTTGCGATCGCCGCCACAGGCGAATCGCTTTTTGACAATGAGCCCGGTGACGAGGTGGACGACGAAGCTCTCTCCGCCCTCCTGGGCGAGCTTGAGGCCGGAGATACCGGGCACGGCTTCGAGCGTACCGCCGCGCAGGGCGCCTCGGTCGCCGAAGCCTTCAGCGACACCGCGCTTTCCGACAGCATCGCCAGCCTGATGGCCCGCGAGGACGCGCCGGAGGACGTCGCCGCCCCGGGCGATACAGCCCCGGATACGGCCCCGGATACGGCCATGGATAACGCCGTGGACGATCTCCTCGCAGCCTTTGACGAGACCGATGATGAAGACGACATAGCCGACGAGTTCTACGGTGAGGAGGGTGATGGCTTCGACGGCGTTGCCGAAGCGGCCTCCCCGCACACCGAAGCCGCGGTCGGGTCCGAGGACGATCACGAGGCGCACCCCGCCGCCGATGACAACATGTTCGCCGAGCCTGCCTATGCCGAAGACGCCGTGACCGGCAGCACCCCTTCGGTGGACGCGGAGACCGACGAAGACGGCTTCGGCGAACCCGAAACCGATCTGTCTCCGGAGCCCTCCGCCGCTCCCCGCGCCCGCGTGTTGAAAGTGAAGCGCGCCGACTTCCTGCGCGCAGTGGAACAAGGGCAGCTTGAGGAGTACGACGACGACGAGGAGGCAGACGCCGCGCAGACCGCCACCGCACCGCTGCCATTGGCTGACGAAAGCACGCTCTCGCCGGAGGAAGAGGAGGAACTCGCCCGCGAACTGGCTGCCGTGAAGGCGGAGCTGAGTGGCGAATTCGACTCCTGGGCCGACGAGGAGACAGGCGAACCGTGGTCCGCTTCCGAACCGCAGCCTGCCACCGCCCTTGCGGAGGAAGACGCCGACCACGACCGCAGCGATGCGGCCGAACAGCGGGAGACCGAAGACGCCCGCGCCCGCGCCATCGCGGACGGCTGGGGCGACCCGGACTCCTACCTTGACGACGACGAAGATTTCGACGACCTCGCAGACCCGATGCCGCTGCGCCTCGATAACCCGGTGGTACCCGCCCACACTGCCATGGCAAAGGACGACACGACCACTGCGCAGGACGACGGCGACGAGGACCTCCACGACGACCCGGTCGAGGCGATGATCCGCGATTCCGCCCGCAAGACGGTGAAGATGGCGAGCCCCGCCCGCGCCCTTCTGACGGAGCGCGAGGTCAAGGACGACGACACTTCGCGGCTGATGGACCAGACCGACACGGAAATGGACGAACCGGAGGGCAACCGCCGCCGTACCGCGATCGCCCACCTGCGCGCAGCCGTAGCCGCGACGAAGGCCGACCGCCTGCTGGGCCGGAAGGCCGACGCCGCCGAGGAACAGGAACCCTACCGCGAGGATCTCGCCAACGTGGTGCGCCCGCGCCGCCCCCAGGCCCCCGCCAGCGCGGCCCGCACGGAACGCCCGACCGCCGCCGCATCGCGCCCTGCCCCGCTCAAGCTGGTCGCCGCGCAGCGCGTGGCCAGCCCCACGCCGGCCCCGTCCGACCTGCCGCGCACCGTCCCGGTGCGTCCGCGACGCGTGCAGCGTATCGCCGACATTGCGCCGCGCGTCGCGACCCCGGTGGCTGTCGACCCCGCCATCGACGGCTTCGTTGCTTACGCAGAGCAGGTCGGTGCCAGCGAGCTGCCCGAACTTCTCGAAGCCGCCGCCGCCTACATGGCCTATGTCGAGGGCCGCGATCAGTTCTCGCGCCCGCAACTCATGTCGACCGTCCGCCTCGCGGAGGCGCAGGAATCCTCGCGCGAGGACCGACTGCGCAGCTTTGGCCAGCTCCTGCGCGAGGGCAAGATCAAGAAAACCGCCGGCGGCCGCTTCACCGCCTCCGAGCGCATCAGCTTCAAGCCTGACCGCGCCGCAGGCTGAAGCCCTGCCCACACAGACCACGGCAATTTGAACGAAAAAGGCGCCCCACGGGGCGCCTTTGCACATGGTCTTTCGAAAAGTCACACACCCCATGGGCCGGCGGGCGGGCGCCTTCCGGCGCAGCCGGAACAGTACCGTCCCGGCCCTGCGCCCCCCGCGTCTGAATGGAAAACGGCCCCCGCGGGAGCCGCCTCTCTCTCACTTCAGCCCGTCATCCTCGTAGCGGATCGGCTCTCCGTCCGGATCTGCCTGACCCACCCCCTTGAACACCGCCTTCAACGGCAGCATCCACAGCACGCCAAGTACGACGTAGACGATGAATTCCAGCCAGATCGGCGGCCGGTCGAACAGGCTCACCACCCAGATCGCCAGCCCGATGTAGAGCGGCAGCCCCACCACCAGCACCAGCAGCGACAGGGTCCGTCGCACTTTGTAGCTGAGCGCCATCGGATCAGTCCGCGAAGGGATCGGTGACGAGGATCGTGTCGTCACGCTCCGGCGAAGTCGACAGCAGCGCCACCGGGCAGCCGATCAGCTCTTCGACACGGCGTACGTATTTCACCGCCGCCCCCGGCAGGTCGGCCCAGGACCGCGCCCCTTCGGTCGATTCCGACCAGCCTTCCATTTCCTCATAGACAGGCACACAGCGCGCCTGCTCTTCCGAGGCGAAAGGCAGGTAGTCCAGCCGTTTGCCGTCCAGATCGTAGCCGACGCAGATCTTCAACGTCTCGAACCCATCCAGCACATCGAGCTTCGTCAATGAAATCCCGTTCACGCCGGAGGTCGCGCAGGTCTGCCGCACCAGCGCCGCGTCGAACCAGCCGCAGCGGCGCTTGCGCCCGGTGGTGGTGCCGAACTCATGGCCACGTTCGCCCAGCCGCTGGCCGTCCGCGTCGTCCAACTCGCTCGGAAACGGGCCTTCGCCAACGCGGGTCGTGTAGGCTTTCACGATTCCCAGAACGTAGTCGATGGCACCCGGCCCGATTCCGGTCCCCGTCGCTGCCTGACCCGCGATCACATTCGACGAGGTGACAAAGGGATAGGTGCCGAAATCAATATCCAGCAGTGCCCCCTGCGCGCCTTCGAAGAGGATACGCGAGCCCGCCTTGCGCTTTTCGTTCAGCATCTTCCAGACCGGCGCCGCGTAGGGCAGGATCTGCTCCGCGATCCCGCGCAGGGCTTCCAGAAGCGCCTCGCGGTCCACCGGCTCGATTCCCAGCCCCCGCCGCAGCGGGTCGTGGTGCTGCAACGCACGGTCCACCCGGGCCTCCAGCGTCGCCGCATCGGCCAGGTCCGCCACGCGAACGGCGCGCCGACCGACCTTGTCCTCGTACGCAGGTCCGATGCCGCGCCCAGTGGTGCCGATCTTGGTGCCCTTCGATGCAGCTTCTTCCCGCGCCCGGTCCAGTTCGCCGTGGATCGGCAGGATCAGCGGCGTGTTCTCCGCGATCATCAGCGTCTCGGGCGTGATCTCCACCCCCTGCGCCCGCACTGACTCGATCTCCTTGAGCAGGTGCCAGGGGTCCAAAACCACGCCGTTGCCGATCACCGACAGCTTGCCGCCGCGTACCACGCCCGAAGGCAGCGCGTGCAGCTTGTAGACCTTTCCGTCGATCACCAGCGTATGACCCGCGTTGTGTCCGCCCTGGAACCGGCAGACCACGTCGGCACGTTCCGACAGCCAGTCCACGATCTTGCCCTTGCCCTCGTCGCCCCACTGGGCGCCGACAACCACGACGTTTGCCATATCTCGAGTCCTTTCGGTGACCTCAAACCCGCGCCCGTATAAAGCCCCCGGCGCCCACGCGAAACCGCAAAATACTGGACAGCTCCGCGTCAAAGTCCCACCTAGGGGTCCAAACCCGAACGGAGTCCCTCATGTCCTTCCTGCTGCGCTGGCTCTTTGCCTTCCTTCTCCTTGCCGCGACCTGGAACCCTACGGTCTGGAACTGGACCCGCGCCGCGCAGGTCCATTGGAACGACGTGCCATCGATCATCACCCTGACCGGCCTGCTCCTCGTTGCGGGCTATGTCATCTACCTGCGCGCAACGGTGCGCTCTATCGGCCTTGGCGGCGCGGTCTTCATTCTGGCGTTCTTTGCCGCGCTCTTGTGGGTGGCGACGGATTTCGGGCTGATCTCGCTTACGGACCCGGGTTTATTGGCCTGGCTCGGCCTGTTCGCGGGCTCGCTGGTCTTGGGTATCGGCATGAGCTGGTCGATCATCCGCCGCGCCATCTCCGGCCAGGTCGATACCGACGACGTGGAGGAATAGCGCGCGGCACGTACGGGGCTGGCGCGCACTTTCCGCTACCGCCGGGGCGGGCCCCCTGCCCTCCCGCGCCTCCCGCTCCATTGCCGCCTTGCGTCTCCGGGCCGCATCCCCTAGACAGCGGCGGAATTAGCTCAGATCGTGCAGGTCCCATGCAGAACGTCGTCCTCATCATCCACCTTCTCCTCGCCCTCGGCCTGATCGGCGTCGTGCTGCTGCAGCGCAACGAAGGCGGCGGCCTCGGCATGGGTTCGGGCGGCGGCCCGGCGGGCGCACGCGCCCAGACGACACCGCTGGCCAAAGTGACCTGGGTACTGGCTGCAGGCTTCATCATCACCTCGATCACGCTGACGATCTTCGCGGCCGAAAACGCGGCGGGCACCTCGATCCTAGACCGTCTCTCACCCTCTGCAGAACCGGCATCGGACGCAGCCCCCACCACACCCGGCACGGAACTGAATGTCGACGACCTTCTGCCCCCGCCCGCAGCGGACGGCAGCAGCGCGCCCCTCACACCGAAGGCGGACTGAGGCGCGGTCGCGAGCCCGCTCAGAACCATCCGAAGGCGGCCCCCGAGGCCGCCTTTTTCATGTCCACCATCCCGCCGTAGGTCCCCGCCAGAACCACGACCGGCCCGCGCGCGAACCCGGCGCCCAGACGGATTGACCTGGCGTCATGAGCATTTCCCGCAATCGTGCCCTTGAAAATTTGCCGCGAATGGCCCGATGGTGAAGACCGCCATGGCGGCATGCCCCGGAGCCCGAACTGGACTTTCCGGCTCGAATCCGCTATTGCTCAAATCCCGTGTTGCAGCCGGTGACACATGCGGTACAAGCCGCCTGTCCGGCGGCGCGCTCGCCCGTTCCGGGCGATCAATACAGGCATAAGAACACGGGGTTCCCAGATGGCGCGATTCATCTTCATCACCGGCGGTGTGGTCTCTTCGCTTGGCAAAGGCCTCGCATCCGCAGCGCTCGGCGCGCTTCTTCAGGCACGCGGCTATTCCGTGCGGCTGCGCAAACTGGATCCCTACCTGAACGTCGATCCCGGCACCATGTCGCCCTTCGAGCACGGCGAGGTCTTCGTCACCGACGACGGCGCGGAAACCGACCTGGACCTCGGCCACTACGAACGCTTTACAGGCGTGCCCGCACGCAAGACCGACTCCATCTCCTCCGGCCGTATCTATACCAATGTGCTGGAAAAGGAGCGCCGCGGCGATTACCTCGGCAAGACGATCCAGGTGATCCCGCACGTCACTAATGAAATCAAGGACTTCATCTCTATCGGCGAGGATGAGGTCGACTTCATGCTCTGCGAAATCGGCGGCACCGTCGGCGACATCGAGGGCCTGCCCTTCTTCGAGGCGATCCGCCAGTTCTCCCAGGACAAGCCGCGCGGCCAATGCATCTTCATGCACCTGACCCTGCTGCCCTACATCAAGGCGAGCGGCGAGCTGAAGACCAAGCCGACCCAGCACTCCGTCAAGGAACTGCGCTCCATCGGCCTCGCGCCCGACATCCTTGTCTGCCGCTCCGAAGGCCCGATCCCCCAGAAGGAGCGCGAGAAGCTGGCGCTTTTCTGCAACGTCCGCCCCGACAGCGTGATCGCCGCGCAGGACCTCAAATCCATCTACGAGGCGCCCATCGCCTACCACCGCGAAGGCATGGACCAGGCGGTGCTCGACGCCTTCGGCATCCACCCCGCGCCGCGCCCCAACCTCGAAAAGTGGGAGGACGTCTCCGACCGCATCTTCAACCCCGAGGGCGACGTCACTGTCGCCATCGTCGGCAAGTACACGCAGCTCGAAGACGCCTACAAATCCATCGCCGAAGCGCTGACCCACGGCGGCATGTTCAACCGCGTCAAGGTCAACATCGAATGGGTGGACGCCGAACTCTTCGACCGCGAGGACCCCGGCCCCTACCTGGAAAAATACGACGCGATCCTCGTCCCCGGCGGCTTTGGCGAGCGCGGCACCGAAGGCAAGATCAAGGCCGCGCAATACGCCCGCGAGCACAAGATCCCCTACCTCGGCATCTGCCTCGGCATGCAGATGGCGGTGATCGAGGCCGCGCGCAATGTCGCCGGGCTGAAGAACGCCGGCTCCGAGGAATTCGACCACGAAGCCGGCGAAAAGCGGTTTGAACCCGTCGTTTACCACCTGAAGGAATGGGTGCAGGGCAACGAGAAGGTCAACCGCCGCCCCGACGACGCCAAGGGCGGCACCATGCGGCTGGGCGCCTATGACGCCGTGCTGAAGGAAGGCTCCCGCGTGGCAGGCATCTACGGCACGACCACCATCGACGAACGCCACCGCCACCGCTACGAGGTGGACATCAAGTACAAGGAACCGCTGGAGAAATGCGGCCTCACCTTCTCCGGCATGTCGCCCGACGGCAAGCTGCCGGAGATCGTCGAATGGCCCGACCACCCCTGGTTCATCGGCGTCCAGTTCCACCCCGAGCTGAAGTCGAAACCCTTTGACCCGCACCCGCTTTTCAGGGACTTTGTTCGGGCGGCGAAAGAGGTGTCGCGGTTGGTTTAATCCAAAAGTTTTCTTAACACCGAAGGAGCGCACAATGAATGTAATTGGCCATGTGTCTGCAAGCATTATATTGAGCGCTTCGCTCCCTGTCGCGGTATTTTCTCAAGAGAAAATCAATGAAGCGATCCCAACATTGAACTTCAATGTCCAGTTCAATGATGACGGAAGCGTGTCACTTTCCCCCAATGAGACAAGTTCCATGGCAACCGGAGAGACAGAGCTGCTTGGGGAGCCAGACATGCGAGTCGACCAAGGCGGCGCGTCGATGCACGTGAGTGCCTTCGATCAAATCCTAAATTCGATTGGGACAGGCGAATATAGTGACTATGTCGTGACAGGTGAAGACGGCCAAACGGCTGTGATTACCGTTCCGTCGAATGCATCTCCTGCTAATTGGACTAATCCAAATAATACCTTCGGTATCAGTCGAGTTGACGCAAACTTCCGTAGTCTTGGAATCTCTCAAGAGGCTCAAAAACAGGCTCAAGAATATCTCAGGCTCATGGCGCGTGCGGCCTACGACGAGTACTGTGGGACAAATGTTCGACCAAGCGAATTTACCGTCGAGGTAACCGTTGGGGCTAGCTTCATTGTCAACGGCTCGGCTAAAGTGTCAGCCAAGTTCATCAGCGCAGATATGTGCAAGTCCTAAAGCGCAGAAAGCGGTAGGGGGCGTGCTCGCATGCACCACGTAAACCTAAACCACCTAGCCGCGTCTGCGCCGACCCGCGGGGGTGAAGACCGGTCCGCGCAGCGGCAAACTGTCCAATGGACGGTTTGAGGTCGGAACGGGCGAAGCCCCGGGCGCTCTGACCACTGAACGGGTGCGCTTTATCCCGACACATCCGAAGGACCTCAGAGGCAACCCCCAGCCCAACCAAAGCGCCGCCCCGGCGTCATGCCGAAGGCATGCCTCCGCCATGACGCTGGCGCGGCGGCCTTGTCCCGCGCCCTGAGGGACCATGTTCAACCGCCCCAGGTCGGGAACGGAGTCTTCAGGTCGGAACGGTCCCCCGGACCGATTCCATTCGCCCCTCATCCTTCGGCCTTGTCCCGCTCCCGAGCGACAAATGCCCCGCCGAGCGGGATCGGCTCTGGAGAGACTTGCGCTCCGACCCCGCTCAACGAAGCTCCCCACCTACGGGAACCTCAGAAAATCCTCTCCCCACCGGACCGAGCGCCCATCCGCGTTCAGTCCGGTCCGCCGCATGCCGCGCGTGCATGGGTTGTGGACGGCATGTGTATCGGTTGCGCCTGTTGACAAACCCTCTGCGCGGCGCGGATCTGGGTGTTTCCGACAGCGCGAATGAAACCTCAGCCGCGCCAGACCTCACCGGTACGGGCATTGATCGTGTAGGCGATCTTCATCCGGTTCGCCGTGCAACTGACGTCGAAGACATCCTCGGCCCCGCCCGGCTTCATGCCCACGACGTCCTCGCAGACGAAGCCCACCGAAGTGATCATGTACGCGCCAAGGTTGTGCATGTCGGTACGTGTCAGAGACTGGACACCCCCTGCGGTGAAGCCCAGGATCATTGCGCCGCAGACCGTGATATCAATGAGCTTGCTTTGCATTTCTAGTGCCCTTCTTACCGTTTCCCTGTTTTTCACGGGCTATTAGGGCAAAATCTGGGCAGATCACCTGCGTCGCCGGCAACTTACGCGTTGCAAGAATATCGGGTCGTCCAGTCAACACCCGGCGCACCCTATGGCTTCAAGGCCACAGATCGTCCCGCGGGCTCCACAACCAATGGGAAAACTGCCTGCATTTCACATTCCAATGACGCATCACCCGTTGAAGGTCTTCGAATTGTGGTGAAAACCGCTTACGAATCAGGCCTGAAATGCGGCGGCTGCGGGGCATACTGCTGATTATCGAAGTGCCGCCTCATGCCCACCACGCCCACGGCCCCTCGGGGGCCTGGGGTCGATATGGCTCATCGCCGGCGAATTCGGTTTCTTTCCCGTCGGCGAAACCTTGGTGCGCTTATCCGCAATCAGGCTGAGTATCCCCACCCCCCTTCGGCTTCAACCCACAGGGTCGATCTCGGCGCGCTCGGGGGCGAATACTCAGGGACGGGTAAGTCGCTTCTGGCCATGCGGATGCGGCTCGCCACACGGTCGGCCGTCTGGCGAAGCCGCAGATCGAACCGGGCTTTCAGCGCCAGGAATAGCTGCGAGTATTTGTCGAGCCTTTGTATAGGCCTCTTCGATGCGCAGCGGGCCGTGCTCTTCGAGACCGTGGAGAAACGCCGGGAGCCCTGGTGCAGGACAGGCGTCCGCCGCAGGCAAAGCGCAAAAATATTGGCCGACCCTGCATTTTACGAAGCCAGCCAACACAGTTTGCCGCCCCTCTGACACAGATGCGCATCGCGCCTCTTGCCCCCCGCCGCATGCCGCCTTACCGATCATCCATGCTCAGTTATCAGCACATCTATCACGCCGGAAATCTGGCCGACGTCCACAAGCACGCAGCCCTTGCGTGGACGCTCAACTACCTGACGCAAAAGCCGAAACCGATCAGTTACCTGGAAACGCACGCTGGGCGGGCGCTCTATGACTTGTCCAGCACCGAGGCACTGAAGACTGGCGAGGCGAAACAGGGAGTTTCCAGACTTCTCAAGGCGTTACCCACCGACCACCCCTATCTTCGGGTGGTCGATTCCATCCGCAACACACATGGCCCCAATGCCTACCCCGGCTCTCCCCTGATCGCCCGCACCCTCCTGCGCGACAGCGACACCCTGCACCTCGCAGAGCTCCACCCGCAGGAGAATGCCGCCCTGCGCGCCAATCTGCGCGGCAGGAAAGTCCACGTCCATCAGCAGGATGGCTACGAGATGGCCATCTCCCTCGCGCCGCCCGAACCACGCCGCGGGATGCTGCTGATCGACCCCAGCTGGGAGGTCAAGGCCGACTACCAGACCCTGCCAAGGACCGTCGCCTCCATCGCCCGCAAATGGAATGTGGGGATCATCATGATCTGGTATCCGATCCTTACTGACGCCCCCCACACCCCCATGCTCGCGGCCCTTCAGCAGGCCCACCCGGAGGGCTTGCGCCACGAAGTCCGCTTCCCCCCCGCGCGCGAGGGACACCGCATGGTGGGGTCGGGCCTGTTCACCATAAACCCGCCATGGGGGCTGGAGGCGGAACTGCAACACCTCTCGAAAACCCTGTTTTCAAGCCTGAAATCCTGACCCGGCCACACTGTCTGCAAGGTATGATCGGGGCAAATCAGGCGGTAAAATCCATGTTCGAACGGCTCTCACACTTCTTCCATTCAAAGACGCCGGCCAGGGCGCCCTTGCCGCCCATGGACGCGAAATACGCGCTTGGCACGCTTCTGGTGCGGGTGGCGCAGGTCGATCACGCCTATCTGTTCGAGGAAATTGAGCAGATCGACCGTATCCTCGGGACGTGGAATGACATCAACCCGGTCGAGGCCGCCAAGATGCGCGCCACCTGCGAGCGCCTGTCGCAGGGTGCCGGCGACAGCGAGGCGCTGGCCGACCTGATCCGACAGCACGTCGATTATGCTCACCGGCTCGAGGCCGCGCAGGCGCTGTGGGCAGTGGCGCTGGCCGATGGCATCACCGACGACCGCGAAGAGGCTCTGGTCGACCTCATCGAAACCCACCTCGGCGTGGAGCCTGCGGATTCAGAGGAAGCCCGCGCCGCCGCCGTAATCCCCTGAGACGCAATACCGAATCGTGATGCTTGGCAGCGGGTCGGGAGGCGCTATAACCACCCCATGTTTGCAGATTTCCTCCGCCGCCTCACGGCGCCCGAACCCGATCCGATGGCCGACTCCGACGCGCGGCTGGCGCTGACCGCCCTGTTGGTACGGGTCGCCCGCGCCGATGGTGAGTACGCCCCCTCGGAGCAGGCCCGCATCGACCGCATCATTGCGACCCGATATGGCCTTTCGCCCACCACGACGGCCGATTTGCGCGCGCAGGCCGAAGACCTGGAGGCTCAGGCCCCCGATACCGTCCGCTTTACCCGCGCGATCAAGGATGCCGTTCCGTTCGAGGACCGAATCGCCGTGATCGAGGCGCTCTGGACCGTGGTCCTGGCCGATGCGGACCGCGACGAGCACGAAGATTCCCTGCTGCGGCTGGTCGCAAGTCTGCTGGGCATCAGCGACATGGACAGTGCACTGGCGCGCCAACGCGTTGAAACAACGGCATGATCGCAAGCCTTCCAATGTATTGGCGGGAGGAGAACGCCGACCTCTGGCGCGCGTTCTGGGCCCACGCTCAGACAGCCCACCCGGGCCTTCCCGACCCGACCCCGCCGGACCAGATCCCGGAGCCATGGACCGACCACTGGCTGCGGGAGGACCTGATCCTGTCGGCCACCTGTTCGCTGCCTTTTCGGTCCGTCCTGAAGGACCGCGTGACCTACGTCGGCACATTGGGCCATTCGGTCACGGACCAACCCGGCTACTATCTGTCGAAGGTGATCCGCCGGCCCGACGTCACGCATCCGGTAACCCTTGCCTACAGCGAACCGCTCTCGCATTCGGGCTGGGCGGTCACCCGCAACCATCCAGCTCTGGCCGAGGTAACACGAACCCTTGAAACCGGGTCACATGCGGCATCTCTGGCCGCCGTTGTGGAGGGGAGTGCCGATGTGGCCATGATCGATGCGATCACATGGCGGATCCTCGAACGCTTCGATCCGAACGCCGCGCGCGTCACTGTCGGCGGCGAAAGCACCGCATCGCCCGGCCATGCGCTCATCACCGCGAAGGGCAACGACCCTGCCCCGCTACGTGCGGCGATGGACCTCGCCTGTCGGACCTTCCGGGCCGAGGATCCGCAAAAGATGGGTGGGCCGCTGTCCTTTCACGTTCTGGACGAAACGCTCTATCATGCGTTGCCCATCCCGCCAGCACCGGGGGCCTGACCCGACGTCGACGCATGGAAAAATCGCCTGCCCTCTTGCATTGGCGGAGAAATTGCGCGTTTGATGCCCGAAATCTGGACAACCGATCAACCATTCGGAGGGCCCGTGACCGACACGCCGGTTATCGAAATCCGTAATCTTCACAAGGCGTATGGTCCCCTCGAAGTCCTCAGGGGTGTGGACATCAGCGCGCCCAAAGGCCACGTGATCTCGCTTATCGGGTCGTCGGGTTCGGGGAAATCGACGCTTCTGCGCTGTTGCAACCTGCTGGAGGACAGCCAGCAGGGCGAGATCGTCTTCAAGGGGGAACCGGTGATCTGGAAGGGCGAAGGTCACAACCGGCGCCCTTCCGACGCGAGACAGGTCCTGCGCATCCGCACCAACCTTTCCATGGTCTTTCAGCAGTTCAACCTGTGGGCACACATGACGATCCTTCAGAACGTCATGGAGGCACCGCTGACCGTCCTCAAACGCGACCGGGCCGAGGTCGAGGCCGCCGCACGCGGCTACCTCGACAAGGTCGGTATCGGCGACAAGTGCGACGCCTGGCCCGCGCAACTGTCGGGTGGTCAGCAACAGCGTGCCGCCATCGCCCGCGCGCTCTGCATGGAGCCCGAAGCGCTGTTGTTCGACGAACCGACCTCTGCGCTCGACCCCGAGCTGGAGCAGGAGGTGGTAAAGGTCATCAAGGCGCTGGCCGAGGAAGGCCGCACCATGATCATTGTGACGCACGACATGAAAATGGCGCATGATGTCAGCGACCACGTCGTGTTTCTGCATCAGGGTCAGATCGAGGAACAGGGCCCGCCGGACGTTCTGTTCGGCGCGCCGAAGTCGGAACGCCTGCAGGGCTTCCTGCGGTCGACCGTCCACGCATGAGGCGGCGCATCCCTGCGGGGAGCCGTCCAAAGGGCACAACGCCCATAAAACAGGGAGTAACAAGCATGAAGAACATCCTGATCGGAACCGCCGCTCTGGCGATGCTGGCCACAGCCGCGCTGGCCGAGAGCCACTCCGTCGTGCGCCTCGGTACGGAGGGCGCCTACCCTCCCTACAACTTCATCAACGACGCGGGCGAGGTCGACGGATTCGAGCGCGAACTGGGCGACGAACTGTGCAAGCGGGCCGAACTGACCTGCGAGTGGACCACCAACGACTGGGATTCGATCATCCCGAACCTGACGTCTGGTAACTACGACGCGATCATCGCGGGCATGTCGATCACCGACGAACGCAAGGACGTCATCGACTTCACCCAGAACTACACGCCCCCGTCGCCCTCCGCCTTTGCCGCCATGTCGGCGGACCTGGATCTCGAGTCGGCGGTGATCTCGGCGCAGACCGGCACCATCCAGGCCGCGCATGTCACGTCGATGGGCGGTGCCACACTGCTGGAGTTCGCCAACCCCGATGAAACCATCGCCGCGGTAAAGAACGGCGAAGCGGATGCCGTCATGGCCGACAAGGACTTCCTGATCCCGGTGGTCGAGGAATCCGGCGGCGACATGAGCTTTGTAGGCGAAGACGTCGCGCTTGGCGGCGGCATCGGGATGGGCTTCCGCAAGTCGGACCCCGAGCTGCGTGAAAAGTTCGACACGGCGATCCAGTCCATGAAGGACGATGGCACGCTCAATGCCCTGATCGTGAAGCACCTCGGCGAAGACAGCCCGAAGTTCTGATCCCCTGACACCGCACCCCGGCCGCCCCTTTGCGCGGCCGGGGTGTTTTTGTATTTCACGGCATCTGCCGTTTCGATGGAGGCAGCCATCCTCACCGCCTGTGCCGATCCGTCGACCCTTTCGGGTCTCAGCTGGCTCGTGTGCTACCTGACCACGGGCAAGCACATGGCGTTTTACGGCTCTTTCGGGACCGTGCTGCTGCTGCTGGCGGTGACCGCGCCGGTGGCGCTGGGGTTCGGCTTTGCCGCGGCCATGGCAGCCCGCTCGCGCATCTGGCCGCTGTCGTGGTTTGGACGGGGCTACATTGCGATCGTGCGCGGAGTGCCGGATATCGCCTTCTTCCTGTTCTTCGTGATCGCGCTGGATCAGTTCTTCGAATGGCTGCGGCACGAGGTAAAATGCCCCGACTGGGATCAGCCGGTCTGGCAGGGCAACGATTTCGTGGTCTGTTCGGCCGCCAAGTTGCCGCTGAACAATTCCGCCCAATGGGTCCACGAGGCCTACGGCTTCAGCCTCGCAGTGATCACCTTTGCCATCGTCTTCGGCGCCTTCGCGGCCAATGTGCTTTATGGCGCGATGCGGGCCGTGCCCCGCGCCCAGCTGGAGACCGCCGAGGCCTATGGCATGACCCAGCGCCAGACGTTCTGGCGCATCCTCGTGCCGCAGATGTGGGTCTACGCCCTGCCCGGCCTGTCGAACCTCTGGATGGTGCTGATAAAGGCCACACCGCTGCTGTTCCTTCTGGGTGTCGAGGATATCGTCTACTGGGCGCGCGAGCTGGGCGGGTCGAAGACTGCGAAGTTCACCGATTACCCGCACGGCGACTGGCGCATGTGGTACTTCCTGGCGTTGCTGGTCTTCTACCTCGCCTTTACCTGGGTGTCGGAAAAGGTCCTGAACCGGCTCATGGCGCGGCTCACCCACGGGCAGGCAACGGTGGGTGGCGAGGCCCAGCGCAAGACCGTGGGGAAGGCCGCATGAGGATTGTCGCCAAGGGGTCATGGCCCCCCGCGCTATCGCGCTCGCTCCGGAGGAATATGGGAATCAAGCAAGCAGGGGCGTTTCTATGAGCTGCTGGGACACCGTCCAGATGTACGCGCTGCGCTCGCTTGGCTACGGCGAACGGCTGCTGCCGCGTGACGATTTCACCATCTGTCAGCAGGTGACGCTGATCGGTTCCGGCATGATGTGGAATGTCTACTTCGGCGTGCTGGCACTGGCCGCGGGGTTCTTTCTTGCCACAGCGCTGGCGCTTGGAAAGGCATCTCCGCAGCTGTGGCTGAGGAAACCGGCGCAATGGTTCATTTTCGTCTTCCGGGGCTCGCCACTGTTTATCCAGTTCTTCTTCGCCTACTTCGCCTTCCTGTCGCTAAAGCAGCTCTCGCCGCTGTTCGATCCGTTTTCCTCCGCCTGGATGGGGGCGCTGGTGGTGCTGTTCCTGAACACCGCCGCCTACAGCGGGGAAATTTTCCATGGCGCTCTGATGTCGGTGCCGAAGGGCGATATGGAGGCCGCAGACGCCTATGGCTTCACCGGCTGGGCGCGGTTCCGCAAGATCACGTGGCCCACCATGCTGCGGCTGGCGTGGCCCGCCTACACCAATGAGGCGATCTTTCTTTTCCATGCGACCACGCTGGTATTTTTCTCCGGCTTCCCGGCACGGCAGCAGAAGGGCGACGCGCTCTATTACGCGAATTATTTTGCGGACAAGACCTTCAACCCCTTCATCCCCTACCCGATCCTCGCGGGTTATTTCATCCTTGTGACACTGGTCATCATTGGTGTCTTCGGGTTGGTGAACCGGCGACTGAACCGTCACCTGCCCGTTGCGCGCAAGATGCGGATGCGACTGCGGGCACCCCTGATGCGTTAAGCAGGGCGGGTGGTTCCAGCGAAGATTACTCCCTGAAGAGCCGCAATCTGCCAGTGCAAAAAATCCACGCTACCACCCGGCGGCGGATGCGGTCTTTTCGATAGGCGAGGACTTGGGCAAAGATCAACGTTGCGCCGAATCCTGGAAACAGAGATAGTTCCCCCATCCGTTAAAAGCCTTTCTCCCAACTGCCCAAACTATTTCACACGGACAGAACCATGGAATTCACTCTTCCGGTCATATTTTACGCAGCCCGGCTCGGCCTTATTGCCGCAGCTTACACAACCGTCAGCCATCATCCGGCGTATCAGGAAATGACACGTCCGGCCCGGCGCAGGCTTTGTTTCCTGGCCATCGCCATCGTTCTGCTCCCGCTCGAAGTGCTGGCAGCACTGGCTTACTTGTTACCTACCTGAGCAGGCAAGCCTTGCCATTCTGCCCTGCATCTCGTTATCTCTGAATTTGATCAAAAATCGATAACGAGGCCAACATGCCCGCCCCCAGCGCCACATGGCTGCATGAGCATCCCCATATCCGCACCATCCGTGCCGCCGCCAGTGATCTGAACGGCGTCGCCCGCGGCAAACGGATGCCCATCCCTTCGGCCATCAAACTTCTGTCCGACGGCACCCGCTTTCCCTTCTCGGCTCTTTCGGTCGACATCTGGGGCGAGGACATCGAGGACAGTCCACTCGTCTTCGACACCGGCGACCGGGATGCCACCCTCTTCCCAACAGAACGCGGCTTTGTCCCCATGCCGTGGCTGGAAGCGCCTTCGGCCCTTATACCGCTGTGGATGTTCCACGAGGACGGGCGGCCCTACGACGGCGACCCGCGCCACGCGCTCAGCTACGTGCTGGATCGATACAAGGCACGCGGCCTGACGCCGGTCTGCGCGGTAGAACTGGAATTCTACCTGATCGACGACTCGGGTCGCTCGCTGCGTGTCCCGGTCTCGCCGCGCTCCGGAAAGCGGCGCGACATGGCAGAGGTGCTTTCGATTCGCGCGCTGGATGCCTTCGACACCTTCTTTACGGATCTCTACGACCACTGCGAGGAAATGGATATCCCGGCGGATACCATGATCTCAGAGGCGGGTCTGGGGCAGTTCGAAGTCAACCTGCTCCACCAGAACGATTCGCTGAAGGCGGCGGACGATGCGTGGCTGTTCAAGCAGCTGGTGAAGGGACTGGCGCGCAAGCACGGTTTCGCCGCGTCGTTCATGGCCAAACCCTACGAGGATTATGCCGGATCGGGAATGCACGCACATTTCTCCGTGCTGGATGAAAACGGTGTCAACGTATTTGACAACGGCGGGGCGGAGGGCACGACCACCCTGCAGCACGCCATCGCGGGTTGCATGGCCGCGCTGCACGATTCCACGCTGGTCTATGCGCCGCACATGAACAGTTACGAACGTTTCGTTCCAGGCGCTCATGCCCCCGGCGCGATCTGCTGGGCGTACGAGAACAGGACCGTGGCAGTTCGCGTGCCCTCGGGCAGCCCCGTGGCGCGACGGATCGAGCATCGCGTATCGGGCGGGGACGTGAACCCCTACCTCGCATTGGCGGCAATCCTCGGAGCCGCGCTGGTGGGGATCGAGGACGGCATGACACCGCCCCCCGCGATCACGGGCAATGCCTATGTGCAGGACCTGCCCCGCATCCCCTCGGACTGGGAGTCCGCGATCGACGCTTTCGAAAAGAGCACGATCCTGCCGCGCATCTTCCCGCGCGAAATGATCCGAAACTTTGTCATGCTGAAGCGTCAGGAATGTCGCGACATGGAAGAACTGACAGAGCAGGAGCGCGTGGACATCTACCTCGATACGGTGTGACACCAAGCCCTCGGGCTTTCCCTTGCCGCGCCGCGCAGGCGCGGCTACCTATGACACGATCTATGGTGCATCCATGAAAATCGGCATCCTCAAAACCGGCCCCGTACCCGACGCGCTGATCGCGGATTTCGGCGAATACCACGACATGTTCGAGGCGATGCTGGCGCCTTACGGCTTCGACTTTCAGGTCTGGTCCGTGGTCGATGGCGACTTCCCCCAGAGCTTGGAGGATGCGGACGGCTGGCTTATCACCGGCTCCCGCCACGGCGTTTACGAGGACCACCCCTGGCTGCCGCCGCTGGAACAGTGCATCCGCGACATCTTTGCGGCGGGGCGGCCTCTGATCGGCGTCTGTTTTGGCCATCAGGTGATCGCACAGGCGCTTGGCGGTCGGGTGGAAAAATACGCAGGCGGATGGGCCATCGGGCCGAAGGTCTACCATTTTCCCGACGGCCCCCGCGTCATCCAGGCCTGGCATCAGGATCAGGTCATCGCCCCGCCAGAGGGCGCGGTAACGCTGGCCCACTCCGACATGTGCGAACACGCGGCGCTGCTTTATCCGGGCAAAGCCTTCACCGTGCAGCCGCATCCGGAATTCGATGACGGTTTCATCCAGGGGCTGATGGACCACCGCGCAAAGGGGGTCGTGCCCGACGACGTTCTGGCAGAGGCGCAAGGGCGCATGGGTAAGGCGCTGGACCGCGACGCCATGGCGGCGATGTTCGCCAAATTCTTCCGCGAGAAGGAAATCTCATGACCGACAATCTCCAAGACCTCCCCGAAGCGGCGCGCGCCTTTCTCGAAGGGCGGCGGCTGGACGAAGTCGAATGCATCGTCGCCGACCTGCCTGGCATCGCCCGCGGCAAGGCCGTGCCCGCGTCGAAATTCGCCAAACAGGCCTACTTTCACCTGCCGGATTCGATCTTCTACCAGACCATCACAGGCGACTGGGGGGAGGCAGCCGGCCCCGATGGTTTCATCGAGCGGGACATGATTCTGCGACCCGACATGACCACGGCCACTGCCGCGCCATGGACAGGGGACTGGACGCTGCAGGTGATCCACGACGCCTTCGACCGCCACGGAGAGCCGATCCCGTTTTCCCCGCGCAACGTACTGAAACGGGTGGTGGAACTATACCGCGAGCAAGGCTGGAAGCCGGTGGTCGCGCCGGAGATGGAATTCTACCTAATCGCCCGCAACCTCGACCCCGCGCATGACATCAAACCGATGGTCGGCCGCTCGGGCCGCCCCGCGGCCGCGCGGCAGGCTTATTCGATGACTGCCGTGGACGAATTCGGCCCGGTGATCGACGATATTTACGACTTTGCCGAGGCGCAGGGATTCGAGATCGACGGAATTACGCAGGAGGGCGGCGCCGGGCAGCTGGAGATCAACCTGCGTCATGGATCGCCGGTCAAGCTGGCCGACGAGGTGTTCCATTTCAAACGTCTGATCCGCGAGGCCGCCTTGCGGCACGACTGCTTTGCCACCTTCATGGCAAAGCCGATCGCGGACGAACCGGGTTCGGCCATGCATATCCATCACTCGGTGCTGGATATCGAGACCGGCAAGAACCTGTTTTCCGACGAGAACGGCGAGGAAACAGCGGCTTTCCGGCATTTCATCGGCGGGATGCAGCGCCACATGCCGGCGGCGATCGCGGTCATGGCGCCCTACGTAAACAGCTACCGTCGCTATGTTCCGGATCACGCGGCGCCGATCAACCTCGAATGGGGCCGCGACAACCGCACGACGGGCATCCGTGTGCCACTGGCTTCGCCCGAGAGTCGCCGGGTCGAGAACCGCGTGGCGGGCATGGACTGCAACCCCTACCTCGGGATCGCGGCATCGCTGGCCTGCGGCTACCTCGGGCTGATGGCGCAACTGGAACCGTCGGATGAGTTCAAGGGCGACGCCTATGAGGGAGACGGCGATTTCCCTCAGGTACTGGGTTCCGCGCTCGATCTCTTCGAGGGGGCGCACGAGTTGCACCAGGTGCTTGGACCGGACTTCTGCCGCGTCTATGGCATCGTGAAACGGTCGGAATACGAAGAGTTCCTGCAGGTGATTTCCCCCTGGGAACGCGAGCACCTTCTGCTCAACGTCTGATCGGATTGCACGCCGCGCTGCGGGGCCCTGCCCCTCGCCTTCGGCTCACCCCGGAGAGTTTGTCACCAAGAAGAAGCAGGAAGGGGATTCCCGGTGAACCTCTTGTTTTCCAATGATCGGCGCGGGGAATACCCCGCAAGCCTGTATGCCGCCACGGCCCCGGCTCTGCCCCCCTTTGCGCCGCTCGAGGGCACCGCGCGCGCGGATGTAGTCGTGGTGGGCGGCGGTTATACCGGGCTCTCGGCGGCACTTCATCTGGCGGAAGAGGGCGTTGACGTAGCGCTGGTGGAGGCACACCGCGTAGGCTTTGGCGCCTCGGGACGCAACGGCGGGCAGCTGGGATCCGGACAACGACAGGACCAGTTGACGCTGGAGAAGATGCTGGGGGACGCACGCGCAAAAATCCTGTGGGATCTGGGCGAGGATGCCAAGGCGCTCGTGAAGGACCTCTGCGCGCGGCATGCCATCGACTGCGCTTTGAAGCCCGGTGTGGCCTGGGCCGCGACTTCTCAGGGCTCCGCCGAATGGATGCGCCGCTACGCGGAGCACATGGGGACGCGCTATGGCTATGCGATCGAGGGCATGGACGCCGCGCAGTTTGCCGATGTCTGCCCATCGCCCGCCTACCTCGGCGGGATGCTCGACCGGGGGGCTGCGCATCTCCACCCTCTGAAGCTGGCTCTCGGACTGGCACGCGCGGCCAGCGGCGCCGGGGCCCGCATTTACGAGAACACCCCCGTGAAGGAGATCGTCGAAGGCCCCCGTGTCCGGGTCAGGACCGAGGCGGGCGAGATCGAGGCCGACCACCTGATCCTTGCCACAGGCGGCTACCTCGGTAGTTTGAACGAACAGGTGGCCGCGCGGGTCATGCCGATCAACAATTTCATCGTCGCGACGGAGCCCTTGGGCGACGCGGCGCGGGAGGTGCTTGCGCAGGACGTTGCCGTGGCGGACGATCTCTTTGTGGTCAATTACTTCCGCCTCTCGGAGGACGGTCGCCTTCTGTTCGGTGGCGGCGAATCCTACGGCTACCGTTTTCCCGCCGATATCCGCGCCACCGTGCGTAAACCGCTGTCACGCATCTTTCCGCATCTCTCGGATACCGCACTGCCCTACGCCTGGGGCGGCACGCTGGCGATCACCATGAAGCGCCTGCCGCACCTCGCGCGGCTCGGTCCGAACGTGGTTTCTGCCTCCGGCTACTCCGGCCATGGCGTCGGAAATGCCGTACAGGCGGGGCGGCTGCTGGCCGAAGCGGTGCGCGGCCAGTCTGACGGCTTTGACACCTTCGCATCCCTGCCCGCGCCGGCCTTCCCCGGGGGGCGCGCCCTGCGCTCGCCGCTGCTTGCGCTGGCGATGACGTGGTTCTCCCTGCGCGACCGGCTGGGGCTTTAGCGCCGCACTGCAAGGGAAAGAATAACCGCCGCGACGCAAAGCGGCTTTGCTCGATCCAAGGTTCGATTTAGACTTCCGAAAACGGATCTTAAGGATTTTGAAAACCATGCTCCCCAACATGCATGACGCAGAGCCGATCCCCGAAGCCGCCCGTACCGAGATCGACCGCCTGCTGCAAAGTGGCGACCTCTTTCGTTACACCGCCCCCGAGGACGCACCCGTGTCCCTGCTCGAGCGCGAGTTCGCCGCCGAGATGGGGGTGAAGTATGCCCTTGCGGTGTCCTCCTGCTCTGCCGCGTTGTTCCTTTCGCTGAAGGCGCTCGACCTGCCGCGGGACGCACGAGTCATGATCCCGGGCTTCACCTTTGCCGCCGTGCCGTCGTCGATCGTGCACGCGGACCTCGTTCCCGTACTTTGCGAATGCGGGGCGGATTACCGAATCGTGATGGAGGACTTCGCAGCAAAGCTGGATACCGTTTCGGCCGTCATCGTCAGCCATATGCGCGGGCATACTTCGGATATGGACGCCATCATGGCGCTTTGCGATGCACGCGGCATCCCGGTGATCGAGGACGCGGCGCACAGCCTTGGCACCACCTGGCACGGCCGCAAGATCGGCACGCTGGGGCGAATTGGCTGCTTTTCTTTTCAATCCTACAAACTGTTGAACGCCGGCGAAGGCGGCATTCTCATCACCGACGATCCGGAGGTCGTTGCCCGCGCCGTGATTCTCTCTGGCGCTTACGAACACATGTGGCGCAAACACCTCCGTCCCGGCGACAACGGCGCTGCGCTGGAGCAGGCCTTCCAGCGCTGGCAGAACCGGCTGCCGCTGTATAACCTGCGCATGTCAAACCTTGCTGCCGCCGTGATCCGCCCACAAATTCCCGAAATTGCGCGCCGAGTGTCCGATGGCCGGCGCAACCATGACCGCGTGGCCGCGGCAATCAATGCTTCGCCGTGGATCTGGGTACCGTCAAGTCTCGCGCCGGAGGAACGCGCACCCGACTCGCTGCAGTTCAATCTCAGCGGCATGGATGAAACCCAGACCCGCGCCTTTGTCGCAGAAGCGGCGCGCGAAGGCGTGAAGGTGCAGGTGTTCGGCCTGACCGAGGACAATGCCCGCGCCTATTGGAACTGGGGTTTCCTGGCCGAGATGCCGGACCTGCCGCAAACCCGCGCCATGCTGATGTGCGCCTGCGACACCCGCCTGCCCGCACGCCTGACGCTGGCGGACTGCGACGCGGTAGCAGAAATCCTGATTCGGGCAGCCGAAGTGGTCATGGCACCAACGCGGGCCTACGGCACGTAATCCCCCGGGCGCCTGAAATTTCCGACTCGCCCCGCGAGAAAAGACGCGAAAACACAAAGGGCGCGCCTGTTGCGCGCCCTCAGAACCGGCGCCTGCCAGATGCCTAGTTCCCCATTCTCGAAAGTTTTGCCTGTAATTCGGCGAGTTGCTTCTTAATGTCGTCCAGATCATCACCCCCGGAAGCCGCCTCGGGACGCCCGTCCGGCATCGGCCCGGTGGAACCCATCGGCACGCCCGAGGTCATCGCCTTGAGGAACGCCTCCTGCTGCGCCTGCATCGCCTCGAAACTCTTGGCGAGGTTCGGGTTCACCTGCCCCATGCCCTCCACCCACTTCGACTGGCTGTCGCGGAACATGTCGAAGGTCTGCGCAAGAAACTGAGGCACGGTGGAGGTGGCCTGCGTCGTATAGCTCCGTACGAGATCGGTCAGCACGTTGATGGGCAGGACCGATTCACCCTTGCTTTCATGTTCGGCCACGATCTGGAGAAGGTATTGCCGCGTCAGGTCGTCGCCTGATTTCAGGTCCACGATCTGCACATCCCGCCCATCGCGGATGAAACCGGCGATATCCTCCAGGGTCACGTAATCCGAGGTCTCGGTATTGTACAGCCGCCGGCTGGCGTAGCGTTTGATGAGCAATGGTTTTTCTTGGTTGGCCATAGGCTCCCCTCCCCGGCATATGCAGCGATTGCAGAAAAGCCTATGCGAGCGCAGAACAAAAGAAAAGCCTCCTGTGAGTCTGAGAGCCTGCCGCTAGGACATTCATTTTCCCCGAGGATTCGCGATCAGAAAAGAGAGCCCTGCTCGGGCGGCTTCGGCTTTGTCTTCGCGCGGGGCGATTTTGTCTGCGCTGCAGCACCGTCGCCCTCCAGCGCCAGGCGCCCGTCGGCGAACTCGATCTCCAGCGCCTGAGCTGCCCGCGCCTGTGCCGTGGTTGTTACAACCTGCCCGTCGCCCCGCACCACGGCGTAACCGCGCTTCAGCGTCGCGCGATAGCCAAGCGTTTCATTCAACCGCCCCAGCGCCTCCGCCCGGCGGTTCAGATCCGCCAGCCGCGCACCCTGGACCTCGGACATGCGGGCGGACAGCCGGTCGAGCCGCTCCCGTCCCTGACGGACCTCCCGCATAATGGCCTGCGGCGTCAGCCGCGCAGCGCGATCCTCCAGCCGCTTGCGTTCGCTCTCCAGCATCCTTCGCAACAACCCCGGACGCAGCGCACCGGCGGTTTCCGACAGCTTCAGCCGCTGCAGGCCGACCGCGCGCGACAGGCCTGCGGGCAGACGATCCGTCAGCGTGTCGAGCCGCTGACGCGGCCCGTCCAGCAAGGTCTCCGGGCGTGGCAGGGCGCGACCGAGATCACGCAACCGCTGGCCGCGATGTTCCAGCCGCAGCGCCATGGCCCGCGTCGCACGCAATCCCATGTCCCGCGCCTGCGCCGCCAGTTCCATGCGCACCGGCACCGCCAGTTCCGCCGCCGCGGTGGGTGTCGGCGCCCGCTTGTCCGACACGAAATCGATCAGCGTCGTATCCGTCTCGTGCCCCACGGCGGAGATCAGCGGGATTTCGGAGGCCGCCGCCGCCCGCGCAACGACTTCCTCGTTGAAGCCCCAGAGATCTTCGACGGATCCGCCGCCGCGTGCCACGATCAACAGGTCAGGACGCGGCAGCGCGCCCCCCGGCGTCATCTGATTGAAGCCATCGATCGCCCGCGCGACCTCGGCCGCGCAATTCGCACCCTGCACAGCGACCGGCCAGATCAGCACCTTGCGCGGAAAGCGGTCGCGCAGCCGATGCAGGATGTCCCGGATCACCGCCCCCGAAGGGGAGGTCACGACGCCGATGATTTCGGGCAGATAGGGCAAGGGCCGCTTGCGCCCCGCATCGAACAGTCCCTCCGCTGCCAGTTTCGCCTTGCGCTTTTCCAGCATCGCCATCAGGGCACCGGCCCCCGCCGGCACCATGTCTTCGATGACGATCTGGTATTTGGACTGCCCGGGGAAGGTGGTCAGACGCCCGGTGGCGACAACCTCCATACCCTCCTCGGGCGGATTGGGCAGCCGTGCCGCGACGCCTTTCCAGATGATCCCGGCGATCACCGCCTTGTCATCCTTTAGGTCGAGATAGACATGGCCCGAGCGCGGGCGCGACACGCGGCCCACCTCGCCGCGCACCCGAACGTGTCCGAAACCGCCCTCGATGGTGCGTTTCACCGCCCCAGAGAGTTCCGAGACGCTGAATTCCGGCGTGTTCCCCTCGCCTGCCTCGTCGATCAAGTCCATCAGCCAAACCTTGCCCTTGCCTCGGCCTGACCTTAAAGCACCCCTCAAGGATCCGAAAGCGCCCGCCCTGCTTCTTCGTGGCAGAAATACTCCGGGGGGAGCGCCGGAGGCACGGGGGGCGGCGCCCCCTCCCTAGACTGGTGAAGGAAACAGGCCCATGAACATCCTCATCCTCGGCGGCGGCGGCCGCGAGCACGCCCTCGCATGGGCCGCCCTGCAGAATCCCAAGTGCGACAAGCTCATCGTCGCGCCCGGCAACGCGGGCATCGCGCAGATCGCGGAATGCGCCTCCATCGACATCGAGGACGGCGGCACCGTGGCTGAATTCGCCGCAGAGAACGCCATCGAGCTCGTCATCATCGGCCCGGAGGCACCGCTCGCGGCGGGCGTGGCCGACCGCCTGCGCGAAGCCGGCCTGTCGGTCTTCGGCCCCTCCGCCGCTGCCGCCCGGCTCGAAGCGTCGAAATCCTTCACCAAGGAAATTTGCGACGCCTGTCACGCTCCCACCGCAGCCTATGGCCACTTCACCGAGGCCGATGCCGCAAAGGCTTATATCCGTGCAGGAACCGCCCCGGTGGTGGTAAAAGCCGACGGCCTGGCCGCTGGCAAGGGCGTCATCATCGCCGAAACCCTGGAAGAGGCCTGTGCTGCCGTTGACGACATGTTCGGCGGTGCCTTCGGCGGCGCAGGCGCGGAGGTGGTGATCGAGGAGTTCATGACCGGCGAAGAGGCGTCGTTTTTCGTCCTTGTCGATGGAGAGGACTGTCTTCCCATCGGGACCGCGCAGGACCACAAGCGTGTAGGCGACGGCGACACCGGCCCGAACACCGGCGGCATGGGAGCTTACTCGCCTGCCCCCATCATGACCGATACCGTCACACAAAAGGCATTGGATGACATCGTACGCCCCTGCATGGCGGAAATGGTCCGGCGCGGCACCCCGTATCAGGGCGTGCTCTACGTCGGGCTGATGATCGAGAACGGCCAGCCAAGATTGGTGGAGTACAACGCCCGCTTTGGTGATCCGGAATGCCAGGTCCTGATGCTGCGCCTGGGCGCGCAGGCGCTCGATCTGATCCATGCCTGCGCCGAGGGCCGCCTGTCCGAAGCCCGTGTCAACTGGGCGGACGACCACGCCATGACCGTCGTCATGGCCGCAAAGGGCTACCCCGATGCCTACGAAAAAGGCACCGTGATAAAGGGACTGGAAGCCATCTCCGACGACTCGATGACTGTCATGTTTCATGCGGGCACCACGGCGAAGGACGGGGCGGTCACCGCCACCGGGGGCCGGGTCCTGAACGCCACCGCCCGTGGCGCCACCCTTCAGGAAGCCCGCGACCGCGCCTATGCCATGGTCGATGCCATCGACTGGCCCGAGGGGTTCTGCCGCCGCGACATCGGCTGGCGGGCCCTGTGATCCGATTCGGGGAGCGGCAAGCACCCAACGATGTGAAGCTCGGACACGCACCCTCCTGACCACCAGCCGCTGCAGAGACGCGCGCTGCTTCAGAAAGACGTGTAGAGGATGCGGCGCGCCTTCAGCTGACTGATCCGCGCCTCGAGGCGGTTGATCCTGAGCATCACTCCGGCCCGGCGCGCAGGATCGTCGGCGGCGATGAGTTCGGTTCGCAGGTCGCGCACCTCGTCCTTCAGATCCGAGATAGTCTCGCTCAGTTCGTAGTACCGCGTGCCGCGATCGTGTGCATCCGCCAGCGCGGGCAGGCTCCCCGCCGGGCAGACAGGTGAGAGCGCGCGCCCCTCGCGTCCTTCGCGGTAGGCCCGTGTGGGCGTGCAATAGATCGTTAGCCCAGCTTGCCGCCCCGCCTCCCAACGCGCGACATCCGGCAGAACGGAGACTTTCTCACAGGCGCGCGCGTGATGGGCGACGTAGTCCGCCATCCGCCCGTCTGCGCCGTCTCGCTGACCGATCTCACGCCAGTTTCCAAGGCGGCATTCGTCCTCCGACAACGTGGCACAGCCAGTGAAAGCCATAAAGGCCCCGAATACCAGAAAACGCATGGACGTCCTCCCTTCGGTTAGATCTCAGCCTGCCGGCTCGATGATCTGTGCCTCCGTCACGATCAGGTCGAGCGGTTGGTCCGTTTCCTCCAAAGGCAGATCGTCCATCTCCTGTGCAGCAAAGGCAAAACCGATGGCGAGCGTCGGACGCTTCGCCCGCAGGGCTGCGAGCGTCCGGTCATAAAAGCCGCCGCCGTATCCCAGCCGCCCCCCCCCACGGGAGAAGGCCAGCAACGGTACAATCAGAATTTCAGGCTCCATCCGCGCGCCAGAGAGCGGGATGCGGGCACCGAACGGCCCCTCGACCATGGCGCAGTCGGGTTCCCAGCAAGCGAAACTCAGCGGTTGCCCTGCGCCATCTATCACCGGCACGCCGACGGGGCCATGCGCGGCAGCCTCCGCCATGGCCGCCAACGGGTCGATCTCTGTCCGGATTGCCATGTAACCACTCAGCGGGACACCGCGATAGCCCGCGAGAACCTCACTCAATCGTCCCGCCTGCCCGGGTTCTCTGGCTTCAAACGCGGCCTTTCGTGCCGCGAATGCCGCCTTGCGCGCCGCCGCCTTGCGCGCCGCCGCCTTGCGCGCCTCCGGCGTCATCACAGCAACACCACCACGGCGAGTCCGAGGAACGCAAAGAAGCCCACCACATCGGTCACCGTCGTGACGAAGGCCCCCGAGGCCAGCGCCGGGTCCACGCCGACCTTGTCCAGAACCACGGGAATGACAATTCCCGCCAGACCCGCCACCACGAGGTTGATGATCATCGCCGTGGCGATCACCCCACCCAGCGCGGGCGAGCCGAACCAGATCAACCCGACGATCCCCATCACGACGGCAAAGGTCACCCCGTTTATCAGACCCACCGCGCCCTCGCGGCGGATGACACGCCAGAGGTTCGCGCCGGTAAGGTCCTTCGTCGCGAGCGCACGCACCGCCACTGTCAGCGATTGCGTGCCCGCGTTACCGCCCATGGAAGCGACGATAGGCATGAGAACCGCCAACGCGACCACGGTGGCAATGGCGTCTTCGAACTGCGCGATCACCAGCGATGCCATCACAGCTGTCACCAGGTTCACGGCCAGCCACGGGATGCGCCGTTTCACGGTGTCGATCACCGCGTCCGACAGGCGGCTTTCGCCATCGACACCAGCGAGGCGCAGAATGTCCTCCTCGTTTTCCTCGTCCAGCACCGCCATGGCGTCGTCGATGGTGATGACCCCCACCAGCCGCTCGTTTTCGTCCACCACCGGGGCCGAAATCAGGTGGTACTGGTTGAAGGCATAGGCGACCTCGCCCTCTTCACGCAGCACCGAGATGGTGTGAAAGCTCTCCTCCCCGATCGATTTGAGCGTCACGTCGCGGCGCGATGACATGATCCGGCCCAGTGTGACATTCGCCACCGGACGAAGCTTCGGGTCGACAAGGATGACGTGATAGAACTGCTCCGGCAGGTTCTCCGAAGACCGCAGGAAATCGATGGCCTCGCCGACGCTCCAGTGCTCCGGCGCCATGACGAATTCGCGTTGCATCAGGCGCCCGGCGGAAAACTCCGGGTAGGTCAGCGACTGCTGAACGGCAAGGCGCTCGCTTTCAGGCAGCACGTCAAGGATCGCGCCCTGCTGCTCCTCGTCGAGATCCTCGATCAGGTCGACAACGTCGTCCGAGTCGAGCTCCCGTACCGCCTCAGCCAGCACCTGCGGCGTCATGATTCCAATGACGTCCTCGCGCAGGGTCTCGTCGAGTTCCGACAGGATCTCGCCGTCCATCTCCTGACCGTATAACAGGATCAGCCGCCTGCGGTCGAAGGCGTTGATCTGCTCCAGAAGGTCGGCGATGTCCGCGGCGTGCAGCGGCTCCATGAGCGCGACAAGCGTCTCACGGTCCTCGCGATCCACCGCATAGAGGATCTGCGCCACCGCCTTGCGGTCGAGTTCGTAACCGTCGTCGAGGATTTCATCCCGAGTGGACGCTTCGCCGGTTTCCGCCATTTGCCTGCTCTCCGCCGTTTCTTGGCCTGCAACTTAAGGCAACGCAACGGCAAGAAACAGGGTCGATTGTTCTTCCGTTCTGGCAGAAATATCCTGCATCCGAAGGAGAACCGCATGACCGCAGACCTGCACCTTGGACAGTTGATCCTTTTCGACGGAAACCCGTTTCTTTCCGGCGTGTCGGCGGGGCGGCACCTGCGTTCAGGCGCGATCCTTGTCGAAAGTGGCACAATTGTGCGGGTGGGCGAAACCGAAGCCCTTCGTGACGCGAACCCGCAGGCTAGGATCCACGACCACGGCGCGCGGCTTCTGCTGCCGGGTTTTGTCGATGCCCACGCGCATTATCCGCAGACCGGGATGATCGCCAGCTGGGGCAAACGGCTGATCGACTGGCTCAACAGCTATACCTTCCCCGAGGAGATGCGTTTCGACGATGCCGCCTACGCGGCGGAGGTGGCGGAGCGCTACCTCGATCTGCTGATCGCCCACGGCACGACGAGCGTCTGCAGCTTCTGCACCATCCACCCCGAGTCGGTCGACGCGCTTTTTTCCGCCGCCGAAGCGCGCAACATGCGGGTCTTTGCGGGCAAGACCTGCATGGATCGCAACGCCCCCGATGGGCTACGGGATACCGCACAGTCCGCCTACGACGACTCGAAGGCACTGCTGGCGCGCTGGCACGGCAGGGGCCGAGCCTCCTACGTCATCACGCCACGCTTTTCCCCCACCTCGACGCCGGAACAGCTCGGCGCGCTTGGCGCTCTCTGGGCAGAACATCCCGATTGCCTCATGCAGACCCACCTGTCTGAACAGGTGGAGGAGATCGCATGGGTTAAATCGCTCTACCCACGGGCGCGCGATTACCTCGACACATATGAAATGCACGGGTTGCTGGGCAAGGGCGGGCTTTATGGTCATGCCATCCACCTGGAGCCGCGCGAACGTGACCGGCTGCGCGAGGTTGGCGCCGGGCTGGTTCATTGTCCGACCTCGAACACCTTCATCGGATCGGGGCTGTTCGACATGGCAGGACTGATGGCCGAGGGGCAGCGGATCGGGCTCGCCACGGATACCGGCGGTGGGTCGTCCTTCTCCATGCTGCGCACCATGGCGGCGGCTTACGAGATCGGACAGTTGCGTGGCCGCCCCCTGCATCCGGCCGAACTACTGTGGCTGGCAACAGAAGGTTCCGCCGACACTCTGCGTGACGACCGTATCGGCCGCCTGAAACCGGGGGCGGATGCGGATTTCATCGCGCTTGATCTGGCCTCCACCCCCGCCATTGCACAGCGTGCGGATCGGGCGGAGGACATCTGGGAGGCGCTTTTCCCCACCATCATGATGGGCGATGACCGTGCAATGAGTGGCACCTGGGTGGCAGGAGAGCGGCTCAAGTGACGCCACCGCGGCTCAGCAGCCATCCGCGCCCAGAACCAGAACCCAGATGTCACCGGGCGCACGGACCAGCCCGTATTCCCTGATATTCGGGTGCAACAGGTTCGCCCGGTGGCCGGGCGACTGCACCCATGCGCCCAGCACCTCCGTCAGGGTGTTTTGGCCTTGCGCCAGATTTTCCGCGATCGTGCAGGCGCCATAGCCCTGCCGCCGCGCCCGCGCCATCACATCGCTCCCGTCAGAACCTTCGTGCCCGAAGAACCCCCGCCGTGCCATGTCGAGTGCGTGGCGCTTTGCCGCTTCCTCCAACCGGGGCGACGACACCACCGGTTCAAGACCCTGCTCCGCCCGGAGGCCGTTCAGCATCTGCCGCACCGGCTGTGCCGACCCCGCGCCGGGCAGCAAGGCCACCAGCGCCAGACCGAAAACCACCGCATTCAAATTGCCCATTGCATACCCTCCGCCGCCTTGCCCGCATCAGACCAGAGCGCGGGCAAGGCTGTTCTGCTTCACGATAGTTTCACGCAGGTCGACTGTCACCACCTCGCCGTCGCGCACCACCTGTCGCCCCTCGACGATCAAGTGCCGCACGCGTGCAGGCCCCGCCAGCACCAGCGCCGCCACGTCCCAGCTTCCCGCACTCTCGATACCCGAAACGTCCCAAAGCGCGATATCGGCGCGCTTGCCAACGGCGATCTGACCGCAATCCGCGCGTCCCAGAACCTCCGCTCCGCCGCGTGTGGCAATTCGCAACGCCTCCCGAGCGCTCATGGCATCGGCACCCTTCGACACCCGTTGCAACAGCATCGCCTGCCGCGCTTCTCCCATCAGGCTGCCGGCGTCGTTCGAGGCGGAGCCATCGACGCCCAAGCCTACCTTCACGCCCGCATCCCGCATCGCCCGCACCGGAGCGACGCCGGAACCGAGGCGGCAGTTGGAACAAGGGCAATGTGCAACACCCGTCCGCGAGCGGGCAAAGAGGCCGATCTCCGACCCGTCGAGTTTCACGCAATGTGCGTGCCAGACGTCCGGACCGGTCCAACCCAGTTCCTCTGCGTATTGGCCGGGGCGGCAGCCGAATTTCGCCTCGGAATAGGCGATATCCTCGTCGTTTTCTGCAAGATGCGTGTGCAGCATCACGCCCTTGTCGCGCGCCAGTATCGCGGCGTCGCGCATCAGGTTCCGGCTGACGCTGAACGGCGAACAGGGCGCCACGCCCACACGCACCATCGCGCCCTCCGACGGGTCGTGAAAGGCGTCGATCACCCGGATACAATCCTCGAGGATAGCGTCCTCCCGCTCCACCAGTGAATCCGGCGGCAGGCCGCCCGCACTTTCGCCGATGCTCATGGCGCCACGCGTGGGGTGAAACCGCAGCCCCACCTCGCGCGCGGCCGCGATTGTGTCGTCCAGCCGCGCACCGTTCGGATAGAGGTAGAGATGATCGGACGTCATCGTGCAGCCCGAAAGCGCCAGTTCCGCCAGCCCGGCCAGAGCCGAGACAAACATGTGCTCCGGGCTGAACCTGGCCCAGATCGGGTAGAGCGTCTTCAGCCAGCCGAAGAGCAGAGCGTCCTGAGCGCCGGGCACCGCGCGGGTCAGGGTCTGGTACAGGTGGTGGTGCGTGTTCACCAACCCCGGCGTCACGACGCAGGTCGCGGCATCGATTATCACGCCGGACGTGGTCAGCCCTGGCGCGATACCCACGATGACTCCGTCGCGCAGCAGAATGTCGGTACCCTCGGGTTCTGACCCGGCGTCGTCCATGGTCAGCACGTGACGGGCGTTGCGGATCAGGGTCTCGGCCATGCGAAGGCACCTCAGAAGGTTTTCAGGATCTCCAGCGCCTGCGCGTGCAGCGTGGTATTGGCGGCGGCCAGCACGCGACCGCCGTCGTGTGCCGACCCGCCCTGCCAGTCGGTAACGATACCGCCCGCCGCCTCGATCACTGCCAATGGCGCCTGAATGTCGTAAGCCTGAAGCCCCGCCTCGATCACGAGGTCGATCTGCCCTGCCGCCAGCAGCGCGTAGGCGTAGCAATCCATGCCGTAACGCGTCAGTTTCACCCGGTCGCGCACCGCCTCGAAGCCTGCACGCTCGATGGCGCTGCCGACCTCCGGAAAGGTGGTAAAAAGGATGGCGTCCTCCAGCCGCGATGTCCCGCGCGTGCGCAGCGCGCCGCCGCCGCGCGGCCCGGTCCAGTCGGCACGTCCCAGACCGCCGGTAAAGCGTTCGCTCGTGTAGGGTTGGTCGACCACGCCCAGCAGGGGGCCGTTCTGGTCCGAAACGGCAATGAGCACGCCCCATGTGGCCGTGCCGGACAGGAAGGCCCGCGTGCCATCGATCGGGTCGAGCACCCATGTCAGGCCGGTGGTGCCCTCGGTCTGCCCGAATTCCTCTCCGAGGACTGCATCCTGGGGTCGCCGTCGCGCCAGAACCGCACGCATGGCCTGTTCGGAGGCACGGTCCGCCGCCGTCACCGGATCGAAACCCTGCGTCAGCTTGTTGTCCGCCACAAGCCCCTGGGAACGAAAGAACGGCAGGATCGCCGATCCTGCCGCTTCTGCCAGTTCATGGGCGGTGGCGATCAACTCGCCCGCCAGCGCCGTGTCAATCTGCATTCTGCTGCCCTCTCCGCCGATCCGATCCCGTCACCGGCTACCGCAGGCGGGCGAAGGGCTCAAGCGGCCGTTGCGCCAGTATCTCGAACAAGCCCGGCATCGCGGCAGGCCCAGACTGGGGCGACACGCCTGTCAGCCCCGGGTCAGGCCACGTCGGAGAGCACGCGCGCCAGTTCAAACAGGCGGCGGCGCTGGTTTTCCGGGATGGCGTAGTAGGAGCGCACGAGGTCCAGCGCTTCCTTGTCGCCGAGGATGTCAGCCGGGACGCTGTCGGTGGACTGCGCTTCGGCGTTCTCTGTCTCGATCCCCTCGAAGAAGAAGGACACCGGCACTTCCAGCGCGTCGGCAATATCCCAAAGGCGGGAAGCGCTCACACGGTTGGCACCGGTCTCATACTTCTGGATCTGCTGGAACTTGATGCCGACCTTTTCGGCCAACTGCTGCTGGGTCATGCCGACCAGCCAGCGACGGTGCCGGATACGCTTGCCAACGTGTACATCAACGGGATGCGCCATCTTCTTGTTTTCCTGTTCTATGGGTGTGGCCCGATGAGCGACCCGGTATCTGGTGACCGCCCGAACCCAGCCTCATCCTGCACGTGTATGGCCTGATGTGCTACAGCAAAACCGTGCCAAAAATCAAGACGCACCACCGCCTAATAATGGTAAACGATTTTCCGATTCAACATAAAGTTGAAATCATTCCGACCTTGTTGATGTGCGGCTGTACCGCGGTCATTCTCGCCCCCGAAGGCACGCCGCAATCGGATTTGAGGCGAGCGCAAAAGGATAGGAGACCCCCATGCGTGCGTTGACAGTGTCAAGCCCCGGAATAGCGCCGACGCTAACGGATACATCGATTCCGCTCCCGGACAGGGGTGAAATCCGTGTCAAAATTGCCGCATGTGGGCTGAATTTTGCCGATTTGTTGATGGTCAAAGGCACCTATCAGGATACGCCCCCCCTCCCCTTCATCCTCGGGATGGAGGTATCGGGGACAATTGATTCGCTCGGGGAAGGTGTCACAGGCTTCGCGCCGGGGGACCGCGTGGCGGTTTTCGGCGGCCAGGGCGGGCTGGCGGAGTTCGGCTGTTTCGATGCCGCACGGGCGGTGAAACTGCCGGATACGATGCCCTTTACCGAGGCCGCGGCCTTTCAGGTTGCATACGGCACCAGTCACCTTGCTCTCGATCATCGGGCACGGCTGCAACCCGGCGAGACGCTGCTCGTACTGGGGGCCGCAGGCGGCGTGGGTCTGACCGCCGTGGAAATCGGCAAGCTCATGGGCGCCACTGTCATCGCCTGTGCCCGCGGCGCGGCGAAACTCGAGGCGGCGAATGCTGCCGGGGCCGACCACCTGATCGACGCCAGCACGCAGGACATCCGCGCCGAGGTGAAGGCGCTTGGCGGTGCCGACGTGGTCTACGATCCGGTCGGCGGTGAGCAATGGGAGGCCGCCTTTCGGGCCTGCAACCCGGAGGCGCGGCTGATCCCCATCGGGTTTGCGTCCGGTGATGTGCCACAGGTCAAGACCAACCATTTGCTGGTCAAAAACCTCTCCGTGCTGGGCGTCTACTGGGGCGGATACCTCGCCTTTCGGCCCGATGTGCTGACCGCCTCCCTTGCAACGCTGATGCAATGGCACGCCGAAGGAAAGCTGCGGCCCCATGTCTCTGCTACCTTTCCGCTGGAAGAGGCGAACAAGGGCCTCGACATGCTGCGTGACCGCCGCTCCACCGGAAAGGTCGTGATAACCGTTCAGGATCTCTGATCCCGTGCGCCTCCAGGGCGGAAGCCGGAAACCGCGACGGTTTCCGGCCCTGCAAGGCCAGTGCCCGTCCGAATTTTCTCTGAAGACTACTGCCCCTAGCCGCGATCAGCCTTCCAGATCATGTCGATCATCTCCTGCGTTCCCTTCGAAAACTCCAGTGGGCAGGGATAGGGCGCCCCGTCCAGAACGCTCGCGTTGAAGGCCTCCACCTGATGCACGTAGTGGTTCGCGGCAGGGAAACGCCACCGGCGCACCTCAAGAGCGTTGTCCTGCACCTCTACCGCAGCCTCGCCATATACAGCAGCGTTGAAGGGGGCGGTCAGCCGCATAACGCCACCATCGCCGTGGAACACCACCTCCTGAAAAGGCGCCATGCGCATGGAGACCACGCCGGTGTAATGGAACGACGGAAACCGCGCGGTGATATGCGACCAGACATCGACGCCGTTCTGGCGTTCAATGCAGGTCGACAGAATGTCCTCCGGCTCCTCCCCGGTGACGAAGCGCACCGTGCCGTAGGCGTAAACGCCAATGTCGGGGATCGCGCCCCCGCCTGTCTCCGGGCGGTTGCGGATGTTGCCGCCGTCGGCGCTGTTGTCATAGGAGAAAGCCACCGAAACGCGGCGGATCTTGCCGATGGCCCCAGCCTCGAAAAGCTCCTTGGCCTTCACCCACTGCGGGTGATGCACGACCATGTAGGCCTCCGCCGCGATCAAACCTGTGGCATCGCGCTTTGCGATGACCTCATCGAACTGCTCGGCCTGCATCGCCATCGGCTTTTCTACGAGTACGTGCTTGCCTGCCTCAAGCGCCTTCAGCGTCCATTCCACGTGCATATGGTTCGGCAGCGGAATGTAGACCGCGTCGATGTCCGGGTCCGCAAGCAGCGCATCATAATCCAGATGCACCGCGAGGCCGGGAGCCAGCGCCGCAAAGGGTGCTGCCTTCTCCTCCGACGAGGTGGCGATCGCCGCCAGTCGCCCCCGGCGGGCCGCGTTCAGCGCCGGTCCCATATGGTCACGCGCGAACTTCGCCGCGCCCAGAATGCCCCATCTCACGTGATCGGCCATGGTGTCCTCCTTATGTTTGCGCTCACGCTAGTGCAGGTGGTCACGAGAGTGAATGGTCAAGATGCCCACGCCGCAAGGACGGAGGACGACAGCTCCGCCCTTTCCGGCAGAGTGGTATCCGCGACGGGTTGGATTGGTCAGGGTGCGAGGAACGCAATCATATGTACCACAAAAAAAGACCCTCCCCGGACGTACCGGAGAGGGTCGACCCTCGGCCATTCGAACACATGAGGTAAATCTTGTTCGCGCGGGCTATCCGGAGACGACCGCTTCTCGTCACCGGCCGCGATGGAGGCGTCGGGATAGATGAAACCCGCCCGTTACGGGGCGGGTTCCGACATCTTTTCGAACACCGGCAGATCAGGCCGGGATCAACATCCCCTGGTCGCGGGCCAGTTCGCGCATCCGGTTCTGCAGTTTCTCGAACGCGCGGACCTCGATCTGGCGGATGCGTTCGCGACTGACGTCGTATTGCCCCGAAAGATCCTCGAGCGTGACGGTGTCCTCGGTCAGACGGCGCTGGGTGAGGATATCGCGCTCCCGGTCGTTCAGCACGTCCATCGCCTGAACCAGCAGTTCACGACGCGCGTCCATCTCGTCGCGCTCCGCATAATCGCCTGCCTGGTCGGCGCCTTCGTCCTCCAGCCAGTCCTGCCACTGCATGGTCCCCTCGCCCTCGGAACCCACCGTGGCGTTAAGAGACGCATCGCCGCCCGACATGCGGCGGTT
Source organism: Sagittula salina (assembly GCF_017813235.1). Classification (GTDB taxonomy): domain Bacteria; phylum Pseudomonadota; class Alphaproteobacteria; order Rhodobacterales; family Rhodobacteraceae; genus Sagittula; species Sagittula salina. The sequence goes on from NZ_JAGISH010000001.1 coordinate 426,029, forward strand.
CATGCTGATGACCTCGTCCTCGGTCACACCGAGGTCGGTGGCGATCCGCTGCACGTGTTCTGGGCGGAGGTCGCCGTCTTCCAACGCGCCTATCCGCGCCTTTGCCTTGCGAAGATTGAAGAACAATTTCTTCTGGGCGGAGGTCGTGCCGAGTTTCACCAAGGACCAGGACCGCAGGATATATTCCTGGATCGAAGCGCGGATCCACCACATGGCGTAGGTCGCGAGGCGGAAGCCCTTTTCGGGATCGAAACGTTTCACCGCCTGCATCAGGCCCACGTTCGCCTCAGAAATCACCTCCGCCTGCGGCAGGCCGTAGCCCCGGTAGCCCATGGCGATCTTTGCCGCCAGACGCAGGTGCGAGGTCACAAGCCTGTGAGCGGCGGCGCTGTCCTCGTCTTCTACCCAGCGCTTTGCCAGCATGTATTCTTCTTCCGGCTCCAGCAACGGAAACTTCCGGATTTCAGAGAGGTAGCGGCTCAGACCGGCTTCCGGCGAAGGCGCCGGGAGATTTGCATAGTTGCTCATGTCTGTCCCTTCTCATGTTTCATGTAACATGGCTTAACATCCAGATGGGGAGTCCATGTCGTGGTTTCAAGTTCCTTAACACCCAAACGTTGACGTGCAGTTAAGGTTTCGTTGACGTATCGGGTCTAGGCCCGAACCCGCCAAGGTGCATCCCCTGACATAGCTTTTCACGTATACGTGCGGAATTTCCGTCGCCGTAACTTGGGATTTTCATACGAAAATGCATATCTGAAATCGTTATTTCGATAATATCCATGCATCTCCGCCACGTCTATTGTCCAAAGCAGTCAAGGACGGAGTAACAGATGCCCACCGATGCACACACCCCACAAATCAGCGACAGCACGGTGCAAGAACGCACAAATCTGATGCGGCGAGCGGGCGGCCTTTATCTCATTATCATCCTGTCAGGGCTCAGCGCCGAACTGGCCCTGCGCGGCCCTGCTCTGACTGACGGCCTCTCCGCCGCCGACATCCCGGCGCTGCGGTTGAGCCTGCTGGCGGATCTCGTGATGTTGGTGGCGGACGTCGGCCTCGCCGTGGTTTTCTATCGCCTGCTGCGCTGCGTGAACCAGAGCAAGGCGCTCGCTGCCATGGTCCTGCGCCTGATGCAGGCCGGGCTTATCGGCGGTGGCCTTGTGCTGCTTTCCGGCGTCCCGTTGACAATGGGCAGCGATCTTGCGCCGGTCCTGGTGGAACTGCACGCCAATGGCTACGATCTGGGACTTATCCTGTTCGGCGTGAACTGTCTGATCATGGCGCAACTGCTCTGCCCGACCCGCGCGCCATTCGTGCTCTCTCCGATGCTGGCGGGCTCCGGTCTGGTCTACATCGGGGGCAGCCTGACCCGCCTGATGGCGCCCGGGTGGAGCGCCACCATCGAACCGGCCTATCTTCTCTGCATCCTGACGGAGGCCACGCTTTGCATTTGGCTTCTCAGGTCAAAGGGGCTCTGAGAGCGTCCAGAAGTTCCGCCATGTCCGGCGGCAGAGGCGCCTCGAAGAGCATCTCCTCCTCCGTCCCCGGATGCATGAAGCCCAGTTCGGCGGCATGCAGCGCCTGTCGGTCAAAGGCATTGGCGGCGGCGAAGCCCGCCGCCGGGAGCGCGCTTTCCTTCAGCTTGCGCCGCCCGCCGTACACCGGATCGCCGACAAGAGCGTGGCCCGCGTGCGCCATGTGCACGCGGATCTGATGCGTGCGCCCGGTTTCCAGTCGGCATTCCACCAGGGTCAGACAAGGCGGAGTGCCAAAGGTTTCCAGCATCCGGGCATGGGTGATCGCGTGCCGCCCCTGCCCGTCAAAGAACACTGCCTGCCTCTGTCTGTCCGTCTTGTGGCGAGCGAGGCCGGAGGTGATGGTGATCTCGCCGCCGCCCGACGCGGAAATACCCTTTGTCCCCATCAGCCGCGGATCGCCCACATCCGGCACGCCATGCGCCAGCGCCAGATAGGCCCGTCGCGCCGTGTGCTTTTCGAATTGCTTCGCCAGCCCGTGATGTGCGCGGTCGGACTTTGCCACCACCAGTAGGCCGCTGGTGTCCTTGTCGATGCGGTGCACGATGCCGGGTCTCTTTTCGCCGCCGACACCCGAAAGCTTGCCACCAAAATGGTGCAACAGCGCGTTCACCAGCGTACCCGATGGCGAGCCAGGTGCCGGGTGCACCACCATGCCCGCCGGTTTGTTCACCACGATCAGGTCGTCGTCCTCGTACACGATATCGAGCGGGATATCCTGCGGAAGGACATCGTAGTCCACCGCCTCCGGCACCGCGATGCAGATCTCGTCACCCTCCGCGACCTTCGCCTTTGGGTCGTGCAGCACCGCGCCATTGCAGGTTACAGCACCTTCGGTGATGAGTTTCGCCAGACGGGTGCGCGACAGGGACGCTTCCTCTGGCACATCGCGCGCGAGCGCCTTATCAAGACGCGGCGGCGGGTTGGCCGTGATGATGACGCAAAGGCGATCCATGGACGCTCCAGATCCTGAAAACTTCAGGCAGCCCCGGGGCCTGCGTGTGCTGCAGGCGATGGTGACGCTGCTCATGGTAGTGATGATGGCCGGGATCGTCGGAATCTTCGGCCTGATCTGGCACCGCTATAGCAAGGCACAGGCACCGCTGCCAGAGGTCATCACGCTGCCCTCGGGCGAACGTGCCACCGCCTATACCCAGGGCGTCGACTGGTACGCGGTCGTGACGCAAAGCAACCAGATCCTGATCTTTGACCGGGCCACCGGCAAACTCCGCAAGACGATCGCTGTGGGTCCCGCACCGAAGCCCTGAGTGCTTGCGGGGGGCTGTTTTTGGTGCTCAACATCTCGCCTGGGCCGCCGTATCGTCCTTCTCTTATTCCTCGTCGTTGAATGCACTGCCCCTCGCGAGTGCCGTGGCGATCCACCCTCTACGTCTACCGGCATTTGGCAAGCGGGGCTTCCTCTCTTCCGGGTAAAGGCGGGCGACATCAGTGTCTCAGGCGAAGCTGATCTCGACCGCACCGAAACTGCCGAAATCCGCCTGCACATGGCTGCCCGGCGGGCATTCCACGGGGCGGATGAAGCTGCCCGACAGGATCACCTGACCCGGCCTGATCGCCTGTCCGTAGACGGCCATGCGCTCCGCCAACCAGACAATACCCATGACGGGATCGTTCAGCACCCCCGCCCCCAGGCCGGTCTCTTCCACCGCGCCGTCGCGCCCGAGTATGGCACCGACCCAGCGCAGGTCGATTAGCCGAGGATTGTGTTGCGCCTGTCCCAGCACGATCCCAGCATTGGCGGCATTGTCGGCGATGGTGTCGGTAATCACCCGCCCGCGTCCCGTCCCCGGATCTGTGCGGCGGATGCGCGTGTCGAGGATCTCCAGAGCGGGGCAGACGTAATCCGTCGCCTCGATCACCTGTTCCCGCGTAACGCGACCTTCCAGCGGCGCCTTCATGACAAAGGCGATCTCCGCCTCTACCCGCGGCTGGATGAAGCGGGCCTCAGGCACCGTCCCCCCGCTTTCGAATGCCATGTCGTCAAAAAGCACGCCACTGTCGGGCGTATCGATCTTCAGCGCATCCTGCATGGCCTTCGAGGTCAGACCGATCTTCCAGCCGATGACCTTGCGCCCCGCGACGAGCCGCGCCGCCATCCCTGCCGCCTGCACGGCATAGGCGTCGTCCATGCTCATCTTTGGATGCTGCAGCGACAGCAGGCCGATCTGGCTGCGGGACCCTTCCGCTTCGATCAGGGCGCGCGCGGCGGCGTGAATCTCTTCTTCGGTCATTCGTCCACCACCCCGTTCCTGAGAATGCCTATACCCTCGGCCTCCACCTCCACCACATCGCCCGGCTTCAGCCAGACCGGCGGATCGAAGCGCGCGCCCGCACCGGTGGGTGTGCCGCAGACAATGACGTCTCCCGGCACGAGCGTTGTGAAGGTGCTGACATAGTTCACGATGTACCTGAAATTGTACAGCATCCGTCCGGTCCGGTCCTTCTGCCGCACCTCGCCGTTCACCCGACATTCCAGTCCCACGTCGTCCAACTGCGAAGGATGCGTGAAAGGCACCATCCATGGCCCCATCGCGCCGGAAGCGTCCCAATTCTTGCCCTGCGTGACGTTGAATTTCGCGTGCCGCACCCAGTCGCGGATCGTGCCTTCGTTGCACAGCGTGAGTCCCACGATGTGGTCATAGGCGTCCTCGGGTGCGATACGCCGTCCGCCCCGGCCAATCACGATGGCGATCTCGCCTTCATAGTCCAGTTTCCCGGACTCGGGCGGCCGCACCAACGGACTGCCATGCCCGACGAAGGAGCGCGCAAACCGCACAAAGAGCGACGGTCGCTCCGCCGCCTGCCCGTCCCTGTATTCGGCGTTTCGATCTGGGTAGTTGACGCCGACGCACAGGATCTTCTCGGGGTCACGTACCGGGATCTCCAGCGTCACCGCGTCATGCGGCAGGTAGGCGGTGCGCCCGACGGCGGCCTGCGCCAGCGCCTTCAGTGCCCCTGCCGCGATGACCTCGCGCAGGCCAGCATGGTTGTCAAAACCGGTCATGTCGAGGATACCATCCTCCTGCCACAACCCATAGCCAGCCGCACCCTCCCGCGTGAAGCTCACGAACTTAACCATTGTGCATCCCACCCGCCTCCCTCGCCGAAATCTCCGCGATCACGTCGACCGCCAGCATCACATCGTCACGCGTGCAGTCGAACTGCCCGACCTGAAAACGGACCACCTTGCGCCCCCTGTGCGCCCCTTGCGTCACATAGATCCGCCCGTCGGCGTTTATCGCATCCACCAGCCGCTGCTGCGCACCGTCGTCACCGCCCCCCCGAAAGGTGAACAGCGACAGGATCGGTTCCGTGACGATCTCAAAGCCCTGCGCCCGCAGGGCATCGCAGGCCTCCTGCGCCCAGGCGACATGATTGCGTATACGCGCCCGCAGCCCTTCCAGACCATAGTAACGCATCAGGAACCACAGCTTGAGAGCACGGAACCGCCGCCCCAACGGGATCGTCCATTCCGAATAGTTCACCACCCCCGTCCCCGTTGTTTTCAGGTACTCCGGTTCGATTTTCAACGTATCGATCTGCTGCGCCGGGTCCTTCAGGAACTGCACGGAACAATCGAACTGGGCGCCCAGCCATTTGTGCGGGTTGAAAACGACGGAGTCGCAGAACTCCACCCCCGGCCACATCGCGGCGCGGACCTCCGGGCAGATCATCGCAGACCCCGCCCAAGCCGCGTCAAGATGCAGATACAGCCTCTCTTCCTCTGCCACGGCACCCACAGCGGCCAGATCGTCCCATGCGCCAACCCCGGTGCCACCGGTGATGGCAATGATCCCCGCCGGCACGTGCCCAGCAGCCCGGTCAGCGGCAATCGCGGCCTTCAGTGCCGCAACATCGAGGCCAAACGACGGCGCGCCCGTGTCCGGCAATTTCACCAGATTGTCCTGCCCGATCCCCGCGACCCAGACCGCCCGGTCGATCGACGAATGCGCCTGCGCCGAGGCATAGACGCGCAACTGCCCCGCCCCCGACAGCCCCTCGCGATTGCCGCGCCACGCGCAAGCGCGCTCCCGCATGGTCAGAACCGCGGAAAGCGTCGCCGAAGAGGCCGAGTCCTGGATAACTCCCGCCCAGCCATTGGGCAGGCCCAGCGCTTGGCGCAGCCAGTCGACCATCACGCCTTCCATCTCGGTTGCCACGGGAGACGTCTGCCAGAGCATGCACTGCGGTGCCATCTGGCTTGCCAGCATTTCCGCCAGCATCGACACCGGCGCGGCATTTGCCGGAAAATAGGCGAAGAAGCGCGGGTGCTGCCAATGTGTCAGACGATCGGGCACGACCGACAGGAAATCCGACCAGATCGCCTCCATCGCCTCGCCCGTCTCGGGAGGCGCTGTGGCCAGCAAATCCGCCGCATCCCCCGGCTGCACATCGGGCCGCACCGGGCGCTGCCGCAACCCGCGATGATAGGCCGCGCCGAATTCCGCCGCCCGTGCGCCCCACCTCTCGAATTCATCCCAATCCATCAGTCACACCCATCGTTTCCGTCAAAATCCCGTTTCCTCTGGCCCCCTGCTTCCTCGGTTTCCAAATACCTCGGGGGAGCCGCCGTCAGGCGGCGGGGGCAGCGCCCCAAGCGGCGCGCCTACGGTGCGCTTGCCTGTCGCGCGGGACGCGCGGCCGCCGGATAACCGGTCCGTGCGCCTTCGCACCGGCATTCCCTGTCACGGCGCCACGATGGGGGTCGCCTTCAGCACGGCCTCCTGCGGGTCCACATCAGCAAATAGCGACCCTTCCTCGAACCATGACAGCGGCGCGGGCGCTCCCCAAAGCGTCTGCCTCTGCGGGTCCTTCAGATCCCACCGTATCGGTTCCAGATCCGGGTCCACCGTCTGATAATCGGAGCAATAGATCTCGATCCGGTGCCCGTCCGGGTCGCGGACATACAGAAAGAATGCGTTGGAAATCCCGTGCCGCCCAGGTCCGCGCTCGATATTGGCGAGGTAGCCGGTGGTCGACATCAGGTCCAGAAGGTCGATGATATTGAGCGGCGTCGGCACCCAGAAGGCCGTGTGGTGCAACCGTGGCCCTGTGCCACTGGTAAAGGCCACGTCGTGCACACCGCCCTTGCGGTGCATCCACGCCGCCCAAAGCCGTCCTGACGCATCGTCCTCGGTGTATTCCGTCACCCGGAACCCCAACCGTCCGTAAAAGGCCACCGCCGCATCCACATCCGGCGCAAAGCAGTTGAAGTGATCGATCCGCAGCGGCTTCACGCCGTGATACAGTCTGTACTGCTGATGGATCGGGGGCAGACGTTCCATGCGGTAATAAAATTCCATCGGGGCGCCGAAGCAGTCGGTGGTCCGCAGCGTTCGCCCCTGATGCGACCGCTCCACCCACTTCACCGGATGCCCCTCGGCGGCAAACCAGTCATGCGCCCGGTCGAGATCCTCGTCGGAGTAGACCTTGTAGGCAAGATACTGTGCTCGCGCCTCCGTGGCCCGTCGCAGAACGAGACAGTGATGCCCGCGCTCTTCCAAGGCGCGCAGGCAGAGGTGATCCTCCGTCTCCTCCGTCACCTGCAAACCCAGCGTTTCGACGTAGAACGCCTTCGATGCCGCAAGGTCGGTCACGCCGAATTCCACATGGCTCAGGCGCACGATATTGAAGGGCGGGTAGAGTGTCGGCTCGGGTATCGGCATGGTCTCTTCTCCTCACCCTCCGAGTTTCGGGATGCGGTGTTCAGTCGTTGCAAAGCAGACGTTCACCGTTTCCATGTAGAAATCAAAGGACCAGTCGCCTCCGTCCCGGCCGATGCCGCTGGCCTTCACGCCACCGAAAGGCGTCGGCAAATGTCGCAGGTTCTCGGAGTTTACCCACATCATCCCGGCCTCCAGCCCGCCCGTCATGCGGAAGGCGCGCTCCAGATCGCGCGTCCAGAGGTAGGCAGTCAGCCCGTATTCAGTGTCGTTGGCTATGGCGAGCGCCTCGGCCTCGTCGCGGAAAGCGATGGCCGTCAGAACCGGACCGAATATCTCCTCCCGCGCGATGGCCATGCCGTTCGTCGCCGTAGTGAACAGCGTCGGCGCGACGTAACAGCCCTGCGTTCCGACCTTTCCGCCCCCTGCCGCGATCTGCGCGCCCTCCTCGCGCGCCTTGTCGAAGTAGGACAGCACCTTTGCCTCGTGCTCCGGGTGAATGAGCGGGCCTACCACCGTTTCCGGATCGAGCGGATGGCCGACTGTGATCCGTTTCGCCCGCTCGGCCACGCGCGCGCAGACCTCGTCGTAGATGGTATCCTGTACCAGCAGCCGCGAGGACGAAGTGCAGCGCTCGCCGTTCAGCGAATATATCATGAAAACCGCGGCGTCCACGGCGCGGTCGATGTCGGCGTCGTCGAAGATGATGACCGGGTTCTTGCCGCCAAGTTCGAAATGCACCCGCTTCAGCGTCGCCGCCCCCTGCCGCATGATCTGCGATCCCGTCGCACTCTCGCCGACGAAGGCCACCGCCCGGATGCCCGGATGCTCCGTCAGCGCCCGTCCGCAATCTTCGCCAAAGCCGTTTACCACATTCAGCACGCCGGGTGGCAGGCCCGCATCCTCCGCGATCTCGACCAGCAAACGTGCGGTCAGGGGTGAGAACTCCGCTGGTTTCTGCACCACCGTACAGCCAGCCGCCAGCGCCGGGGCAATTTTCCACGTCGACAACATGAACGGCGTGTTCCACGGCGTGATGACCGCCACCGGCCCGATTGGGCGGCGCGAGGTCATGTTCACCTGCCCCGGCGCGTGCAGAGTCTGGCCGTCACAGGCCTCGGGCGCCTTGTCCGCGAAGAAACGGAAATTGTCCGCCCCGCGCACGGCGGCCTTGGACATGAACCGGATCGCCTGTCCGGTGTCCATCGACTCCACCAGCGCGATTTCCTCCGCACGCGCCTCGATGCCGTCAGCCACCCGGTGCAACAGCGCGCGACGGTCCTTCCCCGGCAGCGCGCGCCAGTCGCCGAAGGCTGCCTGCGCCGCAGTCACCGCCTGACCGACCTCCGCCGGTCCGCCTCGCGCGACGGTGGCCAATACCTTTCCATCCACCGGCGACAGCGTGTCGAACCGCTCGGACGACGCCACATCCGCCCCGCCAATACGATGCGTCACACCGCACGCAAATCGCGCCAGCGCCGCTTCCGCCTTTTTCAGGTTTCCCGCCAGATCCGCCATCGTCCCTTACACGCCCCCCGCGCCTTTTCTTTGCAACTACTCAACCACACCATGCCAAACGCGCCGCCCGTCAGCGGCGCGCCAGTCGCGCGTGTATCTCGTTCGCCTTCCATGAGCGTCTTGGATCGGTTTCCCGGACATCGAGCGACAGCATGAAACGCTCGTTGGCGATCTCCTCCGCCAGCGCCCCCTTCGCCACGGCGAAGACACGCTCGCCTGCGGCACGGATCGCCTCTTCGCTGCGCCCCTGTGCCATCAGCAGTTCCAAGGCGAGGAAGGCATTGCCGCCCTCCGGATCGCCCACCACGCAAGGATCGCAGCGCACGAAGCGCACCCGGATACCTGCCAGCGGGAAGACGCCTGCCCCAACCATCGCACCGTGCAGCGCGTGGCCCAGCGCCGCGAGATCGACGCGTGACTCCAGCCCGGCGGAATATTCACAGCGAAGATGTGGCATCCCGGATCCTCCCCTTTGACATTTAACATGTTAAGTTTTATCATGCCTGTCAAGCGACGCCTGCGTCGTCCTGCTGCAGGATACACCATGCCCGACTTCCCCCTCTCGCGTCCCCGCCGCACTCTGCCCATCGCGCTCCTGCGCGCGAGGGAGGCGGTCATGGATCGCTTTCGCCCGATGCTACGCGAGATTGATCTGACCGAAGCCCAGTGGCGGGTCTTGCGCGTATTGCAGGAGGCACCGGGAATCGAGCCGAGCCATCTCGCACAGGAGGCGGTAATCCTTGCGCCCTCGCTCACACGCGTGCTGAAGGTGCTGGAGACGCGGGGGGTCATCATCCTGGAAAAGCACCCGCAGGATCGCCGCCGCACGCGGGTATCCTTGACAGAACAAGGCCACGCATTGCTGACCGAGGCCGCGCAGGAGAGCGCGCGCATCTATCAGCGTCTCGAGACAGAACTGGGGAAGGAACGGATCACTACCCTGCTGGATCTTCTCGAGCACATGCAGGACCAGCTGTCGCGGGACGACGCAACGCCCTGACACAGGCTGTCGCACGCTCGGAAAGGGCGGACGGGCGGGCAAAAAATCTCGGATACCGGGCAAACGCGCCCCGCCCTCATCGGCGGCGATACCCGCCGCGATCGCTGTGCGAACAATCTCCCCCGACACATCAGGGGCCTGCCCCAGCCATACCAGCAATGCCGAGCGGCCGAAAGCCAAGAGGCCCCGACCGCACCGCCGGGGCCTTACTCATTGACCAAGTTTCCGAACCTCAGCCTTCCGGCCCTGGTCCCTGTTCGCACAACCGCCAGCCCCGCGTGCGGCGGATCACATCGAGATGCAGATGATTGTCGTGTGCCGCGTTCGACCCGGGGCCAAGCACAGTGGTGAACTCCATGCAGGCAGAGGCGCGAACGGCGTCCTGAAAAGCCTCAGCCATGCTGCCCTGAGCCTCGCGCGGCTCTACCGGGATGTTTGGGCCCTCGGAAAAATCGAAACCCATTACGTCCAGCGCGTTGCCGAAGGCGTGTTCCGAGAGCTTGCCCTCCGTGGCATTGTTGCGTCTGCGGCAGACATAGTCCGAGCCGTTGCGGATCGCCGTCAGCGCGCCGCGTTCTGAAAGACGCGCCGCAGCGGGCTGAACGAAGTCGCGCACCCAGAGCGCCAGTGCCTGCGCTGCCGGACAGCGCAGCGTCGCGGGTGGCGAAAGCGCCACGCCCGGCGCGACTTCCGTCACCGTGACGGGGCGCAGGATGCCGCAATCGCGGTCATCCCCGGGGATGACCGGTTCAGAAACAGTGTAGGTCACCCGCATGAGGTCGAGAACCGCGAGGCAAGCCGCTTGCTCTGCCTCGGACAGATCGAGTTCCTCCCGCACGGGTGGCGGCAGGGGGACTTCGGACACCTTTACCGATTGGACCTCCGATCCCGTGGCCTCATCCTCGCCGTTGGCCGCATCGCCCCCCTTGGCGACCGACGCAATCTCGGGCTTCGGATCGCCATCCTCGGGTGCCGTAGCGACTGCCGCCTCTTGCCGTGCCTGCGGGCGGAGCGAGTTCTCCGGCCCGGCCGCCGCCAGTGCAGGCAGCAACGATAGGGCCAGAACCAAGGGCCGCAAGGTCATTCCGTGAACTCCACTGCCACGCCGGGTTTCACCATATGCGCCAGTTCATGCGCATCCCAGTTGGAGAAGCGTACGCATCCATGGCTGCGATGTTGAAACAGCTTCGCGGGCGTATCCGTGCCATGGAGGCCATAAGTGGGTTTCGACAGGTCGATCCAGACAGAGCCCACCGGTCCGTTCGGCCCCGGCGGCAGGGTCAGGAACTCCTTCACGCCATCCGCCTCGAAATTGACCTTGGGATTATAGCTGTAGGTCGGATCAAGCGCCACGGCAGTAACTTCGACGGTACCCACGGGCGATGGCGTGTCATCGGAGCCGATGGCCACAGGGTAGTTGGCGATCATCGTGCCTGCGGCGTCAAAGATTGCCGCACGGCGTGCTCCCTTGCGGACCTCGATGCGCGCGGCCTCGCCCTGCATCGGGACACCCGGATCGGCCACCATGATGACCTCTCCGGCAGAGAAGGTCGCATCGGGATTCAGCTGTTGCAGGACGTCCTCGTCCATATGGAACCGCTCTGCCAGCCGTTCGGTTACGCGGGTGTAACCCAGTTCTTTCATCGCCGCCTTGTCGCGGACGTTGTCGGGAATGCGATCAGTAAGGTTGGCGGCATCCTCTTCGGTGATCGCGTAATCGGTCAGGACCGTGGCTGTTCCGAGCAGGGCCCAGACATCCGCATCCATGACACCGTCCACCGGCAGCCCCTCACGTTCCTCGAAGCCGCGGAGGGCGCTTTCCGACATGCCCCCCTTGTAACCGTCGATCACGCCCGGAGAGATGCCAGCCCTGTCAAGAAGCACCTGCACCACGAAGGTCACCGCTGACTGGCCGTCGGGCAGCGGGCCACCCTCGTAGGTTGCGGCCAGTATCATCCCGGGCGTGATCGGCGCCTCTGGCGGTGCCGCAGCCTGATCGGCGGGCGGCGCTGAGGAGGGCAACTCCTGAAACCCGTCGAGGGCCTGCTGGGCGCCCACCGGCGCGGCAAGGGCAAGCGGGAAAAGAAGGGGTAAAACATTGAAATAAGGGCGCATCCGGGTCTCCGTCTTTTGGACAGGGGCAACGCGGATAGCGCCCGTATGGTTCAATCCCTTACCGGCGGCGCCCCCGGGGCTGCAAGCCCATCATCAAGTGGCTGCGCGGTGAAAGCCGTCGGGCGTTGGCGCTGGCACTGGCCTCGATCGGGGCAAGAGCCGCGCCCCATGCGGCGGCGTAGCCTTTGTTCGCTGCCAGCGCGCGCCCGGCCATCTCGGAGGCGCTGGCAAAGGCCGCCGGCTTTTCCATGACCATGCGCACAAATTCCTCCGGGCGCATCACGCCCATCGCCATCTGCGCCACGCGGGTCTGGATCACCACCCCTGCCGAGACGACCATCCGCCCCCCGGCAAAGGCTGCCAAGTGCCAGTCGGTGGCGGCTTTCATCATGTCGGTAAACATCATCTGCCATGCTCCTGTGCCGGTCGCGGCGCGGCTGGGCCGGACCCTCTGTCACTGAACCGCGCCGCCTTCGGGAAAGTTCCCGCACCGGGGGCATCAGCTTTTCAGCCATGCCACGGCCGCATCAAAGCTGTCGGCGTCGAAGAATTCCGCGTCGACGCCCAGCACCTCGCGGCCAGCGCGAACCGCCAGCTTCTGCCATCCCGCGTCGCCCACAATTGCCGCCTTCCTGAGCGCCGCCTTGTGGTCGCGCACCAGCCGGAAGTGCCGCCCGATGGCGCCCAGTCCCTGCCAGCCGTCGAACTCGCGCAAGTCAAGCAGCATCCTGAAGCCATCATGCGCCCGGACAAAGGCATTCAGATCCTCCGCCTCGCCCTCATAGGCGGAAGCCTCGAGTTTGCCCATGAGCGCCACGCGCAGCACGCCATCGCCCAGGTCCTCCTGATGGATGGCGCCGAGGCTCTCGCGCAGCCAGCGGCGGGCCTCGTCGGCTTCACCGGGCGCGAAAACGGCGACGGGACATGGATAGAGCAGCGAGAAGCCTTTGATGACGCGATTCAGCAGGGTCACGCCGCTGACCACCGCCACGCGGTCGAACCCGTTCCAGTGCTTCAGCCCGATGCGTGCGTCCTCGACCAGAGCGTCAAGTTCGTAGCCCTTGAAATCCGCGATCTCCACCAGCAGGCGTACCCGGTCGTGCGCCTCTATGGCGGCTTCGAGCGCGGGCACCAGCACATCCTCGTAGTCGTCGTCAGTGATCTTGCCCGACAAGCGGATTTCCATGGGCGTCACGCCCTTCGGGGTCATCAGTTCGATCATGGGACATCTCCTTTGCCTGACTGAAAGATGGGGGTCGGGAACTGCCGCCACCATGATCTGGAGCAACTTTCTCAGGAATCTGCCCCCCGACTTTGACCCCGGTTCCGGCCCGGTCTCTTCTGCCGCCCGGGCAAAGCCGTTGGTTTACTGACAAGCCACCGGCCGAATTTCAGTTTCCCCAGCCAGTGCACCCAGCGCCAAAGACGGCATGGACCGCAGCCGCTTCACCCCGGCCTCAGCGTCAGTGCAAAAGCGCAAGCACAATATGTGCAGAACGTGGTCAACCAAAATTTCCGCCGTCCATATCGCGGCCTTCCTGTCCCTTCGGCGCGACCCACAACTCTGGAAATACCGACTGAACGCATGGCTGCGCCCGCCAAACCATGTTCCCAATAAGAAAAACGCCCCCACCAAGAGGTGGCAGCGTCATCGCGGCGACAAAGGGATAATGGTACCACCTCCCCGGCTCGAACGGGGGACCTCCTGATCCACAATCAGGCGCTCTAACCAACTGAGCTAAGGCGGCACTGGCGGCGATTTACAAACTGCGCCGCGGGAATGCAAGCTGTTACAGCGGAATTTTTTCACTGGCACGGGGACAAGTCAAGTTCCCAGCTCTGCTCCACCACCGGGATGCCGAAGCTGACGGTCGCCTCGGACCGCACCAGTTCCCACCCGGTGGCAGCGTAGAGCGCGCAAGCCGCGCGGTGGCTTTCATGGGTCCAGAGCACCATGCGTCGATAACCCACGTCGCGGGCAAAGCCGGTACAGGCGGCAAGCAATCGCTTTCCCAGCCCTTTGCCGCGTGCCTCGGGCACCAGCAGGAAAAGCCGAAGCTTCGCCGTGTCAGGCGCCCCGTCCGCGACGCAAAATACGCTGCCAAGGCGCTGACCATCTTCCCACGCGATGAAGGCCCGTTCCCGTGCGGGGTCATGATCGGCCTCGAAGGCTTCGAGGATCTCGCGCACCAACCGGCCAAAGGAAGCGTCAAATCCCTCGTCGCGCGCGTAATCCTGCGCGTGTCGCTCCACCAGCCAGTCCACGTCCCCCGGTCCCAGATGTCTCAGTTCGATCAAACGCGCCTCCCCCTGCCGAACCTTGCAAACCGGCGCCGTCCCGGATACCCCTTTGCTTCGCCTTTCGCAGCATCGGATGAAATACCATGGGCATCAACGACGAACAGGACATCGAGGCAAACCTCCAGATCGGTCCGACGGATCAGGGGATGGTGCGGCTCTTCATCTATGCCGGCGATCTTGAAATCCCGATGGATTTCGACCCGGAGGAAGCGGACGACATCGCAGAGGAACTGCGCGCTGCCGCAGAGACCGCGCGCAACATGTCCAAAGGCAAGAAATAGAACCGGACTGTGTCGCTCGGGCTGCGCCCGAAACCTCAGATGGACAGGCGCTGCCGCCCCAGGCCGATCCTTGCGACCGTTGACCTCGCGCCGTTTAACGCCCCCCCAAGGTATTCGGCCAAGGTGACCGGGACACCTGCCCACGGCATTTTGGCCGAAAAGCGGGGCGTTTGGGTGGCCGCCAGGTCAGGCCCAGGAGACCCTGACGCCGGGATCGCGCAGGGCCTGCAGGCGCCGGGCGGCATGGGTGGCGAATTTCTGGATCGTCTTCTTGCGGCGCGCAGGGGCGAGTTTCGTTTCCGGCCCCATGCGCAGGATCTCCGCGTCGTAACCGTCTGCGATGATCAGCCCGCTACCCTGCGGGAGTAGTTCCGTAGGAAAACCCTCATCCACCGCCCAGAAAAAACGGTCGCACCAATCCAGGTAACCGTCCCATTTCGCATCGCTGGTGAAATCGGCGCGCGAGGACTTGCATTCAACGACCCAAAGCTCACCCTTCGGGCCTAGCCCCATCACATCGACGCGCAGGCCGCGATCGGGCACGAACTCCTCGATCACCGCAAAGCCATGGCTGGCGAGGTGACGGCAGACGCCTCGGGCCAGCAACTGGCCTGGCATGAGGGACAGGTTGCCCGGGTCGGCCTGAAAGGGGTCTGATGGAACCATGGGGCAAATCTACGAACAATTCATGAACAAACGCAACCCCCGCGCGGGAACTGTTGCAATGTTCCGCCCAGTCTACATCTTCCATGAGACAAGTCCCGGAGTCACGATGCAGCCAGATGCAAATGCCGCCCCCCTCGAAGATACCCGCAGCATGGAGCGCGGCGTCCGCTACGCCCGCGAGTTGGAGGGGCATGTCACATGGCTCGACACCTTCTCAGGTACGGCGCTCGGCGTGCTCTCGGTTGCCTCGGGTATCTATACGTACCTCGGCGTTTCATCCCTGCTGGACGAGGACGGCGCCATGTCGGTCTTTGCCGCCGTGGCCTATTCAACCGCCGTGTCCGTGGGAATCTTTGTCTTTTGGTCCTACCTGATGCGGCTTTTCCCGGCGGTGCGCACCAACCGTGCGCGCGGCGGGCTGCTGGCGGCAATGGGGCTGGGATCGCTGGCCATCGTTGCAATGTCGTCCTGGCTGAATGCCGCAGCGCTCGCCGGCTCGGCGGCGGTGGAACAGCACCTCGCCAAGACGGTGCAGGATTACCAGTCGTCACTGGAACGCGCCCATGAGATCGCGTTGACCGGGCAGGCACTGGAGCGCGACGTTTCGCGCGTGCGGCAGAGTTTCGAGGATCTTTCCCAACAGGAAGCGGAGGGCTCACTGTCCGGGCTGGCGGGACGCGGCGCGGTCTTCCGGGTACTGCGGCAGAAAGCGGCAGAGCTGACCGCGCTGGAAAGCCAGATCCGGTCGCAAACCCCGCTCGTGGAGAGCGCATTCTCCGAAGGAAACACGATCCTGTCGCGGATGCGCGCCCTGACGGTGGAGCCCGGCAGCGTGGAGGCCCGCGCGGTGGAGTTCTCCGAGGCCGCCGTGCGCCTACAGGGGCTGATCACTCAGTTAAGGCAACTTTCGGTCGCGCAACTGGTTGAGCGCGCCGCGCAGGACCTCGCGGCTTCGGTGGTGCTGCCAGAGCTTGACAGTTCGACAGCCGAGGGGCGCGCTGACCAATCAGCCACCATCACCTCCGTACTGCAGGTGCTGGGCCAGCGCGCGGCGACACTGGAGCGCGCTGCGCAGGCGGTTCAGGCGCTGGAACACCCAACCGATGTCACCTACACGCCGATTTCTTCCGCCGATGCGGTGATTCTCTACGCCCGCAATTTTGTGCCGTCCTGGGCCGGGGCCATCGCCATCGACCTGCTGCCGGCGGTGCTGGTCTTCATCCTCGCAATCACCCACGGCGCGATCCGGGGTGGACGCGAAGGCGCGGGAATCGAGGACACCATGACGCTGGCCGAACTGCGCGCCGCCGTCATAGCTCTGAGGGACGTGGAGGCGATGGCCCAACCCGTACCGCCCCCCACCGCCGAAACGCCGGTGCCAGGCCCGCTGATGCCCCCCCCCGCTCCCCGACCGGACGCGGCGCCGAAGGAAGCTGCCGAATGATGGCTCTCACTTGGCCCACCGCCATGGGGCACAAGCCGCCGCCCCCTCGCTTTTATCGCTCTGGTCAAGGCCCCATCACCGGCAGGCTCCTTCTTTGGTTGCCAAATACCGCGGGGGGAGGCCGCAGGCCGGGGGGCAGCGCCCCCGTTGCACCGTCCACCCGCATCAAGGACAGATCATGAGCGAACAGTCCGCCCGCCCCGTCGCACGCACGCTTGCCGCCGTTCTGCTGTTCCAGCTGGGCATCGGCGCGCTCCTCATCCTCGGTGACATGCGTGAGACGCCATTTTCCATACCCTTCTCCACGCCCGACTCGCCACGTCTGTCAGAGCCCGTCCGCCCCGGCGACCAGCGGCGCACCTACGCGCCGGACCGCGACCGGCCGTCGGTCCAGCCTGCGCGTGATCCCGGCACGCTGCCCGACCGGCTGACACTGACGCGCGAGGGCGGGCAGTGGCGGCTCGAAGGCACCATCGCGCCGCAGGATGCCGCCCGCGTCATCCCGCAGCTCGACCGTGCGGAACCGCCGATCGACGCGCTCGTGCTGCAAAGCCCGGGCGGCTCGGTACGTGATGCGCTCGAAATCGGTCGCCACCTGCGCAGCCGCGCCGTAGAGACCACCGTGCTGTCGGGCGAAATCTGTTATTCCGCCTGCCCCTACCTGTTTGCGGGCGGCACAACGCGGAATGCAGAAGCCGGTGCATCCCTCGGCGTCCATCAGCATTCCTTTGGCGAAAACGTCCTGCTGCCAGCCTTCACCGCCATCGACGACATCCAGCGCGGCCAGGCCGAGGTCATGTCCTACCTTGACGACATGGGACTGGACGTGCGCGTGATGCGCCATGCGCTTGCCACGCCCGCGGGCGACATCTACGTGCTCCTGCCCGAGGAACTCCGACTTTACAAATTCGTGACAGATGACGCGGGCTGACCCCTTGCCAGCGGCAGCACCGCGCCTTACCTCAGTCAGCGGCGGGCTTCTGTCCTTCGCGTGAACGGGTACATTCCGGTGGCCTTAAGCAAATCCGAGGGGGCTGGCTCTGGCTTGACCGTGGTCATGCTACCTGGCACCCACCTGTATATACAGGTCCTCGGGAATGCAGTTCCCACACGGTTGCGATGGTTCCCGCCGCTGATTATCTCCCGAAATGGAGCCTGGCCCCCAGCGCCGCGCGGCCTGTGGGTCGGCGGGCGGGCGACTTTCCATAGGAAAGAGTGCCGCCCCGACCCTACCGGCGGTGCAACACGTCGCGCTTGATTTCTGCCACCGGAATCGGCATCGCCTCCACCATCTTCTGAGGGACACGGCGACCGCCCCCCGGTGTCTCCTCCTCGGCCATCCGCATGATGGAAATCGCAAACTGCACGCCGGCAAAGACGATCCCATTGGCGAAGAACAGCATCCCCACCGCGATCCAGCCCACCGGAGAAGTGCTGACGAGGTGCCACAGGTTCGCCACGTTGCCATAAAGCAAGGCCGCGACAAAGACCGCCGAGAGCCCAAACCCTGCCAGTGCCTGTGTAATGTACATCCTGATGAGCTTCGGCATGACGTGCCTCCCTGCATTCAGAAACCAAGATATATTTTCCCAGCCGCATGGCAAGCGCGCGTCATGCCGCAGGATACGACCCCGGCGTTAACCATATCTGACACCGCGTCAGCGGACAGGACCCCGCCACTGAAAAGCAAACGCGCGGCAGGTCACCCCACCACGCTTAGCGTATACAGGCTGGAGATCCAGCCGATTTCAGAAAGCCTCCGGCTTTGCCTCGCGGGCCATGTGATCAAGGACCGCGTTGACGAACTTCGGTTCTTTCCCATCGGGAAAAAAGGCGCCCGCAACGTCGACGTATTCAACAATGACCACCTTGGGAGGCGTGTCGGTGGCAACCAATTCGGCCCCCGCCGCGCGAAAAAGCGCACGAAGCACCGAGTCGATCCGCGCGATCGGCCATTTCGCCACCAGCGCCCGGTCGGTCATCTGGTCGACCTTCGCCTGCCAGTTGATGGCTTCCTGCAGGATCTTGGAAAAAAGATCGATATCGCCGTCGACATATTCGTCGCCATCGTCGGTCACCATGCCGAACCGATGATTGACGAATTCGGCGCGGACCTTGTCCAGCCCCTGCTCGCCCACTTCCATCTGGTAAAGCGCCTGCACCGCATAAAGCCGGGATGCCGAGCGCATCTTGCGCTTCTGATTGCCAGAGAGCGGCTTTGGCGCCTCGCGCCTGGGCGCGTCTTCGTTCATGTCTTCGCTCATGCGACCGGGCCCTTTCCACTTTCGGCAAGCTCGTATTCGCCCCCCTGCGGCCGGAAACCCGCGCCCTTGCGCTGGCCGCCGAACTTGCGGGCGATGGCGATCAGGTGCAGTGCAGCCGCTGCCGCGCCGCCGCCCTTGTTCTGACCGGACGATTCGGCGCGCACTGCGGCCTGATCGTAGTTTTCCACCGTGAGGATGCCGTTACCGATGCACAGTCCCTGCAGCCCCAGCAGCGTCAGCGCGCGCGAACTGTCGTTGCAGACCGTGTCGTAATGCGTGGTCTCGCCCCGGATAACGCAGCCCAGCGCTACGTAGCCGTCAAAGTTGGACAGCCGTTCCGCGATGCCTATGGCGGTGGGGATCTCAAGCGCGCCGGGCACTTCGATGATCTCGTGCCAACCGCCGACGGCCTCGATCTCTGCAATTGCGCCCGCCACCAACTGGTCGGCGATATCCTTGTAGTAGGGCGCCACAACGATGGCGACCTTCACTGTCTTGTCGAACTCCGGCCGGGGAAGCGTGTAATGTGTTTCATTGGATGCCATCAGCCCAGCTCCGAAATCTTGCGGGTTTCAACAATTTCAAGCCCGTAGGCCTCGAGACCCACAACCTTGGGCTTGGGTGAATTGGTCAGCAGAACCAGTTTCGACAGCCCCAGCGACGACAGGATCTGCGCGCCTAGCCCGTACTGCCGCAGCGTCCGGGGAGAGACGTCCTCGCCCACCGCCAGCCGGGCCGATGTATCGCGCAGCAGCACGACCACGCCGCGTCCTTCGTCGGCCACCGCCTGCATCGCGGAGCGGAATTCATCCGCGCGACCGGCAGGCCCGGTGCCGATGATGTCAAGCAGCGGGTCCAGCGCGTGCATTCGCACCAGCACCGGGTCATCGCCGGAAATGTCGCCCTTGGTCAGGACGATGTGTTCGTCGCCATGGGTTTCGTCGGTGTAGATCCGCATCGCCCAGTCGCCACCGAATTCCGAGGCGACGACCTCTTCGGAGCGCAGCTTCACGAGGTTATCGTTGCGGCGGCGATATTTAATGAGGTCGGAAATGGTGCCGATCTTCAGTCCGTGCTTCTGACCGAAGGCCACCAGTTCCGGCAGGCGGGCCATGGTGCCGTCGTCGTTGATGATCTCGCAGATCACACCCGCGGGTGTCAGCCCGGCCAGTCGGGCGACGTCCACCGCGGCTTCGGTATGGCCCGCGCGGACCAGCACGCCACCGCGCTTTGCGCGCAGCGGAAAGACGTGGCCCGGCGTGGCGATATCGGAGGGTCCCCTGGACGCATCGATCGCCACCTGAACGGTGCGCGCCCGGTCGGCGGCGGAAATGCCGGTCGTGACGCCTTCGCGCGCCTCGATAGAGGTGGTGAAGGCGGTTTCGTGCCGCGACGAATTATTCGTCGACATCAGCGACAGCCCAAGGTGTTCGACCCGTTCCGCCGTCAGCGCGAGGCAGATCAGCCCGCGCCCGTAGAGCGCCATGAAATTGATCGCATCCGGCGTCGCCCATTGCGCGGGGATCACCAGATCGCCCTCATTCTCGCGGTCCTCGTGGTCGACAAGGATGAACATGCGCCCGTTGCGCGCGTCTTCGATAATCTCCTCCACCGAGGAGATCGCATCGCGCCAGTCGCGTTCGACTTCGCCCGGGATTTCGTAATCTGTCATGGCCTCGTGCCTTCGGTTCTCATCTGGGCATCATCAGGGCGGGATACGCCAGCACGACAACAAAGGCCAGAGCGCAAAGCCCCGCGCCCGCCCCCGTGACGCCGGGGCGCGGAACGGGGCGCGCGGGACGCAGGGGGCGGTCAGTCAAAGATATCCTCGATCAGGTCAAAGACCTCGTGCCAGCGCCCTTTTTTCTTCCTCTTGCGTTTCTTGCGGCCTTTTTCCTGTCCGCGCAGCAGGACGTCGAACCCGTCCAGCGGCGAATGCACGGCCCGCCTCTTACCCTTGCGGCCCTCTTGAACAGGGGCATGGGCCGCGCGGTCAACGGCACCGGCGCGCAGGTTCTTCAGGTCATGCAACGGCGCTCCGCAGGAGGCACAGGCGAGTTCGTGCCGCCTCTTGTCGAGGACGAGGGCGGCGCGCGTGCCGCAATAGCAGCATGTGGCGATTTTGGTATTCGGCATGGAGTCAAGATAGGGGGCGCCGCCCCGTGCCTTCAAGGCCACCGCCGATGCCCTTCTCGGGAGCATTGAATATTTTCGCCAAGAAGAAACAGAGCGGCGTGCGGTTTTTCACGCCTCGCCCTGACCTCGGACGGCGTAAAGCGCCACAGCGGCCGCGTTCGACACATTGAGAGACCCGAACGCGCGGGCGAAGGGGATCTTCACCAATGCGTCCACCGTCTCGCGCGTTTTGGGGCGCAGGCCTGGCCCCTCCGCCCCGAGGACCAGTGCAATGGGCAGGTGACGTTTATCCGCCACGGCCTCCTCGATGGTCATCTCGGCCTCTCCGTCGAGACCCAGCACGAGATAGCCCATGCCCTGCAGCGCCACGATCGTGTCGGCAAGGTTGCGTTCACGCAGGTAGGGCTGGCGTTCCAGCGCTCCGGAGGCGGTCTTGGCAAGGGCGCCGGTCTCGGGCGCGGCGTGGTGGCGGGTGCCGATCACCGCCTGAGCGCCGAAGACTTCTGCGGAGCGCAGGATGGCGCCGACGTTGTGCGGGTCGGTAACGCGGTCAAGCAACACCAGCCGCAGCGCCCCTTCGGCGGCAATGGCCACATCCTCCAGCGGCCCCCAGTCGAGCGGCTTCACCTCCAGAGCGGCGCCCTGGTGCACGGACTGCGGGTCCAGCGGCGCGGCAAACCGGCGCGGATCGCTGACCTCAGGTTCGATGCCCGCCTCTGCAACCGCATCGGAAAGTTTCTCCAGTGCGTTCGGGGTCACGATCAGGCGGAGTTTCTCCCGCTTCGGGTTCAGGAGCGCGTCGCGCACCGCGTGCAGGCCGAAAAGCCAGACGGTCTCTGCCGCCGAAGCCTTCCTTGCCTGTTCCTTCTCCACCACCCACTTCGGTTTCTTCGCCATTGCTGGACCCTTTTCCGGACCGGATTTCACAGGCCCCCCTCTTGCCTGCGCCTTCCGCCGATTCCAAGAATTTTTCTTGTTGACGCCCCCGGACTCGGACTGTAATCAGCGCCCCACGCCACGGGTCGACACGGTTCGGGGCGCACGGTGGGCGACAGGCCGCAAGGTGTGGCAGGGGACTGTAACTCCCTCGCGGAGACGCACGCTAGGTTCGATTCCTAGGTCGCCCACCATCTTATTCCCTTTGAAAAGATGGTGTCGAAGCGAGGGTTGCCCTCAGCTTCTATCATTTTCGCAATAGCTTAATCGACGCCTTGCATTCCAGGGCCAGCGCTCAGCGCCGCCCCGTGACCACGCTCAGCGCGAAAAGAACCACCGCCGCACAGACCACACTGGGGCCCGCGGGCGTGTCCAGCACCCACGCCGCCCAAAGCCCGCCCAGAGCAGAGGCAACCCCAAGCGTCGCGGCCCCTGCCAGCATTCCTTCGGGCGTGCGCGACCATGGCCGCGCGGCAGCCGCCGGAATGATAAGCAGTGCCCCGATAAGCAGCGCGCCCACCACCTTCAGCGCCACGGCCACCACAAGGGCCAACGCCAGCATCAGCACCAAGCGTTCGCGGCGCGGATCTATTCCCGCCGCCCAGGCCAGGTCCTCGGACACGGTCGCCGTCACCAGCCGCCCCCAGCGCGTGAGGATTAGGGCCGCCACCAGCGCTCCGCCGCCCCAGATCACCGCGAGGTCGGCTTTCGTCACCGCGAGAATATCGCCGAACAGGTAGGATTCGAGGTCAAGTCGCGGTCCCTCCACGAGGCTGACCGCCAGGAGGCCGAAGGCCAGCGCACCATGTGCAGCGACGCCCAGGACCATGTCGGCGCCATGTCCCCTCCCCGCCAGCCACGCCACTGTCAGCGCCATGACCAGAGCCACCGCCAGGGTGCCCGCGAAGATCGGCAGCGAAGAGGCCAGTGCCAGCGCCACACCCAGCACCGCCGCATGCGCTGTGGCATCGCCGAAATAGGCCATCCGTCGCCAGACGACGAAAACCCCCAGGGGGGCTGCAGCCAACGCCGCGCCAACCGCGGCCAAAACAGCGCGCAAGAGGAAATCGTCCAGCATCAGGCCTGCCCTTCGTCGTGGTGCGCGTGATCGTGGTCATGGTCGCAGCCCGCGTCATGTCGGTGCGAATGTTCGTGCCGATAAAGCGCCAGCGCGCCCCCCGTCCCGGTGCCGAAAAGTGCCCGGTATTCCTCTGCCTGTGCGACCACCTCCGGGTGACCTTCGCAGCAGATATGACCGTTCACACAGATCACCCTGTCGGAGGCGCTCATGACCACATGCAACTCGTGACTGACCATCAGGACGGCACAGCCCATGGCGTTTCGCACCTCTTCCAGCCGCTGGTAGAAGGCCGCCTGCCCGGGCTGATCAAGCCCCGTGGTGGGTTCGTCGAGAATTAGCAACTCCGGCCGGTCGAGCAGCGCGCGCGCCAGTAGCACGCGCTGGAACTGCCCACCCGAAAGCCCCGTGAGCGGCCGGTCATCCAGCCCGCCGGCGCCTGCCTCCTCCAGCGCGGCGCGGCGCGCCTCACCGGGTACACGTCTGGGCAGGTCCAGAAAGCGCCCCACGCTCATCGGCATCGACGCATCCAGCCGCAGCCCCTGCGGGACATACCCCAGCCGCAGCCCGGGCTTGCGGCGCACCCGCCCGGCCGATGGCGGAAGCGCACCGATCAGCGCCTTCAGCAGCGTCGACTTGCCGGATCCGTTCGGCCCCACCACGGTGACGATCTCCCCCGCACGTATGGCGAAATCGACGTCGCGCAAGACAAGGCGGCTGCCCTGCTCCACGCCCAGGCCCCGCGCCTCGATCAGATTGGTCACGCGGCGCCCTCCTGACAGGCCGGGCACACCCCCTCGGCCTCCATCGCGACCCGTTCCACTTCGAAGCCTAGTTCGGTCGCCGTATTCCGCAATGCCCGCCCCGCGCGCCGCGCCGGCGTTTCGGCGATGGCAGAACACTTCCGGCAAATCAGGAACGTGGGCGCGTGGTCCTCCGTCGGGGCGCTGCAGGCGATGAAGGCATTGAGCCGTTCGATCCGATGAACAAAGCCGTGCTTCACAAGAAAATCCAGCGCCCGATAGGCAACCGGCGGCTGCGAACCCAAACCCTCGGCGCGCAGGATATCAAGCACTTCGTACGCGCCCAGGGCGCGGTGATGCGACAGCAGGATCTCAAGGACCCGGCGCCGCACCGGCGTCAGCTGTAGGCCCTGGTCCGCGCAGACCGCCTCGGCCACGCCCATACCGTCGACGATACACGCCTTGTGGTCGTGCGCTTCAAACCCCTTGATTTCCAAACCCTTCACCTCCGGCCGGACCCGGCGATGCGATGCACGCCGCCTTTGGGGATTGATATGTTATCTTATAACGCACTACAAGACCTGAGACCGACCGAAGAAGGACACCCCATGGCTTTTCTCCGCAACGCGGCCCGTACCGCCCTGATGATGCTCCCCGCCCTGCCCGCTTGGGCGGAGCCGCTCACAGTGACCGACATCCCCCCTGTGGCTTCGCTGGTGTCGATGGTCAGTGGATCGGAGGCGGTCGTGCTGCTTCCGCCCGGCACTTCGGCGCATACGTTTTCGCTGAAACCGAGCCAGGCCCGCAGCCTGTCGCAGGCGGCGCTGGTGGTCTGGATCGGGCCAGAGCTTACGCCCGCGCTTGACCGGCAGATCCGGGCGCTGGCTCCTGACGCCGGGACAATCGCGCTGGCGCATCTGGAAGCCAGCCTTCGCCTGCCGTTTCGCGAGGGTGGCCTGATGCCGCACGATGATCACGCAGAGCACGGCAACGAGCACGCCGATGACCACGACGCGGAAGAGGACAGCCACGCAAACAAAGCCGACGCTTTCGATCCACACCTCTGGCTCGACCCGAAGAACGCCACCCTCTGGCTCGAGGCTATCGCGCAGGCGCTGTCGGACCTCGACCCGGACAACGCTGCCAGATACCGCGCGAACGCCCTGACAGGGGCGGCGGCCATCGCGACCGCTACGGAGGAAGCCCGCGCTCGCCTCACCCCGCTGGAAGGCCGCACCATCGCGGTTTCGCACGATGCTTTTCAGTATTTCGAGCACGCTTTCGGGTTGAATGTGACCGCTGCGCTGTCGGACGGGGACGATGCGGCACCGGGGGCGGCACGAGTGGCCGCGCTGCGTGATCGTCTCGCCGAACAGCACCCCGCCTGCATCCTGACAGAGCCGGGAACCGACGCGGCGCTGCTTGCCTCCGTCGCACCCGAAACGATCCCCCGCGCGGAGATCGACGTCATGGGCGGCACCCTGCCGCAGGGACCGGCGCTCTATCCCGGCCTGATCGCGGACATCGCGCAACGCATTGCCGACTGCGCTGACCAATAAGACCAAAAGGGCCGCGGCGCATTCACCGCTGCGGCCCGCCTGCCAATAAGCTTGAAGGACCCTCTGCGGATTGGTACCTCTGCAGAAGTTGGGGAGCAGCGCCGCTACCCGGCGAAGACCCCGCGCCGCCCTTCGAAACGGGCGATCCTCACGCCTTCGACCTCCAGCCGCGCACGCACCGCCTTGGCGATGGCCAGCGCGGTCGGTCCGTCGCCATGCAGACAGATCGTGTCCACCGGCGCCGGGATCGGTGCGCCCTCCTCGGGCAGGATCGCCCCCGCCAGCACCATGCGCGCCACCCGCGAAGCCGCCAGTTCGGCATCGTGGATCACCGCGCCGGGCAGGCTGCGGTCGACGAGTGTGGCGTCGGCGTTGTAGGCGCGATCTGCGAATATCTCGCCCGCCCAGGAACACGCCAGCCGCTCTGCCGCGCTCTGCTGCGCCGTGGCGGCCAGAACCATCACGATGATGTCCGGCATGACCTCGAGCGCGGCGCCGTAACAGGCCTCCGCCAGCGCGACATCCTCAGAAGTCATGTTGGCCAGCGCGCCGTGCAGCTTCAGATGCCGCACCTCGGCCCCCGAAGCACGCGCGATGCCCAGAGCCGCGCCCAGCTGATACTGCACCGCGTGTCGCAGGGTTTTCTCCGGCAAGTGCATCCGCCGCCGGCCAAAGCCCTGCAGATCAGGAAATCCGGGATGTGCGCCGATGCCCACGCCGTTTCGGGCAGCCCGCCGCATGGTCTGGGCCATCACCTCCGGATCGCCCGCATGGAACCCACAGGCGACGTTGGCCGAAGAGATTACCTCCAGCAGTTCCGCGTCCTGCCCCATGACCCAGGGGCCGTAACTTTCGCCCATGTCCGCGTTCAGATCGACCTGCATCGCCCTACCCAAGGATATCCGCCATGACCGACAGGAACCGCCGCACTTCGTCAAGGCTGTTGTAATGCGCGAGGCTGACGCGCACGCAATGTGGCTGCCCCAAGGGCGCCAGGATATTACCCGAGTAATGGTCGGCCTTGCGGGTGTGGGTGCGGATGGACTCGGCGTTCAGCGCGGCGACGATCTCGGGCGCGGCCAGACGGTCGGACCAGAAACTGACGAGCCCTTCGCGCGCCGTATTCTCCGCCCCGCCGACGATGGTGACGCCCGGCAGGTCCGCAAGGCCAGTCAGGTTGTCCGTTCCGCGAATCATCGCCTGCGTCAGCGCCGCCTCATGGGCGTGGATCGCCTGCCCGGCCGCCTCGATGCGGGCGCGGGGATCGTCGGATTCGCTCACCTTGCCGCCGAGCCATTCGAAATAGGCCACGACGTCGGAAACGGTTGCATATGCGCCAGTGTCGCGGGTGCCCAGCTCCCAGTTTCCGGCAGGTCCACCGATCAGCGCGTCATGCGCCAGCGCCGTCAGCCGGTCGGACGCCCAGGCCACCCCGTAGCCATGCCGGGAGAAAACCTTGTAGGGCGAGATCACGTAGCCGTCGATGCCAGCCGCAGCCACGTCGATGCCGCCATGGCAGGCGTGCTGGATGCCGTCGACGATGATCAGGGCATCGGGCGCCACAGACCGCACCGCGCGGGCGATGGCGGGCAGATCCATGCCCATGCCGGTGACCGGCGAAGTATGCAGGATGGTGACCACCGCCGTATCGGGCGTGAGCGCTGCAGCGTAGGCCTCCGGCGTGACCCGCCCCGTGGCGTCGTCATGTGGCACGAGAAGGTGCTTGCGGTCAGAAACCTCCGCCCAGCGCGCCGCGGCACTGCGGGAGGCGGGGTGCTCCACAGTGGAGCCAAGGACGACACCCGGGCCTGCACCGAGGCAGGCATCGCGGATGAGGCGGAACAGCAGTTCTGTGCCGCTCTCACCAAAGACCACCGCGCCGCCGGTCGCGTTGAAGAACCGGCGGATATCGGCGCGCGCCTTGTCGATCACCTCGACCAGAGCATGACTGGCGGGGTTGTCGCGGCCCTGATTGTCAGGAATGGCGGCGAAGCGGGCGGATGTTTCCACCACGGACTTCAGCGTCAGCGCGCCACCGGCGTTTTCAAAGAATATGCGCGGGCCGGTGAAGGGACAGGCCTCCACGTGGGCGAAGCGCGCGCGAATTGCGGAGAGGAGCGTATCGTCAAACATGGCACGATGGGTACGCCGGTGACGCGACGTTGAAAAGAGGGTTCCGCCCTGTCTCGTGCCGGGCGTACGCAGGACGCACCGCACCCCCGTTCACACTTGAATACCCCCGCCGACAGCAGGCCGCGCGGGCGGTACCCGACGCTCCCTTCCCGTAGAGGTCTCGAAGTGAAAAGGATGAGCGCGGGCCGTTTCGCGCCGGGCCAAGCGCGGCGCGATTCCTCAGTGGGGCTTGCGCTGCGCTTCCTCAATGACCTGCTCCATCGCTTCTGCGGCCTTATCGAAATCCTCGGGGTCGTTCGACGGGATGGCATAGCTGCCGCCGAGCCACTTGGCGAGGTCGATGTCGGCACAGCGCTTCGAGCAAAACGGCCGGTACTCCACATCAGTCTTGCGCTGGCAGATCGGGCAACTCACAGCAGCCCCCTGACCGGCACCCGATCCCGCTTTCGCTGCAATTCCAACATGCCCAGTGTGGTCCAGCCGACCACGATGGTCTCCACCCGGTCCTTCTTCAGCGCGGCCTTCAGTGCGGCCTCGACCTGGCGGCGGTCCTTCTTCGGCATGGGCGCCGGATCCACGACCACCACGCCGCCCAGGCCACGCAGACGCAACTGACGCGGAAGGTCGCGGAAGGCCGCGAGCGTGGCCTTCAGCCCCGCCGCGGGAGAGGAATCGTTGCCGGTGTTCACATCGATCGCCACCAGCGCGGTAGTCGGCTCGATCACCATTGAGGCGCCGCCGCCGAGTCGAACCGTCGGGTCCTTCAGCGCGTCGATCGCCTCGTCGATGCCGTGACGGGCAAAGCTGCCGGCCTCCGCGTCGATCTCTGCCGGTTCCGACCATTCGCGCCACGCGAGCCCATGCGGACCCTCGCCCTCCACCAGCAACTCCGCGCCGCCCGAGGTGTCGGCCAGAACGTTGACGGCCAGCTCGGCCATGGCAGCGATGTCCGCTGCCACGTCGTCCTCCGAAGCCTCGGCGCAACTGGAACGCAGGATCAGGCCCGCCCCCTCCGGCAAGGGGACCTCCCCCAGCGTGTCATGCACCAGTTCAAGAAGGCTTTCACGCAGATCGTCGTCCTTGATCTGGCGCGATACATTCAGACCGGGGGCATCCGGCGTGACGATGGCGTAGCGGGACTTGAACAGCAGCTTCGCGGTCACCGGGATGGCTTTTCCGGGTTCTGCAAAGCCCGTGACCTGCACCAATATCGCCGCGCCCGGCGAGAGGCCCTTCACCTGCCGCAGAAAGGCACTGCCGTCTGGCGTGTCGAGGAACATGCCGCCCTGCCCCTTCATCGGACGCTGCGCGATGGCACGGTATATGTTGCCCGGGCGTGGCTGATCGTCCTCGATAAAAAGGTCCTCAATCCGTCCGTCCACCACCAGTGCCGCCGCCTCGCGGCCGTTCCAGTGGTCCAGTGCAATCGTGCGTCCCTTCATGGCGTGTCCTTGTACATCGGGTAGCCTGCGGCCTGCAGGAGGTGTGCGGTTTCGGTCAGCGGCAGGCCGACGACCGCGGTAAAACTGCCGGAGATCCACGGGATAAAGGCACCCGCCGGGCCTTGAATGGCATAGCCGCCAGCCTTGCCGCGCCAGTCACCGGAGGCGAGATAAGCATTCAGCTCCTCATTGGAAAGAAGCTTCATCTTCACCTGGGTAACGACGTCGCGCTCCCAGATGCGATCACCGCGCCGCACCGCCACGGCAGTGACGACGCGATGACGGCGGCCTGCAAGCGCGGTGAGAAAGCCGGCGGCCTCTTTTTCATCGACGGGTTTGCCGAGGATGCGACGGCCCAGCGCAACGGTCGTGTCGGCCGAAAGCACGATTTCATCGGCGTCAGCCGGGATGGCCACCGCCTTCTCGCGAGCGAGGCGTACGCAATAAGGACGCGGCAATTCACGCGGGTGCGGATCCTCGTCGATGTCGGGCGGGCGCACGGCGTCGGCAACCACTCCCAATTGCGCAAGCAGGTCGCGGCGGCGTGGGCTGCCGGAACCGAGGATAAGGCGGGGTCTGGTCATTCTGAGCCTTTCGGAGGAGTCGGAGCCGCGCCTCGACCTACGAAATTTCGCCGCGTCGGAAAAGAGTGTCTGACAGGCCTTCGGCGCGCGAAATTCCCACCCTCTTGAAATGAAATGACCCCGGTCGCAAAAGCGATCAGGGTCATTGCGTACCGCGATCCCCCAAGGGGATCGGCTTATTTGAAGCGGTAGTTGATACGGCCCTTAGTAAGATCGTAGGGCGTCATTTCTACCTGGACCCGGTCGCCGGCCAGAACTCGGATGCGGTTCTTGCGCATCTTGCCTGCCGTATGCGCGATGATCTCATGGCCGTTTTCAAGCTCGACCCGGAACGTCGCATTCGGCAGGAGTTCCTTCACGACACCGGGAAATTCGAGCGATTCTTCCTTGGCCATGGTCTCTCCTTCGTTGTCGACCCCGCGACGCATATGCGTCGATAGGGGTCAGGCGAGGTTGCATATGGTCCTATCCTTCGGGATTTTCAAGTCACATCTTGGCAGGAGATCATCGCAATACGGTTAATCCGGGTGCGGCGTCACGGCCCGCCTGCTCTTTCCAATGGCGCCTGTTCAGTACAACGCCATCTTTTCGCACCTCATCAACGGTCTCGAGGTCGACTTCGGCATAGGTCCATCCCGGGGCGTTCAACGTGCCCTCGGCAACGACACCGGTCGAAGGAAAGCCCCGGTCCGGCGGGCAGAACACCCCCCCTGCGCCACAGTTGGTGTCCACCGCCTCTGACCAGTCGCAGGTGCCGACCGTCGAAGACATCACCACAAGGCATTGATTTTCCAGCGCGCGTGCCATGCTGCCAATGCGTACACGCCAATAGCCCGCCAGGGCTTCGGTGCAGGAGGGGACCAGCAACAACTGTGCATCCGACAGCGCACGGCCCAGCAGGGGGAACTCGCTGTCGTAGCAGATCAGAACTCCGATCCGGCCCAGCACGGTGTCGAAAACCTGGAGCGGCGCGCCCCCCTGCACCCCCCAGTCCTCACGTTCGAAGCGGGTCATGATCTGCTTGTCGATCTGCGCCATGCCACCTTCGGGACCGAAGAACCGCGCGCGGTTCACTGGCAGACCCTCATCCGTTTCCACCGGCGCGGAGGCGGCAAGGATGTACACGCCGTAATGCTGCGCAAGCCGCGCGTGCAAGGCGTTCGCCTCAGGCACCCGTTCGGACACAGCGCGAATCGACGCCTGGAGGTCCATCGCCACCTCGCGCCCGGCCAGCGTCGCCAATTCCATCGCGCCGTATTCGGGGAAGACCAGAAGCTGCGACCCGGCCTGCGCCGCTTCGCGGACCCAGGACTCGAGCTTTTTGGCGTAAGCCTCCCAGTCGGGCAGGAAATCCATCGGGTAGGCGGCGGTGGCGATCTTCATGACGGGTGTCCTTTGACTGAGGGTATCTGGGCGCTGCCCCTCCCGGAGGGATTTTCGAGGCCCAGATGCCTAGAGGCGGCGCATCCAGGCCTGAAGGGTGTGCGGGGTCTCATCCCTGTCGCCGAGGTCGGTCCAGCGGAAGGTCGCGGTGACGCCCTCCGCCTTCTCATAGCCGCGCTTATGCCAGAAGGCATCGAGGGGGCGGTAGTCGGCCGGGCACAACGGATGGTCCGGCGGTCGGACGACAGAGCAGAAAAGCGTGTAGCTGAAGCCCTGTTCCCGAGCCGCTGCCTCCCGTTGCTCGAAGAAGGCATGGCCGACGCCGTGGCCGCGGTACCCCGGCAGCAGCACGCTTTCGGCACAGTAGAATATTTCTTGTACCGGCGGCAGCGGGCCTTCGATCTGGCTGGCGTCGTTATGCGCCGCCAAAGGCATGCCTGTCGCCGCGCCGACGATCCGCGCGCCATCGCGCGCCACCACCAGCACAGCGTCGGGGTTATCGGCGTAGCTGCGCAGATAGGCCGTCTCGTACCCGGGGTCGCCATCGTAAAGGTAGGGAAAGGCCCGAAAAACCTCGATGCGCAGGCGGGCGAGATCGGGCAGCGCCTGCTCCAGCGCCGCGCCTCGGAGCCGCTCGATTCTCACGAGACCTGCCGCACCCAGTCTGCGAGGTTGTAGTAGGTCACCACACGGGTGATATGGCCATCCCTGAGGCTGAAGAACGATCCCGCAGGTAGCCGATAGGTCTGGCCTCGTGCCTCCGGCAGACCCGCGTCGGATGCCTTGTAGGTACCGTTCACGGTGAATTCGGCGGCGCCGCGGGTGCCATCCTCGTTCACGAAGATCACCATATCGGTGAGGTTCTCGGCGTAGCAGTGATCCATGTGGGCAAGAAATTCGCCGAACTTGACCTTGCCGACGCGGATCTGGCCCTCGTTCACGTGGTGCTCCACATCTGCCGACAGGCACGCCAGCATTCCCTCCGAATCGCCCGCGTTGAACGCCGCGAAGTAGCGTTCGATCACATCCCGAGCCATGGCACCCTCCCAAAAAACCGTTGTCGGAAACCGCATAGCCGAAAGCGCGGAGCGGGAAAATACCGCCTTCGGTCGCGGCCTTCAGCCGCCCCATGTTTCCTTCAGCCGCTTCACCAGTTGGTCGCGGGTCTGGCGGTAGGCGTTGAGCTTCTGCTCCCGCGTCTCGCCAATGCCGGTTGGGTCCATGATGGGCCAGTATTCGATCTTGATATGGTAGTAGCGGGTCAGTTCCAAGGCGCGGCGCTGACTGGCGGGCGACAGCGTCACCACCACGTCGAAACCCGAAAGCATCTCCCCCATCTCCTCCATCTCTTCGAAAGAGCGGGAGCGGTGGCGCTCCAGTTCGACGCCGATTTCCTTGCAGACTGCGATGGCGAAGCCGTCGATCTCGAGGTCGTTCATGACACCAACCGACTGCACATAGGTTTCGGTGCCGTAGAGGCGCTTCATGATGCCTTCGGCCATGGGGGAGCGGACCGCATTGTGATCGCAGGCGAATAACACAGATTGCGGCAATTGGCCCAAGTCAGCCCCCGAAGTGCAGCACGCACACCAAGGTGAATAGCCGCCGGGCGGTGGCATCGTCCACCTCTACCTTGCCTTCCAGCCGTTCCTGCAAGATACGCGCGCCCTCGTTGTGGATGCCACGGCGGGCCATATCGATGGTTTCGATCTGACTGGGCGGCAATGTCTTCACCGCGTCGAAGTAGCTTTTGCAGATCTGGAAGTAGTCCTTCACCACCTGCCGGAAGGGCGACAGGGAGAGATGAAATTCCGCCGCCTTTTCATCGGTAGCCGTATTGACGTCAAAAACCAGACGCTTGTCACGGATCGACAGACCGACGTTGTACGGCCCCGGAGGCACCGGGCGGTCGTCGCGCACAGGGAGGGTGAAACTGTTCTCCTCCATGAGGTCGAACATGGCAACGCGGCGCTCCTGCTCGATTTCCGGCGTGGGTGGCGGCAGGTTGGCGTCGTCTAGATCGATATGGGCGATGCGGCTCATGGGACCATCACGGAGCAGAACATTAAAGAAGCATCCTTTCGCAGGTGCAGCAAAAGTTAACCCCCGGTGCGCCGGCTTGGCAAGCGTGACGCACAGGTCTTTCGGATTGATCCACGCCGGGTCGGGCGGAATGTCGCGGACCGGCCGCACCACCATGCTGGATCGGGGGGTCAACCGTTCAGCTTGTTCAACCGCGCTGTGACCGAAAGGCCATGTGCCTCAAGGCTCTCGGATTGCGCAAGCACCTCTGCGGCGGGGCCGATGGCCTTCAGCGCCTCGGGCGTCATCTTTGCCATTGTGGTCCGCTTGAGGAAGTCCATGACCGACAGGCCCGACGAGAAGCGGGCGGAACGAGCGGTTGGCAGCACGTGGTTGGGCCCGCCCACGTAGTCTCCGATCGCCTCCGGCGTCCAGCCGCCGAGAAAGATCGCGCCGGCATGAACGCATTTCCCGGCCAGCGCGTCGGGGTCGGCGACACAGAGTTCGAGGTGCTCGGGCGCGATACGGTTCGACAGGTCTGCCGCCTCGTCAAGGTCCTTCACAGTGATGATCGCCCCGAAATCCCGCCAGGAGGCCCCCGCGATGGCGCGTCGCTCAAGCGTTTGCAGGCGTTTATCCACAGCCGCTGCTACTGCCTGACCAAAGGCCGCGTCGGGCGTGATCAGGAGCGACTGAGCACTCTCGTCGTGCTCCGCCTGGCTCATCAGATCAAGCGCGATCCAGTCCGGATCATTATCGGCATCCGCGATCACGAGGATCTCTGACGGGCCCGCGATCATGTCGATACCCACCTTGCCAAATACGCGCCGCTTCGCCGCCGCGACAAAGGCGTTCCCTGGCCCGGTGATCTTGTCCACGGGGGCGATGGTTTCAGTGCCGTAGGCCAGCGCAGCGATCGCCTGTGCGCCGCCGATGCGGTAGATTTCATCCACTCCGGCGATGCGCGCAGCCAGCAGCACCAGCGGGTTCACCACGCCATCGGGCGTTGGCACGCAGATCGCGAGCCGCTGTACGCCCGCGACCTTGGCAGGGATCGCGTTCATCAACACAGACGAGGGATAAGACGCCAGCCCGCCCGGCACATACAACCCCGCCGCCGAGACGGGCGTCCAGCGCCAGCCCAGCGTCGCACCATCCGGGTCGGTCCACGACGCGTCTTCCGGCATCTGTCTGACGTGGTAGGCACGGATGCGCTCCGCCGCCTGCTCCAGCGCCTGCGCTTCGTGTCTCGGGACGCGGGCGCATTCCGCCGCGATCTCCGCATCGGAAAACCGCATGGTTTCGGCGGTCAGCGCGAGGCGGTCGAACTTTGCAGTCAGGGCCAGCACCGCCGCGTCGCCCTGCCCTCGCACGTCTGCGATGATCCGGGCCACGGTGTCGTCGACATCGGGGCTGTCTTCACGCTTGGCGGAGAGCAGTGCGCTGAACTGCGTCTCGAAGTCTTGGGAAGCGGAGTCCAGAAAGACGGGCATGGCGGTTCTCCTTAACGGTCGCGCGGTGTTTAGCCCGTGGCGCGCCCGCGCTCAACTAAACAAGTCGGGGCTGACGATGCAAAGAATGTGCGCAGAGCCCACGCTACGGAAACGAACAACCGGATCAGAATGTTCGGGGCAGCGGTTGATGTGGATAACTCCCACGGCGCCATTTTATCCACTGGTGCGAAGGTACTTGTGGATAAACGCGTAACGCCCCGCACTCGCAGGGGATTCTGGATTACGCCCCGTGGTCTGGGATCTTGCGCGATGGCGCCACGTAGGGGCGGGTCACGTCGCGCAGGCCGACTTCCAGCGCCTCGACCCGGGCGCGCAGGGCGCCATCCCCGGCAAGCGTCAGCACCACATGGCCATCGGCATCGACCCCCGGTTCCCATGCGACCGTGAGCACCTGAAGGATCATGTCCCTATCGGAGCGGTCCACGCCCTGGCTCGCGACGCCCTCGACGTGATCGATGACCAGGACCGATTGCACGCGCTCGACCGGGCGGCCCGACCGCTGCGCCACCTCCACATCCTCCCAGCGAACCCGGTTGACCAGAAGGCCGAGACGACGCGCAGACTTCTGCCAACGGATCTCGGTCACCGGGAGGACAGCGTCCTGCACCAGCGCAGAGATGACCTGCAAGTCGTCGGCGTCCATCGCCCCAAGGTTCAGCGGACGTTCGCCGCCATCTTCAAAGCGCGCGTCCTCGGTCCCGGAATCGGTCATTGGCCTTTTACCCGTTCAATCCTCGCCCCCAAAGCAGAGAGCTTTTCTTCGACATTCTCATAACCGCGGTCGAGGTGGTAGACCCTGTTCACCATGGTTTCCCCTTCCGCCGCAAGACCCGCGAGGATCAGGGAAACCGATGCGCGCAAATCGGTCGCCATGACCGGCGCACCCTTCAGCCGCTCCACCCCGGTGACCGTGGCGTGACCGCCATGTACCTCGATCCGCGCCCCCATACGGGTCAGTTCCGGCGCATGCATGAAACGGTTCTCGAAGATCTTCTCCTCAAGCACGGAGGTGCCTTCCGCGGTGCACATCAGCGCCATCATCTGCGCCTGCAGGTCGGTGGGGAAGCCGGGGAACGGCTCCGTCACCACGTCGACCGCCTTCACCCGGCCATTCTTGCGCGCGACCTTCAGGCCCTTGTCGGTTTCCTCGACCGAAATGCCCGCCGCGTCGAGCTTTTCGCAGAAAGCCTGCAACAGGGAGATGCGCCCCCCGAGGCAGGTGACCTCCCCGCCGCAGATTGCCGGAGCCAGCATATAGGTGCCCAACTCGATCCGGTCGGTCACCACGCGATGGGTCGCGCCCCCCAGACGGTCGACGCCCTGAATGGTGATGGTGGGGGTCCCCTCCCCTTCAATCTGGGCACCCATCTTGCGCAGACACTCCACGAGGTCGACGATCTCGGGTTCGCGCGCGGCATTTTTCAGCACGGTGGTGCCCTTCGCCAGCGACGCGGCCATCAGCGCGTTTTCGGTGGCGCCGACCGAGACGATGGGGAATTCGAATGCGCCGCCACGCAAGCCCCCGGTCGGCGCCTTTGCGTGCACGTAGCCGTCACGGAGGTCCATTTCCGCGCCCAGCGCCTCCATGACCTTCAGGTGCAGATCGACAGGGCGCGCGCCAATGGCGCAGCCACCCGGCAGCGAAACCTCCGCATAACCAAACCGCGCCAACAGCGGACCCAGCACAAGGATGGAGGCGCGCATCTTGCGCACGATATCGTATTCCGCGCGCTGCGAGGTCAGGGCGTGGCTGGACATGGCCAGCACCTTGCCCTCATGCATCGCCGTGACCTCAGCGCCCAGCGACTGCAGCAGCAATGTCATGGTACGAATGTCTGACAGGCGTGGCGCGTTGGTCAGCGTCAGCGGTTCCTCTGACAGCAACGTCGCGGGCATCAGCGTCAGGCATGCGTTTTTTGCGCCCGCGATGGGGATGTCCCCGTTCAGCGGGCCATTGCCCGTTACCAGAATCGAATCCATGCCTGTCCTGCTCCTTGCGCCTGTCACCGCGTCATTCGTCGCCGCGCGGGCCGTTTGTTTCGCTGCCGGTCTGGATACCCGTCTGGCTACCCGACTTTTCACCTGTCTCGCCGTCTTCGTGACCCCCACCAGCGCGGGCCTTCGCCTGCGCCTTGCGCCGCGCGAGGTTCGCCTTCAGCGCCGCCTTCAGGCGGTCCCCGCGGGCATCCCGCCCGGGTGACGTAGGGTTCTGTGTCGGGGTACGGGTGCCCTTGTTCATCCGCCGGATTTAACGCTTTCCGCCCATCCGGTCCAGCCCGCGCAACGGCGGAAAGCCGCGGAACGCGTGGCGTCACGGACGCCCCATTTTTTTTCAAAAACGCCTCTTGCGCCCTTCGGAGTTAGACCGTAGAAGCCCCCCCACGGCGCTGCTGTAGCTCAGAGGTAGAGCACTCCCTTGGTAAGGGAGAGGTCGAGAGTTCAATTCTCTCCAGCAGCACCACCCCCCTCACTACCCGAATGTTCAGACATTCGCAGATGCGATGGTGAGGCTCATCATTGTCGACGCGGCAGCAAATTCGTTTTGTTGGTATGCCGCCGCGGCGCTGCAAAATTCCCGAAATATCTCACGATTTAGCCAGTCCGTTCAGGAAACAGCGACGGCATTCGCGCGCGCAGTGACGACAGCCCGACTTCAATGCCATGTTCCGGGCGAATTCCGGCCGCAGAACCCGCCGATTCTCCCACCAAACCTTACCCGACCGTGACCTGCCACCAAGGCAGGCCGCGAAGACGCATGGCAAAGCCGATGCGCCGCTTCGATTCGGCAGAAGTGCCGGAAGTGCCTCGATCAAAGATCGCCTCCTCCATTCGCCTGCGCGCGCCTCCCTGCTCCCTGCTGGAGACGCGCGTCCCTTGCCCCTGCCGGGGCACACCGCAACCGCGCGCCCCCAAGTCGCCAAGTTGGAAAGAGCCCGCCCGATGTGCCTGCAGTGCCTAGCCCGTGACCCCGAACTGACCACCTACGACAGCCATGTTGCCGCCGCGAGTGGATCCGCCACCGTCGATACCGTCCGGGCAAGCCTGCCCAGCTATTCGCTGGATCAGGTCGGCACGCAGCTGACCCATGGATACTGGAATTCGACCGGCCGCGACTGGCGGGCCTTCGATGTGACTTCCGGCGGAACGCTCACCTACGACGTCTCTCAACTGGACGCCACCGGGCGGGCCACGGCGATACAGGCCTTTGACGCATGGACTGCCGCGACCGGGATCCAGTTCACCGCTGTCTCTTCGGCAAGCGCCGATATTGTCTTCGTGGACGACAATTCCGGCGCCTACGCCTACAGCTATATCGCCGGGCACACGATCACGCAGTCCTACGTCAACGTGCATGCCGGCTGGCAGGCCTACGGCGGTTACTACCTTCAAACCTATATTCACGAGATCGGCCACGCCATGGGCCTCGGCCACGCGGGCAACTACAACGGCTCTGCCAGCTTCGGGACGAATGCGCATTACCAGCAGGATAGCTGGCAGTATTCGATCATGTCCTACTTCGACCAATGGGAAAACACCTACACCGACGCCACGCACAACTATGTGGCATCCGCCCAGATGGCGGACATGGTGGCGATGTGGTGGCTTTACGGCACGCCCGGAAATGTCAACACCGGCGACACCGTCTACGGCGACGGCACCACTCTGAGCCAGACCGGCATGGGCCTGTCCACCTCCTGGGCGGTGACGATTTTCGACAGCGGCGGCACCGATACGATCAACCTTGCCAGCCGCGGTTACGCGCAGCGGATCGACCTGCGCGGAGAGAGCTTTTCCGACATCAACGGCGAGACTGGCAACCTCGCCATCATGCGAGGCGCGGTGATCGAAAACGCCCATACCGGCAACGGTTGGGATCACGTGACGACCAATGAAGGCGACAACCACATTCGAACTGGTGGCGGCAACGACACCATGGTGGCGTCGACCGGTGACGACACGCTGGATGGGGGCGCAGGCAGCGATACAGTGGAATTTTCGGGCGCCTTCGGAGACTATGCCCTGTCCCACACCGACGGCATCACGGTCAGCACAGCCGATGGCGCGACGCAGGTCGTCTCGGTCGAGACGCTGGTCTTTGCCGACGGTACTGCGGTGATCGGCAGCAGCTCAGAAGGCGCGACCTACAGCTTTACCGCAACCGACGCGGCACATGTGTCTGTCGTCGTGACGTTGGACACTGACCGATCGGCGGCCTGGGCCGCGCTGACAGACACCTTTGATGCCTCCGGGACCTTGCTGACCCGGACCACGCTGAACGACAACGGGACCAGCAGCTTCGAAGACTTCACCACCAGCGACACCACTGTGGCGTTGACGGACGATTCCGATGAATACGCCTGGTCCGCCTGGACAAGGACCTACGACGGCAATGGCACCATCACCGAGAGCGTCATGGTCATGGACAACGGCGTGACCCGCACAACGCAATACGAGGACGGCCAGCGCACCCAAATGGCCGCCGCGGACACTCAGGACGTGGCCGCCTGGGATGCATACAGCGACACCTATGGCAGCACCGGAGAGCGCACCGGCCAGACGGTGACGTGGGACGACGGGCGCATCATGCAGACAGGCTTCCAAGGCGGTCAACGCAGCACCACCACGGTGACGGATGCGGCGGACAGCTTCACATGGGCGAGCTATACCGACCGCTACGACGATGCCGGGGCCCGCACCGAACAGGTCATGACCATGGACAACGGACTTCAGATCAACTCCACATGGAGCGGGAACAGCCGCACCTCCGTCACGGTATCCGATACTGCGGGCCGCCATAGCTGGGACAGTTACACCGACAGTTTCGATGCCTTGGGTCGGTGTACGCAGCGGGAAATGACCCTGGACAACGGTCTCCAAATCAACACCGGCTTTGCCAATGGGACGCGCAGCAGCGTGACCGTGACCGATGGGGGTGATGGCTATTCCTGGTCGAGTTATACCGACACCTTCGACGCCGCCGGCAACCGGACAAGCCAGGTCATGACGCTGGACAACGGGCTTGAGATTGCAACGGCTTTCAGCGGCGGGGACCCCAGCGCCCGGACGATGACCGACCATAACGACCAGTTCGTTTGGCAAACCGCAACCACCCGCTACGACGCCAGCGGCCAGGTGACCGAAAAGGCACTCCTGATGGACGACGGCCGCGAAATCTCCACGGCCTATTCCGGCGGTGAGCGGACCTCGACCTCGGTCACGGACAGCGGCGAAAACTTCAGCTGGCAAAGCTACACCGACCACTTCGACCTCGCCTCCGGGGCGCGCGTCGCAAGGGAACTGACGTTCGACAGCGGGATGGAAATCGACACGGAGTATCACACCAACGGGGCGCGCAGTTCGGTCACGGTGACCGACGGCGGCGGTGCGTTCTTCTGGTCGCATTATACCACGACCTATGACACTGCGGGCGATGCTCTTGAACGGGTGCTGACCCTGGACAATGGGCAGGAGCTGACCACAACCTTCGCCGAGGAGCCGGACTACGGGCTCGCCTGATCATCGCGCCCGCACGAAATGAAAAGGGCGGCCCGAAGCCGCCCTTTTCAATCAGTCTCGGTGAATGAGCGTCAGCCCCGGCTTCAGGCCTTTTCAAGCTCGAAGGCGTCGTGCAGCGCCTGAACAGCCAGTTCCATGTACTTGCGTTCGATCAGGACGGAGATCTTGATTTCCGACGTGGTGATGACCTGAATGTTGATGTTCTCATCCGAGAGGACCTTGAACATCTTTGCCGCCACGCCCGCCGCCGAACGCATCCCGATCCCCACGACCGAAACCTTGGCCACGTTCTCTTCGGCTTCGAGGCTATCGTACTTCAGCGCCCCCGCAGCCTGCGCATCAGCCAGCGCCTTTTCGGCACGCTTCACCTGGTTCACCGGGCAGGAGAAAGTCATGTCGGTGACGCCACCCTTGTGCCCCTTGTAGTTTTCTTCTGAGACGTTCTGCACGATCATATCGACATTCACACCAGCATCCGCCAGCGTGCCAAAGATCGCCGCGGCGATGCCTGGACGGTCCTCGATAGTGACGAGGGTCAGCTTCGCCTCGTCACGCGAATAGGCCACACCGGCCACAACCTTGGATTCCATGATATCCTCCTCGTCGCAGACCAGCGTGCCTGCCGCGTCGTCCATTTCCTCGAAGCTCGACAGAACGCGCAGCTTCACCTTGTACCGCATGGCCAGCTCGACCGACCGCGTCTGCAGGACCTTCGCCCCGAGCGAGGCCAGTTCGAGCATCTCCTCAAAGGCGATGCGGTCCAGCTTGCGCGCCTTTTCGCAGATGCGCGGGTCGGTGGTATAGACCCCGTCCACGTCCGTATAGATGTCGCAACGTTCCGCGTCGAAAGCTGCCGCAAAGGCTACGGCCGTGGTATCCGATCCGCCCCGGCCCAGCGTGGTGATGCGCCCCTCGGGCGAGATGCCCTGAAAGCCCGCGACCACGGCGACCTTCATGCCCTCACCGAACTTGGCGTTGATGTTGTCAGTCGGGATTTCCTCGATCCGCGCGTTGGCATGCGCGCCCGTGGTGACCAGCGGCACCTGCCATCCCTGCCAACTGCGGGCCGGGACATCCATCTCCTGCAGGGTCAGGGCCATGAGGCCGGCGGTAACGTTCTCGCCGGACGATACCACGGCGTCGTACTCGCGCGCGTCGAAAAGCGGAGAGGTTTCCTCCACATAGCCGACCAGCTTGTTGGTTTCACCCGACATGGCCGAAACGATGACGATGACATCGTAGCCCTTGGCGACCTCGACGCCGACGCGCTTTGCGGCGCGGCGGATGCGGTCCAGCGTGGCGACGGAAGTGCCGCCGAATTTCATCACGAGAACGGGCATGGTTTGCCTTTCCTTGGGTCGGAAGGGCCTTTACGCTGGTGCCTGCCGCGACGCAAGAGTCTTCCGCTTGTCAGGAAATAGCAAGCGCGGGGATCAGTAGGGGTGTGGCTTGCCGTCCCAGGTCTCGAAACAGCCCGTGGTGGCGAGCGACAGTGCGTCCAGCCTGTCCGCGAGGCCTTGCGCCGCCGCCTCTGGTGTGATCGACGCGGCCGCGCCGCCCATGTCGGTCTGGACCCAGCCGGGGTGGTAGATGCCCACCGCGACGCCCCGCCCTTTCAGGTCGCTGGCAAGGTTGCGGCCAAGGTTCAGCACCGCGGCCTTTGACGCGCGGTAGATGTAACTGCCGCCGGGGGCCCGCGTTTGAGACGCCATCTGCGAACTGATGATCCCGATCTTAGGCGCAGTGGCGCGCGCGAGGCACGGCAACAAGGCCTGAACTGTGAGGAAGACGCCGGTGACGTTCACGGCGAAGCTATCCGCCCACATCTCGGGCGGATAGCCCTGCTCCAGACCCTGCCCCTTGTCGAGGTAAACGCCAGCACTACAGACCAGACCATCGATTGTCTCGCGGTCGAGACGATCCGCCAGCGCCTTGAGCGAGACCGGATCAGTGACATCCAGCGGCAGCAGGTCGGGATGGCTTCGGGCGGTGCCAAGGACCTCTGCCCCGCGCCGGGCGCATTCGTTGGACAGGGCCGCGCCGATCCCGCGGTTCGCTCCCGTGATCAGAATGCGCATGCTCTTCAACTTTGGGTTCTCAGTTGCTCTTGCGCGTCGGCAGGAAGGGCAACGGTGCCACGGGGATGCCGTCGTCGATCAGCGCCTTTGCCTCCTCCGGCTTGGCCTCTCCCCAGATCGGGCGTTCCGGCGCCTCACCCAGATGCATCCTGCGCGCCTCCTTCACAAAACCGGCTCCCACGTAGTCCGAGGCCTGCTCCACGCGGGCCTTCAAGGCGGCAAGTGCCTGTTCGGCCGGATGGCGCGGGGCCTCTGTCAGTGGTTTCCCGGCCTGAGCCGGGGTGTCGCCGTGGCTGACGCGGGGGGGCCATCAGCGCCTTTTCGACACCCGTGGAGCCGCAGACCACGCAAGAGACATGCCCGGCGGCCTGTAGCCGGTCAAAGGCACCGGCAGACTGGAACCAGCTGTCGAAACTATGGCCATCCGTGCATTTCAAAGCGTACTGGATCATCCGCAATCCTCAAAAGATCACTATAGGATAATTATGTTGTCGAAGGGTTCAAGCGTTCGGCAATTTCTGCAGCAGGAGATCGCACACCGTTTTCAGATCGGTTTCCGGGCGCAGTGCGATCCGCGCCGCCTGCCCCGCAGCCTGTTGGCGCGAACGCAGGGCGTTCAGCGCCTTTGCCAGTTCTTCGGCGTCGGTGATGCAAAGCGCGGCGCTCGCCGCCTCCAGCCGATCATAGGCCGCACGAAAATTCCGCAGGTCGGGGCCATGGATCAACGCGGCACCAAAGGCTGCCGGTTCGTAGGGCGTGTGCCCGCCCCGGTCCGTCAACGACCCTGCCACGAAAACCCGGCCGCAGCCAGCATACCAGAGCGGCATCTCCCCCATGGTATCGGCCAGGTAGACGTCGCCCACCTCCGGTCTGTCGCCCCGGCTGCGTTGTCCGGCGCTCAGGCCCGCAGCCTCGATCATCGCCCGGATCTCAGGGGCCCGCCGGGGGTGGCGCGGGGCCAGAACGAGCCTCAGATCGGGCTCCCGCTGGCGAGCGGCACGGTGTGCCTGCAGGACGGTCTGCTCCTCACCGTCGTGCGTCGACGCTGCCAGCCAGCAGCTTTCCCGGATCAGCCCTTCCGGGGCTTCGACGCCTGGGGCATCATAAAAGGCCTTCAGGTCGACCACTGGCCCCATGGCGGCCTCGGGCAACCCTAATTTCAGCATCCTGTCGCGCGAGGCTTCGTCCTGCGGAGAGACCCAGCCGATCCGCTTCACCACGCGACC
The DNA here is from genome assembly GCF_017813235.1 of Sagittula salina. GTDB lineage: Bacteria > Pseudomonadota > Alphaproteobacteria > Rhodobacterales > Rhodobacteraceae > Sagittula > Sagittula salina. The sequence goes on from NZ_JAGISH010000001.1 coordinate 469,194, forward strand.
AGCGAGTGTGCCAAGCCGCGCCCAGCCGCGGGCGGTGGCGGCACTCATCCGAGCGCCCAGCCAGAGAACAGGACCCTTACATGTCATTACACGATGCGGCCAAAGCTCTGCTTCCAGAGTGATATGCGCGACGATTCTCCAGTCCTGCATTACCTTGCGTGACAGGCGGCGCAGGTCCACCGGAGCCACCTCTGCCTCCACGCCGGGCAGGCTCCAGGCGCGCACCATGTCGCGGGCGCTTTCCGTATTGCTCGTGACCAACCAGCCAAGGTCAGGGCGGGCTGCAATCAGTTGCATGAGGATGGGCCGCACCGATGCCAACTCTCCGTTCGAGGCCCCGTGAAGCCAGACGCGGGGGGGCGCATCCGCCGGCGCGGGCGGCGCCAGAAGTCGGCCCCGCCCATGCCGGATCAGGACCATTCCAGCCACCAGGCTCACAAGAAGGCGATAACGCATCATGAATGGTCGCCTTTTCCTGACTGGATCGAAGCAAGACACTTGGCATTTTCCCGGGAACCGGATCGCGGACACCTCGCCGGGGTGTGCCTTGCGTACGCAGCCATGGCAAGCCTCATCGGCGTCACCGCGGTTCCGAGGGTCACACTTTTAGGCGGGATCGGCCGCCCAAGCCTTTGACCAGCAAAAGGGTTGCCTTCACGACCCGCTTGATGGCTTCGGCAGTCTACGGTGCAGCCGTGCCCTGCGGACTTCAACACGTTCAAACTACTGATGCTCGGCGGCACTGAATAATTCAACTTTTTACTAGATGAAACCTACTCCTGGGCAGCAGAAACCTACAATATTCGTACATCTGCAAGCGTGACCCGGCACTTCCATACCCCCGGCGGTCGATATGTGGGAAAACCTGAGGGTAACGAAGCATTGCCGTCTTTGGACAGGTACTTACGTCACAACATTCCGAAATAATCGGTTCACTCGCACCAAGCTCATAATGGCTTGAAGGAGGATCAAGAATTTCACCTATAACGGGAAAAAAGCTCGACACGGCGTGAAAAGCCGTTTCCCAAGGCCCGCCTGATGCTCTATCCCTCGGAGCAAGGACAAAGGGAAGACCGTTAACACCATGCCGTCCAATACAGAATCGGAAAGCCGCAAGCTTCTCGGGCGGCTCAGGGACACGATGGCAGAGGACGCCGCCGGGCAGGCGCGTCTGGACAAGATCACCGATCTGACCGCCGACAGCATGGGCACCGAGGTCTGCTCCATCTACCTCTTTCGGGACCCCAATACGCTGGAGCTTTGTGCCACGCAGGGTCTGAAGAAGGAGGCCGTGCACGAAACGCGGATGAAACTGGGTGAAGGCCTTGTCGGGCGCGTCGCCAAGTCCGGCAAACTGGTGAATACCGCCGACGCGCCGTCTGCACGCGGATTCCGCTACATGCCGGAAACCGGGGAAGAGATCTACTCCTCCTTCCTTGGCGTCCCGATCCAGCGGCTGGGCGAAAAGCTCGGCGTGCTGGTCGTGCAGTCAAAGGAAGCGCGGGAGTTCTCCGAGGACGAGATCTATGCACTCGAAGTCGTCGCCATGGTGCTGGCGGAGATGGCCGAACTGGGCGCCTTTATCGGCGAAGGCGCTGCGCTGAAGAAGCGGCACACGCAGGCGGTACTGTTCCGCGGTGCCACCGGGCAGGAAGGCAGCGCCATGGGGCAGGCCTGGTTGCACGAACCGCGCGTGGTGGTGACGAACCTTGTCACCGATGATCCGGAGACAGAACGCCGCCGACTGCAGCAGGCCGTGGATGAACTGCGCATCTCCGTCGACGAGCTTGTCGCCGGGGCGGCGGGCGATCAGGACCAGGTCGACGTGCTCGAAGCCTACCGCATGTTCGCCAACTCCAAGGGCTGGCTGCGGCGCATGGAGGAAGACATCGACCTTGGTCTGTCCTCCGAGGCCGCCGTCGAAAAGGAACAGAGCCAAGCACGCGCCCGCATGGCGCAGGTCACCGACGGCTATTTGCGCGAGCGCCTGCACGACCTCGACGACCTGTCGAACCGCCTGCTGCGGATCCTCACGGGACAGGGCCGAGAGACCGGCGCCGAGATGCCGGACAACCCGATCCTGATTGCACGCAACATCGGCCCCGGCGAGCTGCTGGAATACGGACGAAAACTGAAGGGTGTGGTGCTGGAGGAAGGCTCCGTCGGCTCGCACGCGGCGATCGTCGCGCGCGCGTTGGCCATTCCGTTGGTGATCCACGCGGAGCGTGTTACCAACGAAGCGCTGAACGGCGACATGGTCCTGGTCGACGGCGATCAGGGCGTGGTGCATCTGCGGCCCGACGATACCGTCGTCAACGCCTTCCGCGACAAGATGGCGATGCAGGCGAAGGCGATGGAACGCTACTCCGTACTGCGCGACAAGCCCTGCATCACCGCCGACCACCGCGAGGTACACCTGCACATGAACGCGGGCCTGATGGCGGACCTGCCCTCGCTCGACAGTTCCGGCGCCGAAGGTGTCGGCCTCTTCCGCACAGAGCTTCAGTTCCTCGTCCGCAACCAGATGCCGAAGCGCATGGAACTGGCGGCGCTCTATGCCCGCGTGCTGGATGCGGCGCGGGGCAAGCGCGTCGTCTTCCGCACGCTCGACATCGGGTCGGACAAGGTCCTGCCCTACATGAAGCCGCAGGAGGAGCCAAACCCGGCGCTGGGGTGGCGCGCGATCCGCGTTGCCCTCGACCGGCCCGGCGTCATGCGAATGCAGCTGCAGGCGCTGTTTCGGGCCGCAAACGGGCGGCCGCTGACGATCATGTTCCCCTTCATCGCGCAGTACGAGGAATACGCCCGTGCCCGCGCCGAGGTGGACACCGTGCTGGCACGCGAGGAACGGCTGGGCCACAGGGTGCCGGACAAGCTGGAAATCGGCTGCATGCTGGAGACACCCAGCCTCGCCTTCGCGCCGGAGCAGTTCTTCCGCGAGGTGGAGTTCATCTCCATTGGCGGAAACGATCTGAAGCAGTTCTTCTTTGCAGCCGACCGGGAGAACGAAAGGGTGCGCCGGCGGTACGATTCGCTCAACACGTCCTTCCTGTCCTTCCTCGAAAACATCGCCAGACGTTGCGAGGCGACGGACACTCCGCTGTCCTTCTGCGGCGAGGACGCCGGACGACCGGTCGAAGCACTGTGCCTTGCGGCCATCGGCATCCGGACACTGTCGATGCGTCCGGCCTCAATCGGTCCGGTTAAGGCGCTCCTGATGCGCTATTCGCTGAGCGAAGTGCGCGATGTCATCGAAGAGGCGAAACAGCGCGGAGAACAGTCCGTTCGCCAGGCGGTGATGGAGTATCTGCGGGACTTTTCCTGAGATCCGCGCGCCGGAATGCGCCTGGTGTCGCTGTGCCGCGCCTGTCCTCACCATGGAACCGGACCCGGCAATGCCAGCCTTACAGTGAGGACTGGCACGACATTCACCATGCACCCGGTCAAGAAGGTCCGGCCGTCACCGCTCTGAATTCTGTTCACCTGTGCAAAAGGCGCCCCGGGCGAGGCGTTTTGCACCCGACCGGAGCGCGTAGGGGTCCGACGTCACTTTGCTGCCCTCTACCTTCTGGCCGAGAGCCCTGTTCACGCTTCTGCGCGACAGTCACCCCTGTTCCCGGCAGGTCACCCATAGTTCGAAGGCGCCTGCAAGTGTCGACGGGAGGGGGCATTTCTCACGGGGCTTTCTGCACCCCGGATGCCCTGACCATAAGACAAGGCCCCTAAGAAGAAGTTACCGAAAATACGATATTCAATTGCGCTGAATGCGTTTCGGTTCGATCTCGGCGCGCAGGGCCTCCAACAGATCGGCACGCGGCAGGCCGCTGTCCTCGGCCAGTCGGAGAAGGCCGAAGTGGACCCGCGCCATGTCCTGGTAATAGGACGTGTAAGCGTAGTTGACCGCCGCCCCTGCCGCAGCCCCAAGGACGGGGATGGTCTGCGCCGCGAGTTTCTGGCCCAAAGTCGTGGCAACCTTGGGCGCGACCTTGGCAATCAGCGTATTGACGCTGGCCCCCGTGATCGACACACGCGCCGCGAGAAAGCCGAGGTCCGCCCCGTCATCGTCCGAAAGCGGCCCGGCAGAGGCGAAAACGGCGAGACATTCCTTCATGACCTCCGGGCTATCGGGATCGAAACCGTGCTCGGCGGCAATCGCCAGCATGGCTCGCATGAGCACGGTCACGGTGATCGGCATTTCCGCCATGGCCGAGGGCAGCCCGCCAACGCCTCCCGCGGCCCCCATGGCGGTGGTGATCGCGGTATTCAGCCAGCCCTTCTGGTCCGGCACCACGCCCCGCGACCGATTTGCCGCCGAAAGCGCCGAAGTCAACGCCCGTTCCGCGACGGTTTCGAGCCGATCCTTGACGCTGTCAGGAAGCTTCTCGAGCAGGTTTTCCGCCTGACCGCCGACGATGTTCAGCAGTTGCATGCCGACTGAATTCGCCGCCTTGTAGCGCTTGGCCAGTGCACGGATCTCGTCCTCCGGCTCCGGTTTCGGCATAATGGCTAGGGGCAGGGTCTCGGTCATCGGCGGTCCTCCTTTACAGGAAAGATGGCCCCGCGGCGCGGGCGTTCAAGCCTCTGTCGCGCCATCCTCCCAGCTCTCGTTGCGTTCCTCGACAAAGGTATCCACCGCCTCTTCGGTCATGGTCACCTTTTCGACCTCCCCGTGCACGCCATCCCATGCCCCCGGGATCAACTCCAGCCCCTGCACACGGTCGGGGTTGGTCGGCGGGGGCATCTCCACGCCAGCTAGGTGGAAGAAACCGAAGCGATTGTAATAGGGCGGATCGCCCACGAGGAGAACGCGTTCGTAGCCCAGTTCACCCGCAGCATGCAGGGTTTCGCGGATCAGCAAACCGCCAAGGCCCGCGCCCTGCGTCACAGGGTGCACCGCGACAGGCCCCAGAAGCAGCACCCGAGAACCGCCGACCCGCACCGGCCAATACCGGATCGCCGCAACCAGCGTATTGGTGCTGTCGCGCGCGACACGGCAAAGTGGTGCGACCGGCGGCACGTCCTCGCGCAGGCGGTAAGAGGACAGGAGCGTGCGCCCCGGCGCGAAACAGAGGTCGTAGAGCGCCTCGACCTCCCACCAGTCCTCGGGTTTTTCCTGCGCCGTCGTATACACCCTGCCCGGCTTCCTTCCGTATAACCATATGATCGCAATGCACGCGACCTCTGCAAGGACGCAGGCCGTGACCCCGTGCACTCGGCGCGCTTTCCGCCTATCACTCGGACAAACCGCCTGCAAACACCTGCACCGAGGAGACATGCATGTTCTACCGCCCCGCCGATGGCCATGGATTGCCGCATAACCCGTTCAACGCCATCGTCTCGCCCCGCCCTATCGGCTGGGTCTCCACCCGTGGGACAGAGGGTCACGACAACCTCGCGCCCTACAGTTTCTTCAATGCCTGCGCCTACGTGCCGCCACAGGTCATGTTCTGCTCCACCTCGGCAAAGCCCGACCGTGACGACACCAAGGACAGCCTCGCCCAGATCCGCGAGACAGGCGTCTTCTGCATCAATATCGTGGAATACGCGGCGCGTGAGGCCATGAACGCGACCTCGGAATTCTTCGGCAAAGAGGTAGACGAATTCACCGCCGCAGGGATCGACCGTGCCGAATGCGAGACGATCGCCTGCTCCCGCGTCGCAGGTGCACCCGCGAACCTCGAATGCCGCATGACCCAGATCGTGAAACTGGAAGGCGCAACGAACTTCGCCGTATTCGGCGAGGTGACCGGCGTCCACATCCGGGACAACTGTCTTGTCGACGGCATCTTTGACGTGCTGACCTTCAACCCACTGTCGCGCATGGGTTACCGCGACTACACCGTAGTACGCGAAAAGTTCGAGCTTAAGCGCCCCGGCGAGTGATTGCGCGTCCGAAGCCTTTTCGCCGAAAAGGCTTCGGTCGGCCCTCGCTTTTCCGGAAAATGCTGACCGCCACGCCATAAACGTGCTATCACCGGGCATCACCGATGGAGGGAGCCATGGACCAGCACCTTTGAACCCCTGAAAACTCACGGATTTCAAAGGAGGCCGTCATGCCTGCTCTCTTCGCCCTGCCCGATGCGCAGGAGTCGCATCCCATCACCCTGCCCGACGGCACCCGCCACGCCGGAACGGTGCATCTGAACCGGGTGATCGCCCACCCGCGCTTCGCCATTGGCGATTACACCTACGCGAGCGATTTCGACCCGCCGGAGGATTGGGCCGCCCGGCTTGCTCCCTACCTCTTTGCAGTCAGTGCGGAGACGCTGCGTATCGGGCGGTTCTGCCAGATTGCGCAGGGCGTCCGCTTCATCACGGCCTCGGCCAATCATCAGATCGACGGGCTGTCGGCCTATCCGTTCGCCGCTATGGATCCAGAGCGGCGCGTGGGATTCCAGCCTGACCGCCGCGATACGGTGATTGGCCACGATGTCTGGCTCGGGTTTGGTGCAATGGTCCTGCCCGGCGCGTCAATCGGAAACGGCGCGATCGTTGGAGCGGGCAGCGTGGTGCGCGGGGCGGTGCCGGACTACGCAGTAGTCATCGGCAACCCGGGGCGCGTGGTCCGAATGCGGTTCGCCGAAGCTGAAGTCGCCCGCTTGAACGCGCTGGCCTGGTGGGACTGGCCGCCAGAGGCACTGTCGCGCGGACGAGCGGCGCTGGAAGCCGGGGATCTCAAGTCGCTGGAGACCTGCGCACCTTGAGAGGACGCGAGCGCTTTACCGGACATTGAGATGGTCCAAATATCCAGGAAGGCAGGGCAACGCGCCCTGCCTTCCTGGCGGTGTCAGTGGCCGCCGAGGATGCCGGTGCGCACACCGTAGTCCACCGCCAGCTGATAATCCGGGTCATCGTCGGAATCGACCATCAGGTGTCCCGCCTTCGACAGCAGCCGGTGGCAGTCGCGCGAAAGATGGCGCAGCTGGACGGTCTTGTCCTGCGACTCGTACTTGGCGGCGAGCGCTTCGATCGCCTGCAGGGCGGACTGATCCACAACGCGGCTTGCTGCGAAATCCACCACCACCAGAGACGGGTCGTTCGTCACATCGAAGAGCTCGATAAAGCCTTCGGAAGAACCGAAGAACAGCGGACCCTGCACCTGATAGACCTTGGCCCCCTCGGGAGTCAGGTAGGTCGTGGCGTGGATGCGGCGGGCGTTGTTCCACGCATAGGCCAGCGCGCTGACGATCACACCGACGACCACCGCCACGGCAAGATCCGCGTAGACCGTCACCACGGTCACCAGCAGAATGACGAAAGCGTCGATCAGCGGCACCTTGCGCAGGATCGTGAGGGAGTTCCACGCGAAGGTGCCAATTACCACCATGAACATCACGCCAACCAGCGCCGCCAGCGGGATCAGCTCGATCAGCGGTGAGGCCACGAGGATGAAGCTGAGCAGGAAGAGCGCCGCCGCGATGCCCGCGATGCGGGTCCGGCCGCCGGATTTCACATTGATCATCGACTGGCCGATCATTGCACAGCCGCCCATGCCGCCGAAGAAGCCGGTGACCACGTTGGCCGCGCCTTGCGCCATGCACTCCTGGCTCGCCCCGCCGCGCTGGCCGGTCATTTCACCGACGAGGTTCAGCGTCAGCAGCGACTCGATCAGGCCGATCGCCGCGAGGATGACCGCGTAGGGGAGGATGATGTGCAGCGTCTCGAGGTTCAGCGGCACAGCCGGGATGTGGAACGGGGGGAAGCCGCCCTGAATGGAGGCCATATCCCCGACGCGCGGCGTGTCGAGCCCGAAGAGAATGACGACGACGGCGGTGATGGCGATCCCCGCCAGCGGGGCCGGCACGATTTTCGTGAGTTTCGGCAGGCCCCAGACCACCAGCATGGTCAGCCCGACAAGCCCCAGCATGATCACGAGCGGCAGGCCGGTCAGCCATTCAGTCCCGCCGGTCCCTGGCTCCTTGAACTGGGTCAGCTGCGCCAGGAAAATCACGATGGCCAGCCCGTTGACGAAGCCCAGCATCACGGGATGCGGCACCAGCCGGATGAACTTGCCCCAATGCAGCGCACCCGCGATCAACTGAAGGATCCCCATCAACACGACTGTGGCAAAGAGGTATTCCACCCCGTGTTGCGCCACCAGCGCCACCATGACCACCGCCAGCGCGCCGGTTGCGCCGGAAATCATGCCGGGCCGGCCGCCGAAGATCGCCGTGATGAGCCCCACGAGGAAGGCCGCATAAAGTCCCACCAGCGGATGCACGCCCGCGACAAAGGAGAAGGCCACCGCTTCGGGTACGAGGGCCAGGGCGACCGTCAGGCCGGAAAGGATGTCTGTCTTCACCTGGCCCGGCGTCAGCACCGTGGTCGGGGAAACCCGCAGGTCGGGCATCACGAGGCGGTTGGCGAGGTTCGCCTTCACTGAGGTCTTCATCGGGGATCCTTTGCTGTCGCGCGCGGCCTGATAGCGCACCCGCGCGGGGAAGGCCACCGGCAGTTGCCACGGAGCGCCAATTTGCACGCGTCCAGTGAGAATTCCGTGAAGTGACAATTTGCCTATTCTCGGGTCGTTTCATACGCTGGCTGCAGCATTCGGTGCCGGATTTGCCGTTTGCCCGCCCCGTTCACAGCGCGGGCTTCTGCCTCTTGCAGGCATTGGTCCGAGATGGCTAACTCGGTCCTGAACCCGGACCATGACAGAAGCCCCGAGGACTCCATGACCCAGACCATGATCGCCGTGATCGGCGGCAGCGGCCTATACGATATCGACGGCCTCGAAGATGCGCGGTGGCAAGCGGTGGACACGCCCTGGGGGGCGCCATCGGACGATATCCTGACAGGCACGCTGGAGGGCGTCGCGATGGCCTTCCTGCCGCGTCACGGGCGCGGCCATGTCCATTCCCCCAGCACCGTGCCCTACCGCGCCAACATCGACGCGTTAAAGCGGCTCGGGGCGACGGACGTGATTTCCGTCTCTGCCTGTGGATCGTTCCGCGAGGAAATGGCACCGGGGCATTTCCTCATTGTGGACGACTTCATCGACCGGACGTTTGCACGCGAGAAGAGTTTCTTCGGGACCGGCTGCGTGGCACATGTCTCCGTCGCACATCCCACCTGCCCGCGGCTGGGCGACGCGTGTTTCACTGCGGCCGAAGCCGCAGGGATCACCATCCATAAGGGCGGCACCTACCTCGCGATGGAGGGGCCGCAGTTTTCCTCCATGGCGGAGTCGAAGTTGTACCGAAGCTGGGGCTGTGATGTGATCGGCATGACCAACATGCCGGAGGCCAAGCTCGCCCGCGAGGCAGAGCTTTGTTACGCTTCCGTCGCCATGATCACGGACTACGACAGCTGGCACCCGGACCACGGCGCGGTGGATATCAACGAGATCATCAAGGTGCTGACCGGCAATGCCGACAAGGGACGCGAGATGGTCCGCCGTCTGCCGGCTCTGCTGGGCGCTGACCGCGCACCTTGCCCGCACCACTGCGACCGGGCGCTGGAATATGCGGTGATGACCGCACCGGAAAAGCGCGACCCCGCGCTTCTGGCGAAGCTCGACGCAGTGGCGGGGCGCGTCCTCTGACGCGCGGGGCGGCATACGCCCGGTTCCCCTGGTTGCTTCTGGTCTGCCTTGCGGCGCCACTGGCAGCCGGGGAACCCGACTACATCGAGAGCGACGGCCACCTGTCGGACAGCGATTTTTATCGACTGGTGGCCTGCGCGGCGCCGCCGGGTGACCCGTGCGTGCGCCCCATGCTGCGCTGGAGGACCGACCGTCCCGTGACGGTGACGATCGCCTCCGTGGACCCGGCCTTCCTCGGGGGGAAACAGCTGCGCGCCCGCGCCGCACTGGAACGCGCGGTGCAGTATATCAACACCGCCGATGCCGGCATCCGAATGCAACACGTCGACGGGCCGGCGGATGTAAGGATTCATTTCGTCGCCAGCAACGGCAGCGCGCCGCTCCAGAATACCGGTATCGACGGCGCAGATGGTCTGCGGGTCACCGGCGCGCGTGTCATCACGTGGTCGCGGCAGGACACCCACAAGATCCAGCGCGCGACGATCCTGTTCGGCACGCGCCTTCACATCCGCCACTACGAATCCGCCATGCTCGAAGAACTGACTCAGGCGCTCGGCCTGATGACTGACATTCGCAATCCATACTATGAAGGGGTGTCGATCTTCAGCCAGGACAGCAATGACACGAAACAATTCGGCGCGCAGGACCTGATGGCCCTTCGGCGTCATTACCCAAAGGAATGAAACCTTGGACTTGACCACATGGGCGACCTTTGTCGCCGCCTCTGCCGCGCTGTTGCTGATCCCGGGACCGACTGTCCTGCTGGTTCTGTCCTACGCATTGTCAAAGGGACGCACCGTGGCCGTCGCTTCCGCCGCCGGGGTGGCGACCGGGGATTTCATCGCCATGACCGCCTCTCTGGCGGGGTTGGGGGCACTGGTCGCCGCCTCCGCCACGCTGTTCACCTTGCTGAAATGGGCAGGCGCGGTCTATCTCGTGTGGCTGGGAATCCGGCTGGTCCGCTCGGCACCGGCGAAGGGCATGATCCTGCCTGACAGCCCGGATGTGAGAGCGCGCGGCGTCTACCTGCACAATGCCACCGTCACGGCCCTGAACCCCAAGAGCATCGCCTTCTTCGTGGCCTTCGTGCCGCAGTTCGTGAATGTCGATGCGGCACTCTGGCCACAGTTCGCCGTGCTGATCGCGACCTTCGTCACGCTGGCGACGCTGAACGCGCTGACCTATGCGCTGGCGGCCGCTCGGCTGCGGCGCTGGATCACCCGGCCCGACGCGCTGACCTGGCTGACGCGCGCAGGGGGCGCGTCTCTGATCGGCATGGGGGCGCTGACCGCCACCCTCCGGCGGGTCTGACGCCAGAGCAGTCCGACGCCGGGGCGGGCAGCGCGTCCTAAGGTTCGCCTCCCCCGGCGAGGAAGGCCCGGATGAAGCGCCGAACCTCACGCGATGCGGTGGTATCGCGTTCCTTGCACAGCGCAACGAAGGCGTCGCGGTCCTCACGGTCAAGTCGCAGCACAAGCTGCGCGTCCTTGCCGTCCTTTTTTTTGCTCTTGTCCGATTTCGACATGATCCATCCGGGCGCCAGTGTCCTGAGCGCAATCGTGTGACGATTTTCCGTTGCGGGATTAGAAGATTGTTATTACATTGTATATACAAATTACATCGCACAGCTTTACAGAAACGGGTTCGCCATGACACCATTCCTCGTCCGCTCGCTTTTCATGACTGATCGCCTCGACGGCAACCGTCCCCGACTGAACTGGATCAAACGCACGCTCTACAACTTCGGCCGCCGCCGGATCTGACCCCCCCCGACCGGCGGGCCGCGAACCGCGGCCTTGCGCAGAGACCGCCCGCAGGCTACAGGCTGGGCGGTTTTTCTTTGCCCACACCAGCCCTCCCGGAGGCCCGCCATGTCGCCCCGTCCCGAGATCAAGGACTACATCCGTTCGATCCCCGACTTTCCGCATGAAGGGGTCATGTTCCGCGACGTGACCACGCTGTTTGCCGATCCACGGGGCTTTCGCATGGCGATCGATCAGCTTCTGCACCCCTACGCGGGTGTGCGGTTCGACAAGGTCGTGGGCCTTGAGGCGCGCGGCTTCATCCTGGGTGGCGCGGTGGCGCACCAGTTGTCGGCGGGCTTCGTTCCGGTTCGCAAGAAGGGCAAACTGCCGGGCAGGACGATTGAACAGTCCTACACGCTGGAATACGGCGAGGCCACAGTGGAGGTGCATGACGACGCCATCAAGCCGGGCGAGAAGATCCTGCTGGTCGACGACCTTCTGGCCACCGGCGGCACGGCAGAAGCGGGCATCGCCCTGATCGAACGGCTGGGCGGCGAGGTGATCGGCTGCGCCTTCATTGTCGACTTGCCCGACCTCGGCGGACGCAAACGGCTGGAGAGGCTGGGTATGGAGGTTCACGCGCTGGTGGCCTACGAGGGGCTCTGAACCCGCGCCGAGGCGCCTGTGCGCACCGCGGGCAAAACCCTATGCCTCATCATTGAGATGAAAGAGGGGCGCAGCACCACAACGGACCGCGCCCCTGCCTGTTTTCTTTGCTGCGTCACTTTGCCGGGCGGTGGGCCGCGCGGGCCAGGATCGCTTCCTGCGCCGGGTCGATATGCAGATCCTCGTCCGAGATTACCCCCGCATCCGGGTTCTGGAAGACGGCCATGTCGATCTGGCCCTCGCCTTTGGCCACGATGGTCGTGACGACCGCGTCGCCGGTGATGTTCACCGCCGTGCGGATCATATCCATCAGCCGGTCGACGCCGAGGATCAGGGCGATGCCTTCGATCGGAAGACCCACCTGCCCCAGCACCATGGTCAGCATCACGAGGCCCACGCCGGGTACGCCCGCAGTCCCGATCGAGGCCAGCACCGCCATGGCAATGACGGTCATGTAACCGCCAAGTCCGAGGTCAATGCCGTAGACATTGGCCAGGAACACCGTCGCGACACCCTGCATGATCGCTGTGCCGTCCATATTTATCGTCGCGCCGAAGGGCACCGTGAAGGACGCCACGGAGTTGTTCACCCCCATCCGCTCCGTCACGCAGCGCAATGTGACCGGGATGGTGGCGTTTGAGGAGGCGGTGGAAAAGGCAAAGACCTGCGCCGGGCGGATCTTCTTCATGAAGGTGATGGGGCTGAGGCCGGAAAGGAGCTTCAGGTACAGCATCAGCGTGCCGAAGAGGTGCAGCAGCAGAGCACCCACCAGCACCAGTACGTAGGTCAGTACCGGGAGAAACAGGCCAAGCCCCTGCTCCGCAAAGGTTTTCGCGATCAGACAGAAGACGCCGTAGGGGGCGAAATACATGACGATCTGAACGATCTTCATCATGACCTCGTTCATGTATTCGCAGGCTTCGACAAAGGGTTTCGACCGCTCGCCCATCATCAGAACGGCGACGCCCAGCACGATGGTGTAGAAGATGATCTGCAACATTTCGCCGCTGGCAAAGGCCGCGACGGGATTGCGCGGGATGACATTGGCGAAGGTGTCCCAGACGGAGGGCGCGTCCTTGCCAGTCACGCCCGAGGTATCGACGCCCTCCATGACAAAGCCCTGCCCCGGTGCGACCACCAGCGCGATCAGGATGGCCACGGCAATGGCCGTGGCCGTGGTCGCGAGATAGAGACCAAAGCTCTTGCCGCCGACGCGACCGAGAATGCGGACATCGCCGATGCCCGCGACCCCACAGATGAGCGAGAAGAAAACAAGCGGCACCACCAGCATCTGCAGCGCGTTCACGAACATGCGGCCGACCATATGGAAGAGGCCACCAACCAGATGCTTGTCGATCGCGTCCGAGTCGAGGGCATTGAAGATCACGCCGAAAACGAGTCCCAGCCCCATGGCGAGCATGATTTTCGTGGTGAGCGACATTCGCCGGTCGCCCGAGCGTGGCACTGTCGTCATGGCAGCGGCCTCCTGTTTTTCAGTGTCATGGTGCGGAACTTGGCCACTGTTCGCCACGGTGAGTTCACACGTGCCGCTTGTGTCGCGCAATCCGAGATGAGCCTGCACAGCTTTCAAACAAAAAGCGAGTTATTTTGCGTGGCCGCGAAATACGCACGGACCAGAAAAAAATCGCGGGCCCTGCGGTCCGCGACTTCGTATGAAATGCGCCTTCCTCGCCGCCTACCGGCCGACGGATCAGTTCAGATTGACGATGTTGCTGTCTGTCTTGCGGCGGTTCTTGCGGTCGCAGTTGGCGTCGATGAAATCCAGCACCAGTGGCCGGATATTGTTGCGCCACGACTTGCCCGCGAAGATGCCGTAGTGACCGGCGCCCGGCTCGACGTGGCTGGCCTTCATGACGTCGGGCAGACCTGTGCAGAGATCGAGCGCAGCGATGCACTGGCCCGGAGCGGTGATGTCGTCCTTGTCACCCTCGACCGTCTTTACCGCCACATCGGTGATCTTGCCGATGTCGACCCGGTGGCCATTCACCACGAATTCATTCTTGGCGATTTCGCACTTCTTGAAGATGCGCTCCACCGTCGAAAGGTAGAATTCGGCCGGCATGTCCATGACCGCGAGGTATTCATCATAGAAACGGTTGTGCGCATCGTGGTCCGAGGCCTCTCCGCGCGAAACGCGCATGATCTGGTCCTGAAAGGCCTTGCCGTGGCGGTCTGCGTTCATGCTCATGAAGGAGGCAAGCTGTAGCAGGCCCGGATAGACCATGCGGCCGACGCCCTTGAACTTGAAACCGACGCGCTGGATCATCGTCTCCTCCAGCTGCCCCATGGTGACACGCGCACCGAAGTCGGTAACGTCGGTCGGCACGGCGTCCGGGTTGATCGGCCCGCCGATCAGGGTCAGCGTGCAGGGCTGTGCCTCGGGTTCGATCTCGGCCAGATAGGCCGTGGCGGCCAGCGTCAGCGGCGCGGGCTGGCAGACGGCGATAACGTGCACGTCCGGGCCGAGGAACTTCATGAAATCCGCGAGGTAGAGGGTGTAATCCTCGACGTCGAACTTGCCGGCCGAGACCGGGATGTCGCGGGCGTTGTGCCAGTCGGTGATATAGACTTCGGAGTTGACGATCAGCGATTTGACCGTTGAGCGCAGCAGGGTCGCGTAGTGGCCTGACATCGGCGCTACCAGCAGGATCTTGCGCGGCTGCTCCTCCCGGCCCGTCACGTCGAAATGGATCAGGTCGCCAAAATCCTTTTCCACCACGGTGCGGATATCGACGAGGTGATCCTTGCCGTCCTCGCAGGTGAAGGTGCGAATGCCCCAGTCGGGCTTCACCACCATACGCTCGAAGGTGCGCTCCGTGACCTCGCCCCAGGCAGCTGCCCACTGCAGCGCGGGGTTCGGGATGGCGGAGAAGATGGGGTAGGACGCCATGGTCCGTGCGGTCGCCCCCAACCACTGGTTGGTATTCCGCATCGCTTCCATCAGATCGTACGTCGCCATGTAGCGCATGACAGCCACTCCTATTATCATGGGGCCGTTGCACCGTTTATGGGTGATCGGACCAGAGCCAATTCGTCGCTTTGCCCCCCGACCCCGGCGACGTTATTTCTGCAACTGCGAAGCATACGGGGGGAAATGTTAAATGACAACAAACTCGGTTGTCGCAGGGGAGAACCACGAAAAGCTCGAGGCGAACCTGAAGCGGGTCGAAGAACTGTCTCAGCGGCTGGTACAGGCGCTGACGAAACGAAGCCCCACGCCCCACGCCCTGAACGGGCCGGATGCGACGCTTTATACCAAGGCCGCGCAGGCCTACATGCAGGAATGGATGACCAACCCGGCCAAGCTGATCGAGCAGCAGGTGGGATACTGGGGCAAGACGGTTTCGAACTTCATGGAGGCGCAGCAGGCGCTGGCCGCGGGCAAGCTGACCATGCCGGAAAGGACTTCGGAACGGCAGGACAAGCGGTTCCAGAACCCGCTCTGGGAGACCAACCCCTATTTCAACTACGTCAAGGAACAGTATCTGACCAACGCCGACGCCATCCGCGAGGCAGTGGAGGCAATCGACGACCTAGATCCGGTGGAAAAGCGGCGGCTGCGCTATTTCAGCCAGCAGATCATCGACATGTTCGCGCCGACCAACTTCCTCGCCACCAACCCCGACGCCCTGATGCGCGCGGTCGAAACCGAGGGCGAGAGCCTCGTGCGCGGCCTCGAAAACCTCGTCGCCGATCTCGAGGCCAACAACGGCGAGATGGTCGTCCGGCTGGTGGACGAAGCGGCCTTCGAAGTCGGCGGCAATATCGCCACGGCCAAGGGGGAGGTCATCTACCGCAACCGGATGATGGAGTTGATCCAGTATTCGCCCACCACCGATGAGGTGCACGAAACCCCCATCGTGCTGTTCCCGCCGTGGATCAACAAGTTCTACATCCTCGATCTCAAGCCGCAGAACTCCCTGATCCGCTGGATCGTGGCTCAGGGCTACACGCTGTTTGTCGTCGCCTGGGTGAACCCCGACGCGTCGTACCGCGATGTCGGCATGGAGGACTACGTCGAGGAAGGATTCCTGAAGGCCATCGAGGTGGTCAAGGACATCTGCAAGGTGCCACAGGTCAACGCGGTAGGCTACTGCATCGCAGGCACGACACTGTCGATAACCCTGTCGCTGATGAAGAAACGCCGCGATAAGTCGGTGAAATCGGCAACCTTCTTCACCGCGCTGACGGATTTCTCCGATCAGGGAGAGTTTACGCCCTTCCTGCAGGAGGATTTCGCCGACGGGCTGGAGCAGGAGATCGCGCAGGAAGGTATCCTGCCGCATTTCCTAATGGCGCGGACCTTCTCTTTCCTGCGGTCCAACGACCTGATCTATGGCCCTGCCATCAAGAGCTATATGATGGGCGAGACCCCGCCCGCCTTCGACCTGCTCTACTGGAACGGCGACGGGGCGAACCTGCCGGGCAAGATGTTTTTGCAGTATCTGCGCGCACTGTGCCAACGCAACGAATTCGCCGAGGGGCGTTATGAACTTCTGGGAGAGATACTGTCGGTCCGGGACGTCGATGTGCCCTTGATGTCCATCGCGACGGAGACTGATCACATCGCTGCCGCCCGCGATGTCTATCGTGGTGTCCAGATGATGGGATCGAAGGCTAAGGAATTCGTGCTGGGCCAGTCGGGCCACATCGCGGGCATCGTGAATCCGCCGGGAAAGGACAAGTACGGCCACTTCGTGAACGACGACCTGTCGCTGGCCTTCGACGACTGGCAGGCGGGCGCCGAGCATCACAAGGGGTCCTGGTGGCCCCATTGGGAAGCATGGCTGGCCACGCGTTCCGGCAAGCTGGTTCCGGCTCGCGCTCCGGGCGATTCGGACCACCCACCACTCGCGCCAGCCCCCGGAACTTACGTCAAGGTCAAGGCGGCCAAACAAATTCAATGACTTGCCTCCCACTTTGCTGCGGCGCAGAAAAACCCTTGAAATGCTGCGCCGCAGCATGCATATTGAGTGCAGCTGCAGAGATACGGGGTGGGCCCGCTGAGCAGCGGAGATTGAAGAGGAATTTGGAAATGGCACAGACGCAAGATTTCACCGCGATGATGAAAGAGATGATGGGCGCGTTCCCGGTGGACACCAAGGCAATGGAAGACGCCTTCAAGACCACCGCCACGATGAACGAGAAGCTGTCCTCCGTCGCTCTGGAAGCCGCCGAGAAGTCGACCGAGCTGTCCGCTGCGTGGACCAAGGACACGCTGTCCAAGCTGGCCGCGATGACCACCGCGAAGTCCGAACCGGCCGACTACGCCAAGGCGATGACCGACTTCGCTTCGGCACAGGCAGAGACCGCCGCCGAGAACATGGCCGCCTTCGCAGAGATCGCGAAGAAAGTGCAGATGGACACCGTCGAACTGCTGATGGCAGCCGGCAAGGACATCTCCGAGGACATGACCTCCGCGGCCAAGAAGGCTTCGGAAGAGATGACCGCTGCGGCCAAGAAGGTCACCGAAGCAGCGAAGTAATTCCCGCAGCGCGCATCGGCGCGCTGGGGTTCGGGTTTGCGCCCTCTCCTCCCATTTGGCGCAAAATCCTGGGGGCAGGTTTCTTCGGAAACTTGCCCCCTTCCTTTTTGAGGCGGCGCATCTCCGGGTGCGCCGCATTTTTCGTTGTTCAAGGGCGCGCCTGCGGCGCAAGGGGTATCTCGGTCAGGCAAGGCCTGACCTCGGGGTGCCTCCGACGGGAATATTTCAACCACGAAGAAGCAGGGCCCAGGTCCGACCGGGCACGACGACGGGCGGGACCTGAAGTCCCGCCCGTCTTGGCGTGCCTGGCGTGCTAGCGCGGTGCGTCGTCGCCCTCGGCCACGCCATCATCGAGGGTCACCTCCGGGTCCGGCGAAGCGGCCGGCGGGTTGGCCTTTCCTTCGATCTCGGCCGGGCGCTCGCTTTCGCCCATCAGCCGGACCGGGGCGGCGGGGGCGCGACCCTGCTTATCTTCGCCGAAGTAGATGGTCTGATGCGGGAAGGGGATTTCGATGCCGCGTTCATCGAAAATGCGCTTTACGATCTCGTTGTACGCCCGGCCCACGCCCCATTGCTGGCCGGCCACGCACTTGATGCGCGCGCGCACCACCACGTCGGAGGCGCCGAAGCTGTTCAGACCGAACCACTGCAGGTCCTCTAGGATGTGGGGCGCGAACTCCGGGTTGGCGCGCAATTCCTCGAAGGCATCGAGCATGGCCTGTTTCGCATCCGAGACATTTTCGCGATACGCGATGCCCATGTCAGCGACATAGAACCCGTAGTCGCGCATGTAGTTCGACACCATGTCGACCGAGCTGAAGGGGATGATGTGGAACACCCCCTGCACGTCCCTGAGCGACACGGAGCGGATGGTCAGCCGTTCCACAGTGCCGGTGGTGCCGCCGACCGACACCACGTCGCCAACGTTCATCGCGTTCTCCAGCTGGATGAACACACCGGTGATGATGTCCTGCACCAGTTTCTGCGCGCCGAAACCGATGGCAAGGCCCAGTACACCGGCAGAGGCGATGAGCGGCGCGATGTCGATCCCGACTTCGGAGAGCACGAACATCAGCGTGATGACCACCAGCACAATGGTCACCGCGTTGCGCAGCAAGGAAAGCAGTGTCCTTTCGCGCGCGGTGGGAGCTGAGCCGAAGTCCGGGTTGAGACGGAAGTCGACCCAGGAGTTCACCGCCAGCCAGACAAGGAACGACACGATGAGGATCAGAAAGATCGACACGATGGTGGCGGTAAGCTGTACGCCCACCTGGCTTTCCAGCCAGCCCTGCGCGTCGATGATGCCGATTGTATTGAGCGTGAAGAAGACCACCGCGGCAAAGATTGCGAGCCGGAAGACAGTCAGCATGCGCGGGACAAACGCGTTGAGGCGGCGCTCCAGCAGCGGCAGACGCTCTGAAACGCCGTGCGGAACCTTGACACCGCGCATGATGAGGCGGCCGACGATGTTCGAGGCGATGAAGCCCACGACGATTGCCGCCAACACCTTGCCCGAGGCATAGAGCATCGGGAACAGCACACCGCCCGGCCGCGCGAGGACCACCGCCAGCAGCACGAAAAGGTAGCCCAGCGCTGCCATGTACCAGTTCCGCGCAAGAAAGCGGATGACGCTGCCCCAGTCGTGCAGCCGCGAGCCCAGCAGCCAGTCGGCCACCTCGCGGCGGTACCGGATCACCTGAATTGCCACGATAACAATGGCCAGTACCGAGATCAGCGTGGAGACGCCGCGCCCGGTCATGACATCGACGTTCTGGTTGATAATCGGAACCACGAGCATCTGGCCGTAGCCCAGTAGGCTCGCGATGAAGGCAATCCAGCGGTTGAGATGGCGCGCACCCTGATCGGGGATGTTGATCGGCCGCAGATCCGGCGTCGTGGGCGAGAGAATGGCGCGAACCACCATCTTTACCATCTCCACGATCAGGAAGGCATTCAGATAGAGCGTCTGACGAATGCCGATCTGCCCGACTGAACCGAAGACCAGAAGCGCCAGCAGGTAGCCCACACCCCAGGCGGCGACGACAACCACCGCGTCGATCAACACCGATCCGAGAATGATGAAGCCGGTCTGAAGCGGCCCGCGTTCGTTCGCGGCGGACCCCATGCGACGGTAGAGCCGTTTGGAGATCCAGCGCAGCAGGTTGTAGATGACAACCGTGGCAACGATCACCAACGCAAGTTCCCGGATTGCATCCCAGATCACTTGCGGATCGATCTGCGCCGCACTGGTCAAGGTTTCGGGCGCGCGCAGGAGGTGGCCCCAAAAGGCGGTAAGCGTCGTGCCCAGGGTTTCTGCCGCGCCTTGCGTCGCCTGCGCCACGCGACGGGTCAGCGACACATCCTCCGGCTGGGTGATGGCGGCAGAGGTCGCGGGATCGGCGGAACCGAACGTCGCAGGCGCAGAGCCAACCGTGGTCAACGCATCGACAAGCGCCGCACGCGTCTGGTCGTTCCGGAGCAGATCGGCCAGCGCCTGCGCCTGTTCGGTAGTCAATGCGCCGACCCCGGCGGTGGCGTCGCCCCCCTGCCCCGTGCCCTGCCCTGTGCTTGCCTGATCCGTGGTCACCGGACCTGGCGTCTGCGCCGCGGCAGGCATCAGTCCGAACAGACCCAGCATGATCGAAAGCAGGCAGGCAACCACGGCCTGCCGGAGAGGGATTCCCCCGGTCCTGAGACTCATGCGGCTCCTTTGACTTGTCCTGTCCGCATCCCCGCCCGGTTGCTCCGCGCTTTTGAATGCCATCCGCCCCCGCCTGACTGCGGCGACTACACCGTGAGGGGAGCTAGCGCGGCCTGCCCGGTTTCAAGGTGGATTTACGCAATGCCCAATGGAAAACGGCGGCCCGCCAGGGGCCGCCGTCTGAATTCGAGCTGTGCGCCGCGTCAGACGAGGGTCGCCTGTGTCGCCGCGCGCAATTCGTCCTCGGTCACGCCATCGGCGCACTCGACGATTTTCAAGCCGCCTTCGACCACGTCCAGCACACCGAGGTTGGTGATGATGCGGTCCACAACGCCCTTGCCGGTCAACGGCAGCGTGCATTCCTTCAAAACCTTGCTGTCGCCGTGCTTGTTGGTGTGGTCCATCACGACGATCACCCGGCCGACGCCCGCAACGAGGTCCATGGCGCCGCCCATGCCCTTCACCAGCTTGCCCGGGATCATCCAGTTCGCCAGATCACCGTTCTCTGCGACTTCCATGGCACCGAGGATTGCCGCCGCGATCTTGCCGCCACGGATCATGCCAAAGGACATGGCGCTGTCGAAATAGGCCGTGCGCGGCAGTTCCGTGATGGTCTGCTTGCCCGCGTTGATCAGGTCCGGGTCCTCGTCACCTTCAAAAGGGAACGGACCCATGCCCAGCATCCCGTTCTCGGACTGCAGCGTGATGTCCTTGTCACCCACGTAGTTGGCCACCAGCGTCGGGATGCCGATGCCAAGGTTGACGTACATGCCGTCTTCGAGTTCCTGCGCGGCCCGCGCCGCCATCTGATTGCGATCCCATGCCATGGTTCAGGCCTCCTCACGCTTGCGGACAGTCCGCTGTTCGATCCGCTTTTCGTGCTGGCCCTGGATCAGGCGGTGCACGTAAATGCCGGGCAGGTGGATGTGATCCGGGTCGAGTTCGCCGGGCTCGACAATCTCTTCGACCTCCATCACGCAGACCTTGCCGCACATCGCCGCCGGAGGGTTGAAGTTGCGCGCGGTCTTGCGGAAGATGCAGTTGCCGGTGGTATCGGCCTTCCACGCCTTCACGATGGCGAGGTCGGCGAAGATGCCTTCCTCGAGGATGTAGTCCTGACCGTTCCAGGCTTTCACTTCCTTGCCCTCGGCAATTTGTGTACCGACGCCGGTCTTGGTGTAGAAGCCGGGGATGCCGGCGCCGCCTGCGCGCATACGCTCCGCCAGCGTGCCCTGCGGATTGAACTCCAGCTCAAGTTCGCCGGAGAGGTATTGCCGCATGAATTCCGCGTTCTCGCCGACGTAGGAGGACATCATCTTCTTCACCTGGCGGGTCGCCAGGAGCTTGCCCAGCCCAAAGCCATCGACCCCGGCGTTGTTCGAGGCAACCGTCAGGTCTTTCACGCCGCTTTCGACGATGGCATCGATCAGCAGTTCCGGAATACCGCAAAGGCCAAAGCCCCCTGCGGCGATCAGCATGCCGTCCGTCAACAGACCGTCCAGCGCCTCGGCTGCCGAACCGTATACCTTTTTCATGGAAACACCCCTCCTGTTGTGTCTGGCAGGGGTTGTCGCCGCTCCGCAGCACGGTGTCAACGGACCGTCCGGTTCACACGACCCAAGAGGCCATGCCCGGCGCGCGGGATGGCCTCTCTCTGATGTCATGCTGTGTTCAACACCGTGCTCTGCTCGATGCCAGCGCCCTGACCGGTAGCGGTCTCAGCCCCCGATGGCAGCACAGCCGACGCGAGCGCCCGCGCCGCCGATAGGCTGTGTCACGCCATCATCGCCACCTTCGTGGATCACCAGCGCAGAGCCGTCCTCATCCATCAGTCCCTTCACCGTGACCATGGTGGTATAGGCTTCCATCTCGCCCGTGCCGTCCGCGTTGACGTAGAGATTGGGCAGGTCGCCATCCTCCGGCCCGTCCATGTTCAGCAGACCATGGCCGCCCTCGATCTTGCCCACGTGACCACCGGAAGTCTTGAACCCCTCGGCGGGATCGCAGACGGCGGTAGCGTGCAGGTGCAGCCCGTGTTTGCCGGGGGCGAGCCCCTCGACCCGGACGTGCAGCAGGACGCCCTTCGGCCCCTGCGTCAGGGTGGCCTCTCCAATCGTGTCGCCCTCTGCGCCGAGGATGTCGGCGCTGGCGGTCTCGGCGGGCATGTGGCTTTCCGCCATGGCGGCAAAGGGTGCGGCGGCCAGAATGGCCAAGGGCAGCAAACGGATCATCTCTCTTCCCTCCTCGTAAAATGCCCTCCCCAAACGGGCAGGCATCCTACAAGGTAGACCGGCGCCATGGGCGTCAAACCCATGCGCCGGGTTTCGCTCAGATCAGGCGGACCTGCGTGCCGACAGGAGTGATTTCGAACAACTCGGCGATCATTTCGTTGTACAGCCCGATGCACCCGTCCGAGGATCGGCGCCCGATCTTCCGCGTGTCATGCGTGCCGTGGATCAGGTAGGCGGGCCAGCCGAGGTACATGGCGTGGCTTCCAAGCGGGTTGTCCGGCGCGCCGCCCTCCACCGGATGCCAGTCCGGGAAGCGTTCCATCTGGCTGGCGGTCGGCGTCCATGTGGGGCCGACCTGCTTGCGCACGATTTCGGTATAACCGCGCTTCGTCAGTTCGTCCGACTTCGGTACGGAGGTCGGGTAGACCCTGTAGTCGATACCGTCCGCCGACCAGTAATGCAGCGCGCGGCTTTCGGTGTCGCAGACGATACAGCCCTTGCCCAGTTGGTCAAAATGATCGCGCCAGTCCTGCATGGCGAAACTCGAAACGTTGCGCCGCATATCTGCCGCGCGTGCCGTGGCGGGAACGATCAGCGCCGCGCCGCTGGCGATCAGCAGGCCGCGTCGGGTCAGTTGGGTCATTGTCGAACCTCTTTGCTCGATACCATGACCGCTGCATGCCTCCGTTCCGCGCCGCTGACGAATCACACATTCGTCAGCGCGCATGTAACGGCAGATCCGCTACACCCGTCGCCTTCTTCCAGGCCGGGAGACTCCGGAGCGCATACCGTGGCAGGGCCTCAGCGGCAGGCGCGGCCGCGCCTGCTAACCTGTGCGCGCACAAACGCGCGCCGCTGGATCACAAAAGGAGCCCACTCAGGCCTTCTTCTTGGCCGGGGCCTTCTTGGCGGTGGTCGACTTCGGAGCCGCCTTCTTGGCAGCCGCCTTCTTCGCCGGTTTCTTCTTTGACTTTTCCGCGATCAGCGCCAGTGCCTGTTCCATGCTCAGGTCAGCCGGTTCCACGTCCTTCGGCAAGGTCGCGTTGACCTTCTCCCACTTCACGTAGGGACCATAACGCCCCTCCATGACCTGGATCTTCCCGCCATCGGGATGGTCACCCATCTCGCGCAGGGCCTTTACCGCCTGACGTCCCCGCCCCGGATTGGCACGCTTCTGAGCCAGCAATTCCACCGCGTGGTTCATACCGATCTCGAAAACCTCCTGGAATTCCTTGAGGTTGACGTAGACCGGTTTCTCTTCGTCGGGCATCTGGTGCATGATATAGGGGCCAAAGCGACCCAAGTTTGCACTGACCACGCCACCGTCCGGGTGCATCCCGATTTCGCGGGGCATGGTCAGCAACGTCAGCGCCTTATCCAGCGTCATGCCTTCCGGCTCCCAGCCGGGCAGGTAGGCACCGCCCTTCTTCGGCAACGAGGCACGCGGCGGTTTCTTGTTCTCCGGCGTCGGCTCCCCGCGCTGAACGTAGGGCCCAAAGCGTCCGGCCTTCAGCCAGATCTCGTCGCCCTCGTCGTGGCCGAGCAGCTTCTCTTCGCCATCCGCGCCCTCGCCCGCGATAGGACGGGTGTAGGTGCATTCCGGATAATTGCCGCAACCGACAAACCCTCCGGTGCGCGAGGTTTTCAGGTGCAGCCGCCCCTGCCCGCATTTCGGGCACACGCGCGGGTCCGATCCGTCCTCGCGCGGCGGGTAGAGCTGCGGTGCCAGCGCTTCGTCCAGCACGTCCAGAACCTCGGAAATCCGCAGGTCCGAGGTTTCCGCGATGGCGGCGGAAAAATCGCGCCAGAATCGGGCGAGCAATTCCTTGTAGTCCGACTCACCAGCCGACACCTGATCCAGTTCGTCCTCCAGCGCGGCGGTAAAATCGTATTCCACGTAGCGCTTGAAGAAATTCAGCAGAAAGATCGTGACGATACGTCCCTTGTCTTCGGGGAACAGGCGGTTCTGCTCCTTGCGGACGTACTCACGGTCCTGAATCGTAGTGATGACAGAGGCATAGGTCGAGGGGCGCCCGATGCCCAGTTCCTCCATCTTCTTGACCAGCGTCGCTTCCGTGTAACGCGGCGGCGGATTGGTAAAGCTCTGGGTGGCCAGTGTCGCGCTGTCCCCGGACATCACGGCGTTCTTCGTGGCTCCGGTCTTTTCAACCTGCTTGGCATGTTCGGCTTTCATCGCGCCGCCGTCAAACTTCGCGGGTTCGCCGTTCATGATCTGCGGCAGACGCCCGTCGTCGTCATCCGCCACAACATCGTCGCGGCCTTCCTCATAGACTGCCATGAACCCATCGAAAAGCACCACCTGCCCCGTGGCGCGCAGCCCGACCTGCCCGTCGTCCGAGCCGATCTCCACCGTCGTCCGCTCCAGCCGCGCGGCTTCCATCTGGCAGGCGAGCGTCCGCTTCCAGATCAGGTCGTAAAGGCGGCGCTGATCGGCATCCGTCAAGCGCAGCGCCTCCGCGTCCTTCGTCATGTCGGTGGGGCGAATGCATTCGTGCGCTTCCTGCGCGTTCTTCGCCTTGTTCTTGTAGACGCGCGGGGCATCGGGAACGTATTTCGCGCCAAAGCGGTCCTTGATCGCGGCACGGCAGGCCTGCACGGCCTCGGGTGCCATGTCGATGCCGTCGGTCCGCATGTAGGTGATGTGCCCGGCCTCATACAGCCGCTGCGCCGCGTTCATCGTCGCCTTCGCCCCCATGCCGAACTTGCGGCTCGCTTCCTGCTGGAGCGTCGAGGTCATGAAAGGCGCCGACGGGTTGCGCGCGGCGGGTTTCGCCTCAACGCTCGTGACCTTCAGCGCGCGTTTCTCGATGGCGCTGACCGCCATCTCCGCATCGGTGACATTGGCCAGGTCATAGCGGTCCAGCTTCTTGCCCGCGAGGCCGACCAGACGTGCCTCGAACGACTGGCCGCGCGGGGTGACCAATGCCGTCTTCACCTGCCAGTATTCGCGTGGGTTGAAAGCCTCGATCTCCATCTCCCGCTCCACGATCAACCGCAGGCAGACCGACTGCACCCGCCCCGCCGAACGCGCGCCCGGCAGCTTGCGCCAGAGCACGGGCGACAGGTTGAAGCCCACAAGGTAGTCCAGCGCGCGGCGGGCGAGGTAGGCCTCCACCAAGGGCGCATCGATGTCGCGCGGGTTCTGCATGGCCTCGGTCACGGCCTGCTTGGTGATCGCATTGAAGGTCACGCGGCTGACGTGGGTCGTTTTCTTGATCGAGCGGCGCTTCGTGAGCGCCTCCTTCAGGTGCCACGAAATCGCCTCTCCCTCACGGTCGGGGTCGGTGGCGAGGATCAGCGTGTCGTCGCTTTTCAGCGCTTCGGCGATGGCCGCGACGTGCTTTCGCGAATCGTTCGCGACCTCCCATTTCATCTCGAATTCGTGGTCGGTATCGACCGATCCATCCTTCGGAGGCAGGTCTCGGACGTGCCCGTAAGAAGCCAGAACCGTGTAGTCGGATCCCAGATACTTGTTGATTGTCTTGGCCTTGGCCGGGGACTCGACGACGACGACGGGCATCTCTACTCGGACCTCTCTGCTTTGCTCTTGGCGACCCTCACAGGGGATGCGTATTGCGGTGCCAGATGTGGGGCACAAGGGGGAATTGTCAATGTGGGCGCATCCGCCGCTTCCCATATCAGGGGCGCCCTGCCTATTGTGGACGCATCAATACGGAGGTTTCCGATGCGCCACGTCGCACTTTTCCTGTCCCTTGCGCTGGCCGCGCCCGCACCGCTCGCCGCATGGGAAACGCCGTCTCGCGGGACTGCCACGCGCGGCGCCCTGATGGACGCCATGCGCCCCCATGCGGAGTGGATCTTTGGCGCGCCGCTCGTGTTTCGCGTGGATGAATTGCGGGTCGATGGCGATGTGGCCTTTGCCATGCTGGACCCGCTCCGACCCGACGGACGTGCCATGACACAAGCCGACCTTCGGCCGGGCCACGGGGCGGACGACCTTTTCGAATTCGGCGGGCCGTCGATCCAGGCGCTGTACCAGCGGTCCGGCGACACCTGGGTTGCCGTGCACTGGGAAATCGGGGCGACGGACGCGTGGTGGTACTGGCCCCCGCTGTGCCCGGTGTGGTGGTCTGTCATTCCGGATGCCTGCGCCAACTAACCCTTCGGCACGATCGACAGGAACCCGCCGGGTTGGCGTTGAACCGCACCATCCAGCTCCAGCTCGGTAAGGGCGGAGGCGACCTGATCGGCCCCCATCTGAAGATCACGCACCAGTTGATCCTCTGCGGTGGGCGACGGACCCAGGCGGTCAAGGATCTCGCGGTGCAAGTTGGCAATCCGCCTCAGGGCCGTGCGACGGGGCTCCTGCCCCCCGGAGACCTCGCCCCCGGAGACCTCGGGCCGGCTGCGGGCCTTTGGCCGGTTCGGCTGGGTCCGACCGCGTGCCCTGTGTTCGGATGGCACCGGTTCCGAAGGCCCGAGGTCCAATTCGCTTTGCTGCGATGCGGGCAAGGTGCATGCCGGCAGCACCTCCAGGATATCATCGACACCGCGCACCAGCCAGGCTCCATCGCGGATCAGCATGTTGCAACCCGAGGCCCGCGCGTCGAGCGGATGGCCCGGCACCGCCAGAACCTCCCGACCCTGGTCGAGCGCGCCACGCGCGGTGATGAGCGACCCGGACTTTCCGGCGGCCTCCACCACCACGACGGCCCTCGACAGGCCGGAAACGATCCGGTTGCGCATGGGGAAATGCCGCGCAAGGGGCTGCATCCCCATCGGCTGTTCGGACAGTCTCGCACCACCCTTTTCGGCGATTTCCTCAGCCAGCCGAGCATTTTCCGCCGGATACAGGACGTCCACACCGCCCGCCAGCACGCCCACGGTACCAGTCCCGATTGCCGCGTGATGCGCGGCAGCGTCGATGCCCCGCGCCAGCCCGGAGACCACGACATAGCCCGCCTCCCCCAGACCCTCCGCGAGCGAACGCGCCATACGCAAACCCAGAGAAGAGGCATTGCGCGCGCCAACCAGCGCGACCATGGGGCGGCACAGGGCGTCGGAT
This sequence comes from Sagittula salina, assembly GCF_017813235.1. Classification (GTDB taxonomy): domain Bacteria; phylum Pseudomonadota; class Alphaproteobacteria; order Rhodobacterales; family Rhodobacteraceae; genus Sagittula; species Sagittula salina. Next base: position 496,634 of record NZ_JAGISH010000001.1, read on the forward strand.
TGCCCCACCAGCCAAAGAAGTGGCGGCGCATCGGAGAGCTCAGCGAGATCAGGGGGGTAGTCCGGGGTGCCATGCGCCACGAGGCGGGCCCCTGTCTGGCGCGCGACCTTCATCTCGGCCAGTACGACGCCTTCGGGGCATGGCTCGTAGCGGTCCACACCTGCGGCGCGGGCGACTTCCGGCAACGCCTCCAGCGCGGTGGCGGCGGAGCCGTGCTCAGCCAGCAATCTCCAGAAGGTCGACACGCCGACCCGGCGAGAGCGCAAGAGACGGAGCCAGTCCACACGTGCATCTTCCGTGGTGGGTGGGAGTGGGGGGTGAGTGGAAGAGTAGCTGTCTTCGCGCATCCTGGCCCCGTCGTCTTGCGGGATCATCTATAGCGCGAGATTAGTTAACCACTGGTAAACCGCTACGGGAAGTGAGGCAAATCACTGCGAGATTCAATTTAACCCGCTGAATCCTTGATAAATTAAGTCAAATCCCCGTGGCAGATGTGGCGAATCCCGCAGACGCGCGATACGGCGTCCATGCGGATGGAATACAGCGCCAGCGGCATTCTGCCCTGCCATAACGGAATCGCCCCACGCAGGGCACGGGCGCTGCCGCTTTCAACGTCGCCAGCACACCGCACTTCCCGCCGCCCCCCGACAGATATTTCGCCCCATTTCAACGGTTGCAGACACTGCCGCAGGGATGCGCCCGCTGCTCTGCTTCTTTGGTTCCTAAATACCGCGATGGGGGTCGGGGGGAAGCAGCGCTTCCCCCCATCGGTCGCTCTGACACCGCCAGAGCGACACCCCCGTGAGACACTGCCGCAGAAGTTCAGGCGCCGCTGCCGCCCACGGTCAGGCCGGAGATCATCACCGTCGGCTGGCCCACGCCCACCGGCACCCACTGCCCCTGCTTGCCGCAGTTGCCCATGCCGGGATCCAGCGCCATGTCATTGCCGAGGGCGCGAATGCCCATCAGCGCCGTGGCGCCGTCGCCTATCAGGGTGGCTCCCTTCACCGGCGCGCCGACCTTCCCGTCCTTCACCCGGTAGGCCTCCGTACACGAAAAGACGAACTTGCCGTTCGTCGTGTCCACCTGCCCGCCACCGAAACCCACCGCCCAGATACCGTCCTTCAGGTCCGCCACGATGTCGCCCGGCGCGACCGCACCGCCCAGCATGTAGGTATTGGTCATGCGCGGCATCGGGATATGCGCATAGCTCTCGCGGCGACCATTGCCGGTGGGCTTCACCCCCATCAGCCGCGCGTTCTGGCGGTCCTGCATGAAGCCCACCAGCTTGCCATCCTCGATCAGGACGTTCTTCCCCGACGGCGTGCCCTCGTCATCGACAGTGAGGGAGCCGCGCCGGTCCGGGATCGTGCCATCGTCGAGTACGGTCACGCCCTTCGCCGCGACCTGCTGGCCCATGAGCCCGGCAAAAACCGACGCGCCCTTGCGGTTGGCGTCACCTTCGAGCCCGTGACCCACCGCCTCATGCAGCAGGATGCCGGGCCAGCCCGGACCCAGCACGATGTCCATGACGCCCGCCGGGGCGGGTTCCGCCTCCAGGTTCACAAGAGCGATGCGCAGCGCCTCGCGGGCTTTCGACTGCCACGCGTCGGCCGTCAGAAGGCCGTGCAGCGTCACCCGCCCGCCGCCGCCCGCGGTGCCGGCCTCGCGGCGGCCTTGATCCTCGACGATGACAGAGACATTGACCCGCGTCATCGGGCGCACGTCCGTGACGACACCGCCTTCGGGGCGCAGGATCGTGACCTCCTGGAGGGAGGCCGCGATGGTGGCGGTGACCTGGACCACGCGGGAATCGAGCGCGCGGGCATAGGCGTCGATTTCCTTCAGCGTGTCGACCTTCACCGGGAAACTGTGCCCGGTGATCGGATCGGCCTCGGTATAGAGGTGGCGATTCGTGCCCGGCGGCGGCGGCGCCATGACCCCGCCCCCCTCGCCCACCGCAAGACGCGCGGTTTCGGAGGCGCGACGGATCGCCTGTTCGGAAATCTCGGTGGCATGGGCATAGCCCGCGACCTCGCCCCGCACGGCGCGCAGTCCGAATCCTTCGGATGCGTCGTAACTCGCGGTCTTCACGCGCCCGTCGTCCAGCACGAGCGCCTCGCCCCGCCGTCGTTCAAGGAAAAGTTCGCCATCTTCCGCCCCAGAAAGGGTGTCACGCAGCAACGCCCGGGTGCGATCCAGGTCGAGATGCGTTTCGAAAGGACGGAAATTTTGATCTGACATCTGGACCTCGGAGTTGATCTGGATCAAGAAAGCGGCGCTTTGCCGCGGACGCCAAGCTTTCACGGGTGGAAAGAATATGGTTTCTGGGTCGGCAGAACGCAACGGTATGCCGTGAAGAGGAGCAGGGCTGCAAGACTGCGCCTCTTTTCTATATACCATTCAGGACTTTCCGGGTCGGCGGGCCCGCGTGCAACTCGAATCGATCAGGGTAAGACACATGAACCTCAAGACGATGATGACGGGCCTCGCAGGGGGCCTTGTCGCGGCGCCGGCACTGGCGCAAGAGCTGCCGGTGGTGGGCCGGCCCCACCAGGGTGGCGTGGGCTTCCAGCCTGCCGTGACCGAACTGGCCCGCGACCTCCAGTGGCTCGACGGCATGATCAACGTGATCATCATCGCCATCTGCCTCTTCGTGATCGGGCTGCTGGCCTACGTGTTCGTGCGGTACAACCGCAAGGCCAACAAGGTCCCGGCGACCTTTACCCACAACTCCCCGATCGAGGTGGCATGGACCATCGTTCCGATCGTCGTGCTGATCTTCATCGGTGCCTTCTCGCTGCCGGTCCTTTTCAAGCAGCAGGAAATCCCGGAGGCCGACATCACCATCAAGGCGACAGGCTACCAGTGGTACTGGGGCTATGAATACGTCGGAACCGACCTGGCCTATGACGGCAACATGATCGGCTCCGCCGCCACCGACGGCACCTACCGCAAGACCCCGGAAGCCATCGCGCAACTGGAAGAGGCAGGTTACTCCGAGGACGAATGGCTGCTGGCCACCGACACCGCGATCGTCGTCCCCGTGGGCAAGACCATCGTGATGCAGATTACCGGCGCGGACGTAATCCACGCTTGGACTATCCCGGCCTTCGGCGTGAAGCAGGACGCGGTCCCCGGCCGCCTGGCCGAACTGTGGTTCAAGCCGGAACGCGAGGGCGTCTACTTTGGCCAGTGTTCGGAACTCTGCGGCATCTACCACGCCTACATGCCGATCACCGTGAAGGTGGTCAGCCAGGAAGCTTATGACGCATGGCTCGCGGCCTCCGTCGACGAAGGTGGCTACACCGACGTTCGCGCGGTCCTGACCAACTGATCCCACAAAATCGTAGGTCGGGGCGATCCCCGACCTACATCCCCGACATGACCCCGAAGGCCCGAGCCATGACCGACGCCAGCTTTGAGACACGCCCCGAGACACAGGATGCGCAGTTCGGCGATTACTTCGCCCTGCTGAAGCCGCGCGTCATGACGCTCGTCGTGTTCACCGCATTCGTGGGTCTGCTGGCGGCACCTGTCGGCGTCCATCCTTTCCTCGGCTTCTGTGCCGTGCTCTTCATCGCCCTTGGCGGCGGCGCATCCGGCGCCCTGAACATGTGGTACGACAGCGACATCGACGCCGTCATGAAGCGCACCGCAAAGCGGCCCATCCCGGCGGGCAAGGTCACCCGCGACGAGGCGCTGGCCCTAGGCCTGACGCTCTCGGCCTTCGCGGTGGTTTTCCTCGGCCTCGCCACCAATTGGCTCGCGGGCGGCCTGCTGGCCTTCACCATCTTCTTCTACGTGGTGATCTACACCATGTGGCTGAAGCGTTTGACGCCGCAGAATATCGTGATCGGCGGCGCGGCCGGCGCCTTCCCCCCGATGATCGGCTGGGCGGCGGCAACCGGCGAAATCAGCACCGCGAGCGTGTTGATGTTCTGCCTGACCTTCCTGTGGACCCCGCCGCATTTCTGGGCGCTGGCGCTGTTCGTGCGCATGGATTACGATAATGCCACGGTGCCGATGCTGACCGTCACCCACGGGCGCCGCGCGACCCGCACCCATATCCTCGTCTACACGATCCTGCTGGCGGCCTTCGCCATCGGTCTTGGTTTCACACAGGTTGGCGGACCGCTCTACCTCGCGGTGGCACTGCTGCTGAACGCGCTGTTCCTGAAGGGTGCCTTCGACATCTGGCGCCGGGACGAGGCCGCATCGGAGGCGGACAACTTCCGGGCCGAAAAGAAATTCTTCAAGCTTTCGCTGCTTTACCTCTTCGCGCACTTCGGCGCGATCCTGGTCGAGGCCGGCCTGAGCCGCTTCGGAGGCCTGTGATGTCCATCGCGCGCGAACACGACCTGCACAAACGCCGCAAGTCGCGCAATGTCGGCCTCGGGCTGACGCTTGCGGCCTTCATCATGATCGTTTTCGGCATGACCATGGTAAAGGTCAGCCGAGGCGATTTCGACATGCGCCCGGACGCGAACTCCACTCTGGTCGATATCGAGACCGGCAAACCGGTGGAGGCAACGCCGCGGGTGTCGCAACAGTCGGAGGCCGCAGATGGCAATTGATCCGAAGACCAAAACCCTGGGACTCACGCTGGGCGTCGTGATCGGAATGGGCTCGCTGGCGTGGGCCTCCGTTCCGTTCTACAACTGGTTCTGCCGGGTGACCGGCTTTGGCGGCACCACACAGGTCGCCGAGGCAGGGCAGGCACAAGCCATTCTCGACCGCACGATCAAGATCAAGTTCGACGCATCGAAAGATCGCGGAATGCCATGGGAATTCAAGCCGATGCAGACGGAGATGACCCTGCGTATCGGTGAGGAGGGGCTGGCCTTCTACGAGGCCTACAACCCCACCGATCGTCCCGTCGCCGGGCAGGCCGCCTACAACGTGACGCCCTATCAGGCGGGCGGCTACTTCAACAAAATCGAGTGCTTCTGTTTTACCGAACAGGTTCTGCAGCCGCACGAACGGGTCCAGATGCCGGTCAGCTTCTTCGTCGATCCCGAGATCGTCGACGACCCGGATGCGAAGTACACGCAGCACATAACGCTGTCCTACACCTTCTACGAGATCGACCTGCCGGAAGAGCAGGCCGCGCTTGACACCGCAACCACGGCAGATGCGAAAGCGTCGCTGAACTAACGCCTAACGAGGGAACGCCATGGCGCATGCAAAAAACCACGACTACCACATCCTGAGCCCGAGCCTCTGGCCGCTTCTGGGCGCGCTGATGGGGTTCATCATGCTTTTCGGCGCGGTCGCCTGGATGTCGGGCGGCATGACGATGCTGTTCGGTGCGATCGAGGTCGGCGGGCCCTGGCTGTTCCTGATCGGCCTTGTCGGCGTACTCTATACCATGTTCGGCTGGTGGGGTGAGACCATCAAGGAAAACGCCATCGGCGACCACACCCCGGTCGTGCTGATCGGCCTGCGCTACGGCTTCATCCTCTTCATCATGTCGGAGGTGATGTTCTTCTTCGCGTGGTTCTGGTCGTTCTTCAAGCACGCGCTCTATCCGATCCACCCGGAGGGCCTGTCGCCCAAGGTCGACGGCGTGTTCCCGCCCGCGGGGATCGAAACCTTCGACCCCTGGCACCTGCCGCTGATCAACACGCTGATCCTGCTGTGCTCCGGTGCCGCGGCGACCTGGGCGCACCATGCGCTGGTGCACGGCAACAAGCGTGACGAGATCAAGCAGGGCCTGATCATCGCGATCCTGCTGGGCCTGCTGTTCACCGTCTTCCAGGCCTACGAATATTCGCACGCCGCCTTCGGCTTTGCCGGCAACATCTACGGCGCGAACTTCTTCATGGCGACGGGCTTCCACGGCGCGCACGTGATCATCGGGACGATCTTCCTCTTCATCTGCCTGCTGCGCGTCTACCGCGGCCACTTCACCCCGGAAAACCACCTCGGCTTCGAGGCGGCTGCCTGGTACTGGCACTTCGTCGACGTGGTCTGGCTGTTCCTCTTCGCCTCGATCTACATCTGGGGCCAGTAAGGGCATCGCGGCGGCGGGACATCTGGCGGGGCCTTCCCTCGCAGAGCCTGCGCCATCCCGCCCGCTGAAACAGGAAGGGGCGCGTCCGTCTGGGCGCGCCCTTTTCCGTCGGGCCCGGAAACGAGCAGCGTTCCGAACCGATCTCTTCTCACGTTAACGCCAACCGCCTCCCCCGCCATTCGGACAGAGTTGAATTCGCCCGGAAATCCGACTACCGACACTGGCGTGCGCAGCACGCTTTGCGCGGCGCAAGGGAGGCAGAATGCGCAATCACCGTTCACGACAGTCCACAGGCCCCCGCGCTGCACGCCACAGCGTTCCCCTCTGTGCGCCACTGGAAATGAGGCGACCATGAAGCGTTACGCCGCTCCCCTGCTTATCGGCCTTGTCGGCGCGGGTATTCTTGCATGGCTGGGTACCTGGCAGATGCAGCGTCTCGGCTGGAAAAAAGACATCCTCGCCGAGATCGAAAGTACCATCTCCGGCGATCCGCAGCCCTTGCCGGGGACGATCGCCCCCACCGAACAACGCTATCGGCCGGTCTCGCTGACCGGTGCCATCGAGGACAAGGCGCTCTTCGTCCTCGTCTCGGCGAAGTTGAAGGGCGCCGGCTGGCGCGTCATCTCCGCCTTCGAGACAGAGGACGGGCGGCGTGTGCTGCTGGACCGGGGCTTCCTTCCGGTGGACGAGAAGACCGCGCCCCTTTACAGCGGCCCGGCCCGCCTGCTGGGAAACCTGCACTGGCCCGACGACCGGAATTCCTCCACGCCCGCGAACGACCTGGAGAAAAACACGTGGTTCGCGCGCGACCTCGGCCCCATGGCGGACGCCTTGCGGACCGAACCGCTGCTCGTTGTCGCCCGTGCCATGGACCCGGCTGATGCCCGCGTGGACCCCATGCCGGTGGACACGTCAGGCATTCCCAACGATCACCTGCAATACGCCATCACCTGGTACGCCCTCGGGTTGGTATGGCTCCTGATGACCGGCGTCTGGATGCGCCGTATCGCGAAAGGCACTGACTGATGCGTTACATCTCTACCCGCGGGCAGGCCCCTGCCCTGACGTTCGAAGAAGCGATGCTGTCGGGCCTGGCCCGTGACGGCGGCCTTTATGTGCCCGAGACCATCCCGCAAATGTCGGCGGAGGACATCCGCGCGCTGAACGGCCTCAGCTACGAGGAGACCGCCTTCCGCGTGATGCGGCCCTTCGTGGGCGAGGGATTTACCGACGAAATCTTTGCCGACCTGATCGCCAAGGCCTACGCCGGTTTTGGCCACAATGCCCGCGCGCCTCTGGTGCAACTGGCGCCGAACCATTTCCTGCTTGAGCTGTTCCACGGGCCGACACTGGCCTTCAAGGACTTCGCCATGCAGCTGATCGGCCAGCTCTTCCAGGAAGCGCTGGAGCGTCGCGGTGAACGCGTGACGATCGTCGGCGCGACATCCGGCGACACCGGCTCGGCCGCGATCGAAGCCTTCCGGGGCCTCGACAACGTCGATGTCTTCATCCTGTACCCGCATGGCAGGGTCTCCGAAGTGCAGCGCCGCCAGATGACCACGCCGGCGGAGGCAAACGTGCATGCACTGGCGATGGACGGGCATTTCGACGACTGTCAGGCGCGGCTGAAGGACATGTTCAACCATTTCGAGTTCCGCGACACCGTGCGGCTTGCCGGTGTGAACTCCATCAACTGGGCGCGCGTTCTGGCGCAGGTCGTCTACTACTTCTCCTCCGCCGTCAGCCTGGGCGCGCCGGACCGCACCGTCAGCTTCACCGTGCCCACCGGCAACTTCGGCGACATCTTCGCCGGCTATATCGCCAAAAGGATGGGTCTGCCCATCGACCGGCTGGTGGTGGCAACCAACCAGAACGACATCCTGCACCGCTGCCTGACCTCAGGCGCCTATGAGACCTCCGAGGTGCAACCCTCCATCAGCCCCTCGATGGACATTCAGGTCAGTTCCAATTTCGAACGCGCCCTGTTCGACGCCTACACCCGCGACGGCGCGGCGGTGGCGCAGCTGATGGACGAGCTGAAGGCTGGCGGTTTCAGCGTCAGCCAGGGCGCGCTTCAGGCGTTGCGGGAACACTTCGATTCCGGCTGCGTGTCGGAGGCGCAGACCCTCGACACCATCCTGCTGGCGAATACTACCATGGGCGAACTGCTCTGCCCGCATTCCGCCGTCGGCGTGCGCGTGGCCGAAGCGCTGCGCAAGCCCGACGTGCCGATGATTACGCTGGCCACCGCCCACCCGGCAAAGTTTCCCGACGCGGTGGAGAAGGCCTCCGGCATCCGCCCGCCCCTTCCCAACCGGATGGCGGACCTGTATGAGCGTCCGGAACGGGTGACGCGGGTCGCCAACGACCTTGCCGCCCTCGAATCCCTTATCAAGGAGCGCATTCACAAGTGACCGTCCAACTCTCCACGCTGTCCAACGGCCTCCGCATCGTCACCGAACACATGCCAGGGCTGGAATCCGCAGCCGTCGGCCTGTGGATCACCGCCGGCGGACGGCATGAGCGCGCGGAGCAGAACGGCATCGCCCATTTCCTCGAGCACATGGCCTTCAAGGGCACGACCTCGCGGACGGCGCTGCAGATCGCCGAACAGATCGAGGACGTGGGCGGCTACATCAACGCCTATACCTCGCGCGAGGTGACCGCCTATTACGCCCGCGTGCTGAAGGCGGACACCGCGCTGGCGGTGGACGTTCTGTCCGACATCCTGCTCAACCCGGTCTTCGACCAGAAGGAGATCGAGACCGAGCGCCATGTGATCCTTCAGGAAATCGGGCAGGCCAACGACACGCCCGACGATATCATCTTTGACTGGCTGCAGGAAAAAGCCTACCCCGACCAGCCCATCGGCCGGACCATCCTCGGCGAGGCCGCACGGGTGCGCAATTTCGGGCGCGGCGATCTGCAGACCTTCGTGAAGGAGCACTACGGACCGGGGCAAATGATCCTGTCCGCCGCCGGGGCGGTCGATCACGACACGCTGGTAAAGCAGGCCGAAGCGCTGTTCGGCGACCGCGCACCGCGCCCGGGCTTCGAACCCAATAGCGCCAGCTTCCGCGGAGGTGAGGCGCGCAGGGTGAAGGACCTCGAGCAGGCGCACCTCGCACTGGCCTTCGAGGCTCCGGGCTACCGCGATCCGGCCTTCTACACGGCGCAGATCTATTCGATCGCGCTGGGTGGCGGCATGTCCTCGCGGCTGTTTCAGGAGATCCGCGAAAAGCGCGGCCTGTGCTACACGATCTTCGCCCAGTCTGGCGCTTACGCCGATACCGGCATGACGACGATCTACGCCGGAACTTCAGGCGAGGAACTGGCAGACCTGACGACCCTGACCATCGACGAGATGAAGCGCGCGGCGGAAGACATGTCCGACGCGGAGATCGAGCGCGCCCGCGCCCAGATGAAGGCCGGTCTGCTGATGGGGCTGGAAAGCCCGTCGTCGCGCGCCGAACGGATGGCACGGATGATCCAGATCTGGGGCAAGGTGCCGCCGATCGAGGAAACCGTCGCCCGTATCGACGCGGTCACCCGCGAAGAGGTTCTGGGGTTCGCCCAAAAGCAGGCCACGGACTCTGCAGCGGCGCTGGCGCTTTACGGCCCCGTGGCATCCGCTCCCTCGCTTGAGGAGATCGCAGAGCGGCGGGCCGCCTGATGCTCTCCTTCCGGCGCAAGTTGCGAATAGAGACCGAACGTCTCACCCTGCGGCCGCCGGTGCATTCGGACTACAACGCCTGGTCCGCGATCCGTGAGGAAAGCCGCGACTACCTGTCCCCGTGGGAACCGACCTGGTCGCCCGACCACCTTTCGCGGAAGGCCTTTACCAACCGGGTCTACTGGGCATCCCGCTCGATCCAGAACGGCACGGCGGTGCCGCTCTTTCTCATCCGGCGCGAGGACGAGGCGCTGATCGGCGCGATCACGCTGGACAACATCCGCCGCGGCCCGGCGCAGGCTGGCACGTTGGGGTACTGGACCGGCGAACGCTATGGCCGACGCGGATACATGTCGGAGGCCATCGCCGCCGTTACCCATCACGCCTTTGAACGGCTGGGCCTCAGCCGGCTGGAGGCCGCCTGTCTGCCGGAAAACGCCGCCTCGCGCGGACTGTTGGAACGCGCTGGCTTCAAATACGAGGGCGTGGCCCAGAGTTACCTGCAGATCAACGGTCGCTGGCGAACGCACGTTCTCTACGCCGGTCTGCGCCTGGACCGCCGCGGCCGCACCGATATCGGCTGATCTCGGGCGCGGGCGGGGTTCTCCCGCCTGCCCGGAGGTTGCGCGTTCACTTTGATGTGATCGCCCTGCCAGCCCCGCGCGCTTTGGCGAACCGCTGCGGCGTGGCACAGTTTCCGGGCCTCGCAGGAGCCCGTGCCATGATCCGCCTCGCCGCAGCCCTCGTCCTCATCGCTTCCACAGCCACCGCCCAGATGCAGCGCATCCCCTCCCATTGCATCGCCATAGCCGAGGCCGCGCCAGGCCTTGCCTACCTCCAGGCCGCCGCCTGGACCGATCCGGTCGCGCAGGACACCGTTCGCCTGCATTACATCGCCCACGCCAGTTTCCTGTTACAGACCACCGGCGGGCTTTCCGCCGTGACAGATTTCACGGGCTTCATCGGAAACACGCCGTTGATTCCGGACGTTGTGACCATGAACCACGCGCACGAAACGCACTGGACGGCCTACCCGGACCCGGCCATCCCGCACGCGCTGAAAGGCTGGGGCTCCCCCTTTGGCAGCGGCACGGACCATCACCTCGATCTGGGGGAAATGCTGGTGCGCAACGTTTCCACCGATATCCGCTCCGCCGGGGGCGGAACGGAGCCGAAGGGAAATTCGATCTTTGTCTTCGAGGTGGCGGGCCTCTGCATCGGACACCTCGGCCACCTGCATCACGTGCCCAGTCCCGAACAATACGCCGCGCTCGGGCGTCTTGATGTGGTCATGGTGCCGGTTGACGGAGGCATGACCCTGCCGTTACGCGACGTGGTGACCATGCTGGGCCGCCTGCGGTCCTCTGTCGTTATCCCGATGCATTGGTTTTCGGCGTACGGACTGGAGCGGTTCCTCGGCCAGATTGGCGAAAGTTTCGAGATAGACCGCCGCGATGCCCCATCGCTGGAGGTCAGCCTGCGCAGCCTGCCCCGCCGCCCGACGGTGGTGGTGCTGCAACCGGCCCACCTGCGGCAATGACCTTTCCAAGCTCCGTCTCCTGCCCTATCCCGTGGGACGAGGAGACGACCCATGCTGAACCCCGCCGACGACAGCTTTGCCGACACTCTTGCCGCGCAATTGCCGCCCGACAGCCTGCGCCGGACAGAGCCCCGCCATATCGAGGAGCCGCGCGGCCGCTGGCAGGGGTCCTCTGGCTGGGTCGCCCTGCCCCGCCAAACGTCGGAGGTCGCCACCATCGTGCGCGCCTGTGCAAAGTCGAAGGTGGGTATCGTGCCCTACGGCGGCGGCACCGGGCTGGTGGGCGGGCAGGTCGCGCCGAAGGGCGCGCCGCTTCTGCTGTCGCTCGACCGGATGACAGCCATTCGTGAAATATGGCCGCAGGAAAACGCAATGACGGTGGACGCCGGGGCGATCCTCGTCGATGTCCACGCCGCAGCGGAAGGCGCCGACCGGCTTTTTCCGCTGGGGCTTGCCTCGCAGGGGTCCGCGCGGATCGGCGGGCTGCTGTCGACCAACGCCGGCGGCATCAACACGCTGCGGTACGGCAATGCGCGCGACCTCGTGTTGGGGCTGGAGGCGGTGCTGCCCGACGGTCAGATCTGGAACGGACTCAAGCGCCTGCGCAAGGACAATACCGGCTATGATCTGCGCCACCTGCTGATCGGTGCCGAAGGTACGCTGGGCGTCATCACCGCCGCCAGCCTGAAGCTTTACCCCCGCCCGGCCGCTGTTGGCACCGCTTTCTTTGCCACGCCCTCGCCGGACACCGCGTTGGGCCTGCTGACCCTTGCCCGCAGCCAGCTAGGCGATGCCATTCAGGCTTTCGAGCTGATCCACCGGCAGGGGCTCGACTTCCTCGCGGAAACCCTGCCCGACATTCGCCGCCCTTGGTCGGAGCCGCCCGATTGGTGCGTTCTGATCGAGATCGGCACCGGCCCCGGTACAGATCCGGCAGGGCTGCTGGAAACGCTTTTTGAGACCGCCCTCGACAACGGTTTGTCGGAGGACGGCCTCATCGCCCAGTCAGAAGCGCAGGCACAGGACTTCTGGACGGTGCGTGAACACATTCCCGAGGCCAACCGCCGTATCGGCGCGATTTCCAGCCATGACATCGCGCTGCCGCTCTCCGCCATTCCGGCCTTCATCCCCGAAGCGACCGCAGCGCTGGCCTGCATCGATCGCTTCCGCATCAACTGTTTCGGACATCTGGGGGACGGCAACCTGCACTTCAACGTCTTTCCCGTTCCCGGCCGAACCCGGGCCGACCACGCAGACCAGAGCGACGCGATCAAGACCTGCGTGCATGATCTGACGCACGCCATGGGCGGATCGGTCAGCGCGGAGCACGGCATCGGGCGGCTGAAGACCGGCGACCTTGCACGCTACGGCGATCCGGCCAAGCTTGCCGCGATGCGGGCCATCAAGGGCGCGCTCGACCCCCATGGGATCATGAACCCGGGCGCTGTCCTGCCGGCGTGAGGCACCGCGACGCGCGCGCCCGCCTTATTGCGATACCCGGAACACGCAGCCGTCCGAGATCAGCTCCGGCGGGGTCAGGCATAGGCCGCGTGCCACTTCGAAGGCGGCGAGTACCTTCGGGACGTAGTCGCGGGTCTCGGCATAATCCGGGACCCCGGCATCACCAATGGAATTCTCGCCCGCGTTGTAGCCCGCCAGCACGAGGATCGGATCGCCTGCGAACTTCTCCATCAGAAGATCAAGGAATTTCACTCCGCCCCGGATGTTTTGCAGCGGGTCCATCGGGTCCGTCACGCCGAAACGGTCCGCCGTGGCAGGCATCAGCTGCATCAGGCCAAGAGCGCCTGCATGGCTTTGCGCCGCCACCCTGCCGGAGGATTCAACCGCGATCACCGCGAGGGCCAGCGCCGGGGAAACCCGCGTTCCGACGGTTTCGCGCAACAGGTCCAGCCCGTGCCGCGCCGCGATGTCCTGGAGGTCCTGCAGGCGTGGCGCCATGACCCGTGCGCCCCCCGGCCCTTGGGAAAGCGCGACGAGAGCCGGTGCCAAACGCCCCGGCGTGCTGGCCCCGCGATCAGGCGAAACCGCATCCCAGAACCACGCGTACTGGCCACGGGTCTGGTCCCCGCCCGCGCGTGGGGTGGCCGCGACGGCTGGCACGGCCAGCGCCCCGCCCGCCACGGGAGCCTTTGCCACCGGCAAGGGCGGCACCGCAGGATTCGCCCGCAGAGGCACCTGAACGGTGATCCGTTTCTCGCCCGGCTTCGGCGGCTTCACCCGCCGCGCGGAGAATTCCGGGAAGCCCTGCTGCGTTTCGGCCAGTACGGGCAAGGCAAGTACGGGCAAGGCAAGCGAAGCGGCCAGCAAGGCCGCGGCGAATTTTATCGATCCCATGGGCTGCTCGTTCCCTCTGCGGACCCTCTGCGGGCTTTTTTCTTTGCGAAAGTCTGACACAATCTCCAAACAAACTCCACTTCCGTTGCGGAAACGGGAACGGGTGGCCTCAATGCCCTGTCCAAAAGTATATAGGCATGGGCACTGCCGGCGAAGTCCGGATTTTATTTGTATATATTAATCAAACCCCTACGGGAACCTATCAAAATATTTCTTGCACCGCGAAAACATACGAATGTGGCCAAACTCTCGCCCCAAAGCAGGGGCTATATGTCCTCATACCAGCAAGCGGCGGGGCAAAGAGAGAGGCCCGCTGAAACGCCCGGTCTGGTTAGCGTGAGCAACACACAACACACCTACGGAGAGAGACCATGATCAAGTTCTTCAAAGCATTCCGCAACGACGAAGCTGGCGCCGTGACCGTTGACTGGGTCGTTCTGACCGCCGCCGTCGTGGGCCTGGCAATCGCCGCCTACTCGACGATCTCGCAGAACGCCTTCGACCTGATCGACGAAGCCGCAACCGCCGTCACCAACGAGGCAGCCGTCGAAGGCCGCTACGGCGAATAATAGAATCAGCTGGCCAAAGGGTCTGCTGAAGGGGCACGGCGGCTTTGCCGTCGTGCCCTTCTGCGCATGTTCGGGACAGGCTGACGCGCAGCCTGCGGGGCGCATCGTCCATTTGACAGACGACTGCCCCCGGATCATCGCCACGAGCGGCCGCCGCTCTGACTTGGAAAAGACCCGCAGCTGCGACGCTCGCAAGGAAAGAGCAGACATGAATAAACTCTTTTTGATCGACGAAGACGGAGCCGTCACGATCGATTGGGTCGTTCTGACAGCCGGCATGGTCGCCCTGGTCATTGGTGCGTTCCACGTCCTTGGCGATCAGACCTTTGCTCTCAGCGATGAAACCGCCACGGCCATCACCACGGCCTCCGACGACATTCGCGCTTTGCGCGAGGGAGAGTAACGCCCCCGCCGGGCGTGCGATCGAAGTGCAGTACCGAACCAGGGGCAAGCGCTGCAACCGGCCCGGGAAAGCTTTGATGCGGCCTTAATTCTGCTGCCTTTGCGGTAAATCTTGCGGAGAGGACCGGGACCCGGCCCACCATGCCGCGCCCACCTTGCCGCCCGGCTTTGGCCGGGCTTCCAACGTATTACAGGAGACAACCATGCGACTTGTATTCGGACTAGTCCTGATCGCGGGGATCAGCCTCGCCGGTTTCGCCGTATACATGGCGCAGAACTACATAGGCGCCTACGAGAACGCGCTGACAGAGGCCAGGAAGAACACCGTCGCGGCGGTCCCGACCAAGATGATCTACGTCTCGATCAAGGACATCCCCTACGGACACGAGGTCAAGGAAGAGGACATCCGCCTCGCCCCCTGGCCCGAAGAAATCCTGCCCGAAGGCGCCTTTACCAAGGACAACCCGGTTCTGGGGCCGGGCATCGACCGGCGCGTGGCGTTGCGGGCCATCGAGAAATACGAGGCGCTGCTACCGACCAAGGTGTCTGAACCGGGTGGGTCCGCAGGCCTCGGGTCGCACCTGCGACCGGGTGAAAGCGCCTTTGCCATCAAGGTGGACGTGGCCTCCGGCGTATCCGGCTTCCTGCGCCCCGGCGACCGGGTCGACGTTTACTGGACCGGCCGCGTGTCGGGTGCCCAAGGCAATAACGAGGTGACAAAGCTGATCCAGACGGGCGTCCGCCTGATCGCCGTGGACCAGAGCGCCGATAGCGACAACACCTCCACCACCATCGCGCGCACCGTCACCATCGCCGCCAGCCGGGAACAGGTCGCCGTTCTGACCCATGCGCAATCCACCGGCCGTCTTACGCTCTCGCTGATCGGGGTGGAGGACAACACGGTCGTCGACCAGTCGATCGAGATTGACCAGATGTCGATGCTGGGAATTGAACAGGCTCCTGTGGCCGCACCCGTGCAGGCAGCACCGACCTGCGCCACTCGGGTGCGCCGCGGC
This sequence comes from Sagittula salina, assembly GCF_017813235.1. Lineage (GTDB taxonomy): Bacteria > Pseudomonadota > Alphaproteobacteria > Rhodobacterales > Rhodobacteraceae > Sagittula > Sagittula salina. The sequence continues at coordinate 512,205 of NZ_JAGISH010000001.1, forward strand.
GCAGAGGTCGTGATGATCCCGATTCCCTGCAACAACTGACGGCTCCGGTTCCGTCCCGACACCGGTACATCGAAGGCCCTGCTCCCTGGCGGGGCCTTTGGCTTTTGGACCGGCCCCGTCTCAGAGCGTGCCTGTGACCCTTTACCCACAGAAAGACCGGCGCGTATGACCTTGATTCTTGCAAAAAATGTCGTCGTACCGCAGAGTATGGGGAAACGCAGGCGGCAAGACCTGCTCTTGAGGCGTGATCGAAAGGCAGGTCACATGACATTTGACGGCTTTCTGAAGGTGGCTCTGACCGGGCTGGCCCTCGGCGTCACGACCCTGTCGGCGCCAGTCCATGCGGAGACCCTCCGCGTGGTACGCACCGGTACCGAATCCGTGTTGAGCGTGCCGATGAACCGCGCTGTGGTGGTGGAAAGCGATGTGCCCTTCGCGGAACTGTCCATCGCCAACCCGGCGATCGCGGATATTTCCTCTCTCTCGGATCGGACAATCTATGTACTGGGCAAGGCGCCCGGCACCACGACGCTGACGATCCTCGATCCGCAAGGCCAGCTTATCACCAACGTGGACGTGCGCGTCGCGCCCGACGTGACCGAATTCAAGGAACGCCTTCGGCAGATCCTCCCCGAGGAAAAGATCGAGGTGCGCACCGCAAACGACGGCATCGTGCTTTCGGGCACCGTGACGTCCATCGCCCGGATGGAGCGTGCGCTCGACCTCGCGCAGCGCTACGCGCCGGAGCGGGTGTCGAACCTGATGGTCGTGGGTGGTATCCAGCAGGTCATGCTGAAGGTCCGTTTTGCGGAGATGCGCCGCTCGGTGTCCAAGGCCCTGCGTGCTTCTCTCGCCACCGGCGGCTCCGTCGGCGGCGGCGCGCTGGGGTTGGAGGTCGGCACCGGGACAGCAGCCATCAATGCCACCGAGGATCTCGTCCGGAACAAGCTCACCACCACCGGCGTGAATACGCAAGGCGCGGTCGTGCTCGGCTTCAATGCCGGCGGGCTCGAGGTCGGGATGCTGCTCGAAGCCATGGAAAGCAAGGGCATGGTCCGCACGTTGGCGGAACCGAACCTGACCGCGCTTTCCGGGCAGGAAGCGACGTTCCTCGCAGGTGGGGAATATCCGGTTCCTGTTTCGCAGGGCGAGAATTCCGTCAGCATCGAGTTCAAGCCTTTCGGTGTCGAACTTGCCTTTACGCCGCGGGTGATCGACGGCGACCTCATCAACCTCGAACTGAAGGCGGCGGTTTCGTCGCTGGACACGACGACCGGGGTTTCGTTGAACGCGATCACGATCGCGGGTTTCTCACGGCGCGAGACGCAGACCACGGTGGAACTGCGCGACGGCGAAAGCTTTGCCATCGCGGGCCTGCTGCAGGACGACTTCTACGACCAGAACGAACAGATCCCGTGGCTGGGGGATGTGCCGGTGCTGGGCGCGCTGTTCCGGTCCGCGGAATACCAGCGCAGCCAGTCCGAACTGGTGATCATCGTCACGCCGCATCTGGTCACCCCGACGCGCGGCGAGGCGCTGGCCCTGCCGACTGACCGCGTCACCCTCCCGACCGAGCGTCAGCTGTTCATGAACGGCGACATCGGCGGGGTCCGGACTCCGCGCAAGGGTGCGGCCGCCGAAGTGGCCAAGCAGGACTTCTCCGGCTCTTACGGCTACGTGATGGAATGAGACCGACCATGGCACATACCCCCCTTCCCCGTCTCGCGCTGACCGGCCTTGTGCTGTGTCTGGCGATGGCTGGATGCTCGCCCTCGGGCGATGGCGGCATCGAGACCGGATTCCGCAAGGAAGCCGGAATGAAGGCGGACACGGGCGATTTCGGCAACGCCACCATGAACAACCACCAGATCATGACCGGCGAAAAGCAATACGTCTACGATCTGTCGCAGCGCTTTGCCTCCGAAGTACCGACCACGGTGACCTTTGCCTTCAATTCCTCGGCGCTGGACGCGACCGCCATGACCGTGCTGCGCGCGCAAGCTGGCTGGATCCGGCAGTTCCCCGAAGTGCGGTTCCGCGTCTACGGCCACACCGACGCCGTGGGTTCGAATGCCTACAACAAGCGGCTCGGCATGGCACGGGCACAGGCGGTGGTGTCCTACCTCGCCAGCCAGGGGATTTCGTCTGCGCGGCTGGAGGCGGTAGTCTCCTACGGGGAGACGCAGCCGCTGATCGTTACCGAAGGCCGCGAGCGGCGCAACCGGCGTACGGTGACAGAAGTCTCGGGCTTTGTTGCCAGCCACCCGACAGTGCTGGAGGGTAAATACGCCGCCGTGATCTACCGCGAGTATGTCAACAGCGCTGCACCTTCGAGTACGCTTGGCCAGGGCAGCGCCGGCACAGGCGGCTGACCACGCGGCCAGACGCCGCAAGTCATTGATACGAATTTATTTTCAGCGGGCCTCCTTTGCCGGGAGGCCCGTTTCCGTTTCCATATCACCCCGATGGAAGGCTGGATTGCGCTGTCACGAAATCGCCCATTCCGGGCGTCAGCGTCCAGAAACTCCGTACAATTACGAAACTTTGGCCCAAATGTTGCCGCCTTTCCGGGGGAGTTTGGCGATAGACACCCGTGCGCCGACATGACTCGGCGCCCGTGTCTTTCGGGGGCCGGCAGAACGCCGTGACCATGTCCCGGGGGCACGCGACCGAAGGACGAGAGGCATGACGAGTACACCCGCAGATCCCGCACCGATCGTGGCCTGCACCATCAGCCGGGACGTACAGAATTTCGACCTGCTGATTGAGGACATGGAGACATTGCTTGGCGAAGGCTGGGGGGACCTCGGCTTTGACGAAGCGCTGGCCTTCCTGACCCAGCCCGAGGCCGACAGCCTCGAATTCGTGGCCATGGCTATCGATGCCATCGACGAAGGCGAACTGAGCCTGCTGGCGGACATCATTCGCGGCACCAAGGGACACGGGATCAAGGTGATCCTGATCGCGGAGGACGTGACGCCCGCCTCCCTGCACCAGTTGCTGCGCACCGGTGCCGATGAATTCATCCCCTACCCCCTGCCGGAGGGCGAACTTGAGGCCGCTGTGGCGCGTATCCGCGCGCCCGAGCCGGAGCCGGAACCGGAGACCGTTCCCGAAAGCGGACCCGTGAAGAAGAAACTGACTGCCGGTGGCAATGGCGTGGTGATCGCCGTCCAAGGCGTATCGGGCGGGTGCGGCGCCACGACACTGGCGGTAAACCTCGCCTACGAACTGGCGACGCACAAATCCGGCTCGAAGCGGCCGAAGGTCTGCCTGATGGACTTTGGCCTGCAATTCGGCTCGGTTGCGACCTACCTTGACCTGCCCCGCCGCGAGGCCGTTTTCGAAACCCTCTCCGACATGGACTCCGCCGATGGTGACAGTTTCGGGCAGGCGCTGGTGTCCTTCGAGGACAAGCTGCAGGTCTTCACCTCGCCGGCCGACATTCTGCCGCTGGACATCATCGGACCGACAGAAGTGTCCAAGCTCCTCGGCATCGCCCGCGAACACTTCGACTACGTGGTGATCGACATGCCCGGCAGCCTGGTGCACTGGACGGAAACCGTGCTGAACGAGGCGCAGATTTTCCTTGCCCTCGTGGAACTGGACATGCGCTCGGCACAGAACACCCTGCGCCTGAAGCGGATGCTGCAGTCGGAAGATCTACCGTTCGACAAGATCCGCTTTGCCCTGAACCGCGCGCCGAAGTTCACCGACCTGCAGGGCAAGAGCCGGGTGAAGCGCATGGCTGACTCGCTGGGAATCTCCCTCGACGTGCAACTGCCCGACGGAGGACGTGCAGTCATGCAGGCTTGCGACCACGGCCTTCCTCTGGCCAGCCACGCCGCGAAAAACCCCTTGCGCAAGGAAATCGTGAAACTCGCTGAATTGCTGAATGCGATCGGCGCCGATGACGCCGAAGCGGCCTGAACCGGAGACGCTGGATGTTTTCACGCTACAAGAAGCCCACCGGAACCGAGGCACCCAAACCGGTCGTCGCGCCGGAACCCGTTGCCGAGAGGCCATCGTCGGAAACCCGTCTGCCCACGGCCACGCGCCGCAGGGGGCCAGAGAAGATCGCGCCAAATGCCATCGCCGCCGACAAGGAAAAGAAGCGCAAGGAACGCCTCGCGGAGGTCAAGCTCGAGCTCCACCGCGCGCTGCTGGAGAACCTGAACCTTGCCGCGCTGGAACAGGCATCCGAAACCGAGCTGCGTGACGAAATCTCCTCCATCGCGACCGAGTCCCTGACCGAGCGTGGCATCGTCCTGAACCGCGAAGAGCGGCGCGCGATGATGAACGACCTTTACGACGAGGTGAAGGGTCTCGGCCCGCTGGAAGCGCTTCTGAAGGACGATTCCGTTTCCGATATCCTGGTGAACGGGCCGCATCAGATCTTTGTCGAACGGTCGGGCAAGCTTCAGCTCTCGGACATCACCTTCAAGGATGAACGGCACCTGATGCGGATCATCGACAAGATCGTGTCCGCCGTCGGGCGCCGCGTCGATGAATCGAACCCCTACGTCGATGCCCGTTTGATGGACGGCTCGCGCTTCAACGCCATGGTGCCACCCATCGCCATCGACGGCAGTCTCGTCTCCATCCGGAAATTCAAGAAGGACAAGCTGGGCATTGACGACCTGGTGAAGTTCGGTGCCTTCACGGAGGAAATGGCCGTCTATCTTCAGGCCGCCGTGGCGACCCGACTGAACATCATCGTCTCCGGCGGTACGGGTTCGGGGAAAACCACCACTCTGAACGCCCTGTCCTCCTTCATCGACGACAGCGAACGCATACTGACAATCGAGGACACCGCGGAACTCCAGTTGCAGCAGTCGCACGTGGGGCGCATGGAATCCCGCCCCCCCAACGTGGAGGGCAAAGGGGCTGTCACGCCACGCGATTGCCTGAAAAACGCCCTGCGGATGCGTCCGGACAGGATCATCGTTGGGGAAACCCGTGGCGAGGAGGTCATCGACATGCTGCAGGCCATGAACACCGGCCACGACGGCTCGATGACCACGATCCACGCGAACTCTGCCCGCGACGGCGTCGCACGTCTGGAGAACATGATCGCCATGGCCGGTATCGACATGCCGCTTAAGGCGATGCGCTCGCAGATCTCCTCGGCGGTCAATCTCATCGTGCAGGCGTCCCGCCTGCAGGACGGTTCGCGCCGGATGACCTCCATCACGGAGATCACCGGCATGGAAGGCGATGTCATCTCGATGCAGGAGATCTTTCGCTTCCAGCGCGTGGGCCTGACTCCGGAGAACAAGATCATCGGTCACTTCACCGCCACCGGCGTCCGGTCGGCCTTTTCCGAACGCTTCCGGATGTGGGGATACGACATCCCCTCCTCCATCTACGAACCCTTCCGGCCCGACTGACACCCGAGTTACCGTGCCCGGCCGCCCGTCCCATTGATCGAAGAAAAGCGAGTTCATCGTCATGTTGTCCACAGCACCCATCATCTACGGGATGATCTTCCTGGGGGTCGTCGTCCTGGTGAACGGCGTCTACCTCGTGGCCTTCGGCAAATCGATCTCCCTCTCGAACAAGGTGAACCGCCGGCTCGAGATGCTGGAGAAGGGCGAGCACCGGGAGGACGTTCTTGCCAAGCTTCGCAAGGAGATGGACCAGCATATGGAGGGCAAATCTCTGCCCATCTACTCCCTGCTGGCAGAACAGGCGAACAAGGCGGCCATCGCATTCACGCCGCAGCAACTGATGATGATCATGGCGGCGGCGACGGTCTTTGCCTTCCTCGGGCTGACCGTGGGGACCACGACCTCCGTGGCGGTGCGTATCGTTGTGGCGGCATTCATGGGGATCGGCGGCGTCTATATGTGGGTCAGCCAGAAGGCCAACAAACGCATGAAGATGATCGAGGAACAGCTACCCGACGCGGTGGAGCTGATGGTGCGGTCGCTGCGCGTGGGGCACCCTTTTTCCTCCGCGATCTCCATCGTTTCCAAGGAGATCAAGGATCCGCTGGCCACCGAGTTCGGTATTATCTCCGACGAGGCGGCCTATGGACGCGACCTCGGCGAGGCACTGAAACACATGGCGGAACGGCTGGACATGCAGGACATGCGTTTTCTCGCAGTCGCCGTGGCCATCCAGCAGCAGGCGGGCGGCAACCTCGCGGAGATCCTCGAAGGCCTCGCAAAGGTGATCCGCGCCCGGTTCCGGCTTTTCCGCCGGGTAAAGGCGATCACCGCAGAGGCGCAGTGGTCGGGTAAATTTCTGTCCATGTTTCCAGTCGGCGCGCTGCTTTTCATCCAGATCGCCAAACCCGATTACTACGACGACGTTCTCGATCACCCGTGGTTCATTCCGGCCTGTCTGGTGGTCGGCGTCATGCTGGCGCTGAACATGATCGTCATGCGCTGGCTCGTTAACATCAAGGTCTGAGGATTACCCCATCATGCTCGACACACTGAACACCATGATTACCGACCTGCTGGGGCCAGCCGGACCCCTGCTGGTGGTGGCGGGCCTCGCGATCCTGCTGATCCTTGCGACCATCCCCATGATGCTGGCTCACAAGCCGGATCCGATGGACAAGCTGCGCGAAACCTCGCGGCAAAAGATGGACGCCAACGCGCGCGCGGTTCTTCGCGACAAGAAACGCAACGAGAAACTGAACAAATACGCGCAGTTCCTCGAACCGCAGGACGCAAAGGAGCTTTCCGAGATCCGGCTGAAGCTCCTGCAGGCGGGCTACCGTTCGAAGGATGCAGTCCAGATCTTCTACTTCCTCCAGTTCAGCGCCGGCCTCGGACTGCTGACGATGGGCACGCTGTATTATCTGTTCTTCGTCGATGCCGCCGAAGCGTCGATGCAGTCGAAGATGTTCACGATCCTCATGCCCGGATGCGTGGGCTATCTCGCGCCGAAGTTCTGGGTGAACAAACGCACTCAGAAAAGGCAGGAGGAGATCCAGCAGGGTTTCCCCGACGCGCTGGACATGATGCTTGTCTGCGTGGAGGCGGGCCAGTCGATGGAGCAATCGATCATCCGCGTAGCAAAGGAAATCCGCGCCGCGTTCCCCGCGCTGGCGGACGAATTCGAAATCATCAGCAACGAGATGAAGGCAGGCAAGGACAAGGGGCAGGTGCTGAACGATATGTCGGAACGTTGCGGGTCGCAGGACGTATCGAGCTTTGTCACCGTTCTGAACCAGGCGCAGACCTTCGGGACGTCGATTTCGGACGCGCTTCGTGTTTACGCGAGCGAGATGCGCGACAAGCGCGTGATGCGTGCCGAGGAAGCCGCCAACAAGCTGCCGACGAAGATGACCCTGACGACCATGATGCTGACCGTGCCGCCCCTGCTCATCATCCTCGTGGGTCCCTCCGTGGTCAATATCTCCGCCATGGGCTCGCTTTCCCACTAAGCGCTGCAGCCCCGACCTGTCTTGACGCCCCCGTGCCTGTGGCCCGGGGGCGTCTCGCCGTCCGGGACCGGCCTTGCGGACGCAGCGAACCGTTGCAATCGCGCGGGCATTGCTGCACCACGGATGCAGGCTGGCGATGCCGTCCCGGCAGACCAGCAGCACCTGAAGCAAGAGCGATCCATGGGCGCATGTCCGCAATGAACACCCAGATACGCGCGCTTTTCGCGATAGGTCTGATGCTCGCTCTTGCTGGCTGCCTCGGCCGTGACCCCGCCCCGCCCGACACACCGTTCGCCCCGGCTCTCGACCCCACGGGCGAGGCCGTGGACGGGCTGACCGTCGGCCATCGTTTGATGGAAGCGCGCGAATACCAGCTGGCGCTGGAGGCCTATCTGCGCGCGGCCGCAACCGACGGGCTGACTGCGGAGGTGCTCGTGGCGCTGGGTTCGTCCAACCTCGCCCTGGGCCGCCTGAACCAGAGCGAACAGTTGCTGCGCCGCGCCGTCGAACTGGAGCCGGACTGGCCCGAGGCCTGGAACAACCTTGGCGTCACCCTGATGGAACGGGGCAAGACCGCCGAAGCGTCTCAGGTCTTCCGCAAGGCCTACGCGTTGGACAATGGCGAAAACGACTCAATCCGCGACAATCTGCGCTTGGCACTCGCTAAACTCGACAATAGCATTTATGATGAAAGCGATGGTGCGGCATTCAAGCTGGTCCGACGTGGGTCCAGCGCATACGAAATCGCACCAGGTACCGAATAATACCCAGTACCGAAAAATACCGAGTACTGAAAAACACAGCGTGCCCGCCCGCCGGGCCGATCTGCCGAAGCACCCCGACCAGAGGGCGCATGGCAAAGCATAAGACACCGCCGCAAAGGCGGGATGAGGCAGAGCAGCAAGAGGACGCAGGCAGCATGCGCCACCCCATTCTTGTACCCATGTGCGTGGTCGCCGTGACCGCACTGACGGCCTGCGAAAAGGCGATCGACAAGGCCGAGATGGACCGCGCGTTTCAGGGCGTCAACGTCATTGATGAATCAAACCTCAATCAGGTCATGCTGACGGTAGGCGACCCGAACGAGGCGGTCGATTACTTCCAGCGCGCCGCGGCCAAGGATCCGGACCGCATCGATCTGCAGCGCGGCCTTGCCCAGTCTCTGATCCGCGCCAAGCGCATCCCGGAGGCCAAGGTCGCCTGGGCACATGTGGCCAGGCACGACGACGCCACCAATGAGGATCGCGTCGAATACGCCGACGCGCTCATCCGGGCCAATGACTGGACCGGGGCGGAGCAGGCGCTGCGCGCCATCCCGCCCACGCATGAAACCTACAAACGCTACCGGCTCGAGGCGATGATCGCCGACAGCAAGAAGGAATGGCCGAAAGCCGACAGTTTCTACGAGACTGCCATGGGCCTGACCACGACCCCGGCCTCCGTGATGAACAACTGGGGCTATTCGAAGCTGACCCGTGGAGATTTCAAGGACGCGGAGCGTCTTTTCGGCGAGGCCATCCGCGCCGACAACACGATGTTCACGGCCAAGAACAACCTCGTCATGGCACGCGGCGCTCAGGGCAGCTACACCCTGCCCGTGATCCCCATGACCCAGCAGGAGCGGGCCGAACTACTTTATACGCTGGGCCTCGCGGCGGTGAAACGGGGCGATGTTCAAATCGGCAAAGGCCTGCTGCGCGAGGCGGTGGAAACGCATCCCCAGCACTTCGAGGCGGCGGCAACCGCGTTGAACGCGCTCGAAAACGGCGCCTGACGGCGGACTGGAACCATGATGTCGATCACCACACACGCGGCCACATGGTTCCTGCCCTTCGCCGCGCCTCTCTGCCTTTACATCATGTTCACCGATCTGAAGGCGATGCGCATTCCAAATCACGCGGTCGTCACACTTTTCGCGGTCTTCGTGGTGGTCGGGCTGATCGCCTTGCCCTTTCAGGAATACCTCTGGCGCTACGTCTATTTCGTCGTCGCGCTGATCGCGGGCATGGCCCTGACCGCAGCGCGCGCCATGGGCGCGGGTGACGCAAAGTGGATCGCAGCCATGGCCCCCTTCATCCACCTCGGTGATCTCAGCCTCTTTATGCTGCTCTTCGGCGCCATGCTGATGGCGGCCTACATCGGTCACCGCATCGCGAAATACTCGCCGCTACGGCGGCTGGCCCCGGATTGGGACAGCTGGCACAAGGGCAAGAAGTTCCCCATGGGCCTCGCCCTCGGGCCGACCCTGGCCGTCTACCTCGCCCTGGGCATCCTCTACGGTCAACCGGGGACCTGAGTCCCCGTCAGGCGACCCACCCACGCTCAGGATTTCGACTGCCGCGACAGCGGGGAATCTCCGGCGCCGAACATCCCCAACAGTCCGGGAACCTGCGGCCGCGCTGGCAGGTGCCGGACAGACGGCCCCGGCGATTGCCTTGCGCACGAACGCCCCCCAACTTCCCACCTCCCGCCCCGATGCCGCCACAAAGCCCAATCATTCTGGCAACCAAGGACCTCCGGGCAGGACAATTAGCGATGAACATGCAGACCAGCGCCGTCTTGGCGCCCCCCGCGCCGCGCCGCATCGAAGACATGAACCTCTCACCGGTCATGATGCGCGACATCGTGCTGAAAACATTGTTTCGCAAGAATACCAACAAGGTGACGCATCTCGCCGCCGCCGTCTGCCTGCCGGTTCCCGTCTGTCAGGAAATCATCGACATGGCCCGCGCGCAGGGCCTGTTGGAGGCCATGGGCACACTGGGAGCCGCCGGGCAGGTGGCCAACGAAATGCCATACCAGCTGACCGACAGCGGCAAGGCGCGCGCGCTCGACGCTCTGGCACAGTCGGAATACTTCGGACCGATGCCGGTGCCTCTGGACGATTACCGCGAGCAGGTCAAACGCCAGTCGATCCGCAATATCCAGATCACGCGCGAACAGCTGCTGCAGGCCATGGGGCACCTGATCCTTCCCGAGGACCTGATCTCCAACCTCGGGCCTGCGGTGTCCTCGGGCCGCTCGATCCTGATGTACGGGCCGCCGGGCAACGGCAAGTCCTCGATTTCAAACGGTATCCGCGACGCCATGGGCGATCTGATCTACGTGCCGCGGGCGCTGGAATACTCCGGTCAGATCATCGCCATGTACGACCCCATCGTGCACACGAAGGCGCCAGCCGATGCGGAGGACACCACCTCCCTGCGCCGCACGACGCGGTTCGACCGTCGCTATGTCCTGTGCAAGCGCCCCACCGTCATCACCGGGGGCGAGCTTTCCCTCAACATGCTCGACCTCGTCTACAACCCCACCGCACGCACCTATCAGGCGCCGCTTCAATTGAAGTCGACCGGCGGCATCTTCATCGTCGACGATCTCGGCCGCCAGGCGGAACCGCCGCAGAAACTGGTGAACCGCTGGATCGTGCCGCTCGAGGAGGCCAAGGATATTCTTGCCCTCCAGTCCGGCGAGAAGTTCGAAGTCCCCTTCGACACGCTCGTGATCTTCTCCACCAACTTCCACCCCAACGAGATCTTCGATCAGGCGGCGCTGCGCCGGATCTTCTTCAAGATCAAGATCGACGGGCCGAACCAGGAAAACTACCTGAAGATCTTCGCCCTCGTCGCGCGGAAGAAGAAGATGCAACTGGACGAGGCATCGCTCGTTCACCTGCTCAAGAACCATTACCCCGAAATTGGCAGCATTTACGCCAACTATCAGCCAGTCTTCCTGATCGACCAGATGATCGCGATCTGCGATTTCGAAGGCCTCCCCTACAAGATGACCCCTGAATTGATCGACCGGGCCTGGGCCAACATGTTCGTCAAGGACGAGACAATCGTAAAGTGATCAATGGCTTTGCCACGGCTGACGGCGCCCTCGCACACCGGACGCGGACGGTGCATTACGGTGTCGCAACGGCATCGGAAAAAGCGGCGCCGGAATGCCAGAAACCCGGGTTTTCCCGCTTGACGCCACGCGCCAGTCACCTTAGACCCCGCCCACGGTCCGGCGCGGTAGCTCAGTTGGTTAGAGCGAACGACTCATAATCGTTAGGTCGGGGGTTCGAGTCCCCCCCACGCCACCACCGATCCCCACATTCTTGACAGCCGCTCCGGCGGGCCATCCGGTGGACAAAAGTCCACGAGGCCCCGATGCGCATCCCCGAGCCCGAGTATCCCTATTCGATTGCCGTTAACGAATACGGATTCTACTGCCTTCCGGAGGTCTACAAGTCACGCGAAGTGCCGCAGGTCTCCTCCGCCGGTGGGGTCTATGAGCCGGACACGATCCGCCTGATGCGACGTTTGTGCCATACCGGGGACATCGTCGCGGGCGGGTCCTTTGTCGGTGACTTCCTTCCCGCTCTGGGGGCGGGGCTGTCCCCCGAGGCGATGCTGCATACATTCGAACCCAACCCCATCAGCCGTGCCGCCGCGGAGATGACCATAGCCCTCAACGGGCTGAAACGCGTGACGCTGCATTCCTGTGCTGTTGGCGCATCGGAAGGGGTCCTGCCGCTGCAGGTGGCAAAGCCCTCGGGGGAGGCGATGGCGGCGCGGGCCAGGATCGCGGACGCCCCTGCGGCGGGAGAAACGATAGACGTCCCCGTGAAGCGGCTCGATGATCTCGTGCCGCTGACCCGGCGGGTGGCAGTGCTTCAGCTCGACATCGAGGGGCACGAGAGCCCTGCCCTCGACGGCGCGCCAGCATTGATTTCGGCACATCGGCCCGTGATCGTTCTGGAGGCGCCCAGGGCCTGGCAACAGCGCGCATACGCCGAAAAGCTGGCCCGGCTCTTTCCAACCCTCACCTATCGCTTCTGCGGCGCGCTGGAGCGCAACGCCGTGTTTCGCTCGCTCTGAGTTGCCTGACTGTGGCCTCCGGGACCAGCATCATGTGTCCGACCTGACGCTCGGTCGCATGAGGCCGGTTTTGGGATCGCTGCGGGCAACCAAGGTATGCCTCGCAAACAGGAGGTCCGCGTCACCCTTCCCCAACTGTTTCACCACCCTTGGTAGCCCCCTGCAGAAGCAGGGATACGGCCCTTTGGAGATAGGCGAGGCCCGTCTCGTACCGATTCGTGCATCCTCTCCTTTGTGGCGCGAAATTGCCGCTCGCCCGGTGACTGGACCAGCTGCCGACGCTGCTCCCGCCTACTCCGGGAGGCAGATCTGGCCGCGGACCGCCGCCCCCAGCGTCCGAACCACCAGCGCCGCGACCACCACCACCAGCACCGCGAACAGCACCATCCCTGCCCGGTCATGGGCTTCAGACCCGGCAAGCGCGGCATACCGCAGCGTCGCCAGCGTCAATGCCGCCACCGGGAAGCTCAGCGCCCAGAAGCTCAGCGCGAAGGGGATGCGCAGCACCCCCGGTACCTGCAGCGCGACGATGGCCGCGAACCAGACACCCGCATAGTACAGCACCCGCGCCAACGCATCCAGCGCACCACCGTTCAACTGCAACCACGCGAGGAACCCTACCGCGGGCGGCGCCACGAGGATCACCAGCGTCGGCAAGAGCCGCCCAGGCAGCGGGTCGTGAAAAATCAGTCGGTTCATCACCAGCGTCAGCAGAACCAGCCAGAACAGCACCCCGACCGCGAAGAACATCCACGCCAGTTCCGTATGGCCAAAGCCCCCGCCCGCCACAGGCACGATTACGTTGCCCACCGCCGGGATGAACCAGGCCGGCGACAGGTGCATCGGCTGAAAGGGCCGCCGCCCGATCCAGCCGGACACCACCGCCAGCGTCAGCGTCCCCTGCAGGCCGGCCCCCGCCAGCCACAGCACGTGCGCCGCGCCCGGAAACTCTGCCCGCGCCGCCGTGGCGATCAGCAGGAGCGAAATCGACACCGCCGGAAAGAAGGCCAGCCGCACCGGATGCGCCCACTCCGCGACCACCGCCTGCGGATGCCGCCACGCTTTCAGCGCGTAGACCGCCGCCACCAGCACGAAATCCGCCACCGTGAGTGCGAGCAGGACGCGGCTTGCCCCCGGTCCGAGGCCGAAACGCGCCTCAACCACATGCGTGGCCAGCGTCAGCCCAGCCAACCCCATGACAGAGGCGAAGAAGGTGATCGGAAAATGCGACAGCCGCGAGTCAGCGGACGGGCCGGCGGCTGCGGGGATTGCTTCGGACATGACGGCACTCCGGGATTGATGCAGACATCCTATCGAATGCAACGCGCCGCCCCGCGATGACATGGATCAATCCCGGTCCCGCGCGGGCCCGAATACCTACGTGCGCCCAAACAAAAGGGGCCGCCGCGACCCCCTGCCGCGACCGCCCCCCGTAGCCCGGATTGCGCCGAATTCAGGTGTTGAACAGGAAGTGCAGAACGTCGCCGTCCTGCACGATGTAGCTCTTGCCCTCGGCGCGCATCTTGCCCGCGTCCTTTGCCGGCCCCTCGCCGCCCAGTGCCACGAAATCGTCGTAGGCGATGGTTTCCGCGCGGATGAATCCCTTTTCGAAATCGCCGTGGATCACGCCCGCCGCCTGCGGCGCCGAGGTGCCGCGCCTGATCGTCCAGGCCCGCGCTTCCTTGGGGCCGACGGTAAAGTAGGTTTCAAGGTCCAGCAGCGCGTAGCCCGCCTTGATCAGACGGTCGAGACCCGCCTCCTCCAGCCCGAGCTCCGTCAGGAACTCCTCTGCTTCCTCCGCGTCGAGCTGGCTGATTTCCTCTTCGATCTTGGCCGAGATCACCACATGCGCATTGCCCTGCGCGGCGGCCATCTCCGCCACCTTCTGCGACAGCGCGTTGCCGGTCGCGGCCTCGCCCTCATCGACGTTGCAGACGTAAAGGATCGGCTTCGACGTCAGAAGTTGCAGCATCTTCCACTGCTTGAGATCCTCGTCGTCGACCTCGACCACGCGAGCGGGCTTGCCCTCTTCCAGCACGGCCAGCGCGGCTTTCATCAGGCGCTCCTGCTGGACCGCTTCCTTGTCACCGCCGCGCACCTTGCGGACGATGTTCTGCAACCGTTTCTCCAGGCTCTCCATGTCGGCAATGATCAGCTCGGTCTCGATGGTCTCCGCGTCGGCAACCGGATCAACGCGCCCGTCGACGTGGGTGACATCGTCATCCTCGAAGCAGCGCAGCACATGCGCGATGGCATCCGTCTCGCGGATATTGGCCAGGAACTGGTTGCCGAGGCCCTCGCCCTTCGATGCGCCCTTCACCAGGCCCGCGATGTCCACAAAGGTCATGCGCGTGGGAATGATCTGCTTCGACCCGGCGATCGCCGCCAGTTTGTCGAGCCGGGCATCGGGCACCGCCACGTCGCCCACGTTGGGTTCGATGGTGCAGAAGGGAAAGTTCGCCGCCTGTGCTGCGGCGGTTCTGGTCAAGGCGTTGAACAGGGTCGACTTGCCGACGTTCGGCAGACCCACGATCCCCATGCGAAAACCCATATCACCGCTCCTTTGTGCCCAAGGTCGAGGCCCTATAGGCACAGACCGACCGAAACACAAGCAGCGCCACGCTTGACGCGCAGCCCACTGCCCGCCCTGTTGTTATCCATACGACCAGAGAGGGCGCCATGCGCCTGAATGTCGACCTCACCACGCGGTCTTCGAGGCGCTGGCGGAGGCGGCAAGGTTCACATGCCCCGCAAGCCGACCTTGCGGGCAAGGGCTTTTGGTACGCTCATCGACCGCGTCGCCCCCGTGGATGGTCAACGTCGACTGCCCCGACAGGGCCGCCTGCCCAGGCGCCGCATTCCGCGACGCCGATCACTCACCACCGCGCCCCGGCCACCAATACAGGACGCCCCGCCGGGGACGCCCTTCCCGCCAGTCCCCGCGCCTCAGCCAAAGCGGTTCGGCGCCGGGTCAGGCGACTTCGCGTACCAGACCAGCAGAACGATGATGCCGACGACGGGGATCAGCGCGATCAGCATCCACCAGCCTGACCGGTCGATGTCGTGCAACCGCCGCGCGGCAATGGCGATGGAGGGGATCAGGACCGCGAGGCTGAAGATCGTGCTGACGACCTGCATGCCGATGATGCTGTCGACGATCCCGGCCAGGATCGAAATGCCGAAACAACACAGCCACGCCTTCCAGAACTCGCCCCGGTTCGACCGTCCCTCGAACTGGATGTAGCCGTTGAAGAAGCGCGACAAAGCCTCGCCGTAGGATACGTCTTCCTGGTAATTGCGGCTGTCCACCGCACGACCCATGGTGGCTTCCATGATGGAACTCCCCGATTAAAGTATGATCTGAAAATCTTTGCGCTTGCAGGCCCGGCAAGGGACCTGCCGTAAAGTAAACACCCGACCCCAACGCTCAATCAACGATTTAATGGGCGGGGTCCGGAATACCCCCAGAGGCGCAATCGGCGTCCCCGCCAGTCGCCAGCCCCCCACCAGTCGCGCGCGGCCCCTCGGGCAACGCGTCAGCCGGGGCCTACGGTCAGGCCCAGGTCCTGTCGGGCCTGTCGGGCCTGTCGGGCGTCTCATGCACCTCCGGGATCATGCCCCGCCCGTGCCGCCAGAAGCGGGCCATCAGCAGCACCGCCGCTGCCGTCAGCCCCAGCACCAACCCGAACCAGATCCCCGGCGCGCCCCATCCTAGGCCAAACCCGAAGATCAGCGCCCCCGGCATCCCGACGCCCCAGTAGGCCACCGCCGCCATCACCATCGGCACGCGCGTATCGTGCAGCCCGCGCAGGAAACCAACGTGGATCACCTGCAGCGCGTCGACCAGCTGGAACATCGCGGCCAGCATCAACAGGCCGCGCCCGACCTGCAGGATCGCCTCCCGCTCCGGCTCCTGCGGCGAGATGAAGGCCCCCAGCAGCACCTCGGGAATGCTCAGGAAGGTTGCGATAGACAGCCCCGCCACCACCACGCTCACCGCGGCAATCACCCGCGCGCCGCGCATCAGGTGATCTCCGTCGCTGCGGCCCAGTGCGTTGCCCGCCCGCACCGTCGCGGCATTGGACAGACCCAGCTGCAACATGAAAGCGGCAGAACCGATCTGCATCACCACCCCATGCGCCGCCAGCGGCACCGTGCCCAGCCATCCCATGAACACCGAGGTCGCCGCGAACAGCCCGACCTCCGCCAGCGTTGTCAGCCCGATCGGCAGCCCCAGCGCAAAGACCCGCCGGAACATATCCGCGTCGGGTCGCCACAGGTTGTGCATCAGCCGGTATCCCGGCAGTCGGCGCAGCGCGTAGGCCAGCACCAGCCCGAAGGTCAGCGCCTGCACCGCGAGCGAAGCCAGCGCCGCGCCCTGAATCCCCATCTCCGGCAGGCCGAAACGGCCAAAGACCAGCACCCAGTTCAGCCCCGCGTTGGCCACCGCCGCCGCGACCGTCAGCCACAACGCCACCCGCGTCAGCTCCAGCCCGGCGAGGTAGTTCTTCACCACCACCACGCCCATTGCCGGCAACATGCCAAGCCCCGCGATCCTCAGGTAGCTCTGCGCCAGCCCGGCCACCTCTTCCGTCTGGCCCATCTGCCGAAGCACCGGGCCTGAGAACCACAGGACCGGCAGCACGGCGACGAAATAGATCACAGACCACCACAGCGCCATCCGCGTGGACCGCCTGATAGACCCCTCGTCCCCCCGCGCCGCGAAGGTCGCGACCATGGGCAGCACCGCCCAGCCGAAACCGGACCCCAGCAGGAACAAAGAGAAAAACAACGAAGAAGCCAGCGTCAGTGCCGCCAGTTCCGGCACGCCATACCACCCCAGCACGACCGTGTCGGTCAGCACGATGGCAAACTGCGCCAGATGCCCGCCGATCAGCGGCACCCCAAGGCCCAGCACCGCGCGCAGGTGGTCCGCATAGGTCATGGCAGGGTCCGGGATCGGGTTCCGACCCGTTTTCTCGGGCGTTTTCTGAAACGGCGCATCGGCCGGCATCTCGCCCGGTTTTTCGGCGGTATTGTCAGCAGATTTCATGTTCGAGGCATCCATTTGATCAGCCTTTAGGCGCCCCCTGCGCGGAGAGCAAGCTTCCCCGCCCCGCAAACCGACCCCTACTTCGGAAACCGACCCGCAAGCCACAGCAAGCCACAGAAAGCCACGGGCGAGCACCTCCGTCACCTGGCGCTGCGCTCTCTCGGTCACCTGACGCTGCGCGCTCCATGTGCAACCCTTCACGTGCAACGCGCGCACAAGCGTGCTAGACTGTCGCCACACTCCCTTTTCGAACAAAATTCTTTATGGCTGATCGTATCCTTGTCTCGTCGCTGTTTCCCGATGCGCGGGCGTTCCTCGCGGAACTCGGCCACGACAACACGCGCGCATGGTTCGGCGCCAACAAGGCCCGCTACGATTCGCAACTCAAACGCCCCGCGGAACGGCTGCTGGCGGACGTGGCGCTCTGGCTTGCGGCGGATCTGGGCGCCCACCCCCGGACCAAACTCTTCCGCCCGCACCGCGACATGCGCTTCACCGAAGACAAGACCCCCTACCACACGCATCTGCACATGATGTGGTCGCTGCCCGACGGGCGGGCATGGATGCTGGGGATCGCGCCGGATTACGCCACCCTCGGCGCGGGGGTGATGACCTTCAGTACGCCGCAGCAGGAACGCTACCTCGCCGCCGTCGCGAGCGCCGGGGGCAAGGCGCTGCCCGCCCTGCTGACCGGCTGGCGAAGCGACGACCCGACGCTCGATCACGTCCCCGCCCCCTACCCGGAGGATCATCCCCGCGCGGGTCTGCTGCGCCATACCGGACTCGTGGCCTGGGCCGACAACCTCGAAGAGGACCTCACCCGCGATCCCTACACCGCCATCACGGGAACCATGTCCCGCGCCCGCCCCCTGATGGACTGGCTCGCCCGCATCGTCTGACCCGCGCAGGCCCCGCCGCCACAGCCGCCACAAACGCCCCCGTTCAGGCCGCAAACATAGGCCCCGCCCCCCGGTCACCCACCTGCCCTGCTTCTCTGCTTCTCTGCTTCTCTGTCACCTCCGAGGCCGCGCCCCGGATGGGGACAACGCCCCCCCCCCACCGCCGTTATCCAGGCCCTCCGCGAGGCGCGCTTCCGTTTCTTCTTGGTCCAAATACTCCTACGCGCCGCTCCGCAGGAGCCGGGCCTCCGACCGCCCCCCCGAAACCTGCCTCTCAGCCCCCCTGCGCGACGCGCTCGACCCGTCGCGTGTCGGGGTGCAGCGCGGTGCCCAGGATATGCGCGGAGCGGTGGATCACATGGCTCGCCCCGCCGACGATCAGCGGATCGAGCCGCCCGACCAGCCGGTGATCCTTGTCCGGGTAATCCAGCGTCGACAGGAAATGCCGCATGCAGTTCAGCCGGGCGCGTTTCTTGTCGTCTGATTTCACCACCACCCAAGGCGCATCCGCCGTATCGGTGTAGAAGAACATGGCCTCCTTGGCCTCGGTGTAATCGTCCCATTTCGCCAGCGAAGCCTTGTCGATGGGCGACAGCTTCCACTGCTTCAGCGGGTCGGTCTCGCGGCTGAGGAACCGCGCCCTCTGTTCGGCCTGCGTGACCGAGAACCAGTATTTGTAAAGCCGGATGCCCGACCGCACGAACATACGCTCCAGCTCCGGCACCTGCCGCATGAATTCGAGGTAATCGTTGGGTTCGCAGAACCCCATGACCCGCTCGACGCCGGCGCGATTGTACCACGAGCGATCATAGAACACGATTTCCCCGGCGGTGGGCAGGTGGCGGATGTAGCGCTGGAAGTACCACTGCCCGCGCTCCGCGTCAGAGGGCTTGTTCAGTGCCACGACCCGCGCGAGGCGGGGATTGAGATGCTCGGTAAACCGCTTGATCGTGCCGCCCTTGCCCGCGGCATCACGGCCTTCGAACAGCAGCACGAATTTCTGCCCTGTCTCCAGCGCCCAAAGCTGCACCTTCAGCAACTCCGCCTGCAGCTTTGCCTTCTCCCGCTCGTAGGCCGCGCGCGTCAGTTTCTTGCTGTAGGGGTATTCCCCGGTCTCGAAGGCATGGCGTATCTGGTCCGGTGTCGGCACGGGATGGCTGCGCGGACCAAGCGCGGCGGGCGCTGCGGGCGCGGGAAACGGTGTGGCATCGGGGGGGATCGGTACGGCGGGGTTCAGATCTTCCATGACGGACCTCCTGCTGGGCTTCGGGCACAGGGTGGCACGAAACGGGCCGCGACGCCTTGAGATGGGTCAACGACCCCCACAACCGTCACGCACAGCCCCTGCCGTACCGGGCGCCGGATTTGGAGGAAGCAACGCTTCCCCCAAACCCCCATCCCCCACCCGGCCATCGCGGTATCGTCACCGGACCAGGGAGCGGACGCCCGTGCCCGGGTCGGGGCGGGCAAGGCCGCCCCTTGGCAGATACGGCCTCAGACCTCTGTCAGAACCTCGCGCCAGCTGTGCTTCGGTGCGAAGCCCAGCAGATCCCTTGCCTTGCGGTTGCAGTAGAAGGTCTCGTTGCCGCCCATCTCGCGGCGCACGGGGACACCGCCGTAGAAGCGCTCGCGCACCTCCGCGTTCGACAGCGCCACAGACAGATCGTCGTTTGAAACGTTGAACACCTCGTAGCCCAGCCCGTCGGTCCTGAGGCAGCAGTCCACCATCTGGCCCAGATCCCGCACGTCGATATAGGCAAAGATGTTGCGCCGCCGCAGACCCGGATCCGTCACGAAGGCCGGGAACATCGTCGCGTATTCCTGTGGCTCGATCACGTTGTTGATCCGCAGTCCGTAGATGTCTGCCCCGAACCGGGCCTGAAAGCCCCGCGCCGTCGCCTCGTTGCAGACCTTCGACAGCGCATAGGCGTCCTCCGGCACGGTCGGGTGCTCCTCGTCGATCGGCAGATACTCCGGCTGGCGGTGCCCGTCGGCGAAACACACACCATAGGTGGTTTCCGACGAGGCAAAGATGACCTTGGCCACGCCCGCCTTCATCGCCGCCTCCAGCACGTTGTAGGTGGACTGCGTGTTGATCCGGTAGGTCTCTGTATCCGGCTTGAGCAGGATGCGCGGCACGGCGGCGAAATGCACCACCGCGTCGAATTTCGGCAGGCCGGTGCCCGGCTCCAGTTCGTCGAAGCCCGCGTAGCTCTGCATGGCAGAGAACACCTGCCCCGCGTCCGCAAGGTCGACGACGAGGTTGTCCACCCCCTCCGCCTCCAGCGGCTGAAGGTCGAGGTTGAGCACCCTGTGCCCCTGCGCCACAAGGTAGGGCACCACGTGCCGCCCGGCCTTCCCCGCGCCGCCGGTAAACAGAATTCGCATGTCTTTCTCCCATCCAATTCCGGAGCCATTGATTTTCCCGCCCCGTTCCGGCAACAGACCTAGGACGTTACCCGGAGACAACCATGACCCGCATCGAATCCAAGTTCGCCCAACTCCGCGCCGAAGGGAAGAAAGCCTTTGTCTCCTATATCATGGCGGGCGATCCGGACATCGAGACGTCTCTGGCCGTCATGAAGGGCCTGCCGGGTGCGGGCGTCGACGTGATCGAGCTGGGCCTGCCCTTCACCGATCCCATGGCCGACGGACCGACGATCCAGCTGGCAGGTCAGCGCGCGCTGGAGGCTGGCATGACGCTGCAGAAGACGCTGCAGATGGTGCGCGACTTCCGTACCGGCGACAACGAGACCCCCATCGTGCTGATGGGCTACTACAACCCGATCTATTCGCGCGGCGTCGACACCTTCCTCGCGGAGGCAAAGGAGGCCGGCATCGACGGCCTGATCATCGTCGACCTGCCGCCCGAGGAGGACGAGGAACTCTGCCTGCCCGCCCAGAAGGCCGGCCTGAACTTCATCCGCCTCGCCACGCCGACCACCGACGACAAGCGCCTGCCCAAAGTGATGCAGAACACCTCCGGTTTCGTCTACTACGTCTCCATCACCGGGATCACCGGCGCGGCCGAGGCCAGGGCTGCCGACGTCGCGCCCGAGGTCGCGCGCCTGAAGAAGGCCACCGACCTGCCGATCATCGTGGGCTTTGGCGTGCGCACGCCCGAGTCCGCGCGCGACATCGCCGCCGTGGCCGACGGCACCGTCGTCGGCACCGCCATCGTCGCCCGGATCGCCGAGAAGAAGCCGGTCCCCGAGATCCTCGCCTTCGTCCGATCCCTCTCGGACGGCGCGCACAGCGCCTGAGCGCGCCCGTCCGCCTCCCCCTGCCCCGGCGGCGGACCCGTACGTCGGTTCCGCCCCGCCACCGCGTCCGCCTCTGACCGGACGCGGTGCGGATCACCCTTGCGCGGCCCCCTTCCCATTGGTAACCCTCCCTTACCAATTTCGCACCCGGAGGCCCCAATGCCCGTCATCACCAACATCGACGATCTCAAGCGCATCCACCGCCGCCGCGTGCCCAAGATGTTCTACGACTACTGCGAATCCGGCTCCTGGTCGGAACAGACCTTCCGCGAGAACACCTCCGACTTCGATCAGATCTACCTGCGCCAGCGCGTTGCCATCGACATGGCCAACCGCTCCACCCGGACGCAGATGATCGGCCAGGACGTCGCCATGCCCGTGGCCCTCGCCCCCGTCGGGCTGACCGGCATGCAATCCGCCGACGGCGAGATCAAGGCCGCCCGCGCCGCCGAGAAATTCGGCGTCCCCTATTGCCTCTCCACCATGTCCATCTGCTCGATCGAGGACGTGGCCGAAAACACGTCCAAACCCTTCTGGATGCAGGTCTACACCCTGCGCGACGACGACTTCATGAAGCGCCTCTTCGACCGCGCGAAGGCCGCGAAATGCTCCGCCGCCGTCATCACCGTCGACCTCCAGCTTCTCGGCCAGCGCCACAAGGACCTGAAGAACGGCCTCACCGCGCCGCCGAAACTCACCCCGAAATCCGTCGCCAACCTCGCGACCAAGGTCCGCTGGGGGCTGGAGATGCTCCAGACCGAACGCCGCACCTTCCGCAACATCATCGGCCACGCGCAGAACGTCACCAACCCGCGCTCGCTCACCGAATGGACGGCGCAAAGCTTCGACCAGTCGCTGAACTGGGACCGCATCCGTGAATTCCGCCGCATGTGGGACGGCCCGCTGATCATCAAGGGCATCATCGACCCCCGCGACGCGCTGGAGGCCTGCAACGTCGGCGCCGACGCCATCGTGGTGTCGAACCACGGCGGACGGCAACTCGACGGCGCCCTCTCCTCCATCCGTGCGCTCGAACCCATCCTCGACGCCGTGGGCGACAAGATCGAAGTCCACCTCGACAGCGGCATCCGCTCCGGCCAGGACGTGCTGAAAGCCGTGGCCATGGGCGCCAAGGGCGTCTGGATCGGCCGCGCCTATGTCTATGGCCTGGGCGCCATGGGCGAAGCCGGTGTCACCAAGGCCCTCGAAGTCATCCACAAGGAACTGGACATGTCCATGGCGCTCTGCGGACACCGCGACGTGAACACGGTGGACCGGGACATCCTCATGGTGCCGAAGGGGTTTTCGGGGGAGTGGGGGTGAAACCATTAAAACGGGATGCCGATATTGAAACACAACCCGAGGATACATATGCTTCTGGCAGCGCGCAGCCAGAGCAGGTATAAAAATTGCAGGAACCTCGTCTTCAATCCAGAAGCCAGAATCCTCTCACCGAACTATCCGAACTTCGGCTAGAATGCTTGAAGGATGAACACGTCACACAATTGGTGTGTCGGTTAGTTTTTGGAAATATGCTATTTGAGTACGGTGACCGAGAGTACCAAATTGGGGTGCTTAGAGCGCACCTTCGCTTGACAATGGAGGGCGCTGAGTCGGTTATCGGCACAGCCTTTGGAGATAGGTTACTAGAAGACGTTGTGGAAAATGACCGGCTGGACACCATGTCTGATGCATCTGCTAGCATCGGAGCAAACGCCAGCGTAGACGCCAGTTACGGCGGAAATACCACGGCAAAAATTGGCGGCGAAGCTAAGCGAACGCGGTCACGCGAGCAAAACAAGCATTATCTTCCTGTAGAGGCGCGTCCCAACGATAGCTGGGAGATCAGAGCACGCTCTGTCTCCGGTGACTCAAGTGAGCCAATTGAGGGGACCGCAATTCCCGGGGCCACACTGTGCGAAATTAGAAAAAAGAGTGGAGGAAATCGGTTCGCCATAACTGGCGAGGTGCAAGTTTCTAGGCGAAGCATCGAGGTCAAGGCAAAGCAGGGAAACAAGCTAAACAGATCGATGTTAGAATGGAGGAACAAGGATGCAATTATCTCCCAGATACTGAAACGTGCCATAGCACGTGAGTCCGCCAACTCACTTGGAGGCAGGTCAAGTTCATTCGTCGCAATTTCCCGAAGCGAAGTAGTGGAGGAGTGATGCGCCTTGTTGAAGACTACCTAGACCACGAAGACCTTCGAGCAATAAAAGCGGTATATGAGAGTAACACGCCTCGTTTTGATCTTCTCGTGAAGGCTTCCGGGCTAGACCCCAAGCGAGATTTCCAGCATACCAATCTGCGGAATCTGGACTTTTGCGGGGCCGATCTAAGAGGTTTCGATTTTTCAGGATCGGACCTTAGGCAATCGGCCAAGAACTCAAACACACTAATCGACGACACAACGATTTTTGGAAACGCAAAAATTGATTGGATCGATCGCGACAGCTTACCAATTGTGTTAAAGATGCAGCAAATAGAGGCAGTCACCACACCCAACAATCGAAGGCTTCTCCTTAATGAGCTTACCACAGAATTTGGAAAGACCCCTCACGTTGTTACGTACATGATATCTGCCGCAACAAACGCGTCAGACCTTGAGACTTTCCTCGACTTTTCCGGATTTATACCCAAAGACTTGTCAGCCCATCAATTCAAGACGCTGCGGGGAAAAGCGCAAACTTTGTTAAAAAAGCGTTTATCTCGCGCCCGAAGCCGAACAGGCAGGGAACGAACCGCAATATTCTCGATAGACTCGATCGCAAATCAGCTTAGAAATTCTCCCTCGTCCCTTTCGGAACACATCTACGAGAGGCTTGTTAAAGTTGTTAGTGAAAAACAGCACACGATCAGCCTTAAAGGCATGGCGACAATTGAACCTAACGACTTGACCGAAGCATTCGCGAGAATCGGCTATTGAGGATGGCAACACTATGACGCTTTACCGATTGCCTTCCACCGCGCGCTCGGATAACCGAATTTCAACCTCTCTCCGGGCGCAAGCCAGTACAACCCATTGAAAACAAACACAGGTTTCGCCGCGAAACCTCTGGGAGCCGTCACCCGGGGCCCCACCCGACCCATTGCGCCATTGCTCAACCTGACATAGAGTCCGCCTCAGGGGCCCCATTCTTCGGCCCCGGCGGATATTCCGCCACCCGGTATTTTGCGCGTGCCCGTCCCGTTTGACGGATGAATCCGTTTTCAGATCAGGAGCGCCACCATGGCCGGACATTTCCTCCTCCCGTCCCTTCCCTACACCGAACTCTACGCTGCCCAGACCCTCGCCGCTGCCCGCTGGAGCGGACGCGCCCATGCCGCCGTCGGCTGGAACCAGGCTTCCGAAGCGGTCCTCACCGCCGCCATCAACGGCGGCAATATCGGCAACCGCAACGGCCTGCCCCCGCACCGCTACCTCCAGTTCGACGCCGAACCCAACCTCTCCGAGGATGCCACCCGGTATTTCAATTTCGCCTCATGGGTCGACGCACTGACCCGCCCCGCGAGCATCGGCCTCGGTCTTCGTGCCCTCTGCCCCGCCGCCCAGCAGTCCTGGCCCCATGACAAGTCCCGCGCCCTGCGCGAGCAGATCGCCCACGGCGACGTCTCCGTCGAGGTCTACTACCTCAGCGGCATCAAGATCTGAGGCGGCCACAAAGCCCTTGCCAATCCCCCCGATCCATCCTAAAGGCCACGCTTCATGCGGGGTGACAGCCTTGGAGGCACCCCCTTAACCCTAGGAGATACAACATGGCTGGTGAGATCCCTGATCTTCAAGCTCAGGAACGGACGGGGACAGGCAAGGGCGCCGCTCGTCAGGCACGCCGCGACGGCATGGTTCCGGGCATCGTTTTCGGTGGCGAAAAAGAGCCGCTTCCGATCCAGATGCCCTTCAACGTCCTGCTGAAGCAGCTGAAGGAAGGTCGCTTCAAGTCCACCCTGTGGAACCTGCAGGTCGAAGGTCACGACGACGTCCGCGTCATCTGCCGCGACGTTCAGCGTGACATCGTGAAGGACCTGCCGACGCACGTCGACTTCATGCGTCTGCGCCGCACCTCGAAGGTGAACCTCTACATCCCCGTCGAGTTCATCAACGAAGAGGCCGCGCCCGGCATCAAGCGCGGCGGCGTGCTGACCGTGGTCCGCAACGAAGTCGAACTGGTCGTCACCGCCGGGGACATCCCGGAGAAGATCACCGTCGACCTCACCGGCCTCAAGATCGGCGACATCGTGCACATCAACGACGTCACCCTGCCGGAAGGCGTGAAGGCGACCATCGACCGGAACTTCGTGATTGCCAATATCTCGGCCCCCTCGGGTCTGGCCGCGTCCGACGACGAAGAAGAAGAAACAGCAGCAGAGGCCGTCGAGGAGTAATCCTCCGTTCCTTGCTTACCTCGAAGGCCCTCGCCCATCGGCGGGGGCCTTTTCCGTTGCGGCCACCTGCCGTAGACAGGGCGGGACACAAACGGAGGACAAGGTGCAGATATTTACGGGTCTCGGTAATCCCGGCGCCAAATACGCGGGCAACCGGCACAACATCGGCTTTATGGCACTTGACCGGATCGCGGAGGACCACGGCTTTGGCCCTTGGAAATCCCGTTTTCAGGGACATTGCGCCGAAGGGCGGCTGGGCAATGAAAAAGTCCTCCTTTTGAAACCGGGCACCTTCATGAACCTCTCTGGCCAGTCGGTCGGCGAGGCCATGCGCTTCTACAAGCTCGAGCCCGGCGATGTCACAGTCTTTCACGACGAATTGGACCTCGCCCCCGGTAAATGCCGGGTAAAGGTGGGGGGCGGTCATGCCGGCCACAACGGGCTGCGTTCGATCCATGCGCATATCGGCGAGGCCTACCGGCGGGTGCGGCTGGGTATCGGGCATCCGGGTCGCAAGGAGCTGGTGGCGGCCTATGTGCTGCACGATTTCCACAAGGCTGATCAGGACTGGCTGGACGACCTCTTGCGCGGGATCTCCGACGGGGCCCCGGCGTTGGCTGGAGGCGACCAATCAGGTTTTCAGAACGCCGTGGCGCGGCGCGTGGCTCCGGCTCGGTCCTCAAAGACACCAAAGCCCGACGCCCCCGCCCCCAAGCAGGAACCCGAACCACAGACGGACACGCGCAACCCTTTGCAGCGCCTCGCGGACAAGTTCCGGTGATGCGGCGGCTGGGATACGCGCTGGCGGTTCTGGCGGTCGTTCTGGCGAGTCTTGCCGCATGGAAACGAGAGGATATCATCCGGCTGATGGCGGTGCAGAGCCTGTTTTCCGAGGACCGCATCGTCTGGAATTTCAGCCATATGGACTCGCTGTTTCGTGCCGTGCCGCTGGACGCGGGCGCCGCACCGGAGCCGCTGCCGGAGGGACCCGCGGTGACGCTGCCCGATGGCTGGGACGCCTGGCTGAAGCGGCGCGCCATCACCGGCGTGGTGATCCTGAAAAGCGGCGTGCGGGTGCATGAAGCCTACCGGCTGGGCACCGGGCAAGCCGACGAGCGGATTTCGTGGTCGGTGGCGAAATCCTATTTGTCGGGGCTTTTCGGCATCCTCGTGGCCGAAGGTCATGTGGACTCGCTCGGTGCCCAAGTGGTGGAATATGTCCCTGAGCTGAAGGGATCGGCCTACGATGGCGTCACGATCCTCAACGTTTTGCAGATGTCCTCGGGGGTGGAATTCGATGAGGATTACCTCGACTTCTGGAGCGACATCAACAAGATGGGACGTGTTCTGGCGCTGGGTGGGTCGATGGACCGCTTTGCCGCAGGGCTGACGGTCCGCGCACACTCGCCGGGAGAGGCGTGGGAATACGTCTCCATCGACACGCATGTGCTGGGCATGGTGGCGCGCGCGGCGACCGGTCGCGATCTGCCCGATCTGATGGCGGAGAAGCTACTGCGCCCGCTGGGTACATATGGCCAACCCTATTATCTGACAGACGGTTACGGGGTGGCTTTCGCCTTGGGCGGGCTGAACCTGACGACGCGCGACTACAGCCGCATGGGAGAAATGTTCCGTCAGATGGGGCGTTTCGGGGGTCGCCAGATCGTGCCCGCCGACTGGGTGGCGGAAAGCACCCGGCCCTCCGCGCGCACGAAGGAAGGCGCACGGCAATACGGCTATCAGTGGTGGATGGCTGCGGATGCGCGGCCGGGCGAATTCATGGCGCGCGGGGTCTACGGGCAATACGTCTACATCGACCGAAGCAGCGGCACGGTCATCGCCGTGAACGCGGCAGACCGGAATTTTCGCGAGCACGGTGCGTTCGAGGATGCGCTCGACATGTTTCGACGCATCGCAACAGGAGAGGGCAAGGTATGAAAAAGGATCCTTCGATCAATGTCTTGGGCGGGCCGCTTGAGACCTGTTCCCAGCAGCCGCTGACCGGTTTTTTCCGCGATGGCGCCTGCAACACCTGCGTCGAGGATCGCGGCAACCATACGGTATGCGCGGTGATGACGGCGGAGTTTCTGGCCTTCTCCAAATACGTCGGCAATGATCTTTCGTCCCCGATGCCGGCATTCCGCTTTGCGGGGTTGAAGCCGGGTGATCGCTGGTGCTTGTGCGCAGAGCGGTTTTTACAGGCCCATGACGAGGGTTGCGCGCCAAAGGTGAACCTTTCTGCGACCCATATCCGCGCGCTGGAGGTCATGCCGCTGGCGGTGCTCGAAGCGCATGCGTGGCAGGGCTAGGGAAGACGGTCCGTTGATTGTTATCCTGAGCGGTGCCGTTAATAAGCGATAGGAAAGGTGCTGTCTGAGGGGTCCAGCACCGAAATTCTTGCCAATTTCCAATCTATCCACAGAATTAGGCTGCATCCTCCGCGCGCCTGACGGGCTCATCCAGCAGATCTTCGATGAAGAGGCTGAGGAGTTGCGCGCGCCCGGATACGCCCGCCTTGCGGTAAATCGCGTTGGTCTGCGCCTTTACGGTGCCTTCCGATGTGTGACGCAGGACGGCGATCTCGGCTGTCGACAGCCCCTTGATCAAGAACATCGCCACGTCGCGTTCCGCCGGGCTGAGTGCCCAGTCCGCGAAGCGTTCCTCGATCACTTCCATGAAAGCGCCGGAGGCGAGGCGGAGGCGGGATTCGGCGTCCTGCTGGCGCCGGGTCGCCTGCCGCATGAGAAGAATGCTGCCCCCGACACCGAGGAGCAGGCCCAGCACGGCACCGATCTGGATGAGTTCCATGAGGGCCCAGGACAGCGGTCGGTACTGGATGCCAAAGAGCGAGGCGAGGATATCGAGCAACAGGAAGCCGCCGCAGCCGAGCTGCAAAAGCATGAGCAGGGCGAAACCCGCGCGGGGGGTCACGCGCCTGGTGTTCCTGCGGGGGGCGCGAGTGCCGCACCCCGGTCGTCGCGGTCCGGGCGATCATCAGGGTCGGGCCTGTCGTCGCGATCGCGGGGCTCGGGGTGATCATCAAGGTCCGGCGGTACGGCACGGTGGTCGCCCTTGGCACGTGGCTCCGGGCGGCCCGGTGTGGTGCCGCTGTCATCGGTGGCGGGGCGGTCCGTGCTCGTGTAGTCGCGTAGAATGGCACCGGTGGAGGGGTTGATGACGATCTCTCTCGCGCGCCCCTGCCCGGTGGCGTTGATACGGATGCGACCGAGGAAGGTGCGCCGGATCTCGATTTCCTCGTAGCGCTGAGTCTCGAGCTGATCGACCACAGTGTCGAGCGCGCTTTGTGCCGAAGCGCCCTGCCCCGCCAGCATCAGCGCGACGGCACAGAGCCTCGGGAACGGAAAACGTCCGGCCATACCACGTCTCCTGGGGTTCGGGGCACCTGCATCAGTGAGTCGGTCAAGGATAGGGCGATACGGTGGTGCGCCGCAAACACTGTCGAGATCCAGAGAGCTTGCCGCACGCGGAGCAGGTGTTGGGGACATTCGCTTCGCGTTTCAGGACCCGACAAGCGCACCACCGCATCGACGATAAATTTGGGTGCCGACGGCGAAAACAGCAATAAACCACAGAAGTAAAGGCCATAAACTCAGGTTTACAGCCTTTACCGTCAGGCTTTTAGCCCATGTCAAAGCCGAGGTGCTTTGCCACCGTGAAGATGTCCTTGTCCCCCCGTCCGCACATGTTCATGCAGATCAGGTGATCCTCTGGCAGGTCCGGTGCGATCTTCATCACATGGGCGAGTGCGTGGGACGGTTCGAGCGCGGGGATGATGCCTTCGGTCGCGCAGCACAGCTGGAAGGCCTCGAGCGCCTCCTTGTCGGTGATCGCCACATATTCGGCGCGCCCGATATCGTGCAGCCAGGCGTGTTCCGGCCCGATCCCGGGATAATCGAGACCGGCGGAGATCGAGAAGCCCTCGAGTATCTGCCCGTCGTCATCCTGCAACAAGTAGGTGCGGTTGCCATGCAGAACGCCAGGACGCCCGCCGGTCAGGGACGCGCAATGCTCCATCTTGTCGTTGACGCCCTTGCCGCCCGCCTCGACGCCGATGATCCTGACGCCCTTGTCGTCGAGGAAGGGGTAGAACAGCCCCATGGCGTTGGATCCGCCTCCGATGGCGGCGACGAGCGTGTCGGGCAGACGGCCCTCCTGCTCCATCATCTGTTCCCTGGCTTCCTTGCCGATGATCGATTGGAAATCGCGGACCATGGCCGGGTACGGGTGCGGACCTGCCACCGTGCCGATGCAGTAGAAGGTGTCGCGTACGTTGGTCACCCAGTCGCGCAGCGCGTCATTCATGGCGTCCTTCAGCGTCCCGCGGCCAGAGGTCACGGGGATCACCTCCGCGCCCAGCAGACGCATCCGAAAGACGTTGGGCTGCTGACGCTCGACGTCATGCGCGCCCATGTAGACGACACATTTCAGGCCGAACTTGGCGCAGACAGTCGCCGTCGCCACGCCATGCTGGCCGGCACCCGTTTCAGCGATGATGCGGGTCTTGCCCATGCGGCGGGCAAGGATGATCTGGCCCAGCACATTGTTGATCTTATGCGCGCCGGTGTGGTTCAACTCGTCGCGCTTGAGGTAGATCTTGGCGCCGCCCAGACGGTCCGTCAGGCGCTCCGCGTAATACAGCGGCGAGGGACGGCCCACGTAGTGCTTCCACAGCCAGTCCATTTCCTCCCAGAAGGAGTCATCGGTCTTGGCCTTCTCGTATTCTTCCTCGAGCGAGAGGATCAGCGGCATCAACGTCTCGGACACGAAGCGCCCGCCGAAGATGCCGAAACGACCCTTTTCATCGGGCCCGTTCATGAAGCTGTTTACGAGATCGTCCATTGCGCCTCTCCCCTGATTGACCGCAACTGCATAGTGGATGTGGTGCGCAAAAGGCCAGAGGCAAAAAATCCGCTGACCGCCAAGGGGTGCGGCGGGTCCAGAACCGCGCCGGAACCGGGCCGACGGATCGGGTGTGGATGGCCCGTGGACGGGCCGGCGGGCGCGCCACCGGGGCAAAATCGCACGAATTGAATGTATCGCCCACCCTACGCCCGAGCGTTGAAGCACTGGCCGCGTCGGCCTATAGGGGCTGCGACGATTTCCCGTGACCAAGGACGACGCCATGATCCTCAACCGACGCTCCGCGATGACCGGGCTTGCCGCTGCTGCGGCCCTGCCCCGCGCGGTCCTTGCCGCCTACGCGCCAAAGCCCGAAGGCTGGCGCGCCTTTGAGCTGACCACGCGGGTGGAACTGCCGCGCGGGGGCAAAGCGGCGCAGGTCTGGGTGCCGGTGCCCTATCTGACGGACCCGCACTGGTCGCGCCCCGGCGAGACCACGTTCAAGACCACCGGCAAGGCCGAGCTGGTGACGGATGCCGAACAGGGCGTGGCCTATGTGCACGCGGTATTCGACAAGGGGTCCTCCCCCGCGGTGCTGGAGGTGGTGAGCCGTGCCGCCGTCCAGAGCCGAGCGGTGGAACTGACCGCCTGGACCGGCGCCACACTGTCGGAGGAGGCCCGCGCCCGCAATCTGCGCGCCACCGCGCTGCTGCCACTGAACGGCCTTGTCCTGAAGACGGCGCAGGAGATCACCGATGGCGCCGTCAACGACGCCGACAAGGCAAAGCGCATCTACGACTGGGTGGTGGAACAGACCGAACGCGATCCCGAAACGCGGGGTTGCGGGCTGGGGGACATCGCCTCCATGCTGGAGACGGGCGACCTGACGGGCAAATGCGCCGACCTGAACGCGCTCTACGTAGGGTTGGCGCGCGCTGCTGGGCTGCCAGCGCGCGATCTTTACGGTCTGCGCGTGGCGCCGTCGGACTTCGGCTACAAGAGCCTTGGCGCCGGGTCCGAAGTGGTGACAAAGGCGCAGCACTGCCGGGCGGAGGTCTTCGTCGAGGGGATCGGCTGGGTTCCGGCGGATCCGGCGGACGTGCGCAAGGTCGTTCTCGAAGAGCCGCCGAAGACGCTGACGCTGGAGGATACGGCGGTGCAGGACGTGCGCGCGGCACTGTTCGGCGCCTCCGAAGGCAACTGGCTGTGCCTGAACGACGCCCATGACGTCCAGCTGAAAGGGTCGGAGCGCACCCTGCCTTTCATGATGTACCCGCAGGCGGAAATCGGCGGGCGCGCGCAGGACGAACTGGACCCGGACGCCTTTGTCTACCGGATCACGGCGCGGCCGCTGTAAGCGCCGCACGTTCCAGCGCAGGATAGCGGAGGGCGAGCGTCGCCCCCCGCGCGATGAAACTGATCATGAGCGCGGCCCAGAGTCCGTGATTGCCCATGATCGGCATGAGCACATAGACGGCGACGGCATAGGCGGCAAAGGACAACGCCATCATGTTGCGCATGTCCGCCGTCCGCGTCGCCCCGATGAAGATACCGTCGAGCATCCACGACGCCAGCCCCACCAGCGGGGCCGCCACCATCCACGGCAGGTAGAGCCGCGCAGCATCCCGCACCGTCGGATCGGTCGCCATGAGGTCGATGATCCAGCCCCCGGCAAGGGCGAAGGCCAGCATGAAGATGAAGTTGGAGATCAAGCCCCAGAGGCTGGTGAGCACCGCCGCCCGCCTGAGTTTGTCCGCCGCGCGGGCACCGAGGGCCTGCCCCACCAGCGCCTCTGCCGCGAAAGCGAAGCCGTCCAGCGCGTAGGCGGTGATGGAGAGGAACTGCAAAAGCACCTGATTGGCGGCGAGCGTGGTGGAATCGAACCGTCCGCCCAGCAGCAGGAACGAGGTGAAGATCGCCTGCAACAGGAGCGATCGGATCAGGATGTCGGTGTTGACGACAGCCATGCGTTTCAGCTTTGCCCGGTCGAAGACGCGGGCCATGTCGCGCCACGCGGGCTGACCGAAGGCAGCGCGGCAAAGCCAGAGGCCGAGCGCGAGGCCGGACCATTCCGACAGGAAGGTGGCGAACGCGACGCCCTGCACGCCCCAGCCCAGCGAGAGCACGAAGAAGAGGTCAAGCCCGACATTGGCGCCGTTCATCCAGAGCTGGAGAGCGAGAACCTGGCGGGCGCGTTCCTGCGCAATGAGCCAGCCGTTGATGCCGTAGATGGCAATGGCGGCAGGGGCCGACCAGATGCGGATCGTCATGTACTGGCGAGCAAGGGATTCGACCTCTCGCGAGGCAGGGGACAGGGCAAAGGCTCCGGCGAAGATGAGCGATTGCAGCAGGATGAGAGCAACGCCGCCGAGCGCGCCGATCATGAGGGAGCGGGTGAGCAGGGCCGCGACCTCGGCACCATTGCCCTGCCCGGTGGCCTGCGCGGTCAGCCCGGCGGTGCCCATGCGCAGAAAGCCGAAGATCCAGTAGACCGAGGTCAGCACGATGGCGCCAACGCCGACGGCGGCGATGGGTTCGGGCGCGGGGATCTGTCCGACGACACCGGTATCGACCGCGCCCAGAATGGGTACGGTGACATTCGCGAGGAGAATCGGAAAGGCGATTTTCAGCACACGGGAATGGGTGATCGGGGTGCTGGCCACGGTTCGGGCCGGGTCGCTCGCGGGGGCACTGGCGGGAGTCGGGGCGGTCTGCTCGGCGGTCTGCACTGGGGCTCCTGCGTTCTGTCCGGTGCACAGATGAAGGGTGGAACGTAGCCAGGTCAAGGTGATTGCGCCGCTCCGATGGAGCAAGGCGCCCAACGGTTGCCCTCGATGGCAACCGCCTGCATGGCCCCTCTCGGCAGCATGCTTCGCATGCGCCTGCCGGGCAATGGACGACACCACGGTGCCGCTTCTGGCAAAGGGCGGAACGCAGACGGCCCGGCTCTGGACCTATGTCCGCGACGATCGTCCCTTCGGCGGCGGGGCAGCACCGGCCGCGCTGTTCCACGTCTCCCGGGATCGCGGGATGGCCCAACCGAACCGACATCTCGCCGGGTGGCAGGGCATCCTGCAGGCGGATGCCTATGGCGGTTACAACGATCTTTACCGCGGCGACCGTGATCCGAGCGCGCTGTGCTGGAGCCATGCCCGACGCATGTTCCTGGAACTCGCCGACATCCAGGGGCGTGCCCACAAGGGCAAGGTTGCTCACGACAAATCGCCCATCGCACTCGAGGCGGTGGCCAGGATCGATGCCATCTTCGACCTTGAGCGCCAGATCAAGGGCATGGATGCCAGCGCACGGCTCGAGACCCGGCAACGGGCGGCCCCGCTCGTCGAAGACTTGCACGGCTGGATGCGCTCCGAGTTGGGCGTCCTGTCCCGCCACAATCCGGTCGCCAAGGCGATCGGCTACATGCGCGCAAAGGACCGCTGGTCCGCCTTCACAAGGTTCCTCGAGGGCGGGCGCATCTGCCTGACGAACAACGCGGCCGAAAGGGCGCTGCGCGGCGTGGCGTCCGGCCGGAAATCATGGCTCTTCGCCGGATCGGAACGCGGCGGCGACCGCGCGGCCTTCATGTATTCCCTGATCGTCACCGCCAAGATCAAAGACATCGACCCGCAGGCTTGGCTCACCGACGTCCTCGCAAGACTGCCCAACACCACGGCCTCACGGGTGTCGGACCTTCTGCCCTGGAACTGGCAGCCACCGGTGCGCCAACTCGCTGCATGACCGCGGCCTACGCCGGATGCTTGCCGATGAACGAGGCAAGCACCGGGGGCGACCGATTGATGGTCAGATCATGGTGCATGATGCCATCGATGGCCGGTTGAGGGAAGCTGCATCGCAGCGATGGCCATCGGGACGTAGGTCCGTTGAGGGGCGGGTATTACTTCGCGCGCTGCATGAGGCCGTCGCGGATGGTTTTGATTTCGTCTTCAAGGTGTTTGCCGCGGTAGACGAACGAGGTTTCGTGCCTGGCGTATTGTCCTTTCCGATCTGCGCTCAGCCAGTTGAACGATCCGGCGCAAAGGAGATCCTTGTCGACCGTCACAATCTTGCTGTGCAGCTTTGGGACCCTGTGCATTGCTACGCCAAGTTCGGCGAGCCTGCGCTCGACGGCATCCATCTGGCTGAGCCCGCCCGCTGCGGGGCCGGTGTTCAGCAATGGGTCGGAAAAGACCTCGATGTTGGCTCCACGCTGGCGTGCCGTCGCCATGGCATCCAGCAGCCCGGTCCTCTCGATGGTTCCGGCGACGACCCAAGGGCTGATGATCATGTATCTGCGACCTTCGCCTCTCAGAGCATCCAGCAAGAAGACGTCGTGCTCGGCGGCATGTTGAAGCATCTCGATCTTTGCCTCGCCTCGTGTCAGGTCTTCGCGGGGTTCCATGGCAAAATCCAACGCCTTGCCCCTTGCGGCCAGGAATTCGGACAACAAGGCACGGGGGGAACCGCTCCGGGCGGTGGCGAGAACATCCATGTCGCCGAAGACGAGGCAGCTGTCCTTCGCGCGCGAGACGGTCACGTTCAGCATGCTGGGCGAGGCGTCGATGAACCCTCCGTCGGCGTGTTTGGAATAGACGGGCGAAAAGATCACCACGGGCCGTTCAGCGCCTTGCAGGGCGTGTACGGTGCCGATTGTCATGCCGTCGCGTCCCGAGACGGTGATGCCACGTGCGGTGCAGGCGTCGCGGATGGCGCGCACTTGCTGGCCAAAAGGAGTGACGACCCCGACAACCTGCTCCAATGGGCGACCATAGCGGCCTTCGAGCAAGGCACGGCTGTCCTTCAGCCAGGCGGCGATGGTCCGGGCCTCGACCGGGTTGGCGCGGCTTCCGCCACTCGTGAACGCACGACCTTCGACATGCAAATAGCCAAGCGCAGGTAGCGGAGCGTCCGACGGGGCCGGGCCACGCATCGGGCGCAGTTTGCCCTTGTAGCACAGGGCGTTGCTGAACCCGATGATTTCGTCATGGCAACGGCGATGTTCGAACAGAAAGAGCCCTCTGTCCAATTCGGGCCAGGGAGCGATCTGGCAGGCCTGTTGCGCGAGGCGCATGGCGCTGCCGCTCGTCGACCGAACACCACTGACGTTGATCTGGTCCGGGACCTCTTCACCATCGATCAATCCGCTGTCTCTGAGATTCCCGATATCGACGGGGCCCGGCACGGCTGAGATCGGCTCGATCTGCTGCGTATCGCCGATAACCAGCGCGCGTTTGGCCAAGGCGAACGAGGCGCCGGCGACCTCGGGCAGGACCTGCCCGGCCTCGTCTACGATCAGCAGGTCGATGAAGTTGTACAGGCTGTCCTTCGCGAATTTGCCGCCCTGGTACCGGCTGCAGGAAAGTTTCCCGGGCAGGCTGGCGAAAGTGGCCACGGCGCATGGCGTCAGCATCATCCGGCGTTTCCAGCGCGGCTCGACGGCCTTTCGGCCGGTCTTGTCATGCGATGTGGTGATAGTGCCGAGATCGGCCTCCATCGCCATGAGCCAACGCCCTTCCCAATAATGGGTCGCGAGCAGGAAGAGTTCGAAACGCGTGCCGATGTCTGCCTGCTTTTCCAGTTCGCTTAAGTTCTCCGAGCCTCCGAAGCGTTCCTTGGCCTTGCGCCACGCCAATTCGCTGGCCAACGTCTGCTCCCTCACGCTTTCGGCGCGGGACAGGCTCTGCTCGGCGATGGACAGGGCCTTCTTGCGGTCTCTCAGGGCATCCGTCACACGCGTGTCGATATCCTCGATGCGGGTTACGTCCTGTACAACGTCCAGATCCTCTCCGATAGCCAGTCGCGCCCGCAAGGCGCGCTTGCGCTTGACCGAGGACAAGAACCCGAACATGCCGATGAGCCAGGACTCCGAGGCGAGATAATGGGTGAGCGTCATGTGCGCGGCCGCCAGTCGATCGGCCTCTTTGCGACTGGCGTGGACTGTATCTGCGCGGCGGGCCTGCTCTGTATCCGGATCTTTGCCGAGCTCCGACAAGAGGGCAGCAGCGCAGGATTTGCGGCGGTCCAATGC
Source organism: Sagittula salina (assembly GCF_017813235.1). Lineage (GTDB taxonomy): Bacteria > Pseudomonadota > Alphaproteobacteria > Rhodobacterales > Rhodobacteraceae > Sagittula > Sagittula salina. The sequence goes on from NZ_JAGISH010000001.1 coordinate 548,955, forward strand.
CGTATCGAGGTCTCGGAGTTTATTGACCTCATCAGTCAACCTATGCCGGAGCTTCTCAACAAACCCGGCGACGTCCGCCCCCTCGGACTCCGGGAAGGCCTTTCCAGCCGCTTCCAGCCAGGCGATCTTGGCGCGTTCGACATAGGCTACGGACTCGCATTCCGCCTGAAAGGCCTCCGTCTGGTAGCGTTGTGCGGCTTCCATGCGCCTAGAATGCGACGGCAGGAACACCCCGAAGCTCTTGATATCCGGCAACCAGCGCCCGGCGAACACACCCTCGCCCACTGCGAAATCCTTGCCGAAGGCGTCGATGATGTTGGTGACCGCCTGATTGTTGGACGACGCCGCCACAATCACCGGCGGGTCGCCTCCGTCGAGCGCGGTTTTCACCCATAGTCCCGCCACGGCCGAGAGCAGCATGGTTGTCTTGCCGGTCCCGGGCGGCCCGTTCACCGCAATCACCTCGCCAGGTTTCGCGGCATCGAGCCATGCCAGGACATGCCGTTGGTGTTCTGCCAGCGGGAAATGCGGATTCGAATGTCCGAGGCGCCGGGCGAATGCCCGCTCGATGGAGACATCCGGTGCCCTATCTGATCTGGTAGGACCGCCAATTTGGCGCAGAAGCGGCGCATCCGGCTCGTCAGCCAGCAGACTGTCGTAGAGATCCAGCATCCCTCGCACCGTTGCATCGGCACCTTCAGACACTTCGATGAAGCCGCTGCCAATCGGGAGGTATTCGGTTTCGTCCGAGGGCCAACCCGGCGACAGTGCGTCGACCATCTGGCGGCAATGCTGGCGATAGTCCTGCCATACGTCGGCGGTCGTTGTTTCTGGCAAGGGTGTCGTCGTCAGGAATGCGTCAAGCGCCTCCACCGACCCAAGTGCAAAGGCACCGCGGGGCAACGGTGTCAGCAGATCGCGCGCTATGGCATTGCGCGTCGGCACAAGCCTTCCTGCCCGATCCACAAAGCCCTCGGTGACCACCGGGGCAACCATCTCCGGCATGCCATCCGCGCGCGAGGCAGCATGCGAAGCCCTTCGTGCGGTCACCAAGGGCCAGAAGCGAACCGAAACCGTTCCGGCGCCATCCTTTCCTTGAAACAGCGTCTGAACCAGCTGTTTTGACAGGCAGCCTGTCTTGAGAGCGTCATTCGGGAGCTTGTTGAAGCGTTTTTGATCCGCCGCCCGAAACGTCCCTTCTCCGAGTGCGCCATCTGCAAGCGATGTCCGCCAATACCGAAGGACGTTGGAAAGGGATGCAGACATGAAGAAGCGCCTTGGAACAATTCTCGGATAGAATACTGAGCAATCGCCTTAGCTTGCCCAGAATTTTTTCTGATTATTGGCCTTTCGGAGGAAGGAGGACAAGTGGCGGTCTCACCAGCGAAGAACGGTTGCGTTCCGTATCAGCCAAAGATTGTTCACAAGAAGTCCGGGCGGCAAGGCAACGGGATGGCAATGTCAGGTTCGAGGGCGCCGCGCCGCAGCGAGAGCGATTATTGCCAAGGCCTGGTCTGGACCGTAACGGGCCGTCATCCTGGTTGAGTGGTGTTCCACGATTGTGAGATCGGTGTTTCCGCTCCCATACTGACTGGGGCGCCGAGTGCCGCCGCGATCGCGCAGACCTTCCGCACCGCTATGCGACGCTACAACTCCACCCAGCAGGAGGAGACCTTGATCGAGGACCAGCTGCAGATGGGGCGGGAGCACTGCGCGCGCGAGGTCTTGGAGCCGGTCGAGGTCTATACCGACCAAGCGATGACCGGCCGCAAGAAGGATCGCCCGGGCTTCCTGAAGCTGCTGGCGGACGCGGACGGTGCCTTCGACACCATCGTGACCGGGGCGGTCGGCCGGCTCAGCCGCAACCTGACCCACACGCTCGAAGCCTGGGACCTGTTCACGCTCCGGGGCATCCAGCTTTACTCTGTGATCGAGGGGCCGCAGAACTTCATGACGGTGCTGCTGCAGGGCTACGGCGCGCAGATGCTCTCGGAGATGATCGGGGCGCATATGAAGCGCGGCATGCAGGGCGCGCTGGCACGCAACCGGACGCATTCCTCGGCCTATGGCTACGACATCGTCGAGGATGCGGCGCCGTGCCCAGGTCACCCGCGCCACCTCCGCGCAAAGGCCGAGACCGCATCCACCACCATGCCCGACCCGGCCACCCTCTTCGAGGGCGCCATCGCGCGGATGGAGCAACTGCTGAGCGATCCCGACCTCGTCGACCAGACCGGCCAGTTCCTGCGCCCGATCATCCGGCGCGTTGTCCTGATCCCCGATCCCGCCGCGCAACACGGCCTGTCGGCGAAGCTGGAAACCGACTTCGCCGCGCTCCTCGCCCCGGAGCTCGAGGGCCTCCCGCCCGCGCATCTCATGTGCTGAAACCCTTGCAGCATTGGCGCCCAGGGGCCGGCATGGACGTGCCGACGGGCTGCCCGCAAAACTGCAAATAACGGCAAAGCAGCGGGGGGCGCTGCCCCCGCCCGCCTGCGGCGGACTCCCCCGCGGTATTTGTGGGACCAAAGAAGCAGGGGCCCGGTCTTGGCGGCTTTGGTGCGAAATACCACCGGAAGGGAGGCGGCAGGCCGTGTCGGGGGCAGTGACCTTTTCGCGCCCGACTGAGTCCACATCGACCGCGTGGCCCTGGGCCGGCATGTTGCGGGTCTCGCGCGGATCGCGGAAACCCGGGCGAACCTTTTCAACGAAGTCTTCCTCAATGAGAAGAGGACCCTGCCCGACATTCCGGCTTGGGGCAGGACTGGAACAGGTCCGGTTCGGGTCCGGATCAGGCTTTGATCACGCCCCGCGTCATGCTGTGTCGTTGCGCGGCATCAGGAAATGCGCCGTGGCCTGCGCAAAAGGTTTGTCGCGGTTATCCTGCCACGCCTCTGCACGAACGGAAGCGTAGCGGCGCCCGGAGCGGGTGACGAAGGCGCGGGCGTAGGCGTCGCGCGGCAGTCCCGAACGGAGGTAGTCCACCGTGAAATCGATGGTTTTTGGCAGGCGCGGCATCTGGCCCTGTACCATCGATTCGGCATCGAGTGCGCCGGATTCGATGTCCGACCAGAGCCATGTCCAGTTCAGCGTGATCATGGCGGTGACCTCGAGAAAGGCCGAGGTCACACCGCCGTGGATGGCGGGCAGGAAGGGGTTGCCGATGAGCTCTTCGTGGAAGGGCAACACGGCGGTGAGTTCATCGCCGCGGCGGTCGAACTGCACGCCGAGCCACGCGATATAGGGCACGCCGTGCACCAGCGCCGAGAGCGCCGCATCGCGACGTTGCTTGACCACCTGGACGGGTTCGGGGGTCTGGCGTGCCATGTCAGTTGCCCTCCTTGCGTGTTTTTGCCGCGTCGCTGCGCGAGGGTTCGACGGTGAAAGCGCCGGTCGCTGTCGCCACGGGGCGGTCTGAATCATCGTCGAGCGCCGTCGCGCGGATGAAGGCGACCGAGCGCGTGATATGATAGCATTCGGCCCGCGCGCGGATGGTCTGGCCCGGCGTGGCGGGGCGCATATAGTCGATGCGCAGGTTGATCGTCGCAGTGCCTGCCGGCGCGCGCGGATGGCTCATCACTGCCGCCCCGCCGCAGGTATCCATCAGGGCGGAGACCGCGCCACCGTGTATCACCCCCGTTTCCGGATCGCCGATGAAGCGGTCGTCATAGGGCATCTCGATCGCGGCCACGCCATCGCCGATCTCGGTGATGCGCATCCCCAGCGCGCGGGAATGGGGAATGGTTTCGATGAACTGCTTTGCGATGCGGGCCTTGTCGGCGGTCATGGTGCTGTCCTGTCCTTGGCGGAAGAGCGATCCGGTCGGTCGCCCGGACGGTGGCACGGGTCCCCGGCGGGGTCAATCGCTGCCCCGACGCCCCCTGCCGCGGCCCCGCGTCGGCTGGCGCCGGGGCCCAGTTCAGGCCCAGTTCATGCCCAGTTCAGGCCCAGTTCAGGCCCAGTTCAGGCCCAGTTCAGGCCCAATTCAGGGCCGGCTCCAGCCCGTTCCCGGAGGGCCGAAGGTTTGCTCACTCGGTGCCCGTCATCGGGCCATCGGCAAGCAACCGCAGGGTTGCGCGGCTATCCGCCTGAATGGTTGTCCTCGGGTGCGCGGCGCACTAGCGTAAAGCCGGGGATGAAACCGAGGCTTTGGAATGGAAGACGTGCGTCTGAGCTTCAAGGAAATGTGTGCGAAGTTCGATGTGACCCCGCGCACCTTGAGGTATTACGAGTATATCGAGTTGCTCACCCCGAAAAAGGAGGGCCGGTCGCGATTCTACGGCCCGCGCGAAATTGCGCGGATGACCCTGATCCTGCGCGGTCGCAAGTTCGGCTTTCAGCTGGAGGATATCCGGCAATGGCTCCTGATCTATGAGAAGGAAGGAACCGAGGCCCAGATGAAGACCTGGGTCGAAATGGCCGATCGCCAGCTGGCGGAACTGGCAGAGCAGAAGACGCAGCTTGAAGAGGCCATGGCCGAGCTCAAAGCGCTTCGGGACGAGACGACGCATTCGCTCGGAACGAACGCCCGGGATCGCCGAAATTAACCAAAGCGGTTTGAAGACGCGGCTTGGCGGGTGGGGAATTCCCTACTCTGGCCTCGTCGTCGGCCGCAACGAAATTACCACTTTCAGCCAATGAGCTTGCGGGAAGTTACGTAAGTTGCGAAATGACGTAGCGTTGAAGTTACGTCAACGGCATCTCCCATTGTAAGGAGGGCCGAGACATCGCACTTCCCGCCGAGCCGCAACGTAAAGCGAGGAAACGCGACGATGACCGAAGACAAACTGATGACCATCCGGGAGATGTGCGACGCCTACGAGGTGACCCCCAGAACCCTGCGTTTTTACGAGCAGAAGGAACTGCTGACGCCGATCCGCGAAGGCCAGAAACGGCTGTACACGCGGCGCGAGCGGGCGCGGCTTACGCTGATCCTGCGGGGCAAGCGGTTCGGGTTCAGCCTTGAGGATATTCGCCAGCTTCTGGACCTGTACAGCGTCGGCGACCAGCAGCGCACCCAGCTGCACAAGGCCTACGAGATCGCCGAGGCGCGGATGGCGGAGATGATCCGGCAGCGCGAGGAACTGGATGTCGCCATCGGCGAGCTGAAGGACCAGATGGAATGGGGCGCGAAGATGATCGCGTCGATGGAGAACAAGGCGGCGGCGGAGTAATCTTCTGCCGCCCACGGGCCGGGACGAGGGACCGGCGAGGATAACGGGAGAGAGACATGCCGAGCTACAACGCACCTGTCAAAGACCAGATGTTCGTGCTGAACGACCTGCTGAAAGTGGGCGAGGCGGACATTCCGGGTTACGACGACCTCGATCGCGAGACGCTTGAAGCGATCCTCGACGAGGCGGGCAAGGTGGCCCGCGACGTGACCGCGCCGCTGAATACGGTGGGCGACACGCAGGGGTGCGTTCTGGAGAACGGCGTGGTCCGCACGCCGGAGGGGTTCAAGGCAGCCTTCGACGCGGTGCGTGAAGGCGGCTGGACCGCGCTCGATTGTGATCCCGAGTATGGCGGCCAGGGGTTGCCCTATGTCGTGGCGACCGCCGTGGGCGAACAGTTCTCGGCGGCCAACATGGCCTTTAACATGTATCAGGGCCTGACGCATGGCGCCTATTCGGCGATCCATACGCATGGCACCGACGAACAGAAGGCCACATGGCTGCCGAAGATGGTCACCTGCGAGTGGACCGGCACCATGAACCTGACGGAGCCGCATTGCGGCACCGATCTGGGCCTGATGCGCACGAAGGCGGAACCGCAGGCGGACGGCAGCTACAAGGTCACCGGTCAGAAGATCTTCATCTCCGCTGGTGACCACGACATGAGCGAGAACGTTGTTCACCTCGTTCTGGCGAAGATCCCCGGTGGCCCGGACGGCATCAAGGGCGTGTCGCTCTTTGTCGTGCCGAAGTTCCTGGTTGGTGCCGATGGCATGGTGGGCGAGCGCAACGGCGTCTCGGTCGGCAAGATCGAAGAAAAGATGGGGATTCACGGCAATTCGACCTGCGTGATGAACTACGATGGCGCCACGGGCTACCTGCTGGGGCAGGAGCACAAGGGCATGCGCGCCATGTTCACCATGATGAACGAGGCGCGTCTGGGTGTGGGCCTGCAGGGCTACGCCCAGGCCGAGGCCGCCTATCAGAATGCGGTAATCTACGCGAAGGACCGCCTGCAGGGGCGCGACGTGACGGGCGCGAAGAACCCCGACGGTCCCGCCGATCCGTTGATCGTGCACCCCGACATCCGGCGTAACCTCATGGAGCAGAAGTCCTTTGTTGAAGGGGCGCGGGCCTTTACCTACTGGGGTGCGCAGATGATCGACCGCGCGCATCGCAATAGCGACGAGGCGGCGAACGGGCTGATTTCGCTGCTGACGCCGGTGATCAAGGGGTTCCTGACGGACAAGGGCTTCGAGATGGCGACGGCCGCACAGCAGGTCTACGGCGGCCACGGCTACATCGAGGAATGGGGCATGTCGCAATTCGCCCGCGACGCCCGGATCGCGATGATCTACGAAGGCGCGAACGGCGTGCAGGCGCTGGACCTTGTGGGCCGCAAGCTGGCGCAGGACGGCGGCAAGCACGTGATGGCCTTCTTCGCGATGGTCACCGACTTCATCAAGGAAACGAAGGGCCGTTCGGAGGGCTTCGACAAGAATTTCCGTGACCCGCTGAAGGCCGCCTCGAAGGATCTGCAGGCGGCGGGCATGTTTTTCATGCAGAATGGCATGAAGAACCCGAACGCGGCGCTTTCGGGGTCGTATGACTTCATGCACCTCTTCGGGCACGTCTGCCTTGGCCTTATGTGGGCAAGGATGGCAGTCGCGGCGGAGGACCGGTTGGCGGCGGGCGATGGCGATGCCGAATGGCTGAAAGCCAAGGTCGCTACGGGGCGCTTCTACATGGCGCGCCAGTTGCCGATGACCGCTACCCACCTCAATCGCATCGAGAGCGGTGCCGACCCGGTGATGGCGCTGGACGCCGATCTGTTCTGAGGGGAAGGTGGGGCAAACCCCACCCCACTTACGGAGGAGCAGATGCCGAAACGTTTCCGTCTGACGCGACGTTTTCCTGTGGCGATGACCGAGGATGGCTACCGTGGCCTGAAACGGTTCGCCCAGGAGGCCGGGCTGGACGAAGGCGAGGCCCTGTCCTTCCTGTTCGAACATTTTGACAGTGTGACCGACGCCGATGCCCTCGGCCACCGGCTCAGGCTGTTCAACGCAGAGCTGGAGGAGCGCAAGCGATGATTTCCCGAACCCTGATCCCGGCCCTTCTGGCGCTGCCCATCACCGGCCCCGCGCTGGCGCAGGACGGCACGCTGGAGGCGCTGACCGTTCGCGCCGACGCCTATGAGGCTTTGATGGCCGAAGGCCAGTTCACCGCGGCGCTGGACTACATGCCGCCCTCGCTCCTGGTGGCGGTAGCGGCGCAGGCCGGGACCGATCCCGAGGGCCTGCGCGCCATGATGGGCAAGCAGATCCAGTCCATCGCCGATACGGTCACCTTCGACGATGCGCGCTTTGACGTGCCACTCGACGGCGTCGCGGTGCAGCACGCCGATGGCGGCCGCGCCTTTGCCGTCACCACCGCGCAAAGCGCCTTTCCGGCGCTGGGCGTCCCCGAGACGACAACCCCGATGCTGGCTCTCGTCGAGGACGAAACGTGGTATTTCGTGCGGATCGAAAGCCCGATGCACGGTGCCCTTCTGTCACAGGTCTTCCCCGACATGGCCGGACCCGTGACGGCGTTGAAGGCCCCGCAATGAGTTGGATGACCGAAGAACACGCCATGCTGGCGGAGATGACGCGGAAGTTCATCGAGGCCGAGTGGCAGCCGCTCTATGACAAGTGGCGCAAGCAGGGGCAGATGGACCCGGAGACCTGGCAGCAGGCTGGCGAACTCGGCCTGCTCTGCCCCTCCATCCCCGAGGAATATGGCGGCGCAGGCGGCGATTTCGGCCACGAAGCCGTCATCCTGATGGAGGCCTCGCGCGCCAACCTCGCCAGCTGGGGTCACGGCATCCACTCCGGTATCGTGGCGCATTACATTCTGTCCTACGGCACCGAAGAGCAGAAACGGCGCTGGCTACCGAAGATGGTCACCGGCGAACTGATCGGCGCGCTGGCGATGACCGAGCCCTCAGGCGGGTCGGACGTCCAGCGGCTGAAGACCCGCGCGGTCCGCGAAGGCAACGGCTACCGGCTTTCGGGGCAGAAAACCTTCATCACCAACGGCCAGCACGCCAACCTGATCGTGGTGGCGGCCAAGACCGACCCGGCGCAGGGGTCCAAAGGCACTTCACTCATGGTAGTCGAGACCGAAACCGCCGAAGGCTTTACCCGCGGCCGCAACCTGGAAAAGATCGGCTGCCACGCGGCGGATACCTCCGAGCTGTTCTTCGATGCCGTCGAACTGCCACCCGAGAACTTGCTGGGTGGCAAGGAAGGTCAGGGATTCTACCAAATGATGAAGCAGCTCCCGCAGGAGCGTCTGATCATCGGCTGCGGCGCGGTGGGCGCAATGGAGGGCGCGATGGCACGCACCATTGCCTACTGCAAGGAACGAGAAGCCTTCGGCGGCCCGCTGACCCAGTTCCAGAACACCCGCTTCAAGCTGGCGGAATGCCAAACCAAGACTACCGTGGCGCGCGCGTTCCTCGACGCTTGCATGACGGAGCACCTTAAGAGCGAACTGAGCGTCGAAAAGGCCGCAATGGCGAAGTACTGGCTATCCGACACGCAGGGCGAAGTGCTTGACGACTGCGTCCAGCTGCACGGCGGCTACGGCTTCATGCAGGAATATGCGGTGGCGGAGATGTGGACCGACGCAAGAGTGCAACGCATCTACGGTGGCACCAACGAGATCATGAAGGAATTGATCGCGCGCGCCCTCTGACGGCAGCGCGCGTGACGAGGGAGGAAGTGAGTATTTATGAAAGCAGAGAAGCAGGAAGGTCGGGTTTCGGGCCCCTAACCGGGGCAGCATTCGACCTCCCATGCCTGCGCCTCTGGCTAGGCGCAGGGCTTCTCCGCTTACGGTCATCGGCTCTCCAGCCTGTACCGTGACGGCACGATAGCGGGATTAACCTTAATACCCCGTTACGAGAGAAGCGCGCCTGTGCTTCTTTGCTTTCCAAATACCTCCACGGGGGTCCGGGGGTGTGAAACCCCCGGTCCCGAACGAGAAACAAACGCGACGGGAGGACGGCGCGATGGCGATGAAACTCTACTGCTTCGGTGAATCGGGGCATTCCTACAAGGCAGCTCTGGCGCTGGAACTGGCCGGGCTGGACTGGGAGGCGGTGAAGGTCGACTTCTTCAACGGCGAAACACGCAGCCCGGAGTACCGCGCCGAGGTCAACGAGATGGGCGAATGCCCAGTGCTGGTGGATAGCGAGGTTCGGCTCAGCCAGTCGGGCGTGATCCAGCAATACCTGACGGATACTTACGGCCACTTCGGCGGCGACACGCCGGAAGAGAAGCGTGAAGTGCTGCGCTGGGTGCTGTGGGACAATCACAAGTTCTCCTCCATGGCGGGGATGACGCGGTTCCTGATGAACTTCCTGCCCGAGGAAAAGCGGCCTGCCGAGGTGATCGCCTTCAACCAGGGGCGGCTGAAGGCGGCCTATGGCGTACTCGACAAGCATCTCGACGGGCGCGACTGGATCGTGGGCGACGCCCCCACAAACGCCGACCTGACCTGCTGCGGCTACCTCTTCTACCCGGAGGAATTCGGGTTCGACCGCAGCCAGTGGCCGAATATCGACCGCTGGCTGAGAAACATCCAGGGGCTGCCCGGCTGGAAGGCTCCCTACGACCTGATGCCCGGCTCCCCCGCGGACAGGGCCTGACACGACATTCCGACGCAAGAAGGACACAACAAGATGACCGAAGCCTATATCTATGACGCCCTGCGCACGCCCCGCGGCAAGGGCCGCAAGGACGGCAGCCTGCACGAGGTGACCTCGCTGCGGCTCTCCGCGCAGGTTCTGAACGCGGTGAAGGAGCGCAACGGGCTCGACGGGCACGCCGTCGAGGACGTGATCTGGGGGAACGTGACCCAGGTGGGCGAACAGGGCGGCTGCCTCGCGCGTTCGGCGGTGCTGGCGTCGGACCTCGATGAATCGATCCCCGGTTTGGCCATCAACCGCTTCTGCGCCTCCGGCATGGAGGCGGTGAACCTGGCCGCCAACCAGGTGAAAGGCGGCGCAGGCCAAGCCTACATTGCCGGTGGCGTGGAGATGATGGGCCGCGTGGCCATGGGTTCGGACGGAGCGGCGATCGCCGTCGATCCGAGCGTGGCCATGGAGAAGTATTTCGTCCCGCAGGGCATTTCGGCCGACATCATAGCCACCGAATACGGCTTTACTCGCGATGACGCCGACGCGCTGGCTGTCGAGAGCCAGCGGCGCGCGGCGGAGGCCTGGGCGGACAACCGCTTTGCCAAATCGGTCATCACCGTGCGCGACGTCAACGGCCTGCCGATCCTTGACCGCGACGAGTACATGCGCCCGGGCACCGACATGCAGTCCTTGGGCGCGCTCAAGCCCTCCTTCAAGGAGATGGGTGAGATGATGCCCGGCTTCGACGCCATCGCGCTGATGAAGTACCCGCACCTGGAGCGGATCAACCACATCCACCACGCGGGCAACTCCTCGGGTATCGTGGACGGCTCGGCTGCGGTCCTGATCGGCAACAAGGCGTTCGGTGAGCAGTACGGGCTGAAGCCCCGCGCCCGCATCCGGGCCACCTGCAAGATCGGGACCGATCCGACCATCATGCTGACCGGCCCCGTCCCGGCGACAGAGAAGATCCTGAAGGATGCCGGCATGTCGATCTCCGACATCGACCTCTTCGAGGTTAACGAGGCATTTGCCTCGGTTGTGCTGCGTTTCATGCAGGCCTTTGATGTCTCGAACGACAGGGTGAACGTCAACGGCGGCTCCATCGCCATGGGGCATCCGCTGGGTGCCACAGGTGCGATCATCATCGGCACCCTGCTGGACGAGCTGGAGCGTACCGGCAAGGGCACCGGCCTTGCCACGCTCTGCATCGCATCGGGCATGGGTGCCGCGACGATCATCGAGCGGGTCTGACCCTGCGGCAACCGCGCGTGAAACGGCGAGTTTGCAGGCATGACACCTCGTTGACAGGTCATGCAGCTTGCCCGCGCCCCGTTTGCACGTCCAAGATGGGTGCGGACGGGCCGCGCCACTCTCGCGCGCGGTCCCGCAGGACACAGACAGCCAAGGATTGAACCCGATGCCGAAGGTCGATATCGCCATCCTCCAGGAACACAGCGGCTCCAGCTATCCCGCGCCCCATGACGCGGCGGTGGCCGGGCGGCATTATCGCTGCCTTGGCGATGCGGGCGGGCTGACGCAATTCGGCGCCAACCTCGTGCGGCTCGACCCTGGGGCAATGTCCTCGCAGCGCCACTGGCACGAGGAGCAGGACGAATTCCTGATTGTCACGCAGGGCACGCTGGTACTGGTCGAGGACGATGGCGAAACCGAGCTGACCGTGGGCGACTGTGCCGCTTTCCCGGCGGGACAGTCGGACGGGCACCACCTGCTGAACCGTTCCGGGGCGGAGGCGGCCTTTGTCGTCGTCGGCACCCGGACGGAGACGGATTGCGTGTGGTATTCCGACATCGACATGAAGGTGGAAACCACCGCGGAGGGGTCGTGCTTCACGCATCGCGACGGTACGCCCTTCGGCGCGGCGGCGCAGCGCAGCGGACCCGGCGAAGAGGCATTCGCTCCGATCAGCGCTCAGCTGACGCGGTCTCTGCTGGAAGGGCGTCCGGAACTTTACCGGGCGTGCTTCCATCTGCCGGCGCGGGTTACCCCGCGCTCTGGCGAAGGCTACACGCTCACCACGGAAACCGCGGTCCATGAGGACTTCGACCTGTACCGCGAGGCCATCGTGGAACGGGGCATTACCGGTATCACGCGCGAGGTTCAGCGCGTGACCTCCCCGGATGCGGAGACCTGCATCGTAGAGGCGGAAGTCTGCTTTTTCTGCGGTAACGAGGCGATCGTAGAGCCTTTCATCACGACCTTCCGGCTGGAACGCCACGCAGGCGACTGGCGCATCGCACGCATCATCAGCTCACTCGGCCATATCAAGTGGTCGCGTGGCGATGCCGGCATCGGACAGGACCTGAAATTCGAATTGGACTGACGCGCGCGGCCCCATGTGCCCGCGCCATAGAGGAGAGAGAGATGACCGATTTCACAATGGAAAAGGGCGCCGACGGCGTCGCGGTGATCACCTGGGACGTGCCGGGCAAGTCAATGAACGTAATGTCGATGGAGGCCTGGCCGCAACTGGAAGGGCTGGTCGACGACGCGCTGGCCGATGATGCGGTGAAGGGGATCGTGATCGCCTCCGGCAAGGACAGCTTTGCCGGCGGGATGGACCTGAACGTCATCGCCAGGATGAAGGAAAGCGCGGGCGATGATCCTGCACGCGGCCTGTTCGAAGGGCTGATGGGCGCGCATGGCATCCTGCGCAAGATCGAGCGTGCAGGCATGGATGCCAAGACCAACAAGGGTGGCAAACCGATTGCCGCCGCCCTGCCCGGCACTGCTCTCGGCATCGGCCTTGAGATCCCGCTGGCGACGCATCGCATCTTCTGCGCCGACAACCCGAAGGCCAAGATCGGCCTGCCGGAAATCATGGTCGGCATCTTCCCGGGCATGGGCGGCACCACGCGCCTGGTGCGCAAGATGGGCGCCATGGCGGCCTCGCCCTTCCTGCTGGAAGGCAAGATGATGGCGCCTGCCAAGGCGAAGGCCGCAGGCATCATCGACGAGGTGGTCGCGGATCCGCTGGCGGCGGCAAAGGAGTGGGTGCTGAACGCCAAGGACGCCGACATCCTGAAACCGTGGGACGCCAAGGGCTACAAGATGCCCGGCGGCGCACCCTACCACCCGGCGGGCTTCATGACATTCGTCGGTGCGTCGGCGATGGTGAACGGCAAGACAAAGGGCGTCTACCCAGCGGCCAAGGCATTGCTGAGCGCAGTCTACGAAGGCGCGCTGGTGCCCTTTGACACCGCGCTCAAGATCGAGGCGCGCTGGTTCACCAACGTACTGATGAACCCCTCCTCGGGGAACATGATCCGCTCGCTCTTCATCAACAAGGAAGCGTTGGAAAAAGGTGCTGTGCGCCCGACGGATGTACCGGATCAGCGCGTAAAGAAGGTCGGCGTGCTGGGTGCCGGCATGATGGGCGCGGGCATCGCGCTGGTATCGGCGCAGGCTGGCATCGAGGTGGTGCTGATCGACCAGAAGCAGGAGGCCGCAGACCGCGGCAAGGCCTATACCGAAAGCTTCATGGACAAGGGCATCGCCAAGAAGAAAGCCACGCCCGAGAAGAAGGAAGAAGTGCTGTCGCGCATCACGGCGACTACCGATTACGCCGCACTGAGCGATGCCGACCTCATCATCGAGGCGGTCTTCGAGGACCCGAAGGTAAAGGCCGAGGTGACGAAGGCGGTGGATGCGGTCACGAAAGAAGACTGCATCTTTGCCACCAACACCTCCACACTGCCGATCTCCGAACTGGCGAAGGCGTCGAAGAATGCCGAGCAGTTCATCGGTATCCACTTCTTCTCGCCCGTCGAGAAGATGATGCTGGTGGAGATCATCAAGGGCGGCGAGACTGGCGACCGCGCGGTGGCGAAGGCGTTGGATTTCGTGCGCCAGATCCGCAAGACACCCATCGTTGTGAACGATGCGCGGTTCTTCTACGCAAATCGCTGCATCATCCCCTACATCAACGAAGGCATCCGGATGGTAAAGGAAGGCGTGGCCCCTGCCCTGATCGAGAACGCCGCGAAGATGGTCGGCATGCCTCTGGGTCCGCTGCAACTGGTGGACGAGACGTCGATCGATCTCGGCGCAAAGATCGCGCGGGCCACAAAGGCCGCCATGGGCGACGCCTACCCGGATGGCGAGGTCGACGAAGTGATCTTCTGGATGGAAGGCGAAGGCCGGCTGGGCCGCAAGGCCAAAGCGGGCTTCTACGACTATGACGAGAAGGGCAAGCGTCTGGGTCTGTCCGGGGTGGTGACGGAGCAATACCCGCAGGCAAAGGAACAGCCCGCGCTGATCGACGTGCAGCACCGTCTGCTTTTCGTGCAGTCACTGGAGGCCGTGCGCGCGCTGGAAGAAGGCGTGCTGATGGATATCCGCGAGGGCGACGTGGGCGCCATCCTCGGCTGGGGCTTCGCGCCGTGGTCGGGGGGGCCGCTGTCGTGGCTGGACATGCTCGGCGCGCCCTATGCGGCGGATCGCTGCGATCAGCTGGAGGACGCGCACGGTGCGCGGTTCCACTGCCCTGATCTGCTGCGGGACATGGCGGAGAAGAACCAAAGCTTCTACGGCCGCTTCGGAGACGTGTCGGAGGCCGCCTGATCCGTCGGGTCCCACCGGCGATCCGGTGATGCGCGAGGCCCCCATGCGGGGCCTCGTCTCGTTTTCGGAGGTATTGTCCGGCAAGGCACGCGACACCGTCCGGCTTCCAAGCCCTCGCGCACGGGTCGCCTCGTTTCCATTCCGACAATTTTCAGTTTTCAATCTCCGCGCAGGGGTGCCTCCGGCACGGTCTGGGGCACCTTGCATTCACACCCCCAAGAGACTGAATTATATCAATTAAATTACCCCTCCAGGGGATGACGCAACGCAGCCCCACGAGCCGCCTGACAAGGGTCACCATACGCCCCCCTGTTTCCGAGACGCTCGGAACCGTTTGTTAAGACAGCGTGCGTATTCCTCCTTGGCGTCAGACGTGTCGCCCGAGGGCGTACACCGTGCCACGAGGGATGCAGTTCGCGATGCCAGACATCAATTTTCACGCTCTAGGTCCGTCACGTGCCCGATCCGGCGAGGATCCGTTGGTCTCGTTTCTTTTGAACGCCCGCAAGTCGCCCGTCACTGTTTCAGCCCGCGATGTTTCGCGGCTGGATTCGCACCGGCTGCAACTACTGCTGGTCGCGCAAAAGCAATGGGTGATGGACGACGTCAGTTTCGAGGTCACGGACATGTCACCCACTTTCCGGGAGGGGCTCGAACGGCTTGGCCTCCCGGCCGCCCATTTCGACAGGGAGATGCCCCAATGACGACGAAGGTCCTGGCGATCGACGATTCCCGCACAATCCGGAACCTCCTGCGCGTGTCGCTGGAAGGCGCCGGGTTCGAGTTCCACTCTGCCTGCGACGGGCAGGAAGGGGTGGATGTTTTCCCGGAAGTCGATCCCGACGTTGTAATAACCGATATCAACATGCCGAAGATGGATGGCTTCGGCGTGATCGATACGTTGCGCAGCGGGCCCAACCGCACCAACGTGCCGATTCTGGTATTGACCACCGAAAGCTCCGACGACCTGAAGGCACGTGCGCGTAACGCCGGTGCCACGGGCTGGATCGTGAAACCATTCGATGACGCGTCGCTCGTTTCCGTTCTGCGGCGCCTGACGGGACATATAGGCTGATGGGCGGCAATTCAATCAGAGACACCTTCTTCGAGGAGTGCGAAGAGCTTCTCGAATCGCTCGTGGAGGGGCTTTCCCTTCTCGAGGAAAACCCGGAGGATATGGAGACCATCAACGCGGTCTTCCGGTCCGTCCACTCGATCAAGGGCGGCGCAGGTGCCTTCGCCTTGGATCGCCTCGTGGGCTTTGCCCACGCGTTCGAAACCGTGATGGACAAGGTCCGCGACAAGCAATTGCAGATCGACGAGAAGCTGATGGCACTTTTCCATCGCTCCGGCGACCAGTTGACGGATCTGGTGACGGCCGCCCGCGACGAGTCCGATCTGAACGAGGAGGCCGAAAGTGGCCTGATCAAGGAGCTCGAAAGCTACCTCGGTGGCGAGACGGCGCAAGAGGACTTCAACTTCGACGCACTGACACTGGACTTCGACGGCCCTGCTGTTGAAGTCCCGATCGAGGAAGCGACGCCCTCCGAGCGTGCCTTCACCATCAAGTTCAAGCC
The DNA here is from genome assembly GCF_017813235.1 of Sagittula salina. Classification (GTDB taxonomy): domain Bacteria; phylum Pseudomonadota; class Alphaproteobacteria; order Rhodobacterales; family Rhodobacteraceae; genus Sagittula; species Sagittula salina. The sequence goes on from NZ_JAGISH010000001.1 coordinate 564,974, forward strand.
CGACCGCTCGCTCTACGAGAACGGCCACGAGCCGCTGTTGATCTTCGACGCTCTGGCAGAACTGGGAGCCCTGACGGTCGAGGCGGACGTGAACGACTTGCCCAGCTTCGACGATTTTGATCCGAACGACGCGGTGATCTCCTGGACGCTGAAGCTGGTCACCGGCGATACGGAGACCACGTTGCATGAGGTATTTGAATTCGTGGAAGGGCTCTGCTCGCTGGATGTAAGCGTGGACGAAGCGGCGACGGAGGCCCTGCCGCAGGTACAGGCTGAGTTACCGGGACCCGCGAGTGCATCCCCCCCGGAACCGGAGGAAACGCCGCAAGCCATAGCGGAGCAGCCCACCCCTTCTGCCGCCGCAAAACCCGCTGCCGCCCAGAGCGGCGGTGGCGCAGCCAGCAAGGAATCGCGCGGCCCAAAGCCGACGCTGCGGGTGGATTTGGACCGGGTAGACAGGTTGATCAACACCGTCGGTGAGTTGATCATCAACCAGGCCATGATCTCGCAGCGTATCGAAGAACTGGATCTGCCGACGGTCGCGCATCTGACAAACGAGTTGGAGGCATACAAGCTTCTGGCGCGCGACATCCAGGAAGGCGTGATGGCAATTCGCGCACAGCCCGTGAAACCGCTGTTCCAGCGCATGTCGCGCATCGTGCGGGAAGCATCGGACGCAACCAGCAAGAAGTCCAAGCTGGTCACAGTGGGTGACTCGACCGAAGTCGACAAAACAGTGATCGAACGGCTCGCTGATCCGTTGACGCATATGATCCGTAACGCCGTCGACCACGGACTGGAGAAACCGGAAGTCCGCGAAGAGGCGGGCAAGGATCCGACCGGGACCATCCGGTTGAGCGCCGCGCATCGTTCGGGGAGCGTCTTCATCGAAATCTCCGATGACGGGGCAGGTCTGAATCGTGACCGAATCCTGCAGAAGGCTATCGAAAAGAACCTCGTTGCCGCCGATGCGGAGCTCTCCGACCCGGAGATCGACAATCTGTTGTTCCTGCCGGGTTTTTCCACGGCAGGCCAAGTTTCGGCCCTGTCAGGACGTGGCGTCGGCATGGATGTGGTGAAGAATGCGGTTCAGGCGTTGGGGGGGCGGGTCTCGATTGCCTCAACCCAGGGCAAGGGCACGACCTTCAGCATCATTCTACCGCTGACGCTGGCGGTGTTGGACGGTTTCGTGATTTCCGTCGCCGATCAGACCATGGTGATCCCGATCTCCTCCATCCTCGAGACGATCCGCCCGAACCCCCGCGATATCCATCTCGTGGGGACCGACAGCGAGGTTGTCAGTGTACGCGGTGCCTATGTTCCGATCGTGGATGTTGCGTCCAGCCTCGGACTTACGGAAACCAAGGAAGCGTCCGGCACGGGTATCCTGTTGCTGGTCAGTACCGAAATGCAGGGCATGACGGCCCTACGCGTGACGGCGATCCACGACCAGCGTCAGGTGGTGATCAAGAGCCTGGAAAGCAACTACGCCGCTATCCCGGGCGTATCCGCCGCAACCATTCTGGGTGACGGCAAGATCGCCCTGATCCTCGACCCAGAAGAAATCATCAAGCTCGGCCACTCTTCGGGGCCCGATCTCTTTGCTCAGCAAGCTAGAATGGAGCTTCGAAATGTCTGAACCCGCTGAAGTTCGCGCAGATACGCAGTTCGAATTCATAACCTTCTCCGCCGGTGGTCAGAACTACTGCCTGGAAATCACGCAGATAAGGGAAATCCGACGCTGGACGCCGGTGACTGCCCTGCCCCACACGCCGCCCGACGTTCTGGGAGTCATGAACCTGCGCGGCGCCGTAATCCCTATTTTTGATCTTTCCGCCCGATTCGGGTTGGGAAAGACGCCGGCAAACGAACGCAACGTCGTGATCGTTGCCGCAGTTGAAGGGACAACCATCGGCTTACTGGTCGAGTCGGTGTCTGAGATCCTCTCCGTCGAGAAGAGCGCCATCCAGGAAACCCCGGACATAAAGTCCGAGGCGACACGGCATAGCATTCTCGGCATGATCTCGGTCGATGACACGATGGTCCGGGTTGTAAACCTCGAGGCGGTCCTCGAAGCAGGCAAAGGGCTCGCCCTATGACCACCGGCGACGTTGGCACCAGCGCGCGTGAAATCCCCTTCAGCGACGCGGACTTTCGCGCGATCGCCGATCTCGCGCAAACGGAGTTCGGACTCAATCTTGCCGAGAGCAAGAAGCCTCTGGTCTATTCGCGCTTGTCGAAGCGACTGAAAGCGCGGCAAGTCGGGAGTTTCCAATCTTACCTCACGCTTCTTAACCAGAAGGAAGAGAACGCCGAACGGCTGGAGTTGATCTCGGCGCTGACGACCAACGTCACCAGCTTCTTCAGGGAGAAGCACCATTTTGACATGCTTCGCGATGAAGCCATTCCGCGGATGATCCAGAACGTTAAGGCAGGACAGCGGGTCCGAATCTGGTCCGCTGGCTGCTCCTCCGGGCAGGAGCCCTACTCGATTGCCATGACGCTACTCGAAAAAATACCGGACGCGGCTCGGCATAACGTGAAGATACTTGCCACCGACATTGATCCCAAGATCGTGGAACGGGCGCGCAACGGGCAATACCCTCTCGAAGAGGCCACGGGCATTCCCGACACCATGCGCAAGGCGCAGGTCGTCCCGGTCGCTGATCAGGACTTCCGCATTGGGGAGGAGCCGCGCAAGCTGATCACCTTTGCGGAGCTCAACCTCATGGACGCGTGGCCATTCAAGGGGCCCTTCGATGCCATATTCTGTCGGAACGTGGCAATCTACTTCAATCAGGAAACACAGCAGCGCCTCTGGGAACGTTTTCGGGAAATGCTGGTGCCGGATGGCTTTCTGTTCATCGGGCATTCCGAACGCGTGACAGGACCAGCCACGCACTCCCTGAGCGGAGTCGGTATTACCAGCTATCGAAATTCGGGGCCCGGCGGGCGGCCCACTGCATAACAGGAGACTGAGATGAGCTTGAAAGATTCTCTGCGGGTCATGGTGGTTGACGATATGGCCACAAGCCGTGGGCTCATTACCCAGGCATTGGACGACATCGGCATCAAGAATTACGTGACCGAAAACGATGGGCGGCGCGCGTTGGAGCGGCTTTCCTCCAACCCGGTGCATCTGGTTCTGTCGGATTACAACATGCCGGGTCTCGACGGACTCGGCCTTCTGAAGGCCGTACGTAGCCAGGGAGCGACCCAGAAGATCGGTTTCATCCTTGTCACCGGGCGTCCGACGCCGGAGATCGTGACGGAAGCCAAGCGACTGGGTCTGAACAACATGATCAAGAAGCCCTTCACATCAGATTCCATGAAGCAGTGCATCGAAAGCGTAGTGGGACGGTTGTGATGCCAGAAGCAGGGACACAACTGCCCCTGAGCGTTGCGGCCGAGCGGGTCGCCGGGGAACTGGAGGGGCTGTACGGCAACCTCGAGCGCCTAGAATACGGGCTCGACATGGTGTTCGTCCACACCTCCGAGGCACTCGGCGGCCAGACCATCACCATGCTCCAGGAACTGGACATGCTGCGGCAGTCGCTTGGCGCACTCGCGGATTTCCTGAGCCAACTGGCACGGGAGACCGATGCCACCGGCACGGTGGATACGGGCGCCGCGCTGCGTTGCGTTCCGTTGCGCGATATGGCCATCCGTCTCGGCGGCGAAGAAAAGAGCGGCCCGGTGTCCGGCCATGCTGAGCTGTTCTGAACCACTGAAACGGAATGGGCCGGCCGCTGTCGGCAGGGGAACCGCGTGGGCGGGGGAGAGGAGTTGATGAAAAGCGTGGTTATCGCCATCCCGAACCCATACCAGGCACGACGCCTGGCCCGGCTGATCACCGAACAGCCGGATTTTCGGGTCACCGCATGTGCGCATGACCTGATGAATACCTACAATGAGGTGGAGGCCAGCCTTCCCCGTGCCGTATTAATCGCAGACACGCTGGCCGAGATGCCTGAATTCGAGGTGATGCGCGCTCTGTTTTCCAGCCTCGACGTGCGCTGGATGGTGGTCACGGCCGGCCGCGATCCAACACGCGCCGTCGGGATACCCGCGCGATCACCGCGCCCCCCGGGTAGCGCCGACCTTTTCACCATCGCGTCCGATGCACCGGAGGAGACGCTTCTGAGGCAACTACGCGCGCTGACGTTTCGGCCTCATTCTCGGCCTCCTTCCCAGCGCGTGCCTGCGGCAGACCTGCAAATCGGCGAACAGGTGACGCTCCGACACCACCGACCCGAAGCCAATCAGACCGTATTGACCCATCGGCCCGGTGGTACGGGCCCTGCCTACGGCGGCGCCATCATTCTGATTGGCGCCAGCACTGGCGGCGTCGATGCTTTGCTAAATATTCTAGGACACTTCCCGGTCAATTGCGCGCCCACTCTTGTCGTGCAGCATACCGGATCGGGGTTTGGCGCCAGCCTCGCGGCCCTTCTGGACCGCCAGTGTCCGCCACGAGTCGAACTGGCCACGGACGGAAAACCGTTGCGTCCCGGCGTTGTCACCGTCGGCGCGGGCACGCGGCGCCATCTCGTCATGCTAGACGGTCAGGGACGCGAATGTGGCCTGCAGGGGACGGAGGCCATCGCCGGCCATGTTCCCTCGGTCGACCGGCTGTTCCAGTCCTGTGTACCTGTGGCCCGACGCGTCGTCGCTGCCCTGTTGACGGGCATGGGCCGCGACGGCGCCGACGGCCTGAAGACCCTGCGCGACGCGGGCGCCCGGACATTCAGCCAGGACGAAGAGAGCTGCGTCGTCTACGGAATGCCTCGCGCCGCGGCAGAGCTGGGAGCCGCGATGGAAGTTCTGCCTCTTGACCGGATTGGTCCTGCGTTGCTGCAGGCTGCTTCCACCCCGGTCCGGGGCACCATGGAGATCCCGAGATGAATGCACCGCATGAACACCTTATCAACGTCATACAGGGCGACTACATGATCTCGGAGGATCCCTCTGCGGTGCTCACTACCGTACTGGGTTCCTGCATCGCGGTGTGCCTCTTCGACGCCACGCGGGGGATCGGGGGGATGAATCATTTCCTGCTGCCATCGCGCGAAGGCGCGGAAGGTGAGAACGTGCGCTACGGCGCGTACGCCATGGAACTACTGATCAACGGCATGTTGAAGCAGGGAGCAGACCGCAGCCGCATACAGGCAAAGATGTTTGGCGGTGCCAGCATGATGGGAAACCTGCGCGACATCGGCGCATCCAACGCCGCCTTCGCGAAAGCCTTCCTCGCGGACGAAGAGATTCCATGCGTAGCCGAGAGCACGGGCGGGAATTCAGCCCGTCGCATCCGCTTCTGGCCCACGTCAGGCCGAGTGAGGCAGCTTCTGGTGACCGGCGAGGCGGAACCGGTGCCGGTGGAGAAGCCCGCGCTGCCACCGCGTCCGGCAAAGGCCGAGGGCATCGTATTGTTCTGAATGTGCCAACCGTCCGGTGGGCGATTGCGCGGAAATGCGGTCTTGCACCCGCACCAGCAAACCGACACCACCTAAGGACGGACCCGCGTCGGGTCCGGCTTTGAGGGGGGCGACAGCGCATGCGACAGGATTGGCCATTCACGCGGGACCTCTTGCTTATCGGCGGTGGTCATACCCATGCGATCGTGTTGAAACGCTGGGGCATGACACCCCTGCCGGGCACCCGCGTGACGGTCATCAACCCCGAGCCAACCGCGCCCTATTCCGGGATGTTGCCCGGCCACCTTGCCGGGCATTACAGCCGCGATGCGCTGGACATCGATCTCGTACGGCTGGCGCGCTTTGCCGGGGCACGCTTGCTGATCGACCGGGCCACCGGGCTCGACCCGATTGCACGCGCCGTCACGCTGGCTTCGGGGCGGCGGATCGATTTCGATACCGCCTCCATCGACATCGGCATCACCAGCGAGATGCCACAGTTGCCCGGTTTTGCCCAATACGCGGTTCCGGCGAAACCGCTCGGGCGCTTTGCTTCTGCTTGGCGCGCTTATCTCGATCAGACCGGCCCGGCACAGGTGGCGGTGATTGGCGGCGGCGTCGCCGGTGCGGAGATTGCCATGGCCTTCGCTCACGCGATGCGGGCGCGCGGTCGTCCGGCCCAGGTGCACATTGTAGAAAGCGGGAGAGTGTTGGCCGCACTTCCGGAGCGCGCGGCCCAACGCCTCAGGTCCGCTCTGGAAACGCAGCGCGTCACGCTTCACGAACACACCAACGTAACCGAGGTCACTGCCGAGGGATTGCACACGGACAAGGGCGCGATCCCGGCCCGTTTTGTCTGTGGCGCGACGGGTGCGCGCCCCCAGGACTGGCTGCAGAACAGCGATTTGGCCCTGCACGAGGGGTTTGTCGAGGTCGGCCCCACGCTGGAGACCTCCACCCCCGGCATCTTTGCCGTCGGCGACTGTGCGCATATGGTTTCGACCCCCCGCCCCAAGGCCGGGGTCTACGCGGTCCGGCAAGCCCCCGTGCTGTATGACAACCTGCGCGCCAGCCTAGCGGGGCGGTCGCCGCGGCGCCGTTATGTGCCGCAGTCGAATTACCTGAAGTTGATATCACTGGGCGAGAAAGCCGCGCTTGGCGACCGCTTTGGATGGTCTTTCTCCGGCGGCTGGGTGTGGCGTTGCAAGGACCGTATCGACCAGACCTTCATGAAGAAGTTCAGTGACCTGCCCGCAATGGAGCGTCCGGCAGCCCCGAAAGAGCACGCCGAAGGACTCGACGATCTGTTGCGGGGCAAGCCACTCTGTGGCGGCTGCGGCGCCAAGGTAGGGCAACCCGCGCTGATTGCCGCGCTGCAAGCCGGATCGGGTGACGCGATGCCGGGCGACGACGCGGCGGTGGTGAGCATCGACGGCGCGCAGCTGGTGTTGAGCACCGACCACCTGCGCGAAAGCCTGCTGGACCCCATCGCCATGACGGAGATCGCTGCGCATCACGCGCTCGGCGATATCTGGGCCATGGGCGGTCGCCCTAAGGCAGCGACGGCGAACCTCGTGATCCGACAGGCCTCCGGGCGGATCGCGACCCGCATCCTGCGGGAGATCATGGAGGCCGGCCGCGCCGTCATGGAAGATGCCGGGGCGGAGATCGTCGGTGGCCATTCCTCGCAGGGGGCGGAAACGACCATCGGCTTTACCGTGCTGGGCCGTTGCGACCGCGCGCCAATCACGCTGAAGGGCGCGCGCCCGGGCGACCGGCTGATCCTGACAAAACCCATCGGGTCCGGCCTCATCATGGCGGCGGAGATGATGGGTCAGGCGCAGGGCGCTTGGGTCGCGCAGGCCTTGAGGCTGATGACGGTCTCACAGCGCCGGGCATCGGAAATCCTCTCGGGCGCCCATGCCATGACGGATGTGACCGGCTTCGGGTTGCTCGGACATCTGCACAACATTTGCATGAACTCCGGCAGCGGGGCGGAACTCTGGCTCGATGCGGTACCAGTGATGACGGGCGCGCATGCGCTGGCAGAGAGCGGACTACGCGCCTCCCTGCATGGCGAAAACCGATTGGTCATGCCGGAACTCCCCCAGGACGCGCGCCACGATCTGCTGTTCGATCCGCAGACCGCGGGGGGCCTTCTGGCAGCTGTGCCGCCGGGGGACACGTTGCAACGGCTGATTGACGCGGGCTATCCCGCCGCGGAAATCGGCGAGGTCACCGGCCAGCCGGGCTACTTGCGCGTGGTCTGAACCCGCTCCAGGCGCGCGGCGATGCGGTTGGCGAGCGCCTCCAGCGCGGCATCGTCCAACGTGGGGGTCTCGAACCGTTCCAGAATCGTCGGCGCAATCGCCTGCATCGCCTTCCGATAAGCCGGATCGTAGTGATCAGCAGCCAAGGTGCGGCAAAGCGCCTCCGTCTCCCCGGCCGCGCTCAGGCGGCACCATTCATCCACCAAGTCATGACCGCGATGGAAGCGCAGCGGTTTCAGCTTCGCCGCAAGCGCCTCCGGATCGGCTAGGATGTCGGCATAGGCCGCCGCCAGGTATCGCGCGCGCGCGCCTAGTGGCACCTCCAGTTCCAGCCACGGCGCCGCCTTCATAGCCTCCCAGACTGAGGGGGGGAGGTTCAGTTCGCCGATCTTTGAACTCTCGGCCTCCACCAGTACAGGCCGCCCGGGGTCGAACGTATGCAGCGCCTGCGCCAATCGGGTTTCGAACGCCTTCTGCGCCGGCTGCCCTCCTGGCATGCCCCCCAACAACGAGCCGCGGTGATGGGCCAGCGCCTCGAGGTCCAGCACCTGCACGCCGCGCGCCGCGATCAGTGGCAGAAGCGCGGTCTTGGCGGTACCGGTGTAGCCACCCAGTTGCACCATGGCAAAAGGCAGGAGCCGGTCATAGAGATAGTCTTTCACCAACCGCCGGAAGGTCCGATACCCGCCCTGCACCACGTCTGATCGCCAGCCGATCTCCTTCAGCATCCAAGCAAAAGTCCCCGACCGCTGCCCGCCGCGCCAGCAATAGACCAGCGGACGCCACGCCCCGTCATGCTCCGCCAGCGGCCCCGATACGTGCCTTGCGGCGTTCTCGAAGACCAGCGCGGCTCCCAGCTTGCGCGCCTTGAAGGGGCTTTCCTGCTTGTAGATCGTCCCCACGTGGGCCCGCTCCTCGTTATCGAGGACCGGCAGGTTAATCGCGCCGGGCACATGATCCTCGGCGAATTCCGCGGGGCTCCGCACGTCGATGACCGTGTCAAAGCCGTGATCGAATATCTCGGAGAGCGTTTTCGGGGTGAGTGTCATGGCCCCCTGATAGCCCTTCGCGGCCGCCCGCGAAAGGCTTTGCAGGCGGGATAAAAAAGCTGAATTTAGCTCTGGACACCGGTTTGTGGCTCAGCTATTCCGCCACCACCCGAGGGGCAGCGCCCTTCACCCAGTGCCCGGGTAGCTCAGGGGTAGAGCAGTGGATTGAAAATCCTCGTGTCGGTGGTTCGATTCCGCCCCCGGGCACCATTTGCTTCGCTAAGCTATTGGAAAACCTCAGCTTTGACTTGATCTTGCAGAGGCGAAGACCACGATCACCCCGACTTCTGTTCCGTTTTCATTTGTGATGGCCGGAATCTTCTACTTCGGCCGTCGTGCTCCCCGGGAACTGTGGCACCGCTATTCGTCCTCCAGGGTCTCGTACTCGCTGCGGACCCTATGAGCCGTGGTCGCGGCCTCCCGGGCCATCGTCGTCACATGCGGGCGGCCGCATCGTGTTGGGAAGTTTGGGCGCGATTGGTTTCTGTGGGGTGGCACCACATGTCCGGGGCGGGACAGGCGGTCGGTCCTCGGGTGCCGGTTCTGGGGCCAATCGGCGGCGTCTGCCGTGCGCTCTGTATACCGGCGCCTCTTTTTCACCTTCTACCAAGGGGGCTGCTCGGCCCTTTCGCGAGGGTGCCGGGTCGGAACCGTGGCTGCGCGTCGGCGCGGGCCTTGTGAACAGGGCTGAAGAGATCTTCTGGCGAAAGTCGGCCACCCGTTCGCGTGGCCCATTCAGCCCCGCCGCGATCCGGCTTGACCCGGCAGAGCGGGCCGGGGCGGTCAGATGCCCTTTGCGGTGTAGGTCCGCGCTATACGGGCAATGGCCACCATGTAGGCGGCGGTGCGCAGGTCGGTGACCTCCTCCCGCCCCTGCCAGAGTTCGCGCATGGTTTGATAGGCGGCGCGCATGGTGTCATCGAGACCGGAGCGCACCAGTTCCAGTTCGTCCGCCCCGCGCAGGTAGCGGTCACGAAAATCCGGTTGCAGCGACCACGCCGCCCCCATGGCGCGGTCGAGCCGCTCCAGCTCCTTCACCACCAGCCTGTGCCGCGCTTCCTCCTGCCGCCGCTCCATCCGGCCAAAACGGATGTGCGACAGGTTCTTTACCCATTCGAAGTAGGAAACGCTTACCCCGCCCGCGTTGGCGAAAAGATCGGGAATGACCAGAACACCGCGGCGGCGCAGGATGTCGTCCGCCCCGGCGGTGACGGGGCCGTTGGCGGCCTCGATGATGAGGCGGGCGTTGATCCGCTCCGCGTTGTCCACTGTAATGACTCCCTCGGTCGCGGCGGGAATGAGGATGTCGCAGGCTTCCTCCAGCACCTTTGCGCCCTCCGCCACGGTATTGGCCTCGTGGTAGCCGGTGACGCCGCCATGCTTTGTCAGCCAGTCGTGCACGGCCTCAACGTTCAGGCCCTCGGGATCGAAGAGCGCGCCGTCGTGTTCCACGATACCAATGATTCTTGCGCCGTCCTCCTGGCTGAGGAATTTGGCCGCGTGATAGCCCACATTGCCGAGCCCCTGGACCACGACTGTCTTGCCCTCCAGATCGCCCGAGAGCCCGGCCCTTTGCGCGTCTTCCGCGTGGCGGAAGAATTCGCGCAGGGCGTATTGCACGCCGCGTCCCGTGGCCTCCACTCTGCCCTGAATGCCACCGAAGGTCTGCGGCTTGCCGGTGACGCAGGCGCGGGCATTGATGTCGGTCGGGTGCATCCGGGCGTATTGGTCGGCGATCCACGCCATTTCCCGTTCCGAAGTGCCCATGTCGGGCGCGGGCACGTTCAGCGCGGGCGAAATCAGGTCGCGGCGAATGAGTTCATAGGCGAAACGGCGGGTGATCTGTTCCAGTTCGTGTTCGTCATATTGCCGGGGGTCGATGCAGAGGCCGCCCTTCGAACCGCCAAAAGGCACCTCCACCAGAGCGCATTTGTAGGTCATGAGCGCAGCAAGCGCCTCGACCTCGTCCTGATCCACGGTCGAGGCGAAGCGGACACCGCCCTTCACCGGCTCCAGATGTTCGGAATGCACCGAGCGGTATCCCGTAAAGGTCATGATCCGCCCCCGCAGGCGAACACCGAAGCGCACCGTATAGGTGGCGTTGCAGACGCGGATCTTTTCCTCCAGCCCCGGCTCAAGATCCATCAGCGCCACGGCGCGGTTGTACATCAGGTCGACACTGTCGCGAAATGTGGGCTGCGGCGCAGTCATTCCGGTGGCTCCTCTTCGCCTGCTCGCACAGACTATACTTATGAGGTGGTGGGAACATACCCAAATTCCCTTTATACCTGTTTGTGACATTACGAAACGAACGGGCCAAGGCAGCATCTGGCTCCGAGTCGTACAGTCAACCATTTTTCGGGACACGGTGACGGGTATTTTCCCGACCCGGGAAACAAAGCAGCCGATATATCGGGACTTTGCCCGAAATTCAGTTAAAGTCTTACAAAATTGTGAGTCAAACTGCCCAAATTCAGCCATCTTGACCGGTCAAAAAGGGTCATCCGAAAGGTCGGGTCGCTTATTTGTTTGCGACTGGCCCCGAACCGCAAGGTGCCCTGATGATGCTGCGCAAGATACCCAAAGCCTTCCCGGCCGACCGGGACCTGACCGCTCACAAGGATATGCCCGCGCGCCGCTCCGCCACTGGCGGGTGGCTGGGTCGCTTCTGGAACGATCAGGCCGGTGCGATGTCCTACATCGCGCTGACCGGTTCGCTGATCATGATGATCTTTGCCGGGATCGGCATCGACATGATGCATGCCGAATTGCGCCGCAACAAGGTGCAGCACACGCTGGACCGTGCAGTTCTGGCGGCGGCGAACATGAACAACACCCGCGACGAGGAGCTTGTGGTGCGCGACTACTTCCGCGCCATGGACATGGAGGAGATGCTGGACAGCGTGGATCCCGATGCGAGCCAGGGCAGCCGCCGTGTGACCGCTGAGGGCAAGAGCGAGGTCGACTCCACCTTCCTGTCGCTGCTGGGGATCGACGCGCTGGAAGTCACCGGCAGAGCTACGGCGGAAAACTCCGTGGCACCGACGGAAATCAGCCTTGTGCTGGATATCTCCGGGTCCATGTCGGGACGGAAGCTCGCACAGCTGAAGTCGGCGGCGAAGACTTTTGTCGACACTGTTCTGGGCGAAGGCGGCAACGACAGCCGCGTGACTATTTCCATCATCCCCTACAACGCGACGGTGAACCTCGGGCCGGAGCTGGCTGCGCGTTATGCCATCGAGATGAACCACAACTTTTCCACCTGCGCGACGTTCACCGATGCGCAGTTCGACACGACCGAGCTGGATCCGGATACGCCGATGGGGCAGATCGCTCCGTTCGACCCGTCATCGGGCCGCGACATCTTTGTCGATCAGCCGTGGTGCTCCACCGGGACCACCGGCAACATCATCGCGCACAGCGCCGACAAGGCGATGATCAACGGTTTCATCGACGGGCTGGTGGCGCAGGGCAATACCGCGATCGACCTCGGGATGAAGTGGGGCGTCGCGCTGCTTGACCCCACGGCCAAGGAGGTGATCGCCGATCTCGCCGACGCGGGCCTGTCGCCCGAGGCCGCGCAGTACCGCCCCGCCGCCTACGAGAGCACGACGCAGAAGTTCGTCGTCGTCATGACAGATGGCGAGAACACCGAACAACGCGACCTGAAGGACTACATGAAGAACCCGGACAACATGTCCAACGTCTGGGTTGACGATCACGGCACCCCGGGTACCGGCGACGACCGCTGGTCGATCCGGGTCATCGACAATCCCGGCGACCATCGCGATGTGTTCTACTGGCCGCATGCCTCGGGCCGGACGCCGCGCTACAACAACGGACCCTATTCCTGGGTGATGGACGGGGCCGCCCCATTGGTGGACGGCGTGGCGACCATCGAGTCGGACTCGGGGCGTTCGCGAAGGAAGCTCAAGTGCTCCACCTACCAGAGCGCGGGTGGCAACTCCGGCCAGAGCACGCTGCTGGAAACCATAACTTCCATCGACTATTCCGAATTGGCGGGTACCTCCGATGGCAACCTGGACTGTACCAACTATGCGCCGGTGCAGCTGAACTGGATGGAGCTCTTCAGCACCGTGAAGGTCAGCGAATATGCCAACCGCTGGATCTGGCAGGCCTTCATCGATGGCAAGGCTTCCTACCAGCAGTACCGCGACGCCTACTACGCCTGGGAGGTGAAGGTGGATGGCCGCACGGCGGACAACCGTCTGGACCGGATCTGCGAAGCCGCCAAGCAGAAAGGCATGGTGGTCTACTCCATCGGCGTGGAGGCCCCCGAACGCGGCCGCCGCGCCATGGGCAGCTGCGCCTCCTCGCCGGCACATTTCTATGACGTTACGGGCGGCCAGCTGATCGACGCATTCTCCTCGATCTCGGACATGCTCGTGGAACTGCGCCTGACGGAATGATCTGAAGACTCCTTCCAAAGACCCGCGCGGCGCCCGGAGCGGCCCCGGCCGCGGGCCCCGAAAGACCACGGAACCGCCCTGTGCATGCCTGCGCGGGATCAGGAAACACTGACCAAAGGCCAAGACAATGACCCGTGCCATTCTCTCCAAGCTGCGCCGTTTCCGGACCGCTGAAAACGGCTCCATGGTCCCGGCTGTCGCCCTCTGGATGCCGATCTTCATCATGTTGATCGTCTCCGCGATGGAGCTGGGGGTGATCACCGTCCGTCAGGTCCTGCTCGAACGGGCGCTCGACCAGACCATGCGCGAGGTCAAGCTGGGGAACGGCCCCGCCACCCACGATTCATTCAAGGCCGAGATCTGCGAAAAGGCGAAGTTCCTGCCGGATTGCAACGACACGCTCCAGCTTGAAATGATCCCCGTCGACATCCTGGCCTGGTCCGAGCCGCCGATGACCATCGACTGCCGCGACATGGTGCAGCCAGTGTCGCCGCAGCGCCACTTCACCTACGGCCGAGGCGGTCAGGTCGTATTCCTGCGCGCCTGCTACAAGTTCAAACCGATTTCCCCCACAGGCGGGCTCAACGCGAGCCTGCCGAAAGACGGTGAAGGGTATTTTGCCCTCACCGCCACCACCGCCTTCGTGAACGAACCGAGCTGAGGAAGGATCAGATGATGAAAAAGCGCCTAAAGGCCGCCCTGTCCCGGTTCAGCCGCGACACCGAAGGCTACGTAAACGTGGAATCGATTATCGTGATGCCCATCCTGCTGTGGCTGTTCGGCGTGGGCTGGGTCTATTTCGACGCCTTCCACCAGCAAAGCGTCAACCAGAAGGCCAACTATGTGATTGCCGACATGATCTCGCGCGAGACGAACGGCATCAACGGCGCCTATGTCGATGGCGCATTCGACTTGCTGACGACCCTGACAAAATCCGATGATGCCCTGACGGATATGCGCATCGCCGTGGTGCAGTACGACGCCGACAAAGACTCCTGGTCGGTGGTCTGGTCCCGCCAGCGCGGGTCGACTCTGCGCGGCCGGTCCAACAACCTGAGTGACGCCGACATGGCGACCTACCGCACTATGCTGCCCGCTGGCATGGACAACGAACAGCTTCTGATCGTGGAAACCTGGGAAGACTGGGAACCGGCCTTCGATGTTGGCATCGGCGCCTTCGACATCCGGACCTACAGCTTTACCAGCCCGCGCTATGCACCGCAGATCCCTTACGTGCGGGGCAACCTGAACAGCTGATCCTCAGTCTTCGTCGCCCTGCTGCACCAGCAGGGCCGCGATCACGTCCGCCACGGGCTTTGTCACCGCGCCGGAGGTGACGCCGCCGATGGCGATACGCCGCCCCATGCGCCACCACAGGCCCGGACGCCAGGCAGCGCCGTCGGGGGTCCCGAGCAGGATAAGGAAACCGTTCGAAGGCTTCATCGCAAAAGTCGAGCGGTCGACCTTTTCGATATTGTCGAGGCGGGCGACCAGCGTGCCGTCGCTGTCGGTCAGCGCGTCCTCCGTCAGGATGAGCGTGTGGCCGGTGGCCTCCCACATGCGCATGGCGAACCACAGGGCAAAACCGCCAAGTGCGATCAGGAAGACCTGCCAGAACATGGCCTGCGGCGGTTCGGCCACGGCAAGGTACAGCAGCAGCCCCCCCAGAAGCGCCATCGCGCCCACGCCGATCACCCGTCGCGGTGCGGTGGCCCCGATGCGGGCCAGTTCCTGTGTGTCGTTCATCGCGCGTCCCCTCTCGTCTCGCCCCCCTCCTAGCGGCTGGCGCAGGCGGGGGAAAGCGCCAAGGGCGCCCCACGCCGCGCTTTGCGCCCCGGCGGGCGACATGGCAGTGTCGCTCCCAAAGGTCACAGCCACGAACCAACGCGGAGCCGCAGGTATCTTCCAGGGAACGAACCATCATGCCCAGCTTCACCCTCGACACGCGGAATGGACCCTTTTTACTGGAAGAGGACGGCGGCAGGCTCATTGCCTGCGGCTGGCGCATGGGCGGGATGGAGCGCACGCCCCTGCTCGACGAGGCCGCCCGCCAGGTACAGGCGTGGTATGCTGGCAGGCTGACGCGCTTCGACCTGCCGCTCGAAGTCGGAGCCAGCCCCTTCCAGCGCGCCGCATGCGACTGGATGGCGGAAATTCCCCTCGGCGAAACGGCAACTTACGTCCAAATGGCACACGCCCTGGGGGTCTCGGCGCGGGCAGCGGGACGCGGCTGCGGCGGCAACCCGCTGCCCCTCATCGTGCCTTGCCACCGGGTTCTGGGCAGCCGGGGCCTCGGTGGCTTTTCCGCAGGCGGCGTGGAGACGAAGGTCTTCCTGCTCCGCCACGAGGGCGCGGCAGGCTTGCTGATCTAGTCCTTCCTAGGGGACCGGGCGCCGCACCTGCTTCTTTGGTTCGGAAATACCGCGGGGGTCTGGGGGCAGCGCCCCCACCGCGCGGCCGAAGGTCGCGCGCCGATCGCCTCGCCACGCGAGGCGAAACCGCCCGGCCCAAACCGCTCAGTCCCGGCCCGCGTCCCGCGGGTAGACGCCGAGGATCTCCAGCATTGAGGTGAAATAGGCCAGTTCCTCCAGCGCGCGGGCAACGGCCGGATCCTCGGGGTGGCCCTCGATATCGGCGTAGAATTGCGTCGCGGTAAAGGAACCGCCGACCATGTAGCTTTCCAGCTTGGTCATGTTGACGCCGTTGGTGGCAAAGCCGCCCATCGCCTTGTAAAGCGCCGCGGGAATGTTGCGCACCTGAAAAACGAAGGTGGTCATCATGCCATGCTCGCCCCGGCGGGTATTGTCCGCCTCAGGCGACATCAGCAGGAAACGGGTGGTGTTGTGGGCGTGGTCCTCGATGTGGCGCGCGAGGATCTGCAACCCGTTGATTTCGGCGGCAAGGTCGGAGGCCAGCGCGCCAACGGTCTTCAGCCCATCGCGGGCGATTTCTGCCGCTGCCCCCGCGCTGTCGGCCCAGGATTCGCCGCGGATGCCATATTTCTTCAGGAAGCTCGCCGCCTGCGGGATCAGCACCGGGTGGGCGCGCACGACCTCCAGATCCTCGATCACCACGCCGGGCAGTGCCATCAGCGAGATATGCACACGGACGAAGGCCTCGTCGACGATCTTCAGCCCGGATTCCGGCAGCAAGCGGTGGATGTCGGCGACGCGCCCGTAGGTAGTGTTTTCCACCGGCAGCATGGCAAGGTCGGCACGCCCCTGCCGAACCGCATCGATGACATCCTCGAAGGTCTGGCATGGCAGCACCTCCGCCCCCGGCCGCGCGTCGACACAGGCCTGATGGGAATAGGCGCCAAGTTCCCCCTGAAAGGCGATGCGGTGTGTCATGAGGGTCCTCCCGAGGCGCGTCGAACGGCCAAAGCCGTGCGACGCGTGGCAAATTACCGGCATTCCCCGCCCGCAAGGGCGATTGGTCGCGGCTTCTATCGCTTGCCACCGGCAAAGGGAAGCCGTAGATACCCGCGCGACGGACACATCTTAGACGAACAGGGCATCTCATGTTTGACACGATGACAATGACCAAGGTTGTGGGCGGCGTCTGCGGCGCCCTGCTGATCTACCTGCTGGGCAAATGGGCGGCAGAGACCGTGTACCACGGCGGCGCCGGCGCCCATGGCGAGGAACATGCCGCAGCCTATGTCATCGAGGCAGGCAGCGACGAACCCGCCGAGGCCGAGCCCGAAGTTGACTTCGCCACGCTGATGGCCTCCGCAGATGCGGGCAAGGGCGAGAAGGTCTTTGGCAAGTGCAAGGCCTGCCACAAGATCGACGGATCGAACGCCACCGGCCCGCATCTTGACGGCGTGGTGAACCGCGGGATCGGTGCGGTCGACGGCTTCAACTACTCGGGCGCACTGCAGCAGGTGGGCGATAACTGGACGCCGGAGAACCTCTTCCACTTCATCGAAAACCCCAAGGGCACCGCGCCGGGCACCACCATGAGTTTCAAGGGCCTGCCCAAGGCGGAGGATCGTGTCAACCTGATCGCCTACCTCGAAACCATCAGCTGATCGTTTCGACCGAGCGCAGGAACAGGGCCGCATCCGAAAGGGTCGCGGCCCTTCTGATTCCGGTCTTTTAATTCCGGTCGCTCTGACACAGGCCGCCTTGTTCAGGCTGCTGCGAATTCAGGCGCGTTCGGTGACCTGCCCTTGCGGACCTTCGCCAACGCTCCTTGTCTTTCGGAATCCGGCCCACCCAATTCCCCTCCACCAAGTCCGTGCGCCACAGGTCCGGCCCCCTGCCCCGGACCTGTCCGAATCCCGAGTTCCCGGCCAGAGCCCCCCTTACATCCCTCGACGACCGCACCGGACGGCGCAGCCGCCCCGGCAGATCGCCGCCCCGCGGGCGTCACAAAGCCGTCAAGCCGAAGCCCCCCCTTTATTCTCGGCTTGAATGTGGTCATGCAGTCAACTTAGCTTAAAATTAACCATAATTGCCGAGACATGGACGCATCACGCGTTGCCACGCGCGGCCAGAGGGGAGACCGGGAATGACCAGATCCACGCCGTTCCAGATGAACCGCCGCCACGCCCTCGGGCTGCTGGGGGCCTCAGCCACAGCGCCGCTCCTGCCGCGCACCGGCTGGGCCGACAGCCACGCCTCGGCACCGATGGGCGAGGCTTCGGCCAACCTGATCAAGGCGCATGGTTATTCCTTCTACGGCGATCTGCACTACCCGGCAGGTTTCGAGCACTGGGACTATGTAAACCCCGACGCGCCGCGCGGCGGCGAGATCGTGCTGGGCGCGCGCGGCACCTTTGACGGGTTCAACCGCTGGGCCTGGCGCGGCAATCCGGAAACCTCGTCCTCGGTCGTGGCGGAATCGCTGTTCGGAGAGATGCCCTGGGGTGGCGGTCTGCCCGCCGACACGCTGACCGACGCCTATTGCCTGATCGCCCGCGAGGTGGAGTACCCGGAGGATCAGTCCTGGGTCGTCTTCCATCTGCGGGACGACGTGACATTCCGCAATGGCCAGCCGCTGACGGCGCGGGACGTGATCTTTACGCATAACCTGTTCCTGGAGCAGGGCATCCGGTCCTACGCGCGCTCTGTCGCGGAACGTGTGGTCGGCGCGGAAGTGATCGACGACCTGACCTGCAAGTTCATCTTCGCGGACGGCATTTCGCGCCGGTCGCTGATCGATCAGGTGGGCGGCACGCCGATCTTTTCGGAGGACTGGTACAAGGAGACGGGCGAGCGGCTGGACGAGCCTTCGGTGCAATCGCCCATGGCGTCCGGCCCCTACCAGGTGGCGGATTACGAATTCAACCGCTTCGTTGTCTACGAACGCGACCAGAATTACTGGGGCTGGAACCATCCGGCGAACCGGGGGCGGTTCAACTTCGACCGCGTGCGGTTCGAGTATTTCGCCGACGACACGGCGGAATTCGAGGCCTTCAAGGCGGGCATCACCACCTTTCGGCAGGAAGGATCGACCAAGCGCTGGGCGACGGGCTACGATTTCCCGGCGCTGGAGCGTGGCGACGTGGTGAAGGAAGAGATCCCCGACGAGACCGCGCCGAACAACACCGGCATCATATTCAACACCACACGCAGGCCGCTGGACAACCGCAACATCCGCCACGCGCTGAGCCTTGCGTTCAACTACGAGTGGGTTCGGGAGTCGCTGCAGTACAGCCTGACAGAGCAGCGCACGTCCTTTGTGCAGGGGCAGGACTGGGCGGCGACGGGTGTCCCCGAAGGCGCGGAGCTGGAATTGCTGAAGTCGCTGGGCGACGTGGTGCCGCCTGAGATGCTGACGGAGGAGGCGGTGATGCCGCACACCTCCGACCCGCGCACCCCCATCGACCGTCGCAACAAGCGCAAGGGCCTGGCACTGCTAGAGGCCGAGGGCTGGACGCTGAACGCCGAAGGCAAGCTGATGAACGCGGAAGGTCAGCAGATGACGCTCGATTTCCTCGTGATTTCCACCTGGGACGACGTGCGGCTCAGCTCTATCGAGACCTACGTGCGCACGCTGACCGACTGGGGCATCGCAGTCGATGCGACGAAGGTGGACAGCGCGCAGGGCCAGCAGCGGTTCCTCGACAAGGATTATGACCTGATCCACACGCGCATCCTGACCTTTGCCACCGCCGGAACGGGACTGAAACAGCTTTTCGGATCGGAGACGGCCGTGGTGTCCTCCTATAATCCCGCCGCGCTGCAGAGCCCGATGGTGGATGCCATCGTGGAGGCGGCGCTGATGACCACGACGCGCGAGGACGAGGTGACGGCGCTGACCGCGCTGGACCGCGCGCTGCGATGGGAGCGGATCCAGGTGGCCGAAGGCTTTGTCCCCGCCTACTGGGTGGCCGCCTACGATATGTTCGAACGCCCCGACCCGCTGCCGAAATATGCGTTGGGCGTGCTGGACTTCTGGTGGTTCAACGCAGAGAAACACGCAGACCTGAAGGAGCGCGGCGTCGTGAAATGATGCCGCTTTCCCGCAGCCACGACGACCCCGGCATAAACAAGAATCAGGTGAACTGAGCGACCATGGCCGCCTATATCTTCAGACGTTTCCTTCTTATCATCCCCACGCTTCTGGGGATCATGATCTTCAACTTCGTGCTGGTGCAATTCGTGCCCGGCGGCCCCGTCGAACAGGTGCTTGCCAAGATGCAGGGCGAGGGCGACGTGACCTCCGGCTTTGCGGGGGGCAGTCAGGACGTGGGCGAGGAGACCTTTGGCTCGGACTCGGACTATGTTGGCGCGCGGGGCCTGCCGAAGGAGTTCATCGAGGAACTCGAAAAGGAGTTCGGCTTCGACAAGCCGCCGCTGGAACGGTTCCTGAACATGATGTGGAACTACATGCGGCTGGATTTCGGAGAGAGCTACTTTCGGTCCATATCGGTGATCGACCTGGTGCTGGAGAAGATGCCGGTATCGATCACGCTGGGGCTGTGGTCAACGCTGATCGCCTACGTGGTGTCGATCCCGCTGGGTATCCGCAAGGCGGTGCGGGACGGATCGTCCTTTGACACATGGACGTCGGGCGTGATCATCGTGGCCTATGCGATCCCCGGCTTCCTCTTCGCGATCCTGCTTCTGGTGCTGTTCGCGGGCGGGTCCTACTGGCAGATCTTTCCGCTCAGGGGGCTGACCTCGGACAACTGGGAAAACCTGAGCCTGCTGGGCAAGGTGGCGGACTACTTCTGGCACATCGCGCTGCCGGTGACGGCCTCGACCATATCCGCCTTTGCCACGCTGACGCTGCTGACCAAGAACTCCTTCCTCGACGAGATCAAGAAGCAGTACGTGATGACCGCTCGTGCCAAGGGACTGTCGGAGAAGCGCGTGCTGTACGGCCACGTCTTCCGCAACGCCATGCTGATCGTCATCGCGGGCCTGCCGGGCGTGTTCATCGGCGTCTTCTTCGGCGGCTCTATCATCATCGAGACGATCTTCTCCCTTGACGGGCTGGGGCGGCTGGGGTTCGAGGCGGCGGTGCAGCGCGACTACCCGGTGATCTTCGGGACACTGTTCCTGTCGTCCCTGATCGGCATGGCCATCGCGATCCTGTCGGACCTGATGTACGTCTTCGTCGATCCCCGCATCGATTTCGACAAGCGGGAGGGGTGAGATGACCTACACCCTCCCCGAAGAAAAGCGCGGATTCTTCACCCTCTCGCCCCTGAACAAGCGTCGCTGGGCCAACTTCAAGCGCAACCGACGCGCGCTGTGGTCGCTGTGGATCTTTGCCATTCTCTTTGGTTTGTCGCTGGTGGCGGAGTTCATAGCCAACGACAAGCCGATCCTCGTCACCTACAGAGGCGAGACGTTCTATCCGGTGTTCAACTTCTACCCCGAAACCGCATTCGGCGGCGATTTCCGAACGGAGGCCGATTACCGCGCGCCGGAGGTGGCCTGCCTGATCCGTTCCGGCGGGCTGGAGAGTTGTTTCGACGAACCCGAAGCCATCATTCGGCAGATTGATGAGGGCGGCTTTGCCGGGGAAGGGTTCGAAGAGGGCAGCCTGATCTGGCCGCTGATCCGCTACAGTTTCGACACGCCGGTGGACCGCTCCGGCGCGGCTCCCCTGCCCCCGGATGTCATCGGTTTCTACGAAGGCGAGGACGGCGAGCGGCACTTCGGCCTGCTGCCCCCTGACAAGCGCGGCGACAACTGGCTGGGCACCGACGACACGAAACGCGACGTGCTGGCGCGGGTCATATACGGCTTCCGGCTGTCGATCGTCTTTACCCTCGTGGTGACGGTTGTGGCCTCCCTTATCGGCGTCATTGCGGGCGCGGTGCAGGGTTACTTTGGCGGCTGGCTCGACCTGATCTTTCAGCGGGTGATCGAGATCTGGGGCGCGATTCCGTCGCTCTACGTCATCATCATCATGTTCGCGATCTTCGGGCGCAGCTTCTCGCTGCTGCTGATCCTGACGATCCTGTTCAGCTGGACCGCGCTTGTGGGCGTGGTCCGGGCGGAATTCCTGCGGGCGCGCAACCTCGAATACGTGCGCGCGGCCAAGGCGCTGGGGGTTTCGGACCGGACCATCATGTTCCGCCACGTGCTGCCAAACGCAATGGTGGCGACGCTGACCTTCCTGCCGTTCCTCGTGACGGGGACGATCTCCACGCTCGCGGGGCTCGACTTTCTCGGCTTCGGCCTGCCCTCGTCAGCGCCTTCGCTCGGCGAATTGACCCTGCAGGCCAAGCAGAACCTACAGGCGCCGTGGCTGGCCTTTACCGGCTTTTCCGTCTTCGCCGTGATGCTGTCGCTGCTCGTCTTCATCTTCGAAGGCGTGCGGGATGCCTTCGATCCTAGAAAGACCTTCGCATGAGCCGTATCCTCGACGTGAACGACCTGAAGGTGGCCTTCCGCCAGGACGGCAGGACGCAACTGGCGGTCCGGGGCGTATCCTTCCACATCGACCGGGGCGAGACGCTGGCGCTGGTGGGCGAATCCGGGTCGGGAAAATCGGTTTCCGCGCTGTCCACGGTGTCGCTGCTGGGCGACAACGCGGAGGTCAGCGGGTCGGCTACCTACAACGGAGAGGAGATGATCGGCGCGTCCGCCCGCACCCTCCAGAAGGTGCGCGGCAACGACATATCGTTCATCTTCCAGGAGCCGATGACCTCGCTCAATCCCCTGCACACGCTGGAAAAACAGCTGGCGGAATCGATCCTGCTGCATCAGGGCGTGGCTGGTCCGGAGGCGCGTCGGCGCATCATCGAACTGCTGACCCGTGTCGGCATCCGCGACCCGGAAACACGGCTCGGGTCCTACCCGCACCAGCTGTCCGGCGGGCAGCGGCAGCGCGTGATGATCGCCATGGCGCTGGCGAACGGGCCGGAACTCTTGATCGCGGACGAACCGACCACGGCACTGGACGTCACCATTCAGGCCCAGATCCTCGACCTGCTGGAAGACATCAAGCAGAAGGAAGGCATGGGGATGTTGTTCATCACCCATGACCTGAATATCGTGCGCAAGATCGCCGACCGGGTCTGTGTGATGAAAGACGGCGAGATCGTCGAACAGGGCGTGACGAAGGAAATTTTCGACAACCCGCAGCACCCCTATACGGTGAAACTTTTATCGGCTGAAAGCACGGGAAAGCCCGATCCAGTGGCCGAGGACGCGGAAGAAATCGCCGCAACCGAGCATCTGAAGATCTGGTTCCCGATCCAGAAGGGTTTGATGAAGCGCACCGACGGCTACGTGAAGGCGGTGAACGACGCGTCGATGTCGGTCCGGGCCGGCGAGACCGTGGGGATCGTAGGCGAAAGCGGATCGGGCAAGACGACGCTGGCGCTGGCGATCATGCGGCTGATCAACTCCGAAGGCGGCATCCGCTTTCGTGGCGAGGACGTACGAACCTGGTCGACACGGCGGCTGCGACGGCTGCGTTCAGAAATGCAGATCGTGTTTCAGGACCCGTTCGGGTCGCTTTCCCCGCGCATGACCTGCGAGCAGATCATAGCGGAGGGGCTGCATGTGCACGGCTCGCCCGCGCAGGGGTCGTTCCGCGAACAGGTGGCCGAGGTGATGGTGGAGGTCGGCCTCGATCCTGCCGCGATGCACCGCTACCCGCACGAGTTTTCCGGCGGACAGCGCCAGCGCATCGCCATCGCGCGCGCCATGGTCCTGCGGCCCCGGTTGGTGGTGCTGGACGAGCCGACCTCGGCGCTCGACATGACGGTGCAGGTGCAGATCGTGAACCTGCTGCGCGACCTGCAGCGGAAATACGACCTCGCCTATCTGTTCATCAGCCACGACCTGAAGGTCGTACGCGCCATGAGCCACAAGGTCATCGTGATGAAACAGGGTGACGTGGTGGAGACCGGAACCGCCGAGCAGATCTTCGAAAACCCGCGGACGGACTATACGCGGACTCTGTTGCGCGCCGCCTTCGAGGTGGTCTGACGGCAAGCCACCCCGGGCGTCGGTTTCGCGTCAGATGGCTGAGGAATGTCCCGCCTTCGCGAGGTCGTAGGCATCGAAACTGCGCGCAACCATGCGGGTCAGCGGGCGCGCCCTTTCGGGAATGAACAGCCCGTCCTCGGTGACCTCTAGCAGGTTGTCGAACTGTGCATCTACGGCGTGAAACATCTCGAACAAGCGCATCTTGGGCACGTCGAAGTCGCGCTCGATCTCCGCCGCGTCGATGTGGAAATCGCACATCAATGCCTCGATCAGGCGGCTGCGCATCAGGTCCTCACCGTCGAAGGCGTGGCCGCGGGCGGTAGAGAACCGGTTCTCGCAAATCGCCTTCACATGCGCTGATGTGCCCGGGGCATTCTGCGCGTAGCCCTGCGGAAAGCGCGAGATGGAAGAGGCGCCGACGCCGATCAGCACCTCGGCCCCATCGGCGGTGTAGCCCTGGAAATTGCGGCGCAGGCGACCCGTGCGCGCCGCCAGCGCCAGCCCGTCGGAGGGCGCGGCGAAGTGGTCGATGCCAATCTCGGCGTAACCGTCCCAAAGGAAAAGCTTGCGCGCGGTTTCGAACAGATCGAGCCGTTCTTCCGGCGTGGGCAGCACGTCCGACGAGATCATCTGCTGCCGCTTCGCCATCCACGGCACATGCGCGTAACCATAGAGCGCGACCCGGTCGGGGGCGAAGCTGAGAAGCTTCTGCACCGTCTCGGTGATGCGCGCGCGGGTCTGGTAGGGCAGGCCAAAGAGGATGTCGGTGTTCAGGCTGGTCACGCCACGATCGCGGATCATGTCCACCACCCTGCGGGTCAGCGCGTAGCCCTGTTCGCGGCCGATCGCCGCCTGAATTGCGGGATCGAAGTCCTGCACCCCGATGGAGGCGCGGGTCATGCCGCCCTCGACCAGCGCATCGAGCCGCGCCGCATCGATTTCGTTCGGGTCGATCTCGACGGAGAACTCGGCACCCTCGGCGAATTCCGCCGTCTCGCGCACCGCCGCGATCAGCCGCTTCATCAGTTCGGGTTCCAGTAGCGTCGGTGTGCCTCCGCCCCAATGCAGGTGCTTCAGCCGCACACCGCGTGGCAAATGTCCCCGCAAAAGCTTCAGCTCGGCCTCGAGCGTTTCAACGTATGCGCGTACAGGGCTGCCTGTCGCGGTGCCTTGCGTACGGCAGGCGCAAAACCAGCACAGCCTGCGACAAAAGGGAACATGCAAATAAAGAGATATGTCCCCATCTTCAGGAATGGCCTGAATCCATTCCTGAAACTGCGGAGGAGCAATAGCTTCGCTGAAGTGCGGGGCGGTCGGATAAGAGGTATAGCGCGGCACCCTGGAGTCAAACAGTCCGAGTCGTGCAAGTTGTGTTCGCATCTTCATGCGCGTAGGGTTACGTGAGGATAGGTCAACTTACTTTGACGCAGATCAATTCCGTGGGGGTGCAGGGACCAGATGTTGAACGAAAGAAGCCTGACTGTGCATCAGGATTGCGACCAGTGTCCGATCCGTCACCGGGCGGTCTGCGCCCGCTGCGAGTCGGATGAACTCGAGCGGCTGGAAGAGATCAAGTATTACCGCAAATTCGAGGCTGGCCAGATGGTGATCTGGTCAGGCGACAAAATGGACTTCGTGGGTTCGGTCGTCTCGGGCATCGCCTCACTGACACAGACGATGGAGGACGGGCGCACCCAGATGGTTGGCCTGCTGCTGCCGTCCGATTTCGTCGGCCGTCCCGGGCGCCTGACGGCAGCCTATGACGTGATTGCGACCACCGATCTGGTGATGTGCTGCTTCCGCAAGTCTCCCTTCGAGGAGATGATGCTGCGCACGCCGCATATTGCGCAGCGCCTGCTGGAGATGACGCTGGACGAACTCGATGCCGCGCGTGAGTGGATGCTGGTGCTGGGGCGCAAGACCGCGCGGGAAAAGATCGCCTCCCTGCTGGCGATCATTGCGCGCCGGGATGCCTCCCTGCACATGACCACCCGGGCACAGGATGGATCGGTCGCCTTCGAACTGCCGCTGACACGAGAGGCGATGGCCGATTACCTCGGCCTGACGCTCGAAACTGTATCCCGCCAGATTTCTGCCCTGAAGAAAGACGGCGTGATCGTGCTGGCGGGCAAGCGCCACGTCACCGTGCCCGACCTCGAACGCCTGATGGAAGAAGCCGGTGACGACACCGACGGGGGAATGCTTGTCTGACCTCGGCTTTGCGACCTGCGATGTCTTCACCCGGCGCGCCTATACCGGCAATCCGCTGGCCATCGTCGAAGACGCCGACGCGCTGAGCGATGCCCAGATGCAGACCATCGCGCGGGAGTTCAACCTGTCGGAGACAATCTTTGTCCAGGCGCCGCGCGATGCCGCGCATGACGCGCGGGTGCGGATCTTTCTGCCTGCGGCGGAGATCTCCTTTGCCGGGCATCCGACCATCGGCTGCGCCATTCACCTCGCGCTGAAGACCGCGCCGGACGGCGACTTCGAGACTCGGATCGTGCTGGAAGAAGAAGCGGGCCTGGTGCCGGTGACGGTCTGGCGCGCGGAAGGCCAGTTGATGGCCGAATTCCGCGCGCCAGTGGTGCCGCAGGCGACGGACCGTGTTCCGCCCGAAGCGGACGCCCTGGCCGAGGCACTTGGACTGGCGACGGAGGCCGTGGGCTTTGGCAACCACCGCCCGGGGCTGTGGCGGGGCGGGCCGACGTTCCTTTATGTACCGGTGTGCGATCTGGCGGCGCTGGCCACCGCGCGCCCCTGCGAACCGGCGTGGTCGCGGGTGACGGCGGCGGCGGGGGTGGACCACATGTATCTCTACAGCCCCGGTGAGGCCTGCGATTTCCGTGCCCGCATGTTCGCCCCGGCGGCGGGCCTGCCGGAAGACCCGGCAACGGGCTCTGCCGCCGCAATCCTCGCGGGGCAGCTGCGTGCGGCGGGGAACTTGCGCGGCAGCGACCAGTTCACCCTGCATCAGGGCGTGGAAATGGGGCGCCCTTCGGAAATCACGCTGACCGTGCATTCGGACGGGGATACCATCACGGCGGTGTTTGTCCGGGGCAGCGCCGTGCCGGTCAGCGCGGGGCGGATCACGCTGCCCGCAGCATGAGTGCCTGCAAAGACGCGGGCGTATCAGGCCCCTTCGGCAAAGAGCACGTCGAAGGAGTCGAAGATCATGCGCTTCCCGTCGCAGGGCATGGCCAGCGTCTCCCAGCGCGGGTCTCTGCCAAAATTCTGGTGGCAGGCCTCGGCCGTGGCCCTGTCGGGAAAGATCACCCAAGAGAAAACGACCGCCTCCCCTGGCGCGCGTTTACCACCATCGGGAAGGCGTTACGGCACCCTCTGGCACGCCAGCCTCCCAGCACTCCCAATGCGCCGTAGCGCCATGGTTGCGGAACAGCGGCCAGTTGAACGTGGCGCTCTCAAGGTAGGCGGCGCGGACTTTCTCTGCCACGGCGAGTACGAAGCCCCGGACGCAGGACATGCGATGCCCTCCTGTTGACGCGATCCAGAAGAAGGCCCATCAAATTGATATCAACATGAATGAGATGGACCCGGACCTGCCGATCGCGACCACCCTCGAAGTGAGGGACCGTTGCCTGTGTTTGCACGCACAGCGTGCGGCGCGAGCCTTGGCGCGGCGGTTCGATGCAGCGTTGAAGCCGGTCGGGCTGAACAACGGGCAGTTTTCGCTGATGATGGCGCTGAACCGGCCGGAACCGCCGCGCATCGCGGACCTTGCCCCCTTCCTCGCCATGGATCGCACGACGTTGACGGCGGCGCTGAAGGTACTGGAACGGCGCGGGCTGGTCGAAGGCCTGCCGGACCGGAGCGACCGCCGCGCGCGCAGGCTGCGCCTGACCGTCGCGGGGCGTGCGGCGATGAAGCATGCGGTGCCGATCTGGCGCTCGGTGCACAACGAGGTGGACGCGGCACTGGGCGATATCGATCTCGACGGTCTGAAAGCCGCGCTGGTGCGGCTGGGGGCAGGAGGCTGAAAAGGGGCGGCCTGCGCACCGCCCCTCTCCTCCGGCCGGTCAGTGGGCCATCAGCACCGGGATGCCCGCCTGTTCCAGCATATAGCGGGTTGCGCCGCCAAGGATCGCTTCGCGAAAACGCGAGTGCCCGTAGGCCCCCATCACCACGAGTTCGGCATCAACGTCGGTGGCATGACGGATCAGCACGTCCGAGACGCGCGGCAGCGTCTTGGCCAGTACCTCGATCTCCGGCTTCACGCCATGGCGGGCGAGGTATTGCGACAGCATCCCCCCGGGATCGGAGCGGCTCGCCCCGTGCTGCGGCGGGTCGATGACCACCACATGCGCGACCTCCGCCCCCTTGAGGAGCGGCAACGCCGCGCGGATCGCGCGCAGGGACTCGCTGCTTTCGTTCCATGCCAGCACGACACGCTGCGGCGTGGCGGAAATCGGCACCTTCGGGCCGGGGGAGACGAGCACGGGCACGCCGCCTTCGAAAAGCGCACCCTCGATGACCGGCTCAAGCTCGACGCCGCAGCCGTCGCCGTAGGGTTTCGGCAGGACCACGAGATCGGAAAACCGCGCGTGGGCGGCGACGTGGCGACCGATGTCGGCCAGCTGCGCCACGCCGTGATCCAGCCCCCAGCGGATGTCGTATTTCGCCAGATGGGCGCGCGCCGCGGATGCGAGCGCGTCGGCATCGGCGGAGGCGCGGGTCAGGGTTTCCTGCAGGACCATGGCGTTGGCGCCCGCGTAGTAGTATCCGGTCTGCGTGCGGTCGACCCCGAGGCACAGCACATCGAGGTGCGCGTCCAGCCCCCCGGCGAGCGTCGCCGCAGCATCGAGCGTACCCGCCATGAGGTCGCGGTCGGTGATGACTGTGAGCAAGGTCTTGTAAGCCATGTCCGTTCTCCTGTTGGTTTCCGCCCTTTGTACCCAGGCGCCATTCGTCGCACCTTGACGCGTATCAAGCCCGCAGTCGCCATCCATTGATGCAGATCAAGGTCGTGTTTACCCAAAAAGCGGCATGACCGTCCCAGTCTAAAAAACCGCCCAGGCGGACGTACGAATCGTATGGGTAAGACGAAGGGACGAAACATGCACAATTACCTCAAGCTCATCGTGCTTGGCGTGATCGCGATATTTGCCGCGGTCGCCGCCAATTTTGCACGGGATGTGGCTTATCTGGTGAACGCACTAACCATCATGCTGGCAGCCGCGATCACCTTTGTCATCGTTCTGCGGAACACCGACGAACCGATCAGGCCCATCGACGAAACACGATACATGGACGGCGTGATCCGTTACGGCGTGATCGCCACAGCCTTCTGGGGCGTCGTGGGCTTTCTCGCCGGAACGTTCATCGCGGCGCAGCTGGCATTTCCGGCGCTGAACTTCGACTGGTCCGAAGGTTACATGAACTTCGGTCGCCTGCGCCCGCTGCATACCTCGGCGGTGATCTTCGCCTTTGGTGGCAATGCGCTGATCGCGACGTCATTCTACGTGGTGCAGCGGACCTCTGCCGCGCGGCTTTGGGGCGGCAACCTCGCATGGTTCGTCTTCTGGGGTTACCAGCTGGTGATCGTGCTGGCAGCCACCGGCTACGTGCTGGGCGCGACCCACGGCAAGGAATATGCCGAACCGGAGTGGTACGTGGACTGGCTGCTGACCGTGGTCTGGCTGGCCTACCTCGCGGTCTTCGTCGGCACGATCGTGAAACGCAAGGAGCCGCACATTTACGTCGCGAACTGGTTCTACCTGTCCTTCATCATTACCGTCGCCATGCTGCATGTGTTCAACAATCTCGCCATCCCGGTGTCGATCTGGGGGTCCAAATCGGTGCAGGTGTTTTCGGGCGTACAGGATGCCATGGTACAGTGGTGGTACGGCCACAACGCCGTGGGCTTCTTCCTGACGGCAGGCTTTCTCGGCATGATGTATTACTTCATCCCGAAGCAGGCCGAACGTCCCGTCTTTTCCTACAAGCTGTCGATCATCCACTTCTGGGCGCTGATCTTCATCTACATCTGGGCCGGTCCGCACCACCTGCATTACACCGCCCTGCCCGACTGGGCGTCGACGCTGGGCATGGTGTTCTCGATCATCCTGTGGATGCCGTCCTGGGGTGGCATGATCAACGGTCTGATGACCCTCTCGGGGGCCTGGGACAAATTGCGCACCGACCCGGTGATCCGCATGATGGTGATCTCTGTCGGCTTCTACGGCATGTCGACCTTCGAAGGGCCGATGATGTCGATCCGGGCGGTGAATTCGCTGTCGCATTACACCGACTGGACCATCGGCCATGTGCATTCAGGCGCGCTGGGCTGGAACGGCATGATCACCTTTGGCGCGCTGTATTACCTGGTGCCGAAACTGTGGAACCGCGACCGGCTCTATTCGCTCGGTCTGGTCAGCTGGCACTTCTGGCTCGCGACCATCGGTATCGTCTTCTACGCCGCCGCCATGTGGGTGACCGGCATCATGGAAGGTCTTATGTGGCGCGAAGTGGATGCCAACGGATTCCTCGTGAACAGCTTTGCCGACACCGTGGCGGCCAAGTTCCCGATGTACGTGGTGCGTGCCATAGGCGGCCTGATGTATGTCGCGGGCGCCCTGATCATGTGCTACAACCTGTGGATGACTGCGCGTCGTTCGCCTGCCGTCGAGGCAAGCGCCGCCGTGGCCCATGCCACGCCAGCCGAATAAGGAGGGCCGACAATGGGTATCCTGAACAAACACGCCATTCTGGAAAAAAACGTCACCCTGCTGGCCGTCTTTGCCTTCCTCGTGGTGACCATCGGGGGGCTCGTGCAGATCGTGCCACTTTTCTACCTCGAGAACACCATCGAGGACGTGGAGGGCATCCGCCCCTATACGCCGCTCGAAATGGCGGGGCGGGAGGTCTACCTGCGCGAGGGCTGTTACGTCTGCCACAGCCAGATGATCCGCCCGATGCGCGACGAGGTGGAGCGCTACGGCCATTACAGCCTTGCGGCTGAATCGCAGTACGAACACCCGTTCCAGTGGGGGTCGAAACGGACCGGGCCCGACCTCGCCCGCGTCGGTGGCCGCTACTCGGACGAGTGGCACGTCGATCACCTGATCGACCCGCAGTCGGTGGTGCCGGTCTCTGTCATGCCGCAGTACGACTACCTGTCGCACCGGATGCTGGACGACGGGGCCGGGCTGATCTCCGGCCAGATCTCCGCCACGATGATCGGTGACATCATGGCGACCAATGCGCTGGTCGGCGTGCCCTACAACGACGAGATGCTGGAGAACGCACAAGTCGATTTCCTCGCGCAGGCAGACCCCGACAGCGATTACGACGGGCTGATGGAGCGCTACGGCGAGGACGTGAACGTTCGGAACTTCGACGGCGCGCCGGGCGTGTCCGAGATGGACGCTCTGGTCGCCTACCTCCAGGTGCTGGGCACGATGGTCGATTTCTCGACCTTCACCCCGGACGCGAGCCGGTAAGGGGGCGGACATGGAAACCTATTCCTTTCTCCGCCAGCTCGCCGACAGCTGGGGCCTGCTCGCCATGTGCGTCTTCTTCGCCGGAGTGGTGATCTGGGCGCTTCTGCCCGGGTCCCGCAAGGGGCAGGAGGACGCTGCAAATATCCCCTTCCGGCATGATGATCGGCCCGCCCCGGCCGACCGTCGCGAACCATAAGGAGGCTCATGCGATGAGCGACAACAAGAAGAACATCAAGCCGGGCCACGACTACGAGACGACCGGCCATTCCTGGGACGGCATCGAGGAGTACAACAAGCCGCTGCCGAAGTGGTGGCTGTGGACCTTCTACGCCTGCATCGTCTGGGGCATCGGCTACACCATCGCCTATCCCGCCTGGCCGGGTATCCATTCGGCGACCTCGGGCATCCTCCGGTTCTCCACCCGTGGCGAGGTCGCGCAGGAGATCGCCCGCGTCGAGCAGGCGAACGCGCCGATCAACCAGGAACTGGCCAACGCCGACCTCGTGGCGTTGTCACAGGACACCGGGTCCGACCTGCACCGCTACGCGGGCAATGCGGGCGCGGCGATCTTCCGGTCCTGGTGCGCACAGTGCCACGGCGATGGCGCGGCGGGCAACAAGGGCTATCCCAACCTGCTGGACGACGACTGGCTCTGGGGCGGTTCCGTCGAGGAAATCTATACCTCCGTGCACACCGGCATCCGCCAGCCCACGGACGAGGACTACGTGCGGACTTCGGAGATGCCAGCCTTTGGCCGCGACGAACTGCTGGACAAGCCTCAGATCGCAGCCGTGGTGAACTACGTCATGTCCCTGTCCGAAGAGCCGCGCGACCCCGCGCTGGTCGAGGACGGCGCGCAGGTCTTTGCCGACAATTGTGCTGCCTGCCACGGCGACGATGGCACCGGCGACCGGACACAGGGCGCGCCCAACCTCGCGGATTCCATCTGGCTTTATGGCGGGGATTACGAGGCGATCCACGAAACCGTCTGGAACGCCCGCTACGGCCAGATGCCCCCCATGGGCGGGGCCGACCTGTCGGAGGCCGAAGTCCGCGCCGTGGTCCTGTATGTCCACGGTCTGGGCGGCGGCGAGGCGAGCGAGTAGCGCCCCGCCTCAGACCATGTTTCGTCCCTTCGCCCCCCGTCCGAAAGGCCGGGGGGCTTTTTCACGCGCGCCGCACAGCCCGTTTTCGCCATTTCAACGGACCTGACGCCATCAGCCCGCCCATCACAGGGCAGAGCGGGGCCGTCCGCCTCAATTCTTTCGGAATGCGGGTGCTGAGGTTCTTCCTCCCTGCCGTTCATGGGCATGCGGACGAGGACATGCCGCAGCTCACGACAATCTCTGGCGTCGCGGGTCTGGCCGCCGACATCGCCCCCTCGATGGCTGGGGGAAATGTGCGGACACGCCGCTTGACACCTGGCAAACTGCACCACCAGCAACGGCGGTGGCGCCGGGATGGAATTGCCGAAAGACTCGACCACACCAGCGGTCGCAATATCTGCCCATTTACCGGATATTGATACAGGTCAAGGCTTCCTTAAACCGAATCCCACATAAGGGTTACAAGGTTCGGGGCCATCACCCTCGTACCGCAAGATACCCGGAGACAAGACCGGGTTGCATGGCGTCGGTGTCCTGTCCTGTTCGCGCGTTTCCTGGGGCACCGGCGCCATTTCGTTTCAGATAAAAGCGAGCAACCATCGGTGGGCGTATCCCGCACGAAGGGCGGCCCGGTGGGCGGACCCATCTCCGGTCCAGTCGCGGACCACTCGTCGGACCATTCGACGGCACGCACGACGGCGTCCCCCCGGGAGTCCGGTTACTGCGGTATCGGGGTCCGGTGCGGCGGGCTTTCGGGTTGCCAGCGCAGGCGCGGCAGGTCGACCCGGGCCGTGTAGCACTGCTGGGTCGGAGCACAGCCCTCGGTTCGGGTGAAAGTTGCAAGCATGAAGCTGCGGGCGAGCGTCTTCATCATGGCGGTCTCCTTTCCGCTACGTCCTGCCTCACCTTGACGCGTAGGCCCGCGCCATGCGACTCCGGAAGATATTCCAAATGTAAGCCCAGCTTTCGCATGTCCCTCTCCCGCCTGCCCCCGCTGTCCGCCCTCCGCGCCTTTCACGCCTATGCGGAGGCGGGTAACATCAATGCCGCCGGTGCCTTGCTGAATGTCAGTCACGCTGCCATCAGCCAGCAACTGCGCGCACTCGAAGCGCACCTCGGGATCCCGCTTCTGAACCGAGAGGGTCGCCGCATGGCCCTGACCCCCGAGGGCGAAACGCTGGCACGCGCCCTGCGCGAGGGCTTTGGCCAGATCACCGCCGCCGTCGACATGCTGACCGGAGCGGAGGCAGAGCGGCCCCTGCAGGTGTCCACTACGCCGACCTTCGCCACCGCGTGGCTGATGCCGCGCCTGGCACGGTTTCGCGCCGAACACCCCGAAATCGGTTTGATGATCGATCCCACCGCTGCCCTGCGTCCCTTGGAGCCGGGCGGCATCGACGTTGCCCTGCGCTACGGCGACGGCCACTGGCCCGGGTTGGAGGCGGAACTGATCCTGCGCAGTCCCATCGCGGTGGTCGCGACGCCCAGTCTCATCGGTGACAGGGAGATCACAAACCCCGAAGCGCTGCGCCGCTACCACTGGCTGCAGGAGCTTGGCACCAACGAGGCAACCGCGTGGTTCGCACAGCATGGGCTGACGCCGGACGCCGGGCTTGGCATGACCTCGCTGCCCGGCAACCTGATGCTGGAGGCCGCCCGGCAGGGTCAGGGCGTTGCCATCCTCGCCCGCCTGCTGGCGGAGCCGGACATTGCCGCCGGACGCCTGCGGGTCCTGTTTACCGACAAGGAAACGTTGGGCTACTGGATCGTCACTCGCCCCGGAATCGCACGCCCGCCGTTGAAGGCATTCCTGCGGTGGATGCGGCGCGCCGCGCGCCCCGCCACAGCCTGACGCGGGTCGAAGAGACGTCGGCCTGCCGGAAAACCTCAGTCCCAGAGTCAGAAATTGATGCAGGTCAAGGATCCCGCAACGCCTGTCTGGGAAAAGCACCCCTGAAGACGCAGAAAAACGGAGCGATTCCCCGTGTCGGACAGCAGCCCCCCCAGCCTTTACGCCGCGCGCGAACCGATCTTTCCGCGGCGGGTCAGCGGGCCGTTCCGCAATCTCAAATGGATCATCATGATCGTCACATTGGGGATCTACTACATCACGCCGTGGATCCGCTGGGACCGGGGTCCGCAACTGCCCGACCAGGCGGTGCTGATTGACCTCGCCGGGCGGCGGTTCTTCTTCTTCTGGATCGAGATCTGGCCGCATGAGTTCTACTTTGTCGCCGGTCTGCTGATCATGGCGGGGCTCGGGCTTTTCCTGTTCACCTCCGCGCTGGGGCGGGTCTGGTGCGGCTATACCTGCCCGCAAACCGTCTGGACCGATCTTTTCATACTCGTGGAACGCTGGGTGGAGGGTGACCGCAACGCCCGCCTTCGCCTGCACCGGCAAAAGAAGCTGGACCTGACGAAGCTCCGCCTGCGGCTGACCAAATGGGTTCTATGGTTCCTCATCGGCCTGGCGACCGGGGGGGCCTGGGTCTTCTACTTTGCCGATGCGCCGACGCTCCTGCGCGATCTGGTGACGCTGAACGCGCACCCCGTCGCCTATACCACAATGCTGATCCTGACCCTGACCACCTTCTTCTTTGGCGGTTTCGCCCGCGAACAGATCTGTATCTACGCCTGCCCGTGGCCGCGTATCCAGGCCGCCATGATGGACGAGGATACGCTGACGGTGGCCTATCGCGAATGGCGCGGGGAGCCGCGCGGCAAGGGCAAGGACCGCGACGCCCTTGGCGACTGCATCGACTGCAACGCCTGCGTCAACGTCTGCCCGATGGGCATCGACATCCGCGACGGCCAGCAGTTGGAGTGCATCACCTGCGCGCTTTGCATCGACGCCTGCGACGACGTGATGGCCCGGGTGGGCAAGCCGCGCGGTCTGATCGACTACCTCGCGCTTTCTGACGAGCCGCGCGAACGCCAGGGCCACAGCCCGCGCCCGGTCTGGCAGCATGTGTTCCGGCCGCGCACGCTGATGTATACGGCGCTCTGGTCGCTGGTCGGCGTCGGGCTGGTCTTTGCGCTCTTTATCCGGCCGGAGATCGAGATGACCGTGGCCCCGGTGCGCAACCCGACCTTTGTGACACTCTCGGACGGGTCGATCCGCAACACCTATGACCTGCGCCTGCTGAACAAGCACGGCGAGGACCGGCCCTTCCGGATCACGCTGAACGGCAACGATTTCCTGCGCGTCCAGCTGGAGGGCACGCCCTACGAAACGGTCACCGTCCCGGCAAACGAAACCTACCTGCAGAAAGTCTACGTGATCGCGCCGAAGGGCGCCGCCCCGGCAGAGGCCGAGCGCACCCCCTTCCGCTTCTGGGTGGAGGACCTGTCGAACGGCGACCGCGCATACAAGGACACCATTTTCAACGGAAGGGCGAACTGATGATGACGACGGACCCACAGGATACCGGTTTTCGGCTCAAGGGATGGCACGTTTTCGCAGGCTTCGCCGGGGCCTTCTCCGTGATCATCGGTGTGAACATCGCGCTCGCGGTGAACGCGGTAAAGACCTTTCCGGGGCTGGAGGTGGAGAACGGCTATATCGCCAGCCAGACCTTTGACGCGCGGCGCGATGCGCAGCAGGCACTGGGCTGGGACGTGGCGGCGCGGCTTGACGCGGGGCGGCTGATCCTGACGATCAATGATGCAAAGGGCTATCCGGTGCGGGTGAATGCTCTGGACGTCACGCTGGGCCGCCCGACCAACGTGTCGGAGGATGTGGTGCCGGAATTCGACTGGGACGGCACCGCCTATGTGGCGGAGGAAACCCTGAACCCCGGCAACTGGGACTTGTGGATCAAGGCACGCGCAGAGGACGGTACGCCCTTCGAGCAACGCCTCGAACTGCGCATGCCCTTCTGACGCCCCAGCCCCGACACGATGACGCTCATGACCGCCACGCTGCGCCCCTCCGCCTCTGCCTGCCCCGCCTGCGTCGCCGCCCCTGCGGCAGAGGCGCTGGCGTCGCGCGACCTGCCCCGCGACGCGCATATCGTCCTGTCGCTGCCGACGATCCACTGCGCCGCCTGCATGTCCACGGTGGAACGCGCGCTGCAGGCGGACCCGCGCGTCCGCTCCGCCCGCGTCAACCTGACCATGAAGCGTGTCGCCATTGAGGCCTCGCCAGACCTGACCGCAGAGGACGTCATCCCCGTGGTCGAAGGCGCGGGCTACGAGGCGCACGAACTGGACGCCACCGCGCTGGGTGCCACCGCCACCGACCGCGCGGGCCGCGACCTCCTGATGCGGCTCGCCGTGGCGGGGTTCGCCGCGATGAACGTCATGCTGCTGTCGGTGGCCGTCTGGTCCGGAGCGGAGGGCGAGACGCGCGACATGTTCCACTGGATCTCCGCCGTCATTGTCCTGCCCGCCGTGGCGTTTTCCGCGCAGCCGTTTTTTCGCAATGCATGGATGGCGCTGAAGGCGCGGCAGTTGAACATGGACGTGCCGATCAGCCTTGCCATCGGGCTGGCCATCGTCACCTCGCTCTATGAAACCGCGCTGTCGGGAGAACACGCCTATTTCGACGCCGCCATCGCGCTGACGTTTTTCCTGCTGACCGGGCGTTACCTCGACCACCGCACCCGGTCGGTGGCGCGCTCCGCCGCGGAGGAACTGGCCGCCCTGGAGGTGCCGCGCGCCTTCCGTGTGACGGATACCGGCGAAGAACAGGTGCCCGTCGCTGTCCTGCGCATCGGCGATCTGATCCGCGTCCGTCCCGGCGGCCGGATGCCGGTGGACGGAGAAATCACCGACGGCACATCGGAACTCGACCGCTCGCTCCTCACGGGGGAAACACTGCCCGTGCTCGCCGAACCGGGCCGCGCCGTCGGCGCGGGCGAGGTCAACCTCACCGGCCCACTCACCATCCGCGCCAGCGCCGTCGGCCGAGACACCTCGCTGGCGCGCATGGCCGACCTCGTCGCCATCGCGGAATCCGGACGCTCGCGCTACACCTCGCTGGCCGACCGCGCGGCGAAACTCTACGCGCCGGGCGTGCACATCCTGTCGGCCCTCGCCTTCGTCGGCTGGCTGGTCTACTCGGGCGACCTGCGCGTAGCCCTGAACATCGCCGCTGCCGTGCTGATAATCACCTGCCCCTGCGCGCTTGGGCTTGCCGTGCCAGCGGTGACCACGGCTGCCTCCGGACGGCTGTTTCGCAAGGGGCTGCTGATCAAGGACGCCACCGCACTGGAGCGGCTGGCTCAGGTCGACACGGTGGTCTTTGACAAGACCGGCACGCTGACGGCAGGCATCCCGGAGCTGGTGGGCCTCGACGCTTTCACCACCGCCGATCTCTCCGTCGCGCGCGCTCTGTCCGAGGGCTCGAACCACCCGCTCAGCCGCGCCCTGACCGCCGCCATCCGGTCGGCCGACATACCCCGCGCGCAGGTGACCGACCTGCGCGAGATCCCCGGGTATGGCACCGAAGGGCTTTGGCGTGGCCAGCCCGTCCGCCTTGGCCGCGCCGCCTGGGTAAGGGCCACGCCCACCCACCAGACCGCCACATGGCTCCGTGTGGGCGACGGCGACCCGCAGCCCTTCCTTTTCACCGACCGCCTGCGCGAAGGCGCCGCAGAGGCGGTCGCCGCCTTGCAGTCACAGGGCCTGACCGTCGTCCTGCTCTCGGGCGACACCCCCGGTGCCGTCGAAAGCCTCGCCCGCCGCCTGGATATCGCCCAATGGATGGCCGAAGCCCTCCCCGCCGACAAGGCCGCCCGCGTGCAGGCCCTGACCGACGCGGGCGCCCGCGTGCTCATGGTGGGCGATGGGCTGAACGACACGGCGGCGCTCACCGCCGCCCATGCCTCGATCAGCCCGGCCTCGGCGCTGGACGCCGCCCGCGTCGCCTCCGACATCGTGCTGCTGGGTCAGTCGCTCGCCCCGATCCCCGAGGCGCTGAACACCGCCCGGAAAGCCGTCAAACGCATCCGCGAAAACTTCACCATTGCCACCTGGTACAACGTCATCGCCGTGCCGCTGGCCGTGGCGGGGCTGTGTTCGCCGCTGATCGCCGCCTTGGCCATGTCGTCGAGTTCGATTACCGTATCCCTGAACGCCCTGCGCCTGCGCTAGACCGCGAGGACCCGCATGAACATCCTGACCTACCTGATTCCGATCTCCCTCGTCCTCGGCGGGCTTGGGCTTGCCTTCTTCGTTTTCACCCTGCGCGCGAACCAGTACGAAGATCCGGAAGGCGACGCTCGGCGCATCCTGTCTGGCGACTACGACGACCGGCCCAAGCAGGACTGACCACAGGCTTCTTCTTGGCGAAAATACTCCGGGGGGGAGCCGCAGGCGGGAGGCGGAGTTCCCTCCACCGATACTCAGTGCCTCAGCCGGCCAGCATCAAATCCGCGACTTTTTCCGCGATCATGATGGTGGGTGAATTGGTGTTGCCCGACACGATCCGCGGCATCACGCTGGCATCCGCCACGCGCAGGCCCGGCAGCCTCTTGAACCGGCACTGCGCGTCGAGGGGGGCGGCTTCCTCCATGCCCATCCGCACGGTCGAGACCGGGTGGAAGATCGTCGTCCCGATCTGCCCCGCCGCCGCTTCCAGTTCCTCGTCCGTGCCAAAGCCCGGCCCCGGCTTGATCTCCTCGGGCGCGTATTTCGCCAGCGCGTTCTGCGCCATGATCCGCCGCGTCAGCCGGATCGAATCCACCGCAACGCGGCGGTCTCCTTCGGTCGACAGATAGTTCGGCGCGATCCGGGGCGCGTCGCGGTGATCGGCAGAGGCGATGGTCACCGTGCCCCGGCTTTCGGGGCGCAGGTTGCAGACGCTTGCCGTCATTGCCGGGTAGTCGTGCAGCGGCTGGCCGAAAGCCTCGAGCGAGAGCGGCTGTACGTGGTACTCCAGATCTGCCGTCGCCAGCCCCTCGCGCGAGCGGGTGAAGGCTCCCAGCTGCGACGGGGCCATCGACATCGGCCCGCGCCTGCGGAACACGTAGTCCATGCCGATCAGCCCCTTGCCGATCAGGGAATTTGCCAGAGTGTTCAGCGTCTTCGCCCCGGTCAGCCGCCAGGCGCAGCGCAGTTGCAGGTGATCCTGCAGGTTCGCCCCGACGCCGGGCGCGTCGCGCTGCACGTCTATGCCGTGCTCCCGCAACAGATCCGATGGACCCACGCCCGACAATTGCAGGATCTGCGGCGACCCGATCGCCCCGGCGGACAGCACCACCTCACCGCCGCAACGCGCCTCGCGGGCCACACCCGCCTGGTCAAACGCCACGCCCGTCACGCGGCCGCCCTCGATCAGCAGCCGCTTCACATGACAGCCGGTCTCCACCCGCAAAAGCCCCTCCGCAGCGCCGCGCAAAAAGGCCTTTGCGGTGTTCATCCGCAAGCCACGGCGCTGGTTGACGCGGAAGTAGCCCACGCCCTCATTGTCGCCGGTGTTGAAATCGTCGTTACGCGGGATGCCCTCGGCCTCAGCCGCACGGATCCAGTCATCCAGAACCTCCCAGTGCAGGCGCTGGTTCTCCACCCGCCATTCGCCGCCCGCGCCGTGGTGTTCGGTCGGGCCGTCAACGTAATCCTCGGACTTCCTGAAGTACGGCAGCACGTCGTCCCAGCCCCAGCCGGTCAGCCCCATCTGGCGCCAGCCGTCGTAATCCGCCGCCTGGCCACGCAGGTAGAGCATCCCGTTGATCGAGGAACAGCCGCCCAGCACTTTGCCACGCGGGTAGAGCAGAGAGCGCCCGCCCAGCTCCGGCTCCTCGGCGGTGCGGTAGCACCAGTCCGTGCGCGGGTTGTTGATGCAGTAGAGGTAGCCCATCGGGATATGCACCCAGTGGTAGGTGTCGCGCCCGCCGGCTTCCAGCAGCAGCACCCGCCGTCCCGCATCCGACAGGCGCCGCGCCAGCACGCAACCGGCGCTGCCCGCGCCCACCACGATGTGATCCCAGGCGCCTTCCATTCCGCTCTCCCCTCCCGTTGGTCGCGCCACCTTGGCGCAGGGCGTGGGCAGCCTCAAGCCCGTCCTTCGGGGCCAGCGTCAGACTGGCAGGGCGGTGGTCTTGAACACGGTGCGCAGGGCAAAGGAAGACTGCATTTGCGCCACTCCCGGAAGCCGGGTCAGATACTGGCGGTGAATGCGGGCGAAATCCTCGGTGTCCTCGGCCACCACCTTCAGGATGTAATCCGCCGTGCCCGCCATCAGGTGACATTCCAGCACCGCCGGCACCCGCTGCACTGCCGTCTCGAAGGCTTCCAGCACCTCGTCGGCTTGCGCACTCAGCGTGATCTCGACAAAGACCGTCGTCGGCAGACCCATCCGGCGCGCGTCCAGCAGCGCCACGTAGTCGCGGATCAACCCGTCCGCCTCCAGACGCTGCACGCGGCGATGGCAGGCGGAGGGCGACAGGTTGACCGCCTCGCTCAGGTCGGCGTTGGAGATGCGACCCCGTTTCTGCAGTTCCCGCAGGATACGCCGATCCGTCTCGTCCAGGGTCATGTGCGAAGATTTCTCCGGCCAAAGCGCTTTGTTGTCGAAGATACGTGCACGGATTAGCGCTGCCAAGCGCAATTCAGGCACCGTTTTGCGCGTATATCGTGGCATCCTGCCGCAAACCCAACCGGCCAACCCGCCAACAGGAGACCGCCATGCAGATCGGCTGCCCCACCGAGGTCAAACCCCAGGAATTCCGCGTCGGCATCACGCCGAACGCCGCGCAGGAGGCCGTGGCGCACGGCCACAAGGTGCTTATCCAGAGTGGCGCGGGCCTTGGCGCGGGTTTTTCGGACGCGGATTACACCGCTGCAGGCGCGCAGATTATCGAAACTGCCCGGGAGGTCTTTGCCGAGGCTGACATGATCGTCAAGGTCAAGGAGCCGCAGGCCGCCGAGCGCGCCATGCTGCGTGAGGGCCAGGTACTGTTTACCTACCTTCACCTCGCTCCCGATCCGGAGCAGACCGCCGACCTGCTGAAATCCGGCGCCACCTGCATTGCCTACGAGACAGTGACAGACGCGCGCGGCGGGCTGCCCCTGCTCGCGCCCATGTCGGAGGTCGCCGGGCGTCTCGCACCGCAGGTCGGCGCCTGGGCGCTGCAAAAGGCCAACGGCGGACGCGGCGTCCTGATGGGCGGCGTGCCGGGCGTGGGCCCTGCAAGGGTCGCCGTGATCGGCGGCGGCGTGGTGGGCACCCATGCGGCGCGTATCGCGGCGGGCATGGGCGCGGAGGTCACCGTGCTTGACCGCTCGCTGCCCCGAATGCGCTATCTCGACGACACCTTCGGGTCGGTCTTCCGTACGCGCTACGCCTCGGCAGGCAACACGGCGGAACTGGTGGCGGAGGCCGACATGGTGATCGGGGCCGTGCTGATCCCGGGTGCGGCCGCACCAAAGCTGGTCTCCCGCGCGCAACTGTCCACGATGAAACCCGGCGCTGTGATCGTCGATGTGGCGATCGACCAGGGAGGCTGTTTCGAGACCTCGAAGGCCACCACCCACCAGGACCCGATCTACGAGGTCGACGGCATTGTGCATTACTGCGTCGCCAACATGCCGGGCGCCGTGGCGCGCACGTCGACGCTGGCTTTGGGCAACGCGACACTGCCCTTCATGCTCGAACTGGCGGACAAAGGCTGGCGGCAGGCCTGCCGCGCCGATGCGCATCTCGCGCGCGGCCTGAACGTGCACGCGGGCCAGCTCACCAATGCGCCCGTGGGCGAGGCGCTGGGACTGCCGGCGATCACGCCCGAAGCGGCGCTCGCCTGAGCGCGGGGCACGGGCGCGGTCCCCGGCCAGGGTCGTCGAATATGGGCGCGCCCCGGGCACCTCTCAGGTTTCAGGGGCGGTTTCTTCTCCACTATTCGCAACCGGCGTCGCGCCTGCACATTCGGCTGGACAGTCCAGCCCGGCTTCGGGAAGACAGGGATGGCCCCCGCGTCGGGGCCCTGACCAAAGGCCCTAGTCCCATGACAACGCCCCTTTCGCTCGACCTCGACAGTGAATCGACCGCGCCGCTGCTCGCGGATGTGCTGGCTCAGTGCGCCATCGACCCCGACCTCGGGGCGCTGCTGCGCACCATCGCGCACGCGGCGATCCCGCTGGGTCTGCGTCTGGCGCAAGGCCATGTGCCGGGCGATCCCACCGCCATCGTTGGCACCAACGAAAGCGGCGACCGGGTGAAGGCGCTCGACCTCGCGGCGCATCTGCACTACCTCGACGCGCTCGCGGGTGCGTCAGTGTCACAGGTCCTTTCGGAAGAGGCGGAAGGCGTCATCCGTCTGAACCCCCAGGGAAAATACGACGTTGCCATGGACCCGATCGACGGATCGGGCAGCATCGGCATCGGCGCGCCGCTGGGGGCACTTTTTTCCATCTTCCCCGCCGGACACGATTTCCTCCGAGAGGGGCGCGAGATGATCGCCGCCGCCTATGTTTCCTTCGGGCACAGCGTGGATTTCGGCTATTCGACCGGAGAGGGCGTCGCCATCGCGACGCTGGACCCGATCAGCCGGCAGTGGCACGTCGATGCGCCATCGGTCAGCATTCAGCCGGAGTCGTCCACCGTGGCCTTCAACGCCTCGAACCTGCGGCGTTGGGAGCCGGGTCTGCGCGCCTATGTCGACGGGCTTCTGCAAGGGGCGGACGGGCCGCGCAGGCGCGATTTCAACATGCGCTGGATTGCCGCCGCCGTGGGCGATCTGCATCGGATCCTGCGGCAGGGCGGCACCTTTCTGCTGCCCGCCGATCCGCGGCCGGCCTATCGC
The DNA here is from genome assembly GCF_017813235.1 of Sagittula salina. Classification (GTDB taxonomy): domain Bacteria; phylum Pseudomonadota; class Alphaproteobacteria; order Rhodobacterales; family Rhodobacteraceae; genus Sagittula; species Sagittula salina. Next base: position 607,854 of record NZ_JAGISH010000001.1, read on the forward strand.
GACGGTTACCTCCGGCTGGTCTACGAGGCCTTCCCCATCGCCTTCCTCATCGAGGCGGCGGGCGGCAGCGCCACGGATGGAAGGGTCGATATCCTCGACAAGACTCCCGCCAGCCACCACGCAAAGACCCCGCTGGTCTTTGGCAGCCGCAATGAGGTCGCCGTGATCGGAGATCACCTGACGGCATAGGACCGCAGACGCGCCCCACTTCGGACACGCCAGGCGTCAGGTGCGCCGGGCGTAGACCTCCTGCGAGACAAGTTCGACCGGCGCCCATGTGTCGAGAAAGGCGATGTCATAGGCATCCCGCCCCACCGCAATGACCGCGAGACCGTCCGCCGCGCACATGCCGGTGGCATCGACAAGGTGCCAGCCGTCCTCCAGCCAGACCTGCGCCACCGCGTGGAAATCCTGCGGTGTCACGTCCGGGCCGTAGGCCGCCACCATGCGTGCCGGGATGGACGCGGCGCGCACCATGGAACACATAAGGTGCGCGTAGTCGCGGCACACGCCCTGCCGCCCTGCGAAGGTCTCCAGCACGTTGGTATCCGCGTCCGAACTGCCCGGCACGTAAGACAGTTCGCGTTCGATCCAGTCGCGGATGGCGGCTACCTTCGCCCCGCCTTCGCGGCCCGCGAACTGTCTGCCGACGAAGGTCACGAACTTGTCTGACTGGCAGTAGCGCGAGGGCCGGAGATAGGGCGCGACGTCGCCAGGGATGCGATGCAGCGGCACGGCGGCAAGCTGGCCAAGCCCCGCCACCTGGCGGTTCACCTCGACCTCTGCGCGGTAGGTGATGCGCAGATCGTCCCCCGGCAATTGCAGCCAGAGCCGCTCTCCCACCCCTGAATCTCCCGCGATGCGCGACGGTTGGGCGGTGCCCAGGTCCAGGGTCTCGGAGAGTACCACCTGCCCCTCCGTTCGGGCTGCCTCGATGGCGAGAAAGGCGGTGGTGGGCTCCGCCACCCGGTAGTGCATCGCGACGTCGATGGTCATGCGCATGGTCTGTTTGCCTCCGGCTTTGCCCCGTGACGTGGCGCGCGGTGACGCGGGTTCAAGGTGTGCCGGGCGGTTTCCGCCTCGTCGCGCGCGATGCGCTACGTGGAGAGGCGCACTCTCCACGTAGCTGCCTACCAGTGTTCCTCGCGGATGTGGGCGTCAAGTGCGCGGGCGCGGGCCCAGCCGCGCGCTTCCAGTTCAGGGCCGTCGAAGAGATCGCGCACGTACCCCACGCAGAGCCATGCGACCACGCGGACGTGGTCCGGCAGTCCAAGGAGCGGGCCCAGCGCCGCCTCCTCGACGATACTGACCCAGCCGACGCCGACGCCCTCGACCCGGGCCGCAAGCCACAGGTTCTGTACCGCGCAGACGCAGGAATAAAGGTCCATGTCGCGTTGATGCGTCCGTCCCAGCACGACCTCCCCGCCACGCGACCGGTCGCAGGTGACCGCGATGCTCAGAGGCGCCGTCTCGATCCCTTCCAGTTTCAGGGCGGCGTACTGGCTGCGCTTCTCCTCCGGAAACATCGCGGCGGCCTGCGCATTCGCGGCCTCGAACAGCGCCTTCACCCGCGCCCGCATGCCCGGGTCGCGGATCAGGATGAAATCCCACGGCTGCGACAGCCCGACCGAGGGCGCCGCATGGGCCGCCATCAAGATGCGGCGCAACACCTCCGGCGCGACCGGGTCGGGCAGGAACTCGTTGCGCACGTCGCGCCGGTGCGCGATCACGTCGTGCAGCGCCTGCCGTTCGTCATCGGTGAAAACGCGCGCCGCCTTGGGCGCGCAGGTGGACTCAAGGCTCATGGGAACCCCTCCCGAAATGGCCAAACGCCCCCTGCCGTCCACGCAGGAGAATCATGCCGTCAGGCCGGTCTTCTGGCTTCGGATCACCCGGAAAAGGCGCCTTCCCGGTTGACCCAGTGGCTCTTGCCTCCCCGTCCCCGTCACAGCGGCGGGCCCGCGCCGGTTCTTCCCCGGCTTCCCGATTCTCCCCCTCGGGGGCACCTGACACGCCCTGAATTGCAAAGAAAAACCCCCAAGGCAAGCCAATGCCCCGGGGGTTCGCCCTGCCGACAGGCCGGGGTTCTGCCTCTCTCAGGTCTTTTTCAGCGCGTCACGGATTTCCAGCAGCACATCCAGCTCCGAAGGGCCGGCGGGCGTGGTTTCTGCGGGCTGGCCCTCTTTGCGTTCCTTGATCGCTGCCTTCTTGGCGCGGTTCACCGCCTTCACCAGCATGAAGACCACGAAGGCCACGATGAAGAAGTTGATGATCGCCATGACGAACTTCCCGATGGCAAAGACCGGCGCGCCCGCGTCCGTAGCCGCCTGCAAAGACGCGTATTCGCTGCCATCGAGCGCATAGAACCAGCCCGAGAAATCGACACCGCCGGTAAATAGCGCGATGATCGGGTTGATGATATCCGCCACCAGAGAGTTGACGATCGCGGTGAAGGCCGCGCCGATGATGATACCCACGGCGAGGTCGATGACGTTGCCCTTGGCGATGAAATCGCGGAATTCCTGGATCATGTGCTGTTTCCCGTTTGATTGCCCGGCTTTTTCCTTCCGGGTTCCGAGCATGTTTAATGCAAAATGATCCTTCGCACAGACGCCGCGTTGGGAATACGGGAAAAGAGCAATAGATTTCCCGTCGGACACCCCTGAAAGGCCCCACATGACAACTCCCGACCATCCGATAACGGCCAGATGGCCCGCGCAGCACCCCGAGCGGCTGCAGCTTTATTCGTTCCCCACACCCAACGGTGTGAAGGTCTCCATCATGCTCGAAGAAACCGGCCTTCCCTATGAAGTGCACCGGGTTTCTCTGCTCGACAATGAGACGCGCTCCGATGCGTTCCTCGCGCTGAACCCCAATGGCAAGATCCCCGCCATAATCGACCCCGACGGCCCGGACGGCGAACCGCTGGCGCTGTTCGAATCCGGGGCGATCCTGCTGTATCTCGCGGAAAAGACGGGGATGTTCCTCGGCGAGACCGCGCATGAACGGGCCGCCGTCACCCAGTGGCTGATGTTCCAGATGGGTGGCGTCGGCCCGATGTTCGGGCAGATGGGCTATTTCTTCAAATTCGCCGGGTCGGAGATCGAAGACCCGCGCCCGCGCGAACGTTACCTGACCGAAACCGCGCGCCTGCTGCGCGTGGTGGAGAACCGGCTGGCGGATCGCGAATGGATCGCCGGACCATACTCCATTGCCGATATCGCGCTGGGTCCGTGGATCAACGCGCTCGAATTCTATGGCGTGAAAGAGGCTATCGGCTGGGACAGTTTTCCGGGCGTGCAGGCATACCTGAAGCGTTTCCTCGACCGCCCGGCAGTGCAGAGCGGTCTGGTGGTTCCCCCGCGCGAGGGCTGAGCCTGCTCGCATTCGGGTCGACCATAGGCAGGCCGGGAATTTGCCCGACCTGCCCGTCCCTTAGCCCGGCACCCTTAGCCCGGCAGGGTGCCGTTCAACACGTAGGTGAGGATCTGCACGACCTGCGCGGGCGTGCGCGCCATCGCCAACGCAGCGGCGTCGACTTCCTTGAGCGCATGATCGTGTTCTTCGGGGTGGAGGGTGATGATCGCCTTGCCCGATGCCGCAGCATAGCCCGCGTCGAATGCCGCGTTCCACTGTTTGTATTTCTCGCCAAAGCGCACGACGACCACGTCCGCCCCTTCGATCCCGCGGCGGGTACGGATGGCGTTCACCTGCGCACCCTTGCGGTCGTGCCAGAACTTGTCCGGCTCCGCCCCGAGGATCGCGACGCCACAGTCGTCAGAGGCCGCGTGATCCGTCACAGGCGCGTCGAATGTGACATCGAGCCCCGCCGCGCCGTTCATGATCTGCTCGCGCCAGTCCGTGTGGATCTCGCCCGAGAGGTAAACTTTCAGTGCCATGTGCTGACCTCCCTCATTTACAGGTTGACCCGCAGCATAGGCACCCGTCCCCCGATGGCAATGCCCGCGCGCCCATGCGGCGCGGTGGGGGCGCTGCCCCCACACCCCCGCGGGTATTTGCCAACCGAAGAAGCAGAGCGCGCGTCCCGGTCAAAAGTGCCGGATCGCGCGGCGGTGAGAGAGCGGTCAGCCGTCCTTGCGGATGGTCTCGTTCTTCGGGTCATACGGGCTGTCGCAGGTGACAGTGGCCTCCCAGAGGCAGTCAAACATCTTCACCTTAAGACGCGTGCCTTCGACGGCGAGGTCGGGCTTCACATAGCCCATGCCGATGGACTTGCCGAAGGCCACGGAGTAACCGCCCGACGTCAGGCGACCAGCCCGTTCGCCGCCTTCGGTATAGAGCACCTCGCGGCCCCAGGGGTCGGCATCGTCCGGCCCGTCGACCAGGAGCGTCACGCATTTTGACCGAATGCCCAGCGTCTGCATAGCCTCCTTGCCGGCAAAGTCTTTCGTGAGGTCGACAAAGCGCGGCAGGTCGGCCTCCAGCGGCGTCGCATCGCGGCCCAGTTCGTTGCCAAAGGCGCGGTAGGACTTCTCCTGCCGCAACCAGTTCTGGGCGCGAGCACCGACGGGTCGGATGCCGTGCTCGGCCCCTGCTTCCATCAGCCGATCCCACAGGTGGTTCTGCATCTCGATGGGGTGGTGCAGTTCCCACCCAAGTTCGCCCGTGTAGGCCACGCGGATGGCATTGACCGGAACCATGCCCAGCTCGATCTGCCGCGCCGAGAGCCAGGGGAAGCGCTTGTTCGACAGGGCGGTGCCCGGGTCCGCGTCGCGGATGAGTTTTGCCAGAACGGCGCGCGACTTCGGCCCGGCGATGGCAAAGACACCCCATTGCGTCGTCACGTCCTGCACGATCACGAGCTGGCCGGTCTCGGCCATGAAATCCTCTGCCGCCTTCTGAAGGAAGTCGCCGTCATAAGCCGCCCAGGCCCCGGCGGAGACGAGGTAGAAATCCTGCTCCGCGTGGCGCACGATGGTGTATTCCGTCCGCGTCGTGCCGCGCGTGGTCAGGGCATAGGTCAGGTTGATCCGGCCGACCTTCGGCAGCTTGTTGCAGGTCAACCGGTCGAGGAAGGCGGTCGCCCCCGCCCCCGTCACGCGATGCTTGGCAAAGGCGGTGGCGTCGATCAGACCGACGCCCTCACGGATGGCCTTGGCCTCTTCCACGGCGTATTGCCACCAGCCGCCACGGCGGAAACTTCGGGCGTCATGGTCGAAGTCCGGCCCCGCGTCGAGCGGCCCGTAATAATTCGGCCGCTCCCAGCCGTTCACGCAACCGAACTGCGCGCCGAGCTTTGCCTGCCGGTCGTAGGCGGGCGAAGTGCGCAAGGGCCGCGCGGCGGGGCGTTCCTCGTCCGGGTGGTGCAGGATGTAGACGTGTTCGTAGGCCTCTTCGTTCTTTGCCACGGCCCAGTCGGTCGTCTGCCAGGCTCCGAACCGCTTGGGATCGAGCGAGGCCATGTCGATTTCCGCCTCCCCGTCGACCATCATCTGGGCGAGGTAATGGCCCGCGCCACCAGCGGCGGTGATCCCGAAGGAGAAGCCTTCGGCCAGCCACATGTTGCGCAGCCCCGGCGCCGGACCGATCAGCGGGTTGCCGTCCGGCGTGTAGCAGATCGGGCCGTTGAAATCGTCCTTCAGACCGACCTCTTCCGACGAGGGAATGCGGTGGATGAAGGACATGTATTCCTCCTCGATCCGCTCCAGATCCAGCGGGAAGAGATCGGCGCGGAAACTGTCGGGCACCCCGTGGCGGAAACGCGCGGGCGCGTTGCGTTCATAGGGGCCGAGGATCCAGCCGCCGCGCTCCTCGCGCACGTACCATTTCGCATCCGCGTCGCGGATCACCGGGTGCTGGCCGTTTGTCTTGCGCCAGTCCACCAGCGCCGGGTCAGGTTCGGTGACAATGAACTGATGTTCCACCGGGATGGCCGGCGTCTTGATGCCCAGCAGCCACGCGGTACGCTGCGCGTGGTTGCCGGTGGCGGTGACTACATGCTCGGCGGTGATGACCCGCCGTTCGTCGGAGGGCACGAGGTTGCCGCCCCGCTCCACCATCTTCGTGACGGTGACGCGCCACTCCGAGCCGGTCCATTCGTATCCGTCCACCTGCCACTTGCGTTCGATTGTCACGCCGCGCTGGCGGGCGCCCTTGGCCATGGCCATGGTCACGTCGGCCGGGTTTATGTAGCCGTCCGTCGGGTGGTAGAGCGCGCCCTTCAGGTCGTCCGTGCGGATCAGCGGCCAGCGATCCGCGATCTGCGCCGGGGACAGCCACTCGTAGGGCACGCCGCAGCTTTCGGCGGTGGTGGCATAAACCATGTACTCGTCCATGCGCACATCCGTTTGCGCCATGCGCAGGTTGCCCACCACGAAGAACCCCGCGTCCAGCCCGGTTTCCGCCTCCAGCGTCTTGTAGAACTTGATGGAGTAGTCGTGGATATGGGTCGTGGCGTAGCTCATGTTGAAGTACGGCAACAGCCCCGCCGCGTGCCAGGTCGAGCCGCTCGTCAGTTCGTCGCGCTCCAGCAGCATGACGTCGTCCCACCCCGCGCGGGCAAGGTGATAGGCGATGGAGGTGCCGACGGCACCGCCACCGACGACAAGGGCTTTGACATGGGTCTTCATCGTGGTGCGCTCCGCTGGTCTCGAGGGCATGGATTCTCTTACCCTTATTACCCCAAGCACCCAACGCCGCGCGGCCTACCCGACATTCCGCCAACCAAAACCGACAGCCGGCGCGGCCTTGGCCGTTCGGCAGGTCGGAGAGGACCAGACCGTCGGTCGCCCATTGATCCGGAGGCGGGCCGTCGCGGCAGACTGACCGACTGCCGCACAGCGCGACCCGCAGAGTGGCGCCCGCGACGGCAGTTTTCAGCGGCGCCCACCCCCCGTGGGAGGAGATCCCCACGACGGCCCGCGCCCGCCGTGGCAGTCAGATGCCATGCTACCTGGCGCTTGCGGCGGTTCCCCGCTGATTTGCGCGGCGCGCCCCCTTTCGCAAGCGAAGCCACCTGCCTATAAGAGCCGCTGTCCCCACTCGTCAGAGTCGAGGACCCACCGGGCAATTGGGCGCGCAAAACCTGCGCGAATGAGGCAGTATCGAATGTTTGGCATGGACAGACTCCTTGGCATGTTCTCATCGGACATGGCCATCGACCTCGGGACCGCGAACACGCTGGTCTACGTCAAGGGCAAGGGCGTCGTCCTGTCGGAACCCTCTGTCGTGGCCTACCACATCAAGGACGGGGTGAAGAAAGTACTCGCCGTGGGCGAGGACGCCAAGCTGATGCTGGGCCGAACGCCCGGCTCCATCGAGGCGATCCGCCCGATGCGCGAAGGTGTCATCGCCGATTTCGACACCGCCGAGGCGATGATCAAGGAATTCATCCGCAAGGTTCATCGCCGTTCGACGTTCTCCAAGCCGAAGATCATCGTCTGCGTGCCGCACGGCGCGACACCCGTCGAAAAACGCGCCATCCGGCAGTCGGTCCTGTCCGCCGGCGCGCGCAAGGCCGGCCTGATCGCGGAGCCCATCGCAGCGGCCATCGGCGCAGGCATGCCCATCACCGACCCCACCGGCAACATGGTCGTGGACATCGGCGGCGGCACCACCGAGGTGGCCGTCCTCTCGCTCGGTGACATCGTCTACGCTCGCTCCGTGCGCGTGGGTGGCGACCGAATGGACGAGGCCATCATCAACTACCTGCGCCGCCAGCAGAACCTGCTGGTCGGCGAGTCCACCGCCGAACGGATCAAGACCTCCATCGGCACGGCGCGGATGCCCGACGACGGGCGCGGGTCGTCCATGCAGATCCGGGGCCGCGACCTGCTGAACGGCGTCCCGAAGGAGACGGAGATCTCGCAGGCACAGGTGGCGGAAGCACTGTCCGAACCGGTGCAGGCGATCTGCGAGGCGGTGATGACCGCGCTGGAAGCCACGCCGCCGGACCTCGCCGCCGACATCGTCGACCGTGGCGTCATGCTGACAGGCGGCGGTGCGCTGCTGGGCGATCTGGATCTGGCCCTGCGCGAGCAGACCGGGCTGGCTGTGTCCATCGCGGACGAATCGCTGAACTGCGTGGCACTTGGCACCGGCAAGGCGCTGGAATACGAGAAGCAGCTGCGCCACGCCATCGACTACGATAGCTGACCGATGGGGCGCGGGCTGATTTTTCGCAGAAAAATCAGCCCGCGCCCCGACCGGTTCCGTACACCGGCCCGTTTTGCGCGCCGTTCCTCACACCGTCTTGCGACCCGCACACAGGCTTAGGTATTCCTGACCCATGGCCAGCGACCGCACATCCGACGACTACACCGGCCCGCTGAAGCGTCTGCTTCTCGCGGTGCTTGTGATCGTGCTGCTCGCCATCTTCCTCGTCTGGCGCATCGACAGCCCGCGCGTCGAACGGTTTCGCGCGCAGGTGATCGACCGCGTGGTGCCGAACATGGACTGGGCCATGGCGCCCGTCTCCGGCACGGTCAAGCTGGTGCGCGACTTTCAGTCCTACCAGCGGCTGGGCGAACAGAACGACGAGTTGCGCCGCGAATTGCGCCAGATGACCGCGTGGAAAGAGGCCGCCCTGCAACTGGAGCAGGAGAATGCCCGCCTGCGTGACCTGAACAACGTGCGCCTCGACCCGCGCCTGACCTATATCACCGCCGTGGTACTGGCCGATTCCGGCAGTCCCTTCCGGCAGTCGGTGCTGATCAACGTCGGCTCCCGCGATGGCATCGTCGACGGATGGGCCACGATGGACGGCATCGGTGTTGTCGGCCGCGTCTCCGGCGTCGGGCGCAACACCTCGCGCGTGATCCTGCTGACCGACGCCACCAGCCGCATCCCCGCCGAAATCCAGCCCTCCGGTCAGCGCGCACTGATCGTTGGCGACAACACTGCGGCGCCGCCCATCGACTTTCTCGAAAACCCCGATCTCGTGCGTCCGGGCGACCGCATCGTGACCTCCGGCGACGGTGAGGTCTTTCCGCCGGGGCTACTGATCGGACAGGTCGCCGAAGATCCCGGCGGCCGCCTCCGCGTGCGTCTGTCCGCCGACTACGAGCGGCTCGAATTCCTGCGAGTCCTGCGCGATCACGGCGCGCGGCGGGTGTCGAACCCCTCCGGCCTGATTCTGCCCGAAGACCTGCCGGATTCGGACCCGGACGCCGGAAGCGCCCCGCTCCCCGAGGACACCCCGAGCGATGGCTGAGAACGGCCCCGCCCGGCTTTGGGCCATGCGCGCCGCCTACCCGGCGCTGGCGATGGCGATAATCTTCGTCCATCTGCTGCCGCTGCAGATGATGCCGGCGCGCTTTGCCGGGCCCGACTGGCTGACCGTGCTGACCTTTGCGTGGTGCCTGCGCCGCCCCGACTACGTGCCCGCGCTGTCGATCGCACTGGTCATGCTGCTGGCCGACCTGCTGTTCCAGCGCCCGCCCGCGCTCTGGGCGCTGCTGGTGTTGCTGGCTTCCGAATTTCTGAAATCGCGCGGGCGTCAGGTACGCGAAAACACCTTCTTTGCCGAATGGCTGGCCGCCGCCATGACGCTTCTGGTGATCACCCTGCTTTACCGGCTCACTCTCGCGATCTTGATCATCTCGCCCGGAATGCTGTCGTTGACGCTGATGCAATATGGTATGACCGTGGCCGCCTACCCGGTGGTCGCCGCGCTTTCCTACCTCGTCTTCGGCGTGCGCCGCTCCACCCCCGGCGAATACGACCATACCGGACGCAGCCTGTAACCTGCCCTGAGGGACCCGCCCATGCGACGCAGCCCCCGTGAAACCATCGACAGCGCCCGCCGCATCACCCGCCGCGGGCTGATCCTCGGCGGCCTGCAGATGGGGTTCGCCGCGACGCTGGGCGCGCGGATGCACCACCTGCAGGTCGATCAGGCGGACGAATTCCGCCTGCTGGCGGAGGAGAACCGCATCAACATTCGGCTCATCCCGCCGGCGCGTGGACGCATCTTTGACCGCAACGGGCGGGTCATCGCCGACAACGAACCGACCTACCGCATCACGCTGACGCGCGAAGACGCGGGCGACGTAACGACCGTCATCGGGCGGTTGGGCCAGCTGGTCGAACTTGACGAAAACGACCTGAACCGCGCCCTGACCGAAATGGAACGCACGCCGCCCTTCATCCCCGTCACCATCGCGGAACGTGTGAGCTGGGAAGACATCTCCCGCGTGGCAGTGAACGCCCCCGCCCTGCCCGGCGTCACCACCGAGGTCGGCCTGTCGCGCACCTACCCCCAGCGCGACCTCTTTGCGCATGTGGCGGGCTACGTGGGCCCGGTGTCGGAACGGGACCTGTCGCGCTACGAAGACCCGCCGCCTCTCCTGCGCATCCCGCGTTTTCAGGTCGGCAAGGTCGGCCTGGAAGCCAAGCACGAGGAATTGCTGCGCGGCACCGCGGGCGCCAAACGGGTCGAGGTCAACGCAGTCGGCCGCGTCATGCGCGAACTCGACCGGCGCGAGGGCACCTCCGGCTCCGACATCCAGCTGACCGTGGACACGGAGCTGCAGGAATACGTTCAGGCGCGGCTGGCAGGTGAAAGCGCTTCTGCCGTGGTGCTCGGACTTGAGCGAGGCGACCTGCTGGCCATCGCTTCCGCGCCCTCTTACGATCCCAACCTTTTCGTGCGCGGCATCAGCCACACGGATTTCAACGCGCTGAACCAGAACGACCACCGGCCTCTGGCCTCCAAGACGGTGCAGGACGCCTACCCGCCGGGGTCCACGTTCAAGATGGTAACCGCGCTGGCGGCGCTGGAAGCGGGACTGCTGTCGCCCGAGGACACCACGTATTGCTCCGGCAGCTACGAGGTCGGGTCACGCTCCTTCCGGTGCTGGAAGCGGTCCGGCCACGGCCATGTGAACCTCGTGGGGTCGCTGCAGCATTCGTGTGACGTCTTCTACTACGACCTGTCCCTGAAGGTCGGAATCGAGCGCATCGCCGCCATGGCGCGGCGGCTGGGGCTTGGCCAGGCGCACCCGATCCCCATGTCGGCGGTGACTTCGGGCCTGGTACCGGACAAGGAATGGAAGCGGCGCGAACGCGGCGCGGAGTGGGTGATCGGCGATTCGGTGAACGCCGCCATCGGGCAGGGCTTTGTGTTGACCTCGCCGCTGCAACTGGCGGTGATGGCTGGACGCGTGGCGACCGGGCGCTCTGTCTCGCCGCGGCTGGTACGGTCGATCGACGGCATCGAAACACCGCACCTGGGCGGTGACGACCTCGGGCTCAATCCCAACCACCTGATGCAGGTGCGCAAAGGCATGTACGCAGTGTCGAACGACCGCCGAGGCACCGCCTACAGTTCGCGCATCATCGCCGAGGGGATGCGGCTCGCGGGGAAGACCGGTACGGCGCAGGTGGTGTCCCGCATCACCTCCGAGGCGGACCCCTGGGAAGACCGCGACCACGCGTTGTTCGTCAATTTCGCGCCCTACGACAACCCGACGATCGCGGTGGCGGTGGTGGTGGAACACGGCGTCGGGGGCTCGCGCACGGCCGCGCCCATCGCGCGCGACATCACGTTGCAGGCGCTCTATAACGGCGATCCGCCGCTGGGCGCATACCCCGCGAAGGACCGAAAGCACATCGAAGCGCAACAGGAACGGCTGGCACGCGAGCGACGGGCACGGGTCGAACAGATGGCGAGCCGGGCGTGACGGGCGCGGCGAAGCGGTTCCGCCTTGCGCAGCAAGGCGGCCGGCGCGCGCCCTGCGGGCGCGCGCAATCGGGGGAAGCGCTGCTTCCCCCGAACCCCCATCGAGGTATTTGCGAACCAAAGAAGCAGGAACGCCGCGCGTGACCTATCTGGAGTATAACGTCAAGACAGTGCCTTCGGGCTGGCGCAAGGTTCTGGCGATCAACTGGCCCATCGTGCTGCTGCTCTCGGCGGTCGCCTGCATCGGTTTCCTGATGCTTTACTCCGTCGCGGGCGGTTCATGGACGCCATGGGCCGAGCCGCAGATGAAACGCTATGTGGTGGGACTCGCGGTGATGCTCGTCGTGGGCATGGTGCCGATCTGGTTCTGGCGCAACATGGCGGTGGTCTTTTACGCTCTGTCCTTCTTCCTGCTGGTTCTGGTGGAGTTCTTCGGCGCCATCGGCATGGGCGCGCAACGCTGGATCGAGCTCGGGTTCATGCGGCTGCAACCTTCGGAACTGATGAAAATCAGCCTCGTGGTGCTGCTTGCCGCCTATTACGACTGGCTCCCGCTGTCGAAGACATCGCGGCCGCTCTGGGTGCTCATCCCCATCGTCATCATCCTTGCCCCCACGGGGCTGGTGCTGAGCCAGCCCGACCTCGGCACCGCGCTTCTGCTGATGATCGCGGGCGGGCTGATGATGTTCCTTGCGGGCGTGCACTGGCTCTACTTCGCCACGGTGATCGGCGCAGGCGTCGGTGCCGTCTGGGGGGTGTTCCAGTCGCGCGGCACCGACTGGCAGCTCCTGAAGGATTACCAGTTCCGCCGCATCGACACCTTCCTCGACCCGTCTTCGGACCCGCTGGGCGCCGGTTATCACATCACCCAGGCCAAGATCGCCATGGGATCGGGGGGCTGGACCGGGCGCGGGTTCATGCAAGGGACGCAATCGCGCCTGAACTTCCTGCCCGAAAAGCACACCGACTTCATCTTCAATACCCTGGCGGAGGAGTTCGGCTTCGTCGGCGGCTTCTCCCTTCTGGTGCTTTACGTGCTGATCCTCGTCTTCTGCATCTCCGCCGCGCTCCAGAACCGTGACCGCTTCTCCTCGCTACTGATCCTCGGCATCGGCCTGACCTTCTTCCTGTTCTATGCGGTCAACATGTCCATGGTCATGGGCCTCGCCCCCGTCGTTGGCGTGCCCCTTCCGCTCGTCTCCTACGGCGGCTCGGCCATGCTGGTGCTCATGCTCGCCTTCGGTCTGGTCCAGAGCGCCCACGTACACCGCCCGCGCTAGCCTCCCGCCGGGGCGCTATCGGCTTGCACCCGGGCGCCCCTGCTGCTTCTCCTTGGCGAAAATACTCCCGGGGGAGGCGCGCAGCGCCGGGGGGCAGCGCCCCTCTCCGGCCAACGAAGGACACACCATGCCGAACATCCTCTTCGCCGCCCTGACCGAGGCCTGGGACGACTATGAAACCCACCTGCGCAGCGCACTCGATGACGAAGACCTGCAATACACCCTCGCCACCGACTTGCCCCCCGCGGAGGTCGACTACATCGTCTACGCACCCAACTCGACGGTACGGGACTTCACCCCCTACACCCGGCTCAAGGCAGTGATGAACCTCTGGGCCGGGGTGGAAAAGGTGGTGAAGAACCCGACGCTTGCCGCCCCCCTCACCCGCATGGTCGACGACGAAGGCCTGACGCAGGGCATGGTCGAATGGGTCACCGGCCACACCCTGCGCCATCACCTGGGGATGGACGCGCATATCGTGAACCCGGAAAGGATCTGGGACGACACGCCGCCACCGCTGGCAAAGGACCGCCCCGTAACCATCCTTGGACTGGGCGCACTCGGGCAGGCCTGCGCGCGGGCGCTCACACAGATCGGTTTCCACGTCACCGGCTGGTCGCGGTCAAAAAAGGACGTGCCAGGCGTGACCTGTCTTGCCGGGGCCGAAGGTCTCGATGCCGCGCTGACGACCGCGCAGATCCTCATCCTTCTGCTACCCGACACGCCCGCCACCACCAACCTGATCAATGCCGACACCCTTGCCCGCCTGCCGCAGGGGGCGGTGATCCTGAACCCCGGTCGTGGTCCGCTGATCGACGACGAAGCCTTGCTGACAGCACTCGATGCGAACGTCTCCCACGCGACGCTCGACACCTTCCGCACTGAACCTCTGCCCCGCGACCATGCGTTCTGGTGCCACCGGCGCATCACCGTCACACCGCATATCGCCTCCACCACGCGGCCCGACAGCGCCGCCCGTGTCATTGCCCGCAATATCGCCCGTGCCGAGCGCGGCGAGACACTCCACCACCTTGTGGACCGCACCGCAGGCTACTAAACGGCCCGAACGTCCAGTCCCTGCCCAGGAGCGCAAGCCCATGACCTTTGACCGCAGCGTGAAAATCGCCCCCTCCATCCTGTCCGCGGACTTCGCCGACTTCGGTCGCGAAATTCAGGCCGTCGAGGCGCAGGGCGCCGACTGGATCCACGTCGACGTGATGGACGGGCACTTCGTGCCGAACCTCACATTCGGCCCGCCGGCGGTGAAGGCGTTCCGCCACCATGTTAAAACCTTCATGGACGTGCACCTGATGATCGCCCCAGTGGACGCCTACATCGACGCCTACGCCGACGCGGGCGCCGACATGCTGACCGCCCACGTCGAGGCCGGACCGCACCCGCACCGCACGCTTCAGGCGATCAAGGCCGCAGGCATGAAGGCGGGCATTGCGCTCAACCCCGGCACCCCCGCCGAGGCCGTGCGCGACCTGCTGCCGCTGGCCGACATGGTGCTGGTGATGACCGTGAACCCCGGCTTTGGCGGGCAGAAGTTCATCGACATGACGGCCAAGGTTCGCACCATCCGCGACTGGATCGGCGACCGTGAAATCCACATCCAGATCGACGGCGGTGTGACGCCGCAGACCGCACCGCTGGTTGTGGAGGCGGGCGCCGACGTGCTGGTGGCCGGATCGGCCGTGTTCAAGGGTGGCTCGGTCGCGAACCCGGCGCCTTATGGCGAGAACATGCGCGCGATCCGGGCGTCTCTGGCGTGAGTGCGGGTGCGGGTGGCATGACGACCATCGCCTTCGATCTGGACGGCACGCTGATCGACAGCGTGCCGCACATCCACCACGCCGTCGCCACGGCACTCACTGAACTGGGACTGCCCGCCATCACGGTCGCCGAAACCCCCGGCTTTGTGGGGCGCGGATTGCCCATCCTTTGCGAACAGGTGTTGGCGCATGTGGGCGGCGCCCCCACCCTCCAGGACCAGCTCTACGCCCGCACCATGGTGCACTACGTGGAAACGCCCTCCGACCCCTCACAGATCTACCCCGGCGTACTGGCCGCGCTCGATATGCTGAAGCGCGCCGGCCATCGGCTGACGCTGTGCACCAACAAACCCTACGCCGCCGCCGAGACCGCTCTGCGCGACACCCGGCTGGGAGAGTGGTTCGACGTCGTGCTGGGGGGCGATAGCCTGCCCACCCGCAAACCCGCGCCAGAGATGCTCTTTGCCGCGCTCGACGGGGCTGACCCGGCGCGAGCGCTTTACATCGGCGATTCCGAAACCGACTGCGAAACCGCGCAGGCCGCCGGGGTGCGATTTTTGCTGTTCACAGAGGGGTATCGCAAGTCGCCGCCCGAAGCCCTGCCCCACGTGGCACGGTTCTCGAACTGGTCGGAATTGCCCGCCATCGTCGCCGGCCTCGCGTAGGGTGGGTCTGCAACTCGTCTTGCGGGTATCACCGCGTCGCCGCCTGCCTGCGATACTTGAAGACCCCCGTCCCCTTCGCCACCAGTTCACCTGTCTCGTCCGAGACTTCGGCCTCGGCAAAGAACGTGCCCTTTCCGCCCCCGGTGCGCCGCCCGACCGCCGTCAGAACCGCGCCCCTGGGCCGGGATATGAACTGCACGTTCAAGGACAACGTCAGGCAAAGCTGCACCCGGTCCGGGTCGCCCGTCCAGCACCCGGCATAGCCCATGCAGGTATCCAGCACCGACGCATAAACCCCGCCGTGCACGTTCATGTGGCGGTTCATCAGGTGATGGGCCACCGGAAGCGTGATCCGGCAGCGGTCCGGCCCCCAGTCGGCCACCTCCATCCCCAGATGTGCCTGAAAGGGATAGGGCTCCTCGCGCAGGCTCTCATCCATGGCGGTCGCGCGCCTCCCATCCGAGTTCGGCAAAGCGTGGCACGTAAACGCCCAGCTTCAAGGCTTTTTCCGGGCTCGCCGCGTTTCCGTCGAGGGCGCGCTTCTTCACGCCCTGAAGAATCGCTGCCATGCGGAAGAAACTGAAAGCCACGTAGTATCCAAAGCCCTCCGGCCGCTTCAGGCCTCTGTTGTCACAGTACATTTCAATGAACTTCTGGTCCGATGGCAGGCCAAGTGCCTCCCGGTCGACGCCGGCGAGGCCGCGCCCTTCGGCGCCCGGCGGCAATTGCCACTGCATGATGACCCCGGCAAGGTCGACGTAGGGGTGTCCCACCGTCGACAGCTCCCAGTCCAGCACTGCCAGGCAGTCGGTCCCGGTTTCGGAAAACAGCATGTTGTCGATGCGGTAATCGCCATGCACCAGCGTGCGCTGACCGTCGTCCTCGGGCAGGTTGGCTTCCAGCCAGCCGATCAGCCGGTCCATGCCCGCCTGCTCCTCCGTGGCGCTGGCATGGTACTGCTTGGACCAGCGCGCCAGCTGGCGGGCGTAGTAGTTCCCCGGCGCGCCAAAGTCCTCCAGCCCGCAGGCCCGCAGGTCGGTGTCGTGGATCGCGGACAACACGCGGGCCATCTCGGCCATCAGGGCGGCGCGGGTCTGCGGCACTTCGTCGGGCAGGCTGGGGTCGACGATGTTGCGCCCCGAGACATGCCCCATGATGTAGAACTTGACGCCCAGAACCGCCTCGTCCTCGCAAAGCGCCAGCATGCGTGGAACAGGAACCGCCGTGTCGGCCAGCGCCTTCTGCACGCGGAATTCCCGATCCACAGCATGCGCGGATTTCAGCAGGACCCCAGGCGGCTGGCGGCGCAGCACGTAGGTGCCGGAAGCCGCGCGCAGGAGGTAGGTCGGATTAGACTGCCCCACAGCAAATTTTTCCGCCGCCAAGGGGCCTTCGTAGCCCGCCACGGTTCCGCGCATCCAGTCCTCGACGCGCGCCAGCTCTTCTTCAGTCATTGCGATACTTCTTCAATTCGGCCCGCGCCACCTGCCGACGATGCACCGCATCCGGCCCGTCCGCAAACCTCAAGGTACGCACATGCGTCCACATCTGTGCCAGATCGTAATCCTGGCTGATCCCGGCGGCACCGTGCAACTGGATTGCCTCGTCGATGACCCGGCCCGCCATGAGCGGAGCCACCACCTTGATCTTCGAAATCCACGGCTGCGCCGCGCGCACCCCGCCCGTATCCATCATCCAGGCCGCTTTCAGGCACAGAAGGCGGGCCATCTCGATCTCCATCCGGGCGTTGGCGATGATGTCGTAATTCGCGCCAAGGTCGCTGATCTGCCTGCCGAAGGCCTCGCGCGACACCCCGCGGCGGCACATCATTTCCAGCGCCTTTTCCGCCTGTCCGATCGCCCGCATGCAGTGATGGATGCGACCGGGACCAAGCCGACCCTGCGCCACCTCAAAGCCGCGACCCTCGCCCAGCACGATGTTGCGCGCGGGCACCCGCACGTCGGTGAAACGCAGGTGCATGTGGCCGTGGGGCGCGTCGTCTGCGCCGAAGACGGTCATCGGGCGCAGGACGTCGATCCCGGGCGTGTCCGCATCCATCACGAACATCGTGTGCCGGGCGTGTTTCGATGCAGCGGCGTCGGTGCAGGCCATGACGATATAAAGCCCGCAGCGCGGATCGCCTGCCCCGCTGATCCACCATTTCTCCCCGTTCAGGACGTAATCGTCGCCGTCCCGCCGCGCCTCGAAAACCAGTTGCGCCGCGTCCGAGGACGCCACCTCCGGTTCCGTCATCACATAGGCGGAACGGATCTCTCCTTCCAGAAGCCGGGTCAGCCAGCGCTCCTTCATCCAGTCAGCGCCGTAACGTTCGAGAACCTCCATGTTGCCGGTGTCCGGCGCGTTGCAATTGAAAACCTCCGCAGCGATGTGGACCTTGCCCATCTCCTCCGCGAGGTAGGCGTATTCCACCGTGCTGAGCCCATAGCCACGCTCGGAATCCGTCAGCCAGAAGTTCCACAGCCCGCGGTCCTTCGCCTTGACCTTCAGACCGTTGAGGATCTCCAGCTGCCGTGCCGTGTGGTGAAAGCGCCCTTCGGGATGCTTGCCCACCTCGGCGTGAAACGCCGCATCCAGCGGTGCGATCTCGTCCTCGATCATGCGGCGCACCGCCTCGATCAGCGGTTTCACCCGCGCGCTAACGCCCAGATCCATCGTTCGAATTCTCCCCTGAGCCGCATTAAGCCCGTAACGGTTCACACGTAGAACCGCGTGATCCAACTTGCCACCAGTGCGGGCCGCGCCTCGCCTTCGATCTCGACTTCCACCTCCCAGTGTACATCGAGCCACGCGGCCGGCGCATCCTCGGGTGCCCCCTTTGGGCGGCCCTCGTCGACACCCGCCACGGAGAAGCGCCCACGCACCCGCCGCCCCACCCGCACCGGAGAGACAAAGCGGATGCGGTCGAAGCCGTAATTGACCGAGGACGCCACGCCCTTCAGATCCGCCGTCACCTGATACGACATGGCAGAAAGCATCGAGAGGGTCAGGAAACCATGCGCGATGGTTCCGCCAAAGGGCGTTTGGGAGGCAAACCCCTCCTCGAGGTGAATATCCTGCCAGTCCTCCGTCGCGTCGGCAAAGGCCTTGACCCGCGTGGCATCCAGCGTGAACCAGTCGCTGTCGCGCGGCGCCATCATGCGCAGTTCGTCAGCCAGCATCGGGCAACTCGTAACCAGCAAAGCGTTCGCGCAGTGTCAGTTTGGACACCTTTCCCGTCGCTGTCAGCGGCAGGTCATCGACGAATTCCATGGCGTCGGGCAGCTGCCATCTGGCCATGTGTTCCAGCATCATTTCGTGCACCTCCTCCAGCGCCGGTCCGCCGTCGCGCGGCACCACGATCAGCAGCGGGCGTTCGTCCCACTTCGGGTGTGGAATGGCGATCACGGCGCAGTTGGCCACCTTCGGATGGCCCATGGCGATATTCTCGAGGTCGATGGAGGAAATCCATTCGCCGCCCGACTTGATGAGGTCTTTCGACCGGTCCTGGACCGACAGGAAGCCGTCCGTATCGATGGTCGCCACGTCGCCGGTGCCAAACCAGCCTTCGGCGTCAAAGGCCTTCTCGCTGGCTTCCGGGTTCTGGAAATAGCCCGCGATAATGGCGTTGCCGCGTACGAAAAGTTCTCCGGCCGCCTCGCCGTCATGCGGCAGCCGGTTGCCCGCCTCGTCGACGATCTTCATCTCCACCCCGAAGACGCGCCGCCCCTGCTTCGATTTCAGCGCGATCTTCTGGTCGTAGCTGAGGTCGAGCCCGCTTGGCACCTGCGCGTGGGAGCCGACCGGGGACATTTCGGTCATGCCCCAGGCGTGACAGACGTCGATGCCCTGCTTTTCGAAAAACTCGATCATGGCGCGCGGCGCCGCCGATCCGCCGATCACCAGTTGCCTCAGCGTGCCGGGCATGGCGCCGCGCTTCTCCATCTCTGCCCTGAGGCCCAACCAGACGGTCGGCACGCCCCAGGAGGCGGTGACCCCCTCGCCCTCCATCAGGTCGTAGAGCGACGCACCGTCCAGCTTCGGCCCCGGCATGATGAGCGAGGCGCCCACCAGCGGCGCGGCATAGGGCAGCCCCCATGAATTGACGTGGAACATCGGGACGACCGGCAGGATGCGCGCGCCCTCGTGCAGGGAACGCGGCAGCGTCACCGCGATGAACATGGCGTGCAGCACGGTGGAACGGTGGGAGTAGAGCGCGCCTTTCGGATGCCCGGTTGTCCCCGAGGTGTAGCACAACGCGGCGGCGGCGTTCTCATCCATCCGAGGCCAGTCGTAGGTCTCCGGCTGGCCGTCGAGCAGGTCCTCGTAGCACAGGAAGGCCACGGGCGAGTCGGGCATATGCGCCCGGTCGGTCATGACCACCAGCGTCAGCCCCTCCGGCAGGTGATCCGACAGCGCCTCGATGATCGGGACAAAGGTCAGGTCGACGAACAGCACCCGGTCGCCCGCGTGACCGAGAATATAAAGCATCTGCTCCGCCGAGAGGCGCGGGTTGATGGTATGGCAGACCGCCCCCATGCCGCTGATGGCGTAATACAGCTCGAAATGGCGATAACCGTTCCACGCCAGTGTGGCGACACGATCGCCGTCGGTGATGCCCAGCGCCTTCAGCCCGTGCGCCAGTTGCGCGACGCGGGCGTAGGTCTGCGCATAGCTTTGCCGGTGCAAATCGCCTTCGGTGCGCATGGATACGATTTCCGCCCCCGGGTGCGCGCCTGCCGCATAGTCGAGAATTTCGATGATCCTCAACGGCATGTTCATCATCATACCCTGCATCTGGCCCTCCCTTGCCGTCCGCCTCTCCGGGTCTAGACTGCGCAAGATGCGCCTCCGGGCGCAACCGGTTTTCCCCAACACGACGCAGAGGAAATATCATGCCCGAACAGATGACCCGCATCACCCTGGCCCGCCGCCCGGCGGGCACGCCCGTGCCTGAGGATTTCGGCCACGAAACATACCCCCTGCCCGAACCCGGCGACGGCGAAGTGCTGGTAAAAGTCGAACACCTCTCACTCGACCCCTACATGCGCGGGCGGATGAACGCCGTGCGCAGTTACTCCGCACCGCTCGAGATTGGCGAGACGATGACAGGTCAGGGCATCGGTCGGGTGGTTGCCTCCAAGGCCGACGACCTGCCCGTGGGCACTCTGGTCACCGGCCGCACCGGCTGGGCCAGCCACGCGGTGCTGCAGGCGGCGGAGGCGCAGGTCTGGGACGAGAGCCTGCCGCAGACGGCCGCGCTTGGCGTGTTGGGAATGCCGGGCTTCACCGCCTGGACCGGGCTGCGCGAATACGGCCGCCCCCGCGCGGGCGAAACGCTGGTGATCGCCGCCGCCACCGGTCCGGTGGGCGCCATGGTGGGGCAACTGGCAAAGGCGGCCGGGCTGCGCACCGTGGCCGTGGCCGGCGGCGCGGAGAAATGCCGCATCGCGGTGGACACCTTCGGGTTTGACGCAGCGATCGATCACCGGGCCCACGCGGATGCTTCGTCGCTGCGCAAGGCGCTGGCAGAGGCTTGCCCGGATGGCATCGACATCTATTGGGAGAACGTCGGCGGCAAGGTCCTGGAGGCGGTGATGCCCCTTATGAACGACCACGGGCGCATCCCGGTCTGCGGCACCATCGCATGGTATTCCGGCACCGATGGCGACACCGACCGGCTGCCTATGGTCTGGCGCACGGTGCTGACGCGGCGGCTGTCGGTGAACGGCTTTATCATCTTCGATCATTGGGACGGCTACCCGGACTTCCTCCGGGAGGTCGCGCCAAAGGTGACCGCAGGCGAGATCACGTGGTTGGAGGATGTGACCGAGGGGCTGGACAACGCTGTCGATGCCTTCATAGCGCTGCTGTCAGGGGGCAATACCGGCAAGGCTGTAGTAAAACTTTGAGGGGTTTCGCTTTGGCTGCGCCAAAGCGATCGGCGCGGGCCCAGCCCGCGCCGGGATGAGTGTATTTCCAAGGAGAAACACCGGCGCGACCCGGTGTCCCCGCGCGGAGCGCGGACGCGTCAGAGCGGCGCCGCGCTGTCCTGCATTTCCAGTGCGAGCGGCGCGGGCGTGCCGGCAAGATCGTCGACGCGCAGGCCGTCACGGGGTTTCGACAGTCGGTTGCGCACCACCCAGTAGAGCCGCGACTGCGCCCGGGTGATGGCGACGTAGGCGAGGCGTTTCCACAGCGGTTGCCCCGCCTCCACCCGGCCCATGCGCGCGGCCGCAAAGAGATCGGGGGCAAAGACCTGTACGTTCTCCCACTGCGAGCCCTGCGCCTTGTGGATGGTCACCGCCGCACCGTGCAGGAAGGTGGCGCCCATGCGCGCGGCATAGGGGATGAAGGGCTCAGCCTGCTCCGGCTTTTCGATCTTGACGATCGAGGCGGCGGAGACCTGCGGTTCGATGGCGCCCACAACGTGCAGTTTGGAGAACCCCGGCTTGCGCCCCGGGCCGAGGTAGATCACCTGCGCGCCCTTGATCAGACCGCGCGCCTCCAGGTCGAGGCGTTTCTTGCGGTGCTTCAGCGGCAGTTCGAGACCGTCGCAGATCAGCGGCTCGCCGGGGAGGAGTTCGGTCTCGGGTGCGCCGTGCACGCGGCGGAAGGCGTCGATCAGGCGGATGCGGGTGGCGTTGCGCCAGACCAGGACCGGCGAGCGCGCCATGAGGTCGACCTCCACCCGCTGGGCCTGGACCACACGGTCGTCGCGGCGGGCGATGTCCTCGACCATGCTTTGGAAATCGTCGAAGCCCAGCTGCGGATCGGCCAGCGCATGCGCGAGGTCGAGGATCGGGTTGTCCGCTTCCTGCCGGTGGACGCGGTGCAGCTCCAGCTTCTGGCTCTCTTTCAGCTTGTCGAAGACCATCGTCCCCGACTGCCCCACCGGCGCCAATTGCGCCGGGTCGCCGAACAGCACGAGGTTGGGGAAGATCTCCTGCAGGTCTTCGAACTGCTTCTCGTCCAGCATCGAAGATTCATCGACAAAACCGATATCCAGCGGCTCTTCGCGGCGCTTCCAGCCGGTGATGAAATCCGACCCCCGGAGCCCTGCGGCCGCCAGGGCTGCGGGAATGGACTTGTGTATCTCGAAGGAAGCCTGAGCGCGGGCCAGCGCCTCTTCGGGCAGGCCCTCGATCTCTGGCGCGTCACCCATGCCATCGAGCCAGACGGCGACCTTTTCGTATTCCGGGTCGTAGACCGGCGTATAGATGATGCGGTGGATCGTTGTCGCGGGCACGCCGCGCATCCTGAGGACGGAAGCCGCCTTGTTCGTCGGTGCCAGCACCGCGAGGGTGCGCGCGTCCCGGGCGCGTTTGCTTTCGTAATCGCCGGAGACGATCTCCACTCCGTTTGCCTCAAGCGCCTTCACCAGCTCCGAGAGCAGCAGCGTCTTGCCCGACCCGGCCTTGCCCATCAGGGCCATCACGCGGGCGTCACTGTCCTTTGCAGGCAGGCAAATGCCGCTATCGAGGTCGACACCCGCAGCGCGGAGCATCTCGGACACGCGGTCGTGGGCCTGCGCCTGGTCATCCGAGAACGTGATGGGGGAAAGGGGGTTCGCCGTGGACATGGCGCGCACCCTATCTCCAGCGCAAGGGCGCCGCCAGACATGAAAACGCGCGCGGCAGGTGGGCCGCGCGGTTTCATCGGAATGGCCGTCAAGCGGCGATCAGGCGGTCAGGCGGCGATCAGACCAGCCTCATCGACGATCTCGCCGAAAGAGCGCGCGAACCAGCGCTTTGACATTTCGGGCGTGATGCCGGCGGTTCTTGCGACCTTCGCCTGCGCCTCGGCGGAGAATTCCCAAAGGCCGACGGCGATCATGGCGCGGCCCTCGCCTTCCTGTCCGAGGATGTCGGGGGAGGAGCCGATGCGCTTGTAAATGCGGACCATGCGGGCGTCGAAGACGCCGACATAATGCATGACGCCAAATTCCTGCATGACCTCGCCCCCGGCCAGCATCAAAGCCGCGGCGACACCCGGTGCCGCACCGCGTGCCAGGCAGAACCGCGTGCATTCCCAGATCAGCGGGCTTTCGATGTGCACGCCGTCGGTCAGGTGGATGAAGTGGTCATTCACCATTGTACGGCCAACAGTGGGCAGCAGCCGCATCGACCCGCCGTGGGTGCCGTCCTTGTTTTCCCAGATGACGTACAGCGGGTTCTCGGCGTCATACTCGTCACGCTCGAAGCCACGCGCGTCCACGGTCACGTCCCAGCCGAGGCGCGTCTTGAACTGGTCGGCACGGTCGAGGAACATGGTGCGGGCCAGTTTCGGGAACTTGTGGAGGTCATTGCCGTAGATGTAGCGGATCATTGGGGTCATTCCTTCGCAAAGCCGGAGTGGCGTTCGGTGATGGAATGACCCTGCATTTCAAGTAGTTAAGAGATTTCACCATAGCCGTGCGCGCCGGTAACCAATGGTTTACCGACCGCGGCGCAATTTTCTTTCGCGCGTCCAAGCGGGCGCCCGATCAGAGGACACGATGCGCTTCATGTTATCAGACCACGATCACGCCGCGGCTCAATGCGCGGGCGACTGCGTGGGTGGTATTCATCGCCCCCAGCTTGTGCCGCGCGCTCTCGATGTAGACGCGCAGCGTATGCTCCGAAATCGACAGCGTGTCCGCTGCCTGCGCCCGGTTGTAGCCGATGGCCAGCAGGGTCATCGCCTCGATTTCCCGGGGGGAAAGCGACTGCGCCGCCTCCGGGGTGCGGCCCGGCTCGAACTCCAGCGCCTTCGAGTTGAAGTAATGCGCCACGAGGATCAGATCCCGCCGGTTATCACCGGTGAACCGCTCCCAACCCTCGTCGCTTCCGTTGTGCGACATCGTGAACAGGGCGAACTGGCCATTCGGACCACGGATCGGGATGGAGTAGCCCTGATTGCCTATTCCGTGAGTGATGGCATCTTCGAGAAACGCCCGCGCCGCCTTCGAGGACCAGTCCAGTCGTTTCCAGTTCACCGGGTGAAAGCGCTGGTAACACCCCTGGATCACCGGATCGATCCGCAGATACCCCTTTTCCACATAGCGGTTGACCCATTCGAGGTCATAGGTCCCGCAGCCGTATTGTTCCCCCGCGCTGTTGACCCAGTGATAGACGATGTGATCCACACCGTATTCGTCGCGCAACTCCTCGATCAGGACCTGGAGGTCTTCCAGCCCTTCAGCGGACTCCAAACGTTCTATCAGCCCGTCCAGACGCGACGCGTTTCGCAAAAATCCCAATTCCGTTGCCCTCGGCAAGGGACGTCATTTCCGCCTGAGCAACGAAGGACGCGTCGTCGAGTTGCGCCGCAAGGGAGGGCATCCCGTTGGCTCGCGCAAAGGTCTTCAGGTCGGTCAGGACGTCCAAGATCCAATCATGTCCCATGGCAAGCCTCGTCTCCAGGTGGTTAACGTTTGATTAAGGCAACTCTACCATGTGCCCGACACGGCCGATATTCACGGATATTTCCTCCCCAGAAATAGTGGGGGGTGGCAGCGCTAAGTAACTGAAATCCGGCAGGCCCTCCCGAAGCATAGCAAAAGCCCGCGAACCGATGCCGATTCGCGGGCCATGTCGTATCCCCCTGCCGCGCCCAAAAGGCGCCACAGGACCGTGTGAAACGTTACTTGCCCGCCTCAAGGCAATCCTCAAGCGTGCGCAGGCCGGTCCTGGGCGCCTGCACCAGCACCGACATGTTGCCGGGCTTGTGCTCGTTGCGCAGCATCTTCATGTGCGCCTCCGGGATCTCGTCCCAGGGAAAGACCTCGGACATGCAGGGGTCGAGGCGGCGCTCGATCATCAGGCGGTTGGCGGACGCCGCCTGTTTCAAGTTGGCGAAGTGCGAGCCCTGCAGGCGCTTCTGGTGCATCCACATGTAGCGCACGTCGAAGGTACAGTTGAAACCGGAGGTGCCGGCGCAGATCACCACGATGCCGCCTTTCTTCACCACCAGCGTGGAAACCGGGAAGGTCGCCTCGCCGGGGTGTTCAAAGACCATGTCGACGCTCACGCCCTTGCCGGTGATCTCCCAGATCGCCTTGCCGAACTTGCGCGCCTCTTTCAGCCACTCGTTGTATTCCGGCGAATTGACTGTCGGCAACTGCCCCCAACAGTTGAAGTCCTTCCGGTTGATGACGCCCTTCGCGCCCTGGTCCAGTACAAACTGCCGCTTGGATTCATCCGAGATCACGCCAATTGCGTTGGCCCCTGCCGTGTTCGCCAGCTGGATCGCATAGGAGCCGAGGCCACCCGACGCGCCCCAGACCAAAACGTTCTGACCGGGCTTGAGCTCGTGCGGGTGGTGGCCGAACAGCATCCGATAGGCGGTAGCCAGCGTCAGCGTGTAGCAGGCCGACTCTTCCCAGGTCAGGTGCTTGGGACGCGGCATCAGCTGCTGGGCCTGCACCTTGGTGAACTGGGCAAAGGAGCCGTCGCCGGTCTCGTAGCCCCAGATCCGCTGGGTCGGCGAAAACATCGGATCGCCGCCGTTGCACTCCTCGTCGTCGCCATCGTCCTGATTGCAGTGGATCACGACTTCGTCGCCCACCTTCCAGTTCTTCACGGCGGAGCCGACCTTCCACACGATCCCCGACGCGTCGGAGCCCGCGATGTGGTAGTCCTGCTTGTGCACGTCGAAGGGCGAGATCGGCTTGCCCAGGCCCGCCCAGACGCCATTGTAATTCACGCCGGCGGCCATCACGAGCACCAGCACCTCGTGGCTGTCGATTTCCCAGGTATCGACCACCTCGACCTTGAACGACGTATCGGGCTCGCCGTGACGTTCGCGACGGATTGCCCACGCGTACATCTTCTTTGGCACATAGCCCATCGGGGGCATCTCGCCGATCTCATAGAGATCCTTTTCCGGCGCGTCGTAGTGGGCGATGCCCGTCTGCTGATCCAGTGCCATCCCGGCCTCCTTCAGGGTCTGAGGTCCATAACTCTCGCCGTGTCGTGCCCGTTTTTTTGCAGATGCAGAATCGCGGCGCTGCTCCGAGAGATACGGATGGCCGCGCAACATTGCAACACTGTTTGCACATATTTTGCAACTTTATAACCGAGCGAATGCAGAATGTCCCGTGCAGTTGCAGCACGGGCGCCCGGCGCGGCCTCACCTCCCTCCTCGAGATGATTGGCAAAGTCACCGCTTGCCGCCCGCACGCCTTCCGAGGATGCTGCGGCGGCAGCGCCGCAACGCGGCGAATTGACAGGGTCATAATATTTCGCGTATCCCGTCACGTACGCAACAACATTGCCACGCAGATTCACGCTGCGTGTCACGCCCCAGGAGGCCCCGATGACCGAGACGAAGAAGGACAAGCCCTGGCTCATCCGCACCTACGCGGGCCATTCCACGGCCGCGAAATCCAATGCTCTCTATCGCGCGAACCTCGCCAAGGGGCAGACCGGGCTTTCGGTGGCCTTCGACCTGCCGACCCAGACCGGCTATGACAGTGATCACATCCTCGCACGGGGCGAAGTCGGCAAGGTCGGCGTCCCCGTCTGCCACCTTGGCGACATGCGGACCCTGTTTCGGGACATCCCGCTGGAGCAGATGAACACCTCCATGACGATCAACGCGACAGCACCATGGCTGCTCGCGCTTTATATCGCCGTGGCCGAGGAACAGGGCGCGGACGTCGCGAAACTGCAAGGCACCGTCCAAAACGACCTGATCAAGGAATACCTGTCGCGCGGGACCTACATCTGCCCGCCGAAACCCTCGCTCAAGATGATCGGCGACGTGGCGGAGTACTGCTACAAGAACGTGCCGAAATGGAACCCGATGAACGTCTGTTCCTACCACCTGCAAGAGGCCGGTGCCACGCCGGAGCAGGAGCTGGCCTTTGCCCTCGCGACCGCCATCGCCGTGCTTGACGAGTTGAAGCCGCGCATCCCCGAAGAGGACTTCGCCACCGTCTGTGGTCGGATTTCATTCTTTGTCAACGCGGGCATCCGTTTCGTCACCGAAATGTGCAAGATGCGGGCTTTCGTCGACCTCTGGGACGAGATCGTGGCCGATCGCTACGGCATCGACGACCCGAAGATGCGCCGCTTCCGCTATGGCGTTCAGGTGAACTCGCTCGGCCTGACGGAGCAGCAGCCCGAGAACAACGTCTACCGCATCCTGATCGAGATGCTGGCCGTCACCCTGTCCAAAAAGGCCCGCGCCCGCGCCGTGCAGTTGCCCGCCTGGAACGAGGCGCTCGGCCTGCCCCGGCCCTGGGATCAGCAGTGGTCCATGCGGATGCAGCAGATCCTCGCCTATGAAACCGACCTCCTGGAATTCGGCGACCTCTTCGACGGCAACCCGGCGGTGGACGCCAAGGTGGAGGCGCTGAAGGCTGGCGCACGCGCCGAACTGGCGAACATCGGCTCCATGGGCGGGGCCATCGGCGCGATCGAATACATGAAATCGCGGCTGGTGGACTCCAATGCGGAGCGTCTGAACCGCATCGAGCGAGAGGAAACCATCGTCGTCGGCGTGAACCGCTGGCAGCAGGGTGAGCCGTCGCCACTGGTGGGCGAGGATGGCGGCATCATGGTGGTCGACCCGGCGGTGGAAGAGGACCAGAAGTCCCGGCTGGCGGAGTGGCGCGCCTCGCGCGACGGGGACGCCGTAAAGGCCGCGCTGACATCGCTGCGCGAGGCGGCCAAGGCTGGCGAAAACGTCGTTCCCGCCTCCATCGCCTGCGCGAAGGCCGGCGTGACGACTGGCGAATGGGCTGGCGAAATGCGTGCCGTGCATGGCGAATTCCGTGGGCCCACCGGTGTCTCCCGTGCGGTGTCGAACAAGACCGAAGGCCTGGACGATCTGCGCAACATGGTCGACTCGGTATCGGATCGGCTGGGGCGGCGGATGCGCTTTCTCGTGGGCAAGCCGGGTCTCGACGGGCATTCCAACGGCGCCGAGCAGATCGCCTTCCGCGCCCGCGACTGCGGCATGGAGATCGACTACGAGGGCATTCGCCTGACGCCGGAACAGATCGTCGCGGCAGCGCAGGAGGGCGCGCATGTGGTCGGGCTCTCGATCCTTTCAGGCTCACATATCCCGCTGGTCGAAGACGTAATGAACCGGCTGCGCGCGGCCGGGCTGGGCGATGTGCCGGTGATCGTCGGCGGCATCATTCCCGACGAGGACGCCGCCCGGCTGAAGGGCATGGGGGTCGCCCGGGTCTACACGCCGAAGGATTTTGAACTGAACGCCATAATGAAGGACATTGTGGGACTCGTTGATTCCCGGTCCGTCGCCGCGCAGTAAAAACCACTTCGGATCCACGTTCGGTATCTCGAACCGACGGACCGGGCCCAGGGCCCGGTTTTTCGTTGTTTACACTCCTCCAGACAAACACCGATCGCCGAAACACCCCAAAGCCGTTTCAGACCGATGCGAATTTTGCCACGGACCGTACAATTTTTTTCGAACAGTCGGCACGAACAGTTATGGCAAGGCCATTGGAAAAAGCGCGATGAGTCCGACCCCGGAACTCTTATTAATTTTCCGGTAACGTGGTGTTTCTACCATCTTGAAAAGATGCCCTTGATTACCCATTACCTAAAGCACCTATTAAATCAGCGAGGGAAGACAGGAATGAACGTGGATCTGGAAACGCTTTCCCGTGATGAGTTGCAGAAGTTGATAAACGATGCCCAGAAGGCGCTGAAGAGCGTGGATGCCCGCCGTATGGCAGAGGCGAAGCGCGCCGCCGAAATGGCGGCAAAGGAATACGGCTTTTCACTGGAGGACGTGGTTCAATCCAGCGGAAAATCTTCCAAGGGTGCGCCGAAATACGTAAACCCTGCCGATGCTTCCCAGACCTGGACCGGCCGCGGGCGCAAGCCCAACTGGCTGATCGAGGCGATGCAGGCGGGCAAATCGCTCGATGACATGGCGCTGTAATCCGCCATGACAATTCATATCGGTGCAAAGCCGGGCGAGATCGCGGAATGCGTTCTCATGCCCGGCGATCCGCTGCGCGCTGAATGGGCGGCCCAGACTTTCCTCGACGATGCGGTTTGTGTGAACCGTGTTCGCGGCATGCTTGGCTATACCGGCACATGGAAAGGGAACCGGGTCACGATTCAGGGATCGGGCATGGGCATGCCCAGCCTGTCGATTTATGCCAATGAGCTGATCCGCGATTATGGCGCCAAAACGCTGATCCGCATCGGCTCCTGCGGTGGGATGCAGGACGCGGTCAAGATTCGCGACATCATCGTCGCGATGACCGCCTCCACCCTTTCGACCCCGTCGCGCGGCATTTTCCGGGAACTGAATTATGCGCCCTGCGCCGATTTCGGCCTGCTGGAGGCCGCGGTTTCCGCCGCACGCAAACGCGATGCGGGCGTCCATGTGGGCGGGATCTATTCCTCGGACATTTTCTATGACGAACGGCCGGATCTCAACGAACAGATGATGCGGCACGGCATTCTCGGCGTGGAAATGGAAGCCGCGGAACTGTATACCCTCGCCTCGCGTCACGGTATCCGGGCGCTGGCGGTGCTTACCGTCTCCGATCACCTCCTCACGCACGAAGCCCTGCCCTCGGAGGATCGCGAACGGTCCTTCGGGGACATGGTGGAAATCGCGCTCGAGGCGGCCTTCGCCTGACGTACACCGCTATCGACCGTGCGAACGGTCGTAACCGCTGGGCGGCGGCATCCGCCAGTCGCCCAGCGCGCCCTCCTCCGGGGCGAGCACCTCGACCCGCAAGGGGCCGCAGCGCGCCGCATCGGAACTGTGCTCCGCGCCGCAATCGCCCCCCGGACAAGCGCTGAGCGCACCCAGCAGATCGATTTCCGCGAAGAATGTGAGGTGATCGCCGGGCCGAACGGGCGAAGCCTTCATGAAATACTGCCCCGTTTCCCGCGTGAACCCCGTGCACATGAAGACGTTCAGCACGTCGTGAACGTGCGCCTCCGCCTCGGCCAGCGGTATCGCCCGCGCCTCCGCAAGCGCGCGGGTCAGGTTCGAATGGCAGCAATGGTGGTAATTCCCGCCCGAGAGCAGCCGATGCGTGTATGGATCGCACCGCGTGCCGATCACGTCATGCACCGAACCGCCGTGAGGGTCGATCCCGTACCACGCCAGCGCGTCCTCCACGATCGTCGCCATGGGCCGCAGGCTGGGCAGGGTCGACCACAGCCTGTCCCCGGTCGTCACATGCGTCCCGTGCAGCGCCCGTGTCTTGCCGGAAAAGAAACGCTCGGCGAGGTCATGCGCATTCCAGAGGTTCAGGTCACCGACCTGCGGCGCCTCCACGCAGGTGATGCGAAAGAACTGCCCGGCGCGCACCTCAAAAGTGCAGGCCTCGCGCGGCGGCGCGATGACGGAGGCCACGACCCCCGCGCCTTCCAGCGCGGAGCGATACAGGCCGAGCGCCGGTTTGGGCAGGCTTTCGGTCGGGTAGCAGATCACGGGTGCAATGGCGCGGCGCGCCTCGGCGTCATCGGGGATCATCGGGTGCTTTCTTCAACTTGTATCAAGGGAGTGCCCTTCACCCCTGCACCTGCCCGCGCAGGCATCGGTCGGGCCGCTCGCCCGCCCTGCCCAGCACCGTGGCCCCGCAGGCGACGCATGTCCAGCGCGCCCCCTCGCCCGTGCGGTATTCCCGCCAGCGACACAGGCGCGTCTCGGGCCGATTGAAGATCAGCAACAGGACAAAGGCGAGAATGACAAGGACCGGGATCAGCATGACCCCGGTCCTATCCCGTCTACCCGAATTCCGAAAGCCCGCGCCCGATCACTCCCGCATCAGGCGGATCGTGCCCACCAGCGGCTGCGCCTCGGCCCGGGGCTGCCCGGCGGGCACGATGGTGACTTCCGGAGCGTCCATTCCGGGGGCCTCGGCGGTCAGCACGTCCAGCTTGTCGGTCACGTCGAAGGTAAAGATGGCGTTGCCCTCCGCCATGCTTTCCAGGTTGCTGGCCGCGTTGAAGAAGTGGATCTGGCCCACCTTCCACGCCTCCGCCTTGGCTTCCGCGACCTGCGCGCCCCCGATGTAGACATCGTAGACCACCCCCGGCTGGACCTCTGTTGCCAGGTCCGAAATCACGAGGTAGGTACGCTGCGGTCTGTCGGTCACCGCTTCCTCGTTCAGGATCGGAAGCGCGTCCAGCCGCGCGGTGGCCGGCCCCGTCCCCAGCTTCAGGGGGCCTTGCGCACCCGGAACGGATTCGGTCATCGGCACCCCTTCTGCCGCCGCCAGCACCATCGGCAACGTCTCGCGCAGCTTGTCAGCCGAAACCATTTCCGTCGCGGGTGGCATGGGTTGGATCAGGTCCTGATAGTTGTAGCCCAGCGCCTCTGTCGTGGTGACCGATCCCGTCGGCACCGTCACCAGCGTGTTCTCGACCGCGTCGAAGAACTGGAAGGTCCGGCCGGTCCAGGCGTCTTCGGTCGGGTTGGCACCGCCCGCCGCGTTCCAGCTGGCCCAACAGCGGTCCACCTGCGCGTGATGCACCCAGAATACCGGGTCCTTCGCCGCCGTAGGAACGCTGCCCATGTTCGTGGGCGTGCCGACCTGCACATGGACCTGCCCGTGCGGATTGTTGTCCAGCGTCCGGTTGAAGCCGGTGATGCCTGCGTAATTTTCCCGTCCCATGAACCCGGTGGACAGACCGTCCATGCCCAGGGTCCCCTCGTTGATGCCAGGATTGCGGTCCGCCACGAACAGCGGCGAGTCCGGATCGCGGAACGCCTCCGGGATCGTGACGGTTTGCGGGTTGGTGTAGTTCCAGTACGGCAGGGTAAAGGAGTCCTCGCCCGTGACCCGCCGCACGATGCGTTCGAGGTAAAGCACGTACATCCGGTGCCAGGGCACGAACCAGTCCGCCTGCGAAGCCCAGGCAATATGCCCGCGGCAGGTATTCCACATTGCCTCTGCGGCCATCTTCTCGGGCGAGGGGTCGGGGCCGTAGATATCGTCGATGGCTTGCGCCTTCGGTTGCTGCATCCAGTGGGTGTAATATTGGAAATCCCACGACAGCGGGTCTGAGCTTGGCCGCTGTTTCATCAGCCCGACGCCGTGCGCGTAAATGCCCAGCATGTCGCGCCCCTCGGGCGAGTTGGCGTTGTAACGCGTCAGCATGTAATCTGCGGCGCGTGCCTGCCGGACCCATTGGCCCAGCGGCACCACGGTCGCTGTCAAAAGGCCCGCCCCTCCGAGGGACAAGGCCTGTCTGCGTGAAAGTCCCATAGTATGCCTCCCTGTATAATACGGGAAGGTTACAGGATATCACCGAGTCGCTCAACGTATGCGTGCGAATCACGCGCCTGCGGCGACATTAACGTGTGTCATCCCGCCAGTGGCAGGGTTTCATAGACCGGCGCGGTGGACTCCGGGCGAGTGACCGGGGTGTAGTATTCAAACGCCTGCTCGAGCAGTTTCAGAGCTTCAGCTGCCTTGGCGTCCTGCAGTTTCGTGACATTCGTCATCGGGTTGACCTTTCCATTCCAGTCCTCCCCTGACCGCCATATAGGCGTGATGCTGCACTGCCGCATCAGACGATAGCGCAACCAAGCCATGCAGTGTGCACAACCCCGGAGCGGCGGCCGTCCGCTCTGCGGGGATTGTCGGGAGGGAACCGGTTCAGGTCAGGTCGCGGGGCGCGCGCCAGACGGGCGCGCCCCGGCGGAAGCGCTCCCTCAGGCGGCGCGCTCCAGCATCATCTTCTTGATCTCGGCAATGGCCTTTGCCGGGTTCAGGCCCTTCGGGCAGGTCTTTGTGCAGTTCATGATCGTGTGGCAGCGGTACAGCTTGAAGGGGTCCTCAAGCTGGTCCAAACGCTCGCCGGTCGCCTCGTCGCGCGAATCCACGATCCAGCGATAGGCATGCAGCAGCGCCGCCGGGCCAAGGTACTTGTCGCTGTTCCACCAGTAGGATGGGCAGGCCGTCGAACAGGACGCGCACATCACGCATTCGTAATAGCCGTCCAGCTTCTTGCGGTCCTCGATGGACTGTTTCCACTCTTTCGCCGGGCGGTTCGTCTTGGTCTCCAGCCACGGCATGATCGACGCGTGCTGCGCGTAGAACAGCGTCAGGTCGGGGATCAGATCCTTAACCACCGGCATGTGCGGCAGCGGGTAGATGCGCACGTCTCCCGAGATTTCGTCCAGCCCATAGATACAGGCCAGCGTGTTGATCCCGTCGATATTCATTGCGCAGGACCCGCAGATGCCTTCACGGCAGGACCGCCGGAAGGTCAGCGTCGGGTCGATCTCGTTCTTGATCTTGATGAGCGCGTCCAGAACCATCGGGCCGCACTCGTCCATGTTCAGGTAGTAGGTGTCGACCCGCGGGTTGTCGCCGTCATCGGGATTCCAGCGATAGATCTTGAAGGCGCGCATGTTGGACGCGCCGGACGGCTTGGGCCAGGTCTTGCCCGTGCGGACCTTGGAGTTCTTGGGGAGCGTGAATTGAACCATGGGTCAAGTCCTTCCTGGGTTGGATCGCGCGGGCCAGAGGCGCCGGCAACATGGCATGCCTTGCAAGCAAGGCCTTGAAGTCCTGGGAAACGACGGCGGGGCGCAGGGCCTCCGCCCGGGCAAGGGCGGCGCCGTGCAGCGTCAGCCAGTCGTCGGGCGTCACGCGGGTTGCGCGGTCGAGCGCCTCCGCCATGGCACCCGCATCACCGGGGGCAAAGAGAAAATCGGCCAGCGGCCCGGTCAGCACCTCGCGCATCCCACCAAGATCGGGCGCCACCACCGGCAGCCCGAAGCTCAGCGCCAGCATCGCCGCGCCGGAAGTCAGACTGGAGCGATAGGCCAGCACGGCCCAGTCATGCGCCCCGAAGAGCGCGGGCAGTTCCGCCTCCGGGATCACGCGGGCATCGCGATCGAGCGTCACGCGCCCGGAGAGCCGGGCAAAGTCGAGCCCCCCCTCCTCCCGCGCATTTCCCGCGACGGTCAGGTGCGCCACGCGCGGCGCCTCGCGCATGGTGGCAAAGGCCTCGATCATCAGGTCGTGGCCCTTGTAGCGCCGCGTCGCACCAAAGCTCAGGAAGCGCGGCGCCTCCGGCCCTGCTGTGCGGGCGGTCGCCCCGGGAACGTGCCCCAGGTAGCTGGGATGCGGCACGACGCCGATCCGTGCCTCCGGCGTCCCGGAACGTTGCGCCAGTGCGGCGGCAGCACTGCTGTGGCCGTGCACCAGATCCGCGTTCTGCAACAGGAATCCCCGCAGGTGGCCAAAGGCCTTTGGGTCGCAGCCGTCGTGCGGCTTCTCGTTGTGCAGCGTCAGCATGAGCGGCACGCCCAGCTTCTTCAGGCGGCTCAGCGTACGGACGGTCTTTCGTGCTGCCATCATCTGGCGTTCGCGCCTGCGTGGAACCACGAACTTGTCGTCGAAATTTATCCACAGGCCCGACAGCGTGCCGTTGCGCGCGCGCGCCAGCGCATCAGAAAGGTCCCGCACCTCAACCACGGTGGCCTTCGTATCGAAGGCCTCGAGCATGAGCGCCTGATACTGACCGTTCAGACGCGGGTAGACGCCCAGGCGCCGCGATTCTTCCCGTGCCCGCCTCGGGCGCAGACCAGCGAAGAACGTGGGCCCGATCATCCCGCGCGCCCTGCGGTCTGCCCCTGCATGAGCGCGGGAAGCCCGCGCGTGGCGAGGCACTGTACGGTCTGCGGCTGCGACGCGATCTGGGCGACGATCTCCACCGAGCTTTGCGTCGGCCCGCCAAGCGTGTCGGCCCCCAGCGCATAGATCTGCGCTGCGGTGGCATTGTCGATGACACAGTCAATGGCGGGCTGGACCGGCACACCGGGCAGTTGCTGAGTCACCACGCGCGCCACGGTGGAACGCGCCGCCTCCCGGGCGATCTGGTCCTGCACCTGCGGCGAACAGGCCGCCACGGCGGCAAACAGCAGCGGTGCAAGGAGTGCAAGTCTCAGTGACGTGGACAATAGAGTGTTCCTCGATACATGGGCGGAGCACCGGGCGGGCAGTTGCCTGTGACCGGCGCGCGGGCCCGATGCGGCAGCGGGTGATACCCGGCATAGCGCTCTGTCCCGCGCGACACACACGCCGCGACGGCGGCGTTATAGGAGGCGGCATAGCCAGTCTTCTCGCCGGAGAAACCTATGGCGTTGGCTTCAGCATAGCAACGCTGATGCAGGGTGACGGTCTCAGCCGACCATTGCTGGGCAGCGGCGGGTGCGGCAAGGCCCGGAGAGAAAAGGCCCGATAAAACAAAGCAGGCGATCGAGGTGGCGCGGTTCATGGCAGGATTCCCCTGTGGACGGTTGACACCAAACCCGCCATGGCACGGCCCTGCGTCACACAGAAACCTTGGCCGGGGGCGACCCCCCTGCCCGGCCCGAGGCCCCGAAAAGCCCCTTTCTGCATCCGTCCGGTCACGCGCGCATCCACCTGGCCTGCGGCGCCTCAGAAGGTCCGCGCCTTGGGCGCGATCGTCTTGAGGCTGATGCCGCCTTCGTCCTCGGTGGTCAGCGGGTCTGTGATGACAGGACGATAGCTCAGATCGACCGCATTTCCATCCACCCGCGCCACCGTGTGCACGCGCCAGTTCTCGTCGTCGCGCGACGTGTAGTCCTCGTGCGCATGGGCCCCACGGCTTTCCTTGCGCGCCTCCGCCCCTACGATGGTGGCCAGCGCGTTCGGCATCAGGTTGGTCAGCTCCAGCGTCTCCATCAGGTCGGAGTTCCAGATCAGCGAGGTATCCGTGACCTTCAGGTCCGACAGTTTGCCCGCGATGGCGGTCATCTTCTCGACACCCTCGGCCATGGTCTCCGCCGTGCGGAAAACGGCAGCATCCGCCTGCATGGTCTTCTGCATCTCCAGCCGCAGCTCGGCGGTGGACACGCTCCCCTGCGCGTAGCGCAGCCCGTCGAACCGGTCGAAGGCCTTGTCGATCTCGCCTTTCGGCGCGGTCGGGATCGCGGCCGCCCGGTCGACCACCTCGCCCGCGCGGATCGCGGCGGCGCGGCCGAAGACCACGAGGTCGATCAGCGAGTTCGACCCCAGCCGGTTAGCCCCGTGCACGGAGGCACAGCCCGCCTCGCCCACAGCCATCAGGCCCGGCACCACGGCGGTCGGGTTCTCCTCGGTCGGGTTCAGCACCTCGCCCCAGTAGTTCGTCGGAATGCCGCCCATGTTGTAGTGCACGGTCGGAATGACGGGGATCGGCTCCTTCGTCACGTCGACTCCGGCAAAGATCTTGGCAGACTCGGAGATCCCCGGCAGGCGCTCGGCCAGCGCCTCGGCGGGCAGGTGCGACAGGTTCAGGTGGATGTGGTCGCCGTCCTTGCCGACGCCGCGACCCTCGCGGATCTCCATCGTCATCGAGCGCGAGACGTAGTCGCGCGGCGCGAGGTCCTTGTATGTCGGCGCGTAACGCTCCATGAACCGCTCGCCCTCGGAGTTGGTCAGGTAGCCACCCTCCCCCCGCGCGCCTTCGGTGATCAGGCAGCCCGAGCCGTAGATGCCGGTCGGGTGAAACTGCACGAACTCCATGTCCTGCAACGGCAGCCCGGCCCGCGCGACCATGCCGCCGCCATCACCTGTGCAGGTATGCGCCGAGGTGGCGGAGAAATAGGCCCGGCCGTAACCGCCGGTCGCCAGCACGGTCATCTTCGCGTTGAAGACGTGGAAAGTGCCGTCGTCCAGCTTCCAGCACAGCACGCCCTTGCAGACGCCGTCCTCCATCAGCAGGTCGATGGCGAAATACTCGATGTAGAACTCGGCCTGCTGCTTTACCGACTGGCCGTAGAGCGTGTGCAGGATGGCGTGGCCGGTGCGGTCGGCGGCGGCACAGGTGCGCTGTACCGGCGGGCCCTCACCGAACTCGGTGGTGTGGCCGCCAAAGGGCCGCTGATAGATCTTGCCTTCCTCGGTGCGCGAGAAGGGCACGCCGTAGTGCTCAAGCTCGTAGACCGCCTTCGGCGCCTCGCGGGCGAGGTATTCCATCGCGTCGGTGTCGCCCAGCCAGTCGGAGCCCTTTACCGTGTCGTACATGTGCCACTGCCAGTTGTCGGGGCCCATGTTCGACAGCGAGGCGGCGATGCCGCCCTGTGCCGCCACGGTGTGCGAACGAGTCGGAAAAACCTTGGTGACGCAGGCGGTGCGCAGCCCCTGTTCAGCCATGCCGAGGGTCGCGCGCAGGCCCGCGCCGCCGGCCCCCACCACAACCACGTCGTACTCATGCGTCTCGTATTGATATGCTGCCATGTTCAGCCTCGTATCTTGGGGACCCGAATTTTCAGTGAAAATCCGCACGCCGCCCGGAATGTCGTTAGAGCGCCAGCTTGACCAGGGCGAAAAGCCCGGCAGCGATCAGGAGCCAGGAGAAGCCGGTGACGGCCGCGCTCAGCAGCGCCCCCTTCAGGCCGTGGACGTAATCCTCGACCGCCTCCTGACATTCGCCGTTGAAGTGCAGGATGCCGACGACCAGCATCAGCCCCGTCACGATTGCCGGGAAGGGCCGCGAGAAGAAGGCCAGCGTCTCTTCGTAGCTGCCGCCAAGGCCGGTGCCGAAGGTAAAGACGAAAAGCGGGACGAGAACGACCAGCGCCATGGAGGTCATCAACATCCGCTTGTGGTGCCCGGTGCCGCTGCGGCCGGACCCCAACCCCTGTGCGCGCTTGCGATCGGTGAGGAATTGCATGCTCTCTCTCCTTACACGACGATGGCGGTAAACAGCGCCATAACGGTCGCCGCGATGAACATCAGGCTGCCCATGGTCTCGGCGGGCTCGATGTCGACAAAGTAGCCGAGATCCCAGATCACATGCCGCAGGCGGCCGAACATGTGGAACCAGATCGCCCAAGATCCGAGAAACAGCAGCACATCCCCGACAAAGCTGGTGAGCAGGCCGTTCACCCAGGCGTACATCTCGGGCGAGGTCGCGGCAGACAGCAGCCAGAGCACCAGCAGCGCGGCAGTCCCCAGAGAGGCGATCCCCGTGATACGGACCATGATCGAAGAGATGGAGGTCATCTGCGGGCGGTAGTACGGCCCGATCATGAAGGGTGAGAGCGGGCGATTGCCCCGGTTCACGTCGGCCATGGCGTCACCTTTCGGATTATGAACGTCGTCGCTGCCGTTTTAGAGGGTTTTACACGGCTGTCACCTGTGCGCTTGCAGCATGACACGGTTTTTTTGCGGCATTTGGACGAAATTCCGACCTTTGTGATCACAGTAAGTAACGCTGTGATCACAGCATCGGCGATAACACCTGCGCGCTGCGGTGACTGATCTCCCTGCGCAGGATCATGAGGGATTCTGTCGGGTTGGGAGGAGGATCGCCGCGTTTTTCGGGGCTTCGGCGCGCCGGGCCGCAGGCCGCCGCGAAGGGCCGGATCAGACCGGCATCAGCGCCCAGTAGTCGAGGTCGAGCAGGACATCCGGCAGATACTTGCCGTCCGGCCCTTTCAACGCGAAGGGCGCGCCGCCCTTGGTCGCCACCAGACGCAGCCGGATCGCGCCGACACCCGGCGCGTCGGTCCGTGCCTTGTCCAGCACTTCGGACCATGCCTTTACCGTGTTGCCCGCCAGGCACGGGTTCGCGTGCGCGCCGCCGTTCAGCCCGACGATCATCTGCGCGTTGGCCAGCCCGTTGAACGACAGCGCCCGCGCCATGGAAATCACGTGCCCGCCGTAGATCAGACGCTGGTCGGGCCGGGCCGTGACGTCGAAATGCACCTTCGACGTGTTCTGCCAGAGCCGCGTCGCCATCATGTGCTCGGCCTCCTCGATCGTGACGCCGTCCACGTGG
The DNA here is from genome assembly GCF_017813235.1 of Sagittula salina. GTDB lineage: Bacteria > Pseudomonadota > Alphaproteobacteria > Rhodobacterales > Rhodobacteraceae > Sagittula > Sagittula salina. The sequence continues at coordinate 646,950 of NZ_JAGISH010000001.1, forward strand.
TCGATCTTTTCGCCGATCTCGTAGTCGCCCAGCCGGTGCGGCTCCCCCGCGAGCGTGCAGTCATACCCTGTGAAATCCAGCCCCTCGGGGATCACCAGATCGGCCGGGTCCAGCACCGCTTTCAGTTCCGGCAGCACCGTCTCCGGCGCGGGGGCGTCCTGGTCGCGTTTGCGCAGCATGACCCAGCGTTTGTACTCCATCACGCAATCATCGTGCTGGTTGAACCCCTTCGAGTGCACCCAGACCACGCCGGTCCGCCCGTTGGAGTTCTGCTTCAGCCCGATCACTTCCGACGATGCGCGCAGCGTGTCGCCCGGCCAGACCGGCTTCAGCCAGCGACCCTCTGCGTAGCCCAGGTTCGCCACCGCGTTCAGCGAAACGTCCGGCACCGTCTTGCCAAAGACGATGTGGAAGGCCGCCAAATCATCCAGCGGCCCGCCCGGCAACCCGCAGTCGCGCGCGAACTCGTCCGACGAATAAAGCGCGTGCCGCATCGGATAAAGCGCGTGGTACAGCGCCCGCTCGCCCCCCGATACCGTACGCGGCACGGCGTGTTGAATCACGTCGCCCACCCGATAATCTTCGAAGAAGCGGCCCGCGTTGGTCTTCTGCATCACTGCTCTCCCAGCTTCGTCTCCGGCGTATACTCGCCCGGCGCGTCCTTCGTGACGGCCTGCCCGCAGCGCATCACGCCGTTGGCCGCGTCAAAGGCATAGGTCGGAGAGCCGTGCAGTTCCCACCCCTTGTTCAGCGCCGCCGTCACCTTGTGGCAGAATTCCGACGTGTCGTCGGCCGAAAGAAAACGATACAGTTTCATGGACTTACCCGAAAGGTGTGGGCCCTATAAGGCCGTGGATGTAACCGATAACCAGCAGCAGGATCAGCGAGGCGAAGAAGAACATGCCGTCCTTGGCGATGCTGCCCTTCGGCGGCGGCACCCAGCCGGGTTCGGCGCGGTTGATGACAACCATCTCGACCAGCGCCCACAGACCCAGTCCGCCGAACAGCACAAAGCTCTCTGTGTCGCCGTTCACCAGCAGGTGCGCCAGCGCCCAGAGCAGGAAACCGAACAGCATCGGATGCCGCATACGGTAGAACAGCGCGCCCTTCTTCGGACCCGGCGAGGTGAAATAGAGCGCCAGAAGCACCATCAGGTTGTTGATCCCCACGGTCGCCGGTTCGCGCCCGTAGAAAAACGTCCCCTCCGCCGCCCGGTAGCCCAGGACCATCAGCACGATGGACGCCACGAGCGCCAGCGCCACCGCGCCCCGTCCTGCGTTGCCCATGGCCGCCCGCGGCCCCGGCGCGATGCGTTTGAACAGATGCGCCGCCCACCAGAGCGCGACGCCAAGTATCAGTAGAAGCATGTTTTCCCCCAATGCAAACCCTGGGCCCGACCCACCGCCAGACACTGCGCCAGACACTGCGCCAAACCCTGCGCCAAACCCTGTGCCAATGCGGCGCTCGGGCGGTCCCGGACCGCCCTTACCCTGCCGTCATTCGGCGAGGGCGGCAATGGCCTCCGCCTTGGCCAGCGTCTTCTTCGCAGTCTCGACGTGCAGGTTTTCGACGATCTTGCCGTCGACCACAGCAACGCCCTGCCCGGCGGCCTTGGCCTCTTCGTAGGCCTCGATCTGGCGGCGGGCGAGGTCGATTTCCTTTTCGTCGGGGGCAAAGGCGGCATTGGCGATCGCCACCTGCGCCGGATGGATCAGGGTCTTGCCGTCCATCCCCATATCGCGCCCCTGTTCGCATTCGGCACGCAGGCCGTCGTCATCCTTGAAGGCATTGTAGACCCCGTCGACGATGACCTTGCCATGCGCCTTTGCGGCCAGCACGCACAGCCCGATGCCCGTCAGCATCGGCAGCCGGTCGGCGCGGAAACGGGCATTCAGGTCCTTGGCCAGATCGTTGGTGCCCATGACCATGGCCTGCAGGCGCGGGTGCGCCGCGATGGCCGCCGCGTTCAGCATCCCCAGGGGAGTTTCCATCATGGCCCACAAGGGTTTGTCCGTCAGCGCGGCAATCGCATCCAACTGCGCGGGGCTTTCGACCTTGGGCAGCAGGATCGCGTCGCAGGCCATCGTGACAGCCGCCTCCGCATCGTCGGCGCCCCATTCGGTATCCGCTCCGTTGATGCGCACCACGCGGGTGCGATTTCCGTAGGAGGTCTCCAGCGCCTCTGCGAGGGTGGCCCTCCCGGCGGCCTTCTCCTCCGGTGCCACCGCGTCCTCGAGGTCAAATATGATGGCATCGACCGGCATCGTGCGTGCTTTTTCCAGCGCGCGCTCCTTCGAGGCGGGGATATAGAGAACGGAACGGTAAGGGCGTGTGGCCAGGTCCATGCGAGTCTCCGTCTTGAAATTTTGTTGCGCGTGAGTGCGCAGAATTTTCCGTTTCGTTCAAGAGAAAATCTGCTGCAGCGCAGAAAATTGGCCGTTCCGCGCGGTATACCGTGGCATATCTGTTGCATTTGACCCAGCGCCCGACGCGTTAACCAGATCGTAGCGAGGTATGACCAAGGATGCCCGCAGGTCGTTCGAAAACGGCAGGAACACCACCGACAGGGACCCGCGACTACGGTCCGGGGCAGTTGTTCCGGGAACCGAGAGGACCCAACGGGCGTTGTCGGTGAAAATCCGCTGGCCCTAGCCGAAAGGTGAATACGATGATGAAGATCAAGTTGGGCCTGCTGTCTGCCGGATGTCTTGTCGGCGCGGCGACCTTGGCCGAAGCACAGCAGCTGCAGCACTGCGCGCCGCGCGATCAGGTGGTCGAACGGCTCGCGGACAAGTATGGTGAGACGCGCCAGAGCATGGGCCTTGGGTCCAACAACGCCGTGATGGAGGTATTCGCCTCCTCCGACAGCGGCTCCTGGACGATCACCGTGACCATGACCAACGGCATTACCTGCCTCGTGGCCTCCGGTCAGGCCTTCGAGGAACTCGCCGAAGCGCTCCCGCCGAAGGGCGACCCGGCCTGAAACCCTTTCCGGGCACGATCTCTCGATGCATCGTGCCCCGGTATCTGCGCATCTCTTCATGGAAGTCGGTCAGGTTCCCGATTACCCTTCTGGCGCTGGCAGGTCCCTGGATAATCCCGGATAAAGCTGACACGGTCGAAAGGTTTCCAGAGGTTCCGGGAACCGTCACCGGCGCTCCCGCCCCTCTCGGCCTCTCGTCCCGGGCCCTGCCCTTTGGGTCACAGATTATTTCAGGCCGGATCCCGTTCGGATCGCCGTCTCCACGGTCGGCCGACCTGCGGCTTCCTCAGGTCACGGCGTCCCACATCAGCTTTGCCCCGGTGATGGACAGCGCCACATAGGTAATGCCAAAGAACCATTTTTCCGGCACCATGTGGTGCGCCTTGATCCCGAGCCAGGTCCCGATGACCGCGCAGGGAATCAGAACGAGATCCAGAAGAAGCGTCTCGGCCGTGAAGATTCCCATGAAGGCGTAGAAGAAGGACTTGAACAGGTTCACCGCCCAGAAAACCAGTACGGTCGTCGCCTGGTAGGATGTCTTGGACATGCCCTGTCCCAGCATGTAGACCGCCGCCGCCGGACCGCCCGCGTGGCTGACGAAACTGGTGAACCCCAGCACCACACCAGAGACCACGCCGCCCGCTGGCCCGATCCGCGCGCCCAGCCGGATCCACCCCAACGCCCGCGCGCCCTGCCACCCGACGAACAGCAGGGCCACCGCCCCGATCAGAAACCGGATCGCGTCCGGGTCGGCAGAGGCCCAGAACAGGGCACCAAGGATCGTGCCCGGCACGGACCCGATCAGAAGGACCCTGGACACGCTCCAGTCCCATTGTTTCCAATAGCCCCAGAGTCCCGTCACATCCATCATCATCAGAAGCGGCAGCATCAGCCCGACCGCAACGGCGGGCGGGAGCACCAGCGCCAGAATCGAGCTGGATGCAAAGGCGACTCCCGACCCGAAGCCCCCCTTGGAGATGCCCGCGAAGATCACCGCGGGCACGACGAAGGCCAGGACCGACCAAGCAAACAACTCCACCGACACCCCCCGAACCTGGCGTTTTGTCGCGCGTTTACCGCAGTCCGCCGGGACTTGATAGCCCTGACGGCACCCTGCCCCGATCCCGGCACCCTTGCGTTGTTCCCGCAAGCGGCGTAGCACCTTGCCAAATTCAAGCAGGACCGGAGATTGAATCCATGGCCAGACCCAAGATCGCCCTCATCGGCGCGGGACAGATCGGTGGCACGCTCGCCCACCTCGCAGCGATGAAGGAACTGGGCGACGTCGTTCTCTTCGACATCGCCGAAGGCATCCCCGAGGGCAAGGCGCTCGACATCGCCGAATCCGGCCCCTCCGAGGGTTTCGACGCGAAACTGCGAGGGACCCAGGACTACGCCGACATCGCGGGTGCGGACGTCTGCATCGTCACCGCCGGCGTGCCGCGCAAGCCGGGCATGTCCCGCGACGACCTGCTGGGCATCAACCTCAAGGTCATGAAATCCGTCGGCGAAGGCATTGCCGCCCACGCCCCGAATGCTTTCGTCATCTGCATCACCAACCCGCTCGACGCGATGGTCTGGGCGCTGCAGAAGTTCTCCGGCCTGCCCGCGAACAAGGTCTGCGGCATGGCGGGCGTGCTCGATTCGGCGCGCTTCCGCCACTTCCTGAGCCTTGAATTCGGTGTGTCCATGAAGGACGTCACCGCCTTTGTTCTGGGCGGCCACGGCGACACCATGGTGCCCTCCGTGCGCTACTCCACCGTTGGCGGCATCCCGCTGCCCGACCTGATCGAGATGGGCTGGACCACCAAGGACAAGATCGACGCCATCGTGCAGCGCACCCGTGACGGTGGCGCGGAGATCGTCGGCCTGCTGAAGACCGGCTCTGCCTACTACGCCCCCGCGACTTCCGCCATCGAGATGGCCGAGGCCTACCTCAAGGACCAGAAGCGCGTCCTGCCCTGCGCCGCCTATTGCGACGGCGACCTCGGTGTGAAGGACATGTATGTGGGCGTCCCCACCGTGATCGGCGCCGGCGGCATCGAGCGCGTGGTGAACATCAGGCTCAACAAGGAAGAGCAGGAGATGTTCGACACCTCCGTGAACGCGGTCAAGGGCCTCGTGGAAGCCTGCAAGGGCATCGACGGCTCGCTCGCCTAAGCCTTCCCGACACCGGACGACGTCGAACCCCGGGCCTTGTGCCCGGGGTTCTTTTTTCGGAGCGGCAGGTTTCGCGGCGAAACCCATGATTTAAAGCACTTAAATTAACTCTCCTTTAGGAATAGCTGAGGGTCGCTTGCCCGAGCGGGCAAACGCCGCGCAAGGCCCCTGGCAGCACCCGCCCGGACCCTGCTCATGCGCGAGTCCCCTCCTGCGCTCCCCACCATCAGGCGGCCCTCATCACCGACATACCACGAAGACGACCGCGCCCGCGCGTCGACGCACGCTCAGGGCGCATGGTGGACGTCCGAATCCCCGCACGGCGCTAACACTTCGAAAACTTGTGATCACACTTCCGAAAAGTGTGATCACAGAACGCAGAAAGTACGCCGTTTTTGAGCGTTTCACCCATTTTTCGTTTAACCCGGCCGCCGTTACAGGCCTATATCCAAGGCAAATCGCAGCAAAACGGGGATCTCGACCCATGAACATCCACGAATACCAGGCCAAGGCTTTGCTCCGCTCCTACGGGGCGCCGGTATCGGACGGCCGCGCCGTGCTGAGGGCGGAGGATGCCAAGAACGCCGCGGGCGAGCTTGATGGACCGCTCTGGGTCGTCAAGGCGCAGATCCACGCCGGTGGCCGCGGCAAGGGCAAGTTCAAGGAGGCCGAGGCCGGCGAAAAGGGTGGCGTCCGTCTGACCAAGTCGGTGGCCGAGGCCGCAGAAGAAGCCAAGAAGATGCTGGGCAAGACGCTGGTTACGCACCAGACCGGCCCCGCGGGCAAGCAGGTCAACCGCATCTACATCGAAGACGGCTCCGACATCGAGCGCGAGCTGTACCTCGCGCTGCTGGTGGATCGCCAGTCCTCGCGCATTTCCTTTGTGTGCTCCACCGAGGGCGGCATGGACATCGAGGAAGTCGCGGCATCGACCCCTGAAAAGATCCTGTCCTTCGCGGTCGATCCGGCCACCGGCTACCAGCCGTTCCACGGCCGCCGCATCGCCTTCGCGCTGGGTCTCAAGGGACCGCAGGTCAAGGAATGCGTGAAGCTGATGGGCATCCTCTACAAGGCCTTCGTCGAGAAGGACATGGAGATGCTGGAGATCAACCCGCTGATCGTTATGACCAACGGCTCGCTGAAGGTCTTGGACGCCAAGCTGAGCTTTGACGGCAACGCGATGTACCGCCAGCCGGAAGTGTCGGAACTGCGCGACACCACCGAGGAGGACCCGAAGGAACTCGAAGCCTCCAAGTACGACCTGAACTACATCGCGCTGGATGGCGAAATCGGCTGCATGGTGAACGGCGCGGGCCTCGCCATGGCGACCATGGACATCATCAAGCTGTATGGCGCGGAGCCGGCGAACTTCCTCGACGTGGGCGGTGGCGCCACGAAGGAGAAGGTGACCGAGGCGTTCAAGATCATCACCTCCGACCCGAACGTCAAAGGCATCCTGGTTAACATCTTTGGCGGCATCATGCGCTGCGATGTGATCGCCGAGGGCGTCGTCGCCGCGGTGAAGGAAGTCGGCCTGAAAGTTCCGCTGGTGGTCCGGCTCGAAGGCACCAACGTCGACAAGGGCAAGGAGATCATCAACACCTCCGGGCTGGACGTGATCGCCGCCGACGACCTGAAGGACGGCGCGCAGAAGATCGTGAAGGCGGTGAAGGGCTGAGGCCCTTCGCACCCGGGTTCGGACAGGAGTTGAAGCAGTGACCACGCAGGGGTTTCACACCGGACAGGAGGCTGCACGCGCCGTTTGCGCGGTGCGGCCCCATGCCTACGGGGAACCACTGCGGAAGGTCGCGGGTTACCTCTGCAACGGAGGTACACGCGATGTTCAAGAAGCTGCGCAACAAGAACCTGCACGAGATCAAGGAAGCCGCCCTGCCGGTGCCGAGCAAGCGTGCGCGCCTGTCGCCGCTGGTCTACGGCGCGGGTCTGATCGCGGTCGGCGTGATGCTCAGGAAGGTCAAGCCGGAGGTCGGCACGGCGCCCAATCCGCTGCAGTTCGGAGCGGCGCGAGGGGCCAGCAAGCGCCTGAGGAGTGCGGCCTTTGCGCGGGATCGCGCGGCGAACTTCGCGCCGTCGAACATCACGGACAAGCTCGGCACCTCGCTGGTGCTGGGCGGCATCGCCATGGTAACCGCGCGCGTGCTGGACGAGGCCGTCGGCCGCAAACTCTGATCGCCGCGGGCGTTACCGCGCGCATTCCCGGTCAAATACCCCAGGACGACCCCGCCGCATTCCGGCGCGGGTCGTCTTTGCATGCCTGCGGGCGTGTTTCCCATTCGGCCGGGCACGCCCCGGCCCTCTCCTCATAACCTTACGAAGAAAGCGACAGACATGGCCGTTCTCATCGACGAAAACACCAAGGTGATCTGCCAGGGCTTCACCGGCTCGCAGGGCACCTTCCACTCGGAACAAGCCATCGCCTACGGCACGAAGATGGTCGGCGGCGTGACGCCGGGCAAGGGTGGCCAGACGCACCTCGACCTGCCGGTGTTCGACAGTGTCCACGAGGCGAAACACGTGACGGAGGCGAATGCGTCCGTGATCTACGTGCCGCCGCCGTTTGCCGCGGATTCGATCCTCGAGGCCATCGACGCGGAGATGGAGCTGATCGTCTGCATCACCGAGGGCATCCCGGTGCTGGACATGATGAAGGTCAAGCGCGCGCTGGAAGGGTCGAAGTCCAAGCTGATCGGGCCGAACTGTCCCGGTGTCATCACGCCCGATGCCTGCAAGATCGGGATCATGCCCGGCCACATCCACAAGCGCGGCAAGGTGGGCGTGGTGTCGCGTTCGGGGACGCTGACCTACGAGGCAGTGAAACAGACCACGGACGTGGGTCTGGGCCAGTCGACCTGCGTCGGCATCGGCGGCGACCCGATCAAGGGGACCGAGCACATCGACGTGCTGGAATGGTTCCTGGCCGACGACGAAACCGAGGCGATCATCATGATCGGCGAGATCGGCGGCTCGGCCGAGGAAGAGGCGGCGCAGTTCCTCGCCGACGAGAAGAAGAAGGGCCGCTGGAAGCCGACGGCGGGTTTCATCGCCGGGCGCACCGCCCCTCCGGGCCGCCGCATGGGCCATGCCGGGGCCATCGTCGCCGGTGGCAAGGGCGGCGCGGAGGACAAGATCGAGGCCATGAAGGCCGCCGGGATCGTCGTGGCCGAGAGCCCCGCACATCTGGGCGAGGCCGTGCTGAAGGCGATCGGCTAAGGGGCCCCGGAGGGCGGATGTCCCACGCTGGGACGCCCGCCCGGATGAGGCTTTTCAAGGGGTTGGCTCGGGCACGGTAACCCGGATTTAACCCTTGCGAACAATGGATGAGGCCCCGCGCGGGGCCCGTCCGGGCTGCCGGTCCGGTGGGCTGGCCGACCAGTCAGGCACACTGGAGCCAACTCGGCAAACAGACCGGCAGACGGATCGCCGGAACGTACATCGGGTCGGTTGTCAGGCAGGCGGACGCAACGCCGATCCCACCGGCGGACTGGCGGACTGGCGGGCGGTAAGGCGGGCCTTCGTGGCGGTCACACTGACCGCCGCGCTGGCTGGCACTTTGAGCCGACCCACCGGCTGCCGAAAGGCTGCCGGTGGGTCGGTCGACAGACGATCACGGCCAGAACGGTCGAACCACGAAAGGCACCCGCGCGACGGGGGCCGAGAGCGAAAAGGACGGACCAGAGATGGTCGGCGCGCGTGACAGAAGGACGGATCCGACCGGCGGGGTGTGCCGTGCCCCGGCGCTGTCGCCGCCGGATTCCGGGCCGGAATTCAGGCCGGAATTCAGGCCAGAGTTCAGGCCAGAGTTCAGGGCGGAATTCAGGCCAGTGTCCGGGCCAGTGTCCGGGCCAGTGTCCGGGCCAGTGTCTGGGCCGGTGTCCGGGCCGGTGTCTGACCCAGTGTCTGGGCTGGCCTTTGGGCCTGCCAGCGGAGCTGCTTTCGGGCCTGCTTTCGGGGCTGGTTTCGGGGCTGGTTTGCCGCCCGCCATTGGGCCTGGTATCGACGTACCTTCTGGCTTTGGAACGGAATTTTCCGCAGGCGCGGCCAGCCGGGCTTGCCCCGGGACTGGCCAGAGCGGCGCAGGCCGGACGGTGGAGGGGCTGGCATGAGCAAGGGCCTTACTGTTGCCGCAGCGCTTCTGGTACTGGCCGCCGGATCAGGCGGGACGTGGTACGTCATGTCCCAGATGCGGGCACAGCAGCCGGTGACCGATGCCGGGCGGTTCCTGACGCTGTGCGCGCGAGGGCTGTCGCTGCATGAGGCCGATCCGCTGATCCGGGCGCAGGGGTGGCGGCCGCTGGACGCGGCCGGCGCGGAGGTGCTGGCGGAAACGGCAGGGATACGCGACGTGGTCAGCCGGATGTCGCTGGGCGGGCTGGATGTCACCGGCGAGGCCCCCGCATTGCGGAACGGCGCCGACGCGACGCGTGACAGGCTGGCACGCGCCCAGAAGAGCGATCCGTCCAATACCCGGGCCATGGGCTACGGGCGCGCGGATGGATCGGCGCTGGCGCTTTATGATGCGAGCCGCCCGCAGGCCATCACCTGCGCGGTCCACACGGAGGCCGCCGACCCGGATTTCGTGACCCGGATGCTGGGCAACCGCCCCGTGAGCACGGTCCGCGACCGATGGGCCCTGTCCATGGCCAACGAGGACGAAGGCAGCGGCGCGGGACTTCAGGCGGCGAGTGTCGCGATGATCGACGTGGCGCAGGCGACGCAGGCGGATTGGGCGGCGCTGACCGCCCTCATCGGCCACGAACCCCGGTATATGACCATGAGCCGCGCACGCTTTGCGAGGGCGGGACGATGAGCCAGCCCAGGAAACGCGTGGGCCTGTATAGCCTGCTGATCTTTGCCGGGATGATCGGCGGGGCGGTTCTGTATGACGAATTGCGCCCGAGGGGCGGCCCCTCCCCCGATCTGGAGGCCCGGTTGCGCTGCGTGGCGCGCACGGTCGCGTTGCAGCAGGCCACCCACGCGACAGGGAATGGCGCGGCGGATGTGTCGGGGGATGTCTCGGGGGATGCGGTGGCGTTCCGCGATGTGGATGCGCTGACCAACGAGGTCTTTGCCTACGTCCACCGGATGCAGCAGAGCGACGATCCCGCGCGGCTGCACTACCGCCCCATCATGATGGAGGAGGAGCAGGCGCGCGACACGGCCATGGCCTCTGACCCCGGAGGCTACATGCGGAGCGCATGGGCAGAGGCGCAGTCCTGCGCCGAAGCGCTGGGACTGAGGAGGCGCACATGACCCGCTGTATCGCGATCCTTTCGCCGGAAACATCAACTGCGACACGACCTGAAATACGATCCGACATGCGACCGGAAACACCCCCGGAAACACGAAGTTTTCTGAGAAAACCTGAAATTCGCCTTTATCCGAACCGGGGCCGGGCCATGTTCCCGACAAAGAACGCCGCCCGACCTGCCCGCCCTGACAACGAGGTTCAACAATGACCGACCAAAGCCCCAACGACCTCTTCCATGCCTCCTCTTTCATGCAGGGGCACAACGCGGAATACCTCGAGCAGATGTATGCGCGCTACGCCAACGACCCGAGCGCGGTCGATGACGCGTGGCAGGCGTTCTTTCGCCAGATGGGCGACGACGAGGTGAGCGTGCGGCAGGAGGCCAGCGGCCCGTCCTGGGCGCGCAGCGACTGGCCGCCGTCGCCCAACGACGACCTGACCGCCGCGCTGACCGGCGAATGGCCGATGCCCGCCGTCCCGGCGGAAGCCAAGGGCGCGGCGAAGAAGATTTCCGAGAAGGCCGCCGAGGCGGGCGTGACCCTGTCGGACGCCGTGGTGCAGCGCGCCGTGCTGGATTCGATCCGTGCGCTGATGATCATCCGCGCCTACCGCATCCGGGGCCACCTGGCCGCCGACCTCGACCCGCTGGGCCTGCGCGACACCTCGAACCATCCGGAGCTGGACCCGAAGTCCTACGGCTTCACCGAGGCCGACATGGATCGCCCGATCTTCATCGACAACGTGCTGGGGCTGCAGATCGCGTCCCTGCGGGAAATCGTGTCGATCGTGAAGCGCACCTACTGCGGCACCTTCGCGTTGCAGTACATGCATATTTCCGACCCGGAGCAGTCGTCCTGGCTGAAGGAGCGGATCGAGGGCTACGGCAAGGAGATCGCCTTTACCCGCGAGGGTCGCAAGGCGATCCTGAACAAGATGGTGGAGGCCGAGGGTTTCGAGAAGTTCCTGCATGTGAAGTACATGGGGACGAAGCGGTTCGGTCTGGACGGCGGCGAAAGCCTGATCCCCGCGATGGAGCAGATCATCAAGCGGGGCGGCAACCTCGGCGTGAAGGAGATCGTCATCGGGATGCCGCACCGCGGCCGTCTGAGCGTTCTGGCGAACGTGATGAACAAGCCCTACAAGGCGATCTTCAACGAATTCCAGGGGGGGTCGTTCAAGCCCGAGGACGTCGATGGCTCGGGCGACGTGAAGTACCACCTGGGTGCGTCGTCGGACCGCGAATTCGACGGCAACACGGTGCACCTGTCGCTGACGGCGAACCCGTCTCACCTGGAGGCGGTGAACCCGGTGGTTCTGGGCAAGGTCCGCGCCAAGCAGGACCAGTTGGGCGACGTGAACCGCACGCAGGTGATGCCGATCCTGCTGCACGGCGACGCGGCATTCGCCGGTCAGGGCGTGGTGGCGGAGTGTTTCGCGCTGTCGGGTCTGCGCGGGCACCGCACCGGCGGCACGATGCATATCATCGTCAACAACCAGATCGGGTTCACCACGGCGCCGCATTTCTCGCGCTCATCGCCCTACCCCACGGACAACGCGCTGGTGGTGGAGGCGCCGATCTTCCACGTCAACGGCGACGATCCGGAGGCGGTGGTGCACGCGGCCAAGGTCGCGACCGAGTTCCGCCAGAAGTTCGGCAAGGACGTGGTGATCGACATCTTCTGCTACCGCCGGTTCGGGCACAACGAGGGCGACGAGCCCATGTTCACCAACCCGGTGATGTACAACAAGATCAAGCGCCAGAAGACCACGCTGACCCTGTACACGGAGCGGCTGGTGCAGGACGGGCTGATCCCCGAGGGCGAGATCGAGGACATGAAGGCGGCCTTCCAGGCGCAGCTGAACGAGGAGTTCGAGGCCGGCAAGGTCTACAAGCCGAACAAGGCCGACTGGCTGGACGGCCGGTGGTCGCACCTCGACAAGCAGAAGGAGGGCAAGTACCAGCGCGGCAAGACCGCCATCAAGCCCGAGACGCTGAAGGAGATCGGCGCGGCGCTGACCACGGTGCCGGAGGGTTTCCCGCTGCACAAGACCGTCGGGCGCCTCGTGGATTCGCGCGCGCAGATGTTCCAGAGCGGCAAGGGCTTCGACTGGGCGACGGCGGAGGCGGTGGCCTTCGGCTCGTTGCAGCTGGAAGGCTATCCTGTGCGTCTGGCCGGTCAGGATTCGACGCGCGGGACGTTCAGCCAGCGGCATTCGGGGTTCATCAACCAGGAGACCGAAGAGCGGTACTATCCGCTCAACAACATCCGCGAAGGACAGGCCCGCTTCGAAGTGATCGACTCCGCGCTGTCGGAATACGCGGTGCTGGGCTTTGAATACGGCTATTCGCTGGCGGAACCGAACGCGCTGACCCTGTGGGAGGCGCAGTTCGGCGACTTTGCCAACGGCGCGCAGATCATGTTCGACCAGTTCATTTCCAGCGGCGAATCCAAATGGCTGCGGATGTCCGGCCTCGTCTGCCTGATGCCGCACGGCTTTGAGGGTCAGGGGCCGGAGCACTCCTCCGCCCGGCTGGAACGGTTCCTGCAGGCCTGCGGTCAGGACAACTGGATCGTGGCGAACTGTTCGACCCCGGCGAACTACTTCCACATCCTGCGCCGCCAGCTGCACCGCAGCTACCGCAAGCCGCTGATGCTGATGACGCCGAAATCGCTGCTGCGCCACAAGCTGTGCGTGTCCGAGCAGGAAATGTTCACCACCGGGTCGAGCTTCCACCGTGTACTGTGGGACGACGCCGAGACCGGGCATTCCCCGACCCGGCTGAAGCCGGATTCGGAGATCAAGCGGGTCGTGATGTGTTCGGGCAAGGTCTACTTCGACCTGCTGGAGGAGCGCGACGCGCGGGGCATCGACGACGTCTACCTGCTGCGGGTCGAGCAGTTCTATCCCTTCCCGGCGATCAGCCTCGTGAAGGAACTGGAGCGTTTCAAGCAGGCAGAGATGGTCTGGTGCCAGGAAGAGCCGAAGAACCAGGGCGCCTGGACCTTCATCGAGCCGAACATCGAATGGGTGCTGGGCCGGATCAAGGCGGACCACGCCCGACCGCGTTACGCTGGCCGCGCCACGTCCGCCTCACCCGCGACGGGTCTGGCTTCGGCGCACAAGGCACAGCAACAGGCGCTCGTCGACGACGCGCTGACGATCAAGTGACACCCCGCGATACGCGACCAAGGGTTTGAAAGAGGATAAGACAAGATGACCGAAGTACGTGTTCCCACGCTGGGCGAATCCGTCACCGAGGCGACGGTGGCCACATGGTTCAAGAAGCCGGGCGACAAGGTCGCGGTAGATGAAATGCTGTGCGAACTGGAGACCGACAAGGTGACGGTGGAGGTGCCCTCTCCCGTTGCCGGCACCCTGTCCGACATCGTCACCGCCGAGGGCGAGACGGTCGGCGTCGATGCGCTGTTGGGCAACATCGCGGAGGAAGGCAACGCCGGCCCCGAAGAGATGAAGCCGCGCGACACCACCGCCAGGTCCGAAGACGGCCCGGCCTCCGGCGCGGCGGGCCAGGGATCGGGCCAGGGATCGGGCCAGCGATCGGGCCAGCGATCGGGCCAGGAAGGCGGCCAGTCGGTCGACGTCATGGTGCCCACGCTGGGCGAATCCGTGACGGAAGCGACCGTGTCCACCTGGTTCAAGAAGGTCGGCGACACGGTGGCGCAGGACGAAATGCTCTGTGAACTGGAGACCGACAAGGTGTCGGTCGAGGTGCCCGCCCCCGCCGCCGGCGTCCTGTCGGAGATCGTCGCGACCGAAGGCACAACCGTTCAGGCGAATGGGAAGCTGGCGGTGATCGGCGGCAGCGCGGGCGCAACCGCCCCGGCGGCCTCCGCCCCCGCAGAGACGCAGTACTCCACCCCGCCGGCGGGCAACGCCGGCCCCGGCAAGGACGTGAAGGACGGCCCCGCCGCCGAAAAGGCCATGGCCGAGGCTGGCATTTCGCGCGATCAGGTACAGGGCAGCGGCCGCGACGGTCGCGCCACGAAGGCCGACGTCGCCGCCGCCGTGGCGGCCGCGAACAGCGCGCCGGCCGTTTCCTCCGCGCCGGTCTCCGCGCCGCGCGCCCCGGTGCACGCCGATGACGCCGCGCGCGAGGAACGGGTCAAGATGACGCGCCTGCGTCAGACCATCGCCCGCCGCCTGAAGGACGCGCAGAACGCCGCCGCGATCCTGACCACCTACAACGAGGTGGACATGACGGAGGTCATGGCGCTGCGGAACCAGTACAAGGAGCAGTTCGAAAAGAAGCACGGCGCGCGCCTCGGCTTCATGTCCTTCTTCACCAAGGCCTGCTGCCACGCGCTGAAGGAGGTCCCGGAGGTCAACGCGGAGATCGACGGCACCGACATCGTGTACAAGAACTTCGTCCACATGGGCGTCGCGGCGGGCACGCCGCAGGGCCTCGTGGTGCCGGTGATCCGCGACGCGGACCAGATGTCCTTTGCCGAAATCGAGAAGGCCATCGCCGAAAAGGGCAAGCGCGCCCGCGACGGCAAGCTGTCGATGGCGGAAATGCAGGGCGGCACCTTCACCATCTCGAACGGCGGTGTGTACGGGTCGCTCATGTCCTCGCCGATCCTGAACCCGCCGCAGTCGGGCATTCTGGGGATGCACAAGATCCAGGACCGTCCGATGGTCATCAACGGCGAGATCAAGATCCGCCCGATGATGTACCTCGCGCTGTCCTACGATCACCGCATCGTCGACGGCAAGGGCGCCGTGACCTTCCTCGTGCGCGTCAAGGAAGCGCTGGAAGACCCCCGTCGCCTGCTGATGGATCTGTGATCCGAAGCGCAGGTCGGGGTCAAACCCGGCCTGCCCCCTGTCACGCGGCGTGATCCTGCGAAGGGTCGCGCTACCATGTCACCGGATACGACACCGGACATGGAGGTTCCTATGACCACCCAACTCCTGCTGAAATTCGACGCCTTCGATCAGGCCGCCTTTGACGCCGACGCGGAGGCGCGCGGGCAGGCCGGGCTGACGCTGCTGCAGCTCTGGTCCGAGGGCGCCGCCCGCTGGGCGCTGTTTTCCGTCAACGACCGCGAAAAGGCGCAAGGCTGGCTGTCGAAGGAAACCGGGCTCGGCCATCCGCCATCGGCCGCGCACCTGCTGGAGACCGCGTGACCGACGCGCCCCGCATCGCCCTTGTGTCCTGCATGAAGGACGAAGGCCCGTTCCTGCTGGAATGGCTGGCCTACCATGCGGGGCTGGGTTTCGACGCCATGGTGGTGGCGACGAACCACTGCACGGACGGCTCCGACGCGCTGCTGGCGGGGCTGGCGGCGCGGGGGCTGGTGCATCACATCGACCACGATCCCGGCGACCGGCCACCGCAGGATGCAGGCATGGATCACGTGCTGGCCTGGGCGCGGGGCGCGGGCATCACGCATCTGCTGCACATCGACAGCGATGAATTCCTCTGGCTGGAGGACGGGCTGCCCGCATTGATGGCACGCACGTCGGGCGCGGATGTGGTGCCGATCCCGTGGCGGCTGTTCGGTGACGGCGGGGTGACGGCTTGGTGCCCCGGCGATCTGGTGCTGGAACGCAACACGCGTGCAGAGCCCGCGCCGGTCCCCGGCGAGGCGAAGTTCAAGTGCCTGTTCCGGGCGGCAAGCTTTGCCCGCGCCACGGATCACAACCCGCTGGAGCCGACCGTCCCGGACCCGCAGGTCATGACGCCGGACGGCGCGGCGCTGTCGAATGCTTCGCTCTATCAGGCGAAATCCGCCCGTTTCCGCCCGCATGATGTGGCCGCCGGGGCGCAAACCGCACGGCTGCACCATTACGCCGTGCGGTCGGAGGATGTCTTCTTGATGAAAAACGCTCGCGGCGACGGTCAGGGCAAGCGGGGCGATTCGAAATACCGGCTGGGGTCCCACTGGCACCGCACGGCCAACCGCAACGACGTGGCGGCGCCCGAGATGCGCGCCCACCTGCCCCGCGTACGTGCGCTGCTGGAAACATGGCGCGCCGATCCACAGGTACGCGCGCTGGAGGAGGCCTGCTTTGCCGCCTTCGCGGCCCGTCGCGCCGCCGTCCTGACCCCCGACGCACGCCGCGCGTGGACAAAGGGAGCCCCCGCATGACCCCGGACCTCGCCGCGCTGGCCGCCACCGTGCTGATCCACCTCGCCGCCGTCCTCTGGTCGCAGAAGTCGCTGGAGGCCGATATCGGCCGGGAGGGCAACCTCGCCCCGCGCGATGGGACGCAGGACCTGTCGCAGCGGACGGAACGCCTGAGGCGCGCGCTCGGCAACCATACGGAAAACATCGGCCCCTTCATCATCGCCGTGGTCCTGGTGCAGTTCACCGGCTCGGGCAGCTGGTTCACCGCGGCCTGCGCCTGGACCTACGTCGTGGCCCGCGCGCTCTACCTGCCCGCTTATGCGCTTGGCTGGGTGCCATGGCGCTCGTACCTCTACTTCGCGGGGCTACTTGCCACCCTCGCCATGATCGGAACAGCCATCCTATGACCCCCGAACTATGACCCCCGAACTCACCGCCCTCAGCCTCTCCGCGCTGCTGCAATGCCTGCAGTTCGCGCTCTATTCCGTGCTGGCGCAGAAACAGGTCGGCCCGCGCTACGCCGCCTCGCCAAGGGATGAGCCGCGCCAGTTGACCGGCTACGCGGGCCGCGCTCAGCGCGCGCTGTCCAACCACTTCGAGGGGCTGATCCTCTTTGGAATCGGCGTCATGACCGTGACCTACAGCGACAAGGCCGGAGGCGCGACCGCTATCGCCGCCGGGATCTACCTCGCGGCACGCGCCCTCTACCTGCCCGCCTACCTCCTCGGCTGGTCGCCGTGGCGCTCGCTGATCTGGTTCGCGGGCTTCCTCGCCACCGTCTTCCTGCTGGTCTGGAGCGTGATATGACCGCCCGCACCGCTTTTGCTTCTCTGCTTGTGAAATACTCCGGGGGAGTCGCGGCCGCGCCGCGACGGGGGCAGAGCCCCCTTCCCGGCCAAACGAAAGGAACCTGACCCATGTCCCAATACGACGTCATCGTCATCGGCGCAGGCCCCGGCGGCTATGTCGCCGCCATCCGCGCCGCCCAGCTGGGCCTGAAGACCGCCTGCGTCGAGGGCCGCGAGACCCTCGGCGGCACCTGTCTGAACGTCGGCTGCATCCCGTCGAAGGCGCTTCTGCACGCCTCCCATCAGCTGCACGAGGCGGAGCACAACTTCGCCAAGATGGGCCTGAAGGGGGCCACGCCGAAGGTCGACTGGAAGCAGATGCTGGCCTACAAGGACGACGTCATCGGCCAGAACACCAAGGGGATCGAGTTCCTTTTCAAGAAGAACAAGGTGGATTGGCTGAAGGGCTGGGCCTCCATCCCCGAGAAGGGCAAGGTCACGGTCGGTGACACCACCTACGACACGAAGACCATCCTGATCGCATCCGGGTCGGAGGTCGCTTCCGTCCCCGGTGCCGAGGTGACGGTCGACAACGACGCGGGCGTGGTGGTCGACAGCACCGGCGCGCTGGCGTTGCCCAAGGTGCCGAAGAAGATGATCGTCATCGGCGCGGGCGTGATCGGTCTGGAAATGGGATCGGTCTACAAGCGTCTGGGCGCGGAGGTGCAGGTGATCGAGTTTCTCGACCACATCACCCCCGGCATGGACGCGGAGGTCCAAAAGCAGTTCCAGCGCATTCTGGCCAGGCAGGGGCTGAACTTCACCATGGGCGCGGCCGTGTCGAAGGTGGAGGCCGCGAAGAACAAGGCCAAGGTCACCTACAAGCTGCGCAAGGACGACAGCGAGCACGTGGTGGAGGCGGACGTGGTTCTGGTCGCCACCGGCCGCAAGCCCTTCACCGAAGGGCTCGGCCTCGACGCCCTGGGCATCGAGATGACCAAGCGCGGCCAGATCGCCGTGAACGGCCAGTGGAAAACCAGCGTTGACGGCATCTATGCCGTCGGCGACGTGGTCGAAGGCCCGATGCTGGCGCACAAGGCGGAGGACGAGGGCATGGCCTGCGCCGAGGTCATCGCGGGCAAGCATGGCCATGTGAACTACGGTGTGATCCCGAGCGTGATCTACACCGCGCCGGAGGTGGCCGCCGTCGGCGCCACCGAGGCGCAGCTGAAGGAAGCGGGCCAGGCTTACAAGGTCGGCAAGTTCTCCTTCATGGGGAATGGCCGGGCGAAGGCAGTGTTTCAGGGTGAAGGCTTTGTCAAACTGCTGGCGGACAAGGACACCGACCGCATCCTCGGCTGCCACATCATCGGCCCCGGTGCGGGCGACCTGATCCACGAGATCTGCGTCGGCATGGAATTCGGCGCCTCCGCCGAGGACATCGCGCTGACCTGTCACGCGCATCCGACATTCTCGGAGGCCGTCCGCGAGGCGGCACTGGCCTGCGGCGACGGAGCGATCCACGCCTGATCGCGTCCGGCCCGGGCGTTCCCCTCCGGCGAGCCTGCGGACCTGCCCACTCGCCGGTCTCCGGGGCGCTTCCTCCAGGGGGAGCGCCCTTTTTCATGCACGCATTGCCGCGCCGCGGTGGCAGCTTCGTGCCGGAGGTCGGAGAGGTCGAATACCGCCCGACCGAAGAGCAGATGTAAAATTGGGCCGATGCGCAGGCACGCCGCCTGGCGGATCGGTTCTGAAATGGCCGGGCGGTGGTGGTTCACCGTCCCGGCCTCACCAGCGTGCAAGGTACTCCAACAAGCGAGGAAGGACAGTCCGGAGACTGTGGCCTGGATCAATCCCGAGCGACCGCCGATGCGATACGCGGCGTTTGTCGAAACGAAGACCTCGCGGAAGATGCTGCTGTCCCTGCGCAGCGTGCGGGCGGCTTGCGGGATCACCATGATCATCGCCAGTTCCGGCGTGGGAAAGACGAAAACCGAGTTCCTCTTCCGCGACATGGAAGCGCCAAGAGCATCATTCCTGGACGTGGGCACGGATCAGGCGGACCAGTGGGGGATTGCCTGTGCGTTGTGCGCGCGGCTTGGCCTCGAAGAGCCGAACGCGCGCACCCTTGCAGCAAGCCGTCACCGGATCGCGGAAGAGGTCGGGCCGGATGGGATCTTGATGCTGGACGAGGCACAGAACCTCATTCGCGATGGCGAAGGTCGGGGGCAGGACGATACCCGGACCTTCGAGTGGCTGCACATGATGCAGTAGGATGGCTGCTTCGGCCTCGCTTTCATCGGGGACACCGGGCTTGACCGTGTGTTGGCGAAGTATCCGCCGAACAAGCAGCGGACACATCCAAGGGTGCGGATCACGGGTGCGACACCCGGCGACATGGAGGCGTTTTCTGCCATGCCCACTGCAGGCGATCGGCGGGGCGGGCTGTGGCATTTCGAGAAGGGGTTCGATGGATGCAGGACAATGAAACAAGGGCGACGGTTACCATGACGGCGTCGCAGTGCGTGGCTGGTATGAGCTGGTGGAGGCGTTTTCGAGGGAAGCCCATCGCTACGCGATTAAGCTGGAAAAAATCCGGTAGCGCGAGAACGCGCCGAAAATCGCAAAGTGCCCGGGTTGGGACACCATCAGGGCTGGCATGGTCGCGCGGCATTGGGTGAGCGTGTTCGGAACCGCCCAGATCCACGAGCCGACGAGTTCTGAAGGGGATCAGGCATGACCGATACCGCCAAGAATGACCCGCTGCACTTTGTCCCGCTGACAATGTCAGAGACAATGGTCCCCGTCAGACCCGCGAGGGAGGGGCCTTTCGAAGTCCAGGAGCACGCGCCATGAACAAGGTGGAAGAGCTCGCTCCCAAGCTGCAAGGCGCGGCGATATGGCTTGCCGGTGCGGGCTTCGTCGCGGGCTGTGATCGGGCTGGCCATCGCGGGCCGGCCGGATTGGCTTCTGTCAATCGGGTGGGCCGGATGACTGAACAGTTCCCAGCCGTCCGAGCCCCGCGCCACCCGGCACGCCTCAACGTCTACGTGGAGATGTGCCGGGGCCTGCTCTGCCAGTCCGCTTCCTCGTGACCTTTGGCGCCTGTCCACTCTATTTCCCCGATGATCCAAAGGGCAGGAGCATGGCCGAAGCCCTGGTCGGTGCCGAACGCCCTGGGGCCTTGGACCGACGCATGCCGGACAGCAGGGGGAGCATCCCGATGCCGCGCGCCCGGTTGATCCTGGCATGGAGCGCCGAAGGCAAGTCGAACCCGGAAATCCGCCGCGCACGGCGCAGACACTCCGCTACGAGTCTGCGCCGTGCGCAGCAGGGCACGCGAGGGCCGGGCGGCATGAGCGGCCAGCGGCAGGACTTGCGCGCCCTGGTGGCGCTGTCACCATCACCCGGCAGGATCTGGCGAAGGTCGCGCGCCTGGCGGAGACCACCCTTGCCGTGGTCGCGGCGCGGGCGGAACAGTCGCTTGCGACAGGTGTTGAACACCCTGTTCCAGAGCCGGTAACGAACCTGCCGCCCACCTGCGACCATCGCCGCGACCGTCGGCCCGGAAGGCCCGCGCGGATCGGCACCGACGCCGCCTTGCGCGCCTTCATCCCGGCACGCATCAACCGCCTCACCTTCGTCCGGATCGAAGAGGACATGGCAGCCGCTTTCCCGGCTCCGCTCCGCGCCGCGCCGGCAAGAGGGCAATCCACGCCTGGTGGAGGAAGCGTCAGCAGCCAGCGCGCTGAAATCCCATCCGGACAAGGCAGGCCACTGCCGGACACTTCCGGTGTCAGAACCCACTGTAACCCACTATCGGGAACAGTTGTAGCTACACAGCGGCGAGGGCCCATGCGTGGGTTCTCCCCCCGGGGGAGAATTTGCCCCAAGAAGAAGCGGAGAGCGGGTTCCGGGGCGGCGGGCCGGCGAGAGATTTTGGCTGCGGGCAGACAGTGCCGCGCGCCGGGCCGGTGCTTACCACATGCGGGGTTTGGCGCGCTCGGCGTAATGGGTGTCGTAGTCCGTGCCGCCCTCGGCGCCCCCGGTGATCTCCGCGAGGATCGCGCCCGTGGTGGGTACGCTGTCGCGGTCGTCGCGGTTCCAGAGGCCGGAGCGGAGCAAGGCCTTTGCGCATTGCGTGTAGACCTGCGCGACGGCGATGACGATGACCGTCGCGGGCTGGCGGGCCCCCTTGGCAAAGCTTTCGCGCAGCGCGGCGTCGTCGGTGAGGAAGGCCGTGCCGTTCACACGGACGGTGGTGGTGGAGCCGGGCACCATGAACAGCAGCGCCACGCGGCCGTCGGTGACGATGTCGCGCAGCGCCTCGATCCGGTTGTTGCCCATCCAGTCGGGCATCAGCAGGGTTTCGTCGTCCAGCACCCGGACCACGGGGCCAGCGTCGCCGCGCGGGGTGCCGTGTACGCCCTCCGCCCCCGCGGTGCAGAGGATGCAGAAGCGCGCGCCCTCGATCCATTGCCGGTAGAGCGGCGTCAGCCGGGGGCGTTCCTTTGTGACCGCGAGGGGGACTGTCGCGCCGTAGAGCGCCTCAAGCGCCGGGATGCTGCGGATCCGGTTCAAAGCCTGCCTCCCGCATGAGCCTGTTGGAGACTTTCTCGACCTCCGACTCGAGCCGGATGAGGAAGGTTTCGCGCCCGATGCCGGCTTCGATCACCGGCAGGAATTCGACCACGGCGGTGCCGGGCCTGCGCCAGATGCCCTTGCGCGGCCAGAACAGGCCGACGTTGGTGGCCGCGGGGACGCAGGGCTGGCCGGTCTGTTCGGACAGGAGCGCGGCGCCAACCTTGTAGGGTTTGCGGACGCCGGGGGCGACGCGGGTGCCCTGCGGGTAGATGATCAGCTGACCGGGATCGGCGAGGCCGCTTTCCACGTCGGCGATCATCCGCGCGATGGCCGCGCCGCGTTTGCCGCGCTGGACCGGGACGCAGCCGATGCGCAGGGCGTATTGCCCCAGGACCGGCGCCCAGAGGAGTTCCCGCTTCATGATGAACTTGCCGGCCGGGACCTCGGAGAAGATCATGATGATGTCGAGGAAGGACTGGTGCTTGGCCGCGATGATGACCTCGCCCGTGGGGGGCGTGCCGCGGACCTCGGTCCTGAGGCCGACCATCCAGGAGGCGGTCCAGCGTACCCAGTGGCAGTAATGCAGGCAGGCGGCGCGGGCGCCCCGCCGCGACACCAGCGCCCAGGGGAAGTAGAGGATGCCCATCACCGCCATGGCGAGGTACATCTGGAAGACGAAGACGGCGGAGCGCAACCATTGCAGGGCACCGATCCGGCCGGGCGAATAGGCGGTCATGTAAGGTCTCCGAGGACACGGCGGGCGGCGGTGGAGGTGGCGCCCCAAGCCACCACGGCGGCAAGCACGGGCACCAGTACGGGCCAGAGCCATTGCAGCCCCTGAAAGCGCAGGCCGGTCAGCAGGCCGTCCACCGCGCCCGGCGCGGGCATGAAGCGGATCGCGAGCATCCCCAGCAGCGTGCCGGCCGCCGCCCCTGCCAGCGTCCGCAAGGTAAAGCGCCGCACGAAGGCCTGCGCGATGTAGTCATCCGTCGCCCCCACCAGCCGCAGCACGGCAATGACCTGCGCGTTGGCGGCCAGTGCCGCGTGGGCGGCGAGCGTCACCATGGCGCCCGTGGCGGCACCGATCAGCAGGATCGACACCCAGCCCAGCAGCCGCAGCCGCGAGGCCGCCGCCACCAGAGGCTTGCGCCAGCGGCTGTGTTCGTCCAGCACGGCACCGGGGGCCTCGGCCTGCAGGCGCAGGCGCAACCCGTCGGCATCGAAACCGTCGGGCGTTTCGCGCACTTCGATCAGCTGCGGGATGGGCAGTTGCTCGACCGGGAGGGCCGGGCCGAACCACGGCTCCAGCAGGGCGCGCTGTTCCTCGGCGGTCAGCGTCCGGGCGGAGGCCACGCCGGGGGTCTGTTCCAGCACGACCAGCACCTTCTGGACCTGCTCCATCATCTGGCCTTCGGGGGCGGAGACGCGCACGGTCGAGGCGCGGGCGAGTTCCTCGCCCCAGTCCTGCGCCAGCCGCCCCGCCGCCAGCGACAGCGCCAGCGCGAAGACGGTGAGAAAGGCCATGGCGGCGGAGGTCAGCAGCGTCAGCCGCACGGTAAAGCCCGAGGGCGGCACCACGCGGTCGGCGCCCTGATCGCCCTTCAGCAGGGCGAGGGTGTCGGCCAGACGCGCGTTCACAGGTCCGCCCCCGCCGTATGCAGGGTCCGCCCCGCGATGCGCAGGACGCGGGCCTGCACATGGGCCTTGGCGGCGCGGATCAACGCGAGGTCGTGGGTCGCGATCATCACCGTCTTGCCCATGCGGTTGAGTTCGATGAGCAGGCGCAGCAGGCGCTGCGACATCTCCCAGTCGACATTGCCGGTGGGTTCATCGGCGAGGATCACATCGGGCGAAAGGATCAGCGCGCGGGCCAGCGCGGCACGTTGCCGTTCGCCGCCCGACAGCTGCGGCGGCAGGGCCTCGAACTTGCCGTGCAGGCCGACCCAGCCCATGAGCTCGTTGAGATTGTCCACCTGATCCGGCGTCGCCTGCCCGGACACGGTCAGCGGCAGGGCCACGTTTTCGGCCACCGGCAGGTGGTCAAGGAACTGGCAATCCTGATGTACCACGCCGACCCGGCGGCGCATCAGCGCGATCTGGTCGCGGCTGAGGCCCGTCACGTCATCGCCAAAGATGCGCACGGCGCCCTCGGTCGCCTGCAAGGCCCCGTAGAGCAGTTTCAGGAAGGTCGTCTTGCCCGCGCCGGAAGGCCCGGTCAGGAAGTGGAACGTCCCCGGGGCCAGCGTCAGCGTCATGTCCGTCAGAAGCGCCTCGCCACCGTAGGTGTAGGCTGCGTTTTCCAGCTCGATCACGGGTCGTTTGCCCTCACCTCACGTTTGCCCTGTTGTGCCAGTGCACGCCCTGTAACGCAACGCACCTTCCATGTGAACATTGGACTTTTCCCGCCGGGACAAGGCCCCTATTGTACCGCCAACGGCTCTCGGGGGCCGAGCGAGAGACAGGACGAGAGCAGGATGCGGCTGATTTGCCCGAATTGCGGTGCGCAATATGACGTTCCGCCCGAGGTCATTCCCGAGGGTGGGCGCGACGTGCAGTGTTCCAACTGCGGGCATACCTGGTTCCAGCACCACCCCGACGATGACGCCAGCCTGACCGGGGATGCGGACCTGCCGCTGCGGGAACCGGAATGGGAAACGGAGGTCGACGAGGACCAGACGCAACAGGCCCCCCTGCCCGCCGCGGCGCGCCCCCGGCCGTCCCGGCCGCGCGCAGCCGCCTCCGACGATACGTCCGGGGAAGCGCCCGAGGATGCCCCCGGAACCGCCTTTTCCGAGATTTCTGATTACGGGCCTGAAGATGGGCCTGAATATGGACCTGAATATGCGTCGGATGCGCCAGAGTCAGCCCCTGGGTACGGTGCCGAGGGCGACCAGGAGTACCGGTCCGGGGACGGACCGGAGTACCATCCCCGCGCCGCCGGCGTGGATGAGGACGTGGAGGCCGATACGGCGAAGCCGCGCGGGCTTGATCCCGAGGTGGCCGGTATCTTCCGCGAGGAACGTGAATACGAGGCCCGCCGCCGCGCCGCCGAGACGCTGGAAAGCCAGCCTGACCTTGGCCTCCCGGACCCGGACGAGGGCGAGTTGGCACGCCGCTCGCGGCAGTCGCGCGACCGCATGGCGGCGCTGCGTGCCGACGGGACAGACGGCGACCCCGCCGCGCGTCCGTCCCCCCGCCCCGCACCGCGCCGCCCGGCTGTGCCGGTGGAGGGTGACGGAGACGGTCACGCTGTACCGCAAGCGGCGGCCAGTTCGCGGCGGGATCTGTTGCCCAACGTCGACGAGATCAACCAGACCCTGCGCGCCACCAACGAGCCGCGCGTGATCGACACCGCCCCGCGCGGCCCGGTGAAGGAAGCCGATCCCGGCAAGGGTGGCTTTGGCCGCGGCTTCCTGACGGTGCTGGTGCTGGCGGCGCTGGCGGTCGGGCTGTATGTCTATGCGCCAAGGATTTCGGCGGCGGTGCCGCAGGCGGCCCCGGTTCTGGATACTTACGTCGCGGCGGTGGACAAGGGGCGGGCCTGGCTCGATGGTCAGGTGACAGCGCTGCTGGTGTCGCTCGACGGCATGAGTTCCGAGGCGGGCGACGCCCCGGTGGGGACGGCAGACACGACCGCCCCCGTGGGGGAAGAGGCGGCCCCGGCGGACACTGCCCCGGCGGACACTGACCCGGTGGACACTGACCCGGTGGACACTGACCCGGTGGCGCCTGTGGATCCTGCGGCGGAGACAGCTCCGGCAACTGACAACTGACCCGACAGGCGCGTGGACCGGGAGTGCCGGTCCACGATACCCCTCAGATGCGGCCCTTCCACGGCACCAGAAGCTTCTCGGCCCAGCGCATCAGGATGTCGATGCCAAAGCCGATGAGGCCGATCAGCACGATGCCCATGATGACGATATCGGTCTGCTGAAACTTCGAAGCGACCATGATCATCATGCCGACGCCCTTTTCGGCGGCGACCAGTTCGGCGGCGACCACGGTGCCCCAGCACACCCCCATGGCCACCCGCGCGCCGGTGAATATCTCCGGCAGGGAATTCGGAACGATGACGTGGCGCATGATCTGCCAGCGCGAGGCACCCAGCGAATAGGCGGCGTGGACCTTGGGGATGGCGACGCCGGACACGCCGGCGCGCGCGGCGATGGCCATGATCCAGAGCGCGGCGAGAAACAGCAGGATGATCTTGCCCAGTTCCCCGATGCCCGCCCAGATGATGACCAGCGGGATCAGCGCCAGCGGCGGCACCGGGCGCATGAATTCGACGATCGGGTCGAACCAGCCGCGAAACCAGTTCGACAGGCCCATGGCATAGCCCAGCGGGATGCCCACCAGCGCCCCGAAGAAGAAGCCCACCACCACGCGGAACAGCGAAAACCCGAGGTGTTCCCAGAGCGAGGCGCCGCGATAGCCCTCGCGGGCGATGTCGGTGAGGCGCGCCACCACGGCCTCCGGCGCGGGGAGCCAGATCGGCTCCATCTGCCAGCCCTTCGCGGGTTCGAAGTTCAGCGTGCCCTTGGGTGACATGCCGATGCGCCCATAGGTGGTTTCGACCGTCAGGCCGGGGGCGATGGGCTGGCCGTTGACCATCGTAACGCGGTGGCCCTCCGTGGCCTCGTCGTTCTTCGCCACCCGGATCAGGCCGGAGCGCCAGGCACCCACCGTGTCGCTGTCGTTCTTCGCCCAGCCTTCGCCGGGGTCGACCGTCGGGGTCGCGACCGTCTGGCCAACCTCGAAGACGCGCACGGTGACGGTGGCCTCGTCGGGGCCCACGCCATCGGCCTCCGCGGTGTAGGAAAAGGTCGCGTCGCCGATGAAGGGCCCCGGCGCGTGCAGGAACCCCGGCAGCAGGCGCGAGCCGGTAAAGGCCCCCCAGAGCAGGAAGATCACCAGGACAGAGACCACGGAGGCCGCGCGGTCCGGCACCACGGCGCTTTCATCACCGAAAGTCACGGTCTTGCGCGCGGCAAAGCCGGTGGCGGTGCGGCCGACGATGAAGCGGACCAGCGCGAAGGCGGAGACGAAAACGGCGGCGTAGATCAGGAAGACGATCATATCAGACGCCCGCCGTCCCGGCGGTCTCGGAGGCGGTTTCGGGCCGCCCCATGATCTCTTCCTCCATGTCCCAGATCATCCCGAGGATCTCGTCGCGCCGGGCGGCGAAGTCGGGATGTTTCTTGACCTCGCGCAGGTCGGCGTTCACTCCCATGTCGGCAAAGGGCAGACGGTATTCGCTGTGGATGCGCCCCGGTCGCGGTGCCATGACCAGCAGGCGTTCGCCCAGCAGGAGCGCCTCTTCGACGGAGTGGGTAATGAGGATGATGGTCTTGCCGGTCTCCTTCCACAGCCGCAGCACCAGTCCCTGCATCTTTTCCCGCGTCAACGCATCGAGCGCGCCCAGCGGTTCGTCCATCAGGATCACGTCCGGGTCGTTGGCCAGGCAGCGCGCCAGCGCCACGCGCTGTTGCATCCCGCCCGACAGCTCGTAGACCGCCTTGTCGTGAAAATCCTTCAGGCCCACGACGTCGAGCAGGTGGTCGACCGTTCCCGCCCAGTCGCGCGCACGCCGTCCGGCCATGCGCGGCCCGAAGGAGACGTTTTCCCTCACGCTCATCCACTCGAAGAGCGCGCCCTGCTGGAAGACCATGCCGCGTTCCGCGTCCGGGCCGGTGACGGCGTGACCGTTGAGGGTGATCTGCCCGGAGGTTGGCGCGAGGAAGCCGGCTATGATGTTCAGCAGCGTGGTCTTGCCGCAGCCCGAAGGGCCCAGCACGCTCAGAAGCTCGCCACGCGAGAGGTGCAGGGAAACGTCGCTGAGCGCCTGCACCGCCCGCCCGTTCGGCAGGTCGAAACGCATGGAGATGTTTTCGATGCCAAGACCGCTCACGCCAGTACCTCGCTTTGGGAAGACCCATGATCTTCGCCGAAGATCATGGGGGCCGGCGACCGGGGAGTGCATGATCTTCGGCGAAGATCATGCCCCACGGTCAGCGACCCGCCCTACATGCCGTTCGCCGACGAAAGCGGCCCGGTGTCGACGTGATCCGCGTAATTGTCCAGCGCGGCGTCGATGGACCCGGCCTCCACAAAGACATCCGCGACGCCCTTCATGAACTCCTGCGCGCCGCCGCCCAGCCACTTTTCGGACAATTGTTCCTCGACCGTGGGAAAGACGAAGGTGGCCATGGTTTCCGCCGTGGCGGTCTCGTCCATGCCGGCGTCCCTGGCGATCACGGGGATCATCCTTGCCTGATTGGCCTCGTCCGCCCACATGGCATTGGCGTCGGCCGTGACCTTCAGGAAGGTGGCGACGAGGTCGGAATTCTCCGCCACCCAGGAGGCGGGGCCGGAGGTGACGTCGAAGACCAGAATGCCCAGGTCCTCCTTTTCTGCCCCGGTCAGCAGCACGTTGCCGTGTTCCTTCATCCGGCGCAGCGATCCGCCCCAGCCACAGGCCATGTCCACCGCACCCTGCGCAATGGCGGCCGCCCCGTCGGGCGGCGCCATGTCGACGATGTCGAGGCTGGCAAGGTCAACGCCGAAGTGGCTCATCTGCTTGAGGAAACCGTAATGCGCGGCGGTGCCCAGCGGCACGGCGACCTTCTTGCCCGCCAGTTCCGCCGCCGAGTCCCTGTCGATCTCCAGATCCTCGCGCACCACGCAATTGTCGTTGTCCGAGTAGCTGACCGCCACGTCGAGCGCCTGAAGATCCTGCCCGGCGGAGGTGGCCACGACAAAGGGCGGCACGCCCTGCGACACGCTCAGCTGGACGTCTCCGCTCGCCATGGCCGCACTCATCGCGGTGCCGGTGTCGAAGCTGACCCAGTTGATGTCCACGCCCATGGCCTCTTCGTAGAGGCCCTCGGCCTTGGCGTATTCGAAGGGCATCGGCCATTCGAGAAAATACCCCACGGTGATGGTTTCCGCGCGGGCGGTGCCGGCGATCACGACCAAAGCGGCCGCGGCGCCAAGAAGCGTCGTCTTCATGCGAATTCTCCCTGTTTGGGCGCGCCTCGTGCCGGGCGCTACGGTTGATCCGACCAGCAAACAGGCAGTCGATCAACGTTTTTTCCCATAGAGGCCCCGGCGCAAGGCAGCTGCGCGATTTCAGGCCGCCTGGCGGCGTGGATCAAAGCGTTGAAAAAGCGCTGCTTTTCGGATCGACTGCCGTAAGGGAATTCATGTCTGGACTTACACGCGCCCTTGATCTGGACCTATCCGACGCCCAAAAATCGCGCCAACTGGACGAAACGCCATACAGGGGAGCACCGCCATGGACGGGACCTATTCGCAGAACGACCTCAGCCACATCGTCAGTGCCGACAAGGCGCACGTCTGGCATCACCTCGTGCAGCACAAGGGGTTCGAGACCAAGGACCCCAACATCATGATCGAGGGCAAGGGGATGCGCGTCTGGAACCAGGCGGGCAAGGAGCACCTCGATGCGGTGTCGGGCGCGGTCTGGACGGTTAACGTGGGCTATGGCCGCGAGCGCATCGCCCGCGCGGTCTACGATCAGCTGATGCGGATGAACTATTTCGCCGGGGCCGCCGGTTCCGTGCCCGGCGCGCTGTTCGCCGAACAGTTGATCGACAAGATGCCGGGGCTGACGCGCGTCTACTACTGCAACTCCGGGTCGGAGGCGAACGAGAAGGCCTTCAAGATGGTGCGCCAGATCGCGCACAAGCGGTATGGCGGCAAGAAAACCAAGATCCTGTACCGCGACCGCGACTACCACGGCACCACCATCGGCTGCCTGTCGGCGGGCGGGCAGGACGAGCGCAACGCGCAATACGGGCCCTTTGCCCCCGATTTCGTGCGGGTGCCGCATTGTCTGGAATATCGCAAGCACGAGCAGGACGGCGCGCCGGAGGAGAACTACGGCGAATGGGCGGCGGACCAGATCGAGGCGGTCATCCTGCGCGAGGGTCCCGACACGGTGGGCGCGCTCTGCCTTGAACCCGTGACGGCGGGGGGCGGCGTGATCGCCCCGCCGGAGGGCTACTGGCAGAAGGTGCAGGCGATCTGCCGCAAATACGACGTGCTGCTGCATATCGACGAGGTGGTCTGCGGCGTGGGCCGGACGGGCACATGGTTCGGCTACCAGCACTACGGGATCGAGCCGGACTTCGTCACCATGGCAAAGGGCGTGGCGAGCGGCTATGCGGCGATTGCCTGCTGCGTGACCTCCGAGCGGGTCTTTGACCTGTTCAAGGACGACGCCAGCGATCCGCTGAACTACTTCCGCGACATCTCCACCTTCGGCGGCTGCACGGCGGGGCCAGCGGCGGCGATCGAGAACATGGCGATCATCGAGGAGGAGGACCTGCTGGGCAATACCACGGCAATGGGTACCTACATGGTCGACCAGTTGAACGCGCTGACGGACCGGCACCGGGTGATCGGCGACGTGCGCGGCAAGGGGCTGTTCCTTGGCGCGGAACTGGTGGCGGATCGGGTAACCAAGGAAGTTGTGCCGGAGGCGCAGGTGCAGGCGGTGGTGGCCGACTGCATGGCGCAGGGGGTCATCATCGGGGCGACCAACCGTTCGGTTCCGGGGCGCAACAACACGCTGTGCTTCGCGCCGCCCCTGATCGCCACGAAGGACGACATCGACCAGATCGTGTCGGCCGTGGATGGCGCGCTGGGTCGCGTCTTCGGCTGAGCATGGATCACGTGATGAACGCGCACGGGCAGCCGGTGGGCCTGCCCGTTGCCGGCCCGCTGCCGCGTCCACGCCCGCCGCATGTCGTCTTGGGAGGGCGCCACGGGCGGCTGTCACCGCTGCGCGCGGCCCACGCGCCCGCGCTGTTCGCGGCCTTCGCGGAGGACCGGACCGGGCGGGACCGCACCTATCTGTCGATCGAGCCATGGCAGACGGAGGACGAGGCGCAGCGCTGGTGCCTCTGGGCGCAAGGCTCCGCCGACCCGCAGTTCTACGCCATCGAGGACGGTGTCGGGGCGGCGGGGATCTGTTCGCTGATGCGCATCGCCCCGGAGGCGGGCTGCGTCGAACTGGGCTACATCCAGTTCTCGCCCCGCTTGCAACGGACCCGTCTGGCAACGGAGGCCATGCTGCTGATCCTGTCGCATGTCTTCGACACGCTGGGCTATCGCCGTTGCGAATGGAAATGCGATGCGCTGAACGCGCCATCGCGGCGCGCGGCGGAGCGGCTGGGATTCGGTTACGAGGGCACCTTCCGGCAGGCCACGGTCTACAAGGGCCGCAACCGCGACACAGCGTGGTTTTCGCTGCTGGACGGCGAATGGCCAGAGCGGAAGGCGCGGCTGGAGCGCTGGCTGGCTGCGTCCAATTTCGACGCCCTTGGGCGGCAGAATCGTCGCCTGTCGGAGGTTTGATGACCGGGATCAGACGCCGGTGGGGCGGGATCTGATCCCCCGCCCTCCCGGAGACGGACCATTTCCGACAGTTTGTGCTGAATTGGCAGGACGACTTGGGAGAGCATTCAGGAACGGTCAACCTGTTCCGTGGCACAAGGTCTGGCAATTGGAGCGGTTCCCGCGACCCGCCAGTTGCCAGCCCCGGAGGCCCCCGCATGCCAAAGCGATACCCCAGCTACCCCTACGTGGAACCCGTCGCCGCCAATCTCTCCCAACCAGAAATCGAGTCGATCATCGGCGATCTGTTGGAAAACAACCCCGGCGTCTGCCTGCGGGAAGGGGCGCTGGACGGGCTTTGCCGCGCGCTGAACGTGGATGTCGAATATTCCAGCCCGCCGCACGACCTGATGCTCGATGTGCCACTGGACAAACGCGCGGTGATATTCCTGCCGAGGAACGGCCGGCCAAAGCACGATCGCATCGCCGCCGCCATCGGCGTCGGGCACTGGATCCTGCACGTCCCCCTCACACGGGAAAAGCACCCCGGCTGCGGCGTGCAGGCGTTGCAGACCCCGAAGGATCCCGCCGCCCAGCAGGAGGCGCGCCGCTTCGCGCTGACGCTGCTGATGCCGGAGGTCGATTTCCGTGAACTCTGGTACGAGGGCCGCGCGGGTGCCGTGGCCGATGTTCTGAACGTGCCGACGCAGGTCGTCTACGAACGGGCATCCATGCTGGATCTGACCCAGCCGGATGACTCCGGCGGCGGCAGGTACGAATGGAAAGAGCGCCCGGCCCTCGGCGGCTACTGAGCCGAAGGCCCGGTTCGCAACCGGGAGACCGGGCCAAGACCCCTGCCCTGTCTGTGATCGGTAGTCCGTAGTCCGTAATCCGGCCAAGGGTCGTGGTTCAGGGCAGCCAAAGCCGTGAGTGTCGGTCTCAGGCCCCTTTGGCCTGCGCGACACGGGTCAAAGGCAGGTCGGTCCGCTTTGACAGGAGCGCCCCGCAGAATGATCCGAAATGTTACGACACATCACGCCGGCTCGACACGGGCGCGCAGGCGGATGTCCTCGCGGCGACAGTCGAACAGACACAGGCACACGGGGCCACGCGCTCAGGGACACACTCTCAGAGGGGGCGCTCAGGGACGGGCGCAAAGGGACGGGCGTGACAGGGGCATGATCGCAGGCGCGCGGATACGGGCCGCGACGACAGGTAACGAATGGGCCCCAGAATGACTGACGTTCGGCAAGCGTCGTCCGAGACAGCTCGTTCGACAAGGGGCGCACGAAAAAGGGCCGCCCCGAGGCGACCCTTTGAAATTCCGATCCCCTTGGGATCCCGGTCCGGCATCGGACCCTGCCAACCCGGGCCGTGCCCGACGGCGGCATCAGGCGTTGACGCTGTCCTTCAGGGCCTTCGCGATAGTCATCTTGACCTGCTTGTCGGCTTCCTTCTTGAACTGCTCGCCGGTCGCGGGGTTGCGCACCATGCGCTCCGGACGCTCGCGGCAGTAGATCTTGCCGACGCCGGGCAGGGTCACCGCACCACCGCCCGACACTTCGGAGGTGATGATGTCCACCAGCGCGTCCAGCGCCGTGCCCGCGGTCTTCTTGTCCGCTTCCATCTTCTCTGCCAGTGCTGCCACCAGCTGGGTCTTGGTCATCGGCTTCGCCATTTCATGGTCTCCTTTGCGTGCGCGCTCGCTATCGGCGAAAACGCCCCTTCACTGCCCTAGTTCCCTTGGGCCTCTGGCGCGCATTAAAATCGGATATGTGCGACGAACACAATAATTCGTGGGTCGCCCGGCCGCCATATTGTGCATTTTGTGCCGATTTCCCCAACGTCAAAGGAAGGCTGTCTCCTCGAAGGAGCGCAATTTCCGGCTGTGAATGCGTTCGAGCGGCATGTCGCGCAGCGATTCCATGGCCCGAATCCCTATGCGAAGATGCCGCGACACCTGCGTCTTGTAGAAGTCCGACGCCATGCCCGGCAGCTTCAGCTCGCCATGCAGCGGCTTGTCCGAAACGCACAGCAGCGTACCATAGGGCACCCGGAAGCGGAAACCGTTGGCCGCGATGGTGGCCGATTCCATATCGAGCGCCACGGCCCGGGACTGCGACAGGCGCTGCACCGGACCGGAGGTATCGCGCAATTCCCAGTTGCGGTTATCGACGGTGGCGACGGTCCCAGTGCGCATGATCCGTTTCAGGTCGTAACCGTCAAGCTGGGTTTCATGCTCCACGGCCTTTTCCAGAGCGACCTGGATTTCTGCCAGCGCCGGGATCGGCACCCAGACGGGCAGGTCGTCGTCCAGCACCTTGTCTTCGCGCAGGTAGGCGTGGGCGAGAACGAAATCGCCCAGCGACTGGGAGTTCCGAAGACCCGCGCAATGGCCGACCATCAGCCAGGCGTGCGGGCGCAGGACGGCAATGTGGTCGGTCGCGGTCTTGGCGTTCGACGGGCCGACGCCGATGTTGACCAGCGTGATGCCGGACCCGTCGGCGCGTTTGAGGTGGTGGGTGGGCATCTGCGGCAGGCGCGCGGGCATGCCGAGATCGCCATCGGGGGTCGTGATCTCGACGTTGCCGGTGGAGACGAAGGCGGTGTAACCGGTCGCCGGATCGGCAAGGGCGGCGCGGGCGTAGGCCTCGAATTCCGATACATAGAACTGGTAGTTGGTAAACAGAACGTGGTTCTGGAAGTGCTCCGGGTCGGTCGCGGTGTAATGCGCGAGGCGCGCAAGGCTGTAATCGACGCGCTGCGCGGTGAAGGGGGCAAGCGGCATGGCGCCGCCGGGCGGGGTTACCACCACGCCGTTGACGATATCGTCGTTGGTGGTCCCGAGGTCCGGGACATCAAAGACGTCGCGCAGCACGAATTCCGCGGCCCCCTCCTGCGGCACGGTCACATCAGGAAAATTCGCCACCGCGAAATGCACCGGCATGGGGGTGTCCGACAGGCCGATCTGCACTTTGACCCCGTGGTTCGACAGCAGCAGGCCAAGCTGCTGACGCAGATAATGCCGGAACATGCGGGGCCGGGTGACGGTGGTGGCATAGGTGCCGGGCGACGTCACATGGCCGAAGGACAACCGCGAGTCGATCTTGGCAAAGCTCGCCGTGGTAAAGCGGATCTCGGGGTAGAAGGCCCGCAGGCGGACGCCGGGGTGGCCTTCGTGCATGGCGCGCAGAAAGCGGTCGCGCAGAAATTCGGCCGCCTGCTCGTATAACGCACAGAGCCGGTCCACCGCCGCGCGCGGATCGTCGAAAAGCGCGGCTTCCGGGGCATCGGGGGTCTCGATCACGAGCTGGTCGCTGGCGTCCTGCATGGGCGGAGTCTTTCTCTTGTTTTATGCGAGGGTGACAGCTTGTCACAGCCTGCGCAACCGGGTCCGGGCGCCGCGCCGGCCCATGGCAGGCGATGACGGGCGATGACGGCGCGTCTGCACCTGCCGCGTTGACATCCCGGCCGGGCGCGCGTTCGATGGCCGCAACCAAGGAGGCCCCCATGAACGCACCCGCAACCCGCGCCAACCTCGACCACTGGCAGGACCGCGTCGATCTCGCCGCGGCCTTTCGCTGGACCGTCCGGCTGAACATGCACGAGGCGGTGGCAAGCCACTTCAGCCTTGCGGTCAACGACGACGGCACGAAGTTCCTGATGAACCCCAACCAGGTGCATTTTTCACGCATCAAGGCGTCGGATCTGCTGGTGGTGGACGCTAACGACCCCGAGACGCTGAACCGCCCCGGCGCGCCGGACCCCACCGCCTGGGGCCTGCATGGCGGGCTGCACCGACACTGCGCCCACGCCCGCTGCGCCATGCACGTGCATTCGCCCTATGCGACGGTGCTGGCCTGCCTTAAGGACAAGCGTCTGCCGCCCATCGACCAGACCTGTGCCACCTTTTACAACCGCATCGCCATCGACGACAATTACGGCGGACTGGCCTTCGAGGAAGAGGGCGAACGCTGCGCGGAATTGCTGGCGGATCCGAAGGTGAAGGTGCTGATCATGGGCAACCACGGTGTCATGGTGATCGGCGACACGGTGGCGGAGACTTTCAACCGGCTCTACTATTTCGAGCGCGCGGCGCAGACCTACATCATGGCCTTGCAGACCGGCCAGCCGCTGCACGTGCTTTCGGACGAGATCGCGGAAAAGACCGCGCAGGAGATCGAGGATTACCCGGAGCAGGACCTGCGCCATCTGGCCGAGCTGAAGGCGATCCTGGACGAGGAAGGGTCCGACTACGCCAGCTGAGAGGGGCCGGAGCATGAGCGAACTGGAGAACCGGCTTGCGCAGGAAGTCAGGCAATGGCGTGAAAAAGATGAAAAGCGGACCGAAGAAGTCCGCCAGAAGTCCCGCACGAACCTGATCCTCTCGCTGGTTCTCGGTTCCTCCCTGTTCACCGCGGCGGTGACCCAGGTGATCGAGATTTTCGGCAATGAATACAAGGAAGACGTCCGACGTTGCGAATTGGCCATCGAAGGGCTGGAAAAGCTGGGCGGGGCGCCGCTGAAGAGTTTGCCGCCAGCGGACCGCGACAGGGTGATCGGTGAGTTGGTTGAAATGATGGACAGCAACTGCCATGTTCAAAACGACTTGGAGGACATGACCGATGGATCTTCTTGACTACGTCCAGATCGTCTTGCTGGCCATCGCCGCAGTCTCGTTGCTGCTGCTGGTAAGGAACAATCTCTGAGCGGGGCGTCGTTCCCCTACCGCTTGCGCAGCCACAAAATTCGGCTCTTGTCCCGGGCGTGATCGCCAGTGGCGCCCTCGCCAAAGATAGCGACCTCGCGCCAGCCGGTCTCGCTCAGGTCGAGCCCGTCGACGGCGGCGGCAAAGCCCTTCGCCCGCCAGTGTTCCGCGTGCACCGAAATCACCGCCAGCCCGCCGGGGCGCAGCACACGCAGCACTTCCGGCAACGCTTCGGGGCCAACGTGGCCGTGGGTGAAGGTGCCGGAACAGGTCACGCCGGCGTAGGCGCCATCCTCCACCGGCAAGCGTTCCAGCAGGTTGCCGGTGAAAAGCCGTGCATAGACGCCCTTTCCCGCCGAGACATCGAGCATGTCCTGCGAAAGGTCGGTCGCCTCGACCGGACCGATGCCCAAGGCCGTCAGCGCCGCACCGCACAGGCCGGTGCCCGCGCCCATGTCCAGCACCGGGGCCGCCCCGCCCAATGCACGGAACAACTCCGCCACGTGGCGTGGCAGAATGTAGTCCATGTCGCGGGCAAAGCCGGTGTCGTAGCTCTCTGCCCAGTCGCGGTAGAGTTTCAGATTATCGTCGGGGGTCTGCAGCGCATAGGCGGCTTCGAGATCCTGTACCATGGACTCAGGCTAGCGCGCGGGGAGGCCCCGCGCAACGTGCCAGCCGGCCAATGCTGCCCGGCACGACTTGGACCCGACTATAGCCCGCCTTTTCCATCGCCGACCGATGAGCCGTTACCCCTTGCGCAGGCCCGTGGCGATCAGAAGCCCCTTGCGCTTGGCCTCGTAATAGTAGCCACGGGCGTACCACATGATGGTGTCGTCCCAATCGCCATCCGAGACGATATAGGCGCCCTTGAGGTACTTCAGCGCGTATTTGAGGTTCACGTTGGCGTCGAGAAGCTCTTCGTTCGAACCGTTGAATCCCATGCCGCGCGCGGTCGCGGGCAGGATCTGGAACAGCCCGAAATAGGGCCCGTTGCGCGCCGCCGGATTATGCGTGCTTTCGCGGATCGCGAGGCGGTGCACCAACCCGCGCGGCAGCCCGTAGTGGTCCGACCACTGGTTGATGGAGGCGCGGAGTTCCGGCGTCTCGTTGGGGAAGAGCGGCAGCGCCGCAGGGGCCGCCACCGGCGCGGGCGCCGGTCTCTCCGCACATCCCGTCATCGCCATCGCCACGCCCAGTCCGAGGGCCAGTGCCCCCGCTCGTCCCATCGCTCGCCGCATGTGTCCCTCGCGCCGCCGTTGCCTTGGGCGCGACTCATACGCCGGCCGGATCGCTCCGGGGAGTCCGCTTCTGGGACATCGGCAATCCTCTGCTCAACCGCGGGCGGGCAAGCGCCTGTGCCACCTAGAGCAGACTGTACCGCCTGCGCCGCCGCAGGTTTCCCCAGCCTGCCTCGCTGGCCGCCTCAAGCCGCGTCGAAATCCAGCACCAGCCTGTCCGAGGTCGGACGCGCCTGACAGGCGAGGATAAAGCCCGCCTCCATCTCCCAGGGTTCCAGCGAGTAGTTCACCGCCATCTCTGCGCTGCCCTCGACAACCTTGCAGCGGCAGGTGCAGCACATGCCGTTCTTGCAGGAATAGGGCAATTCCAGCCCTGCGCGGGCGGCGGCGTCCACAACATTGTCGTCCCCCTGCCCCACGGCAAAGGTGCGGCGGGTGCCGTCCAGCACCACCTCGACCGAAACGCCATCGGCGGCAGCCTTCTGAGCGGCCTCCGACGGCGCGGCCCGGGGTGCTTCGCCTTCGGTGTAGAAACGTTCGAAATGGATGCGATGCGGCGCGACAATGCCATCCAGTGCCGTCGAGACATCCTCGATCATGCCCCCCGGCCCACAGAGAAAGACGCCTTCCGCGCCGTGCAGATCAAGCGCGCCCGCGCGGTGCAGCGCCAGCACCTTCTCGCCGGTGACGCGGCCATTCAGCAGCGCCACGTCCTGCGGTTCGCGGCTGAGCACGTGAATCAGGCTGAAGCGCCCCATGTAGCGGTCCTTCAGGGCGTCGAGCGTGTCGCGGAACATGATCGCCGCGGCGGAGCGGTTGCCGTAGACCAGCGCCGCCTCGCCGCCCGCCTTCAACACCGCTTCGGCGATGGCGACCATCGGCGTGATCCCGGATCCGGCGGCGATCAGCACGACCTTGGCTTCGCCGCGCCACACGAAGCGCCCCTGCGGCGGCATGACGTGCAGGATCTTTTGCGCGCGAAAGTCCTGCGCGGCGGTGGAAAAGGCCCCGTCCGGCACGTGTTTCACTCCCACGGTGAGCCTGCCGGGTTCGCCCCGCGCGATGGAGTAGGAACGGCGCTCGTCCTGGCCGCCCACCGCCGTGCGCAGGGTCAGGTACTGCCCGGGGGCAAAGGCGAAGGTCTCCGCCAGCACCTCGGGAACGGCAAAGGTCAGCGCCACGGCGCCCTCGCCTTCGGGGCGGACGTCGCAGAGGGTGAGGTCGTGGAACGTCGGGGTCATGAGGGCCTCAGATGCATTTGAAATAGTCGAAGGGCTCGGCGCAGGCGCGGCACTGGTACTGTGCCTTGCATGCGGTGGAGCCGAACTCGGACAGGCGGCGCGTGTCGGCGCTGGCGCAACGCGGGCAGGCGACCTCCGGCGCGCTGAAGAGCGCGGCCTTGCCCGCCCCCGCGACGGGCGGTGCGATGCCACAGGCGCGCAGCTTCTCGCGGCCCTCCGGAGTGATCCAGTCGGTGGTCCAGGCGGGGGAAAGGACGCGTGCGATCCGCGCCTCGAACCCCGCCGCGCGCAACGCCGCCTCGATCGACAGTTCGATGGCCACCGTCGCGGGACAGCCTGAGTAGGTCGGCGTGACTTCCGCCACCGCAACGCCCCCGTCCAGCGAGACGCGGCGCAGGATGCCGAGATCCGCCACCGTCAGGACCGGGATCTCCGGGTCCGGCACGGCGGCGGCCGCCGCCCATGCGCGCGCGGCCTCGGTCACCAGAGCGCCCCGGGGTGGGCGCGGTGCAGCGACTGCATCTCCGCCAGCATGGGGCCCAGTTCCTCGCCGTGCAGGCCGCGTCGCCCGCCCGACGGCGGATAGGCCACCTCCGGGACGCACAGCCCGGCCTCGGCAAAGACCTGCGCGATGGTCGAATCAAAGGCACCGCGCATGGCGGCCCGCGCCGGCAGCGCGTCGCAGCCCGCCGCCGCGCCCTCCTCGAACAGTTCGGGGGTATAGAGGTGCAGCGCGTCGACGGCAGCCCCCATGCGGCGCGCGCTTTCCTCCGTGCCGTCGCCAAGGCGGATCACCCATTCTGCCGCGTGGCGGATGTGGTAGGCCATCTCCTTCACCGCCTTGCCCGCGACCCCGGAGATCACCGCGTCCGAAGACCCTAGTGCCGCCTCCCAGTACGGATGCATGAAGGCGGAAAAATAGAGCTGCCGCAGCATGGTATGTGCAAAATCGCCATTCTCGCGTTCGACCAGCAGCAGGTTGCGATACGCGCGATCGCCGCGCAGATAGGCCAGCGTGTCCTCGTCGCGGCCCTGCCCTTCCAGCCGCCCGGCATGGTCATATAGTGTGCGCGCGGTGCCGATCAGGTCCAGCGCCATGTTGGGCAGGGCAAGATCCTCCTCCAGCATGGGCGCATGACCGCACCACTCCGAAAGACGGTGCCCGAGCACGAGGTGATCGTCCGCCAGTTCGAGGACCGCATCGAACAGCTCCAGATCCGGCGCCATCACATGTGCCCCACGTCTTCGGGGATCTCGTAGAAGGTCGGGTGACGATAGATCTTCTCGGCCGTGGGATCGAAATTCTCCGCCGACTGATCCGGGTCGGAGGCCACGATATCCACCGAGCGTACCACCCAGATCGAATTGCCCTCGCCCCGCCGCGTGTAGACGTCGCGTGCTGCCTGCAGTGCCAGCACCTCATCGGCAGCGTGCAGCGATCCCACGTGCTTGTGACTCAACCCGTTGCGCGGGCGAATGAACACTTCCCAAAGCGGCGTCTCGTTCGCCATGGCCTCTTTCCTTCTTTGGTTCCCAAATACCTCGGAGGTCTGGAGGCAGAGCCTCCAGCGCGCCGCAGGCGCGCCGCGCGGGTTCCGGCCCAAGCTCCGGCCCTGGCTCCAGCCCTGGCTCTGGCCCGGGGCGAAACCGCTTACTCCGCAGCCAGCTGCCGCGCCCGCCGCTTTTCCGCATGGACCAGCGCCGCCTCGCGCACCCAGGCGCCCTCGTCCCAGGCCTTCTTGCGGGCCGTGATGCGGTCGCGGTTCATCTGCCCGCCCCCCTTCACCACGCGCCAGAACTCTTCCCAGTCGATCGGCCCGTGATCGTAGCCGCCCTTCTCCTCGTTCCACTTCAGCTCGGGGTCGGGGAAGGTCAGGCCGAGGTATTCGCCCTGCGGCACAGTGGCGTCGATGAACTTCTGGCGCAGATCGTCGTTGGAGAACCGCTTGATCTTCCACGCCATGCTCTGGTCCGAATGCAGACTGTCACCGTCATGCGGGCCGAACATCATCAGGCAGGGCCACCACCAGCGGTCCAGCGCGTCCTGAAGCATGGCCTTCTGCGCCTCCGTTCCGCGCGACAGCGTCAGGCACAGTTCATAGCCCTGCCGCTGGTGAAAGCTCTCCTCCCGGCAAACCCGGATCATCGCCCGCGCATAAGGGCCGTAGGAACAGCGGCACAGCGGGATCTGGTTCATGATCGCGGCCCCGTCCACCAGCCAGCCAATGATGCCGATGTCGGCCCAGCTCAGCGTGGGATAATTGAAGATCGAGGAATACTTGGCCTTCCCCGACAGCAGTTCCTCCGTCATCTGCTCGCGGGTCACGCCCAGCGTTTCGGCGGCGGAATAGAGGTAAAGCCCGTGCCCGCCCTCGTCCTGCACCTTTGCCAGCAGCGCGGCCTTGCGCTTCAGCGAGGGCGCGCGGGTGATCCAGTTGCCCTCCGGCAGCATGCCGACGATCTCGGAATGCGCGTGCTGGCCGATCTGGCGCACAAGCGTGCGGCGATACCCCTCCGGCATGGCATCGTTGGGTTCGATCTTTTCCTCCGCGTCCATGCGTCGCTGGAAGGCCGCGAGGAAGTCCTCGGTCTCTTCCGTGCGCCCGTCCGCGCCGATCAATCCCTGACTGTACATGGCTCAAGTCTCCTCCGGAACCCGCATCACCACAATACGTTACAAAGGCAATCCGTCAAAGACGTTTTTGTAATACTTGCCAAACAGCCCCGGTCGCGCCACCTATGCCCCCATGGAAAAGACGCTTCTTTCTCTCGGGCACGGGTTTTCCGCCCGATTCCTCGCCGCCGATCTGCTGGCAGAAGGCGGCTGGCGCGTCATCGGCACCACGCGCAGCCCGCATAAGCGCGAATCGCTGCGCGCGACGGGGATCGAGGCGATCCTCTGGGAACACGGTCCCGTGGCAGAGGCGTTGGCTCAGGCAACCCACGTCCTGATGAGCGCCGCCCCCGACGAAGACGGAGACCCCGCGCTGCGGCTGATCGGGCCGGAGCTGGCACAGGCGGCGCAGCGGCTCGACTGGGCCGGCTACCTGTCGACCACCGGGGTCTACGGCAACGCCGACGGGGCCTGGGTCGACGAAAGCGCGCCACTCAACGGCCGTTCGAAACGTGCCCGCGCGCGCATCCGGGCAGAGGCAGACTGGCGCGCCATTCCCGGCCTGCCCATCCACAGCTTCCGGCTGGCGGGCATCTACGGCCCCGGCCGCGGCCCCTTCGAGAAGGTGCGAAACGGCACGGCGCGGCGGATCATCAAGCCCGATCAGGTGTTTTCCCGTATTCACGGCGAGGACATCGCGCAGGTGCTGCGCGCCTCCATGGCGCGCCCCAATCCCGGCGCTGCCTACAACGTCTGCGACAACGATCCCGCGCCACCGCAGGACGTTCTGGCC
The DNA here is from genome assembly GCF_017813235.1 of Sagittula salina. Taxonomy (GTDB): domain Bacteria; phylum Pseudomonadota; class Alphaproteobacteria; order Rhodobacterales; family Rhodobacteraceae; genus Sagittula; species Sagittula salina. Next base: position 688,783 of record NZ_JAGISH010000001.1, read on the forward strand.
TACGCGGCCGAACTGCTGGAGATGCTCCCGCCGCCCGAGGTCGCCTTCGAGGAGGCAGAGATGTCGCCCATGGCCCGCAGCTTCTACGCCGACAACAAACGCGTATGCAACGCCCGCATCCGCGAGGAACTGGGCGTTACGCTGAAGTACCCCGACTACCGCACCGGCCTGCGCGCCGTGCTGGCGGCAGAGGGCTGAGCCGGTGGCGTTCGACGCCTCCAGCCCCCCGCCCGAGAACCTCGTGGAATTGCTCGCGGTGCTGCGACCCGAGCCGGGAGAGGAGAGCGTTTCGGTTGAGGAAGCGCTGGAGCGGGTCGGCTTCCGCTCCTTCCCGGCGGTGATCCTGGTGCCTTCGGTGCTGGTCGTATCGCCCCTGTCGGGCATTCCGGGCATGCCCACTGTGAGCGGGATGGTGATCCTGCTGATCACGGTGCAGGTGCTGATGGGGCGCAAGCACCTCTGGCTGCCGGGGTTCATCATGCGGCGGTCGCTGTCCTCGGCACGGATGAACAAGGCGCTGGACTGGCTGCAAAGACCGGCGGCCTACATGGACCGCCACAGTCACGACCGGCTGTCGCTGTTGGTCCGCGGGAGTGCCGCGCGGGTGGCGGCCTATGTGGCGACGGCGGTGATTTCCACCAGCTGGCCGCTGCTGGAGATCCTGCCCTTCGTCACCAGCTTTGGCGCGGGCGCGGTGGCGATGATCATGTACGGGCTGATGGTGCGCGATGGCGCCTATGCGCTCTGGGGCTACCTGCAGGGCGCAGCGCTTTATGCCATCGTTCTGTCGATCTGGGCCGGGCTGGTCTAACGGGCTGATTTGCGGGGCCCGGCGCGGGCCGTCCCCACTCCGGGCGCGAACTCAGGCGCGACGGTCCATCACCTCGACCCCCAGCGTGGTCAGCACCTTCGCCTCGATATCCTCGGCGTTCAGCTTTGCCACCGCGTACATGTCACGCGGGTTCGCCTGGTCGATGAAGATATCCGGCAGCACCATGGATCGGTACTTCAGCCCCCGGTCAAAGACACCGTTTTCCGCCAGGCACTGCGCCACGTGGCTGCCGAAGCCGCCGATTGCGCCCTCCTCCACCGTGATGAGCGACTCGTGTTCGCGCGCGAGACGCAGCACCAGGGCCTCGTCCAGAGGTTTCGAGAACCGCGCATCCGCCACGGTGACCGACACGCCGCGCGCCTCGAGCGCCTCGGCGGCGGAGAGACATTCCGCCAGCCGCGTGCCAAAAGACAGGAGCGCCACGCGCGTGCCCTCCTTCATCACCCGGCCCTTGCCGATTTCCAGCAGCTTGCCGCGTTCCGGCATTTCGACGCCGACGCCCTCGCCGCGCGGGTAGCGGAAGGCGATGGGGCCCTCGTCATGCGCGGCGGCGGTGGCGACCATGTGCTTCAGCTCCGCCTCGTCGGCCGCGGCCATGACCGTGAAGCCGGGGAGGTTCGACAGGTAAGCCACGTCGAAGGACCCCGCGTGCGTCGCCCCGTCGGCCCCCACCAGCCCGGCGCGGTCGATGGCAAAGCGCACCGGCAGGCGCTGGATCGCCACGTCGTGCACCACCTGGTCGTAGCCGCGCTGCAGGAAGGTCGAGTACATGGCGCAGAAGGGCTTCATCCCGCCGGCGGCCAGACCCGCGCAGAAGGTGACGCCATGCTGCTCCGCGATACCGACATCGAAGCAGCGGTTCGGGAACCGCTCCGCAAACAGATCCAGCCCGGTGCCATCGGGCATCGCCGCCGTCACCGCGACGACGCGCGGATCTTCCGCGGCCTCGCGGATCAGCGCGTCGGCAAAGACGCGCGTGTAGGACGGTGCGTTCGACGGCGTCTTCTTCTGCTTGCCGGTGATGACGTCGAATTTCGCCCGGGCGTGACCCTTGTCGGGGGCGTGTTCGGCGTGGGCGTAGCCCTTGCCCTTCTTGGTGAGCGCATGGATCAGGATCGGCCCGGTGGCGCGCGCCTTCACGGTGCGCAACAGAGGCAGAAGCTGGTCGAGGTCGTGGCCGTCGATCGGTCCGAGGTAGGTGAACCCCAGTTCCTCGAAGAGGGTGCCGCCCATGGCCATGCCCTTCAGCATTTCCTTGGCGCGCTTTGCCCCTTCCTGAAAGGGCGGCGGCAAAAAGCCCAGCGCGCCCTTGGCCACGGCCTTGAAATCCTGGAAGGGCGTTTCGGAATAGAGGCGGGTCAGGTAGGAGGACAGCGCGCCGGTGGGCGGCGCGATGGACATCTCATTATCGTTCAGGATGACGATCAGGCGCTTTTTCAGGTGGCCCGCGTTGTTCATCGCCTCGAACGCCATGCCCGCGCTCATCGAGCCGTCGCCGATCACCGCGATGGCGTCGCCCAGCCCGGTTTCCGGCGCGCCGCCGAGGTCGCGCGCCACGGCGAAGCCCAGCGCCGCGGAGATGGAGGTGGAGCTATGCGCCGCCCCGAAGGCGTCGTAGGGCGATTCCGAACGCTTGGTGAAACCCGAAAGCCCGTCTTTCATCCGCAGCGTGCGGATGCGGTCGCGCCGCCCCGTGAGGATCTTGTGCGGATAGCACTGGTGCGACACGTCCCAGACGATCTTGTCCCGCGGCGCGTCAAAGACCGCGTGCAGCGCGACCGTCAGTTCGACCACGCCCAGGCCCGCGCCCAGATGGCCACCGGTCTCGGAGACGGCAGAGATCGTTTCCGCCCGCAGTTCCTGCGCCACCTGCTTCAGCTGGGCGTCGGACATCCCCTTCAGGTCAGAGGGGTACTGGACGCGGTCCAGAAGGGGCGTTTCGGGTCGCTGGGACATGGGGTCCTCCGCAAGTCACAATCCCGCCTGACCTAATGCGTTTTCGCGCGTTTGCCAGCGCGCGAGGCCGCAGATCGGGCATCAGTTCCGGCGCGAGATAACGAAGCGGGCTGCCTCCCGCAAGCATTCGGCCCGCTCCCCGTATACATCGAGGGATGTGCAGGCTTCGTGCACGAGTTCCTCTGCGCGACGTTTCGCCCCGTCTGGCCCCATCAGACTGACAAAGGTGGCCTTGCCGCGGCCCTCGTCCTTGCCGACGGCCTTGCCCACGGTCGCTGCGTCGCCCTCGACGTCCAGCACGTCGTCCCAGATCTGGAACGCGAGGCCGAGACAGTCGCCATAGACGCGCAGCGGTTCGGGGCTTTCGCCCGCCATGACGGCGCCTGCGGTGCTGGACCAGGCGATCAGCGCGCCGGTCTTGCCCGCTTGCAGGGCGGTGATTTCCGCCAGGGTCAGGGGGTCTGCGGCGCTCTCGGCGGCGATGTCCATCGCCTGTCCGCCGACCATGCCGCGCAATCCCGCCGCCCGCGCGAGACCCGACACCAGCGCCAGCCGGCGGTCGGCGTCGCAACCGGCCTCGGCCAATAACTGGAAAGCCAGCGCCTGCAATGCGTCGCCCGCCAGCACGGCGATGGTCTCGTCCCACTTGCGGTGCACCGTGGGTTTGCCGCGGCGCAGGTCGTCGTCGTCCATGCAGGGCAGGTCGTCGTGCACGAGGCTGTAGGCGTGCAGCGCCTCGATGGCCCCCGCCGCCGGGGCGGAGCGGTCGGGCGCGATGCCGAAGACGCGCGCGCTCTCGATCACGAGAAAGGCGCGCAGCCCCTTGCCGCCCTCGACCGCGTAGCGCATCGCCTCTGCCACCGCGCCGGGCACGCCGCCGGTGGCAGAGCGGATCTGGCCGAAGGACAGAGCCCCGGCCCGCGCCAGCGCATCCGGGAACGGCAAAAAGCCCGCGTCGGCGATCATCAGAGGCCCTCGACCGGCTTCGTCCCCAACGGGTTGCCCTCGCCGTCGAGCGTGATCGCGGCGACCTTCTCTTCGGCTTCCTTCAACTTCTGGTCGCAACGCTTCTTCAGCTTCGCGCCACGTTCGTAAAGGGCGATGGAATCCTCCAGTGCCACATCGCCGCGCTCCAGCGCACCGACCACACGCTCCAGCTCCGCCATGGCCTGCTCAAAGGACATCTCTTCGACAGCTATCTCGCTCATGTGCCCGCCTCCATCAGAACTTCGACATGCGCCTTCGCCGAGGCGCTCAGACCCGCCAGATCATACCCGCCTTCGAGAGTCGAGACCACGCGCCCTCCCGCCGCCTCTGACGCGATGGCGCAGAGCTCGCGGGTGATCCAGACAAAGTCCTCGACCTCCCATTCCAGCTGTGCCAGCGGGTCATCCTTGTGGGCATCGAAGCCGGCGGAAACGATGATGAGTTCGGGCGAAAAGGCGCGCAGGCGTGGGAAGGCCTCGTTGAGGTAGCGCGCGCGCATCTCCGCCCCGCCCGATCCCGGCGGCAGCGGCAGGTTCATGACATTGTCATGACCGCCGCGTTCCTCCGGCGTGCCGGTGCCCGGCCAAAGCGGCATCTGCTGCGAACTCACCAGAAGTGCGCGGGCCTCGTCCCAGAGCAGATCCTGCGTGCCGTTGCCGTGGTGCACGTCGAAATCCACCACCGCAACGCGCGACAGCCCGTGCGCCTCCAGCGCGTGCTTCGCCGCGATGGCCGCGCTGCCGAACAGGCAGAAGCCCATGGGTTTCTCCGTCTCCGCGTGGTGGCCGGGCGGGCGCATGGCGCAGAAGGCATTCGCCACCTCGCCAGACAGCACCATGTCCACCGCCTGACAAGTGCCCCCCGCCGCGCGCAGCGCCGCCTCGAAGGAGCCGGGCGAAACCCAGGTATCGGCATCCAGCTGATGCTGGCCGCTCCCGGGAATGGCGGCGCGGATGAGGTCGATGTAGCGCTGCGGATGGCAGCGCAGCAGTTCCTCCTGCGTGGCCTCCCGTGCGCCGACACGCCTGAGGTCCAGCCCCGCCACGGCGTGCAACAGATGCTCCAGCCGCGCCACCTGCTCCGGGTGGCCATCGGGCGTGACGTAGTTCATTCCGTCCGCATGGGTGATCAATGCTGTCGCCATGGGCTTCTCCCCTGCTTCCTTGCTTCCTTGCTTCCTTGCTTTCCAGTTACTCACAATCCGATGCCGGGGCCAGCGCCCTGCCCGACATCTCGCGCGCTCAGTCCGGCGCCAGCATGTAGCCTGCTCCGCGCACCGTCTGCAGGTACCGCGGTTGTTTCGGGTCGCTTTCCAGCTTGCGGCGCAGGCGGGTGATCTGGACGTCGACCGCGCGTTCCTGCGCCTGCCCCTTGTCGCGGCCCAGCTCCTCTACCAGCCGCGAGCGGCTGAGCGCTTCGCCTGGACGGGCCGAGAAGATGCGCATCAGTTGCGCCTCCGTGGCGGTCAGACGAACCATGTCGTCGCCGCGCCACATCTCGCCGCGCTCGATGTCGTAGCGGATCCCGCCCAGCGCGAGCAGCTTTGGCGCGGCCTCCGAGGCCGCCGTTTCCGGCATCCGCCGCAGGATCGCATTGATCCTGAGCAGCAGTTCCTTAGGTTCGAACGGCTTGGCGAGGTAATCGTCGGCGCCCGCCTCCAGCCCCTTGATGCGGTCCTCGATCTCGGAGCGGGCGGTCAACAGCAGGATCGGCACGGTGGAGGTTTCGCGAATCCCCGCAGTCAGGCTGATGCCATCCTCGCCCGGCATCATCACGTCGAGCACGATCATGTCGAAGTCGAGTCCCGCCAGAAGCCGCCGCGCATGGGCCGCGTCGCGTGCGGCACTGACCAGAAATCCGTTCCTGATCAGGAACTTCTGCAGCAACCCGCGAATGCGTTCGTCGTCGTCGACGATCAGCAGATGGGCATCCGTCTCGCTCATCCCCGGCCCTCCCTGAGCCGTTGATACTGGAGCCGCATCTCAGGGTCCATCATCGCCTCCAGCACGCGCCGGAAACCTGCGACCGCCTCCGGCCCCGCTTCCCGGAAGGCAGCGCGCATCCGCAACCGCTGCGCATCGGACAGCTCGCGTTCCAGCGCCTCGCCACCGGGGGTCAGGAACAGGTGACGCTCGCGCTTGTCAACACGGCCGACACGGGATTCCACCAGCCCGTCCTCGATGAGCGAGCGCAGAACGCGGTTGAGCGATTGCTTCGTCACGCCAAGGATGGCGAGCAGGTTGTTGACCGTCGTCCCCGGCGCGCCGTGGATGAAGTGCAGCGCCCGGTGGTGCGCCCGCCCATAGCTGAGCCCCGCGAGGATCCGGTCGGGATCGGCGGTGAAACCCCGGTAGGCAAAGAACATCGCCTCCGCCCCCTGACGCAGCTGTTCGTCTGTCAGGTACAGCAACGTTTCGCCCTGCACCGTGCGCCCGTCGGACATGTCTGCTCCCGCCTTCGATCCCGCGTTTTGCCGGGCATTTTAAGTCAGGCATGTTGACATTCCAAGACTCAATTGCTAGCCGTGAACGCGATCAGCGCAACATTATGTCGCCAGGCGACGCGCGTTGCGCAATTTTTGCCAAAAGCGCAGGACACCGAGGAGAGAAGCGATGGCAGACGGGGCCTATGACGACCGCGACGGCAAGATCTGGCTGGACGGCCAGCTGGTGGAGTGGCGCTCTGCCCAGGTCCACGTCCTGACGCATGCGCTGCACTATGCCTCCTCCGTCTTCGAGGGCGAACGCGCCTACAATGGCAAGATCTTCCTGTCGCGCAAGCACTCGGAACGGCTGCATTTCTCCGCCCAGTGCCTCGATTTCGCGATCCCCTACACGGTGGACCAGATCGAAGCGGCGAAGGAGGAGGTCCTGAAGGCCAACGGCTTCACCGACGCTTACGTGCGCGCGGTGGCATGGCGGGGGGCGGGCCCGGATATGGGCGTGTCGTCGTCGCGCAACCCCGTGCGTCTGGCCATCGCCGCTTGGGGTTGGGGCAACTACTACGGCGACGCCAAGATGAAGGGCGCCAAGCTCGACATTTCCCGCTGGAAGCGCCCCTCGCCCGAAACCATCCCGGTCCATGCGAAGGCCGCCGGCCTTTACATGATCTGCACGACGTCAAAGCACGCGGCGGAGGAAAAGGGCTGTTCCGACGCGCTCTTCATGGATTACCGCGGCTACGTGGCCGAAGCGACCGGCGCCAACATCTTCTTCGTCAAGGACGGGGAGGTCCACACACCGCTGCCGGACTGCTTCCTGAACGGGCTGACGCGGCAGACGGTCATCGACATGCTGAAGGCAAAGGGCGTTACGGTCCACGAGCGCCACATCATGCCTGAAGAAATGGAAGGCTTCGAGCAGTGCTGGCTGACCGGCACCGCGGCAGAGGTGACCCCGGTGGGCCAGATCGGCGATTATACCTTTGAGGTGGGGACACTGACGCGGTCGATCGCTGAGGATTACGAGAAGCTGGTGCGCGCCTGACACTTTCGCGCGTGGCGGCATGAGGGCCCGGTCCGATGGACCGGGCCTGTTGCGTATCAGAGCAGGGTTCTCAACATCGCCGTGTTGCTCTGAACAACAGAGTTCAGCTCCACCACGCGGGCCAGCCGCGCCTCGATCTCGTCCTGCCGCTCGTCGAGCTGCTCGACGATCCCGGCCAAGGCCGTGCCGGAATTATTGAGCGCGGCGCTTTCGATCTTGCACATCATGCGCGTGCTGGAGAGACCGGTCACGAAACGCTTCATGTCCAGGACGCTGCGCGCAAAGCGCTTGGCCTCCACCTCCACCTCCGTGAGGGCCTTCGCGGTTTCCTCGAGGAAACCGCGCTTCAGCTCGGCGCAGATTTCGGCTTCGGCTTGGACTGACAAGCCGTCCGTATGGGTGCCGATGCCGCCCTCCTCCCCTTCGCAGGTCTCCAACATCTCATCCACGAGACCCGCGGCAAACCCGAGGAACTGCCCCTTCAGAATGGCGTCCCGAATCCGGGCAAAAACACAGGACTCGCCCTCCACGAAGGTTTCCACCCAGGTCGACATATCCTCCAGCATCTGGCTGTAGTTTACCGATATGGCGCTGATCGGCCCGCCCGCGCTTTCCAGCCGGGAGGCGATGATGCGCATGTTCATCGGCACGGTGCGGATCACCTCGAAAGCTTCCGTCATCTCGGAGGTTTCTACCTGCACCTGCGCGATGGCCTTCGACATTTCGAGAAAGCGACGCTGCAGCGGGTCGAGTTGCCGGCCAAGTTGTTGCGCCCGCGCCTCGACTTCTGTCGCCAGGGCATGGCTCTGGAAGGATTCGTAGTTGGTGAAGCCGAGGTCGGTAATCCCCTGCAACAGGATTTCCGCGCTTTCGGTGGGCTTCAGCCCCTCCTCTGTTTCGCGGGCGAGCAGGGAGCTGTAGAGCTTCTCCACTTCACCGCGAAGGGCCGAACTGGGTTTCAGACGCGTGGAGATATAACCATCGCCGATCGGAGCGATCAGGGCGAAGACCCAGTAGTAGCGGCCATTCTTGCAGCGGTTCTTCACATAGCCGCCCGTGGGTTTGCCCGCCTTGATCCGGGACCAGATCAGTTCGAACACGCCCTTCGGCATGTCGGGATGGCGGATGATCTTGTGCGGGGCGCCAACCAGTTCCGACCACTCGTAGCCCGCAACGCGCTGAAACACCGTGTTGCCCGCCTGGATCACGCCCCGCGCGTCCGTGCGGGAATGAAAAAGCTCGGACAGGTGGAACTGTGCCTCCGAGCCGGAGTATGAACTGTCTGCTGTGAACTGCGCCGGTTGTTCTGTCATGCCGTGTCCCCGAAACAAAGGCCGGGGCACTCTGCCCCGGATCGTGTTAGAAAGCGTGAAGCGTCACGCGATGGTTCGGAGCATGGCGCTGTGGCCCTGAATGTTGGTGTTCATCTCCACCACCCGTGCGAGGCGTCGCTCGATCTCGTTCTGGCGCTCGTCGAGCTGTTCGACGATACCCGCCAGCGCCGTGTCGCTGTCACCGAGGGTCGCGCTCTCGATCTTGCACATCATGCGGGTGCTCGACAGCCCGGTCACGTAGCGCTTCATGTCGAGGACGCTGCGGCTGAGGCGGCGGACCTCCTTTTCGATGATCTTCAGCGCCTCCTGCGCCTCCTCGTGAAAATTTTCAGCCTCGCGCAGAAGGCCTGCACGGTCGCTCTGGAGCGCCGCCTTGTCGGGCGCGGCCGCGATATCGTTCTCGAAGGCCTCCACCATCCGACCCTGGATATCCATCGCGCAGACCAGTAGCTGCCCGCGCAGGATCTGTCCCCTGATCCGGGCGAAGGTACAGTCCGGCCCAACGGCGAAGTCTTTGATCCAGGTCGACATTTCTTCGAGCATCTGGCTGTAGTTGACGGAGATCGCGCTGATCGGACCGCCGACATTCTCCAGCCGGGAGGCGAGGATGCGCATGTTCATGGGCACGGTACGGATGGCGCGGATCACGTCCACTAGGCCCTCGACTTCTTCGCCGAGTTCGAGAATGGTGTCGTACATCGCAAAGAAGCGCTGCTGCATCGGACCGAGCGTCGTGCGCGTCGCTTTCGAGTTGCACTCGAGTTCCTGCCGCAGGGCGTGCCCCATGAAGGCGTCGTAATCGGAAAAGCCGAGTCCGCAGATCGCCTCCAGCAGGCGTTCGGCGCTTTCTGCAGGGGTGATGCCTTCTTCCTGCTCCGCCGTGCGCAGCGTCTTGTAGATCGCTTCGACCTTTGCGTGCAGCGGGGACATCGGTTTGATCCGGGTGGAAATATAGCCCTCCGCGATGGGCCAGCTGAGGGCGATCACCCAGTAGAAGCGGCCATCCTTGGCGCGGTTCTTCACGTAGGCGACGACCTTCTCCCCCCGCCCGAAGCGGTCCCACATCAGTTGGAACACGCCCTTCGGCATGTCGGGATGGCGTACCAGCTTGTGGGGAGCGCCTTTCAGTTCCTCCCACTGGTAGCCCGCGATGCGCCGGAAGGTCGAATTGCCCTCCTGGATGACGCCCCGCTTGTCAGTGCGGGAGAAGAACAGTTCCCCGGCCTCAAAGGGCACCTCGCTGCTCGAGGTGCCGCGGGATTGTGGAGTCAGGGTGGTGTCATGGTGGCTCATGCCGGGTTCCTCGGACGAATGCCGCGCCAGCATCGACAACACTCCTTTGCAGAATGTGAATACGGCAGGGCGTTAACCACCCTGCCGTCCGCTCTCTGTCTAAAATTGCCAAGGTATCCGGCTGCGTGGTTAACGCTACCTATAAGGGTCTTAGCCTGGGCTCATGCCGCGCAACCTTTCGGAGCGTCGACGCAGGACTTCGACCGTCGCCAGCAGCCCGATCGAGATCACCACCAGAATCGTCGCGACAGCAAGGATCACCGGGCTGATCTGTTCGCGCAGACCGGTGAACATCTGCCAAGGCAGCGTCTGCTGCTTGGCCGAGCCGACAAAGAGCACCACGACAACCTCGTCGAAGGAGGTGATGAAGGCGAACAGCCCGCCCGAGATCACCCCCGGCAGGATCAGCGGCATCTGCACCCGGAAGAAGGTGGTGACCGGGTTCGCCCCCATGTTCGCCGCAGCCCGCGTCAGCGAACGGTCAAAGCCAACCAGCGTCGCCGTCACGGTGATGATGACGAAGGGTATGCCCAGCGCGGCATGCGCCAGGACGACGCCCGCCAGGGTGCCCTGCAGGCCGATGCGGGAGTAGAAGAAGTACATCCCCGCCGCCGAGATGATCAGCGGCACGATCATCGGCGAGATCAGCACCGCCATGATCGCGCGGCGGAACGGCACGTGCTCGGACGACAGGCCGATGGCCGCCAGCGTGCCGAAGCTGACCGAAAGCAGCGTCGCCAGCGGTGCGATGATCAGCGAATTGCGCAGCGCCTGCTGCCAGTCGGAGGACTGGAAGAACTCGCGGTAATGGCGCAGAGAGTAGCCCTCCGGGTCGAAGCGCAGCATTTCCGGCGTGAAGGTAAAGAAGTTCTCGGCATTGAACGACAACGGCATCACCACCAGGATCGGCGTGATCAGGAAGACGAAGATCGCCCCGCAGATCGTGCGAAAGGCATAGTGCCAGAGCACCTGCCCAGCTGTCAGGTAGGGCGGCAGCGGTACACGGTAGCGGCCCATGCCGACCCAGTAGATCAGCAGGCCGAAGATGTAACCGAAGATCGCGCCGACCACGGCGCCCGGCAGCCCGCCCAGCACGAACCCCGCCAGTACCATGAGGATGACGAATCCCCATTTCACCGGAGCCTCCATCTTCCGGTCGACCGACATCGCCCCGGCGGCCACTGCCGCCATGATGACGAAGCCTGCCACGATCCCTCCGAGTACCGACCCGTTCGCCGCGCCGACAAAGACGCCGAACAGTGCTCCGAAGGCGCCGATCACGGCGGCGGTGAACCCTAGGGGTTTCTTGATGGCTTGCGTTTCGACGGCCATGGTTCAGCCCCCCAGCTTCACGTTGTCGATACCGACGATCTTGTCGTAGGCCCAGTAGAGGATCAGCACCACCGCCAGAAGGATCGTCCCCAGCGCGGCCGCGAGCCCCCAGTTGAGCGACGACGAGATGTGGTAGGCAATCCGGTTCGAAATGAACGTGCCGGTTGTGCCGCCGACGATCTCGGGCGTGATGTAGTAACCGATCGAGAGGATGAACACGAGGATCGACCCCGCCCCGATGCCCGGCACACTTTGCGGGAAATAGACCCGCCAGAAAGCTGTCCAGTTCGTCGCGCCCAGCGATTTCGCCGCCCGCACGTAGGTCTGCGGGATGGTCGACATCACCGAATACATCGGCAGGATCATGAAGGGCAGCAGGATATGCGTCATGGCGATGATCGTGCCCAGCTGGTTGTTGATCATCACCAGCCGGTTCGCGTCATCCACAAGGCCAATCCAGACCAGCACGTCGTTGATGACACCCTGCTGTTGCAGCATCACCTTCCACGCGGAGGTCCGCACCAGAAGCGAGGTCCAGAACGGCAGCAATACGAGGATCATCAGCAGGTTTGCCGTACGCGCCGGCAGGTTCGACAGCAGGAATGCCACCGGGTAGGCCAGCGCAATGCAGCTGAAGGTGATGACGAGGCTCATGAACATGGTGCGCTTGAACAGCAGTCCATAGATGCGTTCGTCATCGTCGCGCCATGCCGGGCCGTCCGGCGTCTTCTGCATGTCAACCGCGTTCAGGAAGTAGCCGTTGGTGTAGTTCGGGGAGTACATCTTGATTGTCTCCCAGACGTCCACGTCCATCCAGTCCTTGTCGATCTTCTCGAAGGTGGTCCTGACGTCCAGCGGGGGCAGTTCGCCGCCATCGACCAACGCATCCGCAGCCTTCAGCATTTCGGCGCGCGGGCCGGAGTAGCCGGAGACATCCTGCGCCTGGAGGTCGCGGAAGAGCATGGTGTGGACCAGCGTCCAGGGCTCTTCCTTCAGCAGGCTCTTTTCCTCTTCGACACGCTGGAAGCGGGCGAAGTCCTCGTAGGCCACGGCCGTCAGTGGCAGCAGATCGGCCATGCCGTCGCGCAGTTCGAATTCGGGCAGCGCGTCGCCCTTCTCCCAGGCCTGCGCCTCCGCTACGAAATCGTCGGAGCCCATCAATTCGACCCACGGCGCGCCCTTGTCCCAGTCCTTGTCGAGATCCTTGAAGGCGTCCTGATAGACCTCTCCGATATCGTCCAGCCCGCGACCCGACTTGCGGAACAGCGAGGAGACGCCGGTGAATTCATAGTTCAGGCGGGTGCCGAGCCGGGTGTGCGTCTTGGCCTCTGCGGCAAGAAAGATGTCCTGATAGGCGGCAAAGAAGATGTCGTCGCCGGGCAGGTCGCCCGTGCTGTCGTCCCAGTCCTTCAGGGCCAGCGTCGTGCGCGGCAGCGTGTCGGACACGATCTGGTTCTCGACCGAACGGAACAGCATGTCGACGATGGGCGCGATGAAGGTCAGCAGCACGAAGATCAGCAGCGGTGCGATCAGCGCAAGCGCGCGCATCTTCTGGGCCCGCAGGGCGCGGGCGAGGCTGCGCTTCAGCGGCGTGCCGTCGGCGGCCAGCATCGGGCCGGTGTCCTCGGGTGTGGCGGTGGTGGCTGCGGTATCGGTCATTCTGCGCCCTCGACGACGAGGATCACGCTGTCTGCCGTGGCATGGCGGATCGCTGCGACCTCCTGATAATCGGGATCGTTGTAGGCGGCGAGCGCCTCTGCGTAGGTCGGGAATTCGATGACCACGTGGCGGTCATGCGCCGTGCCCTCGACCACCTGGGACTGCCCGCCGCGCACGATGAAGCGCCCGCCCAGCCGATGCAGGATCGGCGTGTCGCGTTCGACGTATTCCCGGTAGGCTTCCGGGTCCTTCACGGTGATATGGCCGATGATATAGCCCTTGGGCATCTGTCCCACCCTGTTTTCTTCTGGTTGCCCCGCGGCGCGCATGGTGCGCGCCGCGGGATGTTTCTCGCCGGCCGGGGCAACCCCGGCCCGCCCTGCCCTTACTGCGTGAGCCAGGCCTGGAACTTCGCGTCGATGTCGTCGCGATAGTCGGCCCAGAACTCGTAGTTATAGAGGAAGGTGTTCTGCGCGTTTGCCGGATCGGTCGGCATGTGCGGTGCCATGTCGATGCCCAGATCGGCGTGCTTGCCCACCAGCGGTGCGGACGACTGGCGTGCCGGACCGTAGGAGATGTACTTGGCCTGATCTGCGAGACGCTGCGTGTCGGTGGCGAACTTCAGGAAATCCATCACTCGTGCCTTGCGGTCCTCCGGCAGGTCCGCCGGAACCACCCAACCGTCCAGGTCGAAGACCTGCGCATCCCACATCATGGCGATCGGCTGGTCCTGCTCCTCGATGGCGGAGAACAGGCGGCCGTTGTAGGTCGAGCCCATGAAGACCTCGCCGTCGGCCAGCAGCTGTGGCGTATCGGCACCGGCGTTCCACCAGACGACCTGGTCCTTGATGGTGCCGAGCTTGGCCAGCGCCTGATCCTGACCTTCCTCGGTCTCCAGAACGTCGTAGACGTCGTCCTTGGCCACGCCGTCACACAGAAGCGCCCATTCCATGTTGTTGATCGGCCGCTTTTCCAGCGCGCGCTTGCCCGGGTAGGTTTCGAGGTCGAAGACATCGCAGATTTCGCTCGGCGGCTCGGCGCCTTCGGGCACCATGTCGGTGCGATAGCCGAAGGTGGTCGAATAGACGATCTGCGGGATAAAGCAGTCCGACACCATCAGGTCGCCGAAATCATCCTCGGCGGAGGTGCCGTCTGGAGCCGCTGCAAGGTCCTCGTCCGGATCGATTTCCATCGCCAGACCTTCGTCGCAGAGGCGGATCGCGCTGGCGGCGGTCACGTCCACGAGGTCCCAGGTCACATTGCCCGTCTCGCTCATGGCGCGCAGCTTGGCCACGGCCTCGGCGGAGGATTCATCCCAGACGGCGGAGACGTCGGGGTGCATTTCGAGGTAGGGTTCGAGATAGGCCTTCTGCTGGCTGGTCTGGTAGGCGCCGCCCCAGCTGACCAATGTCATCTCGTTGGCCATGTTGCCATGGCTTTCGGCATAGGCTCCGGTTGCAGCCATGGTCAGGGCGGTGGTTGCAGTGAGGATCTTTTTCAGGGTCATTTACGAACTCCCTTTGTGCGGTGTGGGTTCGTCATCCACGCCGCCGTGCGTGCGGTCCCGGTTCGCCCGGAGTACCGCCTTTGGGTCACGGGGGCCTCCTGCCCCCGCGCCTGCGATGCGTCGCGGCAAGGCCCGAAGGCCGCGCCGCAGGGTCACATCACTTTACCAGCCACGACTGGAACTTGGATTCCACGTCGTCCTGGTTGTCCGACCACCATTCGATGTTGTTCACCAGAAAGTTCTTCTGGTTGGCGGGGTTGGTCGGCATATGCGGTGCCATGTCGATGCCGAGGTCGGCGTGCTGCCCCACCAGCGGCTGCGAGGAGGCACGCGCCGGACCATAGGAGATGTACTTCGCCTGATCGGCCAGCCGCTGCGTGTCGGTGGCGAACTTCACGAAATCGAGCACGCGGTTCAGGCGGTCCTCCGGCAGGTCGGCGGGGATGATCCAGCCGTCGAAGTCGAAGACCTCGTAGTCCCACAGCATCGCCACCGGCTGCTTCTGCTCCTCGATGACAGAGAACAGGCGGCCGTTGTAGGTGGAGCCCATGACGACCTCGCCATCGGCCAGCAGTTGCGGCGTATCGGCGCCAGCGGACCACCAGACGACCTGATCCTTGATGGTGTCGAGCTTGGCCAGCGCGCGCTCCACGCCGCCGTCCTCGTCGAGCACGTCATAAAGGTCGTCTTTCGCCACGCCGTCACACAGAAGCGCCCATTCGAGGTTCTTCTTGGGGCGCTTTTCGAGGCTGCGCTTTCCGGGGAAGGTCTCGGTGTCGAAGATCGCGCAGACGCTGTCGGGGGTCGCGCCGTTCCACTCCGCCACGTCGGTGCGGTAACCGAAGGTGGTGGAAAAGACGATCTGCGGGATAAAGCATTCGTTGATCACCGACGGGCCGAAATCGTCTTCGGCCGAAGAGCCATCGTCGCCCTCCGCCAATACCTCGTTGAAGTCGATCTCCATCGCCAGGCCTTCGTCGCACAGACGCTGGCTGTCGGGGCCTTCGACGTCCACGAGGTCCCAGGTGATGTTGCCGGCTTCGGACTGAGCGCGCAGCTTGGCCACGGCCTCGTTCGAGGACTCGTCCCAGGTGATGGTCACGCCGGGGTTGGCTTCCATGTAGGGCTCGGCGTAGGCCTTGATCTGGGACTGCTGATAGGCACCGCCCCAGCTGACGATGGTCATGCTGTCGGCCATGTTGCCGTGGCTCTCGGCGCCGGCAATACCCGCCACGAAGGTCAGGCAGGTCGTCGCCAGCAGCGTTTTCGTGAGTGTCATGTGTATCTCCCTGATAACACCCGTTAACGATAGGTCCGGTGTTCGGATTATTGTTCCGGCCCCTTGGTCGTCCTTCCGGGCGCGCCTCTGCGGCACGCGCGGAGGCATTCTGATCTCAGGTCGCGTCCAGCGCGCGACAGTCGCGCGGCAACCAGCCGATGTCGATCATCGTGCCGGGCGAAAGCTTCACTTGGTCGGGCGCGTTGCGCGTCTTGATCACGAAGTCGTTGTTCCCCGCGACCCGCAGACGCGTGCGGAAGATGTCGCCCATATAAATGAACTCCAACACCTCCGCCTTCAGCGTATGCGCGCCGGGCTGGAGGCGGGATCTGTCGATCTCGACCCGCTCGGGCCGGATGGAAACCTTCGTGCGCTCGCCCACTTGCGTGACATTCACCGGAGTGGCGTCGATCACCTCGCCATCGTCAAGCTTCACCACGCAGGTGTCGCCGCGGATCTCCTGCACCACGCCTTCGAGCGTGTTGTTCTCGCCGATGAACTGCGCGACGAAGCTGTTCTTCGGCTCCTCGTACAGGACGTCCGGCGGATCGAGCTGCTGGATGCGTCCGTCGTTGAAGACGGCGACGCGGTCCGACATGGTCAGGGCCTCGGTCTGGTCATGCGTGACGTAGACCGTGGTGATCCCGAGGCTGTGCGCCAGATTGGTGATCTCGAACTGCATGTGCTCGCGCAGCTGCTTGTCGAGCGCGCCGAGCGGTTCGTCCATCAGAACAAGCTCCGGCTCGAAGACCAGCGCGCGCGCCAGCGCGATCCGCTGCTGCTGACCGCCCGAAAGCTGCGCCGGACGGCGGCCGCCAAAGGCGCCCATCTGCACCATGTCGAGCGCGCGCTTGACCTTCGCCTCGCGCTCCGACTTGCCCAGCTTGCGCACTTCGAGAGGGAAGGCGAGGTTCTCCGCCACCGTCATGTGCGGGAACAGGGCGTAATTCTGGAACACCATGCCGATCCCGCGCTTGTGCGGCGGGATGTTGTTGATCGACACCCCGTCAAGCTTGATCTCGCCGTGGGTGGCGGTCTCGAAGCCCGCGAGCATCATGAGGCAGGTGGTCTTGCCCGACCCCGACGGGCCGAGCATCGTCAGGAACTCGCCCTTCGGCATGGAGAGGTTGAGGTCTTTCACGACGAGCGTTTCGCCGTCGTAGCTCTTCTGAACGCGCTCAAAGGCGACGAACGCATCGCCGTTCGATCCATCAGCCAAAGGTTGGCTCCCCGTGTTATGTCCCGCGGATTTGTCCGCTGTCTCGTCCCCGGATTAAACCGGACCGGGGGCGCAACTGCAAGCATCCTCCCCGAAGCAGCCCAAACGTTGCGCGTTTCCGGCACTTCCGGTCATAAAAACGGCATCATACGCAGCATTCGGCGGGTCCGGGGGAGGGGTTCAGGCGAATGGCCTGCGGCTGGCGACGCGCGTCGGTTCGGGAGCATGGCGGCATGGCGGCATCGGCAAACCCGGACTTATGTCCAGCGCCCGTTTTTCGGCCAGACGAGGCAGCACGGCGATCAAACTTCGCCCATGGGCGGCATCTGTCGCCCTGCCCCGGTACATCCCGGATGTCAGCGTCCTGACGGCAGGCGATTCGCCCGCCTGCCACGGATGTGCGACAGCGCTGCACCGCTGCCGAAAAATGCAGCGTCGGAATGCGCTTGCGTCATTCCGTGTCGCTTTCCGACAGCCAGCCTGGCCGCTTTCCGGTTTGGTGGAGAGGAGAAAGGAGCCCGTTTCATGCATCTTCCCAAGGCCCTGCCCTTCACCCGCCCCGAATTCGCCCGCCGCCTCGCAAAGGTCCGTGCCGCCATGGCGCTGGCGGACCTCGACGTGTTGCTTGTGACGGATCCCTCCAACATGGCGTGGATCACGGGGTATGACGGCTGGTCCTTCTACGTGCACCAGGGCGTGCTGGTCTTTCCGGATGCCGACCCGATCTGGTGGGGCCGTTACATGGACGGGGCCGGTGCGTTGCGCACCGTCTGGATGGCTGACGACCGCATCGCGCGCTACGACGACAGTTATATCCAATCGACCGAACGCCACCCCATGCAGGACCTGGCCGGGCGGCTGGGCGATCTCGGCCTCGGCGCCGCGCGCATCGGCCTGGAACTGGAGAATTACTATTTCTCCGCCAAGGCCTGGCTGGTGCTGCGCAAATCCCTGCCCGACGCGCATTTCGAGGACGCCACCGCGCTGGTGAACTGGCAGCGCACGGTGAAATCCGACGAAGAGCTGACCTACATGCGGGGGGCAGCGCGCATTTCGGAAAAGATCATCGACGGGCTGGTGGAGCGCGTCGAACCGGGCGTGCCCAAGAACGAGGTGGTGGCCGAAGCGTATCGCGACGCGATCCGCGGCGCCGAAGGACACTGGGGCGACTATCCCGCCATCGTGCCGCTGCTGCCCTCGGGGGCGGATGCCTCCGCTTCGCACCTGACATGGGACGGCAAGCCCTTTGCGATGAACGAGGCCACATTTTTCGAGATATCGGGCTGCGTGCGGCGCTACCACGCGCCCTTCTGCCGGACGATCTACCTCGGCACGCCACCGGATGACATCCGCCACGCGGAGGAGGCGCTGGTCGAAGGTATCGCCGCCGGCCTCGACGCCGCCCGCGCCGGAAACCGGGCCTGCGACATCGCCAATGCGCTGAACGCCACGCTGGCGCGGCATGGCATCACGCGCGGCGCGCGCTCCGGCTACCCGATCGGGCTGAGCTACCCGCCTGACTGGGGCGAGCGGACGATTTCCATCCGGCCGGAGGACGAAACCGTGCTCGAGGCCGGAATGACCTTCCACTTCATGCCGGGGCTGTGGATGGAGAATTGGGGGCTGGAAATCACCGAATCAATCGTGATCCGCGAAAGCGGGCCACCGGAGTGCCTGTGCGACCGGCCCCGGATGCTGTTCGTGAAATAGATTTCGGATCGCCGCGCGAGTCCGCATACTGAAAAAGGGCGCAGCCCCTCGGCCTGCGGCCTCACCCAGGAATACTTGCACTACGCAGAAACAAGGGCGACCCTGCTCCTTACCTGGGACTTGCCCCGGGGAGCCCGCCAATCTCAGGCGAGCGCCCACGGCACGACAAGGCGGGTGTCGGACGTGATCGCACGCGCTATGCGGCGCAGGTGGTCGGGGCGGAAGGCGACGCAGCCCTCGGTCGGAAACCCGGGACGGCGCCAGCGGTGCAGGAAGATCGCCGAGCCGTGGCCAGGCGTCGCCTCCGGCCAGTTCCAGTCGGTCAACAGCACAAGGTCGTAAAGCGGATCGGCCCGCCGCAGGTCTTCGTGGCTGGCGCCGTAGGGCGCACGAACCAGCTGGTTGTACCGCCCGTCGCCCGCATCATCGGACCAGAGGTCGCCGGGCCGGATCGGCTGCGCCCAGGGGACCGGGCGGGCGATGCGGTCAGGACGGTAGAGCATCCCCATGATGGCGTGCACACCGGCAGGCGTGGCGGCGTCACCCTCGCGCTTGCGAGTCGTCACCCCGCCGCGCCCGATGCTGCAGGGCCAGAGCCGCCCCGCGAACCGCATCCCCTGGCGCGTCAGGACCATGTCGGCGGAGGACACCATCAGGCGGCCTCGGCCCGGTTGATGCGGGTCATGGCCTCCGCCCCGATTTCGAAGGCGCGCATCCGCGCGGCGTGGTCGTGAATGTTGCCAGTCAGGATCACCTCGTCCGGTCGATGGGTGTCGATCAACCCGCGCAGCTGCGCCTCGACCTGCGCAGGGTCGCCCACGGCGGTAACACGCAGTGCTTCGTTCAACGCGGGCATCGCCCCGGCGGGCACCACCGACGACAGGTCATCGACCGGCGCGGGGAGCTTCCCCGGTGCGCCCGTGCGCAGCCGGTAAAAGGCCTGCTGCATGGAGGTGCGCAGGCGGCGCGCATCGGCCTCCGTTTCTGCGGCAAAGAGGTTCACCGCCAGCATGGCGTGCGGCTTTTCCAACGTGGCCGAGGGGCGGAAGTAGCGGCGGTAGACTTCGAAGGCCTGTTCCAGCGCCCCGGGTGCGAAATGCGAGGCAAAGGCGTAGGGCAGCCCCAGTGCCGCCGCCACCTGCGCACCGTAAAGCGATGAGCCGAGGATCCAGAGCGGCACCTGAGTACCCTCGCCCGGATGGGCGCGCACGGCGCGGTCCTCGATATGCGGGCCAAGCAGCGCCCCCAGCTCCGCCACCTCGTTTGGAAAGTTTTCCGCCCGTTCGTGGTGTACGCCGAGTGCCTGCATCACCGCGTGATCGCCGCCGGGTGCACGCCCGAGACCGAGGTCGATCCGGCCGGGGTAAAGTGTGGCCAGCGTGCCGAAGGCCTCTGCCACCGCAAGAGGCGCATGGTTTGGCAGCATGATGCCCCCGGCGCCCACGCGCATGGTGCTGGTCAGCCCGGCCACATGACCGATCAGCACGGCGGTCGCCGCCGAGGCGATGCCGGGCATGTTGTGGTGCTCCGCCAGCCAGTAGCGGTGGTAGCCGAGCCGCTCGGCGTGTTGCGCCAACTCGCCCGTGTTACGCAGCGCGTCGGCTGTGGTCGCGCCCTCGGGCACGGGGGCGAGGTCGAGCAGGGAATAATGCATGGAGGTCTCCTTTGTCCGGAGAATGGGGCCGCGGCCCGTCGGGTTCAAGGCGGGATGCATGTTTCTGGCACGTATCCCGCCCGCAGCACCGCAACGGAAGGCGCGGGCGTGAGTACGGTGACCGTGAGCGGCAACGCGTCCGCCTCTGTGTAGCCTTCGAACGACCAGCGCCAGACTCGGCCTTTCCAGAGGAGAAAGGCCACATCCGCCACCGCCACCATGGTGCCCTCCGGGAGGTCCGACGCCTTCGCTTCGAACGTCACCTTCCTGCGGTGACTGATCCGCGCCCGGTGCAAGGCGCGGTCAATGGCGCGCGGAACCGGAACGCCTTCGGGCAGTGCGTGTACCTTGACCCAGAGCCCAGCGTAGGCGCGATAGCGGTCCCGCTGACATTCCCCACAGGGGCGGTGCCCCGCCGCGAGTGCCGTCGCCTCGTCGAGGAAGAACAATTCAGTGTAATGCCCCGGCTGCATCAGCGCGCGTTTGCGCCCCTTGAAGGAGGTCAGGCAACAGACCCAGTTCTGGTGCGCGTGGATGCGGACTACGGTCCCGGCTTCGTCGTGCAGAATGCCACGATTGCCCATCCGGGTGCCACGCGCCGCGTGGGCCGTGATGTGCCCAAAGGGATCGACGCGGTTCAACAAGGGCATGGCGGGCACCTCCAGCGCCAGCCTGCCCCGCGCCTGAAGCCAGAACAAGCGCCAGAATACGCTTTAGAACAGGTGACCCGATTTCTCCGCCTTCACGGCGAGGTAGCGGGCGTTATGGGCGGAATGGCCCACTTTCAGCGGCACGCGCTCCGTCACC
Organism: Sagittula salina; assembly: GCF_017813235.1. Classification (GTDB taxonomy): domain Bacteria; phylum Pseudomonadota; class Alphaproteobacteria; order Rhodobacterales; family Rhodobacteraceae; genus Sagittula; species Sagittula salina. The sequence goes on from NZ_JAGISH010000001.1 coordinate 709,837, forward strand.
TTGATGCCTGAGGCATCCATCATGGCGATCTTTGCCGGGTTGTTGGTCATCAGCCGCACCGCGCCAAAGCCGAGCTTTCCGAGGATCTGAGCACCGAGACGGAAGTCTCGCTCGTCGTCTTCGAACCCAAGCCGATGGTTCGCCTCGACCGTGTCGAACCCCTGATCCTGCAGCGCATAGGCGCGCATCTTGTTGGCCAGCCCGATGCCGCGTCCCTCCTGCTGGAGGTAGAGCAGCACGCCCTCCCCCTCCTGACCCATCTGCGCCAGCGCCGCGTTCAGCTGCGGACCGCAATCGCATTTCAGCGATCCCAACAGGTCGCCTGTAAAGCAGGCCGAATGCAGCCGCGCCAGCACGGGCTTTGCACGGTCGGGGCGCCCGATCTCGATGGCGTAATGCTCGTCCGAGCCGTCGGCGGGACGGAAGATGTGCAGGCGGGCGTTTTCCGCCGCGCGCAACGGCACGCGGGCGGAGACGACGTGATCCAGTGCCGGCAGGGCCGCCATGAGCGGGGCCGCGGCTTCCGCCACGATCTCGACCAGACCGTTTTCCCCCGCAAAGCCCGCGTTTACAGGGACCACCAGAGCGGCAGGCAGCAGCCGTGCCGCCTTGCAAAGCGCGATACCGAGCCGGTGCAGGTTCGCGTCGCCACCGCGCCGCGTTGCAAGAGGGCCCTTCAATGGCTGGGAAAGGTCCTCTGACGGGTCGGCAAGCCCGTGGACCCACGCCATGGAGGCGTCATTCGGCACGATCACCCGGGCGAGATCGCCGTCATAGGCGCGCGCCTTCAAGGTTTCGGCCCGCCGGTCCGTCAGCGCGAGATCGCAGGACCCGAGCGCCAGAACCTCTGTCAGGCGGGCGGCGGGCAGCGTCTCTGCCGCGGCCACCAGAACCGTACCGATGGCCCCCGACAGCACGACCGGAACACCCATCCGCAGATCCCCGCGCGCGCGCGCCAGCGTCTCGTTCAGATCCGGTCCCATGGCGTCGCCCCATCCCGTTTCCGTTGCAAACCCCGGACAATCCTGTAACAAAAGCCTCTTATGGACACGAGACCGTGAGACCTCTGGCACATTCCTTGTCAGCGCCCCTGCTTGCCGCCATCTGCCCGGAAAGGCAACCACACTTCACGGGAGCATCACGATGGCGCAACTGCGAAACATCCTGCTGGTCGACGACGACGAAGACCTGCGCGAGGCTCTGGCCGAGCAATTGATCATGACCGAGGATTTCGAGGTCTTCGAGGCGGACAGCGCCGCCACGGCCATGATGCGCGCCAAGGAACAGATCTACGACCTGATCATTCTCGACGTCGGGCTCCCCGATACCGACGGGCGCGAATTGTGCCGCCTGATGCGCAAGCAGGGGATCAAATCGCCGATCATCATGCTGACCGGGCACGATTCAGACGCTGACACGATCCTTGGGCTCGACGCGGGCGCCAACGATTACGTGACCAAACCCTTCAAGTTTCCCGTGCTTCTCGCCCGTATCCGGGCCCAGCTGCGCCAGCATGAACAATCCGAGGACGCGGTATTCACCGTTGGGCCCTACACCTTCAAGCCCGCGATGAAGATGCTGGAGACCGACGACAACAAGAAGATCCGCCTGACCGAGAAGGAGACGAACATCCTGAAGTTCCTCTACCGCTCGACCGATGGCGTGGTGCCGCGCGACACGCTGCTGCACGAGGTCTGGGGCTATAACGCGGGTGTCACGACCCACACACTGGAGACGCACATCTACCGCCTGCGTCAAAAGATCGAACCCGACCCGTCAAACGCAAGACTTCTGGTGACCGAGTCCGGCGGATACCGGCTGGTTTCATGAAATTCGTCACGTAAGCGACCTAGGTCGCCCTTCCATCCCGGAGCAGGCGGCATATATGCAGGTCCAAGGATGCGAATCCCTTTGCTCTGCCGCTGGCCGGGTAACGGGCCATCCCAAGGAATCCCGTCGCATATGCGGGTAATCATATGCACCTCCCTGTTGGACTGGGCCGGGCTTTTGCCCGGCCTTTTTTTGTCTGCGGCTTTGGTTATTTCGCGTGCTAACACGAGCGACCGGCGCGCCCTTCGGGCGCATGGGGGCTCTGCGCCCTTCGGGCGCATGGGGGGCTCTGCCCCCGCCGCGGCAAGGACGCGACTCCCCGGAGATATTAGGTCCAAGAAGCAGCCGCGCGCGGGCCGTTTCGTCTTCCGGCGGGAAGTCTCAGAGCGCTTCGAGGTACTGGCGAACTGCTTCCTGCACATGGCGGAAGCGGTCGCCGCCGAGATGCTTGCCACCGTACCAGCGGGTGACGACGACGATTTGGTTGGTGACGTTCTCGCGTTCGAGCATCCGCAGGATCACCATGCCGGCGCCGCTTTCGCCATCGTCGTTTTTCAGCGGTCCGGAGCCCAGCAGGCAGGCCCATGTGTTGTGCGTGGCCCTGGCGAACTTCTTTCGGCGCTTCAGTTCCTTGAGGAAAGCGGCGGCTTCGGCCTCCGACGCGCAAGCGCCTCCGGAAACCGCGTAGCGTGAGCCACGGTCGGAAATGATGTTTTCGAGCACCAGCATGGCAGGCCGGGTACACCACTGAACGGCCGGTGGCAAACACGGTCGGGCGCGTTCGGGACAGTTCGTGGTCGTCGGCGCAATCAGGGTAGGACAAAGCACTTTGACCCCGGCGGTCGGGCCCCGGCACCTGATCCGGGGCCCCAAGCGGTTCTGTGAGGCGGTTCCGTGAGTGGTTTTCTGGAGGCTGAACGGTTGTTCCGGTGTAGAAATTTCCGGTGATCCGAATTCCGGTCCGATGGGACCACGATGCGGGAAACAGGTTAATAATTTCTGAACCGCCGCCAGCCCCAGGGAGGCAAAGATTGCCCTGCCCTTCGGGGCAGGTTGCGCGATTTGCACTGGCCCAAGGCACGCATGGCGCGCGCCGACAGTCGAGACCGAAACCGGAGGCGGCAAATCCCCTGTCCCCGGCGACGAAAAACGGGCGGCCCCCGGGCCGCCCGCGCAACAATCCGCAGGGCGGGTTTCCCCGCCCCGTTTTGGGGCCTTACTCGGCCTGCTCTTCTTCTTTCGCCAGTTCCTGGCCGGTTTCCTGATCGACCATCTTCATGGCCAGACGCACCTTGCCGCGATCGTCAAAGCCCAGAAGCTTCACGTAGACTTCCTGACCTTCCTTCAGAACGTCGGAGGGGTGGTTCAGACGGCGGTTCTCGATCTGGGAGACGTGCACCAGCCCGTCCCGCTTGCCGAAGAAGTTCACGAAGGCGCCGAAATCGACGATCTTCACGACCTTGCCCTTGTAGATCTGGCCCTCTTCCGGCTCTGCCACGATCGAGTAGATCATATCGTAGGCCTTCTGGATGGCTTCGCCGTTCGGGGACGCGATCTTGATCACGCCATCGTCGTTGATGTCGACCTTGGCGCCCGACACTTCGACGATTTCGCGGATGACCTTGCCACCGGAGCCGATCACTTCACGGATCTTGTCGGTCGGGATGTTCATCGTCTCAATGCGCGGCGCGTGCTCGGAGAACGCGCCCGCCTCGGTGATCGCCTTCGACATCTCGTTCAGGATGTGCAGGCGGCCGTCCTTGGCCTGCGCCAGCGCGGTCTTCATGATCTCCGGCGTGATGCCCGCGACCTTGATGTCCATCTGCAGCGAAGTGATGCCGTTCTCGGTGCCTGCGACCTTGAAGTCCATGTCGCCGAGGTGATCCTCGTCGCCAAGGATGTCGGTCAGGATGCCGTAGGAGCCGTCATCCTCGAGCACGAGACCCATGGCGACGCCGGCCACCGGCGCCTTCAGCGGCACGCCCGCGTCCATCATCGACAGCGACCCGCCGCAAACGGAAGCCATCGAGGAGGACCCGTTCGATTCCGTAATCTCCGACACCACGCGAATGGTGTAGGGAAAATCGGTCGCTGCGGGCAGAACGGCCTGAAGCGCGCGCCATGCCAGCTTGCCATGGCCGATTTCACGACGACCCGGGGAGCCGACACGTCCCACTTCGCCAACCGAATACGGAGGGAAGTTGTAGTGCAGCAGGAAGTTGGACTTGTAGGTCCCCTGCAGCGCGTCGATCATCTGCTCGTCGTCGCCGGTGCCCAGCGTGGTCACGACCAGCGCCTGGGTTTCGCCGCGGGTGAACAGCGCCGAACCATGGGTCCGCGGCAGGATGCCGGTCTCGGACACGATGGACCGGACCTGATCGAGCGCGCGACCGTCGATGCGGCGCTTGTTCTTCACCACGTCGGAGCGCAGGACGTTCGATTCCAGCTTCTTCAGCGCGGAGCCGAGGTTGGCATCGGCCAGCTGCTCTTCGGAGAGCGATGCCTTGATCTCTTCCTTGGCGCGCGTGACGGCAGCCACACGCTCCTGCTTGTCGGAGATCGCGTAGGCGGCCTTCATCTTCTCTTCACCGGCTGCCTGAACGGCTGCGAACAGGTCGGAGTAATCCGGCGGGGTGAAGTCGAAGGGCTCCTTCGCGCATTCCTCCGCCAGGTCGATGATCATGTCGACGACCGGCTGGATCTGCTCGTGGGCGAACATCACGGCGCCCAGCATCTCGTCCTCGGTCAGCTCGTAGGCCTCCGACTCCACCATCATGACGGCATCCTTGGTGCCCGCGACAACCAGATCGAGGCGCTGCTCGGGGTTGTTGCGCAGCTGGTGCATGTCGTCGACCGTCGGGTTCAGCACATAGGAGCCGTCCTCGAAACCGACGCGGCAGCCCGCGATCGGACCCATGAAGGGCGCGCCCGAGATGGTCAGCGCCGCCGATGCGGCGATCATCGCCACGATGTCGGGGTCGTTCACGAGGTCATGGCTCAGCACGGTGCACATCACCAGCACTTCGTTCTTGAAGCCGGGGACGAACAGCGGGCGGATCGGGCGGTCGATCAGGCGGGCGGTCAGCGTTTCCTTTTCGGTCGGCCGCGCCTCGCGCTTGAAGAAGCCGCCCGGGATCTTGCCGGCGGCGTAGTATTTTTCCTGGTAGTGGACGGTCAGCGGAAAGAAGTCCTGGCCTTCCTTCTGCGACTTGGCAAAGGTCACGTTGGCCATGACGGAGGTTTCGCCCAGCGTGGCGATCACGGTGCCGTCGGCCTGGCGCGCAACCTTGCCGGTCTCCAGTGTCAGCGTCTCTTCGCCCCACTGGAGTGTCTTTTTCGCTTCTTTGAACATCATCGTATCCTGTCTGGAGGCACTCCCGAGCCCTCTCGGGTCCCCCGTTTGAATGGCGGCCCCATTGCCGCCGACCCCTCTTATCGTTTCATGCGCCGGGGTCTGTGCGTCACGTCTCAGATGGGGGCTGCCATACCTGAAATCCAGTGCCTTGGAAACCCGGTTTCGTTGCGCGTCCCAGTCGTCGGCCCCTGCGCCGTATCAGGCACGACTGGGCAATCTGGCGCCCTGGTCGACGAACAGCACGCGCCACTGGCCAAGGGAGGTCTTCGCCACCGAGGCAGTCCAGAAGCGCGGCGTGGTGCGCCTGTCACGACACGGGATGGCGGAGGACGTGGGTACGAAGCGCTTCGAGAAGGAGGAGCACCGCCGCTTTCATTGCAATGAGGGCAGCTGCTGGAATGCGGGCCGCAATATGCCGTGGTCTGGTCGAAAGCCCGGATCCCCCCTGATCCTCTGCACCAGTTTTTCGCAGATGAATCGCCCTCGCGCGCCGCTTGACAGGGCTGCCAGCGCCCCAGACGATGCTGAAAACGTCCGGAGCCAGAAGTGATCACCAAGACCGCCCTCGCCTACGAACCGCTCCCCCTGCCCGCGCGCGCGGCACTGACCGACGGGCAGATGCGCCACGCCGCCGACCTGTTCCTTGCCACCATGCAGACGCGTCATACTGTGCGCGACTTCGCCCCCCGCCCGGTCCCGCGCGACGTGATCGAGGCCTGTATCCGCACCGCCGGCACCGCGCCTTCGGGGGCCAATCACCAGCCCTGGCATTTCGTCGCCGTCGCCAATCCGGAGGTCAAACGACAGATCCGCGCGGCAGCCGAGGAGGAAGAGGCACGCTTTTACGAGGGTGCGGCCCCGGACGAATGGCTCAAGGCGCTGGAGCCCATAGGCACCGGCCCTTCGAAACCGCATCTGGAGGTCGCGCCCTGGCTCGTCGTCGTCTTTGCCCAGCGCTATGGCCAGTTCGACGACGGCACCCGGTACAAGAACTACTATGTCCCCGAAAGCACCGGCATCGCCATGGGCTTTCTGATCGCGGCACTGCATCAGGCCGGGCTGTCGTGCCTGCCCCACACGCCCAACCCGATGAAATTCCTCACCGAAACGCTGGGGCGACCGGACAGCGAAAAGCCCCTCATGATCCTCGCCTGCGGCCATCCGGCACCGGACGCCACCATACCGCGCGCAGCCACACTGAAAAAACCGATTTCCGAGATCCTGACACTGATGGATTGACCTTCGCGCGGTGGCAGGGCCAGTTTTCCCGCCCCTTCCCGTGCATTCGCGCTAGATCACGCCAAAACCCAGCATTGCGGACAGTGACATGACCCTTCTCCAGATCGCCTCATTCCTGATCGTGCTCGCGGCGGTCTTCGGCGTCATCAACTACTTCGTGCTGAAACTCCCCTCTGCCATCGGGATCCTCGTGGTAGCACTGCTGGCCTCCATGGGGCTGCTGGCTATCGACACGCTTTATGCAGGCTTCACGCTGGCCGACGACCTGCGCGCCCTTGTCCGCGACATCGATTTCTCCGACGCGTTGCTCGAAGGGATGCTGGGCCTGCTGCTCTTCGCCGGGGCGTTGCACGTGAAGCTCTCCGACCTGCGCGCCGTCTGGCCGACCGTCCTGCTGATGGCCACCATCGGGGTCGGCCTCTCCACCGCCGTCATCGGCTTCGGGTTTCACTGGCTGACTGGGGCACCGATCATGGTGGCGCTGGTCTTCGGCGCGCTGATTTCGCCCACCGATCCCGTTGCCGTCATGGGTGTCCTGAAGGAGGCCAACCTGCGCAAGTCGCTGGAAACGCAGGTCGCGGGTGAAAGCCTGTTCAATGACGGTGTGGGCTATGTGGTTTACCTCGTTCTTGTCGGCCTCGCCTTCCCCGCCATGTCCCACGGCTCCGGGCACGGCGACGAAAGCGCGCTCACGGGGGCGGCCACGCTCTTTGCGCAGGAGGCGATCGGCGGCGCGGCGCTCGGCCTTCTGCTCGGATGGCTGACCTTCCGCGTCATGCGCCACATCGACGACTACTCGCTCGAGGTGCTGATGACCCTCGCGCTGGCCTTTGGCGGCTACGAGCTGGCCATCTGGCTGCACGTCTCCGCCCCCATCGCCGCCGTCTGCGCCGGATTGCTGATTGGCGACATCGGGGCAAAGCACGGCATGTCCGACCTCACCCGCGAATACGTGGAGAAATTCTGGGTGCTCGTAGACGAAATCCTCAACGCCGTGCTCTTCATGCTGATCGGGGTGGAAATCTTCGCCGTGCAGCTGGACCTTGGCATGGTGACAACCGGCGCGGTCTGCATCGTCATCGCACTGATCGGCCGCCTCGCCGCCGTGGCGGTGCCTGTCGCAATTCTCAGACCCTTCGCCGACTTCGCACCGGGGGTGCTGCCGATCATGACATGGGGGGGGCTGAAGGGCGGCATCTCTGTTGCGCTCGCGCTGGCGCTGCCCGAAAGCGAATGGAAGCCGCTGATCCTCACCGTCACCTACGTGATCGTGGTCTTCTCGATAATCGTGCAGGGGCTGACCGTCGGCAAGCTGGCCAACAGGGTCGGCCGCGAGCCCGACCTCGTGTGATGCCTGGGCGGGGGTGTCCGGAAACGGCGTGCTGCCGGAAACTGACAGCGCCCCGCCCTATATCGGCATCATGCACAGCGCAAAGGATGATCCCATGCTGACCCTTTACCATTCGCCCATGTCGCGCAGTTCCCGCATTGTCACCCTGATCGAGGAACTGGGCGCCGCCGACACCGTCAGGATCGTCGAGGTCGGCATAGCCCGGCAGGACGGCACCGGTTATCGCGACCCGGCCAATCCGCACCCGGAGGGCAAGGTGCCCGCGCTCGAACACGATGGCGCGCTGATCCTCGAGAGCATCGCCATCGCGCAGCACTTGTGCGAGCTGTTCCCCGATGCGGGTCTGCTGCCCGCCGCTGCCACGCCGCAGCGCGGCAAATGCCTCGAATGGCTGGCGTGGTATGCGGGCGTGATCGAACCGGTGGTGGTGGCGAAGTTCCTGAATATCGACGATCCCCGCTTTGCGAGCAACTTTCGTGACTGGGACACTGCGATGACCCGTCTGACCGGCGCACTTGACGGGCGCGACTGGCTGGTGGGCGATCACTACACCGTGGCCGACCTGATTGTGCATTCCCTGTTCAACTGGATGCCCGACATGCTGCCCGATCACCACGGCACGAAAGCCTGGCACGAGCGCATCGCCGCCCGCCCCGCAGCGCAGAACACCATGGCGCGCGACCGCGCCGCAATGGAGGTCGAATAACCCAGCCCCCCGAAGCAGAACCGCAAAAGGAAAACGCCCGCCACGGTCTTACCGGGGCGGGCGTTGCCTACACTGTCCCCCGAACGCGAACCGTCGCGTCCGGATGGTACGCTTAGCGGCGGATGCCGAGGCGCTGGATAAGGGTCTGGTAACGGCCCACGTCGTTCGCCTTAAGGTAGTCCAGCAGTTTGCGGCGCTGTGCGACGAGCTTCAGAAGACCACGACGGGAATGGTTGTCCTTCTTGTGGGTCTTGAAGTGCTCGGTCAGGGTGGTGATCCGCGAGGTGAGGATCGCAACCTGGACTTCCGGCGAACCGGTGTCGCCGTCCTTGGTTGCGAATTCCTTCATCAGGCGGGTCTTTTCTTCGGCGGTAATCGACATCGGGGGCTCCTTTGGTCAAAGGGTTATGGCTCGAGCCGGGATGTCGTCCAGCAAGGCCCGTGGAGAAGCGGGTTGCCCCGCGCGGATGGGTGCGCTTACGCGATTCCCACCGATTTGCAAAGCGGAAAACCCGCCCACGCGCTACCAGTCCGGCCGCCTCAGCGTAAGGCCAGTGCAGCCGCCACGCTTTCGCCGACCAATACCAGCGCATCAAGCGCAGGTGCATCCTGCGTGGGCAGCACGGTCAGCACCAGCCCGTCCAGCACGATCTCCGACATTGCCGGATCGGTGGCAGAGATGCGTATCTCCAGCTCCGGCTCCGCCGCGCCGCCGGAATCGTCGTAGACAATCAGCAGCTGATCCTCCGCCCTGTCGAAATCCGCCACTCCGGACGGCCCGGCAACGACCAGTGCGTTCTCCCTCCCCTGCACCGCCATGTCGGCGCCCGCCACGGCATGCGCCACGCCGCTCATACCGGCGGTAATGGTGTCGTGGCTATCTCCGACGTTGGCAAAATCCTTGCCGTCCGTGTCCTCTCCATCCGCGGCGCGTTCAACGGTGGACAGCACGTTCCCGTCCCGGCCGTCGAACGAACCGTCCGGCCCGGCACCGCCTGCCATCGTATTCGCAACGTCACTAACTTGTGGCGGGTCTTCGCCCGGCCCGCCCCGCAGATCCGTGATGCGCGTATCCGCCAGCACATCCGGCGCGTCCACGCCGAACGCAGCCGGCCCGGCCTCGTCCAGGACGGTCGCCGGACCATCCGGCGACGCGCCTGCGGACGCACCCGCCGTCAGGTCTGCCGATCCGCCAAGCAGGTTGATCAGGCCCAGCCGAGCGAAAAGCGACCCCGGTTCCCCCGACACGGCGGAGGCCGCGCCCTGGCCCGAAACCTGACCCGAATCCCAGTCCGAATCCCAGTCCGAATGCCAGTCCGAATCCAGGCCCGTATCGCCGTCCGTTTCTTCCCCGGCCTCAGCCTTCGGTGGTTCTGCCGGATTCAGGTCGATCAGGACCGCGCCCGCCCCATCGCCGCCCGCGCCAGCGCGCAAAGCGGTCGAAGGCACCACGCCATCCTCCACATCCTCTGCCTCGGCGCTGCCGGTGCTGGCGATCACCACCGATCCCAGCGCCATCATGCCCAGCAATCCCGCGAGAAAGAACATCCTGGCCCGATCCTGCCTAGCCCCGGGCACCCCGCAAGGCGGAGCGCCCCAGTGCACCCGTCGTCCCCCCTGCCTCATTGCAGGACGGAGCCGCAGCCGACCCGCGGCAAACCACCGGGTCCGGACGCGAAGGATCAGACCAGATCGCCCGAGTCCCTTCAACGAGTTTCCCGCAGAGCGGTTAAGGAAGCTTTTCCCTCAACCGGATTGTCATCCAAGGCCCGGATACCGCTCCGCCTCGGGCCAGGGCTGCGGGTCGACGCAATAAGACACATAGAGCGGGTGGCGTGGGTGCCCTGCCTTTGTCAGACCGAGGTGGCGCACGTCGCCGCGCAAGGCGCGCGCCGCTGCGATGCCTTGCCCGCGCAGTGCGCCATGCACGCCCCAAGCCGCCAGAACCATACCGGAATCTACACTCCAGTCGGCGAGAAACGCCGCGTTTTCCGCACCTTCCGGCTCTGCCACGCGGCGTAATTCCTCCGGCCGTGTCGCCCGCCAAGCAAAGAGGTTGGCGATCCGCATCCCGCCGAAGCCCAACGCCGCCGCCCGCCTCTGGCAGCGTTCGATGGTGGGATCGTTGGCCAGTTCCGTCGCGGTGGATGGGTTCAGCATGACAAAGAGCACCTCGTCGCCCTCGCCCCAGACCCGCCGAAGCCCATAGCGATAATGTTCGCAAGGCGAATACCACGCCCGGCTCCATACGCCGCCTTGCTCTGCCGTCCGGATCATCATCGCGGCAGACTGCCGCTGTACCGCGCGATCTGCAACCCCGCCTGAAATCTTGCCCTCCAGCGCGGTTGTCAGTCCGCATAAGGCACGGTTGACACTGCACGGACAGGCCGCCACCGTCCGCCCCGGACGAAAGGACACCCCCATGAACATCGAGATGATCGACGCCGCCGCCGCCCGGCTGAACGGTATCGCCCGGCGCACGCCGCTGCTGTATGCGCCAGCGCTGGATGCCATCGCCGGGCGCCGCGTTCTGGTGAAACCCGAATGCCTGCAGCAAACAGGCAGCTTCAAGTTCCGCGGCGCCTATAGCGCGCTCTCCGCGATGGACGCCGAGACCCGCGCGCGGGGCATTCTCGCTTACTCCTCCGGGAACCACGCGCAGGGCGTGGCGCGCGCGGCGCAGATCTTCGACTGTCCCGCGGTGATCCTGATGCCCGCCGACGCGCCACGGGCCAAGATCGAGGGCACGCGCTCCTATGGAGCGGAGGTGATCACCTACGACCGCGCCTCCGAGAGCCGCGAGGCCATCGGCGCCCGCCTCGCCAAGGAACGCGGGCTGACGCTGGTCAGGCCCTACGACGAACCGCAAGTGATCGCCGGACAGGGGACCACGGGGCTGGAAATCGCGGAACAGGCGGCGAAGATGGACATCACCCGCGCGGAGGTGCTGGTCTGCTGTGGAGGCGGCGGGCTGACTGCGGGAATCGCGCTGGCCTGTGCCGCGCGCGCGCCGGGCCTGCGCGTCCGCCCGGTGGAACCCGAGGGCTACGACGACACTGCCCGCTCCCTGCAAAGCGGGACGCGTGAGGGGAACGCGACCGAGGCGGGCGGGCTGTGCGATGCGATCCTGACACCGCAACCGGGCGAGATCACCTTTCCGATCAATGCCCGCCTCTGCGGTCCCGGCATCGTCGTTAGCGAGGAAGAGGCCCTGCGTGCCATGGCCATGGCTTTCCGCCATCTCAAGGTCGTGGCCGAACCCGGCGGCGCTGTCGCCCTGGCAGCCGCCCTGTTCCACGGCCAGGAGATCGAAAACGAGGTGGCAGTCTGCACCGTTTCGGGGGGCAATGTGGACGTCGCCACCTTTGCGCGGGCGCTGGAGTACGCCTGACCCGCTTCCGCGGCTGAGTGGCCTCGGTAGCCTGTTCGCTTCACGACGGGGAAGCGCACCTTTGGCACGCCGGAGGGGCTCTGCCCAGTCTACCCTGTGGGAAGACTCCCCGGAGTAGATTTGCGAAAGAGAAACACAGGCCGGGCGCTTGGGGTGCCTTTCGCCTTGAGGACGCGTGGGCCGAAGGAGAAACCGGCGCCGTTTACGGCGCGGGCGCTCAGGGATCGAGGCGGCGCGCCTCATCCACCAGCATGACCGGAATGCCATCGCGGATAGGGTAGGCCAGGCCCGCCGCTTCGCTGACAAGCTCCTGACGCTCCGCATCGTATTCCAGCGTGTGCTGCGCCACCGGGCAGATCAGCGCCTCCAGCATCCTGCGATCGAACTTGCTGTCATCGTTCCCCGTAGCCCGTTCCGTGGTCATTGCATCAGGTCCTCTTCGCCGCCTCTCAGGCCGTATTCGATGAGCGTCACCAGCGTCTCGCGCCGGGTCGCGAGGCTCGGCGCCTCGAGCAGCGCCTGCCTGTCTTCGGGTCCGAAGTCCAGCAGCATCGACAGCGAGTTCACCAGCAATTCGTCTTCCGCCTCGCGCAACGTCTCCCAGTCGGCCTGCAGCTGCCGAGCGGCGAAGTAGCGGTCGAGCAGCGCCAGGAAACGTTCCCGATCGAAGGTGTCGTCGCGCTCCGTTCCGCCGAGGTCGCGGGAGAAGCCGTCCCAGCTGACCCGGCAGCGGCGATAGGGCTGGAAGCCCTCCAACTCTTCGACCACGCGAAAGCGTGACATGCCCGCCAGCGTGATCATGTAACGACCGTCCTCCGTTTCTGAGAACTGCGTTATGCGCCCCGCGCAGCCGATCCGGTGCAGCGCGCCCGAACCCGCTTCCGCCCCCGGCCCCGTCGCGGGCACAGGCATGGGCTGCACCATGCCGATCAACCGGGTATCGGTCTTCAGACAGTCGTCCAGCATCTGCAGGTAGCGCGGTTCGAAGATATGCAGCGGAAGCCGGGCCCGCGGCAGGAGCAGCGCCCCAGGCAGAGGAAACACCGGGATCGCATCCGGAAGGTCGCTGAAACGTGTCATGAGGCGCAAGCTAGACCGCCCCCGCCGTCCGGCAACGCCCCCGGGCCGGGAACTCACACAAAGATCATGCTCGACAGCTTGCGGCGGCCGTTCAGCACCACCGGATCGTTGGGCTTCAGGGCTTCGAAGATGGTGAAAAGCTGTGCCTTGGCCGCGCCGTCGTTCCACTCGCGGTCGCGGCGGAAAAGTTCGAGAAGCTGCGCCACCGCGCCCTCCGCATCGCCCTTCGCGTGCAGCGCCTTCGCGAGGTCGAAGCGCGCCTGGTGGTTGTCAGGCTCCGCCTCCACCGAGGCCGTCAGCTCCGCCACGGGGCCAGCGTCGGCCGCCTGCTTTGCCAGTTCCAGCTGGGCATGCGCGCCCTCTACCTCCTGCGAGGTCGAGACTTCGGCAGGCACGCCGTTCAGCGTGGCCTCTGCCTGTTCCAGATCGCCAAGCGCGATCTGGCAGCGCACCATGCCAGCCCAGGCGCGGGCGTTCTTGTCGTCCTCGCCCAGCACCGCCGAATAGATCTCTGCCGCGTCCACCGCGGCGCCGCTCTCCAGCATCTCGTCTGCCGCCAGCAGCGCGTCGTCCAGCCCGCCGGAGGCATCGCCGCCCGCCGCCTGCACCACGCGCTCCACAAAGGCCTTGAGTTCGGATTCCGGCAGCGCGCCCTGAAAACCGTCCACCGGCTGCCCCTTGTAGAAGGCATAGACCGTGGGAATGGACTGGATGCGCAACTGGCTGGCGATCGATTGTGCTTCGTCGACGTTGACCTTGACCATCTTCACCGCGCCCTTGGCGGCGGTGACGACCTTCTCCAGCGCGGGTCCCAACTGCTTGCACGGGCCGCACCACGGCGCCCAGAAATCGACGATCACCGGGGTTTCCATCGAACCTTCGACGACTTCCGCCATGAACTCCGCCTCGGTGATGTCCTTGACCACGTCGGCCGTGCCCTTTGGCTGCAGATTGAGTTCCATCTCGTCCCCTCCGGGTTGTCATGCATGTTGCAACCTAGATGGATCACCCCCCGCTGACTTGCAAGGCCCGAGCCAGTTGGCTGAAGACGCGCGACCGCCCTAAGCGCCATACAGGCGAGCGCCGGGCCACATTCCCGGTCAACGAGCCAAGGCTGCGGCGCGGGCACCAGGCTCAGGCCCCATTGATCTCAGCCGTGTGGCACGATTCATCGCGCGAAAACAGAGCGGTGAACATGTCAGATCTTTTCTGGTTGAGCGATGCACAGATGGCGCGTCTGGAGCCCTCGAAGTTCCATGGCAAGCCACGCGTCCACTGCTCGGCAGGGCAGTGCGCAGCACTGTCCCGAGAGGGACCAAACTGCATGCCATCTGCGACAGCCAGGGACGCCCTCTCAACCTGTTCGTTACGGCAGGACAGGGCAGCGACTACATCGGTGCGCGGGCGCTTTGCGACAGCCTGCCGGGTGTCGACTGGCTGCTGGGGAGCGCGGCTATGACGCCGACTGGTTCCGAAAAATATTGAACGACAAGGGGATACGCGCCTGCATCCCGGGCCGGAAGCAGCGGAAGACGCCGGTGAAGTATGACAAGCGTCGCTAAAACGGCGCAACCGCCCCTTTCGTGACATGGCTTCGCAATGCACTGCCGGGCAGTGATCGAGATCATGTTCGGCAGTCTCTGGGACTGGCGGCGGGTGGCCACGCGATACGACCGGTGCCCGACGGTCTTCCTCTCGGCTATCGCTCTCGCCGCCACGGTCATCTCCCGGCTATGAGTCCTGACCCTAAGGCTCCGCGTGGCAGGCCCCCTTCAGACGTCGAAGCTCGCAAAGACAGGCGCGTGGTCCGAGGGCTGTTCCCAGCCCCGAACTGCCTTCAGGATACGCGAGGAATGCGCTGCATTGGCGATGTCCGGCGTGGCCCAGATGTGGTCCAACCGACGCCCCTTGTCGGCGGCGGCCCAGTCCTTTGCGCGGTAGGACCACCAGGAATAAAGCAGCCCCTCGGGCACGTCCTTGCGGGTGATATCCACCCAATCGCCCGCATCTTGTACCTGCGCGAGGTGCTCCACTTCCACGGGCGTGTGGCTGACGATCTTCAGAAGCTTCTTGTGGTCCCAGACATCGTCCTCGCGCGGGGCGATGTTCAGGTCCCCGACCAGAATGGCCTTTTCCGGCTTCGAGGCGTGAAACCAGTCGCGCATCTCAGTCAGGTAATCCAGTTTCTGCCCGAACTTCACGTTCTTCTCGCGGTCGGGTTCGTCGCCGCCTGCGGGGACGTAAAAGTTATGCACCGTCACCCCGTTCGGCAGCCGCGCCGCGACGTGACGGGCGTGACCGAGTTGCGCGAAATCCTGATCGCCCGCGTCTTCCAGCGGCAGTTTCGACAGGATCGCCACGCCATTGTAGCCCTTCTGCCCGCGCCCCACCATGTAGCGGTAGCCCGCCTCGGCAAAGACCTCGAGCGGTATCTTCTCGACCGGCGACTTGCACTCCTGGAGGCAGAGCACGTCGGGCGCTTCCTCCGCCAGAAGCCGCGCCACCAGCGCCTTGCGCAGCCGCACCGAATTGATGTTCCACGTCGCGAGCGTGAACGCCATTGTCGCTCCTTCCGGGGGCGGACCCCCTCGTCTTTTCAGGTCAGTATCTCAGATGATTTCGTCTTCGTCCGGCAGCTGTTCCGCCTCGAGGTGGGTGTCAAAGCCGCCCTCTGCAACCGCCGTCGCATGTGTCTTCAGCGCCGGTTCCGCGATGTGGAATAGCGCGTCGCCCTCGTTGACCACCGGCAGGTTGGTGCGGCCGATAACGATGCCGGCGGTTTCTGCCCGCACCTCGACCTCCTGCTCGCCGAACGGGTCGGAGATCACGCCCAGAACCGCGCCCTTGTCGACGTATTCGCCAGAACCCTTCAGCGTCCTCAGCAGCCCGCCGGACGGCGCCCGCGACCAGGCGGAATGCTCGCAGAAGACCGACAGTCCGCGCGCCCGTGGCACGCCCCGGCCGGAAACCATGCCCAACGTCTCCATCACCCGCAGGATGCCCGTCACCCCGGCGCGTGCGGCGAATTCATCGAAACGCAATCCTTCGCCGGCTTCATACAGCAGAACGTCCACCCCGGCCGCACCGGCCTCCAGCCGCAGGGACCCTTCGCGCACTTTCGACAGCAGCGTCACCGGCGCGCCGAAGGCATCGCCCAGGATGCGCAGCCGTTGCGATCCCGGGGTCAGCCGGATCTGGGGAAAATTGTCGCGCCCCACCGCCGCGGAATGCAGATCAATGCCGACATCGCAGCGGCGCACAACCTCTGTCATGAAGAGATCGGCGAGCCTTGCAGCCAGCGATCCCCGGCCATGCCCCGGGAACACACGGTTCATGTCACGCCGGTCCGGAAGGTAACGCGACTGGTTCAGGAAGCCGAAGGAATTCACGATCGGCACCGCGATCAGAGTACCCGATAGCCGGCTGACCGGCGCGGCGCGCAGCAGGCGGCGGACAATTTCCACTCCGATCACCTCGTCGCCGTGGATTGCAGCCGAAACGAACATCACCGGACCTGGCTTGCGCCCATGCACCACATGCGCCGACAGCGTGACCGGCGTGTGGTCCGACAGCACGGAGACCGGCATGTCGATAGTCCGGCGTTCGCCGGGCCGCACGGTTTCACTGCCAATTTGGAACGGCTCACGCATGTCTTGATCCCTTTCGCGCGCATAAGGGACAGTTTTGCCGGAAACTGCAAGCAGCGCCCCCAACTCCGGGACGCAAGGACCCAGTGCATCGGCTTTCTTACGAGGATCTGGAGGTTGCCATTAAAGGGTGGTCCTTCGGTTTTGTCGTGCCACCGGCGGCGGTCGGGCGGTGTCTTGTCCGCCAGTAGCTACCGCACCGCCCGAGCAGCCTGCCGGAGTGCATTGCAGACGCGCACCCGGAGGGAGGTTGCAGGCGAAAACGGGCGCCCCCGCAGGGACGCCCGCCAAACGGTCCAAAGGAGCCGATTACGCCGGGTTCTTGGCGTAACGCAGGTAGGGAAGCTTGATATCCAGATCGCCGTACTTCTCTTTGGCCGCATCGTTGTCGAGCGACAGAGCCACGATCACGTCCTGCCCGACTTCCCAGTTTGCAGGCACAGCCAGCGGCTGCTGCCAAGTGCGCTGCAGACCGTCGAGCGCGCGCAGCACCTCGGCAAAGTTGCGGCCGACCGACATCGGGTAGGTCATCATCAGCTGCACCTTCTTGTCCGGCGACACGATGAAGACTGATCGCACCGTGGCGCTGTCGGCGGGCGTGCGGCCGTCGGGCAGGTAGGCATCGGCGGGCAGCATGTCGAGCGCCTTGGCCACGGCCAGGTCCTCGTCCGCGATGATCGGGAAACCGGCCTTCGCGTTGGCGGTCTTCTCGATGTCGCCTTTCCAGTCCTTGTGCTCCGCCACGCCGTCGACGGAAATGCCCATGACCTTGGTGTTGCGCTTTTCCCACTCGTCGGCCAACTGCGCCACGGCGCCGAATTCGGTCGTGCAGACGGGGGTGAAATCCTTCGGGTGCGAGAAAAAGATCGCCCAGGCATCACCCTGCCAGTCGTGCAGGTCGAATGCGCCGAGGTCAGTGGTGACGTGGAGATTCGGGAACACGTCGTTGATACGCAGTGCCATGTCTCTTCCTTTCCTGTCCGATGTCATCGGAGTTGCTTTATGCCAGTTAGTTACATTCAATTTTTGATATGTAAAGGCCCCGCTTGCACCCCTTTCCGGCCAGTGACAGAGTGTCGCCATAACCCGACCGACCGGTCGGGAAAACAGCAACGAAGCACGGACGAGGCCCCCCTCATGGGCGGACCTAATCATTGATCGGGAGGATCAGCAATGCTCGAGAAACGCCAGTTCTACATCGATGGCGCATGGGTCGACCCCGCCGAGGCCCGCGACCACAACGTGATCGACCCCTCGACGGAGGACCCCTGCGCGGTGATCTCGCTGGGCGGTCAGGCCGACACCGACCGCGCCGTGGCAGCCGCCCGCGCCGCCCTGCCCGGCTGGATGGCCACCCCGCCCGAAGAACGCCTCGCGGCCCTGGAACGGGTCTACGCCGAGTACAGGAAGCGTTCAGAAGATCTGGCCCAGGCCATGTCCATGGAGATGGGCGCGCCGATCGAACTGGCGCGGACCTCGCAGTTCGGCGCGGGCCTCGGACACCTGAAGAACTTCATTGCCGCGGCAAAAGCCTTCGAGTGGGAAAAGCCGCTGTCCGACGAGCATCCCGACACGATGATCCGCCACGAGGCGGTGGGCGTCTGCGCGCTCATCACGCCGTGGAACTGGCCGATGAACCAGATCACGCTGAAGGTCGGCGCGGCACTGGTGGCGGGGAACACGATGGTGCTGAAGCCGTCGGAGGAGAGCCCCATCGACGCCATGATCTTTGCCGAGGTGATGGATGCCGCGGACCTTCCGAAGGGCGTTTTCAACCTCGTCAATGGCGACGGCGCGGGCGTGGGCACGCAGCTGTCTTCGCATAAGGACGTGGATATGGTGAGCTTCACCGGCTCCACCCGCGCGGGCATCGCGATCTCCAAGGCCGCCGCCGACACGCTGAAGCGCGTGCACCTCGAACTGGGCGGCAAGGGCGCCAATCTGATCTTCGAAGACGCCGACGAAAAGGCAGTGAAGCGCGGCGTGCTGCACATGATGAACAACTCCGGCCAGTCCTGCAACGCGCCCTCGCGGATGATGGTTCAGGCGGGGCGCTACGACGCCGCCGTCGAAGAGGCCGCCAATGTCGCCTCCAAGGTCACTGTTGGCCCTGCCTCCCAGGAAGGCCGCCACATAGGCCCGGTGGTGAACGAGACCCAGTGGACCAAGATCCAGGATCTGATCCAGAAGGGTATCGACGAGGGCGCGCGGCTGGTTGCCGGGGGAGTCGGCCGCCCAGAGGGCCTGAACAAGGGTTTCTACGTACGCCCCACCGTCTTTGCCGACGTGACGCCGGAGATGACCATCGCGCGTGAGGAGATCTTTGGCCCGGTGCTGTCGATCCTCAAATTCGAGACCGAGGAAGAGGCCGTCGCCATGGCCAATGATACGGTCTACGGCCTGACCAATTACGTGCAGTCGTCGGACACGGAGCGCCGTCACCGACTGGCGCGGCAGCTGCGGTCCGGCATGGTGGAAATGAACGGCAAGTCGCGCGGGCCGGGCGCGCCCTTTGGCGGCGTGAAGGCCTCTGGTAACGGTCGCGAAGGCGGCGCCTGGGGCATCCACGACTTCGTCGAGGTCAAGGCGATCTCCGGCTGGTCGGCGGAGTGAACGGTTTCGCCTGACTGCGTCAGGCGACCGACGCGCCTGTGGCGCGTATGGGGGCGCGGCCCCCATACCCACGCGGTATTTTCAAACCAAAGAAGCAGGACCCCGAGTCCTGCTTCTACCGTTATTTGACCCCTTCAGGCGAAGCGGCCACGCGTGCGGTTGGCGAAGGCTACCAGCGACAGCATGACGGGGACCTCGACGAGGACACCAACCACTGTCGCCAGCGCTGCACCGGAGTGCAGACCGAAAAGCGAGATGGCCACAGCCACGGCGAGTTCGAAAAAGTTCGACGTGCCGATCATGGCGCAGGGCGCTGCGATGCGGTGCGGCACGTTCAGCGCCCATGCCGCGCCATAGGCCAGCGCAAAGATGCCGTAGCCCTGAATCAGGATCGGCACCGCGATCAGAGCGATCACCGCCGGTCTTGCGAGAATCACCTCACCTTGCAAGCCGAACAGGATCGCGACAGTGGCGATCAACCCGATCACCGAGAAGGGTTTGACCCGCGCGGTGAAGGCCTCGATCCGGGCGTCGGTCCCCAGCACCCGCCGTGTCATCAGCCCCGCCAGCAGCGGCAGGACGACATAGAGAACCGTCGCCAGAACCAGCGTTGCCCAAGGCACCGCGATCTCTGTCACGCCCAGCAGAAAAGCCACGATGGGGGCGAAGGCGAAAACCATGATGATGTCGTTCACCGAGACCTGGACCAGCGTGTAGGTAGCATCGCCGCGCGTCAGCTGCGACCAGACGAAGACCATCGCCGTGCAGGGCGCCGCTCCCAGCAGGATCAACCCGGCGGTGTATTGTGCCGCGTCCTCGGGCGCGATGAACGGTGCAAAGACGTGGTCGAAGAACAGCACCGCCAGCGCCGCCATGGTGAAGGGCTTCACCAGCCAGTTCACTGTCAGCGTGACCAGCAGTCCCCTGGGCTGCCGCGCCACGCCCGCCACCGCTCCGAAATCAACGCCCACCATCATCGGGTAGACCATGGCCCAGATCAGCACCGCGACGACGAGGTTAATCGACGCGATCTCCGCCCGCGCGATACCCTGCACCAGTCCCGGCGCAACAAGCCCGCCGGCGATGCCCACCACCATGGCCAGCGCTACCCAAAGCGTCAGCCAACGCTCGAAAATACCCAGCGGCGCGTTTTCGTCGATCATCTCGTCCCCCTCATCTCCCTCCCCGGATACGCCGGGAAACCGAAGTCTGGCAACTATCGGGGGCACATGACAGCCTTGCGACAGTCCGTCAGAACGGCGTCCTGGCGCGGAAACTCATGCCGCGCCCGCTTTCGGGGTGGTTCACCCGCAGCTCTTCGGCGTGCAGCATCATGCGCGGAAATTGCGCCGCGGTCTCGGGCGCATACAGCTCGTCGCCGAGGATCGGGTGCCCCAGCGCCAGCATGTGGACCCGCAGCTGGTGCGTCCGCCCGGTATGCGGGAACAGTCGGACACGGCTTTCTTCGTCGGAGGTCCTCAGCACCTTGTAGCCCGTCAGCGCGGGCTTGCCCGTTTCCAGGCTGACCATCTGCCGAGGCCGGTTCGGCCAGTCCACAATCAGCGGCAGGTCGACGTCTCCGGCCTTCGGCGTGAGCCGCCCGGCGACGCGAGCCACGTAGATCTTCCTCGTCTTCCGCGCCTCGAACTGGGCACCGAGGTCACGCTGCGCATGGGCCGTCAGGGCAAAGACCATCACGCCGGAAGTATCCCGATCCAGTCGATGCACCAGCCGCACGGTCGGAAAGGCGGTTTCGAGGCGCGTCAGCAGGCAGTCCGCCAGATCCTCACCCTTGCCGGGAACCGACAGCAGGCCGGCGGGCTTGTCGACGACCAAGAGGTCGCTGTCCTCGTGCAGGATCGGGATGTCGCCTTTCGGCGGATCGTAGGTGCTCATGCCCCTCCCTACCGCGTGGCCCGTGCGGTGCAAGCGGGTTTTGCCGCGGCAGGCCGACGGGGCCAAAACATATCACGCGCCACAGCCCTTTGCGAAAAGTGCGCGCGATCCCACGCAGACACCAACACCCGCACCACGGTCTGGATCGCCGCGCGCTGACCCGTCTCCCTGACGCTGGCAAACCTGTCCTGCGGGGTGACCGCCGCAGCCCAGACAGCGTTTTTCGGCCCCGCAGGCCAGTGTCCGATGGTTGGCACCGCCATCGACCGCGGCGGAGTGACATTCGACGCGTGCTTCTCCGGCGAATGCCGGGACCACGGCAATGCCCGCCCCCCCCCCCGGGAGCGCGGCAATCCCGCCACGGCACGCCCCCGATTCCGCGAGTGCAAGCCCAATTCCGCGACGGATTGCTGCAGTCCCGTAGGCCCCATGCGCGCAGCCCTCAGGCGGCGATGGGGCACAGGCAGCATCCCAGCCGCCTTCTTTGACTCTCACGATACCTCAGGGGGAGCCGCCGCAGGCCCCAAGGGGGCAGAATCCTCCAACGCGCCGCGGGGGCGCGCGCCCGCGAAAAAGAGCCAGCGTGTCAGACGATCTTGTGCCCGACTTCGCGCAAGCGGCGCGCGATCTCGGCAATATGCAAAGGACCGGTTTCGCAGCAGCCACCGACGATGGTCGCGCCGCAGTCCAGCCAGCGCATGACGTGGTCGGCGTAGATCTCCGGCCCCATGTCCCGGCGGCGGGTCAGGGCATCGACAGTGGGGCTGTCCTTCAGGAAATCCTTGGTGATCATGGTGAAAGCATTGGCGTAGGCACCGAAAGGCAACCCCGCCTTCGCCAGATGGGCCAAGGCGGCAGGCATCGCCTCCGGCGCCGCACAATTGGCCAGCAGCGCCGCCGCACCGTCGCGGGCGATGGGACCCACCTCCGACACCGGCTCGCCGGAGCGCAGGCGCGTGCCGTCCTCGTCGTCCACAGTCACAGCAAGCCAGACAGGCAGGCCCATGCCCCGCGCGCCTTCGAGCACCGCGCGGGCATGGTTCAGCGAGGCGACCGTTTCGCAGATCAGGAGATCGCAGCCGGGCGCCAGCATTCCCGCCACCTCCGCATAAAGCGGGACCGCCTCCGCGTGGGGCGGGTGGATGTCGGGGCGGTAGGAGGCGCCGAGTGGCCCGATGCTGCCCGCGATCCGCCCGCAGCCATGGGCGTCGCGGGCGCTTTCTGCTTCGGCCAGGGCCGCCCGCAGAAGCGCCGGAAACTGATCCTCCATCCCCGCCTTCACCAACCGGTCGCGATGTAACGCATAGGTGTTGGTCATGGCCACCGTGGCTCCGGCCGCGAAATAATCGGTGTGGACCTGCCCCACCAGCCCGGGATGATCCACCATCACCTGCGTGGCCCAGAGCGGCGTTGGCCGGTCGCCCGCGCGCCGGAGCAGTTCCTGCCCCATACCGCCGTCAAGCAGGGTGATCGCTGTCATCGGGACATCCTTTCCAAGCCTCGGCGCCGCGCCATTGCCGCCCCTCCGGGGCATATCTGGACGGAAGACCCCGGACTTCAAGCCGAAGTCGCCCGCCTCACGGCGGCCAGACCGCACGCTGGCCGGGTCCGACAGGTATCAGGCGGCGTGGCGGAAGACCGCGTCGAGGATCGCCTGCAACCGCGCTTCGTCCTCTTCGGTGAACGCGTCCGGGAAATCACTGTCGATGTCGAAGACACCAAGCAACCGCCCCTGCCCGTCACGCACCGGCAGAACAAGTTCCGACCGGGTCGAACTGGAGCAGGCGATATGATCGGTGAAGGCTTCCACATCCGCGACGCGCTGCGCTGCACCGGTGCGCGCACAGGCGCCGCAGACGCCCCGTGCAAAGGGGATCACGAGGCAGCCGTGCCCACCCTGATAGGGGCCGATCTTCAGAAGCTCCGGTGCGGTCACGCGGTAGAAGCCGGTCCAGTGAAAACGGTCGTCGGCGTGCTGTACCTCGCAGGCGAGGGTCGCCATGAGGGCGACGGAATCCGTCTCGCCCTCGGTCAGGGCGGCAACGGTCTTTGTGAGGGTGTCGTAATCGATTTTCATGGGGCTGCTTCTGCCACGGGTCAAGGCGAGGGGCCAGCCCCTCGCGCTCCCCGAGGTATTTTCGAACCAAAGAAGAAGGAGAAGCGCACCCCTCCCGCTGCGGCGTCAGAGGCGTTCGATGGCGAGGGCCGTGCCTTCGCCGCCGCCAATGCAGATGGCCGCGACACCGCGCTTCAGCCCACGTTTTTCCAGCGCGTTCAGAAGCGTGACGATAATCCGCGCACCGGACGCGCCGATGGGGTGGCCCAGAGCGCAGGCGCCGCCGTTCACGTTCACGATGTCGCGGGGAAGGCCCATTTCCTTCATGAACGCCATCGGCACCACGGCAAAGGCTTCGTTCACCTCCCAGAGGTCGACGTCGCCCTTCTTCCAGCCGATCCGTTCCAGCAGCTTTCTCGCGGCCGGGACCGGGGCCGTGGGGAAATCCCTTGGCGCCTGCGCGTGGCTGGCGTGGCCGAGGATGCGGGCGCGGGGCGTGCTGCCCGCAGCGACCGCCACGTCAAGCGTGGTCATCACCAGCGCCGCCGCGCCGTCGCTGATCGACGAGGAATTCGCCGCGGTCACCGTGCCGCCCTTGCGAAAGGCCGGTTTCAGCATCGGGATCTTTTCGGGCCGGGCCTTGCCGGGCTGTTCGTCGCGGGTGATGATCTCTTCGCCGTGCCGCGTGTGCAGCGTGACGGGAACGATTTCGTTGTCGAAGGCGTCTGAGCGTTCCGCGTCGAGCGCGTTCGACAGCGAAGCCAGCGCGTACTGGTCCTGCGCCTCGCGGGTGAACTGGAAGGCCTCCGCGCAATCTTCTGCAAAGGTGCCCATCAGGCGGCCCCGATCATATGCGTCCTCAAGTCCGTCAAGAAACATGTGATCGACAACCTGACTGTGGCCGATTCGCGCGCCGCCACGCATCTTGGGCAGCAGATAGGGCGCTTGCGACATGGACTCCATGCCACCGGCCACGATGCAGGCCGCCTGGCCCAGTGCCAGCCGGTCCCAGGCCATCATCGCCGCCTTCATCCCCGAACCGCACATCTTGTTCAGCGTTGTGGCAGGAACGTCCTCTCCCAGACCGGCGGCAAAGCCCGCCTGCCGCGCCGGTGCCTGCCCCTGCCCTGCGGGCAGCACGCAGCCCATCAGCAGTTCGTCCACCTGAGCGGGTGCGGCCTCTGCCAGCGCCGCCCGGATCGCCGCGCCGCCGAGCGTCGCCGCAGGAACGTCCTCGAAGACGCCCTGAAAGCCGCCCATCGGCGTGCGCGCCGCCCCGGTGATCACCACGTCCTTCATGTTCTCTCTCCCGCAAAAGCCATGTGCCCTGCATACCGAATGGTAAGGATTAGCGTCTAGCCTCCCGTGGCGATCCGAGGGATGAGCGGCGCGGTATCCGTGACCAGGAATGTTTGTCCGACAAACCCGCCCCGGCCCGCACTGGTCACGACCCATTGGTAACGAGGCACCGCATGCTACTGAACACCCGCAAGGAAGGCGACATCGACATTGTCCGTGTCGAGGCGGATCGGATCGATGCCGCCGTCGCCATCCATTTCAAGGACCGTATGCGCGAGGCGCTCGGTGGTGCAACAGGTCGCGTGATCCTCGACCTCGAGGAGGTCGATTTCATCGACTCCTCCGGTCTCGGGGCCATCGTTGCCGCGATGAAGCTGATGCCGCCGGGGATCAAGCTGGAGCTTGCCGGACTTACCGCCGCCGTCGACAAGGTGTTTCGCATGACGCGGATGGATTCGATCTTTGTCATCCATCCCTCCGCCGGCACGGCGCTGGAGGCATGACCGCCGCCGTGTCCAACGCGCCGGAGACGCCAGGCGGGGCAAGCGGGCAATCCCTAACGGGATCGCGCGCCAGTCTGACACAGGGCGTGGCCAAGCAGCCGCAGGGCATAATACCGGCAGGCTTCGCTATCGGGGCCATCGGGGCCATCGGGGCCTCCGCAGGGGTCTGACTGACGGAAGCGCCGCGGGGGGCGTCCAGATGATCGCGGAACGACTGGAGGGCGACGTCTTTTCGATCCACGGCACAGTTGCTGCCGTGCCTGATGCAGTGACCGCTGCGCTGCTCGAAATCCGTCAGCACCTGGTTCAGGACGGAACGGCGCGAGCCCCGCATTGGGAAATCGTCGTCGCAGAAGTCCTCAACAACATCGTGGAACACGCATTCGAGAACCATTTGGGCGGGGAGATCACGCTCCGCCTCGACTTTCGCCCCGCAGGCCTTTGTGCCAGTTTCCGGGACAACGGTCATGCCATGCCGGGGGGCATGTTGCCGCCATCACCCACCGCCGATCTCGATGTGCCCCGCGCCGACCTGCCAGAAGGCGGTTTCGGCTGGCAGCTTATCCGCGGCTTTGCGCGCCGTATCGACTACCATCGCCGCGACGGGTGCAATCACCTTGAGCTGGACATCCCCCTTGCCGATCCTGCCGCCGGTATGACCGACGCGGAGCGCGCGCGCCGACAGGCCCGGAAATGACCGTACCCCGGTCCCAATCCGGCCCGATTCAAAGGGCAATCTCGGTCTTGTAGCTGCACAAGCTTCCCCTCGGCGACGGGCGACTTTCAGCCCCCACCCAGTGCCCGGCGCCGAGGGACTTCACCCTGACGTGCACGCCCTCCGGGGCGTTTTTCCCGTTAGGGCCTCGCGGTCAGGTTCGCCCCCATCCTCGCCCGCATCGCGGCCTCCAAAACTCCCCGCTGCGACCTTATTCCCGCCCGCTTCGCACCTGATAAACGAGGCTGTAGCTGCAAAAGCTTCACCTCGGTGCCGGGCGACTTTCAGCCCCCACCCAGTGCCCGGCGCCGAGGTCTCCAACCCCTCCCCCCAGCCCCCACAACGAACACGCCATGGCCCGCTTCGGCGGGTCTTTTCGTCTTTGGCCGGGTGCGCGGCATGGCCGCCCACAAATGGACCGCACGGGCGCCTACAAATGACCCGAGCCGCTCCATATTCCCGCCCCGTTCGGAAACGATAACCGGACTTGTAGCTGCATAGGCTTCACCTCGGGGCCGGGCGACTTTCAGCCCCCACCCAGTGCCCGGCGCCGAGGTCTCCATGCGCGCCTAAACTCGCAACATCGCCGGACAATTTCCCGACCATGCGTCGCATCGCGGCGCATTGGCGCATCGCATTGACGCCGACGTCGAGCGCCGCCATCCTGCGCCGCGACAGGGAGGACACAATGCGCGACTTTCACATACCCGGCCGCTCGGCCGTTCTGGCGACCAACGGACTCTGCGCCACGTCACATCCGCTCGCCGCCAGCGCGGCTATCGACATCCTGCGCCGCGGCGGCAATGCCATGGACGCCGCCATCGCGGGCGCGGTGATCCTTGGCTGCGCCGAGCCCGCAATGACCGGCATCGGCGGAGATTGTTTTGCGCTGGTTTCGCCTGCCGGCAGCGAGGAGGTCCACGCCGTCAACGGCTCCGGCCGCGCCCCCGCCGCGCACAATGCCGCTGACCTCCGGGCAGAGGGCCACGCCACGGTACCACTCGACAGCGCCCACGCCGTCACCGTGCCCGGTGCCGTTGATGCCTTCTGCGCCATGTCCGACCGCTGGGGGAAGCTTGGCCTCGCCGACAGCCTTGCCCCCGCGATCCAGTACATGGAGGACGGCATCCCCGTCGCGGCCCGCGTCGCTTTCGACTACGCGCAAAAGCACGACGTGCTGCAGGGCCGCGCCCGCGACCATTTCCTGCCATGGGGCCGCGCGCCGAAGGTGGGCGACAGCCTTGCCCTGCCCGGCCAGGCCGAGGTGCTGCGCCGCGTCGCGCGTGACGGCCGCAAGGGGTTTTACGAAGGCGAAGTGGCCGAGGACATGGTCGCGAGCCTCAACGCCCTTGGCGGGCGCCACAGCCTGGAAGATTTCGCCACGACGCAGACCAGCTTCGGAGAACCGCTGTCGGGCCAGTACAAGGGCCGCGAACTGCTGGAGCATCCGCCGAACGGTCAGGGCATCACGGCGCACCTGATGCTGAATATCCTGTCGCATTTCGACATCGCCAACATGGACCCATTTGGCGCCGACCGCGCCCATGTGGAGGCCGAGGCAGCCAAGCTCGCCTATGACGCGCGCAACCGTTTCCTGTCCGACCCGGAGCATATGACCCGGCTCGACCATCTGCGGTCCCCCGAAACGGCGGCAAAGATGGCCGCGCTCATCGACATGAAACGCGCCATGCCTTCGGCCACCAGCCTTTCCGAGGCCGTGCACAAGGACACCATTTACCTCACGGTCGTGGACCGCGACCGTATGGCGGTGTCGCTGATTTACTCGATCTTCCACGGCTTCGGCTCCGGGCTTGCCTCTGATCGTTTCGGCATTCTGTTCCAGAACCGCGGTGCCGGGTTCAGCCTGACGGAAGGCCACGCCAACGAGATGGCCGGAGGCAAGCGGCCGATGCACACCATCATCCCGGCCATGGTCCGCGACGGCGGCCGGGTCACCATGCCGTTCGGGGTGATGGGCGGGCAGTACCAGCCCAACGGGCATGCACGTGTGCTGTCCAACATGACCGATTTCGGCATGGACCCTCAGACCGCGCTCGACGCTCCGCGCAGCTTTGCCGAAGGTGCGACGCTCCAGCTTGAGCGTGGTTACGCCCCCGAGGTCGCGGCGGAACTGGCCGAGCGCGGTCACGCGGTCGAGACGCCGGAGACTCCGATCGGCGGCGCACAGGCGATCGTGATCCATGGTTCGGGCGTGCTAGAAGGCGCCTCCGACCCCCGAAAGGACGGTTGCGCTCTGGGCTACTGAACCGGCGGCGCCCTCAAAGCGCAAGCAGGTCACAAGGCACGGGCAGGTCACAAGGCACGGGCAGGTCACCATGGGCGCCGTCAGGAATTCCTGACGGCGCCTGTTTCCTGCCGTGATCGGCGCTTTCCCATGGACAGGTTCATAGGCGCCTGCCGTTCACCGCCCTGGTCCGCTCCCGCAACCGCGCGCCCCGGTCCGACACCCTGAACGCGAAACCTCTACAACCCGCCTGGGAAAAGAACGACCCCATACTGGGCTGAGCCGTCCTGCAGATCGCGGGAATGGCGCAGGCGCCCGAGATAGACGCCGCGCGAAAGCAAAGGTCAGCGAATACTACCGCCGCAACGTCCCTGGACAGGCAGGCAACGCGCCGGAGTGTTTCCGGCCGCCCGGCCCGAGCACCCTCAGTAGGAATAGGCGCCGTAGATCTTCGTCAGATCGCCGTTCCAAACGCCGTGGTAATGCTCCAGCAGCTCGTCCGACGGCACTTTCCCCGACTCCACGCTCTCTTTCAGCGCGTTCAGGAAATGCGTCTCGTCCGGCACCAGCCCGCCCGCGCCAGGCATGGCGCGCGCCTTCAGGCCCGCTTCGGCGATCTCCAGAACCTCGCGCGCGAGGTCGTGCATCCTGATGTCGCCCACTACGGCCTGCAGCGCCTGCCGCGTCGCTGCGTGGCGCAGCGCCTCGCGGGTTTCCGCATCCCAGCCCTTTACCAGATCCCATGCCGCGTCCAGCGCACCCTGATCGTACATCAGCCCGACCCAGAAGCCCGGCAGCGCGCAAAGCCTGCGCCACGGCCCGCCGTCCGCGCCGCGCATCTCGATATACTTCTTCACCCGCGCGTCCGGGAAGGCCGTCGTCAGGTGGTCGGCCCAATCGGACAGCGTCGGCTTTTCGCCGGGAAGCGCGGGCAGCCTGCCCTCCAGGAAATCGCGGAACGACTGGCCCAGCGCGTCGATGTATTGGCCGTCGCGGTAGACAAAGTACATCGGCACATCCAGCGCGTATTCCGCGTAGCGTTCGAAGCCAAAGCCCTCCTCGAACACGAACGGCAGCATTCCCGTGCGCGAATCGTCGAGCGTCTCCCAGATCTGCATGCGCTTCGACTTCACATCGAGCGGCTTGCCCTCGAAGAAGGGCGAGTTGGCAAAGAGCGCCGTGGCCACCGGCGACAGAGCCAGCGCCACGCGCAGCTTCTGCACCATGTCGGCCTCGGAGGCGAAGTCGAGGTTGACCTGCACGGTGCAGGTCCGTCGCATCATCTCGCGCCCCGTGGTGCCGACTGTGGGCATGTAGGCGTCCATCAGCTTGTACCGGCCCTTGGGCATCAGCGGCATCTCGGCATGCGTCCAGATCGGCGCAGCACCCAGCCCGATGAAGCCCACGCCGATCTCGTCCGAGACATCCTTCACCTCGCGCAGGTGTTCGTTCACCTCGTCGCAGGTCTGGTGGATCGTTTCCAGCGGGGCACCGGACAGTTCCAGCGCGCCGCCGGGTTCAAGGCTCACGTTGGCACCGTCCTTGGTCAGGCCAATCAGCTTGCCGGCCTCACGCACCTCCGTCCAGCCCCATCGGTCGCGCAGCCCCTCCAGTACAGCACGGATGGAGCGATCCCCGTCATAGGGCAGCGGCTTCAGCGTGTCCTTGCAGTAACCGAACTTCTCGTGCTCGGTGCCGATCCGCCAGTCGTCGTGCGGCTTGCACCCCGAGGCCATGTATTCGACCAGTTGCTCGTGGCGCTCGATCGGCCCGCCGCCGGACTGAGGAATGGACATGTGAGCGCTCCCGCTGCGTTTGGTGTCGTCGTCAGGTAACGTCCTGTCGGCAATATTCCAGAGTGTCAATGCAACCGAATGGCTGCCTCGCGCGCAGGTCCCCTGCGCCAGATCACGACCGGACCGGGGGCCAGGGTTTCCATGTGACGCAGCATGTGCTCGGTGCGGATGCCGGGCAGGCTGGCAAAGGCGTCGAACAGTTGATCCGCCCCCTTGGCGGTCAGCGGGATGCGCAGCGGATCGTGTCCGGGAGCGCGCAGCACCCATGCGGGCGGCTCCGATCCGGGGTCAAGGACCAGCGATCCCAGTGCCTCGAGGTCGAGGATGCCGCCCTCGCTGGGGCCGAAATAGCTGATGCGCCGCTCTACCACCTGCACGACGCCGGGGCCGTCCTCGCCCACGGCGAACCGCGCTCGCTGCACCCCGGCAAAGACCCATAGCACGCCAAGGCCCGCCACGCCCCAGCCGATCCAATGCAAGAGACCGCCTGAAAAGAAAGCCCAGTATAGCCCGAGGCCCACGACGCCCGCCCCCGCCAGCACCTCCTGCCAGCGGCGCAGTCCCGCACGGACCTCCGGTCGGATCACGTCGCGTTCTCCAGCGTGACGGGCCGGTTCAGCACCGCCACACGATAGTCGCCGCACCGCTCGAAACCGATGCGTTCATAGACCTGCGCCGCCTGTGGCGAGGCCGCAAAGAGGATCGCCAGTTCAGCCCCGTTCGACGCCGCCTCGGCCAGAAGTGCCGCCACCACCCGGCCGCCGCGCCCCATGCCACGCAGTTCCGGCGGGACAAAAACGCCACCGACTTGCAACGCCGTGCCCGCCTGCGCGTTCATCGCCGCCATGGCCGTGGGTTCACCCCCCTCGACCAGCAGCCTGATGTGAGGTGCGCCGACCGAAGCCTCCGCCCTCTGCTGCGCCGCGTCGGTCACATCCCCCGGAGGTGCCGTCTGCGTCTCTTCCAGATAGCGCGCGAACCAATCCGTCAGCCGGTCCACGTCGCCCGGCGCCACCAGCCGCGTGGTGTCATGCGACACCAGCCCCGCCAGTCGTCGCCGGTAGAGCGGCTGGACCTGGTTCAAGCGCCACGCGTCCTCCGGCACCGGCAGGGCGTCGATCAGCACCGCGACCTGCCCCGCCTCGCCAGTGATCGCCTGCATCGAATAGCCCTTTAGCAGGTGCGCATAGGTCTGTGCCTCTGTCGTACTCAGTCCCGGCAGCTGGCACATGAGGGAACCGCCGTTTGTCGCGCCAAAGACGCCGGTGATCCCCTCCCCCGTTTCCCGCAGGAAAAAGGCCGTGCCGTAGGGGTGATCGCGATTGTCGGTGCCGTGTTCCTCGAGGTTGCCCAGCAGGAACATCGAAGTCTCGATGCGCCCCTCCAGAAAGGCCGCGATTGCCCCTGCATCCTGCATTCCTGCCTTGCGGATCATCCCTGTCTCTCCCTTTGTCCGGGGCCCGCCCCGGCGGTCCCGTTCACTTTCTTCACCGCCAATCGCCGGCGGCCACCTGCCAGAGCGTCAGCGCCGCCACCGCCGCCGTTTCCGCCCGCAGGATGCGCGGCCCCAGGCTGATGGCCCGCGCGCAGTCCATGCCTCGCAAGCGCGCACGTTCCGAATCCGAAAACCCGCCCTCAGGCCCGACCAGCACCGCCCATGGTCCGGGCTCCAGCCCGTCGAGCGACACCCTGGCCCCCACGGCGCTTTCATCGCAAAACAGGATGCGGCGCGAAGGGTCCCAATCCGCCAGCACGCGGTCGAACTTTGCCATAGCGCAGATCTCCGGCACGAAGGTGCCACCGCATTGCTCCGCCGCCTCAATCGCATGGGCCTCCTGCCTGTCCTGCCGCCAGCGTTCGGCGTTGGTAAAATCCGTGTGAACCGGAAGCACCCGGCGCACGCCCATCTCCACCGCCTTTTCGACGATGAAATCGGTCCGCGCCTTCTTCACCGGGGCGAACATCAGCCAGAGGTCCGGCGGTTCGCCCTGCGGCGCGCTCCGGGCGCGACAGACCAGCACGCCGCCGCGTTTTCCAGCCTCCGCGACCTCCGCGCGCCACTCCCCGTCGCGCCCGTTGAACAGCGCCACATTTGCTCCCGGCCCCAGCCGCATCACGCCAAAGAGGTAATGCGCCTGCTCCCTTGACAGACTCACGGCCTGTTCCTCGTCCAAGGGCTGGTCTACAAACAGGCGAACTTTTGGCTTTTCCTGATCCATGAGGCGGAACATATGACCGGCACGCAACAGACGCCAGACACCGCGGGACAAGTTTCCGACGCAGTGAAGGGCAACTGGGTCGACACCCTCGCGCCCCGCTGGACCCGCCCCTACCTGCGCCTGTCCCGCGCCGACCGCCCGATCGGCACCTGGCTCCTGCTGCTGCCCTGCTGGTGGGGGCTGACGCTGGCGATGGTGGCGCATGGCGACCCCTCTTGGTTCGACGCCTGGATCTTTGCGGGCTGCGGCATCGGTGCCTTTCTCATGCGTGGCGCGGGCTGCACATGGAACGACATTACCGACCGCCACATCGACGGACGCGTGGCGCGCACCGCTTCACGGCCCATCCCATCGGGGCAAGTGACGGCCAGACAGGCCCTCGCCTGGGCCGTGACGCAAAGCCTTGTGGCCTTTGCCATCCTCGTCACCTTCCCGCCCGCCGCCATCGCGCTCGGCGTGCTTTCTCTCGCCCCCGTGGCGATTTACCCCTTTGCCAAGCGTTTCACATGGTGGCCCCAGATATTCCTCGGCATCGCGTTCAACTGGGGCGCGCTGCTGGCATGGACGGCTCACACCGGGCGGCTCGAACTACCCGCCGTACTGCTTTATGTTGCGGGCATGGCCTGGACGCTGTTCTACGACACCATCTATGCCCATCAAGACACCGAGGACGACGCGCTCATCGGCGTGAAATCCACCGCCCGCCTGTTCGGCGAGGACTCGCCGCGCTGGCTGGCGCTGTTCCTCGTGGCTACCGTTACCCTGATGGGCGCCGCCGCCATCTATGCCGCCCCTGCGGGCGAACCGCTGAAACTCGCGCTGCTGATCCTCGCGCCCTGGGCGATGGGCTGGCACATGCTCTGGCAACTGCGGCGCCTGAAACTGGATGACAACCAACGGCTGCTACAGCTCTTTCGCGCGAACCGCGACGCGGGCCTCCTGCCCGTGCTGTTTTTCGCCGCCGCCATAATCGCCTGATTGCGCCGTCCCCCCTTGACGCGTATCAGACCATAACCCGGAACCTGGAACGAAGCCCTTCATGCGACTGTCCACGCTTGCCCTCATCGCCGGAACCTTCGCCGCGGCGGGTGGCGCCAGCCTCCTCGCGGCCAACTTCTCGGCGACACTGGTCGAGACCGCGTCGCAGTCGGGGGTGCTGAACGAACTCGACGCCGAGGGGCTGACCTGGGCCGAGGTCGATACCAACGGGCTGCAGGTCTTCCTCATAGGCACGGCACCGGACGAAGCCGCGCGCTTTCAGGCACTGTCGGCAGCCGGGCGCGTGGTCGACGCCTCCCGCGTGATCGACCAGATGCTGGTCGAAGAACCCGAGGACATGGCCGCGCCGCGCTTCTCGGTGGAGATCCTCCGAAACGACGCGGGCATCTCGGTCATCGGACTGATCCCCGCCGCCACCGACCGCACCGCGCTGGTCGAAAGCTTTCAGGCCATCGCCGGGCAGGACGAGGTTTCCGACCTGCTGGAGACCGCCGATTTCCCCGTTCCCGACGGCTGGGAGGACGCGTTGCGCTACGCAACCTCCGCCCTGCGCGACCTGCCGCGTTCGAAGGTCTCTGTCGCTGCCGACCGGGTCGACATCAAGGCCATGACCGAAAGCGCGGAAGCCCGCACCCGGCTGGAAACCACCCTCACCCGCCGCAAGCCCGCCGCCCTGCGGCTGGCACTGGAACTGACCGCGCCGCGCCCGGTCATCACACCCTTCACCCTGCGCTTCCTGATCGACGAGAACGGTGCCCGCTTCGACGCCTGCTCCGCCGATACCGAGGAGAGCCGCGCCCGCATCCTGCGCGCCGCCGCCCGTGCCGGGCTGGAAGCAAAGGCCATCTGCACACTCGGCCTTGGCGTGCCCTCGCGCCGCTGGGCCGATGCCGTCGAACTGGGCATTTCGAAGCTCAAGGAAATCGGTGGCGGCTCCATCACGTTTTCCAATGCCGATGTCACCCTCGTGGCTGTCGAAGGCACCGCGCAGGACGCCTTTGACCGCGTGGTGGGCGAACTGGAATCGACCCTGCCGGATGTCTTCGCCCTGCACGCTGTGCTGCCGAAGCCGCCGGAGCAAGCCGCGGAGGGTCCGCCCGACTTCACCGCCACGCTGTCCCCCGAGGGCCGTGTACAGCTGCGCGGCCGTCTTGCGTCGGAGATCGCGCGCCAGACTGCCGACAGCTATGCCAAGGCCCGCTTTGGTTCCGGTCAGGTTTATACCGCCGCCCGCGTGGTCGAAAACCTGCCCGCCGACTGGTCCGTCCGTACCCTCGCCGGGCTTGAGGCGCTGTCGATGCTGGCTAACGGCACCGTCGCCGTCACCCCCGACCGCGTCACCGTGACCGGCCAGACCGGCAATGTGGAGGCCAACGCACAGATCGCCGCCCTGCTGGCCGGAAAGCTCGGCGAACAGGCAACCTTCGACATCGACGTGACCTATATCGAACGCCTTGACCCCACGCTGGGCCTGCCCTCCCCGCAGGAATGCGAGCAACTGATCGTGGAAACTGTCGGCAGCCGCAAGCTCAGCTTCGAACCCGGCTCAGCCACGCTCGATGGCTCAGCGCGCGACATTCTCAACGACCTCGCGGACCTTCTGAAGAAATGCGGTGACATCCCGCTGGAGATCGGCGGCCACACCGACAGCCAGGGGCGCGAGTCGATGAACCAGCAGCTGTCGCAGAAGCGCGCGCAGGCCGTACTTGACGCGCTGCGCACCCGTCTCGTGCCCGTCGCCAGCTACTCGGTGAAGGGTTACGGCGAAGAGCAGCCCATCGCCGAAAACGATACCGACGAAGGCCGCGAGGCCAACCGCCGCATCGAATTCAAGCTGATCGGCCCGCCCGCCGAGGCCGTCGTCGCCACGCAGGGTGCCGACGCGGGAAGCGCCGAGACCGCCAAGGAGGACGCCACGCCGGAAGAAGCCGAAGACGACACTCCGAAAGACGGCGAAAAAGCACAGGACGAGGGCCAGAAGCAGGACGACAGCAAGGATCAGGAGGTCGGCACGGCAGAAGCCACCTCCGATGCCCCTGCGGAGGATACGACCGCAGAAGAGCCCGCGGTTGAGGCACCGCCGATGCAGGCCCCCGCCGCGACAGAGGCCGCCGCCGGTATCGGTGCCGACAAGGCCGTGCCGGACGCAGCGGTGCGCGAACCAGATTTCAAGCCGGACACAACCGGCAACGACGGATAAACCGTCCGAGGGACAGAAAAAGAAATGGACAGACCGCAGTTCATCATCACCACCGCGATCATTCTCTTCGTGGCGTTCAGCCTTGGCTGGTTCGCCCATTGGCTCATCCACCGCTTCAAACGCGTCAGTCAGGCCGACATGGACCAACTTGAGCGCATGAGTCAGGAGTTGCACGAGGCTGAAGAGACCCGCGACCAGGCGATCACCTATCTTCAGCAGCGGGAGGCGGAGCTGACCAACCAGCTTGCCCAGACGGAGGCAGAGCTTTCCGCCGCCATGGATGGGCTGCGCGAGGCGCGGCAAGAGGCCGAAGAAATGCGCGCCTACGCCGAACGTTTGCACAACGCGCAGGGCTGACCGCCCCGCCGTACTGGCTCCCCCCCCGCGCAGGCTTCGCCGCGCCAAACTGGACGCCGCGATGCGGCGCAAGGCCTACGCGCGGCCAAAGGTTATCGACCGGCCAGTTCATCCCTTCCGTCACTAAACCTCGGGAAAAGCTGGCGGCTCGCGACGCCTGACCACCGAGGCCGGCGCTCGCGCCACGCCTGGCTTACCTCCTGCCCCGCATATTCCCTCCCCAGAAGGTACCCGCCTTCATCCCCGCCACCGGAACCCTGTCCTTTTGGCCGCGTTGCCCGTAAGCAAGGCCAAGACAGACCAGACGGGAGCCCCCATGACCGACATCATCGACCGCCTCGCCGATATCTCCAGCCGTTACGAGGCGCTTTTCGTCGACCTCTGGGGCTGCGTGCACAACGGCGTCACCGCATATTCGTCTGCCGTGGAGGCGCTGCGCGAATACCGCTCCGGGGGCGGTCTCGTGGTGCTTGTCACCAATGCCCCGCGCTCCCGTCTCCACGTGGCAAAGCAATTGATAAAACTCAACGTGCCCGAGGATTGCCACGACGCCATCGCGACCTCCGGCGACTCCGCCCGCGCCGCGATGTTTCAGGGTGCGGTGGGGGCGAAGGTCTGGTTCATGGGCCAGCCATGGGATGAAACCTTTTTCGAGCCGCTGGCCCTCGTGGATGATCCGGTCGAAATCACCCGCACGCCGCTTGACCAGGCAGAGGGCATCGTCTGCTGCGGTCCCTTCGACCCGCTCGCGGATCCCGCGGTCAACCGTCCGGAGTTCCTCATTGCAAAGCAAAAGGGCCTGAAACTGCTCTGCGCCAACCCGGATATCGTCGTCGATCGCGGAGAAAGCCGAGAGTATTGTGCGGGTGCGCTGGCGCAGCTTTATTCCGAAATGGGCGGAGAGAGCCTCTATTTCGGCAAGCCACACCCTCCGATCTACGACCTCGCCCGCCGCCGGCTCGCGCAGGTCCGCCCCGGCATTCCCGACAGCGCCATCCTCGCCATCGGCGACGGCGCACATACGGACATTGACGGCGCCATGGGTGAGGATATCGATTCCCTTTTTATCTCCGGGGGCCTCGCCCGAGAGGAAACCAAAACGTCGCATCAACCGGAACCGGAGGCGCTAAACGCCTATCTGAAAAAGGAAAACATCAACCCGACCTTCACCATCGGGCAATTGCGCTAACGCATTTTGCACTTGCTTTCGCTGCATCCGCAAAGTAATAAAATTACGATACAGAGCGCCGTATGGCGATTTTATTACCGGACGGATGCCGATGGAGGGCGAGATGTTGGACAACCTGCCGCGCGGAACGATCTGCATCGAGGACATCGAGATGGGCATGACCCGTTACCTGCGCAAACAGGTGACGGATCAGGACATCGAGATGTTCGCGCAGGTGTCCACCGACCGCAATCCGGTGCATCTGGACGACGCTTACGCACAGGACACGATCTTCGAGGGGCGCATCGCGCACGGGATGCTCACCGCCGGGCTGATCTCGGCAGTGATCGGCGAACAGCTGCCCGGCCACGGCACCGTCTACCTCGGTCAGTCGCTGAAGTTCCTCGCCCCCGTCCGCCCCGGCGATACCGTTTATGCCGAAGTGAAGGTGATCGATATCGACATCGCCAAACGCCGGGTCACGCTGGAAACCCATTGCGCCGTGGATGGCAAGAAGGTCGTTATCGGCGAGGCAAAGGTGCTCGCGCCTTCGCGAAAGTTCGATTAATCACGGGGCAAACACGACAGCACAAAGGCACCTCCGGGCGCCTTTTCGCGTTCAGAGGCATTTCTCCAGCTGAAACCCGTCCGGCACGGCATCGCGCCCCTCAAGCACGAGGTCGGCCATGACTTCCGCTACCTTGGGTGCCATTCCGAAGCCGATCTTGAAACCGCCATTGGCGACGAAATGCCCGGCGCGTCCCGGCCATGCGCCCAAGACGGGCGCGCGCGACTTCGCCCGAGGCCGCACACCTGCCCAGCGTTCCACGACCTCTGCCGCCGCCAACGCAGGTAGCGCCGCCCGGGCCCGGGCAATCAGTGCCTCGCATTGCTCATCCACGGAGTTTTCAGACAAGAATTCGCGCTCTGTCGTCGAACCGACTGCCACTGTGCCGTCCGCGTGCGGGACGATGTGCAGCCCTTCGACGAATAGTTGCGGTGCCTCACGGGCGTCGAACCGGAAGGCCGCCGATTGGCCCTTCACGCCGTCCCCGACCTTGGCGCCCAATGCGTCCGACAGATCACGCAGACCCCGCCAGCCGCAGGCCCAGACGACCGCGTCTTCGTCCTCCGCCTCCGGCACCACCTCCACGCCGCGCGACGCCAGGGCGGCGACCAGCGCAGCGCAGGCCCGGCGCGGGTGCATCCGGGCCGAGAGCGTGTCGCGGATCAGCCAGCCCGTCGGCGAGAGTGGCGCAAAGTCCCCGCCCGCCGGGATCACCTCCCACACGGCCTGTTCCTGCCAAAGCGTCGCCGCACTGTCGGCCCGTGCCCGCGCCAGTTCCAGGCCGCGCGCATCCATGACCGACTGCAGCCGCCCCGTGCGGCCGTATCCCGCCGGGACACCGCCTGCCGCCTCCACCCCCTGCCAGAAGTCCGCGGCCATCAGCAGGCTCTCCAGCTGGAAGGCCTTCTTCGGGTTCCAGTTCTCCGGCACGTGCGGGGCCAGCGCGCCGACGATGCCCCCTGACGATCCCGCCCCCGCGCCCAAGGGGTCCACAACGCGAACCTTTGCGCCGCGCGCGACCATGGCCCAGGCGATGGACAGACCGAATATGCCCGCCCCGCGGATCGTCACATCATAGCTTGCCATTGCCTGCCCCTCGCGTCATCTCTCGGGCATCTCTAAGGAATTTCCCCATGCCCGACCAGAGCCCCCTGCTCGACTGGCGCGACGACATCCCCGTTTCGACCCGCTTCGACGACCCTTATTATTCACTCGACAACGGACTGGCGGAGACGAGGCATACCTTCCTCGCCGGCAACGCGCTGCCGGAGCGGTTCCACGATGGTTTCCATATCGCCGAACTGGGGTTCGGCACCGGTCTGAACCTCCTGGCCGCGCTACTTCTCTGGCGTGCCAGCGGACAGGCAGGGCGGCTGATCTACACCACCTTCGAGCTTTACCCGCTGAGTGGTACAGAGATGGTCCGGGCGCAGGCACGCTTCGCGGACCTCGCAGGCATCGCAGCGGAACTCGCTCCTTACTGGCACAAGAACATCCGGGTTTTCACCCTTCCCGATCTCTCCTTTACCATGATCAACGGCGACGCACGGCAGACCGTGCCCGCGTGGGAGGCGCAGGCCGACGCGTGGTTCCTCGATGGATTCGCCCCGGCGAAGAACCCCGAACTCTGGGCGCCCGATCTCATGCAGGCGGTGCACGACCATAGCGCGGAGAGGGGCACGCTCGCCACCTATACCGCGGCAGGCCACGTGCGCCGCGCATTGGCAGAAGCCGGGTTCGCTGTCACGCGCCAGCCCGGCTATGGCCGCAAGCGCCACATGACAACCGCCCGAAAAGCATCTGCGGAAGACTGACATGACCGAACAGAACACCCGCCTCGGCATCTGGCTCATGGTGGTGACGACCTTTGTCTTTGCCATGCAGGACGGGCTCTCGCGGCATCTGGCCAGCGAGTACAACACAATGATGGTGGTGATGATCCGCTACTGGTTCTTCGCCCTCTTCGTCATGACCATCGCCGCCCGTCAGTCGGGCGGGCTGAAGCGTGCCATGCGCAGCGGCCACCCGGTGGTGCAGTGTTTTCGCGGTGCGCTGCTGGTGGTCGAAATCAACGTCATGGTGCTGGCATTCGTCTACCTCGGGCTGGTCGAAAGCCATGCCGTCTTTGCCGCCTACCCGTTGCTGGTGGCGGCACTCTCCGGCCCGGTTCTGGGCGAGCAGGTCGGCTGGCGGCGATGGACGGCGATCGGCGTGGGCTTTGTCGGCGTCATCATTATCCTGCAACCCTCGGGCGGGGTCTTTTCCCCCTATGCCGTGATCCCGCTCTGCGCCGCGCTGATGTTCGCGCTTTATGCACTGCTGACCCGCTACGTGGCCCGCACCGACAGCGCCGCGACGTCGTTCTTCTACACCGGCACCGCCGGGGCCGTGGTCGCCACGCTGATCGGGGCCTGGTACTGGCAGCCGATGACCGCGCCGGACTGGGCCTGGATGGCGCTGCTGTGCCTGACCGGCGTGTCGGGGCATTATCTGATGATCCGCGCCTACGAAGTGGCTGAGGCCAGCGCCGTGCAGCCCTTTGCCTACCTGCAGCTGGTTTTCGCCTCGACACTTGGGCTGGTGGTCTTTGGCGAGACACTCCGACTCAATGTCATCACCGGCGCGGGGCTGATCGTGGCAGCAGGGCTTTTCACTCTCTGGCGGGCACGGGTGCGTGAGAAACGGGAAAAGCGCCGCAACCCCTAGCGCACGGCCTGCATGGTTTTGCCCACCAGCTCCTGCGAAAAGGGAACCGGCAGCGGGTCCTTGCCCAGCCGCGCGCGGTAAACCGGCAGGCTCTCGGTCACCCGCATGACGTAATTGCGGGTCTCGTCAAAGGGGATCATCTCGATCCAGTCAACCACGTCGATCGCGCCCTTTCGCGGGTCGCCCAGTTCCTGCATCCAGCGGTCCGGGCGTGACGGCCCGGCGTTGTAGGCGGCAGCCATCATTACCGGGTTGCCGTCGTAGCGGTCGGCCAGCCCGGCAAGGTAGTTCGATCCGAGCGTCGCGTTGTAGGCAGGGTCCTCCAGCAGCCGGTCGGCGTCGTAATCGACCGCCAGTGCAGAGGCGACTTCGCGCGCAGTGCCCGGCATCAGTTGCATGAACCCGCGCGCCCCCGCGCCAGAGATTACCTTCGGGTCGAACTCCGATTCGCGGCGCGCGATCGCGAGAACCAACTCTTTGGGAACGGGGTACTCCGTCGCCACGACCTCCGGATGCAGCGCGTAATAGGGCCCCGGCAACTCGATGCCGAACTGCGCGGCGCGCTTGCCCAGCATGACCTCGATATGGGGGCGCTTCATCTCTGCCAGCATGGCACCAAGCTGGCCCATGCCGTCACGATCAAGGCTTTCGCCCAGATGCGTCATGAAGCGTTCGCCAAGGTCGACTTCTCCCGCTGCCAGCAGCAGCACGGCTGCCTGAAATACGCTGGATTTGGTAAAGGCCGCCTGCCGCCAGTCCGTGAAACTTTCTTCCCCCGCCAGCGTCGCGTTCAGTGGAAGCCCGCCGCGCTCCGCCGCGAGCAGCCCGTAGAACGACGTCTGGAACTGCGCGCCGTGCTTGTAGGCGTCCTTTGCCCCGATGGTGTCGCCAGTGGCCTCCAGCGCGCGTCCAAGCCAGTAGCCCGCGCGCCCGACGGAGATCGGCGTCCAGACTGCCTCCCTGAAGTTGCCGAAGTGCCGCACGGCGAGGTCGGGCCGGTCGAGAAACCGGAAGGCGAGATAGCCGGAAATCCATTCCAGTTCGGCGTAGTCCGACCCATCGACAAGAAAATGGCGCGAGGCGATCTCATAGGCTTCGCCATACTGCCCGGCCTGCATCCGTTCGCGTGCGAGGTCGCGCCGGCCACGTGCCCAGGCCCATGGTTCGCCCAGTTTTTGCAGGCTGACCGAGCGTTCCTTCAGCAGCGCCACGGCATCCTCGCTGCGACGTTTCTTCACCCGCCAGAGGAACCGTTCGAAGGCAAGCCCCGCGTCGTCCTGCAGCTTTTCGGGCACCTTTGCGATAAGCGCGTCCACGTTGCCCGCGCCGGTGCGCAGGCCGAGCCGCGCCTCTGCCAGCGCCTTCCAGCCGTCGTCCACGTAGGGGATCATCGCGCCCGCGTTCTGTGCCCACCCCTTCCACAGCGCCATGTCCAGTCGCGCCACATGGTGCGGGCCCAGCAGATCCCCCCAGGACTCGAGGAACGCCCGCCGTTCGTCACCTGTCAGCGACAGCGTGCGCCATGCCAGCACGATGTCCGCCTGCGCCAGGCCCAGATCACCGTCCGCCATATGCACACGCGCCAGCGCCAGCGCGCCCGCTCCGCTCTGCGGCTGGGTCTCCGAAAAGAAGTGCCGCACCTCCGCCTCCGTCGCGCCATCGGCGATCACCGGCTCGGATTTCTCGCGAAGATACTCCATCCCCGGCCAGTCCGGGTGGCGTGACAGAAAGTCCATGACCTCGGCCGCGTCGCCCCGGCCCGCGCGCAGAGCGTGCCATTCGATGATATCGACGGCGATCTGTCCGTCACCGCGAGCGTCGATCTTGGCTGCCGCCCAGTTGCCTTCGCGCATGTAGGCCATGGCCTTTGCCAGCGCCTGCCCGGCCTGCTGACCGGTTTGCTGGCCCTGCCCTCCGGTCTGCGCCCCGGCCGGCGCGGGCAACAGCGCACCGGCGCAAAGGCTGGTGCCGATTAACAGCAATACGGCAAGAACGCGCGACATCGGCTTGCATTTCTCCGGTGAAGGATTGATAGACCCACCTCGGAGGATATCGCCCGAACCCCTGTCTTCAACTCACATTCCCGCAGGGTCGGCGGAAATCCTCCCAGACGTGCAAGAGCCCGAAACCACAGCAAAGGAGCGTGAAATGTTCAAGGGATCGATGCCTGCCCTGGTCACGCCGTTCAAGGACGGCGCGGTGGATTTCGCCACGCTCAAACAACTGGTGGACTGGCACGTTGAGCAGGGCACCCACGGGCTCGTGCCGGTCGGTACCACGGGCGAAAGCCCGACCCTGACCCACTCGGAGCACGAGCAGGTCATCGAGGCCGTTGTCGAGGCCGCCGCCGGTCGCATCCCGGTGATCGCGGGCGCGGGGTCGAACAATACAGACGAGGCGATCCGCTTTGCCGTACACGCAAAGAACGTCGGCGCCGATGGCGTGCTGATCGTGACGCCCTACTATAACAAGCCGACACAGGCAGGCATGATCGCGCACTTCAAGGCGATCCACGACGCGGCACAGTTGCCCATCATCATCTACAACATCCCCGGCCGATCCGCTGTGGATTTGTCCCCCGCCACCATGGGTGAACTGGCAAAGCTGCCGCATATCGTCGGTGTGAAGGATGCGACAGGCGACCTCGCCCGAGTAAACGCCACGCGGATCACCTGTGGCAAGGCTTTCATCCAGCTTTCGGGCGAGGACGGCACCGCGCATGGCTTCAACGCGCAGGGCGGCGTCGGCATGATCTCGGTCACCGCGAACGTCGCGCCCGCGCTCTGCGCCCAGATGCAGGAGGCCTGCCTTGCTGGTGACTATGCCAAGGCCCTGGACCTGCAGGACCGGCTGATGCCGCTGCACCAGGCGATCTTTGTGGAGCCGGGCCTGTGCGGCGTGAAATACGCCATGTCGAAGCTGGGGCTTTGCGAGAACTCCGTGCGCCTGCCGCTGGTCACCGTGACCGAACCGGTGCAGGAGAAGATCGACGCCGGCCTCCGACATGCGGGCCTCATGAACTGAAAGACGAGAGGGCCGGGTCGACCGGCCCTTTTCTTTTGGGAGTTTCCGCAAACTGTGTTGGCTCGTTTTGGTTTCGTGGAGGGAAGCCAACCTTCTTCCGTGAGGGCCAGGACCTGATCCGAACCCGCGCGATGTCCCGCAGGACGAGGATGTTGCATGGCTTGAAACACTCGTCCGGGCCGAACACCAAAGTCGTCTGACATGTTGAGACAGGCCATCCATCGGGATCGCCCGTGCCCGGCCTCCCCGGGTCGTCGCCGGCGAACTTCGACAGGTTCTCCATTCATCGCCGAAGCACCGAGTGTTTCACACTGCCATTCTGAGTCATGTCGGAGACGAGGGCGAGCGATCTGCGTTTGCTGACAGAATGATCAACGACCCGCGCGTGACTTGCCTCCACAACGCGAGCCCAAGGCCCTTCCCCGAATCGCCGAAGCGGCCGGTGCAGTCAGCGACTGCATGTTCCTGAGGGCCGTCGACGGGCAACCTCAGGCATGGACGGGGCCGCACGGCCAAGAAATTCTCCTGGTTGGAGCCTGCGCGGGTATCAACCGACAGCCTTGTCTGAACACCGGCCAACACGGTTTGCGGACAACCCCTTTTTTTTAGGGGGTGTCCGCATACCGTGTTGGCAGCCGAAGGCTTTGCCGCAGAACTTCTACATAAGATACTTTGCGATTGCCTCAGATGAGATATCCGCGACTAAAAGGGAGAAGATCGCAATGATAACCACGCCTGCTGCCCTCCAGCTCATTCCGAACAAAGTGGTAAGCAGCGAGACTGCGGTCCAGACATAGAGCCATCCAAAAAAGAGGTTGTCGACTTCGAGCTTGGGATACCCAAACGAGCAAACATAAATCACGCCTTCGTTCAGCGTGCCGGCCGTTGGCCTCGGACATTCGAAAGCAATGGGATCGGACCAAAAACGGTATGCGACGGCTGCAACGATCGCCATGCCTGTCGCCCACGCCCAAGACGTGAGGGCAATCCCGCGAGTCTCAGCCTGTTGTGGCACTCCTCGTGAATCTTCGGTGTCCAGGTTGC
This sequence comes from Sagittula salina, assembly GCF_017813235.1. Lineage (GTDB taxonomy): Bacteria > Pseudomonadota > Alphaproteobacteria > Rhodobacterales > Rhodobacteraceae > Sagittula > Sagittula salina. The sequence goes on from NZ_JAGISH010000001.1 coordinate 753,844, forward strand.
TCTTCTGCGTCATCTCTCCCATAGACTTAGACATAGGTCCGGTCTGTTGTGGTTTACACCGAGCCGGTTATGCAGCCCTGATGATGTCTGCGGGTGCCATCCCCGCCAGCCTCACTTCCAGCCACCGTATGTAGCCGTTGAGATTCTTCGTAGCTGGCCCGCAAAAGGGCTTGATGAACCTGTCGTAGCGGGCGTGCAGCGAGTTGACGTTCTGGATGTGGTAGCAGCCCGCCGCGACGCGCGTGCCCGGCTTGCTGCCCACTACGAAGTGCTCAAGGCCACGCACCGCTGCGAGATCCTTGTAGCCATTGCCTCCATCCGAGCAGAGCACGGCATCTCCCGGCACGAGGGGGCTCATGGCGCGCTCCACGGTGGCGCTCTTGCGGTCCGGAAGTCGCCGGAAGAGACGAGACCCACCGCGATCAGCGACGGTGAGAATGGGGAGTTGCCACTTCGAGAGGCCACGCATCATCTTCAGCCCCTGTGTCGTGTAGTCTTCCCAGCGGGGGCGCGGCGGCTTCGGCACATTCTGGGTGTTGGCGAAGTATCGAACCCACTCCCGTGACCCCTTGCGCGACTCCCGCTGATAGGTCTCGTCTGCTTCAATGATCCCGGAGAAGCTCGCCGCTACGCTACTGCTCTCGATGATAGAGAACACGACCATACGCCAGCGCCAGATCGTGTATTTGTTGAGGTCGAGCTGCTTGGCCAGCTTGCGCACCGATTGCGGAGCCGGGCTGCCCAGCATATCCCTCAGCGCCTCCATGAACAGGTCAGGACGATGGATGCGGCCGATGGCGCTCCCGGTTCGGCCCGAGTAGGTCTTCTTGCAGCCAGAGCATCGGTAGCGCTGGATCTTGGTTCGCGTGCGGCCCCATTTCTGGCGACGATCGTCGCCGCAGAACGGACACTTGTGTTCTTGGTTTGTCCGTGCTTCGATCTCCGAGATCGCCTCCGTCTTTCGTCGGAGATCACCGATCTTCGTCTGAGCGTCCTCGATCTGGGCCGGGTTCAAGTCGTCGAGGGCATCGAGAAAGCGGCGAAAGTCGTGGTTTAGCAAGGGCATCCTCCGCGGGAAAAGCGGAGTAAGATAGGCCCTTTCGCGTTAAGACGAAGCGAACCAACACGGTTTGCGGACACCCCCTTTTTTTAACGGCTTGTACGCGTCTTCTGAACGCTCAGCGATAGGCCTTCATCGTGTTGGTGAAGGCCCCCAGTTCCAGATCCCGCCGGTAGTACGCGTGATCGCGGTCCAGCCGATCCACCGCTTCCCGAGCAAAGCACAGCATATCATCTATGAAAAGTTCCAGCGGCTGCATTGCCTCCAGAATGTGCGGCTCGATCCGGTAATCCAGCTGCCCCGCGTCATCGGATCGCGCGTGTGCCTGCGCCAGAGCCTGCCCGCAGGCATGTGCGTAGCGTTTCCAGCCCTTCTTTGACAGGTCGTCAAGATCGATGTCTTCACGGAAGGGCGCCCGTTCGCGCGACATGAAGGACGCGCCGTCGATCTCCACGGCGCCGTAGAAGACGTCACCATTGGCAAGGTGTACCGCCTGTCCATGGGCGATGCGATCGCCCTCCCCGCCCGCGTCGAAGTCGTTCGGCGGCACCAGCCCCTCCAGCGCCGAGGGCCGCGCGCGCTTGAATTCCACGATCAGGTCATCGGTGGCATTGGCGCTGGGGCCTTCGAGCAGCACATAGTAGCGCGCCAGGCCCAGCGAGGCCGTGCCCTGCCCGTGGCGCAGGCAGACATCCTTGACCTTCATGCTACCGGAGCGGCCCACGTCTTTGATCCCGGCGCCTTTGGCCAACTGGTCGATATAGGCCTGAAACTCCTCCACTCGGGAGGAAACCGGCGTCAGCTCGTGGTTGACGCGAAATCCCAGACCGTTCTCCGCCAGATACCGGTCCCAGAGCCAGTCTTTGCGGCTGGTCTGCGCCTCCTCGAAGAGTTTGCGGATCACCTTCGGCGCGTTGTCCTGCCGGATCTGTTGGCTGGCCTCTACGCCGTGGCGCGCATAGAAGGCGATGCCTTCGTGGTAGCCCTCGATGAACCTGCGCGCGACTTTGATGCGGTGCTTCTTCGACAGGTCGCTCTCTTCTTCCGCCGCCAACAGGAAACCGGTGGTGCCGCGCTTCAGGTCCCATGTGAACGGGCCATATATGACGTCGTCGAAATCGTTCACACCAAAGATCGGCGCGTTATCGGCGTTGGGCATCACGCCAAAATTCTCCGGATGCACGTCGCCCAGCACCAGTACCGTGGGCATCCGGGCATCCTCGCCCAACATGTCGCGGTGAAACAGCAGCGACGTGCCCCGGAAAAAGGCAAAGCGGGATTTCGCCAGCCGCTCGAACTTCGCCCGCGCGCCAACGGCTTGCTGGGCGATGCGCAGGGCATGATCCTCAAGGATGGTTTCGCGCACATGGCGGCGGCGGGCCTCTCCCTTCATGTCCGAGGGCCGCATGATGCAGGGGTCAGCGACGAAGCGTTCGGTTAGGCGGCGAAAGTCTTCGACCCGGCTTTTCAACTCCACCTCCGGGGCGGCGTCGTCTGCGTCATGCGCCTTCTTCTTCTCCTCCGGCCCCTTGCCGCAGGACGCCGCGTCCTGCTTGCTGCCGTTTGCGGACTTGCCGCTGTCCTTTGGTGCCATGGATGCCATCCTCTGCTACAAGGAGGAAAACGCCCGCCCACGCCGCTTCGTTCCACCACGAAAAAGGGCGGGGAAAGCCCCGCCCTCTCGGTCTCGATCATCGTTCACTGGCCCATGGTCGCCGCGTCCAGCCCCTCTGGCTGGCCGACCACGACGAAGACCAATTCGTCAGGCTTCATCAGCTCCGCCGCCACGCGCCTGATATCTTCCAGCGTGACTGCCTCGATATTGGTGTTGCGGGTCTTGATGTAGTCGGGGTCGAGGTCGTCCATCTGCATCCCGGCGAGGATCTTTGCAATCGGCGCGTTACCGTCGAAACGTAACGGATAAGCACCGGTCAGGTAGGTCTTTGCCTGATCCAGTTCCTCCTGCGTGACACCCTCCGATGCGACCTTGGCCCACTCCTCCCTGATCACGGAAATCGCCTCCGCTATGCGGTCGTTGGCCGAGGCCACGCGCCCGATCACCAGTTCCGCGTGGTCCTTCGGGACCAGAGCGGAGTAGACGCCGTAGGTCAGGCCTCGCTTCTCGCGCACCTCGTTCATCAGCCGCGACTCGAACCCGCCCTCACCAAAAATGGTGTTCAGCACGTAGGCGGCAAAGAAGTCGGGGTCGTTTCGCTTCATGCCGTGGTGGCCGAAAATGGCCACCGATTGCGGCGTGGCAAAGGGCACCACGGTCACGCCCGCCGTCGTTTGCACCTCAACCCGATCCGGTTGGGGCGCGCCCGTTTCCGGCAGATCCGACAGCAGCCTGTCCATAACCTTGCCCAGTTCGTCGGCCGTAATGTCACCGGCAGCAGAGACCACCACGCGGTCCTGCGCGATGGCGTTCTTCCACGCCTGCACGACGTCGTCACGGCTCAGGGCGCCGACACTCTCGATGGTACCCTGGTAGGACGACCCGTAGGGGTGATCGCCATACACCGCCTTGTCGAAGGCGCGGCTGACGATCTCGTCCGGGTCGGTGGCATCGGAGCGCAAGCCCGACAGCACCTGCTGGCGCACACGTTCCACACTTTCCTCGTCAAAGCTGGGCTCCACGATGGAGGCGCGGATCAGCGCCACCGCCTCCTCCTGCGTCTCTGTCAGAAAGCGCGCGGAAATGCCCAGCGTGTCATCCGTCAGACGGTAGCCGATATCGGCGGCGATGGCTTCTTTGGCGGCAGCGAACCCCTGCGCATCCAGCTCGCCAGCCCCCTCCTCCAGCAACCCCGTCATCAGGTTGGTGGCGCCACGCTTTCCGTCAAGGTCGAGAGAGCCGCCCCCCTTGAAGCGCAACTCCAGCGCGACGAAGGGGATCTGATGGTCCTCCACCAGCCAAGCGTCAAAGCCGCCGGGGCTTTGAACCTGCTGGATCTCGATCTCCGCATGGGCGGCAAGCGTACCGCCGAGGACCAGCCCGCAGGCCATGATGAAACGTCTGATCATTGAGTGACCTCCTCGGCGGGCATCAGGTAGCCGGTAACGGCCTGATTGCGGTCAAGAACCTCCTTCGCTGCGGCGATCACGTCCTCGCCGGTGACGGCTTGCAGAACATCCGGCCAGGCCTTTACGTCCTCCACCGTCAGCCCGGATGTCAGCGCGTCGCCGTAACGCCGCGCCAGCTGGCTCACGTCGTCCTGCGCGTAGATCTGCGAAGCCTTCACCTGGAACTTGATCCGCTCCAACTGGGCCGCGTCCACGCCATCGGTGATGAACTGCGCGATTGCGGCGTCCATCTCTCTTTCAGCTTCATCGAGGCTCACCCCCGGTGCGGGAACAACGACAAGGCCAAAGGTCGTGTCGTCCAGCGAGGTGCCGTTGTAGAAAGCGGAAGCATAGACCGCCTTCTTCAGCCCGAATTGCAGCTTCTGGTTCAGAACGGAGGTCTGGCCGCCCCCCAGAACCTCCGCGAGGATTGTCAGCGCGGCGGCTTTTTCCTGAGCACCGGGATCGCGTTCGGGGGCGAGATAAGTGCGCATGACGTAGGGCGTGGACACCCTCGCGTCACGGAACGTCAGACGCCGCTCGGCGGTCTGACGCGGCTCGGCGGGACGATCGCGCACCTCCAGCTCCGGGTTGGCGGGAAGCGGTTCGTAATAGTCCTTTGCCAGCGCCAGCACCCGATCCGGCTCGACATCGCCCGCAACAATCAGAACCGCGTCGTTGGGGGCGTAGAACTGCTGGTAGTAGGACAGCGCCGCGTCGAGGTCGAGTTGCTCCATCTCGTGCCGCCAGCCAATCACCGGTGTGCCATAGGGATGGTTGAGATACTGCGCCGCCATCGCCTGTTCGCGGAACAGCGCGCCGGGATCGTTCTCGGTCCGCATGTTGCGTTCCTCGATGATGACGTCGCGCTCCGTCAAGATGTCGGCCTCGTCGAGTTGGAGATTGACCATGCGGTCGCTCTCCATCTTCATCATCAGCTCCAGTCGGTCGGCCGCGACACGCTGGTGGTAGACGGTCTGGTCAAGACTGGTAAACGCGTTGTCCGTGCCGCCATTCTGCGCCACGACCTTCGAAAACTCGCCGGGTTCCAGCGTCTTCGTACCTTTGAACAACAGGTGTTCCAGGAAATGCGCGACACCCGAAACGCCGGGCGTTTCGTCGGCGGAACCGGCCTTGTACCAGACCATGTGTTCAACCACGGGGGCACGATGGTCCTCGATTACGAGGACCTGCATCCCGTTGTCCAGAGTGAAGGTGGTAACCGGAGCCTCCGCCCGTGCGGTGACGGCCATTGCAGGCGTCAGGGCCAAGGCGAGGCCCATAGTAGCAAGACTGAGGGGCAGGTGGCGCATGAAGGACCCTTTCATGGAAACGGAACGATTGTTCCATTACCTACGCGGAGGGCCATTAAGTTCAAGTTAACTATGACGCTGACACGCCCGGCTGGCGCAGACGTGATTGGTAGCCGCGCCCCTCACTCCACCGGCGGGGCTGCCGGGGTACGTGCACCGGCTGCGCGATAGCGTTGCAGCCATGCGTAGGGGTCGAGCTTCTGACGCTTGTAGGCGGCGGAGTAGTTGTCGCGCGGCACCAGAGACCAGGTGAACAGCCCCTTCCGCTTGCGATAATTCTCGTCCTCGGCAGCCAGCGTTTCCCGGATCTGGCCGTCACGGCCGTAGCGGCTGGCGGCCTGCACCACGGACTGATCGCCCGCGCCAACGGTTCCACCCCGAGCAACCGTGGCAGCCGGGTTGCCACCCAGCGCGGCCACTGCATCAGCCTGCGGCGTCTGATCCGTGCGGTTCGCCCCGCCCGGCGTCGGCTGCGGCAGTTCCGCGAATGTCTGCGGCAGTTCGAGCGGCTTGTTCGGGACGATGGCGAATTCCTCCGGCTCGCCCGAATTTGCGCGCAGGTCGTGCAGCGGTCGGGATGCACCCGCCCCGAAGCGCGAAGTACAGCCGGACAGCGCAAGCGCGCCAATCGTTGCGATGATCGCCAGATGCGCAGCTCGCATCACACCCTCCACTCGTCGTGTCGTGTCGGTTCTAACCCATTGTCCCGGCGGCGTCACGCGGGCTTTTGCCTGCGAATGGCCCAGGAGGCCTTTTTCGCCGGTCCCGGCTCGGGTGGGTCTTTTGGACGGTCCCGGCTCAGGCGCCCTTTTTCGCAGACGGAAACAACACCAGCCCGAAGGCCCCGGCAAAAATCGCTATATCCGCCACGTTGAAAGCGAAGGGATTGTTGATCCCGCAGCAGGACATGTTGAGGAAGTCCGCTACCGCGCCGTAGGCCAGACGGTCGATGACGTTGCCCAGCGCGCCGCCGATCAGAAGCCCGGCAGAGATCAGCCCCAACCGCCCCGGCGGATCGCGCCGCATCCACATCACCACGAACAATACGATCGCCAGCGCCACGAAGATCAGGATCCAGCGCGTCACCGGCGCCTGCCCGGCCAGCAGGCCGAAGTTGATGCCGTAATTCCACGCCATGTGAAAGTTCAGGTAGGGCGGAACGACCTCGATCTGCAGGAGGTTCTTGAGATCGAGCAGATGGACCACCCATATCTTCGTCACCTGATCGATGACAAATATCCAGAATGCCATCCACCAGACGGTGCGAAGGGGGCTGGTGGAAGGGCTGCTTTGCCTGCGTGTCACCGCTGCTGTCTCACTCATGACTGCCTCTCGGGCGTTTCCGCCGGATTACCTGTTTCGCCCTTGCGGAGCGTTGCGAGGACAGCGGCTTTCTCCCGGATGCCACCGCGATCGCTGCGCGAAGACTCGCCTGACTGCGGCTTAGCGCCCGCAAAAACGCCGGCCTGGTCGCCTGTCCCGGTCGCTCGCGACGGCATTCTTGGCCACAAAGTCTATGCGCCCCCGCAGGGGCGCACAACCTCAGGCCGTTGCCGGTAGACCGCGCAAAGGAATAGGTTACCCGCTCGGCCCGTTGTGCCGGTCAGTGCCGGAAGTGGCGCATGCCGGTAAAGACCATGGCCAGCCCCGCCTCGTCGGCGGCGGCGATCACCTCTTCGTCGCGCATCGACCCGCCCGGCTGGATGACGCAGGTGGCACCGGCCGCGGCTGCCTCCAGCAGGCCGTCCGCGAAGGGGAAGAACGCGTCCGAAGCCACGGCCGAGCCGATGGTCAGCGGCTGCGGCAGTTCCAGCGCCTGCGCCATGCGCTCCGCCTTCTTCGCCGCGATCAGCGCCGAATCGACGCGGCTCATCTGGCCCGCGCCGACGCCCACGGTCGCACCGTCCTTGACGTAGACAATGGCGTTGGACTTCACGTGCTTCGCCACCTTCCAGGCGAACAGCAGGTCCAGCATCTGCGCCTCGGTCGGCGTGATCTTGGTCACTACCTTGAGGTCGTCGACCGTCAGCGCGCCGTTGTCGCGGTCCTGCACGAGGATGCCGCCCGAGACCTGCTTCCACGCCAGCCCCGCCTCGGCGGTGTTTGCCAGCCCCGGCGCGAGGATCAGCCGCAGGTTTTTCTTCCTGGCGAAGATGTCCTTTGCCTCCTGGTGGATCGCCGGCGCGATGACAACCTCGGTGAAAATCTCCGAAATCGCCTCCGCCGTCTCCCCGTCCAGCGCGCCGTTCAGCGCCACGATCCCGCCAAAGGCCGAGGTCCGGTCGCAGTCGAAGGCCTTCTGGTAGGCCTCCTTCATGGTCGCTCCCTTCGCCACGCCGCAAGGGTTGGCGTGCTTGATGATCGCCACCGCCGGGCCGTCCGTGGGCAGGAACTCCGACACGAGTTCAAAAGCCGCGTCGGTATCGTTGAAGTTGTTGTAGGACAGTTCCTTGCCCTGCAGCTGTTCCGCCACGGCCACGCCGGGACGGTTGCTGCCGTCGGTGTAGAAGGCGGCGTTCTGGTGGCTGTTCTCGCCGTAGCGCAGCGTCTGCTTCAGCTCGCCGGCAAAAACGCGGCGGCGCGGCGTCTCCTCGCCGATGGCCGAGGCCATCCAGGTGCTGACCGCCGCGTCATAGGCGCCGGTGCGGGCGTAGGCGATCTGCGCCATCTTCTGGCGGAAGCCATACGACGTCTGCGCCTCATCGCCATGCGCCTTCAATTCCTCCAGCAGGGCGCCGTAATCCTGCACATCCACAACAGTGGTGACAAAGGCATGGTTCTTCGCCGCCGCGCGGATCATCGCCGGACCGCCGATGTCGATGTTCTCGATCATCTCGTCATAGCCCGCGCCGCGCGCCAGCGCCGCCTCGAAGGGGTAGAGGTTCACCACCAGGAGGTCGATCGGCACGATGCCGTGCTCCGCCATGGACGCCACGTGCATCCCGTTGTCGCGCAGGGCCAGCAGCCCGCCGTGCACCTTCGGGTGCAGCGTCTTCACCCGCCCGTCCATCATTTCGGGGAATTCGGTCAGTTCGGACACGTCGCGCACCGCGACTCCCGCCTCGCGGATCGCCTTGGCGGAGCCGCCGGTCGAGAGGATCTCGATCTTCAGGGACTCGAGCGCGCGGGCGAGGTCGATCAGGCCGGTCTTGTCGGAGACGGAAATCAGCGCGCGGCGCACGGGTGCGAGATCTTGGACGGTCATCAGGGGGCTCCCAAAGGTCAAACGGTCAGGCGTCCGGCTCTTCCCTGTAGAGATCACGCACGGCAAGCGCCGTGTCCTGCGCCTTGGCCAGGGACCAGCGGACGCGGGTCGCATACTGCATTGCCCGCCCGGATAGAACCACCTGCGTTGACGCACGGGGCCGGAGTCGCCCCTTTTCCAGATAAACCGACGCTTCAAGCGTCATCTCTACCCCCGACTCGTAGCGGAAGATCCAGATTTCACCGGACCTGAGCGCCATGGAGACCGCCGTGCCGCCCATGTCCACCGCCACATCCACATCCGGGTGCAGGTGAAAGCGAATCTCGAAAGGCAGGCCCGCCAGCTTCACCGCGTCCATTGCCGCGTCGAAACGCCGCTTCGCCTTGTCGTCGAGAGTGACCAGGTAATCCTCACCGCGCAGGCTGCGCCCGTCCAGCGTCAGTTCGAGACTGCGGGCATGGGTCAGCCCCTGCTCCCGCACATAGCCGTCGTGACCGCCCTCGAAGCGCAGGCTCTCCGTCAGGTGGGCCATGTGGATGGGGACGTCCTTCGGTCCGTCCTCCAGGAGTTCGCGCCGCCGCTCCCCGATCCAGCGTGGCGTACTCAGCCGGGCAGAGCTGTAGCCCTGCAGGCAGAGCACCGAATGCGACAGGGTCGCACGTCCGGCCCGGCGCCAGTCCTCGCCGAAACCGCCGCCTGACCCGCAGGAAACGATCAACGGGCGGCGCCCGGACGTGAGTTCAAACGCCAGCGTGGAAGCATGGGCATTGGCAGAAGCCAGCCCGGAAGGCGGCGGGCTGGCATCGACGATAACCGACGTCCGCCCGGCGGAGAGCCGCGTGAACCCCATAGCCAGCCCGTCCGTCTGCCGTTTCTTAGACCCCGACGCCGCCAGCGCCTGATCCAGCCGCCCGTCCAGCCCCCTGCCCCCGCCGTGGAACCGGGCCAGCCCGCCGTCCGCGTGGCGCAGGGTGCGGAGCGTCGGCGCGATGCGGCGAATGGCCCCCTCGTGGCCGGGATGCAGCGCGATGCCCGCCTCCTCCAGCGCAGATTGCGCCCAGGTAAGCAGGGTAAAGACTTCCAGCAACTCCTCCGGGTTGCGGGTGGGGATGCCGCCCTGCGCATCCACCTGCCGCTCGCATTCCGCACCCAACGCATCGCGCGCCGGGGTAACATGCGCCTGCATCCCCTCCAGCGACAGCCCGGCATAGAGCAGCCCCGTCATGGCCTCGAACTTCGCCAGCCCTGGCGCGGCAGAGGTGCCGCGTTTCGCGAGGAACTGCGCCTGCGCACCGAGCGCGGCGTAAAAGGCATCGGATTTCTCGGCCGGCAAACCGCGCAGCAGGAAAAGCGCATGGTGAATCCAGCGGATGACCCGCCGCCCGGTCATCTCCGGGGTCCAGCCAGGCCCCTTGCCCCGGCCGTAGCGTTCGATCCAGCCCCAGGTCCAGGCCTGCGCGAGGCCGCGCGCCTTCATGTCGCCCACGGCCACAAGGTCGTCGAGCCAGGCAAAGCCTTGGATCTCTTCGGCAAAGGCCGGGTCGGGCGGCTCGATTTCCCAGAGCGAGGCGCCTTTCGCCTCCACCAGATGGCCGGCGAACATCAGGTTCCCCGCGATCATCTGCCGCCCGCGCGCAAAGAAGCCGACGGTGCGCGGTTCCGGCTGGCTGACAAAGCCATCGGCGGGCCGCGCCCGGGCCGCCAGCCGTGCGTGCACGCGGTTCATGACCCGCGCAGGCGTCGTGCGCCAGTTCCGCTGCGTTGTCATCTCTGCCTTGCCTCTGCCCTCGGAAGGCCCCGCGCCGGACGGGCCGGGGTGGCCCTTCCCGGGCGTTTGCGCGCATCCTAACGCGCAAAGGTTACCGAGTCATCTCTCCAGTTAACAAAGTGTTAGCGCTTTTGCCGCACATGGTGGCGCTACCGGGGACTCCCCCGGGCTCCCTCCATTCAGCTTCGCGTCAGAACGGCCATGTAGAAACCGTCCATACCGCCGCGCTGCGGCCAGAAGTCGGGCCGCAGCCGCAGCCCGCCCTCTTCGGAACGCCAGCGCTCCTCGACCCAGTCCTGCTCGGGCGGCAACACCCTCAGTCCGGGGTGACGCGCCAGCGCCTCCTCCACCTGGCATTCGCCCTCGTCCGGGATCAACGAGCAGGTGGCAAAGACCAGCCGCCCGCCAGGTTTCAGGAGGCTCAGCGCATGGTCCAGCATCCAAGACTGCAACCCGATCAGTTCCGATATCTTCTCGCCCTGATGCGCATGCGGCAGGTCGGGGTGGCGGCGAATGGTGCCGGTGGCGGAACAGGGTGCATCGAGCAGGATGGCATCGTACTGCCCCTGATGCTCCAGCGCATCGCCAACGACAAGCGTCGCTTCCAGACCGCATCGGTCGAGATTCTCGCGCACCCGCACCATGCGCGGCTCGGACAGGTCAAGCGACGTGACTTTGGCCCCGGCGGCGGCCAGTTGCAGCGTCTTGCCTCCGGGGGCCGCGCACATGTCGAGCACCTCAAGACCGCTTACATTGTCCAACAGCTTTACCGGCAGAGCGGCGGCGGCATCCTGCACCCACCAGTCGCCCGACGAAAAGCCCGGCAGGACGCTGACCTGCCCCGGATTTTCCAGCCGGATCGAGCCTGTCGGCAGCAGCGTGCCCTCCAGCCCCTCGGGCCGGGCGCCCTTCAGCGTCACATCCACCGGCGCACCGTTGAAATGCGCGCGTTCCATTTCCGCCACCACCTGCGGACCCCAGGCGTCAACCAGTGGCTTGCGCAGCCACTTCGGCAGGCGCGGCACGCGCAGCTTGCCCCAGATGGCGGGGCCTTCGGCGGCCACCTTGCGCAGCACGGCATTCACCAACCCCTTGGCGCCCTGCGTGACCTTGCCGCGGGCGGCGATCTCGACACAATCCGAGACGACGCCATGCGCTGCCCCACCAGTGCAAAGTTCGACACAGCCGAGCCGCAGGATGTTGCGCACACGCGGCTCCGGCGTCTTGCGCAGATATCCCGAAAGGATCTTGTCCGCGCGCTCCAGCCCGCGCAACACCTCGGCGGCCAGCCGCGCGGCGGTCGCACGCTCCGCCGGAGCCAGACGCTCCAGCCGGGCATCTTCGGACAACGGCAAACCGCGCTCCAGCACCTGGTCCAAAAGGTCGAGGGCGGCCAGTCTGGCGGGGTGAGGGGCGCTCATGGATGTCTCCGGAAAACGGTCCCGGCCTTGCCGGGAAGGGGTGGCGAGGCCTATATCAACCCCAGCACACAAGGAAAACCCTCATGTCCGATGACACCCCGAAGGACCTCCCCCCCGCCGCGCAACGCGCGCTGGCCGAAGCCGCGGAGCGCCGCGCCAAGGATGAGGCCGAGGCGAAAGCCCGTCCCAAGGAATACGGTGGCCGTGAAGGCCCGGAACCCGTGCGCTATGGCGACTGGGAAAAGAAGGGCATCGCGATAGATTTCTAGGCAGGGCGCGTCTCGACGCGCGCTGCCAGTGGGCAATCGCGCCTTTCCGCAGGATAGGCGCCGCCCACACCCAACCATCCCGGGCACGCCTGCCCCTCGAGCACGGCAAAACAGCCCCGGCAACCACGCCCCCCCACCCGAAGGCCCGCCTCCGCGTGCAAGCACGCCCCCCGTCCTGCCTTTTACCCGGAGGCCCCGTCGCTTGAGGCAACCGGGACGGGCACCGCCACCCGATCCGGCGCAATCGCCGTGGGGCCCCGCCTGCGGGGAGCCCCTATTGCACTTGACCGGGTGGGGCGGGTTGTCGCGCAAGGATCACGCGGGGGGCTTGGGGCCTTTGGCCTGGTGAACCGGCACGCCCCCGCAACGAAGGTCCCCGAAGGGCCGGTGGGCGGGCGCACTTGCCGGAGGCAACAGTCGCCCCCCGGCCCGCCGACCTACTTCAACCCGAGCACGTCCAGCATGTCGTAATGGCCCGGCCCCTGGTCCTGCCCCCAGAGCGCCGCCCGCAAGGCGCCCCGGGCAAAGAGCGCCCGGTCCGAGGCCACATGCTTCAGCACGATCCGCTCGCCGGGCGTGGCAAAGAGCACCTCGTGCTCGCCCACGATGTCGCCGCCCCGAATGGCGTGGAAGCCGATGTCGCCCCGCTTGCGCGCCCCGGTAATACCGTCGCGGCCACGGTCGGATGCCTCCTCCAGCGCCACGCCCCGGCCCTCGGCAGCGGCCTCGCCCAGCATCAGCGCGGTGCCGGAAGGCGCGTCCACCTTGTGGTGGTGGTGGCTCTCGATCACCTCGATGTCCCAGTCGGCGTCGAGTGCGGCGGAAACCTGCTTTACCAGCCGGGTCAGCAGGTTGACGCCCAGCGACATGTTGCCTGCCCGGACCACCACGGCGTGATGCGCGGCACGGTCGATGGCAGCGATATCGTCTTCGGACAGGCCTGTGGTGCCGATCACATGCACCGCACGCGCTTGCGCTGCCAGCTCGGCAAAGGCGACCGTGGCGGCGGGCGCGGTGAAGTCGATGATCGCCTGTGCGCGGGCGAAGGGTTCCAGCGGATCGTCCTCCACCATCACGCCCATGCGGGCCATGCCCATCGCCTCGCCCAGATCCCGACCGATCCAGTCGTGGCCCTTGCGTTCCAGCGCGCCGACCAGCCGCAGCTTCTCGGAGGCGTTGATCTCCCGCACCAGCATTTGCCCCATGCGCCCCGAGACGCCCGTCACCACGACACCCGGCTGTTCCGTCATCACTCTCTCCAAATCCTGCCTTTCCTTCCCATTACATCCGCCCGCCCCGCTTGGCAAAGCACCAGCGACGCTCTAACTGTCCCCACATGGCAAAGAACAGATTCCAAGACGGCGGCTCCGGCCCCTCCCAGCGGCAACTTCGCGTCAGCGAGGTCATCCGGCGGCAACTCTCCGACGTGCTGATGCGCGGCGATGTGCACGACCCGGAACTCAACCGCATGACCATCACCGTGGGCGAGGTCCGCGTTTCCCCCGACCTGAAGGTGGCGACGGCCTATGTCTGCCCGCTCGGTGGCCAGAAGACCGAAGAGATGTTCGAGTTGCTCAAACGCAACCAGCATGAGCTGCGCCGCGCCGTGTCCAAGGGCCTGTCACTGAAATTCTCGCCAGAGTTGCGCTTCCGCCTCGACGAGACCTTCGATCACCTCGACGAGACGCGGCGGCTGTTCTCCGACGATACCGTGCGGCGCGATACCGAGTGATGCGGCGGCTGGTCCTCCTTGCGGCGTTTGCTATGGTGGCGGTGGCGGTGGCGGCGGCGCCTCGCGCGCAGGCCGTGACCTGCGAAAACCTCGCCTTCGAGGGCAACCGCTACGCGGTTTGCACGGTGAACCCTGCACAGGAAGACCTGCGGCTTTACCTCGACGATGCCAAGGGCAAGCGGATCGGGCAGTTCTCCCGCCTGAACGAACTCGCAGCGCAGAATGGCAAGCGTGTTGTCTTTGCCATGAACGCGGGCATGTACCACGAGAACCGCGCTCCGGTCGGCCACTACGTCGAGGATGGCAAGGAGGCTATGCGCGTTATCTCCTCTCCCGGGCCGGGAAACTTCGGCCTGCTGCCCAACGGGGTGTTCTGCCTGACCGATACGCGCGCACGGGTTTACGAGACACGCGATTTCCTGGCACAGAAACCCGCCTGCCGCGATGCGACGCAATCGGGGCCAATGCTGGTGATCGACGGCGACCTGCACCCGCGTTTCCTCGCTGATTCGACGTCGCGCTACATCCGCAACGGCGTGGGCACCACGAAGGATGGTAAACGCGCGGTCTTCGTGATCTCTCAGAACCTCGTGAATTTCCATGACTTCGCGCGTTTCTTCCGCGATGGCCTTAAGCTGCCCGATGCGCTGTTTCTCGACGGCAATATCTCGCGCCTCTATGCTCCGGATCTTGGCCGTGACGACCTCGGCCGCCGCATGGGTCCGATCGTGGCGGTGACGGAGCCGCGCTGACCCGCGACCGACGCGGGCCTCGACCTTGCCCTCCTGCTATCGGCCAGCGCACAGGCCAAGGCGGTAGCAGTCTTCTCCGACGCGCAAGCGCGGCTCAACGCCGATGTGACAGCGCTGGGGTATCGCTTCTCCGACATCCTCGGCGGCCTGAATTTGACGCGCGGCGCGGTGTCGTCGGTGACGGGCGTCGGCGGTGATCCCGACTGGTTGCAGAACACCGCGCCGGTGCAGCCGGGCAACTCCGGCGGGCCGCTGGTGGCAACGGACGGGCGCGTGGTGGGCGTGGTGACGGCACGGCTGCTTGACCGCCCCGACGGGGCCACGGCGCAAAGCATCAACTTTGCCGTCCGGGGCGCGGTGGCGCAGGGTTTCCTCGCACGTCACGGACTCGCGCCGCTGCGCGACCGCCCCGCTGGCGGCGCTGACACCGGAAGAACAGGCGGAACGCGCCTAGGCCTTCACCGCCTATATAGAGTGTCGCCCCTGACCGCCCGGTGACGCCGCCTCGCCCTCTTCGGACACAGCAGGTGCTTGCACCCGAGGCGCGCGCAGCCTACCTCGGTTGGGACCGCAAGGAGGCCGCCCATGTCCCACACCCCCGCCGACCTGACCCGTCTTGCCCTCGATGCCGCGCTGACGGCCGGGGCCGATGCCGCCGATGCCGTGGCGCTCGATGGCACCGCGCTGTCCATCGACGTCCGCGCCGGTGCGCTGGAGCAGGCGGAGCGCTCCGAGGGGCGCGACCTCGGGCTGCGGGTCTTCGTCGGCAAGCGCGTGGCCTCGGTGTCGACCTCGGACATGCGCCCCGAAACGCTGGCCATGCTGGCCGAACGCGCCGTCGCCATGGCCCGCGAGGCGCCCGAGGACGAATACGTGGGGCTCGCCGACCCGTCGCAGCTGGCCCGCGGCTGGGACCTCGCCGCGCTGGAGCTGGCCGATCCCTCGGCCGAGCCCTCCCCCGCCGAGCTGGAAGACGACGCCCGCACCGCCGAGGCCGCCGCGCTGGCGGTCACCGGCATCACGCAGGTGCAGTCGGCCTCTGCACAGTATTCCGCGCAGAATGTCTGTATCGCCGCCACCAACGGCTTCGAGGGCAGCTATCGCCGCACCTCCCGCGCGCGGTCGGTCGTGGCCATGGCGGGCGAAGGCCTCAAGATGGAGCGCGACTACGACGGCGACAGCCGAACCTTCCAGTCGGACCTGCGCTCCGCCGAGGAGATCGGCCGCACCGCCGGCGCCCGCGCGCTGGAACGGCTGAACCCCCGCCGCCCGAAGACCGGCGCCTACCCGGTGCTCTACGACGAGCGTATCTCCTCCTCCCTCATCGGCCACCTGACGGCGGCGATGAGCGGCGCCGCCATTGCGCGCGGATCGTCCTGGCTGCTGAACGCGCTGGGTGAACAGGTCCTGCCCGAGGCACTGTCGCTCACCGAGGACCCGCATCGCCCGCGCGCCGCAGCCTCACGCCCCTTCGACGGGGAGGGTCTTCCGACACGCCCGCGCACGCTGGTCGAAAACGGTATGATCAGGGGCTGGACGCTAGACCTCGCCAACGCCCGCAAGCTCGGGATGGAGAGCACCGCCAACGCCGCGCGCGGCACCTCCGGCGGGATCGGCCCGGCCTGCTGGAACCTGGCCCTGACCCAAGGGGCGCAGACCCGCGAAGAGCTGATGAAGCAGATGGGCACCGGCCTTCTGGTGACCTCCATGATCGGTTCCACCATCAACCCCAACACCGGCGACTATTCCCGCGGGGCGGCGGGCTGGTGGATCGAGAACGGTGAGCCCGTCTATCCGGTCTCCGGCGTGACCATCGCGGGCAACCTGCGCGAGATGCTCCGGACACTGGTCCCGGCGAACGACGCCCGTCCGTGGCTGACCCGCGTCGTACCATCGCTGCTGGTCGAGGGGCTGACGCTTGCCGGAGACTGACCTCGCCCTTCTCACGCGGGCTGCGCATGAGGCGGGCACCGTGGCGCGTGGCTTTCTCGGGCAGGCGCTGGACATCCGCTACAAGGACGGCGATGCCGGCCCGGTGACGAAGGCCGATCTCGCCGTCAACGCCCGGCTGGAGGAGATCCTGCGCGATGCCCGCCCCGGCTATGGCTGGTTGTCGGAGGAATCGACCGATGACACCGCGCGCATGGCGGCAGAGACGGCGTTCATCGTCGACCCCATCGACGGCACCCGATCGTACATCGAGGGCGCAAACACATGGGCGCACGCACTGGCCGTGGCGCAGGCGGGCACAGTGACGGCGGCGGTGGTCTTCCTGCCGATGCTGGACCGCATGTATACCGCAGCCCTTGGCCACGGCGCCCGGCTGAACGGGCTGCCCATCACGGTGACACGGCGCGCCCTGCCCGAACGGGCCGAGGTGCTGGCGACGCGGTCTTCGCTGGAGCCGCACCACTGGCCCGGCGGCGTGCCGCGGGTCAGCCGCCACCACCGCCCCTCGCTGGCCTACCGGCAGGCGCTGGTGGCGGAGGGGCGCTTTGACGCCATGTTCACCTTCCGCCCGACGTGGGAATGGGACATCGCCGCGGGCTCCCTGATCCTGTCAGAAGCGGGCGCGCGGGTCAGCGATCGCCGCGGTGGGCGGTTGCAGTTCAATGCGCCCCACCCGCAGGCCGACGGCATGGTGGCCGCCAATCCGGCGCTGCACGATGCCTTCCTGCAGCGGCTCCTGCCGGGCGATACGCCTACCGGATCCGGCGCGGAATCCAGCCGTGCATCAAGAGAGTCTTGACCTCCACCATGCCATTCTTCGCCCCATGCGGCGCGGCCGGGCGACTTGACCCCGCCCGCCCGCCCGTTACCTTCGCGCGCGGGACCGCCCCGGTCCGCGCCTGACAGATCCTCCAAGATGGGAGAGACCCTGATGCAACGCCTTCACCTCGTCTTCGGCGGCGAACTCGTCGATCCGACGAAGACCGTCTTCCGCGATGTCGACGACATCCACGTGGTTGGCATCTTCCCGAACTACCAGGCTGCTTACGACGCATGGAAGGCAGAGGCGCAGAAGACCGTGGACAATGCCCACATGCGCTACTTCATTGCCCACCTGCACCGCCTGCGCGAGGAAGCGACCGAAGCGTCCTCGACCGAGGAACTGGGTTAAGCCGCCATGTCGAGCCGCGCGCTGTCGCTGCAGGCCTATCTGGCCACCACGCGCGGCTCTGGCAGTTCCGACATGCCGGCGCTGCCGCCCCGCCCGCCCGGGCGGCTGGTCTGGGCCCATGCGACGGGGGCCGAGCGTGGCCGCGCGCTGGCCAGCCTGTGCGCGCGCCTCATGGCGCAACACCCCGACGCCTCGGTGATCCTGTCGGGGGACATGGTGGCGCACGACGACATGCCCCACGTCGCCGCCCCGCCCGAGCGGCTGGCAGATTGCGTGACCTACATGCGGCACCTCGCGCCCGACGTGGTGCTTTGGGCCGGGGGCGCGCTGCGCCCGGCGCTGCTGTCGGCCGCGCGGCAGGAGGGCGCGCATCTTGTCGCGCTCGACCTCGAACCGGAGGGGATCGAGACCCCGGCCGCCGCGCGTTGGCTGCCCGATCCCGCGCCCGCCACGCTGGCCCTGTTCCACAGCCTCTATTCCACGGACGAACGTGCCGCCCGCCGCCTGCGCCGTCTGGGTATGGAGCCCGCCCGCGTGCACGCCGCCCAGCCGCTGCTGGACGCCGAAATGCCCCTGCCCTGCGACGAAACCCAGCACGAGGAAATCGCCGGGCTGATGGCCGGTCGCCCGGTCTGGCTGGCCGCCCGTTTGCGCGGCCTCGAGGCGCGCGACGTGCTTTCGGCCCACCGCCAGGCCGTGCGCCTCAACCACCGGCTTCTTCTGGTCATCGTTCCCGCCACCGAGGAGGACGCCGACCGCGCCGAGCGGGCCGCAGCCGCCAGCCAGCTGCGCGTCTGCAACTGGGACGCGGGCGAAACGCCTGACGAAAACACGCAGGTCCTGCTGACGGAGGGACCGGAGCAGCTGGGTCTGTGGTACCGGCTCGCGCCGCTCGCTTTTCTTGGTGGCTCGCTGCTGACCGGCCATGGCGGCGAAGATCCCTTTGAGGCGGCAACCCTCGGCACGGCGATCCTGTATGGCCCGAACGTGGGTCGGCACCTTGCCAGCTATACCCGGCTGGTGGGCGCGGGCGCCGCGCGCATCGTGCGGGATGCCGATTCGCTGGCTACGGCGGTGCTGCAGCTGATTGCCCCGGACGCGGCGGCGCAGATGGCCCATGCCGGGTGGGAGGTGATCTCTTCGGGTGCCGAACTGGTGGACGAGGTCATCGCCGAGGTCGCCGACATTCTCGACGCAAAGGCCACGGTTTGATGCAGGCTCCCCGCTTCTGGGCGACACCGCCCGACGCCCCCGCATGGCAGGCCCGCCTGCTGGCGCCCCTTGCCGCGCTGACCGCGCACGCCACGGCGCGGCGCGTGGCGCAGTCGCCGGCGGTCCGCCCGGGCGTGCCCGTGATCTGCGTCGGCAATATCAACGCGGGCGGGACGGGCAAGACGCCAACCGCCATCGCGCTGGTCCAGCGCCTGCAGGCCCGCGGGTTGGCGGTGCATGTGGTTTCGCGCGGCTACGGCGGGTCGCTCGACGGGCCGGTGCAGGTCGATCCCCTGACCCACGACGCGGGTCAGACCGGCGACGAGCCACTGCTGCTTGCCGCCTTCACGCCCACATGGGTGGCACGGGACCGCGCCGCCGGAGCGCATGCGGCGGAGGCTGCGGGCGCGCAGGTGATCGTGCTGGATGACGGCATGCAAAACCCTTCCGTGGCGAAGGACCTGACCATCGTCTGCGTCGATGCCCACGTGGGTTTCGGCAACGGGCGCTGTCTGCCCGCCGGACCGTTGCGGGAACCCCTGTCAGAAGGCATGAAGCGCGCCGACCTGTTGCTGACCATCGGCCCGCCCGCCGCGCAGGACCGGTTCGCCGAAGTATGGGGCGCGCAGGTCAGCCTCCCCCACCTGACCGCCTCGCTGGCCCCCTTGCAGACGGGAATGGACTGGGAGGGTCTGCCGGTGCTGGCCTTCGCCGGGATCGGCCACCCTGAGAAGTTCTTTGCCACCCTGAAGGCGCAAGGCGCCGATCTGAAAGCCACTGTGGCGCTGGGGGATCATCAGCCCTTCACCACGGCGCTGCTGCAACGCATCGCGCAGGACGCAGCCCGCCACGGCGCGCAGATGGTCACCACAGAGAAGGACGCCGTCCGACTGCCGCCCGCCCTGCGCGGCCAGGTGCTGACCCTGCCCGTGCGTCTGGAGTTCGACGACGCCGGGCCGCTGGATGCGGCGCTCGACCGGCTGCTCTGAAATCCGCCGAGGCCCGAGATCACTCGGCCGCCAGTGGCACCTCTTCAACCGTGCCCAGCCGCGCCAGTTCGGCGACCACACCGCGCAGCACGCCACGCACTGTCTCGAACTGGGCGTTTGGCTCGATTCGCCGCTCGTCCATATAAAGCGAGCGGTCGATTTCCACCTGCACTGCGTGCTGCCCCTTTGCGGGGCGGCCATAGGCCATCATGGTGTAGGCCCCGGCAAAAGGCGTGTTGCGAGCCACCACGAATCCCGCCGCGCGAAAGATCGCCTCCACTTCCGCCACCATCTCCGGTCCGCAGGAGGCACCGAATCGGTCGCCGATCACCACCTCCGGGCGCGGCCCGCCATTGCGCAGGGCACCATCCAGCGCCTCGCGGGGCATTGAATGGCAGTCGATCAGCACCGTCTCCCCGAATCGCGCGCGCGCCCCTTCGAGAAGCAAGGCGAGCTTTCGATGATAGGGATGCCAGATTCGGGTGATACGGCGCTCTGCCTCTGCCATCGGCAACTTGCCGCGGTAAATCGCGCGTCCGCCGGCCACGACCCGCGGGACGACGCCAAGGCCGCTCGCCACGCGGGGATTGTGCCCGGCCCGGCGCACGCCGTCGATCAACGCCGGATCCAGTTCGTCGGCGGCACGGTTGAGGTCCACATAGGCGCGGGGCGCCCCGGCGCGCAGCAGCGGCGCCCCGAACTCCGGCGCGCAGTCAAAGAACCTGTCGACCCAGGCATCCTCCGATGATCGAATCGTCGTCTCGTCCAACATACTGGCGCCAATGAAGGAGGCCGGGTAATCACGGCCCGAGTGCGGCGAGGAAAACACCACCCGCGACGTCAGCGCGTCCGGCAGGTGAAGATGATATGCGCTACTGGTCATGGGCCATCCTTTGCAGGAAATCATAGACCGATTTCTTTCTTCGCCAAAAGCCCTTGATCCCACCTGAGAACCTAATTATAGACCCCTCCACCGGCGCAGCCATCCAGTGCAACGGACCTGATGAGGGGACGGGATACGGGACAACGCGCAGGCCATAGGGGCGGTTAGCTCAGCGGTAGAGCACTTCGTTGACATCGAAGGGGTCACTGGTTCGATCCCAGTATCGCCCACCATGGAATTCTCACCCCTCGGGGCACGGGCGCATCCGGATACGGACCGCGCCCGCCGTTTTCCGGGGACAGGCTGCAACTCAGGCGCTCGCGCGCCGCGATAGACGAAGGACAGTTCGATGAAAGTCGCAAACTCGCTCCGCTCGCTCAAGAACCGCCACCGCGACTGCCGCGTTGTGCGCCGGAAGGGCCGCGTTTACGTGATCAACAAGACCCAGCGTCGTTTCAAAGCCCGCCAGGGCTGAGACTGACCGGTCTGACCGTCACGAACAGCTGAAACCCCCGATGGCTTGGCCTCGGGGGTTTTTGCTTTTCTGCACGTCCGTTTCGCCCGTGATGGAGGCCCACCTCCCTCCTCCGACTCACCCGCCGCGCATCCGTTCGATGACTTCCAGCATCTGGCGCGCGCGTGTGGCGCGGGCGCCGTTCGGGTAGGCATTGAGGTAGCGCCGTACCGCCTGTTCCGAGCCAAGACGCTCCACCTCCGCCCACATCGCCTGATCCGACGGACCGGCGCGGCGCGGTGCCTCGGTCGCATCCGGCGTTGCGGCGGCCTCGGCTTCCTTCCGGGCCTGTGCGGCGGCCGCGGCTTGCTCGCGCTTGCGCTTTGCTTCGGCGGCGGCCGTCTGGGCGCGGCGCGCGCTCTCCTGCTTCTTTGCTTCCTTCGCCGCCGTAGCTTGCCGATCCAGCGCCGCGATCTGGTTCAGATCGAGGTAGCCGGTAGCCTCCCGGTTATCGGCCTTCTGCCAGGCGCGCACCGCGTCCCGCGTACCATCGCCAAATATTCCGTCCACGCCCCAATGATAATGCCCAAGGGTGTCCAGATCGCGCTGGATCTGGCGCCGTGCCTCGCGGTCCAGCCGCAGGAAATCTTCGGCCCGGCGCAGGTCGTAGAAGGGATCGGCCTTGATCGCCTTGATCCGCTGGTTGGCGGCATTGGCATAGACGCCGTCCGGCTGGGCCACGAGGTAGGACTGGTAGCTTTCCTCCGAGTTCTGGATTCGGGCGGCGCGCCAGGCGGCCTCGTCAGCGGCGATCTCCACCTCGGACCGGGTGTCCACCTCGGGTACGGCCTCCGCCCTGGCGTCGGAGTCCGACTCCATCGCCGGCTTTGCCTCCGCCATGGCCTCCTCGCCGGCTTCAATCGCAGGCGCCGTCTCTTCCATGGCCTCGCCTTCCGCAGTCTCCATCATGGGCTCAGGCTCCGCAGTGACCACCTCTTCGGGGGGGGACGGGGTCACCGGCGCGACCTCTTCGGCCACCTGCGGGGCGACCTCGGAGACCTGTGACGGCTCCGCCACGGCGGCGGATTCCGGCGCGGCCTCGGGCATCGGCTGGGGGGTTAGCTCCGCCTCGGCCATGGCTTCGGGTTCGGGCGCGGCCTCTTCGACGGTAGCCTTTTCCACAGCGCTGTCGGCGGCTGCACCCGGCACGTCAGAGGCGCGAACCACCACAAGTTCCGAAGCCGCGTAACCTTTCACCGTCAGACCGGCCGCCCGCGCGCTTTCCACCAACGGCTGGTCGACCCTGGTCAGCCCACCGGATGCAAAGCGTGAGACCGCTGTTTCCGGTCCATGCAGCACGGTCACACCCGACGGAATGTTAAGCTCCCCGAGCCCGGCCTCCAGGAAGTCGCCGTAATCCGCCGCCACGGCGCTTTCGCTCAGCACCAGAAAGGCGCGGCCGGGGTATTTCGCCAGCACGCTCAGCGGCGCGTCGATCGGAAACGCCTCCACCATCACGGCCTGATCCGCCAGCGCCGCACCATCGGTGGCGGGCAGCAGATAGGCGCCGGTGGCCGAATGCAGGAAGGCCCCCGCCAGCAAAACCACCACCGGGCCGCCGTCGTCATCCAGCGTCCCGACGAAATCGGCAAAGCCCTGCTTCATCTTGGTCCCGTTTGCGTCATTGGCCTCCGTCACGTCAAAGCCCTGCGCCCGCATGGCCCCGGCGGCCTCCGCCACCTGTGTGGCGGCAAAGAGGGTCTGAACGCCGTTGTAGGTGCTGTTGCCGATCACCAGCGCGTCGCCGCCTGCTTGGGCCGCTGTCGTGGCCGAAACCAGCCCACCGATGGCAAGTGCAAGAATCCGCATGACAAATCCTCCTTTTTCACGAGCCTACCCGGCGCGCCGCACATCACAAGACAGGATTGCGGGCGTTCGCAAAACTTCGCGCCCTGCGAGTCTGGACGCGGGGCGCGACGGCAGCGGGCGATGCAAAAAAGGCCCAGCAAATCAGAAGGATGCCGCAACGTCAGTCGTATTTTCGCCGATCCTCGATCACCAACCCGTCGCGCGGCAATTCGCCGGGGGCGACCATTTCCACGGCGCCCTTCAGCTTCAGCACCTCCGCGATGCTGCCTTCCACGCCCTCGATAGCCGCGGACTCGCTTTCGATTCGCACAGTCATGGTGTCCATCTCGCCCGAACGCCCCGCCACCACGCGCGCCCGCGCGATCTGCGGATGGCGTGCCACCAGTTGTGCCACCTGCTCGGGACGCACGAACATGCCCTTGATCTTCGTGGTCTGGTCAGCGCGGCCCATCCAGCCCCTGATACGTGTGTTGGTGCGTCCACAGGGCGACGAACCTGGCAGCACCGCCGACAAATCCCCCGTGGCAAAACGGATCAGCGGGTAGTCGGGGTTCAGCGTGGTGACGACCATCTCGCCCACCTCGCCCGGCGCCACCGGGTCGCCGGTGCCGGGCGTGACGATCTCGACGATCACGCCCTCGTCGAGGATCATCCCTTCCATCGCGGGGCTTTCGTAGGCCACATTGCCAAGGTCCGCCGTCGCATAGCACTGCAGGCAGGTGATGCTGCGGTCCCTGTACCACTGCCGAAGCGAGGGAAAGAGCGCTCCGCCACCCACCGCCGCACGCGTGATGCCCAGCTCCAGCCCCATCGCGTCGGCCTTTTCCAGGACCACCTTCAGGAAATCCGGCGTGCCCGCGTAGGCGGTGACGCCCACGTCCTTCGCCGCGCGGGCCTGCAGTTCCGTCTGGCCGGTCCCTGCGGGCAGCACCATGGCCCCCACCGCCCGCGCGCCGTTCTCGAAAATCATCCCCGCCGGCGTCAGGTGGTAGCCAAAACAGTTCTGCACCACGTCGCCCTGCCCGATCCCGCAGGCATGCAGGAAGCGCCCCATCCGCCACCAGTCATGGCCGGCTCCGCCGGGCTCGTAGATCGGACCCGGCGACTGGAAGACATGCGCCACATTGCCGACCGGCAGCCCGCCAAAGGGCGGTTTCGCCGCTTGTCGCTCCGACAGGTCGGACTTGCGCAGCACCGGATAGCGCGCCAGCCCGGCCAGGTCCTCTACCGGGTCCATGGCATGACGGGCCAGTTGCGCGTTCAGCGTCTCAAGTTGCGCGGCTTCGCGGGCATCCTGCGACCGCGTCTCAAGGTCGTCGAAATAGGTGGTCATCCCCTGTCCCCTCTCTGAGGTGTCTGGTCTGGCGGTCCGGGCAGGACATTATCCCCCAACGCACCGAAATCCGCCACGACGGCACAGGGCACCCCGGCCGCCACAATCTCGTCCACGGCCGCGCGGGCCTCCTGCGGCACCTGCCCCGAAGCCTCGCGCAGGATCACGCCACCAATGCGCCCCGGGTGCCGCGCCACAGCATCGCGGTAGACAAACGCATCCTTCTGCCCGGTATCCCCCATCAGCCAGAAGCGCAGGTCCGGCACCGCCGCCAGCACCCGGTCGATGGCCTCCCCCTTGTGATCGCCGTGGCCCTTGCCGATCAGCCCGTGCTCCGACACGCCGAGATCGCGCAGGAACATCGGTCCCGGCACCAGCCCCGCCCGGTCGAAAATCCCCTCGAGGAACCCAAAGAGGTTCCACGGCGATGAGCTGACATAGAACACCGGGTTGCGCCCGCCCTCGCTGAGCCCACGCATGAGTGTGACCGCGTCCGGGTAGACCTCCCGCGTTAGCGCGTTGCCGGTGAAAGTCGTCCACAGGTTGCGCGCCAGCGAATAGGCCCCGGTGTGCAGCACTGTGTCATCAATGTCGGAAATCACGCCGAAGCGCGCCTCCGCCTGCGGCACGAGGACCGGCATGGACACGGGCGTATGGTCGCAATCGGGCAGTTCCGCCTCCACGTGGACCCAGCCCGCGTGCTCCGGCGCGCGCGGCACCCGCAGCGTGACATAGCCCTCCGCGTCGCTCACCGCCTCGACGCCCTCCGCGCGCACCCTGACCCCCAGCACTTCGGACGTCAGGAACAGCGACACCATCTGTCGGAAGTTCGCCCATTTCGACTGATCGTCTTCGGGCGCGCTCCGACGGACCGCGCTCAGCACCCTGCCCTGCACCACCAGCCCGCCCGGCTCGGCGTAGCCCCGGTATGCTTTCAGCATCGGCGGGTCGTCGCTGCGGATTGCCCGCTCGATCAGCCCTTCGATACCCCGCGCTGCCCGGTTCACGCCTGCTGCCAGTCTCATTTCCTGCCCTTTCGCTATTGCTTCAGGCAAGCCAACGCTTGCGGCGGCGATAGGATCGCACATCGCGGAAACTCTTTCGGCCCTCGTCGGACATGCCTAGGTAGAACTCCTTCACATCCGGGTTCTCGCGCAGCTCTCCTGCCGGGCCTTCCATCACGACCCTCCCGTTTTCGAGAATGTATCCCGAATGCGCGTAACGCAGCGCAACGTTGGTGTTCTGCTCGGCCAACAGAAAGGACACGCCCTCCCCCTCGTTCACCGCCTTCACGATCTCGAAGATCTGCTCCACCAGCTGCGGCGCCAGCCCCATGGAGGGCTCGTCCAGCAGGATCGTCTCGGGCCGGCTCATAAGCGCGCGGCCGATGGCCACCATCTGCTGCTCCCCGCCAGAGGTATAGCCCGCCTGGCTCCGGCGCCGTTCCTTCAGCCGCGGGAAGTAGTCGTAGACCATCTCGAGATCGGCCATCACCGCCGCCTTGCCATCCTTGCGCGTGTAGGCGCCGGTCAGCAGGTTCTCCTCCACGGTGAGGTGCTCGAAGCAGTGCCGCCCTTCCATCACCTGGATCACGCCGCGCTTCACCAGCGCCGCCGGGTCGAGGTCCTGCACCCGCTCGCCCTTGTAGAGGATCGACCCCTTGGTGACCTCGCCGCGCTCGGAATGCAGCAGGTTGGAAATCGCCTTCAGCGTCGTGGTCTTGCCCGCGCCGTTACCGCCGAGAAGCGCCGTGATGCCGCCCTTGCGCACCGTCAGCGACACGCCCTTCAGCACGAGGATCACATGGTTGTAGATCACCTCGATATTGTTGACCTCCAGCAAGGTCTCGCTCGCAGCGGCCGTCCCGCCGCTGCCCGCTTCCGTCTTCACACCATCCAGCATGACGCCTCCCCAAGGTCCGGCCAGGGTCCGGCACCTGCGCCGCCCCCCTGCTTCTCTGCTTTGAAAATACTCGACTTGTCCGCGTGTCCCGCCAGCGCCTCGGCCGGGCGGGCGCGCCGGAGTTCCCGGCGGCGACCACGCGGGCCGCCGCCGGGACCGTGCCCCTTATTCGGAGCAGTCCCCGTTCACCGCCCAGGGCTGGTTGGCGTCAGCGTATTCCTGCGCCTTCTCGGCAACGATGCTTGCATAACCCTCGGTGTTCGCGGTCAGCAGCTCGGACGCCTTCACGAATTTCTCGCCGTCCCATTCCAGCATCCAGCCGCCGGAATTTCCGGTGTGGTTGGCGCAGGTGGTCTTGAACGGCGGCACCATGCCTTCGAGGCCGAGTTCCTTGATCCGAGCTTCGCTCATGTCGATGTTCTCCAGCCCCCAGCGCAGTTGCGGAGCCGTGATCTCGGCGGTTTCAAAGTGTTTCTGCGCCGCCGTGATACCCTCTGCGAGGATGGCCGAGATGATGATCCCGCGACCGTAGAAAACGCCCGACATCTCCTCCTCGTTGGACTTGGAGTTGCCCTTGTCCACCACGTGCTCCTTGATCGCCGCCATGACCGGTGCATCGGCGTTCGGGAAGGACCAGGAGATCGACTTGTATCCCTTGGCGTCCTGACCCGCGATGGCGAGGTCGGCATCATGCCCGGACCACCAGACACCGACGAAGTTCTCCATCGGAAACTTGGTCTTCACAGCCTCGGTGATGGCGCCCGCGTTCATCGCGCCCCAGCCCCACATGATGACGTAGTCGGGACGCTCTCGGCGGATCTGCAGCCACTGCGCCGATTGGTTCTGCATCTCCTTCAGGCCGACCGGGATCGGCACCAGCTCAAAGCCTTTCTCCTCGGCCAGCGCCTCCAGCACGGGCAGCGGTTCCTTGCCAAAGGGGTGATCGAGGTGCAGGTGCACGATCTTCTTGCCCTTCAGGTCGCCCTGGCTTTCGAGGTACTGGATGATCATGTCGGCGGCATCCCAGTACCCGGCGGGCGCGTTATAGGCCCACTGGAAGGTCTTGCCGTCCATCATCGGGCTGAAACCATAGCCCGGCGCAAGGAGCGGAATTTCGTCCACATTGGTCTTTGGCAGCACCTGCAGGGTGATGCCGGTGGACCAGGGCTGGGTCACGATGGCCGTGCCCTTGGTTTTCTCGTAGCACTCCACGCCCTTCTCGGTGGAATAGCCGGTCTCGCATTCTTCCGCGTTCACGGGCACGCCGCCGATGCCGCCATCGCGCGCGTTCAGCATGTTCAGATAATCCGCCTGCCCGTTCATCAGCGGGATGCCGGTCGCGGCGAAGGGCCCCGTCCGGTAGGCGAGATTCGGCGTATAGAGCTCCTGCGCGAGCGACGCCGAGGCGGTGATCGCCGCCACAACGGCGGCCACGGCCAGCTTGGTGAAGTGTTTCATGGTTTCTCCTCCCTGAGAATTCTTGTCACTTCGACTAAACGGTGCCCCATAAAGGCGAGGCATAGGCTGGGTTTTCCGACCCACCTCCTTGTTATCGAACCACCGGGCCCGTCGAATGCGAGCCCCTCAATGCGGGAACGGCCAGAGGATCATCTTCTCCCGGATCAGCCGCCACAGCTGCGCCAGCCCGTGCGGTTCGACGATCAGGAAGAATACGATCAGGCTGCCCACGATCATTATGTTGAGATGTTCCACCATGGCGCTGTCGATCGGGATTCCCAGCGCGTTCGGCAGCAGATTCAGCACCACCGGCAGACCTACGATCAGGATCGCGCCAAGGTAGTTGCCCATGATCGATCCCAGCCCGCCGATGATTGCGATGAAAAGAATGCGGAACGACAACGGAATGTCGAAGAGGTTCGGCTCCGCCGCGCCGCGCCACATGAAGACGAAAAGCGCCCCGGCGACCCCGACGATATAGGACGAAATCGCAAAGGCCGTTAGCTTCGAACGCATGAGATTGATGCCGATAAGTTCGGCGGCGATGTCCATGTCGCGCGTCGCCTTCCAGGTCCGGCCCAATGTGCCGCGCGTAAGGTTGATGCAGACCATGGTCAGCAGGCAGACAATGAACAGCACGACGTAATATTGCACTATGCTGCTGGCCTGCGGCCCGGCGATATAGACACCGAACATCTCCATGTTCGGCACCTGAATCGCGCCGGATGCATTGTAGTTATACAGCCAGGCCCATTTCTCGAACAGCCAGACAAGGAAGAACTGCGCCGCCAGCGTGGCGATTGCCAGGTAGAATCCCTTGATCCGCAGGCTCGGGATGCCGAATGCCACGCCCACGCCCGCGGAAAACACGCCCGACAAAAGGATCGCAATGATCGGATTCATCCACGGCATCAGCGTGATCAGCTTGTAGCAGGCGTAGGCGCCGACCCCCATGAAGGCCGCCGTGCCGAGGCTCAGCTGTCCTGCATAACCTGTCAGGATGTTCAGCCCCAACGCCGCCAGCGAATAGATCAGCACCGGGATCAGCAAGGTCTGGAATGCGAATTCCGTCGCCACCATAGGGAACACTACCCAGGCAAAGCCAAGGATCACCCAGAGCAGCACCGCGTCCTGCCGTACCGGGAACAGCGCCTGATCCGCCTCATAACTCGTCTTGAACTGTCCAGCGGTGCGATACAGCATCCGCGCTCCTCCCCTTTTCGCGCCCCGGTCATGCCGTTGCGCCCCTTGTCGTCACCCTGTGCGGCCCGCTCTTCCGGCCTGCCGTCCCCGGGTTACTCGCAGCGCCTCCCCGCGCCGCGCAGTTATTTGTCGTCGCGCTCCGTGTTCCCCTTGGGCAGAGCCGCCGCCCAGAAACTCGTCATCGCGCGCAGCGAGGCCTGCGTTGCCTCCACAGAGGCGCTCATCATGGTGTTCACGGCCTTCATCTGCGCATCCAGCATGCCCTGCATCGCCTCCTGCGCCTCCGCGTAGTCACCGAGGCCATTGGCCCCGCGTGCGAGATCCGCCGCCTCTTCCGTCGCCGCCTTTCGGGCCCGCGCCGCCCCTTCCGGGCGCGTTTCAGTCTTGCGTGTCGCCATCAGGCATCCAGTCCTTCGTCTGCATCAAACCGCGCCCGGCTGTTCGAGCGTCGAGCATATCCCGTCCCCTCCGAATGGCGCACGATCCAGAACCATGCCCAGATCCCCAGCGCCGCACCCAGCGCCGCCAGCAGCAGTGCCACCACCACCCGCGAACCTTCCTCCGGCGGCGTCGTCAGCGCGAGGTAGCCGAAAGACCAGAACCCGGCCCAGGCCACCACGTTCAGCACCGCGATCAGCTTCGACATTCTCCAGTCCCCCCTTCCCAAAGCGCCCATGCTTCGTCTTGGTCCATGTACTCCCGCCGGAGGCCCGATCTTTCGCAGAACGATCGCCCCCGCCGGTCTATACCCGTTCGATGATACGTTCCCCGAACAACCCCTGCGGGCGGAACAGCAGCACGATCAATGCCAGCACAAAAGCGAACCATGTCTCGGTATTGCCACCAAGCAGAGGTTGCCCCCAATAGATTTCGAAAAGCTTTTCAAGCAAGCCGATCATCAGACCGCCGATGATCGCACCGGCGATGGATTCCAGGCCGCCCAGCATCAGGACCGGCAGCGCCTTGTAGGCGATGACCTCCAGCGCAAAGCTGACCCCCGCCCGCGCGCCCCAGGCAATGCCCGTGACCAGCGCGATGATCCCCGCGATGAACCACACCAGCACCCAGACCGTCTGAAGGCTGATCCCCACCGACAAAGCCGCCTGGTGGTCATCGCCCAGTGCCCGGATCGCGCGCCCCATCTGTGTATAGTTGAGAAAGCCCAGCAGCGCGGCCACCAATGTGCAGGCCACCACCACCACAGTGATATCCACATGCTGCAGGATCAGCAGCCCGCCCCAGGGCTCCAGCACCGTATCCCCGGTCGGTATCCCCAATTCTTCGGTGATCATCTGTTTGTTTTCACCACCAAAGATGATCTCGCCGCCGCCGATCAGGAACAGCGTGATACCGATAGTCGCCATGAAAAGGATGATATCCGGTTGGCCCACCAACGGCCGCAGCACGATACGCTCGATGCCGACGGCGAGGACAAACATCACCCCCAGCGTCAGCGCCACGGAAATCCACGCCGGGATGCCGAAAGCGTGAAGGCCGACCAGCGTCAGGGCGGCAAAGACCACCATGATGCCCTGCGCGAAGTTGAAGATGCGGCTCGATCGGAAGATCAGCACAAAGCCCAGCGCGATCAGCGCATAAAGCACGCCCGAGACCAACCCCTCCCAGAGCACCTGCAACAGGAAGTCCGGCGCGCCGATCATGTCCGCGAAGGGCGCTATGAAAATGTCGTTCAGCATGTGTGCTCCTTCCGGGCGCCGCCCGCGCCGGGGCCAAATTCAACAGTTGGGGGCGCGATCCGGCGCACAATTACTGGTGAGATCCCGGCATCATGTGCGAAAAACGCTTTTGTACGGGTTGTCCTTGAAGGGTGCATGGGCCGTGCCACCCACGTGTCAGCGCCGGTCATCAATGCGCCACCCCCAGATAGGCGTCGATCACATCCTGGTTGCTGCGTACTTCGCTGGGCGTCCCATCGCCGATCTTCTTGCCGTAATCCATCACGACGACCCGGTCAGAAATGTCCATGACCACGCCCATGTCGTGTTCGATCAGCGCAATCGTCGTGCCGAACTCGTCGTTCACGTCGAGTATGAAACGGCTCATGTCCTCCTTCTCCTCGACGTTCATGCCCGCCATTGGCTCGTCGAGCAGCAGGATAGACGGCTCGGCGGCAAGCGCCCGAGCCAGTTCCACCCGCTTCTTCAGACCATAGGGCAGACGACCCACCGGCGTCTTGCGGATATTCTGAATCTCCAGGAAATCGATTACCTTTTCGACGACTTCGCGGTTCTCCATCTCCTCCGCGCGGGCCTTGCCGAACCAAAGCGCCTGCGCCGCAATACCCGCTTTCATATGCGTCAGCCGACCCGTCATGACGTTGTCGAGCACCGTCATCCCCTCGAACAGCGCAATGTTCTGAAAGGTCCGCGCCACGCCCAAGCGCGCCACCTCGTAGGGCTTCATCGGCGGCCGCTTCGCGCCCTTGTACCAGACCTCTCCGATGGTGGGCGTGTAGAAACCCGAAATGATGTTGAGCATGGACGACTTGCCCGCACCGTTGGGGCCGATGATCGCCCGGATCTCGCCTTCGCGGATGTCAAAGGAGATATCCTCGATCGCCGTAACCCCTCCGAATTTCAGGGTAATATCGCGCATCTCCATCAGAACGCCACCAATCTGGCGTCCATCTGCGGTGACGTAACCCTCGCTCTGGTCCGGCATCACGCCCCCATCGTCTGTTCTGAATGTCTCGTCCCGCACCGGCTCACTCCGCCGCCACCGCGCGCGGCGTGACGGGCACGACCGCCGCATCCCGCACCGCCAGCGTCGCCTTGATCCGGCCCTTGCGCCCGTCCTCGTACGTCACTTCGGTTTCGGTATAGATCTGATCCACGTCGCTATAGAGCGCCTCCACAAGGTCATGGAATTTCTCCGCGATCACCTTGCGCTTGACCTTCCGCGTGCGGGTCATCTCGCCGTCGTCGGCGTCCAGTTCCTTGTGCAGCACAATGAAGCGGTGCACCTGGCAGCCCGACAGCATCTCGTCCCGCGCGACGGAAGCGTTCACTTCTTCGATATGTCCCTGGATGGTCTCCAGAACCTGAGAATGCCCCGCCAGTTCCTGGTAACTCGCATAGGCGATGTTGTTCCGCTCCGCCCAGTTGCCCACTGCCGTCAGGTCGATATTGATGAAAGCCGTGCAGCGGTCCTTACCGGCGCCAAAGACCACCGCCTCAAGGATATTCGGGTAGAATTTCAACTTGTTTTCAACATACTTGGGCGCGAACAGCGATCCGTCCGCCATCTGTCCCACGTCCTTTGCCCGGTCGATGATGCGCAGGTGTCCCGATGCCTCTTCGAAGAACCCCGCGTCCCCCGTCGCCACCCAGCCCTCCGCATCCTTGGTGGAAGCGGTGGATTCCGGGTTCTTGTAATACTCGACAAAAGTGCCGGGCGAACGATAGTAGACCTCGCCACTCTCCCCGATGCGGATCTCCACCCCCGGCGCGGGAACGCCCACAGTATCGGAACGCACCTCGCCATCGGGCTGCACCGTGATGAACACAGACGCCTCAGTCTGACCATAAAGCTGCTTGAGGTTGATGCCCAGAGACCGAAAGAAATCAAAGATTTCCGGCCCAATCGCCTCCCCGGCGGTATAGCCCACGCGCACCCGGCTGAACCCCATCGCGTCCTTCAGCGGCCCATAGACCAGCCAGTCGCCCAGTTTGTATTTCAGGCGGTCCATCCCCCCCACAGGCTTGCCATCGAGGATGGCCGGACCGACCTTTCGCGCGTGCGCCATGAAGTACCGGAACATCCGCTGCTTCAACGGGCTGGCATCCTCCATGCGGATCGTGATGCGCGTCAACAGCGTCTCGAATATCCGCGGCGGGGCAAAGTAATAGGACGGCGCGATCTCGCGCAGGTCCGTGGCCAGCGTTTCGACGCTTTCGGGGCAATTGACGCAGAAGCCCTTCCAGTAGGCCTGCCCGATGCTGAAGATGAAATCCCCCACCCATGCCATCGGCAGATAGGCCAGCACCTCGTCATTGCGCCCGAGGTGGTCGAACTCGGCAGAGGACCGCGCCGCCTCGATGATATTGCGGTTAGACAGCACGACGCCCTTGGGCTTTCCCGTGGTGCCGGAGGTGTACAGCATCACGCAGGTGTCGTCATACCCCAGCCCCGCACGGCGCGCGGCCAGTTCGCCGGTCAGCTCGTCATGCGCCGCCCGGCCCTGCGCCTGAACGTGGCTGTACTCGTGCAAATGCGTGTGGTCGTATTTCCGCAAGCCGCGCGGATCGACGTAGATCATGTGTTCGAACTGGTGCAGGCTGTCCTGCACCTCGATCACCTTGTCGACCTGCTCCTGATCGGCAACGATGACAAAGCGCGCGCCGCAATGGCCCAGCACGTACTCCATCTCTTCGGCCCCGGCATCCTGGTACAGCGGCACCGGCACCGCACCGCACATCTGTGCAGCCACCATCGACCAGTACAGCGTCGGGCGATTGCGCCCGATCACCGCGACGTAGTCGCCCGGCGCCACGCCAAGGTTCAGCAGCCCCAGCGCGAAAGCCTGGATCTCCTCCTCGGCCTCGGCCCAGGTCCAGCTTTGCCAGATTCCGTATTCCTTTTCGCGGTACGCGGGCGCGTTGCCGAATTCCGTCGCGTTGCGGTGCAACAGCGCCGGTATCGAACGCAAGCCCTCTACGCCCTCAGCCTTGTGAGCCAAAGTTCTTCCTCCCCATGCCGTTTCCGGCACTCCCTTTGTTGCCCTCCCGTTTTCCGGGGGCCGCGACCGCTTTGACGCCACGCGCCACGATTCTGAGGCCAGTTTGGGCTTGCCCTACGCTCACGGTCAACTTTTTCCTGAGCATTTCCAGAATGTAACGAAACCTTGCACCCGCTCTCCCCGCAGTGCGCGCGCCGCCGCCCCGGCGGGCCACCACCGGACGACCCTCGTACACCGCGCTGCCCTCCCCCGCTTCTTTGGTTTCCAAATACCACGGGGGAGTCCGCCCCCGGCGGGCGGGGGCAGAGCCCCCTCTTTCCCCGGCCCGCGCCCGGCGCTAGCCTCGACACCATGCACACGACCACCGATACCGCCGCCTATACGCTCGCCGGGCTGAACCTCATCCAGCAGGCTCTGTCCATCTTCGACCGTGACCTGCGGCTGGTGTTGGTCAATCGCCCCATGCAGAGCATGTTCGACCTGCCCGACGCGCTCTGCACCCCCGGAACCCCCTTCGAAGCAGTCATCCGCCACCTCGTCGATCATGGCGAATACGGCACGCTCGACGACCCCGGCGCCTTCGTCCGCGACCGCGTGGACCTCGCCCGCGATTTCGAACCGCATTACATGGAGCGCAGCCGCGCCAACGGGCGCATGATATCCGTCGAGGGGGCGCCGCTCCCACAGGGCGGATGGGTGACGGTCTACACCGACATCACCGCGATCAAGCAACAGGAAGCCCTGCTGCGCACCCATTCCGAGACGCTCTCGGAGGAGGTCCTGCGCCGCTCCGAAGAACTCAGCCAGACCAACCGCCAGCTCGCGGCCACCATCACCGCACTCGAAGAGGCGCGCCGCCAGCTGACGGAGATCGAGGCCCGCACCCGCACCACCGCCGAGATGATGCCCGCCCATATCGCCCGCGTCGATGCCACCGGGCACTATACCTTTTCCAACAACCGCCTGTCGGACGTGATGCCGGGGCGGCCCTCCACCATCGTCGGCCTGCATGCCTCGCAGGCACTGGGGGCCGCCTGGGCACGGGTGCGGCCGCATTTCGAGCTGGCGCTGAAGGGTCGCGCCTCGACCTTCGAGTTCACCGACGAAAGTTCCTCGCGCCGCATCCGGGGCGCATTCACCCCCGACCCGCTGGAGCCGGGCGTCTACATCCTGTCGCAGGACGTGACAGAGGAGACGCAGGCCCGCGCCGCGCTGCAACAGACCCGCAGACGGGAGATGGCGGCGCAGCTGACCTCGGGTCTGGCGCATGACTTCTCGAACCTGCTGACGATCATCCTCGGCCACCACGCAAAACTCGCCCGGCTCGACCTGCCCCACGACGCCACCGCCTCCGTTACCGCCACGCTGCAGGCCGCGCGGCGCGGCGGGCGGCTGCTCGAGCGCATCGCCGACATTACCTCGCCCCGTACCTGGCAGCCGCAACCGTTGCGGCTGACGCCTTTTCTGGAGGACTTGCGCACCCTAGCGACCCCCACCCTGCCCGAGGGTCTGGACATCGCCCTGGACGACGCCACCACCGGGCCGCTGATGGTCGATCCGGGGCTTCTGCAGGACGCGCTTCTGAACCTTGTGCTGAACGCCACCCATGCCTGCGCGGGCCACGGCGCTCCGCATATCACCCTTGCCGCGCGCGAGGTGCAGGGCACCTGGCTGGAGATCACCGTCAGCGACACCGGCCCGGGTTTTTCGACGGAGGCGCTGGAGCGCGGTCTCACCCCTTTCTTCACCACAAAGGGGGGCGAAGGCTCGGGGCTCGGGCTGGCCATGGTCTATGACATGGTGAAGCTTGCCGGCGGATCCATCCGGCTCGGCAATACCGACAGCGGCGCACGCGTAACCCTGCGCCTGCCTTTGCGTCTCGCGCCCGTGTTGCCTCAGACCGGCCTTGTTCTGCTGGTAGAGGACAGCCCCGACCTGCGCGCCCCCATCCGCGATATGCTGACGGCGAGCGGTTATACCGTGGTCGAAGCCGCCTCCGTGACCGAGGCCGCGACCCTGCTCGACAGTCTGCCGGTGGCGATGATCCTCTCGGACGTCTCGCTCGAAGGCTCCACACCGGGCTATGCGCTGGCCGACCACGCGCCCGGCATACCGCTGCGGTTGATGACCTCGCTCCCGCGGGGCCACCCCGACCACGCGGAAGCCCGCGCCCGCGCGCCGGTGCTGGCGAAGCCCTTCGACGCAGAAGCGCTTGCCGCCTTCCTCGCGACAGGTCACGAAGGGGCATGACCGACGCACCGCTGATCACCATTCTCGACGACGAACCCGCCATCCGCGACATCCTCACCGAGGCGCTGCAGGAGGCGGGCTTCCGCACCCGCGCGTTTTCGCGCGCGACGGAATTCGAGGCCGCGCTCCGGACCACCACGCCCGATGTGGCACTGGTCGACCTCGGCCTGCCCGACCGCGACGGGCTGACGCTCGTGCACCGGCTGGCGCTGGAACAGGGCGCGAAGGTCATCATCATCTCGGGCCGCGCGCAGGTGCAGGACCGCGTGACGGGGCTGGAACTGGGCGCCGACGACTACGTCACAAAGCCCTTCGAGGCCGCCGAGGTCGTCGCCCGCGTCCGCGCCCGCCTGCGCAAGGCACCGGCGCGACCACAGCAGACCACGGCGCGCTTCGGCGAGTGGACCGCGCATTTCGACCGGTTCTCGCTGGAGCGCGGGGCGGAGGAGACCGCCTTCTCGCAGGCAGAGGCGGAGGTCCTGCGCCTCTTCCTCGAAAGCCCCAAGCGCCTGATCACCCGGACCCAGATGCAGGAGGCGCTTGGCGGCACGGCGGGCGACAGCTTTGACAGGGCGATGGACGTGCGGATTTCGCGGCTGCGGACAAAGCTCGGCGAGGACCCGAAGAACCCGCGCCTGATCAAGACGATCTACGGCGCTGGCTACATCTTTCTCGGCGACGTCACCTGGAGCTGAAATCGTCTCAGGCGGTTCGCCTCGGTCGGGCCATCCGCCAGAGCCGCCGCAGCCCTAGCGCCATGCCGGTATAGACCAGTACCGCCGCAGCGAGCGAGGCCAGCCCCGCCACGGCCTGCCCGACCAGCCCATAGTACTGCCCGGTATGGGCAAACCGCGCCCAGAGCCGCAGCCGCGCGCCGACCGTGCCCGTGGCCCCGGTCTCCGTTCTGATCACCGCGCCGGTGGCGCGATCCATCACCAGCCGGGTCTTTGCCGCCGGCTGCTGGCCGTTACCGGCATCCAGCGTCAGCGCGACAACCCCTGCCCCGCTCTCCGGCACCGCGATCTGCGCCCGCTTCCAGTTCGGCCGGGTCTCTTCCGCCACTGCGATCAGCTCCGCATAGGATAGCGGCGTACCCGACAAGGGCTGCCTTGCCAGAGCATTTGGGATATTGCTCGCGCCGCGCTGCACGCCCTGCCCGCCGCCTGTGCCGTTGCGGCCTTCGGCCGGTGCGTTGGCGGGCGGGCCACGCTGCGGCACCACCTCGCCGACAGAGGCATAGAGCAGCGCGTTGGCCCACGAATAGCTCATCACCACCCCGGTCAGCACGATCACGAAGAGTGGCACCAACGCCCAGATGCCAAAGACATGGTGCCAATTGTAATCCCGCGCCTGCGCCGTCGGCAGGCCACGGCGGAAGAACAGCTTGGTCTTCAGCACCGTCCAGCGCCACGCCTTCGGCAACCACAGATAAAGCCCCGAGACCACGAGCCAGAGGAAAAGCAGGTTCGCCGCCCCCACCACCTCCCGCCCCGGATCGGACCGCCCGCCCGGTGCCAGCCAACGGTGCACCCCCTCCACCGCGAGGAAGAATTCCGCGACGCCCGCGCCCGCCCCTTCGACGACAGCGCCGCTCCATGGATCGATCACGGACGCCAGCCGCCCCTGCGACAGCGTCACCAACCCACCCACCCCGCGCGGCAGCGTAAGAACCTGCCCCGGCTGCGCACCCGTGGCCTCCAGAAGAACCTCAACCGATAGCGGGGCGGCATCCCGTGGCGCCTCGATCGCGCGCGCGCGGACCCAGTCTTCGATCTGCCCCTCGAAGGCCAGCAAGGCCCCTGTCACCGCCAGAACGAAAACCACCAGTCCGGCGGTTAGTCCTGCCAATAGATGCGCCCAGAAAATCACATTGCGAAGCATTCCGCCCCCCTTGCTGTCGCGGCCCGCAGGTCTCCACGACGCTCTGGCGCATTTCCGCCGTCAGCTTGCCGAAAGAACCCGCGCCCGACCCGAGGTCATGACGTCGCAGCGCATCGGTTGGGTCTGTCAACGCACTTGCGCTTCTCATTGGAGAAATGCTCGCAGGCGCTCGCGACGGCCCCCGCCACGCCAGGACCAATGCGCTGCGGGACGGCGGGCGGGGCGCCTTTGCGCGCCGCGCAAACAGCGCCCGCCCGTCGTCACATTCACTCGGCGGCGACGCGGTCCTCGACAGCCTCCACCCTCACCGCCGAATACTTGAACTCCGGGATCTTCCCGAACGGGTCGAGGGCCGGATTGGTTAGAATGTTGGCGGCCGCCTCCACGTAGGCGAAGGGCAGGAAAACCATGTCGGGTGCCACCGCACGGTCGGCGCGGGCCATGACCTCCAGCGCGCCGCGCCGGGTCACCAGACGCACCATGCCGCCCGGTTCAACCCCGAGCCTGCGCAGTGTGGACGGGTGCAGAGAGCAGTTGGCCTCTGGCTCCACTGCGTCCAGCACGCTTGCCCGCCGCGTCATAGACCCGGTATGCCAATGTTCCAGCTGCCGCCCCGTGGTCAGCACCATGGGGAAATTCTCGTCCGGTACCTCCGCCGGCGGCGTCACCCGCGCAGGCGTGAACTTCGCCCGGCCGGCCCGCCGTGGGAAGCCGTCGCCGAATACCACCGCCTGTCCGGGATCGTCCGGCCCGCTGCAGGGGTAGGTGACCGCGCTCTCCGCCTCCAGCCGCTTCCAGGTGATGTGGTGCAGGCTGCGCATGGACATCTTCATCTCGTCGAAAATCTCGCGCGGGTCGTCGTAATCCCAGTCCAGTCCGATCCGGCGCGCCAGATCCACGATCACCTGCCAGTCCTCGCGCGCCTCCCCCGGCGCGGGCAGTGCCGCGCGCATCATCTGCACCTGCCGGTTGGTGTTCGTTACCGTGCCCGTCTTTTCCGGCATCGCGGCGGCGGGCAGGATCACGTCGGCGTAGTTCGCTGTCTCGGTCAGAAAGATGTCCTGCACGACGAGGTGATCGAGCTTGGCCAGCGCCTTCCTCGCGTGTTCCACGTCCGGGTCGGACATGGCGGGGTTTTCCCCCAGAATGTACATGCCACGAATCTCCCCGCGGTAAACGCGGTCCATGATTTCCACAACCGTCAGACCCGGCTGGGCCTGGATCTCCGTGCCGCGCCAGATGTGCTTGAACAGTTCGCGCACCTCCACGTCGGTCACCGGCTGGTAGTCCGGCATGACCTGCGGGATCAGCCCCGCGTCCGACGCCCCCTGCACGTTGTTCTGCCCCCTCAGCGGGTGCAGCCCGGTGCCCGGCCGCCCGACATGGCCACAAAGCAGTGCGAGGCTGATCAGGCAGCGCGAGTTGTCGGTGCCGTGGATGTGCTGGCTGATACCCATGCCCCAGAAGATCATCCCCGCCCGCGCTCCGGCGAAACGCCGCGCCACATCTCGGATCACCTCGGGTTCAATGCCGCAGAGTTCGGACATACGCTCGGGCGTGAAGGCCCGGATATGGTCGCGGAATTCAAAGAACCCCTCGGTAAAGCCTTCGATATACTGCCGGTCGTATAGCTTTTCTTCAACGATCACGTTCATGATCGCGTTCAGCAGGGCCACGTCGGTGCCGGGGCGGAACTGCAGCATATGGGTCGCGTGCCGTTTCATCGCGGTGCCGCGCGGGTCCATGATGATCAGTTCGCCGCCGCGTTTGGCGAACTGCTTGAAGAAGGTCGCCGCGACCGGATGGTTCTCTGTCGGGTTCGACCCGATCACGATCGCCACGTCTGCGTTCTCGAT
Organism: Sagittula salina; assembly: GCF_017813235.1. Taxonomy (GTDB): domain Bacteria; phylum Pseudomonadota; class Alphaproteobacteria; order Rhodobacterales; family Rhodobacteraceae; genus Sagittula; species Sagittula salina. Next base: position 793,537 of record NZ_JAGISH010000001.1, read on the forward strand.
CTCGTTGAAGGTCGCCGTCACCGCGCCGCTGCCGACGTTCTCCATCAGCGCCGCCACCGAGGACGCGTGGCACAGTCGCGTACAATGGTCGACGTTGTTGTGCTTGAAACCCTGTCGGATGAACTTCTGGAAGAGGTAGGCCTCTTCGTTGGTGCACTTGGCGGACCCGAAGCCCGCCACGGAAGTGCCCCCGTAATAGGACCGCAGATCCGCAAGCCCATGGGCGGCGCGGTCCAGTGCCTCTTCCCAGGTCGCCTCCCGGAAGTGCGTGAACGGGTTTGCCGGGTCCACGTTCAGCCCTTTGTCGGGGGCATCGTCCCGCCGGATCAGCGGTTTGGTCAGCCGGTGCGGGTGGTGGATATAATCAAAACCGAACCGCCCCTTGACGCAGAGCCGCCCCTCGTTCGCCGGGCCGTTGATGCCCTCGACGGATTTGACGCGCCCCTCCTTGATCTTGACCGAGACCTGGCACCCGACGCCGCAGAAGGGACAGACGGTCTTTGTCTCGCTGTCGATATCCCTGCTGTCGCCCTGCTGGTTTGCGTCCACCGCCGAGGCCGGCATCAGCGCGCCGGTCGGGCAGGCCTGCACGCACTCCCCACAGGCCACGCAGGACGACTCGCCCATAGGGTCGTCCATATCGAAGACCGGGTAGGCATCGTGGCCGCGCCCGGCCATGCCGATCACGTCGTTGACCTGCACCTCGCGGCAGGCCCGTACACACAGCCCGCACTGGATGCAGGCATCCAGATTTACCCGCATCGCCACATGGCTGTCATCGAGCAGCGGAATGCGCTCCGCCTCCAGCGTCGGGAAACGGCTCTCTGCGACGCAGCTCTCCGCCGCCATGTCCCACAGGTGTGACGATGCATCATGCGCCGCCGCCTTCTCGGGCTGGTCGGCCAGCAGCAACTCCATCACCATTTTACGCGCGCCACGCGCCCGGGCGGAGGCGGTGGTGACCACCATCCCCTCGACCGGCTCGCGGATGCAGGAGGCGGCCAGCGTGCGCTCACCCTCGATTTCCACCATGCAGGCACGGCAATTTCCGTCGGGCCGGTACCCCGGCTGCGGCTTGTGGCACAAATGCGGGATCTTCAGCCCCCGACCGTGCGCCACCTCCCAGATCGTCACGCCCTTCTCGGCCTCGACCTGCTCCCCATCTAGGGTGAATCGGATGATGTCGGACATGGGCACGCCTCCCTGAACGCTTGCGGGCTGACTAAACCATGTTCACGGCGGCAGGCATGGAACAATGCCGACCTTCGGCTGCGTTTTTGCGGCGACGGGTTTCCGATGCGCCCCGAAGCGTGCGAAACCGGAAAAAACGGTGGCAAAATCACCGCGCCCCGGCTTCTTCCAGGTTCAAATACTCGCACTCAGATCGTCCCCCACGCCCCCCGGTCGCGAAGGCGCACCTAATTTTTTTCGCAGAAAGATCGCTCCCCGCCTGCGGGGCCGCTTCGGTCTGGACGTCCGCGTCCCACGCGCCTAGCTTCGCGCGCAAAAGGAGACCCCGCATGGCGACCGGCACGAACATCCGCACCTACTTCAACGGCACCTGGCACGACGGAGACGCCATGATCATCCGCGCCGCCGACCATGGCGCATGGCTTGGGTCCAATGTCTTTGACGGCGCGCGCTACGTCCATGGCGTGCACCCAGACCTCGACGCGCATTGCGCGCGCGTGAACCGTTCGGCAGAGGCGCTGATGCTGCGCCCCACCGTCACGCCCCGGGATATGGTGGAGATCGTCCGCGAAGGACTGTCACAATACCCGAAGAACGCCGCCGTCTATATCCGCCCGATGTACTGGGGCATCAATGGCGACGTCACCGCCATTGTGCCGCAACCCGAGGAAACCGGCTTTGCCATCTGCCTCGAGGAAATCCCCATGGCCCCGCCGGAGGCCGCCACCACGCTGGGCCGCACGCGCTTCCGCCGTCCCGTCATGGAAAGCGCCGTGGTCAATGCAAAGGCCGGCTGCCTCTACCCCAACAACGCGCGGATGCTCACCGAGGTGCGGGCCCGGGGCTTTGGCAACGCATTGGTGGCGGATGCCATGGGCAATGTTGCCGAAAGCGCGACGGCGAATGTCTTCATGGTGAAGGACGGCGCGGTTTTCACTCCCATCGCAAACGGCACCTTTCTCGCTGGGATCACCCGCGCCCGCCACATGGCCAACATGAAGGCCGAGGGCATCGACTGCTTCGAAACGGTGCTGAGCTTCGAGGATTTCGCCGAAGCGGATGAAGTTTTCCTCACCGGCAACATGAACAAGATCACACCGGTGACGGGATTCGAGGACACCTCCTACCAGGTGGGGCCGATGACGAAACGCCTGCGCGATATGTATTGGGACTGGGCGCTGTCCGGGGCGCGTCCGGCCTGAGGCCAGACCATGGCAAAGCTCATCGTCATCGGGATTATCCTCGGATTTTTTGGTGTCGTCCTGCTCGTGGTGCAGCACAACTATCGCCGCGAAATGCGGGATCGCGCCACGCGCGTGCCGACGCTGGACGATCAGCTCGACGTGCTGACCCGGGCGGGGCTGCCGATGGCGGCGGGCCTGTCGCGCGAAGACCTGCTCGCATGGGGACCGGAGCAAAGCTATCGGCACGATCCGTGGCGACTCCTGCTGCTGACGCTGGCCTGCCGCGCTGACGACGGCCGTCCGCTGTCTCCCCGCGCGGCGCTGGTCGACATGACCGGCCCGGTACCGACGGAGGAGCTTGCCCGCATCACCGGCCACCGCCCCGAACCAACCGATCTGGAAACCGCACTGGCAAACTGCGCCCACGCCCTGCCCGATGGAAGCGGGCTCTATCGGTTGGACAACGGCACGGACGTGGCGCTTTTCGTCCTGCCACCGGCCGGTGCGGAGCGGATCGAGGCCCGCGTCCCCGGTCTGCTGACCCGCCTCTGACCCTGTCGGGCCGCAGAAACGCGGTGGTGGACAGCCGCCCGAGCCTCTGCCACTCTTCGCCCGCAGGAGAGACCATATGCGCAAGTTCCTCGTCGTGCTCGACGATTCCCGAGAATGCCTGAACGCCATGCGCTTCGCCGCCATGCGTGCGTCCAAGTCCAGCGGAGCGGTGGCGATCCTGTCGGTGATCCCGCCGGAGGAGTTCAACCACTGGATCGGCGTCGGGGACATCATGCGCGAAGAGGCGCGCGAACGCATCCACGCGCATTTCGAGGTCTTTGCCAAATGGATGCGCGACAAGCAGGGCGTGGACCCCGAACTCGTCATCCGCGAGGGCGACCCGGTGGCCGAAATCCTCGCGCAGGTGCGTGAGGATCCGGAAATCGGCATCCTCGTCCTTGGCGCTGCCGCCGACAAGAAAGGCCCCGGCCCGTTGGTCACCCACATGACCCGTTCGGCCGGATCGCTACCGGTGCCGATCACCATCGTGCCCGGAGATCTGTCGAAGGAGCGGCTGGAAGCCATCACCTGATGCCGATGCCGTGGACGTTCCGGCATTCGCAAAAGGATTTTTCCGCCTTCCTCGCGGATGCGGCTGACAGGATGGACCTGACCACCGATAATGCCACCTACACCGCCGTCGAAGCCGTGCTGCACTGTTTTCGCGCCCGGCAGTCGCCGCAACAGGTCGCCGATTTCGCGCAGGTCCGGCCGCCCATTCTCCGAGCGATCCTGATCGAGGACTGGACGATCCCGGACCGCCCTGCCCCCTGGGCCGACCGCGACAGGTTCATCGCAGAGGTCATGTCCCATCGATGCGCCCACAACCTGACTCCGGACAACGCGATCGAAGCCACGGCCTGGGCTCTGCGCCGCCACCTGCGTCAGGTCGATCTCGACCGCGTTCTGGAGCGCTTCGGCCCCGCGGCCCGCGCATTCTGGACCCCGGGCGAAGCCGACCCTGCGCAACTCGCGCAGCGCATCCTCTGACCATGTTTAGAATCGTTCCAATCCTTGACGTCGGGCGGCGCATTTCGCATATAGTATGCAACCCAGACAAGGTATCTTTCAGATGTTCATCCAGACCGAATCCACGCCGAACCCGGCCACGCTGAAGTTCCTGCCCGGCCAGACCGTGCTGGAGATGGGCACCGCCGACTTCCCTTCCGCAGAGACCGCCACCGCCTCGCCGCTGGCGCAGCGGCTGTTTTCCGTGAACGGGGTAACCGGGGCCTTCTTCGGAACGGACTTCGTCACCGTGACGAAGGCCGACAGCATCGATTGGGACCACCTGAAACCCGCCATTCTCGGTGCCATCATGGAGCATTTCCAGTCCGGCGCGCCGGTCATGGCCGAAGGCAGCGCTCAGGCGGGTGGCCATGCGGAACATTCTGGCGAGGACGCGGAAATTGTCGGCCAGATCAAGGAATTGCTGGACAGCCGCGTGCGTCCCGCAGTGGCACAGGACGGCGGCGACATCACCTTTCACGGCTTTGACCGGGGCGTGGTTTACCTGCACATGCAGGGCGCCTGCGCGGGCTGCCCCTCATCGACGCTGACGCTGAAGATGGGGATCGAGAACCTTCTGCGGCACTACATTCCCGAGGTGACAGAGGTCCGGCCCGTCGCGGTCTGATACGATCGGCGAAGCCAGAACCAGAGGCCGCCCCCCCGGGGCGGCCTTTTGCATGGTCCGTCTGCGTCGCGGCCGCAGCCTCCACCCCGTTGCACGGCCCCGTCCGGCGCGGCATAAGGCGCGCATGATCCTCGCCTTCGACACCTCCACCAGCCATGTCATCGCCGCCTTGTTGGACGGCGACCGCCTATTTACCCGCAACGAGGAAATGGGGCGCGGACAGGCCGAACGATTGATGCCACTACTGGAGGAGATCCTCCTCGAGGCTGGCGCGCGCTGGCAGGATATCACACGGATCGGCGTCGGTGTCGGGCCGGGCAATTTCACCGGCATCCGCATTTCCGTCTCCACCGCGCGCGGGCTGGCGCTGGGGCTGAGAGTTCCGGCGGTGGGTGTTTCCACCTTCGAAGTCATCCACCACGGCACGCCGCAGGCGGAGGCCGCCGTCCCCGCCCCGCGCCAACAGGTCTACACCTGCACGCCCGGTGGCACACCCGTCCTGATAGAACCGCACGAAGGCCTGACGCTGCCGCCCGCCGGGGCCGCGTGGGCCGCCGCCATCGCGCGCGTGGCCGCCGCCAAGACGCCGGACCAGCGCCCCGCGCCGCTTTATGTCCGGCCTGCCGACGCCGCACCATCGAAAGAACCGCCGCCGGTGATCCTCGACGACGCCGGCATTGGCGCGCCAAATGACACCTGAATCCCTCGCGGATCTTTCGGCCCGCGCCTACACCCACATGCAACCATGGTCGGCGCAGGCCTTCGCCGACACGCTGGCCCGCCCGCACGCCCTGCTGACCGTGACCGAGCACGCCTTTGTCCTCGGCCTCGTGGTGGCCGGTGAGGCGGAGGTTCTCGCCCTTGCCGCCGACCCCGACCACCTGCGAAAAGGCCACGCCGCGCGCACTCTTGCGTGCTTTCATCAGGATGCCGAAAAAAGAGGCGCCAGCCGCGTTTTCCTCGAAGTGGCCAGCCAAAACGCCCCGGCCCGCGCGCTCTACGCCGCTGCGGGGTATACCCCTGCCGGCCTTCGCAAGGGCTACTACCCGCAACCCGGCGCACCGGCCGATGATGCTCTTGTTCTCACACGCATACTGCCCTGACGTGACCTTCCGTCGTTAAAGAATCCGCCTTGACCCCCATGCGGGGCTGCGTCTTGATGGGTCCATCAGATAACGAGGGGCCTTTTCGCCCCCACCACCTGGGAGCTGACATCCATGACCTTCATGCAGAAGACCCTCGGCACAGTTGCCGCGCTGGCCCTCTCCGCCGGCGCCGCGCTGGCCGATCCGGCGCTGGTCTACGACCTTGGCGGCAAGTTCGACAAGTCGTTCAACGAGGCCGCCTACAATGGCGCGGAGCGTTGGGCGAAGGAGACCGGCGGCAGCTACAAGGACATCGAGATGCAGTCCGAAGCCCAGCGTGAGCAGGCCCTGCGCCGCTTTGCCGAGGCAGGCTACAACCCGGTCATCACCACCGGTTTCTCCTTTGCCGAGCCGATCAAGAACGTCGCCGCCGACTACCCAGACACCAAGTTCGTGAACGTCGACGGCTTCCTGCCGGAGATCCCTGAGAACGTTCTGCTGATCAACTTCCAGGAACACCAGGGCTCTTACCTCGTGGGTATGCTGGCCGCGATGGAGTCGAAGTCCGGTACGGTCGGCTTTGTCGGCGGGATGGACATTCCGCTGATCCGTCACTTTGCCTGCGGCTACGCCCAGGGCGCGAAGGCGGTCAACCCCGACATCAACGTGATCGCGAACATGACCGGCACCACCCCGGCGGCATGGAACGACCCGGTGAAGGGCGCGGAACTGGCGAAGGCGCAGATCGGCCAGGGGGCGGATGTGATCTACGCCGCCGCCGGTGGCACGGGTCTGGGCGTTCTGCAGACCGCCGCAGACGAGGGCATTTACTCGATCGGCGTCGACAGCAACCAGAACCACCTGCACCCGGGTTCGGTCCTGACCTCCATGCTCAAGCGCGTCGACAACGCCGTCTATGAGGCCATGACGGCGGGCGCCGACCTCGAGACCGGCAAGTTCATGACGCTGGGCCTCGCCGAGGAAGGCGTCGGCTACGCGGTGGACGAGAACAACTCAGAGCTCATCACCGACGAGATGACGGCCACCGTCGAGGATGCCAAGGCGAAGATCATCTCCGGCGACATCGACGTCGTGTCCTACTACGCCAACGACAGCTGCCCCGCGCTGGACTTCTGATCCGGGCCGCATGACCTGAGAGGGCCGCGCCGTCACAACCGGCGCGGCTTGCTTTTACACCGTCCCGATGCCTTGGCCCGGGACATCCGCGTTCAAGGCAAGAGGCCCCGGATCACGCCCCGGAGCACGATGGACCCCAGAATGACCGAAAGCTCCCCCGCACCCGCGATCGAACTCAAGGGCATTTCCAAGGCCTTCGGCCCCGTGCAGGCCAACAAGGACATCTCGATTCGCGTCATGCCGGGCACGATCCACGGCATCATCGGCGAAAACGGCGCGGGGAAATCCACGCTGATGTCGATCCTCTACGGCTTCTACAAGGCCGACTCCGGCGAAATCCGGGTCAATGGCAACCTGAAGTCCATCACCGACAGCCAGGCCGCCATTGCCGCTGGCATCGGCATGGTCTTCCAGCACTTCAAGCTGGTGCAGAACTTCACCGTTCTGGAAAACGTCATCCTCGGTGCGGAGGACGGTGCCATGCTGCGGCCCTCGCTCGACAAGGCACGCGGAGAGTTGAAGCGCCTCGCCGAGGACTACGAGCTTCAGGTCGACCCCGACGCCCTGATCGAGAACCTCTCCGTCGGCCACCAGCAGCGTGTGGAGATCCTCAAGGCGCTGTACCGGCAGGCCGACATCCTGATACTGGACGAGCCGACCGGCGTGCTGACGCCCGCCGAAGCCGACCACCTTTTCCGCATCCTCGAAGGCCTGCGTCGCGAGGGCAAGACCATCATCCTCATCACCCACAAGCTGCGCGAGATCATGGAGATCACCGATACAGTCTCTGTCATGCGGCGCGGCGAGATGACCGCGACGGTCAAGACCGCCGAAACCTCGCCCGAGCAGCTGGCCGAACTGATGGTGGGTCGCAAAGTGCTCCTGCGCGTCGACAAGGCCCCCGCCACCCCCGGCGCGCCCATCCTCGAGATCGAGAACCTCCGCCACGTGGACGCGCATGGCGTGGAGCGGCTGAAGGGCATATCGCTGACCGTGCGCAAGGGAGAGATCCTCGGACTGGCGGGCGTCTCCGGAAACGGCCAGTCGGAACTGCTGCATGTGCTGGGCGGCATGACCAATGCCACCGGTACCATCCGCGTGAAGGGCCAGGAGATCGACCTCACGGGCAAGCATTCCGACGGCCAGTCGCGCCGCGCCCGCGGCATCGCCCATGTTCCGGAGGACCGTCACCACGAAGGCCTGATCCTCGACTACACCGCCTGGGAAAACACGATCTTCGGCTATCATCGCGATCCGGAGATCCAGTCCGGCCCCTTCATGAACAACGCCGCGATCAAGGCCGAGGCGCAAGCCAAGATGGATCGCTACGACGTCCGCCCGCCGAACCCGAACCTCGCGGCCAAGAACTTCTCCGGCGGCAACCAGCAGAAGATCGTCCTCGCCCGCGAGATCGAGAGCGACCCGGACATCCTGCTGATCGGCCAGCCCACGCGCGGCGTCGACATCGGTGCCATCGAGTTCATCCACCAGCAGATCGTCGCCCTGCGCGACGCGGGCAAGGCGATCCTGCTGGTCTCCGTGGAACTCGACGAGATCTTCTCGCTCTCCGACCGCATCGCGGTGATGTTCGACGGCCAAATCATGGGCGCACGCCTGCCCTCCGAGACCAACCAGACGGAACTTGGCCTGCTCATGGCGGGCGTCACCGAGATGCCGGACAAGCCGATCATCGAGGCCGTCACCGAGCAGATGGCGGCCAAGGCCCAACGCGAGGCCGCCCGGCATGACTGAGCGCCCCGCTCCCCGTTTCTCCGCTTCGCCAGTACTCCCGCCGGAGGCGTCCCACACCGCCACCGGCGCGCCGATCCAAAGGAATGCGCTCCATGGATAAGATGCCCGCCTGGGCGGACGCCGTCCTCGTCCCCCTGATCTCCATCCTCATCGCCGCCGTACTCTCGGCTCTTGTAATTGCCGCCCTTGGCATGAACCCCTTCGAGGCTTTCCAACTGATGGTCGAAGGCGCGCTGATGAAGTCCTCCGGCTGGGGCTATACGCTGTACTACGCCACGAACTTCATCTTCACCGGCCTCGCGGTGGCTGTGGCTTTCCATGCCCGGATGTTCAACATCGGCGGCGAAGGGCAGGCCCAGATCGGGGGTCTCGGCGTGGCTCTGGCCTGCCTCTTCATCCCCTGGCCGCACTGGTCGCTGGCGCTGATTGCCGCGACGCTGGCCGCCGCGCTCTTTGGCGCGGCCTGGGCCTATATCCCGGCCATTCTGCAGGCAAAGCGCGGGTCGCACATCGTCATCACCACGATCATGTTCAACTTCATCGCCGCGGCGCTGATCAACTACGTGCTGGTCAACCTGCTGCGCCCCGCAGGCGCGATGGAGCCCGCCACCGCCACCTTCCCGGCGGCCACCAGCCTGCCCACCTTCCAGCAGATGTTCTCCACCTCCGAGACGGTGCTGTTTCGCGGGTCGCCCGCGAACATCACCTTCTTCATCGCGGTAGCTGCCTGCATCGGGGTCTGGCTGCTGATCTGGCGCACCCGTCTGGGCTACGAACTGCGCGCCTTCGGCTTTTCCGAAACCGGCGCGAAATACGCCGGCATCTCTCCGGTGAAGATCACAGTGGTCTCGATGCTGATCTCCGGCGCGCTGGCGGGCCTGATGGCGATCAACGCCACGATGGGCGAAGCCGAACGCCTCGTGCTCAACGCCTCCGAAGGCGCGGGCTTCATCGGCATCGCTGTGGCTCTCATGGGGCGGTCGCACCCCGTGGGTGTCTTCCTCGCCGCGCTGCTCTTCGGCTTCCTCTACCAGGGTGGCGCGGAACTGGCCTTCTGGGCCAATATCCCCCGCGAACTGGTCACCGTGATCCAGGCGCTTGTCATCCTTTTCACCGGAGCCCTCGACAACCTGGTGCGCTGGCCGCTTGAGCGCGCCTTTCTCGCCTTCCGCCCGAAAGGAGCACAGTGATGGATTTCGCGACCCTCCTTCAGCTGCTCGAATCCACCATCCGCATGTCGACGCCACTGCTGCTGGCCTGTCTCGCGGGCCTGTTCTCCGAGCGCTCGGGCATCTTCGACATCGGCCTCGAGGGCAAGATGCTGATCGCCGCCTTCTTCTCCGCCGCCATCGCCTACAACACCGGCAACGTCTGGCTGGGCCTCTTGGCGGGCATTGGCGCCTCGCTGGGGCTTTCGGCGATCCACGGGCTCGCCTCCATCACGTTCCGCGGCAACCAGCTGATTTCCGGCGTGGCGCTGAACTTCCTCGCCTCTGGCATTACCGTCCTGATCGCGCAAAGCTGGTACAAGCAGGGCGGCAAGACCCCCACGCTCACCGGCGGCGCACGCCTGAACGAAATCAACCTGCCGCTGACTGAAACGCTCCGTGACGTGCCAGTGTTGGGGCCGATCTACGCCCAAGTGATCTCCGGCCACGCACCGCTGGTCTACGTGGCCTTCCTTGCGGTCCCCGCGACATGGTGGCTTCTGTTCCGCACCCGTTTCGGCCTGCGCCTGCGCGCCGTGGGCGAAGCGCCGGAGGCCGTGGACACTGCGGGCATATCCGTCATCCGACTGCGCTACACCGCCGTCGCCATCTGCGGCATCCTCTGCGGGATCGCGGGCGCCTACATGGCGACCGGCCTGCAGCCCTTCTTTGGCAAGGAAATGACCGCCGGAAGGGGGTATATCGCACTGGCCGCGCTGATTTTCGCCAAATGGCGGCCATGGTACGCGCTCGCCGCCTGCCTGCTGTTCGGCTTCCTGCAGGCCGTGGCGATCCGCTTCCAGAACTTCGACCTTGGTGCCTTTACCGTGCCGGTGCAGGTCATGGACGCCCTGCCCTATATCCTGACCGTCGTCATTCTCGCGGGTTTTATCGGCAAGGCGATCCCGCCGCGCGCCGGCGGCACACCCTACGTAAAGGAACGCTGACAATCCCGATGCCAGATCAAGCGGAACGCCGCCTCGTGCTTCTTCTTGGTCCCAATACCTCTGGGGGGTGCCGGGGGCAAAGCCCCCCCAATCGCTTCGGCGACGCCGAAGCGAAAACCCTCTCCGACCCGCGCTCTGCTGCACTTGCAAACACCCCTCGACCGGGACTAGCGTGAACCATGCAGATCTACCTCCCGATCTCCGAAGTTGCGGTGAACGCCTTCCTGCTGCTGGGCCTCGGCGGCCTGGTCGGCGTGCTGTCCGGCATGTTCGGCGTCGGCGGAGGTTTCCTGCTAACCCCGCTACTGTTCTTCATCGGCATTCCGCCCTCCGTGGCCGTGGCCACCGGCGCGAATCAGATCGTCGCGGCCTCCTTCTCGGGCCTGCTGGCGCATCTCCGGCGCAAGACCGTGGACCTGCGCATGGGCACCGTCCTGCTGTCGGGGGGCCTCGTCGGGGCCGCCATCGGCGTCTGGCTGTTCAACTACCTAAAGACGCTGGGCCAGGTCGATCTCATGGTCCGGCTCTGCTACGTCCTGTTCCTCGGCGTCGTCGGCGGCCTGATGTTCGTCGAAAGCCTCAACGCCCTGCGCAAGGCCCGCCGCGGCGCCCCGTCCAAGCGCAAGAAACACACATGGGTGCACGCCCTGCCGCTGAAGATGCGCTTCCGCACATCCGGCCTCTATATCTCCGTCATCCCGCCCGTGCTCGTGGGCTGCGCCGTGGGCGTGCTTTCCGCGATCATGGGCGTCGGAGGCGGCTTCATCATGGTTCCCGCCATGATTTATCTGCTGGGGATGCCGACCAAGGTAGTCGTGGGAACCTCGCTGTTCCAGATCATTTTCGTGGCCGGTTTCACCACGCTGTTGCACGCGACGACCAATTATACCGTCGATGTCATGCTCGCGGTGTTGCTGATCCTCGGTGGCGTCATCGGGGCGCAGTTTGGCACCGCCATCGGCACGAAGATGAAGGCCGAGCAACTCCGCATCCTGCTCGCCGGCCTCGTGCTGCTCGTCTGCGCCAAGATCGCGCTGGAACTGCTGCTGACCCCGTCCGAGGTCTACAGCCTGACACCGGGGGCGGAGTGACATGCGCCGGGTTCTCGCACTCCTCGCCCTGCTCGCCCTGCCACCACAGGCCAAAGACGCTGCCGCAGAGGAAGTCGTGCTGGGCCTTTCGCAGGACAGCGTCAACATCTCCACCGACTTCGACGGGTCCGACATCCTGATCTTTGGCGCCATCAAGCGGGAAACCGCGCTGGAGGCCGACCCGCTGCAGGTAATCGTCACCATCGAAGGCCCCGACCTGCCGGTGACAGTGCGCCGCAAGGAGCGCGTCTTTGGCATCTGGATGAACACCGCGAAGGTGGTCGTCGACGCCGCTCCGACATTCTACGCCATCGCCACCTCTGCGCCGTGGCGCGAAGCGATCACCGATACCGAGGACCTGCGTCACAGGGTTTCCATCCGGCGGGCGATCCGCTCCGTGGGGGCAGAGGTCATGGACAGCCAGAACTTCAGCCAGGCGCTGATCCGCATCCGCAAGGACAGCGGCTCCTACATGTTGCTGGAGAACGCGGTCACCCTGCGCGAAGAAACGCTCTTTGACACACGCATCTCCATGCCCGCCAACCTGACCGAAGGTGCCTATGCCACGCGGATCTTCCTGACCCGCAATGGCCGGGTCGTGTCCCAGTACGCAACGGTCATCAATGTCCGCAAGGTCGGGCTGGAGCGCTGGCTCTACGGGCTGTCACGTGCGGAGCCGCTGCTGTACGGCCTGATGTCCATCGCGCTGGCCATCGCCGCCGGTTGGGGGGCCTCGGCTGCCTTCCGGGCCGTGCGGTCGTCCTGAGGCGTCCCATGGCACGCATCCCGCCCGGCAACCGCGCCGATTACCGCGCCTTCCAAACCATCCCGACCCGCTGGAAGGACAACGACCAGTACGGCCACATGAACAACGCCGAATACCTGTCGCTTTTCGACACCGCCGTATCGCTCTGGCAATTGGCACAAGGTATCGCGCTGACCGGGCCGGAGGCGCATCGCTTTCTGGTCGTCGAAAGCGGCACGCGCTACCACGCCCAGGCCGGGTTTCCCGACTTGATCCACGTCGGTCTGCGCGTCGGGCATCTTGGCACCTCCTCGCTGCGTTTCGAGATCGGACTGTTCCGCAACGACGAGGACTACGCCTGCGCCGAAGGCTTCTTTGCCCAGGTTCTGACCGGCCCCGATGGCCGCCCCACCGCCATGCCGGACCAGCTGCGCCACCGTTTCGCCGCGCTATTGGTCAACCCGGAGGCTATCGGCCCCGTGGCTTGACATTGCGTCAACCACTCGCGAGACTGTTTCGAATGGCCCTCACAGGCCGAACACCATGTCGTCAAAGCAAACACGCGGCAGGGGAAACATGCAGTACAGACCTCTCAGACAACCGGTCGTGCGGTCGGCACCACGCCAGTGACACGGCCGCTCGATCCTCCGATCGGCGGCGCCAGCCCCCGAAGCCCCGCAGGGGGTCTTCTGGAACGCAAGCAACACATTCTGCGAAGCCTGCGGCATGCCTTCGGGTGCGAGGCTGCGTTCATTTCACGGTTCGATGGCGGACAGCGGGTCTTTGACACCGTAGATGGCCACTACTCTGCGTTTGGGAAGGGCTTTGCCGCCGGGGCCTGCGGTCCGCTCGACGAAAGCTTCTGCTACCGCGTCGCACAGGGATATGCGCCGCGCCTTGTCAGGGATGCGCGATTGGAGCCCGCGTTTGCCAAACTCAACTCCAAGTTCGAGCCTCCCATAGGCTTGCATCTAAGCGTGCCGATCCGGCTAACCAGTGGGGTGACCTACGGGATGCTGTGCCTCTTTGGCACCGCCCCCCGTGGCGACGTCACCGGGCGTGACCTCGCGCTGGTCACACTCACTGCCGACCTGCTGGCCCAGGACATCGAGGACAGCTTCGATGCGCATTTCAGTGACCTCGCGCTGCGCCTGACCGACGCGCTCGACAACGGCGCGGTGCGGTTTCTTCTTCAGCCTGTCGTGACCCTGCCCGAGCGCCATACCGTGGGCTATGAACTGCTCTCGCGGTTTCCCGCCACGCTCGGCAGCACAGAGGACATCTTTCGTCTTTCTCGTTTCCTCGGCGTGATCGCACCGATGGAGGCCCGCATCGCCGCCAAGGCACGGGAGGTGCTTGCGCGCCTCCCCCGCGAGGCGAAGCTGTCGATCAACTTTTCCGTCAGCACGATCGAAACGCTGGATCTGAGCGGGATCTTCCCCAGCCATGAACGCGGCCGCGTCATCATCGAGATCACCGAACACGAGCGCGTCAGCAACTACGACAGTTTCTCCACGGCGCTGAACCGGCTCCGCGGCATGGGCTTCCGGGTCGCCATCGACGATGTGGGCGCCGGATACTCCACCTTTCGCCACGTGGTGCAGTTGCGTCCGGACATCATCAAGATGGACCGTTCGCTGATCGCGGGCATCGATCAAAGCCGGGAACGCGGCAGCCTCGCCTCGGCGCTTCTGGATTACTCGCGCGAAAACGGCGTCACCCTCGTGGCCGAGGGAATCGAGACCGGGGACGAACTCGCCGCGCTTGAGGCCATCGGCGTGAAGCGCGTGCAGGGCTACCTCACCGGCGCGCCGCGCCCCCTGGACGAGGTGCTGCTCTAGGGCGTGGTTACTTGCCGTCGTGAAAGAATGCGTAGATCCGTTCCGCCAGCGCTTCGGATACTCCCTCCACCGCCTTCAGGTCCGCGAGGTTCGCGCGGCTCACCGCCTTGGCCGAGCCGAAATGGGCCAGCAAGGCCCGCTTGCGCGAGGCGCCGACGCCGCTGATCTCGTCCAGCGGATTGGCCATCTGGCTCTTGGCGCGCTTTGCACGGTGCGTCCCGATGGCGAACCTGTGCGCCTCGTCCCGCAGGCGCTGCACGAAATACAGGACGGGATCGTTGTGCCTGAGCGCGAAGGGGCGCTCGCCCGTGCGGTGGAACTCTTCCTTGCCGTGGTCGCGGTCGACGCCCTTTGCCACGCCGACAAAGGGCACGTCCGACACGCCCTGTTCACGCATGATCTCCGCCACGGCGCTCACCTGCCCCGCGCCGCCGTCGATCAGCATGAGGTCGGGCCACAGCCCCTTCTCCCGGTCAGGGTCATCCTTTTTCAGCCGGGTCAGGCGGCGGTTCAGCACCTCCTTCATCATGCCGAAGTCGTCGCCGGGCACCAGATCCTCGCCCTTGATGTTGAACTTGCGGTACTGGTTCTTCATGAACCCTTCCGGGCCCGCGACGATCATGCCGCCGACCGCATTGGTGCCCTGGATGTGGGAATTGTCATAGACCTCGATGCGTTGCGGTGGCGCATCCAGCCCGAAGGCCTCCGCCAGCCCGCGCAACAGCTTCGCCTGTGTCGCGGTCTCGGACATTTTCCGCGCGAGGCTTTCCTTCGCGTTCCTGAGCGCGCCGTCGACAAGCTCCGCCTTCTCGCCCCGCTGCGGCACGCTGATCTCAACCTTCCGACTCAGCTTCTCCGACAGGGCGGCGCACATCAGGTCGGGGTCATCGATGCCGTTCGATAGCAGCAACAGCCGCGCCGGTTCCTTCTGATCATAGAACTGTCCAAGGAATGCCTCCATGACCTCTGCCTCGCCAACGTCCTCGCCGACGCGGGGATAGAAATCCTTGTTCCCCCAGTTCTGGTTCGCCCGGATGAAGAACACCTGCACACAGGCCTGCCCGCCCTCCATATGCAGCGCGATCACGTCGGCCTCCGCCACACCCTGCGGGTTGATGCCCTGCGCTGTCTGCACCTGCGTCAGCGCGCGGATGCGGTCGCGCAGCGCGGCGGCGCGCTCGAACTCCATCGCTTCGGAGGCCTCCATCATGTCGGTGGCCAGTTTGGTCTGGATCTCCGTCGACTTGCCCGACAGGTAGCGCGCGGCATCCCGCACCGAGGCCGCGTAGTCCTCCTCGGCGATCTTGCCGACACAGGGTGCCGTACACCGCCGGATCTGGTGCAGCAGGCACGGCCGTGTGCGCCCCTCGAACTGACTGTCGGTGCAGTTGCGCAAAAGAAAAGCCTTCTGCAGCTGGTTCAGCACCCGGTTCACCGCGCCCGCGCTGGCGAAGGGGCCGAAGTACTGCCCCTTTTCGGTTTTCGCACCGCGGTGTTTCTTGATCTGTGGAAACGCATGATCTGTGACGAGGATGTTCGGAAACGACTTGTCGTCGCGCAGCAGGACGTTGAATTTCGGCTTCAGCTGCTTGATGAGGTTCTGTTCCAGCAGCAGCGCCTCGGTCTCCGTCCGAGTGGTAAGGAACATCATCGACGCGGTTTCCGAAATCATCCGCGCGATGCGCCGGGAATGCCCGCTCTGCCGCGCGTAATTCGATACCCGCGCCTTCAGATTGCGCGCCTTGCCGACGTACAGAACCCGGCTTTGGTCGTCGAGCATCCGGTAGACGCCGGGCGATCCATCCAGTGTCCTGAGGTAGGACTGGATCACCGAAGCGCCCTTTGGCACCGGCTGCGGCTGTATCGTCTCGGTCATTTCGCGCCCGTCCTGTTAACCATGCTCCTCCTCTTCGATTCCCGCCCTTCGCTGCAATGGCCATGCGTCCGTTTCAAGCAGGAATGCATCCACCGTTTCTGTGGATAAGTCTGCAGACAAAATCCGGGGAGGCTGAAATTTCTTAAGAAAAGAGCCTACTTCGCAGCACTGCACAAATATTAGGCACTAAAATAACCCCCTGAAAACATGAGGTAATTTTTCTCATCCACGACAACCCATTGAGACTCTTATCGTTTTTGTAACACTTTTGTCAAAGTTGCGTGACCCGTGCAAAACTCGCGGCAGTGATCCCTATTCAGACCCGGCGACGTCCGGTGTCTGCCACGCCAGGTGCTGCCCACCGTCGATGCACAGAAGCTGCCCGGTGACCGCTTTTGCAGCCAACAGGTAAACGAGTGCTGCGGAAATATCCTCGGGGTCGGCACCGCGTTCCAGCACGCAGGCAGCGCGCTGCGCGGCGAAATCCTCGGGGCTCTGGCGGCTGCCTTGGAGGGTGGGACCGGGGCCTATGCCGTTCACCCGTACGCGTGGAGCCAACCCCTGCGCGGCGGTCTGCGTCAGCGTCCAGAGCCCTGCCTTCGCGATGGTATAGGAGGCAAAATCCGGCGTCAGCTTGCGCACACGTTGGTCAATCATGTTGACCACCAGCCCCTGCGCCACCGGCTCTCCGCGCGCATCGCGCAGCGGGTCCGGGACCTGTTCGGCAAAACGCTGTGTCAGAACAAAGGGCGCCCGCAGGTTGCTGCCGATCGCCCGATCCCAACTATCGCGCGTCGCGCTGGCGAAATCGTCATTCTCGAAGATCGAGGCATTGTTGACCAGCACCGTCAGAGGCCCGCCGAGGGCCGTCGCCGCACGTCCAACCACCCCCTGCACGGCGTGTTCCTCCAGGAGGTCCGCCTGAACGGTCTCGGCGCGGCAGCCCATGGTACGGATCAGACCCGCGACTTCTTCGGCGGCATCTTCCGACCCTGCGTAATGCACGGCCACGTCGTAGCCCTGCTCCGCCAGTGTGAGGGCCATCGCCCGTCCCAGCCGCTTGCCCGCGCCGGTGATCAGTGCGCGTTTTTCCGTCATGCCATTCTGCCTTTGTTACACAAGCACCGAAACGATATAGCCCACGTAAAGCAGCGACAGGATCACGCCCCAGAGCTTTGTCAGGTCCTTTTTTAGGAATACGAAGGGGATCAGCAACAGCGAGGCCGCCAGCATCACGCCCAGATCAAAGGCCAGATCCGGCAGATGGAAGGGCATCGGAGCAATCAGCGAGGCCACGCCGATGATGGCCAGCAGGTTGAACATGTTCGACCCGATCACATTGCCCAGCGCCACGTCCGCCTGCTTGCGGATCGCCGCCATCACCGTTGTGGCCAGTTCCGGCAGGGACGTGCCCACGGCGACCAGCGTCAGGCCGATTACCTCATCGGAGACGCTGAACATGCGCGCGATTTCCGTCGAGCTGTCTACCAGCAGATCCGCGCCAATAGGCAGGCCGATCAGCCCCAGGACAAGGAAGAAGGCAATCTTCCACCATGACATGTCCGGGTCGGCGCCTTCCGGTTCTTCCTCCTCGCATGCCTGACCCGCGCGCCGGTGTGCCAGTGCCTCGCGGATCTGGTTCCAGAGCATGTAGGCCAGCGCCACCAGCAGCACGAGGCCGGAGACCCAGTCAAAGGTCTGCCGCAGAGCCAGCAGGAGGAAGAGCACGGAGGCCCCCAACATCTGCAGGTAGCTCTTTCGGGTATCATGAGCGGAGGTATGCAGTACCGTGATCAGCGCCGGTATACCCAGCACCATCAAAACATTGGCGGTGTTCGATCCGATCACGTTGCCCAGCGCGATCCCAGGCACGCCCAGCAGCGCGGCCTGCGTGGAGATCAGCAATTCCGGCGCGGATGTGCCAAAGGCCACGATGGTCAGCGACACGATCAGCGCGGGAATGCCGACCCGCAGGCTCAGGTTTACCGCGCCTTTCACAAGTGCGTCGCCCGCCAGAAGCAGAATCAGAAGGCCGAGAACGGCATAGACAAAGACCATGTCAGCGTTTCTCCCGGCCGCAGGCGCACGGTCCCTTGCCGATATTATAGCGGCCGCAGGCGGGGCATTTCTGCGCATCCAGCCGCGTCATCCGGCCAAGGTCACGCAGGCGTTTGGCGGATTTGGTCTTCCAGCCGCCGAAAATACCGATCACGCCCATGATCACGAGAAATAGGAGAACGAGCTTTGCGACCATTCAGAGACCGAACCGCGCGTAATCCGCGCGTTCCTCGATCTCGTTCAGAGCACCCTGCGCGATCTGGAGGCCAAAGCGCGGAAACAGCGGCCGGCGCGCCTCGAAGCGCTTGAACTGCACCTTTTCGCCGAAGCGTTCCTTCATCTTGGGCACGATATGGCCAACGCCGTCGGCAAGCCCCTGCTCCACCGCGTCCTGCCCGATCCAGATCTCGCCGGTGAAGAGTTCCGGGTCATCCGCCAGTTTCGCGCCGCGCCGCGCCTTGATCTGCGCGATAAAGGTCTTGTGCAATTGGCCAAGCAGGCGGTTCAGGCGCTCGACGTCCTCTTCGGTTTCGGGGCGGAAGGGGTCGAGCATGGATTTCGATTCGCCCGCCGTATGCACGCGTCGCTCGATTCCCTGTCGCTGCAGGAAGACATGCGCGCCAAAGCCCGAGGAAATCACGCCGATGGAGCCCACGATCGAAGACGGATCGGCCCAGATCTCGTCCGCGGCGGACGCGATCCAGTAGCCCCCGGAGGCCGCCACGTCCTCTACAAAGGCGTATACGGGGGTGCCGTGTTCCTCCGCCAGCCGACGGATACGGGCGCCGATCAGGGACGATTGCACCGGCGATCCGCCGGGCGAATTGATTTCCAGCGCAACGGCGTCGGGCTTCCAGCGGAAGGCCTTTTCAAGCAGCGGCGCCATGGTGCGATCGCTCAGCTTGCCCCGCGTGGGCACGGAGATGGCGCCCTGCAGCCGCACGACGGCGACCCGGGGCGGGGTTTTGACAAACGGGATCCAGCGTTTCATGTCAACGCATGTAGAGACGAGGGCGCACGGGGACAAGCGGGTGGGCGTATTAACCGCGCCTGACTGTGAGTTTCGCGCGCCGTCCGGGCGAGGGCTTCACTTCAGAGTACCGGGAAAAACAGAGAAGTCGGGAGCGGGCTTTCAGAAGAACGATTGCGGGTCGATGTCAATGGCGAGGCGGGTCTCGCCCTTCAGACGCACGGGGCGGATCCAGTCCGCCAGCGCCGATTGCAGCATGACCTCTTTCGGACCCCGGACCAGCATACGCACGCGGTGGCGGCCACGGACGCGGGCGATGGGCGCCGGCGCCGGACCGTAGACCTGCGCCCCGATTTGCCGCAGCGGGCCATCGTGCCGCGCAAGCCAGTTTCCAATTTCGAAAAGCGGTTCCACCTCCGGCCCGGACAGGATGACACCCGCCAGCCTGCCGAAGGGCGGCATGCCGCCGATGCGGCGTTCGTCGGCCTCTGCCCGCCAGAAGGCTTCCTCGTCGCCCGCGAGAATGCCGCGGATCACCGGGTGCTCCGGCTGAAAGCTCTGCAGCAGCGCCTGTCCGGGCTTCTCGGCGCGGCCCGCCCGCCCCGCCACCTGCCGGATCAACTGAAAGGTTCGCTCCGCCGCACGCAAGTCCGATCCCTGCAGGCCCAGGTCGGCATCAATCACCCCCACCAGCGTAAGGTTGGGAAAGTTGTGTCCCTTCGCCACAAGCTGCGTGCCGATGATGATGTCGGCGGCGCCCTGCGCGATAGCCTCGATCTGGGCCTTCAGTTCGCGCGCCGTGCCGTAGAGGTCGGAAGATAACACCGCCACCCGTGCGTCCGGGAAAAGCTCGGCGGCTTCCTCCGCCATGCGTTCGACGCCCGGGCCCACCGCTGCCAGCTTGCCCTCGGCCTCGCACGACGGGCAGGTCTCCGGCATCGGCTTCGACTCCCCACACTGGTGACAGACGAGGCGCTTGAGAAACCGGTGCTCCACCATGCGCGCGTCGCAATGATCGCAGCCAATCTGCTGCCCGCAGGCCCGACAAAGCGTCACCGGCGCATATCCGCGGCGATTTAGGAACAGCAGCGATTGCTCGCCGCGCTCAAGGCGCTGCTTCACTGCGGTGACCAGGCGCGGCGAGACCCAGCGGTTCGACGCCAGTTCCTGACTGCGCATGTCGATGGTCTTCATTTCCGGCATGACGGCGGGGCCGAAACGTGCGGTCAGTTCCAGTCGCTGGTACTTGCCCAGATCGGCGTTCACCCAGCTTTCCAGCGAGGGCGTCGCGGAGGCCAGAACCACCTGCGCGCCAAGGATCGAGGCCCGCAGCACCGCCATGTCGCGGGCATTGTACATCACGCCCTCCTCCTGCTTGTAGGAGGTGTCGTGTTCCTCATCGACCACAATCAGGCCAAGCCGCTGGAAAGGCAGGAACAACGCCGAACGTGCGCCCACCACCACCTGCGCGTGGCCCTCGCTCACCATGCGCCAGACGCGGCGGCGTTCGGTCATGGTGACGCCGGAATGCCACTCGGCAGGGCGCGCGCCAAACCGCGCCTCAAGCCGTTGCAGGAACTCGCCCGACAGCGCGATCTCCGGCAGGAGCACCAGTGCCTGCCGCCCGGTCCGCAGGCATTCCGCCACGGCCTCAAGGTAAACTTCCGTCTTGCCCGACCCGGTCACCCCTTTCAGCAGCACGGTGCCGTACCGCCCGGACCGCTGCCCTTCGCACAGCACCGCCGCGGCGCCCGCCTGGTCGTCAGTCAGCGTTTTGCCGCCGTGCGCCGGGTCGAGCCGGGCAAAAGGCGAATCGCGGGGGCTTTCCTCCTCGACGATGGCACCGGACTTCAGGAGACCCTTCACGACGGAGGACGTAACCCCGGCGGCCTCCGCCAGCTCTGACAAGGTCAGCGACATTCCGCCCATTTCCTCCGACGCGTCCAGTACCCGAGCTCGCGCGTCGGTCATCCGCTCCGGTTCGCCGGCGCCGCGCCGGTAGACCTTGCGCATCGACGGCGGATCGCCCAGACCCGGGGCCCGCGTGGCCAGCCGTAGCATGGCGGACAGTGGCGTCATCGTGTAGGCCCCGGCCTTTTCCAGGAATACACGCATCTCCTCGCGCATTGGCACGGCGTCGAGTACCCGGATGACCGAACGCAGTTTCGACGCTTCGAAACCGTCCGCTCCCGGTCCCCAGACCACGCCCAGCACCTTTCGCGGCCCCAGCGGCACCTCGACGAAGGCCCCCAGAAAACACCCCCCCCCCGGCGCGCGGTAATCCAGCACCCGGTCCAGCGGTTGTGTCGTCAGAACGCCGATGCGCTCCCCTGCGTCAAAGAACTCCTGCATCCCCTCCAGATGACCCAAGCCGGGACCGTACGCAACGCCCCCTGCTTCTCCCTGGTTCAAATATCTCCAGGGGAATCGCGCCGCAGGGGCGACGGGGGCAGAGCCCCCCTCTCCACCCAAGTTAGCGCAAACGCCACCCTTCCCGCGCAGTCTCCCTTCCGCTACAAGGCCACGGAAACCCTGACTCACCTGCCACAAACCCCAAGGGGATGAACCATGAAATTCTTCGTAGACACCGCCGAGATCGACGCCATCCGCGAACTCAACGACCTCGGCATGGTGGACGGCGTTACCACCAACCCCTCGCTGATCAAGAAGTCCGGCCGCGACATCCTCGAAGTGACGAAGGAGATCTGCTCCATCGTCTCCGGACCGGTCTCTGCCGAGGTCACCGCCATCGACGCCGACCAGATGATTACCGAAGGCCGCAAGCTGCGCGAGATTGCCGACAACATCGCCGTGAAGGTGCCGCTGACGTGGGACGGCCTGAAAGCCTGCAAGGTACTCTCGGACGAGGGTAGCATGGTTAACGTCACGCTGTGCTTTTCCGCCAATCAGGCGGTGCTGGCGGCCAAGGCGGGCGCGACGTTCATCTCTCCCTTCGTCGGGCGGCTGGACGACATCAACATCGACGGCATGGAACTGATCGGCGATATCCGCACGATCTACGACAACTACGGGTTTGAGACGCAGATCCTTGCCGCCTCGATCCGCTCGGCGAACCACATGAAGGACTGCGCGCTGATCGGCGCCGACGTCGCCACCGCTCCGCCCGCCGTGATCAAGGCGATGGCCAGCCACGTACTGACCGACAAGGGTCTCGATCAGTTCCTCAAGGACATCGCCGCGGCGAACATCAAGATCGTCTGACAGACGCCTCTGGCCGGCACCCCCCGCGGGTGCCGGTCCTGATCCCTGAATGCAATCCCTGCCCTGGTTCCTGACGCCCGAAAAGAGCGGGTGCGGCACCGCCGCGCGGAACGTCTGGGGCCGTAGGCACGTTTCCCTCCCGAACCGTCTCAGGAGAGAAACAGATGAAAACGCTTCACACCCTTCTCGGCACCTCTGCCCTGATCCTTGTGACCTCCGGCGCGCTGGCGCAGACCGCGACCGCGCAGGACACCGACGCTACCGCCCCCGCCGCACAGAGCCAGACAGCACAAGGCCAGACAGCACAAGGCCAGACCGGCCAGAACTCGTCTTCCTCCAGCGCGGAGACGCAGATGACCGAGGATTCGATTTCGACCTCCGGGGAAACGCAGTCTGGGGGAGAAACCACCCGGGGTGAGGCATCCTCCACGGATGGGCCCCAGACGAAAACCCTCCCCGAGGTCAAGTCCGCCACAAACAACGCAGAGGCCGATTCTCCGGTCAACTGCGCCGCGATTGCCGATGCCATCAGCCAGACTGAAGACCCTGAAAAACACATCAGGATGCTGGAGGACGCCGGCACCGCTGGCGACTGCTCGGTCCAGTTCGAGAAACTTTCCAGCGAGCAGGCGGCCGACGAAACCATGCAGGACGTGAAGGGCGACGAAGACGAGGACAATATCGACGACCAGCCCTACGTGACCGCGGGCGAGGCCGAGCCGCTGCCCGAGGGGGCTACCAACGATCCGCGCGCAAAAGAGGGATCGGGAAAAGTATCGGATGAGATCGCCACCGCCGGTGCGGGCGAAACCGTGACTGTCACGGTTCGGGACCTGGAAGGTATGGAGGTCTTCGCCAACGGGGAATCCGTGGGCGAGGTGGAGGACATCCTCGCCGATGCCACTGGGCGGCCCATCAGCGCCGTGATCGAAGTCGGCGGATTTCTCGGCATCGGCGAACGTGAAGTCGCCTTGCCGCTGTCGGACCTCAAGTACGATTCGGAAAACAAGCGCCTGATTACCGACCACAGCGTCAAAGCCCTGAAGGAACTGCCAGAGCTCGATTCCTGACCAACCTGCACCGCGGGCCTACCGAAGCGCTTCCTGTAGCACCTCTGTCAAAGCCGCCCTGCGAGGGCGGCTTTGCACATTCACACGTTCGGTTCTCCCTGCAGCCCCAGAACCTTGCGGAAACCTGTCCAGTAGCCCGGCAGCTTCGGCGCCTCCGCCAGACCCGGCAGCGCCTCGTCGGCCCAGGGCTGCATCTCCCGCGCGACGAAATCGCGGCCCCAAGAAAGGTATGCCTGCGCGTCATCCGGGCGCAGACGGCAGGCGGAGCCGACCATGCCCACCAGCGTTTCGGCGGGCGAGTACCATTCGTCTTGTATGCCCGTTACCTTCTTCTGCACGAGGGGGCCGACCAGCCGCATCAGCCGCTTTTCCGAGAATTGCAGCAGCAATTGCCCCATCTCGTCGCGCGTGTAGTGGATCAGCGGCGGGAAAGTGTCGAAGAACACCGCGCGGCCGTCCAAAATGGCAAAGTTCCGGATCGAAGGGTGAAATCCGACGCGCCCGTCGAACCCTTCTGCCCAATGCCAGAAGCGGGCGATCACCTGCCCGGCGGCCTCCATCATCTCCAGCGTCCGCTCTGTTGTGGATGACAGCATCAGGGGTCGCATCAGGCAGGCCGGGTCGAGCGCCTCCTGCACCACGATCGGGGTCACCTCCGTGTGCCCTGCCACGGGCATTCCGACCAGATGAAACTCCGTCTCCGGCATCGGTACGCCTGCCGCCTGCAGCGCGGAGACGTAATCTGCGTGGCACTCCGCCAACCGGTCCGTCGCCGCCCGCGATCCCGCGCTGCGGTAGACCTTGATGACGCGATCCGCCAGCGGCCCGGTTGCCGGACGGAACGGTGCGGTGAAGTAGCCCAGCCGAGAGATGGGCTGCCCTTCGGCGCCCCGATAGGCGTGAATGGCGCCGAGAATATCGCCGTGCTCGGCGCGCGGTCTGCTGGGAACGGTCATCGGGCTCTCCTCGGGCGGGGTCTGTCGCGCAGGCCTTACCCCGCTTTCAGCCGTTCCGCCACCTCCGCGACAAGGGCCGTGACTTCGTCGCGTGCAGGACCCTTCGCCTCCACCGCGCCGCGCCCGCGACCCATGGCCTCTGCGTAGCCCACGCGCTGCGCCAGCATCGCCTTCGCCAGCGGCGCCCCCAAAGCCTTTGCCGCCTCTGCCACCTCCGCGCCCAATCGGGTGCCCGCGCGCGTGCGGTTCATTACCAGCAGCAGCGGCTTGTCCTCGCGCGCGGCGAGGTCCATCACCCCTTCGGTCGCCCAAAGGTCCATGTGCCCGACGGCGATCGGCACCAGCACCAGATGAGCGACCCTCAGCGCTGGCCGCAGATCGCTGTCCACTTTCGGCGGCGTATCTATGATGACGACGTCACAGGTGCCGGCCATCTTGCGCACCTCCATCGAAATGCCCCAGGCGGAGGATGTGGCGAAGTCCAGCCCCTCGCAAGCGGCCGCGTCGGCCTCAAGCCGCGTGACGTACCAGCGCCCCAACGAACCCTGCGGATCCAGATCGACCAGCCCGACCCGCTTGCCCTCCGCCAGAAACCCCAACGCGAGATGCGCGGCCAAAGTCGTCTTGCCCGATCCGCCCTTTTGCTGGGCCACCGTGATCACTTTTCCGGCCATGTCCATCCCCCGTTGTTCCGGGCGATACTGCCCCTGCGACAGCCCGGATACCAGCCCCTTCGCGCCCGCAGCAGGGGGCCGGGGCACCGTCTGCTCCGCCAGAGGCACAGAACTTGGTTAACCGGGATTTAACCGCAGTTGACGCAAGGTTTCTCGGCCTTCCGCCCCGGAATGCCCGTCGGAGTTGTCATGCGCGTGCTGCTCGCCCTGCTGTCCTGCCTCACCCTGGCGTTGCCCGCGCAGGCCGAGGCGGGGGCATGGCCTCGCGACAAGGGCGCGGGCTTCCTCGCAGTGGCCACCCGGCTCACATGGCCGCAGGACATCACGCTTTGGACATCGCTGTCTCCGACCGAAGATTACCAGACGCTCTATATCGAATACGGGCTGACCGACCGGCTGACGCTGGGCCTGGACGTCGGGCGCTCCGTTTCTGGTGCCGGCAAGACGGTGGCCTTTCTCCAGATGCCGTTACGCGACCGCGACAGGGGGCCGAAGATCGCCGCGCAGATGGGATTGGGGCAGATCTCTGGCGAAACGGTCCTGCGGCCCGGTCTTTCGCTTGGCTGGGGGCTGCGGAACGGCTGGCTCGCTCTGGACGGTGTGGCAGAGATCCGCGCCACGGGTGCCGCCGATACCAAACTCGACATCACCCGTGGCTGGAATTTGCCACGCAATTTCATGTTGATTTTGCAACTGCAGACCGGACTGCAACAGGACGACCCGGCCTTCGCCCGCTTCGCGCCCTCTTTGGTCTTCCCCCTGCGCAAACGCATCAAGGGAGAGTTCGGAGGCGCCTGGGGGCTGGCGGGGGACAGCAGCATGGGGCTGAAGTTCGGCCTCTGGGCGGAGTTCTGATTCCCCCTGCCCTCTTCGACCAGCATGCCCGGCCACTACTGACGCTGCGTCAGGTATTCCTGACTACCCCGCCGGCGCCGCCCCGGCCACAAAGGACGCAATGTCATTGAGTTCACCGGCCCCCATCCTGCGCATCGCAGCGCTGGCGGCCCTTCTGTTTATTGGATCGACCTCCGTGGCCCGCGCCAAGGAATATCTCTGCTCGCCCATGACGGGACAACTGGTGACACCCGAGGGCGCACCAGTCCCGGACACGCCTGTGCGTCGCTCGTGGTTCTGGCGTGGCAAGCGCGGAGAGGACAGCACGGTGACCGATGCAGAGGGACGCTTTTCTTTCGGCCCGGTCCATCCGAAACGCGGGCTGTTCGAGCGCATCCCGGCGCGCGAAGCGGTTACGCAGGACTACTTTGCGGACCTTCCCGAAGGCCCCTTCCAGTTCCTTACCCTCTCTACCCGGGGACTTGCCCTGAACGCTGAAACGATGGGTAGGGCCTTCAACATCCGATGCCGAACGCTGTTAGATCCCTACGCCGACGACATCCATTTCGGCACCTGCAGCCTGATCGGAGCCGAGGCGCCATGACCCTGCTCACGGCATCGCAGGCCGCGACCTTCGCCGATCTCGCCTATGATACCGCCGTGGCCGCCGACAGCGCCGCCGCCGAATGGCGCGCGCAAGGCTCGCTCGCGGCGCTTCAGAAACGCAATGCCGGCACCTTCGGGGCGTTCTCCACCTGCGCGGGGATTACCGGCCGTTCCGGGGCCTTTGACCTGAAGCAGGACTCCGGCTTCGGCGCGATCTTCGAACGCCGCGCCCCGGCGCGAGAGATGGTCATTGCCTTTCGCGGCACGGTCTCCGCGCTGGACTGGGTTTCCAACCTGAACGTCGGGATGGAGGCCGGGCCGGGCGGGGCCATCGTGCACGCGGGCTTCAACCGCATCTATGCCACGCTGCGGGACGAGTTGCGCGCTCTGATCGCGCGTGGCAACCCGGAGGTTCTGCACTTCGTCGGGCATTCGCTGGGCGGCTGTATGGCGACGCTCGCCATGGCGGACTTCGGCCTGGCGACAGGCGGGCGGGCCTGCCACCTCTATACCTTCGGTACGCCGCGCATTGGCGGCGTCGGCCTGAACACCGCACTGCGGTGCGTGCTGACGCCCTCCAGCATGCGGCGTGTCTATTCCGTCTCCGACCCGGTGCCGATGCTGCCGCTCCTGCCCTTCATGCACTTCGCCACCGGCGCCACCGGGCTCGACTTCGGCTTTGCCCGCATCACACCGCTGGCGCACGACCGCATCCAGTATCGCAATCGCATGCCCGCCGAGGGCTGGCCAACCCTTGCGCCCGTCCCGGTGAAAAGCGATCCGGACTACTGGCTTGGACTCGTAGAACGGTCGCAGGGGTTCTCCGCGCTTGGCTACCGGGCGCTATCCATGGCGCTGGCAGGGATCATGGCACTTCTGAACCTCGGCGGTCTGGCGCTGTCGGCGGGGATCACCGTGCTCGACCGCATGGTCGAGGCGATCAGCAACGCCGCCCACCTGTCCCGCCGCATCGGAGACCTCACCCTGCGCTTCGTGCGCGCGGCGCTCGGTCTCGTGGGGCGCGCAGCAATGGCTGCCACAGCAACCCTGGCGGACCTGACGGCAGAGTTCCTGCGCCTTGTCTTTGCCCTGCTGCTGGCCCCGGTACAGAACGCCGCGCGCCTCGCCATCTCGCAAGCCGCCTGAGAGTCACGGGCCCTCCGGCACAAATTACCCGGACGGGTCCCCTCCCGTCACATATCCGACCGCATCACTACCACGACATCCCCCAACACCGGCTCCGGCCAGATCAGTTGAACGCTGTCGCCATTCGACCCGGTCTGCGCCGTGGCATAGGGCATCGCGTAGTTCGACTGGTTCGACGCGTTGCGCGGCCTCGAGGTCGTCGTCACGCTGTCCACCTGCAGCGCCTTGCCCTCGAAAGGCAGCGCCCCGACCGAGGAAACCTCCCACACCTGCGCATGGGTGTTCTGACCGTGCTTCACCGTCAGCGGGTTCCGCGCCTCCGCCGCCACCTTGTGATAGGTATTGCCGACAAAGGACACACTGCGGAAGCTCTCCTTCACCATCTGGCCAAAGGACGTGTCCACCCGCTCGCCCCGCTCGATCACCACATCCTCCGACCGGAAGGTATTCCCCGAAACGGTCATCCCCGCGATGAAATGCCCCGAGCCGTAGGGCCTCACCACGATGAAGCTGTGGAGCGCCGACACACTGGAACACACCATCACGTTGCCGGTGATCGACAAGCCAGCAAATCCGTTGCCGCCAGTGTAATCGGGGTCCGGCTCGCGTTCATTTGTCCACTCGATGTGGCAATTGTCGATGGTATTGCCGCTGATCTGGATGGTGCAGGCCCGCTGCGCCACCACGATCCCCGCCGTGCGCGCGCCGCTCGTCGCGGCATCACCCTGCGCGAAATGGCACCCCGCGATCATGCTCCGCGCCCCCGAGACCACGACGCCATGCTTGAACCGATCCGCCCGGCAGTTGCGGATCTTCACATCGCTTGCGTTGGTGACGATGGCCACAGTCTGGCGGTTCTGTGCCAGAACGTCTCCCTCGGAACTGACGAACCGGCAAAGATCGATCAGTCCACCGTGGCACCCGTCACCGATCGAAACCAGCCCCCGATGGCCAGGCCGGCTGAAGACGCAGTTGCGCACCACGTTCCCTTCGCCCGACGCGGGCCATAGCACGCCGCTCGCCAGCGCATTGCACTGAAATTCGATGCCTTCCAACTCGAATCCATCGAGCCGTTCGAAACCCGTCAGATCCAGCAGGAAAGGGAACCGGGTAAAACTATAGGTCTGTAGCCCCACCGCATCCGACAGGGGTTGGCTCAGCGTGACTTCCTGCGCCGCCACGTTAACCGCCCGCACGTAGACCTCGCGCCCGACTCCCGCCGCGGTTACCAGACTTCCAGTGCGGATATTGGCGACGTTACCCACGCCGGTCAGCGTCCACGGGTCCGCCGCGCTATAGGTCGCGATGCTGGTCACGGTTTCAGGCGTCCAGTTGCCGGTGTCCTCGGCGCGCAATTGTCCATTGCGGATCACCCGGCGCTGCGCAAATGATGTCCTGTTCGGCACCGCTGCCTGCCCATCGATGGGGCCCGTTACCGATACACGCCGCCCACAAAGGTCCAGGCTCTCGTGATCGGCCCCGTTCAGCAGCGACTGCACCGCTTTGCGGAATGCCAGTTCCTCGTCGCCCCCGAATGCGTCGATATAGGTCGCCAGGTTGAAATCCCGGGTCAGGGAAAGGATGGCTGCCGTCGGCATGGTCACGGTGCCTTCGAACTGAACCCGGTTCTCCAAGGTCACTGAACTTCCAAGGTAATATGTCCCGGCAGAGACCAACACACGGCGCCCGCCCGCAGCGGCATCGGCGGCGGCAAAGGCGGCCGAGTCATCCGCCACCCCGTCGCCCTTTGCCCCGAAATCGCGCACGTCGACCCAGTTCATCAGGTCGCGCAGGAATACGCTGGTGACATCCTCGATCACGATGTCGTCGACCCGCACGACCCCGCCGTTCGGCCCGGTCAGGTCGATGCCGAAATGCCCATAGACCGCGTTCGTGCCCCAGATAAGATCCACCCCGCCCCGGCCGCCCGCGCCGACGATGGCCGAAACCTCGACCACCTGACCGTAGGAGGTCAAAGCTACCTCCGCGCCAGCGGTCACGACCCCGCTCACCGCCGCCCCGCCGGCCCGCGCCGCAAAAGCGGCGATCCGCACAGACGGCAGCGCACCGGCGACTGCCTTCACCCGTACGGTCACCCGCAGGTAGCACCCTTGGGGTAGGGGCGTTTGCCCTGTATACCGTAGCTTCTGAATGGCATCGGTCTTCTGAATTTCGAGGCAACCATCGAAGTCCTGGTCTGCGGGCACAAAGGCGGCCGAAGCCCAGCCCAGGTACGACGCCGAGCCCGGAACCCCGTCACCCCGAGAGAACAACCCCAGGTTCCCGGCCGCAAACGCGGGTGGCATGAAAACCAGTCCTTCGGTGATCGCCTTATTCATCTCGTTCCCTTTCGACGCGAAGAGGCCCCGAGCCCCGATCGGAAAGAGGCAGTATCAACGGCAGGTTAACGGTCCCGGACCGCAGCGCACGGTGCTTCGGTGCGGCGGAAGCGGGCATTATCACCGCCCCTGCGGCACACATCGGACTATTTTCTCCAAGGAAGAACCCAAGCGCGGCGCCCTGCTTCTTTGGTTCTAAAATACCTCGGGAGACGGGGGGCCGGCCCCCCGAATTTTCGACCTGGTAGCGGCGGGCCAGACACACGTTGCTGCCGGGATCACCTGCACGCCCGCGACCTATTCCATCCGATTGACAAGGCGGAAACGCTGCCCCTCCAGATCCTCAATCAGCACCTCCGGCGATAGCCCGCCATCCGCGCCCTGCGGCGCGCCAAACCGGACAATGCCCGAGGGTCAGACCACCGGGTATCTGTTCCGCACCATGGCACCAAAGCTGTCGGGCGTGCCGAACGTTCCCTGTAGCCCGGGGCCGACGCGGCGGAAAGCAGCAGAGAAATCGCCCCCCAGGAAAGCCTCTGTCTGATCGGCGCCCACCCCTTCTCTGTCGGACGAGTGCGGAACCTCCTCTGCGCGCAGCATCAGGCCCCAGACGAAGAGGATCGGGACAAGGCAATAGCGCATGGACAGAACCTCCCTTCAGTTATGACGAAGGTGAAGCACGTCCACGCGCTGCCAAAAAATTTTCAATCCCTCGGTCGCTTTGAGTGCCGGAACGCTTTCAGGCCGCCAACTCGCCCGCCAGAGCCTTGTCGATCAGGTTCGCCGTTTCCGTCACCCCGTAAAGCGCGATGAAACCGCCGAAACGCGGACCCTGGCTTTGGCCCAGAAGTACTTCGTAGAGCGCCTGGAACCACGCGCGCAGGTTCTCGAACCCGTGCGCCTTGCCTACAGCAAAGACTGCCGATTGCAGCGTCTCGTCCTCCGCCGGGCCATCCCAAGCCTTCAGTTGTGCCGAAAGATCCTCCATCGCCGCCCGCTCCTGCGCGTCGGGCGCGCGGAAGACCTTCGACGGCTTCACGAAGTCCTCGTAGTACTTCACGGCAAAGCCCGCGGCCGCGTCCACATCCGGGTGCGTCTGAGGCGAAGCATCTGGCGCGTAACGGCGGATGAAGGCCCACATCGCCTCCTTGTCCTCCGCATGGGCTGCGCTCGCGAGGTTCAGCAGCATGGCGAAGGGGACAACCATGGTACTCTCCGGCACGTCGCCGCCGTGGATGTGCCACACCGGATTGTTCAGCCGCTGGTCCAGCGTCTGCCCCCGGAACGCCCGAAGCTGCTGGTGGTACTCGTCAACAGCCTTCGGAATTACGTCGAAAAACAACCGCTTCGCCGTCTTCGGCTTCTGGAACATGAAATAGGACAGCGATTCAGCCGAGGCATAGGTCAGCCACTCGTCGATCGAAATCCCGTTGCCGGAGGATTTCGAGATCTTCTGCCCCTTGTCGTCGAGGAACAACTCATACGTGAAATGCTCCGGCGGCTTTTTGCCAAGCGCCCGACAGATGCCGTCGTAGATTGGTGTGTTGGTGGAATGGTCCTTGCCGTACATCTCGAAATCGACGCCCAGCGCCGCCCAGCGCGCACCGAAGTCCGGCTTCCACTGCAGCTTCACGTTGCCGCCGGTTACCGGCAACGTCCACTCGCGCCCGTCCTCATCGTCAAAGGTGATCTCGCCCTTCGCAGCATCGACATTCTTCATCGGCACATACAGAACCCGCCCCGTCTCTGGATGGATCGGCAGGAAGATCGAATAGGTTGCCGCCCGCTCGTCGCGCAAGCTCTTCAGCATGATCTTCATCAGATCGTCGTACCGTTCCGCCGCCAGGCGCAGCGTCGCATCGAAGGCGCCTGAACGGTAGAATTCGGTCGCCGAGTAGAATTCGTACTCGAACCCGAAGGTGTCCAGGAAGCGCCGCAGCATGGCGTTGTTGTGGTGGCCGAAGGACTCGAATTCCCCGAACGGATCGGGCACCGAAGTCAGCGGCTTCTGCAGATGCTCGCGCAGCATCTCCTGGTTGGGCACATTGCCCGGCACCTTGCGCATTCCGTCCATATCGTCCGAGAAACAGAACAGCCGCGTCGGGATGTCCGAAATTTCCTGAAAGGCGCGGCGGATCATAGAGGTCCGGGCCACCTCTCCGAAGGTTCCGATATGCGGCAGACCCGAGGGGCCATAGCCTGTCTCGAACAGGACGTAGCCCTTCTCCGGCGGCGCCTTCTCGTAGCGTTTCAGGATCCGGCGCGCCTCTTCGAACGGCCAGGCCTTGGCATTCATGGCGGCTTCGCGCGTGTCGGACATTTCCGGATCTCCTGAGATTGAACCAGCGCTTCCTATTGCGACATGCGCGAACCGTCAATAAATTGCGCTGCATTGCCGCATCAATGGACATAAAACGCAGATGACCGACGAAACACACCCGCTGAGCCCGCAGGACTGCCTCGTCGCGGTCATGATCGCCGTTTCCATGTCCGACGAGGACATCCGGACCGCCGAACTGGTCAAGATTGATTCGGCAGTGAACATGCTTCCGGTCTTCGCCGATTTCGATGCCGACCGGGTGCGCACGGTCTCCTCGCTCGTGGCCGACCTCTTCGAACAGGAGGACGGGCTCGACGCGCTTTTCGGACTGGTGCGCGCCAACCTTCCCGAACGCTTGTTCGAAACCGCCTATGCGCTGGCCTGCGACGTGGCTGCCGCCGATGGCACCCTGCGCGAAACCGAACTGCGCCTGCTCGAAGAGATTCGCTACGAACTGAACATCGACCGGCTGCACGCCGCCGCGATTGAACGGGGCGCCCGGGCGCGGCACTTGTCGGTCTGAGCCAGCCGAACCGGGAGGCATTCCAGCACGTTGCGGGGTCCGAGTGGGGTTTCCCTGCATCGCTCGCCACAAAACCGCCGTGCAGGTCGGGATTACCGGACTCGCACAGCGTTTACCTGATTGTACAGTTTCTTCAGGCAACATTCAGCCGGCGCGCTGCGGCGCTTTTCCTGGAGGGACTTCATGACCCGCATTCTTGCGGCCGCCTTCGGTGCGGCCCTGACCTGCCTTCTGCCGCTCGCCACCCGGGCCGCCCCGCTTGTGGCGAAGGTCGACATTTCCGCACAGTCCATGACGGTGATCTACAACGGTCAGATCACCTACCAGTGGCCCGTCTCCACCGCCCGCAATGGGAAATACACGCCCCGTGGAACGTGGTCGGCGAAATGGCTGTCGCGCAACCACCGTTCCAGCCTTTACGATAACGCTCCCATGCCCTTTGCGATCTTCTTCAACGGCAATTACGCGATCCACGGCACGAATCAGATATCGCGGCTTGGCCGCCCTGCATCCGCTGGCTGCGTACGCTTGCACCCCGAACACGCGGCGGTACTCTTTGGCCTCACTCAGCAGGTGGGAAAACAAAACATGCGCGTAGTCATCCAGAACTGAGCCGGTCCGCTTTTCGAACCCAAGGGGCCTGACCTGCCCCACCTCAGGTTTCCGCGTACATCACGCCCCAGCGTTCGATCAGCTTCTGCTGCAGGGTCTTCGCCCGGACGTTCCATGCAGAACCGCCCTCCGGGTTCTCCCGTTCGGCCTTGGTCAATCTGTCGCGCCGCTCCAGATTGCCAGCGAAGATGGCAAAGACCAACTCCGTCCCGCCCGCCAGATCGGCGAATCCCGCCAGCCCACTGACAAAGTTCAGCGTCCCCGTCTTGGCATGGACCGAGATCGGGTGGTCCTCGATTACCCGGCGCTTCGCGTCTCGCATCAGGAATTCCTTCAGCAGAGGCTTCAGTGGTTGCGTCGGCCGCAGCGCCAGAAGTGCCGTCATCATGTCCGCCGCCTTCACCCGGCTGTCGTCGCCCAGACCGGAGTGATCCTCCAGCGCCAGCGACTTCACGCCCAGTGTCTCCGCCGCCCAGACATTCAACGCCGCCGCCGATTCGCGCGGGCTTGCGGGCACCCGACCTAGCCGCTTTGCGCTGGCGCTCAGCCCGACGACCTCCGCCGTCAGGTTGGTCGACCATTTCAGCATGTCGTGCAGGATATCCGTAAGCAGCGCGCTTTCATACTGCGCCAACAGCACGCCGTCCGCAGGGCGCACCTGGATCACGACCGGCGCGGACAGCGTGATGCCCTGCCCGGCACAGAGACTCTGGAACACCTCCGCCGCGTAAAGCTCTGGCTTGCGTACCGGCAGCCAACGCGCGCCCCCCTTGCCCAGTGCGCCGCGTGCAACCGTCCAGTTGTCGCGCCCGCCGGCGTCGGCATAGGTGTAGACCGGCGTGCTGCGCCGCTCCACCGCCATCCGCGCCATATGCACTTGCGGCTTGTGGCGCTCCGAACGTGCATCCATCGACACTGCGTAGTCTTTACCGGACTGCCGCCACTCAAAGAATACCCGATTGTAATTCAGGTTCAGCCCCGACACGGCTGGATTGTAGGACACATGCTCCGGCTGTTCAGGGTCTATGGCGCGGGCGTAGGGCAGCGCCCCACCCCAAACCTGATAGGCTCCCTTCACCCCGGTGATCCCGGCCTCGGCCAGCCGCGCGGCAAGCGTCGCCAACCCGTCGGTGTCCAGCGTCGGATCGCCACCGCCCGCCAGCACCAGATCGCCCTGCACTACGCCGTCCTTCACGCCACCAGTGGCCAGCACCTGCGTCGCGAACCGGTGCCCCCCCCCCAAATGGGCCAGCGCGTAGCCCGCCGTGAGCGCCTTCGCCACGCTGGCGGGCGGCAGGCCAAGCTCCGCGTGGTGTGTTTCCAACACCTCTCCGGTGCGGGCGTTTGCCACGCAGTACCCCACGTTGCCGTCGAGCCGCGCCGCCGCGATCAGCGCTTCTGCCGACGGTTGCAGCCGCCGCCGCAGATCCTCGCCACGTGCCACCGGCCGCAGCGAAGCCGACGGTGCGCCTGCACGCGCCTGCAACGGCACGATCAGCAGCGCCGCCGCCGAAGCCGCGCGCAGGAAGGTACGCCTTGAGAATCCCCGTGTCATATCCGCGATCTAAGCCAATCCACAGCCGAGCTGCAACAGGGCAGTCTCGCCGCCCGCGTCACGTTTCCCCCTGTTTCACAGGCGCATCCGGCGCCTCTTCGCCCGCCGTTACCTGCCTCAAAGCACTGCTGCTGACGCTCCGCATCGGCATGTTGACAAAACACCAGACCGGTGGCCGCATCCCGCCCAATGCCCGGCTGTCCCGCGCGGGCAGACGCGCGGCGGCATAGATCCGCGCCGCGCGCGATCGCAGCGCTGCGCCGCGCAGTCCGGGACGCGCCAATACCCCCACAGGCACCAAGTCCAGAATTTGCTGCCAATCCTCCCATCGGTCGAACTGCACGAGATTGTCCGCCCCCATCAGCCAGGTAAAGGCCACCTGCGGGAACATACCAGTCAGCGCAGCCAGCGTTTCGGCAGTGTAGCATGTGCCCAGTTCCACTTCGATGTCGCTGACCGCTATCCGCGGATGGTCGATCAGATCCTTGGCCGCCGCCAACCGGACCGCCATCGCTGCCGGTGCGTGCGCCTTCAGCGGGTTTGCCGGACTGACCAGCCAGACGACGCCGTCTAGCCCAAAGCGTTTCAAGGCTTCGCACGAAAGGTGCAGGTGCCCTTCGTGCGGCGGATCGAAAGACCCCCCCAGCAAACCTACCCGAGCGCCGGGGCGAAACAGGGCGCGGCCGTCCTCGATTGTCACAGGCGGCTCCTCCCATGCTTAACCCGCGTGGGAACCTAGTCTTCAGCCGGACCAGTGGCAAGCAGGGGCCGACAGAAACGGTCTCAGAAATCCTGCCACGGACTGGCCCCGCCGCCGCCCGCCGCCTTTGCGGGTTCGGGCACCGGTGCGTTGGTAGCAGACGGCCCTTTTGGCTTCTCGGAGCCCGAGGGCATCGGTCGCGCATCCTTGCTTTGCCAGCCCAGGTCAGATGTATCTGCATGGGACTTCGCGCCGGATTCAGACCCGTTCTTCTTCGCCGTGCTGACCACCGCCTTGTCAGGCGATGCGGCGGGCGCGGTACGCGCCTTTTCTCCGATCTTCGGCGCGGGCGCTGCAAATGTTCCCGCGTCCCTGGTGCGGAACCGAGCCACAAGATTGCGCAACTCGCCAGCCTTTTCCTGGAGCGCCTTGCCCGAGGCCGCGCTTTCGTTGACCATGGCCGCGTTCTGCTGCGTCACCTGATCCAGCGCCGCGATTCCGTTGTTGATCTCGCCGATGCCCTGAGCCTGCTCTCCCGCACTGGTGGCGATATGACCCACCCGTTCGGTGACCGCGACCACCTCTTCGAGGATGCCCTCCATCGCCGTGCCCAACTCGGACACCAGCTGAACCCCGTGCGCCACGTTCTGCCCCGACTCCGCGATCAGGCCGCGAATCTCCGCCGCACTGTCCGAGGACCGCTGCGCCAGCGCACGCACCTCGCTTGCAACGACGGCAAAGCCGCGCCCCACCTCACCAGCCCGCGCGGCCTCCACCCCGGCGTTCAAGGACAAGAGGTTGGTCTGGAAAGCGATGTCCTCGATCACCGTGATGATCTGCGAAATCTGTCGCGAAGATGCCTCAATCTGGCCCATCGCCTCCACCGCGCGGTTGCGCACCTCCTGCCCGCGTTCCGCCTGACTCCGGGCCTGCCCGATGGCAGTCACGATTTCCTTCGACCCGCGCGCCGTGGCGTTCACGCTCTCAGAAATCTCGTCCATCGCCGCCGCGGTTTCCTCCAGCGTGGCGGCCTGGTTTTCCGTCCGCCGCGACAGCGCCTCCGAGCCTTCGCTCAGCGACCGGGCATCCGTATCGATCGACTCGGCGCTGGCACGCATTTCGTCGATGATCGCCGTCAGGCTGTCTACCGTGGAATTGAAATAACCCTTCAACTCCTCGTAGTCAGAGCCAAGGTCCCTTTCGATCCGGCAGCCCAGATCACCGTCGGCAAGCTGTACCAGCTTGTCGCGCAGGGTACCCACGACATCCGCCTGATGCGCGGAAGCCTCCTGTATCTTGGCGCGGGTCTTCGCCACCTCCCCAAGATCGCCGCGAAAGGAATTCAACGCCCGCGCGATATCGCCGATCTCGTCGCCGGTCCTGGTCTGCTGGATCTCGCTTTCGTAGTCGCCCGCGGCCACCGCACTCACGCTTCCCGACAACAGCCGGACGCGGTTCGTCACGTAGCCCGCCACGATGACACCCATGCCCATGACCATGAAGGCGACGATGGCGGACTGGATCAGCGTCGAGTGCAGAAGCTTGCGCTCCTGCGCGCGGGCGTACCACAGGTCATCCTCCGCCACGATGTGCCATTCCTGGCCGGCGATCTCGCGCGTGATGCCCACCACCTCGACGGTATTGCCGCGCAGGCCGGGGGCTTCGGGGATCTTCACGTCCTCACCCGCAAGCACCCGGCCAAGGTGGTCGAGATCCGGGATGGGATCGAGCACCTGCAACCCGCCGGGGCGTTCCGACGCAGTCAGCGCGTGTCCGGCCTCGTCGAAGGCGTAGACCTCCCCGTGATCTCCCAGCAGCGTGCTGTGCGCCATCTGCCGAGCGGGCTCGCCGACATCGACCTGCAGCGCCACGGCCCCGATCCGGTCGCCCGCTTCGTCAAAGACCGGGGCGGCGACGAAATTCGACGGCAGTGTGCCGCTGGGCCCGTAGGTGACGTAGCCCGAGTAGGCCGCTTCACCCGCCGACAGTTCTCGAGCTGCCGCATAGGCCCGACCCAAGCCGCTGTCCGCATAGGGGCCATCCCGCATGTTGGTCGCGAAATCGTCCTTCTTCGCAACGGAGTAGACGACGTTTCCCGCCACGTCCAAGATGTAAAGGTCAAAGAAGGGTCCGAGGCGGATGAATTCCCGGAAGCTCTGGTGAAAATGCTGGTGCCCCTTCGTCCAGGCGGACCCGTCATCGGCACTGTCCATCGCGCGACGTTCTTCCGGGGCAAACGGGTTCTGCTCGGCGTAGAGCCTGCGCAGTTGCGCCGGGGCATCCGCTCCGAAGGCCTCCCAGCCCGCGCCGAACTCGCGAACGGCATCACGCGCGCCCTGGCTGCTTGCCAGTTGCAGCGCCTGTCGTTCGACGCTCGCGAACCAGGTCTCGGTCTCTCTGACCTTGACGTCCAGCAGCCGTAGCATCGACGCCTTCCGCTGCAGCGCGGTTTCCTTCGCGCCGAGCTCGTACATACCGAAGGCAACGGCGACAAGCGCAAGCACCACCGGCACCGCGATCAGGATCGGCA
The DNA here is from genome assembly GCF_017813235.1 of Sagittula salina. GTDB lineage: Bacteria > Pseudomonadota > Alphaproteobacteria > Rhodobacterales > Rhodobacteraceae > Sagittula > Sagittula salina. Next base: position 831,897 of record NZ_JAGISH010000001.1, read on the forward strand.
ACTTCCAGCGCAGCGTCAGACGCTTCCAGTGATTGCGGCGGTTCTTCTTAACTCCGGGCGGCAAGGGCATCGGAGGCTCCTTCATGTCTGTCCGGCCATCGGGGCCAGAATTTGCCCCATCATCAAGCTTCGGAATAGTGACTTCCCCTCAACGGAGAATTAATTCCCCCCTGCCTCCAGCTCCCTGTACGATGAAACTTCGTCTACAATTTGCCACGGCAGCACCGGCCCCCACCGCATTGCGCGCGCCGTCCAGACGCGGTACTCCCCCTGCCGAACCAGCTTTTCCGAAGGGGAGCACGCGAAATGGCCTCTTACCAGTATGTCTACCACATGGACGGGGTGTCGAAGACCTACCCCGGCGGCAAGAAATGCTTTGAAAACATCCGTCTCTCCTTTCTACCGGGGGTGAAGATCGGTGTCGTCGGCGTCAACGGCGCGGGTAAGTCCACGCTGATGAAAATCATGGCCGGCATAGACAAGGACTTCACCGGCGAAGCCTGGGCCGCCGAGGGCGCGAAGGTCGGCTACCTGCCTCAGGAGCCGCAACTCGATGAATCCCTAACCGTCCGCGAGAACGTCATGCTGGGCGTGGCCGAGAAGAAGGCCGTTCTCGACAAGTACAACGAACTTGCCATGAATTACTCGGACGAGACCGCGGACGAGATGGCCAAGCTACAGGACCAGATCGACGCCGAGAACCTCTGGGATCTCGATAGCCAGATCGACGTGTCGATGGAGGCTCTGCGCTGCCCGCCGGACGACGCCAACGTGGCGACTCTGTCGGGGGGTGAACGCCGACGTGTCGCGCTCTGCAAGCTGCTGCTCGAAGCGCCCGACATGCTGTTGCTCGACGAACCGACCAACCACCTCGACGCGGAAACCATCGCCTGGCTGCAGCAGCACCTGATCGACTACAAGGGCACGATCCTGATCGTCACCCACGACCGCTACTTCCTCGACAGCATCACCGGCTGGATCCTCGAACTCGACCGCGGCCGCGGAATCCCTTACGAGGGCAACTACTCTGCCTGGCTTGAACAAAAGGCCAAGCGGCTTGAGCAGGAAGCCCGCGAGGACAAGGCAAAGCAGAAGACGCTGGAACGCGAACTCGACTGGATCCGTCAGGGCGCCAAGGCGCGCCAGTCGAAGTCCAAGTCGCGGATCGCGGCCTACAACGAGATGGCAAACCAGTCGGAGCGCGAAAAACTCTCGCGCGCCCAGATCATCATTCCCAACGGTCAGCGCCTCGGCTCCAAGGTTATCGAGGTAGAGCACCTGAACAAGGCGATGGGCGACAAGCTCCTGATCGAGGATCTCTCCTTCTCGCTGCCGCCCGGCGGCATCGTCGGTGTGATCGGCCCCAACGGCGCCGGCAAATCCACGCTCTTCAAGATGCTTACCGGGCAGGAACAGCCCGACAGCGGCACGATCGAACTGGGCGACACCGTGCAGATGTCCTACGTCGACCAGTCTCGCGACGATCTGAAACCCGACGACACCGTCTGGCAGGCGATCTCCGGCGGGGCGGAGATCATCAAGCTCGGCGATGCGGAGATCAACTCCCGCGCCTATTGCGGTGCCTTCAACTTCAAGGGGGGCGACCAGCAGAAGAAGGTCGGCCTTCTCTCCGGCGGTGAACGCAACCGTGTGCACATGGCGCGGCTACTTAAGGAAGGCGGTAACGTCATCCTGCTCGATGAACCGACCAACGACCTCGACGTGGAAACCCTCCGCGCGCTGGAGGACGCCTTGGTGGACTTCGCCGGCTGCGCCGTGGTCATCTCGCACGATCGCTTCTTCCTCGACCGTATCTGCACGCACATGCTCGCCTTCGAGGGCGAGGCGCATGTGGAATGGTTCGAAGGCGGCTTCACCGACTACGAAGAAGACAAGAAGCGCCGCCTCGGGGCGGACGCCCTCGAACCCAAGCGCCTGAAACACAAGAAGTTCATGCGGTGAGTCGTAAATTATGTAGGGTGGGTGGATCCGCTTGATCTGCCGGCTTCACCCACCCCACAAGTCCATTCGGCCTCTACGAAGGCGGTGTGGCCGGCTGCCGGTTTTGTGGACACCGGGTTAGGGTTGCATGGATCGGGCCTCGAACGCCATGGGACTTTGATACCCGAGTTTCGAACGACGGCGGCTAGGATTTTGGAATCGTTCAATATCATCGAACACGTCGGCCCGCCCGGGCGTGGTCGCGCCTGCGGTAGACCTTGCCAGCCATCCGCCCGGTCTTCAGCGATGAGAAAAAGCTCTCCATGGCCGAGTTGTCCCAGACGTTTCCGGATCGGCTCATGCACTGACCGGCAGGCGCATGCCTAGCCTGCCGCCGAGAGGGGAACAGGTTGAACCGCTCCGGTTTCACCGGAGGCTCCGAAGTGAGTATGGATGGAGCCTATGGGACGAGACACCAGAGCGAACCG
>NZ_JAGISH010000020.1 GCF_017813235.1 Sagittula salina
ACCGTGGCGGCGGCTGGGGTCTATGACCAGAACGCGGCGCTGACCGGCAACCTCGTGACGGCCTCGACCAACGCGGACATCGGCGCCAACATCACCGGCACCGTGACGCAGAACGGCGCAACGTCGGCAACTCTTGTCAGCGCTGCATCGGTCGTCTCCGGCCAGGTGACTGTGAACGGAGGCACGCTGACGGTGACCGCCTCGCTGACCGCCGACAATGGCGGCACGGTGACCGATGACCTCGTGGTGGCCTCCGCGGGGGCGCTGGTGAACAGCGGTACGGTCACCGGCAACGTGGCCAACGCGGGGGCGGTGACGCTGAACGGCGGTTCCACCCTGACCGGGGACCTGACCCAGTCGGGCGGGTCGCTGACGACGGCGGCGGGCACGGTGACCGTGAACGGTCTGCTGGATCTGAACGACGGCACCTTCCTTGTGGCGGATGGCGTGACCTTCAACGCCACCAGTGCGGACCTCGCGGCGGCGGTCACTGCACCGGCGGGCAACCTTGTGGGGGCCGGATCGACCCTTGCGGCGACCGGCGGCAATTTCGTGAACGCGGCGAGCTTCGGCCTCGGCGCGGCCGCAACCCTGTCCTCCTCCGCGACGCTGTCGAACTCCGGCACGCTGACCTTCGCCGGCGATGCGACGCTGGCGGGCGGAACCAGCGTGACCAACAGCGGCACGCTGCTGGTCAATCAGGTCGCGGGTGTCCAGACGCTGAGCGTCACAACCGGCACCTTTACTGACACCGGCACGATCAACATGAGCGACACCGACACCGTGGACGTTGTGGACATTACCGGTAACGCGGTGCTGAACGGGACGATCATGGCCGACGTGGATGTATCGAACACGGCCGCAGGCACACGGGGCGATCTGGTGAACGTCTCGGGCACGGCGACCGGGTCGACGGCGCTGTTGCTGAACAACGTGGGCGGCAACTTCTCCAACATCGCGACGCCCATCGACCTCATCAAGGCGGCGGGTGGCACCGGCGGGCTGAGCGCCTCCTTCTCCGGGCTGCAGACGGGGGCCTATACCTACAGCCTGCAGAACACCGGCACCGCGATCCAGCTGACCGCCTCTCCGAACCTGGCCTTCGGCGGCGTGGTTTCGGGCGTGGCGGCGACGCAGAGCCTGATTTCCACCGTGGTCAACAGGCCGTCCTCGGCGCTGGTCACACCGCTGGTGGATCCCGGCGACGACCCCTGCGCCATCGGCGAATGGGCGCGCCTGACCGGAGGCAAGGCCAATGCCAAGCTGGGCACGACATCGCAGACCACCGGCGTGAGCGCGATCAACGACATCGCGCTGAGCTACGGCGGCATTCAGGCGGGCTTCGACAACTCCTGCTCGGGCGGCTACTACAACGGCTGGGATCTGGCTTACGGCGTCATGCTGGGTACCAACATGGGCCGGTCGAGCCTGCCGGTGACCCTGGGCGGCGTTTCGACCACGGTAAAGTCGGACTTCGACCAGTTGTTCGGCGGTGTCTACCTGAGCGCGGCCAAGGGCAACTGGTTCGGCGACCTGAACCTGCGGGCCGACCGGACCACCTATGATCTGCGTGAAACAAGCACCTTCGGGTCGGGAGGCCTTGGCCTGCCGGATCAGGAGTTCGACAGCCGTGGCAAGACACTGTCGGGTTCGCTGAGCTATTCCCACACGCTCGATCAGGAACGGGGAATCCGGCTGGTGCCGACGGTGGGCTTCTCGCTGTCGCATATCGAAACGGATACGATCCAGATCGACAACGATCCGACGGACCCGACTGATGACGCGGAACTGAAGATCGGCGACATCGATCAGAAGATCGGCTTCGTCGGGGCGACGCTGGCCAAGACCAGCATCCGCCCGAGCGGCAAGGCGGCGGTGACCTATTTCGCCACGGGGACGTATTTCAACGACTTCGGGGACGATCTGACCTCCACCTTCACGGTCAAGTCCACCGGGGCGAGCCAGTCGCTGACCTCCGATAACCTCGGCGGTTTCGGAGAGCTGAGCCTGGGGATGAACTACACCCGGATCATGGATGGCGGCGGCGCGATGGCACCGCGGCAGATGGATGCCTCGATCCGGGCCGACACGCGCTTCTCCGAACAGCTGGACAGCTGGGGCTTGACGGCGCAGGTACGGTTGCAGTTCTAATGACTTGACAGCCCGGGGCGCTTGACCGCGCCCCGGACCCGTTCCAAACTCTTTTTTGCACGTGGCCCCATGTTTCGGGATGCCGCGGTTTGAGGATTTGGCCGTTTCGGGCCGCATACTGACTGGATTGAGACTGAATTAAGACCGGGAGCCGATTTCACGTCATGTCGTGGTACAGCAAAGTTGCGTGGAAGGAGGGGCTTTTCCTCCAACCGCATCACCTGCAACAGGCCGACCGGTACATGGAGCACATGCTGCGTGTCCGTACCGCGCAGATCACGCCCTATCCCTGGGGCATCGCCAACCTTACCTTTGACCGCGACCTTGCGCAGCAGGGGCGGATCGGGCTGCGATCGGTGGTGGGGATCATGCCGGACGGACTGCCCTTTGACGCGCCGAATGCAACGCCGCTGCCGACCCCGGTGCCGGTGCCGGAGGAGGAGGCAAGCGGGCTGGGGATCTGGCTGACGCTGCCCGACATCGAGGTCAACGCACAGGACGTGGCGGCGGCGACGGCGGATACCGCGACGCGCTATCTGCTGGGGTCGGAGACGGTGGTGGACAATTCGTCGTCGGCGCGCTCCGAACAGGTGATCGAAATCGCCACGCCGCGGCTGGAACTGTCCTTGCGGAACTCGCCCAAGCCCGGCCATCAGAACGTCTACCTCGGGCGGATCGCGGATATGCGCGACGGGGTGGTCACATTGGACGAAACGGTGCCGCCGACGGGGGTGATCCTCGCCGTGCATCCGGCCTACGAGGGGTATCTGTCCCGCGTGATCGGCTGGATGGAGGCAAAGCTGTCGATGCTGGCGCGCTATGCCTCCGACCCGTCGTCGGGTGGCGGGATGCAGGCCACGGATTACCTGATGCTGATGGTCATCAACCGCGAACTGCCGGTGTTGCGGCACCTGAGAGGGCAGGGGGCAGTTCACCCGGAACGGCTGTACGAAAAGCTGGTTTCGCTGGCTGGCGAGCTGACCACTTTCGATCAGGCGGACCGCAAGGCAAAGGATTACGGCGGCTACCGGCACGATAGCCCGAAGGAGTCGTTCACCCCCATCGTCTACGACATCCAGAGCCTTCTGGCGCAGGAGGTGGGTCGTGCCGTGCGCCTGCCGCTGGAGGAAGTGCGCGCCAATTCCTACCTCGCGAAGGTCAATGACCGGCATCTGTTCGCCAACGCGGCCTTTGTCGTCGAGGTGTCGAGCGGGCTGCCGCTGACGCAGGTGCAGACGCAATTCCCGCAACTGTGCAAGGTGGGACCGTCCACCGCCATGCGGCAGATCATCAACGCGAACCTGCCCGGCATCGGGCTCGTGCACATGCCGAACCCGCCACGACAAATCCGGGTGATCGCTTCGAACGTGTATTTCCTCTTGGACAAGTCGACCGACCTCTGGCGCGAATTCTCGCAGGCTCCGGCCATCGGGATGCATTTCGCCGGTAACTGGCCAGACCTGAAGCTGGAGCTTTGGGCCATTCCGGAGCAAGGGTGATGGCAAGCGAAGACGACGACGAAAAGACGGTATTCGGCCAGGCGATCCCGCAGGCGCCGCGACCGGGAGCGGCCCCCCCGCGACCGGCAGCGCCTCCACCCCCGTCGCCCACCCCGTCCGGCCATGTCCCGGGACATGTTCCGAACGTCAACCCGAGCGAACCGGACCGCACGGTCTTTGGCACGCCGATCACCCCGCAGGGCCAGCCGCCACGGGTCGCACCGCAGGGGCAGAAACCGCCCTCGCAGTTTCCGCAGGCGCCGATCCAGAAGCCGCCGCAGGCCGCCTGGGGCGAGGGCGACGACACTTGGCTCGGCGGAAAGATCACGCCGCAGCCCGGCCCGCCACCGCCGCAGCAATACCAGCAACCCGCGCCGCCACCGCCACAACCGGCCCCGCCGCGCCCCTCTCCGATGCCGATGGCCCCGCAGGCCCAGCCCCGCGCGCCGGTTCCGCCCAGCCAGCCGGAACCAAGGCCGATGCAGGATTACCGTGGCAACCCCGGCAGCAACCATTACTCCGGGCGGCTCTACGATACCGATACGGGGCGACCCTCCTCGCCGGAGCTGTTCCCCGAGGTGAAGCGCCGCGAGACGCCCGCCATGCAGGCGATGCAGCGCAAGATTTCGCTGGAGGATGCGCTGCGGGCCACCGGTCTCGGCGCGGGCGGGCCGAACAATCCGCTGGTCGCCGCCGCCGCCAACCTGCTGATCCTGCTGGGCCGCCTGCGCACCGGCATGGTCGAAATGCAGTCCGCACCGCTGCTGGAACACGTCGCGCGTGAAATCGACATCTTCGAATCCAATGCGCTGGAGGCCGGTGTGCCGCCAGAGGACGTGACGGACGCGAAATACGCGCTTTCGGCCACCGCCGACGACATCGTGCAGAACCTGCCCGGCGCGGATCGGGGTATGTGGCTGGAATACTCCATGGGCGCGCGGTTCTTCGGGGAACGCAACGCGGGTGTGGGGTTCTTTCAACGCATGGACAAGGCGATGAAGGCGCCGGGACAGAAGTTCCACCTGTTGGACCTGATGCTGACGTGTCTCAGCCTCGGGTTCGAGGGCCAGTACCGCGCGATGCCGAATGGTCCGAACGAACTGGCCCGCATCCGCAAGGCGATCTACGAAACCCTGCGCAAGGTCGTGAAACGTCCCGACGACGATATATCGGTCAAATGGGCGCCGGTGATCGTGAATGGCAAGCGTCGGCGCGGCGGTTTGCCGGTCTGGGTGGCGGCGGCCATTGGCGGTCTGATGGTGGTCGCGCTGTTTGCCACGTTGGCCACGCTCCTGTCACGCGATGCCGGTGAAACGCAGAACGGCATCGCCATGATGCACTTCAACCTGCCGCCGGTGGCCATCGAACGTTCTGCTCCGGTGGAACGCGTGGTCGTGGTGCCGCCCGCCACCGTCGACCGCCTAGACGAGGTGAAGGCCGCGCTGGAGGGGCAGGACGTGGAGGTGGAACTCAAGGGCGACTGGGTTCTGATCCGCCTAGGCGACGCCCTGCGTTTTGCCTCCGGCAAGGCGGACCTGACCAACGACCTGAGCCAGCTTGCCACCGCCATCGGCGCGGTGCTCGAAACGCAGAGCGGCCCCATCCGCATCGTCGGCCACACGGATTCGGTGCCGCCCTCGGGCCGGGGCCAGTTCAAGACCAACGAGGCGCTGTCAGAGGCGCGGGCCACAACCGTGGCGGCGTTGGTCACCGACAGTCTGACCGACAAGGATCGCGTCCAGATCGAAGGCAAGGGCCCCGTCGAACCCATCGCGGACAACGCCTCGAAGGAGGGCCGCGCCCGCAACCGGCGCGTGGAGATCATGATCCGGCGCGAAGCGGAGTGAAACCATGGAATTTCTGATCTACAGGGTCGCGCATGTCATCTGGAGGGTGCTGACCAGCCGCGCCTTCCTGCGGTTCTGGATCGTCGTGGGCGTGATCTGCGTCTTCCTCGCAATCTTCTTCGGGCTGCCGATGACCGGATCGGAGTTCTTTTCGAAACTCTGGGTGCGGATCGCGATCATCCTGCTGATCCTGTCGCCAATCCTCGGACTTTACCTGTTCAGGTTCCTGCGTCGCCGCAAGCAGGCAAGGGCCCTGGAGGAAAGCCTGGTCGAGGCGCCGGCGGGCGATGGCGAGGTGCTGAATGAACGCTTTGCCGAAGCTCTGGACAAGCTGAAGAAATCGGGCGGCAAGAATTACCTCTACGATCTGCCGTGGTACGTCATCATCGGCCCGCCCGGCGCGGGCAAGACCACGGCGCTGAAATATTCCGGTATCGAGTTCCCCGGTCAGGAGGTGCTGGCCGACAACGCGCAGGGCTTTGGCGGGACAAAGAACGTCGATTGGTGGTTCGCGGAGGACGCGGTGCTGATCGATACCGCCGGGCGCTATACCATGCAGGAAAGCGACGCGGAGGCCGATCAGGCGTCGTGGTCGGCCTTCCTCGACCTGTTGAAGAAGGGCCGCCCCGACCAACCCATCAACGGCGTCGTGCTGGCGTTTTCCATCGAGGACATCCTTACTGGCACGCCGGAAACGCTGGCCAGCCACGCTGCCGTGGTGCGCGAACGGCTGGGGGAGATCCACCAGACCCTCCGCATCGACTTCCCGGTCTACGTCCTGTTCACCAAGGCGGACCTGATCTCGGGCTTTCGGGAGTATTTCAACTCTTTCAGCCAGTCGCGGCGCAAGATGGTCTGGGGCACGACCTTCCAGACCCGCGACCGGCGCGAGGCCACGCACGCCCATGTGGGCGAGGAATTCGACGCGCTCCTGACGCGGCTCTCGGACGAGGTCGTGGACCGCATGGTGGAGGAGCCGGACGATACCTCCCGCATCGCGATCTTTGGCCTGCCGGGGCAGATGGCGATGCTGCGCGATAATGTGGTTGAGTTCCTCCGTCGTGTCTTTGAACCGACCCGCTACGACACCAACGCCATTCTGCGGGGCTTCTATTTCTCCAGCGGCACACAAGAAGGCACGCCCATCGATCAGGTTCTGGGCGCCATGGCGCGCGATGAGGGGGAGGGGTTCCAGCCCGCTTTCATGTCCGGCAAGGGCAAAAGCTATTTCCTGCACGACGTGCTGGCAAAGGTGATCTTCGAGGAACGTGACTGGGTGAACTTCGACCGTCGCGCGGTGCGGCGCATGGCGATCCTGCGAACACTGGGGTTCGCGGTGATCGGGCTGGGTACGGTGGCGGCCATGACGGCCTTTGGCTACAGCTTCTGGCAGAACGCCAACCTGGTCAGCGATGCCGAGGCGCACGCGGCGGTCTACCTCGATTCAGCCCGCAACGAACTCGACCGGGCGGTGATCGACGATCCGGACCCGACCCCGGTGATCCCGCATCTGGACGGCTTGCGGAACATGCCCGCGGGCTACGGCAACCCGCACGAACCGACCTTGTGGGAGGGCTTCGGCCTGAACCGCTCGCGCGAGATCGCGACCTCCGCCCGTGCGGCCTATTCCGACGGTCTGGAACGGATGCTGCGCCCGCGCATGATGCTGCACCTCGAAAACGAGATCCCGCAGATGATCATCGACGACGATACAGAGGGCACCTATCGCGCGCTGAAGGTCTACATGCTGCTGGCCAAGGACCCGGAAGCGAAGGGCGACGGCGACGAGGCGATACGCACCTATTTCCGCGATGCATGGGACCGTATGATGCCCGGTGCGACGCGGTTCGACGAACGGCAGGCGCTCTTTGATCACCTTGAGGCAATGCTGCAGCTGGACGACGCCAAGGACACGATGGTCAAGACGGACGAGACCATCAAGACCCGCGCCCGCGAGAGTATCGTGAACCTGCCACTGGCGGATCAGGCCTATGCCGCGATCAAGGAGGGGGCGATCGTCTCCGGCGTGGCGGATTTCAATCTGGTGGAGCGGGTGTCGGGCAACGTCGGCGAGGTCTTTCGCACCACCGACGGGTCGCCGCTGGATCAGCTCGGTGTGCCGGGGCTTTATACCTTCGAAGGCTACTGGGGCTATTTCGTCGACGAGATGGCCGACGCCAAGAAGCGACTGGCAGAGGAACAGTGGGTGCTGGGGGAAACCGGCGACCGGGTGAACTTCGACACGCAGCTTGCGAACCTCGAAAACGAGCTTTTCTCGCGCTACCGGCGGGAATTCACGCTGGCGTGGAACGGTATGTTCGACCAGCTGACGGTGGCGAAGATGTCAGCGGATGCGCCGAACTTCACGCTGCTGAGCTATGCCGCCTCGCCGACCAATTCGCCGATCCTCGAACTGGCGGAGGCGGTGAACGAGGAAACCGACTTGATGCGGCTTTATGACCAGATCGGCGGCATATCGGAGGCGGATGCCGCCCGGCTGATCGCGGGCGGTGGCGGTGGCGGCGATCTGGGCGGCGCGCTCGGGGATGCGGCGTTCGACCGGATCTACTCCCGCTCCGGGGTGTTCACGCGGGTGATCCTCGAAAACCTCGGCAACCGGGCAAAGATCCAGACCCGCGCCGGGTCGGGCGGGTTGGCGGAGGACGTGGACCGCCGCCGGGTGCAGCGGATCACGGATGACTTCAAGGACTGGCAAAGCCTCGTGAAGGGCGATTTCGGCAACCGCCCCATCGACTTCATGCTGAAGGCCTACGCATCGGTGCAGGAAAACCGGTCGAACGCGGTCTTTGCGCCGACGCCCGCCGACGACCAGATGCTGAGTCAGGCACTGACTGCGCTCACCCGGACCAACGCGGGCGCGCCGGAGGCGATCGCCACGATGAACAGCGCCGTCGCGACGGAGTTCCGCACAGCCGCCGAAAACGCCACGCTGGCCGACCTGAACCGGGCGCTGAACGACGAGGTGACGCAGTTCTGCAAGAACGAGATCGCGCCCTTCTACCCGTTCTCCACCGGGTCGGCCCGGCACCTGAGCCCGTCGATCTTCGGCCAGTTCTTTGGCCCTGGCGGCAAGATGGACCAGTTCTATTCCCAGCACCTCGCGCCCTACGTGATCCGCGAAACCGACGGGCTCCGCGCCGATCCGGGCACGGCGGTGGGGCAGCGCCTGTCGGCCAATGCGCTGCGCCAGTTCGACCGCGCGCAGAAGATCCAGCGCGCGTTCTTTGCCTCCGGGTCTTCCACGCCAGAGGTCAACATGTCGATCAAGCACGTGACCTCTTCGCCCGGCGTCGGGCTGGCGACGCTGACGATCCACGGCAAGTCGATCCCGACGCAACCGGATTCGACCCCGGCGGGCTTTTCCTGGCCGGGGGAAACGGCGGGCGTGCAGATCGACCTGATCCCGACGCGGATCGGGGATGCGGCTTCGTTCAGCTTCAGTCAGGGGCGGTGGGATATCGCGAAATGGCTGTCGGACGGATCGCCGAAGGTGCAGGGCAATGTGGTCACCGTGCGCTACACGATCCGGGGCCAGTCGATCACCTACCGGATCGAGTTCGACAGTTCGACAGTGCCCTTCCTGATGCGGGAGCTGCGCGATTTCAGCTGCCCGACATCGCTGGAGTAGGCTGGTGGAGGCGGTCGCCCGGATCGGCGTGATGGGAAAGCATCCGGGCTTTGGCGACTTCGTCCAGGCGGGTTTGTCGAAGGACGTGCACGACGCGCTGATGCGCTGGCTCGACAAGACCCTGAGCCGCGTGCAGGAGGACGCAGGGAGTGACTGGAAAGGCTGGTGGGCGGAGGCCCAGTCCCTGCGGTTCTGGATCGGGCGCGACGTGCTGGGGGTGCCGCTGGCCGGTATTCTGCAGCCCTCGCGCGATAAGGTGGGGCGGGTCTATCCGCTGATCCTCGCCGCCGAGAACGTACACCTCGCGGTGCCGGGCGACGGAGGGGCCACCGACCAGACCCCGTGGGAGGCGCTGGAAACGCATGTGCCCCGGATGCAGCCGGGGCAGGGTGCGGCCAGCCTGCTTGACGGGCTGACGCTGGAACTGCCGGCGGAAACGGAGGCGGAGCGCTCCCTGGGTCATTGCCTCTGGGCACATCACCCGGAGGGCGACCTCGAAGCGCTGCTGCGCGCCGCCGGACGGGCCGACCTGTCACGGGCCGCGCTCAGGCGGTCGTACTGGTGGGCACCGGGCGACGCCAACCGCCTGCCGGTCTGGCTGGGGTGCCACGGATTGCCCGACGCGGGCGCGCTCGGCTGGCTTCTGGCTGGACAACCCCGCATCGAACCGGCGACGGTGGCGGAAGACTGAGACAGGGACAGGCATGGATCACAACGAATTCTTCACCTTCGAAACCGGGCAGGCCACCGACGTGGGCTGCAAGCGGACGGTGAACGAAGATAACTTCCTGTCGCGTCCCGACTGCGGACTCTGGGTGGTGTCGGACGGCATGGGCGGCCATGCGGCGGGCGATTATGCCAGCTACACAATCGTGCAGGCGCTGAATTCCATCGGCATGTCGGGCTCTCCCGACGACCTGCAGGCGCGGTTCATGGAGCGCATCCACCGCGCCAACCACGACATTTACGAGCACGCGCTGAAAATGCAGCGCGGCACAATCGGCGCGACGCTGGTGGCGCTTCTGGTACATGGCGAGGACTACGCCTGCATCTGGTCGGGCGACAGCCGCATCTACCTGTTGCGCGACGGCCAGCTGGTGCAGCAGACCCGCGACCATACCGAACTGCGGATGTTGCTCGATTCCGGCGCGATCACCGCCGAAGAGGCGGAGAACTGGCCACGCAAGAACGTCATCACCCGCGCTATCGGCGTGACCGAGGAACCGCATTGCGACGTCATCTCGGGCAAGCTCGCACTGGACGATACGTTCATTCTGTGTTCCGACGGGTTGACGGAACATCTGAGCGACGCCGACATCGCCGACCACGCGCGCAGCTATGCGCCAAAGGAGGCTTGCGAGCGAATGATCCGGCTGACGCTGGAGCGCGGCGCGAAGGACAACGTCACGGTGGTCGCCATGCGGTGCCTGCCACCGCCGGAACTGGAAGAAGAAGACGACCTTATGGACGACGTGCTTGAACTGGACCAGACCAACGGTGAGGACCGGGCATGAGCGGCGGGAACGACACCCCGGAAGACGACGAACGGACGGTGTTCACGCCGCAGCCGGGGACAACGCCCGCCGCGGAGGACGACGAGCGCACCCAGTTCGCGCCGCCGGACCCGCAGGGCTGGCCACCGCGGGGCGCGACGACACAGACCGGCTCCGCTCAGGCTGGTCCGACCGAAACAGACGCCAAAGTTGCAGGCCCGAACGGCGATACAGACCCGGCCCGGTCGGAGCCGCGGGCAGGCGGTACGTATCAGACCGCATACCCGCCGCAGGGCGCGTCGACCCATCCCGGCATGCACCCCGGCGAGGCGCCGCAACCCACGGCCACGAGCACCGATCCCTCCTATCACCCGGAAGAAGCCGCGCGGCAGGCAGAGACCTATGCCGGCTCGGTCCCCCCGCCCGACCCGTCTTCCTACCCGCACGACCCGGCAGCCCCCGCCGCGCCACCAGGCACCCAGACCGCGGCAGAGATCGCGCGCACGGACGGCAAGCTCCCCATCGGTACGCTGATCAACAACAACTACCGTATCGAAGAAGTGCTGAAGTCCGGCGGCATGGGCGAAGTCTATCGCGGCATCGAGATCCACACCGGCGACCCGGTGGCGATCAAGGCGATCCTGCAGGAAAAGGCTGACGACGCGGAGGCGGGCCTGCTGTTCCTGCGCGAGGCGAAGACCCTGCGCCGACTGACCGACGAAACCATCGTGCGCTACTACAACTACGTGCCCGACCCGGACCTGCAGCGCTACTTCATGGTGATGGAATTCATCGAGGGCGTGCCGCTGAAGGACCACGTGGCGCAGAACGGTCCTCTGTCCGTGGACGAATGCCGCACCCTGCTGGCACGGCTGGCGGGGGGGCTTGCCACCGCCCATGATGCGGAGGTCATCCACCGCGACCTGTCACCCGACAATGTCATGCTCGAAGGCGGCCGCGTGGAAAATGCCCGCCTGATCGATTTTGGCATCGCGCAGTCGAGCGTGGTCAAAGAGGCGACCATGGCTGGTCGCTTCGCCGGAAAGTTCAAATACGTGGCGCCGGAACAGCTGGGCCATTACGGAGGGGAAATCTCTCCTGCCACCGACATCTACGGTCTGGCGCTGTTGACGGCGGCGGCGGCGATCGGCAAGCCGCTCGATATGGGATCCTCCATCGTGGAGGCGGTACAGTCACGGCAATCGATCCCTGACCTCTCCTACGCGCCGGAGGATCTGCGGCCCATCCTGTCCTACATGCTGGAGCCGAACCCGGCGGACCGCCCCGAAGACATGCGCACGGTAAAAACGCTGGTCGAAGACCCGCGACTGATCCCGGAACGGTATCTCGGCGGCTGGGTGCCCCCTGCACCGCCGCCGCTGCACGATCCCGGTCCGGACACCGGCGCGCAGTCCATGGCCGCCACCATGGCGCCGGGGCTGCAACTGCCGGGAGCGACGCAGAACGTAACACTGAACACCTCGCTGGGGCCTACCCCCCTGCCGGAGGAAAAGTCCCGGGGCGGAGGACTGGTCGCCGTGCTGATCCTGCTTTTGCTGGCCGGGCTCGGCGGCGGCGGCTACTACGCCTGGACCACCGGGTTGCTGGACGGGCTCATCGGCACGCAGAGCACCGATGGCGGCGATACTCCCGACGCGGCAGCGCCGCCCGAGCAGACCACCGGCATCCCCGGCCCGCAGGCCGACACGCGCGAAGGCTTTCTTGCCGCCTTCGAGACCGGCCCCTGCACCTTTGTGACCCGCGTCAGCCAGGGCGCCAATGCCGGGGTGATCGAAGGCTATTCCGCGACACGCGAAGCCTTTACCGGGTTGCCCACCGCCTACGAGGAGAAATTCGGCGCGAGGCCGGAGGTCGTCCCGCGCGAAATCACACCGCAGCAATGCGCCGTGCTGGATTTCGCCAAGGCCCTGCAAGGACGTGGCCGCAGCGGGGTCGAGATGTTCCTCTCCGCCAACGAAGTCGCCAGCAAGACACCGGTGACGGCGCAGCTTAGCGTGCCCCCAGGACAGGCCGTGTGGCTGGTCCTGGTGACCCCCACAGGCGGGATCATCAATGTGACCGAACGTCTCTCACCGCCCGCCGGGAACCAGCGGACAATGACCTTCGCACTGCAGCTTCCGGCTGGCGCCGAACCCGCGCCGCAACTGCTGCTCGCGGTGGAAGCAGACAGCCCGCTGGCCCGCGCCGCGCTTGCAAAGAATCGCGATCAGGCCGCCGCCGCGCTGCCGCTGATCCTAGAGGAGATCCGCGACAGGGGAGGGGCTGCCAGCGCCGCTGTGTCCTACCTGAAACTCATGCCGCCCGACCCCTGAGACCCCGGGGCACGCGTGCACCTGATCTTTACCATTTCGCGGCGCAATGCCCGCCATGCACGACGCCCTTCCGGAACAGCTCGGAACCAGCCGCCTCTCGCTCCGCCGCCCGCGGCCGGAGGACGCGCAGGCGATGTTCGACGGTTGGACAGCGGACCCTGAGACGACGCGTTTCCTCGCATGGCGCCCGCATCGGACGGTGGCTGAAACACGGGTCTTCCTCCGCGGAGTCGAGGCCGAATGGCAACGCGGGTCTGGCGCGGCGCTGCTGATCTTCGCCCACACGGACGCGGCCCGGCCTCTCGGCATGATCCACCCCCGACGGCGCGGCCATGTGGTGCGCACGGGTTACGTCCTGCGCCGCAGCGCCTGGGGAAACGGCATCGCGGCAGAGGCGTTGCGCGCGCTCACCGACGCCGTGCTTGCTCACCCCGCCATCTTCCGGGCCGAGGCTTTCTGTGACGCGGAAAACCCCGCGTCCGCCCGGGTGATGGAAAAGGCCGGCATGACATGCGAAGCACGCCTCCGCCGCTGGTTCATCCACCCCAATCTTTCGCCGGACCCGCGCGACTGCCTGTTTTTCGCCCGAACGCGCTAGGGGCGGAGGGGACCGGATGCCGCGCCCCGGCTTGCTTCTCCTTGGTCAAGAATACTTTCGGGGGTGGGGGGCAGAGCCCCCCTGCGGACGCAGTCCGCAAATATCGTTTCCCCGGATGCACCCCGCGCCGGGCGACTGCGCGCAGCGCCGGCGCACCTACCGCACGTCAAAGGCCACAAGCGCCAGAGCCGCCTGCCGGCCCAGCTCGATCGGCAGATCGGCAAAGAAGGTTTCCGCCCGCTGGCCCGACCGCGCCTTCAGCACGTCCAGCGGCTCGGTCGTGGCGATGGCCAGCAGGAGCTGCTTGGTATCGCGCAGGGGGCCGACGCGGGTTACCGGCACGTCAAAGCGTACGAAGCCATCCGATTCCGTGGTGAACCGCGCGAGGTCCTGCACCACGCCGTTGTTGTCCACGAGGAACAGCCCGAGGTTACGGTCGCCGACACCCCGCATCACACCAGAGGCACGGTTGCCCGAAGGCACCTCGGCATTGTCCAGCCGCATGCCGATCCGCGTTGCGGGGTAGTCGCGGTTCTTCGCGATATAGGACAGCGCCGGGCACTGGCGCTCGTCCAGCAGGGTGCGGGTCTGGAGGATGTCCTTGTCCTCGGGCCGCACCAGAACCTTGTCGGCGAAATCGACCATGGCGCCGTCCTCGGCGGCCAGAAGGGCAAGGCCGATACCGTCGGCGCCGTCGCGGCGGGGCAGGGCAATGACGCAGTTGTCCTCGGTTCGCGCCCGGATACGCTGGATCAGATCGCCGATGGCAAGGTCACGCTCCGATGGGGCCGCACGCGGGCGGCGGACCACGCGCGGCGGCAGGGCGCGACGGCGCGGTTCGGTACCGGTGATTTCCGTCCCGGTGATCTCGCTTGCGGTGGCATCCGCCGGGACCTGCTGAGCCGGGACCTCGGTCGGCTCCACAACATCCGGTTCGACCACCTCCGGCGCCACCGTATCCGGCAAGACCTCGGTCGGCGCGATGACCTCCGGAACGGGGGTCTCCTGGACCGGAACATCAGGGGCCGGGACATCAGGAACTGGATCCTCCGGCGTGATGACCTGCGGTTCCAGCGGCAGAACCGTCGGCTCGATCGTGTCGGGCACGCCGCTGGCGGGGAGTTGCGGCTGCAATGGGGCCAGCGCGGCGAGGTCTTCGGGCACCAGCGCGTCCGGCTCGACGCCTGCCGTTTCCTCTGCCGGGGGTGACACCGGCGGGGCCTCTTCGGCAATGATCGGGTTCAGGCTGTCGGCCTCCGCGGGCGGCGGCGCCCCGCCAAGGACAAGGCCGGCGCCGTCCTCCACGATCAAAGGATCATCCGAAGGTGTCGGCACTCCCACCAGCGGTTCGCCCGGATCGAGTGCTGCGAAGTCCTCGACCGGGGCGGGCAGTGTTTCTTCGAGGGGGGCGAGTTCGGTGACTTCCGGGTCGATGAGATCGGGCGTCACGGCAGACGGCTCCAGAGCCTCCACGCTGTCAAGCGGAGCGGGTTCCGCCGGGGCGGACTCCGGCGTCAGGTCTTCGGGCGCTTCGACGGTCTGAACCGCCTCCGGCACCAACGGCTCCACCGCGGTTTCGGGCTGGATTTCCTCCACGATGAGTTCAGCCGGCGAGGGTTCGGCGGGAGTTTCGGGTGGAATTTCGGGCGCGATCTCCTCCGTCTGAAGATCGGAGACAAGCTCTTCGGGCTCCGTCTGCGGTGCGATATCTTCCGGCTCTGCGTCCGCCGTCAGCGCCTCCGCCTCCGGCTGAGGAGCGATCTCCTCCGGGGACAGGTCTTCCGGGGCCAGGTCTTCGGGTTCGACCTGGGCCAGGTCCGGGGCAGGGGGCTCGTCTGCCGCAATGTCCTCTCCGGTCAGTTCCTCCGCGACGAGTTCATCGGCGGCCACTTCATCAGGGGTGATTTCGTCGGGAGCGAAGTCCTCCGGCGCGGTGGCGTCCAGCGGCTCGGCGGCGAGGTCTTCGCCCTCACTGGCCAAAAGCTCTTCGCCGGTCTCGGCAGTGATATCCTCCGGCAGGATGTCGTCGGGGATCTCCGGGCTCAGGTCGCCCTCCGGATCGGCGGCGGTCAGATCCTCCGACGTGTCGCTGCCCGCCGCGTCGCCCAGCTGTTCCACGATCCCCGCCAGCGTGTCGGATTCGAGTTGCTCCAACGTGATCTGGAACTCCGGTCTTGCCAGCGGCAGAGGTCGTTCAAGGAACCACTGCGAGACCGACAGGCCCAGTGCCGCGATCGCGCCCACGTGCAGCGCCACGGAAACGAGGCCGGACAGGATCCAGCCCCCCGGTGTGCCACGACCATAGGGCAGGAAGCTCATGACCCCGAACCCCCGCCGCTGCGGTGCACGGTCACAAGACGGATCATCAGGTGGGCGAACTCCGGCCGCGCCAGCACGTCGATCAGAAGTTGCGCGCTTTCGTTGCGGTCGATGAGGAGGTGCAGAACCTGCATGTCGATGACGGCGTTGGACAATTGCACCTCGTCCACCGGCTCCCCGTCCAGCATCATCGCACCGCCGGATTCCAGTTCGAGGATCGGCTTCGGCAGGTTCTCTACCGGCAGGACTGTGGTTTCCGATATCTCGACAGCGAAGGTCGGCGCGTTCGCCATGCGTCCGGTGATAAGAAAGAAGAAGATCAGCAGCAGAACAATGTTGACGATCGCGAGGGAAATATCCGGCTGCTGGCTCTTGTGGATGCTGGGGAGGTGGCGGAGCTTCATGTCACTGCGCCCCCTGCGCCACGCGGACGGACCCGACATTCGCCCCCGAAAGGCGCGCCAATACGGTAGTCACGTCCTGCACGCGGGCAGTGTCGCGGATCAGGATGACTACGTTGCCGGGCGCGGCCTCCGTTCCCAGCGCATCGGCGAGCGCGTCAAGATCGTCAAAGGTGAAGTCCTGTCCGCCGACGACGATCGTCTCGGCGTCCAGTGTCCAGATCGCGGTATCTGGCGGGGTTGAGGGGGCCTGAGGCGCGGGCGAGGGGCCTAGCCCCGCCTGATCCTCCTGCGGGGCCTCTGCCGGGGTCTGCAACGTCAGCAGCGAATAGGGCGTCAGCGAAGAGGTCAGCATGAAGAAGATGAGCAGCTGGAACATGGCGTCCGCCAGCGGCGTCATCGCGAAACGATAACTCCGGGGGCGGGTGGGCAGCTTCAGCTTGGACTGGGACATGACGCTCTCTGGCGGGCGAGGGCCGGATCAGGATTTCCTGGTGGGATCGAGGCGACCGTGGATCGCGGCGGAGATCACCGTCTCGATCATGTTGCGTTCGCGCTCGATGCGGGACTCGAAGTAATTGGCGACAAAGAAAGCAACCAGCGCGATGGCCAGACCGGCGGCGGTGGTGGTCAGCGCGGTATAAATACCGGCGGCCAGCACGGTGGGATCGACCGCCCCCTCTGACAGCGCCAGAGCGGAAAAGGCGTCGATCATGCCGATCACGGTCCCCAGAAGGCCCAGCATGGGCGCGGCCTGAACGACCATTTCCAGTGTTCGCATCCGGTCGGTCATGGTGGCCAGCTCGATGATGGCGGTCTGGCGGCCCAGCTCCTCCGCATAGGTGGCGTCGCCCGGTTTCGCCTGCACGCCGGAAAACACCGCCTGCAGGATGCGTGCCAGCACCGATTTGCGCTGCTGCGCCTGCTGAAAGGCGAGGTCGGCCTTGCCCGACAGCCAGTTGTCGAGAATCTCCTCCGCCCGGCGGCGCCGCCCGACACCGAGAGCCATGAACTGGACCCATTTGTAGATGGCGACGGTGATGGCCAGCAACGACAGAAGGGCCAGCGCGCCGAACACGACGAGAGATGCGAGATTGTAGCTCTCGGGCAGGAAGGAAGCCATCGGTCACTCCATGGAGGTGTGACAGGCGGCGGGGGCCTGTCACCGGTCGGTGCATTGTTTTTTCAGATACCGAAGCGGATGTCGGTGCGCGAGGTGGCGTCGAGCGCGGACATGCAGATATCCGTCTCCTTGCCCGTTTCCGCATCGATGCAGGCGGAATTGTCGTTGATGACGATGCGCGAGATACCGGAACAGGGGGTGCCGGGAAGCTCGAACTGCAGGATGCGGGTCTTGCCGTCGATCAGTTTGCCGAATTTGAGCACCAGCAGGCGTGACACGATGCCCTCGGCGTCGAAGACGGCGACCTGATATTCGGTCTGGTCGAGCGCGTGACCCGAGTGGTTTTCCGCCACATAGGTCAGGCGACAATTGCCGCCCTCGGTTTCGCTCGCGTTGTTCAGCTCGATCCCGAACCTGCCGGGCGCCTCCGCTTCCTGCGCCCCGGCCAGTCCCGGAAATGTCAGACCCGGCAGTGTCAGAAGGGCGGCAAGGCACAGGGGTGCAAAATGCTTCGTCATGTCTGTTCCTCCCATGAAATCAATATTGCGCGGGACGCGGGCGGCCCGGCTGTCTATCGCGGTCATTGAGCGGGGAAGGGCAGGTTCATGTCAAGGCGGGAATGCCCGCGCGCCCGGATCATCCCGCCTGTGTTGCAGGCAGAAAAAAGGCCCGCGAGGCGAGCCGTTCTTCGGGTCCCGGATGGGGATTTCAGCGGAAGACGCCGTGCAGGTAGCCCGGGTTGATACGACCGGTTGCGTGCTGCGCGGCGGGGCGTGTGCGAACCACCTCGCGCACGACATTTACCCTGCGTGACGCGGGCTCTGCCGCGACGGCGAGCGGTGCGCGCCGGTTCATCGACACGGCGGGCTGCGCTTCACGTCTTTGCGCGCTTGCCTGGGCAACGGCTTCGTAGGCACCGGGCCGGGCCACCGGGCGCAGCGCGCGCACCGGCGCAAGACCGGCAAAGTCCGAGGATTGGGTGGAGATCATCGGCTCGGCGAAAAAGCTGCCTTCAGGTTCCGGCGCGGGAAGCGGGTCCCAATGTGCGGGCACGATGACGGCATCGCTCATCACCTTTGCCGGGGCAACCGTTTCCGCCGCGGCGACGGCATGCGCCCGGATCACCTGATCCGGCAAGCGGGGCCCTGCTGCCAGCGCGGAGTGGCTGGCAAAAAGCGCGGCACCCGCAGCGGCGGAAAGACCCATCAGGCCGAAGGTGTAAAGGACAAGCTTCATCATGGTTAGTATCATACCGTCAAATTCTGGCTTTTTCGTGTTTAAAATGTGGCAGCACCTTGAATGGTTCCCTACGTTGCTCAGAGTACACAGCGAACCGAGGCGCGGGATGCCCCCTGTATCAATGGAATTTGGTCGCATTTTCGTAAAATTCCACGGGTTGTCAAACGCTCGGCGTTTTTCCGCCGCAGGCCGCGCCCTCGGGTTAGGCCTGTATCTCATCCCTTGCTTCGTCGCCCCGGCACAGGCGCAATTCGCCGTCTGCAATCAGACGCTGAACGTCATGAACGTCGCCGTGGGGCGTTACGACTACGAGAATTTCACAACCTCCGGCTGGTGGACCGTGGGTCCCAACCGCTGCGCCAACGTCATCGACGAGGTTCTGAACGCCCGTTACGTCTATGTCTTTGCTCAGGATGTCTTTGGCAAGGAGATCATGAACGGCGCCACTCCAATGTGCATCGACACAAAACGATTCGACATCGTGGGCGAGGAGGATTGCCTAGTGCGCGGCTATCTGGAGGCGCGTTTCAAGGAGGTCGATACCTTCAAGAGCGAGCGCTGGACCCTGTTCGTCTACCCGCCGGGCTGACACACGGATGCAATTTGCGCGATCACGTTTACGCAGGGGGACTCGTTTTATGAACACGAAAAGGTGTAGACTGGCGAGGCCATTGAGAAACAGACCTTTCAGGTGATGACCCATGCGCGGACTTGCCCTTTTGACGACCCTTCTGACGACGCTGTCCCTACCCGCCGCGCTGGCGGCGCAGCAGGGTCGTGACTCCGGCTCTCAGTCTGGGTCGGACTGGCAGGCCATCGTCGTGGGCCAGCCGGGGCCGGGCGCGCACGGCAGCTTTGCCGATGCCTTCTTTGCCTCCCGCGCCTTTGAACGCGGCGGGGTGGTTGTGCTGGACATGATCCGCGACCTGCCTCGCGCGCGCCTGACCGATACGCTGACCCGGCTGGAGGGCGTGCCGAATCTCTTGCTCTACTATTCCGGGCGGATGAACTCCGGCAGCATCTCCATGCAGGATGGCTCCATGCCACTGGCAACAGTTCTGGACGCGGCGGCGCAGGCGGGCACCCGGGGCGTCCTGCTGATGGTCGAGAACTGCACCGACCCGCAGGCCGGACCCGGTCAGGTGATCGTACCCGACGCGCCCAACGGTCTGACCATGACCGTTGTGACCTCCGTCACGCAGGGCGAGTCCTGCACCTGGGGCGCGCGCCTGTCGGACGAATTGCGCAACCTCGCCGAAGAACCAGCCCTGACCGGCGATCTGATGGCCATGCTGCACGGCGTTGCCGTAACCGGGGCGGCGGTTCAAGTAACGCTGACCGGCCCCATAGAGAATCCCGAACCTGTTGAGGAAATCGTCGAATTCCTGCCCGACGACGTGGTGCAGATCGCGGTTCTGGACGGCGATTTTTCCCTTACCGGCGATCCCGAACCGATCGAGGACGACGTGATCGAGATCCTGCTGCCCGCGCAGTTGCCCTCTGTGCCCGAAGAGATCGCAAAGGCGGAGCCGGTCGTCACCTTCGCCGCCCTGCCACAAACGCAGATCGCCGCCGCGCCCATCGCTGCGGGCCTCCCCAAACCGTCGATCCTCGTCGGCCTGATCGAGGGCGTCACCGATGCCGCGCTCAGCACGGAGACCGACAGCGAAAGCAGGGCGCTCGCATCCTTTGTGGATGACAACGACGATATCGCCGCCTCTCTCGTTACCCTGCGCAAGTTGCGCGAGGATAACCCGGAAATGTACGCCGCGATGCTGACGGCTGGCAGTTTCGACCCGCCCGATGGCCGCATTCTCGCCAAGGTCATCCAGACGGAACTGCAGCGCATGAACTGCTACCTCGGCCGCATCGACGGCGATTACGGGCGCGGGTCGCAGCGTGGCTCCAGCCTTTATTACGAGGAACTGAAGAAGCGTGACACAGCCGCGCTAGACAGTCCGGAGGCTTCCATCGACCTCTTCCGGTTGATCCTCGGGAACGACGCGGTCGATTGCCCGAAGCCGGTGGTTTCTTCGGCACCCCGCGCCAAATCGACCTCGACTTCGGGCCGCGCGTCCAGTTCATCCTCCTCGCGCAGCTCCGGTTCCTCGACCACCAGCACGCGATCCACGCCGACGACATCCGCACCCACGCGCAGCAGCGGTGGCAGCAGCGGCGGTTTCGGCGGCAGCAACTTCGGCGGCGTGTTCCGCTGAGGCGGGCAAAGCCCGTCACCGGGGCGCGCGTCCCGCCTTTGCACCGCGCGCCCTGCATTTGAACCCAAGACGATTTCCGGGCCATCTCCCGCCATGCCGATCGACGTCGACCCAGCCTTCAAGAAGACCGGCGACAGCGCACGGGCGCGGGAGATGTGGCGCACCACCGGCGAGCACGCCCGCCAGAGGCAGCGCAAGCGCAAGCAGCGGCGGATGATTCTGGCCGGGGGCGGGAGCCTTGCCCTGCTCGCCATGGCCGCTACTGCGTGGCTGATCCTCGCGCCCGGGGACAGCCACGACCATTTCGAACCGGATCTGGCCGAGGACACGGGCGACGACGATTTCACGCTGGTCCAGAGCGACGGCGCGGAGGCCGATTTCGCCGCCACCAGCTTTACCCCCGTGCTGCCCGCCGATTTGCAGGTGGACCCTATGATCCTGCGTATCGCCGCCGAAGGATCGGAGCATCTGACCTATATCGCCGGGCCGTCCGACTTCCTCCCCGAACGCATCGGCCCGCCCGGAGCGCAACGGCTGGTTTACCTCGAAGAGGCGCTGGTCAAGGCGGAGGCGCGGCTGAATCTCGTTCTGCCGTCCTCTGCCGATGATTTCGCCCTGTTTCAGGCACAGCGCGCGGCAGGCAACACCCCGCCCCCCGCCCCGGACCCGGTGGCGCCGCCGCAGGCCCCGGTAGAGGCGGGCGAGGTCGTGGCGGTCGACGAGGCCAGCAGCTGGGGCGACCTGATCGCCACCGACGAGGACGCGCTTCAGGCCGAGGGCGCGCAGGAAGGTGCCGCCGTCTACGTCGAGACCCGGATCGAGAACACCACCTCAACCGTGCTGGCCCTGCGCGAAAGCGAGCGTATCGCGCTTTATGATGACACGGTCACCGTGCTGCAGACGGACCGGCCGCTGCTGTCCATTCTGACGTCCGCAAAGTTCCCGAAGCCCGAGGCTGAGGCCATCACCCGCGCCGCGCAATCCCGGCTGTCGGTGCCGGAGACCCTGCCCGGCGGTAGCATCGTCGCTATCCGTTTTCGCCCGCGCGACACAGGCCCGGAGCTGATCCAGATGTCCGTCTACGGGCCGGGGGGCTACGTCGGCACGCTGGTTCGTCTGGGCGCCGGGCGCTACGACAGCGGCGCCGATCCGTGGTTCTCGGAAAACCTCATGGACCGCTCCGGCGATCTGGCAGCAAAGGCGGAACAGGCGAAAGAAGTCCGCCTGATCGACGCAGTCTATTCCACCGCCATTGCCAACGGGCTGAGCCAGACTCTGGTGGGCCAGCTGATCCTGATCCTGTCAAAGGATTTCGACCTCGACCGTTTCGCATCGGACAAGGACCGCTTTACCGTGCTCTACGCCAACCAGCCGGGGCCCGCCGGTGACGGGCTGGGGCGTGTGCTGTTTGTCGGCATCGACGGCCCGTCGGGCACGCTGAAATGCTACGTCACCGAAAGCGACAACGACGCGGGCTTTGCCTGCTTTGACACCAAGGCGCTGGCCCGCGGCGGAGGCGGTATCGGCGGCGGCGGGCTGGTGGTGCCGGTGAAAGGAGTAAAGACCTCGGGCTTCGGCCCCCGCCACCACCCGATCCTGAAGCAGGTGCGTAACCACGACGGCGTCGACTGGGCCGCGCCCACCGGCACCCCGATCATGACCGCAATGGACGGGCGGGTGAAATACGCGGGCCCCGGTGGCGGCTACGGCAATGTCATCTACGTCGACCACGGCGCGGGTCAGGAAACGCGCTATGCCCACATGTCGAAATACGGCGCTTTCAAGCAGGGCGACCGGGTGAATGCGGGTGACGTCATCGGCTACGTCGGCACAACCGGGCGGTCGACCGGCCCGCACCTGCATTTCGAACTGCGCCTCAATGGCAGGCCTGTCGACCCGCTAACCTTCCGCGCCTCCGTGCAGGTGGCGGGCCAGACAGAAGGGCAGGCGGTGGTCTCCACCGGCGGGCAACCGGGGTCGGAGGCGGTGGAGGCGCTGGTCAACAAGATCATCAAGGTCGAGAGCGCCGGCAACGCAAGGGCGAAGAACCCGCTGTCCACCGCCACCGGCCTCGGCCAGTTCATCGAAAGCACATGGCTGCGGATGATGCGCGACTACCGCCCCGACCTTGCGCGCAGCATGGGCCGGGCCGAGTTGCTGAACCTGCGGTTCGACCCCGCGCTGAGCCGCGAAATGGTGCGCAACCTCGCCCGCGAGGGAGAGGCTTACCTGCGGTCGCGCGGGCACACGATCACCGCCGGGAACCTGTACCTGTGCCACTTCCTCGGCGCGGCAGGCGCGGCCAAGGCGCTGAGCGCGCCCCGCGAGGCGCAGGTGCTCGACGTCATGGGCGCGGGCGTGGTGGGCGCGAATCCCTTTCTGCGCGGCAAGAGCATCGGCGATCTGGTCGCTTGGTCCGACCGCAAGATGCGGGTGAGGGGCTCCGCCCCATCGGTCAGCAGCGCGGCGCCGGTGCCGGCCGTTGTACCAAAGGCGGTGAAGGTCTTTCAGGAGACCGTGGACAAGATCCTCGAGGAGGCGGCGAAACCCGCAGTTGCCGCCGCGCCCGAAGACCCCGCCGACAACGCGAACGATAGCGGAGACGAAAACGCGGACTGACGCACGCCACGTTGCCATGGACCCCGGTATGCCCGCGCGGCAGTCGGGGTGATCAGGGTGTGCAGGCCTCTGTCGGATCGACGGAAAATGCCTTGAGCGAGAACAGCGGCGGGAACCCGGCCATGTCGTAGCCTCGCGCTGCGACGTCGTTGCGCACCAGCGTATAGCCAAGCGCGGGGAGTCCGAGGAACACCGCCAGCATCACGACGAAAAGTTTGCCGTGATACCGGTCGGGGAGCGCGATCAATGCGGGCAGCGCCACCAGCGCCGCGGCCCCGAGAAACCAGAAGGCAGAGGAATCCCCGGTAAGCGGCGCGACACAGGTGGCCGCCCCCCGCGACAGGGCGCGCAGGTCCGACAGCCCCCAGAAGACGACAGCCAGACCCGCGATACCGAACGCGGCCAGCCCGAGCAGAACGCCGAGACGGAGCTTCATCGGTACCTCGTTGCGTTGTTGATGGCCTGATTCTTGAGGTATTCCTCCCACTGCGCGATCTGCCTCCCGAGGTATCGGAACGGTGCCATGAGCCCATCGCCCACCTGTTCGATCCCGCGCACCAACAGTTCAGTCAGCCCGTAAGCGCGGTCCACCCGGTCGAGAACGATACCAACCGTCACCCCCACCACAAAGGCGGCGATCAGCGGCCCCGCGACGACCGTTGTGGCCGATCCGACGATCGCCCCCGCCAGCCACCCCGCCGCAGCCGCGACGCCAAACTTGATCACATCGGCCCCGACCGTGCCCAGCAACCGCGCAAGCGATCTGTCCTCGTCCGCGAGGACGTATTCGACGACATGCAGCGCGCAGTAGGCGATGATGGCGATCCCTGTCGCCTTGGCGGCGCCGGCGGCCATGGTCTTGGGGCTGACGATCAGCTGGGTGATCTTCGGGTTGGTCGCCAGATAGCGGGTGCCCTGCAGGGTCGGGCGCAGACCGGGATTGCCCTTGAGGATGAAATAGGCCTTGCCGTTCACCTGCTTGATGTACCCGCGCCCCGCAAGCCCGAGTTCGCGCGTGACCTTTTCGATGGTCTTGGCGTCGTTCATTGCCGAAACGGCGCCGGTCAGGTCGATGCCGGTCGCCTCCGCCAGCGCCGAATTGATTTCGAGGATCACCAGCATCGTCTGCTGGACCGTCACTTCCCGGGAATCCGTCTTGATGACATAGCTGCCGGTCTGAAGTTCCTTCTCGCCCATGGCTCCGATGCTCCGATGCAGGATGGTTCAGGGATGTCCCTCGGGCCGGATGACCCGGGAGGGGAGTGCCCCTGCCGGAGCGAACCGGCAGAGGCAAAATCATGCGAACTCGTACTCGAATTTGCCGTCGTTCACCTTCACCGTGACCTCCTTCATGCCCTCGCCCGAAACCATGCGGTTCAGCACCTGACGCGACAGGTCCGGAAGAATGGAATTGGTGATGATGTTGTCGATCATGCGGCCGCCCGAATCCGGGTCGCGGCATTGTTCGACGATGTGGTCGATCACCGCGTCGCCATAGGTCAGCGTAGCCCCATGCGCGCCTTTCAGGCGCTTTGCGACCGATCCGATCTTCAGCTTCGTGATGCCCGCCAGAACCTGCGGCCCGAGCGGGAAATAGGGGATCGAAACGATCCGGCCCAGCAGAGCGGGCGGGAAGACTTCAAGCTGGAAGGGTTTCAGCGCGCTTTCCAGTTCGTCGACATCCGGCGTGGTGTTGCCGCCCTCGGCCATCTCCATGATGACATCGGTGCCGACGTTCGACGTCAGCAGGATCAGCGTGTTCTTGAAGTCGATCCGCCGCCCGTTACCGTCCTCCATGATGCCCTTGTCGAAGACCTGGAAGAACAGCTCGTGCACGTCGGGATGCGCCTTTTCGACCTCGTCCAGCAGCACGACGGAATAGGGTTTGCGCCGAACGGCTTCGGTCAGCCGCCCGCCCTCGCCGTGGCCGACATACCCCGGAGGCGCGCCCTTCAGCAGGGACACGGTATGCGCTTCCTGATACTCGCTCATGTTGATGGTGATGATGTTGTCCTCACCGCCGTAGATCGCTTCGGCCAACGCCAGAGCGGTCTCCGTCTTGCCGACGCCGGAGGGGCCGCAGAGCATGAAGACCCCGATGGGCTTGTTCGGGTTCGACAGACCGGCCCGGTTGGTCTCGATCCGCTTGGCGATGGCCTTCAGCCCGTGGTCCTGGCCGATGACCCGCTCTTGCAGGTGCTCCGCCAGATGCAGCACGGCCTCCAGCTCATCCTGCACCATGCGGCCCGCCGGAATGCCGGTCCAGTCGGAGATGACGGAGGCCACCGCCTGACTGTCCACATGCGCGTAGACCATGCGGTCGTCGGCCTCGCCCTCGTCGAGCTGGCCCATGACCTCGCGCATCTGGCGGCGCGCTTCCTCCGGGTCGATCTGGACGCGTTCGGCCTCTGCATCGCTGGCCTCGTCCTCCGCCTCGGGGCGGTTGTCCATGACCTCGTCGGGGTCGCGCCCCTCGGCCACAGCGATCTCCTTCCGAAGCAGCAGGATCTTGTCCACCAGCGCCTTTTCGGCGGTGTACTTCTCCTCGTACTCCGCCAGGTCCGCGGTCAGCGTCTCCTTCTCGGCTTCGGCTTCCGCAATGCGCTCCTCGTTTGTCTCGCCGAGATCACGCTCTGATACCTTGCCCGCGATTTCCACCTCCAGCGCGGCGATCTTTTCGCGCAGGTCCTGAATGCGGGCGGGCACGGCAGCCTGGCT
The DNA here is from genome assembly GCF_017813235.1 of Sagittula salina. GTDB lineage: Bacteria > Pseudomonadota > Alphaproteobacteria > Rhodobacterales > Rhodobacteraceae > Sagittula > Sagittula salina. The sequence goes on from NZ_JAGISH010000020.1 coordinate 26,206, forward strand.
GACCGCGACACGCGCGCAGGCGGTATCGAGCAGCGACACCGCCTTGTCCGGCAATTGCCGCGCCGGGATGTAGCGGTGCGACAGCGAGACCGCCGACACGATCGCCTCGTCGGAGATGCGGACGCCGTGGTGCGCCTCCATCGGCGCGAGGATACCGCGCAGCATGTAGCAGCATTTCTCGACGCTCGGCTCCTCCACGTTCACGGGCTGGAAACGGCGGGTCAGCGCGGGGTCCTTCTCGAAGTACTTGGCATATTCCGACCAGGTGGTCGCGGCGATGGTGCGCAAGGTGCCGCGTGCCAGCGCCGGTTTCAGCAGGTTCGCGGCGTCGCCGGTGCCTGCCTGACCGCCCGCGCCGATCAGCGTGTGCGCCTCGTCGATGAACAGGATGATCGGCGTGGGCGAGGACTGCACCTCGTCGATCACGGACTTCAACCGCTGCTCGAATTCGCCCTTCATGGAGGCGCCCGCCTGCATCGCCTGAATGTCCAGCATATGGAGCCGCGTGCCGCGCAGGTTCGGCGGCACGTCGCCCGCTGCCAGCCGCTGGGCAAAGCCCTCGACGACCGCCGTCTTGCCCACCCCGGCCTCGCCCGTGAGGATCGGGTTGTTCTGACGGCGGCGCAGCAGCACGTCGACGATCTGGCGGATCTCGTCGTCGCGGCCGACGATCTTGTCCATCTTGCCGGACTTCGCCTCGGCGGTCATGTCGACGGAGAACCGTCCCAGCGCGGTCGACGCCCCGGCGCGGCCCTCGTCCTCCTCGCCCGGTTCCCCTGCGGAAGGGCTGGACAGGCCCGACCCGTCCATCGGGCGCATGGACTCCTCTTCGGAGTCCTTCCACAACCGGCGGCTCTCCTTGGCGAGAATGTCCGCGGAGATGTCACCGAAGACCGACGAGAAACGCATGATGTGACGCCGCAGGTGATCGTCCTGCAGGATGCCCGCCAGCACGTGGCCGGTTCGGATCTGGCTTTCTCCGAACAGCAGCGTCGCATAGGTCCAGGCGTGCTTCAGCGCGTCGATGAACTGCTCCGAAATGCCGGGCGCCTCCGTCACGTTCTTGTCGAGCCGCCCCAACGCGGTTTGCAGGTCCTTCAGCACCTGCCCCCGGTTCAGCCCCAGCGCGTTCAGCGTCACCGAGATGTCGGAATTCTTGTTCGACACCACGGGCCAGAGCCAGTGCACAAGGTCGATCTGCCGGTTACGGTCACCCCGCGCCTGCCGCATCCCCTGGATAAAGGCGTTGTACCCCGCCTGGTTCATCTTGAGAGCGTAGCTCTCGATCTCAATCCCTGACATTCCAATCGTCCCTTCTGAAAAATCGTCCCCCGGGCTTATCCTGCCCGTTCGGGCCCCCCTGTTGCGAAGGCCGTCACGCGGCCTCCCTCTGGTCCCCCTTCGGGGGTAGAAGCTTGAATACCGTCACTTGCACCATCACGTCCGGGTCGCCCTTCGGCGGGCTGAGGCAGGCCATCCACCCCAGTTGGGCGGACACGCCCATCACCGCGGGCTGGATCTCGGTCTGAGGCAGCCAGATCACCACCTCGGTCTCGTAGGCTTCGCCGAGGTACCAGTGCACGAGGTCGCGCAGGTGGCCGTGGTCGTGCCCGCCCGGCAGAAGGTCGAAATAATGCGTGATGGAATGCACATAGAGATGCACACGGATCTTTTCGCCAACCGAGCGCACACGGGAGCCAAGGTGCATGTTCATCCCCATGCCGCAGGCCTGCATTCCCAGTTTTGACAGTGTGTCCGGCTCGAAATCAAGCCAGGTGGGCACCAGTTCCTCGATCTCCACGCGCAGCTTGCCGTCGAAGTGCAGTTGCAGCATCTGGCGCAACCGCGTGGGCGATTTCACCCGCCCGCCGGACAAACCGGCGTAACGTGCCTTCACCGTGTCGGAAAGCGCGTCCCGCCCCTGCATCGCCGGGGTGCCGTTACCGGTAAAGGACAGCATGTAGGCCTCGAAACGGTCGCCCTCCGCATGGTCGAACTGCGTGATCGCGCGGGCATCCGACCACGCGCGAAAAAACAGCTCCTGAAAGCGCGCGGTGAAAATGTCGACAAAGGCGACAAAGCTCGCATCGCCAGCGCGGAACCAGCGATGCACCTCCTCCGTCCAGTTCAGCGGAAAGGCCCCGTGCGGGCCGAAGAACCCCATGAACTGCGCGCGCACCACGGGGATGCTCTGGCTCGGGTCGTAGCGCGCCACCTCCGCATGCGGCATACCAAGGAACGGGTCCTGTCCCAGCTTCACCACCCGATCGTGCAGTCGGGTGTTCCTGCCGATGCGAGGCTTGCCCCCGGCACGGCGTTCGAGTTCGCGCAGGAGCACGAACAGCCCTTTCCCCAATGCCCGCCATTCCTGCTGCTCCAGCGGATCGAGACCGGGCGGCATCTCCGGTTCGAAGTCCAGTTCCTCCATGGCGAGGTCGTCGACCCGCGTGACGACCAGCTCGCGGAACGTCTCAAGCAGCGCATCATCAAGGAAGGCGTCGGTGGGATGGCGCAGCCGTTCGGTGGCATCGCGCAAAAGCGCGTCGCGGGCGGCGGGGGTCAGGCCCTTCGGCGCGCGGCGCGTGGCGCGGCGCAGGGCCTGTTCAAGCCCGTGGCCCAGCAACGCCTGCTCGGTCTTCTCCTGCGGTGACCAAAGGTCGCGCGGTACGAAACGCTGGATCGCGGTGGCGGTCTTGGGCCTGAGCGAGTCCGGCATGGCCGCAAAGGAGGGCAGGGGGGCGATGACGGTCTTGTCTTCATCCTCCTGCGGCGCCGGTGCGGGGGCCGGTGCGGGGGCCGGTGCGGGGGCTGGTGCCGGGTTCTCGTCAAACCAGTCGGCGGCGGCTTTCTCCACCGCTTGGGGCGGCATCGTCGGTGGGTCGAACCAGTCGAGCGGCGCACCGATCACGGTCCGGTCGTTCTCGTCCGCCTCAGTCTGAGACCCGGCCTGCGCTTCGGGCTGCGTCTCCGGGGATGTCTCCCGGGTCGCTGCGGCCTTCGGCACCGGGGCGCGCTGGATCGCGTTTTCCTCCGGCGTCGCGGGTGGCTCCCGCACATCGTGCGACGGGGTCGCGCCGGGCATCGGCAAGGGCTGCAGGACGGTGCGTTCCTCGGGTTCCTCCGCCACGGGCTCTGCCCCGCGGCGGGGCGCGGCGGTGTCGCCTGCGCCGCTTGGCGGGGCGGTTGTTGACCCGGGCATCGGCAGGGGCGCGCTCATGGTCCATTCATCGACCCTCTCGGCGGGCGCGGCTTTTGAGGCCTCCATTGCCGGCGGAGGCGCCGTCACCGGCAGGGCCGCCCCGAAAACGGTGCGCTCGCCGTCCTCCGCATCCGGGTTCTCCGGCTTGGTTTCCGACGATGCCTCCGCCTGCGGTTCCGGTGGGAGGGCTGCGCCGCCGTCCTTGCCTGTCTCCTTCGCCTTCGGCGCGGGTTCGCCGGGGTCGCTGTCCAGCCAGGACAGGACGGTCTTTTCGTCGTCATCCCAGCCGTCGGAACTCACAGCACCCGGCCCCCGCCCAGCCGTGGCGGCCAGGTTTTCAGATGGCCGCGCTGCAGCGTGCGCACGACTGTCTTGGTAAAGGAATTCACGCTCGCGTATTCCGCCAGGAACCGGTCCAGTACCGCCGCCAGCAGCATCACCCCCGACCCTTCAAAGGCGTCCTCGTCGAAGGTCAGCGTCACCTCCAGCCCGCGCGCGGTGTGAAAGCCCTCCGGGTGCGGAATGGAAGCCGGGACCTGCCGGGTCTCGACCTTTACCAGCCCGTCCACCTGCCCTTCGACAAAGCTGTCGGAGAGGTCCGCGAAAAGTCGCATCATCTCGCGCAGGGCGTCCGCCGCATCCGTACCGGTGCGCCCGAGGATACCATAACTGTTCAGCGTCAGATGCGAGATCAGCCGCCAGTATACATCGCCGGAGGTCGTCCGGTGCGCCGCGTTGTTTTCCAGATCCGCAAGCGAATCGCGCGGCGGCGTCGGGCCGTCGATACAGGCCAGCCGGATGCTCGATTCGTCGCAGAAGTAGAAATCCTCCTCCCCCTGCTTGATCGGCAGTTCCCCCGCGAGGTGCCGGTTGGAACACAGTCCCTTGACCTGAAGACGCTGCACACGGGCGTCGTCGGGCGGCTCGTAAAGCGTAAGAAAGGTTTCCGTCCCGCGATAGCGCGAGCGCGAAATGCCCTGCTTGCGCTCCTGCGCGGTGATGCGGCGCTTCTTCTTGCGGGTAGAGAAATAGATCGCGTGGCGCGGCGCGACCTTGTCACCGGGCAGGGCATATAGCGGGTAGACCCGCGTCTTGCCCTGCACGCCCTGGTAATGGGCGTAAACCTCGGTGATGCGATGGAATTCATAATGCGTCACCGGAGTCGACAGCGGCTGCACCACGTGTTCATGCGCTTTATCGTCGAGCCGGATGGGTGCCGCGCGTTCCTCGAACAGGTTCACGGCAGGCGCGCAATGCAGGCGGATATCGTCCTGGGACAGCTGTGCGGCCAGTTTCTGGCTCGACGTGTCGAATTCAAAGATCAGCTGCGCGCGTGAACCCGGCATCCGCTGCCAGATGTCGCGCAGCCCCGTGATGCGGAAACCGAGGAACTTGCGCGGGTAGATGAAGGCCTCCCGCAGCAGGGCAAAACCCTCGAACAGGCGGTCGTCATGCGGAAACAACCGTTCGTCACGGTCGAAACCCACCTGTTCCACCTGATGCGGGGCCAGCGTCTGGTAAACGTCGTCGCCCAGCGAATTCTGCCAGCGCAGGGTCAGTTTCACCCGATCGCAGAAAATCTGTTCGTAAAGCGCGATGGCCTCGTCCATCGGTGCGGCAAGGTGGAATTCCAGCGCATCCGCATGCAATTCCCCGATGGTTTCGCTGTCGTCGGTCTTGCCCGTCACGCCGAGCCGCGCGATGTCCAGCAACATGCCCGCCTGCACACCCTTTGCCGGTTCCGGGAGCACCGCGCCCACCTGCCCGGTACGCGACAGATACCGCACCTCCGCCACTGCCACCGGCCACAGCGACAGGGGCGCCGCCAGCGCGAACCGGCAGGAGACGCGTTTTTCGGCGTCGACGTAGCGCGCCTCCATGTAGTCGCCCGGGCGGAAATGCAGCCCCGCCGCGACCTTCGGATCCTCGAAGGGGGCAGCGGCGCGCACCATCATGACCGAAGGCGTCGGCTCCAGCACGCCGGGCATCAGCTGATCGAGAAGCTCGCGGGTGAAACCCCGGAATTCCTCTTGCATCTTCAGCTGCACCTTGGCGGCCAGAAAGGCGGAGCCTTCCAGCAGCGCCTGCGCCGTGGGGTCCATGTTTTCCTCGAGCAGGCCACCCAGCCGGTCGGCAAGCCCAGGATATTCCTGTGCGAATTCCCGGGCCCGTTCCTTCAGAAGGCCCAGTTCGCGGTTGTAGGCGTCTCTGAAGGCCTGTTTCACATCTGCACCCGAAGCTTGGACATGCGCATCTTGCCCGCGCCGAGGTCGACTTCCGCGTCGAAATCCATCGGGATATCGACGGGATCGCCCATCAGGTCGGCGGAGACATAAAGCTCCATGCGCTGATCCTTGCCGCCCTCCCCGCGTTTGACCGACACCTCGATGGAACCGGGTACAAGCCGCGGTTCGTAGTCGATCAGCGATTGCCGGATGGATTCCCGGATGGCATCGGAGTTCAGCTCGCGCAGGGTGACGCTGGACAGATCGCGAAAGCCGTAGTTCAGGATCGACTTTGCCACATGCGGGGCCTTGTGCAGAGGGTTGATCGCGTCCAGCCGGATGGTGTTCATAAGCGCGTTCAGGTCCGCCTCGATGTGGTGGCGCAGCTGCTGTTCGTTCACGCCCTCGCGGAAATCGATACGGCGGGTGACGGTGGTCTCACCGTCCTCCTTCTTCGCATCCTGCGTCGGGGCCGCGTGCTGTCGGCGGCGGCGGTCGTGGTGGTGGCTGCGGAAGATCTGCATGATCGAGACCTTGGCGCGGTCCTCCTTGCGCCAGACGCGGGTCACCTGCGTCGTCAGATCCGGATCTTCGGAAGTCATGTCACGCTCTCGATATGGGGTTCGAAAATAATTGGCTCAACAGGACGGGCGATGCGACCCCTTCGACGAAACGTAACGGCCATCTCCCGGATAATGATAGAAACATCTCGCGGAGGGCGTCGCCGCCCCCCGCGTTTGTCAGTGCTCGAAGCGTCGGATCAGGCGCTCCATTCCTTGTTCTCGGCGATCTCCCAACCGGCGGAGAATTCGCCGTCCGGCGCACCCTTCTGGTTCTGCTTGGTGTAGGTCACCTCGAACTTGCGGAAGTTCAGGGTGCCGCTTTCCTGCACGCGATCCAGACCGTCCTTCATGCCACCCGTGTTGTAGGACGTGATCATGATGTCCTTGAACTTGATCTGCATGTAGCTGATCGGCTTGCTGCCGCCGGCCTTGCGGACCACGAGGTGACCTTCGTCGATGTGTTCGCCCGAACAGCAGCGCTTGATCAGGTCATGCGATGACGCGTCAACGTATTTGGTAAAGGCGATGTCCGCCACGTCGACCTTGCCGCCGCCGCCGCCACCGCCCATGTGGGTCGTGCCGGACTGGGTCATCGCCCAGGACCAGGACAGGATGTCGATCCAGTCCTTGTGTTCGGTGTCCTGACACTCGCCCTTGATGCCGTTACCAAGTTTCAAAAAGCAATCAATTGCCATGGTTTCTCTCCTTCAGGCTCTCAATCTAGTCGTCTTGCGCAGCCCGCATCGCGCGGGCCGCAATCACTTCGCGGCCGGCAGTTTCGACACGAGGCTCATGCCGATATCCATGCCTTCCATCTGAAAATGCGGCTTGAGGAAGAACTTGCCGGTGTAATATCCGGGGTTCAGTTCGTCCTCGACCACCTCGACCTTTGCCCCTGCCAGCGGACGCTTCGCCTTTTCCAATTCCGTCGCGGTGTCAGGGTTACCCGTCACGTATTTGTTGATCCAGGTCTGCAGTTCGGTCTCCAATTGAGCCCGCGTCGGGCTCGTACCAATCTTGTCGCGCACCATCACCTTCAGGTAATGGGAGAAACGCGACACGGCGAAGATGTAGGGGATGCGCGAGGACATGTTGTCCGAGGCCGTAGCCAGGTCATCCACGTATTTCTTGGGCTTGTAGAGAGACTGCGCCCCGATGAAGGCGGCCTTGTCGGTATTCTGCCGGTGGATCAGGCCGATCAGGCCCGCCTTCGACAGTTCGCCTTCGCGGCGGTCGGTGATCGACACCTCCGTCGGGCACTTCATCTGCTTGTCACCGTCGCCGGTGTCAAAGACATGGGTCGGCAGGTTGGTCACCTCGCCACCCGACGTCACGCCACGGATGCGCACCGTCCAGCCGTGCTCCTTGAACGCGCGGTTGATGTTCGTGGCCATGGCATGCGCCGCGTTCATCCACGAATACATCTGACCGCCATGGCCGTCGGTCTCCTCGCGGAAATCGAACTCTTCCACCACGGAGGTGGAGCCCGGCCCGTAGGGTTCCCGCGCCAGCGCGCGCGGCAGGGTCAGCGCGATGAAGCGCGAGACCTCGGAATCCCGCAGGCTGTTCCACTGCGCGTATTCCGCATTTTCGAACATCTCCGACAGGTCCGGCGGCACGGCGATTTCGTTCCAGTTGTCCATGCCCAGCAGGTTGGGCGACGCACCGGAAATGAAGGGCGCCAGCGACGCCTCCGCAATGCGGCCCATGAAACGCAGGATGTTCACGTCCGATGAAGAATGGTCGAAGTGATAGTCCCCCACGAGGCAGCCAAAGGGCTTGCCGCCCAGCGTGCCCAGCTGCTGTTCGTAGACCATCTGGAAGATCGGCGACTGTTCCCACTTGTTCTTGGGATAGCGCCGGGTCATCGCCGCCAGTTCGCTCTTGGAGATGTTGAGTACCTTCACCTGCAGCGAGGCGTCGGTTTCGGCGTTGTTCAGCGTGTAGGCCAGACCGCGCCACTGGCTTTCGAACTGCTGGAATTCCTCCTGGTGGAGGATCGCGTTCATCTGGTCCGACAGCTTCTTGTCGAGCTTGGCCAGCATCGCGTCCAGCGTGTCGATCACGTCATCTTCGATGACGGTCTGATCGTCCAGCGCCTCGCGCACCAGCGTCACCAGCGCGTTGTCGACCTCCCGCTCCGCCACGTCGGTGCGCGGTTTGATGGTCTGCTTCAGGATGTCGGAGAATTCCGACAGTTCGTTGACAGACTCGGCGACCGCGCCGGCGCCCTGCTGTTCGAGTTGTGCATCGTTAGCCATGATTTTGTCCCCGTGCGCCGCGCTTAATCATCGTTCTTGTCGGATCCGGCCTGCTGGCCCAGTGCGGCCAGCAGTTCGGGGTCGGACAGGAGCTTCTTGATGTGCTCCTGCGCCTTCGGCTTGGACGCCATGTAGCGCTGCAGCGAAGCCAGCTGTTCGCGCGCCTCCAGCAGCTTCTTCATTGCCGGAACCTGCCGGGCGATGGCCGCCGGCTCCAGGTCGTCCATGGAGTGGAACTTCAGATCCACGCCCATCTTGCCCCCGTCGGGGTCAAGCGTATTGTCCACCATGAATGACATGCCGGGCTCGATCGACGCCATGTAATCGTCAAGCGTGTCCTTGGTGACGCCGGTGAAGGTGCGTTCGGTGACGTCCTCCTTTTCGACACCCGGGTTGTTGCCGGAGAGATCGGACATCATGCCCATGACAAAGGGCAGTTCGACCATCTTCTCGCTGTCGTAGGGATCCTGATACTGGATCGAAACCCGGGGCGGGCGATTGCGTTTGATATAACCGGAACCTGAATCGGACATTTGAAAATACTCCCTGAGCTCATTGTGCCGCGCAGCAAATTTCTGAGGAAAATAAAGCCGCCCGGATGACGTAAAGTCAATAATCTAGGTGTACCGAGAAACCCTACTTGAACAACCGGACGGGTATCCCTACCTAGTCCTCTTCCTTCGGGATGAGTTCTTCGATGATAGACTGAAAATCCCTGTCAAGATAGCTCCTTGCACGGGCAAGCAGCGTCGGAATCGGGGAAGACCGTTCGACTTTTCTGAAATATTCCTCCACCGAACGGATGGCGACGGCCGCCTCGCCGGGTCCGGTAATCCTGACCTCGGGACCGGGGTCAGGATCGGGCAGCGCCTCCTCGGGTTCGTCTCCGACGTCCTCCGTCAGTGCCCTGAGCCGGGCGATTCCCAAAAGAAACCCTGTCGCAGGGCTGAATTTGACCTGCGCTTCCTCCACGTGTTCGGGCAGCAGGGTTTCCAGCGCCTCCAGCAGCGGCTTGCCGATCAGGCTGCGCGCCTGTGTCACCATGAGCAGCGTCGCGGAGGACGGCTCGTAACGTCGGTAGTAGCTTTCACAGCCCTCCAGCAGGCGGCGCGCGTGCAGATGGCTGACGACCTCCGTGCCGCCGCCCGCCTTTGCCGCCAGGGCGGCGGCAGACGGACCCGCGCCGCCGCCCTCCGCGGCCTCCTCGCCCTCGTCCTCCCCGACCGCCTCCTCCGCCACGCTTGCCGCCGACATCAGGTCCGACCGGGCGTCCGTGATCGCGGCAATCATCTCCTCCACCACCGGGCCAAAGCGAGAGAAATCCGGCGAGAACTTCGCCACCGCGCTTTTCTCGCAGGCCGCCTTGATCCGTCCCTGCGCCTCGCGCAACGCCAGCAACTGGTCCAGCATCTTCTCGACCGGCTTGGCGTTTGAGGCAGAGGCTAGCGCGTCCAGGATCTGCGCCTGTTGCAGATCGTCTTCCGATTGCAGCGGCGACAGTTCTCCCCGCGCCACCTTCAGCTTGCGCAGGCTGGCGTCCCCGGTCGGCGTCAGCGGCGTGAAGTACAGCGGTTGGATCACCGTGTTGATGTCATTGAGATCGTTGATCGTGCCGCGCCGGTCGCCGCTGTCGGTGGGGTGCACCTCCGCATCGAAACTCTCCAGCAAACCCGCGATCCACTGGATGCACTCGACAAACTTCGGCATGCTGCCGGACAGCAGCGCCCATTGTGCCCGCAGCACCACCAGCCGCAGGTCTCGCGACCGCTCCAGCAACGGATCGAGCAGACCGCATTCCTCGCGGAAATTCACCGTCTTGGCGTCAAAGAACTGGTCGGGCGTCATCGACCCGTCCGGCTTTTCCACGCCGGGGCGGAAAAACCATTCCGGCAGCTCGCCCATGCGGTCGAAATAGGCTTCGTCATAGGCCGGATCGCCCGCCGGTTCGAGATCGGGGCCGCAGGGCTCCTCCTCCGAAACCGGCGTCAGCAGCTTTTCAAGATCCATCAATGTGCTCCGTCAAAAAGAACGCCCCGGGCAATGCCGGGGCGCGTCGTCGAAATCAGCTCTTGTTTGCCTCCGCATAAGCGCGGGCGAAGGCCTGCAGGAAAGCATCGAGAATACCATGCTCCCCTGCCTGCGCCTTCTGGTCCCAGCGCTCCACATAGGTCGGCCACTGCTTGCCCGACCGCTTGCCCAGAAGGTTCGACCCGGTGCTTTCGCAGGCGGCCTCGATCTCTTCGGGAGACAGGCCGCGAAAGACCTCCGCCAGCGCGGGTTGCAGCGCCCGGAACACTGCCTCCTGATGCTGGCGAATGTCGCCGAGCGCGTCCTTGAACGCCTCCGATCCGGTCATGAAGCCATCGCGCGGGCTGACGAACATCAGCTCAAGCGCCTGCTGGCTGTCGGGCATGAACTTCATCGGGTTGTTGGCGTTGGCCGACAGCATGGTGCGCACGCCGCCACGGGTGAAATTCTTCACATCGGCGCGGGCCTTCAGCATATGCATGGATTCTTCGGTGGCAACGCGCACGCAACGGCCCAGCATGTGCATCAGCTGCACCGCCTGCTCCGGCTTCACCGATTTCGGGTCGAGCCCGGCACCCTCGCAAAAGGCGCGCAGGGCCGGACCCACGTCACCGCCGCGCGGCCCATCCGCCGGGGCACCCACCGGAGCCTGCGGCGCCGCCTCGGGCTGATACTGTGGCAGCTGTGGCGGCTGGGGCGGGGCGGGCGGCGGCCCCGGCGGAACCGGGCGCGGCATCGGAATCGCATTGGGCTGCGGCGCGGGGGGCGGGGCCACCCGACCCTCGGGGTTCTCCGGCGCGCCGAAAGCGGGCGCGAAACCCTGCGGATCAGGCCCCGAACCGCCCGTCCCCGGCATCGCGCCCGGATCGTGCCCCATGCCGGGGACGACTCCGGTGCCCACGCCTGAACCCGCCCCGGCAGGCGGCCCAGACGATGGCGCAGGCACCGCTTCGGGCGCGACAGGGTCGGGTGCGTAGGACACCGGGGCCTCGGCTTCGTCCTGCCCCAGCGTCGGGGTATAGGGCACCTCCGCCGACGGCGGCGCGGACGGGCGCGGCTGCGGCGCGGGGCGCGACGCCTCCGGCAAGGGCGTGGCGGGCGGCGTCTCATCCGGCTCCTGCCCCAGCGTAGGCACGTAGGCAACAAAAGGTTCTTCGCTCGGCCCCGGCACCTGCTGCTGCGGTTGCGGCGGCAGGGGCTGGCCCCAACCGGTGGGCGTCTGGATACCGCCTGTCCCACTCCCTGCGCCAGCCATCGGCAATTGCAGCGAGGTCTCCGTCTTCATGCCGCCAGCGGGGCGCTGCACCTGCACGAAACCGTCGTTCAGCGCGTCCAGCCCGGCGCCCCCGCGCCCACCGGACACCGGCTGCATCCCCGTCGGATCAAAGGCCCCCCAGGGGTCATCCTGGGCCACCGGCGGCTGCGACGCAGCCCCGACGCGCTGCAGCGTGACACCGACAATGTAATGCCCGACGATCAGCCGCTCGCCGCCCTTCAGATGCAGCCGCCCCTCAAGCCGGTGGCGCTGGCCATCGACAAAGGTGCCATTCATCGAAACGTCGGTCAGATAATATTCACCGTCTTCAAAGGTGATGTCGAAGTGATGCCCCGAGATCATCTTGGACGGATCGGGCAGCGACCAGTCCATCGACGCCCGGCGACCGACGCTTGCGCTACGGCCGTCCAGCTGCAGCGAAGTGGGACCGCCATTTTCCAGCTGATCGAAGTTCTCGATTCGCAATAGAAGTGTCATCGCGCTCAATAAACCAGTCTTGCCTGCCCCGAACCAGCGGGGTTTCGGTAAAATTTCAGAAAGGGCGGAACAGCGCGGCGGCCTGGTCGATGAACCGCGCCAGCCGCACCGGCCGCTGGCTCAGCTCGGCGCGGGCGAGGCTGGAGAGCACCGCCGAGTTGATCGCCCGCGGTGCCCGGTGTACCGGCACGGCGGCGCTGTCGTTGGGTGCGATCGGCCCGCCGGACCAGCCCACCGCCAACCCGAGGAACACCGCCGGCGTGCGCACCGGCGCATAGAGTGCGCGGTTCATCACCCGATAGCGGTTCTCGTTGTCGGAGTAGCTGCACCAGTTCGCCACCATCTCCATCAGTTCCCGGTCAGAGGCCGTCATGTCATCCGATGCCACCCGCAGGCATTCGTAGGCCCACCAGATCGCCATGGCCGGGACGGCGGCAAAGGCGGTGAAGGTCACGGCCTCCTCCGGCGTGGTCGATCCTGCCAGCCGGTCGAGATATTCGATGTTGTCCTCGTCGTCGCGGGGGCGATGCTGGGTCATCTGCTTGACCTGCGGCATCTCCGAGTACAATTCGAAGGGTGTTTCGTAGCGCAGCGCCGACATCGGCGGCTGCGTCTTGTCCTCGGTGATATCCTGCACGTCGTTTGCCATGATTCGACTTTTCCCCTTGGGCGACGTGCGGTCAAGTGGGGAGATGCGCCATTGCTGCCGCAGGGGCAACCCGCATCGTGCAGGACACATGACACGCGTAATGCGATTTATGGTAAGACTCGGCGGCCATGCCGCCTCGGCCGCCATAAAACGACCGAAAACGCCCGCGAATTCCCCGACCGTTTTCTGCCGGATTCCTTCATCAGGCGTCAGGGTCCATCGGCAATTGCAAAAGGACGTACCCCCGTGCCGTGGCGAAGGCAGCTATTCCGCCTGCCCGGTCGGACGGCTCCCCGACACGCCGGGAGAGGCAATCCGCCCCTTCGTTTCTCCGTGTCTCAAATACTCCGGGGGGAGGCCCGCAGGGCCGGGGGGCGGTGCCCCCTGCCCCATCGCGCGGGATCGTCTGCGCCTCGGCCCGCGCGCGGCGACGCCGCCCGCAGGGGGAAAGGCACGGAAATAATGACTTCCTATGCGGCGGCGCCTGGTCCTATGCTGCCCCATATCGACGCTATTTTGCATCGGGTCGTCTGAACGCTGCGGGTTTGACGTTGCGTTAAGGGCGGACTGCGGTAGTTTCACTTTGGATTTGATCAGGTTCGAACGATGGCTTTGAAACAAGATCTCCGCATGGGGAAGTTGTCGACCGTGCTGGGCAAGGATGTCCTTGTCCTGCAGCGGTTCGAAGGCACCGACCGCATGAACGGGCTGTTCGACTACCGGGTGTCCTGCCTTGCGGCGCAGGACTCGGATGTCGATTTCGATCAGCTGATGGGCACGCACGCCACGGTTACGCTGAAGGGGCAGGACGGCTCCGACCGGCATTTCGACGGGCTGGTGACCGAGGGTCGCTGGCTGGGATCAGGCGACAACGGGCAGCGTTTCGAACTGCGGCTTCAACCTTGGTTCTGGCTGGCAACTATGCGGCGCAACCAGCGGATTTTTCACGAAAAAAACGTGATCGACATCCTCAACGAGGTGTTGGCCGCCTACGCCGCGGCGGGTACGCTGCAGGTCGACACCAGCGGCCAATACCCGACGCTGGAATATACCGTTCAGTACAATGAGAGCGATTTCAACTTCTGCTGCCGGATGATGGAGCGGCACGGGATCAGCTATCACTTCGCCTTCAGCGAGGGCGGCCACGACATGGTGCTGACCGATGGTGTCGAGGCGCATGAGAACGTCGGCAGTTTCCCGGTGAAGCCCTACGTCGGCCATCATCAGGAGGACACGGAACACCTGTGGGAATGGCGGCCGGGCCGGCGCATGGCGACGGGCGCGATCCGCATGACGGATTACAACTTCAAGACGCCCACCGTGGTCATGGAGAAGGATCAGACCGGCACCGCCAGCTACGAACACGGCCAGGTCGAGAGCTTTGACTGGCCGGGCGACTACCTCGACCCCGGACGCGGGATCGAAATGGTTCAGCTTGGGCTGAAGCGCGAGGGCGGCCGCGACAAGCGGTATCAGGGGATGGGCGACATCTCCAACCTCGTGTCCGGCAAGAAGATGACCGTCTCGGGCGACAGCGACCCGGTGCCGGGCAAAGGCGCAGAATACCTCTGCCTTGTGTCGCAGCACAGCTATACATCGGACAACTACGGGTCGGGCGGGTCCTCGGGGGACGATTTCGCCTATACCGGGCGCTATACGTTCCTGCCCGTCGAGGCGCCCATGATCCCGGAGAAGAAAACCCCCCGGGCCGACGTGCGCGGACCGATGACGGCGAAGGTCGTGGGGGCCGACCGCGAGGAGATCGACTGCGACGAATACGGCCGCATCCTCGTGCAGTTCCACTGGGACCTTTCCGACGCGCGTTCCATGCGGTGCCGCGTGGCACAGAACTGGAGCGGCGGCACATGGGGCGGCATGATCATCCCGCGCATCGGCATGGAAGTGCTGGTTGAATTCCTCGACGGCGATCCGGACAAACCGCTGGTCACCGGCTGCGTCTACAACGGCAAGAACATGCCAGCCTACCCCCTGCCCGCCAACAAGACCAAGTCCGTGTTCCGCACCGACAGCCACAAGGCAAAGGGTTTCAACGAATTGGTCTTCGAAGACGAGTCCCCCGATGAACACATCGCCTTCAAGGCGCAGAAGGATATGTCGCGGCTGGTGCTCAACAACTCCATCAGCCGAGTAAAGAACGACGATATCGAGAACGTTGGCCGCAACAAGCTTTTCGAGGTGCGCAATTCCTTTGCGCTGGACGCGGGCAAATCCGTCACCATCACCGCGGGACAGGTCGGGCCGGACGTCAGTTCGGCGATGGCGCGAACCAGCGGGTTGCGCGGGATCGCCGGGACGCACCCCCTTGCGGTGCATGGTGGTTTCGGGCGGACCGGCCTTTTGAAAGCGGACGAGACCGGCGCGGATGCGAACCACGCCATGCGCAACGCGGGCAAGGAATACGGCGACGCGGCACAAGACCTGTCGGAGGCGGGGATGCTTGAACTTCTGGCGGTCAATTATCGGCAGGACGTCACCGGCATGGATTCCCACGAGGTCGTCGGCAGGGACAAGCTGGCCGCAATCGGCGGTGATATGGTGCACGAGGTCGGTGGCGACGTCGAACTGGTCACCAACCGCAAGGTCGATATCAACGCGATGGGTAATTTCATCAGCAATGCCATGTCACACACGATGGTATCCGCGACGAAGTTCACCATCGCGACCCCGGGCGCAAAGCTCGAGCTGGGACCGACGGGGCTGACGATCTCCGCGATGACGGTGAAGGTTCAGAGCGCCTCGGTGGATTTCAACATGGGCGCGGGTGGCCAGGCGGCGCAATTGAAAGGCACTTCGGCCTTTGTTGCCGGTGCCAGCGCACTACTGGGGCCGCAAGTATGAACGAGATCGTGACACATGAATCGGATCCGGCCCGGAGCGTAAACGACGCCCTGATGGGGGCGCTGGCAAAGGCCTGCGCGACGGGTCAGGAATGCTACCTCCTGATCGACGCCAGCAAATCGCATGAAATACAGTACATGATCGAGGGACTTACCGACGACGCGCTGTGCCTGTTCGACGGGGAGGTCTTCGAGGAGTTGTCCGCCTACGCCCCCTGGCTGGTGCCCCTGTCGGGGGCGGGCTCCGACGTGTTCAAATGGTTCATGAAAAAGGGGTGGGGCAAGGATTGGGGCCTGTTCCTGATTTCGGACGCGGACCCAGTGCGGGTGAAAGCCTCCCTCCGGCGGTCGCTCCGCGTGAACACCGAAGACGGGCGTGAACTGTTCTTCAAGTTTTACCGCCCGAGCGTGTTCAATCTGTACATGCCGGCGATGGATCCGCTGCAGGTGACGCAAGTCATGCAGAATCTCGCGCAGGTCTGGACGGAGGATGAAAAGGACCCTGCCCTGATCCATCGCTACGCCGTTCGCGGGTCGTCCCTTCGGCGCGCGGACCTGACGCTGAAACTGGTCGAAGACGTCTGAACGGAGGGCGATAACATGGGACAACCCGTCTGCTGCCTTGGCGACATGCACCTGTGCAACATGACCGTGCCACCGACGCCGGTGAGTCCGGGGATGAAGCATTTTGGCGGCCCAGTGGTCGTGCCCGGCCAGTTCCATGTGCGCATCATGGGGCGCCCTGTCGCGGTGGTTTCTGGCCTGACTACCTGCATGGTTCAGGTCCTGCCGCCTGCCGCCCCGCCAGTGCCGATGCCGGACCCGATGGTGAAGGGCTCGATGATCGTGCGGATCAATGGTCTGCCCGTCATGCGGATTACCGACCTGTGTTCTCATGGTGGACAGATGCAGACCGGCAACCCCCTCGTGAAGATCGCCTTGTAGCCGGACATTGAAACCAGCCTCAGAGTTGACAGCTGTCAACCTCGCGGGTCACCCTGTCATCGCCGCCTGCTTTGGGCGGCGTTTCAATGCATTGAGGTCCGGATCATGTTTCATCGAGCGCTTGCCCTAGTCACCGCCCTGCCCGCCTGGCTTGCTGTTGCCGGCTCCCCTGCCCTTGCGCAGGATGTGAGCAACCGACAGAGCTTCGGCGCCTGGACCGTGGCTTGTGAGGCGCTTGGCATGAACCGCACCGCGTGCGTGTTGAACCAGACCCTGAGCCGTGACACCGATCAGGCATTCATTGCGCAGATGATGGCTTTCTGGTCAGCGGACGGGCAAAAGATGTACCTCGCCGCGCGGGTGCCCATGGGCGCCTACCTCCCCTCCGGTTTCGCCATTCGTGCCGAGGCAAAGGACGAGGCCGTGCCCTTCGTATGGCAGTCCTGTCAGGGCAAGATCTGCGAGGCCATGCGTGAGGTCGACAGCGAGATGCTGGACGAACTTGAACTCGACAACGGTGCGGTTCTCGGCAGCTTCCGCCCCCGGCTGGGAATGGATCCGATCGTGTTCCGTTTCTCCATGGAGGGCTTGCGTGAAGGGCTTGCGGCCCTGCACCCGTCTGAGTGATCTCCTATGGCGTGTCCCGCAGGTGACAGCGGGCAGGATCAAGCCGCCTGCCCCGCCTTTGTATTCAACAACGCCATCACCATCGGGCCAGTGGAAAACGCCCCGTTCGCGGCCTTGAGCGTCAGGCTACGGAGATAGGCGCCGGGGGATTGGATCTGCCCGGCCCGCTGTACCATGCAGGCCAACGTAACGGCTGCGTCACAGGCTCCCATCACCCGGAGAGCGCTGCGCCACACCGTCCCGTCGATGCCGAGCATTCGGTGCAGCCGTTCTCCGGCGGCAATCAGGTCGGGCCAGTCCTTGATGGAGCCCGGACTGAAAGACGCTATATCGGGGCAGGCTGTCAGGATGAGAGGCAGGGGGACCGGTGGTATCTTGGCTCTGGGCTTGTCAATCACGTGCTCTTGCACGTGGTGTTCACAGCCGGGTTCAGATTCAAGGTTATCTTTATCTGAATTCTGTAGGTGCCGCTCATTTTCGGCGTCCCTGCCGCTCACTTTCACCGTGTCAATCTGTGGTCTCACTGCGTTTTCCACCGTTTCGTCTGCTGACGTAAGGGCGCTTGTGACCGCTTCCAGAACGTCGCGGGTCGCGGTTTCCAGTGCCGCGAGGTTATTCCTGTCGAGCTTGCGCCGGAGGGCACGCTGGATCAGTCGCAGGGCATCGTCCCAAGCGTCCCATGTTCCCGGCAGCCCCGCGTCGCGCCCATGGAGGAGAAGCTTCACCGCATCGCGGCAGGCGAGAACCACACGCTCCCGCAAAAGGCGTAATGTCTCGGCCTCCGCTTGCGCGCTTTCCGCTGCGGTAACGATTTCAGGCGCGCGGACCAGTAGCGGCCGGAGGTCAAAGCCAAAGGCGGAAATGACCTCGCCTGCCCGGTTCCGCCGCGCGTAGCGCTTGCCGTTCGGGCTGTCATGGCGGCAGATCAGCCCGGTCTTCACCAGCGCAGCCAGATGTCGGCGTAGCGTGCTTTCTGCCATGCCATGCGCCCTTTCGGCAAGCACGCGGTTCGATGGGTAGACCACGAGCGCGGCGTCATCCTCCAGCCGATCCGCCGGCAGAAACGTGAGTAGCGCGTTCAGCACGGTCAAATCGCGGTCGCTCACGCCCCAGGCCAGCCGTCCGGTACGGAGTGCGCGGAAGATTTCCCACTTACCTACGCTTTTCCACTCGGCGGGCGCACAGGCCGCCGCTTGCGATGCCAGCAGCCCAGCCGTCATCGCCTGCCGCCCAAAGGGCGTCACTGTCAATCTTTCCATGATCCTGTCACGGGACAAATCGCAAAAGATTTCCCGCCCGCCGAATCGGCAGCTGTTGACAGCTGTCAACTTGCCCGGCTATCCTGAGATTGCTACATCAGAGGGAAGCCTTCCGGGACTGCGTCTTGGGGGGCTTTTCTTTTACTGTCTGCCTTCGCGTGCCTCCTTTTCCACTGCTCTTCCTGTCAGACCTCCACCGCTGGGGCAGGGGCCTCGCTCACTCCGCGCTATCGTCCTTGCGGGACTTGTAGTCGCGAAAAATTTCTTCGAGGTTCTGCTCAAGCCAGAGGTCGAACCCCTCCGCGTTCTTCACCTGAACCTCGATCTTCATGCGCTCCTTGCCGCGGGTCACCTTTGCCAGAAGCTTCCCCGGCGCAGCCTGATGGAATGTCTGCAGCGGCTTCACGGCCTTCGGCGCGGCGGTGACGCGGCCGGTATGGTGCTTTTCCATCCAGGCCATCAGGGCGTCGAACCGCGCGTCAGAGGTGGGCGCGTCCATCGATTCCACCATGCGCACGCCGGTCACCTCGTCCCAGCCAGTCGCCTCCCAGGCCCTGGCGAAGGCCAGCCAGCGGTCGCGCCCGATGCCCGGTGCCGCTCCGATGCGTTCGATGACCGAGACGGGGACCGTATCCGCCACAGAAAGCATCCGGGAAATCAATGTCTTGTCGGTAGACAGAGCATCCGCGATTGCCTTCCGTTCGTAGCCCGCCGCGACCATCTGGCGCGCGAAATTCACCCGCTCGATAAAGGAAAGATCGCGCCGGGCAGAGTTCTCCTGCCCCTGCGCCATGATCGCCGCCGCGTCGTCGAGATCGCGGATCAGCGCCTTTACCGGCAGGCCGAGGTCGCGCAGCGCGGCCACGCGCCGCCGCCCGTAGACGATCTGGTAGGTGCCTTCCTCTTCCGGGTCGGGGCGTACCAGAACCGGCACCTGTTGACCGTATTCGCTGAGCGAGGCCATCAGCGCACGGTGCGAGGCCTCGTCCTGTTCCAGCCGGTCTTCCAGGCCGCCTGCCCGGATCGCATCGGCGGCCAGTTCCATGACAGAGCGCGCCTTCAATTCCGCGATCTGCTGGCTGACCGCACCGATGGCGCCCTTGGAATAGCGCGGCTCCGCGCGGGGCTTTTCCTCCGAAGACGCTGCCTTGGCTTCGTCCATCAGCCCGGCCAAAAGGTTCTTGCGTGCCATCGTCCCCTCCTTCAGCGACCCCAGGCCGCCTGAATCAGCCCTTCGATCTCCTCGTTGACCAGGTTCAGGCTTTCCATTGCCCGGTCGTAGGTCGCCCGCGTGAACTGGCTGCGCTCGACCTCGTACAGCGTCTGTTTCGTCAGCCCCGCGTCGGAAATTGCGGTGGATTTCAGCACCGGGTGGTTCAGAACGTGCTCCCCGAACATGGCGCGCATGAAGCTGACCATCTGGTTCTGCGGCCCGTCGCCGGGTTCGTAGCGGGTCACCACGTAGCGCAGCCAGTCGTAGGACATGTCGCCGCCCGCCTCGGCCACCACGCCCAGCAGGTTCGAGGTCATCAGCAGGAACTGGCACATGGACATGACATCGAGCATCTGCGGATGCACCGTCACCAGAACCGCCGTTGCCGCAGACAGCGCCGACATGGTTAGGAAGCCCAGCTGCGGCGGGCAGTCAAAGACCACGACGTCGTAATCGTCCGCCACTTCCGCCAGCTTGTTGCCGACACGGGTAAAGAACATCTCGCCGCCGCCACCGACCAGTGCGCGCGGGGTTTCGTGCTCGAACTCCATGAGGTCGAGGTTGCCCGGCACGATATCGAGGTTGGGGAAATACGTCTTCTGGATCACCGCGCTCAACGGCACCGGGTCGTCGTAGCGGATTGCGTCATACAGCGTGCCACCATCGAGCAGGTCGAACTCCGGCTGGTAACCGTGTAACGCCGACAGCGATGCCTGCGGGTCAAGGTCCACCACCAGCGTGCGGTAGCCGTCCAGCGCCAGTTTCTGCGCCAGGTGTGCGGCGGTGGTGGTCTTGCCCGAGCCGCCCTTGAAATTGATGACAGAGATTACCTGAAGGTGGTCGGGGGACCCTTCCCGGCTTCCGGTGGCGGAGACCCTGCGCCCCGGCAGATAGGTTCCCGGTGCCTTGGCGCCTTTTTCCAGCAGGTGCCGCAGATCGAGGATTTCCTGCGGGGAATACAGCCTGCGCCCGCCCGGGCCGGTCTCGGGCTGCGGGCCCTTGCCGTCGAGGCTGAGTTTACGGAGGTAGGCGTCCTTTACGCCCAGCAGCTTGGCGACCTCACCGGAGGTGAACTTGCGCAGCGACTTGCGCGCGTGCGGCGGGAACAGCTGTTCCCGATGCGCCTGAAGCCGTTCCGACAGCTTCTGTGCGTGATCGCCGACCAGAAGGTCGATCCTCTGCTTGACGTGTGCCACCGCCCTCTGCCCTCATTCGTGCCGCGCCGCCATCTGGCTGGATGCTTTGTTGCCGGAAGCTCCGAGGCTGCCATGATAACCGCCATGATAGCCACCTGCGCATTCAGCTCCAGAACCCAGCGCCCCGTCCGGCGGTCTGTTGCGCCGGTTCCGAAGCGTTAGTTACGCCGCGCGGCGTATTTTTCGCTCAATTTCGTAAGTAAATGCCCGCAACCCCGGATTCGCACAAGCATTTTTTCCCAATGCCGTTCAGATGTGGTCCAGGTGTCCTCCACATGTCGTCATCTGGACGCCCCCGACCGCGACATCTGCGGATCCGGCAGGCCGCCAGGGCAGGCACCGTGCAGGATCGGCCAAAGGGCCACACCCAACCTGCGTTTATTCCATTAACTCTTTCGAAAGTTTTTGACAGCAGCAGGTCCGGACCCGCATACCTTCAAAAGATATATTTACCAATGCAACGGGTGTCCAATTTTGCCGGAACGCGCCTGCAGCCGGAAGCAGTCCTCGCAGCAATACGACCTTTGGGTCGGTGTTGCCCGAGTGCCTGTTTCGCCGAACGCCCCTGTCGCATGCATTACACCGAGCGGGTCCGCAACTCCTCGCCGAACAAGGAAAGTCTGACGCCATGTTTGATACCGTCACCTCTCGCCACCAGGTTGGAATTCGCCAGCGGTCGCTCACCGGTCATTGCCGGCTGGGGCGCGCCACGGAACTGATCTTTGTACTGGCCTGCGGTACGGCACTGGTAATTGGCAGCGGGGCGGGGGCGCAGAGCTTCGACCTGCGTTGGGATCCCGGCACGATCAACAACACGACCGACACCGCGGGCAACGGGGGCAGCGGGGTCTGGGCCGTTAATCAAGCACCGTTCAATTTCCTGAATGTGACAATTCCCCTTGCCGACGATATTTTCGCGAATCTGGACGACGTTACTTTCGAGGGCGCGACAGGTACGGTGACGGTCGACAATGTCAACGGCACACCCAACGCCAACACGGTGCTGTTCAGTAACGATTTCACCGTCCTCGGCGATGCCTTCCAGGTGGCCAACGGCATGACGGCGGACACCGGAGCCACGGCAACCATAAACAGCAGCATCAGCGCAAACCTGACCGTGGGGACCATGGGAGGGACGCGCACAGCCGGTGCGCCGGCCTCCGATAACGGTGGCACGATCATCCTGAACAGTGGCAACACTGGCAGCACCACCAACGCGGGACTTGGCCTCCTGCGGCTGGCCGGGGGAACCTTTGGTGATGTAACCACCACCGCCGGGCGGACCGAACTTGCTGGCGGCAGCTACAGCGGCACGATCAACGTGCAGGGCGGCACCACAGCCGTGGGGCAGACGCTGATCACCACATCCATCGCGCACACCACCGGAACGCTGGAGGTGTCGAACGGTGGCACGCTGGGGTGGAACGCCGCAACGATGGGTGTGTCCGGGAGTTCCGTTCTGGACGTGAAGTCCGGCGGCACGCTGACTGTGTCCACCGGACTGCCGATCCTGCCGACCCCGGCGGGGACACTGACTGTTGCTTCGACCGCCTCGTTGCTGAGCGCGGGTGCCGTCAACGCCAACCTCGATATCTCCGGCACCACGAGCCAGATCCTCGGCGGCACGGTGACCGGCGACGTTACGGTGAATGCCGGCGGAACGCTGACCATGGGCGGCGGGGCGGCCGTGAGCGGCAACATGACGCTGACCGGCGAACTGAACCTGACGGGCGATATCTCTGTCGATGGCAACGTGGCGCAGTCCGGGGCCATCACCAATACCGCCAGCGTGGACGGCACCACCGTGACGCTGACAAACACCACGGGTACCTTCACCCATTCCGGCGATCTGAACGGCGGCGCGGGCACGCGGGTACTGAATCTGGCCCTGGACAACTACGTGTCGAGCGGCGGCACCGTGACGGGGACGGTCACCGGCCTGCCGTCCACGCGGTTCACCATCACCGGCGGTACCACGAACTTCACCTCGGCCACGACGTCGCTTGATGTGCTGGTCGAAGCCTCGGGAATCATGGCGGTCGGCACCACATCGACGGCGGGCGATCCGTCGAACGCTGTCTTCGACGTAGAGAACAACGGCACCGTCAACATTGCCGCGGGCCAGACGCTGAATGCGTCCTCCTTTGACAACAACGCCGCGCTGAATCTGGCTGACGGCGCCACGCTGGCGCTGAACGTGCCGGGCACCGACGGGACCTTTGCCGACCACAACAGTTTCCTGAACTCCGGCACGGTAAGCTTCGGTGACGGCGCCACGCTTTCGGCCATCGACGCCATCGAGACCGAAACCGGTGGCAGCATGGGCTTTGCCGGTAGTGCCACGCTGACCGTCGACAGCGACGGATCGGGCGACGATCTGACGAACGACGGCGGTTTCAACCTGTCGGGCGGCGCGGGCGGCACCGTGACGGTAACGACCGGTGGCACCGCGAACGCTTTGCGCAACACAACGAACGGCACGGTGACAGTGGCATCGGGCTATACGCTGGATGTCTCCGCGCTGAATACGGCGGGCGGGCAGGACCTGATCAACACCGGCACGCTGACGGTGGACGGCACGGTCACCGGCGATGTGAACTCC
Organism: Sagittula salina; assembly: GCF_017813235.1. GTDB lineage: Bacteria > Pseudomonadota > Alphaproteobacteria > Rhodobacterales > Rhodobacteraceae > Sagittula > Sagittula salina. The sequence goes on from NZ_JAGISH010000020.1 coordinate 49,584, forward strand.
AGCGGCACGGCGACGATCAACGGGACCGTCGACGGAGCGGTTATTTCCAGCGGGTCCACGGACCTGAGTGGGTCGGTGACCGGGACATACCGCCAGTCCATGGGCACCACCACGGTCAGCGGGTCGACCAACGCCGGAACGGTCCAGCTGGATGCCGGCACGATGACGGTGAACGCCGGGCAGACACTGACCGCCACCACTGGCGGATTCACCGTCGGGGACGGTATCACGACGTCCACCGCCACGTTGACCATCAACGGATCGACCGCGGGAGATCTGACGCTGAACATGGACGGCGTCGTGAATGCGAACGGAGGCAGCGCCATTTCCGATACGGCCAGCGTGTCGGTTGGCAACGGGCGTCTGAACCTCGGAGCGAACGAGACGGTGGGCAGCCTGTCGCTCGGCGGCCTTGGAGCCGTGTCGCTGGGTGCGAACGGGGTGACCATCGGTGGCAGCGCCTCCGGGACAATCGCGGGGGCCGTGACCGGGACCGGCGGATTGACGCGGTCGGGGACAGGTACGACCACCGTCACCTCGGTCATGGGATACACCGGCGGCACGACAGTGACCGGTGGTACGCTGCAAGTGGCCGGGGCCAACGGCGGCGGCACGGAGATCGGCGGCACGACAACAGTTTCGGGTGGCGGCGCGCTGGTGCTGACCAGCGGCGAGATGGCGACCGTCGCACTGAACGGGGTGACCGGCGGCGGCACCGACGTGACGATGAGCGGCGGAACCATGTCCTCGCTGAGTGTGACCGCGGGCGAGGCGGCGCTGAACGGCGGTACCGTCACGACCTTTGGCCAGAGCGGCGGCGCGACGACCGTGGGCGGCAGCGTCGGCGTGACCAACGCGGCCAGCGTGACGGCTGGCACCCTTGATGTTGCGACAGGCGGCAGCCTGACCGCGACCGGCGGCCTGAGCGTTTCGGGCGGCGCGGTGCTTGGCGTGGACGGACAGCTTTTGGGCGGGGTTTCGCTGGGCGGGACGAACACGGTCACCCACAGCGTCGGCGACGGCACGAACGCGGCCTATGTCGACAACATGACGGTTACCAACGTCAATGCCACGGTCGAGTTGAACCGCGGCGGTTTCGTCAATGGCATGAACAACCAGGGCGGCACGGTGACCGTCACCGGGGCGGGGACGGCGAACTTCGCCAGCCTGGGCACGCTGACCAACGCGAGCGGCGGCACCGTGAACGTCAACGGGGTCACCTCCATCGGGGCGGACGTGACGAACAGCGGCACATTGAACGTGGGGGCCGATTTCGGCAACTCTGTCACAGCATACGACATCAACAACAGCGGCACGGTGAACCTGAACGGGCGGCTCTTGGCAGGGATCGACCAGACGGCGGGCCTGACGCAGGTGCAGTCTGCTTCGACGGTGGACCATGCGATCGCGGTTTCCGGCGGCAGCCTGCAGGTTGATGACGGCGCGACCCTGACGGCGACCAGCGGTGCCACGATCTCGGGCACCGGGCAATTGGCCCTGAACGGGATGGTGACGGGCGATGTTGCCATCACCAGCTCGGCCACGGGCAACACCATCGGCGGCGGCACCGGCACCGATGGGGTGAGCGGTACCCTGTCCCAGAACAACGGCGCCGCGGTGACGACGATCACCGCCACCAGCGGCACCTTCGGCACGCAGATCGGCACGCTGACCAACACGGCGGGGACCATCGCCTATACCGGTGATGGCAGCCACGTACTGACCAATGCATCCAGCAGCGCAGGCACGCTGACGGTTGCCAGCGGCACGACGCTGACGGCCTCGGGCGGGCTGGCGAACAGTGGCACGCTGGATCTGAATGGCACCATCGCGGGCAATGTCACCAACACCGGAAGCGCCGATATCTCCGCCGCGACGGTGGACGGAAGCTTTACCCAAAACGCGGGCGCGGTCGGGGTCACGGTCGGGGCGGGCACCACCGGTATTGTGACGGACACCTTCGAGATCAACGCAGGGGCGCTGACGCTGGGCGCGGGCGCGACCTTGCAGGCCGGGACCTTCAACCTGAATGGCGGCTCCTTCACGCTGGGAACAGGGTCGGGGTTTGTCGGCACGGGCAATACCTTCAACCTCGGGTTCGCCCTGAACGCACCGGGGGGCTTCTCGATCACAGATGCGGGCGCGATCAACGTCAACAACGGCGGATCGCTGACCTTTTCGGCCGGTGGTACGCTGACGGCGGATTCCGACGGTTCCGGCGACGAGGGCATCACCATCAACACCGGCGGCACGCTGGACGTGAGTGGCAGCGCGGTGGCGTTGAACACCGGCGGCGCGGGCGTCGTGTCGGTTGCGGGTGGGACGCTGAACGTCACCGGTACCACGCTGACCGTGCAGCAGGACACCACCGGCACGCCGACGATGGGTACGATCGTCAGCGCGGGCACGGTGAACCTGTCGGGGGCGACGGTCAGCGCCAACTTTACCCAGAACACGGGTGGCACGCTGAACGTCAATACGACCTCGACGATTTCGGGCACGACCACGATCAACGACGGCGGGCTGAACGTCGCCTCGGGGCAGCAGCTGAACAGCAACGTGGCCTTCGGCGGATCGGGCGGCAGCGTGCAGGGTACGGTATCCGGGACCCTGACCGTCGATGCCGGTCAGACGGTAACGGTGACCGGGGACCTGAGCTACAACAGCCTGACCGTGCAGTCGGGCGGCGTGTTCCAGACCGACGGCGTGACCGGTCATGCCATCGTCGGAACGACCAACACCACGGTCATCAATGGCGCAGCGATCTACAACAACGGCGACACGCTGAACGACAACGGCAACATCGAAGTCGGCCTGGGTGCCTCTGGCGCGACTGTGACGTTCAACACCGGCGGCGGCGCGATCGAGTTCGACGCCGATGACGATGAAAACGGCGTCGGCACAATCCTCAACGCGGGCGCGATCACCGCCGATGGCGGCGGCACCGTGACCATGGGCGACGGCACGCCCGGCGGCGACGACGATTTCGACAACCTCAGCGCGACGACCAGCGGTTTCGACGACGGCCAGCTTCTGTTGGTGAACGCCACCACGGTCAACGGCATCGCCACGCTGACAAACGAAAGCGCTTCGGCCACGGCGATCAGTGTCGGCGCGGGATCGACGCTCGACTTCGTGACACTGAACTCCTCCGCCGGCACGATCGTGTCTTCGGGTACGCTTGACGGTAACGTCAACATGGTCTCCACCGGCGCGGGAAATGGCGTGATCGACCTGAACGCAGGCGGGGCGATCACCGGCACGCTGACCCACGACTCGACCGCCACGACCTCGACGCTCGCGGGCAATGTCGGCGCGCTCGACATCAACGCCGGTGGCGTGACCGTGGATGGCGCGGTGACGGTGGGCGGAGGTCCCGCGACCGTGGACGGCGGCACGCTGACCATCGCGGCGGCGGGGAACCTGACCAGCGACGTGGAGGCCGGCAGCACCGGCGGCGGCGCGGTCGTGGTTGACGGCACGCTGACCGGCGGGCTGACCACGAATGGCACGGCGAGCTTCGATATCAACGCGGGCGGCGCCACGGGGGCCGTGACGGCTGCCGGGACGGGCACCTCGACGCTGGCGGGCACCGTCGGCGGTCTGGCAATGACCGGTGCAGGTGCGGTGAACGTCGACGGCGCGGCGCAATCGACGGGGACGACCTTTGTCGACGCGGGCGGCGCGCTGAACGTCCTGGCGGGCGCGAGCTACACCGCGACGGGCGGGGCCGTGACCGTGGGCAACGCAGGCACCGGCGGTACGCTGACGGTTGCCGACAGCGGCAGCGTCGTCGGAGACGTGCTGCTGTCGAACGACGGCACGATGGATATCAACGGCACCTCCGGCGATGCCTCGGTGGAGATCACCGGCAACCTGACGCTGGATGCCTCCGCTACCGGGACCTCGACGCTGGCGGGCGACGTCGGCGGGACGCTGTCGATGGCGGCAGGTACCAGCGCGACACTGACCGTGGACGGCACCAGTGTGATCGGCAACACGGCGAGCGTCGCGGACGGCACGCTGGACCTGAACGCGGGTCTCGACGTGACGAACGGGGCGCAGGTATTTGCCGCGGCGACGCTTGACATGGCGGATGGCACGACCTTCAACGCGGGCACGATGCAGATCGACGCGGGCGCCACGGCGGTGCTGGGCAACGGGGTGACGATCTCCTCCGACACGGGCGCGTTGTCGAACGCCACGACGCTGGCCTTCGGCACCGGGGGCACGCTGTCCTCCGCGGCGGGACTGGCGAACAGCGGAACGGTCAGCTTCGGCACCGGAGGTACGCTGCAGGCGGCGGGAACGCTGGACAACACCGGCAGCGTGACCTTTGCCGATGGCGGCACGCTGGACGGCGGCGGGGCGAGCCCGCAGATCACCAACTCCGGCACCATCACCGTGACGGCGGGGACAGTCGCGGCCGTGGGCAACGACGACCTGAGCAACACCGGCGCGGGGCAGGTGATCGTCAACGCTGGCTCGCTGAGTCTGAACGGCGGTACGCTGACCTCGACCTCCACCGCGAATGGCGCGACCCCGGCGGTGGATATCGCGTCCGGCGCGGTGCTGACGGCGGCGACGGTGGCGATGACCGGCGCGGGCGGAGAGCTTGAGATCGACGGGCAGGTGGCGGGCAATGTCACGATCGCCGGCACGGATTTCTTCGACATCAACGGCGGTCTCGGCGGCACGGCCGAAGTCACCGGCAACGTGACCCAGGGCGGCACCAGCGCCCTGAACACGCTGGCGGGCGACATCGGCGGTACGTTGGGCCAGACTGCGGCGGGCACGATCACCGTGGACGGCGCGTCCTCCGTTTCCGGTGGCACGACCATCGACGTGGGTACGCTGACCATCAATGCGGCGCTGTCGTCGGATGTGACCGTGGCGGCGGCTGGGGTCTATGACCAGAACGCGGCGCTGACCGGCAACCTCGTGACGGCCTCGACCAACGCGGATATCGGCGCCAACATCACCGGCACCGTGACGCAGAACGGCGCAACGTCGGTGACGGATGTCGATGGCGCCTCCACCATTTCGGGGCTGGTGACGATCAACGACGGGATCTTCCGGACCGGGGCGGCGACGACGATGACGTCGGGCTTTGCCGTCGCGGGCGGCGAGCTTGAGATCAACGCGGCCACGACACTGGGCGCGGCTTCGAGCAACGCGGGCACGCTGGATATCAACGCCGCCGTGCTGGGCGGGCAGACGATCACCAACACCGGCACGGCGACGCTGGCCGGAGCGGTGACCGGCAGCCTCGTGCAGAACACCAACGCCGGCGCGACGCTGACGGTGGACGGCGCGTCCTCCGTTTCCGGTGGCACGACCATCGACGCGGGTACGCTGACCATCAATGCGGCGCTGTCGTCGGATGTGACCGTGGCGGCGGCTGGGGTCTATGACCAGAACGCGGCGCTGACCGGCAACCTCGTGACGGCCTCGACCAACGCGGACATCGGCGCCAACATCACCGGCACCGTGACGCAGAACGGCGCAACGTCGG
>NZ_JAGISH010000021.1 GCF_017813235.1 Sagittula salina
CTTCCTGTGCCCATAGTTCGTCTCCTTTGTTGCAGTAAATGCTATCAAAGGAGCGGCATCAAACCGCGACACGTCCATCGTGCTCGACGAGGTGTCGATGGTCGGCGAGGAGATGGCGCGCGATCTGATGAGCTTCGGCAAGCCGATCCTCGTGCTCGGCGATCCCGGCCAGCTGCCGCCGATCCGCGGCGAAGGCGCCTTCACCCGCGACGAGCCGGACGTGATGCTGACCGAGATCCACCGCCAGGCGGCCGAGAGTGCGATCATCCGTCTCGCCACCATGGCGCGCGAGGGACGGCCCATCGGCTTCGGCGTCTACGACGACCATGTCGCGAAGCTCCGCAAGGGCGACATCACGCCGGAACAGGCGCTGCGCGGCGGCCAGCTGATCTGCGGCCTGAACGCCACGCGGCTGCAGATCAACAACGCCATGCGTGCGGCGGCCGGTCTCGGCGGGAGCTGGCTGCCCACGGGACCGGCCGAGAAGATCATCTGCCTGAAGAACCAGAACGATCTGGGACTGATCAACGGCATGTTCGTGACGCTCGAGGACATCGTCGACGAGGGCAGCCTCTACTTCTCGGCCGTCGTCCATGACGAGGACGGCCGCCGCATCGGCGAGCCCTATGAGGACGGGCGGCCGGGCCGGCTGCGCATCTACAAGGGGCATTTCGAGGACCACGTCGCCTATGACGACAAGCGCCACGACCGCGACTACAAGGACAAGCGCCTGCTGACCGAGGCGACCTTTGGCTGGGCGATCACGGCGCACAAGGCGCAGGGCTCGCAGTGGGAGAACGTGATCGTCTGGGACGACGGGCTGGGTCGCAGCGAGATCGACCGGCGCCGCTGGCTTTACACCGCGATCACCCGGGCCGAGCGCGGTCTCGTCCTCCTGGCCTGAGGGGCGCGATGATCGATCTCAACGACATCGCGGTCCCGAAGACCCGGCACGATCTCGCGGCGGTGAAGGAGCGGCTGGCCTGCACCGCGGCGGACTGGCTGCCGAGGCTCTTCCCCGAGGCCCGGCTTGCGCGGGACCGTCGATCCTTGCGCTGCGCAGACCTCTCCGGGCGCCCACCGCGCAAGGAAGGGTCGTGCACCATCCACCTCGACGGACCCTATGCCGGCTGGGGCTTCGACTACGCCACCGGCGAGCGGGCCGGTCCCATCGACCTGATCGCGCAGGCGACAGGGCTCTGCGACGGCGCGCTCTTCGACGAGGCGGCGCGGTTGGCGGGGATAGACCATCCCGCGCCGCGGTCAGCGCCGTCGTCGACCATGCGCGCACGCCCGGACCATTCGGCCGAGATCGCGCGTCTTGTCGGCGGGGCGGTACCGCTCGCGGGCACGCCAGGCGAAACCTACCTGCGCGCCCGCGGGCTGTCGGATCCTGGATCGCCAGACCTGCTGTTCCACCCCGACCTTCCCGACTTCGACAGCTGCCGCGGCTGGCCCGGTCTGATCGCGATCCTGCGGCTGCCGGACGGGGAGCGCGCGCCGGGTATCCATCGCACGTTCCTGCTCGACGACGGCAGCGCCAAGGCGCCTCCGGGCAAGAAGATGCTGGGCAGCGTGAAGGATGCCGTGGTCCGGCTGTTCCCGATGCCGGAGGATGGTCAAATCGGCATCGCCGAGGGGATCGAGACGGCGCTGGCCGCGCACGCGCTCTTCGGCATGTCGGTCTGGGCGGCGCTGTCGGCCGACGGTCTGGCGCGGTTCCAGTGGCCCGAGGGCACCCGGCGCGTCACCATCTACGCCGATGCGGGGGACGCCGGGCGCCAGGCGGCTGCGACGCTCTCGGACCGCCTGAACCGGGCCGACATCCCGAACGAAATCGTCGCGCCGCTCCACGGCGACGACTTCAACGACGACCTGCAGCGCGGCGCTCGCGCCGAGGATTACGCGCACGAGACAGATACCGCAGCCGAGCCGCAGGCCGGAGATACGGTCGACCCCGAAACGGTCACACCCGTCGTCGCCTCCGCAGACGATCCCGCGACCCTGATCGCCGCTGCCGAGGCGCTGACCAATCCGCCCGAGTTCGAAGCCCTGTCCACGCTGCTCGGGCGCATCGCGCTGGCAAGGCTCGACCCGCTGCCCGAACGGCAGGTCATCGCGCGGATCAAGTCCGCGACCGGGATCGGCATGTCGGTCCTGACGCAGCAGCTTGCCGAGCTCCGCCGCCGCGTGAACGCCACCGGCGATCCAAACGCGCCGATCCCGAAGCCTTCCTGGTTCAGGCGCCTGCGGCTCGACCTCGCGGGTGCGCCCGAGCGAAACGAAGCCAACGTCATCGTCGCACTGACCTCCGATCCGGCCTTTGCCGGCGTGCTCGCCTTCGATGAGTTCGGGCAGGAGATCGTGGTGCGCCAGCCGCTGCCGTGGGACGCCGGAATCGCCCCCCTTCCGCGTCCATGGGAGGACGCCGACGACATCCGCACCGCCGAGTGGTTGCAGCTCCGCGGCATCAACGTCGCCCCGGTGGTCGTGAGCCGCGCTGTCGGCGCCGTCGCCCGCGAGCTGCGCATCCATCCCGTCCGCGACTGGCTCGACACCCTGAAATGGGACGGCACGCCCCGGATCGAGACGTGGACCAGCGCCCATCTCGGCGCGGAGCCGACGGCGTTCCATCACACCATCGGTGCGCTCTGGCTGATCTCGGCCGTCGCCCGCATATACCGGCCCGGCGTGAAGGCGGACCACATGCTGATCCTCGAGGGGCCGCAGGGCGCGCGCAAATCCACCGCGATCAAGGTGCTCGCCGGCGAGGAATGGTTCACCGACGAGCTGCCGGAACTCGGCTCGAAGGACGCGGCGCTGCACATGCAGGGTGTCTGGATCGTGGAGATTGCCGAACTCGACGCCATCGGCCGTGCCGAGGTATCCCGCATCAAGGCCTTCCTGACCCGCACCACCGACCGCTTCCGACCGCCGTATGGGCGCTATACCGTCGAGGTGCCGCGCCAGTGCGTCTTCGCCGGCACCGTGAACCCCGACACCTATCTGCGCGACGAGACCGGCAACCGCCGCTTCTGGCCGCTTCGCTGCGGTGCAATCGATATCGCGGCGCTCGCGGGCGACCGGGACCAGCTCTGGGCCGAGGCCGTCCACCGCTTCCGCGCCGGCGCGATCTGGTGGATCGACGATCCGGCGCTGCTGGCGGAAGCCCGCGAGGAACAGGACCGCCGCTACCAGTCCGACGCCTGGGACGACCTGATCGAGCACTGGCTGACGCACGAGATCCGCACCCTTTCCGACGGCTTCCCCGACTACGGCAACTCCCGCACCGAGAGCGTGCCGCGCCCCGAGCCGCTTGTCGACGTGTCGGTCGGCGAGATCCTCGAGGAAGCGATCGGGCTCGAACCTGCACGCTGGACCCGCGGCGACCAGATGCGCGTCTCGGCCTACCTCAAGGCGAACGGCTGGGAGCGGTACCGACGCCGCGACGAGGGTGGGCGCGAGGCGCCGCGGGAGTGGCGGTATCGGCGGCAGTCCACGTAGGCATCCATCACGGCCCTTGTGGCCGCTCGAGCGGCCAGGGACTGCGTCCGTTTCGCGCGCCGATCTTGTGGTTCGGTTGCGATTATTCAACCGTTGGCTGTAGGTGCCCTTTGGGTCAACCGTCCAAGTCATTAAGCATGTCGTTCTGGATCGGCAGAACTGCCGCGAACCCTCCATCAGTGAACCCGTCATGTGCGCAGAGCGCGCGCAGTAGGGCAGGCCGCCAATGGTTTCGATGGAACGCTATAGTTTCGTAGCGGGCCTGGAGCCGCAGCGTTCGCCGAACTCCGACTTGGCCCTCAGCGCGATGCGCCAAGTGCAAAGCCGCCGCGTGTGAGGCGACGTAGGTGTTCACCTCTTGCTGATATCTCGCCTCCAGCTTCAGCGTCTCCATCCCAGCGGTGAGCCTGTCGGCGAAGCCGGCTGGTAGCGCCGCCGCTGGGTCGATCCCGAAGGAAACGACCAAGATTGGTCCATCAATGTCGACGGTCGCAATCAGGAAGTCTAGGTCCGGCAGCAGGTCATAGTAGGGGTGGAGAAAGCCCTCACCGTCTTCGTCGAAGCCGGCCAGCTTGGCATGGTTGCAGGCGTGGCACATCGGCACGAGATTTCGACAGTGGATCGCAAGCGGTTTGAATTCCGACTGGGGCAGATGGTGGTCGAGTTCGGTAGCCGGATCGATGCCGCAGACCGGGCAGAGATCCACGCCCTTGAAGAGCATTTCACGCAAAGGCTGCAGTGTACGTCCAAGCTGGGTCTTCGCGTAGGCGGCATGGATCGTCTCGCGCAGCGAGTCGGGCAGGTCGGGCCCCTTGAGTTCCGCGCAGGGTGCGCCCCGGCCCTGTTCGTAGAGGTCATAGAGAGCCACGACCTCTTCCACCTCGTTGTCGGTGATAGCGTGGCCGAAAGTCTGCCCGCGATACCGGTATTCGCGCACGGCCTTCCTCAGGTCGGCCCGTTCGCTGTTCCGGGTGGGTTCCGGCAAGTTCCTCATCCCTTGCGCGCGAACTGCGTGAGGACATAGGCCCGGGCCTGGGCGCTGAGTCCGGGATCGAACAGGGCATCTACTTCCTCGATCGAGTCGCAGCCCTCGACGAGTAGGTCCAGAACCTTGTGAAAGTCTGTGCTGGATGCCGTGAGCCCGAACGTGTCGTACGTGAGGACACCCACGTTTTCGCCGAACGTCTCGAGACCGGGCTGCCTAATCTCAAGTGATTTGCCCGTCCTGCGTATTCGCCTGACGTGGCGCGAGAGCGTTTCTTGAAGAAGCACCGGCGAGTGCGTGGCAACGACGCACAGGGCGTTCAATTCGTTCAGCACGATGCGCACCGAATGCATCAGCGCCGCCATCAGTGGTGGATGAAGGTGGGCCTCTGGTTCATCGAAGAGTACCAGCGACCGCGGCTGCGCGTGCGCTACAAGCGAGGCCACGACGTGCAGAGCGATCTTGTGGCCTGTACTCCAGCCCAAGAAGAGGGATCGCGCCGACCTGCTCCGCGCTGTCAATCTGCCCACTTGGTCCTCTAGCTCTGCGAACGATGGGTCGCCAAGCAGAGGCTCCAGCGCCGCTTCGAGCAGCTCGACGCCCTCCTGCCGGCGAATACGCGCGATCAGCGCCGCAAACTCGTCAGCGAGCTGTTCAACGGGTTTGAGCCGGGTCGTCGTCCGCCGCTCAACCGGCTCATCGCCGTCGTCATCTAGATTGACAGCCTCGTCCTTCTCGACGTCCGCCCGGGCCTCCGCGACGACGTCTCGCAGCCCGCAGAAGACGAATCGGCCCTCGCCACTGGCTAGGTCTTCGGCTGTCTGCGAAAGATCCTTGGCGTCGAGACCCGGCACGGTGAAGCTGTCGAAGGCGCTGTATGAAATAGTGATCACGCGCATGAAGCCGATCGACGCCGGCTGGAGGGTGCCTAATGCCTTCAACCGTTTCGTGGCCCTATCCTGCGGCGAAGCGAATGCCACGTGGGCGAGGCGGGATAGCAGTGTGCTTTTGCCCGATCCGTTGCGGCCGACAAGCACGACGATGCGATCGGGGAGCAACGTCCTGCGCCGCCCGGGACCTAAGCGACGATAGGGGCCGAAGTAGCCGGGAGGTTCGGGCGAGCCGAAATCGAACTCGATCGGTTCGTCCGCGCCGGCTGGCGTGTACGAGAATGTCTGCTCGATGTCCGCGAGGGCGGAGAAGTTGCCCTCGAAGAGCGCGCGTGCGTCGTTGAGGAAGTTGTGCCAGTCGGGATTGTCGCGGAAAAGCGAGGTCTTCCACCCGTCTTCATCCTCGAAAAGTGGAACAAGTTCGGGATGCGCCACCGCGTCGTTCAGGGAGTTCATGATTGTCCTGCGTCTGGCACGTGGCAGCTCATTCATCCGCTGATAGTAGTCGAGGCTGGTACCGACCGAGATCCAATCCTCTGATAGCTTGTTGAAGGGTTTTTCAATTTGCCGCTTTCCGTCGGCCTTCTGGCCTCTGCGTAGGATTTTAACCCCGCCCACGTAGGTTACGTCTTCCGGATCGTCGCCATGCCGGAAGTGCAAATGGTAAAGCGTTCTGAAGCTGTAATCGTCCCAGTTGTCTTGCTGCAGCGCGAATCTCGCTTCCATACGCTTCAGGAGGCTTCTTGATGGTGGCTCGATTGCTATGGCCAAATCGCTGATTACCTCATGTAGGCGGTGGGAAATGACGTCTTCTTCAGCGTCGACTTAACCTGTGTAGAGCGTTCGGCGCTAGCTTTCCGGTTATGCGTTCTCATCGAGGACCGGGACCATCAGTGCGATGGGCTTCGATCAAAGCAGGTAGGGCTCCTCGTCGCGATCTCGATGGGGATGATCCTAGAACTTCGGTCGGATCGACGTCGAGCGCTCAGTCTAGGGGAACTCCGTGCGCAACTTCCGGAGCAGTTATCCACTGACGGCAACTCAATCGTTCGCGAACCATCGCCGTCGTTGAAAAGGAGGCACGACGGGAGCCACTGCGGCCGTGGATAACCGACGTTCGGCACCGTTGCCAGCATCGCGGGGCTTCTCTGCAGCGCTGCAGACATCGGCCGGCGTGCGTCTGGTACGCTGGCCCAACCTCCCCGTGGTCCCAACCCTGTCCCAACCTACCGAGGGGGTTGGGGACACGAAAGGCCGTTCAAAAACAACGGTGTCCCCAACCTCACCCTGTGGTCCCAACCTTTTGCTACACATTCATGTGGGAGAACTTAAAGGGTCGGGAACATGTCTTTCTATACGAAAAGAGAAGGACCCCCGTTGGGGACACCGAGGTTGGGACTGCATCCGGTCAAGTAATTGAACTTGAACGATAAAAGTCTGTCCCAACGCCCTCGAAGGTTGGAACCACGCGTTCCGAGGTTGGGACCGGGGCGGATCGAACGTCGATCACCGCCCGCCGTCGCGTTCCTCGTCGTTTTCGCTTTGGCCCAGGACCGCCGGATGCTAAATCTTGCGGCGACCAAAGCCGAAGGCCCACAGCTTGTGAGCCTCCACGATGAACACACCGATCCCCGCGCAGGACGTTCGCCCCGAGCCGGGCGCGCTTTACCGATCCTGCATTCTCGCCCTCGATCTCGGCACCACGACCGGCTGGGCACTCCGCAGCCACGACGGACTGATCACCAGCGGCACGGTCAGCTTTCGTCCCGGACGCTTCGATGGCGGTGGCATGCGCTACCTGCGGTTCACCAACTGGCTGACCGAATTCGACCGGCTGTCGGGGCCCATCGCCGCCATCTGGTTCGAGGAGGTCCGCCGGCACGCCGGCACTGACGCGGCCCACATTTACGGCGGTCTGATGGCGACGCTCACATCGTGGGCCGAACTGCGCGGGGTTCCCTACGAGGGCGTTCCGGTCGGTACGATCAAACGTCACGCGACCGGGAAGGGCAACGCGCCCAAGGAGGCGATGATCGCCGCGGCGCGAGCACGAGGGTTCTCACCCGCCGACGACAACGAGGCCGACGCCATCGCCATCCTCCATTGGGCGCTCGCGACGAACGGGGGCCTCGCATGAGGTGGTACCCGAAAGGCTACGGCGGCACGCGCCGGGATCCCGACCAGGTGAAGCGCGATGGCTGGCATGACGAAGGTGTGCTTGCCGTCTCCGTCGACGACCATCGCCTGACATGGCCAGAGCGCGAGCTGGTCCGTCAGCTCGGGGAGAAGCTGTATGGGCCGAGGGTGGAGACGCGGGAGTCGGCCGATGTCTGAGTGGACAACCACCATAGTCGAGGATCGGCTCGAGAGCGCGGCGGACGTGTTCCGGTCGCTGCCCGAGGTGAAGCCGCAGGGCTATTTCAACGCCTGGCCCGAGTACTTCCACAGCTTCGCCGACAAGGTCGGCCAGGAGCCCCGAACCCGCAGGCCCAAGCCCAGCCCGCGCGACATCACGCAGGCCGAGGATGCGCTGCTCTGGCTGCGCTGGCTCGAGCCCGCCGATGCGCGCCTGCTCTGGCTCCGGGCGAACCGGAAGCCGTGGAAGCCGATCTGCTGGGAACTCGGCATCAGCCGCGCCACCGCGAACCGGCGCTGGCAGTACGGGATCGCGGTGATCGTGTGGCGGTTGAACGGGAGGCGCGTGCCGCGAAAGCGGTCGATGAAGTTCGTGGTGGCGCATGCGTCGCACTGAGCCTTGTCAAGGCTCGACGGGCGCGTGAGGCAATTTTCGGCGAGACACCAGACGGCGAGACGGATCACCCTTCTGACGGTATAAATGACGCTATACTCGGGGTCGTGCGCTCGGACGAACCAACGCTCATCCCGAGGTGGACACCGCGGCTGGCTTCCGGGGTCCAGCCGGGGTCCATGCCGCCAAGCTTTTGTTTTCCGGTTCCTTTCCGGGCCGAAACGTATGCTGGCGGGCTTGGCTCGGCATTTCGCCAGCGACAGCGCCGGATTTTTGGGAAGCCACCGGAGTCCAGCGTCCAGCCGCGATGCCACGAAAGCCTCGTGAATTCAAAAACCTGACCGGCCGCTCGGGGTGGATACCCCGGGCAGACCGGAGTCCAGCCGGAAGCCGGTGGATCTGCCGCGCCGGAGTCCATCCGGCCAATGCCGATCGATCATCGACAGGAACTTGCATGACCCTCGCCTTCGCCCCCGAGCGGATCGAGACCTGGCCGCTTGCGCGCCTGCAGCCCTATGCGAAGAACGCGAAGGTGCACGGGCCCGACCAGGTCGCTAAGATCGCCGCCAGCATGGCCGAGTTCGGCTGGACCGTGCCCTGCCTCGTTGGCGAGGACGGGGAGTTGATCGCGGGCCACGGGCGCGTGCTAGCGGCGACGCAGCTCGGGCTGACCGAAGCGCCGGTGATCGTGCTGGGCCACCTGACCGAGGCGCAGCGGCGGGCCTACCGGATCGCGGACAACAAGCTCACGGAACTCGGCAGCTGGGACGAGGCGCTGCTGTCGGCCGAGCTGCAGGACCTGCTCGCGGACGACTACGACCTGTCGCTCGTGGGCTTCTCCGACGGCGAACTCGACAAGCTTCTGGCCTTCGATCCGGACGGAGGCGGTGAAGAAGAGGGTGGCGCCGGCGGCTCCGTGCCTCCGGTGACCATCCCCGAGCCGCCGCGCAACCCAGCGTCGCGCACGGGCGATCTGTGGATCCTCGGCGATCACCGGCTGGTCTGCGGCGACAGCACGAACCATGACGATGTGCGCCGTCTGATGAACGGCGAGCGCGCCGTGCTGTTCGCGACGGACCCGCCGTATCTCGTCGATTACGATGGCTCGAACCATCCGACCCGCAACAAGGATTGGTCCGCGTCCTACGGCACCACCTGGGACGACAGTTCGCAGGGCGCAGAGCTCTACGACGGCTTCATCGCCGCTGCCGTTGCCGAGGCGATCACCCAGGATGCCGCCTGGTACTGCTGGCACGCCTCCCGCCGCCAGGCGATGCTGGAGGCCTGCTGGGAGAAGGCCGGCGCCTTCGTCCACCAGCAGATCATCTGGGTGAAGGACCGCGGGGTTCTGACTCGCTCGCATTACCTGTGGAAGCACGAGCCCTGCTTCATGGGCTGGCGCCGCCCGAACCGCCCGCCGAAGGTCGCCGAGCAGACGCTGCCCTCGACCTGGGAGATGCCGTCCTTCGCCAAGGATGAGCGCCCCGACCACCCGACGCCGAAACCGCTCGACGCCTTCGGGATCCCGATGCGCCAGCACGTCGCCCGCGGCGGCCTCTGCTACGAGCCGTTCTCGGGGTCCGGCTCGCAGATCATGGCAGGCGAGGCCAACGGTCGGCGCGTCTTCGCGATGGAGATCAGCCCGGCCTATGTCGACGTCGCCGTCGAGCGATGGCAGGCCGAGACCGGCAAGGAGGCCATCCTCGACGGTGACGGCCGGACCTTCGCGCAGGTGAAGGCCGAGCGGCTGGACCTGTCTGCGAAGGACGAGGATGCAGCCGCATGAAGCAGAGCCGGGCCATGTCCCTGGTCGAGGCCATCGCCAACGTGGCGGTCGGCTACGGCGTCGCCGTCGTGACGCAGATTCTCATCTTCCCGGTCTTTGGGCTGCACACGACACTGGCGCAGAACCTGAAGATGGGCGCGGTGTTCACGGTGGTGAGCATCGCGCGGTCCTTCGTCCTGCGGCGGCTATTTGAGGCGATCCGGGTCCGTCAGGGATAACACAAAGCACACGAAAGTCCGGTCGCACACAGTAGAAAAAACCAGATCAATGGCTTACGCATAGGGAGGCAGGCGAAGAACTCGGGTGAAGTTGATGCACGTGGCGTATTACGACGCTCCAATTGGGGCGTTTCTTGAAGCCGACGAGGCGTCCATCTTGGGCACTCTCGTGCAGCACCATGGCTTCGCCCTCGAGCACCAGCAGCGCGGCGCCTGGATTGGCCAGATCCGCTTGCTCAAGCCGGTCCTGTCAGACCTCGCGCGCGGTCACATCCTGTTCGAGTTTGCGATCCCGCGGATGGGAAAGCGGGCGGATGTTGTTCTTCTTGTCGACGGCACGGTCTTTGTTCTCGAATTCAAGGTGGGCGCCCGGAACTTTGACCGCTCGGCCATCGAACAGGTCCATGACTACGCTCTGGACTTGAAAAACTTTCACAAGGGCAGCCACGATCTGCCGATCATCCCTATTGTCCTCGCAACCGAGGCGGCAGTCGCCGGGCTACCAGACGTGCGGTTCGCGCCGGATGGCATTGCGGAACCAGTCCTCGCACGAATGGAGCAGTTACCGGCGTTGATCGCCCGGTGCGCCGCCGCAACTGATCTCGATCCGTTCGATGTCCGGAATTGGCTGCGATCCGGCTATCAGCCGACGCCTACAATCGTTGAAGCGGCCCAGGCCCTGTACCAAAACCACGCCGTCGAGGAGATCGCGCGATCTGACGCCAGCGCGCAGAACCTAAGCCATACGACCGACTGCATTTCTGCGATCATCGATCGCTCGAAGGTGGAGGGGATAAAGTCAATCTGCTTCGTCACGGGTGTTCCGGGGGCCGGCAAGACACTGGCCGGCCTCAACATCGCCACCAAACGCGCGCAAGAACACTCCGATGAGCACGCCGTGTTCCTATCGGGAAATGGCCCCCTGGTCACGGTGCTGCGGGAGGCCTTAGCGCGGGATGAGGCCGCGCGCGAAGGAACGACAAAGACGAATGCCCATCGTAAAGTCTCAAGCTTCATTCAGAACATCCATCATTTTCGGGACGAGGCACTGAACAATACCGGCGCGCCGCACGAAAAGGTCGCGGTATTCGATGAAGCACAACGCGCTTGGACCCGTGATCAGGCCAGCCGATTCATGCAGACAAAGCGCGGGCATCTCGGCTTCGACATGTCGGAGCCAGAGTTCTTGATCAGCGTGATGGATCGTCACGAGGATTGGTGCGTGGTGGTTTGCTTGATCGGCGGTGGCCAGGAGATCAATACCGGTGAGGCCGGGCTTGGCGAATGGTTGTCGGCGCTCGACGACCGTTTTCGGGACTGGGACATCTATATCTCAGATCGGCTCGAGGACGGGGACTACGTGACGGACGCGACCTCGGTGCGGCTTCTCCGCGAGCTGCCCGTTCAACGATCCACCGAACTCCATCTGAGCGTATCGATGCGATCGTTCCGGGCGGAAGCGCTGTCGAGCTTCATCGGCCACATCGTCGATAACCGTACGGAAGCTGCGAGGGAGGTCTATCATCAGGTCGAGGATCGCTACCCGATTTGGCTCACGCGAGATCTCGACTCAGCGCGGGATTGGCTTCGGAACGTCGCCCGCGGAAGTGAACGCTTTGGGCTAGTTGCATCCTCAGGCGCGCATCGCCTGCGCCCCGAGGGGCTTAACGTGAAGGCAAAGGTCGACGCTTCAACGTGGTTCTTGAACGACCGAACAGATGTACGCTCGTCCTTCTACCTCGAAGAGGTTGCCACCGAATTCGACGTCCAGGGACTTGAACTCGACTGGGTTGGCGTTTGTTGGGACGCCGATTTCCGACATGATGGAGATGATTGGCGGTTCTACAACTTCCGCGGCACTGCCTGGCAGAGGGTGAATCAGGATGAGCGGCAGCTCTACCTCAAGAACGCCTATCGCGTGATCCTGACGAGGGCCCGGCAGGGCATGATCATCTTTGTCCCGAAGGGTGACGCATCGGACCCCACGCGACCGCCAAGTTACTACGACGAGACCTATGCGTTCTTGAAGGCCTGCGGTTTGAAGGATCTCGCTGCGAGAAATCTGAATGTGAATACATCGCCTGCGGTGCCCGCACAGGTCCGCGCAATTGTTTGATCCCGCCATAGCGTGGACGGCCGAGATTGCACTCGACCGTCGGGCTCTGGGTGGCTGACCGCGGTTCCAGTCAGCGAAGGCCGGATCAGCCGCGGACTTGGTAAATCCGGCCGCGTCCCTCGACCTTCTCGGAGGTGATGTTCAGCCCAAGCTTTTTCTTGAGCGCGCCGGACATGGCGCCTCTCACGGTGTGAGCTTGCCAGCCCGTTTCGGCGACGATCTCGTCGATGGTCGCGCCGCCGTCGGCGCGGAGCATTTCGATCAGCTTCGCCTGCTTCGTGCCCGAGCGCGGTGTGCGCGCCTTGGGCCCGGGATCGGCCTCGGCGGGAGCGTCCTGTGGGTCCTCCGCGCTCGGCGCCTCGACGGCGCCCGTGGGCGCGCTGCCGCCGCCTGCCGGCTCGATGCCGATGGCGGTGAGGCCCGCGTCCGTGACGTGCAGGAGGATGGCCCGGCCATCTTCGTCGTTGCGCCAGATCCGGTTGAGCGCGGCGTCCGCCTTGGTCTGGCTGTCCGTCGCGGTCTCCGCGATCAGCCCGCGCGAGAGGAGCGCGCCGACCACCTTA
Source organism: Sagittula salina (assembly GCF_017813235.1). Lineage (GTDB taxonomy): Bacteria > Pseudomonadota > Alphaproteobacteria > Rhodobacterales > Rhodobacteraceae > Sagittula > Sagittula salina. The sequence goes on from NZ_JAGISH010000021.1 coordinate 12,812, forward strand.
GCGGCGGCACCGCCGCGGAGCGAGCCGGGAAGCGGCAGGACGTTGCTGTCCTCGCGCTGTGCGGCGGCGCTGAGGATCACGAGTTGGGTGTCGGAAAGCTTGGTCATGGGGTCGTCTCCGCATTCGGGCCCGCGTAATGCGGCGCCTTCTACGACCCCAAGCCGCGCAGGGCGCGCGGCGGGAGTTCCGGCGGTGCTGGAGATCAGCGGGCGTGCTCGCCCTCGCCAAAGGCGCTGTCGGTGATGCGCTTCAGGAGGCTCGCATAGTGTTCGAGGGTGCCGACCATGGCCCAGCCGACCTCGTTGGGGTGGCAGTTGAAATGGTCGTCGCTGAGCGCCTGCAGGCGGGCGAGCATCTCGTCGATCTCGGCCTTCTTGCCGACGAAGGCGGCGAGCGCGGCTTCCTTGTTCCGGCGCGCCTTCTCGGCGCGGGCCTCAAAGCGCGGGGTTGTGATCGGGTTCAGGCGGGTTGTCATCGTGGTGGCTCCGGGTGAGTTGCATCGTCCTTGTAGGATGGACGTTCGCTCCGCTGGCCCAGCTTATCAACTCGATAAGCACATGACTTTGAATGATAATCGAGGCTGGCGATGCAGGGCATGAGCGAACGCCAGTACGCCGCCCATGTCGGCCTGTCGCGCGGCGCGATCCAGAAAGCGAAGGCCGCCGGCCGGCTCGTCCTGCACGAGGATGGCAGTATCGACGCCGCAGCGTCCGACAAGCGGCGGGCCGAGACGACGGACCCATCGAAGACGAGGAAAGCGCCGACGCCGAAGCTGAAGCCCGTGCCCGAGGCGGCCGTCGCCGCCGTCGGCGACACGCTACGGGAACAGGGGCTGTCCGCCCCGGCCGTCGGCGGCGGTACGACCTTCCTGCAGGCCAAGACCGCGAACGAGGTTCTGAAGGCGCAGGAGCGGCGTATCCGGCTCCAAAAGCTGAAGGGGGAGCTGGTCGACCGCGCCCGGGCGGAAACGCTGATGTTCCGGCTCGCGCGCGACGAGCGCGATGCGTGGGTGACCTGGCCGGCGCGGGTCGCCGCGCTGATGGCTTCGGAACTCACCGCGGCGCTGGGGGACGCGTGCGAGGTGGAGGCGGCGCTGATGCAGAAGGTTCTGGAGGCCCATGTCCGCGCCCAGCTCGACAGCCTCTCGGAGATCCGACCCGGGCTTAGATGACGATCTTGTCGGGTTCGACGGGTCCGCCGCGCTGATCCGTGCCTGGTCGCGCGGCCTGCGGCCCGACCCGGACCTGACCGTCTCGAGCTGGGCCGACCGCCACCGGAAACTCGCGTCGCGCGCCTCGGCCGAGCCGGGGCAGTACCGGACCGCGCGCACGCCCTACATGCGCGAGATCATGGACCGGCTCTCGCCCGGCGATCCGACCCAGCGGATCGTGTTCATGAAGGCCGCGCAGGTCGGCGCGACCGAAGCCGGCAACAACTGGATCGGCTTCGTGATCCATCAGGCGCCGGGACCGATGCTCGCGGTCCAGCCGACCGTGGAACTGGCCAAGCGGAACTCGCGGCAGCGGATCGACCCGCTGATCCACGAAAGCCCGGACCTGCGGGAGCGGGTGAAGCCCGCGCGCTCGCGCGATGCGGGCAACACGATGCTGTCCAAGGAGTTCGCGGGCGGCATCCTGATCATGACGGGCGCGAACTCAGCGGTGGGACTGCGCTCCACCCCGGCGCGCTACATCTTCCTCGACGAGGTCGACGCCTATCCCGCGTCCGCCGACGAGGAAGGCGATCCGGTCACGCTGGCGGAAGCCCGGTCGCTGACCTTCGCCCACAGGCGCAAGGTGTTCCTTGTCTCGACCCCTACGATCCGCGGGCTTTCCCGGATCGAGCGGGAGTTCGAGGCATCCGACCAGCGCCGGTTCCACGTGCCGTGCCCGCATTGCGGCGCGATGCAGTGGCTGAAGTTCGAGCGGCTGCGCTGGGAGAAGGGCCGCCCGGAGACGGCGGAGTATCTCTGTGAGGACTGCGAGCGGTCCATCGCCGAGCACCACAAGACGCGGATGCTCGAGCGCGGCGAGTGGCGGGCGACCGCCACGGCCGCCGATCCGGCGACGGTCGGCTATCACCTCTCGGCGCTCTACTCGCCGGTTGGCTGGCTCAGCTGGCAGCGGATCGCGCGGGCACATGAGGCGGCACGGGGCAGCGACGAGGCGATGCGGGCGTTCCGGAACACCATCCTCGGCGAGGCCTGGATGGAGACCGGCGAGGCGCCCGACTGGCAGCGGCTGGCCGACCGGCGTGAAGCATGGTCCCCGGGCACGGTCCCGGAGCGGGGGCTGTTCCTGACCGCGGGCGCCGACGTTCAGAAGGACCGGATCGAGGTCGACGTCTGGGCCTGGGGCCGCGGTCTGGAAAGCTGGCTCGTCGACCATCTGGTGCTTGAGGGCGGGCCCGGCGATCCGGCCTGCTGGCAGCAGCTGACCGACCTGCTGGGTCGGACATGGACGCATGCCTCGGGCCGGACGATGACACTCGCCCGGCTCGCGATCGACACGGGCTACGAGACCAGCGCGGTCTATGCCTGGTCGCGCCAGGTGGGCTTCGCGCAGGTCGCGCCGGTGAAGGGCGTCGAAGGGTTCACACGAACGAGCCCGGTGACCGGGCCGACCTATGTCGACGCGACCGTCGCGGGCAAGCGGCTCCGGCGCGGGGCCCGGCTCTGGACCGTGGCCACCTCGACCTTCAAGGCCGAGACCTATCGCTTCCTGCGGCAGGACCGGCCGACGAAGGAGGAAATGGCGGCGAGCGCGCTGTGCCCGCCCGGCACGATCCACCTACCGGACTGGGCGGACGGCGAATGGCTAAAACAGCTGACCGCCGAGCAGCTGGTGACGGTGCGCACGAAACGCGGCTTCGCGCGGCTGGAATGGCAGAAGCTTCGCGAGCGCAACGAGGCGTTGGACACACGCGTCTATGCCCGCGCGGCCGCGTGGATCCTCGGGGCGGATCGCTGGCCCGAAGCGCGGTGGGCCGATCTGGAAGCGCAACTCGGGGTAGCGAAGTCGGACGGGCCCGAGGCCGGTGCGGCAACGGCGCCATCCGTCACGACACGACCAATGCCGCGCCGGCGCACGGTGCGCTCAAGCTACATGAGGTGATCCTTGGCCACGGCCGCCGAACTCCGCGCCCGCCGCGACGCGCTGACCGCGCAGCGGTCCTCCGGCGTGGCGCGGGTCAGCTACGACGGCAAGACCGTGGACTATCGCAGCGTCGCCGAGATCGACCGGGCCATCGAAGCGCTGGACCGCGAGATCGCCGCGGCCGAGGGGCGTCGGATCGTCCGGCATGTCCGCGTGACGACGGCGAAGGGGCTCTGAATCCATGGGCCTCTTCGACCGTTTCCGCCGCCGCTCGACTGGCGGACCCGCTGCAGTGCGGGCCCGTCTCGAAGGCGCCATGGCGAAGCGACGGCTCCGGGGCTGGAACCCGCCGCTCGAGAACATCAACGCGCTGGTTGCCTCGGGCGGTCCTCGGCTCTTGGCGCGGTCCCGCGAGTTGGTGGTGACCAACGGCTATGCCGCCAACGCCTGCGAGGCCTTCGCCGCGAACCTTGTCGGCGACGGGATCAAGCCATCCTCGCTGATCGGGGACGGCGATCTGCGCGACCAGGTCCAGCGGCTCTGGCTCGCCTGGACCGACGAGGCCGACGCCGACGGTCTGAGCGACTTCTACGGCCTGCAGGCCATGGTCGCGCGGGAGATGTTCGTCGCGGGCGAGTGCTTCGTCCGGCTCCGACCCCGTCGCGCGGAGGACGGACTGCTCGTCCCGCTGCAGCTGCAGCTCCTGCAGTCCGAGATGCTGCCATTCGAGAAGACCGAGACGGCGGGAAACGGCAACCGCATCCGATGCGGGATCGAGTTCGATGGGATCGGCCGGCGCGTGGCCTACCATTTCCGCCGCCGCCATCCGGGCGACAGCACCGACCAGGGAGTGGTGATCCCGGAGACGGTGCGCGTGCGGGCGGCCGACGTGTTGCACATCTACCGGCCCATCGACGCGGGCCAGATCCGGGGACTGCCGCATATCGCACCCGCGATGGTGCGGCTGTTCCTGCTCGACCAGTACGACGACGCCGAACTCGACCGGAAGAAGACCGCGGCGATGTTCGCCGGCTTCATCACCAAGACCGCGCCGGAAGAGCCCATGATGGGCGAGGCCGAGGCGGATCTCGACGGCGCGGCCATTGCGAGCCTCGAGCCCGGCACGATGCAGGTGCTGCTGCCAGGCGAGGACGTGAAATTCTCGTCGCCCGCGGATGTCGGCGGCGGCTATGAGGCGTTCCAGTACCGCACGCTGCTGGCGGTCTCCGCCTCGCTGGGGCTGCCCTATCACCTCGTCACCGGCGATGTCCGGCAGGCGAATTACTCGAGCCTCAGGGCGGAGCTCGTGGAGTTCCGTCGCCGCATCGGCCAGCTGCAGCATGGCGTGATCGTGCACCAGCTCTGCCGCGCGGTCTGGCGGCGCTGGCTGGAGACGGCGGTGCTTTCGGGCGCGCTCGATGCCGATCCCGCGACGGCGCGGCCGGTGCAGTGGATTCCGCCGCGCTGGGACTGGGTCGATCCGCTGAAGGACATCCAGGCGCAGGTGCTGGCGATGGAGGCGGGCATCACCTCGCGGCGCAAGGTGGTCGAGGCCACCGGCTACGACATCGAGGAAGTCGATCGCGAGAACGCGGCCGACGCCGTGCGCGCGACGGGTCTCGGCCTGCGCTACCGCACGAACCCCGGCGAGACGCAGGGCGCCCGCGCGACACCGGCGACCCGGGCGGAGCCAGGCGACGGCGCCGGCAACGACACGGATGGCGGCGCCGTCGCGACCGATCCGGCCACCGAACAGGAGTGACGACATGGCAAGCTGGTATGCGATCCGTGCCCGGGGGACGGGTGCGGAAGTGGCGATCTATGACGAGATCGGCGCCTACGGGGTCTCGGCGAAAGGCTTCCTCGCCGAACTTGGCGCGCTGCCTGAGGGCACGCCTGTCGATCTGCGGCTGAACAGCCCCGGCGGATCGGTTTTCGACGCCGTCGCGATCCACAACGCGATCAAGCGCCACGAGGGCACGGTCACGGTCTGGATCGACGGCATCGCCGCCTCGGCCGCCTCCTACATCGCCATGGCGGGCGACGAGATCGTCATGCCCGAGAACGCCTTCCTGATGATCCACGATCCCTCCGGCCTCGTGATGGGCACGGCCGAGGACATGCGCGCCATGGCCGAGGCGCTCGACAAGGTGAAGGGCAGCCTCGTCTCAGGCTACGCCGCGAAGTCCGGACGGACGACTGAGGATGTCTCCGCGCTGATGGCCGCCGAGACTTGGTTCGACGCAGGCGACGCCGTGGCGCAGGGCTTCGCCGACCGCCTGATCGAGCCTGTTCGGATCGCCGCGAACTTCGACATCGGGCGCTTCCGGAACGCGCCGCCGGTGTTGGTCGAGACCGTCGAAGCGGAAGCGGACGCCGGCGACGAGACCGATGGCGCCGAAACCGAAGCGGACAAAGGCAACACAGAGACAGCGGAGAACGATGAGGTCTCGGACGCCGACGACGAGCAGGAGGCTGCCCCCGACGCCCCTCAGCCACCGGCCAATACGCCGCCGCCGGGCGGCGCGCTGCCGGACCCCGCCGCGATCCGGGCAGAGGCCATCGGGCACGCCCGGGCCGTCGTCGATCTCTGCCGTCTCGCGGGCCAGCCGCAGATGGCCGGCCGCTTCCTCGAAGAGGACGCGAGCCTCGACGCGGTGCGCGCTGCACTCCTCGCAGCGAAGGCCGAGGCCGAGCCCGAGATCGCGCCCCATCACCCGCAGCCCGGCCGCTCCTCGGCCGCGCGCCCTTGGGGCGAGATTGTCGCCCGCACCTTCAAGCTGAAAGGATGACACCATGACCACGCTGGTCGAAGGGAAACACCCCGGCGGCTTCCTCGTCTGGGAAGACTTCCGCGACTACACCCGCGAGACGATCACCGTCGCAAGCGGAACGCTCGAGCCCGGCACGGTGCTGGGCAAGATCACCGCCTCGGGCAAGTATGCTGCCCACGACCCCGCGGCCGTCGACGGCACCGAGACCGCCGTCGCGGTGCTCTGGGGCAAGGCGGATGCGAGCGCTGGCGATGTGCCGGCCGTCGCCGTCGTCCGCGGTCCCGCCATCGTCAACCGCCACGACCTCGTCTTTGCGGGCACGCCCAGCGAGGCCGAGATCGCGGCCGCACATGCCGCGCTCCTCGCCGCGGGCATTCTCGTCCGCTGACCCAATCTCGACAGGAGGCATCCTCATGGCCACCATGGACATCTTCGAAGGCGATGCCTTCACCATCATCGAGCTCACCCGCGCGCTCGAGAACATCCCCTTCAAGCCCGCGCTGCTCTCGGGTTCGAACCTCTTCAGCCCGCGCGGCGTGCGCTCCCGCACCGTCGTGATCGAGAGCCGCGACGGCACGCTCTCGCTGATCCCGTTCTCTGAGCGCGGCTCGGCCTACGAGCAGCAGGTGCCCGACCGGCGCGAGATGCGCGCCTTCATCTGCCGCCAGTTCAAGAAACAGGACGTGCTCTGGGCCTCCGAGATCCAGTCCGTCCGCGACTTCGGCTCGGAAAGCGCGACCCAGCAGGTGCAGACCGAGGTGGCCTATCGCCTGCGCAAGCTCCGCCAGGACGCCGAGACCACCTTCGAATACCACCTGCTGAACGGCATCCAGGGGCTGGTGAAGGACCCGAAGGACCACGCGACGGTGGTGAACTACTTCACCGAGTTCGGCATCACGCCGGCGGCAGAGATCGACTTTGACCTCGACAATGCGAGCCCGGCCTCGGGCGCGCTGCGCAAGCGCTGCCAGGCGCTGATCGAGAGCGTCGAGGATTCGATGGGCGGGCTATCGGCCGGCGCCGTGCAGATCCGCGCCGAATGCGGCTCGGCCTTCTTCGCCGATCTCGTGGCCCACAAGGAGGTGCGGGAGACCTACCTGAACACCGCCGCGGCGGCTGACCTGCGCGGTCGCGTCGCCGACGAGGTCAGCTTCGGCGGCATCACCTTCCGCCGCTACCGGGGCGGCGTCGGTTTCACCGTGCCGACCGACAAGGCGTTCTTTTATCCGGAAGGCATCGAGGGGCTCTTCGAGATCTACTACGCCCCCGCCGACACCTTCGAGACGGTCAACACGCTCGGCCAGCCGCTCTACGCGCGCACGATCCCCGACCGGGATCGCGACGAGTGGGTGCGGCTCGAGATCGAGAGCAACCCGCTGCCGATCTGCACCCGGCCGCAGGTTCTGCGCTCGGCAAGGCGGACCTGATGACCGCCTTCGCCGCCGCCCTCGACGCGCTCTTCGCCGATGCGCATCTCGCGCGCGACGTCGTCTACACCGCCGAGGGCGGCGCACCCGCGCTGGTCCGCGCGATCCTGCGCCGGCCCGACGACGTCACGAACTTCGGCGACGCGCGCATCTGGTCGGAGACCACCCGGCTGGATCTGCGCCTCGCCGAGGTGCCCCAGCCCCGTCCCGGCGACCGCATCGAGATCGACGGCGAGGCTTTCCTCATCCAGGGCGAACCCGTCCGCGACCGCGAGCGGCTCGTCTGGACCGTGGACCTGCGCCCGGCCTGACAGCGATGAAGCTGAAGCTCGACATCACCCCCGATCTCGTCGCCGCCATGGCCGCCGAGGTGAAGGCCGGCGAGAAGGCCGTCACAGTTGCCATGCGCGAAGCCGGGACCGGGCTCAAGACCGCCTGGCGCGGGCAGATCACCGGCGCGGGGCTCGGCCGACGGCTCGCCAACTCGATCCGGAGCCAGACCTACCCGAAGGCCGGCGAGAGCCTTAACGCCGCGGCGCTGGTCTGGTCCAAGGCCCCGGTCGTCGTCGGCGCCCACGACACCGGCCCGCTGATCCGCTCGAAAGACGGGTTCTGGCTCGCGATCCCGACCGAGGCCGCCGGCCGTGGTCTGCGCGGCGCCAAGATCACCCCCGGCGAATGGGAACGCCGCCGTGGGTTGCGTCTCCGCTTCGTCTACCGCCGGCTAGGTCCGAGCCTGCTGGTGGCCGAAGGCCGGCTGAACAGCCGCGGGCTTGGGGTTGCGTCACGCTCGAAGACCGGTCGCGGGCGCACGACGGTGCCGATCTTCCTGCTGGTGCCGCAGGTCAAGCTGCCGAAGCGGCTGGATCTGGCGCGGGATGCCGACCGGGCATTGGACAGCGTGCCGGGGCTGATGGTGGCGAATTGGGTGGAGGGTCGTTGAAATTAGGCCAGTCCGTCGAGGAGAACGTCCAATGCTGTCGCCGTTATGACGCCTACGGAGACGTCGCCAAACGCCGTCGCGAACTGCTGCCGGGAAACCTTGCCGGATCGCAGAACCTGAGCCGCAGAGATGGCTCCCGCCAACAGAGCGGAGGTTGCTGCGCCTTCTGCTATTTCGACCGCCACACTGTCTCTCGGCAGTTCGGTGAACACGCGTGAAACATCGCCAGATATCGCCGCATTCGAGAAACCTGAACCACTTGCAGCGGAAACGACTGCCGCCACTTCTTCCGTCGCGACAACTTCGATGCCCGGATAGCGGGCAAGATGCTCGAAGATCGCGGCCGGAGAGGCGACTGCCTTTAGCTGAACGGCATGGATGACATCACCATTAACAATGAACTCCACATCTGCGCCGGGATGGTTGGTCGCCTCGAACACCCGCGCGGCAACGTCATCTGCGTCGATGTTTTCAGCATGGACGAAAAGCAACTCGTGGTAGATGCCCTTCACGTTGGACACGACACCTCGAAGCTGTTCGGGAGTAAGCTCAGAGATGTAAACGGCCAGTTCCTCTGTAGTGGCACCGTTCAGGTTTGTCGCCGACCGCCTGAGGGCATCGAGGACAAGTTCTTCCTCCATCGACCAGGAACGAGTGGGTTCATCGAGCAGGCGCTGCAGGGTGACAGCAACGACGACCGCAGCGCTTCGGGTCAGGCCGCCGCGTCCTTCTCCATCGCTGCCAGCGCGATCCGGCCCAGTTCGGCTCTGCACTGATCGAGCTTGCGCCGTTGCAGGTAGGCCAGTGTTCGCATGAATGGTTCGCATTCGGACTTTCCGTTCTCTTTGAGGGAAGCATCATCCCAGTGCTGGTTGATCTGGTTCGCCAGCGGAATGAGCACTTGTTCTGCGACAAGCCGCATCTCTGCAGATGAGGCTGTCTGGCTCAATTCTCGTTGCTGCTTTGTCGCGTTGATCAGCGTTACGCACGCCACAAGGATAGCCTTCTCATGCTCCTGCAAGTCGTCTTCGGAACGCGCCTTGCCAAAGAGCTTTCGTTTGCCCCAAAAACCCGCGGCAATGCCGGCGCCCACACCGCCTGCCACCAACATGAGGCTGCCGCCTACGGCCCCAAGGCCGACCAAAGAACCTATCCAGAAATGCAGCGCCGACGTTGCTGCGGCACCATGCAGGGTAGCTAAGGCCGCGCCAGTTGATGCTGCACCAAATGTAGTGACAAGGCCTGAGATCCCGCCCACGGTCAAAACACCGCCAAGTTTGCCTATGACGGCGTTGACAAAAAGCCGAGATCGTCGGTCGGATGTCTGGCGGATTGCTGAGACGATCTGCGTGAGCGTTTCCTCGAGATGTTCCAAGGAGGTCGATGCCGGCCTAGGGCGCCAGTCATAGCGCTCTGCGTTTTTCCGCGTCCATGCTTCAATCTCGCTGGCGGTCGGCAAGTGCGAATTCGCCCTCTCTTGCTGCTTTCGTCCCCAATCGAGAGCGCGGTCGGCATGAGGCTCAGCGAACTTGATCGCCGCAGAAATCTTTTCTGAGGCGGCCTTCACCTTGGTGGAACTAAACTTCGGGAGTTCGCCAAACTTCAAATATTTCAAGCCTCAACCCACTTTGGACCAGGTTTCGAATACCACATGCCCACCCCACGCGAAACCATACTCGCCGCGCTGCACGCGCGGCTCTCGGCGCTACCCGCTACCGCCCTTCGCGGTGACGTGCTGCCCGAGCGTGTGCCGGTCGAAGGACTGCTGATCTTGCGCGAAGGCGAGCCGGGGGAGCCCGAAGTGACGCTGTCACCCCTGCGCTACCATTACCAGCATCGCGCCGAGATCGAGGCGGTCGTGCAGGGCGCTGACCGTGACGCCGCATTTGACACGCTGACTGCGAGCATCGGTACGGTGCTCGCGGCCGATCGCACGCTGGGCGGACTATGTGACTGGGCCGAGGCGGAAGCGCCGCGGGCAGTGGACTTGTCGGTTGAGGGCGCGGCCAGCCTGAAGGCTGCCGTAATCCCGGTCCTGCTTCACTATTCCACGGCCGACGCGCTCGCTTAGGGCGGATTGGTCAGTTGCCGCGACAGGTCCCATAGTAGCCACCGGAGAAGTAGCAGTATTCACGGGCCACTCCGGCAGCGATCATCTGGGCCGCGACATCGCGGCCATCGGCGAGGAAGCACTGCCCGACGATCCGTCCATACCGGTCGATATCGCGCACGCGACAGGTCAGGCTTTGCCCGGCGACCAGCCGCCGCAGAGTAGACGTCGCCGCGGAAGCGCCTCGCTCATCGCGCTCCGGAGCGTCGAGGCCCCAGACACGGATCGGCCGATCGACGCCACGGAGTGAGAAAGTGTCGCCGTCCGTCACATAGAGGACCGCGCCGCTCACGGTATTCGTCTGCGCCGAGACGGGGCCAACCGAAAGAACCGTGATCGCGAGAACAGAAACGATCATCCGGGTGATGATCCGCCGACCGGAATTACTGAGCGGGAAATTGGGATGATTACTGCGCATGAACTTCATGTGCGGCACGGCCCGACCGAACGCAACCGCGCTTCAACGAAATCAAGGAGAACACCATGGCACGAGCCCAGGGGGCGCGGGCGCTGATGGCGCTTGCGTTCGAGACGACCTATGGAACGCCGCCCGCAAGCGGCTTCACCCGCATGCCGTTCGCCAGCACGTCGCTGGGGGCCGAGCAGCCGCTGCTGAACTCGGAGCTTCTCGGCTACGGCCGCGATCCGCTGGCGCCGATCAAGGACGCGGTCACGGCCGACGGCGACGTCGTCGTGCCGCTCGACGCCGAGGCTTTCGGCTTCTGGCTGAAGGCGGCCTTCGGTGCACCGACGACCAGCGGCACCGGCCCATGGACGCACGAGTTCCAGTCGGGGGCCTGGACGCTGCCCAGCATGTCGATCGAGACCGGCATGCCGGAGGTCCCGCGCTATGCGATGTATTCCGGATGCGCGCTCGACCAGATCACCTGGCAGATGCAGCGCTCGGGGCTTCTGACCGCGACGGCGCGGCTGGTGGCGCAGGGCGAAACGGTCGGGACCACGACGAGCGCCGGAACACCTGCTGCGCTGGAGCTGAAGCGCTTCGGTCATTTCAACGGGGCGATCACGCGGAATGGCACGGCGCTTGGCAACGTCGTTTCGGCCGATATCACCTATGCCAACAACCTCGACCGGATCGAGACCATCCGGAACGACGGCCGTATCGATGGCGCGGACCCAAGCATCGCGGCGCTGACCGGCTCCATCGAGGTGCGCTTCGCCGACAGCACGCTGGTGACGCAAGCGATCAACGGCGATCCGTGTGAGCTCGAGTTCGGCTATGCGCTGCCCTCGGGCGAGAGCTTCACCTTCACTGTGCACGCCGTCTACCTGCCGCGCCCGCGGATCGAGATTTCCGGGCCGCAGGGCGTGCAGGCGACCTTCGACTGGCAGGCCGCGCGCGACAGCGTCGTCGGCCGGATGTGCACGGCAACCCTCGTGAACGACGTGGAGACTTATTGATGCTGACGCTCGACCTGACCAACGCGCCGCGCTGGCACGACGTCGCCCCCGGCGTCCGGGTGCAGCTGCGCCCGCTGACCACGGCGCTAATGGTGGCGACCCGGAGCGATCCCGCCGTCGAGGCAGTTCCGGAAGAAGCCTCGGACGAGGAACGCGCCGTCGCTTTCGCGAAGGCGCTCGCGCGGCGTGCCGTGCTCGCCTGGGACGGCATCGGGGACGCGGACGGCAACGTGATCGACCCGAGCCCGGAGGCCATCGACGCGCTGCTCGATGTCTGGCCGATCTTCGAAGCCTTCCAGCTGACCTACGTCTCGAAGGGTCTGCTGCTGGAACAGGAAAAAAACGCCTCCGCGCTCTCGCCGAATGGTCCTTCGGCGGGGGCGAGCGCTACTGCGAAGCCTGCGCACCCTACGAGGGCCGCGAGCAAGCCTGCCCGGACTGCCCGGCGCGGCTGAACCGTCCGGCAACGCCGGAGGGTTGGCAGGTCTGGGACCTTGTCGGCCGACTCGGCGGCCAGCTGCGTGTCCTGCCCGGCGCGGTGATCGGCTGGGACATGTCGGCGGCGCTCGCGCTCGGTGACGCACTCGGCGTGCCGCCGCTCGCCATGGCCGAACTGCTGCCTGTCATCGAAGCGGTGATGGTCGCCAAGCTCAACGAACAGATGGATCACTCCCATGGCTGAGAAGAGGGTCAGCGTCCGCCTCGCGGCCGTGGGCGGACGGCAGGTGCGTGCCGAGCTGGAAGGCGTGGGCGAGGCCGGGTCGCGCGGCTTCGGACGGCTGAGCCGGGAGATGGAAGCGGCCAACGCCCGGCTCGCGGCCTTCTCGCGCCGGGTCCGGGTCGCGGCTGCCGCTACCGTGGCCGCCGCTGCCGCCGCTAGCGTGGCGATGATCCGCTCCGGCCTGCAGACGGTCGATGCGCAGGCCAAGCTCGCGCAGTCCCTCGGCACCACGGTCGCCTCGATCCAGACCTTGGAGCGTGCGGGCGAGTTGGCCGGCGTGTCGATGTCCGGCATCGAACAGGCGACGAAGGATCTGACGCGCCGCCTCAGCCAGGCGGCCGCCGGGACCGGTCCCGCCGCCGACGCGCTGGACCGTCTGGGCCTTTCCGCCAACGAGCTGATCGCCCTGCCGCTGGACCAGCGCGTCGGCGCGATCAACGCCGCCATCGAGAACTTCGTGCCTGCCGCCGAACGCGCCGCCGTGGCAGGCCAGCTCTTCGGCGAGGAAGGCTCCATTGCCATGTCGCGGATCGACACCGCGACGCTGCGCCAGGCGACGGAGGACGTCCTCGCCTTCGGTGTCGTGGTCTCGGAGCAGGATGCCGACCAGATCGAGCGGACGAACGACGCGATCTCGCGGCTCGGGCTGATCTGGCGCGGGCTGTCGAACCAGCTGGCTGTCGCCGCAGCCCCCGCGCTCGAAGCCGTTGCCGACGCCATGGCGACGGTCGCCAGCCGCACCGGCCCGCTCGGCATCGCCATTCGCGGGCTCTTCGAGAACATTGGCCGCCTAACCACCTATGCTGCCACCTTCGCAGCCTTCCTCGCGGGCCGTTGGGTCGCTGGCATGGCCGCTGCGGCCCTGTCTGTGCGCGGGCTTGCCACCGCGCTCGTCGTCCTGCGTGGGGCGCTGATCCGCACCGGCATCGGGGCGCTGATCGTCGGCGCGGGCGAGCTTGTCTACCAGTTCACCCGCCTCGTCTCTGGTGCGGGCGGGTTTGGCGAGGCGATGTCACTGCTGAAAGACCTCGCCGTCGAGGTCTGGGAGCGGATCAGGATGGGCGCAGCTGCGGCGGGTGCGGCCGCCACGGCGATGTTCTTCGATCTTAAGGCCGACGCCGCATCGGGCATGCAGAGCGCCATCGAGAGCGTGGTGGGTTTCGGCAACACGGCCGCGAACACCTTCGAGGGCGCCTATGAGGCGATCAAGGCGATCTGGGGTCTGCTGCCCGCCGCCATCGGCGATCTGGCGTTCCAGGCGGCCAACAGCCTGGTCGACGGCGTCGAGGCGATGCTGAACGGCGTGGTCTCGCGCATCAACGGCTTTATCGGCGGGATCAACCAGGGGCTCGAAGCGCTCGGCTCCGAGCGGCGCATCTCGCTGGTGCCCGACCTCGACCTCGGCGAGATCGAGAACCGCTTCGAAGGGGCGGCGACCGCCGCGACGACAGCGGCGCAGGCGGCGTTCGACCGGGCGTTCGAGGACAACCCGCTCACCGCGCCCGATCTCGGTCTGACCGTGGCGGCCAACCGCGCGCTCGAGTCCGCGAACGTCTATCGCGGTGCCGCGCGCGATCTGGCCGAAGAGGCCCGCGCCCCGCTCGAAAGCTGGCAAGCCCTGCGCGATGCGGTGCGCAGCACCGATGAGGACGGAGCCGATGCGCTGATCGATGCCACCGGCGCGGCCGAGCGGCTGGAGACGGCGCTCGGCGATGCCGGACGCGCCGCGACGGGCGCCGGTGTGGCGGCCGGAGATGCTGCTGCGGCAGCGGAGCCGGACACCGAAGCCGCCGTCACCGGCTGGCAGGCGGTAACGGCGGCGCTCTCCGATTACGCCAGCAAGGCCCGCGACATCGGTGGCGACATCGGCCAGAGCCTCGTCGGCGCCTTCCAGTCGGCGGAGAACGCGGTGGGCCAGTTCGTGAAGACCGGCAAGCTGAACTTCCGCGATCTGGTGACGTCGCTCCTGGCCGATCTCGCCCAGCTGGCGGCGCGGCGGTTCATCCTCGGGCCGATCGCCAATGCGCTCTCCGGCGTGTTCTCCGGTGCGGGCGGCATCTTCGCCAACGTCCTGCATGCGGGCGGGATGGTCGGATCGGCCGGGCCCTCACGCTTGGTCCCGGCCATGGCTTTCGCCGCTTCGCCCCGGATGCATTCCGGCGGCATGGCCGGACTTCGGCATGATGAGGTGCCCGCGATCCTGCAGCGTGGTGAGCGGGTGCTGTCGCGCCGAGAGGCGCAGAGCTACGGCGCGGGCGGGGTAAACGTCACCATCATGGCGCGCGACGCCGAGAGCTTCCGGCAGTCCCGCACGCAGGTCGCCGCGGACATCGCCCGTGCCGTTTCGCTCGGGCGGAGGGGCATGTGATGGCGTTTCACGAGGTCCGGTTTCCCGACGACATCAGCCGCGGCGCGCGGGGCGGGCCCGAGCGGCGCACCCAGATCGTCGAGCTCGCCACGGGCGACGAGGAGCGGAACGCCAGCTGGGCCAATTCGCGCCGCCGCTACGACGTCGCCTATGGCGTCCGCCGCGCCGACGACCTGGCGGCGGTCGTCGCCTTTTTCGAAGCGCGGAACGGGCGGCTCCACGGTTTCCGCTTCAAGGACTGGGGCGATCACAAGTCCTGCCTGCCTTCGGGCACGCTGTCGCCGACCGATCAGTCGATTGGCACCGGCGACGGCGCGACGACCGCCTTCCAGTTGGTCAAGCGCTACGCCTCGGGGGGGCAATCCTGGACGCGCGCCATCGCCAAGCCGGTGGCGGGCAGCGTGCGCATCGCGCTGTCGGGCGTCGAGCAGCCCTCCGGCTGGTCCGTCGACACCACGACCGGCATCGTCACCTTCAGCGCCGCGCCGGGCGCTGGCGTCGCGATCACCGCGGCGTTCGAGTTCGACGTACCCGTCCGCTTCGACACCGATGCGCTCGACGTGACGCTCGACCTCGAGCGGCTCGGCTCGATCACCTCCATTCCGCTGCTGGAACTGCGCCGATGAAATCCCTCACTCCCGCCCTGCAGGCCCATCTCGACGAGGGCACGACAACGCTCGCCTGGTGCTGGCGGATTACGCGGGCCGACGGCGTCACCTTCGGCTTCACCGATCACGACCGGACGCTGAACTTCGATGGCTCGGACTTCGAGCCCGAGAGCGGGCTGACCGCTTCCGAGGTTCGTTCGGTATCGGACCTGTCGGTCGACGCGCAGGACGCCGAAGGCGTGCTGACCTCGGACCAGATAGCCGAGACCGACATTCTCGACGGCCGCTGGGACAACGCGGCGGTCGAGGTCTGGCGCGTCAACTGGGCGGACACCGGCCAGCGCGTGCTGATGCGCCGGGGCGCCATCGGCCAGATCCGGCGCGGGCGGCTGGCCTTCGTCGCCGAAGTTCGCTCGCTCGCGCATGTGCTGGGCCAGACGGTGGGGCGGACCTTCCAGGCGGCCTGCGGTGCCGCCCTTGGCGATGCGCGCTGCGGCGTCGATCTCGAGGATCCGGCCTTCAAGGGGACAGGCGCGGTGATCGATCTCCTACGCGAACGCGCCTTCACCGCCTGGGGCCTCGGCGGCTTCGCCTCTGGCTGGTTCACCTTCGGGACCATCGAATGGACCAGCGGCGCAAACGCGGGGCGGCGCACCGAGGTTTTGGCCCATGACGTGACTGACGGCGTGGCAATCCTGACACTGCTCGAAGCGCCGGTGCGTGGGATCGCCGATGGGGACGCGTTCACGATTCGCGCAGGTTGCGACAAGCGGATGGAAACCTGCGGGGCGAAATTCGCCAACACCGCGAACTTCCGCGGCTTCCCGCACATCCCGGGCCAGGATGCCGTGTTGCGCTACGCCACAAAGGATGGCGGTCACGAGGGGAGCGTTCTCTGAACGTGGTGGAAGAGAACGCCGCAGTGATGGGAACGTCGGCTTTATCGGTGGGGCTGCCGCAGCGGGAATTTAAGGTCTTTCCCGAAGCCCAGCCCCGACACATTGCAGAGGTTGCGAAGTGCCTGTTTCAGTTGGTCTTGGCTGATGTTCTTGCTGATCCACCACCCAGACTCGGTCTGCGTGACCGGGAGATGAGGGCTGCGGGGATGAATGTCGCGCGGCTCCCGCGAGACATACCGCCGTCCTCGGGTGCGGATTGCTGCAAGCTCGACCAATGCTTCCGGCGCAACGTCGGCCATCATATCAACAACCCGACCGAAAACGTCAGCCAAGGTGTTCACAGAGAAACCAACCCCGAGAAACTCAGCGGCGTACTTGCCACGTTCCGGGGCAGCGAAATTGGGAACCGGCTGATTGAATATGGCTTTGTTCGAGGCCGGAGTAACGTTAACGCTTTTCTCAAGTGCCGATGCGAGATTGTCATCAAGGGCGGAACGCATCTTGAGCATCGCTTCAATGAGGGAGATAGGCAAAGACACGAGCGCCGTTTGCTCAGGGGTTTCGCACTTCATGACGACCTCCTGCGTTTGCTGCTGGCTGGGCGAGATAGCTTCTGGTCGGAATGGTAAAGCGTGATGACGTTCTCGCACTCAACAATGAGTTTGGTCCCTCGCAGACGTTCGAGTTGCTGAATCTCGTGCCGGCGTCGCTGGATCTCGCGGGCTGCATCCTTGTCGCTGAGAAAGAACGCGTCGTCGGCTACACGCGTCGCTACACTGAGAACTAGACTGACATCGGCGTTTCGATAGCCGCGCTGGCGCATCCGTGTTTCGGCGTGTTGGGTGAAGCGAAGGTCATGCATCGTCGTCCTCCTTCGCCTGATCGGAATTCTCCGCCGAAACCGGGATATCGAAGTCGCCAATCAGTGACATGAGCTCATCGCGGTCCGTCTTGCGCTTAGCGAGTTCATCTTCAGGAATTCGGCCTATGATCCAAGCGATCCGCTCGACCTCCTTTTCGCTGCCGAGCAGATCAGCAGGAATATCCTTCAGCCGAGCGTGTCCTCGCAAAAGTGCATATTCGGCATCGGGATCTTCTCCGGTTAGTTCGCTGATCAGGTCGGCACCTATCCGATATTCTGGCATGCCCTCGCTGGTCTTCCAGCTGGAGGTTGACCAATCTCCTTCGAAAGAGACGGTCTTTGCGTCCAGCTTGCTTGCGAAATGCTTGATGAAATCCGCAAAAGGGTTGTTCTGCGAAGGGTCGTAACCGAGATCGTATACGTCGTCCCAGATATCATTGCCAAATAGATCGCGATTCTCGATGCATCTCTTCTCGTAAGATGCTCCGTCTTCAGCGCGATAAGCAGAATTCGCGAAAGAAAAATGGCCTCCGCCAAGGGCCATCAGCCTTGCAGCAGCGTCTTCTATCTCCGCGACCCGCTCACGCCGCCACGTGAGGCTTCCTTCAGCAAGCAATGCGGCGAACAGCGGCGCCATCACAATCTGCGAATGAATCGGAATGCCATAGATGTGTTGGACCATGTTGAACGCCATGGCCGTCTCTGCATCGAGCATCGTGCGCAACGGCCGGTAGCCGAACTGCCGGAGAGACGCCTCGCGCTCTGCTTCGTCCGTGGGGGGCTTGGAAAGCTCATCAAGGGTGACGCCAAGTGCTTTCGCCAAGCCCTCTGCGACCCGGTCATTGGCCGGGTAGGTGCCGTCCTTCGTGCTCTCGATGCGCTTGATGGTAGGCAGGCTGACCTTGTTCTTGCCCTTGGTGGCTTCAGCCAGTTGTTCCTGAGTCCAGCGCTTGCGGTCTCGGAAGTGCTTAAGTGCGTCCGGATGGATTGCAGTGGTCATGTTCGAGCCTCCTAGTCTCTGGAGGAGAATGATCCCTTAAGGTGACCAAAACAAGAATCATCATGGTTTTTTGATACTCATGATGCGCGCATACAGGTGTCTCTTTCTGTCACAGGGTGAGCCAAAGGGATCTTCAATATGATAAAAGAACCCACCTTCCACCAACCTGACGCTGCTCGTGATACTTCTCGGTATCAATCTGAGCCAGCGGTCTCTCAGGGAACCGTGACCGATCCCCTGCGCGCCATCGCTATCGCTCGGTCCTGGCTCGGGACGCCCTACCACGACCAGGCGAGCCTGCGCGGCGTTGGCTGCGATTGCCTCGGGCTTGCACGGGGCGTCTGGCGCGAGATCGTCGGCCCCGAACCGTTCCCGATCCCGCCTTACAGCCGCGACTGGGGCGAGACCGGACCGCGCGAGGTGCTGGCCGACGGCGCGCGCGCCATGATGATCGAGGTGTCGCCCGCCGAGGCTGGTCCCGGCGCGCTGGTCCTCTTCCGCATGAAGCCCCGCGCCATCTCCAAGCATGTGGGCATCCTGACCGGGCCTGCCACCTTCCTCCACGCCTACGAGCGGCTTGGCGTGATCGAGGAGCCGCTGACGCAAGCCTGGCGGCGGCGCATCGCCTTCGCCTTCCTGTTCCCGCAACGCTGAGACCCCGACCATGGCCACCCTCGTTCTCGGTGCCGCTGGCGCCGCCATTGGCGGTTCGATCGGCGGCGCGATCCTCGGCGTCAGCGCCGCGACCATCGGCGGCTTCATCGGCTCCAGCATCGGCTCGGTCGTCGACAGCTGGATCATCTCGTCGCTGGCGCCCACGCAGCGCATCGAGGGCGCGCGGCTCGACAGTCTCCGGATAACGTCCTCAACCGAGGGCGCGGTGATCCCACGGCTCTACGGCCGGATGCGGATGGGCGGCAACATCATCTGGGCGACGGATTTCCGCGAGGAGACGAAGACCACCACGCAGGGCGGCGGCAAGGGTGGCGGGGGCGGCAAGGTCAAGACCACCGAGTATCTGTACTACGCCAGCTTCGCGGTCGCCTTGTGCGAAGGCCCGATCACCGGCATCGGCCGCATCTGGGCCGACGGCAAGCCGATGGACCTCTCCGGCGTCACCTGGCGCTGGTATCCGGGCGGTGAGGCTCAAGGTCCCGATCCGTTCATCGCCGCGAGGATGGGCGCGGCCAACACCCCGGCCTATCGCGGCACGGCCTATGTGGTCTTCGAGGAACTGGCGCTCTCCACCCATGGAAACCGCCTGCCGCAGCTCTCTTTCGAAGTGTTCCGGCCGCTCGCCGATCCCGACACCGCCGAGGGGCTGACCCGCGCCGTCACCATGATCCCGGCCTCGGGCGAATTCACCTATGCCACGCAGGCCATCCGCAAGACCGATGGCGGCGCGACAGTGCCCGAGAACCTGAACGCGCTGGCCGACTCCACCGACATGGTGGAGGCGCTGGACCGGCTGCAGGCAATGACCCCGGCGGTCGAGAGCGTCAGCCTCGTGGTGGCGTGGTTCGGCGACGATCTGCGCGCGGGATCGTGCAAGGTGCGGCCCGGCGTCGAGGTGTCGGCCAAGTCGACCACGCCCGCCAGCTGGTCGGTGAATGGCGTCAGCCGCGCCGGCGCCTTCCTCGTCAGCCGGGACGAGCAAGACCGCCCCGTATATGGCGGCACGCCGTCCGATTTCGCCGTGGTGCAGGCGATCGAGGAGATGAAGGCGCGCGGGCTGCGCGTGACCTTCTATCCGTTCATCCTGATGGATGTGCCGCCCGGCAACACGCTGCCAAACCCGTATTCCGACAACGCCGCCGAGACTGGCCAGCCCGCCTTCCCGTGGCGGGGGCGGATCACCTGTTCTCCGGCGGCAGGGTTCGCGGGGACCGTGGACAAGACCGCCACGGCCGCAAGCCAGGTCGCGGCGCTGTTCGGCGCGGCCACGCCCGCGAGCTACAGCGTCTCGGGTCAGACGGTTTCGTGGACCGGAACGCCCGGCGACTGGGGCCTGCGGCGCATGGTGCTGCACTACGCCCATCTCTGCGCGGCCGCAGGCGGCGTCGACGCCTTCCTGATCGGCACCGAGATGCCGGGGCTGACGACGATCCGCTCGGGCGCCAGCATCTATCCCGCCGTGCAGGCCTATCGGGATCTGCTTGGCGATGTGCGCTTGATCCTCGGCTCCGGCACCAGGATCGGATACGCGGCCGACTGGTCGGAGTATTTCGGACACCAGCCGGGCGATGGTTCGGGCGACGTGTTCTTTCATCTCGACCCGCTCTGGGCGGACGGCAACGTCGATTTCGTCGGCATCGACAACTACATGCCGCTGTCGGACTGGCGCGACGGGTTCGAACATGCGGATGCGGCCGAGGGCTGGCCTGCGATCTACGACCGCGCCTACCTGCAGGGGAACATTGCGGGCGGGGAAGGCTTCGAGTGGTTCTATGCCAGCGCCGCCGACCGCTCCGCGCAGGTGCGCACGCCAATCAGCGACGGTGCCGCCAGCAAGCCGTGGGTTTTCCGCTACAAGGATCTGCGAGCCTGGTGGTCGAATCCGCACTACGACCGCCCGGGCGGGGTGGAGAGCGCTACGCCGACGGCGTGGGCGCCGCAGTCGAAGCCGATCTGGTTCACCGAGCTCGGCTGCCCGGCCATCGACCGGGGCACCAACCAGCCGAACGTCTTCTTCGACCCGAAGTCGTCGGAGAGCTTCACGCCGCATTTCTCGCGGGGCTGGCGGGATGACGCCATCCAGCGCGCCTATCTCGAGGCGACGTATCTCTGGTGGGGCGAGGCCGCGAACAACCCGCTGTCCTCGGTTTATGGCGGCCGCATGGTGCATGTGCCCGAATGCGCCGCCTGGACCTGGGACGCGCGGCCCTATCCGTTCTTTCCCGCGCTGACCGACGTCTGGACGGACGGCGCGAACTGGCGGCTCGGCCACTGGCTGACCGGGCGGCTGGGAGCGGTGTCGCTCGCGGCGCTGGTCCGCCACCTCTGTCTCCGCGCCGGGCTGCCCGAGTCCCGGATCGACGTCACCGGGCTCTGGGGCGCGGTCGAGGGCTACGTCATCACAGCGCTGGAAAGCCCACGCGCCTCAATCACTACGCTGTCGCGGCATTTCGGCTTCGACGCGGTGGAGACCGAGGGCGTGATCCGCTTCGTCATGCGCGGTCGGGCCTCCGTCACCACCCTCGCGCCCGACGACCTGGTAGCTGGTCGTGACGGCGACATCCTCGAGCTCACGCGCGGTCAGGAGACCGAACTCCCGCAGGTGCTGAAGTGGCAGGTCGCGCGGGCCGACGAGGATTACGACGCGGCCCTCGTCGAGGCGCGGCGCATCACGGTCGACACCACGCGCATCGCTTCCGAGTCCTTCCAGATGGCGGTGCCGCCCGAGGAGGCCGAACGCCGCTGCCGTCGCGCCCTGATGGAGGCGTGGGTGGGGCGCGAGACGGCTGCGTTCCGTCTGCCGCCCTCGCGCCTGGCGCTCGATCCGGCCGACGCGATCCGGCTGGAGCATGACGGGCGGCTGGTCGAACTGCGGATCGTCTCCGTCGCCGACGCCGAGGCCCGCGGCATCGAGGCGGTCCGCCTGGACAGGGCGACCTACGACCTGCCGCCCGGCAATCCCCGCGCGGCCTCGCTGACGCGGGCCGTGGTGTTCGGCGCGCCGGATGCGCTGCTGATGGACCTGCCGCAGCTGACCGAGGACCAGCCGGCGCATCGGCCGCTGGTCGCCGCGCACGCGGTTCCCTGGCCCGGCGAGATGGCGGTGTTCCGCAGCCCTTCGACAGACGGCTTCGAGCTGCTGACCACCTTCGGCAGTCGCGCCCGGATCGGGGTGCTGGTCTCGGACCTCTACGCGGGCCCCACGTCGCGCTTCGATCTCGGGAATGCGCTGGTGATCGATCTGCTCACCGGCACGCTGGAAAGCGTTACCGACCTGACGCTGTTCGGCGGGGCCAATGCGCTGGCGATCGAGAGCGCGCCCGGCGTCTGGGAGATCGTGCAGGCGGGCGCGGCAGAGCTTCTGGCGCCGGGTCGATATCGGCTGACACGTCTCCTGCGCGGCCAGCGTGGCACCGAAAGCGCCATGGGCAACCCCGCGCCGGCGGGCGCGCGGGTCGTGGTGCTGGACACCGCGCTGGCGTCCCTGCCGATCGCCGAGGCCGATCTCGGCATCCCCTGGAACTGGCGCATCGGTCCGGCGAGCCGCCCGGTCAGCGACGAGACCTACGTCGCGCAGGCCTTCGCGCCCGCGGGCGTCGGGCTGCGGCCGTTCTCCGTGGCCCATGTGGAGCAGCCGTGGCGCAAGGCGCGCAGTCCCGGCGATCTGACGATCCGCTGGACGCGCCGGTCCCGCGCGCTCGCGGCCGACAGTTGGGGCGGGCTTGAGGTGCCGCTCGGCGAGGAACTGGAAGCCTACGAGGTCGAGATCCTCGACGGTCCTGCTGTGAAGCGGGTGCTGAGCACGACCACGACCAGCGCGCTCTACACCGCCGCCCAGCAAACCGCCGACTGGGGCGGGCCGCTCGGGCCCGGCGACACGCTCGACATCCGCATCTTCCAGCTCTCCGCCCTCGTCGGGCGGGGCGCGCCCGAGACCGTCACGCTCCTGTTCTGAAGGCGATCCCATGTCCGACGCCACGACCCATCTCCTGCTGCCCTACATCCTGGCAGCGCAGGCCCAGAAGCATGTCACCCACAACGAGGCGCTGCGGCTGCTCGACGGTCTCGTCCAGCTCTCGGTTTTCGACCGGGATCTGACGGCCCCGCCCGGCAGCCCTGCCGATGGTGACCGTTACATCGTCGGCTCGGGCGCGACGGGCGATTGGGCCGGCTGGGATCTGAACGTCGCGC
Source organism: Sagittula salina (assembly GCF_017813235.1). Classification (GTDB taxonomy): domain Bacteria; phylum Pseudomonadota; class Alphaproteobacteria; order Rhodobacterales; family Rhodobacteraceae; genus Sagittula; species Sagittula salina. Next base: position 35,907 of record NZ_JAGISH010000021.1, read on the forward strand.
ACTGGACCGACGGCGCCTGGCTGCGCCTGCCGCCCCGGACCGGCTGGCGGGCTTGGGTCGAGGACGAGGACGTGCTGCTGGTCTACGATGGCGCGAGTTGGACCGGCACCACGCCCGCGACGCTGCAGAACATGGCGCTGCTCGGGCTCGGCACCACGGCGGATGCGTCGAACCCGTTCTCGGCCAAGCTGAATGCCGCGCTCTGGACGGCGAAGACCGCGGCCGAGGGTGGCACCGGCGATCTGTTCTACACCATGAACAAGGAGGCTGCGGGCGACGATCTCGGCCTTACGCTTCAGACCGGCTTCATCACGAAGGCGCTCGTCGGGCTCTTCGGCTCCGACCGCTTCCGGCTGGCGGTCTCCGCCGACGGCAGCACCTTCTTCGACGGGCTCAGCGTCGACAACGCCACCGGCATCGTCGACCAGCCCCGGCTGCCGCGGTTCAAGGCGTACACCAACTACGACAACTATGTCGGCGTCGGGGCCTGGACGAAGATCGGCCTCAACAACACCGACTACAACGACCAGGGGGCCTTCGACGCCGCGAACAACCACTTCGTGGCGCCGGTCGACGGCACCTACCTCTTCGGCGCGACACTCCTCTACAAGATCAACGCCAGCGCCACGGCCCGCATGCGCGGGCGGCTCGTGCTGAACGGCACGACCGAAATCCGCGGCTCCCTCGGTGAAATCTCCGCCACCCATGTCTCGCTCGCCACCGCGATCTGGCTGCAGACCATGGTCCCGCTGACGGCCGGCGATACCGTCGAGCTGCAGGGGTATTTCCGGGTCGCGGACGGCTACTTCGCCGCCGATCACACGTCCTTCTGGGGCTGCAAGATCGGCTGAGCTGGGGATGGACGATCCGATGACACCACCCCGATCCGAGGGCTTCGTCCGCATGCCCGACGCCGAGTTCGAGGCGATCCTGACCCGGGCGGCCGAGGAAGGCGCGAAGCGCGCGCTGGCCGATGTGGGCCTCGACGGCGACGAGGCCGCGCTCGACATCCGCGATCTGCGCTCCCTCGTGGATTGCATCCGTCTGGAGCGGCGCACGGCGATGCAGACCGCCGTCCGCATGATCACAACCGGCGTCATGCTGGCGCTGCTCGCCGGTATCGCCATCAAGCTCAAGATCTTCGGCGGCAGCCCGTAGCCGCGCTCGATCACCATTCATCAGTCCAACCGCACCCGCCCTCGAGGCGAGTTTTTTGTTTTGGAGGACCCCATGACCACAACTTTCCACCGCCATTGGCGCGACGTGCCTGAGAGCACCTGGCGCTGGCCGAATTTCAGCCCTGCCGAGATCGCCTGCCGGGGTACTGGCAAACTGCTGGTCAACGAAACGGCGCTCGACAAGCTGCAGGCGCTGCGCGACCGGCTGGGCAAGCCGCTGATCGTCCGCTCCGCCTATCGCAGCCCCGAGCACAATCGCGCTGTCGGCGGCGCGACCCGGTCGAAGCACATGGACGGCGCCGCCTTCGACATCGCCATGGCGAACCACAACCCGGCGGCGTTCGAGGCGGCGGCGCGGGAGGTCGGGTTCCTCGGCTTCGGCTTCTATCCCCGCTCGGGGTTCATGCATGTCGACCTCGGCCCCCCGCGCCAGTGGGGTGAGCGGTTCCCGGTCCGGGAGACGTCCTTCGCCGCCGAGACGCCGCCCGCGCGCGAGGTGTTGGCCGAAAGCCGCACCATGAAGGGCGGCGGGGCGGCGGGTGTCGCGACGCTCGGCGCGGCCGGGGTGGAAGTCGCGCAGAGCGTCCTGGCAGAGACCCAATCCGCCATCCTGCCGCTTGTGCCGTATCTCGACACCCTGCGCTGGTTGTTCATCCTTGTGGCGCTCGGCGGCATCGCGGTCACCATCTATGCTCGCCTCGATGACTGGAAGCGGGGCCGGCGGTGATCGCCGGGCTCCTCACCGGGATCGCGGCCAGCCCGTGGGTGCGGGCGGCGCTGCGCTACGGCGCCATCGTCCTCGCCGTGCTTCTGTTCCTGCTGTCGCTTCGGCGGTCTGGGGAGCAAGCGGGACGCCTCGCTGAACGCCTCGAGACCATGGAGAAGGCCAATGATGTCCAACGCAGGATGCTGGATGCGGCGGCTCGCCGTCCTCGCGATCGCAACGAGCTTGCTCAGCGGCTGCGCAGCGGTGAGTTCTGACGGGCGCGCCGTCAGAACATGTCCGCCCGTGGTCGATTACAGTCGGGAGTTCCAGGCGCAGGCGGCCGACGAGCTGGCCCTCCTGCCGGAAGGCTCTGCGATAGCGGAGATGCTGATCGACTATGCCGTGATGCGGGACCAAGCGCGCGCTTGCCGGTGAAAATGGGCCGGCGGACGCTTTCGTGGGAAGGGTCGGTAGCCTCGACCCCGGCGCATTGCCCAACCCAGGTCCCTGACTCGCGCTGTTAACTAGCGGCAGGGACTACCCGCAAGTAGATGATCGCAGGGGCGCCTGCGCATGCATTGCCTGACGATGGGCACAAATATGGACCTCATTTCAGGCCCTGTTTCGGCGTCGCGGCTTCGTGAGTGTGGACCGGTCACCGCTCGATGTTTTCGCTTTCCCGACGCAGGTCGGATAGCGGACGCAGCCCAGGAACTTTCCGTAGCTGCCGCTGCGTTCGATCAGCCAGCCATCTTCGCATTGAGGGCACGACGGATAGGTGGCGCCGCAGGCACATCGAACTGCGGTCGTTCCATCCGTGCCGCGGGGCAGAGCGGTTCCGCAGGATTGGCAGGCGGGCAGCAGGTTGCCACAATGTTGGACGTGCTCGCAGCGATACCAGATGCGGCCATCCTTCCCGGTGACGCCCAACAGCCGCCCACCGCACTCGCTGCAGCCGTGTTCCTCCAGCTCAACGCCTGGTGGAGCGACGATGCCGTAGGCGGGATCCTTCTTCAGCTCGGTAACAAAGGACGATGGCCGGGCGTTCGAGGCGAGGATCGTCAGTGTGTGCCGGGCCCGGGTCATCGCGACATACATGACTCGCCGTTCCTCGGCATTCTGGAACGCTTCCTCCTCCGGCGACACCAGAGATAGCAGAGGATCGTCAACGATCTCTGACGGGAATCCTGTGCGTCCGCTATCGGCGTTCAGCAGAATGACGTGGTCGGCCTCAAGCCCCTTGGAGGCATGGATAGTCTTGAAGCTGATCTTCAGCCGCGGAAAGCGTCGTCTCTGTTCCCGGAGGTTTGGCTCGACGAAGCGGTAACGGCCGAGAAGCAGCACCGTCGCAGGCGTTGCCTCTGGTGCCAAAGCGGCTGACACGGCGGTAAGAACCTCCGACAGTTTCGCCTCATCCTCGCCCTTGGACACGGATACGACCCTGATCGCAGGTTCGGTGGCGGTTCCAGCCGGGACGATCTGCTTCTGGATCTGGGCGGGATTCCGCAGCACGAAGGTCCGGGCGGCAAAGGCGATCAGGTCGACCGAGCGGAAGGTGCGACCAAGATCGACGGTGCGGTGCACGCCAGCCTCGCCATCGAAGGCGCCGCCGAACTCCCGCCCGAAATGGCGCATCAGATGGATATCTGACCCGGCGAACCGGAAGATGGATTGCCAGTCGTCACCGACTGCAAAGACGCGAACATTCGGATGCTGGGCCTTTAGCGCCTTCACCAGTCGCGCTCGGCTTTGCGAGATGTCCTGGAACTCGTCGACCAGGATGTGCCGGAAGGGGCTGACATAGCGGCCGGTCTCGGCGTAGTGCGCGGCACGCAGGATCATGTCCTCGAAGTCGATCCGGCCATCGAGGCGCTTCTGGTATTCCTCAAAGACCGGCGCGAAGACGTCCAGGAACGCCTGGGCGCGCTTGCCCAGCTTCATCTGATTGGACTTGGTCTCGCAGTCCTGCAAGCTGTAGCCGCCGCTCTTGAACTTGCGCAGGAAGGTTCCAAGCAGTTTGGAGAAGTCGTCGACCTGCTTCAGCTCGACAATCCGGTCGTAGATCGTGTCGGGCGAGCGAGGCTTTAAGGTTACGTGCGGTGCCAGCTTTTCGGCGAGGCCGGTGAGCAGGCGGCCCTCCTGCCGTTCATAGCTGTAGGTCTCGATCAGCGTGGTTTCGTGCTCGGCGTGGACCTTCCGCTTCCAGTCCATGCCAGCCAGATATTCGTCGCGGTCCACGAAGGGCGCCGTGATCAGCCGCTCGCTGCCATCGGCCACCTTCTGGCGGCGCACCCCGAAATGCTCAATGTAAATTCCGCTTTCGGTCAGCCGGAAATCCGGCTGGTAATCGCGCCTGCCAGTTTCCGCGATCTTGTGCTCATAGACGGGCTCGTACTCGTATTCGACGCCGTTCTCGTAGAGCCAGTTGGCGATCTGCAGTTCTTCGTAGCTCTTGACCTTTTCGCCCTGCAGCGTCCGCAGGTCCTGGCTCTCCATGTGCGTGTAGAAATCGTGCTTGGTCTTGAAGTCCCATTCTGTCTTGGGCTCGACCAGGAAATGCGCGAAGAACTGGATGATCGCCTTCGATACCTCTGACAGGCGGTAGACCAAGTCCTTCAGGATCTGCTTGATCAGGTTGGTGAAGGCCATGTCGTCAGTGGCATGGTCGGCCAGGGCGGGCTTCGATCCTTCGACGATCCCGATGATGTCATAGGCAATCGCGTGGAAGGTCCGCGCCACGATGGGAACGCCGGATCGGGCCTCGACCCGTTCCGACATTTCTTCCGCCGCGTTCTTCGCGAAGGCCAGAAGCAGGATTTCTTCCGGCTGACGGATGCCCGCCTTGACGAGGTAGGCGGCCTTGGCGGTGATGACGCTTGTCTTGCCCGATCCCGCACCGGCGAGGACCAGCGTCGCATCCTCGTCCACGACGACCGAAAGGCGTTGCTCCGGCGTCAGGGGATTGCTCTCGATGTTGTCGAAGAAATCCTTCCATCGGTCCAGTTCGGCGGTGACGAAGGCCGCGATGCCGTTGGCCCGCAACGTGCGCGGATCGCTTGCAAACTTCCGGACGGGCGCGATACGCGCGACGGCCTCAGGCCCGATAGCCTCGGCATTCAGCTTCGACAAGAGCGCAGAATCCAGAGCACGGGCGTCGTCAAGCAACGGCGCGATCTCACACGCGGCGGGATATTGGGACGGTGCCGCGAGCGACACCACCCTGGCAAGGATCCTGTCCAGTCGCGCTGCTTCCTTCTCCAGGGCTGCAAGATTGAAGCGGGTCCAGGCCGCCGTGATCTGCAATGAGAATTCGTGTGCATCTCGGCGGCTTGCTGCCTTCAGCACCACATCGTCAAGTTCGTCGGAGCTGATAGTCAGTGCGGTCCCGAGCATTCCCTTCCGAAGGGATGGAGCGCTCGCCAGCGACTGCAGCGACATGGAGGAAGTTCGACGGCGTCGCGTGATCCGGAGGTGATCCCCGTCCAGTTCTATCGCGCGGGCAGACTTGCCGAAGGGATCAGCGAGGAAACTAAGCAAAGGGCGTTGTTGCAGTCGAATCAATGAGCTGGACCTCGTCGTCGCGTCCCACCAGCTTGTCCTGCGACCTTTGCCAACTGCAACCTTGATCGGCTATCAAAGCTAAACGCGGTGGACTTCGAAGGCCGATAGACATGCAAAATTCTGAAGATGCGCATCAAATGACTGCGACTGGGTAGATTGCATTGAACCCGGTTGATCTTGTTTCATCAGCTCCATGGACACGAGTCGTTCTTACGACCTACGCGCTCAGCCTGTCCTTTTTCGAAGCAGTTATCCTCGATGCTTTGCTTCGCGGGCGGGCGCGCGGCGCGCTTATCTTGTCCGACCTGGAGGGGGTTCGGGCAGCGCTGAGTGAAGAGGGCGCACGCCGCGTCGGTCGGGACTATGAAATCTCGCCCGTCGTTTGCAACCGGCCGGGAGTCTTCCACCCGAAAATCAGTGTTCTGTCGAATGACGACGACACACATCTTTTGGTTGGATCAGGGAATCTGACGTTTTCAGGTTGGGGTGGAAACCTCGAGGTCATCGAACATTTGCATCCCAGCTTTGCTGCCGATGCTTTCGATGACGGCGCGGCCTTCTTTGAGGCCTTGGCGACGTCGGATGCCGTACAGACCACCGATGGAAATGCTTGTCGAGAGGTGGCAACGGACCTTCGGAAAGCGGCAGAGCGCGGCCAGCGCAATGGCCAGTTTCGGCTCTTGCATAGTCTTGACGCCCCGATTGCCGAACAGATCGCTCTTTATGCCGAAGAGCTAGGCGGTGCGACGCGCATCGCTGTGGCATCGCCTTATTTCGATTTGGATGGAAATGGCATCTCGAAGCTGGAGGCAATGACCAATTGCGACAATTTCGTTCTGCACTCACACCCGTCTGGTAGCGTCGGCGCCGGTATTGCCCCGCCTTGGCCATATGCCTCGAAACAGCAATGGGAGCCAGTGACGCTCTCCCATTTGCGCGGTGATCATCGCAGGCTACACGCCAAGACGATGGAGGTTCAATGCAAGCAAGGCCGGCTCCTTGTAGCGGGCAGCGCCAACGCCACGAACGCAGGACTGTTTGGCAACAACATCGAAGCCAGCGTCCTCAGGGTGCAGCAGGACACTAAGTTGTATTGGCAGACATCGGTTGGCACTCCGCCCGTCCGCTCAGCCCCCGATGACGAAAAGGAAGCGGATACCGAAGCCGAGTTGGGCGTTCTACATGCGAAATTGGAAGGAGACACGGTAGTCGGCCGCATCTTGAAGCCTCATGGAAGCGGCAAGATGCAGGCAAGCTTACGAAGCCCGCTGCGTTCGGCAGCTCTTGGAGAGATCGAAGCTGACGAACAGGGGCAGTTCAGTCTTTCGGCTGCGGGCTTCGAACTGGACGCTCTCAAGACGGGCCGCCTCGTCCTGCGGCTGGAAAAGGATCGCGGCTCTTGGGAAGGATTTCTTTCAATTTCGGTCACCTTGGAACTAATTCGGAGAACCGGCTCGATTGCATCGAAACTGATCGCCATGCTTGGCGGAACGGACACGCCCGAAGATGTGGCTGCGATTCTTGCTTGGTTTAAGGAAGATCCCAGGCGCCTTCCTGCTATCGCGTCGGTCAGCGGCGGCGGGTCGTCGGCTGCCGCGAATACCACCCAAGGCACGACCTTCATCACACTGAGCGATTTGACCACGGCTCATTTGACGTCAGCGCCACAATCCGGTGACCTGAGCGATCCGCAATTCGCCTGGCAGAGGGCGATGGCAATGATCCGGTCAAGTTTCGTGCAGATCCGTGGCCCTTGGCCAGATGCAGCCTCTGGAGGCGATGACGTCGATGAAGACGACGTGGAGGGCCTGAGCGAGCGGGCGTCAGCCCAGCAAAGGGCGAAAGACAAGTCGCGCAGGAATTTTTCGGAGCTTCTCGAGGTAATCCTCGACCCCGCGTTAAAAGGAGGGGCGGCCCCGCTAGCCCTGTCGTTGGCCCATTTCCTGACAGATCGCATACGACCCGAAACCCATGAGGTCCAATCTTGGGTGCGAAGGATCCTCCATCAAGTTTCGGACTTGTCCAGCCCGGAAGCTGACACGATTGTTGCCACTGCCTTGCTCTACCACGGCACACTTCAAGAGGGGTCAAGCCCAATCATGGCGCGGCGTTTCTTCCTCAAAAGGGGCGTCGATCTCAACAAGGTGAAGCTAGATCCCGACTGCATTCCGGCGTTTATTGAAGTGCTCAATCCGCAGGTAGACTTGGTGGCGGAGTTACACAGGGCGCAAATTGCCGTTACCATTGGGGAGCAAATCCATTCCTATCTTGAGGCGGCCGCGGGCCGCGGGCCTGACGATGGGTTCGACAGCCTGAAAAAGTCTCCTCATTGGCCAAGACTCCTTCGTGCTCTCCATAACCCAAACGATTTCGCCAAGATATCCGTTGTGGAAGAGGCTACGGGTCTCTGCCCACGGAAGCACATTCTTCTGCCCAGTGCAAAAAGGTCCGCCTTGAAGTCCGAAGGGGTCGCGGTGTGCGATTGCTGCGGTCGCGTCATCCTCAACAAGGATTGCTAACCATGCCGTCAGTCGAGGACATGCTGATTGAAGCTCACCAGCAACTTGAAGCGCGGCCAGTAGCAGCCTCAAGGATGGCAATTGGTGGTGTCGACCCCCTAGGCCTACGGCAAATCAACTTCGATCTGATGGATCAGGTACTTCCCGATCTGAACAACGTGGCTCGGCATGTACGTCCTTACATCGTCATGGCTTGGGCGTGGCGTCGGGTCAGAACAATCGTGAAGTCCACCGGAATTAAAGGGGCCGAAGACGAACAGATGCGCGATTTTGTCGATCGCCTCGAAGCAATTTATGCATGGTCACAATTCTTGCACATGCCTCAGAGTGACCTTCCTGGACGGCAAGCCATTCAGGAGTTGATGACCGCACCAAAATACCACTTCGGTGGTGCCCGATGGGTGGCACGCAGGGACATGCGACGTGAGTCCACTGGAATCATTTCGCCGCTGAATTATGGCCCAAGCCTTCGGACACTCGGTTGGCTATTTCCTGTCGAGTCCGGCATCGGCGTATTTCAGCCCAATCCAGACCTCGACCCGGTGATCGACGAATTCGAAGACGCCATTCGCACCGAGTTGACACATGACGCGTTCAATAAGTTTGGCCCAGTTACGGTATCACGAGAAGATGCTGCCCGATGGGGAAAGTTGTGGGCACTGGACGGGGTCACCGAAGGAGAACGAGAGGTCGCGTTTGATCGTTTGGGTGGCGCTCACGCGTCGAGCGTCCGCCGCAAGGGAATTGCCCTGATTATAGCCGCGCATAAGGACCTGGCGGAGGCCGCGCCGACTGCTGACGCATTGCGCACTCGGATGGCGGACCTGCCGGCGTCTTGGCGCGAGGCGGCGCTTCGTCCGGAGATATCGACGCAATGGCGAGAGCTCCAGGTCAGACAGCTGTTTCGTCTCACTCTCGAAGGTCTTTTCCATTGGACGGTCGGCACGTTGATGAAAGGGCCGATGACAACGCGACAGATTGCGCGCTCGTTCCTCGACGAGCTCGGCGCAGGTGCTGACCTCCCAAAATCAGCAATAAGTTGGGTGCCAGAGACCGCGCTTGCCGGAAACCCGGTCACACTGCTTCGAGACATCCAGACTGAACTGCAAAGACGTCCACGTGATCCTACGTTACTCGTTGCGGCTCTTATTCGTGGATTGGCATTCAGCTTAGCCGAGGCACCGAGAGAGGCGCATCAGTTTGAAAGTTCAGACAGGCTCCCGTTGGCGCGCGCACGAAAAGACGCCGATTCCTGGAAACATCTGGCTCCCAGGGATTTTCTTATTCGGCTGATCGAGAACTGGATCATGGCTCAACATGCCTATTGGTCGGTCGGGAGGGGCCTTGCCGATGCAAGAACCCGTGGGAAGCAAATCATGCGTCTGCGCATCGTTATGGATGAAGGCGGTTGGGCATTGACCCCAGGCACGACAACGATGGGAAATCCGCCCCAGCCCACACCTGATCGGCTTGAAACTGCGGTCAGCCTCCTGACCGAGTGCCGTCGGTTTGAGGGGATCAATCCCTGACGAAGTTCCGTGGTAAGTCGACGCGGATTCACCATGTTTTGCAATGGGCCAAGTGGGCGTGCCGAAGTTGCCCTGCCTCCGGCACGCCCCGATGAAACGCAGCCGCATGCACGGCCACGCGGCCGGCGAAAACTCGAGCCGGCCTGGTGGGCTCCGAGCGGGTTCGCCGCCATCCCCACCGCCGCGCTCGATCCGGCCCACAGTCCGGCGTCTCCCGCGGTCCCCGCGCTTATCGGGTCCGGGTCCCCTTCATTCGCCGCGAACGGCTACTCGGCGTCGGCGGCCTCGGCCGGCGTGATCTCGGTGATCGTCTGGAACTCGCCGAGGAACTCGGGATGGTTCTGCGCCAGGTAGCGCACGACCCGGGCGTTCCCGAGCAGCTTGCCGACATAGCCCTTGATCACGGTCAGGTGCAGATGATCCTGGCCGTAGGTGTCCTGGATCGAGGCGATCCCCTCCTGCAGACGGGCCAGTTCCTGCTCCATGCGCGCCATGGCCTCGGGCGTGATGCCCTTGACCTTCTTCGGCTTGGAGGATTCGACCAGTTGGGCCTGCGGTGTTCCTGCCAGGATCGCGTTCACGTAGGCGACGGAATAGTTGTTGGCGTTGACCAACAGTTCGGCCGCCTCGATCTGGCGCATGGTCTTCATCTTGCGAAGCGCATCGAACACGGCATTCGTGCACGGCTTGTCTTTCAGGATCGCGACAGCTTCTTCGCAGATGCCGTCCAGTAGGCGCGCCTTGCGTCGTATGCTGCTCATGTTGAGGTCGAGCGCGAGCGCGATCTTCTCTTCGGGAACGCCGCGCTCGATCGCTTTGCGGATCATCTTGTGTTCCTGGATCGGAGCGAGGCGGCTGACCTGTCTATTGTAGGTGAAGGCTGGACCTGTCCCGATTTCGTGCCGCCCCAAGTGCTCGTTTAGGCCACCTTGCGTTCGAAGGCGACAGGGCTTTTCCA
>NZ_JAGISH010000022.1 GCF_017813235.1 Sagittula salina
CAGCACCTCAGCGCCGCCGGTGAAGGCGTATCTACGACCACCAAACAAAAGGCGCAAGCGATTTCTTCCAGAAACGCGGACTTCGCGTCTTAGCCCCAGTAAACCAAGCGCAAAATCATAAGCTTAGCCGAAGACTTTTTTCATCGCATGGCGCAGCAAGCGGATCTCATCCGAGGATCGGCGCTCCACACGATGGGAATCGGCCATCTTTCGGTGGTCCGAGAAGATTCCGTGAACGCCGGGCTACGCCTCCCGAGGCCCGGACGGGAAGACCTGCGCTTCCACTTCCCTGGCCAGGACTACGAATGAATGGGGCTCCCCTCCCCTCGCCGCGCCTGCGCAATGGGCGTCCGACGTTTTGCACCCCGTCGGCATCCCGTGGACGCAGCGCGCGGTTCAACCACGCTTCCGGAAGTGGAATACCTGGTTGAAGACGAAGTACTTCCGCCGGTCCCGCAGGAAAAGAAGCAGAAGATGCAGGGCGCCATCGGTTCGCCACCCTTCGTCGTAGTCGACGAGGTCGAAACCATGCTCCGCGGCCTTGCGATTCAGCCAAGCCTTGTTGTCGTCATAGTAGGTGATCCAACGATGACGATCCATTCCGTCTTCGACGTCAAAGACGAACTGCTTTGACATGCCTCCGCGAAAGAGACCCTTCAGATAGATGAAGTGTTGGGTATTGGGCAGTGAGATGACGACATCGCCACGGCAGTTACCGAAGATGTCATCAACCAGCCGCTGCTTGTTTTCGACATGTTCGATCACATCATTGGCGATGACAAGATCCCAACCTCCGGTTCCCTCCGGCTTCGGGAGTCCGTGCTCTAGGTTGTGGTACAGCGTATCGCCGCTGAACTTCGGGTCCGCCGCGTTGTGGAAATCGAGTATGTACTTGCGGTCCACGGCCAGCTTGTCCAGCAGAACAGACCGACGGCCGCCCACATCGATCCCGTGGTTCCAATGGCCGCCGCTCAAAAACCGAAGCGTCATTTGATGACGGTCTATTTCCTTCGGCAGCCATGGCCGAACGTATTTCTTGAAAAAACGCATGTGCCTCCCGTACCCCCGGGCACCCCCCTGTCCCGGGCGCCTCGGTGTCCTCCAACGCTGAAGCGAGAAATGCACGGTTCTCAAGGCAATGCAACATCGCATCCCCGTGTTTGCCCGAACGCGCCCTACCTGCATGAAGTTGCAGGGGCAAGTCCGATGGGCCGCTTGGTATGGGGGCAGCGCCGCTATGAACCTGCCCCCATACCAATCTCAGACCGTGGACCTGGTCTCTTCGAGCGCGCGTAGCCACAGATCGCCGTAGTCCACGTCCTCCCAGCCCTCCATCCACGGGCCGCCCCGGGTGTAATGGATGACGCGCGGCACGTCGCCGGTTTTCGGGCTGTGGCCCTCGAGCCAGTTCCAGTCCTTCGACACGCCGCCGATCTCGTCGTCTTCCAGCCAGCAGAAGCGATGCAGATCGCGACCGGGGACAGAATTCAGCAGCTCCACCGTCAGTTTCTTGTTCGACGGATGATTGCGGTTGAAGACCATCATGCTCGACCAATTCTTGCGCGCGTAGAGCAATTGCAGCTGACCGTCCATCTTGGTGGATTCGACAGGCGCGTGGTTGTGCTTCACGCACATAACCGCCTTGGTCGGATCCAGTTCGGCGACCAGTTCGGCCACATCTCCAGTCCAGAGGAAGTCGCAATCGCAGAACAGCACCCAGTCGCTTTCGATGCTGTCTCGGTCCGCCAGAAGCGGCGCGAAGAACCGGGTGATCGCGAATTCCGTGGCCATCGGGGCTTCCGATATTGCATCCCAGAGACGCCCGTCGCGTGTCTCCGTCTCGCGATCATAAAGCCCGTCCTTACGCAGATCCGCGAGCTTCAGGGCGCGTACATCGAGGTCTATGGAGCTGTTCTTCCGAATGGAATGCACACAGACATTGTAGGCATCCACTTCGCGCGGGTCCCAACCCACGTAAACCGCGAGAGACGTCATGTTCAAAATCCTTTCGAGATTGCATCAACATTTGTGCCCGTAGCGCCGGATCCCTTTCCGGTCCACCGATAAGGGCGATTTTCTCAAAGCCGGGCTTTTTTCCGCGCCTTCCTGCGATCCGCAACCCACTTGGCGAAACGATCTGGAAGCCCGGCCAGCTTCCCGCGTTCGGTCCGTTTGGCCCGCTCTTCTTTCAGCATGTGGGCAAGTGTTGCAGAAATTGCCACGCCCCGGTCCAGACGTGGGGGCGTGCGTTGTGCGAGTTCCTGTCCGAACTGCGCATAAAAGGTCTCGTCGACGGCTTCCGCATAGGTCTCCCGCAGACGCGCCGATTGGGTTTGGAAAGGCGCCAGACCCTCTGGCTCCGCCAGGGCCGCGTTGACCGCATCGAGCGGCCGCGCCTCGATCCCCTTCAGTTCTACCGGCTGGCCCGTGTCATAGACGAATACCGGCTTATCCGCGGCGGCGGCATCAATCACGAAACTCGACGGCGAAGTGACCAGCAGGTCGATCCCGGGGACGATCCGGTTCAACGGCATGTCGGCAATGGCGCTGATGGTCTCGTCCAGAAGGCGGGTATTCTCTAGCCCAAGTTCTGCATAAGGCAGAATACTGTCAGCCGGATGCGGGCGAACAATAAACATCGTGCGTGGATTGCGCTCACACAGGCGCTGCAGGGCGGCGATGAATCCGCCCGTACCGTCCGCAAGCCCCCACCGCCCGCGCAGGTTCTTCGATCCCAGCATGACGACCCGATCATAGGACTCCTGCGGGAAACCGAACTTCAGATCGAGCGACGCGAAAGCGCCCAGCAATTGGTCACAGAACTTCGGGCTGCCGAACAATGCGTTCTGAGCATCGTCCAGAACGCCCCAGGGCAATTCCATTCCGAAAACCGAATGGCGGCTGTCATGCAAACGGCTCTGCTCTTCGCGCCCCCAGGTCACGACCCTTTCAGAGGCGAAGGCAACCATGTGATCGGGGAACGGTCGCGGCCAGATCCCGTGTTGCAACAGATACGTGGGGCAACCATGCATTCGTGCGCGAGTGACGAGGTCGAAGGCCTGAAGATGTTTGCCCCTGAGGTTCGATTCCCCGCCCGAGATGAAAACGCTCCCGGCGATATCCTGCCACGGCAGTTCCTCGGCATGCTTGTAACGGATGACCGGCACATTGCACCGGCGCAGGAAAGCGCAGACCGCCGTCTCCAGCAGCGGATCAAGCCCACCGCGACGGATCAGCACCCGCGCCCTGTGGCGGGGAACCACGTCCAGCAAGGGCCGGATCAGGGACCATTCCTGCGAAAAGTGCATGCTGAACGTAATATCCAGATCGCCAGCGGGCGCGAAGTCCCGCCTTTTGGCCGCGCGGTAGGCCACATCGACCACCGCGCCGATGGCAGCAATGGCTCCTTCAGGGAACGGCCCCGACTTCTCCAGAAGCAACAGATGCTTCGAATGAGGGTCGCGAAAGATATCCGCCTTGCGCCAGTAGGCTGCACAAGCACCTTCCCCCTCCGTGGTGTCCCCGCGCACGGGCAAGCTTTGCTCCAGTCGAAAACCCGCTGTGCCGAAGGCCTGCAGCCACGTATTCAGCGGCAATAGCGAAGCACAGTCATCAGTCTTTCCCGAACCGGGGCTTGTCGACACGGAGACCAACACGTACCGCTCCGTCAGCGCCGAGAGGTTCGCCAAAGCTGCCGGCAGGTGCTCGCGATCGATGCGGTGAAGGGTATCAAGGCACGTTGTCAGCCATGCCCCCTGACCTTCACGGCGCTGCCGGAGCCTGCCTGTCACCCCCGGATCCACTCGCGTCAGGTCAAGGTGATCACCTTCCGGCCCCGCACCGTTGCGGATCGGGACGTGCTGCGTGTCGACCCCCTGCGCCCCCGGATCGCAGCCCGATCCCACCGAGAGGTCGAGGCAATGGCCCAACCCCCGCGCAGAGCATAGGGCCGCGATGCGCGCATGGGTCTCCGGGTCCGCAGGCCTTGTCTCGTTCCCGGCCAGGGAATAATCGGTCACGCTGGCATACATGTGGCGGCCTTCGCTTTCGACGGTGGTCAGGGCTTCGCCTGCACGCGGGAATGCGTGGGAGACGTCTGCGGGAACTTTTCGAAGACACACACGGAGTCGTAAACGTGCACCGAGTTGCACGCCAGCGACACCTGCGGGTGGCGCGGTGGGGTCACGTGATACCAGCGATGCATGTCGTCGATTACGTCACGGACATAGTTGAAGAAGTTCGCCTTGCGATGAAAACCGCCGCCGAAGGATTTCCAATACGCGGTGTGCAGGTCCTCGATCATGTAGCAGCCGTCATCGACCAGCAGCGGAAACAGCGTCTCGAGGGAAACTTCGATATGTTTCATGACGTGGCTGCCGTCGTCGAGGATGATATCGACGCCGCCCATCTCCTCCACCACGCCGCGCAGGAAATCGGGATCGTCCTGCGATCCGATCCGCACCTGCCCGTCGATGCCGTCGAACCGCGCGCAGGCCGGGTCGATGTCGACGCCGTAGATGATCGCATCGTCTCCGAGGTATCGCCGCCACATCGACAGCGATCCCCCCTGCGAAACGCCGATTTCCAGAAAGCGGACCTGCTTGCCGCGCCAACGCGCGAAATAGCGTTCGTAGATCGGCAGATAGTGGTGCCATTTGTGGATGAGCTGCGCGCTGCCCGCCACGTAAATATCCAGCAGGTCACCGGAATACCCGTAGCGTTCTTCGACATCGCGCCGGATATCGTCACCATCAAAGGCAAGGTCGTCGTGCTTCAGATATTTCTCGAAGAGATCATGATACAGTTGCGACCGGCGCCGGATCGACCGGGGAACGAGGCGTTTCACGAGTTTCATCGAGCAACTCCGAAGGATACATGGGCCTCGTTGGTTTCACGTTTCTGCCCCGCCTTCCAGTCCTTTTCAACCTCCGGCAAAGCGTCGCCCGGCGTCAAAGCCCTGCACCGCATGGCTCTCGCCCCTCCGCGAAGCGCGGGGAAATCGCCGTCGCACCGCACGCCATGTCGGGCCGACTGGCGCCGGGCTGCCAAACAGCTCGCAATCCGGCCACAGCGCCCGGCGGGCGAGCGGACGCCGTTCAGTCCGCCAGCAGGCTACGCACCCTCGACGTCAGGACATCGACATCGAAAGGCTTGTGCAGCACCTCGATGTCAGAGGTACTGCTGCCGGCCCCCATGGCGGTGCTTTCGTCATAGCCCGTGGCAAAGATTACCTTCAGCCCGGTCCGGATTTCGCGCGCGATCTCTGCCAACTGTCGCCCATTCATACCCTTGGGCAATCCGATATCCGTCAGCAACAGGTCGATCGCCGCCTCGGACTTCAGGACCTCAAGCGCTTCGGGACCGCTGCCAGCCTCGATCACCTCGAACCCGCAATCTCTGAGCGCATCCACAACCACCATCCGCACGAGCACTTCGTCCTCGACCACGAGAATTGTCGCACCCGTCGCGGCCGGCGGCAGCGGCGTTGCGCGATCGGTAGCCACCGCGACGGGCTCTTCGGCGATTTCGGAGCGCGGCAAGAGAAGGTCCACACTCGTGCCCTGCCCCAGCTTCGAGCGGATCGAGGCATGGCCGCCGGTTTGCTGCACGAACCCATACACCATTGAGAGTCCAAGGCCCGTCCCCTCCCCCATCGGTTTCGTGGTGAAGAACGGATCGAAGGCCCGCGCAATGTCCTGAGCGCTCATACCGGAACCGCTATCCGTTACGGAGATCAGGACGTAATCCCCGGCCACAAGCTTCAGTTCGGCAGCCTCCGCCGGGGCCAACCGGCGGTTGGTGAGAGAGATATTCAGCTGCCCCCCCCCCGGCATCGCATCACGCGCGTTGATACACAGATTAAGCAGGGCACTCTCCAGCTGGTTCTGGTCGACAAGCGCCCGCCAGAGGTCTTCCTCGGCAAAGGTCTGAACCTCGATATGCCGCCCAACCGTCCGCTCAACCAACTCTTCCATGCCGCGGGTCAGGTGCAGCAGGTCGGTGACCTTCGGATCGAGGGACTGGCGACGCGAAAAGGCCAGCAGGCGCTGCGTCAGCGTCGCGGCGCGCCCGGCGGCGGATTGGGCCGCATTGATGTAACGTTCCAGATCGTCCGGCCGGCCCTGCTCGATCCGGGTCTGCACCATGTCCAGCGACCCGCGGATCGCTGCAAGCAGGTTGTTGAAGTCATGCGCAACGCCGCCGGTAAGCTGCCCGATGGCCTCCATCTTCTGGGCTTGCCGCAGTTCTTCTTCCTTGGCGATCAGTGCGGCAGTCTGTTCCGCGACGCGTTGCTCCAGCGTCTCGTTCAGCCGGAAAAGCTCATCCGCCACGCGGTCCCGCTCCGCCTCCACGGCAAGCCGTTCGCTGATATCGATCAGCACGCCCGGAAATGTGACCGCGGCCCCGGCTTCATCCATTTCTACCCGGCCGCTGGCTTCAAGCCAGTGATATGTCCCGTCGGCGCGCAGGACGCGGAATTGCTGCGCATAAGGACCGCCCGTGTCCAGCGCCTTGCGGATGTGCGCCATCAGGTAGTCCTTGTCGTCGGGATGCACGTTCTGCACGATGATCTCGACGCTCAGCGCATCACGGTCCTGCGCCGCGTCGAGCCCCATCGCACCGCAGAACGAGTCGTCGACCACAAAGGAATCCGTGGGGATCTCCCAGACCCACGTCCCGACGATCGCGCCCGCTGCCAGCGCAAGATGCACCCGCTGTTCGTTCTCGCGCGCGCGCTTTTCGCTCGCCCGCAGTTCTGCCTCCGCCCGCTTGCGATCGGTGATGTCGCGGAACAGTACCGCCACCTGGTGAAGGCTTGCCGGTTCCACGCGGGTCGCGGCCACTTCGATAAAGCGCCCCACCTCGGAAAACTCCCGCTCGAAGCGGATCGGCTTTCCGGTATCCAGCACCGTGCGAAAAAGCTTCACCCATTCCCGCCCATCGTTCGGCGCGACGTCAAACACGGTCTTGCCGACGATACCGGATATCCCGGTGTGGCGGGCGTAGCCCGAGTTCGCCTCGATATGGACGTAGTCCGTCAAGGGCCCATCCGGACCGTCGGTGAACTGGATGACGCAGAAACCGTCGTCGATCGCCTCGAAGAGGACCCGGTAGCGTGCTTCGCTCTCCAGAAGAGCGGCCTTCAAATCGCTGCGGCCGGCACCCTCCCCTCCCCTGGACATGGTTCCGTCGAGAAAGGGAATGCGTATCAAGATCTGCGGCCTCCACACTGAAGTTACCCCACAAATATACGTTTGGTGGAGCTTGGCAAACAGTATGCGTGCATAGCGCGACCGCGGCGACCGCAATCAGGGAAAAAGATGCGATTTCCCGCCGCTTAGCCGCCCCACTTTCAGCACGCGCGGCGCCAAGAGATCACTTCGATCTGGCTCGCTGCCCGGCCAACCCGCCGCCGACGTCCCCCTCTTCCGCCTGCCGCCTGTCGATGGACGGCGATCGGAACCGCCGAACATCCCGGTCGTTGTCGGGTCAGACCGTCAAAACAGGAGCCAGCGATGAGCAACCATCCCGAAATCCCCGCCCAGACGCAGGAATCGATGCCCGCAGCCGAGCACCGCATGGATCCGGCCCCGGACTTCCGCCCGCGCCATCCCGGCGTCGGCAAACTGAAGGGAAAGGTGGCCATCATCACCGGCGGCGATAGCGGCATCGGCCGCGCGGTGGCCGCGCTTTTCGCCCGCGAGGGCGCCGACATCGGCATCATCTACCTGAACGAGGACCGCGACGCCGAGGACACCGCCCGCATCGTCGAGGAAGAAGGCACAAACTGCAAACTCGTCCGGGCCGACATCGGTCAACGCGATCAGGCATTCGATGCCGTGAACCAGATCGCCGCGCATTTCGGCGGCCTCGACATCCTCGTCAACAACGCTGCCCAGCAATTCCACGAACCGGACCTGCGCAACATCAGCGAGGAACAACTGCGCCAAACCTTCGACAGTAACGTGATGGGCTATTTCTTCTGCACGCAGGCGGCGCTCGACCACCTGCCCGACGGGGCGGCCATCGTGAACACCGCCTCGGTCAACGCGTTCAAGGGCAACGCGCATCTGGTCGATTACTCCTCGACCCGCGGCGCGATCACAGCGTTCGCCCGCTCCATCGCCACGCAACTGGTGGAGCGCAACATCCGCGTGAACACGGTGGCGCCCGGGCCGATCTGGACGCCCTTCATCCCCGGATCCATGCCTGCGGACATGGTCGAAGGTTTCGGCGAGCAGGTTCCCATGGCCCGTGCAGGCCAACCATGGGAGGTGGCGACATCCTACCTCTTCCTCGCCTCGGACGATGGCAGCTACTTCACCGGCCAGACCTTGCATCCGAACGGCGGGATCATCGTCGGCAGTTAAGCCCCCCGGCGCACGGCCGGAACGTACAATCAGCGACAGCGCCACCATTGGACGCCCGACTGCCAAGGCCGGGCGCTCCTTTTTTCCAAAATACCGGCTTCAAAGGCTGGCACCATTCCGCCGGTCCGAATGCCCGCGCGTCAGTCGTCGGAACGGCAAATCCAGATGGGTGTTTTTCTTCTGCCCGACAACTTAAGGAGTTCGATATGTTTCATCATTCAAGCAAGCTGCAATACAAGGTTCGCGTCGACACCCCGGATCCCCAGTTCGCGAAATACCTGCAGCAGGCCATCGGCGGCGTCGAAGGCGAAATTCGTGTCGCCATGCAGTACTTCTTTCAGGCAATGGGGGCGCGCGGCGATGACAAGTACCGCGACATGCTCATGATGACAGCAACCGAAGAGCTGTCGCACATCGAGTTTCTTGGCCACGCCGTGGCGCTGAACCTCGAAGGCGCGCCGCTCACCGTTCAGGAAGAGGCCGCGAAGGATCCGGTCGTCAACGCGATCATGGGCGGCGCCAACCCGCGCCACATCCTGTCTTCCGGGCTTTCGGCCATGCCGGTGAATGCCAATGGCGTGCCCTTCGACATGAGTCACGTCTATGCCACCGGGAACCTTGGTGCCGACATGCTGGCAAATGCCATGGCCGAAAGCGGTGGGCGTGTTCTGGCATCGCGGCTTTACAACATGACGGACGATGCAGGCATGAAGGACATGCTCTCGTTCCTCATCGCACGCGATACCATGCACCAGCAGCAATGGATGGCGGTGATCGAGGAACTCGGCGGCATGGAAAAGCAGTTGCCCATCCCGAACTCCACGCCGGAAGAACACGAGGCGACAGAACACTCCTACTACTTCCTGAACACCTCGCTGGACGAACCTACTCCCGAAGGCCGCTGGACCGCTGGTCCCTCCCTCGACGGGCGCGGCGAATTCAGCAAGCGCGACAAGCCGGAACCGTTGGGTCAGAAGCCCAGCCTCGGCAAGGCGCGGCCAAATTCCGGCACCCAGAACGAACAGCAGTAACCCCCTCGATCCAGAAGGAGACCAACCATGGTGACCACAGTTGGAACGGAAAACCAGCAATCTGACCTGCTGCGCAACCTTATGCTGCTCGAACGCGATGCCATCGCGGCTTATGACAGCACGCTCGAAAAGATCGACAACCCGGATCACCGGGCGAGGATCGAGGAATTCCGTCGCGATCACGACGATCACATCCGCGCCCTGAGCGAGTTGGGCCGGAGCATCGGTGTGCCTCTCCCGGAGGAAGGCGACATCAAGGAATGGCTGACGACCGGCAAGGTCGCCCTGGCCAATCTGTTCGGTGACGACGCCGTGATCGGGGCAATGAAGACCAACGAGGACGACACCGTTTCCGCCTACGAAAATGCGTTGTCAAACGCGGTGATCGACGCCACCTGGCGTCCGGTTCTCGAAAAGGGTCTGGCGGATGAACGCCGCCACCGCGCCTGGATGGAGCAGGCCGCCGCCTGAGGCTGAAACAGGACCGGGTTCATCCCGGTCGCGGACCGGCGCAGGGTGCGCCGGTCTTTTCATGCCTGTGGCGGGGACCGATCCTGGCGCTGTCCCCTGGAGGAGCAGAAAGATGCAGAAAGACGGCGCACTCGGCGACGTCATCGCGGAACTGGAAAAGGCGGCGAAAGAGTCGCGCAATGGCCGTATCGGCGTGGGTCAATTGGTCGACGCGCTCGACCAGCGCGGCTACGGCGCCGTCCTGGCGGTACTCCCACTGATCGAAATCACCCCCCTCGGAGGCATCCCCGGGGTGCCCACGGCTCTCGCCCTTCTGCTCGCGATCATCACAACTCGCTTGCTGATGGGGTACGAGCACTTCTATGCGCCCGACTGGTTACGCCGACGGCAGCTGACGGCGGCAAAAGTGCTGAAGGCCCTGAAATGGCTGAAACCGATTTCTGCCCGTATCGATGCCACCCTGAACAAGCGCCTGTCACGCTTCGCGGGATCCGCGGGGCGTCGGGCCGCCGGCATCGTGATCCTCGGCCTGCTGCTCACCGTGCCGCCTCTGGAACTGGTACCTTTCGCGACGACCGGCCCGATGGTGGTCATAGCACTCTTTGGCCTCGGCATGCTCTACCGCGACGGACTCGTGATGCTTTCCGGCTTCGCAGGCGCGCTCTTGGCGGTTCTTGGTGGGCTGTGGGGCGCAGGCACGTTCGGGGGCGCAGCGCCCTAGCGCGACCGTCCGCGCTGGCCCTCTGGATCACGGGCATCCAAAATCACGGGCCAGAAAACGGCCGCCCGCCCTCGGATCAGAGCGGTCGGCCGGCCGTCTTCGGCTGGATTCCCGCCATGCCGAGATGTTCGACGATCTAGCAGACGATGTCGAAACCGCCCTTTGGCAGTTCGGCGGGGGCAACACCATTTTGGCAAAATGACACCCTACCGGCCGTCTCAAGAACACCACCGCGTAGTCTCGCCAATGCATCCCAATTTGGACACGGCGTCGGTCAACGGCAGAATGTTCGGAATCATATCGCGCCCGGCAGGGGCAGCGCCCCGCCCTCGGCGCTGCAATGCAACCGATCGGCCAGCGGTTCTCCCCACCGGTCACTTATTTATTGGTCAACAGGTCAGAGAAATCACCAGCAATGGCATTTGAACCTTGCCGGAAGCGATTTGGGACGCTCCAGTTAAACTTGGAGGAGAATCGTTTGCCTGCTATTAGCCAGACCCCCTGGCCCGACGCCGCGCTACGGTGTGTGATCACTTCGTATCCGTCCCTGACGATGCGGCGCCGATGGGCCATCGAATGCGTACATCGGTCACGATGTCGCCGGGGGCGGCTGCAGCACGGCGGCGCTGCGAGCACGCGGAGGGCAACGCTGAAAGCCCCAAAACAATCAACCAACAGGGAGGAATCCATGACACGCTTCAAGAGAGGCATGTGGTCGGGTGCGGCCATGGCGCTCGTGCTGAGCGCCACCACCGCAGGGGCCGACACCATCCGGTTCTGGACCACCGAGGAACAACCCGAACGGCTGGCCAAGCAACAGGCCATGGCGGAGGAATTCGCCAAGGCCACCGGCAATGCAGTCGAGGTCATCCCCGTCACCGAAAGCGATCTCGGGACCCGTGCGACCGCCGCCTTTGCGGCGGGCGACCTACCGGACGTGATCTATCACACGTTGCAATACGCCCTGCCGTGGGCGGAGGCGGGCATTCTCGATACAGACGCCGCGACCGACGTGGTGGAGAACCTCGGTGCCGATACCTTCGCTCCGGGCGCGCTGGCGATGGTGGCGGTGGATGGCGGACAGGCCTCCGTCCCGGTTGACGGCTGGACGCAGATGATCATCTACCGCAAGGACCTGTTCGAGGAGAATGGTCTGGAGGCTCCGACAACCTACGGCGCGGTCGAAACGGCCATCGACGCGTTGCACAACCCGCCGAAGATGTTCGGCTTCGTCGCCGCCACCAAGGTGGACGAGAACTTTATGAGCCAGGTGCTGGAGCACGTCTTTCTGGCCAACGGTGTGACCCCGGTCGGCGACGCCGGGTTCGCGCCGCTCGATGAGGCGAAGACCATCGAGGTGCTGGAGTTCTACAAGAAACTGGCCGCGGCCTCGCCGCCGGGTGACCTCTATTGGGACCAGTCGCGTTCGCTGTATTTCTCCGGCAACGCCGCGATGATCATCTGGTCGCCCTTCATCCTCGACGAACTCGCTGGCCTGCGGGACAGTGCACCGCCCACGATCAACGACGATCCCGCTTCCCCCGAACTGGCGTCGAAGACCGGGATCGTGACGACCTTTGCCGGCCCCTCGAACCCCGATGGCGCGGCCTGGGGCGACCTGCGCTACTTCGGCATCACCTCCGACGCCGACACCGACGTGGCGATGGAGTTCGTCGAATTCTCCATGGGCGAAGGCTACATGGACACGCTGTCCATCGCACCCGAAGGCAAGTTTCCGGTTCGTCGCGGGACCGCTGACACCCCCAACGAATTCGTCGAAGCCTGGGCCACCCTTCCCGTCGGCGTGGACCGCAAGGCACCGCTGGGCGACTTGTATGCGCAGGACATGATCGACGAGATCGTCGGTGGCCTCGACACCGCGCAGCGCTGGGGCGTGGAGGAAGGCCAGCTGGCGCTGGCCTCCAAGATGATCAACAGCCAGGTCATCAATCGCGTAGTGCGGGAGTACATCGACGGCACCATAGACGCCCCTGCCGCCGTGGCGAAGATGAACGACGAGCTGAGCAAGATCGAGTGATCGCGCCCGGCGGGGCGGGCCTTCACTGGCCCGCCTCCCCTCAGTAGCCGGGGCGATACCATGCCTGACCACACCAGACCCGCAGGCCCCACGACTGGCCCCACGACTGGCCCAACGACTGGCCCCACGACTGGCCCACCCGCCGCGACCGGCCCGTTGGCGCGTCGGGAGGCACGTCTGGCCTGGTCGCTGCTTGCGCCGACGCTATTCGCCGTCGCCGCCGTTGTGATCCTGCCGCTGCTTGCGGTGTTCTGGATCAGCGTCAAACCGGTCCAGCTTGCCGATCTGCGCGCCCCCGCCCCGGTTGCGCGAGAGGACTTGCGTGGGCGTCCCGAAGCGGCCGGTGACGAGGCTACCCTGCGCTATCGCCTGCGCAACTCCAGCCAGGACCAGACGATCAGCCGCGTGGCCCTGACGGACATCTGGACCGATGGGTTGACGGCAAGGGAGATCGACCCTCGCTGCACGCTTGAGGGTTCACACTTCCGCTGCAATTTCGGCGATTGGGAGGGCGGCTATCGGGAAACGCTGGAGATTCCCGTGATCGTGGACCAAGCCTATTTCGACAACGGTACGGACGTGGACGCCACCGCCGTCATCCTTACCGGCGACGCACAATCGGTCTTGACCTCGAACGACTTCACCCTCGGCAATTTCAGGGCGATCTTCGACGGCGGCGAGTTCTGGAGCGTCCTGGGTGTGACGCTCTTTTACACCGTGTTCGGCACTATCGGTACACTGGTCGCAGGGCTCTTCGCCGCCTTGCTGCTGAACCACTCATTCCGCGGGCAGGGCATCCTGCGCGGGCTCTACCTGTTTCCCTATGTGGCGCCGGTCATCGCCGTGGCCTTTGCGTGGCTGCTGCTGCTCGACCCGTTCTCGGGGTCGTTGAACGCGCTCCTGGTGCAGATGGGCGTGACCGGCGCGCCAATCAATTTCTTCGGCCAGAAGCCGCTAGCGCTTGTCACGGTGACCGCCTTCGAAATCTGGCGCTATTTTCCGCTGTCATTCCTTTTCATCCTCGCCCGGATGCAGTCGATCGACACCGACATGTACGAAGCCGCCGAGATGGACGGCGCCTCGCCATTCCAGAAGTTCTGGTATCTCAGTCTGCCGATGCTGCTGGGCATTCTGTCGGTGCTGTTCCTGCTGCGCTTCATCTGGACCTTCAACAAGTTCGACGACATCTTCCTGCTGACGGGAGGCAACGCGGGGACGCGGACGCTGACGGTGAACGTCTACGAACAGTCCTTTGCATTGTCGAACATCGGCGCGGGCGCAGCGGTGGCAGTGGTGATCTTCGGCTGCCTGCTGTTGTTCTCCGTCTTCTTCTTCAAGTTCATCAGCCGGGAGGAGGGCCTGTGAAAGTGCTGCGCCACGGATACGTCACCGCGCCAGTCCTTGGCGCGCTCTGGATGATCATCGTCGCCACGACCGTTTCGGTCGCCATGTCCTTTGCTACCGGGGCGGCCTTCCGGCCCTCGGTGATCGGGGCGCTTCTTCTGGGCGCACTCCTTGGCGTCGCAGCGCTGCACCTGCAATCGCTTCGGACCACCCCGGCGCTTGGTGTGGTGGCGACGGGGGTGCTGCTTGCGATGGGTGTCGGGCCAGCGGTCACGGGAATCGGCGTTTCTTTCCTGTCGCTGGCACTGACAGCGCTGGCAATCGGGATCGGCTTCGGGTGGCCGCTGGCGCGCTTCGTGCAGGACATGCCCACGGGGCACCTCACCCGCCACGAGTTCGAGGGCGCGCTGATCCAGTTTCTCATGGCGACCGGCTATATCGTCTTCACCGCCATCGTCGTCATTCCCTTCTACGTCATGGTGATGACCTCGCTGAAGAACCAGGCCGAGTTGATTCAAAACCCGCTGGATTTCTCCATCGACCTCAGTCAGGGTTGGGGGCTTTTCCGTTCCTACATCGAGCTGATCCGCGACTTTCGCTTTGGCGAATACCTCTGGACCTCCTTTTATATCTCCGTGCTGACGGTGCTCATCACGCTAGCCTTCGCCATCCCCGGCGCCTACGCCGTGGCACGGCTGAGGTTCCGCGGGCGGGCGCTGTTCTCGCGATCGATTCTGCTGATCTACATGGTGCCGATGATCGTTCTCGCCCTGCCGATCTACATCGCCTTCTCCATGACCGGCTTGCGAAATTCCATCGCCGGGATCGTGATGATCTACCCGGTTACGACCATTCCCGTCGCCCTTTACATGCTGCAGGGATACTTTCGCGGGCTGCCCGCCGAGATCGAGGAAGCTGGGCTGATGGACGGGCTCACGCGCCTGCAGGTGATCTGGAAGATCACCATGCCCCTATCGCTTCCCGCGCTGGCCTCCGTGTCTCTCTACGTCTTCATGATCGCCTGGAACGAGTTCCTGCTGGCCTTCATGCTGCTTGACGACCCGTCAAAGTTCACCCTGACACGCGGCATCGCCTCGCTGAACTCCTCCGAAATCCCGCGCCAGCACCTGATGGCCGGCTCGGTCATCGCCACGCTGCCGATCATGGCGATCTTCCTCGGGCTGGAGCGGTTTATGACAAAGGGCCTGACGGCTGGCAGCGTGAAAGGCTGAAGAATGGGACAAAAAGCAATTGAAAGGCTCCGAATTCGACCTGTAGCCGCGCCACTGGCGCCTCATCCCCACGGAATTACCGGTTTGAATGACGAATGCGTCGGGAAAACGCCCGGCGCCGGGGGGGCGTGGCCAAATGCCTGATCTCGATACCAGGGCCCGCGCCATTCTGGCGCGCAACGACCGTGGCGGCTACACCGTGCCGACTGCGGGACTCTATCCCTACCAGTGGAACTGGGACAGCGTCTTTGCCGCCATGGGTTTTGCCGAACACGACCTTCCGCGCGCCTGGGCGGAGATCGAAACGCTTTTCTCCGGCCAATGGGCAAATGGCATGGTGCCGCACATCCTGTTCCACAAGGTAGATCCCTCGTACTTCCCCGGACCGGACGTCTGGGGCGGCACCGGCCCTCTGCCCTCCTCGGGGATCTCGCAACCGCCCATCGCCGCCACCTTCATCCGTGCGCTGTACGAGCGCGACCGCCCCGCCGGTGAGGCCCACGTTCGCGCGCTGGTTCCGAAACTGTGCGACTGGCACCGATGGTTCTTTGACTGGCGCGGCGAGGATGGCGCGATCTGTGTCAGCCACCCCTGGGAAACGGGCCGCGACAACACGCCGGACTGGGACGCGCCATTCGCCGCGATCCAACCGGAGGGGATAGACGACTACGCCCGGCGCGACACCTCCCATGTGGCAGAGGACGAACGCCCCCGCTCCTACGATTACGACCGCTATCTCTACCTCGTGAAGATCGGGCGGGAGAGCCGTTGGGACGAGGCGCATATCAAATCCGCCTCCCCCTTCCGCGTCGCGGACCCGACCATGACTTTCACGCTGTTGCGCGCCAACCGCGATCTGCTGGCGCTTTGCCAGGCGATGGGAGAACCGAACTGCGAAATCGAAAGCTGGATCACAGCCCTCGCTGCGGGATCGGAGCATCTATGGAACCCGGATATCGGCTCCTACGACTGTCTCGACATCCGAACGGGGCGTCATTCCGGGGTGATCTCCAACGCCTCGCACCTCGCGTGGTACGCGGGGGTCGGCGGCGACCGGATGCTCGGGCATTACGACCGGATCATGGGTGCCGTGCGCTTCGGCATGCCCTCTACCGACCCCGGGCACCACGCCTATGAACCCCGCCGCTACTGGCGTGGACCGGTCTGGGCAATGATGAACTGGCTCATCGCCATCGGGCTGGCCGAAGCCGGCCACGCCGCCCGCGCCGAGGCGCTGCGCCGCAACACCGCCGATGTCATCGCGACCGGCGGCTTCGCCGAATATTTCGACCCGCGCGATGGCAGCCCGGCAGGCGGGCGCGATTTCACATGGACCGCCGCCACCTGGCTGGCCTGGGCCTCTCCGACGACGAAAGGGATCACATGTCCAGCATCGAGTTGAAATCGATCGAGAAGTGGTTCGGTAACGTGCAGGTCATCAAGGGCGTCGATCTGAGGATCGAAGAAGGCGAGTTCATCATTTTCGTCGGCCCGTCAGGCTGCGGAAAATCGACCCTTCTGCGGATGATCGCCGGCCTCGAGGAGACATCGCGCGGCCAGATCATGATCGACGGCCGCGACGCCACCGCCGAGGCACCGTCTAAACGCGGCCTGACAATGGTCTTTCAGAGCTACGCGCTTTATCCCCACATGTCGGTGCGCGACAACATGGGTTTTTCGCTGAAGGCCGCTGGCGCGCCGAAAACCGAGATCGACGAGAAGGTGAACCGGGCCGCCGAGGTTCTGAAACTGGTGCCCTACTTCGACCGGCGCCCGAAGGACCTTTCCGGCGGGCAGCGCCAGCGGGTGGCCATCGGCCGTTCCATCGTGCGCGACCCGACGGCGTTCCTTTTCGACGAACCGCTGTCGAACCTTGACGCAGCGCTGCGCGTGGAGATGCGCTACGAAATCGCCAAGCTGCACCATTCGCTCGGGGCCACGATGATCTACGTCACCCACGACCAGGTGGAGGCAATGACCCTCGCGGACCGGATCGTGGTGCTGGAGGCGGGGCGCATCGCGCAGATCGGCACCCCTAGGGCGCTCTATGAACGGCCCGAGAACCTCTTTGTTGCGCAGTTCATCGGCAGTCCGAAGATGAACGTGTTCCCGGCCGGCGCCGTCGGGCAGGACGAGGCTGGACGCGGCGCAGCCAGCCTCGGCGCCCGTCCCGAACATATTACGGTGGTCCCTCACGGCGCGGGCGCGCTTGACGGCGTGGTCGACGTGGTGGAATACCTTGGCGCCGATACCTTCCTCATCGTTGACTGCGGCACAGCGGGCCAGATCACGGTGCGCATCAAGGGCGACACAGACCTGGCACCCGGAACGCCGCTCGGCCTTGCCTTCGCAACGGGAAAAATCCACAGGTTCGACGCCAGGGGCCAGGCTCTGCACAGCATGTAACCCACATGGTTTCTCGCCGCCCCCGCCCGATGCCGAGCCACAGAAGGTGCATCCCGCCGCGACCAGAGCGCGGTTGGACTTCCTCAGCGCTCCAATGCCGCGACCGCCACGCGGACGCATTTTTCCAGCCAGCTCCGCTGCCCGGACGCGGCCGCCTCGCCGCCCGGCAGTGTGTGAGAGCGAACTCATCACGCAAACTTCGAGCACTGCTCATTGTTGGACGCGTATAACCTCACTGCGGCAAAAATTCACGGCAACCTGAGACGGCAATCGCACCTGCAGGATTCGCGGCGTCTGGAACCTCGCGCTTTTGCAGCGCACGGAGGGGCGCCGCCGGGCGGAGGAGGCTTGACTGGCGAAGCCCACCGGCGGCCCGACGGACCCCGAGCAAACGTCTGGCCCGGAGGGCAAAAACGTCGGAAGGCGCCCCCCCGACCCGCGCCTGAAGGCAAAATTGCATTCGGTGCGCGCCCGCGACGATCGGCCACGCGGGGCCGCGCGGCCCCTGCCACAAGCGTCTTCATGCATCAAACGCCCACCGAGGCACCCTGACGGCTGGGCCTTCCCGGCAGGTTTTATCCGCGCCGCTTGCCGTGCCGCGCGCTTTCCGCATCATGACCAGTGACGGGTCTCCGATTCCAACGACCTGAACGCGCGGCTTTGTCATGCTGCCGCGCCTGGCGGAAGGATTGACATGCACGGGATTTCACGGCTCTGCGAACTGATTACGGCCCGACCCGAGACCAGGGAGGGCAGTACGACATGAGCGACGCCGCCCATGTCGTGGCCGTGCGCGGGCCGGTGATCGACTTCGCCTGCGAGGGCGCGCTTCCCGCCGTGGGCACTGCGGTGATCGTCGATCTCGAAGGCTACGACATCACTTGCGAAGTGCAGGCGCACCTCGGAGATGGCCGCTTTCGCGCCATTGCCTTGCAACCGACGCAAGGGCTGTCGCGGCGGATGCCCGCCACGCTCACCCATAGGCCGATCACCGTGCCGGTGGGCCCCGCGACACTGGGGCGGCTGCTGAATGTTCTGGGGGATCCCGGGGACGATGGCCCTGCCCTACCCGCCGACACACCGCGCCGCGCCATCCATCAGCCGGTCCCGCCGCTCTCCCGCGCCAAGGCCGCGATCGAGGTCTTCTCTACCGGGATCAAGATCCTCGACCTGCTCGCGCCCTTGGCACAGGGCGGCAAGGCCGCGCTTTTCGGCGGTGCGGGTGTGGGCAAGACGGTTCTGGTGACCGAACTGATCCACGCGATGGTAACAGGCTACGATGGCGTTTCGGTTTTTGCCGGGGTGGGCGAGCGGTCCCGCGAGGGGCACGAGATGCTGCACGACATGGGGCAATATGGCGTGCTCGACCGCACCGTTCTGGTTTACGGCCAGATGAACGAACCGCCCGGCGCTCGCTGGCGGGTTCCGCTGACCGCGCTGACCATCGCGGAACACATCCGCGACGAGGACCGGCGCAACGTGCTGCTGCTCATGGATAACGTCTTTCGCTTTGTCCAGGCGGGGGCGGAGGTCTCCGGACTGCTCGGGCGGATGCCGTCCCGCGTAGGCTACCAGCCCACGCTGGAGACCGAGGTTGCGGGCCTGCAGGAGCGCATTGCGTCGGGTCGCCATGCCGCCATCACCGCGATCGAGGCCGTCTATGTGCCCGCCGACGATTTCACAGACCCGGCGGTGTCCGCAATCAGCACGCATATGGACAGCACCGTTGTGCTGTCGCGTGATCTTGCCGCGCAGGGCATCTACCCGGCAATCGACCCGTTGCACACCACCTCCGTGCTGCTCGATCCCGCCATCGTGGGCGCGGATCACGCCAGAACGGCGGCCGACGTGCGCGAGATCATGGAACGCTACGAGGAATTGCGCGATGTCATCGCCATGCTCGGGGTCGAGGAACTGGGGAGGGAGGAACAACTGATGGTCGGACGCGCCCGCCGCCTGCAACGCTTCCTGACTCAGCCCTTCTTTGTGGCGGCCCCGTTTACCGGGATGGAGGGGCGCAGCGTGGCTGTCGCGGACACAATCGCCGGCTGCCGCCGCATTGTCGACGGTGGTTGCGACGATTGGGCAGAGGCTTCGTTCTACATGATCGGCGACCTTGGCGAGGCGGAGGCGCGCGAAGCGGCCCGCCGCAAGGGCGCGGCATGACCGCGCTCTCGCTCATCGTGGAGACGCCGCTTGAACGGGTGGTCGAGGTCTCCGGCGTGGCGTCGCTCAGGGGGGAGGACGCCAGCGGCGGCTTTGGCATCCTCCCCGGGCACGCCGATTTCGTCACCGTCATCGACGCGGGCGTGCTGCGCTGGCGGGGCACTGCGAACCCGTGGCGGTTTTGCGTGCTGCGTGGCGGGGTCTTTTCCATGACCGGCGGCCAGGCCGTGCACGTCGCCTGCCGAGAAGCGATCACCGGCGATGACCTTGCCAACCTTCAGGTCGAGGTCCGCCGCGCCCGGGCAGAGATCGAGGATGCCGCCCGCAAGGCCCGCACAGACAGTGCGAAACTGCACGCCCGGGCCATCCGCCGTCTGATGCGCGGGCTGGCGCTCGGCCCTGACTCGCTGGCCGGCGAACTCGTGCATCTCGACGGGGAGGACGCACCATGAGCGACCCCCGCTCCGAGGAAGCCGCCCGCCGCGCCGATGCCCGCGCCCGCGCCGGACGCGAAGACCCCGAGCCCTCTCTCGCCCGCCGTTTCGGACAGATCGGCGTGCTGGGCTGGCTCATCGTCCTGCCGATCCTCGCAGGAATCTATGCGGGGCATCGGCTAGACCGCTGGCTCGGCACCGGCATCATGCTCTCCGCCGCGCTCCTGCTGGTGGGGGCGGTGCTGGGCCTTTGGCTGGCCTTCAGATGGATGCACGACCAATGACGACGCTTCTATGCCTCGCCGCCGGCCTCGTGGGCCTGGCAACCGGATGGCTGCACTTTGCCACGCTGGCACGCGTGACCGACCTGCTGCTGGAAGGGCGGCTTGCGGGCGTGGCTCTGCAACTGGGCCGCTTCGGCCTGACCGGCGGTTTTCTCGCGCTTTGCGCAGGGGCGGGCTGGCCGGTACTGCTGTCGGGCGCGGCGGGGATCATGGCGGGGCGCGCCCTCGTTCTGTGGAGGGCGCAATGGACAACCCGCTGACGACAACCACCGCCTTCACCCTCGGCTCAGTTGCGGTCACCTGGCCCGTCGTCACCACCTGGGGCATCATGGCAGCGCTGACGCTGGCCTCCATCCTCGTCAGCCGCCGCCTGTCGCCCCGGCCGGGCCGGGTGCAGGCGGTGGCGGAACTGCTGGTGGAGACGCTCGATTCGGAAATCACCGCCACCATCCCCGGCGACCCCGCCCGTTTTCGCGCGCTGATCGGCACCCTGCTGCTGTTTATCCTGATCGCCAACCTTTCCTCCCTCGTTCCGGGGGTGGACCCCCCCACCGCGCATCTCGAAACCGACGCGGCGCTGGCTGCCATAGTGTTTGTCGCCAGCGTCGGCTGGGGCATCCGGACGCAGGGCGTCGGCGGCTGGCTCGCGGGCTTCGCGCGTCCCAGCTGGGTCATGCTGCCCCTCAACCTTGTCGAACAGATCACCCGGCACCTGTCGCTTACCGTGCGCCTCTTCGGCAACGTCATGAGCGGCGTCTTCATCATCGGCATCATCCTCTCGCTCGCGGGTCTGCTGATCCCGATCCCACTCATGGCGCTCGACCTCCTGACCGGCATCGTGCAGGCGTACATCTTCGCCACCCTCGCGATCGTCTTCATCGGCTCCGCCGTTTCCGGCAAAGAGCCCCCCGAAAAGGACCCTTCATGAATGATATGATCCAGATCGTCAGCATCTTCTCCGCCGCGCTGTCCGTGGGCCTCGGTGCCATCGGCCCCGCGCTGGCCGAAGGCCGCGCTGTGGCCTCCGCCGTCGACGCCATCGCGCGACAGCCAGAGGCCGCTGGCACCATCTCTCGCACGCTCTTCGTCGGCCTCGCCATGATCGAGACGACCGCCATCTATTGCCTCGTACTGGCGCTCCTGCTGCTGTTCGCGAACCCCTTCGTGGCATGACCTTCGACTTCACCACCTTTGCGCTGCAACTGGTCAACGTCCTGGTGCTGCTGGCGATCCTGCGACACTTCCTGTTCCGCCCGGTCGCCGACATCATCGCCCGCCGCAAGGCCCAGACGGAGGCCGCGCTCGATGCGGCCGCGCAGGCGCGGACAGAGGCAGAGACCGCCACCGCGCAGGCCCATGCGCAAGCCGCCGAACAGACCGCCGCCCGTGCCGCCATCCTCGAAGCCGCCACGCGGGAGGCCGGTAGCCGTCGCGCCGAACTGCTGGATAAGGCGCACGAGGAGGCCGCGCAAATTGTGGCGGAAGGCCGCGCCGCCCGCAGCCACGAGCGCGAGGCGGAAGACGAGCGTGCCCTGACCCGGCTGCGCGACCTCTCGGTGGCCGTGGCCCGGCAGGCGCTGGCGGCGCAACCGCCGGACATGCAGGGCTACCTCGACCGCCTCGCCGCGACGCTGGCGGCCATGCCTGAGGGGGATCGCAAGGCCCTGCTGAGCGGACCGCTGACACTGGTCTCCGCCGCACGTTTGCCTGACGCCCTTCTGCGTCAGGCGCAGGCCGCGCTGGCCCCCTACGGCGCCACGGCAACCCCCGCCACAGATCCCGCGCTGATCGCCGGGATCGAACTGCGGTCTCCCAGCGGCGTGCTGCGCAACTCGCTCGCCCACGACCTCGATCTGCTGGCAAAGGCCCTGCACGATGACCGCGCCTGAAACTGGGCCTGAAACGGGGCCTGAAACGGGACCTGAAACACCCTCCGATCCCGTCCTGACCGCGCTGAAGGACCGGCTCGCCCGCACCCAGCTCGGCCCCGCGGCGGAGGAACGCGGCACCGTGATCGCCGTGGCCGACGGGCTCGCCCGGCTTGCCGGCCTTCCGGGTGCTGGCCTGAACGAAGTCCTCACCTTCGCCACCGGGGCGCGTGGCTTCGTGCTCTCGCTCGAGGAAGACGAGGTGCAGGCCGCCTTCCTCGACAGTGCCGAGGGCATCAGCGCGGGCGATACCGTCACGCGCACTGGAGCCGTGCTGTCCGTCCCGGTGGGCGAGGCGCTGCTGGGCCGGGTGCTGGACCCATTGGGCGGTCCGCTTGACGATCTGCCTGCGCCGGAAACGAGCGCGACTCTGCCCGCCGAACGCCCCGCTCCCAGCATCATCGACCGCGACTTCGTCTCCGAACCGCTGGCCACCGGGCTTCTGGTAGTCGACGCGCTGTTTGCCATCGGGCGCGGTCAGCGCGAGTTGATCGTAGGCGAACGCCAGACCGGGAAGACCTCCATCGCCGTGGACGCCATCCTGAACCAGACGGATGGCGATGTGATCAGCATCTACTGCGCCATCGGCCAGCGCAGCACCGCCACAGCCCGCGTCATCGACACGCTGCGCCATTTCGGAGCGCTGTCGCGCACAATAACCGTGGTCGCGGACCCGGCGGGCGAACCGGGGCTGCGCTGGCTGGCGCCCTTTGCTGCCACCGCCATGGCCGAATGGTTCCGCGACCGTGGGCGGCAGGTGCTCATCGTTTACGACGACCTCACCAAACACGCCGCCACTCACCGCGAACTCGCGCTGCTCGCCCGCCAGCCCCCGGGGCGCGAGGCATATCCCGGCGACATCTTCTACCTGCACGCGCGGTTGCTGGAACGCGCAGGGAAACTGTCCGGCGCGCTCGGCGGCGGCTCTCTCACCGCGCTGCCCATCGCGGAGATCGACGCGGGCAATCTCTCTGCCTATATCCCGACGAACCTCATCTCCATCTCCGACGGACAGATCGTGACCTCCGGCGCGCTGTTCGCCGCCAACCAGCGCCCGGCGGTGGACGTCGGCCTTTCGGTCAGCCGTGTCGGCGGCAAGGCCCAGCCCGGCGCGATGAAGGCCGTGGCCGGGCGGCTGCGGCTCGATTACGCGCAGTATCTGGAGATGAAGATGTTCTCCCGCTTTGGCGGCTTTGGCGACGCTACCACATCGGCACGGCTGAAACGCGGAGAGGCCATAGCAGCGCTTCTGGCGCAGGATCGCTTTCAGCCGATGCCGCTTGCGGTGCAGGTGGCGCTTCTGGCGGCGCTCGACGCGGGCGCGCTGGATGGCGTGCCCGAAGACCGCATTGCCGCGCTCAAGCCCCGGCTGCCTGCCGCCCTCACCGCCGAGCCGGCGCTGGACGGCTTGCGCGCCGATCCCGCGACACTGTCGGAGGAAGCCCGCGCCGCCTGCACCGCGCAGGTCACGCGCCTGCTGGAACAGCCATGACGGAGCGGCTTGAAGACGTCCGCCGCCGCCGCGCCGTGATCGACGACATCGGAGAGGTCGTGGGCGCGCTCAGGGCCATTGCCTCGGGCCGCGTGTCGGAGGCCCACGGCGCCCAGCGCGCCATCTCCTCCTATGATGCGCAGGTCTCGGACGCGCTGTCGCGCCTTGCCGCCCCCGCCGCCATTGTACAGCAAGGGCCGGGTCTCGCACTGGTGGTGGGCGCTGCGCAGGGGTTCTGCGGCGGCTACCCCGCCCGCGTGGCAGAGGCGGCGCTGCAACTGCCGCCCGACACCGGCCTTCTGGTGATCGGACAGCGCACCCGCGCCATGTTGGAGGTTGCCGGGTCTACACCGCTCTGGTCCGCCGACATGCCCACCGCCGCGCGCTTCGTCCCGCCGCTGGCCAGCGCCGTTACCGACGCGCTGCTGCACTTCGGAGAGGATCACCCCGGCCCGATCCGCGCGCTGTCGGGTCACGACGCGCCCGGTCTGCCGGTGAAGGAATGGCAGGTCTGGCCGCCCGAAGCGTCCGATGACGCGCCCCGAAGCCCCCCCGCTCTGCCGTTGACCACCCTGTCCGTGCCCGCCCTGATCCGCGCCCTCCTGGCAGAGGCCCTCTTTGCCGAGGTCGCCCGGACACTGATGACTGGACTGCAGATCGAGAACCGCGCCCGGGTAGAGGCCATGGCCCGCGCGCAATCCAGCCTCAAGACGCGCCGCGCCGAGGTCGACCAGCAGTACCGGCAGGCCCGGCAAGAGCAGATGACCACCGAGGTCATCGAACTCTCGACCGCCGGGCAGGCCGCGGGAGGCCGGGCAGCGGGCGGGCAGACAGCGGGCGGGCGCTAGGCATCCCGCCCGCCATCAGATCTCAGCCCAGTTCGGGCGCCACCGGCACGACGATGCGCCCGCGCACCTGACCATCGAGGAACTTCGGCGCCGTCTCGATCACCTTGTCCATGGGCACCTCCACCGAGGCTCCGCCCAGCTTTTCCAGATCCAGCTCCGCCGCCAGAAGCCGCCACGCCTCCCGGCGTTTCTCGGATGGGCACATCACGCTGTCCACACCCGCAAGCGTCACACCGCGCAGAATGAAAGGCACCACGGATGTCGGCAGGTCCATCCCCGCCGCCAGTCCGCAGGCCGCTACCGTGCCGCCGTAGCGCATCATCGACAGCAGGTTCGCCAGAACCGTGCTGCCCGCTACATCGACGGCCCCCGCCCAGCGCTCCTTGTTCAGCGGGCGCACCTTGCCGGACAGTTCCGCCCGATCGACGATGGACGTGGCCCCGAGCCCCGTCAGGTAGTCCGCCTCCGATGCGCGCCCTGTCACCGCGGCGACGTCAAAACCTCGGCCGGCCAACAGCAGCGTCGCGACGGACCCGACACCCCCCGCAGCACCCGTCACCGCCACCTCTCCAGAGGCGGGCACCACGCCGTGCGCCTCCAGCGCCATGACACACAGCATTGCCGTGTAGCCCGCCGTGCCGATCTCCATCGCCTGCCGCATGGAGATCCCTTCCGGAAGCGGCACCAGCCAGTCGCCTTTCACCCGCGCGGTCTTTGCCAGCCCGCCCCAGTGTACCTCTCCGACGCCCCACCCGTTCAGCACGACGTGATCGCCCACCGCATAATCGGGGTGCGCGCTTTGC
Organism: Sagittula salina; assembly: GCF_017813235.1. Lineage (GTDB taxonomy): Bacteria > Pseudomonadota > Alphaproteobacteria > Rhodobacterales > Rhodobacteraceae > Sagittula > Sagittula salina. The sequence continues at coordinate 25,571 of NZ_JAGISH010000022.1, forward strand.
GTTACCACCCCGGCAAAGTCGATCCCCGGCACCATCGGAAACTTGCGCACCACGGGTGCCGTGCCGGTAATCGCGAGCGCGTCCTTGTAGTTCAGCGTCGACCAGGCAACGTCGATCCGGACATCGCCCTCCGGCAGCATGTCCTCTCCGACCTGCGTGAGTTTGACGCTCTGCGTCTCGTCGGTCTTCTCGATCAGGATTGCATCGAACATTTCAGTCCTCCTTGTCTGTCCCTGCTTGCCGCTGGGGCGTTTCGTCCCGCGCAACCAGCGCGAGAAACGTTTCTGCAAAGTGGCGGAGCGGGTCCGGCCCGCGCTCCATTCTGGCGCGCAATACAGCCCCCTCCCAGCCGGTCCAGAACAGCGACGCCAGCGCCTGAGGATCGGCACCGGGACGCAGCGCGCCCTCGCGGGCGGCCTCCTCCAGCAGCACCGTGGTGCGCGCCTGCCAGTCGGCAAGCACCTCGGCCAGCCGCGCGGCGTAACCGTCCGGCAATGCGCCGGTTTCCTGCCCAAGCACGCCGACCAGACAACCGCGCGTATACCCGTGCCGGGCCATTCCCGCCTCCGCCGCGCGGGTAAAAACGCGGAGCCGTTCCAGCGCCGGGGCAGAGCCCCGAAAACACCGCTGCAATCGCTCCGCAAAATAGTCATGGTAGGCGTCGATCACCGCGGCGCCGAAACCCGCCTTCGACCCGAAATGATGGTAAAAGCTGCCCTTCGGGACACCCGCGGCTTTCAGCAAGTCATCGACGCTGGTTGCCGGGTAGCCGCGCTCTGTCAGCCGCTCAAGCCCGGCACGGATCAGCCGAGTCCGCACTTCCGAACTCTCCGGGGCGGCCTTTGGGCGTCCACGCTTGCGGCGGCCCTCAGGGGTGGCATCAACATGCATGGCTAATTTGTAGACCGCCTCGTCCAGAAATGTCCAGAGCGGTCAGAGCGCCGCGATCCACGTTGCCGTACCGGCCGCCGCCTCGGCAATCAGATCCGCCTGAGTGCGTCCGGTCACCCGCTTTCGCGGTTTGAAGTCGTGATCGCCATCCTGCAGCCATTGCAGGCTGACCGCTTTCGACAACCGGTACCCCGCCACCTCCTCCGGCGTGCCAAAGGGGTCGCGCGTGCCCTGAACGATCCGCACCGGCCTTTCTGCCCTCGCCAGATGCGCCACGCGCAGTTTTTCCGGTTTCCCCTGGGGGTGAAACGGGTATCCGAGGCATAGCACACCCGCGCAATCCGCCCCCTCCGCGATCATGCTGGCGACCCGGCCGCCCAAGGACTTCCCGCCAAGGATCACCCGCCCCGATCCCGGCAGCGCCTCCAGCGCCGCTCGATACTCGTCGCAGAGCATCTCGACCTTGGGCGGCGGCCGCTTCGGCCCGCCCTCCCGCCGCGCCGCCATGTAGTCGAACTCGAACCGGGCCACCCGCAGGCCATGCGATGCCAGCGCCTGCGCCATTTGGTTCATGAACGGCGTATCTATCGCCGCACCTGCGCCATGCGCCAGCAGCACCGTCACCGCGCCCTCTGGCCCGCCTTCTGGCCCGCCTTCTGGCCCGCCTTCTGGCCCATCAAACAGGAACTGTTCAGCCATCGGCCACACCCGCCCGGATCAGGTCAAACGAGGCGCGCAGCCCCTTCACCAACGTGTCGTGCGGCAGTTTCTGGATCTCGGGGGCGAAGATCTCCATGCTCACCGGCCCCGCGTAGCCCGCCGCCATGAGCGCCGCGACCTGCGCCACTGTTCCCAGCCTGTCGTCGCCACTCACCAGCCCCCGGTCGCGGTCCGTGCGGCCGTCGCCGTCGATGCCGGAGACATGCACCATCCCGGTCTGCGCCGGGAACAGCGCGGCCTCCCCCGCCAGCGCGTGATGAAAGGTATCATGCACCAGCCGGAAATGGTGCTGCCCGCCGACGGCCTCGATCGCCTGCTCCGCTTGCGCTTTTGTCTGCAGCACCGTGGCGGCGAACCCCAGCGGTTCCACCAGCGCAATCATCTGCGCCTCCTGCAGCATCGGCAGGATCTCTGCCAGCACGCGCCGGTAGTCGCGCCCGCTGCCGTCGGCACATGGCACGAGACTGATCGCCTCCGCCTCCAGGTCCTGCGCCAGCGCGATGAGCCCGGCGACCTCCTGCAGCACCTCCATACCGCCGGAATCAAACCGCGACACCTGCCCTAGGGTCAGCACCCGCAGCCCGGCCCGCGCCATTTCCTCCGCCACCAGCTCCGGGCGAAAGCCCTCAAAGAGCGCACGACCGAGATCGTTGCGGAACTCGATCCCGACGCAACCGGTCTCCTGCGCGAGCGCAATCATCCCCCGCCAATCGAGCCGTGGCGCCGTCATGTGGTTAAGTGCGAATTCCATGGCCTGTTCCTCCCTGCGCGCCTTTCGCGCGGGGCCGAGCCTCCGCCGCAGGGCGCTCCGGGTCAACGGTGGAAATGGGTAATACCCGGCCGGGCACATGGGCGTTATCGACCGGAATTCTGGTAATTTCCGGTCTATGCGCGCTCAGGCGCCTTTGCGCGCGTCACGCCGGCACCAATTCGGTGATCCGCAGGGCGGGAAACCACAAGCGCCCTGCCTCTAAAGGCAAAGATGAATTCGGATCTAACTGGCTGTCTCGATAACGCCCGCCGTGCGCCAGGCATCAAATTGCTCCAGCACTGCGGCTGTGAAAGCCTCGTCGTTGATATGCGCGTCAATCTCTCGCAGCGACACGTTCGGCGGGCACGCTGCACGCATTTCCTCCACGAAAACCGCGAGCCCGTCTGCGTCATGCAGTGGGCCGCCCGCCCTGTCCCACTCATTGCCACCCTTCAACGGCAGCAGGAAAATGGTTTCGTTGCGAGCCGTTGCGAGCTTTGCACAGATTTCCCGCGCCATCGCGCGGCGCTGTTCCCCCGTCATCAGAACCGACGACAGCAGGCGGTTGTGCGCGTGCACCTCCTGCCCGCGCAGCGCTTCAGGCGGCTCCTGCCACCCGACAAAATCCACAAGGTCATAGCACCCTATCGACACCATCTGCGGAATGCCCGCGCGGCCCGCGTTCGTCATCCGGTCCGCGCCGGCTGTGATCTGCGACCCCATCAGGTGATTGCCCACCTCCTGCGGCGCGAAATCCAACACGCAGGCAAAGGCCCCCTCCGCCGCAAGAGCCTCGAACGCCCGCCCGCCCATGCCGGTTGCGTGGAACACAGCCACCTCGAAGCCCCGTTCCTCCAGCGCCGGTTTCAAGGCTGCCATATAGCGCAGAACGGTTTTCCCAAACGAAGTCATGCCGATCAGTGGTCGCTCCACGCCAGGTTTCCGTACTGCCCGCGCGGCCCCAAGCACGGCACCGGCCGCCTGCGAAAGAGACGCCTTGCAGACCGCGTTCAGGCCATAGAGCCCCCCCGCCCAGAGGATCATCTGGATGTCCGCCGCCAGTCTCTCCGCCGGGATCAGCGGCGAGAAGGCCACGGTGGAAACCACGTATTTCGGCACGCCCAGCGGCAGTGCCGCGCAAAGATCCAGCGCGAGATCCGTGCCCATCGTGCCGCCCAGTACAATCACACCGTCGAACGCGCCCACCTGATACAGCCGCTGTGCCAGCGCCGTCGCTCCGCGCGCCATGATCTGCATGGCGAAGTTCTCATCCTCGCCCGCGATGGCCTCTGCCATACTGCTGCCGGCAGCCTCTGCCACCTCATGTTTGGAATGATCGCATGGGCTTTCGGGGTCGCCCAGCACGCTCACATCCACCGTTCGCACCCTGCCCCCCTGCCCGCGAATGACCTCTGCGAGGTAGTCCAGCTCTGCGTTCTTCGTGTCGTATGTCCCGACCACGAGGATAGTGCGATCCATGCCGTCCATGCCTTGCTCCCGCGTTGCCCGCGCCAGCGCGCAAGGTTCGTTATTCAAACCGATCTTCTCAAAATCATCGCAACCTGCGTCTTGGTCTGTCAATCGCCCGCAGGCCGATCAGGAATTTGTTGACAGGATCAACCAGCCGGTCATGATGAATTCATCACCACAGGTTCGAATAACGAACCGGCCAGCTGTCACAGGGAGACAGAGATGAAACGCAGCCTGACCGCGGGACTTGCCGCGCTTTCCATGACCTTCGCGGGGGCGGCACTTGCCGAATACCCTGAAAAGCCCGTCAGCTTCATCGTGCCATGGCCGCCCGGTGACCTTGAGGACGTGCTGACCCGCATGATCGCGGAAGACTTCCAGGCCGAATACGGCGTCGCGGCTGCGGTGGTGAACAAACCCGGCGGCGGTGGCGGCCCCTTCCCCGGCGCAATCGACGTGGCCAATGCCCCCGCCGATGGCTACACCGTCGGATCCTTCGTGCCCGCCGTGGCGCTGATCGGCCACCAGATCGACATCCCCGATCTGACGCCCGAAAAATTCGACCCCGTGGGCATTTTCCTCACCTATCCCTTTGTCATCGCTGCCTCCGGCGACGCGCCCTATTCCACGATGCAGGAACTGGCCGACCACGCCAGGGAACACGACGTGGTTCTGGGCCATTTCGGCGACGTTCTGACGCCGACGCAGGTAACCAAGGCACTGGCGAAGAAAATGGAATTCGAATGGGCCTCGGATGCCGCCTTCGACGCGCTTGACTGCAATACGCTGGCCTCGGGCGATGCGGACGTGATCAACACCACGCTGCAACTGATCCTGCCCTGTCTCGACCAGGTAAAGGTGCTGGTTTCCATCACCGGGGAGCGAATTTCGAAGGTCCCGGACACGCCGACCATCGGCGAGGTCGACCCCGAGCTCGACATTGCGCTGTGGAACGGACTGTTCGTGACCAAGGACACGCCGCAGGACGTGCGCGACAAGATCGCCGCCGTGGCGTCGAAGACAGTGATGTCGGAGCGCGCCCAGAAGGTGGCGGAGGAAACCGGCGCGCTGGTCTACTGGATGGACGCGACCGAGAGCGCCGACATCATCGAGACCGACAAGGCGACGCTCGCCACCATCGGCGCCGCGCTGGAATGACCTGACGCGGGGGCCTTGCACGGACCCCCATTGTCCAAGGGATGCAGCCATGAGCCTTGAAACCGATCTTCGGGCCCGCACGCGCGGCGCCGGACAGATTCTCTTTGTCGCAGCCTTTCTCGGGCTGTCGGTGATCCTGCTGAGCCAGATCGCCGCGCAGACCGCCTGGATCGAGAAGGCGCGCAGCTTTGCCGCGCAACCGCGGTTCTGGCCGGCGGTGGCACTGGGGACGATGGTCGTCTCACTGGCGCTGCACCTCTGGCAGATGACGCGCCGCCGCCCCCGCCGGGAGGACTGGCAGGAGGCGCGGCGCTGGCTGGAGCCGGTGGAATATGCGGGCTGGTTCATGGCTTACGTCTTTCTCGTGCCGTGGATTGGCTTCCTGCCCATGAGCCTCGCGCTCGCCTGCGGGCTGTCGTGGCGGCTGGGCTATCGCTCCGTGCGGTGGATGGCGCTGGCGGCGGCTTTCGCGCTTGGCACCGTATTGCTGTTCAAGGGGATGCTGGGTGTGAAGATCCCCGGCGCGGTTCTCTACGAAGCGCTCCCCGACGGCTGGCGCGGCTTCGCGCTGCAATACCTGTGAGGCGCTGATGGACATTTTCCTTGCCGCGATCGAGGTGCTGGCCCGCTGGGACGTGCTGCTGGCCCTGCTGGTTGGCAGCATTGGCGGCGTGGCCATCGGCGCGATCCCCGGTGTCGGCCCTGCCGTGGCCATCGCCATCCTGCTGCCCGCGACGTTTTCCATGGACCCGATCGTCGGGCTGACCGTGCTTCTGGGCATCTACGGGTCGAGCATGTACGGCGGGTCGATTCCCGCCATTCTCATCAACACCCCCGGCACGGCGGTCAATGCCCTGACCACATATGACGGTTTCCCCATGACGCTGCGCAGCGAAGGCCGGAGGGCGCTGTCACTGGCCTATTCGGCCAGCTTTTTCGGCGGCATCTTCTCTGTCATCTGCCTGATCGCCCTTTCGCCCGTGCTGGCGAAGGTCGCGCCGATGTTCGGCGCGCGCGAAATCTTCCTTGCGGCCCTCCTTGGGGTGATCCTCGTCATAACAGCACACAAGGGCCAGATGCTGATCGCCGCAGCACTCACGGGGTTCGGCATCTTCCTGTCCACCGTTGGGCTGGAGCCGGTGAAATACACCCGCCGCTTCACTTTCGATCAGTCGTGGCTGGCCTCCGGCATCAACCTGATCGTGGTGGTGCTGGGACTCTTTGCCCTGTCGCAGGCGTTTTTGCTGCTCACCATGGATGACGAAAAGATCCGCACGCCCCGCGCGCGCGGCTCACTCCTACAAGGCTTCCGAGAGCTGGCGCGCCACCCGCGCGTGGCATCGATTGCGGCCAGCTTTGGCGTGGTCATGGGAATGGTGCCGGGCGTGGGAGAGTTCACCGCGCAGTTCCTGTCCTACACCTCGGCCCGCAGGCTGTCGAAGACGCCTGAGGCCTTCGGGCATGGCTCCTCCGAAGGGTTGATCGCCTCAGAGGCAGCCAACAACGCCGTCCCCGCCGCCGCCATGATCCCGCTCCTCGCGCTCGGCATCCCCGGCGAAGCGCTGACCGCCATGATGCTGTCGGTCTTCTACGTGCACAATGTCGTGCCGGGGCCCGGGCTGTTCCAGACGCAGATGGATTTCGTCGTGGCCCTCTACCTCGCGCTGCTGATCCTGAACGTGCTGGTGGTCGTGTTCCTGCTGGTTTCCACCGGCTGGCTGGTAAAACTGACACAGATCCCCAACCGCTTTCTGGGGATGTGCGTGCTGATGCTGTCCTTCGTCGGCGTCTACTCGATCCGCAATTCGGCGGTGGATTGCTGTATCGCGGCTGTCTTCGGTCTATTCGGTTACGCGCTGAAGCGGCTGAACATGCCCATCGTGCCGATTATCCTCGGCATGGTTCTGGGAAACATCATGGAGGTCAAACTCCGCGCCGCCATGAACCGGGTCAAAGTGCCCTGGGATTTCATCGACCGCCCCATCGCCTTTCTGTTGTTCTGCGTGATCGTGATGATCCTCGCCTCGACGCTTTGGCGGACTATCCGCGACTGGCGCACCCCCGACCGCCGCAGTCCCGCGCGCAAGGCGTCCGCCCGTTTCATCCGCCGCATCGCGGGCCGTCAGACCCGCCATTTCGACGACCGCCTCAAAATCCAGCGCCGCCGGAGGACATATGACCATATGGGTTCCTGAAGACGACGGCTTTGCCGATCTCGGATCGCACGATTCCTTTGCGGATGGCGCGCCCTACAACACCTTCGCCCGGATGCGGCGCGACATCCCCTGTGCCTGGTCGGACTTCGAGTACGGGCGCGGCTACTGGTCGATCAGCCGGCACGATGACATTGTCAGGATGATCCGCGACACGGAAACGTTCACCTCCGGTCATGGCATCCGCATGGAGGATCAGACCGAGGAGGAATACCTCGCCCGCCGCACCTTTCAGGAGGTCGACGGGGCGGCACACCGCAAGGTGCGCATGAAAGTGGCAAAGGCGTTCTCGGCCCCCGTCATTGCCGGCTTCGAGGATCAGGTGCGCACGCTCTGCGGGCCGATCCTGGATCGGGCGCTGGCCATGGGCACGTTTGATGCCACCCGAGAAATCGCACGCGAACTGCCGATGCGGATGTTGGGCCAGATTCTCGGCACGCCAGAGGAGGACCTGCCTTGGCTGGTTGAAAAAGGCGACGCGCTGATGGCGAACGCAGACCCGGATTTCACCCAGCACGTCGTGGACCGCTTGGAGACGGACGCCTACAGGCTCATGCCCTTCAATTCGCCCGCCGGAGCGGAGCTATATGACTACGCCCGCGACCTGATGGATCGGAAGAACGCCACAGGCGACACGAATGGCATCCTGCACATGGTCCTGCAGCCGGACGAGACCGGCGAGACAATTTCCGACAGTGAATTCCGCAACTTCTTCTGCCTGCTGGTGGCAGCGGGGAATGACACGACGCGTTATTCCATCGCGGCGGGCATTCAGGCACTGGCGCGACAGCCCGGCCTGCTGCAGGCTTTGCAGACGGGCGATCTCTGGGGCACCGCGCCCGACGAAATCGTTCGCTGGGCCTCCCCCGCCACCTATTTCCGGCGTACGGCCACCCGCGACGTGGAGGTACACGGACAACTGGTCCGCAAGGGCGACAAGGTGATCTACTGGTTCGCCTCCGCCAACCGCGACGAGGCGATGTTTCCCGATCCCTACCGGCTCGACCTCTCGCGCAGGCCCAACCGGCAGCTCGGCTGGGGCCAGGGCGGGCCGCATGTCTGTTTGGGAATGCACCTCGCGCGGCTGGAAATCCGCGTCCTGTTTCAAGAACTCGTCGCCCGCATTCGCGCCATCGAGCCCGCCGGTCCGGAGGCTTTCGTCCGCTCCAACTTTGTCGGCGGCCTCAAGCGCCTGCCCGTGACCGTCACGCCAAGCTGAGAACCCATCCATATGCAAGACCGCCTCCGCGCCCTCTTCTGCGACCACCTGTCAATCTGTCGGGGCAAGTATCTGCCCGGTTCGAAAATCGGCACCGACTCCAGCCGCTTTGCCCGCGCGACATTCGCCGTGCATTACGACCGTGACCTGCTGCTCGACGCGCCCCACACGAAGGTTCGCGAGGGCGCGCCCGACATGGAGCTTCGCTGGCAGGCCGACGACATCCGCCCGGGCTGGGAGGCGGGCACGCAAGTGGTGCTGGGCGATCTGCACGACGAGGACGGTCCGCTGTCGCTTTGCCCGCGTGGCGCGCTGAAGCGCGCGGTGGCTGACTGGCAGCGCCACGGGCTGACGCCGAAACTGGGGATCGAACTAGAGGCCTTCGCGCTGCAGGGCGACCCCTCCGGACGTTTGCGCCCCTACGATGCGCCCGGCGGCGTGGTTTACGGCACCGGACCCTTTGCCGACCCGATGCATATCAACGACGCGATCTGGCGCAAGGCAGAGGAGCTGGGCTTCCGGCTCGACATGATCACCGCCGAATACGACAGCCCGCAGTTCGAATACACGCTGACCTTCGACGACGCGTTGAAAGCGGTGGATGATATCGTGCTGTTCCGGCAGATGGCGCGCGAAGTCGCCCTGAACCACGGTATCGTCCTGACCTTCCTTCCGAAACCGATCCCCGAGCTGGGCGGTTCCGGGATGCACATCAACCTCAGCTTCACCGACGCGCAGGGCAACAACGCGCTGGCGAACGGACCGAAGGGCGGGCCGGAGCACCTGAACGACCTGGCGCGCGGCTGCCTGTCGGGGCTTGTGAAGCACCACAAGGGGCTGGCCGGGCTGGTCGCCCCCACCGCCGGCAGTTACCTGCGACTGCAACCGGGCGCCATGTCGGGCTACTGGCAGAACTGGGGCGGCGACCATCGCGGCGTGACCACACGGATCTCCGGCGAAGGCGGGGACAAGGCGCGGCTGGAACACCGTATGGCCGATGCTTCCGCCAATCCCTACACCGCCGCCGCCGCCGTATTGCAGGCTGCGCGACTCGGGTTCGATAACGCCTACCCCCTGCCCCCGATGGAGACCGGAGACGGCTTTGACAAGACCGACGCCCGTGTCGGCACGGCCCCCACCCTGCGGCACGCGATGCGCGACCTCGCCGCGGACACGGCGCTGGCGCGAGCCGTGGGCGTGGAACTGGTGGAGCATCTGATCTTCATGAAAGAGCGCGAGTTCCGCAAGACCCGCGATCTGGAACCCAACGCGCTTCTGGATTTCTACGTGTGGTTCCTGTGATGCACATCGCCATCCTTGTCACCAACACGGATTTCAGCGCCTTCGCCAGCGCACGCCCCGACGACGGCGAAAAGTTCGCGACACTGCTTGGCACAGTACGCCCGGACTGGCGGTTTTCACCGTTCTGGGTGTGCAAAGGAGAATTCCCGGCTGACCCGGCGCGGTTCGATGGGCTTCTGATCACCGGCAGTCCAGCCAGTGTGACCGAGGACGCGCCGTGGATGTTGCGCCTGATGGATGTGGTTCGCGCAGCCATCGCCCGCCGTCAGAAACTGTACGGCGCCTGCTTCGGCCATCAGCTGATTTCCCGGACGCTAGGCGCCGGGATCATCCGCAACCCGCAGGGCTGGGGCCATGGGCTGCTCCGCGTGCGCCGGGCCGCTCCGATGCCCTGGGCCTACGGGTCGAACTCCATTCCGGTTTACGGCTCGCATATCGAACAGGTCGCCGCCGCACCCGCCGGCACCCGCACCGTCTACACCGGTGAGGGCCTGCCCGTGGCGGGTCTGGCGATGGGCGATCACCTGTACACCCTGCAACACCATCCGGAGATGACCCACCGTTTCATCTGCGATCTCGTGGAGGAATACGCCGATGTCGTCGGCACCGAGGTCACGGCGCGCGCCCGCGCAAGCCTGCACGAACCGGCGGACCACGGCTTTCTCGGCGAGGAAATTGCCCGCTTTTACGAGTGGGGGCGCTGATGGGGACGATCACCAAGGCGCTGGACCTGCTGGACCACTTTTCAAATACGAGACCTGAGATCGGACTGGCAGAATTTGCCCGCCTAACGGGCCGCGACAAGGCAACCGTGCACCGCCACCTCACGGAATTGGCTCATAATGGCTTTCTCGAACAACACCCCGGCACCCGGGCCTACCGCCTGGGCCCGGCACTCCTGCGACTGGCGGCAGTGCGCGAGGCGTCCTTCCCCGTTCGCAAGCTGCTCCACCCCATCGTCACCGCACTCGCGGAAGCCACCGGAGAGCTGGCCCATGCCTCTCTCCTCCAGGGGGAAGCGCTGTCGCCCGTTGTGCATGCCGACCCGCATCAGCACGGCATCCACGTGCATTTCGACGAATCCGAGATGCTACCCCTGCACGCCACCTCCTCAGGCCTTTCGGTACTGGCATTCGCCCCGGAGGCGCTGCAGGCCCGAATCCTCGCCCGCCCGCTGGCCCACCACACGGGCCAGACCATCACCGACCCCGCCCGCCTGCGTGCGCTGCTGGCCGAGGTCCGCAAGAGTGGTGTTGCTCAATTGGAAGGGGCCTTCGATGCGGAGGTGACATCGCAGGGAACGGCGCTTTTTGGCGAAGGCGGCGTGATTGGCGCTTTGTCGGTCGCCGTGCCGTCCGTTCGGGCAACGCCGGAAAAGCTGGCCGATATCGCCACGAAACTGCGCACAGCCGCCCGCGAAGCCTCGCGCTCGCTTGGCGGGTTGACGCAAAGGTATTGAAACAGGGACGGCTCCGCGCCCCGCATTTGAGGTTCGACATGAAAGACGCCAATTTCCTCAAGGAAAACAACGCCCGTCACCTGTGGCACCCGATGGCTCACCCGGCGGACAGCCTCGCCAATCCGCCCGACATCATCGTCGAAGGCGACGGCGTGGAGATCACCGATGTCGATGGCCACCGCACGGTGGATGCTGTGGGCGGGCTGTGGAACGTGAACCTCGGCTACTCCTGCGCACCGATCAAGGACGCCATCGCCGCCCAGCTCGACCGGTTGCCCTATTATTCCCTGTTCCGGGGCACCTCGAACGACGCCGCGATCGAACTGTCGTGGTTGTTGCGTGACTTCTTTGCCCCTGACGGGCTGACACGCGCCTTCTTCACCTCCGGCGGCTCGGATTCGGTGGAGGTCGCACTGCGTCTCGCCCGCCAGTATCACAAACTGCGCGGCGAGGGTGCGCGCGTCAAATACCTCTCACTGAAAAAGGGCTACCACGGCACGCACACGCTGGGCGCCTCGGTCAACGGCAATGCCAACTTCCGTACCCAGTACGAACCGCTGATGCCCGGCTGCTTCCACATCCCGGCTCCGTTCCCCTACCGCAATCCGTTCAACGAATCCGACCCGGAGCGGTTGGCCCAGCTGTGTTTGAGCGCGCTGGAGGATGAGATTGCCTTTCAGGGTGCCGAAAGCATAGCCGCATTCATCATGGAGCCGATCCTGGGCGCGGGCGGCGTCATCCCACCTCATGCAAGCTTCATGCCCGGGGTGCGCCAGATCTGCGACCGGCACGGCATCCTGCTGATCGCCGACGAGGTCATCACTGCCTACGGCCGCACCGGGGCCTGGTCGGGATCGCGGCTCTGGGGGGTGCAGCCGGATCTGATGAGCACGGCAAAAGCGATCACCAACGGCTACTTTCCTTTCGGCGCGGTCATGCTGTCCGACCGGGTGGCCGAGGTTTTCGAACAGGACCGCACAGCCAAGGGCAGCATCGGTTCGGGGTACACGTATTCCGGCCACCCCGTCGGCGCCGCTGCTGCCATCGCCTGCCTGAAAGAGACCGAGCGCCTGCAGGTCAAGGACAACGCAAGCGACCGTGGCGCGCAGCTGTACGCCGGGCTTCAGGCACTGGCCGAACGGCATTCCATCATCGGCGACGTCCGCGGCGGTCACGGGCTGATGTGCGCGCTCGAACTGGTCTCTGATCACGGCTCCAGGACACCAATCGACAAGGCCACCATCACCCGCGTACACCGCGCCACTTACGAAGCGGGCACCATGGTACGCGTATCGGGCCCGAACATCATCCTGTCGCCCCCGCTGGTCCTGACGGAGGAGCATGTGATGACGATCCTAGCCTGTCTCGACACAGGACTGGCCAGCGCCTGAGCCTGCTGTCATTAGCCAACGATATACGGAAAGGTGATACCCCCAAGTGTAGAAAATTTGAACTCGATCCACCAAGCTCTGGCTGGCACTTGATGCTCGCCCCCATGGAAGTAATACCCAGGCAGGTGTTCAGTCCCGGCATCTGGTGGATCGGATCAAGGCTGAATCTGTCCGGCTCTGAAGTCCAGGCTTTGCAGATGTATTCGTAGGGCGTGAGCCCGCTGAGGGTCTTGAGCCTTGGGGCGAAGTTGTACGCAGCCATGAAATCCGCGAGATGTGTTCGGAGCTGATTGTGGCTGTCGTAGTGGAAGCGTTTGACGGCGGCGTCCTTGATTGTCCGGTTCATCCGCTCGACCTGGCCGTTGGTCCAGGGGTGGCTGGGCTTGGTCAGGCGGTGATCGATGCCATTCGCTTCGCAGATCATGTCGAAACGCATTTGCCGGGAACAGGCAGTGTTGCGATTTCGAGGCAGGAGCACTGTTCAGAACCGGAGGGATACCCGGCCAGGCTGTACCGCCCGCCTGCCGCAAATCGCAGGTGCGCCGCCGCCTCTTTCTGCTATTTCCCGGGCATGGACATCACCCTCGTCACCACCGTCATCGCCTCGCTGTTCCTCGTGATCGGCGTGGCCGAACCCTTCGCCGCGCGGCTGCGGCTGCCCTATAGCGTGATCCTCGCGGTGCTGGGCACCCTGATCGGCGCCGGGGCGACATTCTTCCTGCGCACCGAGCTGACCGACGCGCTGAACCCCATCGCCGCGGCAATCCTCGGCCTGCCGATACGCTCCAACGTGTTCCTCTACGTCTTCCTGCCGACGCTGCTGTTCCAGGCCACGCTGGGCATGAACCTGCGCCGGATGCTGGACGACTGGGTCCCGATCCTGGTGCTCGCCGTGGTGGCGGTGGTGGTCGCCACGCTCACCGTGGGCTACGCGCTCTCGTGGGTCAGCTCCCTGCCGCTGGCGGCCTGCCTGCTGATCGGCGCCATCGTCTCGACCACCGACCCCTCGGCCGTGGTCTCGATTTTCCGCTCGATCTCGGCGCCGCGGCGGCTGGCGCGGATCATCGAGGGAGAGAGCCTGCTGAACGACGCCGCTGCCATCGCGCTTTTCGGCCTGTTCATGGGCTTCGTGATGATGGGCATCCCCGACCCCGAGCTCGGCGACGCGCTGGCGCGCTTCCCCGTGCTGATCGCGGGGGGCGCGGCGACCGGATGGCTGGCGGCGCGGATCGCGGTCTGGCTGATGGCGCTGTTCCACCGCCACGAGCTGGCGCAAAGCTCGATCTCGGTTGCGCTGCCCTACCTCGCCTACATCCTGGCCGAGCAGAGCGTCGGCGCCTCGGGGGTGATCGCGGTGGTCGCGGCGGGGCTGACAATGAACCTGGCCGCCCCCGGCCGTCTGCCACCGCAGGCCTGGGCTAACCTGCGCGAACTCTGGGGCGTTCTGGCGCACTGGGCCGGCGCGCTGATCTTCATCCTCGCCGCGCTGCTGATCCCGCGCCTGCTGGAATCGGTACGCCTCACCGACTTTCTCTTGATCGGCGTCGTCGTGCTGGCTGCCGTGGTGGCGCGCAGCGCGGTGCTCTTCGGCCTCCTGCCCCTGCTGACCCGGCTGAAGCTCTCGCCCCCGGTCGAACGCCCCTACCGTGCCGCGATCCTCTGGGGCGGGCTGCGCGGCGCGGTCACCCTTGCGCTGGCCCTCGCCGTGACAGAGAGCGTACGGGTGCCGGACGACGTGCAGCGCCTGGTCGGCATCCTCGCCACCGGCTTCACCCTGTTCACCCTGCTGGTCCAAGGTACCACGCTACGCTGGATGATCGGCCGGCTCGGGCTCGACCGCCTGTCGGCGATCGACGAGGCGCTCTCGCGCCAGGTCGTCGCGGTGGCGCTGCAGACCGTGCGCGAGGACGTCGCCCGCACCACCGAGAACTACGAGCTGGAGCACGATACTGTGCGCTCCGAGGCCAAGCGTTTTGGCGAACGGCTGGAGGCGGCGGTGCGGCTCGCCGAGGAAAGCACCGACATCCTCGACCGCGACCGTATCGCGCTGGGGCTGATCGCGCTGGCGGGCCACGAGCGCGACAGCATCCTCGCCCGGGTCCGCGAGGGCACGATCTCGGCGCGCATGGCCGACCTCGTGATCTCCGACGCCGACCGGCTGATCGAGGGCGCCCGCACCCAGGGCCGCAGCGGCTACCAGCGAGCCGCGCGACGCAGCGTCGTATACGGTCGCGCCTTCCGCGCCGCGGGGCTGCTGCACGGCCGGCTGGGAATCTCGGGACCGCTGGCCTCGATGACCGCCGACCGCTTCGAACTGCTGCTGTCGCAGCGCCTGATCCTGCGCGATCTCGGCACCTTCATCGACGGCCGCATCCGGCGCATCCACGGCCGACGGGTGGCGGAGTTGCTGCACGAGCTCTTGGCACGCCGCATCGAGGCGGTGGAGACCGCGCTCCAAGGCTTGCGGCTGCAGTACCCGGGCTACGCCGAGGAGCTGGAGCGCCGCTTCATCCGCCGCACCGCCCTGCGGCTGGAGGAGCGCGAGTACATCGCCATGCGCGAGGACGGGCTGATCGGCGCCGAGGTCTACACCACGCTGGTGCAGGACCTCGCCACTCGCCGGCAGGCCGCCGAGGGCCGGCCGCGGCTCGACCTCGCGGTGCAGCGCACCGCCTTCGTGCGGCAGTTCGCGCTGTTCGCCGATCTCGACGGGCCGGTGGCCAGGCGGCTGGGCCGCGCGCTGGCCACCCGCTACGTCGACCCCGGCGAGGTGGTAATGCGCGCCGACAGCCCCGCGCGCAGCGTCTTCTTCATCGCCTCGGGTGCGCTCGAGCTGGAGAGCGCCGGTCAGAAGTGGCGCCTGGGCCGCGGCGAGATGTTCGGCCAGATGGCGATCCTGACCAACCGCGCCCGCCGCGCCGACGTGCGGGCCATCGCGCCGACCACGCTGCTGGTGCTGGACGAGGATCGCTTCCGCCGCCTGCTCAAGCGCAGCCGCGCCTTGCGCGAAGCGGTCCGCTCAAGCGCCGAGAAACGCGGCATCGATGCCGCCGACCTGCTGCCACGCGAAGCCGGGAGCGGGTGAGCCAGCCATCGCGTTCGGATCCGGCCGGCTGCGACCCAAGGGGGGCACCTGCGCGCTACCTCTCGGATACCACTCCACAACCCAACCACGCCGTAGGCGCGGCTATTGCGTGCTGCATACCAGGCTGAAAGCTCCCCCCGCGCTCGCGCTGAATCCCGGCACCGTCCCGGCTGGTTTTGACGGGTCGCGCCGCACCAGGCCCAATGGCGACCAGCCGAACGACCCTGGGACCACAACATTGGGGCCTATCGGAGGCTCTGACGATGTGACCGCCCCTGGACGGCGTCAATGTGCCAAGGTGGGTCCGGACAGTGTTTTACCCGCCGAAGCCGTTGGCAGGCTGAAAGTACGGGCTGAGGCCCTCACCCATCTGCAGGCAGAGATCAGCAGGCTCGACTGGCGCGCCACAGAGAACGAGGTTGCACCGCAGGTGACGACAGTGCCCGGCATCGGTGCCCTGATCGCCACGGCCATCGCCGCCATAGCCCCGCCACCGGAGACATTCCGGAAGGCGCGCGGCTTCGCAGCTTGGCTCGGCCTCCCGCCGCGACGGCATTCCAGGGGCGGCAAACAGAGGCTCGGGGCCACGACCAAGATGGGCGAGCGATCCCTCGGACGGCTTCTGACCATCGGGGCCAACAGCGTTATCATCAAGTGGCATGTCCATGCCGCGGCCCAACCCGGCACTTGGCTGGGAGCGATGCTGACGCGGAAGCCACCGTTGTTGGTGCGGGTCGCCCTGGCGAACAAGATGGTGCGGATCGTCTGGATCCTGATAGCTGGGCGGTGTCTACCAGTCTCCGGCCACGGCAGCGTAAGCCAGTCGTCGGTCGCGAGAAGGTCGGAGCGGAAGAGGGCAAGGAGCAGTCTGGCGAAACGCTCGTGAGACGGGGTCGGGAGAACCAGGGTGCGACAGAGTGCCTTCGAACACACGGCTTTGATCTGGACCCGACCTTCGAAAACCATACGGGCCCGCCGCGTGCAAAGAGCCGCAACAGAAGCCGGACACATGTCAGAACCCAGCGATTTTCCAGAACCAACTCCGTAAAATCCCTCTTGCGCATGGCGCGGTCACCCATGACCCGCGCGATCGGGGTAAGACCGTGGCGCCGCGCTGCCTCTGCCGAAGCCAGGATCAGCGCAGCCGCCCCGTCGTTGACGCCCGAGGCGTTGCCCGCCGTCACGCTGCCGCCGTCGCGGAACGGGGCGGTTAGCCGGGCCAGCGCCTCCGCCGTGGTTTGCGGCCGCGGATGCTCGTCCTCCGACACCACCAGCGGTGGCCCCTTGCGCTGCGCGATCTCGACCGGCGCGATCTCCCGCGCCAGGCGGCCCGAAGCCATCGCCGCCGCGGCCTTCTGTTGCGAGCGCAGGGCGAAGGCGTCCTGGTCGGCGCGGGCGACGGCGAAATCCGCAGCCACGTTCTCGGCGGTCTCCGGCATCGACTCCGTGCCGAACTCGGCCTGCATCCTCGGGTTCACGAAACGCCAGCCGATGGTGGTGTCGTGGATCTCGACCTGCCGTGAAAAGGCGCTCTCGGCCTTCGGCATCACGAAGGGCGCGCGGGACATGCTCTCCACCCCACCGGCGACCACCAGATCGGCCTCGCCTGCACGGATGGCGCGGGCGGCGGTCAGCACCGCGTCCATGCCGGAACCGCAGAGTCGGTTGATCGTGGTGCCGGGCACGCACACCGGCAGGCCCGCCAGCAAGAGCGCCATCCCTGCGACGTTGCGGTTGTCCTCTCCAGCCTGGTTGGCACAGCCGTAGATCACCTCATCCAGCGCGGCCCAGTCCAGCCCGGGGTTGCGCGCCATGAGCGCGCTCAGCGGATGCGCGGCCAGGTCGTCGGCACGAACCCTGGCCAGAGCGCCGCCGAAGCGGCCGATGGGGGTGCGGATGTAGTCGCAGATGAAGGCGTCGGGCATGGGGTTTCTCCTGTCTGGCGCAGCGCGCTACGCCGTACCGGATGCGCCGCATGGATCGTGCCGGACTCAGGCCCAGGGCGGCGCAATCAGGCAGGAAGCGCGGCGCGGCGGATCCTCTGGCGCTGCGCCGAGGAGGGAATGCCCATCTGCGCACGGTACTTGGCCACCGTGCGCCGCGCGAGGTCGATGTTCTCTTCGGCCAGCGCGCGCACTATTGCGTCGTCCGACAGCACGCTTGCCGGAGCTTCGGCTTCCACGAGTTTCCGGATACGGTGCCGCACGGCCTCGTTCGAAACGGCCTCGACGTCGCTTTTTCCCACCGCTTCGGGGAAGAAGTATTTCAGCGCCACCAGCCCGCGCGGCCCCATCAGGTATTTGTCGGCGATGGCACGGGAAACCGTGGACTGGTTGACGCCCACGGTCTCTGCCACGCGCTGCAGAGACAGCGGCCGCAGGTGGTCGACACCATGATGAAAATAGTCCCGTTGGTAGGTGACGATGGCACGGGCGACCTTCAGTATCGTGACCGCCCGACGGTCGAGCGTGCGTACGATCCAGCTCGCGTGCTTCACGCGCTCCGTGATGAAGGCCCGCGTGTCGGGTTCCGTCGCTTCTGCCCGTATCCGGGCGTGGTACGCGCGGTCGACCAGCGCGCGGGGCAAAAGCGCGTCATTCAGGGTGACTGAAAAGCCACCCTCCGGCGCTTCTGCCACCAGCACTTCCGGCAAGGCGGGCTGAACCGGATCACAGTCGTATTGTCGGCCGGGAGCCGGGTTCAGACGCGACAGCCGAGCAAGCATGTTCCGAACAACGGTCAAAACCACGCCAGCTTCTCCTGACTTGCGGCGAGATGCTCCCCGGGAAGAGGGCGCTGGGAAGCATGAATCGGCCTGCGCCATTTGCCTGCAATGAACCTGTCTCGAGAAAAGAATTTCTTGAATTCGACGCCTTGGGCAGCATCGCGTACCCGCCAACTGGAAATCCACATTTCGTGCATCAGTCGTGGCGAACCGGCAAGACACTGACAGCAATGGACAATTCCAACTTCGGTCGTTCTTTCCCGCAGCCGAGGGACCGAACGATGCCATTTGCGCCAGGACAGGCAGCTCGCTCCACTGCCTTGGACATTACAAGAACACGGGGCACACATGCAGTTCAACTTCACCGAATCCCGTCGGCCCAAGCTTTTGACGAAGGAGTTCACCCGGACGGGAAGGCCGGTTGGCCAAGACCACTGTCGCAAACCTCGTCGAGGCGGTTCCCGCGACGATCCGGGTCAACGGAGTTCTCCTGATTGGAACCGCTGGCTGTTCACCCAGGACCCAGGTGGCCACTCCCTCGCACCTTACGCCGCGATGGGGGAGCGGCAGCTCCAATTCTGTCGCCGGTCGATGGTATCGCCGATGACTGGCATTCCCCGTGCGGTCATGAGTGCTGAAACACGCTACCGACAGGTGATCGTGTCCATCTCGGCGAAGATCGGCTGCGCGGCGAGTACGAGACCCTGGAGGACGAATAGCGGTGCCGCAGGTCCCGGGGAACACGACGGCTGAAGTAGAAGATTCCCGCCTTCACAAAGGAAAACGGAACAGATGTCGGGGTGATTGTGGTCTTCGCCATGGTCTACGCCTCTGCCAAGTCGTGTGATAGCTGAGGAATAACAGTGGCTTATCTGATGCGATGGTGCCCCCACACGGAGTACCTATAATCAGGTTTTTTCCAACGAAAACAGCGATGACGTGCCCCACGAGCGCAGTTTTAACGACCGTTGCAGATCAATGCGTTACGATGTGGGTGCTCCACGCCCATGCCCGCGCTCACCTCACCCTGGCCCCGTCCATCGCATGACCGCCCGCGTCGAAATACCGGCGCATCTCGTCGGCTCCGATATGCATGCACCGTCGGCATTGGCAGCGAGGGAGGATCTGCGCGGCGACGAGGGCAAAGCTCTCAGGCGGGGCCTCTATGTCGTTCTCTGCGCGGCATTTGGCGCAGCGGAAGTATAGGCGGTTCACGGTCCCTCAGAGGTGGTCCTGGAAATTCGACCAGTTTGCCGCCGTGCTAAGCTATAGCTTTGGTTTCATTTCAGGCGGCAACCTTCAGGTCCGGAGTTCGTCTACCATAGGCCTCGTCCGGCGTCATGATCCCATGTGATGAGTGCGGGCGTCTTTCGTTGTAGTAGCTGATCCAGCCACCGATTCCGTCCCGGGCTTCGGAACCGGTTTCGAAGGCGTTCAAGTAGACGCATTCATATTTGAGGGATCGCCAGAGCCGTTCGATCATTCGGTTGTCGATCCAGCGTCCCCGGCCATCCATCGAGATTTTCACCGTCGCATCGCGCAGGACGTCGGTGAAATCGGTGCTGGTGAATTGGGATCCTTGATCGGTGTTGAATATCTCGGGGGTGCCGTATCCTGCCAGCGCTTCTTTCAACGCCTCGACGCAGAACCCCGCGTCCATGCTGTTCGAGAGCCGCCAGTTCAGCACCTTCCGGCTGTGCCAGTCCATGATGGCAACGAGGTAGAGAAATCCCCGGCGCATAGGGATGTAGCTGATGTCCGCGCACCAGACCTGGTTGGGCCGGGTGATGGGCAAGTCCTTCAGAAGATATGGGTATATCTTGTGCTCCGGGTGCTTCTTGCTGGTCTTCGGCTCTTGGTAAATCGGCACCAAACACATGAGCTTCATCAGCCGCCGCACACGATGTCGTCCACATCTGTGGCCCTCCCGCTGCATGTGGCGGGCCATTTGTCGGGACCCATGGTAATCCCCCCCGAAACTAAGGGGCTGCATAAGTAGAGTTTTCTCGCCAAGATGAACGAGGAGATTCTGAATG
>NZ_JAGISH010000023.1 GCF_017813235.1 Sagittula salina
CACCCCCGCCCAGAAACTGAAAATGGCCGCGTAAGTTCTACGAATGCACCCCGTTAAAAATGGGGGGATTACCACATGGCGACGGACAAGTTTTCCCCGGAAGTGCGCGAGCGTGCCGTGAGGCTGATCCTGGACCACGAGGGCCAGCATGGTTCTCACTTGCAGGTGATCGTGTGGATCTCGGCGAAGATCGGGTGCGCGGCAGACACGCTCAATGAGTGGGTCAAGCGGGCCGAGGTCGACATCGGTCAGCGGGCGGGCATCCCGACCGAGATGACCGAGAAGATGAAGGCGCTGGAGCGGGAGAACCGGGAGTTGCGCCAGGCGAACGAGATCCTTCGGACAGCGTCGGCGCGTCTTGCGGTGGCAGAGCTCGACCGCCGGTCGAAGTGATGGTCGGGCTCATACACGATCATCGTGAGGCGCACGGGGCCGAGCCGATCTGCAAACTTCTGCCGATCGCCCCATCCACCTACCGCGATCATCTGGTGAAGCGGGCCGATCCGGCCCGATAATCGGATCGTACCCGGCGCAACGCAGTCCTGCGGCCCGTGATCGAGCGCCTGCCCGAGGATACCTGGCGTGTCTATGGGGTGCGGAAGGTCTGGCGACAGCTGGATCGGGGACGCCTCGCTGTCGCCCGTTGCACCGTGGCCCGGCCGATGAAGCGCATGGGTATTCAGGACATCACCCGGGGCAAACCGCAGAAAGGAGATTCGCGACCCTATGCGAGGAGAAATCACGGCATGGTTGATAGAGGAAATCAATGCACCGATGGAGGCGGTCACCGGGGACGCCGGTGATCTCGACACTGCGACGTAGAGGAGCGTTGTTGACGAGAAGGCGGAGGATATCGCCTGTCTCCTTCATTTTTCGGTGGTGCCTTTTCGGTGATCCGATCGAGAAAGTCTTTCTGCACCCCTTGCACGAATAGCCAGGATCTCCTTTCGCTGTTTTCCCGTGAGCCCATAGGCTGCTGGCATCAGCCTCTGCGGGACGCCATGAGAGAGGCATCCGGCATTCGGGCACCGTTCCCCAACTGTTCCCCTGCTCAGCGTCCGGAGCCGCCCGCATTCTTCCACCAACGCAACATAGGCATTCAGGCGAGAACCCTTCACGCCTTCGTTTCAGTAGTAGGCTCGCTTTTCGCCTGAGCCCTTCGTTTTCCCGCGCGCCAGTGCTGGTGACACCTCGTGGAGGATCGGAGGCAGCGCCAAGGAAGGGCGGAGCGTGTTTCTGCAAGCGTCCACCGAAAAGGCTCCGACGGCCCGAGGTGCCAGAGATGGATTTAACTGGCCTCTCGGAGAATTTGTCGAGAGAAGCTCGGCGTTTTTCTTTGCCTCACGTCCTCTATCCTTCAGGCCTGTCAAAGCCTCATGGAAATCCGAAGTCAACGCTCAGGTCCAGAAAACCACCCAAGGAAGAACGGTTGGGGGTTGGCCCCCGGACGGGACCTCAGCCCCACTGCCAGAGTGCGGGGACGAAGCGGTACTGCTCACCGTCCTTCATGACGTGGCCCACACCGGGAAATGGGAAGTGATAACCCAGAACCGCCATACGGTCGGCGGCGGCCATATCCAGAAGCTTCTGGCGCGTCGTCACGGTCAGGTCGCCGTTCATGTCGAAGTTGTTGTACCACTCCGGGCGGGCGAAGTTCATGTAGGCGTGGTTCATCGAATCCCCCAGCGCGATCAGCTGCTGGCCGTTCGATTCCACCACCACCGAAACGTGCCCCGGCGTGTGTCCCGGCGTGTCGATGACGCGCACGCCGGGCACGACCTCGCCATCGTTGGACAGAAGCGTCCAGTCGACGCCCTCGGTTTGCAGCGAGTTCACGGCGCCAACGGCGAATTGCTGCATCTCCGTCGGCATTCGCGACGCCAATCCGTCCTGCAGCCAGAACTGGTGTTCGCCCGAGCCGATGAAATACTCCGCGTCGGGCAGGATCGCCTCGTCGAAATCGTCGCGGATACCCCAAACGTGATCCGGGTGGGCATGGGTGATGACAACATGCGTGATCGACGCGGGGTCGATCCCCGCGCTGCTCAGGTTGCCCATCAGTTCCCCCGCCGTCGGCAGGAAGCGGTCGCCGGACCCGACATCGACCAGCACCTTTGCCTCGCCGATCTCCACCACGAGGTGATTGGTGTGACTGTAGTTGATTTCCGGCGAAAGAAAGTAGCTTTCGAGGAAGGCCTTCACCTCTTCGGGGTCGGCGTTCACCCCCAATCCGCTGGCCGGGATCTGCAGGGAACCGTCTGAAACAACGGTCAGCTTTGCTTCCCCCAGCGTGAAGGAAAAGTGTGAGGGGTTGCCAGTGGCAGGCGCGCCCAGTTCCTGTGCGCGCACCTGCGCCGGCAGGATCAGCGCCGGGGCTGCGGCGGCCATGGTCAGGATCTCGCGGCGACTGGGGCCCGCGGCCTTGCGGATGATGGACATGGTGGACCTCCCGTTCATGCATGTCTTTGAATGTCAGCATACCACTGTGCGCGGGCGTTACCAGCGAAAGCGGCGGGGAAAAGCGGAGCGGCGGAATTCCCGGCAGACGACCATGTGTTAGCCGAATGCGACAGTATGACCGCCCCCTAAGTGCGAAACAGACGTTACGGCAGCTTGTAGCGGGGGCGAAACATTCTTACTTGGCCATTGCCGCTGCACTTCAGCACCCCACGACCCGGGAAGGAGACCCGATGACCAGGTTCTGGCTGACCACCGCGACCGCTGCCGCCATGGCCGCGACCCTCACCGCCTCTGGCGCGCTTGCGCAAGACGTCACGCTGCACTTTCAGCACTTCGTGTCGCCCAACTCGGCGAACCCGAAGTATTTCATCGAACCCTGGGCGAAGAAGGTCGAGGAGGACTCGAACGGACGGATCAAGATCGAGATCAGCCCCTTCATGCAGCTGGGCGGCACCGCGCCCGAGCAATTCGACCTGATCCAGGACGGGGTGATCGACGGCGGCTGGGTGATTCCGGGCTATCAGGCCGGGCGTTTCCCGGAGACTGAGGCGCTGGAGCTTCCCTTCATGGTGCCGAAATCGGCAGAAGCGGCATCCATCGCCGCGTGGAACTACACGCAGAAATACCTGATGGATGACTTCGAGAACGTGCACCTGATCGCCGCCCACATGCACGGGCGCGGGCTGGTCCACATGAAGGGCGACGCGCCCGAGACCGTCGAGGACCTGCAAGGCAAGAAACTGCGCGGCCCCTCCCGCCCCGCCACTTTGCTGCTGGAAAAGCTTGGCGCCGTGCCGATCGGAATGCCGGTACCGCAGTTCACCGAAGCGTTATCGAAGAACGTGCTCGACGGCGGCGTGATCACCTGGGAGATGTCACCCTCCCTGAAGCTGGACGAGTTGACTGACAGCCACACCGATGTGGCGGGCGACAAATCGCTCTATAACCTCTATTTCATCTGGGCGATGAACAAGGACGTCTACGAAAGCCTGCCCGACGACCTGCGCGCGGTGATCGACGCGAATTCCGGGCTGGAGACCTCGGCCTGGGCCGGGCGGGCGCATGACACCGGCGACGCCGAGGGCCGCGCCGTGATGGCCGCGGCGGGCAACCAGCTTGCCACCCTCTCGGAGGAAGAGACCGCCAAGGTGAAGGCACTTGGCGATGAAGTGATCGCCGAGTGGATCGCCGACATGGACGGCAAGGGCTTGCCCGGCGCGCAGATGGTCGAAGACGCCCGCGCGCTGGTGAAGGAGGCGGAGGCCGGCCACGGCTCCTGATACGGAGCTTTCCGTCCATTATGACTTGGTTGTGACAGGGGCTGCCTTTCTGGGCGGCCCTTTTCTTTTGCGCATGGGGTCCCGCACCGGCGGCTCAAGCGGATTGGCGGTACAGAGCCAGGACCGCCCCGCAGCCACCGGTGAGAGGGCGTCAGCGCTGCCCCGCCGACGCCCGTGCGGGGGATCGGAACCTTGTCCGGGGTGCCCCCGTTATGACCTCGAAAGCGGAGCAGAGCCGCCCCTCGCGACCCGTCCTCCGCATGGTGCAACAACGAAGAGGAGACCCGATATGTCCAAGATCGCAGACGCAAAGGTCCTGATCATCGCCACACACGGCTTCGAGCAATCCGAGCTGGAGTTCCCGCGCGATCAGCTGCGGGTGAAGGGTGCGACCGTGCATGTGGCCACTCTTGATGGCCAGACCATCAAGGGCTGGGAAGGCTCCGACTGGGGCCGAGACGCGGAAGCCGATCTGAAGATCGCCGATGCCGACGCCTCCCAGTATGACGCGCTGGTCCTGCCCGGCGGCCAGATCAACCCCGATCTTCTGCGCGTCGAAGACCATGCCGTGAACCTCATCAAGTCCTTCGCCGAGCAGGGCAAGGTGATCGCCGCAATCTGCCACGCTCCGTGGCTGCTGATTGAAGCCGGCCTTGTTTCTGGGCGCGCGATGACCTCCTACGGCTCGATCCGTACGGACCTGAAGAACGCTGGCGCGAACGTCGTGGATCAGCCGGTGGTCGCGGACAATGGTATCGTGACCTCGCGCAAGCCTGACGATCTGAAGGACTTCGTTTCCAAGATCGTCGAGGAGATCGAGGAAGGCCGCCACGACCGCGCGGCCGCCTGACCCTGATCCCGACACCCTGACGCGTCGCACGACCCGACCGGACATGACCCTCGCCCTATCCGGGCGGGGGTCTTTTTGATCTGCGTTGCAATTGATTGCCTTGCATTTTCCACATTCCTGAGAGCGTTTCCGGTTCCGCCACGATGAGGAAAGAAACCGCAAGATTGTACGCGTTGCGCCCGAATTCAGCCGTGATTGCCCGGCATCTCTGGACCTCACAAACGAATGACGAGGAGACGGGAATGGATCGTCTTACAGAAATGGAGGCATTCGCCACCGTGGTGGACCAGGGGGGGTTCACCGACGCGGCGAAGAAGATGGGGATCTCGAAATCCGCCGTCTCGAAGCATGTCTCCTCACTGGAGGCACGGCTGGGCGCGCGCCTGCTGAACCGGACAACCCGCCGCGTCTCTCCGACGGAAATCGGGCTTGCCTATTACGACCGCGCCCGCCGCGTGCTGAACGACGCAGGCGAGGCCGACGCCCTGGTGACCTCAATGCAGTCCGCCCCTTCCGGGCTGCTCAGGATTTCGGTCGCCACCGATTTCGGGGTCAATCACCTGAGCCCCGTGCTGGGCGAATTCCTCGCAGAATTTCCGGACATCACGGTCAACATGGTGCTGAACAACCGTTATGTCGAACTGATCTCCGAAGGGTTCGACATGGCCGTGCGCATCGGGGAGCTGGAGGACAGCACCCTGCGCGCCCGCAAACTGACCGAAACCTGCAAACGGATGATCGCGGCCCCGTCCTACTTCGAGAAATACGGCCGCCCCGGCCGCATCGACGATCTGAACGAACACAAGCTGCTGCATTACTCGAACCAGTCTTCCGGCAACGTCTGGAAATTGACCGCGCCCTCGGGAGAAAAGCGGCAGGTGCGCACGGCAGGCTGGCTGACGGTGAACGACGGGCAGTCGTTGCTGAACGCCTGTATCGCCGGGCTCGGCATCGCCTATCTGCCCTCGTATCTCTACCACGACGCGATGGAGGCCGGGCTGGTGCAGGACGCCATGCCGGATCTGCCGCTGGAGATGCAGGGCGTCTACGCGGTCTATCCGCCGGGCCGCTTCACGCAGCCGAAGGTACGCGCCTTCATCGATTTCCTCGTTCATGCCTTTGCCGACAAGGGCCCGAACAAGTGGTGATGTGAACCGTAGCGCCGGATGGCAGGTCCCGCTGCCGCTCCGGGCGATAACTTCCCCGTCTGAACCCAGGCGACCTGGCCCCCGACGACCCAAATCGTCGGGGGCATTTTCGTGATCGGACGCCCCCGCCATGTTTCCCTTGCGTCAGAGCGTCATCCGACGCTTCATGCACCAAAGGAGGCGTATCATGTCCGAAACCCTTGCCGTCATCGCCGATGTCCACGGCAATTCCTGCGCGCTGCGCGCGGTTCTGGCGGATATCCGTTCGCAGGGGATCACGCGTGTCCTCGCACTGGGCGACCATTTCAGCGGACCGCTGGCGGCACGGGAATGCGCCGATCTTCTGGTGGACAGCGATATTCTCTGCCTGCGTGGCAACCATGATCGCATCCTCTCCGAACAGACGCCTGAGAGAATGGAGCATTCCGACCGGGTGGCCTTTGACCAACTGGCGCCGGATCATCTGGGCTGGCTGCGCGCCTTGCCGGACGTGTTGCGGCTGGAGGGAATATTCGCCTGCCATGGCTCTCCGGAAAGCGATACGACCTATTGGCTGGACCGGCTGGGACCGTCGGGAGAGACGCAGTTGCGCCCCCTGCCGGAAACGCTTGCGCTGGCCGAAGGCATCGACGAAGCGCTTATCCTCTGCGCCCACACGCATATCCCGCGTCGGGTCGACCTCCCGGACGGGCGTGCAATCCTGAACCCCGGCAGCGTCGGCTGTCCGGGCTTCGACGACACCCACCCGCAGTACCACGTGATCGAGGCTGGCACCCACGCCGCCTGTTACGCCACTGCGCGGCCCACGCCGCAAGGCTGGGCGACGTCGCACCACCATGTGCCCTATGACACCGCACGCATGGTTGCGCTCGCGCGCCAGCACGGGCGACGGACCTGGGCCGATGCGTTGGGGACCGGCTGGCTGCGCGGGCTCTGATTCGCGTCACTCGGTAGAGGTCAGCACCGCCTCCACCCGGCGATTGGCCTCACGGCCCACCTCCGTCAGGTTGGTAGCGCGCGGCGCCATGTATCCCGCGCCCTCCGCCGAAAGCTGCCCTCGGGGCACGCCGCGCTTGCGAAGATAAGCCACCGCCGCCTGCGCGCGTTTCAGCGATATCGCCCGGTTCGCCTGCAAGGATCCGGTGGCATCGGTGTGGCCGACGATCATCACGCGACGGTCAGGCCGTGCCACCAGCGCGGCGGCAAGCGTATCGAGCGAGGCCACGGCCCCCTCCCCCAGCGCGGTGGAGCCGGAAGCGAAGGCCACGTCCGGCAGGACCACATGGCCTTCCGCCTCAAGCGTCGCGACCACGTCAGAGGGTGCGGCATCGGCGGCCAGTGGCGCCTCGACCTCCGCCTCTCTGCGCGGCACCGGTGCGGCGCTGGCCTTGACCTCTGCGTGCAGGTCCGTGCCCGCGCGGATGATCTGGATGTAGCCGTCGCGCGGGCCGGGACTGGCGAGCAGGGATACGGCACCCGCATCCGACACGGCCGAAACGAAGTGGTAATCGTCGAGCGAAACGAACATCTCCGGCGCGGGCAGCACCAGCGTGTCAAAACGAAAATCGAAGCCGCCACAGCGGCGCCCGGCGCAATCGAGCACAATCTCGAAGCCCGCAGCTGTCAGCGCGTCGCGCAGGGGCTGGATCAGCTGGAACGCCGTCGCCCCCGACAACGGCACCCGCCAAGATGCGACCTCCACCCGGCCTTCGACGCGCTTCACCGGGATCGCGCCGCCTGCCCAGGGCCCCACGGGCAGCGCATAGCGCCCCGGATCCTGCACCGTGTGAAAGGTCCGCTCCGCGCCTTTCGGCAGCGACAGCTCCTGCGCGGGGGCGGCAACCGCGCCCAGCACGCAGAGCAGCCCGAGGACGATGCCGCTAGCGCGCCTGCGAATGGTAGTCGTCATTCGGCCGCATGTCGGTGGCCGAAGCCACACGGTTCGTCATGTTGAAGAACCCCGCCACGTTGGCGATGTCCCAGATGTCACGGTCGCTGAATCCCGCGTCGCGCAGCGCCTCGCGGTCGTATTCGCCGATCTTGAAGGATTCCACCGTCATCTTCTCGGCGAAGGCCAGCATCGCCCGCTGGCGGTGCGTCAGGTCCGCCGCGCGCCAGTTCATCACCAGCATCTCGCCCAGCTTCGCATCGCCCGACAGCTGCCGCACCGCCGCGCCATGCGCCGTCAGACAATAGAAACAGCGGTTGATGGAGGAAACGACCACCGCGATCATCTCGCGCTCCAGCTTGCTCAGGCCCGAACCCGCCAGCATCAGGTCGTTGTACATGGCCGTGAACGCATTGAGCTTGTCGATGTCGAAGGCGTAAGCCTTCAGCACGTTGGGCACCATGCCCAGCTTTTCCTCGCAGACGTCGAAGTATTTCTGCGTCGCTTCGGGCAGCGGGGCAACCATGGGAAGTCGCAGCGCGGTCGGTCGGGTCTCTTCGGTCACTCGGTTTCGCTTTCAGTATCCAGCATCCGATAATGGTAGCGCCCCGCGACCTGCATCTGCAACGACCGATAGAGAGCGGTAGCGCCGGTGTTTTCCTCCGTGGCGGCGCAGGCGATCCAGCTGGCGCCCTTGGACTGCGCCCAGAGCGCGGCACAGCGCATCATCCAGCCGCCAAGCCCCTTGGCGCGGTGTTCTTCTAGAATATGCAACGCGTGCACCATGGCAACGCCCCTGTGGATGGCGACAAAGCCCGCCCCTGCCGGTCGATCCGAAACGCGCCCGAAGAGGCCGGTCTTCGGTCCCTCGGCGCGGTCCATCACGCGCTGCCGCGCCGCGCCGATGCCGCCGTCCTCCCAGATCTCGCGCATGATGGCGAGCGGTTCCCAGATGGAGAACGCGCAGACGCGCGGCAGCTTTGTGTCGGTGAGTTTCTCGATCGGAGAAAGCCAGATATGCGTCGGGTCAACCCGCGCATAATCTTGCGATTCCAGTGCGATATCGAGTGTCTCATCGCGATTGCGGATCATGAACAGCGGCGGCTGCCCCATCAGCCGCATGGCGCGTTCGGCTGCGGTCAGGTCGTCCACCCGCCATGCGTCGCGCGCCGTCGCAGCCGAGACCCGCTTGCCGCCGCCGCGGCCTTCGCGCAGGCGCCACGGCCCGGTGTCCACCACGGCGGCCGCTGGCCATGTGGCGTCGAGCGTCTCGAACAGGCGGGTCAAATCAGGCGACTTGTGGATCATGGACGCCAGAGTGTCAGGCGGCGAAGAGCGCGGCAAGCCGCGTCATCGCCGCATCCAGCCGCGCGGCTTCAGTGCCACGAACGACGATATTCGTGCCGTAAATGCCGTCCTTCTGAAACGGGTAGGAGCCGAACTGGAGATCGTCGAATTCCTCGGCCAGATCGCCCACCCCCTTGGCCACCTCGCCCTCGCCCTTCATCAGACGGAGGCACTGCGACAGCACCGGCGCACCGCCGGTGAGTGTGGGCAGAAGGCTGGCCACCATCGCCTCGAACACGGTGGGCACGCCCGCCATCACGTGCACGTTTCGCAGGGTGAACCCCGGCGCGGCGGAAATCGGGTTGTCGATCAGTGTGGCGCCCTCGGGAATGCGGGCCATGCGCAGGCGCGCCTCGTTCAGCTCCGTGCCGGAGCGGTCGTAATGCGCCTGCAACAGCGCGCGGGCATCGTCGCGCACGCCGATGGGCACGCCGAAGGCCTCTGCGACGCAGGGTGCGGTGATGTCGTCATGCGTCGGCCCGATCCCGCCCGAGGTCACAACGTGATCGTAAGCCTCCGACAGTGCCCGCAACGCCGCGACGATGGCCGCGTGGTCGTCAGCGACCACGCGCACTTCGCGAAGGTCGATACCGTGTCGGGTAAAGGCCTGCGCGAGATGGTGCATGTTGCTGTCGCGGGTCCGGCCCGAGAGGATCTCGTCGCCGATCACCAGCATGGCGGCGGTGGGGTTTGGCATGGTCCGCTCCGGTCTTGCGTGCTCTGTCCGTTAACGTATAGGGCTCGCCCCATGCGCTTTCAAACACAACTGGTGCCCGCGACCCTGGTGCGTCGTTACAAGCGGTTTTTGGCGGACTGCCTGCTGCCCGACGGGCGCGAGGTGACGGCCCATGTGGCGAACCCCGGCTCCATGCTGGGATTGGCCGAGGCAGGCAGCCGCATCTGGCTGGAGCCCAACGACGACCCCAGGAAAAAACTGAAATGGGCCTGGCGGCTGCTGGAACACCCCGACGGCCATTTCACCGGTGTCGACACGGGAGCGGCGAACCGTGTCCTGCGCGCCGCTCTGGAGGGAGGCGCCGTGGCGGGGCTTTCGGGCTACGACAATGTGCGGCCAGAGGTCAGATACGGCGAAAGGAGCCGGATCGATTTTCTCCTGTCCGGCGCGGGGCGACCCGATGCCTACATCGAGGTGAAGTCCGTTACCCTCTCGCGGCAGGCCGGTCTGGCGGAGTTCCCCGACAGCGTGACCGCGCGCGGCCTGAAGCATCTGGGCGAGATGTCGCAGATGGTGGCCCAGGGGCACCGGGCCGTGATGCTATACCTCGTGCAGCGCACCGACGCGGAGCGGGTCACGCTGGCCGCCGACATCGACCCGGCCTATGCGGCGGCTTTCGCGCGGGCACAGCGCGCGGGGGTGGAGGTCATGGCATTGGGCTGCCGCATCACACTCGAAGCCGTCACGCTGGACACCCCTCTGCCCTTCACCGCGCCATAAAGCGCGCGGTGTCAGTCTAAGAAGACGAGTGCCCGAAATCCCTGGTGCCCTATTCACGGCGCGAAGCAGCGGCCCCAAAGATCATCCGTCATCACCTGCCCTCCGTTCACGGAACTCGGTCGGGTGCGGGGTCGTCGCGTTCCTCGCGCTGTCCAAAGAAAGCAGCGTTGTTCCACTGGCATTTCACAGATGCCATCCTCCGGAAGACCCGGTTCATCCGGCGACTTATGCTGGCAAACGGGCCCGCCTACCGCATGCTCGACATCATCGGTGAATATACCCGAGGGGTCCTGATGATCCGTCTGGAGCGCAACTCCGTTGTCGTTGTCGACGGACTGTCCAATCCATTCATCCTGCGCGGTCCTCACGCGTATATCAGGTCGGACAACGGTCCAGAGTTCCGCGCGATCAAGGTTCGCGAGTGGATCGAGGCCGTGGGTGCCAAGACCGCCTGCATCGAGCCAGGATCCCCCCGGGAGAATGGCTACCTGTCACAGAGGCTGTAGGCTAAATCCGTCCGGGGAAAGGGGAACTCTGCCCCTCAACTGATTTGTGCAACAAAGGCGCCGGACGCCATGACATCAACGACCTTCATCTTCACCAGATCACAGCCGCGCGATTGCTGTCGATGGCAAAATATAAGATCGCCAGATCACGATGGTTCTCGGCCAGTTTAAGCCGAACCCGGATCGCCGAGACGTTTTTGGACTTGAGCGGACGCTTCTGGCCGACGGTCCGGCCCTTGTTCCACGCGAGGCGAAGCGCGCGAATGGTAGGTAACTTGGTATTTCAATGACCTATCTTCCGATCCGCCACGCTCCCCGCACGACGACAACGCAACATATCACCTGACCGCTGCCTCCCCTCGGAGGTCGGCAGTGAGCCCGATTTTGCTTAACCGTGCGGGCGCGGCATCTCGCTGACGCCGAATGAAACTGCCATAAAGGACGGACCATAGATGCCCATTCGCTGCGCGCAGTCTCGCTGCGGTGCATCTTCGCCGAACCGGCAACTTGCACATCGCGCGGCATTCCCACCATGCAATGACCGAGTTGCGGAGCGGTGTGAAATTTCGCTGCGGCTACGCCCTACGCAAGCCTCCGGCAAACTCCTACAAGAACCGCAAGCAAATTGATCGAGATAGCGACTTCCAAGACTGGTGCATGGCGCGGCTGGCCGCGCCATGCTTGGGGTCAGCCCATAGTCGGCATGACGAATTCCGGGTCGCTGCGGACGCCAGAGGGCCAGCGGGTGGTGATCGTCTTTAGCCGGGTGCAGAAGCGGACACCTTCCTGCCCGTGCATGTGGTGATCGCCGAACAGCGATGCCTTCCAGCCGCCGAAGGAATGGAACGCCATGGGCACCGGGATCGGCACGTTGACGCCGACCCTGCCGACCTCGATGGCATCCGCAAAGGTGCGGGCGGCGTCGCCGTCGCGGGTGAATACCGCCACGCCGTTGGCATAGTCGTGGCCGTGGATCAGGTCGACAGCCGCTGCATAGTCCTTGCGGCGCACAACCGACAGGACCGGGCCGAAGATCTCTTCGCGCCAGACCGTCATATCCGGGGTCACCTCGTCGATCAGGGTCGGGCCGACGAAATAGCCGTTCTCGTAGCCCTGCGGCGGGGTGAAGCCGCGGCCGTCGACGACGACCTTGGCGCCCTCGGATTCGCCCTTGTCGATCAGGCCGAGGATCTTCTCCTGCGCCTCCTTGGTGACCACCGGCCCCATCTCGGACGACCGGTCCGCCGCCGGGCCGACCTTCAGCGCCTCGATCTTCGGCACCAGCCGCTCGATCAGAGCGTCGGCCACCTTGTCGGTCACCGGCACCGCCACCGAGATCGCCATGCAGCGCTCGCCGGCCGAGCCGTAGGCCGCGCCCATCAGGGCGTTGGCGGCCATGTCGAGATCGGCGGCGGGCATGATGACCATGTGGTTCTTGGCGCCGCCGAGCGCCTGCACGCGCTTGCCGGTCCGCGTGCCGGTCTCGTAGATGTATTTCGCGATCGGGGTGGAGCCGACGAAGCTGATCGCCTTGACATCCGGATGCTCCAGCAACGCGTCGACGGCGCCCTTGTCGCCCTGGACCACGTTGAACACCCCCTTGGGCAGGCCGGCCTCGGCCAGCCATTCGCCGATCAGGATCGAAGCCGAGGGGTCACGCTCGGAAGGCTTCAGGATGAAGGTGTTGCCGCAGGCCAGCGCGACCGGGAACATCCACAAGGGCACCATGGCCGGGAAGTTGAACGGGGTGATCCCGGCCACCACGCCCAGCGGTTGGCGCAGGGAGTGGCTGTCGACGGCGGTGCCGACATTCTCGGTGATCTCGCCCTTCAGCAGGTGTGGCGCGCCGACGGCGAACTCGACCATTTCGAGGCCGCGGGTCACTTCGCCCTTGGCGTCGTCATGGGTCTTGCCGTGCTCGGCCGAGATCACCTAGGCCAGTTGATCGGCGCGGTCCCAGAGGATCATCTTGAACCGGTCGAGGATGCGCGCACGGCGCAAGGGCGGGGTCTTGGACCAGGTTGCCCAGGCCGCCTTGGCGGAGGCCACGGCGCGGTCGACCTCTTCGGTCGAGGCCAGCGCGACGGCCTTCTCAGTCTCGCCGGTGGCGGGGTTGAATACAGGTTGATTGCGGCCCGACGTACTGGCCACGCGCTCGTTGTCGATAAAGTGGGCGATCTCGGTCATGGGGTGTCCTCCGTTTCTGTTGTCTCGTTTGCTTTTTCTTTTCTGCATATAAATACTCACGAATGGCGAACCGTTATGCAGGAATGCGGGTAATGAACTGGGATGACCTGCGCTATTTCCTCGCCGTCGCCCGCGAAGGCCAGATGCTCGGCGCCGCGCGCCGGCTGGGCGTCAGTCAGGCGCTGCTCAGCCGCCATCTGGGTGCGTTGGAAGAGGCGGTCGGCGCGCGCCTGCTGGACCGCACTACGCGGGGCTCGACGCTCACCGAGGATGGCGCGGCGCTGTTCGCCACGGCCGAACGGGTCGAGACCGAGATGCTGGCCGGACTGTCGCGCATCGGCGGGCGCGAGGACGTGGCCGGGACGGTCCGCATCGGCGCGCCGGACGGGTTTGGCAGCGCCTTCCTGGCCCCGCGCCTCGGCAGGTTCCGGGAGGCCTATCCCGACCTGCGCGTCCAGCTGGTTCCAGTGCCCAGCAGCTTTTCGCTGTCGGAGCGGGAGGCGGATATCGCCATCATGGTGGGCCGGCCGGACAAGGGCCGTCTTCGAGTCCGCAAGCTGGCGGACTACACGCTGGGGCTTTATGCGGCGCGCGCGTATCTCGACCGCCATGGGCAGCCTGACAGGCTGGGCGATCTGAAATCGCATTCCCTTGTCGGCTATGTCGACGATCTCATCTACACGCCCGAGCTGAACTACACGGCGGAATTCCTGCGCGACTGGCAGTCCGACATCGCGATCTCCACCGCGATCGGCCAGTTCGAAGCGGTGCGTGCGGGTGTCGGCATCGGCATCCTGCACGATTTCATGGCGGCCGGATACTCCGACCTTGTCCGGCTGTTCCCGGACCAGAGCGTCAGCCGGACTTACTGGATCGTCTGGCACGAGAACTTCTGTGTGGCGCGTCGGGTTAAGGCGGTCATCGACCTGCTCGACGAGATGGCCCGCGACGCGCGCGGCAGCTTTGCTGCGGACGTCCTGGGCGTCGCGCGTCCCGCTCCATGATCCATTCCACTTCCGGTGCGGGGACGAAGCGCCAGTTGCGGCGGGGGCCGGCCATGACGTTGAGGTAGTACATCTCGAAGCCGTGGGGCGCGCCGCAGGGGTGGTGGCCGCGGGGCACCAGCACAACGTCGCCGTCTTTTACCGCCATGGTTTCGTCGAGGGTGCCGTCGTCGGTATAGACTCGCTGGATGCCGAAGCCGTCGGCCGGGTTGAGGCGGTGGTAGTAGGTTTCTTCAAGGTAGGTGATGCGCGGAAAATCATCCTCGTCGTGGCGATGGCTGGGATAGGAGGACCAGTGGCCTGCCGGGGTGAAGACTTCGGTGACGAGAAGCGAGTCGCAGTAGTCTTCGATTTCCATCGCGATGTTGTTGATGTGGCGGGTGTTGGTGCCCTTGCCGCGTGTCGCGAAGCTGATTCCGTCCGGTCCGATGCGGCGCGCGTCGTGCCCGCCCTTGCCGGGGGCCGAGCAGACCGCGATGACGCAGTCGGTTTCGGCCTCCGCCGTCCACTCGGTGCCGTTTGGCAGGTAGAGGCAATGCGGCGGGGTCTTTTCGAACACGTCCATGCGGTCGCCGAGGGTGCCCCAGTCCTGCCCGGCCCCTGTGACCTGTGCCTTGCCCTCGACCATGACGAGGATGACCTCGCGGTCGCCCGTGGCCTCGGCGGCGGTATCTCCGGCGCGCAGGTGGTAGAGAGAGAAGCCGACATAGCGCCAGCCTGCGCTTTGCGGCGTGATCTGGTGCACTTTGCCGCGGGTGCCGAAGGGTTTGCGGAGCAGGTCGGGCATCTTGGTTCTCCTCAGCTTTCGATGGTCAGGCCGGAACGGGCGCAAATCTCGACAATGTGGTCATAGCCGAGCTTGGAATACTCGAAAGGCGGCGCCTTGGCCGGGTCCTGCTCGGCCTCGACGACAATCCAGCCCTGGTAATCCATCGCTTTCAGCTTGTCGGTCACCGCCTGGAAGTCGATGCAGCCCTCCGGATCGCCGGGCACGGAATAGACCCCGGCGGCCACCCCATCCAGGAAGCTCTTGTCTTCCGCGTGGACCCAGTCCAGCACCGGCTGACGGACATCCTTGAAGTGGACGTGGTGCACCCGGTGGCCCCACTTGTCGAGCAGGGCCAGGGGATCGGCCCCGGCGAAGTGAAGGTGTCCGGTGTCGTAAAGCAGAGTCAGGTCAGACGTGGAGCCTTCCATCAGCCAGTCGATGTCCTGAACATCCTGCACGATGGCGCCCATGTGGTGATGGTAGCTGAGACCCGTGCCCTTGCCGCGCGCCCATTTCGCAACTTCTGAGAGCTTGGCACCGTAGGCCATGACCTCGTCGCGCGTGAGCTTGGGACGCCGCGAGACCGGCGTGTCCTGCGCCGCCTGGATGGTGTTGGAACATTCGGCATAGACGATGCAGGGGGCCTTAAGGGCGGCGAATTGCTCGACTTGTTCGCGGATCGCTTCCTTCTCGGTCTCGATGTCGTTGACCAGGAGGTTGCCCGAGCACCAGCCGCCGCAGAGCGCCACGCCGTATCGGTCGAGATACGCGCGCAGGCCTGCGGTGTCGGCGGGCATGCGGCGGCCGCGTTCGACGCCTTGGTAGCCGATCTTCGCGGCGTCCTGCATCGCGCCTTCTGTCGTGTAGTCCTTTGTCAACTCCGGCAAATCGTCGTTCTGCCAGGCGATGAGCGAGATGCCGATTTTCACAGCCATCAGTCGACCCTCTGCAATTTCTTTTTGGCTTCGTAAGTCGCGCGCGCGGCCTTGACCTCTTCGCGCTCCGAGACTTCCGGCACGCCCACGTCCCACCATGTCCCGCCATGTTCGGTGGAGGGGTAAGGATCGGTGTCGATGACCACCACATATGGCCCCTTAGCCTCGTCGCGTTTGGCCAGCGCGTCTTCCAATTCGGCAATCGAGCCAACCTTGACCGAGGTCGCCCCCATCGCCTCGGCGTGTTTGGCGAAGTCGATCTTCGAGTTCTCGCCGCCGATCGCGTGGTCGAGCAGGTTGTTGAACTCGGCTCCGCCACAGCCCATCTGCAGCCGGTTGATGCAGGCATAGCCGCGGTTGTCGGTGATCACGACGGTGAAGGGGATGCCCATCATCGCGGCCGTCGCCATCTCGGAATTGGCCATCATGTACGTGCCGTCGCCAGTGAAGCAGATCACGTCTCGCTCTGGCTGGGCCATCTTGATGCCCATGGCGCCGGCGATCTCGTAGCCCATGCAGCTGAAGCCGTATTCCATGTGATAGGAACCGGGCTTGCCCGCCTTCCACAGCTTGTGCAGCTCGCCCGGCATGGTGCCCGCGGCGCACATGACGACGGTTTCCGCGGTGGCCGCGCGCTGGACGGCGCCGATCACCTGCATGTCGGTGGGCAAGGCGTTGCCTTCCAGTGCATCAGTCAGCGGGTCGACCTTGCCGAACCAATCGTCCTTGAGCCCGCCGGTCTTGCCCGGCGCGCGGTGGCTTCCAAGCGCCTCGCTCAACTCCTTCAGCCCGACCAGGGCGTCGGACATCAGCGGCACGGCACCATGCTTCATTGCGTCATAGGCCGCAACATTGAGCGAGACCAGCCTGCGCTCAGGGTTGGCGAAGAGACCCCAGGAGCCGGTGGTGAAGTCCTGGAACCTCGTGCCGATGCCGATTACCAGGTCGGCCTCGGCGCAGACGGAATTGGCCGCCGCGCCACCGGTCACGCCGATGGGGCCCATGTTCAGCGCATGGTCCCAGGGCAGCGCGGACTTGCCCGCCTGGGTCTCGGTGACGGGGAGGTTGTGCGCCTCGACAAAGCTTGCCAGAGCGTCGGTGGCACCCGCGTAATGCACGCCGCCGCCGGCGACGATCACCGGCCGCTTGGCGGCGCGGATCATATCCGCCACTTCGGACAGTTCCGCCTCGTCGGGACGAATGCGTCGCTGGCGCCAGACCCTGGGCTCAAAAAAGCTCTTCGGGTAGTCATAGGCCTCGGCCTGCACGTCCTGGCAGAAGGACAGGCACACCGGGCCGCATTCCGCCGGGTCGGTCATGGTGCGGAAGGCGCGCGGCAGTGCGGTCAGCAATTGCTCGGGCCGGATGATCCGGTCGAAGTAGCGCGTGACCGGCTTGAATGCATCGTTCACCGTCACCGTGCCGTCGGTCCAGTCCTCGACCTGTTGCAACACCGGGTCGGGGCCACGGTCGGCGAAGACATCGCCGGGGATCAGCAGCACCGGCAGGCGGTTGACATGCGCCAGTGCCGCCGCCGTCACCATGTTGGCCGCACCCGGTCCGATCGACGAGGTCACGGCCATCGCCTTGCGCCGCCCTGATTGCTTGGCATAGGCGATGGCGGCATGCGCCATGGTCTGCTCGTTGTGGCCGCGCCAGGTGGGGAAGTCGTCCTTGTGGGCATAGAGCGCTTCGCCGATGCCTGCGACATTGCCATGGCCGAAGATCGCCCAGCAGCCTTCGATGAAGCGCTCGCCATCGCTGTTTTGCTGCGCCGCGATATAGCGCACCATTGCCTGCGCGGCGGTCAATCGGATTGTCTTGCTCATGCGGTGTGCTCCTTGGCGCCCTTGCGAGCCCCGTTTCTTGCCTGATCCCAGATGGTGCAAAGGCGGGTGAACTTCTCGGTCATCTCGGCCACCGCTTCCCCGTCGCTGATGTTGCCGGCAAGCCAGTTCCGCGCGGCATTACCAAAGATCGTCCGGCCGACGGCGAACCCTTTGACCAGCGGCTGTTTCGCCGCCAGCGAAAAGCTCGCTGCCAGCTCTTCCTCCGGCGCGTCCAGCCCGAGCACCACGATGCCGCGTGTGCGCGGATCGTTGCGGGTGATGGCGCGGGCGGCGTTGGCCCATGCCGCCTCGGTCTTGAACGGCTCCAGCTTCCACCAGTCGGGGTAAACGCCCGCGTCGTAGAAGGTCTGGATCAGCGTCGCGGAGGTCTCGTCATCCACCGGGCCGACCTTGGAGGGAATGATCTCCAGCAGGAATTCCAACCTGTTGCGCCGCGCCGCCGTGAACAGCCGCCGGACGCGGGCAAGATGGGTCTGCATCACCTCTGCGTCGTCGTCGGGATGCACGAAGACCAGCAGTTTCACCACGTTCTCCCGCGCCCATTCGCGGAAGCGGCCAAAATCCTCGCCCAGATCCGGCTCGAACTCGATAGGCCGCGAGCCTGGCAGTTCCGTGGGCCGCCCGATCCACAACCCCGTGCCCGAGGCCCGGTGCAGAGCCGACCGCCCGATGCGGTTGTCGCACAGGATGCCGTAGCCGGGCTGGCCGTTCTGGACCTTGAGCGCGGCGTCAAGGCAGAGCTCCTTGAAGGCCGCGCCTTTTTCCAGCGTGTAGCCCTCCATTTCCTCCAGCTGCAGCCGGTGGTCGAAAGCAAAGGTCTTTACGCTCGACCAGTCGACATGCCGGTTCGTCGACCAGTGCACCTGGTCCAGCTCCGCATCATTGCGCAAGTCGGGCCGCTTGATACCGCGATCCAAGAAGAACTGCAGCTCCTCCCAAGAAGGATAGGCCGGGGTGCAGCCGTGGCGGCTGACCGCGAAGGCGCCGCAGGCATTGGCATATTTCAGGGCCGTAGGCCAGTCCTCTCCGTCGAGCCAGCCCTTCAGGAGCCCCGACATGAAGCCATCGCCCGCGCCCAGAACGTTGAACACTTCGATGGGAAAGCCCGGCCCGGCCTCGCCGTCATCCAGGCTGTCGGGGATGTCGCCAGTGAAGGCCACGGCACCGTCCGCGCCGCGCTTGCAGACCAGCGTCGCCTTGGAGACCCCGCGCACCGCGCGCAGCGCCGCGATGGTATCGGTCGAGCCGCCCGCGATGTGGAATTCCTCCTCGGTGCCGACAATTAGGTCGAACAGGTGCAGGCTTTCCTGCAGCTTGGCAGTCACCGCCTCGCTTTCGACAAAGCGGCTCTCGCCTTCGCCATGCCCCGCCACGCCCCAGAGATTGGGGCGATAGTCGATGTCGAGCGCCGTCTGGAGACCCGCTTCGCGCGCAATCTCCAGCGCCTTCAGCGTCGCCGCCTCCACCTGAGGGTGGCTGAGATGCGTGCCGGTGGCCACCACAGCCCGCGCCCGCCGGATGAAGCCTTCGTCGATGTCTTCTTCGGTCAGCGCCATGTCCGCGCAATTCTCGCGATAGAAGATCAGCGGAAACTGCTCTTGGTCGCGGATCCCCAGAAGCACCAGCGCGGTCAGCCTTCCAGGATCGACCTTGACCCCGTCAGTGTTCACGCCCTCGCGGACCAGTTGCTCGGTGATGAAGCGGCCCATGTGCTCGTCGCCCACACCGGTGATAACGGCCGATTTCAGCCCCAGCCGCGCCGTCCCGCAGGCGATATTGGTCGGAGAGCCACCGATATACTTGTCAAAGCTCCCCATGTCCTCCAGGCGCCCGCCGATCTGCGCGCCGTACAAATCAACCGAGGACCGGCCAATGGTGATGAGGTCGAGATCAGACATCGGAGAGCCTCACGGGTTGGCCAGACTTGGCGGACCGGGTGGCGGCCTCGGCCATGGCCAGCGCGGCAACGCCATCGTCGAGCGTCACCGGCATCTGCCCGCCGTTCTTGTAGGCTTCGACAAAGGCGTTCCACTCGGCGGCATAGGCCGGCATGTAGCGTTCCAGGAAGAACAGCACCGGCTTGGCGCTGGTGACGCCGTTGGCGGTGGATTTGGTCACCAGGTTCTCGACGAGGTTGCCGACCTGAAGCATCCCGTCCGAGCCTTGCACCTCGACCCGCTGGTCGCCGTACCCGGCGCGGCGGGTGTTGCGGATGGTGGCGATGCGGCCATCGGCATAGGTCAGCGTCACGGCAGCGGTGTCGAAGTCGCCCGCCTCGCCGATTTCCTTGTCCACCAGGCAGGAACCCACGGCGGACACCGTGACCGGCGCCGCGCCCATCAGGAAGTTCGCCATGTCGAAATCGTGGATCATCATGTCGCGAAAGATGCCGCCCGAAACCTTGATATAGGCAATCGGTGGCGGGGCGGGGTCGTAGGAGGTGATCGCCAGCATCTCGGTCTTGCCGATCTCGCCTGCATCCAGCGCCTGCTTGACGGCGGCGAAGTTCGGATCGAACCGGCGATTGAAGCCGATCATTACCGGCTTGCCGGACTTGGCGGCATTGGCCTGGCATTCGCGGGCCCGCTCCAGCGACAGGTCCACCGGCTTTTCGCACAGCACCGCCTTGCCAGCCTGCGTCGCCTGTTCGATCAGGTCGGAATGCGTGTCGGTCGAGGTGGCGATCAGGACGACGTCGATCTCGGGATCGGAAATGATCTCGTCCGTGGTGCGCGCGGTCGAGCCGTATTGCTGTGCCAGTTTCTCGGCGTTTTCGGGATAAAAGTCCGACACCGCGGCCAGCGTGCTGTCCGGGTTGGCGGTGATGGCGGTGGCGTGAACACCGGCGATGCGGCCTGCGCCGAGAAGTCCGACTTTGATCATGGGTTCAGGTCCTTCTTGGAGGAATCTTGTGGGCTCAGAGGGTGAAGGCGGCGCGGAAGGCTTCGACAGCCTCGTCCGAGTCGCCTTTGGCGTTGGCTTCCATTGCGACCGGGCCGTCGTAGCCCATCTCGGAAAGCGCACGGGCGATGCGCGGATAATTGATCTCGCCGGTGCCCGGTTCGCAGCGGCCGGGATTGTCGGCCACCTGCACCTCGCCGATCCAAGGCAGGCAGGCCTCGCACCAGCGGATCAGGTCGCCTTCGCCAATCTGCGTATGATAGAGATCGAGGTTGATCCGGAGTTGCGGCCGGTTCACGGCAGAGACCAGTGACAGCACCGCTTCGGTCGAGCCGAACGGACAGCCCGGATGATCCAGAGGGTTGAGGTTTTCCAGGGTGAAGGTCACGCCTTCCTCTTCGGCCATGTCGCAGATCCGGTTGAGCGTATCGCGGGCACGCAACTCCATCCCCGGCGCAAAGGTGCCGTGCTGGGCGATCGGGATGCCGCCGTCGCCAAGGCCGGTGCCGTGCAGGTTCAGCCGGTCAACGCCCAGCCGCTTGCCGACCTGGGCGGTCTCGCGCGCGGAGGCCAGCAGCATTTCGGCGCCGTCCTGGTCGGTCAGGCGGCCTTGAAGATAGCCGTTCATGATGGTGAAGTCGGCCCCGGTCTTTTCAAGTTCCTCCAGATCCCATGCGGGCCAGTTCCACAGACCCACGCCGAAGCCCATCTCTTTCAGACGGGCGGCGCGCCAGTGGATCGGTTTTTCCTGCCAGAGCATCTCGGCGCAGGCGGCAAGTTGAAAAGCCATGTCAGATATCCTGTGGTTTGTAGTCCGCAGGGGCTGCGGGCATCACGTTCTGCAGAAGCGCCACGGATTTCTCGAGCCCTTCAAGAGAGTTGAGCAAAACGTCTTCGTGCTCGATACTGAGCCAGCCGTCGTAACCCGCCATCTTGAGCCGGTAGCAGAATTGCCGCCACCATTCCTCGCCATGACCGAAGCCGAGCGTGATATAGCTCCAAGACCGCGCCGGGATGTCCATCAGAGAGCCGTTTTCCAGCAGCGAATTGGCGGCCTGAACGGGTACGTTCAGCAGCGTGTCCTTGGCGTGCACGTGGTAGATCAGGTCGCCAAGCGCATCGGCGGCGGCCAGCGGGTCCGCCCCCATCCAGAAAAGGTGCGAGGGGTCGAGGTTGGCCCCGATGACGGGCCCGACCGCCTCGCTCAGGCGCCTCAGGGAGGAGGTATTGTAGACGCACTGATTGCCATGCAGTTCGAGTGCAATGCGCTCGACTCCATTCTCGCGCGCGAGCCCTGCGATCTCGGTCCAGAACGGGATGAGCTTCTCCTCCCACTGGTATTTCAGGATCTCCTGCGTCTCGGGCGGCCAGGAGGACACGACCCAGTTGGGCATGGTGTCGTTGGCAGACCCGGCGGGAAGCCCGGACATGGTGCAGACCGTGGTGATCCCCATCTCGCCGGCGACCCGGATGGTGTCGCGCAAGCCCTCGGCCTGGGACGGATCGGTCGGGTGCAGCGGATTTCCGTTGGCGTTCAGGCTGATTATCTCCAGCCCCCGACTGTCGAACTCCGCTTGAAAGTCCTTTTGCGCCTGACTGTTGCCCATCATCGCTTTCAGGTCGAAATGCGGCGCGGTGGACCAGCCGCAGGTGTTGACCTCGATGCCCGAGACCCCCATGCGCTCTGCGTTGTCCAGCATCTCGGTGCGGCTCATGCCGCCGAGGCTGTCTGAAACGAAGCCGAGTTTCATGCGGCTTTTCCTTTGCTTGCGGAGTAGAACTCCGGTTTGGTCATGAGTTGGATCGGCTGTTTCTGCCCGGTTTCCAGCGCTTTCGCGCCGGTTTCGGCGACAATGGCGGCGCAGTAGCCGTCCCAGCAATTCGATGCGATGGCGGCGAAGTCGCCGGTTTCGACGAAGCGCAGGAAATCGCGGTTCTGGCGCACGTAAGCCTCGTGATAGCGCCCACGCCAGTCGGCGTCGTAGCGGGTGGACGAGGCCAGCTTCATATCGGTCCGGCTGTAGGCCACGCTGTTCATGGCGATACTGCCGCGTTCGCCCACCAGTTCGGCGCGCACGTCGTAGCCGTAACCGGCATTGTTGTTGACCTCGATGGTGACGAGCTGGCCGTCGTCCGTCTCAAGCACCATCACCACGGGCGCGACCCGGGCATCCGAGCGCTTCGGCTGCATGGCGGTGACAGAGGTGAATTCGGCATTCAGCACGTGGCGCACCACGTCGAACTCATGCGGGGCCGAATTGGTGATTGCCATCGCGCCGGTGAAATCGGCCGCGGGAGTTTCCACGTTGCGGTGGAAGTTGTGCATCATCAGCGCGCGGCCCAATGTACCCTCGGTCAGCGCCTGTTTCATCTCGATATAGGACTGGTCGTATCGGCGCATGAAGCCCAGCATGACGTGGCGGGCGCCAGCGGCCATTTCGGCCTCCATGACGTCGAGGCACTCGACGGG
Source organism: Sagittula salina (assembly GCF_017813235.1). GTDB lineage: Bacteria > Pseudomonadota > Alphaproteobacteria > Rhodobacterales > Rhodobacteraceae > Sagittula > Sagittula salina. Next base: position 23,052 of record NZ_JAGISH010000023.1, read on the forward strand.
CTTCTGCGACAGCGGCTTTTCGCACAGCACCCGTTTGCCAGCCTGGATGCAGGCTATCGACAGGGGCGCATGGGTGAAGTCGGGCGAGGCGATGATCACCGCATCGACATCATCGCGGGCGATGGCGGCCTCGGGGTCGCTTGCCACGTCCCGTGCGCCCAGTCTGTCAGCCAGCGACCTGGCGCGGGCGGTGTCCATGTCGCAGATCACCTGGAGCGTGGTGCCCGGCAGGTCCTCAGCCACGATCTTCGCGTGGTCTGCACCCATCAATCCGGCGCCGATGACGGCAAGTCTGATGCTCATGGCAGGTCTCCTCCGGGCGGGTTGCCGCGAGGGCCAACCCGATCACGTGAAATTGGGTGTGTTTGTGAGGCGGGCGGCGTGGCCCGCCCCGGTGTCTCAGGCCGCGGGTTGCGGCGGGTGGCCGTCGTGGGTTTCCATGTAGCCCTCGATATTGGCCTCCAGGTCCGCCATGCTTTCTCCGCCCGCCATCAGGTCGGCGATCTCCTCGCGGGTCTTGTCGCCCTTGCGGAAATCGGCGGCAATCGCGCCACGGATCAGCACGGCAAAGTGGTCGCCCACGGCCATCGCGTGCATCACCTGGTGGGTGATAAAGATCACCGCCAGGCCGCGCCGCTTTGCTTCATTGACAATGCGCAGCACGTGGGCGGCCTGTTTCACCCCCAGCGCCGCCGTCGGCTCGTCGAGGATCAACACGCGGGCGCCGAAGTGCACGGCGCGGGCAATGGCCAGCGACTGACGCTCGCCGCCCGACAGGCCGCCGACCAGCCGGTCGCCGTCGGTGATCCGAGTGATCCCCATCTTCTGGACTTCCTCGACCGCGATCCGGTTGGCCTTTTCCCGGTCGAAGACCTTGAACGGACCAACGTTCCGGGTCGGCTCCACTCCCATGAAGAAGTTGCGACCCACCGACATCAGCGGGTAGGTGCCTCCGAACTGGTGGACCGTGGCGATCCCGCGGGCCTGGGCATCGCGCGGGCCGCTGAAGGTGGTAGGCTGGCCATCCATCAGGATCTCGCCGCGCGTGGGCTGGTGCACCCCGGCAAGCGTCTTGATGAGGGTCGACTTGCCGGCACCGTTGTCTCCCAGGAGGCAGAGAACTTCGCCCTCACCGACCTTCAAGCTGATTTCATGCAGCACGTCGATCGGCCCGAAGGACTTGTCGACACTACGGAGTTCGATAACGGGGTTTCCACTGGACATTATCGGTCTCCTTACTTCTTCTTTGTCGACCAGCTAGTCGCCAGATTGCGGAAGGTGTCGTTCATCAGCACCGCGATCAGAAGCATCACGCCGATGATTAGGAAGGACAGGTTGCGGTCGATTTCCGTATACCCGATCCCCTGCTGAACCACGGCCAGCGTCAGGGTGCCGAAGACGATGCCCATCACCGTTCCGAAGCCCCCGGTCAGCAGCAGGCCGCCAACGACGCAGGCGATGATCGTGTTGAAGATCATGCCGAAATTCGCCTGCGAGGTGGCCGCGTTGAACTGGATGGTCTGCAAGACACCTGCGAAGGCGGTGGAGGTGGAGCTCAGCATGAACAGGCCGATTTTCAGGCGCTGCACGGGGATGCCCGCGTTCCGCGCGCTTTCCTGGTCGCCACCAAGCGCGAAGACCCAGTTGCCCCAAGGGCTCTTGTGCAGGAAGTAGATGAATCCCACGATCATCGCGATCCACCAGAAAACCGAGGAGCGGAAGCCTCCCAGTAGCCGGCCGCCAAACAGGTTCTTGGCCCAGTCGGGTGCGCTCAGCGAGGTCTGGGTGGTATTGATGAAGACGATCGACAGGGTCAGCGTCAGCCCGGCAACGGCAAACAGCGTGGCCAGGGTGACGATGAAGGACGGCACCTGCGTGCGGGTCACGATCATGCCGTTGATGAAGCCGATCAGCGCGCCCACGGCAAGGGATGCGAAGATCCCCAGCAGAATGGGCATTTCGTAGTAACCCGAGGTGATGGCGACCGTCATGGCCGAGGCCGGAAGCACCGCTCCGGTGGAGATATCAAGCTCGCCCGCGATCATCAGGAAGCCAACCGGGATCGCGATCATGCCGACGGTCGAGGCAAAGTTGACCCAGGTCGACACGCCGCCGACCGAAAGGAAATTGCGCTGAAAACCGAATATGGCAAAGACGATGAACACCATCGCTAACCCCATGAAAGCCCCTGATGCAGGGCTGCGCATGAGGTCGCCGAGGGAAAAGCTCGAAGCGGTCTCTTCGCCGCTTGGGCTTCCTCCGGGACCGCCTTGGGAAGTTGTGTCGGTCATTGAACTGGCTCCAGGAATATATCGCAATCACACCACCCCGGGTGGTGCGTGAGAGGGGACCCGGTACGGTCCGGGTCCGGTTATTCGAAGAAAAGTTCAGCGGGCGCCGAGCTTCACGCCTTCGATGGCGGTCTCTACGTTCGACGCGTCGACGATGGCGGGGCCGGTCAGAACGGGCTTTGTGGCCAACTCGGTGCCGAACTTGATGTGCGCGAACAGCATCGAAGTCGACAGGAAGCCCTGCAGGTAGGGCTGCTGGTCGATCGCCATGGTCTGGTTGCCGGCTTCGATACGCTCCAGAACCGATGCGGACATGTCGAAGGTGCCAAGCTGCACGTCGCCGGACTTGCCCAACTGCTCGATGGCCGACGCGGAGGCATCGGCCGCCCAGGCCGCGAGGTTGATGACGGCATCGATTTCCGGATCGGCGATCAGCTCGGACTTGATGGCCTCGGAGGTGCCGACCATGTCCTGGTCGAGGTTCGCGGGGACCCGCAGGATGTAGGTCTCGGCCCCGGCTTCCGCGGCACCGTCCTTTACGCCGTTGCAGCGGGTTTCCAGGTTGACAGCGCCCGGGTTCTGAATGTGGCACATGATCTTGGTGGCGCCGTTCTCGGCTAGGTACTTGCCGCCCGCGACACCGGCGAGATACTCGTCGGACCCGAAGTAGTTCAGCGCCCCGTATTCGTCCATTTCTTCCTGGCCGGCATTGAACGACATGATCGCGATGCCCTGGTCCGCCGCGGCCTTCAGAGCCGGGGTTTCGGAATCGGGCAGCCAGTTCGGGATGGCGATACCGTCGACGCCCTGCGCGACCGCCTGCTCGATTAGCGAGACCAGGTCAGGGCCGAAGTTGTCGTAGTTCGGCGTCTGCAGGAAGTTCACGGAGCCGCCGTTGGCCTCGACCATGAGCGAGGCATCCTCGACGCCCTTTTTGACCATGTTCCAGAAGCCGTCTTGCGCCGAGCCGACGATAACGGCGATGTCCTGCGCCATTGCGCCGGTGGACATCAGTGCGGTGGTCGCCGTCGCTGCAATGGCTTTTGTGAAGTTCATGTCGAATTTCCTCCCTTGAGTTCAGCCGCGAACCTGCGGCTCGACATATCTCGACCGTTCGGGTCAAGCGGTACCGACCCGGTCGAAAATTCCAGATTTTTGCGGACCTTGCCGAAGCCGCGCTTCCCCACGCAGCCCGGTCAGAGCCGGCGTCGTCCTCCCGTTTGCCGGCTGTCAGATGATTACCAGATGCGCAGTCGCCGGCGAACATTGTTACGCGATGCGACCTGATGTGGTTCACATCAAATCGTATCGAAAGCACGGCTAAGCCTTTTCTGACGCTGCAAAAATCACTTTGTTCAGGTTTGACTACCTATTTCTGATGTATTTCGCATCAGAAATCCTGATGCGGAACGCCTCGAAAGACAGGGGCGCCACGTGTATGCTGTTCGCCACCGATGCAATGCAGATCGGGCGCTGCTCGCCGGAGAAACATCTTGTACGACGCAGAAAAGAGCACTCCCTGGCGCGGTCCGACAATCAGCGAGATCGCCGAAGTTGCCGGTGTCGGTTCGGCCACCGTCGACCGGGTGCTGAACAACCGCCCAGGAGTCAGCGAAAAGACCCGGCGCCGGGTGCGGGACGCCTTCGAGAAACTATCCGTCGAACGCGGCGCGGCCGACCGGCCGCTGACTTTCCGGCTCTATTGCGATTCCGGCGCGTCCTTCAATGCGCTGATGGAACAGGCTGTCGACCGGGTCAACCGCACCTTGCCGGGCGTTCAGATCGACGGCCACTATGTTTCGACCAATCAGATGGACCCGATGCCGTTTGCCCGCAAGATCGAGGATGAGGGCGTCGAGGCGGACGGCGTCATCGTCATTGCGCGCGAACACCCGGCGATAAACCGTGCCGTGCGCAAACTGGTCGGCAACGGCCATCCGGTCGTGACGCTGACCACCGATCTTCCGTCGTCGCGGCGCCTGGCCTATGTCGGCAATGACCAATACGCCGCCGGCAGCGTCGCCGCCCAGCTGATCGGCCGGGCGCTGCCGGAAAAGCGCACCAATATCCTGCTGATGATGAGCGTCCCGTTCCGGTCGCAGCAGGAACGGGAGATGGGGTTTCGCCGGGTCTTGCGCAGCGAGTTCCCGCATCTGAAGATCGAGGAGCGCGTGACTTCGGATGACAGCACCGAAACCACCCGCGAACAGCTCGCCGCCTATATCGCGGCGCACGGCTGCCCGGCGGCCATCTACAACCTCGCCGGGGCCAACCGCGGCGTCGCCGAGGCGCTGGAAGATCGCGGCACGACCCATGACACCATATTCGTGGGCCACGAGTTGACGCAATACTCGCGCGCGCTGCTTGAAAGCGGTGTGATGGACTATGTCATCTCGCACGATTTCACCGCCGAGGTGACGTCGGCGGCGGAGTGGATTCGCAGCCGACTGGGCGGGACCGAGATGTCAGAACCGGCCGCGACGCAGATCTCGATTCACACCCGGTACAATTGCGGGCCCTGAGCCCCGCAGACCATCGCCGTCAGTCGGGAGGCGCATCCGGCAGGTTCTGCGGGCCGTAAAGGATGATCGGGACGTCCGAGACATAGGGCGGGTTCGCGTGCACCGCACCTTCGAAACCGTAATGGTGCATCACCACCTCCAACGCGTATTGCGCCTGAAGCTCCGGGCTTTGATCGATGGTCAGGGTCATCAGCCCGTCGCGCAGGCAGCGCCAGGTGAACCCGGTCAGCTCGTGCCCGATGAAGAGCGGGCGACGGGGCAACAAGTTCGCCGCCATCGCAGTGATCACGCCACGGTTGGCGCCCCCGGCATTGTAAAGTCCGACGGTGTCGGGGTGGCGGCGGAACGCCTCTTTCAGCTTGGCCTCGGACAACAACGGATCGTCGCCGCCGCGCACGATCTCCGCCAGCTCCAAGGTCGAGCCGTCCGAGGCAAGCTGTTCGGCGAACCCGCGGATCCGCTCGGCATGGGCCTGGAAACCTTCGTCATGGCACAGCACGATCACCTTGCCGGAGGGGTCGGCGGGCGGAACCATGTGAGCAAGAAAATAGGCCGCTGAGCGCCCGGCCTTGACGTGATCAGTTCCGGCATAGGCAAGCCGCGCCGCGCCCGGAACGTCCGAGATCAACGTCACCACGGGGCACGTCCGGTCCTTCAACTCAGCAATGGCCTCATGGATAAGCGGGTGGTCCGGCGCACAGACGATCACCGCGTCGTATGCGCCCTTCAGCATGGCGGCGGCGACGGTTCGGGGGTCCTCATCCCCGAGTAGCGTCCGGTGAATGGCAATCGCCTTGTCGAACCGCTGGCCGAGCCGCCCGACCTCCGCCGCCATGCGTTTCAGAAGCGGCCGCTCGACCCGCGACAGGATCACGTTGACCCGGACCGTGCGGCGATAGGCCGAGGGCAGGATGCGCCGCAATCCAAGCTCGCGTGCTGCGTCGATGACCCGTATGCGAACCGCGTTGCTGACGTTGCCGCGTTCGTTGAGCACCCGGTCGACGGTCGCGGATCCGACCCCGGCCTTGACCGCAACATCCTGCAGCGTGACTTTGCCTGAAGCTTTTCCTGCCATCTTTCAAATGTTTGGCTTCGCCGTCCCATAGCGTTGATGGAATTCAATCAATATGCTCCGCGACAGGCTGTCAATTGGCGGTGTATGGATCTTGCAGGCGCCGGACGCGCTACGGCCAAACATTCGATCACTTCGAGCACATCGCCCCAAAGGCAGTCAGCCGCGCCTTGCGGCAGGTGGCAAAGGGGGGCACCGTGGAGGATATCATGGACGACACGCTATACGGAACCCGCGACAAACGCGGCAACTGGCACCCGAACAACCCGCTGGAAACTGGCGGTCTGTTCCGCTGGCCCTTCAGCCTGCGGGCGTTCATCGCCTGGCTGCCGGGCTATTTCCTGCCGCACAACGTGATCTTCATGGCCTTCGGCATCGGTTTCTGGTTCTGGCTCACGCCGTCGCGCGAGACTTTGGAGACCCTCTCCTGGGGCTGGGCGCTTTACATCCTGGTGCGCAACGCCCTGACCGTGGTGGTGATCTACGGCGCGCTGGAACTCTGGCTTTATGTCAGACGCGTCCAGAACGACCGCTTCAAGTACAACGGCAAATTCCCGGGCGAGCATCCCTCGGAAGTGTTCCTGTTCAAGAGCCAGAACCGCGACAATATCCTGCGCACCTTCGGCACCGGCCTGCCGATCTGGTCGGCCTACGAGGTGCTGATGCTGCATGCCTGGGCCAACGATTTCGGCCTCTGGACAACCTTCGGCGACAACCCGGTCTGGCTGGCGGTCTTCTGGCTGGTGATCCCGCTTGTTCACGAGGCCCATTTCTTCTGCATCCACCGGCTGATCCACACGCCCTGGCTCTACAAGCACGTCCATTCCGTGCACCACAACTCGATCAACCCGTCGCCCTGGTCTTCGCTGTCGATGCATCCGGTCGAACACCTGCTCTACTGGTCCGACAGCCTGATCCACCTGATCCTGCCGTCGCATCCCGTGCTGCTGCTCTATCACCTTCACGTCACCGGCACCGGCGCCGTTGTGGGCCACATCGGCTTTGACAAGATCGAGACCGTCGAGGGCAAGGCCGTCGATACCCACGCCTACGCCCACTACCTGCATCACAAGTATTTCGAGGTGAACTATGGCGACGGAGCGGTGCCCTTGGACAAGCTCTTCGGCACCTGGCACGACGGCTCGAATGAGGCCGACGAGGCGATGAAGGTCCGCTTCCGCGCCAAGAAGGAGCGCGTGAAGGCCAGGAAGGCCGCGACACCGGCCCAGTGAACGCGGCCAGACCACCCCCCAAAGACACTCTTGAAGAGGAGACCCACCATGGCCGACTGGATCGACGCCTGCGCCGCCACCGCCATCGACGAAGAGGACGTGATCCGTTTCGATCACGGAACGCGCACCTTCGTTATCATCCGCGATCACAAGGACAACTATTACTGCACCGACGGGCTTTGCACCCACGAAGAGGTTCATCTTGAGGACGGTCTGGTGGTGGAAAACACCATCGAATGCCCCAAGCACGCCTCGATCTTCAATGCCGCGACCGGCGAAGTCGATACGCCCCCGGCCTGCGAGAACCTGCACACCTATCCGACCAAGGTCGAAGGTGGCCGGGTCTTCGTCGAAATCTGAGCCCGCGCCGACTGCGCTCATCCAAGCAAGGAACTGAGCCATGACAGCAATCATGATCATTGGCGCGGGAGAATGCGGCGTGCGCACGGCCTTTGCCCTGCGCGAGCAGGGCTTTGACGGCACCGTCACGCTGATCGGAGCCGAGACGGCTCTGCCTTGCGAACGTCCGCCGCTCTCCAAAGACCCGAGTGCCGCGCCCCGACCGATTCGGCCGGAGGCGGCCTATGCGGAACAGGGAATCGACCTTCGGTTGGGGTTCAGGTGTCGCGCGTCGACACGACGCGCCGTTCCGCGGTCATGGGCGACGGCGAGACGCTGGGCTATGACAAACTGCTCCTGGCAACCGGCGCGCGCGCCAGGGTGTTTCCGGGGATGGAGGGTTGCCTGACGCTGCGGTCCGACCGGGATGCTGCTGCCATCCACACGCGCCTGACGCCCGGTGCGCGTATCGGCATCATCGGCGGCGGCTTCATCGGCCTGGAACTGGCCCCCACCGCCCGCAATGCCGGGGCCGAGGTCACGGTGATCGAGGCCGGCCCGCGCCTGCTGGGTCGGGCCGTGCCGGAAGAGATCGCGGCTGTGGTCAGTGATCGGTACGCGGCGGAAGGTGTCAGGCTGCGCACCGGAACAGGAGTTGCCGCGGCGTATGCGCAAAGGATCACTCTTCAGGACGGCAGCGTTCTCGACTTCGACGCCGTCATAGCGGGTGTCGGCGCGCTCGCTGCCCGAGACAGCGCTGGCCGAGGCGGCGGGGATCGCCGTCGACAATGGCATCGTCGTGGATGGACAGTTTCGCACCTCTGACCCGAACGTCTTTGCCGCCGGCGATTGCTGTAATTTCCAATGGAAAGGTGCGCGCGTGCGTCTGGAAAGCTGGAAGGCAGCGCAGGATCAGGGCGCACATGTGGCGGTGGCGATGCTGGTAGGCGCGGACGCCTATGCCAAGGTGCCGTGGTTCTGGTCCGACCAGTACGACCTGACGCTGCAGGTGGCGGGGATGTTCGACATGACCCGCGCAGGCATCCGCCGCGAGACACGCGACGACACGGCCATCGTCTTCCAGTGCGATGCCGCCGGTCACCTCATCGCCGCGGCGGGGATCGGGCCAGGCAATGCCGTCGCCAAGGATCTGCGCATCCTCGAAAAAGCTGATCGAACGCGGTGTGCAGGTTGGTCCCGACGCATTGGCCGACCCGTCCCAGAACCTCAAGCGCCACCTGAAAGCCGCCTGATCCGGCACCGGAGAGACCGATGTACCACAACCGCCCGCACGTCGAAGACATCCGCGCTATGAAGAAGCGTGGCGACTGCCACAGCGAGGGTACCGCAGCATCCGAATTTCATCGTGAGCCGAAGCCGGCCGGCTCGGCGCTACATCATAGACGTCTCGCCGTGCTCAAGCTCGACGGTGTAGCCGAACTTGCGAAGAAGGTTGTCAGCTTCGATGCGGAGTCGCTGGCGCAGATCGCGGTCATCGCTCAAGCCATGAACTGCGACGAAGGCGATGCGTTTGTGCGGGCCGACATGCGATTGGGCGGCGATCCGAAGATGCGGCGGGTCGGGGTTCGCCACCCGAAGCGCGGTCTCGACCCATCCCAGATGTTCGGGGCGGGGGTCCTGTGGGTACATGCATGAACCTCCTTTTTTCATCGGAAAGGAGTTTGGCCAAATCAGAATCTGGCGACGAAAAAAGGGACGCTCTGCTGAAGCTCACCGCTGTAAGGAAGTATGGTCCCCGTCGACCTCCTTGCACCGCGACCGATACATCTCTGGTTCAGCCTTCGTGGCAGCGTCCGGAAGTGCGCCTGGCTCCCAAGGCTCCATAGTATCTCGGGAGCCGCAAACGGTTAGACGACCGCGGGTCTTTCTGCATCCATGAGACGGAAAAAATCACTTCGCACCGAAAGGGAATTCGCGGCCATTTTTCCGTCCAGACGCAAGGTCGGAAGAACCTTTTTCTGCCCCCTCAGACCAACATCGAAGGCACTGGAAAAGTTCTATCTTTCCGGGGCATAAAGTCATGAGTCGAACGAAGCAATAGTATGCGCAAAATTCACGCACCCCGATTCGGAGCACAGAATTACCGTTCAATTTCAACACCTTATGCGACCACTTTTCGCGGGGAAAGCAAAAGCGTGCGCACCGAAGCATAAGCGTGCGCAGACGGAGGCACAGCCTCTAGGGGCTGCTTCCCAGTCATCAGGCAAAAGAAAACCCGCGCCGTAGCGCGGGTTTCAGGAGTGTTGAGTTTTGAAGGGCGACTACTGGGGGATCGTGGCTCGGAAGGGGCGGTCCTTCCTGAACATTGGACGTGTCGCGGTTTGATGCCGCTCCTTTGATAGCATTTACTGCAACAAAGGAGACGAACTATGGGCACAGGAAG
>NZ_JAGISH010000024.1 GCF_017813235.1 Sagittula salina
AGAAACCCGCCGGATCCGCGATCGACGCCGAATACAGCGCGTCATACTGCGCCGCGTCCACGTGCGCGGTGTTTACCGTTTCGGCCGAGGGCGCATAGGTTGAAACGGTTGTGGGCAATACCTGTTCATTCATGGATCTCTCCCCCTCCATACGAAATTCGAACGGTGCGGGAGCAACCCGTCACCAGGAATGCCACACACTTTACGCTACGTCGAAAATTTTACCATAACGCATGTAATAACTGATGTTTTTCTGTAAATATTTTCCATATGTATTGGATAATTGGTAAAGTTATTTGCGCTACCGGCGCTAACAGTCTTGTATTACCGAGACTTGGGATTTTCGCTCCAAACGTGTGCGACCTGCCCTCCGCCTGATCTCTTGTGCCCGTACCGCACCGATGAGGCGTCGCGGGGTGCGACAAAATGTGACGTCACACTTGCCTTTATCGCTAACAGGGTGAACCGCCGCGAATCTCAACCCCCCGCGCCAAACCGCTTGCACCCGGAGTGCTATGCTCTAGGCTCCCGGGGCACAGGCGGGAAAACCGCCATCACAGGGCGATCACAGCCCGTATCAAAGGGAGAAACACCATGACCATGATGACCAAGGTCTGCGTCTCGGCGCTGGCGCTGAGCATCGCCAGCGAAGCTGCCGCGACCGAATGGAACGTGTCCGTCTGGGGTAAGCGTCGTGCCTTTACCGAGCACATTCACAAGCTCGCCGATCTGGTGGCCGAGAAGACCAATGGCGAGTTTACCATGAACGTCTCCTACGGCGGCCTGTCCAAAAATACGGAGAACCTCGACGGCATCTCCATCGGTGCGTTCGAGATGGCGCAATTCTGTGCTGGCTATCACCCGGACAAGAACCGGGCGATCACCGTGCTGGAACTGCCTTTTCTTGGCGTGAACACGCTGGACGAAGAAGTCGCCGTGTCGAACGCGGTCTACGCGCACCCGGCAGTGGCCGAGGAAATGGCGCAGTGGAGCGCGCGGATGCTCATGACCTCGCCGATGCCGCAGTACAACCTCGTCGGCACCGGCGAACCGCGCGACACGCTGGAGAAAATGGACGGTATGCGCGTTCGCGCCACAGGCGGGATCGGCAAGGCCTTTGAGGCTGTCGGCGCGGTGCCGACCTCCGTGACCTCCTCCGAGGCCTATCAGGCAATGGAGTCGGGCGTCGTGGACACGGTGGCCTTTGCCCAGCACGCGCACCTGTCCTTTGGCACGATCAACGAAGCCGACTGGTGGACTGCGAACCTCAACCCCGGCACGGTGAACTGCCCGGTGGTGGTGAACATCGACGCCTATGACGCGCTGTCCGACGCGGAGCGCGAGGCGCTCGAAAGCTCGGTCCCCGAGGCTATCGACTACTACCTGTCGAACTATGGCGAACTGCTGAAGAAATGGGATGACGTTCTGGCGGAAAAGAGCGTCGAGAAGGTCATGATCTCCGACGAGGAGCTGGCGAAGTTCGAGGAAATTGGTGGCAAACCGATCCAGGACGCATGGCTGGCGGACATGTCGGCGCAGGGCCTGCCCGGTCAGGAACTGCTGGACCTCGTGCGATCGACGTTGAAGGCGCAGCGCGGCACGAACTGACCCGCGCGCAGGCGTGACATGACCCCGTTCCGGCCCCGCCTGTGGCGTGGGTCGGGGCGGGTGTCGGCTTTTGAAATCGGAGGCAGGGATGGCCGGAGCGGCATCTGTTCTGGAGGACGGCAGCCTTTTGTCGCGCCTTGATCGCAAGCTGTTGAAGCTCGAATGGGGCATGGCGGTGCTCTCGGGGATTGGCGCCTTCGTATTGATGTGCCTCGCCGTAATCTCTGTCGTGGGGCGCGAGGGGTTCAACGAGCCCCTGCGCGGCTACGTCGACTGGATCGAGGCGGCGATGCCGGTGATCGCGATCCTCGGCATTTCCTACGTACAGCGCGAGGGCGGGCATATCCGCATGGATATCGTCGTCGGGGCGCTTGGCGGGCGGGCGTTGTGGCTTGCGGAGTTCATCACCACGTTGCTTATCCTCGTGCTGATGGCGCTGCTGGTCTGGGGCACATGGGCGCACTTCGACCGCTCCTTCGATTTCGCAAAGCCGAACTGGAGCCGCGACAGCTCGATCGACATCGGCCTGCCGATCTGGCCCGCGAAACTGATTGTGCCGGTGGCCTTCTCGGTGATCTGTGCGCGGCTCGCGCTACAGCTCTGGGGCTTCGGCCGGGCCTTCGTGCTGGGGCTGGAGCGTCCCGTGGCGGTGCCGCTGGTTATGTCGGCGGCAGAACAGGCAGCGGCGGAAGCCGACCACATGCAGGGGCACGACGCATGATCATTCGCGTGAACGGCATACCCGCCCGCGGTCGAACGCGCATGGCTGACTGTGCGGGGAGCCTCCGGAAGCGGGGCGTCCGCGTCCAGGGTGCGAACCGAAAGGCATCGACATGACGAGCATCGAAATCGGCCTCTGGGTCACCGGCACGATGCTGGTCATGGTGGTGCTGGGTATGCGTGTTGCCTTTGCGGCCGCCGGTGCCGGGCTGATCGGCCTTGTTTGGATCTTCTGGGCGAAGAAGGGCATGGACCCCGCGCAATTCCAGTGGGCGCTTGGCGTGGCGGTAAAGACCGCGGGCCAGATCCCGCACGGCAAGGTGGCGTCGCAGGCGCTGTCGCTGATCCCGACCTTCATCCTGATCGGTTACCTCGCCTATTACGCCGGGCTGACGCGCGCGCTTTTTGAGGCGGCGAAGCGTTGGCTTGCATGGCTGCCCGGCGGCATGGCCGTCTCCACCGTCTTTGCCACGGCCGGGTTTGCGGCGGTGTCGGGTGCGTCGGTCGCGACGGCGGCGGTCTTTGCCCGCATCGCCATCCCGGAGATGTTGAAGATCGGCTATGACAAGCGGTTCGCCGCAGGGGTCGTGGCGGCGGGCGGCACGCTGGCTTCGCTTATCCCGCCATCGGCCATCCTCGTGATCTACGCCATCATCGTCGAACAGGATGTCGGCAAACTGCTGCTGGCGGGCTTTGTCCCAGGTGTCTTTTCGGCGGTGATCTACGGCGCGCTGATCGTCGGGATGGCGCTGATCATTCCGGGATTCGGTCCGGCGGTAAAGGGATTCACCTGGAAACAGCGGTTTGCCAGCCTGCCGCCGGCACTGCCCATTGTGGCGGTGGTCGTGATCATCATCTTCTTTGTCTACAACCCGTTTGGTGGCGATGCCTGGGGAACGCCGACCGAAGGCGGTGCCATCGGGGCCTTCATCGTCTTCCTCATGGCGCTTCACCACGGCATGCGCCTGCCCGAGCTGCTGGACGCGCTTGTCGAGACGGCGAAGCTGTCGATCATGATCTTCACCATTATCTGGGGCGTATTGATATATGTGCGGTTCCTTGGCTTTGCTGATCTGCCGGGCGCGTTTGCCGACTGGATCACGTCGCTGCATTATCCGCCGATGCTGATCCTGGTCTGCATCCTTCTGGCCTACGCGGTGCTGGGGATGTTCATGGATGCCATCGGTATGCTGCTCCTGACGCTGCCGGTTGTCTACCCGGCGGTCATGGCGCTGAACGGCGGTGAAACGGTGGCGGCAGCGGACAGCGCCTTTGGCATGAACGGCACAATGTGTGCGATCTGGTTCGGCATCCTCGTTGTCAAAATGGCAGAGTTCTGTCTGATCACGCCACCCATCGGTCTGAATTGCTTCGTGGTGGCGGGCGTGCGGCCCGAGCTTTCGGTGCAGGACGTATTTCGCGGAGTAACGCCGTTCTTCGTGGCGGATGCCGTGACCATCGCGGGGCTTGTGGCCTTTCCGGGCATCGTGCTCTGGCTGCCGTCGCTGGCCTAGAAAAGAGGTTGGGGGTGGGGCGGTGCCCCCCCCCCCCCGCTGCTCCTTCGGACTTGCTTCCCCGGTAGTATTTGGACCAAGGAGAAGCAGTGCGACGGCCCTTGCCGGGGAGGCCGCCGCGTTCTAGCGTTTTCGCAATGCGTCGTGGGCAAAGTGCAACTTGTCGCGCACTGGCTGTGCCAGCACGAAGGGGTACAGGTCGCCGATCTCCAGTGCCCGGTTGACGTGGTTGATTGCCAGGGTCAGGTCGATCGCCAGCGTAAGAAGCCGCCCCGTGTCGGACTCGGCGTAGGCATCGTAGCCTCGCGGCGGGCCTTCGGGTAGGGCAAGACCGGATGCGGCGGCGCTGTCGAGAAGGTCGGTCAGGTGTAGCAGGTGGGCGATGGTCTCGGCCCAGTCTTCATGCGGATGGGCGGTGGCGTAGGTCGTGACATGCGTCTGCCCCTTGTCGCGGGGCTGCGCGTAATGCGCCTTCAGGGCTTCGGCGTAATCGGCGCGCTCGTCGCCGAAGCGGGCACGGAATGTATCTAGGAAACCGGCCTGCGAAGACAGCCGTTCGAACAGGAAATGCGCCAATTCGTGCCGCATGTGCCCGATCATGGTGCGGTAAAGTTCGCCCATTTCCGCCTGTCGCCGGACCAGTTCGGCGTCTGAGGCCTCGGACACGTTGATGGTGATTTCACCCGACGCGTGGCCCATTGTTACCGGCGCGTCGCCTTCCGCGGTGTGTTCCGAAAGCAGACGGAACACGGGGCGGGCGCCGGGATCGTCTAGGGTGAACCACCCCCAGCGCATGAGGTTGGCCAGCACCCAGCGCTTTGCCTCCTCGGTGCGCTGCCAGAGCGGCAGGTTCTCCGCCTCTCGCAGGTCGGGCACCGTGGCGGTCATGGCGCAGGAGCGGCAGAGCCCGTCTTGCTCCGCTCGCCAGTTGCAGGCGATCTCCGTGCGGTTGGCGCAGGCCGCGGCATTGGCGACCATGTCCTGAGTTTCCGGGTCGAAGGTGACATTCTGCCCGCATGCGCAGGTCGCATTGTGGAACCAGAGCATCCCCCCGCAAGCGGGGCAGCGAAACACTTGCATTGATGTCCTCCGAAAGGCCGTGGCGGCCGCGGGCATGCTGGTGAACGCGCCCGAAGGGCGGTCGTTCCATGGGGACAACACATCAACCCTTACGTCAATAAGCCTTGTGCTGCCTATTATTTCTGATATTTCGGAAATATGGAAAATATGATTCTCGCTCAGCTGACGGCGCTCGCGCATCCGCGCCGTCTGGCGATTTTTCGCCTCCTGATGCGGCGCTACCCGGAGGCGGTGGCGGCGGGCGATCTGGCAATGACGCTGGACCTGCCGGCCTCCTCGCTTTCGGCCGCCGTGGCGCAGCTGTATCGGGCGGGGCTGGTGACACAACACCGTCACGGGACATCGCTACGCTACGCGGCGGACGTGGCGGGGGCGGGGCGCCTGACGGGCTACCTCGTCGACGATTGCTGCCGCGGACGCGGCGCCTTCTGCCCGCAAGACATGGGCGAACCTGCCGAGGGGGGCATGGTCATGGACCGGAAATGGAACGTTCTCTTCATTTGCTCGGGCAATTCCGCGCGGTCGATTTTTGCCGAGGCCATCCTGCGCGACTGGGCCGGCGACCGTTTTGCTGTCTACTCCGCCGGCACCCGGCCCCAGTCGGAACTGAACCCGCGCGCGCTGGATCTGCTGGATATCAAGGGCCATGACACCGCCGGATTGCGAGCCAAACACGTTTCCGAGTTCCAGACGGAGGCTGCGCCGAAGATGGATTTCGTCTTTACCGTTTGTGATCAGGCCGCGAACGAGGAATGCCCGCCGTGGCCCGGCCAGCCCGTCACGGGCCATTGGGGTCAGCCCGACCCGGCGCGCGCCACCGGCACGGATGCGGAAAGGATGCTGGCCTTCCGCCAAGCCTACGGGTCGCTGCAGAACCGTATCAAGGCCTTCGCTGCCTTGCCCATCGCAGCACTCGACCGCGCGTCCCTGCAGGCGCGCGTCGATGACATTGCCCGAGACATCACCGAGGAAGATGCATGACCACCTACGCTTTGAACGGCCTCGGCCGCATGGGGAAACTGGCGCTGAAGCCGCTGCTGGAGGCGGGCGCGCGCATCGCCTGGATCAACGACGCGGTGGGCAACCCGGCAATGCACGCGCACCTGCTGGAGTTCGACACCGTGCATGGTCGCTGGGGTGCCGATTTCAGCCATGATGCCAACAGCATCACCGTCGATGGCACACGCTTGCCGGTGCACTGCGAGCGGACGCTCGATGCCCTGCCGTTCGATGGCGTGGACGTGGTGATCGATTGCACCGGGCAATACAAGACCGAGGTGCGTCTTGCGCCTTACTTCGAACGCGGTGTGAAGAAGGTAGTGGTTTCCGCCCCGGTAAAGGACGGCAATGCCGCGAATATCGTCATGGGGGTGAACCACGAAACCTATGATCCCGCGCGCCACAGCATTGTAACAGCAGCCTCCTGCACGACAAACTGTCTCGCGCCCGTGGTCAAGGTCATCCACGAAGCGCTCGGCATCCGGCACGGGTCAATCACCACGATCCACGACGTGACCAACACCCAGACCATTGTCGATCGGCCCGCAAAAGACCTGCGTCGTGCCCGTTCCGCCCTGAACTCCCTGATCCCGACCTCAACGGGTTCGGCCACTGCGATCACGCTGATCTACCCTGAACTCAAGGGTCGCCTGAACGGTCACGCCGTGCGCGTGCCGCTTCTGAATGCTTCGCTGACGGACTGCGTCTTCGAGGTGGAGCGCGAGACCACCGCCGATGAGGTCAATGCCCTCTTCAAGGCCGCGGCCGAGGGGCCGCTCAAGGGCATCCTTGGTTATGAGGAACGCCCGCTGGTCAGCTGCGATTACGTCAACGACCCGCGGTCTTCGATCATCGATGCGCTTTCGACCATGGTCGTCAACGGCACGCAGGTAAAGATATACGCGTGGTACGACAACGAATGGGGCTACGCCCAGCGGCTTGCAGACGTGGCGCTGATGGTGGGCGGTTCCCTCTGAAGATGCATCCCGAAAGGGGCCGACCGCCACGCTGGCCGGCGTATTTTCACAGCAGGCAACAGCGGGCGCGCTGGTTCCTCTGCTTCCCGAAAGGCTTCGCGGCGCGGATACCCCATGTAATGATCCAAGGAAGAGCAACGTGACCGATACGCCCGCGAACAGGCCGTTCGCTGCCTATATCGCCGTGACCGCCGCCTATTGGGCCTTCATGCTGACCGACGGCGCGCTCAGGATGCTGGTGCTGCTGCATTTCCACACGCTGGGTTTTTCGGCGGTGCAGCTTGCCTATCTCTTCCTGCTTTACGAGATCGCAGGCATCGGAACGAACCTCTCCGCAGGCTGGATTGCGGTCCGCTTCGGGCTGACATCCACGCTTTATGGCGGCCTGGCGCTGCAGGTGGCGGCGCTCATCGCTCTGGCGCAGCTCGATCCGGGTTGGGGCCTGTCCGCCTCCGTGGTCTACGTCATGGCGGTGCAGGGCGCGTCGGGCGTGGCCAAGGATCTGTCCAAGATGTCGGCCAAGTCGGCGGTGAAGCTGCTGGCCCCATCCGGGCAGGGCGGTCTTTTCCGCTGGGTCGCGGTACTGACCGGGTCGAAAAATGCGGTGAAAGGCGCAGGCTTCCTGCTGGGCGCGGTGCTGCTCGCCTGGGCCGGCTTCCGCCCCGCGCTCTACGGCATGGCGGCGGTGCTGGCCGCGATCCTTGTCGCCGTGGCGTTACGGATGCCGGGCGGCTTGCCAGCTGGCAGGAAGGGCGTCAGGTTCGCCTCCGTCTTCTCCACTGACCGCAACGTCAATTGGCTCTCGGCGGCGCGGGTCTTCCTTTTCGGGGCGCGTGACGTCTGGTTCGTCGTCGGCATCCCGGTCTATTTCTACGCGGTGCTGTCCGATGGTTCGGAGGCGGGCAACCGCTCTGCCTTCTTTGTCATTGGCAGCTTCATGGCGGTCTGGACGATCCTCTACGGCGCGGTGCAGGCCTGGGCGCCGAAGGTCCTGCGCGCAGCCGACCGTGCGGAGGCTGAAATCGTCGCCAGCGCCCGTGCCTGGGCCTTCGCGCTCGTGCCGGTGCCCGCGATGCTGGCGCTGCTGGTCTTTGCCGCCGGCGGCCCGGCACCGTGGCTTACGGTGACGCTTGTCACGGGGCTGATGATCTTCGGCGCGCTCTTCGCTGTTAACTCGTCGCTGCACAGCTACCTGATCCTGGCCTTTTCCAATGGCGAGCGCGTAACCATGGACGTGGGGTTTTATTACATGGCGAATGCCGCCGGGCGCCTGCTGGGCACACTTCTATCGGGCCTAAGCTACCAAATGGGCGGCCTCCCGCTCTGCCTCGCTACGGCGGCCGTCATGGTGGGGTTCAGTGCCCTTGGCGCCTCCCGGCTACAGCCAGGCCCGGACTGACGCGCGGCACCACAGCGTCTTCCCGGTCATAATACTCCCGGCGCGAGCGGGACTCGCGCGGATCGCGGTGTAGAGGCAAGGCGAATCTCACTCTCTCAACAGCGCCTCCAGCCCGGCTTCCAGCCCCGCGAAGGCCTCTGCCAGCCGCGCCTCGATCTCGCGTTGGTAGGCCAGTGCCAGCGGCAACAGCTCTGCCATCAGCGCACGCCCCGCGTCCGTCAGCGCCAGCCGCACCAGCCGCCGGTCGCCTGCCTCCACCGTCTTTGCGATCAGCCCCGCCGCCTCAAGCCGTGACGCCGCGCGGCTGACCTTGGACTTCTCCATCGCCACGCGCGCCTCGATATCCCGGACCGAGACCGTCCGCGCCCCGTCGGTTGGTCTCGCCAGATGCACGAGAACCCGCCATTCCGGGATCGAGATGCCAAAACGTTTCCGGTACTGGCGTGCCAGTTCCTCGGATGTGCGCTCTGCCGCCACCGCCAGCCGATAGGGTGTAAACCGCATCAGGTCGAAGTCGGGCAAGGGTCTCGTCGTCATGGTCGGTCTCCAAGGCCTGTGAACGGCGGGACGCCACGCGGAGGTGAAGGCCCGCCGTGACATTAGCCTTGACTTCATTGCATATGCAATGATTATGCGAGCAGGACGAAAACTGCCGGGGAGGGTAAGGCGATGACCACGCATGATCTGCCGAAGGGGATGATCCGCGCGCCGGGCGGCCTTGGCCCGCACGAAGGCTACATGCCCGGTTTTGGCAACGATTTCGAAACCGAAGCCCTGCCGGGTGCGCTGCCGCAGGGGATGAACTCGCCGCAGAAGTGCAACTACGGCCTCTACGGTGAACAGCTCTCCGGCACAGCCTTCACCGCCAACCCGCCGGAGCGGACCTGGACCTACCGCATTCGGCCCTCGGTGAAGCATTCGACCCGCTACGCCCGCATCGACCTGCCGTTCTGGCAGTCCGCGCCCAATGTCGTGCCGGATGTGACCTCGCTCGGCCAGTACCGCTGGGACCCGGTGCCGTACACCGAGGAGCGCCTGACCTGGCTCACGGGGATGCGCACCATGACCACTGCGGGGGATGTGAACACGCAGGTGGGCATGGCCTCGCATGTCTACCTTGTGACTGAATCCATGGTCGATAGCTATTTTTTCAGCGCGGACAGCGAGCTGCTGGTGGTCCCGCAGGAGGGGCGGCTGCGGTTCTGCACCGAACTTGGGGTGATAGACCTGGAGCCCAGGGAAATCGCCATCCTGCCGCGCGGGCTGGTCTACCGGGTCGAGGTGCTGGACGGGCCATGCCGCGGCTTTGTCTGTGAAAATTATGGCCAGAAGTTCGAACTGCCCGCACGCGGTCCGATCGGTGCCAACTGCCTCGCCAACCCCCGCGACTTCAAGGCGCCCGTCGCGGCCTTCGAAGACCGCGAGAAGCCCTCGACGCTGACCGTGAAGTGGTGCGGCCAGTTCCACGAGACCGGGATCGGACAGTCGCCGCTCGATGTGGTGGCTTGGCACGGCAACTACGCGCCGCTGAAGTACGACCTGCGCACCTACTGCCCGGTGGGCGCGGTGCTCTTCGACCACCCGGACCCGTCGATCTTTACCGTGCTGACCGCGCCCTCGGGGGTGCCGGGCACCGCCAACATCGACTTCGTGCTGTTCCGCGAACGCTGGACGGTGGCGGAGGACACCTTCCGCCCGCCGTGGTATCACAAGAACATCATGTCCGAGCTGATGGGCAACATCTACGGCCAGTACGACGCCAAGCCGAAGGGATTTGTCCCCGGTGGCATGAGCCTGCACAACATGATGCTGCCGCACGGGCCGGACAGGAACGCCTTCGAGGGTGCGTCCAACGCCGACCTGAAGGCGGAAAAGCTGGACAATACCATGTCCTTCATGTTCGAAACCCGCTTCCCGCAGCATCTGACGCGCTTTGCCGCCGAGGACGCCCCGCTGCAGGATGACTACATCGACTGCTGGGCCAGCCTCGAGAAAAAGTTCGACGGGACGCCCGGCAGGAAATAGGTCCGATCCCCATGGTCGGGGCGGGCCGGGGCCCGCTTCCGGACCCCCGGAGTACTTGGACCAAGAAGAAGCACAGGCGACAGGAGAGCCCATGCCCTTGATGCGCAGCTGGGTCGAGGCGGCGAATGCCCCCGACTGCGAATTCCCCCTGAACAACCTGCCCTGCGGGTCCTTCCGCTCGGACGCGGGCGAGCCGCATTGCGGCGTGGCCATCGGCGACATGATCCTCAACGTGACGCGGCTGGAACAGGACGGGCTGATCCAGATGGAAGACGAGGAGGAGATCTTCTTCTACGGCGACTGGACGGAATTCATGCAACTGGGCTCGGAAGCCTGGGCCGCCTTCCGCGCCATAGTGACGGAGATGCTGTCGGAGGACGCGCCCGATGCGCCGGGGCTGGTGGACTATCTCGTGCCCATGGCCGGGACAGAGATGCTGATGCCCTTCACCGTTGCGGAATACACGGATTTCTATGCGGGCAGGCACCATGCGACCAACGTGGGGACCATGTTCCGTGGCTCCGAAAACGCACTGCCTCCGAACTGGCTATCGATCCCCATCGGCTACAACGGGCGAGCGTCCTCGGTGGTGGTTTCCGGTACCGACGTGCGCCGCCCATGGGGGCAGCTGAAGGCCCCGGACGCCGATCTCCCGGTCTTCGCCCCCTGCAAGCGCTTCGATCTGGAGCTCGAGATCGGAGCCGTCGTCGGCACACCATCCGACGGGCCGGTGACGGTCGCAGAAGCCGATGCGATGATTTTTGGCTACGTGCTCCTGAACGACTGGTCGGCGCGCGATATCCAGGCGTGGGAATACCATCCTCTGGGACCTTTCCAGGCAAAGGCCACGGCCACGACGATCAGCCCCTGGATCGTACCGAAGGCCGCGCTGGAACCATTCCGGGTCTCCACGCCCGAGCGGGAGCGCCCATTGCTTGATTACCTGCAGGAACCCGGCCCGATGCTCTATGACATCGCGCTGGAGGTGGGGCTGGCCCCCGAAGGGCAGGCCGAGACGGTGATTGCCCGCACCAACTACCGCGAGATGTACTATTCCTCGGCGCAGCAGCTGGCTCATCACACGACCTCCGGATGCGCCATGTCGACGGGCGACCTGCTGGGGTCCGGCACCATTTCCGGCCCGGAGAAGCACCAGCGGGGCGCGTTGCTGGAACTGGCATGGGGCGGCAAGGAACCGATCACGCTGGAAACCGGCGAGACGCGCAGCTTCATCGAGGACGGCGACAGGATCACGCTGCGGGGCTACGCACAGGGAGACGGCTACCGTGTGGGCTTCGGCGCCTGCACGGGGCGGGTCCTGCCCGCGCTCGGAGATCCCTACAAGCGCTAAGCGGTTTCTCTGCTTCGAAAATACTCAATTCCACGCCCGCTCATCGGGCGTAACCGACTGGAAGGAAACGCAACATGGCCAAGGCATTCGCCTCCGCAGGCGATATGGCGGAGAAAAAGACGAGCTTCACGCAGGTGGGTGAGGGACTCTATGCTTTCACTGCCGAGGGCGATCCGAACACCGGCGTCATCATCGGCGATGACAGCGTCATGATCATCGAGGCGCAGGCCACGCCACGCCTTGCCCGCAAGGTGATCGAACATGTGCGTGCCGTCACCGACAAGCCGATCAGCCACCTTGTGCTGACGCATTACCACGCGGTGCGCGTGCTGGGGGCCTCGGCCTATGGCGCGCGAGAGGTCATCATGTCCGACACCGCGCGTGCCATGGTCGCGGAGCGGGGGCAGGAGGATTGGGACAGCGAGTTCGACCGTTTCCCGCGTCTGTTTCAGGGTCACGAGGAAATCCCCGGTCTGACATGGCCTACCACGACCTTCTCGGAGGCGATGACCGTCTACCTCGGGAACCGGCGCGTCGACATCATGCACCTCGGCCGTGCGCATACGGCGGGCGATGCGGTAGTCTGGGTGCCCGATCAGGAGGTCATGTTCACCGGCGACATCGTGGAATACCACTCCGCCTGCTACTGCGGCGACGGGCACTACGGCGACTGGGAGGATACGCTGGAAAATATCGCGTCCTTCGAACCCAAGGCCATCGCGCCGGGGCGTGGCGACGCGCTGGTGGGCGAGGACATGGTGGCCAAGGCCATCGCCAGCACCGCCGACTTTGTCCGCTCCACATACAGGCCGGTCGCGAAGGTCGTGGCCCGTGGCGGCACGTTGAAGGAGGCATGGGACGCGGTGCGCGCCGAATGCGACCCGAAGTTTGCCGACTATGCGATCTACGAACATTGCCTGCCGTTCAACGTCGCCCGCGCCTACGACGAGGCCCGGGGCATCGACACGCCCCGCGTCTGGACCGCCGCGCGCGACAAGGACATGTGGGCGGCTCTGCAGGGCTGACACGATCTTCGGACGAAGATCGTGGCGCGGGCAGAGCTTTCGTCGAAAGCTCTGCCCGATCCCCAGTGCGATACGCGGGGCGACCCGTCGGGAGAGGAGGAGGTCTGACATGATCCAGGATCGCTACCAGCTGGCGTTCAAGCTTTACCCCTACGAACGTTCCCCCGATCAGGGCGCCGTCGTCCCGGTGCGCCACCCTGTGGTCGTCGTGGGCGGGGGGCCGATCGGCGTGGCGACCGCGCTCGACCTCGGTTTGCAGGGCATTCCGGTGGTGGTCCTGGATGACCACGAAGGCATTGGGCAGGGCTCGCGCGCCATCTGCTTTGCCAAGCGCAGCCTTGAGATCGCGCATCGCTACGGTGCCGGCCAGCCCATGGTCGAAAAGGGTGTGGTCTGGAACCTCGGCAAAGTCTTTCACGACGATCGACAGGTGTATGACTTCAACCTGCTGCCGGAGGCTGGGCACCGCTACCCGGCCTTCATCAACCTCCAGCAGCCCTATTTCGAAAAGTTCCTCGTCGACCGCGTGCGGCAGGCGCAGGCAGAGGGCGCGCCCATCGAGCTGCGCGGCCGCAACCGGGTGGAGGCGCTCACCCCGCAGTCTGACCACGTGGCGCTGGAGGTGCAGACACCCGAAGGCGCCTACCGGCTTGAGGCCGACTGGGTGATCGCCTGTGACGGGGCCTCCTCCCCGCTGCGCGGCATGATGGGACTCGACTTCGAAGGACGCGTCTTCGAGGACAGCTTCCTGATCGCCGACATCCGCATGGCCAGTGACGATTTCCCTACCGAGCGCTGGTTCTGGTTCGAGCCGCATTTCAAATCCGGCGCCTCCACGCTGCTGCACAAGCAGCCCGACGGGGTCTGGCGTGTCGATTTCCAGATCGGCTGGGACGTGGACCGCAAGGAGGAACTGAAAGAGGAGAACGTCCGCCGCAGGCTCGATGCCATGCTGCCGGGCGTGGAGTATGACATCGTCTGGACCTCCATCTATACCTTCCAGTGCCGCCGCATGACGCGGTTCCGCCACGACCGGGTGATCTTTGCCGGTGATGCCGCGCACCAGGTTTCGCCCTTCGGGGCACGCGGGGCGAATTCCGGCATGCAGGACGTGGACAACCTCGGCTGGAAGCTCGGCGCGGTTATCCGCGGCGAGGCGCCGGGGGCGCTGCTCGACAGCTACGACGTGGAGCGCATCCACGGCGCCGACGAGAACATCCTGAATTCCACCCGATCCACCGACTTCATCACGCCGAAGTCGACCATCAGTCACGTATTCCGCAACGCGGTTCTGGACCTTGCGGAGCATCACGCCTTTGCCCGGCCGCTGGTGAACTCGGGGCGGTTGTCGGTGCCCTGCACCTACGACGGCTCGCCGCTGAATGGCGCGGATGCGCTGCCGGGCGGGCCGGAGCGCACGCGCCCCGGCAGCCCGTGCCCCGATGCGCCGCTGGGGGCTGGTTTCCTGCTCGACCGGCTGGGAGGGCGGTTCATGCTGCTGGTCATAGGTCCCGAGCAACAGGGGCTGTTGCCGGAGTGCGACCTGCCGGTGGTGACGGTCGATGCCGCCGACGACCCGGACGGCACGCTGGCGGCGCGCTATCTGGGCGAGGCTCCGGGCGCCATCTACCTGATACGCCCCGATCAGCACGTCGCGGCGCGTTGGACCTCTTGCGACGCGGCAGCTGTGCGGGCGGCGCTGGCCCGCGCGATGGGAAAGGAACTCTGATGCCGGTGAAGACCCAGCCCAACATCCCCGATCCGGACGGCTTCTACGCTGAACTCATCGCCACGCATGAGGGCCTGACCGACACGGAAAGCGCGGCCTTGAACGCGCGGCTGATCCTGATCCTCGCCAATCATATCGGCGACCGCGACACCCTGTCCGAAGCGCTGCGCATGGCACGCGCCGCCCGCGTGGCCTGACGCCTCAGACCGCCGAAATGCCGCCGTCCAGCGTTACGGTCTGTCCGGTCATGTAGCTGTTGGCGGGCGAGGTGATCCACAGCGCCGCCTCCGCCATCTCCTGCGCCGTCCCGAACCGTCCGAGCGCATTCAGCGGCGTCTGCAGCCGGGAGGTGTCCTCGCCAAACGCGTCCAGCATGGGTGTTTCGGTGAAGCTGGGGCATAACGCGTTGATCCGGATGCGCTGTCGCCGCACCTCATGGGCGAGCGAGCGGGTCAGGCCCACCACGCCGTGTTTTGTCGCCGCATAGGCGGCGAGGTTCGGTGCGCCGGAAACACCTGCGAGCGAGGCCACGTTCAGAATGCGCCCTCCGTCGCGCATCGCCGGGATCTCTGCCTGCAGGCAATGGAACAGGCCCGTCAGGTTCACCGCCAGCAGTCTGTGCCAGACCTCCGCCGACAGGTCCATCAGTCGCCCCCATGGCCCGGAAATCCCGGCGTTGTTCACGCAAATGTCGAGCGGGCCGAAACGCTCGGTCCCTGCTGCCACCAGTCCCGCCACCGATCCTGCGTCGGTCACGTCGCAGCGCAGTGCCAGCGCGCGCTCCTGCGCCGGGATGGCATCGACGTCGAGGTCCGAAAGGACGAGGTTCGCGCCATGCGCATGAAAGGTTTGCGCCATCGCCCGGCCCAGCCCGCCGGCGGCGCCGGTGATCAGCACAGTCTGTCCGGTAAGGTCGATCTGCATGGCGGCCCTTTCTGCGCCCGGGGGCGTTATCCGCGTGCGCTGTCGTCGAAATGGTCGGGATGCTCCGCCCGGACCCGCTCCAGCACGTTGGCGATATCACCGAGGTGGGCGCGCAGCTGAGCCTCTGCCGCCACAACATCCTGCGCGATCAGAGCCTCCACCATCCGTTTGTGCTCCTGATAGACTGTCAGCTGCCGCGCGCTGGACAACGTCAGGTAGCGCACGCGGTCCATATGCGCCTTCTGTTCGGAAATCAGGTCCCAGGCGTGAGAATGCCCCGCGATCCGCGCCAGCGTCTGGTGAAAGCCGTCATCCAGCGCGTGGAACCGCGTGGGGTCGTCGGTCGTCAGCGCCTCTTGCTGGGCAGCGAGGCTTTCGTGCAGTTGCGTCGCCGCTTCGGGTGTCATGCGGCGGACCGCCTCGCGCAGGCATTCGCTCTCGATCGCGGTACGGATGAAGGCCGCATCCAGAACTGCCTTCCGGCTGATCCGGGTGATCTGCGTGGCGCGTTGTGGGCGGATCAGCAGAAAGCCCAGCTTTGACAGACGAAAGAACGCGTCGCGCACCGGCTGGCGCGAAACGTTCAGCTGTTGCGCGACCTCTGCCTCCGACACGCGGGTGCCGGGCGGCAGCTGGAGCGAGATCACCGCCTGATAAAGCGTGTCGAACACCAGATCGGTGGCCGACTTCTGGGGGGCGACGGAAAGGCTGGCAAGGGCGGTATCTGACATGGGGTTCTGCGTAACGGCTCGCTGATCGTTCGCCAAGGGCGACGTTGACTTGAACTTTCAACTAGCATATTAGCAGATCAACGCCAAGACCCACGAGAGCAATGCCGCCATGCCGCTGACCGACCCCGACCGCCTCTTTCCCGTCGAACCTGCCCTGCGGGGGCTGGCGCGGGAGCTTTACGACGGGGTCGCAGGCCTGCCGATTATCAGCCCGCACGGTCATTGCGATCCGCGTTGGTTCGCGGAGAACGCGCGCTTTCCAAATCCCGCGGAGCTTTTCGTTGTGCCGGACCACTACGTGTTCCGGATGCTCGTCAGCCAGGGTCTGACGCTGGAGGAACTGGGCGTCCCCCGCGTCGACGGTGGCCCCGTCGAGACCGATCCGCGCGCCATCTGGCGGCGTTTCGCGGCGCACTATCACCTGTTTCGCGGCACGCCCTCGGCGATGTGGCTGGATCACTCCTTCGAGCATGTCTTTGGCCTCGATCAGATACTCTCGGCGCAGACCGCCGACGCCTGTTACGACCATATCGACGCCTGCCTTGCACAGCCGGATTTCACGCCTCGGGCGCTCTTCGAGCGCTTCAACATCGAGGTGCTGGCCACCACCGAAGGCGCGCTCGACGACCTTAAATGGCATCGCATGATCCGCGAAAGCGGTTGGACGGGCAGGGTTGTCACCACCTATCGCCCCGATGCCGTGGTTGATCCCGAGTTCGAAGGCTTCGCAGCCAACGTCGAAGCCTTCGGCGCGCTGAGCGGCGAGGATACGGCGACCTGGGAGGGTTACCTGACCGCGCATCGCATCCGTCGGCTGTTCTTCAAACAGCATGGCGCAACGGCCTCCGACCATGGCCACGCAACCGCGCGGACGGAAAACCTGTCGCAGGCGGACGCCGCGGCCCTGTTCCAAAAGGCGCTGAAAGGTGCCTGCACACCTGACGAAGCCGACGCCTTCCGCGGCCAGATGCTGACCGAAATGGCGCGCATGTCGCTGGAGGACGGGCTGACGTTGCAGATCCACCCCGGATCGCGGCGCAACCATTCGGCGGACGTCTTCGCCCGCTTTGGTCGCGACAAGGGTTTCGACATTCCGGGCCGGACGGATTATGTCAGTGCGCTCAAACCCTTGCTGGACGCCGTCGGCATGGAGCGTGAGCTGCGCGTTGTTCTTTTCACATTGGACGAGACCGCTTACGGGCGTGAACTGGCCCCGCTGGCGGGCGCCTATCCCTGCCTGCGGCTGGGGCCGCCGTGGTGGTTCTTCGACAGCTATGAGGGTATCCGGAAATTCCGCGAGGCGACCACGGAAACCTGCGGTTTCTACAACACCGCTGGCTTCAACGATGACACGCGCGCCTTCTGTTCCATCCCGGCGCGGCACGACGTGGCGCGCCGTTCGGACTGCGCGTATCTCGCGCAGCTGGTCGGCACCGGACGCCTGCGGGAGGCAGACGCCCATGCCGTTGCATACGACTTGACTTACAGCCTGGCGAAAGAGGCCTACGGCCTTTGAAGCAGGCAAACCAGGGGAGGAGAGACCCAATGAAGACGACACTGGCAACCTTGCTGGCATCCGTGGCGCTGGTCGGCGCGGCGCAGGCCTGCGAAATCACGCTGCGCTCCAGCGACACCCATCCGGAGGGCTACCCCACCGTGGTCGCGGTGCAGAAGATGGGCGAGCTGCTCGAAGAACGCTCCGATGGCCGCATCTGCGTCGAGGTGTTCCACTCCGCCCAGCTGGGCGAGGAAAAGGACACCATCGAACAGACCCAGCTGGGCGTGATCGACCTGAACCGCGTCAGCCTCGGGCCGTTCAACAACATCATCGAAGAGACGAAAGTTTTCTCGTTGCCCTATATTTTCGCAGGCACCGACCACATGCACAAGGTGGTCGACGGCGAGATCGGTGATCGCATCCTGAACGAATTCCAGAACCACCAGCTGGTCGGCCTCGCCTACTACGATGGCGGTTCGCGCAGTTTCTACAATTCGCAGAAGCCGATCCATTCCATCGACGACATGAGCGGCATGAAGTTCCGCGTCATGCAGTCGGACGTCTTCGTGGACATGGTCGACGCGCTCGGCGGCAACGCCACGCCACTGCCCTACGGCGAGGTCTACTCCTCCATCCAGACCGGCGTCATCGACGGGGCAGAGAACAACTGGCCGTCCTACGAATCCTCCGGCCACTACGAGGTCGCGGGCTACTACACGCTCGACCAGCACCTGATCGTGCCCGAGGTGCTCGTGATGTCGCAGACCTCCTGGAACAAGCTGTCGGCCGAGGACCAGGCGCTGGTAAAGCAGGCGGCGAAGGACTCCGTCCCGGTCATGCGCCAACTCTGGGCAGAGCGCGAGGCCGCCTCCGAGGAGAAGGTTCGCGCCAGCGGCGTCGAGGTCGTGGCCGACATCGACAAGAAGCCCTTCATGGACGCGATGGTGCCGGTCTACGAAAAGCACGTCACCTCGGAAAAGCTGAAGACCCTCGTCGAAGACATTCGCGCGGCTCAGTAATCTGCTGTACGGGCGGGCCTCCGGGCCCGTCCGACCACCTCGGGGGGCTGTCATGCAGGACATGGTGCTAAGACTGTCGGCGGCGATCGCCCGCGCGACACGGGTATTCCTTTGGCTGGCGGCGGCGGGGCTCGTCGGCATGACCACGCTGATCGGATGGCAGGTCTGGGGCCGCTTCGTTCTGAACGACACGCCCACATGGACAGAAACCACGTCGATCCTGCTGATGGGCTGGTTCATCTTCCTCGGGGCCGCCGTGGGCGTGCGCGAGGGCAACCACCTGTCCTTCGATGTGCTGCTCTACGTTCTGCCCGACCGCGTTCAGAGGCTCTTTCACACGATCTCCGACTTCGTGGTGATCGCATTCGGCGGCGGCATGGTCTGGTACGGCTGGCAACTGGCTGAAACCACATGGGCCACCACGATTCCCAACCTCGGCATCACCGGGGCCGCGGCCTTCTTCAGCCTGATCGTGGGCGGGGTGCTGATGATCCTTCTTTCGGTGGAACGCCTGCTGCGCCGCGCCGTGGGGCTGAACACCTCCCGCTTTGGCGAGGACCCAATTCAGGAATGAGACGCGGCACGCCGATCCCGTTCCCGCCGGGGCGACAGCGCGCCGGAGGGGGACGCAGCCTGCGGACTGTCGATGCGAATACCACATTGAAAACTTTGCTAGAAACCCTCCTGGGGTGGAGGTCGGGGCAGGTGGATCGCGCGAACGCTCCGGGAGATGCGGAAGGAGCGGCTGGCTGTCCCAGGGGCGCCCCGTCAAAGGAATACATATGGAACTGATCGTCCTTTTTGGCACCTTCACGGTGCTTCTCCTGATCGGCACGCCGGTCGCCTTCTGCCTTGGCGTGGCTTCATTTGCCACGATCGCCTACATCGGGCTTCCTCCCGTGGTGGTCTTCCAGCGGCTGAACTCCGGCATCTCGGTCTTTGCCCTGCTGGCGATCCCCTTCTTCATCTACGCGGGCGAACTCATGGTCCGGGGCGACATCGCGCGTCGGCTGGTGGCGCTGGCGGGCGCCGCCGTGGGCCACATGCGCGGCGGGCTGGGGCAGGTGAACATCGCGGCCTCCGTCCTCTTCGGCGGCATCTCCGGCTCGGCCGCCGCCGACGCCTCCGCCATTGGCGGGCTGATGATCCCGCAGATGGAAGCGCGCGGCTACGGCAAGGACTACGCGGTGAACGTCACAGTGACTTCGTCGATCATCGCGCTGATGCTGCCGCCTTCACACAACCTCATCATCTACTCGATCAGCGCGGGCGGGCGGCTTTCCATCGCGGACCTGTTTACCGCAGGCATCATCCCGGGCCTGCTGCTGGCCGTGGCGCTCATGGTCGCCGCATGGGCCGTCGCGAAAAAGCGTGGCTACCCGACAGAACCCTTTCCCGGCCTGCGCGCCATGGGGGCGCTGCTGTTCAGCGCGTTGCCGGGACTGATCCTCGTCGCCATCATCTTCGGCGGCGTACGGTCGGGCATCTTTACCGCTTCGGAATCCTCCTGCATCGCGGTGATCTACGCGCTGGCGATCACCTGGTTCGTCTACCGCTCGCTGCCCTGGTCCGAGTTCGTGGAGGCGACCAAATCCGCCGTCCGCACCTCGTCGATGGTGTTGCTGGTGATCGGCTCGGCGGCCGCCTTCGGCTGGCTGCTTGCCTATCTCAAGGTCCCCTCCGACCTCGTGGAATGGATGAAGGGGCTCAGCACCAACCCCATCGTGATCATGCTTCTGCTGAACGTGATCCTGCTGGTGCTGGGCACCTTCATGGACATGAGCCCGCTGATCGTAATCACCACGCCAATCTTCCTGCCCGTGGCCACCGCCTATGGCATCGACCCGGTGCAGTTCGGCATCATCCTGATCCTGAACCTCGGCATCGGCCTCTGCACGCCGCCGGTGGGCGCAGTGCTCTTCGTCGGTTGCGCCGTCGGCCGCATCCGCATAGGCGAGGTCGTGCGCACCATCTGGCCGTTCTACATCGCCGCCTTCGCTGTGCTGATGATGGTCACCTATATCCCGGCGCTATCGCTCTGGCTGCCCGGCATCTTCCGGTAAGGAACCGACATGCTCGGAACCTATCCCACCGTTTCCCCCGACACCGGCGTCCTGCGGCAGGTCCTGTCGCAGAACGAGTCGCTCATGGTCGTCTCCTTCCGCTTCGAGGCGGGCGCGACCGGCGCCCTCCACGACCATCCGCACGTCCAGTCGACCTACGTGAAGGCGGGGCGCTTCCGCTTTTCCGTGGGGGAAGAAACCTTCGAGGTGGGGGAGGGCGACAGCTTCGTCATCCCCTCCGAGGCCCGGCACGGCTGCATCTGCCTTGAGGCGGGGGAGCTGATCGATACCTTCACTCCCCGCCGCGACGATTTTCTCTGAGGAGTCCGCATGACACTGACCGTTCAAACCCGCTACGCCATCGACCCGCAAACCGCGAAGACCCTGGATACCGAGGGACTGCGCGACCACTTCCACGTGGGCGGCCTGTTCCAGACGGGCGAAATCCGCCTGGTCTACTCGCATTACGACCGGCTGATCCTCGGCTCCGCCGTGCCTTCGGACAGCCTGACGCTCAACCACGTGGCCGAGACCGGGACGAAGACCTTCCTCGAGCGCCGCGAGATGGGCCTGCTGAACATCGGCGAGACGGCCGAGGTCGAGGTCGCGGGCGCCCGCCACCGGATCGCGAAGGGCGAGGTGCTCTATATCGGCATGGGTGCCGGCCCGGTGACCTTCCACGCGCCGGGGCGTTTCTACCTGCTGTCGGCCCCCGCGCATCGCGCCTGCGCGACGAAACTCGTCACCTTCGAGATGGCCCGCCACGTCGAACTCGGCGCGCCGGAGACGGCGAACGAACGCACCATCCACCAGTTCATCCACCCCGAGGTGGTCGACAGCTGCCAGCTCGTTATGGGCTACACCCAGTTCAAGCCCGGCTCGCTGTGGAACACCATGCCCTGCCACACCCACGACCGCAGGATGGAGGCCTACCTCTACTTCGACGTACCCGAGGGCCAGCGGGTGTTCCACTTCATGGGCGAACCATCGGAGACGCGGCACATGGTCATCGCAAACGAGGAGGCGATCATCTCGCCGCCGTGGTCGATCCACGCGGGCGCGGGCACGGCGGCCTATACCTTCTGCTGGGCCATGGCGGGCGACAACGTCGACTTCACCGACATGGACATGATCGCGATGGAGGACCTGCGATGAGCTTCCGCCTCGACGGCAAGCGCGCGCTGGTCACCGGCGCAAATACCGGCATCGGGCAGGCCATCGCCGTGGGGTTGGCAGAGGCCGGCGCCTATGTGATCGCCGCCGGGCGCCGGTCCTGCGCGGAAACGGTCGATCTGTGCACGAAAGTCGGTGGTACGGCAGAGGAACTGACGCTCGACCTCGCGGACCTCGACGCCGCCGTGGCGGCGCTCCCCGATGAGCTCGATATCCTCGTGAACAACGCGGGAATCATTCGGCGGGAGGACTCCGTGGCCTTCTCGGAGAAGGACTGGGACGACGTCATGGATGTGAACCTGAAAGCGGTCTTCCTGCTCTGCCAACGCTTTGCAAAGAACGCGCTCGCGGCGGGCCGCGGCGGGCGCATTGTCAACATTGCCTCGCTCCTGTCGTTTCAGGGCGGCATCCGCGTGCCATCCTATACCGCGTCCAAACATGGCGTGGCCGGTCTGACGAAGATCTTCGCCAACGAATGGGCGGGGCAGGGGATCAACGTGAACGCGGTGGCGCCTGGTTATATCGCCACAAACAATACCGAGGCGCTGCGCACCGATCCCGCGCGCAATCAGGCCATTCTGGACCGCATACCCGCCGCGCGCTGGGGCGATCCGGAGGATATCGCGGGCGCGGTGGTCTTTCTTTGCGCACCGGCGGCGAAATACGTCACCGGCGCGGTGCTGAACGTGGATGGAGGCTGGCTTGCCCGCTGACACGCCGCGCCTTGCGCGCACCACTCCCGCACCGCGCATCGGTATCGTGCATCTCGGCCCCGGCGCCTTCTTCCGCGCATTCAATGCCATCTGGACCGAAGAGGCCATGGCTGCCCAGGGCGGTGACTGGGGCATCTGCGCCGTCTCGCTGAAATCA
Organism: Sagittula salina; assembly: GCF_017813235.1. Classification (GTDB taxonomy): domain Bacteria; phylum Pseudomonadota; class Alphaproteobacteria; order Rhodobacterales; family Rhodobacteraceae; genus Sagittula; species Sagittula salina. Next base: position 22,706 of record NZ_JAGISH010000024.1, read on the forward strand.
CCCACGGCGCGCGACCAGATGGCGCCACAGGACGGCTGTTTCACCGCGGTCGAACTTGGCCCCGCGGGTGAAACCCGCAAGGTCATCGGAGCAGTGGCCGAAGTGCTCGTGGCGCCGGAGGACCCCGCACTGGTGGTCTCCCGCATGGCTGATCCGGGTGTCCGGATCGTCTCTCTCACGGTGACGGAAAAGGGGTACTGCCACGAACCCTCGACCGGGCATTTGCGGCTGGATCATCCCGATATCGCGCATGATCTGTCCAATCCGGACCGGCCCAGGTCCGCCCTCGGTTTCATCGTGGCGGCACTGCGCGCGCGGCGGGCGGCGGGAACGGGGCCCTTCACCGTGCTGAGCTGCGACAACCTGCCGTCCAACGGCGCGGTGGTGCGCGGTGTCGTGCTGGAGTTCGCCCGTGCGCTGGACGCGACCCTCGCCGACTGGATCGCCGGGACCGTCACCTTTCCTGCCACCATGGTCGACCGCATCACCCCCGCCACGACGGAGGCCGATTTGCAAAGACTGGCGCAGGCGGAGGGCTACCGCGACCCGGCAATGGTCGTGCATGAACCTTTCCGCCAGTGGGTGATCGAGGATGACTTCACCGCCGGACGCCCGGCATGGGATGCGGTGGGCGCGCAGATGGTGTCCACCGTCGAGGCGCACGAGCTGATGAAGCTGCGCTGCCTGAACGGCACCCATTCGACGCTGGCCTACCTGGGCTACCTTGGCGGCTACGAAACCATCGCGGACACGGTCGCCGACCCGGCCTATGCGGCGCTTTGTGAACGGCTTTGGGCGGATGAGATCGTTCCGACCCTTCCGCAGCCCGAGGGCGAGGACCTGCAAGCCTACACCGCAGCGCTCATGGCCCGCTACCGCAACCCGGCCATCCGCCACCGGACCTGGCAGATCGCAATGGACGGTTCGCAAAAGCTGCCGCAGCGTCTGCTGGGTACGATCCGGGACAATCTCGCCGCAGGCCGCGTGCCGCATGGGCTTTGCCTCGCCGTGGCCGCGTGGATGCGCTACGTCGGCGGCGTGGATGAGCAGGGCGGGGCGATCGACGTGCGCGACCCGCTCGCGGCGGACCTGAAGGCCGCCTCCGACAGCGCGCAAACGGCCGAAGCAAAGGTCGCGGCGCTGCTGGCGAAACACGAAGTCTTCGACGCCGGGCTGGCCGAAGACGCGCGGTTCCGCGAGGCGGTCATAGCCGCCTACACGGCCCTGCTCAACAATGGCGCAAGGGCCGCGGTCGCCGCCCGCACCGCCTGAAGTCCCGCAAAGGGGCGTCCCTGCGGGGGCGCCTCAACCGGCGGGCGGTCAGGCCTTTTGACCGCAAAACCGGCAGTTCCCCCGCCAGCGGGGACGGATTTTCCTGCCTTACCCCGCACGATCACGAAGGGAAACAACCCCATGTCGGGAATCGCGCGCCATGCGTCGTCTGGCCATTGGCGCGCCCGCTCCGTCGCGTCAAACCTGCGCCTGAGACTGACCCTTCGCATCGGAGCCCCCATGAGCCGTTTCTGCCTGACTGTCGCCTGCCCCTCCAAACGGGGCATCGTCGCCGGCGTCTCCACTTTCCTTGCCGAGCAGGGCTGCAACATCACCGACAGCGCGCATTTCGACGATCTGGAGACCGGCCAGTTCTTCATGCGCACCAGTTTCACCTCGGAAACCGGTGCCACTCTGGAGGACCTTCAGTCCGGGTTCGCTACGGTGGCGCAGACGATGGACCTGACTTTCCAGTTCCACGACGAGGCGGCCAAGATGCGGGTCGTCATCATGGTCAGCCGCTTCGGCCATTGCCTGAACGATCTGCTCTACCGTTGCCGTATCGGGGCCCTGCCGATCGAGATCGTGGCCGTGATCTCCAACCACATGGACTATCAGAAGACCGTGGTGAACAACGACATTCCCTTCCATTGCATCAGGGTGACGCCCGCGAACAAACCGCAGGCCGAGGCCGCGATCATGCAGGTGGTGGAGGACAGCGGCGCCCACCTGATCGTGCTGGCCCGCTACATGCAGATCCTCTCGGACGAAATGTGCCGGACGATGTCGGGCCGTATCATCAACATACATCACTCCTTCCTGCCGTCCTTCAAGGGGGCGAACCCCTACAAACAGGCCTTTGCCCGCGGTGTGAAACTGATCGGCGCCACCTCGCATTACGTGACCGCCGACCTCGACGAGGGCCCGATCATCGAGCAGGACACCATCCGCGTGACCCACGCGCAGTCACCGGAAGACTACGTGTCCCTCGGCCGCGACGTGGAGGCGCAGGTTCTCGCGCGCGCGATTCACGCCCACGCGCGTCACCGCGTATTTCTCAATGGAAACAAGACGGTGGTCTTCCCGGCCTCTCCGGGCAGCTATTCCTCGGAACGCATGGGCTGAGACCTGCGGGCAGGGGCCGCAACAACACGGAGCCGTACCACCGCTGCCAGGTCCGCAACATCCCCGAACCCATCCGCCCCCGGAACACCGCCGCCGACCCCACGACCGGGCCGCCGATCCTAGTCGAGGTGGTGGTGCAGTCCGCCGTTGATCCGCTTCCGGCGGAAGTTGAGGCAATCGACCAGGAGACGGGGAAACGGTCATGGTGGCGCATCCGTTTATCGTGGCAGATGACGCGGAACGGGCGGCGGCGCAGGCCGTGATCGAGGCCAAGCCGCAAGACGTGGTGTACGTGACCCTGCCCTGGATTAGGGCCGCTTTTTGCCGCGCTTCAGCCGATCGGCAATCACGTTCGTGATCGTGGTGTCGGTGACGATCTGCATGGGGAAACCGTGCAACTCGATCTTGGCCGGCTTTTTGTCCCGCCATTTCTTTGCGTTTGCCAAGTGCCGGAACGTTTCGCAGAGACTGCGGGACTTCCCATTCACCGTGCGTCGGATTTGGACCCGGTATTTTGCACGGCCGCCAGTGGTGTGAATGCGGGTGATGTTCAGTTCCTTGAAGTCTTTAGCCTTTTCGGACTTCTTGATCTTAGCTTTCGTGTCGGTTGCGGACTGAACCGCCCCGGGTTTGCCGGAGGCTGATTTCGGTTAGTTACGCGGCCATGTCTTCATTTTTCAGCGCCGCGTAGAAGTTTACTTCCGCCTCGGCTGGCGGGATGTTCCCGATGGGCTCGAGAAGACGGCGGTTGTTGAACCAGTCCACCCATTCCAGCGTCGCGTATTCGACGGCCTCGAAGCTGCGCCAAGGGCCGCGCCGATGGATGACCTCCGCCTTGAAGCGGCCGTTGATCGTCTCGGCCAGGGCATTGTCGTAGCTATCACCGACGCTGCCAACGGAAGACTCGATGCCGGCTTCGCCCAGCCTCTCGGTGTAGCGAATGGACAGGTATTGCGAGCCGCGGTCGCTATGATGCACCAGCCCCATGGCCTTTGTCGGCCTCCGGTCATGGACCGCCTGCTCCAGTGCATCCAGGACGAAACCTGTCTGCGCTGACGTGCTGGCGCGCCAGCCGACGATCTTGCGGGCATAGGCATCGATGACGAAGGGTGAGGGGCCTGTGCGCCATTGGTCTGAGCACGGCCCCGAACGAGACGAACCCCTTCCGGGTCGCGACGTAGGTGAAATCGCTGACCCAGAGCATATTGGGCGCCGGCACACGAAACTCGCGGTTCACCTTGTCCAGCGGCATGGGACCTTCTTGTCTGGGATCGTCGTCCGGTGCGGTTTGCCGCGGATGATGCCCTGGATGCCCATGTCCTTCATCAGCCTTGCCACCGTGGAACGCGCGACATCGAAGCCCTCCCGGACGAGCTGCCGCCAGACCTTGCGGACGTCATAGACCCGCCAGTTCTCTTGGAAAACCCGCCGGATCTCGGGCCGCAGGGCCTCATCGCGGCGGGCACGATCCGACAGGCGGGACGGATCAGCCCGCTTCGCCAGGTGATCATATTAGGTGGAAGGGGCAATCGGCAGCACCGCGCAGATCGGCTTGACCCCATGCGCATCACGATGCGCCTCCCCTCTCGGGATATTTCCTTCGGAAATACCCTGCCGGGCGGTGAATGAAATCCACCATCGCTTCGGCTGGCGGTCGAGCTCCGCCATCGCAAAATACGCCGAGGCCTTGCGAAGGATCTCGTTAGCCTGGCGCAGCTCCCGGTTCTCCCGTTCGAGCGTCTTCATCCTCTCGGCCATGTCGCTGGGAATGCCTGCGCGTTTGCCGCTGTCGACCTCGGCCTTCTTGACCCAGTCGTTCAGCGTGTTCGCGGCGCAGCCGATCTTCGCAGAAATCGACGTGGGCGCCTGCCACCGAGAGCCGTGTTGGCCGGCGCCATCGAGAACCATCCACACCGCGCGTTCGCGGACTTCAGGGGAGAACGTGTTCGTGGTCTTGCTCATGGTACTCCATCCTACTCAGGAGTTGGAGCCTCGGGCAAACCCGGGGCGGTTCACTGCTGCGGAACCATCCGGCTTGAAGTGCGCAGTTCGGTTCTGCCTTGTGGCCGTGCGCCCATAATGCGGGCAGCGCTGCAGACAGTGTTACCCAAGCAGGTGACTCTGCAGCATAGCTCCCCTAAGGTTCCTTAACACGAGCGGAATCCCCGAATGAAATGAGCGAGATTACCCTTGGCAAAGCAACATGATTTCCAAGTGGACATCGATGCCGTCGGTCGAAGCAATGCTATCCTCACCCTGCTTGAAACCGTCACTTTGGCGACGGGCATGGGCTTCGCAGCCGTTGCCAGAGTTACAAAATCGCGGTGGGTGACCTGTCGCGCGGTCGATCGCATATCCTTCGGTCTGTCGCCAGGCGATGAACTAGAAGTGGAAAGCACCCTTTGCCATGAAGTTAGGCAACACGATCAGGAGATCGTAATCGACGATGTCCACACCGACCCGGATTACGTGAACCATCATTGCCCTGCCCGCTACGGGTTTCGAGGCTATATCTCAGTCCCGATCCATTTGGCGGATGGATCGTTCTTCGGCACCTTGTGCGCCATCGATCCCAACCCTCAGCGAGTGAAGGACGATCGCGTCCTTTCGATGTTTCGGCTGTTTGCAAAGATGATCGGCGAAATTCTCGATGCAGACGAGGCGCTTTCCGAAAGCCGCAATGCGCTGGTACAGGAACGCCGGCTCTCAAAAGTCCAGGAACAGTTCATTGCCATCCTCGCCCACGACCTGCGCAATCCTGTGAACGCAGTGACGGCCGGCCTGCGCCTGCTCCAGCGTCGGGACCTCGACGATAGGGCGCGCGAGCTGGTAGACCTGATGCGCGGCTCCGTGAATCGTATGGGACTATTGATCGAAAACCTTCTTGATCAGGCCCGCAGCCGCAGTGGCAGAGGGATCGTCGTCGAACGGATGACGACCCATGGCCTGGGGCCCGCGCTCGAACAGATCATCGCCGAGCTTCAGCCTACGGCGCCCGATCAAGAGATCGTGGCCCACATCGATGTTCCCGAGGCGGTTGACTGTGATGTATCGCGGGTCTGCCAGTTGTTCTCGAACCTCCTGGCGAATGCAGTCACCCACGGAGCGAGTAACGCGCCCATTGAGGTGGACATCAAGGCATCCGCGAGCGATTTCAGACTTTCGGTCGCCAATTCGGGGGCGCGAATTCCTGATGACATGATGCCCAACCTTTTCTTGCCGTTCGAACGTAGTAACGATCGGCCGAGCAGGGAGGGACTGGGACTTGGCCTTTTCATCGCTTCAGAAATTGCGAAAGGCCACGGGGGGACATTGTCGGTTACGTCGGACGATGACCGAACGGTATTTACCTTTGAGATGTCGTGTGGGCGCGTGGCTGAGGCTGAGGCCCAAGTGTCAGGGACTTGAATTTTCGACGACAGAAGCAAGGAAATAGCTGCGTCGCAATAGGCCATTCCTGGCTTAGACCACCAGGTAGGGAACCGCTGAAGACCGCTCCCAGCCCTTCGACGAAATCCGTGTAAGACGCAGCATGAAGCTAGGGTCAGGACGCACAACCAGAACATGACAGTTGCGGCGATGCAGATTGCGGAGAGGAAGAGCTCGCCGCATCTGTCGTAGCGGGTGGC
>NZ_JAGISH010000025.1 GCF_017813235.1 Sagittula salina
TCCTGTGCCCATAGTTCGTCTCCTTTGTTGCAGTAAATGCTATCAAAGGAGCGGCATCAAACCGCGACACGTCCAATCAGGCGGCGCACGAGCGCCAACTTCCGTCCCCGCAGCTTGTTCTGGGTGTAGGCGTCCATCAGCGCCTTCTGCGCCCCCTTCGCGTCTGTCTTGGAGATCTGGATGGCGAGGTTCAGCGGGAGGACGCCGGTCTCCACCGCCGAGACCAGGCGCTCCTCGCCTTTCTCCAACAGGCCGGCGATCATGTTCACATATTCAGTGGACACGCCGATCTTCTCCCCGATCTGCCGGTCGTTGTAGCCGCGCTCGCGGAGAGCGCCGATCTCGCGCATCAGGTCGATGGGGTTGTGCTGCCGCCGCGCGCAGTTTTCGACGAGGCTCATCACGAGGCAATCGCTTTCGTCGGCCTCGATCACGATGGCGGGGATGAGGCCCTGCTTGAGCTCGATGAAGGCCTCGAGGCGGCCCTGACCGCAGACGAGGTCGTAGTCCTGCGGGTCGGTCCCCGCACGCGGCGCCACGGTGATCGGCCGCTTCAGGCCGATGCGGGCGATGTTGTCCACCATCACCTCGAAAGTGCGCCGATTGCGGACGCGGGGATTGAGGACCCGGATCCTGTCGGTCGGGATCAGCATCACCTGCTTCTGGCTGGTCGGCTCCATGTCGTCGGGCATCACGCCACCTCCGCGATCCTGGCCCGCGAGGCGAGCGCGTAGAAGAAATCGAGCGTGTCGAACCGGTACGCATCGAGCGCGAGCCCGTTCTGCTCGGCGAATTTCAGTTTCCCGAATGTCATGTCGATGCTGGGCAGCACGTAATAGTCGCGCGGCGCCTCGTTCACCTCGTCCATGCGAATGGCGATGGTGATGTCGGGCACCAGGCCGGTGTCGAGGCGGATGCGCCAGCGGAGCGAGCCAGCCGCTGTCGCCGTACAGCGGGCCAGCACGATGGACACCGTGAACTCGTCGTTGACGCGCACCAGATCGGTGTCTGGGTCCTGTACGGCCGACCCGCCGTGCCGGGTGATGCCGGCGATGATTTCGGCCACGACCTGCGGATGCGCCTGCCGCAGGGCCCGGTTGACCTCGATGTAGCTGTAGTCCCGGTTGGGTTCGTAGCCAATCAGCCGGTAGGCGCGCAGCAGGCTGCCGAAGCGGCTGCGATAGGCACTGGAGGACGGAAGATCATCCTCCTCGTCGATGATCAGGCCCGACAGCATGCCCTGCCGCTGGAAGATCGCGCGCAGCGCGTCTAGCAGTTCCTCATCCGAGAAATGTCGGCTGCGGGCATCCACGATTTCCCGCGCACGCAAGAACAGCGCCTGATCGACGATGGCGGGATACGCACCCTCGGCCCGGATCCACATCTCCCGCGGGTTCACAACGCGGCGCTGCTTCAGCTTGAACGACACCTTCGCGAAAACATTATTTCCGATGTATTTTTCGTTGGTCAGCACCTGATGGACGGTCGCGCGGGTCCACGGCCGGTCGAGATCGGTGCGGTGACCTTCGGCGTTCAGCACCTCCGCAATCTCGCGCTCGGGGCGCCCCTCATTGACGAACATCTCGTACATGCGCTGGACGACCCGCTGTTCCTCCTCGGGGCCGGGCACCAGGATCACTCGGTCGGTCTGGAGGCTTTTTTGCTCGCCGCGCGAAAGCTCGCCCTTCGGATTGCCATGCTCGTCGATCAGCACCCGGCGCAGCCCGTAGCCGGCGGCGCCACCTTGGCGATAGCCCAACTCGACGAGACGGCACTGCCCGGCGAATACTTTCACCGACAGCTCCCGGCTATATTCTCCGGCCATCACGCGTTTCACGGTCTTCAGGAGGTTCGAGCCGATGCTGCCGTCGTTCTCGAACTGCTCGCCGCAGTAGTGGACCCGGATGCCGGCGCGTGAGCAGACGTGCTCATGATAGGCACCTTCGTCGGCATCCTGAAACCGGCCCCAACGGCTGACGTCGTAGACGAGGATGGCCTTGAAGTCGGCCTTGCCGGATTGAACCTCGGCCATGAGGTTCTGCAACGCCTCGCGGCCGTCGAGCCGCAGCCCGGATCGCCCGGAGTCCTCGAACACGCGCAGGATCTGCAAGCCCCGCGCAGCAGCGTAGTTCCGAATGACGTCCAGCTGGTTCTCGGTGGAATACTTCTGGTGGTCTGTCGACATCCGGACGTAGGCGACAGCGGGCACGTCGGGCTCTGATGGGCTGGCGCCAGTCTCCCTGCTTGCCTCACGACCTTGCATCTGCCCGGCTCCGGTTCACGTCGCAGCAATCCGGTCGGGACGGTCCGGACCGTTGCGCATGCTGCCGCGATCATTCGAGCATGCGAGCGCCGGAAAGTCGTTTCCGATAAAGGGCAATTCCTTTCCATGCCCGGCGCATTGGCGGATCGCCTGCGGCACGCGGCCGTCCACGCGCTTGATAATCTGCGGTCCCGTTTCGCAGTTCATATCGGCCACCTTCAAGTGAATGGTCCGTTCCCACAGGCGGCCGAACAAGACCACCGCGGGAACAGATGGATTCTGCCGTTTTCATGGCTCTCCAAAGATTTAGCGGAGAGAAACATGAAGTTGCGCGTGAAGATGGGCACAGTTGTGCCGAAGATGGGCACAGTTGTGCACCCCGAGGACGTTCCGGCTGACTATCGCGCCGCCATGGCCATGGCATTGCAAGCGGAGCTCGGATCGACCCACCGGGCGATCAAGTCCGCCATGCGGTGGACCGGCGCCAGCGAGCGGACCGTGAAATACTGGTTCGCGGGCGAGCGGGGGCCGAGCGGCGATCACCTCCTGTCGCTCGCGCGTCATTCCGATGCCGTGCTGATCGCGCTGCTCGCGCTGGCAGACCGGTTGATCGTGGAGGAGGTTGAGGACCGGGAGCGCTGACAGGGGAAGGCGCGGCGTGGAAAGCGCACCCTTGTCTCGTGTTCGTTTTTGGTTATCTTGAATACGCACCGAGAAGGGAGAGCGTCATGCCCCGCACCACCACCACCACCATGACCGTCCGCGTCAGTGGCTCCCTCAGCGAGTTCGTTGCGACCAATGTCGGCGAGGACGGCGCCTACGAGAACGTCAGCGAATACATCCGGGACCTGATCCGCCGCGACAAGGAGCGCGCGGAACACGAGGCTTTCGACCGATTGAAGGCCGAACTGAACCGAGCCTTCGCGGCGCCCGAGGACACCTACAAGACGCTGACCGCTGCTGAGGTGATCGCCCGGAACCGGACCTGAACCCATGGCGATCCGGGTCCAGGAGGCGGCCTCGGTCCGCCTCGACGAGATATACAGATACACCCGCGATCGGTGGGGCGAGGCGCAGGCCGACAGCTACATTACCGGTCTGTTCGCCGCATTCGAGCGGATCGAAACCCGCGGCGTCATGTCGAGGCCCGTGCCGGCTGAGTTCGGAGTGGAAGGCTACTTCTTCCGCTACGAGCGGCATTTCGTGTACTGGCGACGGCTCTCAAATGGCGACATTGGTATCGTCACAATCCTTCACGAGCGGATGCATCAGATAGAACGCTTCAAGGAGGATTTTGGGTAGCGTAGGACGATGGCTGCGCTTTAGCCCCGCGGACATCCCCGGAGCAGGTCTCGGGGCGGATGGAGCTCGACGGATCAGAACACAGGGTCAGCGCGGAGTCCATCTACCGCCACGTATTCGTAGGAGACCCCGATCTTCTCGCCGATCTGGCGGTCGTTGTAGCCGCGTTCGCGAAGCGAGCCGATCTCGCGCATCAGATCGATCGGTTTGGCGGCAATCAGCGGACCAACCTGGCTCCCTGTGCATCCAGAGGAATATTCATCAAAACAGATATTTAGGACGTAGAGAACGTTGGATTCCGGTCCCACCCCCTCCGCCATTATCCCCATTGCGAACCAGTGACACCGCCCTGACGGGCACGGATTTTTCCGTGTTATCAAAGGGGTTTTCAGGAACCGACCGAACCTCATAGACGCGCCGCCTGGCCGAAGTTGGGCTCAGAATGGCCCTCAGTCTCAGTTTGGGCGAACCTCGTCCGTTTCGGTTCGGTCCACTTTTACCGTTACTTTTCAGTAGCCTGCCTCTGAACTCCGCCAAAACCCAATTGCGCGTTCCGAACGATATCGATGGCAAGATAGACAGAACGCGCGGTAGGCGCGTTGCTCGGGATGCCAGCGTAAGCAGGCGGATTTCTTGGGTAGGTTCGCATCCTCTTTTCCCCTCGGGACGCAGGCATGCTTTGAAGTGGAGGCCGAAGATAGTTCAGCGGAACAAAGCAAGCCGTCTTCAGTCAAACTCGTGCTCTCCGAGCTTACCGCGCATCGATTTAAATGCTAAGAACTCGTCTAGGGTCAGGACTCACAACCAGAACATGACAGATGCGGCGAGCTCTTCCTCTCCGCAATCTGCATCGCCGCAACTGTCATGTTCTGGTTGTGAGTCCTGACCCTAGTCGCACCTCGCGCCATTCCATCCGTCTCCAGGCGGAGCGCCGCCCGCCACAGCGGTGTTTTCATGAACACCGCCTCCTCGAACCGATAGCCCGCCGCTCCGCGTCCCTGCTGCAGCAGCCCCGCCCAGCAGAGCGGGCGCAGCACCTGCATGTAGAACTGGCCCATCACATCGTCATAGCGCGGGAGCGGTCCAGTTTCAGGCTTGCCGAAGAGCACGCGTCGGAGATCGGCGCCGGTGGCACCGTCTTCTGTCTCGACGTTCAGCACGTTCAAGAAAACGTCCCAGTTGCTGAGGATCGGCACGTCGTCGCAGCGCGACATGCTCGCGTGGTTGATCCGGAAAAGGAAGAACGGGACGATGGCGCCGAAGATGCGGCCGGGGTGGCCCGTGAGCACCTGGCCTGCCTTGGTCAGCCGGAACTCGCCCTTGTAATGCCTGCCAAACTTCATCGCGATCATCAGGTCGTGCAGCACCATGAGCGGGGCGAAGTCGGGCTCGTTCAGCACCTTGTTGACGGCGAAGAGCTCCGCCTGGGTGTGGCCGGGCCAGTCGAACTCGGCCGCGGCCCAGTGCACGAACACGCGCTTGAAGGCCTTGGATGGCGTCAGAGGGATGCCGCCGTGTTCGCCGATCCAGGCGAAGGTCTTCTCGACCCCGCGCAATAGCGGCGAGAACGCCAGCGCCGGGTCGGCATCGTCTACCTCGCGGAACGCAATCACCTCAGATCTCCCGCGCGAACCACCCGACGCGGAACAAGGACTGGTCGCAGTCCTACGGTGTTACCTGGGACGACAGCAGCCAGGGCGCGGACCTCTACGACGGCTTCATCGCGGCGGCGGTCGCCGAGGCCATCACGGACGACGCCGCCTGGTACTGCTGGCACGCCTCGCGCCGCCAGGCGATGCTGGAAGCCTGCTGGGAGAAGGCCGGAGCCTTAGTCCATCAGCAGATCATCTGGGTGAAGGACCGCGGTGTCCTGACCCGGTCGCATTACCTGTGGAAGCACGAACCCTGCTTCATGGGGTGGCGGCGACCCAACCGCCCGCCGAAGGTGGCCGAGCAGACGCTGCCCTCGACATGGGAGATGCCGAGCTTCGCCAAGGACGAGCGGCCCGACCACCCGACGCCGAAACCGCTCGACGCCTTCGGCATTCCGATGCGCCAGCACGTCGCCCGCGGCGGCCTCTGCTACGAGCCGTTCTCGGGCTCCGGCTCGCAGATCATGCGGGCGAGGCCAACGGCCGCCGCGTCTTCGCGATGGAGATCAGCCCGGCCTATGTCGATGTCGCCGTGGAGCGCTGCCAGGCGGAGACCGGCAAGGAGGCTGTCCTCGACGGCGACGGGCGGGCCTTCGCGGAGGTGAAGGCTGAGCGGCTGCACCTGTCCGAGAAGGACCAGGATGCGGCCGCATGAAACAGAGCCGGGCCATGTCGCTGGTCGAGGCCATCGCCAACGTGGCGGTCGGCTAAGGCGTCGCGGTCGTGACGCAGATCCTCATCTCCCCGGTCTTCGGGCTGCACACGACGCTGGCGCAGAACCTGAAGATGGGCGCGGTGCTCACGGTGGTGAGCATCGCGCGATCCTTCGCCCTGCGGCGGCTGTTCGAGGCGATCCACGTTCGGCCGAGACAGCTGTCATCTCGACGAACTATCTGTGCCCCTAAAAAGGGCGAAGTCTCTTGAGTTGAACAAGCGAAATCTTCAGGTTGGGAACAGAAAGTAAGGTCTCTGGCTATATGTTTGGTCGATCTGTGAAAGCGAACTGTGACTGATAAAGAGCATACGATCTTCTTTGCCTGGCAGAGCGACTCCCCGGCTCCCATCAACCGGAACGCGATCCGTTTGGCGCTTGCCCAAGCGTCGTCTGCGCTTGAAGCCGACAGGCCGGGCCTGACTTTGAAGATCGACGAGGCGACACGCGACATGATCGGTGCCGACGACGTACCGCGTTCGATCCGCGACAAGATTGAAGCAGCGGATATCTTCGTCGGCGATGTCACTACGGTTACGCAGCCTCCATCGTCCGATGGCAATGATCGCCCGTGTCCAAATCCGAACGTTACGTTTGAAATCGGCTATGCCGCGGCCCACATCGGCTGGAATCGTATGATCCTGCTAACGAACCTTGCGATAGCGAAATTCGAGGACCTGCCTTTCGATTTCGATCGCCATCGCGTCTCGCAATTTCGAGTCAAGCCGGGGTCCGAACCGAAGGGTATTGAGAGACTTACCAAGCTCCTTACTACGGCAATTGCCATGATTCTTGACGGCACCCCATCGCGCCCTGCGGAACTTAGGATTATCGATCCGGCTCAGATAAGGCGGAAGCGCGACATCGAGGCTGCTCGATGGGCACTCTCACAAATTGCGATACCCGCCATTCAAGAACATATCGAGTATCTGCCGCACACCGTCCAGAGCCGCGATTTCTATTACTATTACAGTTATCATGGAGTGATAAGCAACGCGCTTTTCCACATCAACGACCCTGCCTTGGATGCAGCGTTTCGTGGTTTAGACGCAGCATGGGGCGAAGCTCTTTCTTATGGAGAGAACTATACTGACGCTTCCGGGGAGCGGTACGTATTTTCAAGTCCCGGCGACGCACCGCTTTCGAGTGATGGGCAATCGGATTGGGATTCCATCCTGGCTGCGCGCGATGATATGCACCGCCATCTACATGCGGTCCTCGCTATGGTGCGTGAGCATTACGTCGAGATCGACGTCCTAGACACGAACCGCAAGGCGTTCGAGCAATGGCAGCATGAGCGTGCCGAAACACGAGCGCTCTGGACCAACCTTGACAATGATGACGACTAGCCAATGCGCAGGATCGTGATGTCTCCTTTGCCTCCAATCGGCGAACGCAATCGTGAGAATCCGCCGCCCCATGCGGGACAGCGGCATCGGCGTCGTTGCCATGCGCGGCGTCAATCGCGCGGCAGGCTATAGAAGCGGCCCTCTCAGCCGTTGGCGACACGCTGAAAGAACAGGGTCTCGCCGCACCCGTGACGGGCGGCGGCACGACGTTCCTGCAGGCGAAGACGGCGCATGAGGTGCTGAAGGCGCAGGAGCGGCGCATCCGGCTCGCGAAGCTGAAGGGCGAGCTCGTCGATCGCGACCGCGCCACGGCGCTGGTCTTCCGGCTCGCGCGCGAGGAACGCGACGCGTGGGTGAACTGGCCGGCGCGGTTGGCTGCGCTGATGGCGGCGGAGTTGACGGTCTCATGCAGCGAAGCGGTAGGCCACGAGGTGACCATCGAGACGGCGGCCATGCAGAAGGTTCTGGAGGCCCATGTCCGCGCCCATCTCGAGGAACTCGCCCACTCTGATGGCGATCCCTATCGCGCCTTCGTCTGCCAGACGATCAATCCCTGGGGCTTTCCGGCCAAGGACCGCTCCGGCCGCCTGGCACAAGTCGAAGAACCCCATCTCGGCCGCCTCATGGCGAAGATCCGGCCCCCCGCATCGCCTCCTGCGTCAGCAAGGCGCCGTCAGGGACGTGCAGGTCCGGGACGGCGCCGCGCTCGAGCAGCAGCATGTTCCGGGCCGCCAACTCCTCATCGAAGGTGTCCATCGCGGCAATGGCCACGGTCTCTTCGGTGCGCGTCACGACAGGCGTCAGGTTTCCGATGGGCGTCACCGTCACCTGCTCTGCCGCTTCGAGCGGCAAGGCCAGATAGCCCTTGTCATTCACCATTATTCTACTTTCGGCTTTCGTCGATATAGTTTTCGATCAGGCGCTCTATGAGCTTCTGAATGCTTGTGTCTTCCTCGATCGCGCGGATCCTGAGCGCCTTCAGCGTCTTCCGACGAAGACGGAGCGACGTCTTCTTCATTTCGTCTTCGTGCGCCTTGTTCGATTTCGGCATGACCGCAGTTGCCTCGACTTGTGACGTCATGGCTTAATTACATCATGACGTCACAAGCCGAGCTCTGCCAGCCTCTTGCGGCTTCGCGCGGAAGACGGGGTGAAAGACCGGGCGGATGTCGTCATCATGTCGCGATCTGGTGTTTGACAGCGATCAAGGGCCACGCTGTCAAAACATGGAATGGTTCCCTTGCGCTGGATCGGCCAAGACGCTTCGTACGCGCGTAGGAGTGCATTTCAGGAAAGGAGCGGCGTGTGCCACTCGAGACGCCAAGCGCGGATAAGCGCCCGCGCCTGCGGCATGCGCCACGGCTTCACGAAGGGTCGGGGTGGTGGATGCCTTGCCGCCGAACGTCGCCGCGCCGACATCGATCCGGCGTGCGGCGGGAGAAGTTGAACCGTCAGTGTCGAGGGGGAACCGCGCTTGCCCCGTGACCAGGGAATACGCCTCGTGCACGAAACCCGCGAAGGGCGGACAAGACTGCGCGTCGACGGTCTCCGCGCAGCGCCGGAGCTGTGCCGGCGCGTGGAGGCGCTGCTGGCGTCGACCGGGACATGTCACCGGGTCGAGGCGCGCGCCACGACCGGAAGCGTCCTGCTCCATCTGCGCGCGGAAACCCGCGGCAAAGACGTCATCGGGCTTGTGCGGGACGTGCTGGCGCGGGCGCTCGCCGGAGAAGAGGGACCGCGGCTGCAACAGGCTGCACCCCTGGAGGCGGGGCAGGCCCTGCCTCTGGACGACCTGGTCGAATTGCACGGGGCGGATGTCACACGGGGATTGAGCGCCGCCGAGGCCGGGGTCAGGCTGGCCCGGCAGGGCGAGAACCGCCTGCCGGAGGACGAGCGCCGCTCGCAACTTGCGCTTTTCGCAAGGCAATTCCAGTCGCTTCCCATCGCGATGCTGGGTGTGTCCTCGCTGGTATCTCTGGCCACCGGCGGCGCGGCGGATGCCCTCGCGACAATGACCGTCGTGGCGATCAATTCCGTCTTCGGCTTTGTCACCGAGGGGCAGGCCGAGGCGGCGATCAACAGTCTGATGGGGGTCGGCGGCATGCCCGTTCCGGTGCTGCGCAACGGCGTCGAGGTGCAGGTGCCCGGCCGGGCCGTGGTGACCGGGGACATCCTGCTTGTGCGTCCGGGACTTCAGGTGGCGGCGGACGCCCGGCTGATCGCATCGCGGGGGCTGATGGTCGACGAGTCCATCCTGACCGGCGAATCCGAGGCGGTTTCGAAGCGGCACGACGCGCCGTTCTCCGCCGACGCCCCCATCGGCGCCCGGACCGCCATGCTGCATGCCGGAACCTTGGTGGCCGAGGGCAGCGGGAGCGCATTGGTCGTGGCGACCGGCGCGCGGACGGCGGCCGCCCGGGTTGCCCTGCTCAGCGGCCAGGCAGAGCGCCCGCGAGCACCGGTCGAGGCCGAACTCGATGCCCTGGGGGAACGGCTGGCGAAACTCTCCCTGGCGGCCTGCGCGCTGTTCTTCGGAGTGGGATGGGCGCGCGGGCTTGCATTGACGGAGATACTGAAGGACACGCTGGCGTTGGCCGTGGCGGCGGTGCCCGAAGGATTGCCGGTGGTTGCCACCACCACGATGTCGCTGGGTCTTAAACGAATGCAGAGGCGCGGCATCCTCGTGCGCGAACTGGGCGCGGTCGAGGCTCTGGGAGCGATGCAGGTGATCTGTGTCGACAAGACGGGCACGTTGACGCAGAATCGCCTGTCCGTGGAACTGGCGGCCGCGGGCATGCAGGAGGTGGACGCGACCGGGGATCCGAAGTTGCTTCTGCTGGCCCGGCTGGCCGCCTTGGCCAGCCTTGCCGAGGTCAACGATGGGCGCGCGTTCGGATCTTCCGCAACGGAGCGCGCGGTGCTGGACTTCGCGTTGTCGCTTGGCCAGGTTCCCGATGCCTTGCTGCACGAAGCGCCGGTGACGCAACGGGTCGACCGGACGCTCCGCCGGCCGTGGACCGGCTCGCTGCACGAAGGCGCACACCCGGTCATGGTGGTCAAGGGGGCGCCTGAACGGGTGCTGGAAATGTGTGACCACGTTATGTCGGAGAACGGCCCCCGCACTCTCACAGAGGTCGACCGGGCGCGCATCCTCGCCCTGAACGACCGCATGGCGGGGCGCCCGGCGCGCGTGCTGGCCTTCGCCGAAGGCCCCTGTCCCGAGACGCCCGAGGCTCCGAACGGACTGACCTGGCACGGTCTGCTGGGAATGATCGACCCGCTGCGCAGCGACGCGCCCGCCTTTGTCGGTGCGATGCACCGGGCGGGACTGCGCACAATCATGATCACCGGCGACCAGACCGCGACCGCCCGCGCCATCGCCGAACAGCTTGACCTTTCGGCCGGCGCGCCGCTGCGGATCGTCGATGCGCCGCAACTGGGCAACATGCCGCCCGACCTGCTGAGCGCCGTGGCCCTCGAGACGCACGTTTTTTCGCGCGTCAGCGCCGAGCACAAGCAGACGATCATCCGCGCCCTGCAACGCACCGGTCTTGTCGTTGGCATGACCGGCGACGGGGTGAACGACAGCCCGGCGCTGAAGACGGCGGATGTGGGCATCGCCATGGGGGCAAGCGGCGCCGACCTCGCGCGCGAGGTGGCCAACGTCGTCATCCGCGACGACGCGCTCGGGACGCTGGCCGATGCCGTGGCCCAGGGCCGCACGGTCTATCGCAACATCCGCCGCGCGCTGGAGTTCCTGGTCACCACCAACCTGTCGGAGATCGCCGTTGGGATCATCGAGGCGGCGCATGGTCCCGGAGAACTGGAAACCCCGATGGAACTGCTGTGGATCAACCTCGTCAGCGACGTCTTGCCGGGGCTGGGGCTGGCGCTGGCCGATCCCGACGACGACATTCTCGACCAGCCGCCGCGCGGCGCCGACGAGCCGATCATCCCGCCCGCGCATTTTCGCCGGATGCTGATCGATTCCTCGGGGATCGCGGTCGCGACGCTGGCATCGCATTTCGTGGGATTGGCCCGCTTTGGTCCCGGACCGCAGACGCGCAGCATGACCTACCTGTCGTTGTCCTTGGGTCAACTGCTGTACACGCTTTTCTGCCAGCGGTCTGACGTGCGCCACCTGCGGCCTGAACGGCTGTTGGAAAACCGAGCGCTGGACACGGCCGTGCTGGTATCCTCGGGTTTGGCGGTGTTGCCGTTCTTCGTGACGCCGCTTCGGCGCCTGATGGGGATCGCGCAGATCGGCCCGGGCGCGGCGGCCGTGGCGCTTGGGTGTGCGGCAGCCCCTGCCGCTTCGGTGCTGATACGGAGGGGACTGTTTCTGCGGCTGGATGAGGTTGAGGGGCGACCATGAGAAATTTCGTCATGACTTCGGACGCGGTGACCATGGGACACCCGGACAAGCTGTGCGACCAGATCAGCGATGCGGTGGTCGATGCCTGGCTGACCGAGGGCAATCGCGGGGGTGTCAACGCGGAATGCGCGATCGCCTCGGGCGTGGCCTTCCTCGCGGTTCGGTCGGGCGCCCCGGTATCGGCGGACCTGGCCGCCCTGGTGCGACGCGTGGTTGCAGCGGCCGGCTACAACGGAGGAGACAAGGATCGCATGTCAGTGATCCTGGACGTGGCGCAGGACGCCGCCCTGACCCCGGAACAGGTCGCAAAGGGACTGCCACGCCACATGGTGACGGCCATCGGCTACGCCTGCGAAGGACCGGGAGCGATGCCCGCGCCCGTCATGTTGGCACGGCGGATGGCACGGCTGATGTGGGCCGCACGCGTCGATGGTCGGCGCGGATGGCTCCTGCCGGACGCGAAGGCGCAGGTGGCCGTTCGGTTCGAGGACCGACACGCCATGGAGGTCACCGCTGTGACATTGGCACTCGCGACCGAGACAAAGATCCCCGAGGCCAGCCTGGAGAGCCTCCTTCGCGAGGAGGTGATCGGCCCAACGCTCGAAGCGCAGGGTCTGGAGGCGGCGCCCGATCTGTGGCTGTCGGTCCAGGACGGTCTCGGCCCGGTCGGTCCCGCGGTGCATACCGGGTTGACCGGTCGAAAGACCGGTCAGGACGGCTATGGCAGTTTCGTGCGGCACAGCGGGTCAGCACTCAGCGGCAAGGACCCGTCGCGTATCGACCGGGTGGCGGACTACGCGGCACGCCACGCGGCACGGGGCGTGATCGCGGCGGGCCTTGCGCGTGAATGCGAGGTGCAACTTACTTGGGTGCCGGGCGATGCTTCCCCTGTCAGCATCGAGGTGGATACCTGGCAAAGCGGCCGTATGCCCGATGTCGATATCAAAAGGCTGCTGCAGGACCGGGTCGATTTCCGCCTTGCGGCGATTGCCGAGCGGTTCGGCCTCTGGTCGCTTCCCGGGGACAGGGGCGGACGGTTCTACCAGGACCTCGCGAGCTGCGGCCAGATCGGACGCGACGACATGGAACTGCCCTGGGACGCGCCGTCGCTGGCGAACGATCTGGCCTAGGCGCCCGCGCGGCGCGGTTACCTGCGCGGCGCAAGCAGCGAATAGGCAGACATCCCCAGCGTGAGCGCCGGACCGGCAATCCGGCCACGGACCAACTGCCCCCCGGCGGCAGCCAGCAGAGCCAACCCAAACACGGTGCGCAGGTCCAGCGCATCCTCGGTCTGATGGCCGATGGCCATGTCCGCGCGTGTCAGCCCCAGGCTGATCGCCTGGGCCACCGGCACAGGCTTGACAGCCGGCAGCAACTTGAACACGCCGCTGTCCTGCAACGTCTTCAGGACCGTTTCCGCCGGCGCCAGCGTGTCGATGATGACGCTCGACGTATTGGGCCTTATTCGGGCGCGCGCCACACCCTCGACCCTCGCAACGGCATCGGCGATGTCCCTTGCGGCGCTGCCGGGCGGCTCGGCCAGACGCAGGCGAAGGCGCCGCTCGGATCGATGGGCGAGGCGTGCCTTTACAAGGACATGCGGCGGGTGCGCCGCCTCAGTCGGCATGGCCGGCCCCAGCCGCGGCCTTGGGGGAAGCGGCTTCGCTGGCTGCGGTCTCCGCGGCCGCGCGCCTGCGCGCTTCGTTCTCCTCGCGGATCTCGGCGACGATGTCTTCGATGTGTTCGTAGGCCTCGGCGCCGGCCTTGCCGAATTCTTCGAAAGCGGTGCTGCCGGAGCGCATCGCGGCCCGTACCAGCGGCCGTCCCGCCCGTCCCACCGCTTGAGCCACGCCCGGAATGAGCAGCGCCGCGCCCGCCGTGACCAACGTTCCAAGCAGGAAGTTCTTGTTCATGTCAATTCCTCCAGTCGCTGGGCAATTGATAGCTCCGGCATGATCGGCTCGGCAATGGCCTCTTGGCAACATCTGACATTGGGTCGCGCCGGCGGCCCCCTTTCCAGAGCGGGGAGGATCGAGCGTCCCGCCGCAGATTGTGGCGCACGGGGGGCCGGCACAAGACCGGGTGCAAGGCGGCATGCATCGCGCGGACCAGCCCGGCGGGAGGTGATCCGGTTTTACCACCCGTTTGCCGCGAGGCCCAACCAGGGCATTGATCTTGCTTCAGACGGAGCCCTTTGTCTGCGTGATCCCGCTGCCACGGGCCTCGTCCGGCGTCGGCAATCCATGCGACGACCGCGGGCGCCTCTCGCTGCAAGAGCGACCTCAGAAACCAAGTCCATCCCGGGCTTCCGAAACGCCCTCGAAGGCGTTCAGGTGGACGCATTCGTATTTCGGGGAGCGCCTGAGCCGCTCGATCCGCCGGTTGGCGATCCGGCAGCCCCATCCGTCCCGCCAGCGCCCGGCAGGCACAGGCGCAGCATTCTGCCAGGCCGCCGAGAAAGGTGCGAAACGCGCACTCGCCGATTTTGGCCTCGACGGTGAAGAGGCAGCGCTCGATATCCGCGACCTGCGATCCTTGCTCGACTGCGTCCGGCTGGTGCGCCGACCGCCATGCAAACCGCCGTCCGCATGATCACCACCGGCGTGATGCTGGCGCTGCTCACGGGCATCGCCATCAAGCTCAAGATCTTCGGCGCCGGCCCGTAGCCGCGCCCCATCCCCATTCATCAGCCCGCAATGACCCGCCCTCGAGGCGGGTTTTTCGTTTTCGGAGATCCGAGAGCACCTGCGGGGTGGCGGCGACGAGCCGCTGTCCGATGTTATCGACCGCAGCCTGAACCAGGTCCTGGCGCGCTGCATCTTCACCTCCGGCACGACACTGGCCGCGCTGTTGCCGATGGCGATCTGGGGTGGGCCAGCCGTTGCAGGCTTCGCCTGGTCGATGATCGCGGGCGTTGTGATCGCGACGGGATCATCGCTCTTCGTCTCGGGACCGGTGCTGGCGTGGCTCGCCGCGCGCGGCCCGGCCGGGATGAGCGTGTCCTCATTGCAGCAAGAAGGTCAGGCGGAGCGCGCGCCGGGAGAAGTAACGCTCCCGGCGCAATTCGCCTGGCGGCGCCCAGACATTCTCATTCCACGAGACAGATCATGCTCACGCAAACGAAGGTCCCCGATTTGACCTTGATCGAAAGCCCACCCGACGATTGAAAACGGGGGCGGCGTTGATCGCCGTACTCCTCACCGGGATCGCGGCCAGCCCTTGGGTGCGGGCGGCGCTGCGCGACGGCGCCATCGTCCTCGCCGTGCTCCTGTTCCTGCTTTCGCTGCGGCGGCCAGGCGAGCGAACAGGACGCCTTGCCGAACACCTTGAGACCACGGAGAAGGTTAATGACGTCCAACGCCGGATGCTGGAAGCGGCGGCTCGCCGCCCTCGCGATCGCGACGGGCTTGCTGAGCGGCTGCGCAACGGTGAGTTCTGACGGGCGCGCCATCGGGACATGTCCGCCCGTGGTCGAGTACAGCCGGGAGTTTCAGGCGCGGGCGGCCGAGGAACTGACCTTGCTGGCGGATGGCTCGGCCATTGCGGAGATGCTGAGCGACTATGCCGTCATGCGCGACCAGGCGCATGCCTGCGGCACATGAATTGACAATACCACATTCTTACGCGATCGTGATGGTATGGGGATCCGCGATCTCCCCACGAGGCGACAGCCGAAGCTCGCGTTCCACATCAACCCGAATTTTTCGGAGGAACGCACATGCCTGCGCCCGACGCCATTGCTCCTGACAAGCTCGCCAAGCTGCACGGCACCGCCCGGTGTCCCATTCTCCTCGACAACCGCCGCGACCCCGTTCGCGCCGAAGACCCGCGCCTTTTTCCGGGCGCGCGTGCATTGACCGATGCCGACATGGCGCCGGACACGCTGGATCGGCTGACGGACACCCTGTCCGGTCCGGTCGTCGCCATATGCGCCGAGGGTCATGGGCGCAGCCAGGGACTCGCGGCACTTCTCCGCAGCCGCGGCATTGCCGCCGGGTACCTGGAGGGCGGTCACGCAGCCTGGCGTGCGGCCGGGCTGCCATTGGTCGATCCCGGCAAGATCACCGCCCGCGACGGACAGGGCCGAAGCGTCGGGGTGACCCGCGCGCGCCCCAAGGTGGACCGCATCGCCTGTCCCTGGCTCATCCGCCGCTTCATCGATCCGCGTGCAGTGTTTCTCTACGTCGCGCCCGCCGAGATCACCAGCGTGGCCGAAACCTATGGCGCCATGCCATTCGACGTCGAGGACACGTTCTGGAGCCATCGCGGGGAGCTCTGCACCTTCGATGTCATGCTGGCGGAACTCGGGCTGAGGACCCCCGCGCTCGATCGGCTCGCCGCCATCGTCCGCAGCGCCGACACTGCCCGGCCCGAGCTTGCGCCCGAAGCGCCCGCGCTGCTGGCAGCGTTACTGGGTCTGTCGCCGATGTACGCGGACGATCTGGAGCAGCTCGAGGCCGGGATGGCTCTATATGACGCCTTCTATCGCTGGTGCCGCGACGCAACCGATGAGACGCACAACTGGCCGACCAACCGGACGGGCGGTGCGGCATGACCGACGTGGCAATCGAACGCGGCGACAGGCCCCAGACGGCACTGCCGGGCTACCCGACCCTGTCAGAGGCGGCCCGGGTCTGGGCCCGCATCGCAGCCCTCTCCTTTGGCGGGCCTGCCGGACAGATCGCGGTGATGCACCGGATTCTCGTCGAGGAAAAGCGCTGGCTCGGCGACGGGCGATTCCTGCACGCGCTGAACTTCTGCATGCTGCTGCCGGGGCCGGAGGCGCAGCAGCTTGCCACCTATATCGGCTGGCTGATGCACGGGGTGCGCGGCGCGCTGGTGGCAGGCCTCCTGTTCATCGCGCCGGGTGTCCTTGCCATCATGGCACTGAGCTGGGTCTACGCGGCCTTCGGCGATGTCGGCATCGTCTCGGGTCTGTTCTTGGGGCTTAAGGCGGCGGTGCTCGCCATCGTCGTCCAGGCCGTGGTTCGGGTCGGCGGGCGCGCTTTGAAGAACCCGGCGATGCAGGCCATCGCCGCGGCGTCCTTCGTGGCGATCTTCGCCTTCGGCGTGCCGTTTCCGGCCATCGTGCTCGCGGCCGCACTGGTCGGCTGGGCAGGCGCGCGCGCTGGCCACGCGGCGTTCCGGGCGGGCGGCGGGCACGGGGCCGTCGGCAAGACCCATGTCGAGGATTCCGCGACCCTGCTGGGCGAGGAGACGACCTTCGGCGGACGCGCCGCGATGTCCGGGGCGTTCCGGGCCGGTGTGGGAGCATTGGTGCTCTGGTTGCTGCCGGTCGGCGCGCTCATGCTCCTGGCGCCGGGCAGCGTATTTGCCGACATCGCCACCTTCTTCTCGAAGCTCGCCGTGCTGACCTTCGGCGGCGCCTACGCGGTGCTGGCGTGGGTGGCGCAGGAGGCGGTCGGCACCTACGGCTGGCTCGCCCCGGGGGAGATGCTGGACGGCCTCGGCATGGCCGAGACCACGCCCGGACCGCTGATCATGGTGTTGCAGTTCGTGGGCTTCATGGGCGCCTTCCGCGAGGCCGGATGGGCCGCGCCACTGGTGGCCGGTACGCTGGGAGGGCTGCTCGCGACCTGGGTCACCTTCGCGCCGTGCTTTGCGTGGATCTTCCTCGGCGCGCCGTGGATGGAGAAGCTGCGCAAGAACGCCGCGCTGGCATCAGCCCTGTCGGCGGTGACGGCGGCGGTCGTCGGCGTGATCCTGAACCTCGCGATCTGGTTCGCCGTTCATGTCGTGTGGCAGGAGGTCGTTCGGGTTGAGGCCGGGCCCCTGTCGATGGAGCTTCCGGTTCCCGGAGCGGTCGACTGGGCCGCCGCCGCGCTGACCGGTCTGGCGCTGCTGGCGGTATTCCGACTGAAGCTGGGGATGGCCACGGTGCTCGGCGGCGCGGCGCTACTGGGTGTCGCCTTGCACCTTGCGGGACTCGCCTAGGGGCAAAGGGCGGCGCGCCGATGACGCGCCGCCGGTCGTGGAAGGGGTCAGTTTGCGTTGCGGAACTCGGCGTATTCGCCGCGCACCTGAACGGTCACGATGGCGGCCTCGCTGTCGCGGTTGCGCCAGAACCAGCCGTGCTCACCGTCGAAAGCGGCGACGATCTCGCCTTCGTCCCCCGTCGAGCCACGGCCTCGTTCATAGGTAACCGATTGGCCACCACCATGGCCGTGCAAGTCGAAGTTGATCCGTCCGCCTTCGACCAACATGCGGTATTGCGCGGCCTGTCCCTCGGTCATGACGAGTTTCCATTCCGCAGTGTCGCCGGGCGCCAGCGTGAAGCTTGTCTCGTCGCGCCACACCTCCGCGTCCTGAGCGTGGGCCGCCCCGACGAACATGCCCAAGATATCGCCGAGCAGGCTCGAGGACTGATCGCCTCCGGCAGCCTCGAGGTCCAGCAACCGGTCCGCCTCCGCTTCTTCCGCAAGCTGGGTCTTGATCTCGCCCATATCGGTCAAGCCCAGAATGCTGCCCACGCCTGTCGGGTCCGTGCCATATTCGGCGGGAAGATAGACCATCAGGCCAATGGCCACGGCCCCGATGCCGGCGATGATCGTCGAGCGGCGCAGTTGAGCCGGTGTTGGCAGGTCTTCGATGTTGGGTTTCGGTGCGTTGTGCATTGTTCTTTCCGATCTTTATGTGCTGGCGATGAATCCGGCGATCTGCTGATAGGTCAGCAGGACGCCAAGAAGGACCATGATGATGTTTGCGTAGGTTGCCTGGGTCATGAACTTCGGGCTCCTGCGCCAGTATCCCATGACGATCAGGATCACGAACAGCGCGAGAAGTTGCCCGACTTCGACGCCCACGTTGAAGGCCAGAAGGTTGGCCAGGAGCCCGTCTTCCGCGATCTCGTATTCAAGGATCTTGGTGGCGAGCCCGGTGCCGTGAAACAGCCCGAAAATCAGCGTCGCGGCCTTGGTGTTGGGCTGGAACCCGAACCAGCGCTGGTAAACCCCGAGGTTATCGAGCGCCTTGTAGACCACCGACAGGCCGATGATGGCATCGATGATATACGCGTTGATGCCCCAGCCGAACCAGACGCCCGCCAGCATCGTGACCGAGTGGCCAATGGCGAAGATGCTGACGTAGATGGCCACGTCCTTCATCCGGTAGAGGAAGAAGACGACGCCAAGCAGGAACAGGATGTGGTCGTATCCCGTCACCATGTGCTTGGCGCCGAGATATATGAAGGAGGTGATGTGCACCCCCCAGATTTCCTGGATGTAGCCCGCGTCACCTTCGGTGACGTTGTGGGCGAGCACCTGCGCCACGCTGGATGCGTAGAGCGCGAGCACTGCAAGGGTCAGGGCGACGGCGCGGCGCGATGCCAGCGCGCGCAAGCCCCAATAGCCTGAAGTCATGAATAGATCTCCGTTGTGCTGTTGAAGGATCGGTATGCCGCGCGATGCGCGACGCCGATCAGGCACGTGGAGGGCGTTCGATCCGGAAGGTGCGGTGGGGTCCGTCCGGTGATGTCCGGAGCCGCCACGCATCCCTTTGCGCAAAAACCAGTTGGCCCCCGTGACCCAGCGACAGGAATGCCTTGCTGTGATCGTGGTCGGCAGTCTCGTGGCTGTGACCGTGCATGGCCCAGTAGAGATCTTCCTCGAACCCATGCGAATGGCCGTGATCGGCGATCATCTCCAGATGATCCTGGATCGTCTCGAAAACAGTCGGCGCATGGGTCGCGGCCGGCATGACGGACCAGACCACCAGCGACACGCACAGGAGCGCCGCAAAGGCTTGTCGTCCAAATGTCCGCAGAGGTGCCATCGATCTTGCCTGTCCGCCCGCTCGTCGTCGCGGCCCATTCATGGAGCCATCTTGCTCTATCCCCCTGGGGAGGATAGCGTCTTTCTATGACAAAGCCCCATGTCCATGCAACCCATCCCGCCCTCGTCGCACGGCTGAAGCGCGCCGATGGGCATCTTCGTGCCGTGATCGACATGATCGAGGCGGGCAAGCCCTGCCTCGACATCGCGCAGCAGCTTCACGCGGTCGAGAGGGCGGTGGTCAACGCCAAGCGGGCGCTGATCCACGATCACCTGGACCATTGCCTTGATGTCGATCACTCGTTCTCGGACCGCGATGAACTGAAAACCATCTCCCGTTACCTTTGAGGCCCCCGTGCTGGAAGTCCTTGCCGACCGTACCTATCGCCATCTCTTCGCCGCGCAGGTCGTGGCGCTTCTGGGCACAGGTCTCGCCACCGTTGCGCTCGGGCTTCTGGCCTACGATCTGGCGGGCGACAACGCGGCGATGGTGCTGGGCACGGTCTTCACCATCAAGATGGTGGCCTATGTCGGCATCGCCCCCATCGCCGGCGCGTTCGCGAACCGGGTGAACCGGCGGGTGTTCCTGGTGGCACTTGACCTGGTGCGGGCGGGCGCGGCGCTCTGCCTGCCTTTCGTCACCGAGGTCTGGCAGGTCTACATTCTGATCTTCCTGCTGCAATCGGCCTCGGCCGCCTTCACGCCGACCTTCCAGGCGACCATTCCGGACGTGCTGCCGGACGAGGCGCGCTACACGCGGGCGCTTTCACTGTCGCGGCTGGCTTATGACCTCGAGAACATCGTCAGCCCGATGCTGGCCGGGCTCCTGCTTGCGGTAATGAGCTACAACTCCCTCTTTCTCGGAACAGTGGTGGGGTTTGCCGCCTCCGCGGCGCTGGTCGTCTCGGTCCTGCTGCCTTCGCCGAAACCGTCCGAGCCGCGCGGCATCTACGACCGGACGACGCGCGGCATTCGCATCTACCTCGCGACGCCGCGCCTGCGTGGGCTTCTGGCGCTGAACCTCGCCGCCGCCGCTGGGGGCGCGATGGTGCTTGTCAATTCGGTGGTGCTGGTGCGCAGCACGCTGGGGCTGGACGCATCCGCGCTGGCCTGGACGCTGTTCGCCTTCGGCGCGGGCTCGATGTTGGCCGCACTCGCGCTGCCGAAGCTGCTCGACCGCGTGCCGGACCGGCCGGTGATGGTCGCCGGCGCCGCGCTCATGGTGCTGACGCTCCTCGGTCTCGCCGGAGAGGTCGCCGCCCTTGGGCTCAACTGGCCCGTCCTCCTCGGCGCGTGGCTGCTGGTAGGCCTGGGGTATTCGGCGGTCCTCACCCCGTCAGGCCGCCTGCTGCGGCGTTCCGCCCACCCGGAGGATCGCCCTGCGCTCTTCGCCGCCCAGTTCGCGCTCAGCCATGCTTGCTGGCTCGTGACCTATCCGCTTTCCGGCTGGCTCATGACGCAGTTCGGGCCGGTCGCGGCCCTCGGGGCGCTGGCCGCACTGGCGGGCATTGGCGCGCTATCGGCCCTTAGTCTCTGGCCGCAGGAGGATCCAGAGATCCTCGAGCACAGCCACGACAACCTGCCGCTCGACCACCCCCATCTCAAGGGCGCGCGGCGCCACGCGCATCCGTTCGTCGTGGACGACCAGCACCCCCGCTGGGCGTCACAGCTCTGAACCCAGTTGGGGTCAAGACAAGAGCGCGGGTCACGCCATTCCGTCGAGGGTACGCGAAATGATTTAAAACAATGACTTAGGGTGGAGAAGATTGGATATCAGGCCATCCCCTCCGCCACAAACCATTCGCGAACCCGAGACGAGACCCCAGCGGGGCCTTTTTCTTATTGGTTCAAAGGGGTTTAGCGGAGCCATCCGACTTTCGGAGACTGGCCGTTGGCCAGAAATTGGTTTCCGAACGCCCCGGGTCTCTTTCCACCCGCCCTTCATCCAAATCGAGACGCATTCAAAACTGTCTGTCTTTTCAGCTGCTTGTCGAAAATGAATTGCGCTGCGGTTGAGGCCGGTTCGACCGCTTTTCAAAACAAACGGAGACACTCGAAGGCGGCGTGGTTCTTCGAAACGGTGCGAACTGCCGCGAGAAGTCGTTGATGGCAAACAGACTTTCCGCTCGTAGCCTGGCGGCACGTCGAATGGGCCCTGGACCGATGAAGAAAACGACCTGATCGTCGCGGATTACTTCGCGATGCTGGCCGAGGACATGGCGGGCCGTTCCTACAACAAGGCTCAGCACCGGCGCAGTTTGATGCCCCTTTTGCGGAGCCGAGCGGAAGGTTCGATCGAGTTCAAGCATCAGAACATCAGCGCGGTGCTGAAGGGCCTCGGCGAAAATTGGATCCCCGGCTACAAGCCAGCATACAATTTTCAACCCGAAAACCGTCGCGAAGTGGCGCAAGCGTGCGACGGTAGAGGATTTGAAGACCGGGCCGAAGGAACCTCGTTCACCCGCTACGACAGATGCGGCGAGCTCTTCCTCTCCGCAATCTGCATCGCCGCAACTGTCATGTTCTGGCTGTGAGTCCTGACCCTAAACACCTAGGGCGACAGCCACCTGCCTTGACTGGCAATAGTCACAGCCGGAAATTCCGCGATCGGCTCGGCCCATCGCCAGAAACGGGGATTATTTGACACATTTAGGCCACATTCTTCCGATTTCCTCGGCTGAAATGAAAGCTCCGCGCAGGTGCCTCTGTGCTCCCTGCTGACGCGGGGTTACCTTCCGCAAATGGACATGAACAAATCATTTGGCACCGTTGCCGCCCTCATGACGGGTGCAAGCGTATTCGCCATCAACTTGCCATCTGCCGCGTTGGCGCAGGAGCAAGGGCTTCCGGCTGTTCGCAATTTGAACGGAAAACTCACCTTTGGCTACCTGGCCAGCAACGGCAATGACGCACCCGAAGGCGGCTATGTATCGGGCGCGATGAGCGTGCCGCTGGGCGCGCGTGTCGGGGCACAGCTGGATTTCAGCGCCGACAATGCAACGGGCGACAATGGCCGCGTGGACGGGTCCAAAGGCGTCGGCCTGCACCTGTTCACGCGTGACCCGAACCGTTACCTGTTGGGCATCTACGCCCACCGGGTCAACGTCGACACCAACCTGGGCACCGCCCACAACGACCGCCTGGGTGTCGAGGCGGAACTGTACTCCGGCAACTTCACGTTTGCGATGTTCGCCGGCAAGGACAAGGTCAGCGGCGCAGGCCAGACCAAGACATTCGGCTCGGCAACCGTGGATCTGGATTATTACATCTCGGACAACACCATGCTGACCGCCAGCGCGGAACGCGCCTATGACAAGACCAGCGGCAGCATCGGTGTGCAGCACCTCTACGGCATGGGTTCCGTCCCGATGGCCGTGTCCGCCACGATCGGCGGCTTCGAAGGCGAGATGACCGCGTCGCTTGGTGCCACCGTGTTCTTTGGCAATGACGGCCTGTCGTTGAAGGACATCAACCGGACCAACGATCCGCGCATCCGCACCGGCGCCTCGGCCCCGCGCAACGGATATTTCCAGTCACTGAAATCCGGCACCCTGGACACGCCCTTCGTGCCCAATCCCAAGTACAAAATTCCTATTACCTTCTACTGACCACCGCGCCTGGCGGGTCGGCCGATGCGGCTACCGCCGGCGCTTCGCCAACGCCCCCATTCCGCCTACGGAGGCCCCCATTCGCCTGGCATGGTTCGACCTGTCACAGGACCCGCGCGATCTGTCACCGGACCGCGCCGCGACCGTGTCAGCCCTGCGACGCAGCGGCGTGGAGGTCATTCACTTCGACCGCTGGAGCAGCGCCCCGGACGCGTCCGATCTGCTGATCCTCGGGCAGACGGTTCCGCTGGATTGCCTGGTCGGGGATCAAAAGGTCCTGGGCCTGCGCACGCTGAACCGCCGCACGCGGTTGGACGTCCTGGCGCAGGCGGGCCTGCCCGTTCAGGACTACGGCACGCCGAACAGCACCGCCGACCTGGCTACATTGTGCCGCAACTGGAACAGCGATGCGGCGGTGGTCAAGCTTGACTGGTCCTTTCGCCGCGCCGGGATCGCCCTGCTGCCCGTTGGCGCGCCCCTGCCACTGGAATTCGATCCGTCCTGTGACGTGGCGATGCGGCCGCTCGACGGTGATCCCCGTACGCTGAAGATCGACATCTTTGCCGACCAGGTCCTGGGGGCTACCTGGCTGGACACCCGTGCCATCACCGCAGCGAACTGGCAGATGATCGGCCCGCGTGGCCAGTGGACGGCGAAGTTGACCCCGGAGGTCGAACAGATGGTGGTCGTTGCCGGTCGCGCGATGCTGCCGCACGGGGTCGGCTATGCCAGCATCGATGTAATGTTCTCTGACACGGGGCCACGCATCATCGAGGCCAACACCACCAGCGTCGGCACGGCCTATTGGCGGTCGGCCCCACAGCCCTATGCCGACGCGCTGGCAAGGGGGGTGCTGGCCGTTCTGGACCGGCTGGAAGATCTGCCCACCGCGACGGCACTGGCCCCCGCCGCCAACACCAGCCGCAATGCCGCCGAGGCCGTTGCCCCGGACCGCGTCGCGGGGCATTTCACCCCACCGCGCGACATGGCGGCGATCCTTGAATCCATGATGCACGAGGCCGACCTGATGCCCGAGGCCGCGCGCGCGCAGCAGGCCGCTGCCGTCGAGGCCGAGCTGCTCGACCACGCGCGCGCCAACGTGCCCGCCTACCGCGCCGCGCCGGCGTCGAACCTGGATTCGGTGGTGTCCCTGGCCGAATACGACGCACGCAGGCTGGACTTTACCGCGCGCGACTGGCCAGAGCGTCACGGAATGGTAGCACCGGCGGTTGCGATCCCCGCCAGCGTCTCTTCCTTGCCTGCCCCGAACGCGCATCGGGCGCCTGGCGCCGACGGGCAGCAGACCCTGACCCTGACCTTGGCAAGCCAGCAAACCCGGTTTGCCGCCCAAGTCGACGCCGCCGTCCGCCGCCGCGCGCTGCTGTGGGCCGGTGCGACCCTCCCGAAGCGAGAGCTTGTGCTGATCGATCGCGCCAATGCGTCCCAGGCAGGGCTGGGTTGTGACAGCCCGCCTGTTGACATCTGGGCCGCGCTTGCTGACATGCCGGACCTTACGCTGTGGACGACGGTGCGGACCGCCCTGGCGCTGGCGCAATCGGTGGCACCTTCCGGGGCGCAACGGCAACCCGACATGTCAGACTCGACAGGCAGAACGGGTAGGATCGTCCGACCCGCCAGCGGCAGCCTGCGCGGCATCGTCCTGAGCGGACCGCTGTCGACCCGACAGGAGCGTGAAACCATCGCCCGGACCCTTGGTGTGCCGGTGGCCGAAGTAATGCACCTCGGGCCGGCGGGATGTGTCGCCATCCGCTGCCCCGAACACGGCATGTTCCACACCCTGACGGACGTGGCGCGCCTAGAACCCGAAGCCGCCACCGGCAGCGCCGCGCCCTTGATCGTGACCGCGTTCTACAACTTGGCGCAACCCGTGATACGACTGCGAACCGCGGCGCGCGGCTTCGCCGTCGTATCGCCGCCGGGGTGTTCCTGCCCGGCCCGACCCGGCCCGGTGATCGCCCTGTCCAATCACCGGACGCCCGCGCCCGCAGCTTGACTGCGCGTTGACTGCGCGCGGGGACGATAGAGAAAAACCGGTTGCCTCTCCTGACATGGTCTTGATGCGCCCCGTCTGCAATCTCGGTGTACGCCCGCAGCAGGGAGCGGCAAGTATTCACGGTGGACATGCCTTAAACCGGCGCAACCTCGCAACAAAGAGGTCCCCGATAGACTCGGACGAACAGCATCCGGCTGTGACACAGGCGAACGTGGGCCATCTTAGCGGTGGTCGTCGCGCCGTCGATCACGACGCCCCCCTGCCTCCAGTCGAACTGGTAGGCTTCGCCTGGGTCGAAGGTCAGCGGGACATACGCGGCAGCCCAGGCGGTCCGCTCCTTCTTGTTCGAGAATGCCGCATACCGCAGGACTGCATCATAGCCGCCGTCGCAGCACCGGGCTCGCAACTCCTCGAAAATGCGGATGAGGGTCAGCCGCTCACGCTTTGCCTTCCGGTCATTCGCCGCCAGCAAGTCATCAAGCTCATCCACCCTTGGGCCGATCTTAGGCAGCGGTTGAATGGTACGCTCGCAGGTCAGTTCAGTTGCCCCTGACAGGATAATTTGGCGCACCGTGTTCTGAACCGCTCCGGTTTCACCGGAGGCTCCGAAGTGAGTATGGATGGAGCCTATGGGACGAGACACCAGAGCGAACCG
>NZ_JAGISH010000026.1 GCF_017813235.1 Sagittula salina
CCGCCGAGGTCGTTCGCGTGGCATGAGCCTGAGCGGGAAAGGGTCACTCACCCCTCAGCCCGCCTTTCTGCAACAATGCTGCGAGGCGCGCGCAAGGCTGGCAGACCTTAGTCGTTCATTGAGCCAAATCGAGTTTCGAACCGAAGATAATGAGCTGATTGCTGAAGCGCGTCGCAGTACAAGTATTGTGCGACTGACTGGGGACACCGCGAAAAACTATGCGGAGCATCAGAAAATGCCAGAGATGGCGCATGGGAGCACCTGCTGGCCGAAAGCAGTCTTGCCAGAATTCAAATAGAAGTGGCAATTATCGGCACCACGCTATCTGGCTTCGGGGACTGAATAGTCGCACTTTTGCTTAAGTAGCACGCAGCGCCCCAGGAAAGCCGCACGCAGTCGTGGCCGGGATGCTACTCTCGGAATCCTTGGGCGCGTCAGTTCCAAGCGCGCTCGCGCAGTATTCCTCTTTCCAGTCCACCATACGCATGGCACCGGCAACGGCTTCAGGCGGAATGTCAGCTTCCTTGGCCTCCGCAAGCGTCTTTATGATCGCTGACAGGGCGCGTGCGCGCCCACCCGCATCGAAAGCTTGCAGCGGGCGGATCGTGTCGATTGCCACCACGGCACCAAGCTTGGCGGAGGCTTCGTCGGCCAGCAGGGCCGCGATGGGCTGCAAGGTCCAGATCGCGAGCTGGCGCTGAGCCTCACGAACAGCGGGGCCAGTTGCCGCCCGGTTCACCAGCGACGGCAAAACACCATAGGCCATCAATACCCCCTCGCGCGCCGCTGCCAGCGTCTCCGCCGTCATGCTGCGGGAAAGGTCGGGCGACAGGTTGTCGGGCCGCTGGCCCACTTGCGGATGCATCCCCGCTGCCGTGGCTTGGGCAACGCCCTCGATGACCAACGTTGAACCCCGCCGCCCCCGGAAGGCCGCGCGCATGTTCGCCATGTCCTCGGCCCCGCTGTCGGGCAAGGGAACGATCTGCGAGCCGAGCGGGGCATTCTCGAAGGTTTCGGCCAGCGCCGATTCCACCGCGTGCAGC
Organism: Sagittula salina; assembly: GCF_017813235.1. Taxonomy (GTDB): domain Bacteria; phylum Pseudomonadota; class Alphaproteobacteria; order Rhodobacterales; family Rhodobacteraceae; genus Sagittula; species Sagittula salina. The sequence goes on from NZ_JAGISH010000026.1 coordinate 1,044, forward strand.
ATCGCGCCGGTGAGGCTGGACCGGCGCAAGGGTGCCGTTCCTATCCAGGGCGACAGGGCGTCGGAGCCGATGCGCAGATGCAGCACTTCCGCCGCAAGGGCCGTCACCGTCCGCCCGCCGCCCGCTTCGGGGATGGACAGGCGGTAAGCGCGGGGCCTGCCGTCGCGGGTGGACACATCCCAATCCGTCGCAGGGACAAGGCCGAGGTCCGTCACCAGGAACACCGCTTCGCCGCCCAGGGCGACAGAGCGGGCGATCAGGGCCATGGTCTGCCGGGTCAGCAGGTCCGTGCCGGTCACGTCTGCCATGGCGAAGCCGCCTTCCCACAGGCTGACGCAGCTTTGCACCGTCGCCGTCAACTCGGCCACACCGCGCCGACCGTTGATGTAGCTGTCGCGCGCAGCCATGACCTGCGCCGTGTAGCCAGCGCCGCTGGATCGGGCCTCGATCGGGCGCAGCTTGTTTCTGATCCATGCCAGCATGATCACCTCCAGCGATTTGCAACGATTAGATTTGCCCGGCGCACTTCGGGTGACGTGGCCCAATCGCGGGCCTCGATCTGGGCCGCCGGATAGGCCGGTTTCGTCACGGCGCTAATCTCGATCAGATCTGCGGCGCGGATGGTGCGCAGGATCGCGTTGCCGCGCTCCTCCACCGTCTCTCCGCCTGGCCTGACACGGAACCCCGGCGACAAACCGCGCACCAGCCCTGCGGCATGGGCCGACAGGAAGTCGCGAACATAGGACACTGCCTGCATGTCGGCCCCGATCACCGCATCAACCGTCAAGGCGTCGTCCGCCTCGGTCAGGGTTAGTGTGCCGGCGGATCGCGAGGCCAGCGGGCGGTTGAAGTCGTGACCGGCAAGAAAGTGCACGTCTTCGCCGCCGTCGATGCGCGGGGAAAAGGCGCGGGCGGCGATCTTCTCGCGCCGCTCACGCCCTCGGCCCATGGCCTCGGCCAACACTGTTTCCCGGTTATAGGGGAACGATGCCCGAAGGCGGATTTCTCCGCCTTCGTTCCGCAGCTCCAGGCTGCCAACATGTGCACCCCAGAGCATCAGCCCGCCGCCAGTTCGAGGCCGGTCAGCAGTTCGAGCTGCTTCGGGCGTGCAACGGTAATGTCCATGGTGGCAAGGGCGGTGATCCGAAGCCCGCCGGATTGTGCATCGCTGAACGGGTCGCGGATCATGTCCACCGCCCCCCACGCGCCGATAAAGATCGGAGCCACACCGCCCGCCGCGGTGGTCAGCAGGGACGAGGTTGCCAAAGGCGAACCGGTTGGCGCGGCCAGCGCGTTGTTCGTCATGGCGATATTGCCAGCCGGGATGTTCTTCACCAGGCGGTCCCATTCGGACACCGCCGTGCCCGCGATCAGTGCGCCGTCCAGGTAATCCCACAGTTCGGGCCGGATCAGGGCGCGAACCGCATCGGGCGAACCTGCGGCGTTGGCGGTCATGAAGCGCGTGACGGCCGAGCGGAACGCGCCCCAGCTCGCCAGCGCAGCCACGGGGGTGGAGGTAATGCCGTAGGTCGCCGCGCCCGCGATAACACCAAGCGGCTGGCCGTTTGCCCCGGTGCCGAGGAACGCCGCCTGATCCATCGCCACGCCCATTGCCCCGCTCATGTCGCGCCGCACAGCCTGCTCCAACGCCGCCCCCGCCTGTTTCAGCGTCTTGCGCGTGATGCGCATCTGAATGCCGAGGTTGTGGTCCGGCGACATGGCGCGATCCGTCGTCGCGAAGGCGGTCGGCCCGGCCACGTTCGCGGCTTCGCCGTCAGCCCAGCCAGCCGTAACGGCCGAGGTGGTCACAGGCCACCTGCATGAGGCGTTTCTCGGCCGGCTCGCCGACGCTGAGGTCGAGGAACGCCAGCGCGACGGCTCGCAGCACCTGAGGCTTCAAGCCTACGAACAGGCCAAGCCCCTGCGCGAGCTTCTGGAAGCGGAACGCCTTGATGCCGAGCCCGATAGCGACCGGCATCGCGATATCGACGGCAGCAACCACTATGGCGTGGCGGCCAAGGCTCCCGAAGAAACCCGGAAGATCTATGACTACCGAGCCTATCACGCCGAACGGCGCGAGGGTTTTCCCCTTTTCAACAACTGGGGGAGCCCTCGCCGAAAAGGGGGCGGCGCAAGCGGGTGGCTGCGGATCGCGCAGAGGTCGCGAAAGCTGGGTGACTGGGCGGAGGGCGCTTCGCGCGCCCGGCTCGACGCGCGTCGTCCATGAGGACGGCACCCTGACGCTAGGTCATGCCGCCGATCTTTCCCGCGAGATCCCGGACGTTCCGAAATCCTTCCCAGGCGGCCGATCCCCGACTGCCGCGCTTCAAGAAAGGAAGGTTTTCATGAACGACGTACTCGACATGCTCCGCCGCGCCATGACGGGAAAGCCGCTCACCAAGCCGCCCTCGCCGAGATCACCACCGGGACCGGGGGCGGCGATATCGGCGCCTGCCGGCACATCCTGATGGGCGCCGAGGTGGACGACGTGATCGGCCCGCTTTCGACCCGCGAGACCATTGCGGTCGCGCTCGCCTTCGGCCGGCTCGACCTGCTGCCCGAGGATTACGCCGATTTCCGCGAAGCCTGGCAGCGGCTGGACACCCGGCAGCGCCGCCTCGTCGACACGGTCGCCCGCGCGCCCTGGCGTCGGGGCTGACCGGGGCCGCTCTCCACAACTCTTTCGACAGCGCGGCTGCCCCTCGCGCGCTGTCTCCTCAATCATAAAGGACACAAACCGATGATCTCCCTTGAAGTGGGTCAGCCCTCCCCTCTCCCCCGGTTGCCACAGGATGGCGCCTGCATGTATCTCAAGGAACAAGGCGATGACCTCCTGGCCATCTGTGCCATCGAGCTTCGCGATATCGACGACGCGGAGCGGCTATCGCTGAAATCCGCGAAGCTGCACCTTTCGCTGACCAAGCTGCGCAGCGGGCCGGACGTTCTGCCTCTTCTCGTCATCCGCGTGGGTGGCCTTTGCCTCGATTGCAGCTTCGCTCTGGGGATCGAGGCCCCGGCGGATCGCATCGCGCTACGCAGGGTTCTGGAAACTGCGGACAAGCTGACACCAAACGCCACCTGGCCTCTCGTTTTTCATGTGGTCAACAGTGCAACAGGCCAGATCGCGGCCCTGCGCATAACCTCGCTTTCGCCGCGTTTGTGGCAGGAAACCGCACGTGCCATTCTGGCCTCCGAGAAAATTGACCGGGCGCGCCACGACCGTCTTCTCACGAAGGCTCACGAGCGTTTCGCCACCCCTCAACACGTCGCTCGCCGCGCGACGATCAGCGAAGTGGCCGGCATGGCTCTGGCACGGCGGGCGGGCGCGTTTCTTCTCCCTCTCGCTCATGACGAATTTCGGCGGCTGCCCCGTCTTCGGGGTGGCCGCCGCTTCCGTTTCGGGAGCGATGGTCTTGTCGCTTTCCCGGTCGATCTCCGCCTCGAGCCGGCCCTCGGCCCACGCGATCGCGGCCTTCTGCGGGTCGAGCGCGTCGAGGTGGGGCGCGGCTTCGATGGCCTCGGCTCCGGCGGCGGCGGTCTCTGTGGCGTCGATTTTCGTCTCGGCCTTGACGGTTGCCGCCCGACGCGCCTCTTCGGTTTCGGAGGCGATCCTCTGCGATTTTTCCAGCCGCGCCTTCTCGCGTTCTGCGTCCCGCAGGATAAGCCAGCTTTTCCAGAGTTCATCGGTAGCGGCGCGTGCTTTCGCGCGGGCCTGCCCGAGGAAAGTGTCGTCGCGCCCTGCCTCCTGCTCCCGCCGCCGGCCGCGCGCGGCGTTACGCGACCCCAGCTTCGGCTGCGGGGTCACCCTCTGGCGCGTCACCGGCCGCCGCTGCCGCCTCGTAGCTGCGCAGATCCACACGGGCCGCCACGCCGGCCTTTTCCAGGTGCCGGTTGACGCGCCGCGCCATTCCTCGCGGATCTGGCGGACGCATCCCGGTCCGGTTTTCACGTCGTCGAGTCCCCGGATTTTCTTGGCGAAGCTCTGCGTATTCTCGTCCCAGACCCGCGTGGGGCAAAGAATGTAAACGTGGTGATTTAGCGCGTTGCCGCGCTCATGCTTTCGCAGCTTTGCCGGCTTTTTTCTCCCCTCAGTCTGCGGGATCATGTCGGCGACGACCTCGTCATCGACGCCCTGGGCAAGCGGGTGATGGATGGCCGCCATTGAGGAAATTCCGTAGCGGTCGTGTAGCCAGAGGCAAAAGCCGCGGACCAGAACGCGCTGCGTCTCGAGCGGTAGCTCGTGCGGCAGCGACACCAGAATTTCACGGGCGAGCCGCGCGCGGGGATGTTTCTCCGCTGCACAGGCGAGGTTCCAAAGCCGCTCGGGATCATGCGGCATCTTGATCGACTCGACCGAGACGACATCGCGGCGGCGGGAATAGTTTTTCAGCCGCCCGGTACGGTCGCAGCGGTAGCGCCCGCCCGCACAGTAGGCCGCCGCCGCAACGATGGAGCCGGTGTTGGCGCGCTTGCGGATCTTGATCTCGAGGCGGGAGGCTTTGTGTCTCATGCCGAGGAGATGGCGCCCCCTGCTCGGCACCGCTCGGTAAACAGCCCGCCGCAGGCGCGCGGCAACTAATCAGGAGTTGCGTAACCGCGCGCTTGCCCTTTCCAGGCTCGGTTGGGGCGCCTGTCACCGCCACCGGGCACGCAGGAATTTTTCGGGGAGCGCCACGAGCACCGAGGCAACATTTCCCGTTCGGTGACGACGACCCGAAAGGAAATGACCATGACACCCACCGAGAAACAGATCGCCGCACTGGAGGCGAAGATCGCGCGGGAACGCGCAAAACTGGCCGATGCGAAGGCCAAGGCGGCGGACCAGAGCCGCAAGCGCGACACCCGCCGCAAAATTCTTTTCGGCTACGCTTTCCTCGACTGGCTGACCACCTTGGCGAAGGCCGAGCGACAACGCTTTCTAAGGATTGTTCATGTTCGCCTCAAAGAAAGGGAGCGCATTGCGTTCCCCTTGGCTGAAATACTTCATGACATCGATGCGGCTGCGGCGGCGCATGTCTCAGCGCGGACCGACGACACCGAGACGGCGCAGTTGCCGTTTCCTTCAGACGTTTCCTGACCCTTTACGAGAACACTGGTGGCCTCCCTGAGGCCGCAAACTCAGCAGGCTTCCAGCACGATCTCCGGCAGCACGACTTCCCAGGTATCGCGCCGAAGCTTGGACCGGTGTTCTTCGCTGCTTTCATGAGCGTGGCGACTAACAATCGCGCCGACCTCGGCAGAAACGACACGCTGTCCATCAGGGACATTCCATCCGCCTTTCATCATGATCAACGCGCGCCCGTGCAAGTCCCGGACCGACCAACGGGCGCCATCTTTCACCAGCGCGACGCTGTCGCCAATTTGTGCCTCCGCGATCGCTGCGAGACAGCGATCCCCGCTATGCAAACGACCAGACCAATCAATGAACACCTGGCTCATGACAGGCATCAAATATGTCCGATCCGGTGGCAGATCACGCGCATCGGGCAGCGTGGCGTGCCTGCGCAAGATGTTGTCGCCGTTTGCCGGAACGAATGCATGTGGGCCCTGCGTCATCACCGCAAGGCTGCGCCTCGCTCGCGTCATGGCAACGTAGAACAGCCCGCGTGGCGCATCGAGATCTTCGTTCCGAGATGGCCTTTCCCAACCACCATTCAGGATCACCACGTCGTCGAATTCGAGCCCCTTGGCTCGGTGCGCCGTCATCAGCAACAGCCCCCGCTGCTCACCCCGCGCGTCACGCGCCCATTCACCGAACCACTCCACGAGATCGGGAACTGAGACCTGCCCTGTGCCGATCTCCTGGGCCAGCGCGGCGATGCCTTCTGCGATAAGGTTGGTCCACCGATTACGCTGCATGTGGTTCACGAAATCCAGCAGGTCTGTCACGCCCAGAACGCGAGTTCGGTCGCGGATTATGCGGTCGATGAATTGCCGCATCTCGCGCAGGCGCCAGAGGCTCGGTAGGCTCTCATTGGCCATTTCGACTGGAATTCCCTGCGCCTCAGCAAAGGCGCGCACCGGGGCAAGTTGTCTCCAATTTCGCGCGATGATGGCCGTGCGAGACCAGTTCCAGCCAGGCTGCAATTCCGCCAGGCGCTGCAACTCACTCACCGCTGCGACGGCCTGCATCCGATCCCCGGGCGGGCATTGAAGAAGCTGCACCCGACCATGCCCTACAGGGTCCCAGGCTTCCATCACGCCGCCCGGCGAGTCCTTGCGGCGCTTCCGGTCGATGGTGATGTCGTGGCCCAGCTTCATCCTTTCACCGGCCCCGGCGATCACTGTGTTGGAGGCCTCGATGATATGACGGGTGGAGCGATAATTTTCGACGAGAAATTCAGGCTTCGCCCGGTAATCCTGCTCGAATTGTCGGATGAATTTGATGGACGCCCCGGCGAAGGCGTAGATGTTCTGATCGTCATCACCCACTGCGAAAAGACTGAGCTTCATATCCTCGTCATCGATCGTCCGTCCTGCAACGGCGGCGATCAGGGCATATTCCTCGGGGCCGATGTCCTGGTATTCATCTACGAGGATCCAACGATAGCCTTGGATCAGCGTCTCGCGCTGCGCCTCGGCTTCGGCCTTGCTCAGGCCTTCGCCGTTCAACTGACGCACCGCCTCCTTGACGATACCGTCGAAGTCCCGGCTCTCTGCCTGCGACCCGGCAAAGCTGGCGCCCACAAGCCGCATGCCATTGCATGACAGGTCGACACCGTCACACCGAATGCCTCGTCTCCCACCAGATGCCGAAGACGCGCCCGGATCTCCACCGCAGCGTGGCGGTTGTAGCTCAGGACAAGGATGCTGCGCGGGTCTTCGCGCCGGACGCGGATCAGGTAAGCGATGCGGTGCACCAACACGCGGGTCTTGCCCGAGCCCGGGCCGGCAAGGACCAGCACGTTGGTCGCGTCCCGATCATCGGCGACGATTTTCTGCTGGACGGGATTGCCGAGGGCCTCGACGACGTTCTGCCACGACTTCCCCGTCGTCTGCCGCTTCACTTCGGTCGTCTTGCCTTTCATCCAGCGGCCCATGAAGCCTTCCTGGTCGAGCGCGAAATAATCCTCCGTCAGGCGGATGGCGTCCTGTATCGAGGACAACCCCGTTTCCGCGTAGGCCGCCATTACATGGGTCTGCACCGTCTGTTCGTCATAGTGCTCCTGCAATGGCGCGAAATCCTTAACCAGGAACTGCGTCTTGCCCGGCGCAAGCTGGACCGTCATCGCGGGCCGGAAAACTGTAAGCCCCTTGCCGAGAGTCACCACCTCCTGCTCGTGCAGCCATAGAAGCGCGCGGTCCATCAGCCGGGTCATTTCTTTGACCTGACCTCGGAGGAACGCGTCGCCCGTCAGGGTCGCCAGCATATCGCCCAGTGTGGTTTCGACCTGTTGGTCCTTGCCGCGCTGACCTTTTCCGAGCCGCCCCAACAGATGCTCCACCAGCGCTTCACCGGCTTGCCGGCGCAGCGCGGCCGACTGCTCCAATACCGACCAGGACCGTTGCAGAGCTACGAACAGCGTGTCGCGAGAGGCCTTGCGCAGGCGCACATTGCCCTTGCCACCGTCGAGGTCTCGGCCGTCGCGCCCCATGCCGCGCAGCAATTTCTCGACCACGTCGGGGCGGACGTGACTATGACCCTGGTCGCGTAGCTTCTGGCTGGCCAATTGCAGGTTGAAGGGCGTGGTGACCGCATCTTCCGCATCAGGCGCTTCTTCCCTCATGACCGCGATCAGGTCTATTTCCAGCCGTGTAGCCTGTCTCAGCCGCTTGCGAGAATCGTCCGTCACTCCGGAATGCACGAAGACCGTGACCGCTGTGTCATTCCGCGCGATCCCGAGGGATTCAAGATCTGCCAGAGCCTTGGTCAGCTGACCGCCCGTCAGCCCGCTCACGCCGGTCAACTCGTCAGTGGAAATGCCTTCGTCAGGGGGCGCATTCATCAGGTGGCGGACAATGTCCATCAACTGCGTCCGGCGCATCCCGGTGATCTGCGCCTTCTCCATCCGCGACCCCGCCTCGTCGATGCTGCGCACCCGCAGCGACGACGGAAAGACCTGCACGCGGTTTTCCTCGCGAGACAGGAGCTTGGCCTCCTCCAGCCATGAAATCGCGGTCTTGACCCGCGTGTCATCCGTGGCGCTTTCACGCTGGAATTCGCGGTCGTGTTCCTGCCGGACGATCTCGCCAGGGGTGGCGACAACAGTGCCCGTGCTGCGCGTCCGGGCATCCATGCGTCGAACAGCCTTCAGGATGGCTCCGATCTCGCGCCGGTCGAGCCGCGACCGCGCAGTGAGTTGAAACTGCCGCTCCACGTCGTCCGGCGCGTAGAGCAGCACGCAATTGGCATGAGCACGGTCCCGCCCAGCGCGGCCGGCCTCCTGTAGGTAATTTTCGAGCGAGCCGGGGATGTCGCCGTGCACCACCAGCCGGATATCAGGCTTGTCGATGCCCATGCCGAAGGCGTTGGTGGCGGCGATCACCCGCAACTCGCCCACCCGGAACCGTTCCTGGATGGTCTTCTTCTCATCGGGTGTCAGGCCGGCATGGTATCGCTCCGCCGACAGGCCCTGTTGCTGCAGGAACTGCGCGACTTCCTCTGTCGCCTTGCGCGTCGCGCAATAGACCACGGCGCCGGAGGCTCCCTCGACCGGAAGACGCTGTTCGATGACATCCAGGATGTCGGCCAGCTTCGTCCGCTTGCCGGTCGAGCGCACCTCGAAACTCAGATTCGTGCGCGAGGCCCCGCCGTCCAGCAGCAACAACTCGGTTCCAAGCCTCTGATGGAAATGGTCGCGAATATCGCGCACCACCTCTGGCTTGGCAGTGGCGGTCAGGCAGATCACCGGGGCCGGTTCTTCATCGCCCGCTGTTTCACGAATGAAACGCGAGATGTAGCGATAGTCGGGCCGGAAATCGTGCCCCCATTTCGATACGCAATGCGCCTCGTCCAGAACCCAGAGGCCGATTTCGCGTTGCTTGAGAACGGAGCGCACAGAGACACTCCGCAACTGCTCGGGCGAGATCAGAAGCATCGCGGCCTCGCCCATGCGGACCTTGTCGAGCGCATCCTGACGCTCGGGCAACGAGAGCATCCCGTTCACGGTGACCGCGGAGGAAATGCCTGTCCGCTCCATCCCCGCCACCTGGTCGGCCATCAGCGCGACCAGCGGCGAGATCACGACCGTCAGCGCACCGATCCGATCGAACTTTGCCAGTGCCGGAATCTGGTAGCATACGGATTTGCCTGTCCCGGTGGGCAGGATGCCCAGCAGGCTGTTGCCGCGCATGCCCTCGTCGACGATGCGCTCCTGCAGTGGGCGGCCATCTGCATCGGTGGGCGTGGGCCGGAAACCATCGAAGCCGAACCAGCGTGAGAGCGCCTTTACGGGATCGCTCTTCTCGCGGCACCAAGGGCAGTCCGCCGCATCGCAGGCCGTGTCGCGTAGGCGTTTCACCATACGCGCGGTATCCGGAAACTGCATCCTGACCCAGGGGGGCATGACGGAGTCGCCACCGGCGACCGAGATCCACGCCAACGCAAAGGCCAACGGCCACCCCGTCTGCGGCGCGCCAAACTGATCCAGCATTTGCCGCACCGCTGTGCGGCAAGCTTCACCCTCCATCAACCTCGACAGCGCCTGTCGGGCTTGATCAGCAGAGGGCACGCCCGCACCACGGACATGCCCGAACACGGCACCGAAACCCTGATCCTGTTCGCCACGCGTCGTCAGGTAATGGTAGGCGGCGACTGTATCCGGCGCCTTTGCGTACAATGCGCGGAAGGCTCCGAGTTGATTCTCCAGCACGTCGAACACAAGCCGCGCGTCTGCCTCTGGATCGTTGACATGACCCGAGAGAAGCCGCCCGTCATGGTAGTGCTTGACGAGGTGGTGATACGGGTTGCGCGGAAAAGCCAACGGATTGAGCCAGAGGGTGTCGATCGGGGATTCGGCAAGCTGCGCCAGCCTCGGCCGCATGGCCGCCAGATGCGGCAGGTCATGGCGCAGGATGTTATGTCCGATGAGATGCCGGGTTTCGCCGAGGTCTGCCTCCAACCGATCCAGCGCGACCGCCATGTCACCTTTCTGGCATCGCAATGCAGGCCTGTCATCACAGCGCACCGCCGCCAGGTCGAATACGCGCGCCATTTTTGGATCGACCTCAAGATCGACAGACAGGCATCGCGCCAGGAATGGATCAGGTTGGTTGACGGCCTGTAGCAGGGGGCACCAGTGGAGCTATTTATATCAACAACTTATCTGAAACGCTTGGCCTGGCCTGGTCAAGCATGACACAGTATTTGATGTCGCCCGACCGCAAAGCCTGTGTTCACAAGAACACTTACGCAGAATGGAAAGGCCCCAATCGTTGTCCAATTGATAATGGCCTCGCGAATATTCCAAACCGACCGTCAATAACTTGCGCGAACCCGATAACCTTACAGAACCGCAACAAAAAGACCGCGGCAATCAGAATTGCCAGAAAAGCTATATGAACAGATTTTACGACACGAACGCCGAGAAATTCCTGCAAAACACTCAAAACGTCGACATGTCGTCCCTCCGCGATCGATTTCTTGCCACAGTTCCGAAAACTTATACCGGCAGCGCTCGCATCCTTGATGGCTTTGTTGCACAAATCAGTTGAGGGGCAGAGTTCCCCTTTCCCCGGACGGATTTGGCCTGCAGCCTCTGTGACAG
>NZ_JAGISH010000027.1 GCF_017813235.1 Sagittula salina
CCCCCCCCCCCCCCCCCCCCCCCCCCCCCCCCCCCCCCCCCCCCCCCCCCCCCCCCCCCCCCCCCCCCCCCCCACGGTCGGATCGCGGCGCGATCCGAAACCTTTCACCCATGCAATCCCAGATCCTCCGCGATCTTCCACACCCGCCAGTGGTCGTGCGGCATATGCGATTGCACCAGTCCGAACGCCCGGAAGGCATCGTGCACCGCGTTGGAAAAGGCGGGAACCGAGCCGACGTTGGGGCTCTCGCCGACACCCTTTGCGCCGATGGGATGGTGCGGGGAGGGCGTTACCGTGAAATCCGTGGTCCAGGTCGGTGTCTCCACCGCCGTGGGTACAAAGAAATCCATCAACGTCGCAGTCTTGTGGTTGCCCATGTCGTCGTAGGCGATCTCCTGGCCCATGGCGATCGCGTAGCCTTCGGTACACCCACCATGGACCTGTCCCTCGATGATCATCGGGTTGATGCGTGTGCCGCAATCGTCCAGCGCGTAGAACTGGCGCACCGAATGCTCACCCGTGTCGACGTCCAGCTCCATCACGCAGATGTAGGCACCGAAAGGGTACGTCATGTTGGGCGGGTCGTAGTAGCTGACCGCCTCCAGCCCCGGCTCCACCCCCGGAATGGCCTGGTTGTACGATGCGAATGCGATCTCCTTCATGGTCTTGAACCGCTCCGGGTTTCCTTTCACGGCAAAACGGTCAACGTCCCATTCCACGTCATCATCGTGCACCTCCAGCAGGTAGGCCGCGATCATCTGCGCCTTCGCCCGGATCTTGCGCGATGCCATGGCGGTTGCCGCCCCCGCGACCGGCGTGGACCGCGACCCATAGGTGCCAAGCCCGTAGGGCGCGGTGTCGGTGTCGCCTTCCTCCAGCGTGATGTCATCGGCCGGAATACCGATCTCCGACGCGATGATCTGCGCAAAGGTCGTGGCATGGCCCTGGCCCTGGCTGATCGTGCCAAGCCGCGCGATGGCGGACCCTGTCGGGTGGATGCGGATTTCGCAGCTGTCGAACATCCCCAGCCCGAGGATATCGCAGTTCTTCACCGGGCCGGCACCGACGATCTCGGTGAAGAAGGTCAGCCCCACGCCCATCAGTTTGCGCGTCTTGCCGGCCTTGAAGTCCTCGACCCGCTGCGCCTGTTCGGCGCGCAGGCCCTTGTAGTCGACCGCTTCCAGTGCCTTTTCCCAGGCGGTGTGGTAATCGCCCGAGTCGTATTCCCATCCCAGCGCCGACTGGTAGGGAAACTGCTCTTTCTTGATGAAGTTGATGCGCCGCAGCTCTGCCGCGTCCATGTTCAGCTTGATCGCCAGCACCTCGATCATGCGTTCGATAAAGTAAGCGGCTTCTGTCACGCGGAAGGAACAGCGGTAGGCCACGCCGCCCGGCGCCTTGTTGGTATAGACGCCGTCCACGGCGAGATAGGCCGTGGGGATGTCATACGACCCGGTGCAGATGTTGAAGAAGCCGGCCGGGAATTTGGTCGGGTCTGCGCAGGCGTCGAATCCCCCGTGATCCGCGGTGACGTGGCAGTGCAGGCCGGTGATCTTGCCCTCCTTCGTGGCGGAGATCTTGCCTTTCATCCAATAGTCGCGGGCGAAGGCGGTGGACATGAGGTTGTCCATCTTGTCCTCGATCCACTTTACCGGCTTGCCCGTCACGATGGAGGCCACGACGGAGCAAACGTAGCCCGAGTAGGCCCCGACCTTGTTGCCGAAGCCGCCGCCGATGTCGGGCGAGACCACGCGGATCTTGTGTTCGGCAATGCCGGAGATCAGCGAGACCACGGTGCGGATCGCGTGTGGCGCCTGAAATGTGCCGTACAGCGTCAACTTGCCCGTCACCTTGTCCATCGACGCGACGCAGCCGCAGGTCTCCAACGGATTGGGGTGGGTGCGATGGTAGTAGACCATCTCCTCGGCCACCACATCGGCTTCGTTCAGCACCTTATCTGTGGCGTCCTTGTCGCCCTGTTCCCAGGTGAAGATGTGATTGTGGTGCTTGCGCGGGCCATGCGCGCCCTCGGTCTGGCCTGCCAGATCCTCGCGCAGAACGGGCGCGTCGGGCTCCATCGCCTTGAAGGGGTCGGTGACCACCGGCAGGTCCTCGTAGTCCACCATCACCGCCTCGACGCCATCGGCGGCGGCGTAGCGGTCGGTGGCCACGACAAAGGCGACCTCCTGGCCCTGGAACAGCACCTTGCCGTCGGCAAGCACCATCTGCTTGTCACCCGCCAGAGTCGGCATCCAGTGCAGCCCCAGCGGGCGCAGGTCGTCCGCCGTCAGAACCGCCAGAACGCCGGGTATTTCCAACGCGGCGCTGGCGTCGATCGATGTGATGCGCGCATGCGCATAGGGCGAGCGCACGAAATCGCCGAACAGCATCCCGTCGAGCTTGATATCGTCGACATAGTTGCCCTTGCCCTGGGTAAAGCGCACGTCCTCCACGCGCTTGCGCGCGCAGCCCATGCCCTGGAGGCCGGCCTTGCGGTCCTCCTGCGAAACCTCGTCCTTCATTCCGCGGCCTCCTTCTGGGCGTTCAACTGATCCGCCGCCGCCATGATCGCCTTCACGATGTTCTGGTAGCCAGTGCAGCGGCAGAGGTTGCCGGCGATGCCAAAGCGGACCTCTTCCTCGGTGGGTGTGGGGTTCTCCTGCAGCAGGCGGTGCGCGCGGGTGATCATGCCCGGCGTGCAGTAGCCGCATTGCAACCCGTGGTGTTCACGGAACATTTCCTGGATCACACCGAGCGATCCGTCGGCGTTCACCAGCCCCTCAACGGTGGTGACGTCTGCGCCATTGGCCTGCGCCACGAAGACGGTGCAGGATTTGACGGACCGGCCATCCATGTCGACGGTGCAGGCACCGCAATGCGAGGTGTCACAGCCGATGTGCGGGCCGGTGACGCGGAGGTTTTCCCGCAGGAAGTGGATCAGCAGGGTGCGTGGCTCCGCGAGCCCCTCGACCTCCTGCCCGTTCAGGGTGAACTTGACGTGCATCTTGCTCATTTTCTTATCCTTTCGCCCGGTCCGTGGCGCGCTGCATGGCGCGGCGGATGACGACACCCGCGACGTGGCGTTTGAAGGCGATGGGACCGCGCATGTCCTCCTGCGGGTCGATGGCGGCAAGCGCGGCGGCCACCGCGCCATCGAGATCGCCAGAGGCCAGCGCGGTGCCCGCGTCCTCAGCCCAGATTGGCGTGTCGGCCAGGTTGGTCATGGCGACCGACGCTGTGCCGCCGCCGACGATCACCGCGCAGGCCGCCGTGGCATAGTCACCGATCTTGCGCTTTTGCTTTTCGTAGGCGTAGCCGGTGCCCGGCGCGGGCAGGGAGATGCTGACGGCGGTCAGGATTTCTTCGTCACCGCGCGCGGTGAAATAGGCGCTTTCGTAGAAATCGCGCGCCTTGATCTGGCGGGCGCCATCGGGGCCTTCGACGGTATAGGTGGCATCGAGGCATTGCATCAGCCCCGGCATGTCGTTGCCCGGATCGCCGTTCGCCACGTTGCCGCCGAGCGTGCCGCAGTAGCGCACCTGCGGATCCGCGATCAGCAGCGCGCATTCGCGCAGGATTGGCAGGCGCCTGGCCAGTTCCGCGTGCGTGATCAGTTCGTGCTGGGTGGTCAGCGCGCCGATTGTCACGGTGTCGCCGTCGATACGGACGCCGCGCATCGTTTCGATGGACTGCAGGTCGACGAGGTGGCCGACGTCCGCCATGCGCAGCTTCATCATGGGGATCAGGCTGTGCCCCCCGGCGATCACGCGGGCTTCGTCACCATGCGTGGTCAGAAGCGAAATCGCCGACGCGAGGTCGGCGGGCCGGTGGTATTCGAACCCGGCTGGTATCATGAATGGTCCCTCCCGTTGATCATCATGATGGGTGTCCCGATGCTATCGGGCATGGCGGTGCGACCAACGGAAGGGCCATGAAGCACGGGGGCTTTGCACGAAATGCGATTGGGCCGCACGAGCTGCGACTGCGCGTAACCCGTGATTAAGCCATACCGGCCCTCACCTCATGCGTGCGTTCGCAGCATTTCCTGCGGCAGCGCGGCGGAGTCGGTCAGAGCCCCAGCGCGTCCCGGACCGCGTGCAGGCGGGAGCGGCTGACCGGAACCTTGGGTAGCGCACCGGTGCTTTCGAAGAAGCACACGCCGGTGTCCTTCGTCCTTTCGAAGCCGGTGACGTGCCGAGGGTTTATCAGGTAGCTGCGGTGGGCCCGGATGAAACGGGAGGGGGCGAGGCGGGCCTCGGCCTCCGAGATCGACCAGGGGCAGAAGAGCTTGTCCTTGCCGGCGTAGAGGAATGTGTAATGCCCCTCGGCGCGCACGGCGGCGATGGCGCCCCGGTCGAGGAACTGCGTCCGGCCTTCCTTTTCGAAGGGTACCGGTTGCGGGGGCGCAGGTGTGGGGGTGGGCATGGCTGTGGGGGTGGGCATGGCTGTGGGGCTGGGTATGGCCCCAGCCTCCGGCGCGGGTTCGGGCGTGCGCGGTGCGGACGCCACCGATATGGCGGGCGGTTCGAGGAAGGAAACCCCCGTCAGCAGGAACATCCCCGAGATCACGAAGGTACAGAGGGCGACGCCCATGGCCATGACCTCGTTGGAGATTTCCGGCCCCACCGCTTTGGTGTCGCCGATGACGAACCCGGTCCCGGCCATGGCGATGTAATGCACCGCGCCGACGGAGAAGGCGAAACAGACGGTGCCGAGCAGGATGTTGCCCTTTGTCCGGGCGCCATAGGCCACGTGGATGGCGAGGTTCGACAGCACCATTGCACAGAGGACGGCGACGACCAGCCCGCCGGGGGCAAAGACCGGGCGGCAAAGCTCCATCCCCATCATGCCGACGTAATGCATGGCGACGATGCCGAGGCCGGTGATGGTCCCGGCGGCGGTCAGCGTGCGGCGCGTGCGCGGCAGGAAATGCAGGATCAGGAGCGCCAGACCCACCATCAGGATGGCGATCAATGCCGAAATCAGCGTCATCAGCCCGTCGTAGTAATACCGGATCGGCAGCTGCAACCCCAGCATGGCGACGAAATGCATCGACCAGATGCCGCCGCCCAGAACCACGGCGGCGATGGCCACAATCACCTTGCGCTGCGGCACGGCCAGCCGCGATGCGCCGCGTGTGATCGACAGACCGCTGAAGGCGGCCATCAGCGCGACCGCCAGCGAGGCCAGCACCAGCCAGACATTATGCGAAACCTCGAGCAGCTCCGGCCCTCCCCCTTGCGCTCTGGTTAAGGGGTAAGCGAAGCGCCCGTACCGCGCAACACCCACGCGGGGGTGACGGTGGGGATGCAATTGCATGGTTTCGCGGGCTTTACCCCTTGTCCGCTTGTTTCCCGCCTTACATGCTGATCTGAACCTTTCCACGTGCGCCCGTCACCATTCGTCCGGACATCCCTGCCCATGCCGCTTCCCGAACCGATCGAACGTTTGCTGGCCATCAGTGGCGTTGCGATCAGCGTCGGCGATCTGCGGTTGCCCGATTGCCCGCTGGTGATGGCGAACGCGGCCTTCCTGAAGATCACGGGCTATACCCTCGACGACGTGCTGAACCGCAACTGCCGTTTCCTGCAGCCGGCCGAAGGCGCCGGGCCGGTGCGGGAGCGGATGCGCGCCTTTGTCGACGGGGCAGGGCGGGCGGACGAGCAGTTTGTGGTCCCCAACCAGCGCAAGAATGGGGAAGCGTTCCTGAACCTTGTCTATATGTCACGCCTGAAGCGAGAAGGGCAGGACGCGCTGATCCTCGCGTCGCAGTTCGACCTGACATGCGCGACGGATGTTTCGGCGCGTACCTACGCGGAGGCACTTTCGCGCGATGTGCGGGGCCTGCGCGACGTGCTGGAACCCTCCCGCTGGGAAGTCGCCACCAGTTTTCCGATTCTGGCCAACACCAATTCCCTCATAGCGCGCACACGTCTTGATGAATGAACCCGATGCCTGAAGAAACCATGACCCAGACCTTTCCCATCGTCGGCGTCGGTGCCTCGGCCGGGGGGCTGGAGGCGCTGCGCGTCCTGTTCTCCGGTCACGACCACGCCACCGGCATGGCCTTTGTCGTGGTCCAGCACCTCGATCCGAACCATGAATCGCTGATGGCGCAGCTGATCGAGCGCTATACCGCCATGCGGGTGACACAGGTCGCCGGCGGCGAATTGCTGGAGCCGGACCACATTTACGTCATCCCGCCAGGGCACGGGCTGGCGGTGCGGGGCGAGACGCTGCACCTGACAGAGTTCGTCGACCCGCGCGGTCTGCGGCGCCCGATCGACGACTTCTTTGAATCGCTTGCGGTGAATTGCGGTCCACGGGCGGCCTGCGTGATCCTCTCGGGTACGGGCGCGGACGGGACGCGCGGGCTGCGGGCGATCAAGGAACACGGCGGGCTTTGCGTGGTGCAGGAACCCGAAACGGCTGCCTATTCCGGGATGCCTGATTCTGCCATCGGCACCGGCCTTACCGATTTCGTCGCCCCGCCCGAAGAGATCCTGTCCGTCCTCGGCAAATTCTTCGAATTCGCTCAGGAAAGCGGTGGCAGCGGCGAGAGCCGCGAAATCCTCGACTACATCGGCGATATCTGCGAGGCCCTGTCAGATGCGCTGGGGCATGACTTCTCGCTGTACAAGCGTTCCACCCTGTCGCGGCGCATCGCGCGTCGGATGCAGGTGCTGGGGATCGAGGCGCCGAAGGACTACGTGCGCCGCCTGCGCGCGGATCCGGAAGAAGCCACCGCCCTGTTCCATGACCTCCTGATCAACGTCACACGTTTTTTTCGCGATCCGGAGGAATTCACCCATCTCGACACCCTGGTGCTGCGCCCGCTTGTGGAACGCTGCTCGTCCGACGACGAAATCCGCATCTGGATACCGGGGTGTTCCAGCGGCGAGGAAGCCTATTCCCTCGCCATGCTCCTGCATGACGCCATGCAGGACGCCGGACGCTGGCCGCTGGTGCAGATCTTTGCCACCGACATCGACGGCAAGATGCTGGATATCGCGCGGGCGGGGGCCTACCCGCTATCGGCGCTGCCGGATATTCCGGAGCGGTTCCGGAACCGCTACACGGTGGCCGGCAGCACGAATTTCACCATCACGCAGTCTATTCGCGATATGGTGCGCTTCAGCATGCACAGCCTGATCAAGGATCCGCCGTTTTCTAAGGTCGACCTTGTGTCCTGCCGAAATCTGCTGATCTATTTCGACGAGACGCTGCAACGGCAGGTCGTGCCCCTGCTGCATTTCGCCCTGCGCGAAGACGGCCACCTGTTTCTTGGCTCATCGGAGGCAATCGGACGGTTCGAGGATATCTTTCGCATCGAAAACCAGTCGGCCCGCATCTTCCGGCGTGGCAAGGCGCGGGGCAACTACGGCTTTACTCTGCCGAAACGGAGGCTGACGGCCCCCTCCCCGCCGCGCGGCGGCAAGGTGCAAAACACCGCCGGGCGTCGCGTCTATCCCCCGGAGATCGAAGCCCTGCGCCGCCTCGCCGAGGGCTACGCCCCCGTCAGCATGGTGCTGGACGAAGGCGCCCACCTGCTGCACCGCTTTGGTGACGTGGGACGGTTTCTTGATTTTCCCGACCGTACCGACCGCAAGCTGCATGTCCCAAGCCTCGCAAAGCCGGGCCTGCGCGAGGTCATCGGTGGGCTGGTGCGCAATGTCGTTTCCACCAACCGGCGCATGAAGGTACCCGAGGTGATGGTGCGCACCGGACTCGGCACGCTGCCGTGTACCCTGCTGTGCGAACCCCTAGACGAGGGCACGGTCCTTGTCGTCATTCGCGAAAGCGGCGATCTGGACCCCTCTTTCACCGATGGTTTCGAGGAAATGACCCCCGGCGACGGGCATGTGCGCTACCTGGAACAGGAACTGCAAAGCACGCGCCACCGCCTGCACACTGCGGTCGAGGAGCTGGAGACCACGAACGAGGAGCTGAAAAGCTCCAATGAAGAAATGATGTCGATGAACGAGGAGCTCCAGTCGACCAACGAGGAGCTGACCACCGTCAACGACGAACTGAAGACGAAGGTCGATCAGTTGACCGTGGCCAACGCCGACCTGTCGAACTTCTTCAATTCGACAGAGCTGGTGGTGGTCGTGGTCGATGGCCGGATGCGGCTGCGGAGCTACACCGAAGCGGCCGCAGGTCTGTTTGGTCTCGATTCCACCCAGATCGGAGAGACCTTTTCGGATGGGGCCGGGAAGCTGGATCGCGGCGGAATCATGGATGGGCTCAAGAGTGCCGTGAACAGCATCGAGGCGCGCGAATTCCGCATCCATTCCCGCGCGTTGGGGCAGGATTTTGTCGGGCGGGCGCTGCCGTACAAACGGCAGGACGGGGAATATGACGGCGCGACCCTGGTTCTCGCCGACGTGACCGAGGTGCTCCGGCTGGAGCGCGATCTGGAGGAAGAGCGCGAGCGTCTGCGGCTCGCGCTGGAAGTGGCCCGTATCGGGATCTGGGAATACGAACCCGAAACCGACAACACGCGCATCGACGAAACAGAGCGGAGCCTTCTGGACCTCGGGCCGGAGGATGGCGACCGCATGGAGCCGATCCTCGCGCGGCTGGCGGACGACGATCGCGACCGGGTAAACCGTGCGTTGCGGCAGGCCATGGACGGAACGCGGGACTTCGATGAGGTGTTCTCCATCCCGCTGCGCGAGGGTGGTACGCGCTGGTTGCACGGGATGGGTCGGCGCTTCGGTCCCGAAGTCTCGCGCAAGTTTATCGGCGTAACTTACGACGTGACAGCCGAACGCAACCTGCTGAACCAGCGCGAACTGATGATCCGCGAGATGAACCACCGGGTGAAGAACCTCTTTGCCATCATCTCGGCGCTGATTTCGATCTGCGCGCGTGAAGCCGTCGATCTGCAGGATTTCGCCATATCACTGCGATCGAGGATACGGTCGCTGGCGGAATCCCACGCGCTGACCAATGCCGGAGCGGAGATCCGGCGAGCCCGATTGTGGGAAATCATGGAAACGGTACTGCGACCCGCGCGGGAGGATCAGAAAATCACCTTGACTGGCGATAATGTGGAAATCGGCACGGAACAGCTGACCTCGCTCGCGCTCATCCTGCATGAATGGGGTACAAACGCGACGAAATACGGTGCGCTTTCCGTGGCCGACGGAATGATCGAGATCACTTCGGAAGTGGCCGGCGACCGACTGAAAATCACCTGGCAGGAACGCGGCATCGAGGAGGCCGCTGACGTGGGGTCGGGTTTCGGCAAGGCGTTGATCCAGGCAACGGCGCTGCAGCTACAGGCCGAGGCATCGGGCAAACCGACGTCGGGCGGCTACCGACGCGAGCTTTCGTTCCCTTACTCGGCAGCCTGATTCATACTCACCGGCTGCACAGCTGAGAGGGTGTCGAGCGCCTGCATGACTTGCTCCGGCATGACGGGTTTGTGCAGGCGCGGCTCTTCGAGGAAATCCTCGCAAAGGTTGGCGAGGCTGAGATCGCCACTGATGAAGACCACCTTCGTGCCGCGTGCGCGCAGCTTGCGGGCCAGGGGCCAGACCTGATGCGCACCGACGTTTATGTCGAGCAGGGCGAGTTCGGGCGTGGTGTCCGTCAACAAACGCTCCGCCTGATCGAGCGAGAACGCCGGCCCTAGTACGCGCCGCCCTGTGTCCTCGACTGTCGCGGCGAGGTCGAGTGCAATCAGCGCCTCGTCATCCACAACGAGGACTAGCCCCTTCTCCGCCGTTCTCGGCAATGCCTCGCTCATGATCATTTCTCCGAATGCCCTTCGACGATAATGCGGCAGATCGCAAAAGGTTCCAAAACAAAGGAAGGAGTCTTTGAAATGATGGTGGACGGGCCGTGGTCGTGGTTGATCCAATCGTGGACCGGGGGCGCGTCCGGACCGCCGGGCCGGGGGTCAGCCGGCCGGCGCCACATCCAGCCCCTTCACCCCGTGCTTCTCGATCATCCGGGCGATCAGGCCAGAGGCTTTTATGTCCTCGACCACGTCGCACGGCTTTGTTGCACAAATCCACGTCGGGGATTCACTGCGTGAATCCAGCATGATAGCGAGGGGCTATGAGTAGTTGGGCCCCTACGAAGTACAAGACGACGAACTGGCCATCGTACAACGACAGTTTGAAGCAGCGCGGATCGTTGTCGATTTTTTTCGACCCGGAGATGGTGTGGGCACCACCACCGAGCGGCAAACGCGGTCGGCAGCAGCAATTCAGCGACGCCGCCAT
>NZ_JAGISH010000028.1 GCF_017813235.1 Sagittula salina
CTTCGGAAAGAACGGCCGCAGTCGCGACATCTGTTCGTCGGTCAGCCAGAAATGCCCGCTCATCATGCCCCTGTGTTTGGGAGCTTGAATCATGCAGCCCGTGGAGCCTCAAGCACGTTTATGGGTCCTGACCCTAATCCTACTTGCAGCCGCGAAGAACGCCAGCAGCGGATCGTTGGCTCCAAACCTCTATGTTGATCATCCCGCGCTCAAAAAGGACCCATACTTCGCTCAAATGGGTTTTTGATCCTGGATCGCACATATCAACAGCTCCCATGTTCCGCAGCTGTTGGAAGATAGCGAAGGATTGAAAAGGGGGGGTGAGCTACCGACATTCCTTGCGCGATGCACCAACAGCAGTTGGGGCCGAAAGCATTCGCAGCCGCGAAGGGGCGCAGCGTCTGCGACCATCCGCGGTAGCCCCAAGAACATCCGGCCTCATTCGCACGGGGCCGCACTTAGCTCGGCTCATAGGTCGAACGGCTGCGGGGCAAGCTGGGACGACATCGCCAGGCTATGGTTCCCCAGGATCGCTCTAACGTAGGATTGTGCTTGTTCACTGATGTCCCTCCGTTGCTTGCTGCCAGCACTCGCCCAATGAACCCTAAAGGCGGCACAGGCCGCGTCCAAGGGGACATAGTCGGCGCCGTCGGAACGCAAAAAGCGTCAGACTATGACACTTCTGAGGGGCAAAATGGGGTTGCAGCGCGAGCGCACTACGCCCGGATAATTTCACTTTGTTCAGCAATATCAGTGGTATAACGGCGGATAGACAGGGATTGGAACCCTGGGACCCCGTGAAGGGTCAACGGTTCTCGAGACCGTTTCCTGCCTTGGCGCGGGGGCGCATTTCCCCTTTAAATATGCCTTTTCGCGAAACCGAGCCGGAGAAATCGGCACGGGTGGAAGGCGCGGGTGTCATAGCAAAGGGACATAGCACCGGCCTCCGATGCTTTTCCCCTTCCCGTGATGTCGGGGCGCCCAGGGTTTGCCCGCTGTGGCTCCTCTCCGGGCCATGGCCAGAAGTCACACCCGTCCCTGTGCTTCTCCCCCCTCCGGCCGGCGGCTCTTAACGCGTGGTGGTCAGCGCAAGTGCGGAGGTCGTGAACGTGCATAGACGAGGTTGCCGTTCTCATCGAGACCGACGCCGAGACCGAGCCTCCGCCGGCGCGCGAAGAAGGCCTCTTCGTGCTCGCCCGGTTCGCCCATTTTCTCGTTGAAGGCCTCAACCCAGGCGGCGTGTTCCTCATTGGTTAGCTCGCTGGTTGCAAGCTTCCCTTCCAATGCGGCCGTGACGCGGGCGTGATCGATCTTCCTGGGGTTTTTCATGTCGGGCTCCTTCCGCACACTCTTCAAGCATAGCGCAAGGGCAGGGGGTGTCACAGACAGTCTGACAATCCATGCTATACTACCGGAGTGACCACTTTCGACATCATCACCTCTGTCACTGCCGCGGTCGCAGCCGGAGGCACCATCGGCTCCATGTCCTACATCGCAAGGAACGCGGGCAGGGATCGACCCTCCGAGCGGAAGTTCGCTGCACGTGCAGGTTGGATGCACGGTTTAACGAAAAGCGGACATCCCGTCCGCCGCGCCCCGGGTTTCACCGCGAGCTTGGCTGTTCACCAAACGAACCTTAGAATGCCGGGCATGGGGTATGTCACGTCGCTCTTCGCGCGCAAGGTGGTCGCCGCGGCGGGCGGTGGGATCGATGCTGCGGCGATGCTGGCCAGCGTCGGGATAGACCCCGATGCGCCCTGGGGCCCCGGGCAGATGATCCCGGCCGAGTGCTACTACGACATGCTCGAACGGATCGCTGAGCAGATCGACGCGACCGATCTGCCGGTGCGCACGGGCGCCTCCATGCGGCTCGACGAATACGGCGCGCTCGGGCTGGCCTTCAAGGCGGCTACGACCCTTGGGGCATCATATGCACGGGTGGAACGCTATGCGCGTCTCTGGACCAGTGTCGTCGAATATGAACTGCGGCCGGCAGCGGGGGGCACGCTCGTCATACTGCACCGGGCGGGCGAACGGCGCCTTGGGATGCGCCTGTCGAACGAGGCGACCCTTGTGAGCGCCGTGGCCATTGCAAGGCAGGTCTGCCCGGTGCCACTCGCCCCCGTGGAGGTGATGCTCCGACATCCCGCCCCGCGCAGGATCGCCGCGCACGAGGACTGGTTCGGCTGTCCAGTGCGCTTCGGCGCGGACCTCGACGCGATCCTTTATGCCGACGAGACGCTGGCCCGGCCCAACGTCCTCGGGGACGAGGGGATCTCGCACTACCTCACCACGCATCTCGACGCGGAACTGTCCGAACTCACCCGGGCGCCCGCGCTTGTCACGCAAGCCCAAGCTCTGATCGCCCAGGCCCTCAGCGAAGGGACGCCGAAGATGGCCGAGATCGCCCGCGGCCTCGGGCTCAGCGCGCGGTCCTTTCACAGGCGCCTCTCGGAACACGGGATGAGCTTCCAGGGCCTCACCGAGGAAACGCGCCGCGACCTCGCCGAGGGGCTCTTGCGAGACGAGAGTCATTCGCTGGCCGAAATCGCGTTCCTCACCGGGTTTTCCGAGCAGAGCGCCTTTACCCGCGCGTTCAAGCGATGGGTAGGCACAACGCCCGCGACCTACCGCAAGGACATGGTCCGCCGCTGACGCACGCATTGGCGACGTCGGTCAAAAGGCTGGCGGCGCCGGTCAATACCGCGCGGCATCCCCGCGCCTATTCCCTAGCTATCGAAACCGAAGCCAGGGAGAGACCCCATGAAAGACCAACCGATCCTCGTCATCGGCGCGACCGGCAAGACAGGACGCCGCGTCGCCAGCCGTCTCGAAGCGCGCGGCCTGCCCGTGCGCCGCGGCTCGCGCAGTTCCGCGACACCCTTCGACTGGGAGGCGCCGGAAACATGGGCGCCGGCCCTGCGTGGGGCCCGGGCGACCTATATCACCTACTTCCCCGACCTCGCCTTCCCCGGCGCCGTGGAAAAGCTCGAGTCCCTCTGCGAGACGGCCCGCGACGTGGGTGTCGAGCATCTCGTCCTGCTCTCCGGCCGGGGCGAGCATCAAGCACGGCTGGGCGAGGACGTGGTGCGCAATTCCGGCCTCGATTTCACCATCGTCCGGGCTGCGTGGTTCGCGCAGAACTTCTCCGAAGGCTACCTGCGCGATCCGGTCCTGGCCGGTGTCCTTCCGATGCCCGGCGGCAATATCGCCGAGCCCATCATGGACATCGACGACATTGCCGATGTCGCCGTCGCGGCGCTGACCGAAGAGGGACACAAAGACCAACTCTACGAGGTGACCGGCCCGCGGCTGATGTCCTTCGCGGACATGGCGGGGGAGCTTTCGCGGGCGACAGGACGCGAGATCCGGCATGTCCCGATCAGCTTCGAGGAATTCCACGCGAACGTCGCACAGGCTGGCGGCACCTTCGTCGCCGATGTCTTCACCGCCATCGCACGCGAAACGCTGGACGGGCGCAATGCCCACACCGCGAACGGCGTGATGCGCGCGCTCGGCCGTGGCCCGCGCGACTTCGCGGATTTCGCCCGGGACGCCGCGCAAACCGGCACGTGGACAAGCGCCGCCTGACACAACCCTATGAAAGGACCATGACATGAAACCCACCACATTGGAGAAGATCGCGCTCGGTATCTCCGGCCTCACCGCGCTCACCATCGGCACTTTCATCCTGTTCGCGCCGCACGCCTTCTATGCCGGCTACGGCATCACGCTCGGCAAAGACGCCAACCTGCTGAGCGAATTGCGCGCCCCTGGCGCCGGTCTCGCGGGGGTCGGCCTTCTGATGCTGCTTGGTATCCGGCGGCCCGCGCACCTGCCCGTCGCTATTGCTGTGGCCCTGACGGTCTTCATCGCCTTCCCGGCCGGACGGCTGGTCGGGCTTGCGGTGGACGGGATGCCGTCCGAAAGCGTCATCGGCGCTCTTGTCGTCGAACTGGTGATCGCCGCACTCTGCCTCACAGCCTTCCGCCGGCGCCTCTGGCACCCGGCGTCCGGCCGCTTCACGGCGCAGCCCGTGCGCTGAGCCCGCCGCGGCGGCGCGGCCCGCGTTTCCGCCCCGCCGCCAATTCCAACCGAAACCTCCACGGGGAGACAAGCCAGTGATCCAACAGCTCTTTGAAATCGGCCTCATTGGCGCAACCCTGGCCACAGGCCTCGTCGCAGGTGTGTTTCTCACCTTCTCCGATTTCGTGATGCGCGCGCTTGGCCGAGCCGAGCCCGCCGCCGGGATCGGAGCGATGCAGATGATCAACCGTGAGGTCTATCGCTCGCTGTTCATGACGCTCCTCATCGGGCTGACCATTATCTCGATCCTGCTCGCCGTCGTTGGTATTTTCTTTGTGGGACGTGACGTGGCGCTCTGGCTCGTCGGTGCTGCCGGGTTTTACATCGTCGGCGTCATGGCGGTTACCGCCCGCAAGAACG
Source organism: Sagittula salina (assembly GCF_017813235.1). GTDB lineage: Bacteria > Pseudomonadota > Alphaproteobacteria > Rhodobacterales > Rhodobacteraceae > Sagittula > Sagittula salina. The sequence continues at coordinate 4,447 of NZ_JAGISH010000028.1, forward strand.
TGCCGATGAACCAGCGCCTCGACAGCATGGAGCACCGAAGCGCCGGCGCACGCGCCTATTGGGCCACCTACACGCGCGATTGGACCCGCTGGAATCATCTGCGCTGGGTCGCCGCGCTGGCCGCCGCGATCGGCTACCTTTGTGCGACCGTCACTGTCGCCGGACAGGTATGACTGGATTCGGGCAGGGTCGGTCGCCCTCGGTCCTGGCGCATGGTTCGAAGGACACGACCATGACCAACGCACCACTGACTTTTCGCCCGGCCTGCGAGACCGATTTGTTCGAGATCGTCGAGATGCTGGCAGACGATCCGCTGGGTGAACTGCGCGAGGATCTGCGCGCCGCTGCCAGAGGCTTACCGCGTGGCCTTTTCCGCAATCGAAAGCAATCCGAACCAGTTGCTCGTCGTGGCCGAGCGCAACGGGGCGATCGTCGGAACACTGCAACTCAGCTACCTGCCCGGCCTCGCGAGAAAGGGCGCCTGGCGAGGACAGATTGAGGCGGTGCGGATCGCGAAAGTTCGTCGGGGCGGCAAGGGGAACTGCATCGCCTGTCATGCCGCGTCGTGCGAGACGCTCCAGAATGGGTCAACGCCATCAGCTTCAGCGTAGGCTTCGAGATGTGAGCGCAATTCGTCCGCCAGCACGCAAATCTTCTCCACTGCGGGAGAGATCGGATCGATCCTGGCAAAGCATCCGGCTTCAACGCTGTCTGGATCGCCGACACGATCGAGCGAAAGCAGCCGGTGTAGCTCAACGATCTCCCGCAGCATGTGGCGTGTGAGGCGTGGGGCGTTCAAAAGCGCATCGTGGAGCCGCGTCGTGCGCTGCGCGGCTGGGCGCGACCTCAGCAGAGCCGCTGCTTAGGCCAAGGCCTCCGAGTGGCCACAAAAAAACCGCGCGAGTGCGATCTCTGTCTCAGGGGCTGAGGTGGAGGCGGTAGTCGAAATAAGGTTCATGAGGAAATTTCCCTTTCCTTTAACGACGGCGTGTTTTGCCAGTCAATGGCGCCTCCTTGCTCAGGCTTACGTATTTTCTCCTTTCTCAAACGACCCGGTTCCGGCGCGGTCTCACCGAGAAGACCGCGCCGGAACCGGGTCAAGCCCCCAAGATTTATCTTCACTTGGCAGGACCTGCACATCGCGTGCAGTGTTAATGGTCATCATCGTTTCGGACACCCATACACATCGACGAAGGCGCCGACGCTTAGGGCCTGGGAATACCAACGGCGGTTACTGAATTGAGATTCCCGCCGCATAACCAAAGCCTGAGGCGTGAATTTTCTCACCTCGCTGACGTCATGTCATTCGATCGTTCTCGGCAGTGCCAAGTGCGTCGAAGCCGATCATGACAGCTATTCGGGTGTAAATTTCGGCGGTCTGGCGGCTGAGGTCTCTCGCGGAGATGCGCTCTCTAAAGCCTTTCAGGCAGCGCATCTTCGCCTGAATCTGGCTGCCGGCGTGATATCCAGACCAGCGGTTCCACAATGCTCGGCCGTAGTATTGCGTCGCACACAGTGTGTTGTTGCGGACCTTTGTGGCGGGACAGCCCTCTTTCCAGGGTCGGCCATACTCCATGGGAATGATCGGGATGGCGCCTGACCCATGGTCAGATGCACCTTGCGCCATCGCCGGCGGACCTGCACCCCGTGTTTTCGGACCTGCCACGATAGGAAACCTGCATGGCCAAGGCCTTTTGCCTGCGGCTCAGGGTCGACAAGCCCGGAACCGGCCAGTCCAGCCCCGCTAACCGGAGCAGGCTGTCCAACATCCCGGCGGTCCCGCGCGACGGCAGTTTGAAAAGAACCTTGATCGACAGGCAGAACTGAATGGCGGGACCGGAAAAGATAGAGCGGATGACCAAGGCCGCCCGCCGCGCAGCGTAAGCCAGGTCATCTTCCTGTCCACCCAGATAAGCAGAGTCCCTCACTTTCGCAGCGCTGCGTTGTAACGGGACCAGTTCGTGGTGCGATAGCAGGCGGGTGGTGGCTTGCTCCTGACCCGCGTTTAACGGCAGGGATTATCCAACAGCGCCGTCCAGATAACTCGAACAGATCAAACAATCCCCGAGGCTTCAGGTCAACTGATCAATCGGCGTAAAAACGCTGCCAGCTTCAGCAGCCCGCCGAACTTTCAATGAGATCAAGCCATCAAGCGACACGCCCTGTTCCATGCGGCGTTGTTGCAGACCTCAGCCGTTGAAGGATTCACAACGGGAATCCATGCGGTTAGGCGCGCAGCATGAGCAAGCCCAAGCCCGCCCGCTACCGCAGGACGAACTGGTCTACCTACAACGCTGCGCGCCGCAAGCGCGGGTCGCTGCTGATCTGGCTGGACACGGAGATGACCTGGCACGCGCCGCGTGAGGGACGCGCGGGGC
>NZ_JAGISH010000029.1 GCF_017813235.1 Sagittula salina
GCGTATCTACGACCACCAAACAAAAGGCGCAAGCGATTTCTTCAAAAAAATCCCAATGCCCAAACGTCAGGGAGGGGCCTCCGTTGAACGGGGCTCGACACAGACGTCGGACAGGGACTTACCCCTTGATACAGCGGGACAGGCGGTCTCTTTGGAGCAATAAGACCCCTGCGCAGAACATGGACGGGATCTGGTGGTCCCGCTTCGGGTGCTGGGGTAACCGGGATAAGAAGATATCCGACGGTCAGGCGCTCACGTTCAAACGTCCCCGCCCTGCCGCTGCTCGAAGCTGTCCATCAGGATCTCCAGCATATCGTAATAGGCCCGACGGTCGTCCCGGCAAAGCTTTCGGAAGCGGTCGAGCACGGTGCGTGGCCCCTTGAGGTTCAGTTGTCCGTCGGATGCCGCCTCCCGCGAGGGGAACTGTGACACTGCATCGACTGCACGACGGGTGTCGGCGGCGCGGGGGACGGGCTGCGGGGCGGGAGTCGGCTCCACCCGCCCTTCCTGTCCCCGATCCCGCTGCATCCGGTCGGATCGCGGCGCGAAATCGTCCATTTCGTCGAAGCTCGGTATGCTCAGGGCTTCGCGGTCGCCGGCCATCACGCGGCCCTCCCCGCCTGGTCGGTTTCCTGGCCGTCCCGGATGGCGCGCAGCTTGCCTATGACCTCTGCCCGGAACGCCTCCACGTTCTCCAGCGCCTTGTCGAGCCCGTTGACCAGCTCTGGCGACATGTCCGCGACCGCGCCCCCCATGGAGAACATCGCGGCAAAGGCGTCGCGTTCGTGGATTTCCGTGGTGAAGCAATCGATATGGGTGTTGTCGCGGAACTGCGCCGCAATGTGCCGCGCGGTACGCGACTTCACCGCCGCGCGGCTCTGGGTGAGAAGCACGGCATAGGGGATGCGGCGCCGGGTGGCCTTCATGTCCCGGTGAATTTCCTGGATCACGTCCAGTGCGGCAAGCGCGTCCTGCTGCTGTTCCTTCATTGGAACGACGACGAGATCGGATTGAGAAATGGCGTAGGACATCAGGCGCGAGGCGGTGCCCTCCAGATCAATGATGACGAAGGGATCGCGCGCCGCTGCCTCCTCGATCTCGTCGAGAATGGTTTTCTCGGAGGCGTTGGTCACCACCGTCAGCGCCTCGGGCTTGCCGGGCTTTTCCGCCCAGGTGGTGATCGGATGCCGGGGATCGGCGTCGATCAGGGTGGTGGGCCTGTGGGCGGCAAGGGCTTGGGCAAGGAGGAGTGCGCTGGTCGTCTTGCCGCTGCCCCCCTTCGAGTTGGCGAATGCGATCACCGGCATGGCTGGAGTCCTGTATGCTGTTTCTGACTGCTCGTGTTCTTTCGGCGCGTCACGCGCACCGTGTGCCGGAACCTTAGCATAGGCTAGGGTAGCCTACCAAGGGGAACCGTCCACTACGGTAGGGTAGCCTACCGCATGGTACCTAACGTTACCCATGGGTATCTTGGACTTGACCTTTGCAGGGGAGGGCCGAGGTGAAATTGTCTTCCTGAGACATTCGGCTCCCCGGCACGGGCTGCCCCGTCGCCCTCAGGTACCATCGGCTACCCTACCCCGGGGGACCTTATGGTAGATCAGGGGTGGTCAGGTCCGCTCATGGCGTTCCGCGGCGCGCTGCCCACTTGCGGCAGAATCCGAGGAAGGCCATCTCCGGGTTGCGTGGCATCTCCGTGGCCCAGTCACGCCACTCCGCCTCGATCATGCGCACGTCCCAACCCGGCGCCGCCGCGCGGGCCATATCGTAAACGTCCGGGTCGAGCGGAGGAATCGAAATCGCAGCGCCGGCCCCCGGCCCCAAGGTCCCGCGAGAGCCGGCAACCAGATGGTCCCTCTCCTCGTCGATGCGGATGCGGTAGTCCGGCATATGGTTGTATTCCTGGTCCTCCTTGGCGATGGCGGCAACCAGCCGGCGGAACTCCCTGAGTGTGGAGCCGGAACCGCATTTCTTCTGCAGAACCTCCATCGAAACGCGCCATTCCTTCTGCCGCCCGCAGTGCTTGCGCGCCAGTTCGTAGATGCGCCGTTCCAGCGGCTTGCGCAGGCGGAAGTACTCGCGCGAAAGCGTCAGGACCTCCTGCGCGCGGATGGCGTTGAACACCCAGTCGGAAAGTTTGACCTCGACCTCCTGCATCCGCCCGTCGCGTGTTTCGCGCACGATCCGCGCCCGCTCGATGAGACCGAAGGTCTCGAAGATCTCCTGCCCGCCGGTGTTGATGTTGGTGGAGATCCGCGTGCCTGCCAGCCGCTCCATCGCCGCCTTGAGCAGGCTGTAACCACGCCCCGTAGTCATGCGGTTGGTCGCCTTCAGCAGGTCCGCGGCCTGGAAACGGATCACCTGCTGCGGCTCCTTGCCTTTGTTCATGCCCTTGATGAGCGAGGAAATGCAGTAGATCAGCACGTCCCGGTCGTGCACCGTCGCCAGTCCGTCGATGGAAGGCTTGATTTCGACGGTCATGCCGTTGTGCTCGTATTTGCGCGGGCGGGTGTCAGGCTTCGTCGAGAGCGAGAAGATCGGGTGTTCCATCGACGCCACGTCGCCTTTCGGCGCGGCATCGAGAATGTCGCAGACGAAAAAGTCACCTTGGGGATGGCGGTCGGGCAGAAGCGGCGAGTGGTCGGCCATGGCGGGTCCTTTTCGGGCGGTATCTGTGCGGAAAACGACACTTCACACACAGGTCACCCTAGAACGACACTTCACACACGCCAAGGGGTAAACGACACTTCACACACAGGTCACGAAAAGGCTTCTGGCTTGACGGGCGGAGCCCACCCCTACCGTGAAATCCATCAAGCGGAAAGCCCGCTTGAGAATCACCACTTTACACACGGAGAATCACCACTTTACACACGGAGAATCACCACTTTACACACAGGGCATTGTAAGAACCATTTGATAATAAAGGAATAAATCGGGATAAATCCGAGCGTAACACTATATTTAACACATATCTAACACTCTGAGGGTCAAAAGCGGTGACCTGCCCCCCGCAAATTCCCTCACCATGAAGTAGGGTCTGCCCAACCTATGTAGGAGCAGGCGAATCCGTAAGAGCCGTTTCACCGAGGCGCAAATCATCGGGATGATCAAAGAGCAGGGTTCAAGCGTTAAGCGATTGATCTAGTGGATCAATCGTAGCGCCGAACGGGATGCCGACAGCGGAGGTGTGCCGCCGGCACGGCCTGAGCCCGGCGACCTGTTACAAGCTGAAGTCCAAATATGGCGGCATGGAGGTATCGGAGGCCGCGCGGCTGAAGACGCTCGAAGATGAGAACGCCAAGCTGAAGAGGCTGCTGGCCGACACGATGCTCGACAATGTGGTTTTGAAAGATCTGCTGGGAAAAAGCTGACGGCACCGAAAGAGCGGCGAGAGGCAGCGCTCAATGCAATGCGGGATCATGGCAAACGCCGCCGGTTCGGCTACCGGCGGATCGGCGTGCTGCTCGAGCGCAAAGGCATGATCATGAACCACAAGAAACTCTACCGCCTCTACCGCGAAGAAGGCCTCGCGGTGAAGCGGCGGCGGAGCCGCAAGCGCGCCCGGGGCTCGCGCACGCCGATGCCCCAAGCCACACAGCCCAACCAGCGCCCCCTCTCGGCAGATTGCCTCGCAATCGCCTGCCGGGCAATGGGATCTCTGGACTTCCTGGCTGACAGCTTTGGTGCCTCGCGGAAGTTCCCCATCCTGGCCGTGAATGATGACTGCTGCCGGGAAAACCTGTGCCTGGCGGCGGACACCAGCATTTCAGGTGAGCGCGTTGCCCGGGAGCTGGACGCCCTCGTCCGGGTTTACGGAAAACCCACTTGCATTGTCAGTGACAACGGCACTGAATTCACCAGCCGGGTGAATAGTCCCGAGTTTCTTAGACGCCTTCGTGTCTCAGTTTCTGCTGCCGCTCGAAGTCGGCGGGCGACAACATTCCGTTCCGCGCGTGCTTGCGCTTCGGGTTGTAGAACATCTCGATGTAGTCGAACACGTCCCGCCGCGCTTCTTGGCGGGTCCGGTAGGTGCGGCGCCTGATCCTTTCGCGCTTGAGCAGGTTGAAGAAGCTCTCGGCGACGGCGTTATCGTGGCAATTGCCGCGCCGGCTCATGGAATGCTCGAGGTCGTGGGCTTTCAGGAAAGCGGCCCAGTCCATGCTTGTGAACTGGCTGCCCTGATCCGAATGGATCAGCACCTTGGCCTTCGGCTTCCTCCGCCATGTGGCCATGAGCAGAGCCTGGAGCACGACGTCAGTCGTCTGGCGCGACTGCATGGACCATCCGACCACGCCGCGTGAGAACAGATCGATGACCACCGCCAGGTAAGCGAAGCCCTCCTGCGTCCGGATGTAGGTGATGTCGGTCACCCAGACCTTGTCCGGCACCTCCACGTCGAACTGCCGATCCAGGGTGTTGTCGACCACGACCGAGGGTTTACCACCATACTTGCCTGGACGGCGCTTGTAGCCGATCTGCGCCGTGATCCCGGCCAACTTGGTCAGGCGCGCAACGCGGTTCAGACAGATGTTTTCACCCTGCTCGAGAAGATTGTCGTGAAGCTTGCGGTGCCCATAGACCTTGCCGCTTTCGACCCAGGCCTCCTTCAGCATCTCGGTCTGGCGGGCGTCTTCCTGGGCACGCTTACTCAGCGGTGCCTTCAGCCACGCGTAGAACCCGCTCGGCTGTATGCGCAGGCAACGGCACATGGCCCTGACAGAGAACTGTCCGCGATGCTCGGCCACGAACGCGTATCTCACTTTGCATCCCTGGCGAAATACGCGGTCGCCTTTTTTAGGATATCCCGCTCCTCCGTCACTCTCAGGAGTTCACGCTTGAGCCGACGGATCTCGGTGTCCTTCTCCGCCTCTCCCGATGACGCCTTCGCGAACTTCTTCTTCCAAGCGTAGAGCGAATACGCGCTGACCCCCAGACGCTCCGACACTTCCCTGACCGGGTAGCCTCGCTCGGTGATCTGCGCGACCGCGTCCCGCTTGAACTCATCGCTGAACTTGCTGCTGCTCATCATGGCCTCCTTGCCTCAAAATTAGCGAAGAAGGCGTCCACGATACTCGGGGCTATTCAGGGCAATCCTGAAATGGGCCGATGGGAACGGCGTGGATTGGCACTACATCGACCCCGGAAAACCGCAGCAGAATGCCTTCATCGAGTCATTCAACGGCAGCCTGCGGGACGAACTCCTCAATGAAGAGCTGTTCGATACCCTGGACGATGCCCGCCGCAAGCTGGCGCTGTGGCGCTACGATTATAACAACGTCAGGCCGCACTCTTCGCTGGGGAACAAAACGCCCAGGCAAGCGCGGCAGGCGCTTGAGCTATTTCAGGGCTCCGCGCTTGCCAAGCCCGAAACTGACGACTACCAAAATCAAACCCGCAGACTCTCGTCATGAGCGAGGGACCAGCGGGGGGCCGGTCACCGCGGGGATCGTGGAGGCGCATTTCGGGCATGTTGAACAGATTGCTCGAATACTGTTAAACATGGAAGCCCGGACTGCGCCCTGCCCCGCCACTTCGCCCCAGCGCGGACTCTTTCCGTTTAACACTATTAGCAATAGTGATAAACGGGTCTACCTCTGCGGGAGACCCGCATCTCTCGTCATGTCCAGGGGGCTTTGACCTGCCACTGAACTTTCATCCAGCCGCGACCGGAGCCCGGTTGGTATTTACGCCGGTTGGCGCGGGTTGAGCAATCGCCCGACGCGCGGAGCTTTCATCTCGCGCAGCGGGGCGGGCGATTGCGATGGTCAGGGTCTGCGCGTAGTCGGCTGGGGTCTTGCGGCACAGGTCCGCGCACTTTGCGCCTGCCTCGTGCTCAGCCAGAATGCCCCCTCTCGGCAGCATTCTGCGAATGCGCCTGCCGGGCAGTGGATGATCTGCTCGTCCGTGAATCTCGTTCGCTTCATTGTCCGTCCTCAAGTCGGGGCGGACTCTCATCGACGGTGGAGGATAAATCCCGTGGCAGGTCAAAGCCAGGTCAGACCTCTTGTTGGCCTGTATTTTGGACAGCAAAAAGCCGCGACCCTTTTGGGTGCGGCTTTTTGCTGAAGCTGGTTGCGGGGGCAGGATTTGAACCTGCGACCTTCAGGTTATGAGCCTGACGAGCTACCGGGCTGCTCCACCCCGCGCCATTCAATTGATAGTATAGAGACAGATTGCGTTTACTAGGTTTGGCAGTTACCTACTCTCCCACGTCTTGAGACGCAGTACCATTGG
>NZ_JAGISH010000002.1 GCF_017813235.1 Sagittula salina
AGCGCATCTCCGCGCGGGATCCCGTTCGCCAAACCGCCGAAATCCACATCCGGGTCGCCCTTATCAATCGCTTCAACGCGCTCGGCACCGCCGAGGTCGTTCGCGTGGCATGAGCCTGAGCGGGAAAGGGTCACTCACCCCTCAGCCCGCCTTTCTGCAACAATCTAGGCGCCAGGCTCTTTAGAATCATATTGTTCTACCAACTTTATTTACAAATCGTGTTGGTGCAGCCTTTAGCTGTCCTTCCCCGTCTGTGACGTTGCGTTATAAGGTGCTGGATTGTGGCCAAGCGGGGTGAAGCACCTCGTTTTTCCCGGGCTACTTATGCAGGCGGTCAAAATCCCGCTTGGCCTCTGCGTGGCGCCGATCAAGGTAATCCGCGAGATCTTGCAGCGCGACGAAACGCGCCGATTTCTGGGATCGGGGTGACTGGCAGGGCTATGTCGCCCGCCTTCACCTTCGTCATGAATTTGACCGGGGTCACCATCGGCACCCTGTCGGCGGAGCTGGGCCGCCCCGCGACGGTCCAGGACGTCCGCGACCTCGACCGCCGCACCGCTGGCCGGATCTACCGTGCGAAGTATTGGGATCGGATCCGGGGCGATGACCTGCCCGCCGGGTTCGACCTGGTCGCCTTCGACGGCGCGATCAATTCCGGTCCGGCGCGCGGGGCGAAGTGGCTGCAGCGCGGCCTTGCCGTGCCCGCCGATGGCAGGATCGGCCCGCAGACGCTTGCCGCCGCCAACGGCGCGCAGAACGGCGTCGCCGTCATCGAAAAGGCCTGCGCCGTGCGCCTGGGCTTCCTGCAGGGGCTGGGCAGCTTTCGCACCTTCGGCAAGGGCTGGGGGCGGCGTGTCGCCAAGGTCGAGGCCCGCGCCGTGTCGATGTGGTCGGGGTCGCGCGCAACGCTGGCAGCACAGGAGCGCCGCGCCACGGCGGCCCGCAAACAGCAACAGACCAATGCCACGGCGGCCGGCGCCGGTGGCGGTGCCGCCGCGGGCGGGGGCGACCTGGCGGGCGTGCCTGACGTGGTCGTCTACGGGATCCTGGCCGTCGCGGTGGTCGCGGCGGTCTACGCGCTGCTGAAGGCGGCGCACCACGCGCGGCGGCGGGATGCCTACCGCGCAGAGCTGGAGGCCTGAGCATGGGCAAACCCTTCTGGAAGTCGAAAACCATCGCGTTCAACCTGGCGGTTGCGGTCGTCGGGGGCGCGAATGAGGTCGCGCCGATCCTCGATCAGCTGGTCGCCGGTGGCTACTCGGGCGAATGGGTGGCCCCGGTGCGGGCGGGCCTGCTGCTGGTCAACGTGGTCGGCAACGCACTGCTGCGCACGACCACGACGCAGCCGGTCACCCTGCGATGACCGGCCCGCTGGCGCGCCTGCTGGCATGGCTGGTGCGGGCGGGCTTCGCGCAGACGGTCGAGGCGGCGCTTGCCCGCCTCGATCAGCGGGCGGAGTTGCTGACCGATCGCGAGCGGATCCAGGCGGAGACGACCGCCGTCCTGGCGCGCGAGGCCGTGGCCGAAGCCCGGATCATGGCGGATTTCAACGCCCGCAAGCTGTCGTTCCCGTGGTTCTGGATCTTTGCCGCCGCCTTTGTCGGCCCGCTGGCCCTGTGGTGGTCGGCGGTCATCCTCGACAGCGTTTTCGGGTTTGCCTGGTCGGTCGCCGACCTGCCGACGCCGCAGATGCAGGCATGGGCGGGCGATATGATCCGCTGGACTTTCTATGTCGGCGGTGGGGTCGGTGCCCTGCGCGCCCTGCGTTGATCATCCGGCCCGCGACAGACGGTCGATCCATTCCCAACCGGCGTATTTGGCGCCGGTCTGCCGCAGATGCGTGTATCGCTGCAGGGACGACCAGGAGCGGTGCCCGCTGACGGCGGCGACCTGGGGGATCGACAGGCCGGTCTCGAACAAGCGCGACACGCCTTCGTGCCGTAGGTCATGAAACCGCAGATCCTTGATCTGCGCCGCATGGCAGGCCCGCGTGAAAGCGGTGTTGATGGTGGCGCCGTTGAAGGGGAACACGCGGGCGTCACCCTGTCCGCGCGGCATTGAGAGTGCAATCTGCAGCGCCTGGTCGGGCAGGTCGCACCATACGTCGTTTCCGACCTTGTCGCCTGGGTGCTTCATATCCTTGATGAAAACTCGCGCGTGCCCCTGTGTCTGATCCAGGCCGCCCCATGTAAGGCGCGTGATTTCGTCCAACCGCCGGGTCGAGAACAGCGCAAAGCCGATAACCCGGTGCATCGGGCACGAGCGGGGCCGCGCCACGTGCCTCTGCGCGAAGTCACTCAAGAGCTTGCCGAGTTCATCCAGTGTCGGGCGGCGGGACCGCTTTGCGCTCTTGGCGGTCAATCGCAGCCGCTTCGCCGCGTCCAGAGCGTCGCGCATGGCATTGCGATCCAGCGGGATCCCATAGGCGGTCGACGCGACGGCAAAGACCGCCTGCAGATGGCTGGCGTAGTTCAGCACTGTCGAGGCGCTGCCGACTTCCGGTCGGGAGCTGATCTCGCGCAGGAAGTCGACCAGGTCGGCGCTGGTCACATCCTCCGCTGGTTGTTCGGCGATATCGTATTCCTCCCGGATGGTTCGGAGAACCTGCGCCTTCGTCCTGCCGATCGTGGCACCGCTGTCTGCGATGTAACGGTCGATCGCGTCGCCCACCGTGCGCCCCTTTCCCTTCACCTTCCGCAGGTCATCGCCGGCCGCGGCGATCTCGCGCGACCGCTTCTTGTGCCACGCCTGCGCCTGTGAGCGCGTGTCGAAGGTCCGGCTTTCCCGGTGCCACCATTTGCCGTTTTTCTTGATCGCGATTTGTGCGAGGTAGGCGGTCGAACCGTCTTTTCGCTTGCGCGGGATGATCTGTGGCACGGAACAACATTTCCTGTTGGGAGAACAACTTTTGTTGTTCCGATAGATCAAAACGGGCAAAAATGGTCAAGAAACGGTAGAAAATTGTGCTGGCGAACAGGTGCGAATGTGTCGGGTAATCCAACAAAATCAGATATTTGCAGTGCCGCCCGCCTGAGTGTGGCGCCGATGATGGACTGGACCGATCGGCATTGCCGGGTCTTCCACAGGTTCATCAGCCGACGCGCCTTGCTGTACACGGAAATGGTCACCGCGCCCGCGTTGGTGCGGGGTGGTGCGCTGCATCTGCTCGACCATTCGCCCCAGGAACATCCCGTGGCCCTGCAACTCGGCGGTTCCGAACCGGAGGAACTGGCGCAGGCGGCGCGTCTGGGGACGGAGGCAGGTTATGACGAGATCAACCTGAACTGCGGCTGCCCCTCGGACCGGGTGCAGTCCGGTACCTTCGGGGCGGTACTCATGAAACACCCGCAGACGGTCGTCGACTGCGTGACCGCGATGAAGCGGGCTACCGACACCGAGATTACCGTAAAGTGCCGGATCGGCGTGGACGATCAGGACGCGGAGGCGGTGCTGCCCGACTTTCTCGCACGGCTTTCCGACGCTGGCTGCACCCGCATCGCCATTCACGCCCGCAAGGCATGGCTGCAGGGGCTGTCGCCCAAGGAAAACCGCGACATTCCGCCGCTCGACTACGATCTTGTTTTGCGGATGCGCGCGGCTTTTCCCGATCTGCACCTGTCGGTCAATGGCGGCATTGATTCGCTCGCACAGGCCGAAGATTTCCTGTTGAAGGGGCTCGACGGGGTGATGATCGGGCGCGCGGCCTATCACCAGCCGTGGGAGGTGCTCGGGCGGGCGGACCGCCTTTGGGGCGATGCGCCCGATCAAACGCGCGAAGACGTGGTCGAAGCCATGTTGCCCTATATCTCTGCGCATCTGGCGGCGGGCGGGCGGCTGCATCAGGTGACGCGACATATGCTGGGGCTTTACGCCGGGCGACCCGGGGCGCGGAAATGGCGGCAGATCCTCTCGACCGAGGCGCATCGCGACGGCGCGGACACCGGCGTGGTGGAACGCGCTCGCGACGCGGTTCTGGCAGAGGCGGTCTGACGCGAGGCACCCGAGAATCATAGCAAAAGGTGGCACCCCTGCCGCGCCGCGCATTTCCGTTAATAATGCCGCGTAAAGCCGATGTTTGTCCTGATTTGGGTGACAATTAACCGGCCCCGCTAAAATTTTTCCTTAATTCGTCCGGAAAACGTTAAATGTCTGGTAATTACTTCATGTGTTCCACGCGCGTCCGCTCGCGGTGAAAAAGGATTGATCTCATGTTGCTTCTCTCGCTCCTGCCCATGTTGCTTCTGGTTTCTCTCGGGGGGCTTTTCGACAGTGGCGAGGAAGACAGCTCCGAGGACTTCCCGGCATCATCCAATCCCGACGGCATGGATACGACGACCGGCGGTGGCACGGATACCATCGGCGGCGAGACGCCCGACATCCTGACCCGTGGCACCCTCGGCGATGACGTCATCACGCTGACGGAGGGCGACGATCTGTACTTCGGGCTGGACGGCGACGACGTGGTCAACGGGGCAGGCGGCGCGGATTCGGTCAACGGCGGGCCGGGCGACGACACGCTGATCGGGGCAGGGGGCGACGACCTGCTCTATGGTCTCGAAGGCGCGGACAGCCTGACCGGCAACGGCGGCAACGACACGTTGAATGGCGGAGCGGGCAACGACGATCTCAGCGGCAACCTCGGCGAGGACAAGCTGGTGGGCGGCGACGGCGATGACCGCCTCGACGGGGGGCCGAACGATGACAAGCTGGTGGGCGACGCGGGTAACGACACGCTGCTGGGCTCCGGCGGGAACGACCTGATGAAGGGCGTGGCAGGGAACGACAGCCTCGACGGCGGGCTTGGCAACGACACGATGGAAGGCGGCGCGGGTGATGATACGCTGATCGGCGGCGCGGGCAATGACGCGATCGATCCGGGCGCGGGCGTCAACGTTGTGGATGCCGGTGACGACGACGATGTGCTGGTGGCCACTGCCGGTACCGGTACGATCGACATGGGTGCGGGCAACGACACCGTGGCCATCACCGGCGACAGCAGCGACCCCGCGCTGGTGGCCTATGACATCACGCTGGGCGACGGTGACGATTTCTTTGCCGGGGTGGATGAGAACTCCACTGTCGACGGCGGCGTGGGCGATGACACGCTGATCGGTGACGGCACGCTGATCGGCGGACTCGGCAATGACACCTTCGGCGGCGACGGCACCTTTACCGGCGGGCGCGGCAACGACACCTACGTTGCCGACATGACCACCACCAGCAGCGTGACCGACTTCCATTCCGGGCAGGACATGGTGGTTTTCCAGCTGCCGGAGGCCGATCTCGCCGATGCCACGACAGAGATCGTGGCCCAGACCGACGGCACCTACATCGTGCGCGCGATGGTGTCCGGCGCGCAGGTGGCGGCGATGACCTCCGCCACGCTGGTCAACCCGGCGGACGTGGCGCTGCAAGGCGTCTGACCCAGGCGCATCGGCCCCGGACCCCGCAAAAGACAAAGGGGCCCGCGCGGCCCCTTTTTCATCCCCACACTGCTGGGCAGACCGCCCTGCAGGCGAGTCCTTGCCCTCGTCAGCCCCGTTTCAGCCGCGCCGCGCGCCCGCCGCGCCGTGCCTTCAGGCGGCTGGCACGGTCCGGCAGGTCCGTCATCAAAGCCGCGCGCTCTTCGTGGCTCATCCGCGCCCAGCCCGAGATTTCCTGGATCGTACGAAAGCACCCGGTGCAGATATGCTCTGCCGGGTGAATCACGCAGATCTTCACGCAGGGGCTTTGGATCTCGTCGCGCATCCAGACCTCTTCATCCTTCATTTCCGCAACCTACCCCGCCAGATAGCGCAGCCGATCCAGCGCGCCCTGCAGGATATAGGAGGCCGCGACGTGGTCTATGACCTCGGCGCGACGCTTTCGTGTCGTGTCCGCCTCCAGCAGCGCCTTTTCGGCGGCGACCGTGGACAGACGCTCGTCCCAGAAGGTGATCGGCCCGGGCCAAAGCCTGGAAAAATTGCGCGCGAAGGCCCGCGTCGATTGGCAGCGCGGCCCCTCCGTGCCGTCCATGTTGCGCGGCAGTCCCAGTACGACACCGGCGATGCGGCGCTTGGCAAGGATTTCCACCAGCCGCGCCGCGTCCGCTGCGAACTTCGTCCGTTTCACCGTTTCCAGCGGCGTGGCCACCGTGCGCATCCCGTCGGACACTGCCACGCCAATGGTCTTCGTCCCGAGGTCCAGCCCCATCAAGGCAGCCATCGGGGGCAGGGCCCGCGCGAAATCGGTCGCTTCGTCAAAGATCAGCGCCTGTTTGGCCCCCTGACCAGCCTCAGGGTTCACCGGATCGATCATTGCGTCACCCCGGCGCGGTCCGCCGCCGCGCGGATCGTGTCGAGCGCCGCGTTCCGCCCGGCAAAGACCTGCTTCGCCTCGGTCCAGACCTTGCCGGCCTGCTCCGTATCGCCCAGCACGCCGAGCGCGGTCACAAGCCGCGCCCATTCTTCCGGCGTGCCTCCCTCGGTCGCCAGCCGGTCCGACAGGCGCGAAACCATGCCCCGGACCATCTCCTGCCGGTCGCCTTCGCTCATCTCGCCGGCGGCGGCCACATCCGCAGCCGAGGGTCCCGCCATTTCCTGCAGGGGTGGCAGCTGATAGCGGTTCTGTCCGGCACGGATCGCCATTTCCTCGATCTGGGCGCGCAGCGGCTCTACCCACGGATCGTCCGGCTGGCTGTCGTCCAGCAGCGCGTCCCACATGCGGAACCCGATGTCCGGGCGTCCGGTCTGCGCCATCATCAGCCCGCCGTAGAACCGCGCGACCCCGTTGGACTTGTCCAGTTGCAGCGCACGTTCCAGCGCCGCCTGTGCTTCGGGCGACACATAGCCCCCCGCCGCCAGAACCAACATATCGGCGAGATCCGCGTAGTCCTGTGCGGTCGCCTTGTCGCCCTTGATGCGAACCACGTTCTGCAATGCCTCATAGGAGGCCGCGTAGTTGCCCAACGCCCCCTCGGACCGCGCCAGCAATATCTGCCCCTGCAGATCGTCCGGGCGCTCCGCCACGGCCGTGCGCAGCTTTTCCACCAATGTGCGATAATCTTCCGGCGCCTCGGCCTGCTGGCCCTGCGGCATGGCGGCCTCGGCCTCCGCCTGGCTGGCGCGATCCTTCAGCGCCTCCTGCGCCATCTCCAGCCGCAGTTGCAACGGCATGTCGCGGTACCCCGGTGCACCGAGTTGCGAATACAGCGCGTAGCCGCCACCCAGCAGCACCAGCGCCAGAACGCCCGCCATTGCCCGGCTCATGGCTTGCGGCTGCGCGGCGGCAACCGTTTCCCCGCGTGCCTTGGTATCCGCCGCCAGCAACCGGCGCGAGATTTCGACCCGCAGGCGCTCGGCCTCGACGGCGTCGATCTTGCCGCGCGCGGCGTCGGCGTCGATCTCGCCCAGCTGGTCGCGGTACACACGGATGTCGAAAGCCTCCGCCGGGCCGGTCGCGCGCCGCCCGGCGACCACCGACCACGCGAGCCCCGCCGCAACCGCCAGCGCCACCGCGCCCGTCAGGATCCAGAACAGCATATTGCCTCCCATTGCGTCGCCCTCGATCTAAGCATCACCCCCGCGACATGAAAGGGTAAATCAACGCACCGCGAAGCCATGTCGCAACTGCGTTCCAGAATGACGGTTGCATGTCGCGGTCGGGACGGTTTGGGTGCAAGAAACGCCCAAACCACCGGGGAATCGAGACATGAAACGCTACTCCGCCTTTGCCATCGTCCGCGAAGCGCTCATGAACGATCACAAGGGCTGGGAACGCGCGTGGCGCAACGCGCAGCCAAAGAAGCGCTACGACGTGGTCATCGTGGGGGCGGGGGGGCACGGGCTTGCCACCGCCTATTACCTTGGCAAGAACTTCGGCATCACCAATGTCGCGGTGATCGAAAAAGGTTGGCTGGGCGGCGGGAACACCGGGCGCAACACGACGATCATCCGATCGAACTACCTGCAGGATGCCTCCGCCGCGATCTACGAAAAGGCCCGGTCGCTGTATGAAACCATGTCCCAGGACCTGAACTACAACGTCATGTTCAGCCCGCGCGGCGTGATGATGCTGGCGCAGACCGAACACGAGGTCCGCGGCTACCAGCGCACGGCCCATGCCAATGCGCTGCAAGGGGTACAGACGGAATTCATCTCGCCCCGCCGGGTGAAGGACATCGTGCCGATCATCAACCTCGACGGGCCGCGTTACCCGGTGCTGGGTGCGCTCTGGCAGGAACGTGGCGGTACCGCCCGCCACGACGCCGTGGCCTGGGGCTACGCGCGGGCCTGTTCGGCCATGGGCATGGACATCATCCAGCAGTGCGAAGTCACCGGGGTCACGCGCGACGGTGCCCGCGTCTCCGGGGTCGATACCTCGAAGGGGCACATCGCCTGCGAAAAACTCGGTATCGTGGTGGCCGGGCACTCCGGCGAACTCGCCCGGATGGCGGGATTCCGCCTGCCGGTGGAAAGCGCGCCGCTGCAGGCTCTGGTATCCGAACCGATCAAGCCGGTCATGGACTGCGTCGTCATGGCCAACACCGTGCACGGCTACATGAGCCAGTCCGACAAGGGCGAGATGGTCATCGGCGGCGGCACGGATTCCTATAACGCCTTCACGCAGCGCGGGTCTTTCCACCACATCGAACACACCGTTGCCGCGTTGATCGAGACCTTTCCCATGGTCTCCCGCCTGAAGATGCTGCGCCAGTGGGGCGGCATCGTCGACATGACCGGCGATCGTTCGCCGATCCTGTCCAGGACCCCGGTCGACGGGATCTTCATCAATTGCGGCTGGGGAACGGGCGGATTCAAGGCCATCCCCGGTTCCGGCTGGGGCTTCGCAGAACTGATGGCTACAGGAAAATCAGCACTTTGCGCGGAATTCGGCATGGACCGCTTCGCCAAAGGTCGCTTCATCGACGAAAGCGTCGCCGCCGGGGTTGCGCATTGATGGCCCATCTCGCCCTCGGGAACCAACTCTCATGCCTGCGTGTTCACTCCCCAGACAACGTTCTGGAGGAAATCCAATGGCCGACACCAACCACCCGCACAATCACACCACGACCACCACGACCCTGCGCGACACCCGCGAGACCCGAGGCGGCAACTCCGGCATCGCCTTTATCGTCGGCATCCTTGTCGTCGTGGCCGCCTTCCTGCTGTGGATGTTCTTCAGCGGCACCGACGACTCGCGCGTCGAAAGCACCGCGCCGGCCGACGTCAACGTCACGGTCGAGGACGCCGCTCCCGCCGCTGACACCAACGCGACCGTCGCCGCGCCGGAACCGGACGCTGCCCCGACGATCGACGCCGCCCCGGCTGATGTGGCACCGGCGGACGAAGCCGCTCCGGCCGACGACACAACGGCTCCGGCTGGCAACTAAGGCACTACCCTCAGGTTCACGGCACGAACCGGAGAAGGTCGGATTGCGCATGCAATCCGGCCTTTTCTCGTGTTTCGGCGTCTCGTGCGCCCGCAACCCTATGCGCGTCGGCCGTGCTTGGGGTCTGCAGCCGTTGCGCACTTCCCGAAAGGAGGCCCTCCCATGCTGATTTTCAACTGTCCCCACTGTGGCGTCGCCGCCGAGGAGACCGAGCTTTCCGGAGGCGGTGAGGCGCATCTGAAACGCTTCGGCCCGGGCTGCAGCGACGCCGACTTCGAAGGCTATCTCTTTACCCGGGAGAACCCGAAGGGCGTGCATTTCGAACGTTGGCGCCATGCCTTTGGCTGCGGCAAATGGTTCATCGCCGCGCGGGATACAGTCACGCTGGAAGTCTTCGGCACCTATCCCGCGCAAACCTCCGAACCCCCGCGGGAGATCTTCGACCGTATTTCCGAGAAACGCCCCGGCTGGTCTTGGTGCAACCTTTCTGGCGAGGCGTGACGTAAAATGATCCACATTCTTGCTCAAAAAGAACAATTCCCACAGCGGAGGGCTGACGCATGAGCACCCGTCTGGCCTCGGGCGGTCGCCTGATCGACCGCTCGAAGAGGATCGAATTCACCTTCAACGGAAAACGTCTGCAAGGCTACGGCGGCGACACGCTGGCCTCCGCGCTGCTTGGCTGCGACCAGATGCTGGTGGGCCGGTCGTTCAAATATCACCGCCCGCGCGGCATCGTCGCCTCCGGCGTGGAAGAACCCAACGCCCTGGTGAACCTTGGCGCAGGGCACCGCCACGAGCCGAACCAGCGCGCGACGACGACGGAGCTTTTCCACGGGCTGACGGCGACCTCGCAGAACCACTGGCCTTCGCTCGACTACGATATCGGCGCCGTGAACGGGTTCTTCGGCCGGTTCCTGACCGCGGGCTTCTACTACAAGACCTTCATCCACCCGCGCCCCTTCTGGAAACACCTTTACGAACCCTTCATCCGCCAGTCGGCGGGACTGGGCCGCGCCCCCGACCCGGAAACCCGCGACCCCGACCACTACGAACACTTCTACGCCTTCGTTGACGTGCTCGTGGTCGGAGGCGGCGTCGCCGGGCTGCAGGCGGCAAAGGCCGCCGGAGAGGCCGGTGCGCGCGTTCTGTTGATCGAACAGACCGCCCATTGGGGCGGCCGCGCCGTGGTCGACGGCGGCGAGATCGACGGAAAATCGCCCGAAGACTGGGTGAAGGAAACCATGCAAGCCCTTGATGCTATGGATAATGTTCGTATCCGCCCCCGCACCATGGGCGCGGGCGTCTACGACCATGGCTACGTGCTGGGCTACGAACGCTGCACCGACCACGCTCCGGAGGCAAAAGGCCCGCGCCACCGGCTCTGGCGGATCCGGGCCAAGCAGATCGTGACCGCCACCGGCGCGCTGGAACGCCCCCTGAGCTTTGCAGGCAACGACGTTCCGGGGGTCATGCTGGCCTCTGCCATGCGCGACTATCTTGTGAACTACGGTGTGACGCCCGGCGACCGCACCGTGGTCGTGACCAACAATGACGACGCCTACCGCACCGCCATCGCGCTGAAACGCGCCGGGCTGGAGGTTCCCTGCATCGTCGATGCCCGCAAGAATGGCGGCGGCGCCCTGATGGCAGAGGCGCAAGCGCTTGGAATCCGGGTCGAAAAGGGGCGCGGGGTCGCCAAGATCTTTGGCGGCAAGCGCGTGAACGGCGTGGCGATCTGCCCGCAGACCGGCGAGGGCGCCGTGCTGGAGGAAATCGCCTGCGAGGCTGTCGCCATGTCCGGCGGCTGGTCGCCCGTCGTGCATCTGTGGTCACATAACGGTGGCAAGCTGATGTGGGACGACGAACGGGCCTTTTTCAGACCCGATCCCGATCGCGGGCCAATCAACCACGACGGTACGCCATTCGTCACCACAGCGGGTGCAGCCTCTGGCCACATGCGCTTGAACGATATTCTGCAAGATGCCGACAAAGCAGGAAAAAACGCCGCCGGGGCAGGGGGCGAGCCAACCGCGCCCAGGGCCTTCGATGCTGACGAGGCGCCGCTCGAGCCCGTCTGGCTGATGCCAGCCGGGGCGCATTACGGCCTGCGGCTGAAAGCCTGGCTGGACTACCAGAACGATGTGAAGGTTTCCGACGTGCAGCTCGCTGCCCATGAGGGCTATGAAAGCGTCGAGCATACCAAGCGATACACCACGCTCGGCATGGCCACGGATCAGGGAAAACTCAGCAACATCAATGGCCTGGCTGTCCTGTCCGGTGCGCTGGGGGAGCATATTCCGCAGGTGGGCACAACCACCTTCCGTCCGCCCTATTCGACCATTTCCATGGGTGCCATCGCGGGGGATGCCCGCGGTGCCCTGTTCCAGCCGGTGCGCAAAACGCCAATGCACGACTGGCACGACGAAAACGGTGCCGCCTGGGAGCCTGTGGGCGCATGGCGACGGCCGTACACTTATGTACGCCCCGGCGAAAGCAAGGTGGATTCCGTAACGCGCGAGGTCAATGCTGCGCGCCAGGCTATTGGTTTGCTTGATGCTTCGACCTTGGGGAAGATCCTCGTAAAGGGACCGGATGCGGGCCGGTTCCTCGATATGCTCTACACCAACATGATGAGCACGCTGAAACCCGGCAAATGCCGCTACGGCCTCATGTGTACAGAAAACGGCTTTCTTACCGATGACGGCGTGGTGGCGCGCTTGGACGAGGACACCTTCCTGTGCCACACGACCACCGGCGGGGCGGACCGGATCCACGCGCATATGGAGGACTGGCTGCAGTGCGAATGGTGGGACTGGAAAGTCTACACCGCCAACATCACCGAAGCCTATGCCCAGATCGCCGTCGTCGGTCCCAAATCTCGAAAACTATTGGAAAAAATCGGCGGGATGGATGTCTCGAAGGAAGCGCTGCCCTTCATGGAGTGGCAGGAGGGCACGCTGGGCGGTTTCGCGGCGCGGGTCTTCCGCATCTCCTTCTCCGGGGAACTCAGTTACGAGATCGCGGTGCCCGCCGGACAAGGCCGGGCGCTCTGGGACAAGCTGTTGGAAAGCGGCGAGGAATTCGGCATCACCCCCTACGGCACAGAGGCGTTGCACGTCATGCGGGCCGAAAAGGGTTTTATCATGATCGGGGACGAGACTGACGGCACGGTGATCCCGCAGGACCTCGGCCTTAATTGGGCGATCTCGAAAAAGAAGACTGACTACCTTGGCAAGCGCGCGCAGGAACGCGCCCACATGGCGAACCCCGACCGGTGGCAGTTGGTGGGGCTGGAGACGCTGGACGGATCGGTCCTGCCTGACGGGATCTACGCCACGGCAAAGGGCAAGAACGCCAACGGGCAGCGCAATACGCAAGGCCGGGTGACCTCTACGTACTATTCGCCGACGCTGAAGAAGGGGATCGCCCTGGGCCTTGTCCACAAGGGGCCGGAGCGTATGGGCGCGGTGATCCCCTTCCTGAAGGACGACGGAGAAACCGTGGTGGAGGCGCGCATCGTCAGCCCGGTATTTCATGACCCGGAAGGGGAGAAGCAGAATGTCTGATCTGAGCGGCTTCGAAGGGCTCGTGGCCATCCGCGAGGTCGAAAACCAGGGCATGCTGACGGTGCGGGGGGACTTCGGGTCCGAGGTGCTGCGCGCGGCGGTGACCGGGCTGACGGGGGTCGATTTCCCCGGACGGCGGGTGGCCCATGTGCAGGGCGCGCGGGGGCTGCTGTGGATGTCGCCGGATGAGCTGGCCGTGCTGCTGCCACGGGGCGAGGCGGCACAGGCCGCGACCCGGCTGGCAGGGCAACTGGCGGGCGTGCACGCGCTGGTGGTCGACGTCTCCGACGCCCGCGTGCATTTCGAGATCGAGGGCCGGGTCGTCCGCGAAACCATCGCCAAGCTGGCCCCCGTCGACATGCATCCCGACAGTTTTACCCCCGGCGAATTGCGCCGCACGCGCTTTGGCCAGGTGGCGGCGGGCTTCTGGATGGCTGACGAACGCACCGCGCGGATCTTCTGCTTCCGCTCGGTGCGGGATTACATGGCGGGGCTGCTGACGGTGGCGGCGGATGACCATTCGGAAGTCGCCTACTTCCGCAAGTGACGCCGTTTTCGCGGCGAAACCATCGGCATCTTGTTCGCCCGCCGGTTGCCAATCCCGACCGCCCCCCGGATAGTGGGGCGGGACTGACGAAAGGGCCGCGCATGATCCGGATACTCCTGCTGCTGGCGGCCACGCTCAGTGCTCTGGTGCCGGGGGGCGGGGCGCGGGCCGGGGATACGGTCGCCTACAAATGCCTGGTGGAGAAGGCGCGGGCCGATGGCTGGATCCAGCCGCTGATCTTCATCGCGCACGACCGGAATGACGGCCGCGTGGTGGTGTCGGACGCGGTGATCCTGCATTTCAACGATGGCCAGCCCGTTCCCGCCCGTGTGGCGAAGGACAACGGCAGGCGCACGACATTTGCCTGGGAGGTGCGTGCCGTGCTGGGCCGGTCGCCGGTCGTGATCCAGTATCGCGGCACCTACATGAAGGCGGACCGCCGGTTCGCTGTCTCGGCCACGATGCCGGGGAATGAGACCGCCTATCATGCGCTTGGGACCTGTCAGGTCGACCGGCTGGCGAGCTAGGCCACGCAGGCGGGCAACCAGGCGGCCACCGCCCGGCTCGCGGCGTTGCACATCGCCTGTGCGGGGGCGTTACAGCCTTTGCGCGGCCCTCTGCGCGCCGAAATTTCAGCGATCACGCTTGACCTTGCGGTCGGGGCGGAACAGGTAGGTAGGTGAAATTCCAAAACACGGAGAGGGTGACCCCAATGGCTTTCGAACTTCCCGATCTTCCCTATGCGCACGATGCTCTGGCCTCCAACGGCATGAGCCAGGAGACGCTCGAGTACCACCACGACATCCACCACAAGGCCTATGTCGACAACGGCAACAAGCTGATCGCCGGCACCGAGTGGGAGGGCAAGTCCCTCGAAGAGATCGTCAAGGGCACCTATCAGGCGGGCGCCGTGGCGCAGAACGGCATCTTCAACAACGCCTCGCAGCACTGGAACCACACCCAGTTCTGGGAGATGATGGGCCCGTCGAACCATGACATGCCCTCCGAGCTGGAAGCGGCGATCAAGGAGAGCTTTGGCTCTGTTGACAAGTTCAAGGAAGAATTCGGCGCCGCCGGTGCGGGCCAGTTCGGTTCGGGCTGGTGCTGGCTGGTCAAGGATGCCGACGGCGGCCTGAAGGTGACCAAGACCGAGAATGGCGTGAACCCGCTGTGCTTTGGCCAGACCGCGCTGCTGGGTTGCGACGTGTGGGAGCATTCCTACTACATCGATTTCCGCAACAAGCGCCCGGCCTATCTGAACAACTTCATGGACAACCTCGTGAACTGGGAAAACGTGGCTTCGCGCCTCTGATTTCCCGGACCCGCAGGATACCGAAGGGGCGTGGCGCAGGCCGCGCCCCTTTTTTGTTTCGGGCCGAGGGCGGGCGCAGCCCGGGTTTCGCGGCGAAACCCTTTTTGTTAACAATGGGTTAACTAAAATTTTGGCAAGGGCGTGCGAAACGCTGTGGCGCTTGCGTCCGGGCGGGCTTGTGGCGCGGCGGCGGGCTGGCTAGGGTCGCCCCCGGTCCGGGCCGGATTTCTCGCGCGGTTCAAGACGTTACCCGCTCCACCCCTCCCGCTCCTGACAAAGGCGCCCCATGTCGCAACAGTTCCAAGGTGTCCTTGCCATGATCGCCGCCTGCGTGATCTGGGGGCTGTCGCCGCTTTACTACAAGTTTCTGACCCACGTTCCCGCGCCGGAGGTCATGGCGCACCGGATGCTCTGGTCGGCGGTCAGCTTTGCGTTGCTGGTGGCGGTGCAGGGCAAACTGGCGCGCCTGCGCGAGGCGCTGTCCAGCCCGCGCCGCGCCGGGCTGCTGCTGCTGGCGGCGCTGCTGATTTCCGTCAACTGGTTCCTGCTGATCGTGTCGGTGCAGATCGAGCGGGTGATGGAGACGGCGCTGGGGCTGTATATTTTCCCGCTGCTGGCGGTGCTGATCGGCACCGTCGTCCTGAAGGAACGGCTGGGGCGGCTGCAGTGGATCGCGGTGGCGCTGGCCGCGCTGGCGGTGGTGCAATTGACCTTTGGGCTGGGGGTGGCGCCCTGGCTGTCGCTGACGGTGGCCACGAGCTTTGCGCTCTATGGGCTGGTAAAGAAACGCGTGGCGGTGGGGCCGGTCGTATCTGTCACGGCGGAAGTGCTGCTGCTGTCGCCGGTGGCGCTGGTCTACGTGATCTGGCGTCAGGCACAGGGCATGGGCGCGCTGGGGGCGGACCTGCCCACCGACGCGCTGCTGGTGCTGTCGGGCGTGGCGACGGCGCTGCCGCTCATGCTGTTTTCGGCGGCGGTGCAGCGCATCGGGATGGGCACGCTCGGGCTGATCCAGTACATCAACCCGACCCTGCAATTCCTGACCGCCGTCTTCCTTTTGGACGAGCCGTTGAACCGCTATCAGGTTATCGCCTTCGCGCTGATCTGGGCCGGGCTGGCGCTGTATTCAGTGCAGTCGATCGCTCGGGCCAGAGTTCAGGCCAGAGTTCAGGCCAGAGTTCAGGCCGAAGTTCAGGCCGAAGTTCGGGCCGAAGTTCGGGCCAAGGCTCAAGCGAGGGTTCAAGAAAGCGCGCGGCGCAAGAGCGCCATGGCCTCTGCCGCGCCACCGCCGCTCTGAACGAAATCCAGGAGCGGCGCCTCGGCGAAACCGTGGTCGATGACGCTGTCCAGAAGCGCCTTCAGCGGCTCCCAGTAGCCTGCGACATCCATCAGCACGATGGGTTTGTCGTGCAGGCCCAGCTGGCGCCATGTCAGCACCTCGAAGAATTCGTCCAGCGTGCCGGGGCCGCCGGGCATGACGACGACCGCATCGGCGTTCATCAGCATGACCTTCTTGCGTTCGTGCATCGTCTCGGTGACGACGAAGCGGGAGAGGTCGGTCTTGCCCACCTCCATCTGCAGAAGGTGGGTGGGGATGACGCCGAAAGTGTCGCCGCCGCCATCCTGCGCGGCGCGCGCGACGGTGCCCATCAGCCCGACATCGCCCGCGCCATAGACCAGCCGCCAGCCTTCGGTGGCGATGGCTGCACCGAGGCGGGCGGCCTCCTCGGCGTATTCGGGGCGGTCGCCCATGCGGCTGCCACAGTATACACAAACGGATTTCAGGGCGGATCGGCTGGACATCGGGGCACTTTCGGTTGGAAAATCGGCTTTTGACCGGTGTTACCCCGTGGTTTATACACGCTCAACTATTCCGTCGCGCGGGCTGGGGGGCTTTGGCGGCGAAAAGATGGGACAGAAGACTGCCATGAACAAAACCTTGATCAACAGCGCCATCGGCGGCGCGGCCATAGCGGGCGCGGTGGTGGTGGCCGTGGCGATGGGCCTTCTCGACTTCGGCGTGGAAGATCCAGTGGAGACGGCCCCGCAGCAGGCGTCTGGTGAGGCGTCTGGGGAGGCGTCTGGTGAGTCTTCTGGGCCGGGGTCGGTTGTTTCGGAAGCCGAGCCGGAGCAGGCGGAGGCCAGACCGGAGCCGAAAGCTGTCGTAGAAGGAACACCTGAAGCCGCGTCCGGAGCAAAGGCGGATGCGGCGGGGCCTTCGGACGAGGTGGCTGAGCCTGCGGCGGCGCAACTCGCCGCGCCCGAGGAACGCGCGCCTGAGGCCGGGCGGGCCGCGACAGAGCAACCCGCAGCCGGGGCAGAGATGCCGCCCGAAGAGGCATCGACGGACGCACAGGGCGATCCGGCGGAGACAGAGGGGGCTGCGGCGGAGACAGAGGGCGCTGCGGCGGAGACAGAGGGCGCTGCGGCCCCGGACGCGGACGTGGCCGAGGCGGGTAGCGCGGGTGTTACGGTGGCACAGCCGGCAGCGGACGCCAGAAGTGGAGGCTCGCGGGTCGCCGAGGCGGATACCGGGCGCGGCACGTCCAAGCTGCCGGAGACGGGGACGCCAGAAGCGAAAACCGCAGGCACCGAAGCTCCGGAGGTGCCGACCGCAGGGGCGGGCGCGTCCACCGCAGGGACTGCGGCCACAGGAGCAGAGCGGCCTGTGCAGAGCGCCGGAACCGACGCGGAGCGGCCCGCAGGCGGCGCGCCGGACGCGGGCGGAGACGCATCCCCCCCGGTGGCGCCGCGCTTTGACACGGTGCGCGCGGAGCCCGGTGGCAGCACGCTGGTGGCCGGCGCGGGCGAACCCGGCGCCGACGTGGAGGTGCTGGTGGGCGGGAGCCCGGCGGCTTCGACCCGCATCGGGTCGGACGGGAAGTTCGTGGCCTTTGTCGATCTGCCCGCCGAAGGGGAGGCGTCGGTGCTGTCGCTGCGCACGCAGGCGGCGGGCGGACCGGTCGTGTCGGAGCAGGAGGTCATCGTGATCCCGGCCCCGCGCGCGATGGCCATGGTCGGGACCGCGCCGCAGCGGGCCGCGCCGCAGCTGCCCGGTTCGGACAGCGTGCCGCATGGCGGGCGGGTACCGCAGGCACCGGGACAGGTGGGCGCGGAGGACACCGGCGCGGTGGCCGTCCCGCGACCGCGCGCCTCCGAGGCGCCGGCGGGGCTTTCGGCGCCCGAGGTCGACAGCGCCCCGGCGGCGCTGGGATCGGGCGACGCGCGGGCCACGGCCAGCGGCCCGGCTGCGGGGGCGATCACCGGCGCCGCGACGGGCGCCGGGCAGTTGCCGCAGGTGGGCGAGGCGCCCGCCGCCGCGCCGACGGTCCTGATGACAGGCCCGGATGGCGTGGAGGCGATGCCCGCCACCCCGCTGGCGCCGGGCGACGTGGCGCTCGACTCGATCCGTTATGGCAACGACGGCGCGGTGCATCTGGCCGGACGGGGGGCGGATGCCGCATTCGTGCGGATCTATCTCGACAACGCGCCTGTCAGCACCGCGCGCATCCGCGAGGACGGCCAGTGGCGGGTGCAACTGCCGGAGGTCGACAGCGGCACCTACACCCTGCGCGTCGATCAGGTGGACGCGGCGGGGCAGGTCCTGGCGCGGGTCGAGAGCCCCTTCCTGCGCGAGGACCCTGCCTACCTTGCCAGCCTGTCGCCGGGCACCGGCCCGTTCCGCGAGATTACCGTGCAGCCGGGCCACACGCTTTGGGCGATTTCGCGAGACCGCTACGGCAAGGGCCTGCAATACGTGAAGATCTTCGAGGCGAACCGCGACCGCATCCGCGATCCGGACCTGATCTATCCGGGGCAGATCTTTGACCTGCCGGAGATCGTCGGGCAGGACGCGGGCACCGCCACGGAGTAGGGGGCTGGCCCTCGCCGCGCGTCCGGGATAGGACGGGCGCAAGAGGACGGGCGCGCTGCGACGGTCCGCTGAACCCGGCATATTTCGAGCAGGAGACCGCGAGGCGGGGGCCCCCGGCCGCGCGGTGCAGAGAGGTTTTCCAATGACCAGACAGCCCGCGGCGCATGCGCCCGCCAGCCAGTCCCTGAGTCACCAGAGCCAACAGCCCACGGCGGCGCAGATCGCCGCGGAAGAGCGTCGCTCGGGCATGCGGACGATCCGCCGGGTCTGGCCCTATATCTGGCCCGAAGGCGAAAAATTCTCGTGGGTGCGGCGCCGCGTGGTGATCGCCATGGCGCTGTTGATCGCGTCAAAGCTGATCGCGGTGGTGACGCCGATCTTCTACA
Source organism: Sagittula salina (assembly GCF_017813235.1). GTDB lineage: Bacteria > Pseudomonadota > Alphaproteobacteria > Rhodobacterales > Rhodobacteraceae > Sagittula > Sagittula salina. Next base: position 19,059 of record NZ_JAGISH010000002.1, read on the forward strand.
AACGCGCGGTGGATGCGCTCTCGGGCGAAGTGCCGGACCTCGCGCTCGGGGCCGTCGGGCTGACGCTGGCCTATGGCATGACCCGCATTGCCACGGTGGGCTTTGCCCAGATGCGCGACGGCATCTTTGCGCGCGTCGGGCAGCGCGCGCTCCGCTCGCTTGCGCTGGAGACGTTCCAGCACATCCACCGCCTGTCAATGCGCTACCACATCACCCGCAAGACCGGCGGCCTGAGCCGCATCATCGAACGCGGCGTGAAGGGCGTGGAGTTCCTGCTGCGCTTCCTTCTGTTCTCGATCGGGCCGCTGGCGCTGGAACTGGTGCTGGTGGGGGTCGTGCTCGCATGGCTTTTCGACATCTGGTATCTGGTCGTCGTCGCCGTGGTGGTGGGCCTGTATATCTGGTTCACCTTCAAGGTCACCGAATGGCGGGTGAAGCTGCGCCGTCAGATGAATGAGCAGGACACCGACGCCAACCAGAAGGCCATCGATTCGCTGCTGAACTTCGAGACGGTGAAATACTTCGGCGCCGAAGCGCGCGAGGCGGCGCGTTACGACCGCGCCATGGAGGGCTACCAGTCGGCGGCGATCAAGACCGCGACTTCGCTTGCCTGGCTGAACTTTGGCCAGTCCTTCATTATCACAACCGGCCTGATCATCGTCATGGTCATGGCGGCGGTCGGCGTGCAGAACGGCGCCCTGACGGTGGGCGATTTCGTCATGGTCAACGCCTACATGATCCAGATCACCATGCCGTTGAACTTTCTCGGGACAGTCTACCGCGAGATCCGGCAGGCGCTGGTGGACATGGCCGAGATGTTCGACCTGCTGGAGCAGCCCGAGGAGGTGTCGGACAAACCGGACGCCCCGGCGCTGGCGGTGCGGGGCGGGGCGGTGAACCTGGAGAACGTGACCTTTGGTTACGATCCCGCGCGGCCGATCCTCAAGGGCGTCTCGGTCAACGTGGCGGCGGGCGAGAGCGTGGCGCTGGTCGGCCCGTCGGGGTCGGGGAAATCCACCATCGGGCGGCTGCTGTTCCGGTTCTACGATGTCACCGGCGGCGCGGTGAAGATCGACGGGCAGGACGTGCGGGATGTGACGCAGGTATCCCTGCACCAGTCCATCGGCGTGGTGCCGCAGGACACGGTGCTGTTCAACGACACGATCCGCTACAACATCGCCTATGGCCGCGACGGCGCTTCGCAGGACGAGATCGTGGCGGCGGCGAAGGCGGCGCAGATCCACGATTTCATTTTGTCGCTGCCAGAAGGCTACGACACGGCGGTTGGTGAACGCGGGCTGAAGCTGTCGGGCGGGGAGAAACAGCGCGTGGGCATCGCGCGCACGCTTTTGAAGAACCCGCCGATCCTGCTTCTGGACGAGGCGACCTCGGCGCTGGACACGGAAACGGAGGCCTCGATTCAGGAGGCGCTGAAGCGCGCGGGCGAAGGGCGCACGGTGTTGACCATCGCGCACCGGCTGTCGACCATCGCGGATGCCGACCGCATCGTGGTGCTTGAGAACGGGCTGGTGGTGGAGGAAGGCACGCATGACGCGCTGCTGGAGCGCGGCGGGCGCTACGCCACTCTGTGGTATCGACAGCAGGCTGAGGACGCGGAGGCGGCGTGACGTGGGCGCGCCGGGAGGAAGGACTTTCGTCGAAAGTCCTTCGCGACCCAAGGCTTTTCGTCGAAAAGCCTTGGGTCGGGCGGCGGGATGTTTGGTCAGGCGGAGTCGAGAGCCTCTTGCAGGGCGCTGTAGAAGCTGCCGAGGTGTTCGCCATCGGTCACGGCGTGGTTGACCTGCACGTTCACCGCCATGGCGTAGCGGTCGCCTTCGGGTACGATCCGGCCCCATGACACGCGCGGGATGCAGTCCTCCGGTCCAGGCGTGGCGTGGTCGAGCGCGGTGAAATCGAGCCACGGCAGGCAGGAGAGGTAGGCCACCGCGTCGCTGGCCGTGTTGGCCGAAAGGTCGCGGCCCGCGCGCACGGTGGCGATGGTCGCCTGCACGCCCCTGTCGAAGGCGGCGAAATCCGCCTGCCAGTCCTGATAGGCATAGCCAAAGCCGCCACCCGGCCGTGCCACGGTAAAGGACAGCGCCACGCGGTCGTAGCGCACCACGGTGTCATCCCGGAACCGCGTGCGCATGTCGGGCACGGCGGACAGCGCGGCGCCGATGGCCCAGAGAGACGCGCGGAAGGGCGAGACGCCTGCGGGTTTGCGGTCCCGCATCAGGCGCGTCACGTCGAGGCGGCAGGTCACCGCGTAGTGCGGTTTGGCATAGGCGCGAAACCAGCGGTAGGCCTGCGCGCGGTCCCATGTGTCGAGGTCGATCGCGGTGTGGCCTGTCGTCTGGCCTGTCGGCTGGCCCGTCGGCTGGCCCGTAGAAGGTCCGGTCGCGTTTTCACTCATGGGATGTCCTCCTGTGTTGGCTCCGGGCATAGCCGCTGGGACCGGATTTTGCCATGGGGGCGGGCGATGGGGCGGCCGAAGTACGGGCCGGTGGGGCGCTGCCCGATCGGGAGGCGTTCCCGCCGGCCTGCGCGGATATGCGGGGGCTTGCGTGCGCCGTTCATCTTTTGCTCGGGGAATTATCGGATTATGTAGGGGGCAAAGAAGGAGCACCCTTTCATGACGCGGCCCATCGTCGGCATTATCGGCAATTCGCACCTCATCAACGATCAGTACCCGGCGCACGCGGGCGGCGCGATGAATTCGGCGGCGGTGGCGCAGGTGTCGAACTGCCTGCCGCTGCTGATCCCCGCCGATCCCGCGCTGGTTAGCGTGCCGGAACTGCTGGAGGCCTGCGACGGCTTCCTGCTGACCGGCGGGCGGCCCAACGTGCACCCGGAAGAATACGGCGAAGATTACACGGAGGCGCATGGCGCCATGGACCGCGCCCGCGACGCGATTGCCTTGCCGCTGGTGCGGGCCTGCGTCGAGCGGGGGCAGCCGTTCCTTGGCATCTGTCGCGGGTTTCAGGAGGTCAACGTCGCCATGGGTGGCACGCTCTATCCGGAGATCCGCGACCTGCCGGGGCGGATGAACCACCGGATGCCGCCGGATGGCACGCTGGAGGAGAAGTTCGCCCTGCGGCACTGTGTGACACTTACGGAAGGGGGCGTGTTCCACAAGCTTTTCGGCGCGGCCAAGGTGATGACGAACACGCTGCACGGGCAGGGGATCAAGACCCCCGGCAAACACGTCGTGGTAGAGGGTCTCGCCCCAGACGGCACGCCAGAGGCGATTTGCATCGAAGGGGCCGCCGGGTTCACGCTGTCGGTGCAGTGGCACCCGGAGTGGGACGCGGCCAACGATCCGGTTTCGCGCCCGCTGTTCGAGGCATTCGGCGATGCCGCGCGCGACTGGGCCGGATCCCGCCAGTCAGGGCGGATCTTGACGAGCGCCTGAGCCACGGGTCTGCGATGGCGCAATGGCCTTGGCTGGTTGGACCGCGAATCGCGGGCGCTCCGGGGGCGGGCGAGCCGGGGACAGGCAAGATCCGAGGAAATGCAATTTCCGAAGGCTGGCGCACCCGGCGGACAGGCACGACAGGACCGCGCCCTGTCCGGCCCCGGTGACATGCATGCTTTGGGACAGGCGCACACCGCAGGCGGCCCGGCTTCCTGGCTGCTCCGGCGAAGACCCGGCCCGGAGCGTTGCCAAGGCACCGGTCCACGCTGTCAGAGGCACCGTGCCGCAGGGGCTGTGACCTTGACGTTGCGGGGGTTCGCTTCATCATTGACGGCAAAAGGGCTGTGCCTTTTGCCGGGCCTGTTTGGTGCGGTAAGATTTCCGCCCCGGGCCGTTCGGAGCCGTTGTCCGACGGAGCAGACTGACGGCGGAGCAGACTCGCGACGGGGTAGGCTGCGCGGTGGAGCAGACAGGCCAACGGAGCAGATATCCGGCGGGCGGGGCAGACGAACCGCCCCGACAGACGAACAACCCGGGCGAACCACCCCGGCAGTCAAACCGCCCGGACGACCCACTGGGGCGGAGAACCAAGTCGCCGGAGCATTCCGGTGCGCCAGACTTCCCCAAGGGGCCAAACGCCCTTGGGGCCTGACAATTCCGCCGCGATGCGGCAAGACGACAGAGCACGAGACGGCAGCCAGCCTGCCCCGGAATTTCCGAAGAGAGGAGCCCAGATGCCCTTCACCCTCACGGTCAACGGCACCCCCCACGAGGTGGACTTGCCCGGCACGGTGCCGCTTTTATGGGTCCTGCGCGACGCGCTGAACCTGACCGGCACGAAATACGGTTGCGGTGTGGCGTCCTGCGGGGCCTGCACGGTCCACATCGACGGGGAGGCGGTGCGCTCCTGCCAACTGGCGCTGGAGGATGTGGACGGCGCCGTGCTGACGATCGAGGGGCTGGGCACGCCTGACCGCCTGCACCGCCTGCAAAAGGCATGGGTCGAGTATCAGGTGCCGCAATGCGGCTACTGCCAGTCCGGCCAGATCATGCAGGCGGCCGCGCTGCTGGACGAGAACCCGAGCCCGACAGAGGAAGAGATCGACGCCGCCATGGCGGGCAACCTCTGTCGGTGCGGCACGTATGACCGCATCAAGTCGGCAATCCGGTCCGTGGCGGAGGGCGTGTGATGGCGAGCATCGGCAAGATCGCGCGGCGCAGCTTTCTGATCGGTACGGCCGCCATCGTCGGCGGGGCCGCCTTTGGCGCCTGGACCGTGCTGAAGGACCCGCCGAACCCGCTGAAGCCCGCGGAGGGGGAGAGCGTGCTCAATCCCTTCGTGCTGATCGACGGGCAGGGGATCACGCTGGTCAGCCCGCGGGCCGAGATGGGGCAGGGCACGGAAACGACCTGGGCCGCGCTGATCGCGGAGGAACTGGACGTCACGCTCGATCAGGTGCGGATCATCCATGGCCCGCCCGCGCAGGCCTATTACAATCATGCGCTGATGGGGGCCGCGACGGAGGGCTACGACGCCAGCGCCTTTCAGCGATCCATGGGGGAACTCATGGGCCATCTGGGCAAGGTCTTTTCCATGCAGGTCACGGGCGGGTCGACCGCGATGAGGGACGGCTACGACCGGATGCGTGTCGTGGGCGCCGCCACGCGTGAAATGCTGGTGGCGGCGGCGGCGGACCGGCTGAAGTTCGACCCCTCGGAAATGGTCACCTATCGCGGCGCGGTGATCGCGCCGGACGGGACCAAGATCCCCTATACGAAGCTGGCCGCCCGCGCCGCCGAAATGGAGCCGCCGCATACGGAGCTGCGTGCGCGCGAGGAATGGAAGATCCTCGGCACGCAGTTCCGCCGCAGGGATATCCCGCCGAAGACCACGGGCACCGCTACCTTTGCCATCGACACGCGCCTGCCGGGGCAGAAGTTCGCCGCGCTGCGGCTTTCGCCGACGCGGGCGCCGATCCGCGAATTCGACGCCTTCGAGGTCGCGCGGATGCCGGGGGTCGAAAAGGTTGTCGATCTGGGTGACGGGCTTGCCGTGATCGCGAACAACACATGGGTGGCGATGGATGCGGTGAACCGCATCCCCGTGACATGGCACGACGCGGCCTACCTGGCCGACGATGCCGCCATCGGGCAGGCGCTGGAGTCGGGGTTTGATCTGGAACCGGATTCCATGCTGCGCAACGATGGAGACGTGACAAAGCTGCCCGAGGGGACGGAGCGGGTGGAGGCGGAGTATCGCGTGCCCTTCCTGTCGCACGCCACGATGGAGCCGCAGTCCGCCAACGTCTGGTTCGACGGCGGCAAGCTGAAGGTCTGGACCGGATCGCAGATGCCGACCTTTGCCCTGCGCGTCGCCGCCGAGGAGGCGGGGCTGGACGAGGATGAGATCGAGTTCAACGTGACCTATCTGGGCGGCGGTTTCGGGCGGCGCGGCGAAGTGGATGTGGTCCGCTACGCCACGCGCATCGCCAAGGAAATGCCGGGCAGCCCGGTGCTGCTGACCTATTCGCGCGAAGAGGACATGACGCATGACTTCTACCGCCCCGCAGCCGTCGGGCGCTTCAAGGGCGCGGTAAAGGCGGGCACGGCGGTGATGCTGGACGCCAAGGTCGCCTCTGCCCCGGTGGTCGGTCCGGCGCTGACACGCGCGGCGGGTTTTGCGCCGGGCGGGCCTGACACGGCGATCACCGAGGGCACGCACAATCAGCCCTATGCCATCCCCGCCTACCGGGCGCGTGGCTATGCCGTGCCGGACATGCCGCCGGTGGGCTTCTGGCGGTCGGTGGGGAATTCCTTCAACGGCTTTTTCATGGAAAGCTTCATCGACGAGCTGGCGGTGAAGGCCGGGGCCGATCCGTTGCAATTCCGCATGGGCATGACGCGGGACGAATTCCTGCCCGCGTGGGAAGTGCTGAACGCGGTGAAGGAGATGTCGAAATGGACGGGCGAGACGCCGGAAGGCGTCGGGCGCGGTGTGGCCATGTGCTACAGTTTCGGCACGCCGGTCGCCATGGTGCTGGAGGTACGGGACGGGCGCGCGGGGGGCACTGCCGCGCCCGAAGGCGGCGGCCCGGTGCGGATCACGGAGGCCTGGATCGCCGCCGATCCGGGCGTGGCGCTCAACCCCGACAACATCGAGGCGCAGCTGGTCGGGGCCATGGTCTACGGGCTGTCGGCCGCCATCGGCGAAGAGATCACCTTTGCGGGCGGTGCCGTGCAGCAGCTGAATTTCCCTGATTACGAGCCGCTGCGCATGACGCAGATGCCGCGGGTGCACACACGCATCCTTGAAATACAGGAGCATCTGGGCGGTGTGGGCGAGGTCGGCACGCCGCCCGCCGCCCCGGCGCTGGCCAATGCGCTGTTCGATCTGCGCGGTGAGCGTTATCGCACGCTGCCGCTGCGCAAGGCGGTCGATTTCGCGGTCTGAAAGCGCCTGCATCGCGGGTGGGACGCCGGGCCTTGGGTCCGGCGTTTTGCGTTGAGGCGGCGGGGTCAGAGAGCCGTGCGCAGGTGCCAGAGGTCCGGGAAGAGTTCGACCGCCAGCATCCGTTTCAGGTAGGCCGCGCCGGAGGTGCCGCCGGTGCCACGTTTCAGCCCGATGACGCGTTCGACCGTGGTGACATGGTTGAAACGCCAGCGGCGGAAGTAATCCTCCAGATCGACAAGTTTTTCGGCCAGTTCGTAGAGGTCCCAATGGGTGGCGGGATCGCGGTAGACCTCTGCCCAGGCCTGTTGCAGCGCGTCGTTCGGCGCGTGCGGGGCGTGGCGGTCGCGGTCCCGCGCGCCCTGGGGCAGGGCGATGCGGTCCGCCAGCAGGACCACCGCGCAGTCGTAAAGCGAGGGGCGGTCGAGTTCGGCGGCGAGTTTCGCCGCGATTTCTGGCCGGTGGTCGTGCGGGCGGATCATCGCGGGGTTGCGGTTGCCGAGCAGGAATTCGATTTCGCGGTACTGCCACGACTGGAAGCCGGAGCTTTGGCCCAACGTCTTGCGGAAGGTGGTGTAATCCGCCGGCGTCATGGTGCGCAGCACGTCCCAGGCGCCGTTCAGCTGTTCGAAGATCCGCGCGGTGCGGGTCAGCCGCTTGAACGCGGGGCGGATGTCGCCGGAGGAGAGTTCGGCGCGGGCGGCATGCAGTTCGTGCAGCGCGAGGCGCATCCAGAGTTCGGAGGTCTGGTGCTGGATGATGAAGAGCATCTCGTCCGGAGCGTCGGAGATCGGATGCTGCGCCGTCAGGATCGCGTCGAGGCGCAGATAGTCGCCGTAGGACATGCGGGCGTCAAAGGACATTTCCGCGCCGTCCTTGGCGGGGTCGTAGGGGTCGGTCATGGTCGTGTCGCCTTTGTCGAAGCGGGGAAGGGGGCGCTGCCCCCTCGGCCTTCGGCCTCACCCCCGGAGGTATTTGGAAAGCAGAGAAGCAAGGCGTCAGGTGACGGGTTTGCGGGCGCGGTACTCGGGGCGGTCCCAGGCGCGGCTGTCGAGGATCTGCGCCAGCGTGGCGGCGGCGTGGTCGATGTCGCCCTCGGAGAGGTAGAGGGGCGTGATGCCGAAGCGCAGGATGTCGGGGGCGCGGAAGTCGCCGATGACGCCTGCGGCAATCAGCGCCTGCATGATGGCGTAGCCCTGCGGATGCCGGAAGGACACCTGGCTGCCGCGCATCGCGGGATCGCGCGGGGTGGCGAGCGCGAGGTCGGTGGAGGCCTCGACGGCGGCGACGAGGCGGTCGGCGAGTTCCAGCGAGCGGGCGCGCAGCGCGTCGAGGTCGACGCCCTCCCAGACGTCGAGCGCCGCCTCCAGCGCGGCCATCTGCAATACCGGCGGGGTGCCGACGCGCATCCGTTCGATGCCCGCCCCGGGGATATAGTTCAGGTCGAAGGCAAAGGGCGCCTTGTGCCCCAGCCAGCCCGCGAGCGCCGGTTCGGCGTGTTCGGCATGGCGGGGGGCGACGTAGATGAAGGCGGGCGCACCGGGGCCTGCGTTGAGGTACTTGTAGGTGCAGCCGACGGCGAAATCGGCGCCGCCTTGGGCGACGTGGACGGGGAAGGCGCCGGCGGAATGGGCGAGGTCCCAGATGGTCAGCGCGCCGTTGTCATGTGCGAGACGGGTGAGCGCGCCCATGTCGTGGCGGCGCCCGGTGCGGTAGTCGACCTCTGTCAGGAGGGTGACGGCGATGTCCTCGGTGATGTTCTGCGCGACGTCCTCGGGCGGGACGGTACGCAGTTCGAAGCCGTCGGGCAGGAGTTTCAGCAAGCCCTCTGCCATGTAGAGGTCGGTCGGGAAGTTGCCGGTGTCCGAGAGGATCACGCGGCGTCCGGGGTTCAGGTGCAGCGCGGCGGCGAGCGCCTGAAAGACCTTGATCGAGAGCGTGTCGCCGATGACGGTCTGCCCCGGTTCGGCGCCGATCAGGCGACCGATGCGGTCGCCAAGCGCGCGGGGCATGGCCATCCAGTCGGCGGTGTTCCATGCTGAAATGAGCTGCGCGCCCCATTCCTGCGTGACGGTCCGGGCGACACGGTCGGCGGTGGCGGTGGGCAGGGGGCCGAGCGAATTGCCATCGAGGTAGGTGATGCCCTGCGGCAGGTCGAAAAGGGCGCGGGTGCGGGTGAAGTCGGTCATGTCTGTCCTCATGCGCGTGACGGAAGGTCCCGTCCCGGCAGGGGACGGTGGATCAGGGATGCGGCGCGCTGTGCGTGGGCGGGTCCGGGCGGTGGCAGGTATACGGCATCACATGTCGCCCCCGGCGATCTGCACCGCCTGTCCGTTCATGCTGCCGGAGTTCTGCGCGCAGAGAAACAGTGCGGCTTCGGCGACCTCTTCCGGGCGGATCAGGCGACCGTGCGGGTTGACGCCCACCATGAGGTCCTTGGCCGCTGCTGCGTCCATGCCGGTGCGGGCCATGATGCTGTCGACGTTGCGCGATACGATTTCCGTGTCCACGTAGGCCGGGCAGAGGGCGTTGAAGGTCCAGGGCCTGGCGGCGTAATCGGCGGCCAGCGCGCGGATCAGCCCGACGACCGCGTGTTTCGAGGCGGTGTAGGTGGGCGCCCCCTTCAGCCCCTTCAGCCCCGCGACGGAGGAAACGGCGATGACGCGGCCCCAGTCCGTCGTGGTCATGGACTTCAGCGATTCGCGGATGGTGAGGAAGGCGCCATCGAGGTTGGTCGCCATCATGCGGCGCCAGAAATCCAGGTCTGTCTTCAGGAGCGCGCGGCCTTCGGCGATGCCCGCGTTGGGGATGCAGATCTGCACCGGGCCGCGGGCCGCCACAGCAGCCGCGATGCCGTCCACGACGGAGGATTCGTCCATCACGTCCATCCGCAGGGGATGCAGGCCGGGGGTGGCAGCCTCCTCCAGCGTGGCAAGGCGGCGGCCGGTGATGGTGACCTCTGCGCCGTGGTCGGCCAGTGCGCGTGCGATGGCAAGGCCGATGCCCGTGCCACCGCCGGTGACCAGCGCGTGTTTGCCCTTCAGATGCCCGAACATGATGCCCTCCCGTTTGCGCGCGACTTTAACGCCGCTGCCGGGAGGGGCAAGACGATGGTTCTTGGCTTTTTTATTCACGGATGCGAATGTGTTTGGAGATTGGATGGAGGAGACCCGGAAATGACAGGCGTTCGGATTGGGATGGCGCTTCTGGTGGCGCTGGCAGGGGGGCAGTCGGGGGGGCAAGTCGCGGCGGAGGTCGTGGCGCAGCAGGACATCGCGGACAAGTATCCGCAGTCGGAATTGTACAACAAACCGGTCGAGGTCATCCCCGGCGTCTGGAGCGCGATCGGGGCCACCGCGCCGCCGAGTTACGAGAACGCGGGCCACAACAACAACCTGTCCTTCATCGTGACGGGTGACGGCGTGGTGGTGGTGAACGGCGGTGCCTCCGCGCGGCTGGCGCAGGCGCTGCACGACGAGATCCGCGCGGTGACGGACCAGCCGGTGAAGCTGGTGATCGACGAGAACGGCCAGGGCCACGCGGTGCTGGGCAATGCCTACTGGCGGGGGCAGGGCGTCGACGTGCTGGGCCATGTGGAGACCATCGAGGTCGTGGAGCAGGAGGGCGATTTCCTGTTGCAGGCCATGCGGGGCTACAACAAGGACCGCGCGGAGGGCACGGAGATCGCGGTGCCGAATCTGTCATTCGAGGACCGCTATGACGCCAGCATGGGCGGGGTGGAAATCGAGGTGCTGCGCCTTGGCCCCGCGCATTCGCCCGGCGATACGCAGGTCTGGCTGCCGGGGATGGGCATGGTGATCGCGGGCGACATCGCGTTTCATGAACGGATGCCGCCGATCTTTGGCGATACCTGCACCCACTGTTGGATCGAGACATTCGAGGGTCCGTTCACCGCGCTGGGCGCCACATGGGTGATCCCGGGCCATGGCCATCCCACGAACATGGCGGCGGTGCGCGAGGGCACGGTTGGTTATCTCTCGGACCTGCGCGAGAAGATCGGCGCGCATATCGAGGACGGCGGCGACCTCGCGGGTGCCTTTTACGTCGATCAGACGCGCTGGGCGGGGCTGGATACCTTCGAGGAACTGGCGACGAAGAATGCCGGCCGGGTTTTCGAGGAAATGGAGTGGGAGTGAAGCGCATTCCCTGTTGAGTGACGCAAGGGCGCGGGAAAGGCTTTCCGCGCAGGGTTCGCCGTGTCTCGTGAGACGTGGCGCTGCGCCGGGTCATGTCGGGTGTGGGCCGCGCGCAGGCAGGGAGCATTCGCCATCGCGGGCCGGGGGGCACCCGAGGGAAGGGCGCGCTGCCCCCGCCCGCCTGCGGAGCGACTCGCCCGCGGTATGCCGGAACCAAGGAAGCAGGGGCGCCCGGCCTGGCTTCTTTGGTTCGAAAATACCGCGGGGGGAGGCCGCAGGCCGTGGGGGGCAGCGCCCCCTTCGCGCCCGAACGGGCGCGCTTCAGGAGATTTCGACCGCGCGGCCTTCGGCCAGCATCCCGCGGGTGTCGAGCGGTTCGCGGAAGCCCGCGCGAACCTTTTCCGCAAGGTCTTCCTCCAGGCGCTTGACCTCCGCGATCTTGCCGATGATCTCGTCGATACGGTCGAAGGGCACCACGACCACGCCGTTCAGGTCGGCCACGATCATGTCGCCTGTCGATACGTGGCGCCCTCCGACCACCGCCGCGGTGCCGGTCACGCCGGGGCCGCTGACCGAGGGCGAATTCGGGTTCAGCCCGGCGCACCAGCAGGGCAGGCCGGTTTTCACGATGCCCTCGTAATCCCGCATCGGACCGTCAGTGACAAAAGCCGCCGCGCCGGCGTTCTTCAACATGCCCGAGATCTGATCGCCAATGGTCGCGCATGTTCGCGTGCCATGCGCCGCATGCACGAGGATGTCGCCGGGAACCAGGCGCTCGACCGCCGCCAGCGTGGCGAGGATGTCGGCGGGACCGGAATCGCAGACCAGCGCCGGGCCAGCGGCAAAGCTGGGCAGGTCCTGCCCAAAGCCCAGCGGTGCGACGCTGGCGTCCATCGCGGCTGTGCCGCCCATCGCGTCGGCCACATGCGCGGTCTCCACGCCCTGGAAGGCGGCGATCTGTGCGTCGGTCGGGCGCGGAGCGGAGGCGATGAGTGTCAGGGCAGGGGGCACTTCGATCATGGCTGTGGTCCTTTTTGGATGTCAGTCGCGTGTCACCCGCCACAGCAGGCGGATGTAGGCCAGGCCGGAGGCGGTGGCCTCGCAGCGGGTTTTTTCCATCTGCAGGAGGGATGCCTCGATCTCTGTCAAGCGGCCCAGGTCGGCCAGCCGGTCGCATTGCAGCAAGCCCGAGAGCAGGTCGTATTTCGCTTCGATACGGGCGCGCAGGGCGACGGGTTCGGGGGCTTCCGTGTCCAGCAGACCCAGCCGCGCGGCGGTGGCGCGGGTCCAGGAGTCCTTTGCCTCCGAGAAACACAGCGTCACCGCCGCGGGCGCCTCTGCGCTGATCGTGCCGCACGGGGCATGCGCGGTTGCAAGGCAGGCCTTGGGGTCGGAGTTTGCGTTCCGTGCCGTCTGCACGCAGGCGGTCAGGGCCGCGACATCCGGCGCGGTTTCCGCCGCCCCGGCGGGCCGTGCCGTGCAGGCGGTCATTGGGGCGGCCAAAAGGGCGGCCACCATGGCCGCGATGGTCCATCGCATGAAGTCCTCCCGTGGGATACAGGGACATCCGGCGCGGTTTTCCGCACCTTGTCGCCGCCATGGGAGGGGTGCGACCCGGTGGTGTCAAGGGGGCGCTTGCATTTGGTATACCAAATCGCGAGGATGGCCGCAGCGGCGCCCCGGGAGATTCGGGCCGGAAGATTCGGGCCGGAAGATTCGGGACCGGGTTCCGGCCGGTAATGAGACCACACTTGAAACCGGGCTTGAATCCGGGATCGGCACCGGGAATCGGGCGGGAACTCCGGCCCGGATTTGAATGGGATGCGCCAGTCTGCGCCCGTGACCGGGCAGAGGGAGGACAAGATGTCAGACACCCGCGCGAAAAAGCGCTTCCGCAGCCAGGAATGGTTCGACAACCCGAACAACCCCGGCATGACCGCACTCTATGTCGAGCGTTATCAGAACAGCACCTACACCCGCCAAGAGCTGATGTCCGAACGCCCGGTGATCGGCATTGCCCAGACCGGCAGCGACCTTGCGCCTTGCAACAAGATCCACGTCTTCCTGATGGACCGGATCAAGGCGGGTATCCGCGAGGCGGGCGGCATTCCGATGGAATTCCCCGTCCATCCGATCCAGGAGACCGGCAAGCGCCCGACGGCGGCGCTGGACCGCAACCTGGCCTATCTCGGTCTTGTCGAAGTGCTGCACGGCTACCCGCTGGATGGCGTCGTGCTGACAACGGGCTGTGACAAGACCACGCCCGCCATGCTGATGGGCGCGGCGACGGTCGACATTCCTGCCATCGCGCTCAACGGCGGGCCGATGCTGGACGGCTGGTGGAAGGGCAAGCGCGCCGGATCGGGCGCCATTGTCTGGGAAAGCCGCCGCCTGCTGGCCGAAGGCAAGATCGACTACGAGGAATTCATGTCACGCGTGTGCTCCTCGGCGCCATCGCTCGGGCATTGCAACACCATGGGCACGGCCTCCACCATGAACGCCATGGCAGAGGCATTGGGCATGTCCCTGACAGGGAATTCGGCCATCCCCGCGCCCTTCCGCGAGCGCATGGCCATGGCCTACGAGACCGGCAAGCGCATCGTGCAGATGGTGCTGGACGATCTGAAGCCGTCCGACATCCTGACCCGCGAGGCCTTTGAGAACGCCATCGTGGTGAATGCCGCCATCGGCGGGTCCACCAACGCGCCGCCGCATCTGCAGGCCGTCGCCCGCCACGCGGGCGTCGAACTGAACGTGAAGGACTGGGAAACCGTCGGCTTTGACGTGCCGCTGCTGGTGAACATGCAGCCCGCCGGCGAATACCTGGGCGAAAGCTTCTTCCGCGCGGGCGGGGTTCCGGCGGTGATGGGCGAGCTGCGCAAGGCGGGCCGCATCCATGACGGCGCGATGACCGCCACGGGCCGGACCATGGGCGAGAACCTCGCGGGCTGGGAAAGCCAGGACCGCGCGGTGATCAAGACCTACGCCGAGCCCATGCGTCAGAACGCGGGGTTCAAGGTGCTCTCGGGGAACCTGTTCGAGAGCGCGCTGATGAAGACCTCCGTGATCTCGAAGGACTTCCAGGAACGCTTCCTGTCGCATCCCGGCGCCGAGGGCATCCACGAGGCACGGGCCATCGTTTTCGAAGGGCCGGAGGATTACCACGACCGGATCAACGACCCCGCGCTGGCCATCGACGAGGATTGCATCCTTTTCATCCGCGGCGTCGGCTGTGTCGGTTATCCCGGTTCGGCCGAGGTGGTGAACATGCAGCCGCCGGACGCGCTGATCAGGGCGGGCATCAACCACCTGCCCACGGTGGGCGACGGACGGCAGTCGGGGACATCGGAATCGCCGTCGATCCTGAACGCTTCGCCGGAATCCGTGGTGGGTGGCGGATTGGCCTACCTCGCCACCGGCGACCGGGTCCGGCTCGATCTGAACGCCTCGCGCATGGATGCGCTGGTGCCTGAGGATGAATGGCAGGCCCGCATCGACGCGTGGAAGGCACCGGAGATGGTGCACCAGACGCCCTGGCAGGAGATCTACCGCACCCATGTCGGCCAGTTGGCCGATGGCGGCTGTCTGGAACTCGCGACGGCCTACCAGAAGGTCGCGCAGTCGCTGCCGCGCGACAACCACTAGGGGCATTCGGGGGGCAGGAGGGGGCTCCGCCCCCCGCGCATGCGCGCTCCCCCCGGCGGTATTTGAAAACCAAAGAAGCAGGGAGGGGGCGCGCCATGAGCAAGTCCATCATCATCACCGGCGCGGGCCGCGGTATCGGCAAGGCCTGCGCGCTGACGTTTCTGGAGGCGGGCTGGAAGGTCGGCCTCGTCGGCCGTCAGCCGGCGCCGCTGGAAGAAGTCGCCGACGGGCACGCGGGCGCCCTGGTTCTGCCGGGCGACGTGGGGCAGGAGGCGGAGGTCGATCAGGTGTTCGACCGCGCCATGAGCGAATGGGGCCACATCGACGCGCTGTTCAACAACGCTGGCGTATCGGTCATGGGGGCCACGATCGATGAGATCAGTGTTGACGATTGGCGCCGCTGCATGGACATCAACGTCACAGGCTCCTTCATCTGTGCCCGCGCGGCCTTCCGGCGGATGCGCGAGCAGAATCCGCAAGGCGGGCGCATCATCAACAACGGCTCCGTTTCGGCGGATGTGCCGCGCTGGGGCTCTGCGCCCTATACCGCGTCCAAACACGCGATCACCGGTCTGACGCGGTCCATTTCGCTGGACGGGCGGCCCTTCGGCATCGCCTGCGGCCAGATCAACATCGGCAACGCGCTGACCGACATGGCGGCCAAGATGACCAAGGGCGTGCCGCAGGCTGACGGCTCCATCGCGGTGGAACCCGTCATGGACGTCAGGCACGTGGCCGACGCCGTGCTGCATATGGCGGAACTGCCGCTCGAGGCCAACGTGCAGTTCATGACCATCATGGCGACGAACATGCCCTACATCGGCCGCGGCTGAGCGCGGTTGACCGGGAGGGGGCGTCGTCCCCTGTCTTACCCTGGTCCAGAGACCTCCGGGGGGAGGCGCGCAGGGGCGGGGGGGGCAGCGCCCCCTTACCGCTGGACCGGCAGGGGTCGCCGCACCCGCCCGCGCACCACCCGTTCGCGCTGCCAGATATACAGCCCCGACCCGATGATGATCAGCCCGCCACACAGCGTCCAGATCGTCGGCAGTGTGTCGAACAGCGCCCACCCCGAGAATGCTGCCATGAAGATCTGCACATAGACCACCGGTGCCAGGATCGAGGCATCCGCCAGCCGGTGCGCCACCGTCGCCGCGATATGCCCCGCCGCGCCAAATCCGCCGATCAGCACGAAAGGCAGCCAGGACCAGCCCTCCGGCCAGGTCCAGCCCTGCCAGACAAGCGGCGCGAGACAGGCCGCCGCCACCCCGGACGACCAGAGCTGCTGGGTCGCGTTGGCCTCTACGTCCGACAGCATCCGCGTCAGGACAAAATAGCACGATGCGCAGCACAGGGCCCCGAGGCTGAGGAACATCGCCGGATGGAAGTCCGCGCCCCATGGCTGCATCACCACCAGAACCCCCAGAAAGCCGACGCAGACCGCCACGATGCGCCGCAGCCCCACCGTTTCCCCCAGCAACGGCACCGCCAGAAGCGTGATGACGATCGGCCCCGCGAACATGATCGTCGTGGTGACGGTGATCGGCAGGTATTGCAGGGCGGTGAAATTCAGGATCGTGGAACCCAGCAGGAACAGCGAGCGCAGCAGCTGCTTCATTGGCGCGCGGCTGCGAAAGGCCGAAGGATCGCGCAGCCCGAACAGCGCCACGGCCAGCACGAAATGCCCGAAATACCGGGCAAAGACCACCTGTAGCGCGGGCAGCCCCGCGAGGATCAAGAGCTTTGCAGAACTGTCGATGCAGGTGAAAAACCCCACCGCCAGGACCATCAGGAGCACACCTGTGCCGGTTCGCTCCTCGCGCGGTTTCGCCTCTGCCATCTCGCCTCTCTTTCCTGTCCGCAGGCCGGGGGGCCGACCCGCACTGCTTTGCCGATCCCGGTGCCCGGTCAGGCCGAACAGAACCGATAAGGCCCGATCAGGCCTGATCAGGCCCGGTCACGCCGCCGCCCAGCCGCCATCGATCACATGCGCCTGCCCGGTGGTGAAGGCGCTCTCGTCCGAACCGAGATAGATCGCCAGATGCGCGATCTCTTCCGCCGTACCGATCCGCCCCATGGGCTGGCGCGCCTCGAAGGCCCGCCGCGCCTCGTCATAATCGCCCATCGCCCGCAGCCGGTCGTGCAGCGACGGGCTGTCCACTGTGCCCGGACAGATGCAGTTCACCCGGATGCCCTGCTTGACGTAATCCACCGCAACCGATTTCGTCAGGCCGATCACGGCGGCCTTCGACATGCCGTAGATGCAGCGGTTCGGCGCCGCCACGATGGAGGACGCGACCGAGGCGATGTTCACGATTGCCCCGCCGCCGCGCGCGATCATGCCCGGCAGGGCGGCATGCATGGCGTGAAACTGCGACTTCACGTTCAGCGCCATGGCAAAGTCGAACTCCGCCTCCTGCGCATCGAGCAGCGCGCCCGCATGTACGAATCCCGCGCAATTGACCAGGATATCCGGCGCCGCCGCCTCGATGGCCGCGCAAACCGCGGCCCGGTCGGTCACGTCCAGCGCGTGGCACTCCGCATTCAGCCCCTGAAGCAACTCGGCCTTCAGGTCGGTGGCCACGACCGTGGCGCCTTCGCGGGCGTAGCCTTCGGCGATGGCCCGGCCGATGCCCTGCCCGGCGGCGGTGATGAAGGCGCGTTTGCCCTGCAATCTCATGTCTCTCTCCCTTTGGGTTGCGGCACGCGGTCACGCGGCCCGTGTTCCGGGGGGCGCGTCATACGCCCCGATACTCTCCGGGCACCCTGTCCGGCACGACCGGCCGCCCGGTCTGCCCCGACAGCGCCGCGGCCAGCGTCACTTCCATCGCGGCGATGCCATCGGCGGCGGTGCAAAGCACGTCGTCCGGCTTCCCCTCGACGGTGCCGGCAAACCGGTCGATCTGCGCCAGCAGCGGATCGATGCGCGCAAAGCTTCGCCCGTCCTGCCGTGCGAGCGGTTTCGACCACTCGATTTCCCCCGGCCCTGATCGCCCCCAGCGCGTGAGCGAGGGGAAAGCCACCGCGCCTTCGGTTCCCACCAGCCGCAGGTAATCCTCGCCCGATCCGGCGATTGCGGGGTTCTCGTATGATCCCGCTTCAAAGGACCACGGCGACGCCCCCGCGTCCGAAATCAGGAAGGACCCCAGCGCGCCGTTGGCAAAACGAAGGGCCAGCGCGGCGGTGTCTTCAATCACGAACCCCCGCCGCGCGGAGGACAGCAGCGCCGTGACCTCCACCATGTCGCCGACAAGGAACCGCATGAGGTCGACCTCATGTGTCAGGTTCGTCAGCAGCGGTCCGGCGCCGGGCATACGCCGCCAGTCGGCCTCGTAATAGGCGGCGTGCTTGCGCAGCGACCACAATCCCTGCACGGCCACGAGATCGCCGATGTCAGCCAGTGCCGAACGCGCGGCGATGGAGAACGGGTGGCACCGCCGGTGATGGCCGGCAAACAACGGCAGCCCCCTGGCCTCCGCCAGACGCGCCAGCGCCCGCGCTTCGTCCAGCGTCGCGCCCAGCGGCTTCTCCCCGATCACGGCCCAGTTCCGCCCGAGGCAGGCGGAGACAGAGGCGAAATGGTCCTGCGTCGGTGTCGCCACCACGGCGGCACGCACGGTGTCGGGCACGGCGTCGAGGCCCGCCACCATCGGCAGGCCCTTCGCCGCCAGCGCGGACCGCAGGGTCGCATCCGGTTCCACCACGGCCACGAGGTCGACCCGCTTCGACAGGGTCGCGACCTCGATGTGACGCTGTCCGATCGACCCGGCCCCCACCACGCACAACGGTATCCGCGCCATCACGCCACCTCTCGTTCCGTCATCCCACGTCGGCGCCCAGGCGCCGTGCCCCCGCTTCTTTGGTTCGCAAATACCGCGGAGGGGTCCGGGGAGGCAGCGCCTCCGCGGCTCGCGCGCCGAAGGCGCGCGGGTCGCCCCGGCGCAGCCGGGGCGAAGCTCACATCACCGCGCCGATCTGCCATGGTACGAACTCGTAGTCGCCCAGCCCCTGCGCCTCCGACTTCGTCTGCTCGCCCGACGCCATCCTCAGCCACATCTCGTAGATCTCGCGGCCGACGTCCTCGACGGTCTTGCCTTCCGTCAGGATGGTGCCCGCGTTCACGTCCATGTCCTCGGTCATGCGGTTGTACATCTCGGAATTCGTCGCCACCTTCATCGACGGGCTGGGCTTCGCCCCGAACGCCGATCCGCGCCCGGTGGTAAAGCACACGAGGTTGCAGCCCGACGCGATCTGCCCGGTGACAGAGGCTGGGTCGTAGCCGGGGCTGTCCATGAAGGTAAATCCCTTCGCGGTCACGGGCTCCGCGTACTTGTAGACACCCGTCAGCGGCGTGGTGCCGCCCTTGGCCGCCGCGCCCAGCGATTTTTCGAGGATCGTGGTCAGGCCGCCCTTCTTGTTGCCGGGGGAGGGGTTGTTATCCATGCTTCCCTTGTTGCGGGCGGTGTAATCCTCCCACCAGCGGATCAGATCCACCAGCTTCTCGCCCACATCGCGGTTGATCGCGCGGGCGGTCAGCAGGTGCTCGGCGCCGTAGATCTCCGGCGTTTCGGCCAGCACGCCGGTGCCACCCTGCGCCACCAGCAGGTCGCAGGCATGGCCCACCGCCGGGTTCGCCGTGATGCCCGACCAGGCGTCCGAGCCACCGCATTGCAGCGCAACCATCAACTCGGAAGCCGGGCATTCCTCGCGCCTGGCGGCGTTGACCACCGGCAGCATGGCCTCGATCTTCCTGATGCCCAGTTCGACGGTCTTGCGCAGCCCACCCACGTCCTGGATGTTCATCGACTGAAACAGCGGGCCGGGTTTCAGACCGTAGGCCTCTACCAGCCAGTCGATCTGGTTCATCTCGCAGCCCAGGCCCGCCATCAGCACGCCGCCGACATTGGGGTTCTTCGCGTAGCCCCACATCACGCGCTGCAGCGCCTCGAAC
This sequence comes from Sagittula salina, assembly GCF_017813235.1. Taxonomy (GTDB): domain Bacteria; phylum Pseudomonadota; class Alphaproteobacteria; order Rhodobacterales; family Rhodobacteraceae; genus Sagittula; species Sagittula salina. The sequence continues at coordinate 38,672 of NZ_JAGISH010000002.1, forward strand.
CCTTCGGAGCCCTGACCCGCCATGCCGCAGCCCGTACCGTGCACGAAGGCCACGACGCCGTCGACGTTGGGATAGTCCGCCAGCGTCTCTTCGGTGAAATGCGCCGCGATCCGGCGCGCGGCGGTGGCCGAGCAGTTCACCGAGGTCAGCACCGCGATGTAGTTGCGCGTGCCGACGCGTCCCGACGGGCGGCGATAGCCCATGAAGGTGTCGCGTGTCACCGCCGGAGGCGCGGGGCGAATATTCGTGGAATAGTCGTACTCGGTGTCGACGTTGCGGAATTCGAGATTGTGGGTGTGCACATGCGCGCCCTGCGCGATGTCCTCGGCGGCGTAGCCGATGACCTGTGCGTATTTCACCACCGCCGCGCCCTTGGGAATGTCGGTCGTGGCCAGCTTGTGGCCACGCGGGATCAGCTGCGTGGCGCCGTGGCTCCCGACCTCGAGGGCGGTGACGGCGGTGACGACGTTATCGGCGTCGGAGAGTCGGACGGTGGTCATGGGGTCCTCGGTCGTTTCAGCGGGTTGAGACGTCTGCCGTGGGGGCCAGCCCCCACACCCCCGCGGTATTTGCGAACCAAAGAAGCAGGGGTGCGCGGGTGATCGTCTAGTATGTCAGTCGATGTCTGCGCCTTTCGGGGGCGCGGTTCAAGGGGTGGGTCAGGCAGTCCGGCGCGGTCAGGCGCAGACCGGCGCGTCGGCGCTCCAGCGGTGGATGGGGATATGCGGCTGGCGCGACAGATCTGCACGGGCGGTTTCCCAAAGGCCTTTCCATGCGGTCCAGTCGCGCAGTTCTTCGGCGGGATATGCGGCGGAGCGGGCGACGAAGGACGGGAAGTGGCCGCGCCCCGTCGGCGCGCCCGTCACGTTGAACCGGATGTCAAAGGACCAGCGGAAGTCCTGCGACTGGTTCGCCAGCGAGGCGTGCGGCGTCAGCGGGTGAAACAGCACCGCGCCGCCCGCCTTGACCGGGAGCGGGATCGCCTTGCTTTCGTCGAGGCAGCCGGGTGCGATGGCGGTCTGTTTCTGCGGGCAATGCGGATACATCTGCGGTTTGCCGGGCACCACCTTCAGGCAGCCGTTGTCCACCGTGGCGTCGGAGATCGCCAGCCAGACGGTGACCATGCGGGTTCCGTCGGCCTCTTGGTGGGCGACGGCGCGGTCCTGGTGCCAGTCGGTGGCGGTGATATGGGCGCGCAGTTCGTCCTCGACCAGCGTCGGGGCGGGGGGCTTCAGCCGGACGTGCTGGATCGGGTTGGATGTGAGTTCCGGTCCGATCAGGTCCTCCACCATGTCCAGCAGGCGCGGGTGGGTGATCATGTCGAAGACCGCCGGGCCAAAGTGGAACGGCGTGTCGGGCGTGATGTCGCCGCCGGGCAGGGAGATGTCCATGGGCTGGAACCAGTCGCAGCCCGCGGCGTAGGAGGTCAGCAACTTCTGCCAGAAATCCTGATCGCCGGCGGGCGGCACGCGGCCCTCGGCTTCCCACCCGGAATAGAGCCGGTCGAGGAGGTCGGCGTATTCCGCCTTGACCGCGTCGAGCGCGCTGCGGTCCAGCACGTTGTCGACGACGAGGTAGCCTTCGGTCTCGAAGCGGGTGATCTGGTCGGGGGTCAGCATCAGGGGCATGGCGGCGCCTTTCCGATTTGCCTGAATTCTGGATGCGGGTGTGTCGGAGCGGGGAAGGCGGGACAGCGTCCCGGACCCCCGGCGTATCTGCAAAGCATAGTACGAAAACGGGGGGCGCCGTCGCGGGCGCCCCCCGGAAAGGGTCAGAGGAAGACCGTCACGATGGGCGGCCATGCCAGCAGCACCAGCAGCGCGAGCAGCTGCAGCGCGATGAACGGCAGGAAGCCCCGGAAGATATCCGTCAGCGAGATATGCGGCGGCGCCACCGATTTGAGGTAGAAGGCGGCCGGGCCGAAGGGCGGCGACAGGAAGCTGACCTGCATGTTCATGCAGAAGACCACGCCGAACCAGATCGGGATGTAGCGCGCATCCACGGTGCCGAACCAGCCGATTTCCTCCGCCGGGAGGCGGACCACGATGGGCAGGAAGACCGGCATGATCAGCAGCACGATGCCGACCCAGTCCATGAACATCCCCATGATGAGGAAGATCAGCATCATGATGAGGATCACGCCCATGGTCGGCATGTCGGCGCCGACGATCAGGTTGGCCACGTAGGTCGGCCCGCCCGCCAGCGTGTAGGCGGCCGCCAGCGCCGCGGCGCCGATGGTCACCCAGATGATCGTGCCGGTGGATTTCACCGTGCGCAGCAGCGCGTCCCAGACGATCTCGAATGTCATCTCGCGCCGGATCAGGCCGATGACGAAGACGGCGACGACCCCCATGCCCGCGGCTTCGGTAATGCCGGTGATGCCGCCGTAGATCGACCCCAGCACGACGCCGATCACGATCACCGGGGCGATCAGGCCTCGGCCCATCTCCCAGCCCTGCGCGGTGCGCTCGCGCCCCACGAGGACAAAGGCGACGAGGCCGAAGACCACGAAGGCGCCCGCGAGCCATGGCAGGTCGGAGGCCATGCCCAGAAGGATCGGATCGACGCCTTCGGTCGGGACATTGGCGGACGTGACGGTGAAGAACAGCGCGCGCAGGAACAGCGCGGCGGTAATCCACATGCCGAACTTCGACAGGAAGCCGAGGAACATCAGGCCCTTTTCGTTGCCCTTCGGAGCGGAGGGATCTTCGGGCGGGAGCGGCGCCATGTCCGGGCTCATCTGCGTGCGCACGACGATGTAGATGATGAAGAACGACGCCAGCATGAAGCCCGGCAGGAAGGAGGCGGTGAACAGCGCCTTGATCGAGGTTTCGGTCACCAGCCCGTAGAAGATCAGAACGATGGACGGCGGGATCATGGTGCCGAGCGAGCCGGAGGCGCAGATCGTGCCGATTGCGAGGTTCTGATTGTAGCCAAGCCGCAGCATCTGGGGCAGGGCGATGAGGCCGAGCAGCACGACTTCGCCGCCGATGATGCCCGACATGGCGGCCATGATGACGGCCATGACGGAGGTCACGATGGCGATGCCGCCGCGCACTCTGCTGAGCCAGACATTGAGCGAGGAATACATGTCCCGCGCGATGCCCGATCGTTCCAGCAGCGCCGCCATGAAGATGAAGAGTGGCACCGAAATCAGGACGTAATTGACCATCTGTCTGTAGATGGCCTGTCCAAGCACCGAGAACGGCCCCTTGCCGAAAGTGCGGAACAGGATGTCTGCGTCGAATTTCAGCAGCAGCGTCACGACGGCCAGAAAGGCCGAGGCAAAGCCCAGCGGCATGCCGATCGCCAGCAGCGCGAACATGCCGAGGAGGAGGATCAGCGAGATCGTACCTACGTCCATTATTTGTCCTCCAGGGTCTTGCGGATATTCTCGATCTCGTGCTCGTCGATATCGTCGGCAGAGTGGTGTTCGGGTGCCTTGTTCCAGTCCGCGATCAGGTTGGACAGCGCCTGCAGCCCGACAAGGATCGCGACGATCAGCACCGTCGTCTTGACCGTGCCGGGGATCGGTGGATCCCAGGCGGACCCGTAGCCTTCGAGCGTCAGCAGACGCTTTTCGGCGTCGGCGTAGCCGCCCCAGACCAGACAGAAGATGAAGGCCCAGATGAGCAGGACCGACAGCGTGTCGGCGGACTTCTGCATCCAGCGCGGCATCAGGTCGTAGATCACGTAGATGCGGATGTGGCTGCGCTGCTGCATGGCGTAGAGGCCGGCGAACAGGAACACGAAGGCCGCGATCCACAGCGACAGTTCGTTGGCCCAGAGCGTGCCGCCGTTGAAGACGTAGCGGGCCACCACCTCGAAGCTCATGGTGATGACGATGAACACCGTCGCCAGCATGGCCAGCCGGCCCAGCACGAGGCTGACGATGTCGAAGGGACCGCTGCGCTCGACTTCGATCACACCCTTGATGTCGGACATCCACAGCGCGCTGAAAAGCAGCGCCAACCCGAGGCAGACCAGCAGCGCCCAGACGATCGGGCGCCCGGTGGGGCGGATCATCTCATGCATGCCGATGGGGTCCACCGTGGTGAATTGGGCCAGGACGAGCCAGGCGTAGATCGCCGCCGTCAGGGCCATGAAGATGAACATGGCCGACTTGATCGGCCCCCTGAGGGACCCAAGCCAGACGCTCTCCCCGTTCATATGCTGCCTCCACGCATTTCGATAACTCTCTGGTTTCTCAGTAAAACGGCGGGCCCCATTCGCGGGCCCGCCGTCCTTGTCTTGCCGTTCAGGCGGACCTTATTCGGACAGCAGTCCGAGATCCTTCAGGTAGCTGCGGTGGCTTTCGACCAGTGCCGCGGCTTCCGGCGAACGCGTCGCCCAGTCGTCCCACGCGACCTGCGCGCCCTTGCGGAACTCGGCGCGGTCCTCGGCGGACCAGTCCCACAGCTTCACGCCCTTGGCGGTCAGCATGGCGGCGGCCTCTGCGTTCTTCTTCTCGTTCGACAGGGCGGTGTGCAGCGACAGTTTCTGCATCGCGGTGTCGATGATGCGGCGCTGCGCGTCGGTCAGACCGTCCCAGACTTCCTTGTTGCACGCCAGGTGGTCCGACGGCATGGAGTGGAAGCCGGGGTAGGTGGCGTGTTCCACGAGGTCATAGAGACCGAGACCCACGTTGTTCGACAGGCCCGACGCGTCCGCGCCGTCGATGATGCCGGTTTCCAGCGCGGTGAAGATCTCGGTAAAGTCCATCACGATCGGCTGCGCGCCGAGGTTTTCGAAGATCTCGGTCTCCAGACCCGGGGGCGAACGGAACTTCCAGCCCTTCAGATCCTCGAAACCGGCCAGCGGCTTCGACGAGGACAACGATTCCTGACCATAGAGCCACCAGCCGATCAGCTGCATGCCCTGACCGTTGTACAGCTCCTGCGCGGCGTCGTAGCCGCCACCGTAGTACAGCCACGACAGCTGCTGCCACGGGGTGTCGTAACCGCCCATGATGTCGCCGACGAACTGGAAGGCCGGGTTCTTGCCGGTCTGGTAGGCGCCGCCGGTCATGTCGCAGTCGAGGATGCCGTTGATGGCCGCGTCGAAGGTTTCGGTCGTGGCGACGACGGACGAGCTGTAGAACATCTCGATGTCGACAGAGCCGCCCGACATGGTTTCCACGTCATCCGCGAACTGGGCGGCGAGGATGCCCGAGGGGTGTTCGGTCGCATAATGCGTCTGGATGCGCAGGGTCACGTCCTGGGCGCTGGCCGCCGACGCGGCAAGGGCGACGGCGGCTGCCGTCGTCATAAGCTTCTTCATGGTGTCCTCCCGTAGCGACGACCCTTTGGGCCGCCTTCGTTGTCCGTCGGACAAGGCGTCCTCTACTTGCCTTGCCCCGGGACCATTCCGGCCCCTGTCAGGATGGTATACCAACCCGCTGCCGACACGCTAAACCAAACGCCGGTCGACACGCAAGATTTTTTGGTATACCAAATTTTTCTTAGGGGAGGCCGTGCCCGTCAGGGTAAGGAAGGCGGCGAAAAACCGATAAAAGCCAGAAAGAAGGGCTGCGCCATGCCGGAGGAGACACTGCCGGACCAGATCGCGAATCGCCTGCGCCGGGATATCCTGCGCGGCACCCTGCCGCCGGGTACGCCGGTGAAGGAACGCGATCACGCCAGCGAACTGGGGGTCAGCCGGACCCCGATGCGCGAAGCGATTCGCATTCTCGCCAAGGAGGGGCTGGTGCTCCTGCGTCCGGCGCGCTCGCCCATCGTGGCGCAACCGTCCTACGAGGAAGTCGCGCATAACATCGAGGTCATGACCTCGCTCGAACTCCTCTCTGCCCGGCTGGCCTGCGACCGCGCCTCCGACGCGGAAATCGAAGGCATCGCCGCCCTCGCGGACCGGATGGAGCGGGACTACGACACCTCCGATGCTGTGGATGTCTTCGAAATCGACATGAGCTTTCACCGCGCCATCGCGGAGGCCGCGCACAATCCCGTGCTGGCCGAAATGCATGCCTCGCTGCTGGCGCGGCTGTGGCGGGCGCGTTACCTGTCGGCCACGCGCAAACGCTCGCGCGACCGGGTGCTGAACCAGCACGCCGAGATCGTGAAGGGCCTGCGCGCCCGCGATCCCGAACTGGTGACGGAAAACGTGCGCTCGCACCTTCTGCACCTGCTCATCAACGTAAAGGATTATTTCGGCAGCGAGGGGGACATGCCCCCGGAGGTCGCGCCCGATCCGCTTTCGGGATCGCTTGCGGGCGCCGGACCCGAGGCGTCCCCCGAAACACGGCCCGAAGCACGGCCCGAAACACGGCCCGAAACACGGCCCGAAACACCGCCACCCGAGGATACCGCCGCCGCCGGGGAATGATCCGTCAGCGGCACAAACCGACCACATCCGAGAAAGGAAAGATGTAATGAAACTGCTGCGTTACGGCCCGCAGGGGCAGGAGAAGCCGGGGCTTCTGGACGCCGAGGGCCGCGTGCGCGACCTCTCCGGCGAAGTCGCGGATTTCGCCGGGGACGCCGTCTCTCTGGAGGCGCTGGACCGCCTGCGCGGGCTTGACGTTTCCGCCCTGCCGGTTGTCGAGGAGCCGGGCCGCATCGGCGCCTGCCTCGCTTCCGTGCCGAACTTCTTCTGCGTCGGCCTGAATTATGCCAAGCATGCCGCCGAAAGCGGCATGGCGATTCCGCCCGAACCCATCCTCTTCAACAAGGCGACCTCGGCGCTGTCCGGTCCCTTCGACGCGGTGGTGATCCCGCGCAATTCCGAGAAATCCGACTGGGAGGTGGAACTGGGCGTGGTGATCGGCCGCGAGTGTTCCTATGTCTCCGAGGCGGAAGCGCTGGATTACGTCGCGGGCTACTGCACGATCAACGACGTCTCCGAACGCGCCTTCCAGATCGAACGCGGCGGCCAGTGGATGAAGGGCAAATCCGCCCCGACCTTCGGCCCGACGGGTCCGTATCTGGTGACGGCGGACGAGGTCGGCGACCCGCAGGCGCTGCGCGTGACGCTGAAGCTGAACGGCGAGACGGTGCAGGATTCCGACACCTCGGACATGATCTTCACCGTGGCGCAGATCGTGTCGCACATGAGCCAGTTCATGAAGCTGGTGCCCGGCGACATCATCGCCACCGGCACGCCCTCGGGCGTGGGCATGGGCATGAAACCGCAGCGTTTCCTGAAGCCCGGCGACGTGATGGAAGTCGAGGTCCAGGGCCTCGGCGCGCAACGCCAGGAAGCCGTCGCCGCCTCCTGAGCGCGGTGGACGCGACCTGTGATCCGCGTGACAGACACGACACGGGCGGCCTCATCGGCCGCCCGTTCTGGTTCCACGCACACCCGCCCGGCCTCCTAACTTTCTACCGCAATGCTACATGCGGAGGGCCGCTCCGCCCGACGCGCGCGTTGCCACGAGGGGCATGTTTTCCACCGGTTTCAGGCCCCGCGCTTGCCCTGATATTACCCTGGGCCCGACGGCGGCGGGCCAGAGCTTTCACCGCCGGGATGCGTAGCCAATTCCCTGAGATTCCCTTAACAGTATTCCCCAAGGCATTGATTTTATTTGGTGGAAATATCGTCCCACGCTGGGACACGCCCCCCGACGCGCCCCCCGACTGGCCCCCTGCCACGGCCCGGAAATATTGCTGGAAATGTTTCCGGTCAGCCTGTCGCGAACGGACCCCGAGGCGGACTTTTCCGGCGGGAGCCAGACCGCGAATCCGTCCCTCATGGCCGAAAGCCGCCCCAAGGAGACCCCGATGCCCCTGACCATGAACCGCGAGGTTTTCATCACCTGCGCCGTGACCGGATCGGGCGGCACTCAGGACCGATCTTCCCACGTGCCGCGCTCGCCCCGTCAGATCGCCGAGAGCGCCATCGCTGCGGCCCGCGCCGGGGCGGCGGTGGTTCACTGCCATGTCCGCGACCCGGAGACGGGCGCCCCCTCGCGCAAGCTGTCCTTTTACCGCGAGGTGACAGACCGCATCCGGGAGGCGGAGGTCGACGTGGTGCTGAACCTGACGGCGGGAATGGGCGGCGACATGGTCTTTGGCCCGGCGTCGCAGCCCTTGCCGCTGCGGGCGGCTGGCACCGACATGGCGGGCGCGGAGGAGCGTGTCGCCCACGTGCTGGAATGCCGCCCCGAAATCTGCACGCTGGACTGCGGCACGATGAACTTCGCCGAGGCCGACTACGTCATGACGAACACGCCGGGGATGCTGCGGGCCATGGGGCGGATGATGACCGAGGCCGGCGCGAAGCCGGAGATCGAAGCCTTCGACACCGGGCACCTGTGGTTCGCCAAGGAACTGGTGAAGGAGGGCGTTCTGGCGGGACCCGCGCTGGTTCAGCTGTGCATGGGGGTGCCCTGGGGCGCGCCGGACGATTTGAATACCTTCATGGCGATGGTGAACAATGTGCCGCCGGGCTGGACCTTCAGCGCCTTTGGCCTGGGGCGGCACCAGATGGCCTATGTCGCGGCGAGCGTGCTGGCGGGGGGCAATGTGCGGGTCGGGCTGGAGGATAACCTCTGGCTCGACAAGGGTGTATTGGCGCGGAACGAGGATCTGGTGACCCGCGCGAAGACCATCATCGAAGCGATGGGCGCGCGTGTGATCGGCCCGGCTGAGGTGCGCGAACGGCTGGGGCTGATCAAGCGCGCGCCGGAAGGAGCCGCCTCTCGCGCCTGACGGGCGGGCGGTTCGGCTTGACAGTCCAAACGCGGCGGGCCTTACGGTCCTCGCATGTTCGGATTCAAAGATATCGAAATCATTCGGTCCGTCGTGCGTCACGGCGGGTTTCGCGCCGCCTCGGATGCCACGGGGCTGGCGCAATCGGCGATTTCGCGGCGTATCAGGCATCTCGAAGACCGCATGGGCATCACGATTTTCGAACGTGACGGGCGTGGTGTCAGGCTGAGCGCCACGGGGCGGAGGCTATGCGACGAGGCGGAGGTGCTGATCGCGCAGCGTGACCGTATCCTGGACGAACTGACACAGGGCGTCATGGCGGGGGTGGTGCGGCTGGGCGTGGCGGAGACAATGACCCACACGATCCTCCCGCGCATGCTGACCACACTGCGCAACCGCCATCCGTTACTGCGCTTCGAAATCTCTGTGGATACCTCCGAACAGATGGGGCAGGCGCTGAAGGATGACGCGCTCGACGTGGTCATCATGCTGCGCGATCAGGCACCGCGCGGCATCGTGCTGACGCCCCTGCCGCCGGTGGGCATGGGCTGGTTCGTGTCGCCCGACCATTTCACTCTGCCCAGCCCCGCGGGAATCGGCGATCTGGCCGCGCTGCCCATCGTTTCCTTCCCGAAGACCACGATCCCGCACCGGCAGGTTCTGGATTTGTTGACGCCGGGGCGCAGGCAACCGGCGACGGTGCATGGTTCGGCGTCGCTTGCGACCATGGTGAACCTTGTGAAGCAGGGATTCGGCATCGGGACGATTCCACATGACATCGTTGCCGCATGGCCGCAGGCGATGTTGCGAGAGATCGACGTTCTGCCGGAGGCCGCACTGCCACCGCTGGAGTTCGTGATCTGCCATGATTCTGAAAGGAATGAGGAAATCGGTCGAGAGGTCACACGGGCAGCGGTCGAAGCGGGACGAGATTGATCTCAATAGAAGATCAAAAGTGGGGCCAACTGAACTATTGATTCAATCGGTCACTCTGCGAATGCTGGGGCATCGCAATAGTTAACCACGACCGGACCTCAATGACCGAATCGACCTCCGCCATTTCCACCCCCGCTGCCCTGCGCGCCCTGATCCGCGAGGGCCGCTTTGACGGGCCGACCGCCGGGCACGGCGGCGAGGCGTTGCAGGCGAATCTCGTGATCCTCGCGGGAGAGGCGGCGCAGGATTTCCTGCGCTTCTGTCAGGCCAACCCGCGCCCCTGTCCGCTTCTGGCGGTCGGGGAACCGGGCGATCCGAGCCTGCCGACGCTGGGCGATATCGACCTTCGCCACGACGTGCCGCGCTACCGGGTCTGGCGCGACGGCGCGCTGGAGGGCGAGCCCATCGACATCGCGGATCTGTGGCGCGACGACATGGTGTCCTTTGCCATCGGCTGTTCCTTCAGCTTCGAGGACGCGCTGACCCGCGCTGGTATCCCGGTCCGCCATCAGGCCGCCGGGCGCAACGTGCCGATGTATCGCACCAGCCTTGCCACTCGCGCCGCCGGGCGCTTCTCCGGTCCGTTGGTGGTGAGTATGCGGGCCATGCCCGCCGCCGACGCCATCGAGGCCATAGCCATCTGCCAGCGCTTTCCGTTGGCGCATGGCGCGCCGGTGCATATCGGCGACCCGGCGCAGATCGGCATCACTGATCTGGATCGCCCCGATTACGGCGACGCACCGGACATCCGGGCTGGCGACATTCCCGTCTTCTGGGCCTGCGGCGTGACACCGCAGGCGGCGATTACCGCTGCGAAACCCGCGCTCGCCATCACCCATGCGCCGGGGCACATGCTCGTGACCGACGTACCGTCGAGCCAGGCTGAAAGACGACTGACCGGGATCCACACCCGGTAAGGCGCGAAACAACAAGAACCCCAACAGGAGAACACCATGAAAAAGACGATGATGACCGCCATGACCGCCGCGCTGCTGGCCGGTCCGGCGCTGTCCGAGGAACAGCTGGCCGTGGTCGGCAGCTGGTCCAGCCTGCCGCTTTACAAACAGTTCACCACCCCCTTCTGGACCGAGGAGCTGCCGAAATTGACCGGCGGCGCCTTCAGCGCACAGCTCACGAGCTTTGACCAGATGGGTATTGCCGGCGGTGACGTCTACCGGATGCTGGGCGATGGCGTCTTTGACGTGGGCCAGACGGTGGCGGACTACACCGTCGGCGATGCGCCGGAACTCGAAGGTCTGGACGTGCCGCTGGTCGCGACCAGCGCCGAGGAAGCCCGCGAAATGGTCGAGGCCGCGCGCCCGATGGTCGAGGATATCATGCGCGACCGCTTCAACGCCGAGGCGCTCGGGATCGCGCCCTATCCGCCGCAGGTCGTCTTTTGCAAGGGCGAGATCGCATCGCTTGCCGATCTTGAGGGCAAGAAGGTGCGCGGGTCCGGCCGGATGACGACCAAGCTCCTTGAGGCGCTCGGGGCCGAGGGTGTCAATATCGCCTTTTCCGAAGTGCCGGGATCGCTGCAGCGAGGCGTGATCGACTGCGCCGTGACCGGCGCCGGGTCGGGCTATTCCGCTGGTTGGTGGGAGGTTTCCGACCACCTGATGACACTGCCGCTGGGCGGATGGGACCCGGTGGTGATCGCCATGAACAAGGATCGCTTCGACGGCCTGTCGCCCGAGCTGCAGCAGACGCTGAAGGTCGCCGTGAAGGAAGGGCTGGAGGACAAGGCCTGGGCCGCCGCGCAGGGCGGTCTGGACAATGATATCGCCTGCCTGACGGGGCAGGGCGAATGCACCTCCGGCGATGCCGCGTCGATGACGCTGGTCGCGGCGAGCGAGGCGGACCTGGCCTCTGCCCGCGAGGCGCTGGAAACTGTCGTGCTGCCGGAATGGGCGGAACGCGCCGGATCCGACTGGGCAACCCGCTGGAACGAAAGCGTCGGCCAAGCCGTCGGCGTTTCCGTCCCGGTCAAGGACTGAGGCCCGGGCGTGCATCGCATGGAAACACTGGAAGGCGCGCTCCGGCGCGCCAACCGCCTCGTGGCGCTGGCCCTCGGGCTGGCCCTTGTGGGGACGGTGATCTTTGTCCTGATCGATGTGATCGGGCGCAAGACCGGCTGGGGGTCGCTGGGCGGCTCTGACGAGATATCGGGCTACGTGATGGCCGCCGTCGCCAGTTGGGGCCTGTCATGTGCCCTGCTGGACCGCGCGCATGTCCGTATCGATCTGATCCGGCAACGGCTGAACGCGGCGGGGCAGGGGCTGATGGATGTCTTTGCCATGATGGTCACCAACGGCGTCGTCCTGCTGATCGCCTGGCACTGCTGGCCCGTCCTGGAAAAGACCATCGAGCGTGGATCGCGCGCGAACACGCCGCTGGAAACGCCGCTGTGGATTCCACAGGGCATCTGGTTCGCGGGCTGGGCGTGGTTTGCGCTATGCGCCACGGCGCTCAGCCTCATTGCCATCGCCTATCTTGCCCATGGCAGGCACGCGGACGTGACCCGCGTGATCGGCCTCGGCTCGGAGCTTGACCCATGATCTGGACCGTCGCCGCCTCGCTTCTCGGGCTCATGGCGCTTTCGCTGCCGGTGGGCATCGTTCTCTTCATCCTCGGGATCGGCGTGGGCGAGATCTACTCCGCCTTTCCGCTGCTGCGCGGGCTGGGGCAGGTCCTGTGGTCCTCGTCGTCCTCCTCTACCCTGATCGCCGTGCCGTTGTTCGTGCTGCTGGGCGAAATCCTCGTGCGCGGTGGTGTGGCGTCGCGCACCTATGCCGCGCTCGATAAATGGCTGAGCTGGCTGCCCGGCGGGTTGATCCACGCCAATATCGCCACAGCGACAATGTTCTCGGCCACCTCCGGGTCGTCGGTTGCGACCGCCGCCACCGTGGCCACCGTCGCCATGCCGCAGGCGGAGAAACTGCATTACGACCCGAAGCTTTTTTCCGGCGCCATTGCCGCCGGGGGCACGCTGGGCATCCTGATCCCGCCCTCGATCAACCTGATCGTCTACGGCTTCCTGACCGAAACCTCGATCCCGCAGCTCTTCTCGGCGGGCCTGATCCCGGGCCTGCTGATGGCGCTCGCCTTCGTCGTGGTCACCGCCCTGATCTGCAAGGCGCGCCCCGCACTCGGCGGCCCATCGCGCAGCTTTACCTGGGGAGAGCGCATCCGCAGCCTCGTGCAGCTGGTGCCGATCATCATCCTCTTCATGGTGGTGATCGGGTCGATCTATGCGGGCTGGGCCACGCCCACCGAATCCGCCGCCATCGGCGTGGTGATCGCGGGGCTGATCGCGCTGACCCTCGGCACCGGCCTGAGCCTCGCCACGCTGGCGGAGGCGCTGCACGGCACCATCCGCATCTCCGCCATGATCATGCTGGTGATCGCGGGGGCTTATTTCCTCAACTTCGCCATGACCTCGGCAGGGCTGGGACGGGCGCTGACGCAGATGCTGGAAAACACCGGCTTGCCGCCGATCGGAACGCTGTTGCTGGTGGTGCTGCTCTACCTCGTTCTGGGGTTCTTCATCGAAACGCTTTCGCTCATGGTCGCCACCATCCCGATCATCGTGCCGATCGTCGCGGGGCTGGGCTATGACAAGGTCTGGTTCGGGGTCCTGCTGATCGTCCTGATCGAGATGGCGCTGATCACGCCGCCCGTCGGCCTGAACCTCTTCGTGGTGCAGGGGGCGCGTGCCAAAGGCTCCATCAGCGAGGTCATCCTTGGCGTCATTCCCTACGTGCTGGTCATGCTCTGCATGATCGGCCTTCTGATCGCGCTGCCGGGGATTGCCCTGTGGCTGCCCTCCATCCTCTGACAGGAGTCCCATTGATGACACTCGACTTTCGCGCAGGCGGCGCGGCCCTTTCGCTCGACCTCGCGCATCTGATCGTAGCGGGCTGGACCGGCCGCGACGCCGACGCCATCGCGCATCACATCGAGGAGCTCGCCGCCCTCGGTGTGCCCGCGCCCTCGGCCACGCCGCTCTACTACCGCGTCTCCGCGCCGCTGCTGACCATGGCCACGCGGATCGAGGTTGTGGGCACGGCCTCCTCCGGCGAGGTGGAGCCGCTGCTTGTGATCTCGGACGGCAAGCGCTACCTCGGACTGGCGTCGGATCACACCGACCGCGCTCTCGAAACCTATTCCGTCGCCATGTCGAAACAGGTCTGCGCCAAACCCTGCGCGGCCGAACTGTGGGACTGGGATGAAATCGCGGACCGCATCGAGGAGATCGAACTGCAAAGCTGGATCGAGGAAGACGGCGACTGGACTCTCTACCAGTCGGGCACGCTCGCCGCGATCCGCCCGCTGGCGGACCTGATGACCGGCAGCCGTGCCGAGGCGCTGGCGCAGGACGGTCCCGTCGCCATGCTTTGCGGCACCTTCGGCGCAAAGGGCGGGGTACGCCCGGCGGCGCGCTTCCGCATGGAGATGCGCGATCCGGCGACTGGCCGCGTGATCCGCCACGAATACGACACCGTCACGCTACCGGAGGTCGCATGACCGTCCACACGAAATCGCCCATCATTGACCTCGCGGCAAAGGTCGAGACCGCCATCGCCCGCGTTCAGGCCCTGCCTGAGGCGGAGCGTCGTGCCATCTTCACCGCCTTCTCCCCGGCCCGCATCCAGGCGGAGGCGGCGTCGCTGCACGCCCGACACGCCGGCGGCGAGGCGCTGCCGCTCTTCGGTACGCTCATCGCGGTAAAGGACCTGTTCGACGAGGCGGGCGAGGTTACCTCCGCTGGTTCCCGTCTGCTGGCCGACCGCCCTGCGGCGCAGGCCGACGCGGTCGCTGTCGCGCGGCTGAAGGCCGCCGGTGCGCTGATGTTCGGGCGCACGTCCATGTCGGAATTCGCCTACTCCGGTGTCGGGCTGAACCCGCACCACGGCACGCCCTCGGGCACACTGGTGGCGGGCGGTATTCCCGGCGGCTCCAGTTCCGGCAGCGCGGTCTGCGTCGGCCTGGGGATCACCGACGCGGCCATCGGCACGGATACCGGCGGCTCCCTGCGCATTCCGGCGGCGGCGAATGGCATCTGGGGGTTCAAGCCAAGCCAGGGGCTGATCGAAGCCACGGGGGTGCACCCGCTGGCGCCAAGCTATGACGTGCCTGGTCCCATGGCGAGCGATCTGCCGCTGCTGCACCGCCTTGCTGCCGTCATGGCGGGGAACGCGCTTCGGATCGAGACGCCCGAGACCCTGCGCCTCGCCGTGCCCACCGGGGCCTTTACAGACGGGCTGTCGCCGGAGGTCGCTGCGCTCTGGCAGGCGGAAAAGGCCCGCATGACCCGGCTGGGCCATACCCTCGTGCCCTGCGATCTTTCTAAGATAGGCGCGGCCATCGGGCTGAACCGCATCATTGTCGCGGTCGAGGCGCATCGCATCTACGCCGACCACATCGACCGCCTGAAAATCCTTGGCGATCCCCGCGTGCTGTCGCGCATCCGCTTTGCCGAAACGCTCAGCGACGACGAGATCGCGCAGGCCTATGACCGCCGCGCCGAGGTCGTTGCCCGCTTTGCCGACGCGATGCAGGATGTCGATGCGCTGCTTGCCCCCACGCTCATGTGTCTGCCGCCAAGCATCGCGGAGGTTGAGGCCGATTTCGACCGGCTCAATATGGAGATGCTGCGCAACACCTCGCTGGTGAATCTGGTGGATGGCTGCGCGCTGGCGATGCCGACGCCGGGACTGAGACCCAGCTATGCCATGACCATGCTGGTGGGGGCAAAGGGGGCGGATGCGCGCCTGCTCGCCCTCGCGGACGCGCTGAAAGGGTAAACGATGTCCGCCGCCGCCCCCCTCACCGCCGAAGTGTTGCCCGCCGGGCTGGACGGTTTCATCATTCGCTTCGCGCTGACGCCGGACCCGGCGGCGATGGTCGCGGCCCGACGTTTTGCCAATCGGCTGGAGGACGAGGCCCCCAAGGGGGTGACGGAAATCGCGCCCGCGCTGGTGACGGTTCTGGTGCGCTTCGATTGCGCCCGGACGGGCCGAGCCGATCGGTCGGCGCTGCGGGCACGGATGGAGGCCATGGCGCAGGAGGTCATCGCCGGGCCACTGGACATGCCGGATCCCGCGCGGCGCTGGACGATCCCCGTGGCCTTCGGCGCGGCCAACGGCCCGCAACTGGCCCAGGTAGCCGGGGCCGTGGGCACCAGCGAGGAGGCCGCCGTACGGGATATCTGCGCCGCCGACCTGCGCGTGCTCACCATTGGCTTTGCCCCTGGCCAGCCCTATGTCGGGCTGTTGCCGGAGGCCTGGAACCTGCCACGCATGGCGGAACTTAACCCTTCCGTTCCGGCGGGGGCGCTGGTGGTGGCTGTGCGGCAGTTCGTGCTGTTTGGCGCGGAATCCGCCACCGGCTGGCAACAGGTGGGGCGCGCGGCCTTCCGCACTTTTGTGCCGGCGCGCGAGGAGCCGACCCTGCTGCAAGGCGGCGACGCAATTCGATTTGCGCACGCAACGCCTGCGGAGATCGACACGCTGGAAAAGGGTGGTGACCCTATGGGCGGTGCGCGGCTGGAGGTGCTGCGATGACGGCGCTGCAGATCACCCGCGCTGACGGCATCCTCACGGTGCAGGACATGGGCCGGCCCGGCCACTTGGCACAAGGTCTGTCGCGCGGCGGTGCCATGGACCGGCGCGCGCTGCTGGAGGGGGCCGCGCTGCTGAATACCAAAAGCCCGCTGGCGGCCATCGAAATGGCGGGCGCGGGTGGAGAGTTCAGCGTCACCGCCCCCACGCGCATTGCGTTGACCGGTGCACCCATGGCCGCGACGCTGGACGACGCGCCGCTGCGCTGGAACGCCAGTCACCTCGTGACGCCGGGCCAGCGCCTGCGCATCGGCGGCGCCCAAAGCGGCACCTACAGCTACCTGACCCCGGCAGGCGGTATCGCCACCGAGCCGTGGCTGGGCAGCCGCGCCGCGCATCTGAGCATCGGAATCGGTGGCGCGCTCAGGGCGGGCGACACGCTCCCTGTCGGCGACGACCCGGAGCCGGACCGCCCGTCCCATGGGTTGCCCCCCGAACCGCGTTTTGACGGCGGCACGATCCGCGTGATCGACGGCCCGCATACGGTTCTGTTCTCTGACGCCGTGCTCGACGCGTTCTACGCCACCGCCTTTCGCCGGGGGCCGCGCGGCAACCGGCAGGGTCTTCAACTGGTGGCAGAGGCGCGCTTTGGCACCGAGCACGCGAAGGGGCTGGCCTCCGACATGATCGGGCCGGGCGACGTCCAGATGACCGGGGATGGGGTGCCTTACGTCCTGATGGCCGAGTGCCAGACCGTCGGCGGTTACCCCCGCATCGGAACGGTAATCCCCGCAGACCTGCCGCGCGTGGCGCAGGCCGCCCCCGGCGCGGTTTTGCGCCCCCGCCGCGTGACGCTGGACGAGGCGCTCGCCACCGCCCGGTCAGAGGCCGATGAACTGCGCGACCTGTCCGGACGGTGTACGCCGCTTGTCCGCGACCCGGCGGCGATCCGTGATCTTCTGTCGTATCAACTGGTCAGCGGCATGGTCCGTGGCGACGAGTTCGACGCCACCTGGCCGCATTCGACCTGACCGGCGGGCGGGAAACACTTGGGCGGCCCGTTTTTGGCTGGGGAAGAATGCAGGGGAAAATGTCGTCCGGAACGCACCCCGATGCGGATCACTGCGTCACGCCGGACCGGATCATGGCGGACCTGATGCCGGACATCGCGCCCGCCCTGATCGCCGCATCCGTTTGGAAACCCGGAGCTTTCGGGCCGAAGCGGTGGCGGAGCGGGTCCGCGGGGTCCTGTGGGATGGGGGGCGGGCGGCCTGGCGAGGATCGACAAAGACATCAGACCCCGTCCACGCGACGGGGCACGGGCCGACAGGAAACGGCCAGACCAGAAAAAGCCCGGCGCGATGGATGCGCCGGGCTTTTTCCTGCTGTAGCGGTCGCCGTGGATCAGGCGACGTGTTCCAGCTTCACTTCCGGGGTGACGCCAAGGGCAAAGCATACGTCACGGGTCAATTCCGGGCGGTTGAGCGTATAGAAGTGCAGCCGTTCCACGCCGCCCTCGATCAGCTCGTCGCAAAGCTCGGTGCAGAGCGCCGTGGCCAGGAGATCGGTGCGACCGTCGCGTTCGGCGGTTTCGAAAGCCTCGATCACCCATGTCGGGATCTTTGTGCCGCAACCCTCGGCGAAGCGGCGCGCACCCTTCCAGTTCTCGATCGGCAGAATGCCCGGCGTCACGTATTGGTCGATGCCCGCCTTTGCGCAGGCGTCGCGGAACCGGAAGAACGTGTCCGCCTCGAAGAAGAACTGTGTCAGGGCCTCGGTGGCACCGGCATCGAGCTTGCGCTTCAACCAGTCGATGTCGGCTTGCCCGCTGGCGGCTTCCGGGTGCACGTCGGGGTAGGCGCCGACGCGGATGGTGAAATTGCCCTCCTCGGCCAGTGCCTCGATCAGCTCGACAGAGTTGGCGAAGCCCTGCGGGTGCGGTTCGAACCCGGTGGAGCCCTTCGGCGGGTCGCCGCGCAGCGCCACGATGTCCGACACGCCGACCTTGGCGAAATCACGGGCGACCTGCAGTGTCTCTTCTTTGGTGGCATCGACGCATGTCAGATGCGCCGCGGTACGCAGGCCGGAGTGCTTGTGGATCGTCGCCACCACGTCGCGCGTCAGATCCCGCGTCGTGCCGCCCGCGCCGTAAGTGACAGAGACAAAGCGCGGGCCAAGCGGCGCCAGAACCTGCACGCTATCCCAAAGGCGGAAGGTGCCCTCGATATTTTTCGGCGGAAAGAACTCGAGGCTGATTTCGGGCTTTGTCATGGGGCTTCTCTCGGTCGGGCCCTGACGCGTCGATTGCGACGCTTGGGCAACTGTTTACGGCTTGCTCTCTATATGGCACGTGCAGCATGGTGAGACAAACTCATATATCTCATCTCTAACATGAGGCGCACATGCATATCGAATTCCGCCACCTGCGGACGATCAAGGCAATTCACGATCACGGCGGCGTGGCGAAGGCGGCGGATGTTCTAAACATCACGCAGTCGGCCCTGAGCCACCAGATCAAGGGGCTGGAGGATCAGGCCGGGGTGGAGCTTTTTGTGCGGCGGTCCAAACCGATGCGGCTGTCGGCGGCGGGAATGCGGTTGCTCAGGCTGGCGGAGCAGGTGCTGCCGCAGGTCGAGGCGCTGCAGGAGGAATTCATGGGGCTGCGCGCGGGCAAGGCGGGGCGGCTGCACATCGCCATCGAATGCCACGCCTGTTTCGAATGGCTGTTTCCTGTCCTCGAAGCATTCCGCAAGCAGTTCGGCGATGTGGACGTGGACATCCGTCCCGGACTGGCCTTCGACGCGCTGCCCGCGCTGATGAAAGAAGAAGTCGACGTGGTCATCTCCTCCGACCCGGAAGATCTGGCGGGCATCGAGTTCGTGCCGCTCTTCGACTATAGTCCGGTTTTCGTTGCCTCGGCGCAGAACCCGTTGGCACAGAAAGAGTATATCGAGGCTGAGGATTTCCGGGGTCAGACGCTGATTACCTATCCGGTGGACCGCGCGCGGCTGGATATCTTCAGCCAGCTCCTGACGCCCGCAAAGGTGGAGCCGGCGGCGATCCGGCAGGTGGAACTGACGGCGGTTATCCTGCTGCTCGTGGCATCCAACCGCGGGGTGAGCGTGCTGCCGGACTGGGTGGTGCGGGAGGTGAAGTATTCCTCGGACTACGTGACGCGACCGCTGACGAAGGCAGGCGTGACACGCAGGCTGTATGCCGCGGTGCGCAAAGAAGATCTGGAAAAACCCTATATGCAGGAGCTGATCCGGCTGGCGGGGCAGGAGGCGAAGCGGTTGCAGGCTGCGTAGGATCGCCCCGTCACGACCGTCGAGCGGCGCCGCCGTGGCGCGCCGGCTCTCAGTCGCAGCTGGCTTTTGCCTGGGCGAGCGCCAGTTCCCAGTCGTCGGCATAACGCCAGCCGGATACGCGCGGCTTGCGGCTGCGCAGCACCTGGTTCGCGGTCTCGCGAAAGCAGCCGCAATCGACGCCCGAAAGCTCCGCCTGGCAGTATGCGCCGGGATTGACGATGACACTGCGGCCGCCGCTGTCGCGCGCCTCGATCAGGCCCGGCGTCCCGTCGACCGGGCGGTATTGCTGGAATTCCGGGAAGGTACTGGCGTCCGGCTGTGTCAGGGGCGGCAAGTATTGGACGCCCGCCACAAGCGCGCCGGTGAAAAGCAGGCTGGCGCCGATCATGACGGCATTTGATCCCAGTATGGGCATGACTGTCTCCAGCGGGGCGGCCAAAATGCGCCCCGGACAGCCGGTAGTATGCGGACAAAACGCTAACGAAGAATTAGGGGACGCAGCAAGGGCCGCGACCCGCAGCAGCAGTGTCTCTTTGCAGGCACAATCTGGCGATCAGCCGATTACGGGATCAGTCCAGTTTCAGTTCGGAGGCCATGGTCCGGCCGTCACGACCTTCGCGCAGTTCGAAACTGACTTTCTGATTGTCTGCGAGGCCGGTCAGGCCCGACCTCTCGACCGCGGAGATATGAACGAAAACGTCCTTGCCGCCCTCTTCGGGCGCGATGAAGCCGTAGCCTTTGGTTGTATTGAACCATTTCACGGTGCCGCTTGGCATAGTACCCCGTGCTCCTTTCCAAGTTCCTCGTATGGCTCCGGCCAAGCCGGAACCGCCCTTCAGCGTGCCATCCGCCGCTCAGGCCTGTTGAGGGCTCGGCAGTGCTTGACCCTCGGGAAATCCTTCGACAGATGTCACACTACTTTTGGATAGGCGAACTTCTCAAATTGCAAGAAAAACCCAGTCGTGTTTCAACGGCTGCCCAATTATGTGAAATTGGTTAACGCGGTCTGTGCGTCTGTTGGGCAAAGCATGTGCCGGGCGCCGCTGGGGCCGGAAAGGGAGCGACGATGGACCTTTATGGACTGAAGACATGCGACACCTGCCGCAAGGCGCAAAAGGCGCTGCCGGAGGCGCGATACGTCGATGTGCGGCAGGAGGGCATGCCGGAGGCGGTGCTGGCGATGGCGCTGGAACGCTTCGGGACGGCGCTGGTCAACACGCGGTCGACCACGTGGCGCGGTCTGTCCGAAGCTGAACGGACGGAGGCGCCGGAGGCGCTGCTGAAGGCGCATCCGACGCTGATGAAGCGCCCGCTGATTGTCGATGGCGCGGCGATGCACCTCGGCTGGGGGGCGGATACGCGCGCGGCGCTGGGCGTCTGAGATCTGTGCGCTATCGTTTGGCCACCTGATCAGGCGGGGTGCAAGCGCGGTGCGATCAGACGGTCGAACGACAGCGCACCCGCCCCGGTGACCACCAGCGTCGCCAGCAGCGCACACCAGAGCAGGCGTTCGTCCAGCAACTGGTAACGGCCGTCGAACAGCGCGCCGGGCATCGCACCGTGGCCGATCACGTCGGTGGCGGTCTGCACAACGACAAAGCCGATCATCCCCAGCGCGGCAAGGCGGGTCATGAGGCCGGCGATGATGAGCAGCGGCAGCAACAGTTCCGCCAGCGTGCCCGCAGCGGCAATGGCGCCGTGCAGCACGGAGAGTTGATCCGGGTCGTAGCCCGCGGCCTCGAACTGGCGGGGGAAAATCTGCGCGTAGACGCCGGATTCCAGCGTCAGCCAATCGCGCAGCCCCGGCTCCGCCCGGTCGAGCAGTTTCGTTGCTGCGCTCTTCCAATAGTAGCCCAGCAAGGTCGCGGCAAAGGTCACGCGCAACATGAGCGGTAGCAGCGGGGCAAGGCGGCCGAGTACGGCAGTGATCTGAGCGGAGAGGGCGGCAAGGCGGTTCATGGCCGGTCTCCTGAGATGGCTACCCCGGTGATGGCGGCGGCGGACAAGAGCAGGGTAAGCAGGGGTTCAAGCTCGAAGCCGCGGTACGCCGCCCCCGCGTCGATGGCACTGCCCAGCGGCTGCCCGCGCATCAGCGCCGCGAGGCAGGCCGCGCCGCCGGGCGAAAGGAGGTCGATGCGGGGGTCCAGCGCGGGCCGGGTGATGAGCAGATCCTCGGCCTCGGGGCGCGGCGGGGGCGTGGAAGGGTTCAGCGCGTGGCGGTGGATCTGCCGCAGCGGCCATGGCGAGCGGAGCAGTCGCAGCGCGGAGGCAAAGGTGAAGCGGACGCGCCCAAGCGCCTCGGGCGGCAGGGACTGCAGGCAACTGGCTTGGATGGGGACGCTATCGGCGGCGCGGTAGCTGAGGCGCAGGCTGTATTCCAGCCGCGCGACATCCGGCAACCAAGGCATATGTGCCAGATCGGGCCGTGTGACGAGGAAAGCGGAAAAGCGCGCGCCATATAGCGGCATACGGGGGTCGGAGGGTGGATGCTCGCGCGCGTAGACCGAGGCGAGGCGGTCGAAATTTTCCGCCCCCAGCAGCGCGTGACAGGCGGGAAAGCCCGCGCTCAGCGCCTGTTTCAGCCCGTGGACCACGTTGTTGCGGTAGACCGCCAAGCGTCGTGGCGCCGCTCTGCCCTGCGCGTCGGTCAAGCCGTCTGGCGCAGGCCCCCCGGGGTCCATGAGCGGCCGGGAGAGAGCAGGGGCGAACGATGAAGTGAACGACGGGGCGGATGTCTTGGACACGAATGGCGGGGTCATGCGAGGATCCTTTCGGCAGTCGAAGTCCGTTCTTCGGCGCGCGCAAGGGCGGCCCCGGCGCGGGCGGCTTCGACGGCGAGGTCGGCCCACGGCGGCACGTCGTTGTCACGCTCGATCAGCAGCGGGCGCGGACCGGCGCTGTCGAGCACGAGGTCGAGCAGTGCCCAGACCGGATCGGCAACCGGGCTGCCGTGATCGTCGATCAGCAGCGGCGCGCCATGGTCATCCGAATCTTTGGCGTGTCCCGCGAGGTGGATCTCGCCCACCTCTGCCAGCGCGAAGCTGGCGATGTAGTCCTGCGCCGAGAAGTCGAGGTTGGTGGCCGAAACAAAGACGTTGTTGACGTCGAGCAACAGGCCACAGCCGGTGCGGTGCGCGATCTCCGAAAGAAACTCGGGCTCGGACCAGGTGCTTTGCTCGAAGGCAAGGTAAGAGGAGGGGTTTTCAAGAAGCATCCGCCGCCCGAGGTGATCCTGCACCTGGTCGATGTGGTCGCAGACGCAGGCCAGCGTCGCGGCGGTGTAGGGCAGGGGGAGGAGGTCGTTGAAATAGGCGCCGTCGTGGGTGGACCAGGCGAGGTGTTCCGAGAAGCTGGCGGGAGCGAGCCAGCCCAGCAGGTCGCTCAGCCGGTCGAGGTGGTCACGATCAAGTGGCGCGGGGCCTCCGATGGACAGGCCGACACCGTGCGCGGAAATCGGGAAGCGTTCGGCCAGTGCGCGCAGCTGCGCCAGAGGGCGACCGCCAAGACCGCCCGGCCCGCCCATGTAGTTCTCGGCGTGGATCTCCAGCCACGCGACGGGTGCGGGGTCATCCAGCAGGGCGGTGAAGTGTTGCGGTTTGTAGCCGACGCCGGGGGCATCGGGCAACGTGCGGGTTGAATGGGGCATGGCGTCCTCCGAAGGGGCCGGGGTAGGCCGGGGTACATCCCCGACCTACGGGAGCGATGCGTTTCGGCTCAGCTCTTCGGCAGGTCGCGTTCGAGCGCCTCGAGGCTGCCCATGCGGGACATGCCGTCCATGCCGGCGGGGAGTTCCATCGTCATGCAGGTGCCCTTGTCCACCAGTGTCCATGCGTTGCCCTGATAGTCCATGGTGGAAGTCCCTGCGCAGGTCGTCCCCGGCCCCGCGGCGCAGCCGTTCTCCCCGGCCAGCGCAACGCCATAGCATTTCTCCTGCTCGGCAGCCTGCGCGCCGGTGGCGGCGGTGAGCGCTGCGGTGAAGGCGCCGAGCAGCGCGGTCGTCTTGATGCGTGCGGTCATGTCTGTGTCTCTCCGATTGGGTGGTGATTGCGTCACCAGTGTTGCCGCCCTTGGGCCGGTCGCCCCGGCGGTGATCCAAGGGTGACGTCAGGGGAGAAACCGGGCCATTCACGGGCGCGTGGCTCACGCGGGCGTCAGCGGGCGTGAATACGGCGCCCCCAAAATGGCGTGCACCGGGGGAGAAGGGGAGAGGAGCGTAACAGATGACATCGGTTCACGCACCTTTCGGCGTGAATTGTTACAGCGCCGCCGGCGAGGGCGGCGTCGGCGGATCTTCGCACACGCAGAATGTCAGCAGTGTTACTGGCGGGTGGTCCCGAATGCAGGAGGTGCCGCCCGATAAGAAAAGGGCGGCCCCGATGGACCGCCCCGTTTCTCCAGTGTAGCCCGCGCATCAGCGCATGTCGGGCGGGGTCGCCTCTGTGCCCAGGTCTGCCAGGATGGCGTCGAGCGTCGCGGTGGAGGTCTGCTTCTCGCCAAGGCGGCGGACGGAGACGGTGCGTTCTTCGACCTCGCGGTGGCCCACGGCGAGGATCACAGGCACCTTGCCAAGGCTGTGCTCGCGGACCTTGTAGTTGATCTTCTCGTTACGGATATCCGCCTCGGCCCGGACGCCCGCCGCCTGCAGCGCCTGAACGACCTCCGCAACGTAGTCGTCCGCCTCCGAGGTGATGGATGCCACGACCACCTGACGCGGCGCCAGCCAGAAGGGCAGCTTGCCGGAGTGCTCTTCGATCAGAATGCCGATGAAGCGCTCGAAGGAACCGAGGCAGGCGCGGTGCAGCATGACGGGGCGGTGCTTTTCACCATCCGCACCGATGTAGCTGGCGTCCAGCCGTTCGGGCAGCACGAAATCCACCTGGAAAGTGCCGCACTGCCAGACCCGGCCGATTGCGTCGGTCAGCGAGAATTCCAGCTTCGGGCCGTAGAAGGCGCCTTCGCCCGGGTTCATCTCCGGTTCGACGCCCGCCGCGCGGGTCGCCGCCAGCAGCGCTCCTTCGGCCTTGTCCCAGACCTCGTCCGACCCTGCGCGGGTTTCGGGGCGGTCACTGAACAGAACTCGGAAATCGGCAAAGCCGAGGTCCTTGTAGACCGCCGAGAGGAAGTCGATGAACTTCTGACACTCCGACGCGATCTGCTCTTCGGTGGCGAAGATATGCGCGTCGTCCTGCGTGAAGCCGCGCACCCGCATGATGCCGTGCAGCGCGCCCGAGGGTTCATAGCGCGCGCAGGACCCGAATTCGGCCATGCGCAGCGGCAGGTCGCGGTAGGATTTCAGTCCGACCTTGAAGATCTCCACGTGGCAGGGGCAGTTCATCGGCTTGAGCGCGTTGACCGCCTTTTCACGGGCGTGTTCCTCGTCCACTTCAACGATGAACATATGCTCCTGATACTTGTCCCAGTGGCCGGACTTTTCCCACAGCTTGCGGTCGACGACCTGGGGCGTATTGACCTCCACATAGCCGCCACGGCGCTGCTGTCGGCGCATGTAGTCCTGCAGCATGGTGTAGATCGTCCAGCCGTTCGGGTGCCAGAAGATCTGGCCGGGCGCCTCGGGCTGGAGGTGGAAGAGGTCCATCTCGCGGCCCAACTTGCGGTGATCGCGTTTCGCCGCTTCCTCGAGGAAGTTGAGGTGCGCCTTCAACTCCTCGCGGTTGCGGAAGCCGATTCCGGTGATGCGCTGCAGATTGCGGGAGGTGTCACCAAACCAATGCGCGCCGGAAACGCCCATCAGCTTGAACGCATCGCCGGGCAGCTGGCCGGTGTGCGACAGGTGCGGGCCGCGGCAGAGGTCCTGCCAGTCGCCGTGCCAGTACATGCGGATCGGCGCGTCGCCGGGGATGCGGTCAACGAGCTCGACCTTGTACGGTTCGCCGGCGTCCTCGTAGAACTTGCGCGCGCGGTCGCGGTCCCAGACCTCCGTGCGCACGACGTCGCGGGCATTGATGATCTCCTTCATCTTCGCCTCGATCTGGCCGAGATCCTCGGGGGTGAACGGTTCCGCCCGGTCGAAGTCGTAGAACCAGCCGTGCTCCGTTACCGGGCCGATGGTGACCTTCACGTCGGGCCAGATCGCCTGCACGGCGCGGGCCATGACGTGGGCAAAGTCGTGGCGGACCAGCTCCAGCGCCGGTTCTGCGTCCTGCATGGTGTTGATTGCGATGGCGGCGTCGGCCTCGATCGGCCACGCCAGATCCCAGTGCTGGCCGTTGACGGTGGCAGAAATCGCCTTCTTGCCAAGCGATTTGGAAATCGCGGCGGCGACTTCGGCGGGCGTCGCGCCCTTGTCGAAGGAACGGCTCGCGCCATCTGGGAAGGTAAGGGAAATCTGGGACATCGGTCCTGTCTCCTCGTCGGTTTGGCGCCCACGGAACGCCCGGTTGCGGGTTATGGTCTGTGCCGCCTTCCATGACGGGGGGGACGGGGGCTGTCAAGCCGAGGGGGAAAAGCGGGGCATGAGCGAGACGAGGGAAGCGGCCTATGGCCGGCTGACCGGGGCGACGGATGCCCCGGAGGTTGAGGCGAAGAACGGTCTGCGTCACATGGTGTCGCTCTCGATGACAAAGGTTGCGGACGGGCTGATCGACCCCAAGCTGGTGCTCAGCTGGCTGGCCGGAAGTCTCGGTGTGCCTGCGGCGGTGGTCTCGGCTTTCGTGCCGATCCGCGAAGCGGGGGCGCTGCTGCCACAGATCCTGCTCGCGGGACGGGTCGAGGCGATGCGCCGCCGCAAATGGGCGTGGGTCGCGGGCGCTGTCGGGCAGGGGCTGGCGGCGGCGGCCATCGCGATCGCCGCGCTGCTGCTGGAAGGGATCGCGGCAGGTGTGGCCATCGCCTGCGCTCTGGCGGTGCTGGCGGTCAGTCGGTCGCTGGCATCGGTCAGTTACAAGGACATCCTCGGCAAGACGGTGGCCAAGACCCGGCGGGGCGCGGTCACTGGGATGGCGGGGTCGGCGGCTTCCTTCGCGGTGCTGGGATTTGCGCTCTTGCTGATCTTCGGGATCGGGCAGGGGCCGGACCAGAAAACGGGACCGGTGGTTCTGGCCATCGCGCTGGCCGCTCTGCTGTGGCTGGCTGCGGCCGCGGTATTTTCGACCGTGGAGGAGAAGCCGTCCCGGCCGGAAGACGAGGGCCCGGTGTGGGACCTCACGCCGCTGCGCGACGACCCGCAATTCAGGCGGTTCATCTTGGCCCGTGGTGCGCTGACCGTGACGGCGCTGGCGCCGCCCTACTTTGTCATGCTGGTGGGCGGGCAGGCAGCGCTCTCCGGTCTCGGTGCGCTGCTTCTGGCCTCTTCGGCGGCGTCCTTCCTGTCGTCCTATGTCTGGGGGCGGCTGTCCGACCGCTCCTCGCGGCTGGTGCTGGCACTGTCGGGATTTGTCGCGTCCGTGTTCATGGCTCTGGCGGTGGCGCTGGAGCGGTTGGGGCTGGCGGCGTCCGTCTGGGTCGTGCCGGTGGTGCTGTTCGGTTTGATGGTCGCGTACCACGGCGTGCGGCAGGGGCGGTCGGTCTACCTGGTGGATATGTCGCCGGCGGACGCCCGCGCCTCCTACGCGGCGCTGGCCAATACGCTGATCGGTGGCCTGCTGCTGGCGGTCGGCGCGCTGGGTGGCGTGTTGGCGACATTGGGGCCGGTGGTGGCTCTGGCGGGTTTTGCAGCGCTGAGTGCTCTGGGCGGTGTGCTGGCTTTGGGGCTTGACGAGGTCGAGGCGGAGTGACCGTTTCCCTGCGGAGATAGGCGCCAGCCCCGGAGGTATCGCCCATGCGCAGTTATGAAGAGATCCTTGACATCGCCGCTGACCGAAAGGGCGGACGGGCCGCCGTTCTCGCGGACGTGCCCCCGGTGAAGCCGCCCGAGGAGATCGCGGCCATTCCCGACGACCGCTGGCTGGCGCTGATGGCGCGGGTGCTGTTTCCGGCGGGCATGTCATGGGCGGTAGTGGACAAGAAGTGGCCCGGCATCGAGGCGGCCTTTCATGGGTTCGACGTGGCGCGGGTGGCGCACATGTCGGATGACTGGTTCGACGCGCTGCTCAAGGACCCGCGCATCATCCGTTCGCCGCCGAAGGTGCGGGCGGTGCAGCAGAACGCCGCCTTCATCATGGAGGTCTCGGCGGAGTACGGCTCCTTTGGCCGGCGGGTGGCGGATTGGCCGGTGGAGGACTTCGCGGGTCTCGCGCTGTGGTTGAAGGACGGCGGCGCGCGTTTGGGCGGTACCGCGGGCCCATACGTGCTGCGGCAGATGGGAGTGGAGGGTTTCATCCCCTCTCCCTCGGTCGTGGCACGGCTGGCGGCGGAGGATGTGGTGGACAAGGCCCCCACCTCCAGAAAGGCCTGGGCCGCGGTGCAGGCGGCTTTCAACACATGGAAGGCGGAGAGCGGCGAGAGCCTGACCACTATCAGCCGCGTGCTCGCGCAAAGCGTGGAGGGGTAAAACCCGAGCCGCGAAAAGAATTCAAATAAGCAAATATTTTTCGCCCAAGACTTGCGCTGCATCAAGTCCGGGGCCTGAACCCGCTGCTAACGTTCTCTCATAGCTTGCCGAGCTAAACCAGGCGCCGACAAAGGGTCGGCGCGCATTGGAGGGAAACGACAGATGTTGAATATCAGTGGAAAGATCAGACTTTTCGGTACGGTCGCCTTGGTCTTGGCAGCTATGCCGATGGCAACGGTCACCTTTGACGTGACGCCGGCCCACGCAGCAGGCAATAGCGGCGGTGGCGGCGGCAGCGACAATGGCGGCGGTGGCGGCAGCGACAACGGCGGCGGTGGCGGTGGCGGCAACGAAGGCGGCTCCGGCTCGTCCGGCGGTTCCGGCAACGCAGGCGGTTCGGACGGTTCCGGGGCCTCGGGCAGTGCCGGTTCCGGTGGCCAGCAAGGCCAGTCCGGCGGCAGGGTGATTTCGCCCGACCTGCCGATCGTGCCGGACCCCGACTCGTCTTCGAGCCGGTCCACGTCTTCCGGCAAGGCCCCGGCGGCGGCGCCGGTCCAGCGCACGGCCCCGGCAAGCTCGGGCACCGCGAACCAGGGCGGTGCAGAGCATGAGGCCGCAGGTTCGCACGGCGGGTCCGATGGCGAGGGCGGTCAGCAGGGTGAATACACCGGTGGACAGATGATCGGCCAGACCGGTGGCGGTACCGGCAAGCCGATGACCGACCTGTTCCTTGAACTGACCGGCGAGGACGACGACTCCGACCGGCCGGAATGGGCTGGTGTGCCCGGTGGCCGGGATGGCGCCGGCGGCGGTCAGCCGGACAATGCCGGCAGCACGAAGGGCGATCTTTTCGGTGACCTCTACGTGATCCTGCGCAACGATCAGGGCGTGCCGATCCTGTCTGAAGCCGGCTACGTGCAGCCGGTCGACGCAGAGGGTAACCTGATCAAGCTCGACGAAGATGGCCACCCGGAGGACGAGGAACTGGCCCAAGAGGTCGAGATCGGTCGCCTGAACGTTGGCCGTGCCCCGACGTCGGTGCTGGATCGCCGGGCTGACGAGGTCATCACCCTGCTGAAGACGGCGACCGAGGTCACGACCGATGCCGCCGGGCGACTGGTGCTGACGGTGGACGACGTGACCAAGACCATCGACTCGCCGCTGGAGAACCTTGCGATCTACGTGTCGCTGATGACCACGGGCACCATTCCGGGCGTCGATGACCTGCCGGGCGATGCCTTCGACTTCATGGTCGATGGTGCGTTGACCGCCGAGGATGTGGCCGGGTCGGTCGCCTTCCTGGCAGCCGCCACGGACAAGACGGGCGATTTCTCGGAGGATCAGGTGGCATACCTGAACGCCTTCGTCGGCATCAACACCGTGTCGGTGGGGTCCGTGACCTACTCGGACATCGACTACAGCGACTTCACCTATGACCGGGTGTCAACCTACGGTGATGTCACCGCCAACGTGCTGGTCCAACAGCCGGACGGATCGTGGCTGCCCGAGACGGTGAACATCTATGAGGTGGTGTTCGGAAGCACGAACGTTTCCGATCAAGGAACGCTGACGGCCTGGACACTGGCGGCGGACGATGCGCTGACCGTGGTGGATTACATCCACGAATACGAGGTCCCGGTGATCTTCCAGTCCGCGAGCAACTAAACTCGTAGAGTAATGTGAAATCGGATGGCCCGGCCGAAAGGTCGGGCCATTCCTGTTTTGCCGGGGCGCACCCTGTCGGGCCTCCCGATCCCCCCGGCGCATTACTGCGGCCTCGACCACCTGCCTCCCGGCAATCCACGCGCTCCGCGACGCCCTCCGCTGCTCCGTCGCGGCATGCCGGGACCGTCTTCCTGTCATGCAGGGGCGGGATGATTTCGACCTTGGCGCTGCGACCCGTTGCGGTAAGGTCACCGAAACACGGGAGGATTTCATGGCAAAGGTAGCATACATCGACGGTCCGCGCGGCGAGCGGCTGGCCTATGCGTACACGCCCGGAGAGGGGCCCTGCGTGGTGTTCCTGTCAGGCTACCGTTCGGATATGGAGGGCACAAAGGCGGTACACCTCGAAGCCTGGGCCGCGGCCCGCGGCCGTGCCTTCCTGCGGCTGGACTACGCGGGCCACGGCCAGTCCGGGGGGGTCTTCGAGGATGGCTGCATCGGGGACTGGGCCTCTGATGCGGAGGTGGTGGTACGGCATGTCTGTGCGGGGCCGGTGGTGCTGGTCGGCTCTTCGATGGGGGGCTGGATCGGTTGCATCCTGTCGCGCCGCCTGAAAACGGTGGCGGGTTTCGTCGGCATCGCGGCGGCGCCGGACTTCACCGAAGACGGGTTCTGGGCGCAGTTCACCCGGGAGCAGCGGCGGCAGGTGATGGAGGAAGGGCAGATCCTCATGCCCTCCGCCTACGAAGACCCCTACGTGGTGACGAAGAAGCTGATCGAGGACGGCCGCAAGCACCTCGTTCTGCGCGCCTCGCTCAGGATGCGCGGACCGGTGCGGTTGTTGCAGGGCACGGAGGACGAGGCAGTGTCGCGCCAGACCGCGCTGGCCATGCTCGACCATATCGAGGGGCCGGATGTGTCCCTGACGTTGGTGCGCGGCGCGGATCACCGGTTTTCGACCCCGGAGTGCCTGGCACTGGTTGAAAAGGCCATTGTCGAGGTCGGCGCGTGACGGCCCCCGCAGCCGCGCAGGCGGTGCCGGAGGGCGGCATCACAAAGTGGCTGGCGGCGGGCGAGGCCCGCCTGCCGGATCTGCGGCCGGGCGTGGAGAAGCGGGTGATCTGGCGCGGTGCGCCGGAGGCGGTGACAGATTGGGCGGTGGTCTATGTCCATGGATTTTCCGCCACGTCGGAGGAACTGCGCCCATTGCCTGACCGCGTGGCAGAGGGGTTGAGCGCGAACCTGCATTTCACCCGCCTCGCGGGGCACGGGCGGGCGCCCGCAGCCATGGCAGAGGTGACGCTGGAGGCATGGCTGCGCGACGTGGCCGAAGCGCTGGAGATCGGGCGCCGGATCGGGCGGCGCGTGCTGGTCATGGGCTGTTCCACCGGCTGCACGCTGGTGACGCTGGCGTTGCATCGCGGACTGGCGGCAGGCGTGGCCGGGGTGGTCATGCTGTCACCCAACTATCGCCTGCGCGATCCGCGCGCGTCCCTCATGACCTGGCCGCTGGCGCGCTGGTGGCTGCCTCTGGTGGCGGGGCGGGAGCATGGCTTTGCTCCCCTGTCGGAGGCGCATGGGCGCTTCTGGACCACGCGCTACCCCTCGCGCGCGCTCTTGCCCATGGCAGAGGGGCTGCGGGCGGCGACCGCTCTGGATCATGGTTCGGTACGGGTGCCTGGGCTTTTCGTATTCGACGAGCGGGACGCGCTGGTGGATCACGATCGGACGCGGCAGGTGGCGGCGGCCTGGGGTGTCCCGTCGGACGTTCAGGTGGTGACCACGGGGCCGGGGGACGACCCCGGACATCACGTCATTGCGGGGGATATCCTGTCGCCCGGATTGACGCGGCCGTTGACCGAAACGATCCTGCGCTGGGCGCGTGGCCTGCCGTCGGAACACGTCAGGAACGGCGCATAGGCTGAGGTCCGGAAACAGGGAGAGCGACATGGAACAGAGAGTTAGCCTGATCACGCTGGGATGCAGGGACATAGCCCGCACGGCGGCCTTCTACGAGGCGCTGGGATGGCGGCGGGAGGAAAGTCAGGAGGGGATCGTTGCCTTCGACCTGATCGGGCAGTCGCTGGGGCTTTATGCACTGGAAGACCTCGCCCGCGACATGGGGGTGCCACTGGAACGTCTGGGCGTCGGCGCCGCGACCTATGCTTATAACGTGGCCGAAAAGGCGCAGGTGGCGGAGGTGCTGGAGGCGGCGCGCTCCGCCGGCGCGGAGGTGCTGCGCGAAGCGCATGACGTTTTCTGGGGTGGGCATATCGCTTATTTCGCGGACCCCGAGGGTCACGTCTGGGAAGTGGCGTGGAACCCGCACTCCCTGCTCGGGCCGGACGGGGCGTTCCGCTGGGCGGGCTATACCTGAGGGTTTCCCGCGCGGCACGCTGTCGTCGGGGATAGCTGAGGGTGGGCCAACCGAACAGCGGTATGGCGCCGTCACGCGACCGTCTCTGGCGGGCTGCCTCCGGACCTCGACATGCGCTCCGTTCCGAATCTTCGATATCGCAGAAGGGGGCTCTGCCCCCTCTTCTCCTGCGGAGAATTCACCCCCGCGGTATTTTTCGAACCAAAGAAGCGGGGGACGGGGGCACCGGGCAGGCGTTGTGGTTCGGGGCGCGTGAGCACGGTGGGGGTGAAACCGCTGCGGTCGCGGTGTGATCATCGAAACGAAGACGGGCGCGGTACACCCTTCATTCACTTTTTGCAGGTCTTGCTGGAGCAGCAAGCGGAGAGGCTGAATGCAGGGATTCGATGCACGATTCAGGGATGTTCAGGATTATATCCTGACCGGCACGCGGGAGATCTGGGATGATCGCGGGTTCAGGGGGGGCATGGCGGACCTGTACCATCCCGCCATCATTCATCGTGACGCGCGCGGCGTGGCGCAGGGCGCGGAGGCGGTGGCCGCGCTTGGCCTGGCGGGACTTCTGGCGGTGCCGGACCGGCGGCTTCTGGGCGAGGACGTGATCTGGTGCGGTTCGGACCGGCGCGGTTTTCTGGCCTCTCACCGGATGGTGGCTCTGGGGCGGCATACGGCGCCGGGTCCCTGGGGCGAACCCACGGGGCGGGCGCTGCGCTACCGGATTGTGGCGGACCGGTTCGCGAAGGCCAACCGGATCAGCGATGAGTGGCAGGTGGTCGATACGGAGGCGATTTTTGGCCAGATCGGCGGCGACGTGAAGACCTGGGCCCGCGCGCGGCTGGACCGGACGGACAGCCCGGAGCCGGTCTTCTGCCCGGAGTTCGATGTGCCCGGCCCCTACACCGGGCGCGGCAATGACGAAACATGGGGCCTTGCCTTCGAACTGGTGCTTGAGCGATTGATGGCGGGGCAGCTTTCGGTGGTGCCGGAGCAATATGACGCCGCCTGTCAGCTGGCCTATCCCGGAGGCCGGGACGTGCATGGCTGGCGGGAGGTGGAGCGGTTCTGGCTGGGTCTGCGGCAGGCCTTTCCGGACGCGGAATTCGCGGTACACCATCGTATCGGTCTCGAAGAGCCGATGCTGCCGCCACGTGCGGCGCTGCGGTGGTCGCTGACCGGGCGGCACGACGGCTGGGGGCTTTTTGGTCGTCCTACGGGCGCGCGCGTGCACGTCATGGGGATCAGCCATGTGGAATTCGGACCGGAAGGCCTGCGGCGGGAATGGACGCTGTTCGACGCGGCGGCGATCTGGATGCAGATCCTCGCGGAGGAGGGGTGACAGTCCCCGGGGTATTCCCGATAGGTGCCAGGTCTCAATTTCTTTGTTTGCGGATGGTTTCGGTTGGCGCTTCAGGTTGCCGCCGAAGGGGGCATACCAGCCTTCCTGGGTGAGCCCTGCGGTCGACCGTGGAGGAACCCTGGTGGGTCCGGCGCAGCCCCCCTTGTCGGTTGCGGATGTCACTGGGGCGTGCACGCCATGGCGCCCGGGGCGAGATCGCCGTGTCAGAGGCGCTGCGACGCAGGCTTTACTTCGGGACGTTTCGGCCCTTTTGTCGGGTAGGGCTCTGGCAGCCTTGCTCAGGAAGAGGAACGGGCGGCGTGGTGTTGGGTGTTTTGGCGGGTCTTCCGGAATGCGGGGCGGTGGGTGATGCGTGAACCGGTCGTCTTTCTCCCGGACATGATGTGCGATGCGCGCCTTTTCGGGCCACAACTGGCCGACCTGTCGCGCGAGCGGGCGGTGATGGCGGCGCCAGTCAGCGGCGGTGAGCGCGCAGAGGAGATCGCGTCGAACCTGCTCGATCTGCTCCCGAAGCGGTTTGCCCTCGCCGGGTGTGGCATGGGCGGAGCCGTAGCAATGGAGATCGCCCGCCGCGCCCCGGACCGTCTGACGCGTCTGTGCCTGATGGATACCTCGCCCTTGCCGGAGACACCGCAGCAGGCGGCGGCGCGCGATCCGCAGATCATCCGGATGAAGTCGGGCAAGTTCGAAGCGGTTATCGACGAGGCGCTCCACCTCGACGGTCTGGTTGCAAGCCCGTGGCGGGGCGAAGTCATGGCGTTGATCCGGGACATGGCGCGGGGGTTGGGGCAGGAAATCTTTGTCCGGCAGATCCGGGCGCTGCAGCGGCGTCGGGACCAGCAGGCAACCCTGCGGCGGCTGGCGATGCCCTGCATGGTCCTTTGCGGCGCGCACAACCTTCGGCTGCCGGTAAAGCGGCATCAATTTCTGGCAGAACTGATCCCCGGCGCGGAACTGCGCGTGATCGAGGACGCTGCGCATTTCGCCCCGTTGGAACAGCCCGAGGCGGTGGCCGAGGCGTTGCGCGACTGGCTCTCCATGCCGCTCGTGCTACGCTGACGGGCCGCTCGTGCTACGCTGACGGCGTGGCCGAAATCCGGGAATCCACGGTTCGGATCAGGCGCGTGCCCGGGTTTGGAAACAGCGCGATGAGGGCTTGTCAGCGGGGAGCCTGGGGCGTAGTGGAAACCTGCGCGGAGGGCCGGACGGCCGCCTGGGGTGCGTGCATCCCGGGAGGAAAGTCCGGACTCGCCAAAGCATCGGTGCCGGGTAACGCCCGGGCAGGGTAACCTGACGGATAGCGCCACAGAAAACAAACCGCCACGCCGCCTTGCGGTTTCGCCCGTGAGGGGACCGGCGCGGTAAGGGCGAAACGGTGGGGTAAGAGCCCACCGGGGGGATGGCAACATCGCCCGCATGGCAAGCCCCACCGGGAGCAATGCCTAATAGGGACCTCGCGTCTGGCTGATCGCCTTCGGGCGATATCGGGACAGGGCGGCTTTGGCCCGAGAGGTTCGGGTTGGCAGCTAGAGCCATCCGGCAACGGATGGCCCAGAGGAATGGTCGTCTGAGGGCGGGGCAACCCGCCCGACAACAGAATCCGGCTTACAGGCCCTCCGCGCAACGAAAACCTGTCACATTGCCCCACAGGGCAGTTGACTCCGCCCCTGAGCACAGTAAAAGGCGGCTTCCAGATCTATTTCACGCGCGGGGCCGCCCCGGCGTTGCAAGGGACAACCCCGGGAGAATTCAAATGGCAAAGCCGACGACCATCAAGATCCGCCTGAACTCGACCGCAGGCACCGGCCACTTCTACGTGACCAAGAAAAACGCACGTACGATGACCGAAAAGATGACTGTGCGGAAGTACGACCCGGTCGTGCGCAAGCACGTCGAGTACAAGGAAGGCAAGATCAAGTGATCTTAGCCTGACGGGCGCCCTACGGGGGGTCGAAGATTTCGAAAGGGCCGTGCGGGAAACTGCGCGGCCCTGTCGTATTGACAGGGTGCTGCGATGTTTTCGCGTTTGCAGCAAGTGGCTTGGCTGGCATGGTCTACGATGGTATTCTATTAACTATCTGAATCTCATACATAACTGCTATGCATTTCTGTCTGTGGTCCGGGCGGTGCGTTTCTGTCATGCTGCAATGCAGAAACTCGAGGGCGCGCCCGTCGCTGCCCGCCATCCGATGATGAGGACCCTGACATGACCATTCGCACGCTTGCCGCACTCTCCGCCCTGCTGATGCCGTTCGCCGCCGCTGCCGAGACGGTGACACTGTCCACCGAGGCCGCCGGTGCCACGCTGCACCACGCCACAGTCGACATGTCCGTGTACTGGACGAAGGGCGAGGGGGAAAAGCTCGATCTCGTGGCCTATTACGCGCCCAAGGCGGCGGGCTCGGATGCCGGTCGCCTGCAGATGGCGCTGGGTAATGACGACTCGGTGACGTTCGGCCTGCCGGGGCAGGTGGGGCAGCTCTATACCTTCGCGCGTGACGGCAACTCTGTCAGCGTCACCACCAGCAGCACGGCAACGGTGCAAGTGGCGATGAACTAAAGCTTCACCGGTTCAGTGCACGATAACAGGGACGCATGGGTGACCATGCGTCCTTTTTGCTTTGACGGGGGCAGTCAGGCCTCGGAGTGTGGGAAACGTGCGCCTTTCGAGGCCTGACCCGTCTCGCGCCTGATGGCCTGCGGCGGGGCATCTTCGCATCTTCGGGACCGGAGCAAAGGAGCGGCGGTCTCCAGCGCCGGCACCAGATCCGGGCGCGGGGCGGGCAGGGGATCGCCGACATGGTGCAAAACGTGATTGAGGGCAGACACACGACACTTCCGGCAATCCGCCCGGCGACCCGGCCCGACCGTGCGGCGGGGCAAGACAGCCAAGGTGGGGCGGAAGCCTCTCCTTGTCGGTTTGTCGATGCTGCGCCCGCGTAGCAGAGTGTCCAACAGAAAAGGGCCGGTCTGACAGACCGGCCCTTCGTCCTGCATGCGAACGGGATTACTCTCGTTCGCCCATGAACATGAGCAGGAACTGGAACATGTTCAGGAAGGAAATGTAGAGGCTGAGTGCGCCGTCGAAGGCGGCCTTGTCCAGCCACTCCTGATCGCCATGGGACGCGTGGGCCACGTAGGTGCTCTTGATCTCCTGCGTGTGAAACGCGGTCAGGCCGGCGAAGATCAGCACGCCGATCGCGGAGATTGCCATCATCATCACGCCGGACTGCAGGAACATGTTGACGATCATCGCCACCAGCAGGCCGATCACGCCCATCACGAGGAAGGTGCCCATTCCGGACAGGTCCTTTTTCGTGGTGTAACCCCAGAGCGACAGACCCGCGAAGGCAATAGCGGTCACGATAAAGGTCTGCGCGATGGAGAAGGGTGTGTAGATCATGAAGACCGTGCCCATCGAAACGCCCATGACGGCGGCGAAGGCGAAGAAGCCCAGTTGCACCGCCGAGGCAGAGCCTCGGCGCATCAGGGCGCCCCATCCGAAGAAGATGAACGCCAGCGGCGCAAGCATCAGCACCCACTTCAGCGGCGATACATAAAGCGTGTAGCCGATTTCGGTCAGGTACCGGTCCGCGCCGATCTGGTATTCGTTCGGCACCGAAGTGACGGCCAGACCGGAGATGGCCCAAGCGGCCAACGCGGTGATCAACATGCCCACGGACATCGTGCCGTAGACCTTGTTCATGTGCGCGCGCAGCCCCACGTCAATCTGGGCCGCACGGGCGCCGGATACGCCCCGGGTCCCGATTGTGTTGTATTCAGCCATCAAAGCCTCCGTTTGGTATGGTTTACCCTCCGGGAGGCTAACCCCGGAGAACTCGTTTTCGATATTGGCAGAGACCGGCCGTCATTCAAGGTAGCGATTGGCGATTTTCAACGAAAAACAAAACTCAATCGGTCCAATGTCCGGGTGCGTCCCACGGCGGGCGTGCGGCTTCGGTTCGGGCGGCCTCGGGCGTAAGGCCGATATCGCGAAGCGCCCGCGTATCGAGGTGCGACAATGCGTGACGCTGACGCATCAGTTCGGGCCAGTGGCCGACGCGCTGCTGGAGGCGGGCGAGCAGGTTTTGGCGGGGCCTTGCGGCTGAGGGCATGGCGGGTGGCATGGCGGGGGCGATGAGCGTTGACGGCACGACGAGTCCTTTCCTGAAGCGCGAGGCGCGCAGTTGCGGGGCCGCGCAGCATCAACTTTTGTTATGAAATCCGCAAAAATATCGGGATGCTTGATATGTACCAGCGGTTTGTGCATTCTGGAAACGAATGTTCCTTACCATAGCCATCAAGGGTCGTGATGAATGCGCAATCTCGATATCACCGTTCTGAGATCCTTCGTCGCTGTGGCGCAGGCGGGGGGCGTCACGCGGGCGGCGGGTTTTCTGAACCTGACGCAATCCGCCGTCTCCATGCAGTTGAAACGGTTGGAGGAAATGTTGGGCCTGCAACTGCTCGACCGTTCCGGGCGCGGCGTGACGCTGACTCCGGCGGGGGCGCAGCTTTTGGGATATGCCCAGAAAATGGTGGAACTGAACGACGAGATCTATGCCCGGCTGACCGCCAAGGAATGGGAAGGCGAAATCGTCCTTGGTGTGCCGCACGACATCGTTTACCCCGTCATTCCCCAGGTCCTTCAGCGCATGGGGCGGTCGCACCCGCGCGTGAAGGTACAGCTGATCTCCTCCTTCACCAAGGCGTTGAAGACGCAGTTCGCGCGCGGCGAGGTGGACGTGATCCTGACCACCGAGGGCGGCGTCGACGCCGACGGAGAGACCCTGCGCCAGTTGCCTTTGCGCTGGGTCGGTGCTCCGGGCGGGCAAGCACGCAAGACGCGGCCCCTGCGCGTGGCCTTCAGCCGATCCTGCAGTTTCCGGGAACACGGGCTGAGCGCGCTCGACCGGACCGATATCCCCTGGGACCTGGCGGTGGATTCCGACAGCGACATGACAGTGGACGCCACCATCAGCGCCGATCTGGCAATCACGGCGCGGCTCTTTGGTCAGGCGCCGGCCTTTGTCGAATACATCGAGGACGAGGCGCTGCCCGACCTCGGGTCCCAATTCATCAATCTCTACGCGGGGAACGGAAAGGCCGGCCTGACTCAGGTGCTGTGCGAGTACATCCGTCAGAGTATGGCGGCACCGCGCGGCGAGTGGCCCGCGCGCGCGGGCCATCCGATGGAGGTGG
The DNA here is from genome assembly GCF_017813235.1 of Sagittula salina. GTDB lineage: Bacteria > Pseudomonadota > Alphaproteobacteria > Rhodobacterales > Rhodobacteraceae > Sagittula > Sagittula salina. The sequence goes on from NZ_JAGISH010000002.1 coordinate 77,195, forward strand.
TCTCCTGAGCCGCGTTCAGACGCCAACCTCCGGCCCGTAGCACATCATCGGATCGTTGTTCTGCCGTGCTTCGTACAGCACCGTCGCCCGAGGATCGTTGCGGAAAACGGCGCGCAGCTTCGAACCTTCATTGAAGAAGGTCCAGCACTGCGGGTCTTCCGGCGCATCCTCGTAGACAAAGCAGATCTCCGAGCCATCCGCTTCGTACCAGTAGCCTTCCTTGCAGCGGCCATCGAGGAAGGACCAGCGCACGCGTCGGTCGGGGAGGTATTCCTCCACCCCGTAGGACTGCTGGCCGGAGCCGTAATAAAGGGTCTTGCCATCGACGTATGATTCGAAGGCATTGGCGGAAAGCGGCTCTGCCGCCGACGCGGGCAGGGCTGCACAAAGCGCGAAAGCGAATGCGAGCACGGGTTTCATGCCACATTTCTGCCAGATTTCGGGTCCTTGGCCTAGCCTGGTGTTAAAGATTGGTTAAGCGCGTCGGCGGAGGGCGGCCGGATCGGGCAACCAGGCGCGGGCGCGCCGGTCCATGACGCGTCGCCAGAGCGGGGGCACCAAGGCGATCACCGCCATGACCGGCAATGACTGCGGCAGGATAGGCATGGCGTCGCGGTCGATCTCGAGCCCCGGGTAGGGGCGGGCCGGATGCGCGTGATGATCGGAATGGCGCGGCGCATTCAACATGAGGGCGGAGGAAAACCCCTGCGGTGCGTTCCAGCTATGCTGCGGGCCGACGGGCTCGAACTTGCCCGGGGAAATTTCGCTGCGCTGAAGACCGTAATGCTGCACGTAGTCCGATAGCAGCAACTGCAATTGCGCATAGGCCGACAGCGCGATCAGCGCCAGAACCCCCGCCGTGCCGCCGATACCCCACGCGAGCGCCAGCGAGGTCAGCGCCCCGATCCCGTAGGCTGTGTAGGGCGTGGGTCCGCGCGGGCGCAGGCGACGCTCCGCCCGGTAGCCTTCGACCAGCCCACCGCGCCAGGCCCGTAATGCGAAGCGCCAGAACCCCATGCCCAGCGGGGCGGAGTTCGGGTCGCGCGGTGTCGCGGCATGGACATGATGCACGCGTGGATGCGCCGAGGCGTGAAAACCGAACAGCACGGAGGAATAGACCGCCACGCCCAACCGGCGCAGTCCGCGCGGGGCGCGGTGGATCAGCTCGTGCGCGTTCGAATTGCTTACCTGCCCGAGAAAGAGCGCCAGCGCGAAGAACAGCATCCCCTTCTGTCCCAGAGGCTGCGGACTTTCTGTCAGCATGCAGATCCCGCCGAAAAGCAGGGGGAAATGCGCGAGACCGAGGAAGGCAGCGAGGCCATCGCCTGCCGGAAACTCCGCCTCCGGCACGTCGGGGGCAGCAAGCGCGGCCATCTTGTCCATGAAATACGTGAAGAGGGTGATATACGCCAAGGCCAAAGCGGCAAAGGGGGCGCCCCGCAGGATCGCCAGCGCCAGCAGCACCACCATGCCGAGAGTCGCCAGTGTGAACCGTACCATTCGCCCCCCCCATGCGCCGCCGGTATCATATGGCTTTGCAGGACCCGATACCACTGCCCGATACCATTGCCCGATACCATTGGATGTCTTACGTCTATCGGAACTTTCCGTCACCCATCAGGCAAAACGCGGGGCATTTATGGGCGCGCCCTCGCCGCAAGGTGTCGTTTTTCATCTGCGTGTGGGCGCGGAGCGCGGCTATTGTCCTCGCAGGACGAAGATGGAGGTGTGGTCATGGCACTGGATGAACGCAAGGGTGTCTGGAAAAATGCCCGCGGCAAGGGGCGCACCACGCCGAAGGGGCGCCAGGTCGATGACACCGCGCTGGCCGAGGTGCAAGCGCTGCTGGGCGAGACAGAGCGCCGCCGCGATCTGCTGATCGAGTTCCTCCACCTCATCCAGGATGCTTATGGCCACCTCTCGGCGGCACACCTGCGCGCTCTGGCCGAAGAAATGCGCCTGTCCATGGCCGAGGTCTACGAGGTCGCCACCTTCTACGCACATTTTGACGTGGTGAAGGAAGGCGAGACGCCGCCGCCCTCGCTGACCATCCGGGTCTGCGATTCCCTGTCCTGCGAACTGGCTGGCGCCGAACAATTGCGCGCCGCGCTTGAGGACGGCATGGACCCGGCACAGGTGCGCGTTTTGCGCGCGCCATGCATGGGGCGTTGTGACAGCGCTCCAGTGCTTGAACTCGGCCACAACCACATCGGCCACGCCACGGTGGAAAAGGTCAAGAGCGCCATCGCCGCAGGCGACACCCACGCGCGCATGCCTGTGTACGAAACCCTCGCCGCCTATCGTGCAAAGGGTGGCTATGAGACGCTGACCGCGCTGCGCGACGGCGGCGACTGGGAGGCGGTGCAGGAAACGATCCTCGCCTCCGGTCTGCGGGGGCTGGGCGGCGCGGGCTTCCCCTCCGGGCGCAAATGGGGCTTCGTGCGGGCCAATCCGGGACCGCGCTACCTTGCCGTGAACGGTGACGAGGGTGAACCGGGGACCTTCAAGGATCGCGTGTACCTCGAGCGGCATCCGCATGTTTTCCTTGAGGGAATGCTGATCGCCGCCTGGGCGGTGGAGGCCGGGCGCGCCTTTGTCTACATGCGCGACGAATACCCCGGCATCCTCGCCATGCTGCGCCGCGAGATCGCCGCGCTGGAGGCGGCTCGGATCGTGCCGGAGGGCTACATCGATTTGCGCCGCGGTGCCGGCGCCTACATCTGCGGCGAAGAAAGCGCGATGATCGAGTCGATCGAGGGCAAGCGTGGTATCCCGCGCCACCGCCCGCCCTACGTGGCGCAAGTGGGGATCTTCGACCGACCGACACTCGTTCATAACGTTGAAACGCTCTATTGGGTGGCAAAGGTTTGCCGCGAAGGGCCGGAGATCCTCTCCGGGATCGAGAAGAACGGCCGCAAGGGCCTGCGCTCCTACTCCGTCTCGGGTCGGGTGAGGCAGCCGGGCGTGCACCTGCTGCCCGCCGGGTCCACCATCCGCGACGTGATCGAGGCAGCGGGCGGGATGCTCGACGGTCACACCCTCAAGGCCTACCAGCCGGGCGGCCCGTCCTCCGGCCTGCTGCCCGCGACGATGGACGACGTGCCGCTCGATTTCGACACGTTGCAACCGCACGGCAGTTTCATCGGATCGGCGGCGGTGGTTGTGCTGTCGCACCAGGACAGCGCGCGGGAGGCGGCGATGAACATGCTGCGATTCTTCGAGGACGAATCCTGCGGGCAATGCACCCCGTGTCGGGTGGGCTGCGAAAAGGCGGTAAAGCTGATGAGCGCGGATCACTGGGACACGGGCCTGCTGGAGGAACTGTCGCAGGCGATGGTCGACGCCTCCATCTGCGGATTGGGGCAGGCGGCGCCCAACCCCATCCGCATGGTTATGAAACACTTCCCCGACGAAATCTGACGCAAGGCGGGCGGGGGAATTCCCCGCCCGCGGCTATTCAGTTGTCTTCGTTCTGCTGAGCCCAGAGCACGCAATTGTCGTAGGTGTCTGGCCCGTACTTGATGATGCCGTAACCCTTTTCGACAAGGATGTTCTGTCCGCCGCCCCGGACCTGGTCACAGGCAATAAGGGCGTTGTTGGCATCGACCCTGCCGTTCTTGCTGCCGACGTAGCAGCGTTGCTGGGCATCCGCGGCCCCGGCCGCCAACCCCAAGGCCATGGCCGCGATCAGGAACTGTCTCATTTTGCTCTCCTCTTCCTTGGCACGCTTGGGTTTTCGCATGGCGCAAGGGATGCGGCCTTGATCAGGCGCAATCGACTAAATTTTTTCGGCGCGGGGCTCAATCGGTGCGATAGACGGCACAGATGCAACCGCGCGCCTTGAGCGACCGGCACAGCGACCAGGCCGCGTCGCGGCTGGGCCGCCCGAGGCGCGCCATATAGTAGCCCCTCTTCGGGCTGGCGCGGCTGTTGGATCATATGAGGAAGGGTTCGTTTTTCCCGATCTGACCCCGGCAGGCGCGCGTGACTTTCCGGAACTTCGCCAGCGCCGCCTTTTTCGTCACGCCAAAGGCGACCTGCACGCCCCAAGGCGGCAGTGGCTGGTGCACGGGGGCTACGGGCGGGTAAGGCGTCAGCCGACGGTGCCGCGCCAGCGCGTGACAGGCTGGAAGGAATGGCTCCGTTTTCGACAGGCGGTAGTCGTGTTCCTCGGGCGGGGCGTCGCGCCATGTCTCTGCGGGCAGGCCGATTATGATCGTTACGTAGTCGATGGTTTCCCGCGCCAGCCCGCCGGTCTCGGTGATCAACCCCTCGGCGCGCCGCTCGCCGCCGTTGTATCCCACCGCCGCCAGCCCGTGGTTGCCATATCGGTTCGTCATCTCGCCAAGGTACTGCGCAGAGAACTCCAGCGCGGCGGCAGGGTTGTAGGGATCGTCAAGACCGCGCAGCGCCGCCGTCGACGCGATGAACTGCGCGATACCCATGGCCTGCGCCGGGCTGAGGGCGTGCGGGTCAAAGCGGCTTTCCTGCCAGATCAGCCGGGCAAAGAAACCGGGGTCGAGCGCGTTCTCCCGTGCGAAGGCCCCGATCGCCTGACAGGTGTCATGGGCGAAATGCGAGGGCCGGATGCACTGCACGGCGCCATGCGTTCCGGTGGAGCACAGTGTGCCGGGTTCGTCCGGGCTGGCAGCCCGCACCGGCCCCGAAACACACAATACCGTCAGGATCAGCCACCACACCCGCATGGCGCCACTAAGGTCAAGCCACGCGGTGCAGTCAACTCACACTTTCATTAGCTGCCCCGGCGTATTAGGTGGGATGAACGGTATGACAGAAGGCAGGCGTGCATGTCCTTTTTCGGCAAGCTGAAGAACAAGCTGTTCAAGACGTCCTCAAAGCTGGACGAGGGCCTCGACGCCATCGTCGAGGAGGGCGAGGGCACGCAAGAGCTTGTGGCCACCCCGGCGCCCGGCTCGGCCCCCGCTCCGGCCTCCGCTCCGGCCCCGGTGTCGCAGGCCGACGCCGCGCCGGAACCGCAGGCGCCGCTCCCCTCGCTCGATCCCATGCCGCTGCCCGAAGAGACGGAACCGCAGGGCACGCATCGGCCGGGCCTGCTGGGTCGCTTGATGGGCGGCGGCCGCGAGGACGAACCGCGCCGGGTGCTGGACGACGAGATGCTGGAAAGCCTCGAGGAGCTGTTGATCGCCGCCGACATGGGCGTGGACACGGCGCTGCGTGTGACCTCGAACATTGCCGAGGGGCGCATGGGGCGCCGCGTCTCCGCCCGCGAGATCAAGGAATTGCTGGCGGAGGAAATCGCCCGCGTCATGGAAACGGTGGCGCGTCCGCTGCCGCTGTATCCGTCTAAGCCGCAGGTGGTGCTGGTGGTGGGCGTGAACGGGTCGGGCAAGACCACGACAATCGGCAAGCTCGCGTCCCAGTTCAAGGCCGCCGGCAAGTCGGTGGTGATCGCGGCGGGCGATACCTTTCGCGCGGCGGCGGTGGAGCAGCTTCAGGTCTGGGGCGACCGCGCCGGCGTGCCGGTCCTGACGGCGCCCGAAGGCTCGGATCCGGCCTCGCTGGCCTTTGACGCCATGACAAAGGCACAGGCCGAGGGCGCTGACCTGCTGATGATCGACACGGCGGGACGCCTGCAGAACCGCGCCGATCTGATGGAAGAACTGGCCAAGATCGTCCGCGTCATTCGTAAGAAGGACCCGGAGGCACCGCACAATACGCTTCTGGTGCTGGATGCGACGACGGGCCAGAACGCGCTTGTCCAGACAGAGGCCTTCCGCCAGTTGGCCGACGTTTCGGGGCTTGTGATGACAAAGCTCGACGGTACCGCAAAGGGCGGCGTTCTGGTGGCGTTGGCTGACAAGTTCGGCCTGCCGATCCACGCTATCGGCGTAGGCGAGCAGATCGACGACCTTGCCCCCTTCGATCCGGAGGAATTCGCCGCCGCGCTGACAGGGCTCCAACGCTGACAGGAGACCAACTCTGATCGGGCCCTAATCCGTGTGGGTGCCGAGCCAGCGCTCCACCTGTCCGAGCACGAATAGCACCACGACGACCAGTGCCGTGGCCATGGCAGAAATCGCGATGCTGCCCGCGCCGCAGCCAAGGCCGATGGCCCCGCATAGCCACAGCGACGCCCCCGTGGTCAGGTTCTGCACCTGTCCGCCGGAGGTAAAGATCACTCCCGCCGCGAGGAAAGCCACGCCCGCCGTCACCGCCTCGATCATGCGCAGGGGATCGTGCCGCTGTTCGCCGGTGTTGCCAAAGCTGATCGCGGACAGTTCCTGACCCACGAGAACAAAGAGACAGGCCGCAACCGCCACGAGGATATGCGTTCGGAGCCCGGCAGGTTTGCCTTGCAACTCCCGCTCCAGTCCGACAATGGCCGAGAGCAGCACCGCAACGCTGAGGCGGGTGAAGGCGAGGGATGCCGGGACGACCGAAAAGCTGGCGCCGATTTCGTCGGCGATTTGATTCCACATGCGTTTCCTCCACTTCCGTTTGGAAAGCTAACAGGACAGGGAACGAACCGGTTCCCGGAAGGGGCAGATGAGCGACTGGCTGATTTCACTCGAAGGCACCGCCGCCGGCCACACGCTGGCGCTCTGGCTGGCGCTGGCGGCAGCCCTGCTGCACGCGGTTTTTGGTGCGTTGCAGAAGGGGCGCCACGACCCGTGGCTGTCGCGCGGCGCCATCGACGGGTCTTACGGTCTTATGGCCGCGCCCTTCGCGCTGTTTGTCGTGCCGTGGCCCGAGCCGCACATGTGGCCGATCTTTGCCGGGGCCTTCGTTATTCACTGTATCTACAAGATCCTGCAGGCCTACGCCTATACGCGCGGTGCCTACACGGTGGTCTACCCGGTGGTGCGCGGCACCGGCCCGCTGTTTGCCGTGATCGGCGCGGCGCTGGTGTTCGGAGAACATTTTTCCATGGTCCAATGGCTCGGGGTGGCTGTGCTGCTGGCGGGAATCTTCGGGCTTGCCGTCTACAACTTCCTCTTCCTCGAGGTCGACCGGGAGACGCTGCCGGCCGCGCTCGCCTTTGCCGTGGCGACGGGGCTCTTCGTGGCACTCTACACCACCTATGACGCCTACGGCATCCGCGCCACTGCCAACCCGTTCACCTTCCTCGCTTGGTTCTTCTTCATAGACGGGTTCCTGATGCCGGTGATCGGTATTCTGCGCTACCGGGCGATGGCCGCGCCTCCCGCGCTGGGGCCACTGATGGCGCGGGGCGTGGTGGGGGCGGTGATCGCCTTCTTCAGTTTCGGCTCGATCATGTTGGCCACAAGACTCGACAAGGTCGGCGAAGCGGCGGTCCTGCGGGAGACCTCAACCGTCTTCGCCGCCGTCATCGGCTGGCTGGTGCTGAAGGAAACGGTCGGACCGCGCCGCATCGCTCTCATGAGCTTGATCGCGGCGGGCGCGGTGATCGTTGAGTTGGGCGGCTGAAAGGCTTATCCGGGACCGGAGCAGATGAAGGAGACAGGCCGTGGCAGACGGAAATCAAGTAAACGGCGGGCTCAAGAGCGCGCTTGAATTCGGCCCGGTTCTGGCTTTCTTCGTAGCCTACCTCTGGCTGAAGGACCGGACCTTCACCATCGGCGGCACCGACTACGAAGGTTTCGTCCTTGTTACGGCGGGCTTCATTCCGGTGTTGCTGCTGTCCATGGCGGCGCTCTGGAAGCTGACCGGCCACCTGAGCCGGATGCAGGTGGTCACGGCGGTGCTGGTGGTGGTTTTTGGCGGCCTGACGGTCTGGCTCAACGACGACCGGTTTTTCAAAATGAAGCCCACCCTGATCTACCTCCTCTTCGGGGCTGCGCTCGCTATCGGGCTGATGCGGGGCGAAAGCTGGCTCCAGTCCGTGATGGAAGGGGTCATGCCGCTCCGTCGCGAAGGCTGGATGATCCTCACCAAGCGGGTCATGTGGGTCTTCTTTGGCCTCGCCGTCCTGAACGAGATCATCTGGCGAACCATGTCGACGGAGGTCTGGGTCACCTTCAAGACCTTCGGCCTTACGGCGGCGGTGTTCGGGTTCTTCATGACCCAGGCGGGGCTCTTCCGAACCTATGCCATCGAGGATCAGGACCCCGCGGAGTGAATGTCCCGGCATGGGAAACATATCGAACCCAATGAAATCGGTGGTTTGAACCGGGTCGTTTCACCCGTTTTTAAGCCTTGGGGGGCTCCGCCCCCGCGCGCTGTGCGCGCTCCCCCGCGGTATTTTTGAACCAAAGAAGCAAGGGATTATTAACCACAAGGTGATTTCCTTCTAGGGCGGTACAGGCTGCGGAGCCGATGACCGCAACCGAAGAAGCCCCCGCCTCCCTCATGTGCGTGTTTCAAGCAAATCGGGAGCGGGGGTGGACCGGCGCGGCTGCCAAGGCTCTGCGTCCAGTGCTTCTTTGGTTCCAAAATACCGCGGGGGAGGCGCTCCGCAGGAGCGGCGGGGGCAGCGCCCCCTGCTCCCTTTCGAACCTTGGCAACGTCAAGATGGTGTTTCGATTGCCCGGCTTGACGCGTCGTCTTATCCGGGCGCCCTGCAAGTGAAGGCAAAGCTGGGCTTCCTGTACCCCTTCCCTCAGGTGCCGCGGTCGATCTTGGTGCTTAGGTGAATGAGGCTTTCGGAACTGCGCACGCCCTTGGTTTCGCAGATGCGGTCGAGCGAGGCGTCGAGAGCTTCCGTTGTCTGTGCGCAGAGCGTCACCAGCAGGTCGAAGCGACCGGAGGTCGTGTGCACGCTGTCGACCTCGGGCAGCGCCTTCAGCCGGGCAAGCAGCGCCGGGGTATCGGTCGGAGCGACCGAGATCAACACAGTGGCGCGCAGCGGGGGACGCAGGGCGGGGCCGCGCCGCAGGGTGTAACCGGCGATGGCGCCAGAGGCCTCAAGCCGGTCGAGCCGCGCCTGCACGGTGGTGCGCGCCAGTCCGAGCCGCCGCGCGAGGTCCGCCACCGGCAAGCGGGCATTGTCGGAGAGCGCCGCGATCAGGGTGCGGTCTGTATCGTCGATTTGCATGGCTTTTCCCGTCTATTTGTCGCGTAGCCTGCCACGATTGTTACAGGATGCCGATAGGAATCGACGGCGTTCGAAAAGACACTCGTTACTGAGAGCAAAGATGCAAGGCCGTCGCGGCGGCGAGAGGCGAGCGGGAGAAACAGATGCTGAGAGAAACCTTTCGGATCGATCCGGCGCGCTGGCTGGCGCGCGAGGCACCCGACGAACCTGTGTTCTTTTACGATCCGGTGCGGCTTGACCGTCAGGCGGCGCGGTTTCACAGGCATTTCCCCGGAGAGGTGACCTATGCCGTGAAGGCCAACCCCGACCCGGTGGTGATCGAGGCGCTGGCGCGGGGCGGCATGGCGGCCTTTGATGTGGCCTCGCCCGAGGAGATGGAGTTGGTCGCCTCTGTCGCGCCGCATGCGCGGCTGCATTACCATAACCCGGTGCGATCGCAGGCGGAGGTGCGCGCCGGGCGGCGGCACGGGGTGGTGTCATGGTCCATCGACCGGATGGGAGAACTGGACAAGCTGGGCCCCATCCACGACATGGAGATCGCCGTGCGTCTGAAGCTGCCCGTGGTGGGCGCGGTCTACGATTTCGGGACGAAGTTCGGCGCCTCGCCGGAGCAGGCGGAGGCGCTGTTGCGCGCGGTGGCCGCGCGGGGCGGCATTCCGTCGATGACCTTTCACCCCGGCACGCAATGCCGCGAGGCCGCCGCCTGGGAGGCCTATATCGCCGCCTGCGCTGAGGTGGCGCGGCGCGCGGGCGTCACGCTGGCGCGGCTGAACGTCGGCGGCGGTTTCCCGGCGTACCGGGAGGAGCCTTCGCCGGACCTGGAGGTAATCTTTGCCCGTATCGCGGATTGCGCCGCGCGCGCCTTTGGCCCAGGCGCGCCGCGGCTGGTCTGCGAACCGGGGCGGGCGATGGTGGCGGAGGCCTTCGAGCTGGCTTTGCGGGCCAAGGCGGTATCCGGCGGGGCGGTATTTCTGAACGACGGCATCTATGGCGGCCTCAGCGAGTGGCGTGACCTGCAGGCGTCGCAGCGGCTGACGGTGTTGCGCCCGGATGGCACGCCGCGCGGCGGTCGGCTGGTGGAGCGCGAGGTGTTTGGCCCGACCTGCGACAGTCTGGACCGGCTGTCCGACAAGGTGGCTCTTCCGGAGGCGCTGGAGGAGGGCGATTACATCCTGTTTCACGCCTGCGGCGCCTATTCCACGGCGCTCGCCACCCGATTCAACGGGTATGGCGCGCGGCGCATCGTGACGCTGCTGCACTAGGCTGTCGCGCCGTTGCGCGGGGCGGTGCAGGGGGCGCTCCGCGCCCTTGCCGTACCGTCAGACAGGCACTGGACACCGCGCCGTCAGGGGGTAGTCTCCGCTCAAACAGTTGAGGGAGGGTTCCATGGACAAGTTCGGCAAGAGCCAGTCGGTCACGCGGGTCGAGGATACGCGGTTCCTGACGGGGCGGGGGCGGTACGTGGACGACATCGTGCCGGAGGGCGCGCTGCGGGCCTATGTCCTGCGGTCGCCGGTGGCGCATGCGGTGCTGAAGGGCATCGATGCGGCCGCGGCGAAGGAGGCGCCGGGCGTCCACATGGTCATCACGCAAGGCGATCTGGAGGCGGCCGGGCTGGACGCGCAGATGACCTACACCTGCGCGCCGAACCGCGACGGCACGAAGGGCGCGGCGCCGCGTCGCCCGCTGTTGGCGGCGGACAAGCTGCGCTTTGTCGGGGAGGCGGTGGTGGTGGTCGTGGCCGACACGGTGGATCAGGCAAAGGATGCCGCCGAGCTGATCGAGATCGACTACGAGGAACTGCCGGTGAAGATGGACTATGCTGCGGGCGGCGAGACCATCCACGCCGAGGCGCCGGACAACCGGGCGTTCGATTACGGCATGGGAGACGAGGCGGCGACGGAGGCGGCCTTTGCCCGGGCGGCAAAGGTGGTGTCGCTGGAGGTGGGCGACAACCGCATCATCGTGAATTCGATGGAGCCGCGCGGTGCCTTTGCCGAATGGGAGGGCGACCGGGTGCATCTGGCCTTTGGCGGGCAGGGCGTCTGGGGGATGAAGGCGGAGCTGGCGCGCTGTTTCGGCCTGGACGCGGATCGCGTGCGCTGCACCAACCCCGACGTGGGCGGCGGCTTTGGCATGAAGGGCATGGCCTATCCGGAGTATTTCGTGCTGGCCCATGCGTCGAAGCAGGCAGGGCGGCCGGTGCACTGGATGTCGGACCGCACCGAGGCGATGCTGTCGGACAACGCGGGCCGTGATCTGGTGACGCTGGCGGAGCTGGCCTTTGACGCGGACAACCGTATCCTTGCCTATCGGTCGCATACGAAGTCGAACCTGGGAGCCTATAACTCGCAATTCGGGCAGATGATCCAGTCGTTCCTTTTTTCCCGCGTGCTGACAGGGGTTTACGACATCCAGACGGTGTGGCAGCGCAGCGAAGGATTCTATACCAACACGACGCAGGTGGATGCCTACAGAGGCGCCGGGCGCCCCGAAGCGATCTATGTGCTGGAGCGCGTGATGGACCGCGCCGCGCGCGAGCTGGGGGTGGACCCGCTCGAGCTGCGGCGCATCAACTTCATCAAGCCCGCGCAGTTTCCCTATACGACTCCGGCCGGAGAAACCTACGACGTCGGCGAATTCGAGCGCGTGATGGCGCGGGGGGCGGAGTTTGCGGATATGGCGGGCTTTGCCGCGCGCCGGGCGGCCAGTGCGGCAGAGGGCAAGCTGCGCGGTTTGGGGGTTTGTTATTACATCGAGTCTATTCTCGGGCAGCCGCATGAGGATGTGAAGGTGGAATTCACCGAGGATGGAGCACGGATCTACGTCGGAACCCAGTCCAACGGGCAGGGGCATGAAACCGTGTTCCGCCAGTTCCTGTCGGATCAGACCGGCATCCCGGCGGAGAAGATCGAGGTGATCCAGGGCGATTCGGACCTGATCGCGCACGGCGGCGGCACCGGCGGTTCGCGGTCGGTGACGACACAGACCAATGCCACGCTGGCGGCGGTATCGCTGATGGTGTCGGGCTTTGCCGAATTCCTCGCCGACCAGATGGGGGTGGAGGCGGGGGATGTGTCCTTTGACGACGAACGCTTCCGCGCGGAGGGGTCGAACCTGACCCCGACCATGCTGGAGGCGGCGCAGATGGCGCGGGAGGCGGGTCGCGAGGATCTGCTGGACTGGCAGACCCGGGCGACGTTGCCGGGTCGGTCCTTCCCGAACGGGTGCCACGTGGCGGAGGTGGAGGTCGACACCGAAACCGGCCTCGTGCGCTGCGACCGGTACGCGGTGGTCGACGATTTCGGCAATCTCATCAATCCGATGCTGGCCGAAGGACAGGTGCACGGCGGGGTCGTGCAGGGGCTGGGACAGGCTCTGACCGAACGGGTGGCCTTTGACGACGAGGGGCAGCTGCTGACCGCGACCTTCATGGATTACGCCATGCCGCGGGCCGAAGACGTGCCCTATATCGCGTTCGACACCGAACCGGTGCCGTCGACGGCGAACCCCATGGGGATGAAGGGCTGCGGCGAGGCCGGGACCGTGGGTGCGCTGGCGGCGGTGTCGAACGCGGTGCAGGACGCGCTTTGGGATCGGGGAATTCGGCAGGCGGACATGCCCTTCACGCCTGCCCGGGTATGGACCATGTTGCAGGATGGCGCGATCGCGGCGGAGTGACGGAGCGGGGTGTGCGGTCCCCGATGCGGCGGTGCAGGACACCGCCCGCCGAGGGCTGCCGCAGCGCCGTACCCGGCGCGCGATCGGTCGGGGGCCGGTGGATCACGGTGAAACGAACGGGGTAGCCGCATGGGGCATTGCCCGGCATGGCCGCCTGCGGGGCTTCGCCGCCCGGATAGACTGGCTGTTGGCGGGACTCGTCCGGCGGAGTTCTTCGCGCCCTCCACGGCGCGGGGATGCCGGTCCCGTAGCGCGGGGTCAGGGGCTGCGCTTCGGGGAGTTTCGCGCGCCATGGCCGGCCGCAGTGAAGGGGCCTGAAACGGGGGGCTGCACGAGAGATGAGGATTCCGGTTGCGGTTGCCGGTCCGGCGGTTCCGTCGTGCATGACCGCGCCCCGGGCGCGGCCGACGCGCCGGGAAAAGGAAACCTTGTTTCCACCAGCCCAGGCGGGCGGTTGCTTGCCGTGCGAAGCGCCAGTCGCGATGCCTTTACGCTGTCCCACCACGCGCAGGTCCGCTTCGTGCGGGGCATGTCCGGGTCGATGGGCAGTGCGCGTACTGCAACCGGACAGGCGCAGGCTCTGATTGCCCAGACTGGCAGGGGATGTATCGCGCGCCCTCGTCGCGGGTCGCCATTTCCGGTAGGCCGCGATGGCAAAGGCTCCGTAGCCTCCCGGATCGGGTGTCTGCCTCAAGAGGCGCGGGGATTCCCGTACCGGCAGGGAGGGCCGGAGACGTGGGAATGAGCCACCTTGGCGACCGCTTGGCCGAATGGCTACTGCCTGACGGGCCATCGCGGCATTCCGACTACGCGCCGAAACGCGGCCCGCGCGATCATGTCATCATCTTGGACGGAACGGCGTCGAGTCTCCAGCCCGGGTTCGAGAGCAACGCGGGGCTGACGTGGAAGCTGTTGCGGGAACAGGGGGAATTGTCCCTGTATTACGAGGCCGGTATCCAGTGGCGGGACTGGCGGCAGACGGGGGATGTCATCCTCGGGCATGGCATCGACGGGCAGATCCGCCGCGCCTATGGCTACCTTGCCAGCCGCTACCGCGTGGGGGATCGGATTTTCCTGCTGGGGTTTTCACGCGGGGCCTTTGCCGTGCGCAGTCTTGCCGGGATCATCGACCGCGTGGGCCTGTTGCGGGCACGCCATGCTACCGAGCGGGCCATCCGGCAGGTTTACCGCCTGTATGAATATGACCCCGACGGCGCGACGGCAGAGGTTTTTGCCCGCAAGTATTGTCACGATGTGACCCTGATCGAGATGCTGGGCGTCTGGGACACGGTGAAGGCGCTGGGGTTGCGGCTGCCGGGCCTGTGGCGGCTGGCGGAACCTCGGCACGCGTTCCACAACCACGCGCTGGGGCGCAGCGTGCGGCACGGCTTTCACGCGCTGGCGCTGGACGAGACCCGGCATGCCTTTGCGCCCGTATTGTGGGAAAGGCCCGCGCAGTGGGATGGTATCCTCGAGCAGGTCTGGTTTCGCGGCACCCATGGCGACGTGGGCGGGATGCTGGGCGCCGGTCAGCAGGCGCGTCCGCTGGCGAATATCCCGCTGGTCTGGATGCTGGAGCGGCTGGAAGCCTGCGCCGTGCCCTTGCCGCCGGGCTGGCGGCGGCGGTTTCCCTGCGACGTCGAGGCGCCTTCGGTCGGGACGTGGCAGGGATTCGGGAAGCTGTTCGTGCTGCGGTCGCCGCGCGTGGTGGGGGGCGACCCTTCGGAGCGGCTGCACGAGAGCGTCGAGGCGCCCTGGCTCGTGCGCGAAAGCGGCGGCGATGCGACGGAAGGCAGGCGGCAGGGGTGAGCGTGGCAGAGAGGCGTCATGCGGGCGTCAAGGGAAAATCTCACATTTTATTTACTGGTCTTTAATGTGTGGCATTTGCGCCTATCTCTCTAGCAGGCTCGCAGGGACGGAACCCCTGCGACACCTTCACTGTCCCTCGTTCCGTACCTTGCGCCCGGGTTTCATTCCCGGGCGCTTTTTCTTTTGCGGGCGTGTGTTACCTGTGGTGGCACGGCGCGAAGACCATGGGGGACCGGATGTACGGCGACGCTTTTCTGAAGGAGATCCTGACCCGCACAAAGGTGGTGGCGGTGGTTGGGCTTTCGATGAACCCGGTGCGGCCAAGCTACTACGTGGCGCGTTACCTCGCGTTGAAGGGCTACACGGTGATCCCGGTGAATCCCGGCCACGCGGGCAAGGTGTTGTTCGGGCAGGAGGTGCGGGCGTCTCTGACCGAATGCCCGGAGACGGTGGACATGGTCGATATCTTCCGGCGGTCGGAACACGTCGAACCCATCGTGGCGGAGGCGCTGGGGGCGCTGCCCAACCTCCGCACGGTCTGGATGCAGATCGGCGTCGTGAACCACGACGCGGAGCGGCTGGCGCAGGCGCGGGGCGTCGACGTGGTGATGCATCGCTGCCCGAAAATCGAGTATCAGCGCCTGTTCGGGGAGCTGCGCATGGGTGGGTTCAACACCGGGGTGATCTCTTCGAAGCTGTAGACGGCGAAGGGCGAGTCTGCGCGGATCGCTTAAAGGTGCCCCGCCGATCTGCCCCGCCCGGTGACCTGGCTTTGCGGTGGCGGCGGGCTACTCGGGTCGCGCGGCCTTTTCGGCGAGGCCGGACCGTGTCTGGCGGGCGGACAGCACCGCCATCACCTGCGCCACGGTCACACCACGGGCACGCAGCATCACCAGCAGGTGAAAGAGCACGTCGGCGGCCTCCGAGGCGAGTTTTTCGGGATCGTTCCGCACCGCTTCGATGATGGCCTCGACGGCCTCTTCGCCGAATTTCTCGGCGCATTTTTCCGGCCCCTTGGCCAGCAGTTTCGCGGTCCAGGAGTCATCCGGCGATGCGCTGGCGCGGGCGGCGACGATCTTTTCGAGGTCTTCGAGGGTCATGGCGGGTCCTGAAATCTAGAGACGGGTATCGGCGGTGCGGATGCGATCCATCAGCGCCCAGAGTTGCGGTTCCAGTGGCGTGCCGAGGATCTGCGCGCGGTGGAGCGGGGTGAAGACGGGGCGCGCTTCGGTCTGTTCCGCCTCCGACCAGTCGAGCAGCTGCGGCCCGTCCGGCGCGATGCCGATGCGGATGCCCCAGCGTTCGTCAGGGCCTGCGCCCTCGGTCCAGTCGCCGATGTAGAGCCGGCAGAGCGGCAGGTGGTTCGGCGCATCAAGCGTGACGCCGATGGTGTACCAGCCCGCCGACAGGTCGCCCACGTCGAGGTAGCCGGTGACCACGGTGGTCGGTTTGCCGCAACAGTTGCAGGCAGTGTAGTCCACCGCGCCCTCGCGGATGGTGACATCGCTGGCGTCGGATATCATGGGCGGGCCTCCTCTTGCCGGTTTGTGCGGTTTTACGGCGCGTTCCTCAAGAGGGGGTTAGCGGGCTCGAAGCGATCAGAGGCGGACCGGAATACCCGCGGCCGCCATGTGTTCCTTGGCCTCCTGCACCGTGTAGGTGCCGAAGTGGAAGATCGAGGCGGCGAGCACGGCGCTGGCATGGCCTTCGGTGACGCCTTCCACGAGGTGATCGAGGGTGCCGACACCACCCGAGGCGATCACGGGGATGTCCACCGCATCGGCGATGGCGCGGGTCATGGGCAGGTTGAAGCCCGATTTGGTGCCGTCGCGGTCCATGGAGGTCAGCAGGATCTCTCCCGCGCCCTTTGCGGCGATCAATCGTGCGAAGTCCACCGCGTCGATGCCGGTGGGCTTGCGCCCGCCATGGGTGAAGATCTCCCACTTGCCGGGCGCGACTGTTTTCGCGTCGATGGCGCAGACGATGCATTGCGATCCGAACTGGTCGGCGGCCTCGGCCACCACATCGGGATTGGCCACCGCGGCCGAGTTGAAGCTCACCTTGTCCGCGCCCGCGAGCAGGAGGGCGCGGACATCGGCAACGGTGCGAACACCGCCGCCGACGGTGAGCGGGATGAAACATTGTTCGGCCGTCCGAGTGACGACGTCGAACATGGTTCCCCGGTTCTCGTGGGTGGCATGGATGTCGAGAAAGCAGATCTCGTCGGCGCCCGCCGCGTCATAGGCGCGGGCGGACTCGACGGGGTCGCCGGCGTCGACCAGGTCGACGAAGTTGACGCCCTTGACCACGCGGCCGTCTGCCACGTCAAGACAGGGGATGATGCGCGTCTTCAACATGGCTCGCGGGTTAGCGCGATTCTGCGAGAGGGGGAAGGGGCGGTTTGCGTGGCGCGGCGGGGGGCGCGGGAGTGGTGCGCGGTTGCACAGGGTGGGTTTGAAGGGGAGCGAAGGCTGTCAGAGTCTGGGCGGTGTCGTCTGTTTTGAAGACTTCGGACGACCGCGCGCGGCATTCGTGCCGGCCGCGCCGCGGAGTCTGCCCCCGGTCTCCCGCGGAGCCTCTCCCGGATGTATTTGAACAGGACGGGTGCGCCCGGTTTGCCGTGGACTTGCGCAGCGACCGGGGGCACGTTGGTGGGCGGTCTTCTCGTGGGCCGTCTTGGCGTGGGCGTTTTGGAACAAGGGGGACGGAATGAAGGCGTGGGACAGGTTTCCCGATTGGCCGCCGGTCTGGTTGGCGGTGGCGCTGGCGCTGGCCTGGGCGCAGAAGACCTGGGTGCCTGTCGCGAGTTTCGGTCCCGTTTGGGCCGATCTGTTGGGCGGGCTGCTGGTCGGAGCGGGGGGGATCCTCGCGGCGCTTGCTGTTTTCGAAATGCGGCGGCATCGCACCACCTTCATCCCGCATCGCCACCCGGACCGATTGGTGACGACGGGGATTTTTTCGCGGTCCCGGCATCCGATCTACTTGGGGGATGTGCTGATCCTGACGGGGATGATCCTTTACTGGGACGCGGTGCTGGCGCTGATACTGATCCCGCTTTTCGTCTGGATACTGGAAAGACGTTTCGTGGAGCCGGAGGAGCGGCGGTTGCGCCACCGCTTTCCGCGTGACTGGATACACTATGAAAAGAAGACCCGGCGCTGGCTGTGAGCGCCGGGGCGTTGGAACGGCTGGCAAGAGCCGGGCGCGGCTTAATCGCCCCGGTGTTGGCCGAGACGTGCGTGCGTGCGCTCCTGCACCTGGGCACCGGGGTAGGTCGGCAGGCCACGCTTCAGCCAGCCGGTGCCATTGCGGCCGCCGGCCATGCCTTCCTTGATGTCGACGAGGCCGGGGAAGCCCTGTTTCGCCAGCGTCTGCGTGGCAAAACCCGTGCGGTTGCCGGTGCGGCAGATCAGCGCGATGGGGGTTGCCGGGTTTGTCTCGCGCAGGCGGGCGAGGGAGGCCACGAAGTCCTCGGAGGTCATGTCGAGGCCGATGGCCCCCTCGGCCACGCCGGTTTCGGCCCATTCGTCGGGCGTGCGGATGTCGACGAGGATGATCTCCCCGGCCTTCGCCGCGTCGAAGGCGGTATCCGCATCCATCACGGTGACGGTCTGCGCCTCGGCCCGTGCCATGCGGGTGCCAAGCGCCAGGCAGAGAAGGGCGGATGCGCCAAACGATAAGAAGGCGCGGCGGGTGAGGGTCGGGGTCATGGCTCTCTCCGGTGACGGGTCCGAGCCATGAATAGCGTGCCCTTTTGCGGAGGTCAGGAGGGTGGCCTGCGACAGGTGATCACAGGGCCAGCGGGGAGCGGGGAGGCGGCCGCACTGCATGCCAGTGTACGCAAGTTTGTTGCCGAGTTAGGACATGTTGCGCAACAAACGAATAGGTATCTTTAACTTTCTGTCGACCTGTGGTCTAGAAGCGCCAGATACGGTGGAGCGGTAGGTCAGATGCGTGGACCTATCGCCAAATCGTGATATGCCCGGTGCGGATATCCGTTATCGGTCGAGGATTTCCTGAAGAGGGGGAAGAGAAACGTGAAAATCGGGACACCAACAGAGGTCAGTGCCGGCGAGAACCGGGTGGCGATGACGCCCGATTCGGCGCTTCAGCTGCAGAAGCTGGGCTATGATTGCCTGATCCAGAGCGGCGCGGGTCAGAAGGCCGGGTTTGCCGACAAGCTGTATGAAGACGCGGGCGTGACGGTCGTGGCCACCGCCGAGGCGCTCTGGGCGCAGTCCGACATCATCGCCAAGGTCCGCATTCCGACACTGGCGGAACTGGACTACCTGACCCCCGAGAAGACGCTGATCACCTTCTTCAACCCGGGCGGCAACGCCGAGGGTCTGGAGAAGGCGAAGGAG
Source organism: Sagittula salina (assembly GCF_017813235.1). Classification (GTDB taxonomy): domain Bacteria; phylum Pseudomonadota; class Alphaproteobacteria; order Rhodobacterales; family Rhodobacteraceae; genus Sagittula; species Sagittula salina. The sequence goes on from NZ_JAGISH010000002.1 coordinate 96,047, forward strand.
ACGGGCGCGAACGTCATCGCCATGGAAATGGTGCCGCGCATCAGCCGTGCGCAGAAGATGGACGCGCTGTCGTCCATGGCCAATATCGCAGGCTACCGCGCGGTGATCGAGGCGGGCAACAACTTTGGCCGCTTCTTCACCGGGCAGGTGACGGCGGCCGGCAAGGTGCCCCCGGCGAAGGTGCTGGTGGTTGGCGCGGGCGTCGCCGGTCTGGCCGCGATCGGCACGGCGACATCGCTGGGCGCGATCACCTATGCCTTCGACGTGCGGCCCGAAGTGGCCGAGCAGGTCGAATCGATGGGCGCCGAATTCGTCTACCTCGATTTCGAAGAGGAACAGCAGGACGGGTCGGCCACGGGCGGTTATGCCTCCGTCTCCAGCCCCGAATTCCGCGAAGCGCAGCTGAAGAAGTTCCGCGAGCTCGCCCCCGAGATGGACATCGTCATCACCACGGCGCTGATCCCCAACCGCGAGGCCCCGAAGCTGTGGCTGAAGGACATGATCGCGGAGATGAAGCCGGGTTCGGTCATCGTCGATCTCGCGGCGGAGAAGGGCGGCAACGCCGAGGGCACCGTGATGGACGAGCGTGTCGTCACCGACAACGGCGTCATCATCATCGGCTACACTGACTTCCCCAGCCGCATGGCGACGCAGTCCTCGACGCTTTATGCCACCAACATCCGTCACATGATGACCGATCTGACGCCCGAGAAGGACGGTCAGATCAACCACAACATGGAAGACGACGTCATCCGTGGCGCGACCGTGGCGCATCAGGGCGAGATCACCTTCCCGCCGCCACCGCCGAAGGTTCAGGCCATCGCGGCCAAGCCAAAGGAAAAGATCAAGGAACTGACGCCCGAGGAGAAGCGCGCGAAGGAAGTCGCCGCCTTCAAGGCGCAGACCAAGAACCAGGCCATCCTTCTGGGGGTCGGCACGGCGCTGGTGCTGCTGGTGGGGGCGTATGCGCCAGAAAGCTTCATGAGCCATTTCATCGTCTTCGCGCTGGCGTGCTTCATCGGCTTCCAGGTGATCTGGAACGTCTCGCATTCGCTGCACACGCCGCTGATGGCCGTTACCAACGCCATCTCCGGCATCATCATCCTCGGCGCGCTGCTGCAGGTCGGCTCTGGCAGCTGGCTTGTCGTCTTGTTGTCGGCCATCTCCATCCTGATCGCCACGATCAACATCGTCGGCGGGTTCATGGTGACGCGCCGCATGTTGGCGATGTTCCAGAAATCGTAAGCGGGAGAACTAGATAAATGAGCATTGGTATCGTTTCCGCCGCTTACATCGCCGCGGCGGTCCTCTTCATCCTGTCCCTCGGGGGTCTCTCCGGACAGGAAAGCGCAAAACGCGCCGTCTGGTACGGCATCGTCGGCATGGCGCTGGCGGTCCTCGCCACATACTTCGGCCCGGGCATGGGCGGCTACGTCATCGTCCTGTTGATGGTCATCGTGGGCGCGGGCATCGGCCAGTATCTCGCGACCAGGGTCGAGATGACCGAAATGCCGCAGCTGGTCGCGGCGCTGCACTCCTTCGTGGGTCTGGCGGCCGTCTTCATCGGCTACAACGCCGAGCTTGAGATGAACCGCATCGCGGAACTGGTGGCCATGGCACCCACCAGCCTGAACGCGACCGGGCTGGAGGCCTGGCTGCACGAGCAGGGCGTTCAGGGCTTTGCCGCCAAGGTGGCGCACAAGACGCCGGTCGAGCTGAACATCCTCAAGGTCGAGGTCTTCCTCGGCGTGTTCATCGGCGCGGTGACCTTTACCGGGTCGGTCGTGGCCTTCGGCAAACTCGCGGGCAAGGTGACCTCCAAGGCGGTCAAGCTGCCCGGCGGTCACGCGCTGAACGCGGGCGCGGCGATCCTGTCCTTCATCCTGTTGCTGGTCTACATGTCCAATGGTGCGGGCTGGACGCTGATCCTGATGTCGCTGCTGGCCTTCTTCATCGGCTATCACCTGATCATGGGCATCGGCGGGGCCGACATGCCGGTGGTCGTGTCGATGCTGAACAGCTACTCGGGCTGGGCGGCCTCGGCCATCGGCTTCAGCCTCGGCAACGACCTGCTGATCGTAACCGGCGCGCTGGTGGGTTCGTCCGGTGCGATCCTGTCCTACATCATGTGCAAGGCGATGAACCGCTCGTTCGTCTCCGTGATCCTCGGCGGCTTCGGCGGCGCGACGGGTCCGCAGATGGAGGTCGAGGGCGAACAGGTGGCCATCGACGTGGACGGCGTAGCCTCCGCGCTGGAGGATGCCGACAGCGTCATCATCGTGCCGGGCTACGGCATGGCCGTGGCGCAGGCGCAGCAGAACGTGGCGGAACTGACCCGCAGGCTGCGCGCCAAGGGCAAGGAAGTGCGTTTCGCCATTCACCCGGTGGCGGGCCGTCTGCCGGGACACATGAACGTGCTTCTGGCCGAGGCAAAGGTGCCCTACGACATCGTTCTGGAAATGGACGAGATCAACGAGGACTTCCCCGAAACCGACGTGGTCATCGTCATCGGCTCGAACGACATCGTGAACCCGGCGGCGCAGGACGATCCGAATTCGCCCATCGCCGGGATGCCCGTTCTCGAAGTCTGGAAGGCCAAGCAGGTCTTCGTGTCGAAGCGCGGCCAGGGCACGGGCTACTCGGGCATCGAGAACCCGCTGTTCTACAAGGAGAACACCCGCATGTACTATGGCGACGCCAAACAGTCGCTGGGTGAGCTGCTGACCCGGATCAACTGATCCCGCGATCGGATCAACAGTAGGCGCGGTCCTTCGGGTGATGCATTCCGCCCTGTGGGACATAGCCACAAGCAAGCCTGTCGCGGAAACGCGGCAGGCTGTTGATTTACCGCGATATCTGAACACGGCCCGATTTGAACACGGCCTGATTTGAACACAGCCCGATTTGAACGGCCCGATTTGAACGGCGCCTGGGCTGCATCAGGCGAAACATGTGCGAGAAAACAGTCTCGTCTGGGTGCCGTCTGGGTGTCCGTCTGGGTGTCCGCGCCGATGCAAGCGGGCGGAGAGCTCGACAAGGTCGTCGGATTCCCGATCCTCCCGCGGCATCTGCGTCGGGAGGTGAAGAACATCCCGTTCGATGGCCCGCTCGATGCCGGTCTCCGCGGGAACCTGGCGCCGTGGGTCTACAAGGCAACCTGCAACCGGCGGGCACCGTCATGAACCGACGTGGCGTTCGACGAGGCGAAGGCGGCGGGCCGGACCGGATCCCGCAAGAACCCGCCATGTTGAAAGAAGCGCATCCCTCACCACAGGAAATGGCCGCGATGGTTCCCGTCGCGGCCATTCTCATTGCAGCCAGTTCCTACAAACCGTGCCCCACAAGCCGGTATCCGTCAGCCTTCGGGGCCGCCCGTTTTCTTTCGGGACAGCGCGCTATCAGGTGCCTCCGCTCTGGTGGCGCAGTGGGTTTCGCGCTACAACTGGAGCGGTAGACGTTGCCGGTCCGGTACCCCCATGCCTCTTGCTCTTTATACCTTTGGTCATTTCATCCGCCCCGCCGAGGATGCGGTCAACGACGGGTTTCGTGCTCTGAACGACCCGATCTTTGCCCGCGTGAACCGCTCCGAAGGGTTGATCGAGCGGTCCGGCTATGCCTCCGATCCCGGACCGCAGCCCTGGGGCGCAGGAGTCTACCCCCGGCTCTACGAGGAACGCGGCGACGGATGGTCACCAGCGTCGCTGTCGCTCTGGACGGATCTGGAATCGCCTTATGCCTTGACCTATTCGGGACTGCACGCGCAGGCGTTGCGGCGCGGGCGGGAGTGGTTCCGGCAGGGCGACTGGCCGCCGCTGGTGCTCTGGTGGCAGACGGACGACGCGGACCGGCCCACATGGGCGCAGGGCGCGGAACGCTACGAGGTCCTGCACGACAACGGAGCCTCCGCCTTCGGCTTCAATTTCAGACAGGCCTTCGACCGGGACGGCAATCTCACACGCATCGACAAACGTCGTGTCCGGGCGGGCCGCGCCGCCGCAGGATCCATCGGGGTCCCCTGACGGGTCTGCCAGAACAGCCGGGACCACGGGGGTCTTTTCGCGGCGAATTCCCCTCACAGTCAAAGGTCTGCCGGTGGATACTGCCACTGGTCGCGCCGCGCGATCCCGTAGGAGTTGCCATTTGACGATCCATCGTAGTTACCTTGTTCACCCGCCCCTCGCGCTGTTCCGATACGAAGGCCGGGTTGATATGGCCATGCTGCTCGAGGCTTTTGGGGCGCATCGCGTGGACCCGGCGCATGTTCCGGGCTCTGACGTATTCGCGGATCTGACCGATCTGACCGAAGCCGCCCTCGACTTCGAAGTCCTGCGGCACCTTCTGACGGACGCCGCGATGCACTACCGTACCCCATGCGAGACGCGCCTGGTTTTCGTCGCGCCCACTGATCTGGGCTATGGCGTGGCCCGCATGTACCAAAGCATGTCCGCAGGCCTCTCCGCCCATGAGAGAGTGGAGGTCTTGCGCGACCGGACCACGGCCCTGGCGGCGCTCGGCTTGCAGCCCGATCTGGCGCTCTGGATGGCACGCGCGACGCCGGGGAGACGGCAGGGATAGGGAAGGGGCTTGTACCGCGGCTGAAATTCCGATTAAAATTGTCGGATATAATGCCCGCCGGAACAGAAAGGCCTTACGCCATGTCCCACCCAAAGCCTGCGCCCGCCACGGATCACTGGTCCGACCGTTTTCCCCGGCTGCTGGCGTCGGAGCCGCGACTCGACCTTCTGCGCTACGCGTTGCATGGGCTGGAGGATCAAAACCCCGAACACCCTTTGGCGCGCCTGTCGGAGACGCTGACCCGCGCGCTGGGGCAGGTGCCGGAAATCGCCCATCCGGGCACGCCGGAACAAAGCTTTGACGAACGCTGGCTCCTGGCTGCCTTCGAAGCGCTGCGCCGGGCAGATCTGCGGTGGTATCAGTTCCTGCTGCGCTCGCGGATGCGCGCGGGGGATGCCGCCCGGGCGCATTTCGCCCTTATGCAAGCACAGGTCTGGCTGGAGGCGCGCCTCTGACCTCTGCGGGTCAGGTGGAGGAGCGAGGAGCCTTGCCTCGAACGGTCAGGGGATGACCGAACCGCTAAGTCGGCGCTTCGGTAACAAGTCGTCATCCACGGAGGCCTCGGGGTCGAGTGTTGCCGCAGTGGGTTGCTCCCGGACCTCGCGCGCGACGCAGCCCTTGAGAAGCTCGGCAATCGACTCGGCGGCAAAATCATGGAAGGCCAGCGTTTCGGCTTCGGTGCGGAAGACGGAAACCTGAATGCCTCCGTCCGCCTCCGCGAGGCTCTGGTAGATCCGGGCCACCCCGAACGCGACATCGCCGGGCGCGAAGACGCTGATGGTCTTCTGCACGCGATAGGCGTCGTTTTTTTCGCGGACCACGCCGCGCATGCTGCCGAAATCGAGCTGCAGGTCCTCGATATTCCTCAGATCGGAAATTTCGGGCATGGTCGCCCGGTGCAGCGGGTCCGCCACGTGGTCCACCAGATGATCCCGGATCGTGGCGCGATCGATGATCCCGGTGTACACACAGATGGCATAGGCGCCGTCCGGCGCATAGTAACGGGCTATTGGCATAGCACGGCCTCGTGACACGAAGGGCGAACTGCCCAACGTCTTTATTATAAATGAGGAATTCTTGCGCTTCAAATCGCCCTCAGGTTGCTGCGGCGGGAATAGGCGGATTCCAGCCCGGCGATGTCGTCATACCGTGATCGCGCCTGTATACCGGCCGCGCCGGTCCGCTTACGGTTTTCCGCGCGTGCATCCGCGCAATATACTTGCGCGGCGTTCGGGGTTCGGGCACAACCCCGGAAATGGTTTCGACAGGATAGGGGGAACCCATGGACCTTACGTTTGACCGCGACGTGCTGGTGGATACCTTCGGTGCGAAAGAGGGCTCTGCCCTGCGCCTGAAGCAGGCGGCACTGGTGGTTTTCGGCATTGCGGCTCTGGCCGCGTCGGCCAAGATCAGCGTGCCGATGTGGCCGGTGCCGATCACCATGGGCACCTTTGCCGTGCTGAGCATGGGCGCCGCCTACGGCGCACGTCTCGGTCTGGTGACGATCCTCGGCTACATGCTGGTGGGCGCACTGGGCTTCGACGTCTTCGCGGGTTCCTCCGCCGAAAAGCACGGCCTGACCTACATGATGGGCGGCACCGGAGGCTACCTTGTCGGCTACGTGCTGGCCGTGGGTCTGCTGGGGATGCTGGCCCGCGCCGGCTGGGACCGCTCGCCGCTGAAGATGGCTGGCGCCATGCTGATGGGCAACGCGCTGATTTACGTTCCCGGCCTGATCTGGCTGGGCATGCTCTATGGCTGGGACAAGCCGATCCTCGACTGGGGCCTGACCCCCTTCCTGATCGGTGACGCGGTGAAGCTGGCGTTGGCCGCCCTGATCCTGCCCGCCGCCTGGAAGCTCGTCGGCCGCGCACGCGGCTGATCCGGCAGGGCCACGGCTCCAAGCCAACGAACACCGAAGGCCGGACCTCGCGTCCGGCCTTTTTCTGTTCCCGGCCTTTTTCTGTTCCCGACCATTTTCTGTCGGGCCCTTTTCGTTGGGCCTTGCCCTGTTTCCGCCCTTCACCGGGTCGGCGCACGCCCCCACGATTCGCCTCAGGCCAGTTCCGTTTCGATCCGCGCGCCGCTTTCCAGCGTGCGATGCACCGGGCAGCGGTCCGCGATCTCCATCAGGCGATGGCGCTGCACTGTGCTCAGATCCCCCGTCAGGATGATCCGGCGAACAAAGCGATCCAGCCGCCCATCCCCGCCGCCCGCGTCCTGCGCGTGCACCTTGTCGTGGCTCACGTCCACGGACACATGCTCCAGCGGCCAGCCTTTGCGCCGCGCATAAAGGCGGATCGTCATCGAGGTGCAGGCCCCCAGTCCGGCGGCGACGAAGCCGTAGGGCGACATGCCCCGGTTGCTGCCGCCATAGGCCAGCGGCTCATCCGCCAGCGCGTGGTGGTACGGACCCGATGTGATGTCCTGAAGGCATCCGCGCACGCCCGCCTCCGCCACGCGGGTGATCCCCTCCGGGGCACCGGGCGGCGGCGCGGGCGGTGCCAGCCGCAGCGCCCGCCGCGCCCAAGCGGCGATCACGCCCGCGGCGTATTCGGCATCCTCCTCGCGGCTGACAAGGTGATCGGCCCCGTCCAGCGTGACAAGGCTTTTCGGCTGGCGCGCGGCCTCGAACAGCCGCAGCGCGTCCGAGATCGGCACCACCGTGTCCCCCGGCGCGTGCAGCACCAGAAGCACCCGGTCGAGCCGCGCCAGCGTGTCTGTCAGGGACTCCGCCATGAGATCGTCCACCAGCCCTTGCCCGAGTGTAAAGGGCCGACCGCCTATCTCTACCTGTGCCCGTCCCTCCGCCGCGATCTGCGGCAGCGCCTGGGCAAAGCGTTGCGTCAGCCGCGCCGGTTCAAAGGCGGTCCCGATGGTCACGACCGCGCGGGCGGAGGCGATGCGCGGCGCCGCGTGCAGCGTCGCAAGCCCGCCCAGCGAATGGCCAACCAGCAACCCCGGCGCCATGCCCCGCGTATCGAGGAAGCGCGCCGCCGCCTCCAGATCGCCGACCCGGGTCCGCAGCGTGCTATTGGCGTACTCGCCCTGTGAATGCCCCAGCCCGGTGAAATCGAACCGCAGCACTGCGATACCCATGGCCGCCAGCCGCTGCGCTATACGCCGGGCGGCGTGGATGTCCTTGCCGCAGGTGAAACAATGCGCGAAAAGCGCGGTGGCAAGATGCGGCCCCATGGGCAGGTCGAGCCGAGCGGCCAGCGCCTCTCCGTCCAGCCCGTCAAAGGTTATGCGTTCGGTCGGCATGGCGCTTTCTCCCCGGCGGCGGTCAGGCACGAGGATGGTCGCGACCGCGCCGCCCGGCAAGCGGCGGCGACGGGCCTGACGGAAAGGTGAGAATGCTGCAATACATGCTGAGGACCTGCGCGCTCCTCGGTTTCGCGGCTACGGCGACCTCCTTCCTTGGCGCGCTGCATCCGGCGGGCGACAGCCTCGCGGTGTTCCGGCTGCCGATCGCCATTCTGGCCGCGCTGGCGCTGATCCGGTGCGACAGGCCACGCGCGCTGCGGTGGCCGTTGGCGGCCTTGGTGCTGGCGATGCTGGGTGGTCACGTGGCGTGGTGGATGCCGGATGCGGGCCTTGCGCCGGCACCGGGGGACATCGTGCATTACCAGCAGAACCTCTGGGGCGGGCGCAAGGGGTGACCGACTTCGCCGGCCGCGAGCTTGGCGAGGACCCGGATGTCGTCACCTGCAGGAGGTGTCGCGGCTGAACCGTCCCGTTCCGGATACGCTCGGCGCCCGCTATCCCGCGCTGCCTCGGCTCGGACCGCAACGGGCTGCTCGCGCGGATCAGGTGATCGGAATGACAGTGGGGCATACCCACGGCATTGGGCATTTCACGCCCGAATCCGTGCGCGACCAGGATGAATGGCGGCACCTTGCGGCATTCTGTGCACGATACGGGGCAGAGGCAGTGCCCTGCAATCCCCGGATCGGCGGTCATGTCACCGGGAGCGCCTGCCTGCTTTCCCCCGGCGGCGATGCGAAGCTGTTAACCCACCACCGCAAGCGTGACCGCTGGCTGCAACCGGACGGCCATTGCCACGGGCTGGCGGATGCCCGTGCCACCGCCCTGCGCGAGGCGGAGGAGGACAGCGCCCTCTCGGGGCTGCGTCTGCTGCGCGAGGATGTCTCTGACATCGATATCCACGTGATCCCCGCCATGCCGCGCGATTCCGTCCGCCCGCATTACGACGTGCGCTACCTCGTCCAGGCGGCCTCCCACACGGTTACGGTTTCCGGGCAAAGCCACGCTCCGATCCGGGGGCCTCTGCCCGCTCTCGCGCGTTACACCACCGCGCCTGCGCGACCGGCTGGCCTGTCCAAGCCTTGCAGCCACCCCGAGAGGCCCGCCTGGCGCGCCTTTCCCAACCAGGTGAAACTGTTGCTTTACGTAGGGAAATCTGCCTAGTCTCGGATGCGGGATAGATTCCCGGGGGGATAATGATGAAGAGCGAACTGACGGTTCGCCTGGCCGCGCGGCTCTCTGCCCTGCGTGCGGCGCGCGGCTGGACATTGGACCAGTTGGCTGCGGCCAGCGGCGTGTCGCGCGCCGCCCTGTCGCGCCTCGAAAACGCCGAGGTCAGCCCCTCGGCCGACGTGCTGTTCCGCCTCGCCGCCGCCCACGAGATGACACTGTCCCGGCTGATGTCCCTGATGGAGGACGGCTTTGCCGCGCAGGTGAAGCGCGATGATCAGCCGCTCTGGCGAGACGGCGAAAATGGCCTGTCCCGGCGCATCGTCTCTCCGGGGACCCCGGCGCTGGCGGGCGAGGTCGTGGAATGCAAGGTCACCCCCGGCACGCATTGGGTCCAGGAAGCGCCCGAAGTTCCGGGGCAGGAGCATCACCTCGTGATGCTCACCGGCTACATGCACGCCGTGGTCGACGGGGAGGCGCATTACCTGGCCCCCGGCGACGCGCTGCGCTACCGCGAACACGGCGAGACGCGGTTCGTGACCGCCAAGGGGCAGGGGGCGAAGTTCATGCTTTGCCGGATCAGCGCCTGACCCGGCTCGCCCGTATATGAAGAACCCTGTTTCACGCACTGGACCCGCGACCTGCTAGAGGGTTTTGCCCACGCAGTTCGATAATCGGCGGGCGTGCCCCCCGCCTCTTCATCGGTACCTTTGTCCCCCTGAGTATTTCATAAATCGAGTAAACAGAGCCCCAGGCCCCGGCTTCTTTGGTTTCCAAATACCGCCGGGGTCCGGGGCGGAGCCCCGGCGGGTCGGCTTGCAGGGCACGGCGAAACCTCAGCAGTTCGGCACGTTCACCGCCAGTCCGCCCAGCGAGGTTTCCTTGTACTTCTCGTGCATGTCGTGGCCGGTCTGTCGCATCGTCTCGATGGCGGCATCGAGTGGCACGAAATGCGTGCCATCGCCGCGGATGGCCAGCGAGGCCGCGGATACCGCCTTGATCGCGCCCAGACCGTTGCGTTCGATACAGGGCACCTGCACCAGCCCCTTGACCGGGTCGCAGGTCATGCCGAGGTGGTGTTCCAGCGCGATCTCTGCGGCATTCTCGATCTGCGCCGGGCTGCCGCCCATCACCGCCGCCAACCCGGCGGCTGCCATCGCGGCCGCAGAGCCGACTTCCGCCTGACAGCCCGCCTCCGCGCCGGAGATCGAGGCATTGTACTTTACCAGCCCGCCGATCGCCGCCGCAGTCAGCAGAAAATCGGGAATCTTCGTGCGGCTGGCCCCCGGCACGTGATCCAGCCAGTAGCGGATCACGGCCGGCACGACGCCCGCCGCGCCGTTCGTGGGCGCCGTCACCACCTGGCCGCCGGCGGCGTTTTCCTCGTTCACCGCCATGGCGTAGACGCTCATCCAGTCGTTGCACACATGCGGCGCCGACAGGTTCCGCCCGCGCTCTGCGAGCAACTGCTCGTGGATGCGCCGCGCCCGCCGCTTCACCCCGAGGCCGCCGGGCAGAACACCGTCTCCCTCCAGACCACGGTCGATGCAGGCCGTCATCACCTGCCAGATCCGGGCCAACCCCGTGTCCAGCAGATCCGCACCGCCGCGCGACACCTCGTTGGCGCGCTTCATCGCGGCGATGCTCAGGCCGGAGGTCTCCGCCATCGCCAGCATCTCTGCCGCGCTGCGGAACGGGTAGGGGACGGGCGGGCCGTCGTCGGTATCCTTGCCCGCTGCCAGTTCCGCCGCTGTCAGGACAAATCCGCCGCCGACGGAATAGTAGGTTTCCTGCAGGATCACGTCGCCCTGTGCGTCCACGGCCTCCAGCACCATGCCGTTGGCGTGGCCGGGCAGCGCCGTGCCGAAGTCGAAGCGCAGGTCGGCGCCGGGGTCGAACGCGAGCCGCCCGAGGCCATCGGGTCGCAGGGCTCTATCCTCGCGGATGCGCGCCAGCGCCGCCTCGGCCGCCTCGTGGTCGTAGGTGGCGGGAACAAATCCCGCCAGCCCCAGCACCGTGGCCCGGTCCGTCGCGTGGCCGACGCCGGTGAACGCCAGCGAACCATAGAGCGTCGCCCGCACGCCCTGCGCCGCGAAGGGTGCCGCGCGCAGCCGGTCGAGGAAGCGCGCCGCCGCCACCATCGGACCCATGGTATGCGAGGACGACGGGCCCACGCCCACCTTGAACATGTCGAAAACGGATAGGAACATTGCGCCTGCCTTCCTGCTCTTGCCTGCACCCTACAGCCTGGCGTGCGCCGCAACGACACGGAACCGACCATTTGGATGCAGTTTCCACCGGCCTGCCGAACCGTCAGGTCGCCGATCCCTCGGGCGGCACAGCCAGTTGCGGCGTGGTGAAGGGGTGCCGCCCCAAGCCCTCTGCCGTTGCCGCGCGCCGGGTTGCGTCGCGGCGCTCCAGCCGCGCCGCCATGGCGGCAAGCGCCGGGTAATCCGCCAGCGGGAACCAGGCCGTTTCGCCCCTTGGATAAAGCGCGCACCAACGCAGCAACGGCGCCAGATAAAGGTCCAGCAGGTCCACCGCCGGCCCGCGCCCTGCCGGCGCGCGTCCCGCTGGCCCGCGTCTCGCCTGTCGGGCATCGAGCAGCGCCAGCGCGCGCGGCAGGCTCATGGCCCCGTGGCCGGTGTTGTTCCATCCCTGTACCTGTGCCCGAAACGCCGCCTGCGCGGCCCGATCCGGCCCGGCGTATTTTCGGGGTAGAAGGTCATCCGCAATTGCGCGTGCAGCGTGTTCGATACGAAGAACAGCCATTTCAGGAAATCGCCGCGTCCCGGGGTGCCGGGCGCGGGGGCCAGTTTCCCGGTCTCCTCCGCCAGCCACAGCAGGATCGCCGCTGTCTCGAATATCGGGCCGCCGGGTGTCTCCAGCGCCGGGATCAGTCCGGCGGGGTTCACCGCGCGGTAGGCGGCGCTGTCCTGCGCCCGTGCGTCGCGGCGCACAAGCTGCGCGCCCAGTTCCTCCAGCGCGAGCCGGACGATCAAAGCGGCATCGTCGGGGGCGTAGTGCAGGATCGGGGTCATCTGCCATGGGTGCCACGCCGCGCGACGAGGCACCAGCCCCGCCGGAGTCCCGCGCCGGAGTCCCGCGCATGAGTCCCGCGCATGGCCTGCCGTCTGGCATCACGCCCCCGTGCGCGAACGTGATCGGCCGCGCAAAACCGCGCGGGTGTGACGGTCGTATCTGTTTGTGACCGTCGCAGGAATGACCTCGGTTCGACTACGAAGACCAGATCTCAAAGGGAGACACCCATGAAGACGCTGACCACTCTGATCGCTTCCACCGCACTGGCCGCAGGCCTCTCCACCGCCGCACTGGCCGAAAGCCACGCCATGGCCGCCAACCCGATGGTGGGCGGTGCCGAGATGTTCGCCGACAAGACCATAGTCGAGAACGCCGCCAACTCCGCCGATCACACCACGCTGGTTGCCGCCGTGAAGGCCGCGGACCTCGCAGGCACGCTCTCGGGTGAAGGGCCCTTCACCGTTTTCGCCCCCACTGACGAAGCCTTTGGCAAACTGCCCTCCGGCACCGTCGAAACCCTGCTGAAGCCGGAGAACAAGGATCAGCTGACAAAGATCCTCACCTGCCACGTCGTTGCAGCCGATGCGATGTCGGACGCCATCGCGGGCATGATTGCCGATGACGGTGGAAGCCATCCGGTGAACACTGTCGGGGGCTGCGTGCTTCAGGCGAAGATGGACGGTGAAATGATCACGCTGACCGATGAGGCGGGCGATACCGCCACTGTCACCGTGGCAGATGTGAAGCAGTCCAACGGCGTGATCCACGTTATCGACACGGTAATGCTGCCCGCAATGTGATCCAGCGCCGTGATGCTGGGGATTGCTCCATGCCGGACCATTGAGGGCGGTAGGAGTTCTCGCAATCACGATCCCGCGCCCCCGGCTTGCCCCATGGCAGCCGGGGGCGCATCATTTCGGGAAATTCGTGGATGATCGCGCCTGACCAAGACGTTCCACGACCGAAAGAAGGAGCACGCATGAAAAGACGGTATTTCCTGCTGGGCGGTGCGACCGCCGCAGTCGCCCGCCCCGCCGCTGCCTTCGAGATCACCCGGACGGAGGCCGAATGGAAGGCCATGCTCTCGGCCATCGAATACAAGGTCATGCGCGGCGAAGGCACTGAGCGCGCCTTCACCTCGCCACTCAACGCCGAAAAACGCGCGGGCACCTTCCTCTGTCGCGGCTGCGATTTGCCGCTTTATGCCGCCGAGACGAAGTTCGACAGCGGCACCGGCTGGCCGTCGTTCTGGCAGGCGCTCCCCGGCGCGGTAGAGACAAAGCCCGACCGGTCAATCTTCATGACCCGGACCGAGGTACACTGCCGTCGCTGCGGGTCTCATCTGGGGCATATTTTCGACGATGGGCCTAAACCCACGGGTAAACGGCACTGCATCAACGGCGTCTCGCTGACCTTCCGACCGGCGTAAATTTTTTTTGGCCTGTGGTTTGGCCTGTGGTTTGGCCTGTGGTTTGGCCTGTGTTTTGGCCTGTGTATTAGCCGGTGTTTTAGCCTGAGTATTCGCCTACGTGTTGGCCTGAAATCGGACCCCAGATCCCGCCAGAAACGCAGGCACCCGGTCGTTTCGACCGGGTGCCTGTCCGTGAGCAGTTCTTCGGTCGAAGAGGACCTTGTGATGGCGTCAGGGTAGGGCGCGCGCCTGTCGACAAATTCTTCGCCGCCGACCGGACCGTAAACATTTGATGTTACCGCAAAAAAAACGCCTGCAATTGGAACAGTTGCAGGCGTTGGCTGTCGCGATGGCCGTCACTTGAAGCTGCGCGAATCCTTGATCTGGTCCCATGCCCAGACGACCTCCTGCAGCTGGTCCTCCTGGCTGCGGTCGCCGCCGTTCATGTCCGGGTGCAACACCTTGATGAGCTTCTTGTAGGCCTTGCGGATCTCCGCCTTGGTCATGGTGTCCTCGGCCTCGAGAATATCCAGCGCCTTGCGTTCGGTCGGCGGCAGCTTGCGCCCGCCAGCTTTCTTGCGGCCGGGGTTGCGCGTCGCATTGTCGCCCAGAACCTGATGCGGGTCCTCGATCCCGAGACGCGCCCAGGCCTTCGCCTCCGGATCGCGCCAATCGCGGGTCTTGCGTTCCCAGACCTTGTCCGAGGAGGTCTGTGCATTCATCTCCGCCTCGGTCTTGCCGTCGAAGAAGGACCACTTGGCGTTGTACTCGCGGACGTGGTCCTTGCAGAACCAGAAGAATTCATCCAGCACGTCCGGTGCCTTCGGCGCGCGGAATTTACCCGGCTCCTGGCAGCCCTCGTGTTCGCAGACACGCTGGGAGGTTTCGGATTCGCCGGTCATGCCGCGGCGCCCGCGCGGGTTCTTCTTCTTGGCGGACTTGATCGACATATCGAATCCGAAGGGATCGGCTCTGCTCATTTCTCAACCTCTCTCGACTCGGACGCCAGATTTTAGACATTCCACCGGCCATGAACAGGGCCAGAGCGGGTTCTGACAGAAAAAAATATCAGTGCCCTATGAACTCTGCGTGAAATCGCTGCGGGTTTTGCGGGATATGGGAGGCGCGGGGAATGGTATCGCGGCGGGCCAAGCCCGTGGGCCGTGCAAACCCGGGGTGCATGGACGGGCGCGCCGTCGTCGGGGTGATAAAAAGGGGCGGGTCCATGCGGACACCGCCCCGGAAATATGAAGAAACGGATGAAATCCCCCGCAATCAATCATTTGGCAGTGGCGCCCCGATCAATCCTGAAGCTCGCCCTGACCGGCGGGGGAAACCGCGCCGACGGGCGTGACCTGAGGCTACGCAGCGGGAGATCGCCGGGATAGTCCGGGATTCCTTACCTATGGTTAACGAATGGCATGTTCGTGGCAGAAACGCGTGCGCCGCGTTGCGACCGCAAAGGTCGCGCGGAAGCAGGCGGGGCCGCGACCCCGCCGAAATCAGCCGTGGCTCAGAGGCCGAGCTTGCTCATGACGATCTCGTTGACCGCCTTCGGGTTCGCCTTGCCGCCGGTGGCCTTCATCACCTGACCGACAAACCAGCCGGCAAGCTTGGGGTTCTGCTGCGCTTTCTCGACCTGCGCCGGATTGGCGGCGATGATCTCGTCCACCGCCGTTTCGATGGCGCCGGTATCGGTGACCTGCTTCATGCCGCGCTCTTCGACGATCTTCTCCGGGTCGCCGCCTTCGGTATAGACGATCTCGAAGAGGTCCTTGGCGATCTTGCCGGAGATGGCGTCCGACTTGATCAGGCGGATGATCCCGGCCAGCTGCTCCGGCGACACCGGGCTGTCCTCGATCGAATGGTCCTCTTTCTTCAGGCGACCGAAGAGTTCGTTGATCACCCAGTTGGCGGCGAGCTTGCCGTCACCGGCTCCGGCGGCGACCTTTTCAAAGAAATCTGCGTTCACCACTTCGGCGGTCAACACGCCCGCATCGTAGTCGGAAAGCCCGAAATCGGTCACGAAACGCGCCTTTTTCTCGTCCGGGAGTTCCGGCAGGGAGGCTTTGATGTCGTCGACCCAGGCCTGCTCGATCTCCAGCGGCAGCAGATCGGGGCAGGGGAAGTAGCGGTAATCGTGCGCCTCTTCCTTCGACCGCATGGACCGCGTTTCGTTCTTGTCCGGGTCATACAGGCGGGTTTCCTGATCGACCTTGCCGCCCGCTTCGACGATGGCGATCTGGCGGCGGGCCTCGACCTCGATGGCGGCCTGGATGAACCGCATGGAATTCATGTTCTTGATTTCGCAGCGCGTGCCGAGGTGCGAGAAATCCTGCGTTTCCTGGTAGCGTTCGTAGGCGCCGGGCAGGCAGATCGACACGTTCACGTCCGCGCGCATGCTGCCGTTTTGCATGTTGCCGTCGCAGGTGCCGAGGTAGCGCAGGATCTGGCGCAGCTTGGCGATATAGGCGGCGGCCTCTTCAGGACCACGTATGTCGGGGCGGCTGACGATTTCCATCAGCGCGACGCCCGTGCGGTTGAGGTCGACAAAGGACATGTGCGGGTCCATGTCGTGAATGGATTTGCCGGCGTCCTGTTCGACATGGATGCGTTCCACGCGCACAAGGCGGGCGATGCCCGGTTCCATGTCGACAATGATCTCACCCTCGCCCACCAGCGGGTGATAGAGCTGCGAAATCTGGTAGCCCTGCGGCAGGTCGGGGTAGAAATAGTTCTTGCGGTCAAACGCCGAAGTCAGGTTGATCGCGGCCTTGAGGCCGAGCCCGGTGCGCACCGCCTGTTCAATGCAGTATTCGTTGATGACGGGGAGCATCCCCGGCATGGCGGCATCGACGAAGGCGACGTTGGAGTTGGGCTCCGCGCCGAATTTCGTGGAGGCGCCGGAAAAGAGCTTTGACCGGCTGGCGACCTGGGCGTGTACCTCCATGCCGATGACCAGTTCCCAGTCGTGCTTCGCGCCCGCGATCACCTTGGGCTTGGGGGTCTCGAATGTCAGGTCCAGCATGGCGTGTCCTCAGTGGAAAGGGTCATCCGGGGGCTTAATCCAGCGGGCGCGCGGGGGCAAGACTGTTGGCCCATGGTGCGTGGCACCGGTGCGGTGCGGGTCTTGCCGGAGGCAGGCGAGGGGCGTGCCGGGGGTAGAAACGACGGAGGGGGCACTGGCCCCGTGTCCGGTCCTACTCCTTCACCATGCGCACGCCGTCCGGGGCAAAGACGAGGCGGCGGCCCGCCTCCAGCGCGGGGGCGTAGTAGTCGGCAAGCGAGGACCAGGCGCGGATGCGACCGCGCTTTTCCAGATCGTCGCCTTCACTGCCGAGGCGACGGCCGGGGGTGCGTGCCTCTGCCCAGATAAGCGGATGAAGCTCCCGCAGGTGATCCTGCGTGATCCAGCCGAAGCAATCCGCCACCCAGCGGTGCGCGGGCGGCGCGCCCGGAAACTGGCCCACCGTCAATCCGGTGAAGGCGGCGAGGCGGTTGGCCATGTCCTGCGTCGGGCAGCGTTCGAGGATCTCGTGCAGGCCCTCGCAAAACAGGTTGCCGTCCAGACGGTGAAAGGCGGCGAGGTCGCATTCCGCTGCGCCCATGGCGACCCATGCGTACCCCGCCATGCCCCAGGCCTCGCGTGTCTGGGCAGCGACGCGGCGGGCCTCGCGGTCCAGTATCGACCACGAACCACGGCGGTCGGGCAGGGCCTCGCGGCCGAGCGCCTTCATGCTTGCGGGAAGGCGCGGGTCGAGCTCGATCAGATCCTCGTAGTCGTCGGCAAAGCGCGTGGCGGGGGCCGGGTCCGCCTCCAGCACGGCGCAGCGCAGCGCCGCCCAGAGCACGGAATGCTGTTCGAACGGGTCGAAACGGTCCGCCATATGCGCCGCGCATCCCATATGATGCGCCCATGCGGCGCGGCGCGGTTCGGCCAGCCTCGCAGCCTTTGAGCCACCACGCCAGGCCCGCGCCGTCTCCACATGCGCCATGGCCACCACGTATGTCAGCTGCGGCTGGTCCGTATCCGGCTCGTCGCCAAGGCAGGCCTCGAACGCATTGAGGGATGCGCAGACCCGGGCCGTTTCCCCACGCGCAATGGCGGTGCGGGCGGCCTCGACCACATCGGCCCGCGCCCCGAGGGCAAGAAGGTGCGCCAGCGGCGTCAGTCCCGGCGTCAGCTGGCCTTCCGCCTCGGCCGCGCGCATCTCTGCGGCGAGGGTGTCCCATGCGTCCTGCCGGGCGAGGTGGCGGCCACGCTCCAACACGGCCCTGTGGGCGGCGGCTTCCGGGGCAGGGTCGCGCACCGGGATCTCCACCCGAGGTCGCAGCGGCGGCACGCTGCCCACGCCCGGAGCCTGCCACGTCGTTCCGCCCGTCCCGCGCCATGCGTCGGAAACGCCCGCGGCAACCGGGCCGGCCGCCCCGGGCGCCTCGGGCGCCGCGCGGCGCCAGGGCTGCGCCCTCGCATCAAGGGGCGGGCCGGGGTGCGGGGGGCGCCGGGCATGGAAATACGGCAGGGTGAAGCGGGCCAAGGGCAGGGATACTCGCAGATTCGCTGCCTGGCACACAACGCCATGGCCGCGGGGGGAAGGGGAACAAAGGACACCATGAACGGCAGGGGCACGGACAACAGGGGTGGGGTCGCCGGGGACATGGACATCGAGGACCAAGCGGTAGGGGCCGGTCCAACGCCTCCCCCCAGCGACGGGGCAGCTATTGCCGCACAATCGCGCCCCATCGCGGCCAAATCGGGGCGCCATCCGGAACGGGACCGGGCGCACGTCTGGTCTTTCTCGGGTCATTCCCGGGCGCAGATCCGGCAAAGTTTTGCCGAAACCGCCCTATTCCCCACAGATTCGGGTAAGGCTGCGACCATCACGGGTCTTGCCAAGACAAGCAATTATATGCAGCCTCGCGCCGTCATGTTGCGTGTTGCTGCCCTTATCACGCTCATCGGGACAGTGTCGGTCTGGACGCCAGCGGATGCCAATCCGCTCACCGTGCCTGCCGGGCCCGCATCGCCTGAAGTCGGATCTGACCAGGCGGTCTCTGTCTCGTTGCGCCCCGTCACCCGACGCCTCACGGTGCCGAAGGCCCGCTGGGACGCGAAACCAGGTCGCAAGCACTGGACGCTGGCCTCTCTCAAGGCCTTGCGAACCCATGCTCACAATCTACCCGATATCGTACCAAAGGATATAGCAAATTATTGTCCTTCTTATCCGAGTGCGACACGGGAGCAACGGGAGGCCTTCTGGGTCGGCCTGATTTCCGCGCTGTCATGGCACGAAAGCACCCACCGTCCCACAGCGGTCGGTGGCGGCGGGTTGTGGTACGGTCTGACGCAGATCCTGCCCGGCACCGCGCGCGGCTACGGCTGCCGGGCGCGCACCGGCGATGCCCTGAAGAACCCGGAGGCCAACCTGTCCTGCGCCTTCCGAATCATGTCGCGCACCGTGGCGCGCGATCGCGTCATCAGCGCGAACATGCGCGGCGTGGCGGCGGACTGGGGGCCGTTCCACTCCCGCAAGAAGCGATCCGACATGATGGCCTGGACCCGAAAGCAAAGCTATTGCGCCGGTCTGCCACGCTCGCTGCGCCCGCTGGCCCGCACCGAAGGGCTGATGGCTCGCGCCGAACAGGCAAGGCACGACCGGGAAATGGCGCAATACGCCGAGATCCGGCCGGAGGCGCGCCCCGATGTTGTTGTCGCCCGTGCCCGCATCGACCGGATTCTCCCGCAGGCCGAGCAGCCCGTGCGAGAAGCGATGGACATGCCAGTGCTCAGCACCCAGTCCGGGCAGGAACGCTCGCTGGACCTTCGGGCCCATACACGCCCCGCCCGACCGCTCTGAACACCCGCGATAGCTCCCTGAACAGCAAAGGCCCCCGCGAGGGGGCCTTTTTCGCATCAAGATCAAGCGCGGGGCCGGCCCGGCACGTTCCGCTCTTGTGTCTCTCTGCCGACCTGGGGCCGTTCCGATGCCCCTCTCAGGCCTTGCGCCAACTGGGTCGCCGGCTCGCGTCAAGCAGCGAAACCGCCGGGGCCTTCGGCCCGCCAAGCGCCAGCGCCGCGCGGCGCAGTATTTCGATGCCCTCCTCGGATTTCGCCGGCAGGGCGGAGGGAGAAATCGGCTCCCCGATTGTGATGCGGAAGGGCTGGCGTGCCTTGTTCAGCGTTTCGTGAAACAGCGAAATGTCGCGCAACGTCGGGTGCAGCAGATCGAAGAGGTAGAACATGACCGAGTTGCGCGCCCGGATGTTTACCGGGATCACCGGCATTTCCAGTTTGCGCGCGATCATCGCCGCCGAGGCCATCCACGGGCGTTCGTGCAGGGACAGCCCGCGACGCTTCGCCAAACGCCCGGAGGGAAAGATCACCCCAAGCCGCCCTTGCTCCACCGCCGCGCGGCAATAGGCCATGGTCTCGCGCGTTTTCGCGTGGGAACGTTTTTCCTGCCGCCATTCCACCGGACAGATTATGTCGTCGAGTTGCGGCAGCACGCGCACCACGTCCTTGTTGGCAAAGAAGTAGGTGTCGGGCCGGATTTCCGCCAGCGCGTTGTACAGCATGACTCCGTCGGCCAGCCCGGTGGGGTGGTTCGACACGATCAGCGCCGGGCCCTGACGCGGGATATTGTGCAGACCCGCGACCTCCACATCTCGGTAGACCATCTCGCCCAGGAGACGAAAACCGTCCTGCGCGCTAATGTGTTCCAGTTGCGCGGCCACGTCCAGCGTGCGGTCGTATTGAAGGACCCGCTCCAGAACGGCGCGGGCAGCGGCGACAAAGGCGTTTTCCCGGACAAACCAGGGGGCACGTTCCTCGATCAGGGGGTCGATACGGTCTTTCATGCGTCAGCCACGATCACGTTTGCGTAAGGTTTCCATGACAGAGGCTCCGGTTCCTGTCCAGTTTTCTTGGCGTCCGGGCCGGTGCGGCACCGTGTTGCATGCAGGACGCAGCATGTACAAGTTGGGGCATCTGCGTGCGAAAGAAAGGCCCCCGCGCCGTTTATGATCTGTTTAGTGGATAGTTACCGCGACTTAACCATTCCCGGGGTCGTCGTTAACCTTCTTGCCATTTTCATTACCGCCCCCCCGCGACATCGAGGATACTGCGCGTCACATAGGAGGCCCGCTCCGACAGCAGCCAGAGGATCGCCTCGGCGCATTCCTCCGGTGTGCCAGGGCGGCCCATGGGCGGGGTATGGCCGATCTTTTCCAGCCGGTCGGGGACGCCACCCTTGGCGTGGATGGCCGTGGCGATCAGGCCGGGACGGATGGCGTTGACCCGTATGCCCTCGGGCGCCAGTTCATCCGCCAGTCCCAATGTCAGCGTGTCGATGGCCCCCTTGGATGCCGCGTAATCGACGTACATATTGGGCGCTCCCAACCGTGCAGCCGCGGAGGAGACATTGACGATAGCGCCACCCGCGCCCCAGCCGCGCATGAGCCCGACAGCCTGCCGGGCCACCTCGATCGCTCCGAACACATTGACGGCAAAGACCTTTTCGACCCGCTCCGGCGTCAGATCCGCAAGCGAGGCATTCTTTCCGACGATACCCGCATTATTGACCAGCCCGACGCGCCCGGGCTTGATGTCGGAGAGCTTTTCGAACATGCGCGCAATAGCCTTGGGCTTTGAGACGTCCGCCTGAAAGAGGTAGGCCTGCCCGCCCATGCTCTCGACGACCGCCGCCGTTTCCTCCGCGCCCTGCTTGTCCTGGCCGTAGTGCACGACAATGCGCGACCATCCGGAAAACGCCGCCATTCGTGCTGTCGCTGCCCCGATTCCGGCCGAGGCCCCGGTGACGATCAAAAGTCCGCTCATGAAATCCCCCCCCGGCCCCCTCCTGCGCGGGTCTGCGCTCCGGTCCGGAGGCCGCTGCCCGGCGGCGATCCTAGTCCAGTGATCACGGCCCCCACAAGCCCTGGTGGGGAAGGGACACCCCTTCCGCGTCTTCTTGGTGGAAATACCTCCGGGGGTGCGGGGGCAGAGCCCCCGCACGGATCGCCTTGCGCGTAGCGCCAGGCGAAACCGCACCGGCCTCAGCCGTTGAGGATCCGGCTCACCATCTCGTCGGTATCCCGGCTCAGCTTTGGTTTGGCCTTGATCCGTTCCAGCTCCGCTCTGGCAAATGCCCGATGTGCGGAATCGTACCGCTTCCACGTCTGAAATGCCGCGCACATCCGCGCGGTGGTCTGCGGGTTCAGATCGTCGAGGCGGATCAGCATCTCGGCCAGCAGCCGGTAGCCCGCGCCGTCCTTGCGGTGGAAGGCAGCGTGTGATCCGGCCAGGGCGCCCAGCGTGGCACGAAACCGGTTGGGGTTGGTGATGGTGAAATCCGGGTGGCGGGTCAGCCTTTCGGCACGTTCCACCGCCTCCTCCGGCGGCAGGGCGGCGACCTGAAGCCCGAACCATTTGTCCATCACCAGCCGGTCGTGCTTCCACTGCGCGTAGAAGTCCTCCAGCGCAGCCTCCCCGGTGCCGGACTTCACCATCTGGCCCAGAGCGGCAAGCTGCAGCGTCATGTTGTCCGCTGCCGCGAACTGCTCCGCGGCGGCCTTGCCACCGTCGAGCCGGGTCTGAAGCGACAGCACGGCGGAGGCCAGCGCGCGCTTGCCGGATTGTTCCGCGTCGGGGGTATAGGCGCCGGTGACGCGGGATTCTTCGGCCAAGCGGGGGAGGAGGTCGACCCAGCGTTCGGACTTGAACTGGGCCAGGGTCTCGCCGGCCTGATGGATCGCCTCCGGGTCGGGGGTGTGGCCGCGTGCGTACAGGACCTGCGCCAGTTCCGCCGCCGAGGGCCCGGCCATCATCAGAGCACGGTAGGCAGGGTCGAGGCTGTCGTCGCGCAGCACCGCTTCCAGCCCGTCAAGCCAGGCGGTGTCCGGGCCCGCGCCGTCTAGGATCATCGCCAGAAGGCAATCGCGGGCGAGGTCGCGGTTGGCCTCCCAGCGATTGAAGCTGTCGGTATCATGCGCCAGAAGAAACGCCTTTTCGCGCGGGGTAGTGTCCCGTTCCAGCACCACGGGGGCGGAGAAGCCGCGCAGGATCGAAGGTACAGGTTTCGCGGCGAAACCTTTGAAGTTAAACGATTGTTCAGAATCGTTAAGCTCCAGGACCGTGGTCGGCAGCACCTCGTCGCCGTTCGGGTTCAGCAGACCGACGGCGATGGGGATGACCTGGGGCTGCTTGTCCTTCTGGTTCGGCGTGTCGGGCGAATGCTGCCGGAAGGTCAGCGTGTAGGTGTCGCCCTCGAAGCGCTCGGAGACGGCAACGCGGGGGGTGCCGGACTGGGTGTACCAGCGCTTGAACTGCGCCAGATCGCGGCCCGTCGCATCCTCGAATACCTTCAGCCAGTCCTCGATGGTACAGGCCTGCCCGTCGTGGCGGTCGAAGTAGAGGTCGACCGCCTTCGAATAGGCCTCGTCGCCCACCAGCCGCTTGAGCATACCGATGACCTCGGCGCCTTTGTCGTAGACGGTGGCAGTGTAGAAGTTGTTGATTTCCTGAAAGCTTTCTGGCCGCACCGGATGCGACAACGGTCCCTGATCCTCCGGGAACTGGCGCCCGCGCAGATCGATGACGTCTTCGATGCGTTTGACCGGGGCGGAGCGCATGTCGGAGGTGAACTGGCTGTCGCGGTAGACCGTCAGACCCTCCTTCAGGCACAGCTGAAACCAGTCGCGGCAGGTGATGCGGTTGCCGGTCCAGTTGTGGAAATATTCATGCGCGATGATCGCTTCGATGCGTTCGAAATTCGCGTCTGTCGAGGTCTCCGGCGAGGCGAGGACACAGGAGGAATTGAAGATGTTCAGCCCCTTGTTTTCCATCGCGCCCATGTTGAAATCGTCGACCGCGACGATATTGAACACGTCGAGATCGTATTCACGTCCGTAAACGTCCTCGTCCCAGGTCATCGACTTCTTCAGCGCCTCCATGCCAAAGGCGCATTTGTCCTCGTCGCCGGGGCGGACCCAGATGTTGAGATCGACGTCGCGGCCGGATTTCGTGGTGAAGGCATCGGGGTGGCTGACCAGATCGCCCGCGACCAGCGCAAAGAGGTAGGCCGGTTTCGGCCAGGGGTCGTGCCATTCGGCAAAGCCTTCGCCGGTCTTGCCCGGATTGCCGTTCGACAGTTTGACTTTTTCCTCGCCCTCGATGCGCACGGTGAAGATGGACATCACGTCGGGGCGGTCGGGGTAGAAGGTGATCTTGCGAAAACCCTCGGCCTCGCATTGCGTGCAATACATGCCGTTCGACATGTAAAGCCCTTCGAGAGCGGTGTTTTTCGCGGGGGCGATTTCGACCTCCGCCTCCCAGGTAAAGGCGCTATCGGGGACCGCGACGGTCAGACCCTGCGGCGTGACCTGCGGGTCGACCGGCGTGCCGTCGATGCTTGCGGAGATCAACGAAAGTGCCTCTCCGTGCAGGAAGAAGTCCTGCGCCGGCGCGTCCGGGTTCGGGGCGAAACGGATGCGCGACAGGACGCGCGTCGCCTCGGGCGCGAGGCGAAAGGTGAGGTGGACGCTTTCGATGATCCAGCCGAAGGGGGTGTAATCCTTGAGGTAGACGGTTTCCGGGGCAACCTGTGCGGACTGGTCCTTCATGGCGTGCTCTCCTCTTCGCGTGGTGTTTGTGTGGCGGTTTCATGCCGGGGTTCGCGTGGGGACGGAACCGGCGCCTTCGGCCAAGTGTTATGCCTGCAAGACAGGAGCGGCAACCGGCTGCTCGCGCGAAATTTGCACAGGAGGCAACCATGTCTGCACCGCATACGAATATCCACAAACAGGAACGCCGGCACCGCGTGCCGCTGGGCGGCATGAAGCTGGGCGTCATCGTGGCGGCGCTGCTGCTGCTGATATACGTGGCCTATGAATTCGTCGCCGCGACCGGCCCGGATGATACGCAAACCGTGCCCGAAACGACCTCCTCGACGGTGGAGCAATCGGAGCCCGGTCTCGTTACGCAGGACGGCGGCACCACGCAGGAGTCTGCTCCGGCGATGGAAGCCGTGCCCGGCGAGACCGCGCCCGCGCAGGGCGAATCCGGCATCGCGGCGGAGTCCACGGGAAACTGATCCGGCTCTGATCCGGTCAGACAGGGCGCGTCCTTTGCAGGGCGCGCCTTTTGTCGTGGGCAGACCGGGGAGGTGTTCCAGTGCGCGCATGCAGCGCGAGCGTCTGACGATTCTCACCCTGACTGCAATGACCTCACTCAAGTCGTCCCGGGACGTTGGCCCATCCCGGGACGCGCTGGAAAGGGGCGGACAATGACGCTCCGTATTATGTGTTTCGGATGAAGGCCCGTCCTCCTGACCAATCTGGAGAAGCGAAGGATGGAGGGTCACTCCGCCGCGCGCAGTTCCGGGTCCACCGCAACCCTCGCCGGACGGTCGAGGTCTTCCCAGAGGATTTCCGGTGCCTTGATCCGCCGAGCCTCGCGCGCCAGCGCCCAGTCGCGGGCGATGCGCGAGCCGCGCCCGAAGGAGAGCCGGGCAAGCTGCGTGGCGATCCACTTGACGTAGGTCGTGGCCCAGATGCGGATGGCCAGCATCGAAGGGGTGAAGACCAGCGTCAGCACCGTGGCGATGCCAAGGCCGAAGACCACTGCCGTGGCGAGGTTCTTCCACCAGAGCGCCGTCGGACTGTCGACGGAATAACCGCCGCCGAAGAAGTCGAGGCTGAGGCCGAACATCATTGGCGCAAGTCCCGCCATGGTGGTGATCGTGGTCAGCAGAACGGGGCGGATGCGGTCCTCGGCGGTGCGCACGATGGCCTCGATCCGGGGCATGAAGGTGGAGTATTCCTGGAAGGTATCGATCAGCACGATGTTGTTGTTCACCACGATGCCCGCCAGCGCCACGATGCCGACGCCGGTCATGATGATGGAGAAATACTGGTCCATCAGGATCATCCCCCAGAGCACGCCCGCCACGGACATGATCACGGCGAGCAGCACCAGAACCGAATTATAGAAGGAGTTGAACTGCGCCAGCAGGATGATGAACATCAGCCCGAGCGCCCCCATGAAGGCGGATTGCAGGAAGGCCTGGCTTTCGGCCTGATCCTCCTGGTCGCCGGTCCATTCCCAATCGATGCCGTTGGGCAGCGGGTCGGTCTGGAGCCAGTCCGTCAGCACGGCAATGCGTTCGTTGGCGGTGATCGGGATCGCGGTCAGACTGCCCGATTGCAGGCCCTCGGCGATGTCCTTGATGGTCTGGTCCGAGGGCAGGGTGACGGCGGTGTAGCGTTTCTCCGCTCGGCCCGCGATGGTCTCCGGGCCGGAGGCGCCATCGGGAGCGGTGGCCAGCACGGCAAGCGCCGGGGCGGCGGCCTGCTGCGCGGGGTCATCGCCGGGAGCAATGACCTTCACGAGACTGTCGGCCACGTCCGCCTTCACGTCGAAATAACGTTTCTGGTCGATGCGGTTGATCTCGGCCAGCTTTTCGACCGGGGTGCGGGTGATGAAGTTCGACAGGGGGATGAGGCCCGAAGGTGTACGCACCTTCAGCGAATCGAGGGTGGACAGCACGCGGTCCTCCTCCGGCAGGCGCACGCGGATGTCGATTTCCTCGTCGGAGCTGTCCACGCGCATGGTGTCGAGCAGGATGCCCCGCGTCACGAGTTGCACCATGGCGCCCACGGTGGCCACGTCGGCGCCGTAGAGCCCGGCCTTTTCCACATCCACGTCGATCTGCCAGTCGATGCCGGGCAGGGGGCGGGTGTCCTCGATCAGCGTGAGGCCGGGCGTCTGCGCATATTTCTCGCGCGCGGTGGCGGTGGCGGCGACAAGGGCGTCCCAGTCGTCGCCCATCAGCCGCAGGTGCACGGGTTTGCCGGACGCCGGGCCGCGCGCCTGGGCGAGGATTTCAACCTCGATGCCGGGGATCGCCTCCAGTTGCGTCGTCAGGCGGTCTATGATCACATCGCCGTCAAGGTCGTCGAGCGTGATGTCCTCCGCGTGGGAGGCAGCGTAAGCGGCGCGGTCCTCCCAGGGGATTGTTTCCAGCTGGATCTGACCGATGGTGTCCTTCGGTGCCTCCGCCCCGCCGGTGTTGTTGGTCAGCCCGCCGTCGCCTGCAAAGGCGAAGGCGTTCTGGATGCCGGGATCGGCCAGCACGATTTCCTCGGCGCGCTGCACGATGGCGTCCTTTTCCGCGAGAGACAGGTTGCCCCGCGCGCGGACGTAGACGATCGCCTGTTCCGGTTCGCTGTCCACGAAGAAGTTCACGCCGTTGTTGTTCTGCCCGTAGTAGCCAAAGGTAAAGACCACGAAGAAGATCACCGCACCGGCGGTCATCAGCGGCATGATCGGGTTGCCCGCGATGAAGTGGATCACGTGGCCGAACGGAGACCGGCGATAGCTGCCCCGGATGCGCTTGGGCTTGCGCTGGGGGGCGGCGGCGTCCAGCACCACCGACGAGATCACCGAGAAGATCAGGAAGACCACGACGCCGGGCAGGGCGGCCGTCCAGCCCGTCGACGCCCTCGGGGCGATGTAGTCGGGGTTCAGCACCATCATCGCGCCGGTGTAGAGGCCGATCAGGGCCACCGGCACCAGTGCGATGCGCAGCCACCACGGCGCGGCGCGGCGCAGCCCCTGACCCATGCGGTGGATCTGCCGCGACCAGCGCCCCGAAACGCCGCCCATGACAGGCAGGTACACAAGGGCCACGACCAGCGACGCCGACAGCACGAAGATCAGCGTGACCGGCAACATGCCCATGAATTGCCCCGCCACGCCAGGCCAGAACAGCATTGGCAGGAAGGCGCAGAGCGTCGTCGCGGTCGAGGACACCACAGGCCAGAACATGCGGTGCGCAGCCTCCACGTAGGCGTGCATCGGGCCGGAGCCTTCCTCGATCCGCTTGTCGGCGTATTCGACCACCACGATGGCGCCGTCCACCAGCATCCCCACGGCGAGGATCAGGCCGAACATGACGATGTTGGAGATGGAAATGCCCATCAGTGCCAGCAGCAGGAAACACAGCAGGAACGACGTCGGGATGGCAAAGCCCACCAGCAGCGCCGGGCGCAGTCCAAGCGAGGCCAGCACCACGATCATCACCAGTGCGATGGCGGTCAGCACGGACCCTTCGAGCTGAGAAACCATGGATTCGACCTGTCGGGACTGGTCGTTCGACGAGCCCACGGTCAGTACCGCGCGCAGTTCGGGGGGCCAGTTCGCCTCGGCCTCCGCGATGACGGCGCGCACCTCGTCGGCGGTGTCGATGATGTTGAAGCCCTTGCGTTTGACCACCTGCAGCGCGACGGTCGTTTCGCCGTTGAAGCGCGCGGTGCCCTGCCTGTCTTCGAAAGTCAGGCGGATGTCGGCCAGTTCGCCCAGCGTCACGGTGCGCTGGCCGTTGGTCTTCACCGGCAGGTTGTAGATGTCCTGGCTTTCCTCGAAGGAGGCCGGGATCTTGACCGCAAAGGCGCCCTGATCGGTTTCGATCTCGCCCGCCGCGATCAGCTGGTTGTTGTTCTGCACGACCTGGATCAGTTCGGCGGCGGTGACGTTGTAGCTTTCCAAACGCAGCGGGTCGATGACCACCTCGACCATCTCGTCGCGGTTGCCGGCAATGCCGGCCTGCAGCACGGGGTCGAGCGATTCGACCCGGTCCTGAAGATCCTTCGCCACCTTGGCCATGGTGCGTTCGGGCACCGGGCCGGAGAGGTTCACGATGAGGATCGGGAATTCGGAGAAGTTGATTTCGTTGATGGTGTATTTCTCGGCGCCGTCGGGGAACTTGCCCTCGGCGGTGTTCATCGCGTCGCGCACATCGGCGATGATCTTGGTCTTGTCCCAGCCGAATTCGAATTCCAGCGCGAGCCCGGCGTAGCCTTCGGCGGCGGTGCCGGTCATGCTTTTCAGCCCGTCGAGGTCGGACAGCTCCGTTTCCATGGGTTTGACGAGCAGTTTCTCGCTGTCGGCGGCAGAGATGCCGGGGAAGGGGACAGAAACGAAAAGGGCGGGGATCTCGATGTCCGGTTCGCCCTCCTTCGGCAGGGTGGCGTAGGCCCAGCCGCCCGCGATCAGCGAGAGCGCGATGAAGGCGAGAACCATCCGGGCACGGGCGGCGGCCCAGTCGATGATGCCGGTCATTGGATGACTTCCTCATAGCTGGGGGCCACGGGCACGCCGTCTGTGACGTATTCCTGGCCCAGCAGGATGATGTCGGCGGACTGCGGCAGGCCGGTGACCCAGACGCCCCGGCGGGTGTCGCGCAGGACAGAGACGGGCACGAAAAGCGCGGTGTTTTCCCGCGTCACTGTCCGCACGCCCAGTTCGCCATCGTCGTCGAGTGTGAGGGCGGATTGCGGGATCAGGTGGCCTGACGCGCCCTCGGCGGCGATGGCGATATCGGCGGTCTGGCCGTCGCGGATGGTCAGGTCGGGGTTGGCGACCTCCAGTTCCACGCGAAAGGTGCGGGTGGCCGGATCGGCGGAGCGCGAGATGAAGGCGACCTCTCCGGTGACCTCGCGACCGTCGACCAGCCGCGCCCCGGCGCGCGCGCCAAGGTCGAGCTGCCCGACGGCGGTTTCGGGCACATAGGCGACGATCTTGATCGGATCGAGCTGGATCACCGTGGCGCAGGCCGATGCGGGCTGCATCAGCGCGCCCAGTTCGGCGGTGTCGGTTTCCAACAGTCCGGCAAAGGGCGCGTGGATGCGCAGGCGTTCGATCTCCTTGTCGGCGGCGGCGACACCGGCCTCTGCGGACTGGATGGCGGAAGCGGCGCTTTCCTCGCCGGTCATGGCGGCCTGAACTCCGGCGTCGGCGCTTTCGAGCTGCGAATTGGCGGAGATCACGGCGGCCTTCGATCCCTCGATGCCCGACAGGGCGGAGGACACGCGGGCCCCCGCGCCCTGCACCTGACTGCGGGCGGTCTGGACCCCGGCGGCGGCGTTCTCGATCTGGGTCTTGGCGGCGATTACCCCGGCCTCCGCGTTGCGGATGCCCGATTGCGCGGCCTGCACGGAGGCGCGGGCGCTTTCGATGTTGGAGCGGGCAGTTTCGACACCGGCCAGCGCGCCTTCGAGGTTGGATTTCGCTGCCTCGATACCGGAGGCGGCGGATTTCAGCCCCGATTGCGCGGTCTGCACGGCGGCCTTGGCGGTCTCATACGCGGCTTCTGCGGAGGCAAGGCGGGTCTGCGCGGCAAAGCCGTCGCGGGCCAGCGACTTGGCGGCGGTGAGGTTGATTTCGGCCTCGTGCAGCTGGGCCTCCGCCTGCCGGACGCGGGCCTCGGCTTCGGGGACGCGGGTGTGGGCCTCTTCGAGGGAGGCACGGGCGGCGGGGACGCGGGCCTGCGCTTCCTTCAGGCGGGCCTCTGCGGCCGGAACACCGGCGCGGGCCTCGGCCAGACGCGCTTCGGCCTCCGGCACGCGGGCTTCGGCTTCGGTCAGGCGGGCGCGGGCCTCGGGGACGCGGGCCTCGGCCTCCTTCAGGGCGGCGCGGGCGGCGGGGACACCGGCGCGGGCCTCGGCCAGCGCGGCCTCGGCTGCGGGCACGGCGGCCTTTGCCTCCGAGATTCGGGCGCGCGCGGTGGGAAGCTGGGCCTGCGCTTCGGCCAGACGGGCGCGGGCCTCGGGGAGCAGCGCCTGCGCTTCGGCCAGGCGGGCCTGAGCCTCGCGCTTGGAAACCTCGCGGGTGCCGGGATCGACCTCGCACAAAAGCTGCCCTGCCTCGACAAGCGTTCCCTTGCGCAGCGGGGCGGAAACGATCTTGCCAGAGGTTTCGGCGCGGACCTCGACCTGCCGGACAGCCTGCGTTTCGCCGCGCAACTGCACGGCGGCATCGACCTCGCGGGCGGTGGAGTGGCGCGCCATGACGCGGACGGTGCCCGGAGCCAGATCGGTGGCGGCGGCAGAAGTTCCGACGGTTTCGATCGCGGGTTCCCCCGTCGCGGTGGCGGTTTCCTCTTCCGTCTTCGGGGTTTGCCCGGAGAAGGCCATCAGGGCGTCGCGCTGGAGCACAAGGGCATAGAGGACGGCGGCCACGATGATGGCGGTGATGATCGAAACGATGCGCATGCGTGGGCGGTCCCTCATGTCGGCGGGCCGCGCGGGCGGGGTGCCCTGCGGCCGACAGGCAAATCTGCTTTGGTATACGTGTGGCGGTATACGGTCGGTATCGCGGTTCGGATTGAACCGTTTCGTTCAGTTTCTTAGGGTCTCGTTACGGCACCCGCAAGGCGGACGAATGCGTTTTGCATCGATTCCAGACCTGTTTGCGTCTTTTCCTGCCTTGATCTGGCAGGAGTGCCACGCTTGCAGGCAGGGTCGGAGCCGTGAGGAGCGCCGGGCGAGGGGGCGGAAATGGCGCGGGACGGGGCAGGGACAATGGTCCTCCAGGTGTCAGAGAGTGGTGTTGGCAAGTCCGGGGTCAGCCTGTAAGAGGGGGCAAAATGCAAGGGGGGCGCAGGTGAGCGACGCCGACAGTTTCATCGAAGAGGTGACCGAGGAGGTCAAACGCGACCGGCTTTTCGCGGCAATGCGGAAATACGGCTGGATCGCGGTGCTGATCGTTCTGGCGCTGGTGGGTGGCACGGCCTGGCGGGAATATTCCCGCGCGCAGGAGACCGCGGCCGCGCAGGCCTTTGGCGATGCGATCATCGCAGCCGATGGCAAGGAAGGCGCCGCGCGCGCCGAAGCCCTTGCGGGGATCGAGGCGCCCTCGGCTCAGGCCGAGGTGGTGGCGGAAATGCTGGCTGCGCAGGCGGAGGCCGACGCGGGCGAGACAGAGGCTGCTGTTACCCGGTTGCGGATGCTGGCGGGCCGGACCGAGGTGCCCGCAATCTACCGCCAGATCGCCGAATTCAAGGCGCTGCTGATTGGCACAAAGACGCTGCCTGCCGAGGAACGGCGCGAGGGCTTTGACGCGCTGGCCGTGGCGGGACAACCGCTGCGCTTGCTGGCGGAGGAGCAACTGGCGTTGATCGACATCGAGACCGGCGAGACGGAGGCGGCGCTGACCCGCCTGAACGCGCTGCTGGACGATGCGGAGATCACCGCGGGCTTGCGTCAGCGGGCAAGTCAGTTGATTGTGGCGCTGGGTGGCACGCTGCCCGAGCCGGCCTGAGCGGACCCAAGACGGCCTGCGGGCGCCCGGGGAATCCTCCTGGAGCACCCCCTGAGGCAGCCCGAGGTGGTCCCAAGGCGCCAAAGCAGGTCTGGGCCGGTCGGACACAGCGCGGCGGTCCCATGTCCCATGGGGCGGCGGCCCGCGGTGGCCGGTGTTACGAGAGAAGAAGACGGGGCTGGAGAGATAAGACGATGCAGCGCAAGGCATTTATCCTGACGACGCTGGCCGTTGCGGCCCTGGCCGGGTGTGCGGAGAAGGACCCGGTTCTGACCGGTGAACGGCTGAACGTCCGCGACGTTCTGGAAACGCGCGCGGTCGCGGCTGATCCGGTGCATGTCAACGAGAGCCGCGCCATAGCGCTGCCCCCGGCAGTGACGAACGCGAACTGGTCGCAAAGCCCGGTGACGCCCTCGGCACGAGTGGCCAACGCTGCGCTGTCGGCGGCGCCGCAGCCGCTGTTCTCGACCTCCATCGGTACCGGCGACACCCGCCGCAGCCGGCTGAACGCCGACCCGGTGGTGGCGGACGGCCGCGTCTTTACCATGGATTCCAAAAGCGTCGTGCGAGCGGTGTCCGCTTCGGGCGATGTGCTGTGGTCGAAGGATCTGACGCCCGCGCGCGAAAAGACCCCGGTGGGTCAGGGCGGCGGGCTGGCCGTGGGCGGGGGCACCCTGTTCGTCTCCTCGGGCTACGGATCGGTCGTGGCGCTTGACCCGGCGACGGGGGGCGAACTGTGGGAACAGAAGCTGGGCAACACCGCCACCGGCGCGCCGAGCTATGCCGACGGTCTGGTCTATGTCGTTTCGGGCGACACGACCGGCTGGGCGATCGAGGCCGGGAATGGCCGCGTGCGCTGGCAGATCGACGGGCAGGGCGACATCAACAACGTGGCGGGCGCGCCTGCGCCTGCGGTGGGCGACCAGCACGTGGTCTTTGCCTTCGGCACCGGCGCCGTGCAGGGGGCGTTCCGGCAGGGTGGCCTGCGGATGTGGAATTCCGAACTGCTGGGGCGCCGTCAGGGCGTCACCGTGGCGGGCATCGACGACGTGACCGGCGATCCGCTGATCGCCGGGGACGTGGTCTACGCGGGCAACCATTCGGGTCAGGTCGCCGCCATGTCGGTCTACGACGGCGAACGGCTGTGGAGCGCGCCCATCGGCGCGCTGGGGCCGCTGTGGCCGGCGGGGGATTCGGTGTTCTTTGTTTCCGACCGGGAACAGCTGGTGCGGCTTGACGCGGCCACGGGCGCGGAAATCTGGAAAGTCGACCTGCCGGGCTACAAGCCCAAGCGCCGTCCCAACAAGCGGCGCGATGCGGCCTATGCCAATATGGGGCCGGTCATGGCGGGCGGTCGCCTGATGGTCGCGGGCTCTGACGGGTATGTGCGGGCGTTCGATCCGGCGAACGGCGCATTGGTTGCGTCGCTCGAAGTGCCGGGCGGCGCCACGACGCGGCCGGTGGTCGCCGATGGCACGCTGTATGTCGTGTCCAAAAAGGGCGTTCTGCACGCCTTCCGCTGAGGTGGCCCGCCCGGCCAGTCGGCGAGGGTGTTCTTTCCGGGAAAATCGGGGTGGCGCGGGGGCTTTCGCCGCGCGCCGATATGGGTTATCTGCGCCTCTTGATCCGTGGAGCCGAGAGCCATGTCCTTTACACTTGCCATCGTCGGGCGCCCCAACGTGGGCAAGTCGACCCTGTTCAACCGCCTTGTGGGCAAGCGTCTGGCGCTGGTCGACGACCAGCCGGGCGTGACACGCGACCTGCGCGAAGGCGCTGCGCGTCTGGGCGACCTGCGCTTTACCGTCATCGACACCGCCGGTCTGGAAAACGAGACCGACGATTCGCTTCCCGCGCGGATGCGACGACTGACAGAACGTGCGGTGGACATGGCGGACGTCTGCCTTTTCATCGTCGATGCGCGTACCGGGCTGCTGCCGGATGACCGGGTCTTTGCCGAGATCCTGCGCAAGCGGGCGGGGCGTGTGATCCTGGCCGCCAACAAGGCGGAGGGAAACGCGGCCGATGCCGGGGTCTTCGAGGCCTACGAACTGGGTCTGGGCGAGCCGGTGCGGCTGTCCGCCGAGCACGGTGAGGGCATGAACGAACTTTACTCCATGCTGTTGCCGATCTCGGAGGAATTCGAGGAACGCGCGGCAGCGGATGCGCCGGAAACGGACGTGGCGCTGACCGACGAGGAACTGGAGAATGGCGCCGTTCCGGTGCCGACGGCGGCCAAGCCGTTGCAGATCGCGGTGGTGGGCCGTCCGAACGCGGGAAAATCGACCCTGATCAACCAGATCATTGGCGAGGATCGTCTGCTGACCGGCCCCGAGGCGGGGATCACGCGGGATGCGATTTCGATCAGCCACGAGTGGAACGGCGTGCCGATGCGGATCTTTGACACGGCGGGGATGCGCCGTCGCGCCAAGGTGCAGGAGAAGCTGGAGAAGCTGTCTGTCTCCGACGGCATCCGCGCGGTGAAATTCGCGGAGGTCGTGGTGGTACTGCTGGACGCCGCGATCCCCTTCGAGGTGCAGGACCTGAAGATCGCGGATCTGGCCGAGCGTGAAGGACGCGCCGTCGTCGTTGCTGTGAACAAGTGGGACATCGAGGACGAGAAGCAGGAAAAGCTGAAATGGCTGCGCGATCAGTTCGAACTGGTCCTGCCGCAGTTGCGCGGTGCCCCGCTGGTGACGGTCTCGGCCCGGACGGGCAAGGGGCTGGACCGCCTGCAGGAGGCCATCATGAAGGCCTACGCCGTCTGGAACCGCCGCATCACCACGGGCAACCTGAACCGCTGGCTGGAGGCGATGGTCGCGCGGCACCCGCCGCCCGCCCCCCAGGGCAAGCGGATCAAGCTGCGTTACATGACGCAGGCCAAGACCCGCCCGCCGGGTTTCGTGGTGATGTGTTCGCACCCCGACAAGCTGCCGGAGAGCTATTCGCGCTACCTTGTGAACGGCTTGCGGGAGGATTTCGACATGCCCGGCACGCCGATCCGGCTGCACATGCGCGGTCAGTCAGACAAGAACCCCTACAAGGGGCGGCGTCCTAAGAAGCCCGGCGCGCTCCGCAAGCACCTGGGCAAGCTGCAAAAGAAGCAGGACTGACGCGGTGCGCGGCCCTGCCGGGGCCGCGCACGCGATGTCTCGGCCCCGCCGGTTGGCGGGGCCTCGGGGTCACGGCTATGCCGTGACGGGTGAGTATTTGCAAAGCAGAGAAACAGAGGCCCGCGCCGGGTCGGCGGGCGTCGCGTCTGTTTACGGCTGGACGTCGGGGGCGTTCGGGCGCAGCGCTGGGGGCGGGACCTACTCGGTATCGGTGCCGCGCAGGCCGAGAATGGCGATGATTCCGAGGATGCAGAGGCCCACGACCGCAGTGTTCAGCGGGTCGGTGTTCTGTACGATGACGCCCACCAGCGCCCAGATCACCGTCAGCCCGTATTCCGGCGCGCGGTGCAGGCGGTATTGCACGGTCAGCGCGATGAGCAGCGCGAGGATGAGCGACAGCAGCGCTGCGGGCGTCGGCGGCAGAATGCCATAGCCGCCCAGCACCACGCCGAGCGCGACGCAGGCCGCGGCCGTCAGCCAGCCCGCGTAGATCGCCACCGGGGCCTGTTGCAGCCAGCGGTCTGTGATGCCGACACGAAATACCGCCTTCAGGGCCGCGGCCAGCATTGCGAAGATCAGCGCCGTGGCCAGGAGCGGTGAGACCGAGGCCACCGGCAGCCATGTGGCGCCGACGCCGAGGCTCAGGATCATCCACGGACGGTAAGCGGACCAGTCACTATCCTCTGCGCGCCGGATCGCGCCGAAGAGCGCGGCGATCACCAGCCAGAGATAGATCAGCCCCCAGATCGCGAAGGCGTAGCCGGAGGGCTGGACCGGCGGTTCGTCGATCACCCTGGGGAATTGCCCGGGTTCGAATCCGTTGAATCCGGGCACGAGAAAATACGACCCGACGAAAGCCGCGGTGGCCAGCACAAGGCCCCAGGCCCAGCCCAAAGTTTGCAGGCGGGTCTTCGTCGGTTCGGTAATCTTCAAGCCAGCGTACCTTCTGCGGTGAGGCGAGTCTTCCCGCCGAGGTAGGGGTGCAACGCTTCGGGGAGCGAAACAGATCCGTCTGCCTGCTGGCCGTTTTCCAGCACCGCGATCAGGCAGCGCCCGACGGCGAGGCCGGAGCCGTTCAGCGTGCCGACGAAGCCGGGCTTGCCACCGCCCTCTGGCTTGAACCGCGCGTTCATCCGCCGCGCCTGGAAGTCGCCGCAGGTGGAGACGGAGGAGATTTCGCGATAGGCGTTTTGGCCGGGCAGCCAGACTTCGAGGTCATGCGTCTTCTGCGCGCCAAAGCCCATGTCGCCGGTGCAAAGCACCATGGTGCGGTAGGGCAGGCCGAGCTTTTCGAGGATGGCCTCGGCGCAGCGGGTCATGCGGTCGTGTTCGTCCTCGCAAGCGTCGGGATGGCAGATGGTGACCATCTCGACCTTTTCGAACTGGTGCTGGCGCAGCATGCCCGCGGTGTCGCGGCCCGCGCTGCCTGCTTCCGAACGGAAGCACTGCGAATGTGCGGTGAGGCGGCGCGGCAGCGTGCTTTCCTCCACCGTGTCACCGTGCACCGTGTTGGTCAGAGTGACTTCGGACGTGGGGATCAGCCACCAACCGTTGGTCGTCTCGTAGCTGTCCTCGCCGAATTTCGGCAGCTGGCCGGTGCCGTACATCATCTCGGGCTTCACCAGAACGGGCGCCCAGGTTTCCTGCAGGTCGTTGTCGTCGATGTGGGTGTCGAGCATGAACTGCGCCAGCGCCCGGTGGATGCGGGCGACGGCGCCCTTCAGCACCACGAAGCGCGAACCGGAGAGCTTCGCGGCGGTCTCGAAGTCCATGCCCGTCAGAACGCCGGGCAGGTCGTAATGTTCCTTCGGCGTGAAATCGAAGGCGCGCGGCGTGCCCCAGCGGCGGAGTTCGACGTTGTCGGCCTCGTCCGCGCCGTCGGGCACGGTGGCGAGCGGCAGGTTGGGCACGCCCATGAGCAGGTCGGTCAACTGCGTGTCCAGCGCTTTCGCCTGTTCGTTCATGTCGGCCACTTCGGCCTTTTTCTGGCCGACCAGAGCGCGCAGGCGCTCGAATTCGGCCTCATCGCCGCTGGCCTTGGCCTTGCCGACTTCCTTCGAGGCCTTGTTCTGCTCGGCTTGCGCGGTTTCGGCGGCGTGGATGGCGGCGCGGCGCGCCTCGTCGAGCGCGAGCACCTGTGACGACATCGGTTCCGCCCCGCGACGGGAGAGCGCCGCGTCCCATGCGGCCGGATTTTCGCGGATGGCGCGGATGTCGTGCATCACTTTCCCTTTCCAAGGCTGACGAGTCGCCCTGCTTATGCCCGATCTTTTGCGGGGAGGGTAGGGGCCGGTCCGTCGCGTTCGGGTGGCGTTGTTTCCCGGTCGGGGACGATGTGTTTCGCGCTTAACCGGATGTTTCCGCGAATCCCGGAGGATGTCGGCAAACCCGGTCGATCGAGGCGCGCCGGGATCGAGGAGATGACCGATGGGTTTTGGCTTGCTCGCTGTCATCGGGGCGATGGTCCTGATGGCCATTCAATCGGCCGTGGACGATGTTGCCGAACTGGGGGAAGACGTT
This sequence comes from Sagittula salina, assembly GCF_017813235.1. Taxonomy (GTDB): domain Bacteria; phylum Pseudomonadota; class Alphaproteobacteria; order Rhodobacterales; family Rhodobacteraceae; genus Sagittula; species Sagittula salina. The sequence goes on from NZ_JAGISH010000002.1 coordinate 133,239, forward strand.
CTCCGGGACGGAAACAACGTCGCCGGGAGCAACGGGGACGACCAGATCGAAGGCGATGCCGCAGCAAACTACATCCTGCCTGGCGGTGGCGCGGATCAGGTGGATGGCGGGGCGGGGAACGACACGATCTCCGACTGGCCTCTGGGGCTGGAGAAGGCCCGGTCCGACGCCGGGCTGGTGAACCCCGACTGGAGCAGTGACACGTTGCTGGGGGGGCCGGGCGATGACGTGATTCTTGCCACGGGCGGCGCGGATGCGGTCGATGGCGGCGCGGGCGACGACCGTATCAACGGGTTGGATCTGCACCCGGACTCGCCCTACGCGCCGGACCTGCTGACGGGCGGCGCGGGCGACGACTGGCTGGTGGGTAACGATGGCGACACGCTGGTGGGTGGCGCGGGGCGTGATTTCTTTACCAACCTTGTGGAGGACGGGCAGGAGGATGCGCCCGTGATCGTCGAGGATTTCGGCCGCGGCGAGGTGATGGAGGTGCTGGTCTACGACCGGGCGCTGCTGTCGGAAGATGGCGGCGCCCCGGACCACGCGCTGCGCGACGGGCCCGATGGCGCGGTGCTGTCGGTGAAGGGCGTCGACGCGGTGGTTTTCCGGGATGCGCTGGCAAGGGACCTCAACGGGGAGATCCGGGTGCTGGACGGCCGGTCTGTCTGACGTCTCGCCCGCGTTTCGCGGGGGAGGGGCGCGGTCGTTCGACCGGTGGTGATGGTTCAGGGGGTCCAGCTATGCCATTACGTGCAGCGGCCCCAGGTGACACGACTTGGCAAGCCGGGCATTCGAAACACCATCCTCATGTTGCCACGGTTCGAAAGCGGGAAGGGAGCGCTGCCCCGTCCGCGCGGTACGCAGACACCCCCCGGAGGTATTGGGGCCAGGGAGAAACAGACGTGCGGGTGGAGCCGGGGCACGGACGGTGGCCTCCCGCCACCTGTCCGGGCTTGTGGGCAGCGATTGATGGCGTGAGGGAGGCGCTTCCTGTTTGAACGCGGGTGGGCGCATCGAACGAGATTGGGGGCGCTGCCCCCCGCCACTCCTGCGGAGCGACTCCCCCGCGGTATTTTGGAACCAAAGAAGCTTGGGTGTGATCCCGGCAAGGGGGCGCGCGCAGGTTTTTGGTGGGCGCGCCCGTCACTGATGGCGACTGAAGCTTCCGAGTTCAGGGGGTGAGCTGATCGATGAGCCAGGCGTCGAGGGGGACGGCGAGGGCTTCTTCTTCCGAGACTGCGGAGATCACGGCGACGATGCGGCGCGACGCGTCGCCTCCGGCGAAGACCGGGCCGCCGGATTGGCCCGGCTCCACCCGGCAGCGGATGCGCCAGAGGGTGCCTGCCGCCTCCCCGTAGCAGAAGGGGGTTTCGGTCAGCCGGTGGGGCGCGGATTTCTGGTAGCCCATCAGGGTCAGCGGCCCCGGCAGTCCGCCCGAGCCGGTGGTCAGGGGGGCAGGCGCGATGGCCCGGGCGAGGGTGACGAGCGCCACGTCATGTGCAAGGTCCAAGCGGCCCTCCCTGTAGGCCTGCGGGTGGACGGTGACGGCGGCCACGCGCGCGGCTCCGCCGTGGCTCTGGCCGTCCCAGCCCGCGACGAAGGTCATGTCGCCCAGTCGTTTCAGGCGTCCGTCCTGCGGCATGGTCACGCAATGGGCCGCCGTCAGTACCTTGTCCGGGGCGACGAGGCTGGCGGTGCACATTTCGCGGTGGCGGTAGCCTGAGAGGTTGAGGCGGCCAACGGCGGGTTCCGCTGCCTGTGCGGGCACTGCGGCGAGGATGAGTGCCATGAGGCCCGGAGCCATTACGCCGGTCAGAGGGGCGAGACGGCTGAGGCGGGCAGGCCTGCGGAGGCAAGGGGACAAGGCGCGCACGGCGGACTCCGGATGGGTGACGGCGCGCATGGTACGCCGGTCAAGCGCGCCGTCCATGGGTTTGATCGGCCCGCGCGGGGCGGCGGGCAGGCGCGCGGGAAGGCGAACGGAGCCAAACGGGGGATGGCAGGCGAGGGCTGGCACCCGGAGGTTGAAATATGGTGGCGCCAGGGTTTACGAAACCTTGAACAGAGGCGGCCCGGCCCGGCCAGCCGCCTTGCATCCCGCGCAAAGCGGGCATAGGTATCGCGCAATTTCGCGGAAGGCTCCACCGGACCGTCCGATAACAGCAACGATCCGACAGGAACCAGACAGGAGCGCCTCCATGGACCAGCAGACCCTTTCCTCCTTTGTGATGATGGGCCTGATCTTCGCCATCATGTACTTTCTCCTCATCCGCCCGCAGCAGAAGAAGGTGAAGGAACACAAGGCGATGATCGAGGCCATCCGGCGCAATGACATCGTGGTCACGCAGGGCGGGATCATCGGCAAGGTCGCCAAGGTCAAGGACGACAGCGAGCTGGAAATCGAGATCGCCGAGGGTGTGAAGGTCCGCGTCATGCGCGCCACCATCGCCACGGTGAAGTCCAAGACCGACCCCGCCGAGGCCTGATACCCCATGTTGCTGATCGACGCCTGGAAGCGCTGGACCATCTGGCTCATCGTCGCGGTGGGCCTGGTTCTGGCGATGCCGAACCTGTTCTACTCCCGCGTGGAGAGCCACAACGACGCCGTCGCGGCCATCGAGAAGGGCGCCGATACACCGGAGAATCGTGCAGCGGAGGGCGAATGGCCCTCCTTCCTGCCCTCCGGGCTGGTGAACCTCGGGCTTGATCTGCGTGGCGGCGCGCATCTGCTGGCCGAAGTGCGGCTGGGAGATGTCTACAAATCCCGGATGGAAAGCCTGTGGCCGGAGGTGCTGCGCGTGTTGCGCGCCGAACGCGGCACGGTGGGCACGATCCGCTGGAACTCCGCCGCCGTCGACAAGGGCGAGCTGCGGGTGCGGCTGGTGTCGAACCCGGACGCCATGCCGAAGGCCATCGAACTGGTGCAGACGCTGCGCCAGCCGGTGGTTTCGCTGACCGGCGCAGGCACGCATGACCTCGACGTGACGAGCGATGGCGACGAGCTGGTGGTGACGCTGTCGGAAGCCGAGAAACAGGCCACCGACGACCGCACCATGGCGCAGAGCCTCGAGATCATCCGCCGCCGCATCGACGAGGTCGGCACGCGCGAACCGACGATCCAACGTCAGGGCGAGGACCGCATCCTGATCCAGGTGCCGGGCATCGGGTCCGCCGCTGAGCTGAAGGCGATCATCGGCACCACGGCACAGCTGACCTTCCAGTCGGTGATATCACGGACGACGAATGCCGACGAGGCCCCCGGCGCCGGCAACGAAATCCTGCCGGCGATGGACGAGGAGGGCCTGTTCTACATCCTCGAGCAGTCGCCCGTCGTCACCGGCGAAGAGCTGACCAACGCGCAGAACACCTTTGACCAGAATGGCCGTCCGGCGGTGAGCTTCACGTTCAACACCACCGGCGCGCGCAAGTTCGGCGATTATACCGCAGCCAACATCGGCTCGCCCTTTGCCATCGTGCTGGACGACGAGGTGATTTCCGCCCCTGTGATCCAAAGCCACATCGGCGGCGGGTCCGGTATCATCACCGGCCAGTTCACCGTGGAGGAGACCATCAACCTCGCCGTGCTGCTGCGCGCGGGTGCGTTGCCCGCCGGGCTGGATTTCCTCGAGGAACGGACCGTCGGCCCGGAACTGGGGCAGGACAGCATCGACGCGGGCAAACTGGCGACATCGGTGGCCTTCGTGCTGGTGCTCGGCTTCATGTTCGCGACCTACGGGCTGTTCGGGATCTTCGCCAATATCGCGCTGATCCTGAACGTGGCATTGCTGTTGGGTGCGCTTTCGATGCTGGGGGCGACGCTGACGCTGCCGGGCATTGCGGGCATCGTGCTGACCGTCGGCATGGCGGTGGACGCCAACGTGCTGATCTTCGAGCGGATCCGCGAAGAGTTGAAGTCCGCCAAGGGCCCCGCGCGGGCGATCGAACTGGGCTACGAACGCGCGCTTTCGGCCATCATCGACGCCAACATCACCACGCTTATTACCGCTGCGATCCTGTGGTTCGTGGGCTCCGGCCCGGTGAAAGGCTTTGCCGTGACGCTGGGTCTCGGCATCTTCACCTCGGTGTTCACCGCCATCTTCGTGACGCGCCTGCTGATCGTGCTTTGGTTCGAACGCACCCGCCCCAAGACGATTGAGGTCTGACATGAAGCGCCTGAGACTTGTCCCCGACGAGACCTTCTGGGATTTCTTTTCCCGTTCGAAGATCTGGCTCGGTATTTCCGGCTTTGCCGTCGTACTCGCGCTGATCAGCTTCTTTGTGCAGGGGCTGAACTACGGCATCGACTTCAAGGGCGGTACCACGATCCGGACCGAGAGCGCGCAGGCCGTGGATGTCGGCGCCTACCGGGGGGCGCTTGCGACGTTGGGCCTGCAGGATGTCATCATCACGGAGGTCTTCGACCCGACCTTCGACGCAGACCAGAACGTGGCGATGGTGCGCATCGGGGCCGAGGACGAACAGAACGCCGTCAGCGCGGAGCGCCTCGCAGAAGCGGAGGCCGCGCTGCAGGAAGTCGCCCCCGACATCAAGTTCGTCTCCGTGGAATCGGTGGGGCCGAAGGTATCCGGCGAGCTGATCCGGACGGCGATTCTGGCTGTGACGCTCGCCATCGGCGCGGTGCTGGTCTACATCTGGCTGCGCTTTGAATGGCAGTTCGCGCTGGGGGCGGTTCTGGCTCTGGTGCATGACGTGGCGCTGACCATCGGCATATTCTCCGAGTTGCAGATCAAGTTCGACCTTTCGATCATCGCGGCGCTGCTGACCATTGTCGGCTATTCGCTGAACGACACGGTGGTGGTCTTCGACCGGGTGCGCGAGAACCTGATCAAGTACAAGTCCAAGCCGCTCAGAGAGGTGCTGAACCTGTCGATCAACGAGACGATGAGCCGCACGATCATGACCTCTCTGACCACGCTGCTGGCGCTGTTTGCGCTGCTGGCGCTGGGCGGCGACGTGATCCGAGGTTTCGTATTTGCGATGACATGGGGCATCTTTGTCGGCACCTATTCGTCGATCTTCGTGGCCTCGGCCATCCTGCTGCGTACCGGCGTGAAACGCGACTGGTCAAAGACGGATGACGCCGCCGGCACACAGTTTGGCGACGGAAACGTCTGAGGATGCGGCTGAACGAGGTTCAGTTCGGGGATGCCCGACCCGTCGATGGCTACGGGCCGGGCTTCTTCCGAGTCGCGGGGGAGGTACACGAGGGTGCGCTTCTGCTCTGGGACAAGGGGAAGGCGGGCTGGAACGGGATGCACGACACAGAGGCGCTTCTGGGCTTTGTGGGGGAGGTCGATGTGCTTTTTGTCGGCACCGGCGCGGAAATCGCGCATCTGCCGCCCGCGCTTCGCGACACACTGGAGGGCGCGGGGCTGGGGGTGGAGGTTATGAATTCGCCGTCCGCCTGCAGGACCTACAACGTGCTGATTTCCGAAGGATGCAGGGTGGCGCTGGCGGCGCTGCCTGTTTGACGGTTCGGGAGGGGCGAATTTTCATGGAAAATTCGGACACCGACAGGACATTGCGTGCCGACGATCTGACCGTGGCGCGCGGCGGTGTTGCGGTTCTCGAAGGGGTCTCCTTTGTGCTGGACCCTGGTCGAGCGCTGGTGCTGCGCGGGCCGAACGGATCGGGCAAGACCACGCTATTGCGCACAATTGCGGGATTGCAGCCCGCCACGGCGGGCGCGGTAGAGGGTGCGGGCGAACGCATCGCCTATGCCGCCCATGCCGACGGTCTGAAATCCATGCTGACGGTGACGGAAAACCTGACCTTCTGGGCACAGGTCTTTGGGTTCGCGGATATTGCCGGGGCGATGGCGGCCTTCGATCTGCTGTCCTTGCAGGACCGGCTGGCCGGGTCGCTGTCCGCCGGGCAGAAGCGGCGGCTGGGGCTGGCACGTCTGATGGTCACCGGGCGGCCGGTCTGGGTGCTGGACGAACCGACTGTCTCGCTTGACGCGGCCTCTGTCGCGCTGTTCGCGGACGCGGTGCGCGGGCATCTGGCGCGTGGCGGTTCGGCGTTGATGGCGACGCATATCGACCTCGGACTGGAGGCGGACGTGCTGGACGTGACGCCTTTCAAGGCGAAGCCGCGTGCGGCCGTGGAAGACGAGGCCTTCCTGTGATCGCGCTGCTGGTCCGGGATCTGCGACTGGCGGTGCGCGCGGGCGGGGGCTTTGGCCTTGGCCTCGCGTTCTTCCTGATCGTGACGGTTCTGGTGCCTTTCGGCGTCGGGCCGGACACGGGACTTCTGGCGCGGATCGCGCCGGGCGTGTTGTGGATCGGGGCGCTGCTGGCTTGCCTGCTGTCGCTGGACCGTATCCTTGCGCTCGACTGGGAGGATGGATCGCTTGACCTGCTGGCCACCGCGCCCCTTCCGATGGAAGGCATCGTGACGGTGAAGGCGCTGGCTCACTGGATCACCACGGGGCTGCCGCTTGTGGTCGCCGCGCCGGTGTTGGGCGTGCTGCTGAACTTGCCGCTCGGGGGCTATTCCTGGGTCTTCGTCAGCCTCGCGCTGGGAACGCCGGCGCTGTCGGTGATTGGCACCTTCGGTGCGGCGCTGACAGTCGGGCTGAAGCGCGGCGGGCTGCTTCTGTCTCTGTTGGTGCTGCCGCTTTATGTGCCGACGCTGATCTTTGGCGCCGAAGTGGCGCGGCGCGGCGCTGAAGGCCTGGACGTGCAGGTGCCGCTGCTGATGTTGGCGGGGATCAGCTTTGGCGCGCTGGCGTTGCTGCCGTTTGCCAGCGCGGCCGTATTGCGGATCAACCTCAGGTAAGTCGGGGGAGTCCCCCGACCCGAAATCCTGGCGATCAGGCCCATGAGCCCGATCGCGGTATGCGTCAGGCCACGCGGGTAAAGAGGGCTTCGGCGGATTTGCGGACCTTGGGCGCGCCCTCCAGCCAGTCGCCGTCGCCTCGGTAGCCAAGTGTCAGGATCACCTGCGATTTCAGGCCACGTTCGGCAAGCCCGAGCACCTTGTCCGCCTGCGCGGGGTCGAAACCTTCCATCGGGGTCGCATCGACCTTCTGTTCGGCGGCGGCAAGCATCGCAAAGCCAAGGGCAATATAGGCCTGCCGCGCGGCATGTTCGGCGTTTATCGCCGGGTCGCGCGGAACGTAGAGGCCCTTGAGCCCGGTGTAATAGCGGTCCGCCAACTCGGATTTGCCGCGCACTGACTCGCTCGCTGCGTGAACGCTGTCGATTCGCTCTTCTGTGTAGGTATCCCAGCTGGCGAAAACGAGCGCGTGACTGGCGTTCTCGGTGGCGGCCTGGTTCATGCCCATCATGCCGAGCGACTTCTTGATCTCGGGATTGGTGACCACGAAAACCTCGAAGGGCTGTGTCCCGGAAGAGGTGGGCGCCAGGCGGATTGCTTCCAGAATGGCTTCGAGCTTGTCTTCGGGCAGCGTGCGCGCCGGGTCGTAGGCTTTGGTGGCGTAGCGCCAGGTCATGAGGTCCTTGAGCATGTTTTGATCCCGTTTTGGTCAAAGTGCGTGCCGTGTGGAACGGCGGATGACGGGTAGCTAAACTGTTCTGTTCACTTCGCAAGAGGGCGAATCGCGCAGGGACTGTGCGATTGCGAAGGCCCCGGCCTGCGCCACCGCGTAACCGGAACAAAGGCGATTGGTCGCGGGGGTTTGTTCGACCGGATGTTGCGCGGCGGGCGGATTTCGGGTGTAAACGGCCGGAACCAACGATAGGGAGCGCCATGGCGTCGATCTGGGAATATGCCAATCCGGTGAAGTTCATCCGTACCGCGGACCGGCTTCTGCCGTGGCTGTCGGGGCTGGCGCTGGTGCTGATGGCGGTTGGCCTGTTTTGGGGGTTTTTCCTGACGCCGGAGGACTACCGGCAGGGGGCGACGGTCAAGATCATCTACCTGCACGTTCCGGCCGCGCTGATGGCGATCAATGCCTGGTTGATGATGCTGATCGCCTCGCTGATCTGGATCGTGCGGCGGCACCATGTGTCGGCGCTGGCTGCGCGGGCGGCGGCGCCTGTGGGGGCGCTGATGACGGTGATCGCGCTGGCGACGGGGGCGATCTGGGGCCAGCCCATGTGGGGCACCTGGTGGGCATGGGATCCGCGCCTGACCTCCTTCCTGATCCTGTTCCTGTTCTACCTTGGGTACATGGCGCTTTGGTCCGCGATCGAGAACGATGACACGGCGGCGGACCTGACGTCGATCCTGTGCCTCGTGGGGTCGGTCTTTGCGGTCCTGTCGCGGTACGCGGTGAATTTCTGGAACCAGGGTCTGCATCAGGGCGCGTCGGTCATGCGGGCGGGTGCGATCGCGGGCGATACGGAAGAGCGGGTCTCCAACGTCTACGCGGTGCCCTTGTTCGTCTGCATGGCGGGCTTTGCGGTGCTTTTCGTGGCGCTCGTTTTCCTGCGGACCCAGACAGAGATCCGGGCGCGGCGGACACGCGCCTTGCTGGCACGGGAACGGATGGCCTGAGGTGGGGAACATGATGCCGGAACTTGGGAAATATGCGGGCGCGGTGCTGTCCTCTTATGCGGTCTCTCTGGGGCTGATCGCAATGTTTGTGTGGCTTTCGCTGCGCCGGTCGCGCCGGGTGAAACGGGACCTCGAACAGGTGGAGGGGCGTCGCGATGGCCATTAAGCCGCTGATGGTGCTGCCGCCGCTGATCTTTGCCGCCTTCGGGGTGATGGCGTATCTGGGGCTGAAGAACTCGGACGAGACGCATCGGCTGGAGAGCGTCTTTGATGGCGAGCCCGCGCCTGAGATGACGGCGGAGCCGCTGGCGGGCTATCCGGGCATCACGCGCGAGATGCTGGCCTCGGGCGAGGTGACGCTGGTGAACTTCTGGGCCTCGTGGTGCCCGCCCTGCCGGGCAGAGCATCCCAGGCTCATGGAGATGCAGGCGCAAGGGCTGACGATCCTCGGGGTGAACTTCAAGGATCAGGCCGGGAACGCCACGAAATACCTGGGCGAGGAAGGCAATCCCTTTGCGGGGGTGGCCTTTGATCCGGCCGGGCGGACGGCCATCGAATGGGGCGTCACCGGGCCGCCGGAGACCTTCATCCTCGATGGCGACGGGACCGTGGTTTTCAAGTTCGTGGGGCCCCTCGTGGGGTCGGATTACGAGCAGCGGTTCCTGCCCGCGCTGGAACAGGCTTTGGCGGCGCAATGATGCGTGTCCCACGCAGGGACAGTCCTCCGATGCAGTGAAATCAATGGCTTGGCGGTATACCTTCAGGGGATCGTAAGACTTTTCCGAGGGAGAGCCGCCGGATGCCGGGTCGCCGTGGATTCGGATACGGGGCGCCGGGGCTGACCGCCGTTGAGTATTTTTATCAAGCAGAAGCAGGGGGCGGGCGCTGTTTTCCCCGCCGTTGGCGCGTGACCGGAGAGGCGGGCCGGGCTTGCGGCGTGCGGGTTTCTGTTCGCGCGCCGCATGGGGCGGGGTTTGCCTGGGGTGACAGGGAACGTGCCGGGGGCGGTCAGTGATCGCAGGCGGTGCGGTGGGCAGGGGCGCAGGGTACAGGCGGCTGTTCGGCGGCGGCGAGAGCACCCATGAGGGCGAGGACCACGAGGGCCGTGGCTTGCATCAGGGTAAGGAGTTTCATGGCTGGCCTCGGTTGTTCGGGTCGGTCCGCGTCGGACAGGGTTGCGGGCGGCCGCGGGGGCCGGTGGGACGTCTCGGAAGATGGGGACGAAGGCGGCGGATTAAACCCGGGACCCGCGCGCGGAAAGCGTACAGGGTGTCGCACCCCGCGCCCGGTGGCGGGGGTTTGCCGGGGGGGGGAACCGAAGGGCGTTACGGCCAACATGATTGAACGCCAAGTGCAGAAACCGGACCCAGGTGCCGGGCATTCAAAAGTCAAGATACCCCGTTCGTCGGTGCACGCTTCGCGTCGGCGAATATTGGTTGGAAGCGAGATCGGTTCGATCAAAAAGGAATTTCGTCGTCAAGATCTCGGCCGCCGGTCCCATATCCGCCATCAGCCCTCGGCAACTCTTTCCGAGGTGGTTCGATTTTCTTAATCTCTGGGGGCTTGGGCAGTTTGGGCTCGGCTTCTTTGGCGTCGTCGAGAAGCCCCATGATCTTCTCAAACCACGGCCACCAGGGACGCGCACTTTCACGCTCAATGTCTGCACTCAACCCCGCAAGTGACCGGGCCAGATCTGCGAACCGTTCATAGCGAGTGCGAGCTTTACTTACATCTTGGCGGGCTCCGCCAAGATGTCATAGAGCTTTTCTTTCTTCGCATCTGGTGCGGTGGAGATTTCGACTTCACTAAGATTTTTTCTAGCTCGCTGTAACCCCTAAAGGCATTCGGCGTACGGCGGGGGGACGTTGCATGCGCGACCAATGCTGCTTCACAGGTTTTTCTCCCTTGCCAAACAAAAAAGGCGCCCCGCAGGGCGCCTTTTGGTGTTGGGGTGGGGCGGTTATTCCGCGGCCACGGAGCCTTCGGAGGCGAGGTTGCGCAGCACATAGTGCAGGACGCCGCCGTGCTCGATGTATTCCACCTCGATCGCGGTATCGATGCGGCACTTCAGGGTGATCTCCTTCGTGCTGCCGTCGCCGTAGGTGATCGTGCAGGCGGTTTCCTGCAGCGGCTTCACCGTGTCGAGGCCGTGGATGGAGACGGTTTCGTCGCCCGTCAGGCCCAGCGATTTGCGGGTGTCGCCGCCGGTGAACTCGAAGGGGATGACGCCCATGCCGACGAGGTTCGAGCGGTGGATGCGCTCGAAGCTTTCGGCGATCACGGCCTTCACGCCCAGCAGCGCGGTGCCCTTGGCCGCCCAGTCGCGCGAGGAGCCCGCGCCGTACTGCTCGCCGCCGAAGATCACCAGCGGCACGCCGGCGTCCTGATAGGCCATGGCGGCATCGTAGATCGAGGTCTGCGCGCCGTCGGGGCCCTTGGTGTAGCCACCCTCGACGCCGTCAAGCATCTCGTTCCTGATGCGGATGTTGGCGAAGGTGCCGCGCATCATGACCTCGTGGTTGCCGCGACGCGCACCGTAGGAGTTGAACTCCCGCACCGGCACCTGACGCTCCACCAGATACTTGCCCGCCGGGGTGGTATCCTTGAAGGAACCCGCCGGGGAGATGTGGTCGGTGGTGATCATGTCACCGAGGATGGCCAGCACGCGGGCGCCCTCGATGTTGGAGATCGTGCCCGGCTCCTTCGACATGCCTTTGAAGTAGGGCGGGTTCTGCACGTAGGTGGAGGTGGCGGGCCAGTCGTAGGTCTCGCCGCCGTTCACCTCGACCGCCTGCCACTTCTCGTCGCCCTTGAAGACGTCGGCGTACTTGGCCTGGAACGCCTCGCGCGTGACGGTCTTCTGCACCAGGTCGGCAATTTCCTTCGACGTCGGCCAGATGTCCTTGAGGTAGACGTCATTGCCGTCCTTGTCCTGGCCGATCACGTCGGTGGCAATGTTGACGTTCATGTCGCCCACCAGCGCGTAGGCCACAACGAGCGGCGGCGAGGCGAGGTAGTTGGCGCGCACGTCCGGAGAGATGCGGCCCTCGAAGTTGCGGTTGCCCGAGAGCACCGAGGTTGCCACCAGGTCATACTTGTTGATCGCGGCGGAGATCGGGGCGTCCAGCGGACCGGAGTTGCCGATGCAGGTGGTGCAGCCGTAGCCCACGAGGTTGAAGCCGATGGCGTCGAGGTGTTCCTGCAGGCCGGCGGCCTCAAGGTACTCGGAGACGACCTGGCTTCCCGGTGCGAGCGAGGTCTTCACCCAGGGCTTGCGGTTGAGGCCGAGTTCGTGCGCCTTCTTCGCCACCAGGCCCGCGCCGATCATGACGTAGGGGTTCGACGTGTTGGTACAGGAGGTGATCGAGGCGATCACGATGGAACCGTCGTGCAGCTGGTAGTTGCCGTCGGAGGTTTCCACGTAGCCGCGCTTGTGATTGCCCTCGTCGCCGGGGATGTCGCGTGGCTCGGGCGCGCCGCCTTCACCTTCCCAGCGCACCTCGGCGGCGGGGGTGACGTCCTGGCCGTCGCGCACGCCCTTGATGTACTCGGCAAAGGCAGTGCCTGCCTCGGTCAGGGCGATGTAGTCCTGCGGACGCTTCGGGCCGGAGATCGCGGGCACGATGGTGCCCATGTCCAGCTCCAGCGTCGACGAGTAGACCGGCGCATAGGACGCGTCGCGCCAGAAGCCGTTCTCCTTGGCGTAGGCTTCGACCAGCGCGATGCGGGATTCCTCGCGTCCCGACACCCGCAGGTAGCGCAGGGTTTCCTGGTCGATCGGGAAGAAGCCGCAGGTGGCGCCATACTCGGGGGCCATGTTGGCGATGGTGGCGCGCTGCGCCAGCGGCAGGTTGTCCAGACCCTCGCCGTAGAATTCGACGAACTTGCCCACGACGCCGTGGGCGCGCAGCATCTCGACGACCTTCAGCACGAGGTCGGTGCCGGTGGTGCCTTCGACCATCTCGCCGGTCAGCTTGAAGCCGACGACCTCGGGGATCAGCATGGAGATCGGCTGGCCCAGCATGGCGGCCTCTGCCTCGATCCCGCCGACGCCCCAGCCCAGCACGGCGGCGCCGTTGACCATGGTGGTATGCGAGTCGGTGCCCACCAGCGTGTCGGGGTAGGCGACCAACTCGCCGTTCTGGTCCTTGTCGGTCCAGACGGTCTGGCTGAGGTATTCGAGGTTCACCTGGTGACAGATGCCGGTGCCCGGGGGCACGACGCGGAAGTTGTCGAACGCGCTCTGGCCCCACTTGAGGAAGGTGTAGCGCTCCATGTTGCGCTCGTACTCGCGGTCCACGTTCATCTGGAACGCGCGCGGGTTGCCGAATTCGTCGATCATCACCGAGTGGTCGATCACGAGGTCGACCGGGTTCAGCGGGTTGATCTTCTGCGCGTCGCCCCCCAGAGCCTTGATCCCGTCGCGCATCGCGGCAAGGTCGACCACGGCGGGAACGCCGGTAAAGTCCTGCATCAGCACGCGCGCCGGACGGTAGGCCAGTTCACGGTCGCCGCGACCGCCGTTGGCGGCCCAGTCGGAGAACGCCTTGATGTCGTCAAGCGTCACGGTCTTGCCGTCTTCGAAGCGCAGCATGTTTTCCAGGACCACCTTCAGCGCGGCGGGCAGGCGGGAGAAATCCCCGAGTCCCGCGGCCTGGGCCGCCGGGATGGAGTAATAGGCGACCGTCTGATCGCCCGCCGTGAGCGTCTTGCGCGTGCCCGCGCTGTCGTGTCCGACTTGAATGGTCATGAGAACCTCCGGATGGGTGACTACATGGGTGATTGCGCCTCTCTTGCCGCAACGCAACAAACAACTCAAGGGGCCTGCGGCAATTTGTATGCCATTGTATGCAATATTTATGGGCCCCGGTGCGGTGCGGGCATTCCCTGCGGCGCGCTCCATGGCCAATGCGGGGCCAGTGGGGGACCAGTGCGCGAGCGCCATCGCGGGCGAGGCTGGCGTTCATGTGACATTCAGCAGTTTGTCACAGGCTCTCGCAAATGATTGATTGGTCCCGGTCGGGGGGGCGCGATACATCCGATGGGCAAGCACTGAAGACGAGGGGACAATGCGCGGAATTCTGGCACTCGGGTTGGCGATCTGGACGGGCATCGCAGGGGCGGTGCAGGCCGATGATGCTCCCGTCGTGGTGGAACTCTTTACCTCGCAGGGCTGTTCCAGCTGCCCGCCCGCCGATGCGCTGCTGGCGGAACTGGCAGAACGCGACGACGTGATCCCGCTCGCCTTTCACGTGGATTACTGGGATTACATCGGCTGGAAAGACAACTTCGCCTCGCCGAAATTCACAAAGCGGCAAAAGGGTTACGCCCGCGCGGGCGGGTGGAAGATGATCTATACGCCGCAGATCGTCGTCAACGGGATGGAGGACGTGGTGGGATCGCGGCCCGCGGAGGTCGCCGACCTGATAGCGGCGCACGAGGACAAGCCCGCCCACGCCAAGGTCACGCTGACGCGCCGCGGCGACCGCGTGCTGATCCGCGCGCAGGGCAATGGCCGGATGCAGGCCTGCGACGTTTCCGTGCTGCACTACGCGCCCGCGCAAGAGGTTACCATCGACCGGGGAGAGAACGCGGGAAAGACGATTCTGTACACCCACATCGTGCGCGACTGGGACGTGACGGCGCGCTGGGACGGCACCGGCACCTTCGAGATGGAGGTGCCTTCGCCCGCCGGACAGCCGGTCGTGGTGTTGTTGCAGGCACCGAGATACGGGCCGATCCTCGCCGCCGCGCGGCTGGAGTAACGGTTTCACCGTCAGCCGATGCGCTGAAATGACCGGCGGAATTCCGTCAGATTTGCCATTTCCGACAGATTATGCGCGCGCTCTGCCGGACGACAGGTCCAGGCAGCGTCTGGCAGGGCTCACTCTTCGCGGTATTTCGCCACGCGCTTTGGTTTCCAGCGGCGGTGCGTCCACATCCATTGGCCGGGATCGGCCTCGATGCGGACCTCAAGTCTGCGGGTGACTTCGGTCATCATCTCCAGCGGGTCGCCGTGCGGGACGGGGTCCTCGATCACCGCGTCAAAACCAAAGCCGTCGGGGCGGCGGATGCCGAAATAGGGGATCAGCAGCGCATCCGTCTTCAGCGCGATATCGGCAAAGGACAGCGCGGTCGGCGCGGGCTGGCCAAGGAAGGGGATGAGCGTGCCGGAGCTTTCGAAGACATCGAAGGCCACGGCGGCGATGCCGCCTTCGCGGATGTGGCGGATCAGCCCGATAGTGCCGCGACGACCCTGCTCAAAGACCGGTTCACCGACCTCGCGGTAATTGCGGATGTAGCGTGCGTTCATGAAGGGGTTGGACATCGGTCGCAACAGCCCCGCCACGGTGTAGCCCCGCGCCACCAGTGCCGCGCGGGCGCAGATCGGGCTGCCGTAATGGCCGGTGATCAGCAGGACGGGGTGGCCGCTGGCGCGCGCCTCCTCCAGCACTGGCAGGCCCGGCCCGGTGACCGGGTAGGCGGCACCACGGGCCAGCATCTCGGCGGGGTCGTAATTCTCGATCAGGGCGCGGGCGAGGTTGTCGATGGCGCGTTCCGCGATCTCGCGCTTCCGTTTTGCGGGCGTGTCCGGCCAGACGAAATCGAGATTGTCCGCCACCCGGTCGTACCAGCCCAGCGCGGGGGCGGCGAGTCTGCGCACCAGCAGGGAGGTCAGCGCGAGCCTGCGACGTACGGGCAAAAGCCCCGTGACCGCGATATAGGCGTTCAGCGCCATGTCGGCGAAACGCTCGCCTCGGCTGCCCTGCTCTGTGTCGTTCACCGTGCCGTCCTTGCCTGCCCTGGGTGTCCCCCTTCTAGGCAAGCCCCGCCGGGGCGGCAAGCCGGGGCGGCGGGAGGGAGCCGTGTCGCGGCTGTGTCGGGCTGAGCCGGGGGCCTTTGTCGGGTGCGGGGCTGCGTGGAAGGCGGGTCAGGAACGGGGCAGGGTTACTCGTCGGCGTCGGGGTCCAGCAGCTCGATCTCCCCGACAGAGACGAGGTCGCGGATGGCGGAAACCACGGCATTCATCGCCTTCTCGCCCACCTTCGGTTTGACCGAGCCCTTGTTGGCGGCCTCCTCGCGCAGGGATTCGGCCATGCGCTTGGACATGTTCGACAACAGGAATTCGGCGGTGCGGCCGTCTTCTTCCGATGTGGCGGCGGCGATGGCGGTGGCGAGCGTGTCCGGTGGCACGTCGCGGGTGATCTTCGGCACGTCGATGGCGTTGAGCCGTTCCGGGATGTTGGCAAAGGTAAAGATCGCCTTGCGCACGGCGTCGGCGAAGTCCTTGTCCTCCTCCTCAAGCTGCTGCAGCAGTTCGTCGCGCACGGCGGCGTTGGAGTAGTTGAGGATCGCGCCGAGGCGTTCGTCGGGGCGCTTGGCAAAGGCTTTCTCAGGCTCTGCGTCGATCTGCGCGGCGAGGCTGAGCCCGATGCGGTCGACGGCATCGGGGGTGACGCCGGTGGTCATGGAAACCGCATAAGAGATGCGGCGCGCCTTGTCGCCGGGCAGCAGCGACAGCACCTGCGCCGCCTTGCCCACGTCGATCTTCGACATCATGACGGCGGCGATCTCCGTGCTTTCGGACATCACCAGTTCCTCCAGCCGTTCGGGCGGCAGCGCGTTGATGCGGTCCCAGGGGTCGCCGGTCTGGCGCACGCCCGCCTCCTTGCGCAGGCGGGTGGCGGTGCGTGGATTGATCTTCCCGTCGAGGGCGCTGAGCGCGCCGGCCATGTCGCCGGGGAAGCTGAGGCCGATGGCTTCCAATTCGTCGGCGAATTCGTTGACCACCTCGTTCAGAGTCTCGCGATTGATGTAGCGCATGTTGCCCAGAAGCATGGTCAGCTCCTCCTGCAGGTCGTCGGGCAGGGCAGAAAGGGGAACGTCCGACCCCTCGTTGAGCAGGAACTGGACGATGATGGCCGCCTTGGCCTTGCGCGAAAGCGGCAGCGTGCCGCGCGCCATGGGGCCTGGGAGGGCGGCGAGGGCGGTCATGTTCGACATGCGGGTGTCTCCGAAACTCAAGCGTGGGGATGTGGTAACGCTACAAGGTTGCCGGGGCCTTAAGGCGATTGCATCGAGGGAGGGATAAATTTGCACGGAATTGCCGGGATTTCCGGGGACGCGTCTTAACTTTCCGTTGACTGGCCGGGGCGCAGATTGAGCGGCACCGGGGCGCGGGGAAAAGGGGAGATCACGATGTTGGCTTTGCAAAGACATTACGAAGAGGAGGCAGTGGTCCGGGAATTCCCGCCGCCTGCCACCGCTCGGCTGGCACAGGCCACAGGAAGCCCGGGGAGCTGCCTCGTGGTGGATGACGATAGCTTTGACCGCCGGCTGTTGCGGCGTTGTCTCGGCCGGGACCGGTCGGACATGGAAACCTTCGAGGTCGAGAACATCGCCGCCGCGCGGGCCTTCCTGGCGGAGCGTACGCCGGACCTGATTCTGCTCGATCATCGCCTGCCCGACGGGCTGGGCGCGGATTTCGCGCGGGAACTGCGCGCCGACCCGGCCCTGAGCGAGACGATGGTTTGCGTGATCACCAGCATTGACACACGGCTGTTGGACCCGGATGTGCCTTCTTTGTCGAAGGACAGCCTGACTCCTCAAAGCCTGCACGGCATGATCGAACGCTTCCTCGCGGAGCGCCGCGTGGCGGATGGTTCTGAAGCGCGGCAACTGGTGACGGAGTTCGGCGGCGAGCTGCAGGACAGCATGTCGCGCGCCACGGCGCGAATGCTGCTGCTGCTCCGTCGGGTGAAAAGCACATCCCGCCGCAAGCTTCCGCGGGCGACGATGAACGACCTCGAACAACTCGAGGACATGCTGCTGACCTTTTCAGAGCTGTCAGCGCGGCGGAACTGAGGGGACCCCGGACCGGCTGGATGTTGGAAACGGGCACGATCGCCTTCCGTCCAGTCGCGAAGGCGGTCCCGGTCAGGCACCCACTCGAACAGGATCCAGTCGAACAGGATCCAGTCGAATGGGGGCGGTGACGATCAGGCGGTCACCGGAGCGGGATGCGCGATCGGCCGCAGGCGGGTTGGGCGGTTCCGGTCGGGTCTTGCCTTTCGCGAGCGCCCGGATTGAGGGGCGTCGGGTCGCCCGCTAGTCGATGCCCACGATATGGGCATCGACTACCATGGGTGATGCCAAGCAGGGGTGACAACAGTCATGGGTCATGACTATGGGGCCGGGCGACTTCGCCCGGGCCGCTGGAAGATGTCCGGACCCGAGGCAAGCGAACTGCAGCGCTTGCATTGGGCCGCCTTACAGTGTGTCAGCTGCTGACGACCTTGCAGCTCTTGCTGTCAGCATCGAAGACCGTTCCTTCGGCGCAGGACATGGCCTGTGCGTCGTGGAAGGGGCAGGCGCTGGCGGCCAGCGGCGCCAGCGTCAGGATCAGTGCGGTGAAAATCGTCCTTGTCATCTTTTGCACTCCTGTTGGTTACCCCGTGCAGGCCGGGGTGACGGAAGGGTATCACGAGGCAGCAGGTTTTCCTAACGCGAAGCCGTGCCAACGCTTGCGGGCGGGGGGGGCAGACCGTTCCAACCTGCTGGAAAGCGGGCGCAAGGTACCGGCCTGCTGAATACGGGCGGACGGTTCCTGAGCGCGCCGGTCACGCGTCCGGCGTGCCTATGGTTCAGTCGCGCCGTGGAGCGTCAGATCCTGTTCAGGAGACCCCGTTCGGGAGGCTCTGTTAAAAGGTCCTGTTCATGAGGCCGGTTCCGTGCGCCCGGCTCAGTAAGCGTAGGCGGTGCCGGTCGAGATCGCTTCCGCCAGCGTGGCCTCGGCCCATGTGCCGCGCCCGCCTCGGGCGACGTTCTCGCGGTGCTGGATCAGCGCACCGACAAGGTCGCCTTCGAATACCAGCCCCTGACCCGTGTAGCTGCGCGCCAGCAGGTTGTCGGGATTGCGCGCCAGCGCGCGACCGTACCAGGCCCTTGCCTCCGCAGCCGCGCCCCGCCTGCGCGCGAGGAACCCGCGATAGGTCAGTACCCCGTCCGCCTGTTGATCCTGCATGGCGTCGAGTACCAGCGCCGCCATGTGGAACTGCCCGTCGTAGGCGTATTCGCGCACCGCGACCAGCCGCGCGGCGTCGTCCAGCGTCGGGGCGTGGGCGGTGAGGCATTTCTGCGAGGCAGGCTCCCAGACCTGCCCTGTCTTGAACTGCGGATGTGACGGCGGCGCGGAGGTGTCGCCGCCCGCGGCCATGGCGTCAACGGGCAGGAGGGCCAGGAAGAGGGCGGTGCGCGGCATGGGAACCTCCGGCAAAGGAACTGACCCCAGTGTGTCACGAGTCGCCCGTAACCGGCGAGTGTTTTGGACCTGCCTGGGTGTGCCGCGCCGCCGGGCGCAGCCTAGGCGGTGACGAGCGCGTTCGCTGCCAGTTCAAGACCGTCGGCGTAGATGATCTGTGGCGTGTCGAAAACCAGTTCGAAGAGGGTGAGTTCCTTCAGGCCGAGCGGGCGGATGAAGGTGCCGTCTATCATGCGCGCGACGGGAACCAGCGCCTGGGGCGCGCCAAAGAGCGCGGCGGCACGCCAGTCGCGCACGAGGATTTCCTGCGCGGCGCAGAGGGTGACGGCCTGCTCGGGCTTTTGCGTGCCGAGGCTTCCGGCATCGATTCCGACGGCGGCGACACGACGGCGGAAAGGGCGCAGCGCGGCGAGACGTGCGGTGCCTGCGTGGCGCGTGATGACGCTGTCGCCGGGGGTGAGGAATTCGACCGGCAGTTGCCCGTCGAGGGTCAGCACCGGGGTGCCGAGGGGAAGTGCGTTGATGGCCATGCCCGGCGCCAGATGGCGCGCGGGCAGGCCGCCCGCGTCGCGAGGGGTCTGTTCGTGATGCATTGGGGGCGTCCTGCTCTGGTTGCCTGGTCTTGTTTTTTGCCTAATGTTTCGCAGCAGGCAGTCCAAGTCACGGGGTTTTCGCCCGGCTATGCGATCGTTCCGGAAGGTGATTCTTTTGAGTCACGGTTCCGTAGGGGCGGATGCGGGGCAGGAGGTGGGGCGGGATGCATTTTCCCCTCGCACGCCGCGCGGGGCTTTGCTATTCAGCGCCGACGTGCGGGTGTGGCGGAATTGGTAGACGCACCAGATTTAGGTTCTGGCGCCTTTGGCGTGGGGGTTCGAGTCCCTTCACCCGCACCACTCTGAATTCCCTTGCAGTTCTGAGGTGGAGCCGGAAGGATCGTCGGCGATGAGCGGACGGGGCCCGGCATGACGGTTTACAGCACAACGCTCGGCGGGGAGGTGTTCCGCTTTGACGGGTTGGCACGGCTGATGGCGGCGGCGACGCCGGAGCGGTCGGGCGACCAACTGGCGGGGATCGCTGCCGGCTCGGCGGTCGAGCGGGTGGCTGCGCAGGTGGCGCTGGCGGAGGTTCCCCTGCGAGCTTTCCTTGACGAACCGCTGGTGCCCTATGAGGCGGACGAGGTCACGCGGATGATCCTCGATACCCACGACGTGGCGGCCTTTGCCCCGGTGGCGGGGATGACGGTGGGGGGCTTTCGCGACTGGCTGTTGTCAGAGCGGGTGCTGCCGGACAGGCTGGCGCGGCTGGCGAAGGGCGTGACCCCGGAGATGGCGGCGGCGGTGTCGAAACTCATGCGGAACCGTGACCTGATCGCCGTGGCCCGCAAGTGTCGCGTGCAGACAGCGTTTCGCACCACGCTCGGTCTGCCGGGGCGGATGGGGTCGCGGCTGCAGCCGAACCACCCGGCGGACGACCTGGCCGGGATCGCGGCGGCGACGCTGGACGGGTTGCTCTACGGCGTGGGGGATGCGGTGATCGGGGTGAACCCGGCCTCGGACAGCGTGGCAACGGCGACGGAGCTGTTGCACATGCTGGACGGGTTGCGCGACCGTCACGGCATTCCGGCGCAGACCTGCGTGCTGACGCATGTGACCAACACGCTGGAGATGATCGAGGCAGGAGCGCCGGTGGATCTGGTCTTTCAGTCGGTGGCGGGGACGCAGGCGGCGAACGATGGTTTCGGCGTGACGCTGGCAATGCTGGAGGAGGCGCGGCAGGCGGCGCTGTCACTGGGGCGCGGCACGGTGGGTCAGAACGTCATGTACCTGGAGACCGGGCAGGGGTCGGCGCTGTCGGCAGGGGCGCATCACGGCGTCGACCAGCAGACGCTGGAGGCGCGCGCGCAGGCGGTGGCGCGCCACATCGACCCGCTGATCGTCAACACGGTGGTGGGCTTCATCGGGCCGGAATACCTGTATGATGGCAAGCAGATCCTGCGTGCGGGGCTTGAGGATCATTTCACCGGCAAGCTGATGGGCCTGCCGATGGGGGTGGACGTCTGCTACACCAACCACGCGGAGGCGGACCAGGACGACATGGACGTTCTGATGACCTGCCTCGGGACGGCGGGGGTGCATTTCCTGATCGCGGTGCCGGGGGCGGATGATGTCATGCTGAACTACCAGAGCCTCGCCTTTCACGACATCGCGTATATGCGGGAAACGATGGGGCTGCGCGCAGCACCGGAGTACGAGGCCTGGCTGGAGGCGGTCGGGCTGGTCGAGGACGGGCGGCTCCTGCCGGAGGGGGCGGCCGCGCGGCGTCTGCTGGCGTCATGAATGTGGCGATGGATCCCTGGGCGCGGCTGCGCGCCGCCACCCCGGCGCGGATCGGGCTGGGGCGGTCGGGCTGCGCGCAGCCGTTACAGGCGCAGCTTGCCTTCCAACTCGCCCACGCGCGGGCGCGGGACGCGGTGCATGCCGCCGTCGATTGGGACGCGGTGGCGGAGACATTGCCGGGGGCGAGCGTGCGCGTGCGGTCGCAGGCGGAGGGGCGCGCGGACTACCTCAAGCGGCCCGACCTCGGACGTCGGCTGGCGGAGGGCGCGGCGCTGGATGTGGGCAACCCGCCGGATGTGGTACTGGTGATCGCGGACGGTCTGTCGGCAGCGGCAGTCGCAGCCTCGGGTGCGGCGGTCGCGCGGGCGGTGATGGGGGCCCTGCCGGAACTGTCCTTTGGTCCGGTGGTTCTCGCGGAGCAGTCGCGCGTCGCTATCGGGGACGAGATCGGCCACCGCTTGGGCGCACGGCTGGTGGTGCTGCTGGTGGGCGAACGGCCGGGGCTGACGGTGGCCGACAGCCTTGGCGCCTATGTCACCTACGCTCCGCGCGTCGGGCGCCGTGATAGCGAGCGCAACTGCGTGTCGAACATTCACGGGCAGGGCGGTCTTTCGGCGGAGGCGGCGGCGCGCACGATCGCGTGGCTGGTACGTGCGGCGCTGGATCGGGGCCTGACCGGGACCGGGTTGAAGGACGCGTCCCTGGCCCGCGGCGCGGAGGCCGGTCAGTTAGAGCCTTGAATCGGGCGTTTCCGGTCTGAACGCGCCTCAGGCCGGGTCTTTGGGGCGCAGCCAGAGCCAGATCAGCGCACCGCCCGCCAACACGAGGAAGGGCGCCATGGCGAGGTTGACGGCGGTCCAGCCTTCTTGCGGGGCACCGCCGGAGCAGTTCATCAGTCCGCCCGAGGCCAGCGAGGCGAAGGTCACCGCGCCGAACACGATCAGGTCGTTGAGCCCCTGCATCCGCCCGCGTTCGTGCGCCTCGTGCGCGCCCGCCAGCATGGAGGTCGCGCCGATGAAACCGAAATTCCAGCCGATGCCCAGCAGAACCAGTGCGACGAAGAACTGGCTGAGGTCGACGCCGGACAGGCCCACCGCGCCCGCGGCGGCGAGGATCACGAGGCCGATGGCCATGATGCGTTCGACCCCGAAGCGCGCGATCAGGTGACCGGTAAAGAAGCTGGGAGCGAACATGGCGAGCACATGGGCGGTGACGACATTTGCGGCGTCGCCCTTTTCAAAGCCGCAACCGACGACGGCCAGCGGCGTCGAGGTCATCACGAGGTTCATCAGCGCGTAGGAGACGGCGGCGACGATCACCGCGACGGCGATGCGCGGGGTTTTCAGCAACTCCAGACGGCTGCGGCCTCTGGGAGCGTCCTCCGACGGGACGGGAGGTTTCGGGATGTCGAGAAAGAGGAACAGGAAAGAACCGATCAGGTTGACCGCGATCACGGCAGCATATGTGCCGAGGAAGGGGACCACGTAGGCGTCGGCAGTGAGTTTGACCAGTTGCGGGCCGATCACGGCCGAGGCCAACCCGCCCGCCATGACGTAAGAGATCGCCTTGGGCCGGAAATCGTCCGATGCGCTGTCGGCGGCGGCAAATCGATAGAAGCCCTGCGCCGACATGTAGACACCGGTGACGAGGCTGCCCAGCAGGAAGACCGGGAAGGAGTTGGAGAACAGCCCCCAGACCCCGATGGCCCCACCCAGCGCGCCCGCGCCCGCCCCAAGGAAGAAGCCTGCGCGGCGTCCGTGCTTCTGCATCAGGGCGGAGACCGGCGTGGCCGCCAGCATCGACCCCAGCACGATCAGCGAGATCGGCAGGGTGGCAAAGCATGGGTTGGGCGCAAGGCTTTGGCCCGCAAGGCCACCGATGGTGAAGATCATCGGCATCTGGGCGCCGAGGATCGCCTGCGCCAGAACCAGAACCGTGACATTACGGCGGGCGCGGGAGTCGGCCGGAGTGGTGGCGTTGGTGGCGGTCTGCGTGGCAGTCTGGGGGGGCTTGGTCATGGGCGAAGTGGTAGGAGCGTGGCAGAGCCATCGCAAGAGGTGAATATGTGCGGGGTACAATTGCGCATGACGCAGGGGCTTTTGCGCAAGCTTCGGGTCGTGGCGGGGCGGATGGCGCATGAGGTTGCGCCTTTGACAGGTGCCGGGCAGGGTGCCGGAAAAGGAGCATTAGATGAGCGGGATCGAACGGATCATCCGGGGCGAGGACTGCGTGGCGGAGGGGGCGGCGTGGCTTGCGGCGCGGGAGCCGCGCTTTGCCCGCGCGCTGGAGGCCACCGGGCCGCTGCCCCTGCGGCTGCGTCCCGACGGGTTCGGGCAGTTGCTGGGCGCCATCGTCAGCCAGCAGGTCAGTGTCGCTTCCGCGCGGGCGATCTGGGCCCGGCTGGAGGCGGGCGGCATGGTGACGGAGGCGGCAGTGGCCGCCGCGTCCGAGGAGGATCTGCGCGGCCTCGGCCTGTCGCGGCAAAAGGCGTCCTATGCGCAGGCTCTGGCACGGGCGGGGGTGGATTTCGGCGCGCTGCGTGACATGCCCACGGCGGATGTGGTGAAAACTCTGGTGGCGGTGAAGGGCATCGGCGTCTGGACCGCCGAGATCTACGCCATGTTCAGCCTCGGCCGCGCCGATGTCTTTGCGCCCGGCGATCTGGCCTTGCAAGAAGGCGTGCGGATGCTGTTCGCGCTGGAGGAGCGCCCGAAGGAACGCGCGCTGCGCAGCATGGCAGAGGACTGGGCTCCGTGGCGGTCGGTCGCGGCACGGCTGCTTTGGGCCTATTACCATGTCGAAAAGCAGCGCGAGGGGATCGCCTGAGGGGGCGGGGCCGTTTTCCGGCTCGAATCCCGGCGGGCTTGCGGGTATCGCTGGGTGCAAAGGCGGGCTGGCGCCCCGCGCGAGAGGCAAGGGAAGGATGAGGCGATGACGAGGGTTTTGACAACGGGCCGCAAGGAACCGGTTTCGGGCGATGTGCGGTCCTGCGTGGTGTTCCTGCACGGCTACGGCGCGAACGGGGCGGATCTGCTGGGGCTTGCCGATCCGCTGGGAGAACACCTGCCGGATACGCTTTTCGTGGCGCCTGACGCACCCGAAAGCTGTGCGGGCGCGCCCATGGGCTACCAGTGGTTCCCGATCCCGTGGATCGACGGGTCGTCCGAAGAGGAAAGCATGGCGGGCATGGCGCGGGCGATCGATGACCTCGACGCCTTTCTCGACGCGCTGATGGTGGACGAGGACCTGCTGCCGGAGCAGGTCTGTCTGGTGGGGTTCAGCCAGGGCACGATGATGTCGCTGCATGTCGGACCGCGGCGGGAGGACGAGGTGGCGGGGATCGTCGGCTTCTCAGGTCGGCTGCTGCAGCCGGAACTGCTGGCCGACGAGGTGCAGTCGCGCCCGCCTGTGCTGCTGCTGCACGGCGACATGGACGACGTGGTTCCGGTGCAATCGCTGCCGGAGGCGGCAGAGGCGTTGCAGGGCGCGGGCTGGACCGAGGTCTACGCGCACGTGATGAAGGGCACCGGGCACGGCATCGCGCCCGACGGGCTTTCGGTGGCGCTGGCCTTCATTCGGGACAAGTGCGGATTCTGAGGCCGGCGCGCAGGATGTCGCCCGCCAGGGCGCGTGGGGTTCAGTAAGGGTTGCGCGCGCCGCGATCGTCGGACAGCGTACCCTGCCTGTGCCGGACCAGCAGTTCGATGGCGTCGGCGAGGTGTTCGCGGTCGATGTGGTGATCGCCGCGCGCGACGCGGATGCGGTGCGCCTCGATCATGACATCGGCGTGGCGGCAGCCTTCGGGCGGCTCGAACCGGTAGGAGGCGAGCTCAAGCCGCAGGCCCAGCGGGTCGCGGAAGTAGATTGAATCCATGAAGCCGCGATCCACCGGGCCAGAATGGGTCACCCCGCGTGCATCGAGCCGTGCGGCGACCTGCCAGAAGGTCGCCTGGCTGACGTTGAGCGCGAGGTGATGCAGCGACCCCGTAGCCTCCGGCACCGGGTCGGGGTCGGGTTTGCGCGTTTCATTGGTGAAGATGGTGATCAGCCGCCCGTCGCCGGGGTCGAAGTAGAGATGCCCTTCGTCCGGGTTGTCCAGGTTGGGCTGGTCAAAGATGAAGGGCATCCCCAGCACGCCCTCCCAGAAGTCGATGGAGGTCTGGCGGTCGGCGCCGATGATCGTGATGTGGTGCACGCCCTGCGTCTGGATCTTGCGCAACTCGGTGGTGTCGGTCATGTTCTCTCTCCTCAGCCGTATTCCGCCCTGACAATGGCCGCGCCGTCCGCCATCGCCTTCATCTTGCCGAAGGCCACGTCCCGCGGCAGGTATTTCAGCCCGCAGTCCGGTGCCACGACGACCTTGTCCGCGTCCACATGCGGCAGCGCGCGGCGGATGCGCTGCGCGATGATCTCCGGCGTCTCGACCGTCAGGTCAGAGAGGTCGAGCACGCCCACCATGATCGTCTTGCCGCGCAACGTCTCCAGCACGGAGGTGTCGAGGTTCGCCTGCGCCGTCTCGATGCTGATCTGGTCGCAGGTGCAGTGTTTCATCTGGGGCAGGAAGGAATAGCCCTCGGGGCGGGACTTTGTCAGGGCAGCGTAGCCAAAGCAGATGTGCACAGCGGTGGTGCCCGCAGCGCCTTCGAGCGCCTTGTTGATCGCCTCCACGCCGTAGTCCTCGGCGATGTCGGGTTTGCCCTGAAGCCATGGTTCGTCGAGCTGCACGAGGTCGGCACCGGCGGCAAAAAGGTCGGCGATCTCTTCCTTCACGGCCTGCGCGTAGTCCATCGCGGCGTCGGCGGTGGAGGGGTAGTAATCGTTCTGGGCCTGAAGGCTCATGGTGAAGGGGCCGGGCAGGGTGATCTTGACCTTGCGGTCGGTGTGGGCGCGCAGGAATTTCAGGTCTTCGACCTCGACCGGGCGGGCGCGGCGGATCGGGCCGGTGATGCGCGGCACCGGCACCGGGCTGCCGGAGCGGGTCATCACCGTGCCGTAGTTGTCGAGGTCGAGCCCGTCGAGCGCGGTGGCGAAGCGGTTCGAATAGCTTTCGCGGCGGATCTCGCCGTCGGTGACGATGTCAAGACCGGCTTCTTCCTGCTCGCGGATGGCGATGCGGGTGGCGTCGTCCTGCGCCTCTTTCAGAAAGGGTTCCGGGATGCGCCAGAGTTCCCTGGCGCGGGTACGCGGCGGGTACTGGCCTTTGAGCTTTTCGCGGTCGATCAGCCAGTCGGGCTGGCAGTAGCTGCCGACGAGCGTGGTGGGAAAGAGCATGGGGAGCCTCGCGATGCGTTGGTGGGAGGCGGCGCCGCAGGGCACGGCGCCGCCGGTGTGTCAGATGTCGGGTTTGCCGGGGATAGCCCGCAGGTAAAGCACGATGGCATCGAGATCGGCATCGTCCATCCGGGCAAGGTAGCCGTAGGGCATGGGGGGCAGCATGGCGCTGCCGTCGGGGCGGAGGCCCTGCACGATCATCGCCTTCAACTCCGCGTCGGAATAGCCCGCAAGACCGTCCTCATGGTCGGTCAGGTTGGGTGCCACGCTGGTGCCCCAGGGGCCGTGGAACTCGAAACCGCCACGGGCAAAGCCTTCCGGGCTCCAGTCCGGGCCTTTTGGCGTCATCGGGCTGTGGCATTCCATGCAGTGGCCGAGCGCCGCGAGGTAGCTGCCGTAGTCTGCGGTCACGCCCGGCGCGGGTGCCGTGACGGGGGCGGTGGTCGGCGGGCCGTAGGCGGGCGGCAGCGGGACGTGGTAGGTGCTGGTGCCGGGATCGTTTTCCACCGCCGGCGCGGCGCGCAGATAAGCGACGATGGCAGAGAGGTCATCGTCGGAGATCGCCCGGTAGGCGGCAAAGGGCATCGGTGGCCCGATGATCGACCCGTCCGGTCGGATGCCTTCGCGGATGGCGCGGGCAAGGTCCGCGTCGGACCAGTCGGCGATCCGCCCGGCGGGCGTGATGTTCGGGGCGACGGCGCGGAAGGCCGCGCTGTCCTCGACCACGCGGCCGGACAGGTCGGCCCCGTGGTCGGGACCCTGCGGCCCCATCGGCGTGTGGCAATTGCCGCAGCCCATGATGGACTGGACGAGGTATTCGCCCCGCGCAGCGTCGCCTTCGGCGCAGGCGGCGGTGACGGCGGAACACAGTGCGGTCGTGAGTATCAGACGGTTCATTCTACCCCTCCCTCGGGTCGGGAAGGCCGGTCGGCGTGACGGCCTTCCTGTCGCCCAGATTACGCGAAGAGGTCGCGTTCCACACCAGCTTTTTCGAAGATGTAATCGCGGCTCTGTTCGAGTTCGCGGCGCAGTTTGCCGAGGTCGTGACCCAGCAGCTTGCCCTGCCATTTGCGGATCTTGCCCGCGACCATGACGGTGTCGACGTTGGAGCGGTCCATCAGCGTGACCACGGCGCCGGGGGCGTTGTTGAGTGGCGCCACGTTGATCGCCTCCGCGTCGAGCAGGATGATGTCGGCCTCCTTGCCCGGTGTCAGGGAGCCGGTCTTGCGGTCCAGGCGCAGGCCCCTTGCGCCCTCGATGGTGGCGTGGCGGATGGCGTCGGCGGTGCGCATGAGCGCCGGATGATCCGCCTCCCCGGACAGCGCGCGTTCGTTGGCGCGCATCCGTTGCAGGGTTATCAGGCCGCGCATCTGGGTGAAGAAATCCGCCGACATGGTGCATTCCACGTCCGAGGACAGCGACACCGACATGCCGAGGTCGAGCGCCTTCTGGATCGGCGGCTCGCCGTGGCGCATGTGCATCTCGATCGGGACCGAGAGCGAGACATGCGCGCCCGCGTCCGCCGCCGCCTTCCACGCGTCGTCGGTCATGCCGGTCATGTGGATGAAGATGTTGTCGGGTCCGAAGACACCCTTCCTTGCCAGCGCGTCAAAGGTGGGTGTCATGCCAAAGGTGGTCACGACGTGCAGCGCGATCTGGAGGTCGAGTTCGCGGCCGATCTTCCACATCTCCTCGTAGCCGTCGATGTAGATCTCGCCGCCCATGACCATGCTCAGAAGCTGGTCGTCGGAGGAAAAGTAGCGTTCGCGGATGCGGCGGGCGCCGCCGGGGTGTTCCTTGCCTTCCCACCAGCCCTCGAAGTAGCCGAAGACGCCGCGCCGGCCGGCGTCGCGCAGGCCCTCGATGGCGGCGTCGGAGTGTTCGGCGGAGTGGTGAATCTGGCTGACGTCCATCACCGTGGTCACCCCCGCGTCAAGCTGCGCGAGCCCGCCGTAGAGTTCGTTGATGTAGACATCTTCGGGGCGGTAGTGCTGCGAGAAATTGAGCAGCATGGTTTCGTAATAGTTCTTCGCGTTCTCCGGCTTGCCGTCGTTGACCACGATTGCGTCGGAAAGGGAGGACCGCAGGCCGGTTTCGAACTGGTGGTGGTGAGTGTCAATGAATCCGGGCATGACGATCTTGCCTGAGGCGTCGATCACATGGGCGTCGGGGGCGTCGATCTGCGCGGCGACCTCGACGATCTTCGTGCCCTCCACCAGCACATCGCCCTTCGGGTAATTGCCGACAGCGTCGTCGACCGACATGACCACGCCGCCCCTGATCAGGATACGGGTGCCCTTCTGGCCGGAAAGTTCGGGCAGGGGGGCGGCGGTGATCTGTGTCGCGGCGGCCTCTGCCGCGCGGGCGCCGGAAGCGGTTCCCGA
Organism: Sagittula salina; assembly: GCF_017813235.1. GTDB lineage: Bacteria > Pseudomonadota > Alphaproteobacteria > Rhodobacterales > Rhodobacteraceae > Sagittula > Sagittula salina. Next base: position 161,975 of record NZ_JAGISH010000002.1, read on the forward strand.
ACTGCTTTCCGTCGGTGCCGCCATCAACGGGGCCTTGCCGGGGCATAGTGCCCGGGGTGTCGCGGGGTTGCAAAGTCTGCACATGGTCTGTCTCCTCCCAGAGCCGTTTTTTCTAGCCGCCGAGTACCGCCCTCAGGGTCGGGTAGCGGGTCAGTTGATGTGCGATGTGGCTGGCTGCCTCCTGCAGGGCGGGCAGCCGCTCTTCGACCAGCTGTTCGGGGGTGATCATCCCGGTATAGCCCGAGGTGTTGAGCGCGGCGATGGTGGCGCCGTCGGGGCCACGGATCGGCACTGCCAGCGCGGTGATGCCGTAATCCAGCTGGTCGACGGTGGTGGCATGGCCGTCGCGGCGGGCGACCATGATCGCCGCGCGCAGGGCCTGCGGGTTGGTGCAGGTACGCGATGTCAGTTTGCGGGGGGTATAGGCGCGCAGGTAGGCGTCGATCTTTTCGTCCGGCAGTCCCGCCAGCAGCACCCGTCCCATGGATGTGGCGTAGGCCGGGTAGCGTGCGCCCGCCACGGCCGCCGCGCGGCGCGCGCGCTGCACGGTGACGTGAGCGACATAGATCACGTCCTCGCCGTCCAGCGTGCCAACAGAGGACGCATCGCCGAAGCGGTCGACGATGCCGCGCAGGTCCTCTTGCAGCACCTCGTCGATGCGCGCGCTGAAATAGAAGGCAGAGCCGAGCGCCATCAGCTTTGGCCGCAGGTGAAACCGCTTTTCCCTGCGGCCGATGTAGCCCAGCGTTTCCAGCGTCAAGAGCGAGCGGCGCGCGGCGGCGGGGCTGAGACCCACGCGGCGCGCGACCTCCGACAGGGTCATTTCCGGATTGGCGGCATCAAAGGCCTCGAGGATGCCGATGCCCTTGGCCAGAGCCTCGACGAATTCGGCCGGTTTCTCGCCTGTCTCCACCATGCTCAGCCTTCCGGCGCCAGCACGAAATCGAAGGCGCAGACCGCGTCGGGGGTCTTGTCCAGCGCGTAGCCCAGCGCGGCGACATCCTTTGCCGGAGAAACCTTGGCGATCAGGGATTTACGCACGCCGAAGACGGCGTCGTTGTCGATATATTCCATGTTCTCGAAGAAGACTTCGGTGGTTATGGCGTTCATGCCCGGCGCGCGCACGATGTAATGCAGGTGCGCGGGGCGCCACGCATGGCGGTTGCCAGCGCGCAGCAGCCTGCCCACGGGACCGTCGTAGGGGACGGTGTAGGGCTTGGGCAGGACCGTGGTATAGTAGAACCGGCCCTGCTCGTCGGCTTCGAAGACGCCGCGCAGGTCGTATTTGTCCTGCCCCTGCTCCTGTTCCTGAATGGGGTAGGTGCCCGCCGCGTCGGCCTGCCACGTGTCGATGACGGCGCCGGGCAGCGGATTGTGCAGGGTGTCGGTGATCTTGCCGTGCACGAGGATGCAGACCCCGTCGCGGTCGTCCGACAGGTCGCTGCCCAGTTGCTTGCGCGGGGCCTCGTCAAGGTAGAAGGGCCCGAGGTTCGACCCTTCGGTCGCGCCGCCCTTGGTGTTGATCATGTCGACCAGCGCGGAAAAGCCCAGCACGTCCGACAGCAGGATGAATTCGTGCCGCTCCGGGGTGGAGATCTGGCCGCAGTCATAGAGGAAATTCAGCACGCCCATCCATTCCTCATGCGTGACCTGATGCTCGCGCGTGTAGTCGTGAAGGTGGTCGAGCAGCCCGTGCAATAGCTGTTCGAAGCGGCTGCCCTGTTCCGTTTCGAAAGTTTTCTTCACCGCGTCCGTAATGGTGAACTGGTTGATATCCCGCATTGATTTCCTCCCTGGTCGGCATCGCGCGCCATGGCGGCGATAATTGACTTGACGTAAAGCTAAACGCGTCCATAATTTTCGGCAAGAGCAAAAATTTTCGCATTGCGAAAAGTGGGAGATCACATGCGTATCGGAAAACAGGACCAGTCCTTTACCGCCATCGCCACGTCGGACGCCGAAAGCGTGACCGTCCGGGGGTTCGACCTCTGCGAGGACCTGATCGGGAAAATCAATTTCACCGATTACTTCTGGCTCCTGGTGCTGGGCGAAAAACCGTCACAGGCGCAGCGCGACATGATGGACGCGTGCCTTGTCGCCATCGCCGAGCACGGGCTGGTGCCGTCGGTGCAGGCGGCGCGCATGACGCTGGCGGCGGGGCCGGACGCATGGCAGGGCGCCATGGCGGCAGGGTTGCTGGGCATGGGCAGCGTCGTGGCGGGCAGTTCCGAGGCGGCGGGGCAGTATCTGGGAGAGGTGATCGCGCAGGCGGAGGCCGACGGCACCGACATCGAGACCGCCGCCATCGCCAGCCTGAAGGCGCACAAGGCGCAGCGCCGCAAGGTCGCCGGCCTGGGCCACCCGCAGCACAGCGGAGGCGACCCACGCGCCGACCGGCTGCTGGCCATTGCCGACGAACTCGGCGTTTCAGGTAAGTATATCGAGACGCTGCGGATGCTGGGCAAGCACGCCTCGGGCATCATAGAACGGCCCTTGCCGATCAATGTCTCGGGCGCGATCCCGGCGTGTATCCTCGACGCGGGCTGGCCGCCGGAGGCGATCAAGGCGGTGCCGCTTCTGGCGCGGTCGGCGGGGCTGTCGGCGCATTTGTTCGAGGAAGCCCAGCGGTCGATCGGTTTCATCATGTCGCACAAGGCCGACCTTGCCATTGCCTATGACGGCAAGCCTTCGGCCCGGTCGTCCACGGCAGCGGAGTGAACCGATGGTGAAGATTCTCAAGGACATCCGGGTGGTCGAACTGGGCACCTACATCACCGGGCCGGCGGCGGGGATGCATCTGGCCGATCTCGGTGCCGACGTCATCAAGGTGGAGCGGCCCGGCACCGGCGACCCGTTCCGCACCTTCAAGGGCGGGCTTTATTCGCCGCATTACCAGACCTACAACCGCAACAAGCGGTCCATCGCGCTGGACACCAGGGATCCGGCGGATCTGGCCGTGCTGCACGAACTGGTGGCGACGGCGGATGTCTTCATCCAGAACTTCCGCCCCGGCGTGGCCGAGAAACTGGGCGCGGGCGAGGAGGCGCTGCGCCGCGTGCGCCCCGATCTGATCTATTGCGCCATCTCGGGCTTTGGCACCTCCGGGCCATCGCGCGACCGTCCGGCCTATGATACGGTGGCGCAGGCCGCGAGCGGTTACCTGCGGCTGCTGACCCCACCGACCAATCCGCGCGTCATCGGCCCCGCCATCGCCGACGCCGTGACCGGGCAATACGCCGCCATGGGCATCCTCGCCGCATTGCTGGAACGCGCGAAGACCGGCGAGGGCCGCAGGCTGGATATCTCCATGCTGGAGGCCATGTGCCATTTCAACCTCGACAGCTTCACGCATTACTATTCTGTGAACGAGGTCATGGGCCCGCTGTCGCGCCCTGTGGTGTCACAGTCCTACACGTTCGAATGCGCGGACGGGAAATGGGTGGCGATCCACATGTCATCGCCCACCAAGTTCTGGGAGGGGCTGCTGGCCGCCACCGGGCAGGAGCAGCTTACGGACGATCCGCGCTTTGCCGAGCGGCTGGAGCGGATCAAGCATCAGGACGCACTGATCGACCACTTTACGCCGGTCTTCCTGACGCGGACGCGGGATGCTTGGTGCGACCTGTTGCGCGACCACGAGGTGCCGCATTCGCCGGCCTACGATTCCGACGAGGCGTTGGAGGACCCGCAGGCGCGGCATCTGAAGATCAAGGTGGAGGCGCCGTCCTCGGAGCTGGGCACCTTCACCACGGTGCGCGCGCCCTACAACTTCGACGGCGCGCCGGAACTCGACGTGCTGCCGCCGCCGGTGCTGGACGAACACGGCGCGGAGATCCGGGCCGAACTGGCAAAGGCGCGGGCGGGGTAGGTCGGAAAGTGCCTGCGAAGGTCACACGTCTTGCAAGGGGAGGTGCGGGATGAGCGAAGACAAATCGGGTGCGGGGCCGAAATCGGTGCCGCGCGAAGCGGTGCTGGAGGCCTCGAAGGGGATGCTGCAGCGCCAGCTTTACGCGATTTTCACGACGCCGGTGGACGGGCTCGGGCCAGTCTTTGCCGTGATCGAGGAGCATCTGCAATATCAGGTCGGGCTGGAGGCGGAGGGCATCCTGCACGCCGCCGGTCCGATGTGGACCGACGACGAGAAAAGTTGGGAGGGCGAGGGGATGGTCGTGGTGCGTGCCGCGTCGTGCGCGGAGGCCATCGCCATCGCGGAACGTGACCCGATGCACAAGGCGGGCGCGCGGCGGTTCACGGTGCGGCCGTGGCTGGTGAACGAGGGGTCGATCACCATCACGCTGAACAACTCCAGCCAGACATTCACGATAAGGTAACAATACCAAAGGGGAGGACTGACATGAAGGTACTACGCAACGCGCTGTTCGCGGGTCTGCTGGCGATGCCGGTGCACGCGGAGGAGGTGATCGACCTGACGGTGGCGTCGAGCCATCCGACGGTGGTGCCCTGGGTGGGTATGATCCAGACGCATTTCATGGCCCGGACGGACGAGATCCTCGCCGAGACCGGCAACTACAGGATCGCGTGGAACGAGGCATTCGGCGGCCAGCTTTACAAGGCGAACGCGACGCTGACATCGGTCGAAGACGGTATCACCGATGTGGGCTGGGTGTTTTCCTTCCTCGAACAGGCCAAGCTGCCGTTGAGCCAGGCGTCGTCCAACGCGCCGTTCTCGACCTCGAATCCGGCGTTGCAACTGGAGGTGCATCAGCAGCTTCTGGAAAGCAACGAGGCTTTCCGCAACGAATGGGAGCAGCATAACCTGAAGGTTCTGGGGCTGACCGGCACCGACCTCTATGACATCTACACCAAGGCCCCGCTGGACGGCATCGACGCCATCGACGGGATGAAGCTTTCGGCCCCCGGCGTGCTGGGCACCTGGCTGCGCGGCACTGGCGCCAACGCGGTCGATGGCGCGCTGACCACCTTCTACACCGACGTGCAGACAGGGGTTTCCGATGGCGCGGTGACGCTGGCGCTGGGCGCTTTGCCGATCAAGCTTTATGAGGTCGCGCCCTACATCAACCGGTTCGACGCGGGCGGTGCCTTTTCCGGCGCGGTGGCGATCAACCGCGACACATGGGATGGCCTGCCCGAGGAAGTGCAGACCGCCATGGTCGAGGCGGGCAAGTATTACACCCAGGCGCATGGCAAGGATCTGGTAGAACGTCACGAGGCGGCGCTGAACAAGATGGTTGAACTGGGCGCCAAGGTCGTGGACATGCCGGATGGCGAACTGGTGAAATGGGTCAACAAGATGCCCGATGTCGCCAGCGACTGGGCGACCCCGCTGGAAGAGCGGGGCATCCCCGCGCGTGCCTTCCTGTCGGAGTACCTCGATGCGCTGCGCGCGCGCGGCGAAACGCCCGCCCGCGACTGGGACAAATAAGCGCCTTGGCCGGGCAGATCGAAACAGTCGCCTCCCCCCGTGGGGAGGCGTCCGAGAGCGGGATCGAACGGGTCTGGCGCAGGACCGTCGAGGCCATCGCCGCGCTGGGTACGGTATTGATCGGCGTGCTGATGGTCATCATCTGCGCCGATATCCTCGCGCGGAACCTGATGGGCGCCTCGCTGCCGCTGGTGTCCGAAGGGGGCGCGCTGCTGGTCGTGACCATCGTGGCGTTGCAGCTTGCCGCGACGGTGCGGGCCGGGCGCCTGGCGCGTGCCGAAGTGGTCATCGTGCCGCTCACCGCCCGCTTCCCCCGCGCGGGAGCCATCCTGCAAGGGGTCTTTGACCTCGCGGGCGCGGGGGTGCTGGGTGTCATCGCCTGGGCTTCGATCCGGGTGGTGGAAAAGGACATGGTCGCTGCGGAGTTCATCGGCGTGCCGGGCATCGCGACACTGCCGACCTGGCCGTTCCGGGCACTGATCCTGACCGGCTTTGCCATTGCCGCCATGGAATTCGCTGCGCGCGTGTTTGCGGCCCTGCGCAAGGGTACCGGGCAATGACCCCCTTCGAGATAGGCGCAATTGCCATCACAGTGCTGGTGGTCCTGATCCTGATCGGCATGCCCATCGGGGTGGCGATGCTGTCGGTGTCGCTGGCGGCGGTGGTTCTGACCCGCAACGAAACCGTCGCGGTGCGGATGATGACGCAGGTGGCCAACGACAGCCTCGAGGAATACCTCTTTGCCGTGGTGCCGCTGTTCGTGCTGATGGGGCTGCTGGTGAGCGTGTCCGGGGTGGGCAAGGACACCTTCGACGTCTTCCAGGCGCTGTTGCGGCGGGTGACCGCTGGGCTGGGCGTGGCGACGGTCTTTGCCAATGCGGTTTTCGCCGCGATCACCGGGATTTCCATTGCCTCGGCCACGGTGTTCAGCCGGATCGCGGTGCCGGAGATGCGCCGCCACGGCTACACGCGGCGCTTTGCCACCGGGGTGGTGGCGGGGTCTTCGGTGCTGGGGATGCTGATTCCGCCCTCGCTGCTGATGATCGTCTACGCGGTGCTGGCAGAGCAATCGGTTGGGCGGATGTTCCTTGCCGGGATCGGTCCGGGGCTGTTGCTCGCGCTGGCGTTTACGCTGACGATCCTGCTGCTGGCCGGGACGCGGCCCGATGCGGTTTTCGAAACCGGCGACGCGGCGGAATATACCGATATCGGCCTGCTGGACGTGGTGGTGAAATCCATACCCATCCTCGCGCTGATGATCCTCGTGCTCGGCGGTCTTTACGGCGGGTTCCTGAACCCGACCGAAGCCGGGGCGGCCGGGGCCTTTGGGGCGCTGGTGATCGCGCTCCTGCGCCGCTCGCTCGACCGGGGGACCTTCTGGCGGCTTCTGGTGGAGACCGGGCAGATCACCGTTTCCGTGCTGTTCCTGATCCTCGCCGCGACATTCTTCAGCCGGATGCTGGCGCTGTCTGGCGTCCCGCGCGTGTTGGCGGACGTGTTCCTCACGGGCGGGGTCGGTCCCTACGGGTTCCTGCTGGCCTATATCCTTCTGATCGTGGCGCTGGGGTGCCTGATCGACTCCATCTCGATCATGCTGATCGTCCTGCCCATCGCCCTGCCGGTGGCGGAGGCTGCGGGGCTCGACCTGATCTGGTTCGGCGTGATCACCGTGATCGCGGTAGAGATCGGGCTGCTGACGCCGCCCTTCGGGCTGTCGGTCTACACGATCAAATCTGCCATGGACGATCCCGACCTGAAGGTCGGAGAGATCTTTCGCGGCGCCGTGCCCTTCATCCTCGCGATGCTGGCGACACTCGCCGTCATCGTCCTGTTTCCCGCTACGGCCACCTGGCTGGCCCGTCTCTGACCCCAAATTCTGCAAAGGACTCCCATGCCCGAAATCCTGATCGTCCCCGGAAGCCTGCGCGAGGCTTCGTCCTCCCGCGCCACCGCCCGCACCCTGGCCGAGCAGCTGAAAGGCCGCGCTGCCTGCACGACCGCCGACGTGGGAAAGCTGCCGCATTACAACGCAGACATCACCGATGATCCGGAGGTTGCGGCCTTTGTCGCGCAGGTCGGCGCGGCGGACGGGGTGATCTTTGTCACGCCGGAGTACAACTACTCGGTGCCCGGCGTGTTGAAGAACGCCATCGACTGGGCGTCGCGCCCGGCCTACGCCTCGGTCTTCAGGCACAAGCCCTGTTTTGTCGTCAGCACCTCGGGCGGCGCGCTGGGCGGGGTGCGGGCGCAGGCGCATCTGAAGTACATCCTGAACGGGATGCTCGCCCGCGTGTATGCGGCAAAGGAAGTCGTCATCGCGCAGGCCAACGCCAAGGTTTCCGAAGGGATGCTGACCGATGAGGGCACCATCGCCTTCGCCCTTGCCGAGATCGGCCCCTTCGTCGACAGTCTCGGCTGATTTCGCCCCACGGAACCCTCAGGACATACGGAACGACCCCATGCGCCTAGTCAGCTTTATCCGACCCGATGGAACGCCCTCCTATGGCACGGCGGTCGCGGACACCGTGCTCGATGCCGGTGCCGTGCTGTCGCCGAAATATCCCGATCTGAAGGCTGTCCTGGCGGGTGGCGCAATGTCCGCGCTGGAGGGAGCGGGCGCGGCGCTGCCGCTGGCGGACGTTACCCTCCTGCCGCCGGTGCCGAACCCCGAAAAGATCCTCTGTATCGGTCTGAACTACTTGCCGCACATTCTCGAATCCGGCCGGCCGCACCCGGAATACCCGTCGATCTTTACCCGTTACCCGTCGTCCGTGGTAGGCCACGGCGTCCCGATCGAACGCCCGCGCGCCAGCCGCGAATTCGACTACGAGGGCGAACTGGCGCTGGTGATCGGCAAGGACGGCCGCCATATCGCGGAAGCCGACGCATGGGATCACGTCGCGGGCTACTCGTGCTTCAACGAAGGCTCCGTCCGCGACTACCAGAACCACACCACGCAGTTCTGGCCGGGCAAGAGCTTTGAACGCTCCGGGTCGATGGGGCCGTGGCTGGTCACGCCGGACGAAACCGGCGATATCCGCGAAAAGACCCTGACCACGCGGGTCAATGGCACTGTCGAGCAGCACGCGCCGATCTCGGATCTTGCCATCGGCATCCCCGAGATCATCGCCTATGCCTCCACCGTGCTCACGCTCAGGGCAGGCGATATAATCGTGACCGGCACGCCCGGCGGCGTGGGCCGCTACCGCACGCCACAGTTGTTTCTTGAGCCGGGCATGACGGTGGAGGTCGAAATCGGTGGGATCGGGGTTCTGCGCAACGCGGTGGTGGACGAGGCGCCGCTGCCCTGACAGATTGCGGCGCTCCGGGGGGCACAGTACGCAGATGCCCCTCGCTCCGGCACGAAGGCCCGGATGGTGCGACACGCTCAGGCGATCGCCGGCGGAAGCTTGCGCAGGACAACGCGCGCGGGCTTGCCAAGTCACGCGCGCCTGATACCTGTCGGCATAACAAGTGGGACAGGAGGTTCCCGATGCTGAGCAGGTTCTTTACGGCAATGTTGATAATGGCCGCAGCGCCAGTCTGGGCGGAAGGGCCGGGCGTCTGCGCCTACAAGCCTTCCGCGCTGGCCGGCGTGGCTGCGGAGAAGGCCTCCGGTGCCCTGACGGGCGCTGGGGCGGTGGCCAGGGCTGGCGCCGAAGCCGGGGCCAGGGCGGCCGGCAACTGGATGCTGATGCACCCGGGTCAGACCGTGACGCTGGCCTCATCCGCTGCGGGCACCGCCACAAGCGCGGCGACCGGCGCGGCAACCGGCGCGACGGGCCTCGCCGCGACGGTCACGGCGGTGGTGACGGCGCCCGTGACGTTGGTGGTGGGGGCGGTTACTTTCGCTGCGGCGGGCAGCTACGAAGGGTTGTGTTATTTTCAGGTGGAACGGGTGACCGACCCCGCCGAGGTGCGTGCCATCATCGACAGTATCAGCCAGAGCGATCCGCTGGTCTGGACCCGCAACACCGACAAGGGGCCGGTGATGGTTCTGGCCGGACCGAAGGGCGAGACGGTCTATCCCATCAAGAAACTCTATATCGCCGACGGCGTGCTGAAGGTGCGCGACTGGGGGCTGAACACCACGCTGGGCCCGGTGGCCTACGTGGAGCCGGAGGCGGGTCGTTAGGCCGGGACGAAGCACGTACCGCAAGAGGGCATCACAGGAGCAAAACCTGTTGTGTATTTGCGAAAGAGGAGCGTAGCATCAAGTCATTACATTTCGGAGTGATTGCTATGGCGCGTATTATCCTTTCCCTCACGGTTATTTCCGTTTTTTTGAGGGGCGATTGCGCTTGAAGCCAGCGCTGGCGGGTTTGATTGCAAACCATCCAAACTCGCCGGTGCCGCAGCCAGTTCGGCAGCCGCGGCTTTGGGGGGCTCCGTCGCAGCTACAGGTGTCGGCATGCAGGTGGCGGGGTACTACACTCTGGTGCATGCGAGTTCGGGCCTCACGATGCTGGCATCCACAGCAGCTGGCGCGTCGGCGGCGGGAACGACCGGGATCATTGCGGGGACAAGCGGGGCGGTCGGCGGCGCGGCTGCGGTGCTTATGGCACCCGCGACCGTGATCGCGGGCGCGCTGGCGGCTGTTGGGGTTGGTGGATACGAAGGTGTCTGCTGGTTCTATGTCGACCGGATCACTGATCAAAATGAAGTAAACCAAATTGTCGAAAGCATCGCCTCGCGCGATCCTTATGTGACGATCGAGGGTTGGGGTGACAAGCGGTCAATGGTTATTCGGGAGGGCGACAATGTTGACTCCTACCGGATGAACAAACTCTACATCGCCGACGGGATGTTGAAGCACCGAAGCTGGGGGCCAAATCCCAATATCGGCTCGGTCCTGTTTCAGTCGGGGGATGAGTAGAAGCCCACGCAATCCGGGCTGCCCGTCACACGGGCATTACATTGGGGGGCTAGACCTGCCGGTGACCACTTCATCTTGTAAAGCTTGCCTGAGGTCAAACGCGAGATATAGTGGTGGATAGCTGGGGCGGGTCGTCCCGCTCCGGTGTATCGGGAACGAACAGACGGAGCGGAGGACGAGTCCCGCCATGGATGGCGAATTCAGAACCAATTTCGTGCGGGAGCCGGGCGCATTGAAACATCATCCGGCACTTGTGCTGAACGCCGACTACCGGCCCTTGTCCTATTACCCGCTCAGTCTCTGGACGTGGCAGGAGGCGATCAAGGCCAAGTTTCTCGACAGGGTCGACATCGTGGCCGAGTACGACGAGGTCGTGCGAAGCCCGAGCATGACGCTGAGAATTCCCAGTGTCGTCGTCCTCAAAGATTTCGTAAAACCCCAGAAGCGCGTGGCATTCACGCGCTTCAATCTTTTTCTGAGGGACGAATTCCGCTGCCAGTACTGCGGTACGAAGTCCGAGCTGACCTTTGACCACGTGGTGCCACGTGCAAAGGGCGGCATCACCAGCTGGGAAAACGTGGTCGCGGCTTGCGCGCCGTGCAATCTGCGCAAGGGGTCGCGTAGCCTGCGGCATTCGGGGCTTTCGCTGCGCAAGGTGCCGCGGCAGCCCACCGCGGCGGAGCTTCTGAACATGGGGCGGCGCTTTCCGCCCAACCTCCTGCACGAAAGTTGGATGGATTTTCTGTATTGGGATGCCGAGCTGGAGGCCTGAATGCGCGGCTCTTAAAGGGCGCTTAATGGACTGACAGGTATGGCAGGGCGACCTTTCTGACGGAGATCGCTATATGTCGACCCTGTTCCGGGTTCCCGCACGCATAGCCGTGCTGGGGGCCATCGCCATCCTCATTATGGCCGCTCTGTCGGTCGGCCTTTACGAAAAGGCGCGCGGCAACGCCTATGCCATGCGTACGCTCGAAATGCAGAACCTGACGGAAAGCATCGTCACCGTGCTGGCAGATCTTCAGGCGCGGGTCGATGCCGGGGAACTGACACCGGAGGCGGCGCGGTCGGAAGGCCGCCGCGCGGTGGAGGCTGCCCGCTTTGGCGAGAGCGGCTATTTCTTCGCCTTCGATTTCGAGGGCGTTTACTTCGCTCATCCCACCCGACCCGATTTTGTCGGTGAGTCGCAGATCGGGTTCAAGGATGCCAATGGCGTCCCCGTGGTTGCGGAGTTCGTCCGCATCGCCCGCGAAGAGGGCCACGGGCTCCTGCGCTATCATTTCACGAAGCCGAATTCGGACGCCCAGTTTCTCAAGTTGGGTTATGTCAATGTCTATGACGGCTGGAACTGGATCATCGGGACCGGAACCTACGTCGACGATATCGAGGCCGATCTCGCCGCCATGCGGCAGCTGATGATCGGTGCCACAATCGGCGCGGCGCTGATCATGGCGTTGGCGGTGGCGGCGGTCGCACGCGGGATCACGCGTCCCCTGGGACGGCTGCGCGCCCGGCTGGAGCACTTGACTGAGGCGGAATTCGGCGAACCGGTGAGCGATACCGGCAACCGCAGCGAGTTGGGCGACATGGCGCGGAGCCTTGAGGTGCTGCGCAAGACCTTGTCCGACAACGCCGCGCGGGAGGCGGCGGAGGCACGCCATTTCGAACAGCGACGCAGGGTCGTGGACGTGCTGCAGGACAGCCTCGCAAACCTCGCGAAGGGTGACCTGACCTGCGCCATCGACAACGCCTTTCCGCAGGAGTTCGAAAGCGTCAGGGGCGACTTCAACACTGCCCTGATGCGTATCCGCGAAGTGATCGGGGAGATGCGCCAATCCATTGACACTATCTCGCGCGAGACGGAAGGACAGGAACGCTCCAGCCACCAACTGAGCCAGCGGACGGAAAACCAGGCCGCCGCGCTGGAAGAGACCACCGCCGCGCTGCAGGAACTGTCGGATGCGGTAAAGCTGACTCAGACCAAGATGGGGGAGGCCTTTGACATGGCGGTTTCCTCACGCGAGATGAGCGGCGAAGGGCAGGAAGTCGTTCGGCGCACGGCGGATTCCATGGACGAGATCCGCGCCCAGTCGCAGAAGATTTCCGGCATCACCGGGCTGATCGACGATATTGCCTTCCAGACCAATCTGCTTGCGCTGAATGCCGGGATCGAAGCCGCCCGCGCCGGACAGGCGGGACGTGGTTTCGCCGTGGTGGCGGAAGAGGTGCGCAGCCTCGCGGTGGAAAGCTCGCGGGCGGCCAAGGAGATCTCGGGCCTGATTGCGCACTCGACAAAGCTGGTGGACCAAGGTGCCGACCTCGCCCTGTCTTCGGGCAATGCGTTGGAGAAAATCGCCGGGAACGTGCAGAACCTTGCGCAGACCATCGGTACGATCCGCGACTCCACGAACGAGCAGGCGCAGGGCATCTCCGAGGTTGCGACTGCAGCACGATCGCTGGACGAAGTGACGCAGCGAAATGCCGGGATGATCATGGAGAACACCGCCGCCATCCAGCGGCTGCGGCAGATCTCTCGAGGGCTGGAAAGCGCGGTGGGCCGTTTCATCGTCGAAGGAGGCAGCACGTCGACGCGCAGGGCGAAGGTCAGAGCAGAAAAACAGCAGGACGCGGCCTGAAGTCCGAGTGTCCTGTTCCGCTATCCGAGGGCGTTGTTCGCCCGTATCGCTGGCGGACCGGTCGGACGGCTCCGAAACCGTTGCCCAAAGTGTAATGGTCAAGCGCTGTTGGTTCCTCCGCTTTCCTGAAGGGGATAGTCGGGCCAGGGGCAGGTACTGAAATCCCGCAGGGCGCCTGTGAAGCTTATGACATGCCCATGGGCACCGGCCCCACGACACTCCAAAGCCGCCCTGCGGGGCGGCTTTGTTAGTTTGATGCCGGTTCTTCAGCCCTGCTTTATGGGGGACTCAGCCCTGCGGCTGCTGCTGCGGCGCGGCGGCGGCGGGGGCCTGGCCCGGGGCCGGGCGCGTCTTTCCGCCGTTGAGCGGATCGTCCTGGCGCTGCACGGAGCCTTCGAAATGCGCGCCTGACTCGATCGCGATGGTCTTGTGAATGATGTCGCCTTCGACCCGCGCGGTGGCGGTCAGGCGGACCTTCAGACCGCGGACGCGGCCGACGATGCGCCCGTTCACCACCACATCGTCCGCGATGACCTCGCCCTTTATCGTCGCACTTTCACCGATGGTCAGCAGATGGGCGCGGATGTCGCCCTCCACAGTGCCTTCGACCTGGATGTCGCCGGTGGTCTTGATGTTGCCGGTCACGTGCAGGTCGGCCGATAGAATGGACGCGGGCGGCTTTGCCTTGGGCGCGGTGGCCTTGAAATCGCCTGCGGACTGTTTCGGAGATTCGGGAATGCTCGGCTTCGCGGCGTCGGCCGCGGGGCCAGGTTCATTGATTTTGCTCTTAGAAAACATCGTTCGCAGCCTTGATATAGATCATGGGATTGACGGGGTTGCCGCCGACGCGGACCTCGTAGTGCAGATGGGTCCCGGTCGACCGTCCGGTGTTCCCCATATCACCGATACGGCCACCGCGCGAGACCCTTTGACCGACCTTGACTCGAATTTTCGACATATGCGCATAGCGCGTTTCGATACCGAACTCGTGCTGGATCTTCACCAGGCGCCCGTAACCGGAGGACCAGCCCGCGTGAACCACGGTGCCATCTGCCGTGGCGTAAATCGGCGTGCCGTGCGGCGCTGCGAAATCGGTGCCCGCATGCAGGCGGCCCCAGCGGTAGCCGAACCCGCTGGTGAAGCGGAAAGGGTCCTTCAAGGGTGAGGCGAAGGGAGCCTTTTGCGCGGCGATCCGGTAGAGGTTCAGCCGGTCCATCTGGTCGAGGATGCGGTTGGCGCGCTTTGTATCGCCGGAGGGGTCGTCGCCACGGGTGGAGAAGGACAGGGGGGTCAGTGGGCCGCCCTGGCCGGAGTAGCCCTTGCGCACCTGTGCGAGGATACGGTCGGGGTCCATGCCGGCCTTCTCGAACATCTTGTCGAGCGGCTTGACCGAAACCGTCATGGCGTCCTCGAGCTGCCGGAAGATCGTGTCGTTCTTGTCCTGCATCTGCTCGATTTCGGCCTGCATTTCCGCGGCGCGAACCAGCGCGGCCTGTGCGTCGGCGACCACTTGATCGCGTTCGGCGGCGGTCTTGGCCAGCGCATCGGAGAGGATATCGAGCGTGCTGTCGTCACCGGCGGCGGCCAGCGCCGCGCCACCACCCTCGACCTGCTCCTGCAGGGCGGTAAGCCGGTCGGTGATTTCCTCACGCGCCTTCATCGTGTCGCGCAGTGTTGTCTGGATGACATCGATACCGGTCTCCAGTTCGCGGCGCCGGGTCTCGGACTCCAGCAGTTCGGTCTGCATGGAGGAGATCTGCTTCAGCGCGGCGTTGAACCGGTTCTGTGCCGCCAGCGCCTCGCCCGCGCGGTTGTCGCGCTCGCGGGACAGTGCATTGAGGCGCTGCTGGTAAGTGATCTGTTCGCGCTTGGCCTGTTCGCGGAAGTTTCCCGCGCCGATGGAATCCATCAACAGGATCGCGGTCGCGATGGTGGTCCAGGAAATCACGAGAACCGCGCCGGTAAAGGCGATGGCCTGTGTCCCCGACTTCAGCCGGATGAACCGGGTGTCAGTGTCAGACCTGAGAAAGAGCCGGCGTTCCGGAAAGAACCGCTCGAGAATTGCATGTGTCTTGATCGCCAGACGTGTACGCACCTGACCGTCCCTTGTTGTCCCCATCGAAGCTGAAGGTCCCCCAACCCGGCCTCAGTCAAAGGGCTTAAAGGCGGAGGACAGAGGGCGCAACGTTTTTGGGCGACGCCAAAGCATCCACAGGCGGGTTGTGGCTAAACCGGCGAGATTTCGCCGATATGCAGGGGATTCAAGGGGTTCGGTCGGGCGAAGCGGAAGGGGGGCGTGGCCCCTTCCGGGATCGTGGGCAGGGTCGGGCATGCCAGGCGCGGCCTGGAGAGTTCTCCGCGCGCCGCCCCCCTCAACACCCGCGCGCCGTACGAGAAGCGGTTCAGGGGCCTGCAGGAGGCCTGTGGCGAGAAAAATCGCGCACCGCTCAGAGGGCCCGCGCCGCTTCCAGCACCTCTTCGGCGTGGCCGGGCACCTTAACCTTGCGCCATTCCCGCAGGATGGTGCCATCGGCGCCCACGAGGAAGGTCGAGCGTTCGATCCCCATGAATTTCTTGCCATACATGGATTTTTCCTTCCATACGCCGAAACGCTCCGACAGGTCGCCCGCTTCGTCGGAGATCAGCGGCACTGTCAGGTTTTTCTTCGCCATGAACTTTTCGTGGCTGGCGATGGAATCCTTCGATACGCCGAAGACCTTCACGCCCGCCGCCTCGAACTCGGGCAGAAGCGCCGTGAATGCCTCGTTCTCTTTCGTGCAACCGGATGTGTCGTCGCGCGGATAGAAGAACAGCACGTAGGGTTCGCCCGCCAGCGCGGCAGAGGAGGCTTCGCCACTGGTTGACGGAAGCGTGAAGGTGGGGGCCTGTTCGGTCATGCGTGTAACCTTTCGTGAATCGGTCTATGGTCGTTGGACCCGGACAATAAGGCATCAGGCGCGGGCTTCCAGTGAGCGACGAGCAGACGGCAAAGATCAGACCGAAGGGGCGCAGACGGCGCCGGGCATTGCTGTGGACGCTCGGGCTTCTTCTCGGGCTGGTGGCGGCGCTCGGGGCGGCGCTTTGGGCGATGGTCGGGCGCGAGGTGGCGGCGCCGGTCTGGCTCCGGCACGAGATCGAGGCGCGCATCGCCGCCGCCGCGCCGGGAATCAAGGTCAGTTTCGGCCGCATGAGCCTGCTTCTGCAGAAGTCGGGATTGGCGCGGGTGATCCTCTGGGACGTCACGTTGCGCAACGATCAGGGCGTGCTGGTGGCGCAGCTCAACGATATCGAGGCGGGGATTGCGGCGGTCTCCTTGCTCAGGCGTGAATGGCAGCTGCGCGAGGCGCAGGTTTCCGGCGCATTCGTCACTCTGCAGCGCGATGAACGCGGGCGGCTCGGGCTGGCGCTGGGGGATGCCTTTGCCGCGGGAACGCAAGTGCCGGACATTGCCCAGATGGTGGCGCAGGTGGACGCACTGGCGCAGGACCCGCGATTGGCAAAGCTCGACCGTTTCGAGGCGGACGCCCTGACGCTGCGCTACGAGGACCTGCGGGCGCGGCGTGGCTGGACGGCGGACGGCGGCCGCTTGCTGCTGGCACGGGAAGATGGCCATCTGGCACTGTCTGGCGACGTGGCGCTGTTGTCGGGTGGCGACGGGGTGGCCACGGTCGAAGTCGAGGCCTCCAGCGCAATCGGGGATAACGCGTTCGATTTCGGGGTCATGCTGCATGATTTTGCCTCCGAGGATATCGCCACGCAAAGCCCGGCACTGGCGTGGCTCGCGGCGCTCGATGCGCCGATCTCGGGGACCCTCAGCTCCCAGTTGATGGCAGAGGGAACGTTGGGCGTGCTGCAGGCTTCGCTGGATATCGGACGCGGCGTGTTGCAACCGCACAAGGCGGCAAAGCCGCTCCGCTTCAACCACGCGCGCACGGCGTTCAGCTATGACCCGGAAGCGGGCGTGATCCGCTTTGGCGAGATCAGTCTGGACGCGCCGCTCCTGAACATTCGGGCCGAAGGCGTGACGCAGCTGGAAATGGCGCCGGGCGGCTGGCCCGAAGGTCTGACGGGGCAGTTCAGGC
The DNA here is from genome assembly GCF_017813235.1 of Sagittula salina. Taxonomy (GTDB): domain Bacteria; phylum Pseudomonadota; class Alphaproteobacteria; order Rhodobacterales; family Rhodobacteraceae; genus Sagittula; species Sagittula salina. The sequence goes on from NZ_JAGISH010000002.1 coordinate 178,973, forward strand.
TTTCGGATTTGACGCTGGCGCAGGACACGGTGCTGGACCGCGAGATTGCCCTGAGTGGCGCGGATGTGGCGGTCCGCCTCGGGCTCAGGCCGTTCCGGGTGGACATAGGCTCCCTGCAGGTGACCGATCCGGACTTCCCGGTCGCGGCAAAAGGCAGCTTCGAGGCGGGCGAGGGCGGCTGGCGCGTCGCTCTCGACATGACGGCAGAGGAGACGACGCCCGCGCAGGTCATGGCATACTGGCCGGACCGGCTGGTGCCGCGGACGCGCGACTGGGTGGCGCGGGCGATCGCGGGGGGCACGATCCGGAACGTGGTTTTTGCCCTGCGCGCGCGGCAGGGCGAGCCGAAACCGATGACCTATTTTGACCTGAACTTTGCCGACGCGCGGGTGGCCTATGCGCCGAACCTGCCGGCGATTTCGGGCGGCGCCGGGCGTCTGACGATCTATGACCAGCGGCTGGGGCTGCGGGTGGATCGCGGGCAGGTGGACATGGGGGAGGCCGGGGTTGTGCGGCTGGACGGGTCGGAGTTCGTCATCCCCGACCTGAAGCAGAAGCCCGCCACCGGGGAATTGCGCCTGGAGGCGGAGGGGCCGCTGGGCGCGGCTCTGGCCTATGTGGATAACGACCAGTGGCGGGTGCTGCGCAAGGTCGGCAAGGACGCAGGGCTGGCGACCGGACAAGCGGTGCTTTCGGGCCGGGTGACGTTGCCGTTGGCGGATAACATCACGTTCGACGACGTCACGCTGGCGCTGAATGGCCGCGCGGAGGGCGTCGAGAGCCGCGAGGCGGTGCCGGGCAAGGTGCTGACCTCCGGCGCGCTGGACATCACGCTTGAGAACCGGCGGCTGGAGATATCCGGGCCGGTTGATATGTCCGGGGTGCCTGCGGAGGGTGCCTTTGTCCAACCGCTCGACGGGGGCGCGGCCCAGGTGGTGGCCGATGTGGAAATAACGCCAAAGAGCCTGGCTGCGCTGGGTGTAAGGCTGCCCGACGGCATGGTGCGCGGCAAGGGGCGCGGGCGCCTGCGGATCGACCTGCCGAAGGATGGAACGCCGCGTTTTGCGGTGGAAAGCGACCTCGCGGGGCTGGGCCTTGCGGTGCCGCAGATCGGCTGGGCGCTGGGGCCGAAGTCAAAGGGCAAGTTCACCGTAAAAGGAAGGCTGGGCAAGGAGATCACGGTCGAGGACATGACCCTGAGCGGCGGCGGTCTGCGCGCGCAGGGCCGGGTGGCGCTGACGCGCGGCGCCTTCGACCGGCTTGAGCTGGACCGGCTGGAGGTCGGCGACTGGCTGGATATTTCCGGGCGCCTGCGCGGGCGCGGACAGGCTGCCCCGGCGGTGGAAATCGCAGGCGGGCGCATCGATCTGCGCGGCGCGCCCTTTGGGCAGGGCGCGGGGGGCAACGGCGACGGCGCACCGCTGTCGCTGACACTGGACAGCCTGCGGGTGACAGACAATATCGAGTTGCGCCGTTTCAGGGGCAACTTCGACACCGCGCGCGGGCTGGAGGGGCGCTTTGATGGCGTGCTGGGCGGCACGACGCCGGTGCAGGGGGAGGTGATCCCGCAGCGGGGCGGCAGCGCCTTTCGCATTACCGGGGAGGACGCGGGCGACATCCTGAAGGCGGCGAACCTGCTGAAGACGGTGCAGGACGGCAGGTTCCGGCTGGACCTCGCGCCGGTGGCGGGCAAGGCGGGCACATTCGACGGTCACATGGCAATTCAGGGCGCGCGGATGCAGAAGATGCCCGCGATTGCCTCTTTGCTGGACGCGATTTCGGTTGTTGGCATTCTTGATCAGCTGAACGGTCCGGGGATATTCTTTTCCGAAGTGGAGGCGAAGTTCCGCATGACTCCCAACCGGGTGATCGTGACCGAAAGCAGTGCGGTGGGGCCGTCGATGGGGATCTCGCTTGACGGGTATTACGATCTGATCAGCGGGGCGATGGATTTCCAGGGCGTGATTTCCCCGATCTACGTGCTGAATGCGGTGGGACGGCTGTTCGCTCGGAAAGGCGAGGGGCTGATCGGCTTCAACTTCAACCTGCGCGGCACGGTGGGGGAGCCGAAGGTTTCAGTGAACCCGCTTTCGGCCTTGACCCCCGGCATGTTCCGCGACATTTTCCGCCGTCCGCCGCCTAGGCTTTCGCAATAAACACAAGGGGTTGTTCCGTGCGTCTGAGCGATTTCGATTTCGACCTGCCGGAACGGCTGATTGCCACGCGGCCAGCAAAGCCGCGCTCTTCGGCGCGGCTGCTGGTGGCGCAGGGCGATGCGATCACGGATGCGCGGGTCTCTGACCTCGTGGACTGGCTGCACCCCGGCGATCGGCTGGTCCTGAACGATACAAAGGTGATCCCGGCGCGGCTTTCAGGCGTGCGCAGGCGGACCGGCGCTGCGGGGGAGACTGCGGCTTCCATCGAAGTGACGCTCCTGGAACCCCGCGCAGATGGCTGCTGGACGGCGCTGCTGAAGCCGTTGAAGAAGATGCGCGAGGGCGAGGTGGTGCATTTCTCCGATGCGCTTTCGGCCGAACTCGTGGCGAAGGAAGACGGACAGGGCGTTCTGCGCTTCAACCTCTCGGGCGAGGATTTCGACGCGGCGCTGAACGCCGCCGGGGCCATGCCGCTGCCGCCCTATATCGCGGCGAAGCGCGCGGCGGACGATCAGGACCGCGAGGATTACCAGACGGTCTGGGCCCGGAATACGGGCGCGGTGGCGGCGCCGACGGCTTCGCTGCATTTCGATGCGCCGCTGCTGAAACGGCTGGCGGCGAAGGGTGTGACGTTCACCCATGTCACCCTGCACGTTGGCGCAGGCACCTTCCTGCCGGTCAAGGTCGAAGACGTGACCAGCCACCGGATGCACGGTGAATGGGGGCATGTATCGGCAGAGGCGGCGGAAGAAATCGCCGCGACAAAGGCGGCGGGCGGCCGGGTGATCCCGGTGGGCACCACGGCGCTGCGCCTGATCGAGACGGCGGCGCGGGGTGGCGCCATCGCGCCCTTCGAGGGGGTTACCGATATCTTCATTTATCCGGGCTTCGACTTCCGCGTGACGGATGCGCTGATGACCAACTTCCATCTGCCGAAGTCGACGCTGATGATGCTGGTCGCCGCGCTCATGGGGCAGGACCGTATCCGTCGGATCTACGACCACGCGGTGACGGAGGGATACCGATTCTTTTCCTACGGTGATGCGTCGCTGCTGTTGCCCTGACTCCCGTGCGATTTCGGCCCGGATGGGCGGGGAATGGCGCAAACCGAAGAGAATGGTCGCCCTTGGGCATGGAATCGTGACATGGGCCGCCTAGGTGGGAGGGCTGTAAGACAAGGCGGCCCACAAAGGGCGCAGAAGGACTGAGGACGAGCGATGCTGAACGTGTTGGGCAATTCATGGGCGCTGCTGCTGGGCATGCTGCTCCTGATGATGGGCAACGGCCTGCAAGGGTCTTTGCTGGGCGTGCGCGGCGCGGAGAACGGCTTTTCCGCGATGTCCATGTCGATCGTGATGTCGGCGTATTTCGCAGGTTTCCTGTTCGCTTCGCGCATGGCGCCGGAAATGATCCGGCGTGTGGGGCACGTGCGGGTCTTTGCGGCGTTGGGGTCGTTCATCTCGGCGGTGCTGATCCTGTTCCCGGCACTGCAGCATCCGGTGACCTGGACCCTGGGGCGTCTGGTTCTGGGCTTCTGTTTCTGCGGCGTCTACGTCACGGCGGAAAGCTGGCTGAACAATACCGCCACGAACGAGAACCGGGGCAAGACACTGTCGGCTTACATGATCGTTCAAATGATGGGAATCATCGCCGCGCAGGCGCTGCTGGTGGTGCCGGACCCCTCGGGCTTCCTGCTGTTCGTCATACCCAGCGTGCTTATTTCCATCTCGTTCGCGCCAATTCTGCTGTCGATTTCACCGACACCGGCTTTTGATACCACCAAGCGGATGACCCTGAAGGAGCTCTACGCGATCTCGCCGCTGGGGATGGTCGGCATCTTCCTGCTGGGGTCGGTCTTTGCCGCGCAGTTCGGCATGGCGGCGGTCTACGCGACGCAGGCGGGAATGAAGCTGGGTCAGATCTCCATCTTCATCGCGAGCTTTTACGTGGGCGCACTGGTCATGCAGTACCCGCTGGGTTGGATCAGCGACCGGGTGGACCGGCGCGGCCTGATCATGGCGGTGGCGGCCCTGGGTGGCGCCGGAGCGGTTTTCGCGTGGATCGCGGACAGCTACTGGATGATCGTGGGCATGGCTTTCGTCGTAGGAGGTTTCTCCAACCCATTGTATTCGTTGCTGATCGCCTACACCAATGATTTCATGGAGGCCGAGGACATGGCCGCCGCCTCTGCCGGGCTGCTGTTTGTCAACGGGGTGGGGGCCATCGCGGGTCCGCTGTTCATCGGCTGGGTGATGCAGTCCTTTGGGGCCCAGGCCTTCTGGGGCCTGATCGCGACGCTGCTGCTGGCGTTGGCCGCCTATGCGGGCTACCGCATGACCGTCCGCAAGGCGCCGCGCCCCGAGGATACCGGCAGCTATGCGCCCGTGTCGCCGCAGGCGTCTCTGGTGGCGGTGGATATCGCGCAAGATTATTTCATCGACCACCAGGAGGACGAAGAATAATTACCTATCGTGACTTGAATGTTTGACAGATTCTGACAAGAATCGTGATTAGGCAATGCGTTGGGTGCCTGTGTAACAGTTTGAATACGCACCTGAAGGCGTGAGCAGGACCATCGAGGAGGTAGTTATGGTGGGGCCGGAAGACATACTCTCGTTCTGGTTGGACGAGGTCGGGCCGGATGGCTGGTACGCACAGGATGACGCGCTGGACGCGCGGATCCGCGACCGCTTTCTGACCAGCTGGGAAGCCTTGATGGAGGGAAGCTACAGCCTGTGGTTGACCTATCCCTCGGGCGTGCTGGCCTACGTGATCCTCGCCGACCAGTTGCCGCGCAACATGTTCCGGGGGGACGGGCGGGCCTTTGCCTCCGACGGGGTTGCGCTTGCGGCGGCAAAACAGGCGATCCACCGCGGCTGGGACGTGAAGATCGACGACCCCGCACGGCAGTTCTTCTATCTGCCCTTGATGCATTCGGAGAACCTTTGCGACCAGGATCGCTGTGTGCGCCTGATGAAGGAGCGGATGCCGGAGCGCGAAAACAATCTGCTGCACGCGCGTGCGCATCGCGAGGTGATCCGCCAGTTCGGTCGTTTTCCCTATCGCAACGATGCGCTCGAGCGGAAGACCACGGCCGCGGAGGCCGGTTACATGGCCGATGGCGGCTACGGTGCGACCCTGCGCGGGATGATGGCGCAGGCGGCCTGAACAGGCAGCCTGACCGGAACGTCACACGATGCAAGGGGCGGGGTTCACCCCGCCCCTTGGCGTTTCGGGGCAGGCCTTGTGCGAAGGGATCCAGCCGCGGTGAATGGCGGTGTGCGAAAGGGGTTGGGCCTGCCTCAAACCCGCGCTAGCCTGACGGTCAGACGACCGGCAGGGAGGGCCGTATGAGCAAATACGACATGGTGGTGATCGGCGCGGGCCCGGGCGGTTACGTGGCGGCGATCCGCGGCGCCCAACTGGGGCTGAAGGTCTGCGTCGTGGAAAGGGAACACCTCGGAGGAATCTGCCTGAACTGGGGCTGCATCCCGACCAAGGCGCTGTTGCGCACGGCGGAGGTCTATCACCTGATGCACCGCGCCGGCGAGTTCGGGCTGAAGGCCGAAACGCTGTCCTTCGATCTGGATGCGGTGGTGAAGCGGTCGCGCGGTGTGGCGAAACAGCTCAATTCCGGCGTGGGGCACCTGCTGAAGAAGAACAAGGTCGATGTGATGATGGGCGTCGCCCGGCTGGAGGGGCCGGGGCGCGTGTCCATGGATGGCAAGGTGATCGAGGCCGCGAACGTGGTGATCGCCACCGGAGCGCGGGCGCGGGAATTGCCGGGGCTGGAGGCGGACGGAGACAAGGTCTGGACCTACAAGCACGCCCTGCAGCCGAAAAGGATGCCGAAAAAGCTGCTGGTGATCGGCTCGGGCGCCATCGGGATCGAGTTCGCCTCCTTCTACAACGCGCTCGGCGCGGAGGTCACGGTGGTCGAGGTCATGGAGCGGATTCTGCCTGTGGAGGACGCGGAAATCGCGGCTTTCGCCAGGAAGCAATTCCAGAAACAGGGCATGACGATCCTCGAAGGCGCTGGCGTCAAGGCGCTTGATCGTAGCGGCAAGGGGGTCGTGGCGACGATCGAGAAGGCCGGCAAGGTGTCGACGCTGGACATCGACACGGTGATCTCCGCCGTGGGCATCGTCGGCAACGTCGAGGATCTGGGGCTGGAGGATATGGGCGTTCGCGTGGAGCGTACGCACGTTGTCACCGATCCCTTTTGCCGCACCGGGGTCGCGGGCCTCTATGCCATTGGCGACGTGGCAGGCGCGCCGTGGCTGGCGCACAAGGCGAGCCACGAGGGCGTCATGGTGGCCGAACTGATCGCGGGCGGCCACCCGCACGCGGTCGATCCCGACAGCATCGCGGGCTGCACCTATTGCCAGCCGCAGGTGGCTTCGGTCGGGATGACAGAGGAAAAGGCAAAGGCCGCCGGATATGAGGTCAAGGTGGGCCGGTTCCCCTTCATCGGCAACGGCAAGGCCATCGCCCTGGGGGAGCAGGAGGGGATGGTGAAAACCGTCTTCGATGCAAAGACGGGCGCGCTGCTGGGGGCGCATATGGTCGGCGCTGAGGTGACCGAGCTGATCCAGGGCTACGTGATCGGTCGTCAGCTGGAGACGACGGAGGAGGACCTGATGCAGACGGTATTCCCGCATCCGACGCTGTCTGAGATGATGCACGAGTCGGTGCTGGACGCCTGGGGACGGGCGATCCACTTCTGAGCGCGGCGTTCTGCACGGGCCGCTTCGGAACATGGAGACAGTTCCTGTGAAAACCCGGGTGTGTCTGCCCGAAGCTGGCCCGAAACTGGCCCGAAACTGGCCCGAAATCTGAACCGTTTCTGGCGCATGTGAGGCCCGCACCCGGCTCGCCGCCTCAAGCGCGTTCCGACTGCAGTCGGTCAATCACCGCGTATGCCTTCGGCGCGATCCACTGCCAGAGGATGGGTGCGCCGGCCTCGATCTTCGCGCCCACGGTTGTGTCGAAGATCGCGCGCGTGACGCCGTATTCGATCCATGACCCGCCGCCCGCCGCGATGTTCTGGTTCGGCGGGTTGAAGCGGTCGAGCGACTTCGCAAAGCGCGCCTCGGGCGTTGCATTCGCCTCGAATTCGCACCAGAGCGCATGCAGGGGGCCGCCCTCGCCGTCGGGCAGCAGGCCAAAGAGACGGTCGGCTGCGGCGGCCTCCGCTACTTCGATTGCGGCAGTGTCGACGTTGCCGAAAACCGGCGCATCGCCCGCGTCGATCTCGACAAGGTCGTGTAGCAAGAGCTTTGTGATGACCTTGGCCGGGTCGACAGGCGCTGGGGCGTGCTCTGCAAGGATCAGGGCGTAGAGGGCCACGTGCCAGCTGTGTTCCGCGCTGTTCTCGCGCCGCGCGCCGTTCAGCGCCAGCGTTGCGCGGATGACGGTTTTCAGCTGATCGGCTTCCGCAAGGAACGCGAGGCGCGCGGCGAGCGGTCCGCCGGGCGCGGTGTCCCCAGCCATGCGGGCACGGGCCTGTGCATCAAGCGTTGGCCAGTCGCGGGCCATGTAGCGGGCGCGCCCCTCCGTCAGCGTGTGGGCTGCGACCTCGGCGTGGCCGGGTTCCCAATCAGGGGCGAGGAAGACCTGCAGGATCGGCTGCATGTGATCGATGCGTTTGGCGTAGCGGGCCGTGGGGGTGGCGTTGCCTTCGAACTCCCGCCAGAGCGCCATGAGGCCCGCGCCCTGATCAGGCGGCAGCAGGCCAAAGAGCCGGATCGCGGCGGCGTGTTCCTTGCGGGCGATGTCGTGCGGATCGTGGGCAATGTCCACGGGGTGATCGCCCGCGTCGATTTCCACGATATCATGGATCAGCAACATGGCGATTGCGCGCGACAGGTCGCAGCCCGCGGGCATGTCGGGGGACAGGATCAGCGCCCAAAGCGCCACGTGCCAGCTGTGTTCCGCCACGTTTTCGCGCCTGGAGCGATCCATCAGGACATTCAGACGCTGAACGCCCTTGAGCGCGTCGGCCTCTGCGAGAAAGGCCATCTGGCGGTCGAGACGCCCGGGGCGGGTGTATGCGGTCATGCGATCGTCACGCCGGGATTTGGTCAGAGGTTTTCGTTGTCGACGCCCGGTGCGAGAGCGGTGGGGACCGCCTTGCCCTTCTTCCTGGCCTCCAGCGCGGCCTGCACATGCTCTGTCAGGAACAGGCGGGCGCGGCGTTCGGCCAGCCGGATGCGGATAGCGGCGCGGAAGATTTCCTCGGACGAGGGGGAGGAAGCGCCGAGTACCGCGGCGACCTGATCGGGCAGGGTGTCGTCCCCGAGCGCATCCATTGCCTTGATGACATCCTGCGCGAGCTTGTCGGAAAGATCTTCGACCACGGACATGGCGCTGTCTCCGGTGGGCTTGGGTGTGGGACCGACGCGGCGGACCGCGTCGGTGAATATCAAAAGGCCCGCGTCAGCGGGTATTCTCGGTCAGGCGCCGTTTTACATAGCCGGTGACGGTGTCGATCATCGTGTCCATGTGCGGCTCTTCAAAGAAGTGGCCGGAGCCCTCGACTTCCTCGTGCGTGATGGTGATGCCCTTCTGCTCGTGCAGCTTGTTCACCAGGTTGCGCGTATCCGCAGGCGGCGCGACGCGGTCGGCGGTGCCGTTGATGATCAGGCCGGATGCCGGGCAGGGCGCGAGGAAGGAGAAGTCGTACATGTTGGCCGGCGGCGAGACCGAGACGAAGCCGGTGATTTCCGGCCTGCGCATCAGCAGTTGCATTCCGATCCATGCGCCAAACGAAAAGCCCGCGACCCAACAGTGTTTCGAATTCTGGTTCATCGACTGCAGGTAGTCGAGCGCTGAGGCCGCGTCCGAAAGTTCGCCAACGCCCTGATCGTATTCGCCCTGAGACCGCCCGACGCCGCGAAAGTTGAAGCGCAGCACGGTGAAGCCCATGTTGTAAAAGGCGTAATGCAGGTTGTAGACGACCTTGTTGTTCATTGTCCCGCCGAACTGCGGATGCGGATGCAGCACGATGGCGATGGGGGCGTCGCGGTCTTTTTGCGGGTGGTAGCGGCCTTCGAGGCGGCCTTCGGGTCCGGGAAAGATGACCTCGGGCATGTGTGCGGCAGGCTCCTGATGTTCTGGCGCCGCCGGGCGGGGTGCCCGGACGGAGAGCTTTTTGGGGCCGGGAATTCTTGACGACTTCTCTCGGCTACTTTAGAAACGTTCCAAAGTGGCTTGCAGGCCGGAACGGGCTGCGACGCACTTATGCAATCGGGCGGGCAAGGTCAATTGGCGCTGCGCGTTTCGGGCATGTGGTGCGGGAAGTGTGGTCGGGAGAGTACGGATGAAGCTGAGCACAAAGGGGCGTTACGCAATGGTGGCGCTGGTGGATATCGCCCTGCAGCCTCCGGGGGACCTCGTGACGCTGGGGGACGTGTCAAAGCGTCAGGACCTGTCGCTGCCCTATCTGGAGCAACTATTCGTAAAGCTGCGTCGTGCCGGGCTGGTGGAATCGGTGCGCGGGCCCGGCGGCGGCTACCGGCTGTCGAAGTCGCCCTCCGACATTCGGGTGGTGGACGTGCTGGCTGCCGTGGATGAAACCGTGAATGCAATGCACAAGGGCGCGGGTGCTTCCGGCGGCCTGAGCGGGTCGAAGGCGCAGTCATTGTCGAACATCCTATGGCAGTCGCTGTCGGCGCATGTCTATGTCTTCCTGCACCAGACGCGTTTGTCGGACGTGGTGGAACGCGGGCTGGCACCCTGTCCGGCGGTGCCCGCGCTCTTTGCCGTGGTGGAGGACGACGAGTGATGGATTTGGCAACGGGCCGGGGTATCCTGTCGAGTGCGTGGCCACGCGCGCAGGGGCGCGCTGCACCGGCCAGGTGGGGGCTCTGCCCCCGTCCTGCGGGCTCCCCCGGAGGTATTTGTACCAGAAAGAATCGTGAAGGGATGGTCCGGGCGTGAGGCGGGTCTACCTTGATCACAATGCGACGACGCCGCTGCGTGCCGAGGCGCGGGTGGCGATGATCGCGGCGATGGACGTCTGCGGAAACCCGTCTTCGGTACATGCCGAAGGGCGCGCGGCCAAGGCGATGGTGGAGAAAGCGCGCGGGCAGGTGGCGCGGGCTTTCGGGGCGGAAGGGGGCGATGTGGTCTTTGTCTCCTCCGCGACGGAGGCGGCAGCGCTGGCCTGTGCCGGTCGCGACCTGCTGGGGGCGGAGATCGAGCATGACGCCGTGGCGGCGTGGATCGACCCGTGTCTGAAAGTAAATGCGGAAGGGCGCGTCACCGTTGGCGACCCGGCGCGCACGGCATTGCAGCTGGCCAATTCAGAGACTGGCGTGATTCAGGACCTGCCGCAGGGGCTGGCGGTTGTCGATGCCACGCAGGCCTTTGGCAAACTTCCGGTCGCCTTCAACTGGCTGGGTTGCGGGATGGCGCTGGTTTCCGCCCATAAACTGGGGGGACCAAAAGGCGTGGGCGCGCTGGTCATGCCGCGCGGCACGGATCTGCACGCCCAGTTGAAGGGAGGCGGGCAGGAGATGGGGCGCCGTGCGGGCACCGAGAACGTCATTGGTATCGCCGGTTTCGGTGCGGCAGCGGAAGCGGCGGCGCGTGACCTCGACGCCGGGATCTGGGCCGGGGTTGAAAAGATTAGAAACATTCTAGAGTTTGCGATTGCAGATGCCGCCAGAGAAACTATTTTTGTCGGGAAAGGTGCGAAGCGCCTGCCCAACACCAGCTGCTTTGCCACGCCCGGATGGAAGGGCGAAACGCAGGTGATGCAGATGGACCTTGCCGGATTCGCGATCAGCGCGGGATCGGCCTGTTCCTCGGGCAAGGTGCGCGCCAGCCGGGTGCTGCGTGCGATGGGGCACAGCGAAGAGACCGCGGCTTCGGCCATCCGGGTGAGCCTGGGGCCGGAGACGACAGAGGAAGACGTGTCGCGCTTTGTTGAGGCGTGGCTGAAGACATACCGGCGGTTCCGCGAGCGGGCCGCATGAGAGAGGAAATGCGCATGTCCATGACCGATGACGTTACCGTCAAGGAAGGAGTCGATCAGGAGACGGTGGATGCCGTCAAGCAGGTGTCGACCTACAAGTACGGCTGGGACACCGAGATCGAGATGGAATACGCGCCGAAGGGCGTGAACCCCGATATCGTCCGGCTGATTTCCGAGAAGAACGAAGAACCCGAATGGATGACCGAATGGCGTCTGCAGGCTTTTGAACGCTGGTCGAAGATGGAAGAGCCGAACTGGGCCATGGTTTCCTACCCGGAGATCGATTTCCAGGAGCAGTACTACTACGCCCGGCCGAAGAGCATGGCGGAGAAGCCGAAGTCGCTTGACGAGGTCGACCCGAAGCTGCTGGCCACCTACGAGAAGCTCGGCATCCCGTTGAAGGAGCAGATGATCCTCGCCGGTGTGGACGGGGCGGAAAATGCCCCCGCCGAAGGCCGCAAGGTCGCGGTCGACGCGGTCTTCGACTCGGTCTCCGTCGGCACGACCTTCCAGAAGGAGCTGAAGGAAGCGGGCGTCATCTTCTGTTCCATCTCGGAGGCGATCCGCGAGCATCCGGAACTGGTGAAGAAATACTTGGGTTCGGTGGTTCCGGTGTCGGACAACTTCTATGCGACGCTGAACTCGGCGGTGTTCTCGGATGGGTCGTTCGTCTATGTGCCGCCGGGCGTGCGCTGCCCGATGGAGCTGTCGACCTACTTCCGCATCAATGCAGAGAACACCGGCCAGTTCGAGCGTACGCTGATCATCGCCGCCAAGGGTAGCTATGTTTCCTACCTCGAAGGCTGCACCGCGCCGCAGCGCGACATTGCTCAGCTGCACGCGGCGGTGGTGGAAATCATCATCGAGGAAGACGCCGAGGTGAAGTATTCAACCGTTCAGAACTGGTATCCCGGCGACGAGAACGGCAAGGGCGGCATCTACAACTTCGTGACGAAGCGTGCCGATTGCCGGGGCGACCGGGCCAAGGTGATGTGGACGCAGGTGGAAACCGGGTCTGCGGTAACGTGGAAATACCCGTCCTGCATCCTGCGCGGCAACGAAAGCCAGGGTGAGTTCTACTCCATCGCCATCGCCAACAACCATCAGCAGGCCGACACCGGCACGAAGATGATCCACCTCGGCAAGGACACGCGCAGCCGTATCGTCTCCAAGGGTATCAGCGCGGGTGTTGCGCAGAACACTTACCGGGGCCTGGTTTCGATGCACCCCAAGGCGAAGAATTCGCGCAACTATACACAGTGCGACAGCTTGCTGATCGGAGACAAATGCGGGGCGCACACGGTTCCCTACATCGAGGTGAAGAACAATTCCTCGCGTGTCGAGCACGAAGCGACGACCTCCAAGGTGGACGACGACCAGCTATTCTATTGCCGCCAGCGCGGCATGGACGAGGAAGAAGCGGTTGCCCTGGTGGTGAACGGCTTCTGCCGCGAGGTTCTGCAGGCACTGCCGATGGAATTCGCCATGGAAGCACAGCAACTGGTGGCGATCTCGCTCGAAGGGTCCGTGGGCTAAGTCCGTAACGCGGGCATGCGGGGCCGCCCGGACGGAACGCAGGAATAAGGAAGCTGGCGTGAGCGGTGTCATCACTCTGCCCGCAGGGGATGCGATGGAGGAAGAGTACTTCGACCTCCGCCGCGCGCTTCGCGCGCTGGATCGCGGCACGCCGGTGACCTTTCCGCCGATGCAGATGACGCGGGTGCGGATAGGCGACCGTGACCTTGCCTTCTTCACCAACTGCGTGAAGAACCCGCTGCCGCGAATGCTGCGCAAAGGACGCTTTTACGAGGGCGAAGAATTGCGGGACGTGGCGAAGATCTTGCCCGAAGGGGCCGGCGTTCTGGACGTCGGCGCGAACCTCGGCAACCACGCGTTGTTCTTCGCCACTCAGGCGGGGGCGGCGCAGGTGCTGGTGATCGAGCCGAACCCCTTGGCGCTGGCGCCGTTGCTGGCCAACGTGGTGATGAACGAGCTCAGGGGCGTCATAAGAACGGAGGCCCTGGGCATCGGGCTCGGCGCGCGTGCGGAGAGCGGGTTTTCGATCCGGCGGCGGGTGCAGAACCTCGGTCGCTCCCGCATGGAACGGGGCGGGGGTGACGCACTGGAATTGCATCCGGGCGATGCGCTTTTTGCCGACGAGTGGTTCGATCTGGTGAAGATCGACGTGGAGGGCATTGAGATGGAGGTGCTGGAAGGCATGGAAAAGACCATCGCTCGATGCCGTCCTGTGATCTTCATTGAGGTGGACAACGTGAATGCCGACGCCTTTGGCGCGTGGTGTGGGGCGCGGGATTACGGGGTGCACTCAAAAGCGCGTCGCTACCCGGCCAACCTGAACTGTATCGTGCAACCCGTTGAAACCATGGGAGAAGCAATATGATCGTGACCACCACGCCGACCGTCGAGGGGCACTTGATCGCGGAATACAAGGGTATCGTCACCGGCGAGGCGATTCTCGGGGCAAACATCTTCCGCGATGTCTTTGCCGGGATTACGGACATTATCGGCGGTCGCTCAGGCGCCTACGAGAAGTCATTGGCGGAGGCGCGGGAAACCGCGCTGACCGAACTCGAGGAACGGGCCGCCGAGCGCGGTGCCACGGCAGTGGTTGGCGTCGACATCGACTACGAGGTCATCAACAACATGCTCATGGTATCCGCCTCCGGCACCGCCGTGGTGCTGGGCTGAGGGCGGGTGACGCGCTGCGCGAAAGTATAGAAACTTGGATCGGAATCAGGTCGCAATCTTGTCGATTTTCGTAAAAACCGAGGCGTTTGCCATAGTGTCGCCATGGTCGCGGCGCAGAAGCCCCTCGCGTGGGGGCGCGTCGACGATTGGTTGCCACGATGTCCAGAGCGCAAACGGCTACCGAGCAGTGGGCCGGTGGATACTGCCGGGAGACCCGCGCGGCAGAAGTGTCGCTGCGCGAGGCCATGACCCGCATCGAGGCGGGGCCGAGGCCGCGTTGGGCACTCCGTTTGCGCAGTCTGGCCGGGGCAGGGGCGCTGGCAGCCGCGTCGATGCTGCTGGCGGCGGGCAGCCTTTCGTAGCGCGGCGCGACCTCGACACCGGCACCCGCAGGGGGGCGGCATGAGCGCCCCGGTTCTAACCAGACCCGAACTGACCCTGCCGGAGGCGGAGGCCGCGCTGTTGCGTGCTGCCTATGAACGCGCGGGTGTGATCCTCGAGTACGGCTCCGGCGGGTCCACCGTCATGGCCGCCGAGATGCCGGGCAAGACCGTGTTTTCCGTTGAATCCGACCGCGACTGGGCGCAGATGATGCGCCGCTGGTTCTCCGATAACCCGCCCGCGCCGGGCAGCGAAGTGGACGTCATCTGGTCTGACATCGGCCCGACGAAGGAATGGGGGCACCCGGTCGACGCAACCGAATGGCGGCGCTTTGCCCGCTATCCGCTGGAGATCTGGGAAATGACGCATTTCCGCCAGCCCGACGTCGTGCTGGTGGACGGGCGGTTCCGGCAGGGGTGCGCACTGGCCGCAGCGTTCCTGTCCAGGGCCCCTTTGGATCTGTTTTTTGACGATTACATTCGTCGCAAGCACTATCACAAGGTCGAGGAAATCCTCGGCCCCCCCGAAATCACCGGGCGCATGGCCTATTGGCGTGTGTTCCCGCAACCCATTCCGCCAGAGCGGCTGATGTGGGTCATCCGACTCATGCAGAACCCGTGACCGGAAAGCCAAACAACCCTCAAGCCGGCGACAGGCGGCAGGGTAAACGAAACTGCCCTCAAGCTGCGACCGGCGACAGGGCCATCGAACCAGCCCTCAGGTAGCCGTCAGGCGCAAGGGTGAACGAATTGAGAGGAAGAAAGACATGTTGGAAATCAAGAACCTGCACGTGAAACTTGAAGAAGAGGACAAGCAGATCCTCAAGGGCGTGGACCTGACCGTCGAGGCGGGCAAGGTGCACGCGATCATGGGGCCGAACGGTTCGGGCAAGTCGACGCTGTCCTACGTTCTCTCGGGCCGTGACGGCTATGAGGTGACGGAGGGCTCCGCCACTCTGATGGGCGAGGACATCCTCGACATGGAAGTGGAAGAGCGCGCCGCGGCCGGCCTGTTCCTTGCGTTCCAGTACCCGGTCGAGATCCCCGGCGTCGGCAACATGACCTTCCTGCGTACCGCCGTAAACGCGCAGCGCAAGGCCCGTGGGCAGGAAGAAATGTCCGCCGCCGAGTTCCTGAAGGTGATCCGCGAAAAGGCGAAGTCGCTGAAGATCGACGCCGAGATGCTGAAGCGCCCGGTCAATGTCGGCTTCTCCGGCGGCGAGAAAAAGCGTAACGAGATCCTGCAGATGGCCATGCTTGAGCCGAAGATGTGCATCCTCGACGAGACCGACTCCGGCCTCGACGTCGACGCCATGAAGCTGGTCGCGGACGGTGTGAACGCGCTGCGCGACGAGGGCCGCGCCTTCCTCGTGATCACGCACTACCAGCGCCTTCTGGACCACATCAAGCCGGACGTGGTGCACATCATGGCCAACGGCCGCATCATCAAGACCGGCGGCCCCGAGCTGGCGCTCGAGGTGGAGAACCACGGATACGCCGACCTGCTGGCGGAGGAGGTGTAATGTCCCTTCCCAAGGCAAAACAGGACGCGACCGAAGCGCGGCTGGAAAGGCTGAACCTGCCGGAGGGCGGCTGGTCCGCCTCTGCCCGCCGCGACGCGCTGGACCGGGTGACGGCCATGGGCCTGCCCGGCGCGCGTGACGAGTACTGGAAGTACACACGCCCGGACACGCTGAACGCACCCGAAGCTCCTCCGGCGGAGGCACTGGACGCCCACGAAGCGCCGATCTTCGGCGAGCGTGACCGGCTGAAGGTGGTCTTTGTCGACGGTGTATTTGACGCCGGGGCCTCGGACAATCTGGCGATGGAGGGCGTGGAAATCGCCCGCCTCGCGGAGACGGCCGATATTCATTGGGCGCAAGACATCTATGGCAAGCTCGAAACGCGCGGCCAGACGCCTGTGCAACGGCCCCATGCCGCCCTGAACACGGCCTTTGCCAGCGACGGCCTGCTGATCCACGTCACGGGCAAGGCGGCCAAGCCGATCCACATCAACTACGTGCACAAGGAGACGCAGTCCGATGCCATCCTTCACCACGTGGTGAAGGTCGACGCTGGCGCCGAGTTGACCATCCTCGAAAGCGGCCCGGCGGCGGCGCGCTTCAACAAGGTGGTGGAGGCCGACATCGCCGACACCGGCAGGTTGCACCACGTCTGCGCGCAGGGTCGCGATCACGCGCGCCGCGCGGTCACGCATCTGTTTGCGCGCCTCGGCACCGAGTCCGCGTTCAAGAGCTTTACCCTGACCGTCAACGGCGTGTTGACGCGTAACGAGGCGGTGGTCGAGTTCACCGGCGACGACGCGGTGGCACATATCGCGGGTGCCTGCATGGGCGACGGCGATTTCCACCACGACGACACGGTGTTTGTCACCCATGATGCGGTGAACTGCGAAAGCCGTCAGGTCTTCAAGAAGGTGCTGCGCAACGGTGCGGTCGGCGTCTTCCAAGGCAAGATCCTCGTGAAGGCGGGCGCCCAGAAGACCGATGGCTATCAGATCAGCCAGTCGTTGCTGCTGGACGACGACAGCCAGTTTCTGGCAAAGCCGGAGCTTGAGATCTATGCCGACGACGTGGCCTGTTCGCACGGGTCGACCTCTGGTGCGATCGACGAGGATTCGCTGTTCTACCTCTGTGCCCGAGGCGTGCCGCGCGGTATCGCGGAGGACATGATGACCATCGCCTTCATCGCGGAGGCCGTCACCGAGATCGAGGACGAAGGTCTGCGCGAGGATCTGGTGGAGCGGGTCGAGGCCTGGCTGGCGCGCAGGCGCGCCTGAGCCTTGGCTGTCTCGAGCGACATCGCGGCGATGTACCGCCGCCCGGCGGCGGTCGTCCGCGACAAGCTGGCGCGCGTGGTAAGCGAACCGCGCGCGCTGGCCTATCTGATGGCGGCCTGCGGACTGATGTTCGTGGCGCAGATGCCCGGCGCGGTGCGCCGCGTCTGGCAACGCGATCCCGCGTCCTGGGAGGCTGACAGGCAGGCCTTCCAGGAGGCGGTGCAACCGGAACTGGGGGCGACGCTGCTTGGCATGGTCATCCTGCTGCCCCTGTTCTTCTATCTTCTGGCATTGATAATCTTTGCGGTGGCAAGGCTTTTTCGGTCGTCGGTGGCGGGCTGGGACGTGCGGCTGGTCACCTTCTGGGCCCTGCTCGCGGCGACACCTCTGCAACTTCTGGCTGGTCTGACAAGCGCTTTTGTCGGGGCGGGGACGGCCCTGAATCTTGTCGGGGTCTTGTGGGTCGTCGTGTTTCTGTGGTTCCTGTCCACCGGAGTGCGCGAGGCGCACCGCATGGCAGCACAAGACGGGGAGGCGGCATGACGCTTCAGGGGTTCCTGAAACTCGCGGTGGAGACCGTCAGCTCGCCCCGCGACGTGGCGCGGCTGCTGCTGGCCACCCGCCTCTCGAAGGAAGCGGTCTGGACCGCCTTTGCCGCGGTCTTGGTGCTGAACGCTGTGGTCTACGGTGCGACGCTGGTGCTTGATCCGGCACCTGCGGGGGTGCCGATCTTCCTGTCTTCGCCACTGTTCTACCTCGCGGCGGAGGGGGTGACCCTGTTCGGCACGATCGTCTGCGTGACATTGATCGGACGCCTGCTGGGCGGGGCGGGGCGGATGACGGATGTAGCGCTGTTGCTGGTCTGGCTGCAGGCGCTGAACCTGATCGTGCAGGCCGTGACGGCGCTGGTGCTGCCGCTGTCCCCGGGGCTTGCCGGTCTTCTGGTTCTGTTGGCCTCCGGCCTCGGGTTCTGGATCCTGCTGAATTTCATAGACGAGGCGCACGGGCTTGGCAGCCTGTTCAAGGCATTCGTCGTTTTTCTGCTGGGGCTACTCGCCCTCGGCTTTGCGCTCTCGGTGCTGTTGACGGTCGCCGGGGTGACACCGGAAGGGATGATGGGCAATGTATGACGTCCAAGCGGTCCGCAAGGACTTTCCGATCCTCTCGCGGGAGGTGAACGGCAAGCCGTTGGTCTACCTCGACAATGGTGCTTCGGCGCAGAAGCCGCGTGCGGTTATCGACGCGGTGACGAAGGGCTACGGCGAAGAATACGCCAACGTGCATCGGGGGCTGCACTACCTGTCGAACCTCGCCACCGACAAATACGAAGGCGTGCGCGGCGTGATCGCGGGTTTCCTCGGGGCGACCGACCCGGAGGAGATCATCTATACCACCGGGACCACCATGGGTATAAACATGGTGGCCTATGGCTGGGCCATGCCGAACCTGCAAGCGGGGGACGAGATCGTGCTCTCGGTGATGGAGCACCATGCCAATATCGTGCCCTGGCACTTCCTGCGGGAGCGGCAGGGCGTGGTGCTGAAGTGGGTGGATTGCGATTCTACCGGCGCGCTCGACCCTGAGAAGGTCATCGACGCCATCGGCCCCCGGACCAAGCTGGTTGCGATCACCCAGTGTTCGAACGTGCTGGGCACCGTGGTGGACGTCAAGGCGATCTGCGAGGGCGCGCGTGTGAAAGGTGTGCCGGTGCTGGTGGATGGCTCTCAGGCGGCGGTGCACATGCCCGTCGACGTGGAGGACATCGGCTGCGATTTCTATGCCATCACCGGCCACAAGCTTTATGGGCCCTCGGCCTCGGGTGCGATCTGGATCCGCCGTGCGCGCATGAACGAAATGCGCCCCTTCATGGGGGGTGGCGACATGATCCGAGAGGTTCACAAGAACGAGGTGACCTACAACGATCCGCCGATGAAGTTCGAGGCGGGCACCCCCGGTATCGTGCAGCAGATCGGGCTTGGCGTGGCGCTGGAATACATGATGGGACTGGGCATGGAGAACATCGCCGCGCACGAGGCATCCCTGAGGGACTATGCCGTCGAGCGTCTCGGCGGTCTGAACTGGCTGAGTGTCCAAGGTACCACCGCGAACAAGGCGGCGATCTTCTCCTTCACCATGCAGGGCGCGGCCCATGCGCACGACATTTCCACCATCCTCGACAAGAAGGGCGTTGCGGTCCGGGCGGGTCATCACTGCGCCGGGCCGCTGATGGAACACATGGGCGTCACGGCGACCTGCCGGGCGTCCTTTGGCTTGTATAATACCCGCGAGGAAGTCGACGTGCTGGTGGAGGCGCTCGAACTGGCGCATGACCTTTTCGGATGAGGGGGGCGGAGCCGGTCGCACCGTACGCCCGAAAGTGACGTGAAAACTGTTGCCGGAGCCCCGGATTTGCCGTTGCAGGCGGCCGGGGCAGCCGCTATAGACCCCGGCAGGCACCCGTAGCTCAGCTGGATAGAGCGCTGCCCTCCGAAGGCAGAGGTCATAGGTTCGAATCCTATCGGGTGCGCCATATTTTCTTGAACATTGCTCGTGGTGCTCGGGACTCGGCATGATCCGTGGTATGGGTTATGGTTGGGAAACGGGTTGGGGCCTTAACGTCGGTACGCGTTCTCGATGCTTTGCTGGTAATCAGGAGAGTGGTGACCGTAGGTCTTCTCCAAGGTCTGAGGTGAAGTGGAAAAGTAACCGGCCGCGTCGTAAAGGGTCACGCCTCGTTGCAGCATCCAGGTCACGGCGGTGTGCTTCAAGGTGTGCGGGACCACGTCCGACAGATCGATAGGGCGGCCGTGGGCTGTCGCAGCTTCTCCGCGGCAGCCTTGGCTCCGTCGAAGGCCTTCCGAATATCCGCGACCTTCATTCGGAGGATAACGCCGATCCGCTCGACCCGCCGTGTCACCACGTGACTGCAACCCTTGCGCGCCTTGATACGCAAGTATGCCATGTGGCGGGCCGGTATACGGGCTTCTTCCTGACGCTTGTTCGTTGCGACTTTGCTTGGAGGCTTTCGGGAGAGGATGCCACGTCCGAGATCGATGAACGCTTCATCGTCAGTCCCATGTCCGAGGCAGGTGTTGAGGATTGTCGCCTTGCTACTACCTGTACACAGGGCGTGGAAGATAAAGTCGGCTACATGGCGCCCGTCGCAGTTCAGCCTCCGCAGCCCGCGAAGCAGCCAGTACCCCCCTCGATCTCCAGCAGCGTTTCACCAGCATGGTCACCGCAACCACCGAGAAGGCCCGGATGGGGAACAAGGCCGACGCCCTGGCCAAGGACTTCTCCGCCTTCTTGCTCGACAAGCTTCTGGGCGACGCGCCGCGCTGACACCGACGCCCCGGTCTTGCCGTAGCTCCGGGCAGCCCCTCGGCTCGAACCGGGTGCGCCCACGCTTCCCCTGACGGGATAGCGATGGGTTCCACTATCGCAAGGCAGAACCGCCACCGCCTTCGCCCACGCGTCGCGCCTGAATCCGATCGTGGCCAGCGGACGACCCCGTCATGGCCTCGATCCCGCCATGGGCAAGACCACCCTGCTGATCGCCTTCCTGCAGGAGATGATGGTGTCTGAGGAACGTGGAGACGTGGCGGTGCTGATCTGCCTCTCCCGGATCGACGCGGTGAAGCGGATCGCGAAGGAGGTCGGTCTGGACGTGACGGACTTCGCCGTCCTGACCCGCGACGCGGAGGCCAATGCCTTGTCCTCGACACCGCCGAAAGCTGCCCGCATCCTCTTCACCACGCAGCAGAGGGTCACCGCTTACATGCGTGGGGCTGAACGCTTCGAGACAAGCAGGGTGTTCCACTACGACGGGATGCCCCGTGAGGTCCGCGCCTGCGACGAGACCATGGAGCCGGGTGAAGTGATCACCCCCACCAACGTATCGCCGGCTGCGCCCAATCTCGAATGACACGGCGGATGCGATACACGAGCTGCAGCAGAAACTCAACGCGGCGTCGAAAGACGACCGCCTCGACATGCCGGAAGTCCCGATGGCTCATCTTCAAGTGGCTCAGATGCAGGTCGAGCAAGACAGTCCGCTTTACCGCGACCTTGAAGCGCTGATCCAGGTCTCAAGTCGATGTATCCGCTTCGGCTCGTCGTTGGGGGGACGCAGGGGACGGATCAGGCGGTGCGGCGTGAGTTGCCACAGGAAGCCGCTCCTGTTCTGGTCCTCGACGCCCCGGCCCGCGTCCGCCAGACCTATCACCTCCAGGCCCGGCGCGGTCTCATTCGCCGCCTGCGCGCTGCAACCAGGGATCCCTTCGGGTCGGCTGCATGGCGATGATGAGCAGGCTGCGGATGTTCAGGGGGTAAAAATCTGTGTGCCCCCTCCCCCCATGGGGTGCCACCTGGGGGGAGGGGGCGGGGTCAGATTTTCTCGGCCAAGCCGCCCTCAGCCTCCAACCTAGCTCAGCTCCCGCCGTGGCCTTGGCCTCCCCGGGCCAGCCCCAGATCAGGTCTCGGTCGCCGTAGATCACACCGTAGACCCCGATGCGCCTGTTGACCCCGATGCCGGAACGAGAGTAGCCCGTGTCTTGCTGCGGATCATGGCCGAGGCGGTGCCTGCAGCGAGAACACAACCAACCTATCGGATGCGCCATTCCAGTGTCCTCAAGGAAAACGGTGTGGGGCTCGTGTCCCAGCGTGGGACAGATGGGCCTTTTCAGGGTTTTCAAGGGTTTGCCAGATCCTGGTAACCTTTTGTTCAGGTGCCCGCAGGGACATCGGCAGGGGGCCTGATCGGGCGCAGGGCCGGGCCTGGTCGTGACGCTTCGCACGGGCTTTGAGTGGACAAGGGGGGACCGAGGGGGCCCGTTTCCGGATTCTTTTGTGCCGAATGAGCCGGGTCTGCCGCGCAGAGCGCGACGCGCAGCAGGTGCGGACGTCGGGCGCGGTTTTGGCTGCGGACGGTGCGATAATCTGCGGGATCCTGGCCTTCGGCCGTCCCCAGCGCGGCAAGGCGCGGGAGGATGGGGCGCTTGCGTTGCGCGCGCTCGGCACGTTGCCGGGGGATGCCGCCCGCGCGCGGGGTGATTGGTGGCGGGAGGGCCCAGCTTTGCCCTTACGTGCAACGCCCCCGGATGAGACGACGCATCAAGCCGGGCATTCGAAACCATCCTGACGCCGCCACGGATCGAAAGGGAGCAGGGGGCGCTGCCCCCGCCGTTCCTGCGGAGCGGCGCCCCAAGAGTATTTGGACCAACGAAAAGCGGGGGAACGCGGTCCCGGGGCGGGGGCCAGTGTTATGTACCAGGTGTTTCGGCCGGGGCTGGGCGGTGTCCTGACCCTGCGGGGAGGGCGAAGTCCGGCGGTTCCTGGTTCGAAGGGCCGGGCGGAGCCTTTATCTGCGGCATCTGCGGCATCTGCGGCATCTGCGGCCGGAAGTGGACGGCAGGACGTTGGCCGCGGGCCGGGATGCCGTGCTGAGGGCTGCGCCTGGATAGCGGGGATGGGGCGGGCCGTGAAGGGCGGGCCCGAAGGCGGGGCGTGGACAGCAACGCATGGACAGCGGGGCCGGTTGAGGCGGGCGCGAGCGGGGTGGGGACGGATCAGTTCCAGGCCAGACGGTTGTGCGCCGTGTGCGTGAAATGCGGCAGGACGAAGTGCTGGCAGCTGCCGCAGAAGACGCGGGTGGCGCCGATGGCTCCGAGCGCTCCGGCCGGCGCGAGCGAGGAGCCTTCCTGGACTGCCAGTTCGGCGGTACGCATGAGTTGACGTTCGGCGTCGTTCATGTGCCAGACGCCGGGCGGCGCCATGGTGTTGGCGCAGCCCGCCACCGCGTGATCGCCCGCATTGTTTCCGTTCAGGTGGGTCTGGAGCGCGTCGATCATCGTGCCCGTGATGCCGTTGGCGCCGGCCCCGGCAGTCGCGATGAGCAGGACCTTCTGGTTGTTGCCGGTGCTGTAGGCCAGCGCGCCATAGGTCGTGCGTGCGAGGGTCCCGACGGGGACATTGTTCTGAAACCAAGCAAGGGCGGTCTGGACGGCTTCGAGCGGCGTTGCCATGGGGTGGCTCCTGCAATGGGAGTGTGGATCGTGATTTGAAATATGCTGCGATCCTACACGCAGCGCGCGAAACTTTGCAAGGTGGATCGCGGGATTCGGCCCCCACAGGCCGTGCCCTCAGCCGAAGTGGGTGATCACCGTGGCACCGGTGGCGGCGAAGCGGTCCATCGTCATAAGGGCCTGCGGCGCATCGGCAAGCGCGATGCGGTCCCCCACGAGGCGGGCGGGGTCGA
Source organism: Sagittula salina (assembly GCF_017813235.1). Classification (GTDB taxonomy): domain Bacteria; phylum Pseudomonadota; class Alphaproteobacteria; order Rhodobacterales; family Rhodobacteraceae; genus Sagittula; species Sagittula salina. The sequence goes on from NZ_JAGISH010000002.1 coordinate 202,254, forward strand.
GTGTGCCGCTGCGGATCATGTCCAGCATGGCGCCGTAGCGGTGCGCCTGCATTCCGTGACTGCCGTAGAGTTCCAGTTCCCAGCCGATGACGCGATCCATGGGGATGGGCGGGCGCGCCTGCTCGGCCAGCAACAGGCCCACCTGCACATGCCTGCCACGACGGCGCAGCGACAGCACGGAGTTTGCGCAGGTGGTGGGGTGGCCGAGCGCATCGAGCGAGACATGCGCGCCGCCCCCCGTGGCGGCCATGATCGCGGCGGGGACGTCCCCGGTCGTGCCATTCACGGTGACGGTCGCGCCGAAGCTGCGGGCGAGGGCGAGCTTGGTCTCGTCGAGGTCGACGGCCACCACCTGCGCGCCCAGCGCCTGCGCGATCATGATGGCCGAGAGACCGACGCCACCGCAGCCGTGCACCGCGACCCATTGGCCGCCGCTCACCCGGCCCTGGTCGACCACGGCGCGGAAGGCGGTGGCAAAGCGGCAGCCGAGCGCCGCGGCGGTGTCATACCCCATGTCCTCGGGCAGGCGGACGAGGTTGAGGTCGGCGTGGTGCAGGCTGACGTATTCCGCGTAGGATCCCCAATGCGTGAATCCGGGCTGGAATTGCGCGCGGCAGACCTGCTGATCGCCCGCGTGGCATTCCGGGCAGGCGCCGCAGCCGCCGACGAAGGGCACGGTGACGCGGTCGCCCACCTGCCAGTTGCGCACGTCGCGGCCCTTTGCCGTGATGACGCCCGCGAGTTCGTGTCCGGGCACATGCGGCAGGGCGATGTCGGGATCGTGACCCATCCAGCCGTGCCAGTCGCTGCGGCAAAGCCCGGTGGCGCGGACCTCGACGACGACGCCGTGTGGCTCGGGCGTGGGGTCGGGCAGGGTGGCGATCTTCGGGGCCTCGCGGAAGTGCTCGAAGAGGACGGCTTTCATGGGGTCTCCTGCCAAGGGTATGGGGGCCGGGCGATGCCCCGGCTGCAAGAGGGATTGCGCAGCGCGGGCGGCGATGCAAGGGTCAGCACCGGGGAGGACACATGCAACTGGCAGGCCGTGATATTTTTCGGCGCAGCGTTTCCGCGCGCGATCTTTTCTGGCTGGGGTTCTTTGCCGCCGTGCTGGCGGCCTGGGGCTGGCTCTACCTGATGGCGGTGGAACGCGGCGGGCCGCTCTGGGCGGAGACGCTGGCGAGTCTTTGCGGTGTGGAGGCGGGGCGCGCGGGGATCGGCGCGGTCTGGGGCATGTGGGCGGCGATGAGCGTGGCGATGATGTTGCCGACTCTGTTGCCGATGCTGGCCGGCTACCAGCGCTTTGCCCTGCGGGTGTCGCGCCCGGTGGCCGGGCAGGCGGGGCTGGTGCTGGGGTTCCTCGCCGTCTGGCTGGGGTTTTCAGGCATCGCGACGCTTGTGCAGGTGCGCCTGTCGGCGGCGGGGCTGGTGGACGCGCGGGGCGTGGTGTCGGTCGCGCTTCAGGGGGCATTATTGATGGGCGCGGGGCTGTGGCAGTTCACCGGCGTGAAGGCGCGCTGCCAGAGTGCGTGCCTGTCGCCGATGGCGTATTTCCTTGGCCGGTTTCGCGCGGGCTTTGGCGGCGGGCTGCGCATGGGGCTGGAGATCGGGCGCGATTGCCTGGGCTGTTGCTGGGCAATCATGGCGCTGGGATTCGTCGGTGGGGTGATGAACCTCGGCTGGATGGGGGTGGCGACGGTGCTCATGGTGCTGGAGAAGCTGCCCGGTCCGGGGCAGGCGGTGAGGCGGCCTTTGGGCGGGGTGATGGTGGCGAGTGCGCTGGCCGTATGGGGCATGGGGATCTGAGAGTTTTGAGGGAGGAAACATGGGACTGAACCGCAAACCGGAGACCGACAGGCTGCCCGTCAGCCAGAGGATCGACCAGCGGATGCCGAACCCCAAGCGGCGGCGGATGCGCCCGACCGACTGGGCAATCCGGGGAGAGCTGTTCCTGAACTGCTCGTGCACGGTGTTCTGTCCCTGCGTTGTGTCGCTGGGGCGGCACGACCCGACAGAAGGCAGTTGCAAGGCCTGGATGGCGATTGCCATAGACGAGGGGCATTACGAGAACCATTCCCTGAGCGCGCTGAACGTGGGCCTGATGGTGGAGATCCCCGGCAAGATGGCCGAGGGCGACTGGCGCGTGGCGGCCTATATCGACGAGCGCGCCTCCGCCGGGGCCTACGACGGGCTGCTGAAGATCCTGTCGGGCGAGGCCGGGGGGACGACGGGGCTGTTCACGCTGCTGGTCAGCACGATCATCGGCCACGAGCGCGAGAAGGTGGAGATCGTGCGGGAGGGTACGAAACGCGGGCTGTATATCGGGCGCAAGATCCAGGGCGAGATCGAGATGGTCCCCGGCGCGTCGAAGGAGCACCCGGTGGTGGTGTCGAATACCCAGTACTGGATGGGGCCGGACGTGATCGTAGCGAAGGCGAACAAGTCCAAGGTGCGCGACTATGGCCGGGTCTGGGACCTGTCGGGCAAGTCCGGGGAGATCTGCGCCATCGACTGGAAGGGGGCGTGACGCGAACGCCGGAGGACGCGCGGACGTCCGGGCGCTTTGGCGTGTTGCGGAACGGGTAGGCGCAGGGCCACGCCTTTGCCGCCTTCGGAGGCGGATCCGGGTGCTTTTCCCGGCTCTGTCCGCGGCTGCGGACTCAGCATAGTACCCCGACTTCTTTGGTCGGAACGGATGCGGCCGCGCAAAGCGGGGCGGCGTTGCGGAGAGCATGTGCCTGATGCCGCCGGCGTATGTCCGGGCGGCAGAGCGGTTCGGGCCGGACGGCGGGATCTTAGCATGGGCGGAGGCGGCAGGCGCCGAGGACGGAACCGGGTAGAAGATTTGGCCCTGCCGCGCTGGAGACACGGTATCGCGGCGCTGTGGCGCAAATTGTGACGGATGTCTTCGATGGCGCATCACCATGGCAACCAGACCCACAGGATACTGATCTCGGCAGGATCGTCTGTATCGATCAGTGACCCGGTCTTCGGCGGTTGTTACACAGGCTGTAATCCGGGTGGTCCAGAGGACGCCAGCGGCGGGCATCTGGCGCCGGGTTGCCATGCTGGTAGCCTTGGCGACGCTGGCCATGGTGCTGGGTCTTTTTTGCGATGTGGCTGGGCGGGAGGCTGTAGGCGGTCGGCCAAGAAGACGCGATTTCGCCGCGCGTTGCGCGGCCTGCGGCCGCGTCCGGGGCTCTGCCCCGGACCCCGCGGTATTTCTGAACCAAAGAAGCAGCGGCGAGTGTCACTGGCCGGCATGGAAGGCGCTGTTTCAGGGCTTGCCGGGGCGGCGGATGCGCTAGATTGCCTGCCAAAGAAGGAGCCCGCATGTCCGAAAGCGCTGTGAAACCCACCATCGTCTGGATCCGTCGCGATCTGCGGCTGACAGATCACGCGGCGCTGGTCGCGGCCTCCGAGCGGGGCGGGCCAGTCATCCCGGTCTTCATCCGCGACGGCGGGGTGGACGCCCTGGGGGCCGCGCCGAAGTGGCGGCTGGGACTGGGGCTGGAGTATTACGCGGAAGTGCTGGCGGGGCTTGGGTCGGGGCTGGTCTTGCGCTCAGGCCCTGCGCGGGAGGTTCTGGAAGACCTGGTGGGTGAGACCGGCGCGGAGGCGGTATACTGGATGCGGGCCTACGACCCCGACAGCGTGGAACGCGACAGGCGGGTGAAGGAGGCGCTGACGGCAAGCGGCGTGGTGGCAGAGAGCTTTGCCGGGCATGTGATGTTCGAGCCGTGGACGGTGGAGACGCAGCAGGGACAGTTTTACAAGGTTTACACGCCCTTCTGGAAGGCGGTGAAGGGCCGCACGGTGCCGGTGCCCAGGCCCGCGCCACGCGCGTTGCGCGCGCCGCCGCTCTGGCCTGCCGGCGAGAGGCTCACGGACTGGCACCTGGGTGACGCGATGCGCCGGGGCGCGGCGGTGGTGCGGCCCTACGTCCGGCTGGGGGAGGCGGCAGCGCAGGCGCGCCTGGCGGTCTTCATGCGCGACAAGGTGGACGATTACGCGCAGGCGCGGGACCGTGTGGCGGAGGATGGCACATCGGGCCTGTCGGAGAACCTGTCGCTGGGGGAGATCAGCCCGGCGGAGTGCTGGCACGCGGGGCTGCGCGCCATGCAGGCAGGCAAGGCAGGGGCGGAGACATTTCTGAAGGAACTGGTCTGGCGCGAGTTCGCCTACCATCTGATGTGGCATACGCCGCGCCTGCTGACCGACAACTGGCGCCCCGAGTGGGATGGCTTTGGATGGAACTCCGACGAGCGTCGCGCCGAGGTTAGGGCATGGAAGCAGGGGAGGACGGGCGTGCCCTTCGTTGATGCGGGGATGCGCGAGCTCTACGTGACCGGGCGCATGCACAACCGGGTGCGCATGGTGGTGGCGAGTTACCTGACAAAGCACCTGCTCGGCCACTGGCAGATCGGGCAGGCGTGGTTCGAGGACTGCCTGATCGACTGGGATCCGGCATCGAACGCTCTGGGGTGGCAATGGTCGGCGGGATCGGGGCCGGATGCGACGCCCTACTTCCGGGTCTTCAACCCGGTTACCCAACGCGAGCGGTTCGACCGCCATTGTGTTTACGTAAACCGCTGGATCGCGGAGGGGCGGACAAGACCTTCGCAGGAGGCGCTGTCCTATTTCGATGCGGTCCCGGAGAACTGGCGGCTGTCACCCGGCGACGCCTACCCGAGACCGGTGGTGGATGTTAAAGAAGGCCGCGCCCGCGCGCTGGAGGCTTACGCCATGCGGGCGTTCTGAGCTCGGCCCCTCCTTCTTTGGTTTCCCAAATACCGCGGGGGAGACGCTCCAAAGGAGCGGCGGGGGCAGAGCCCCCTTCGCCCTGGTCTGGCCGAGCCCTGCGTGGCGGGGTCGGGGCTCTCATATCGGGCTTGTCGCAACTTTCGGGGGCGACCCCGCTTCGGGAGGCGCGTCCAAGTCTGCTGCCCGCTGCGCAGTGATTCCGAATTTCCCGAATGTTGCGCGGCGGGGAGGCCAGCCACCGCTTTCCGAACCGGTCAGGGTCCCGCACGCGCTGCGGCGCGGGAGAGCGTTACGCCAGCCCCGCATCGCGTGCGATGATCGCCGCCTGCGTACGGTTGTTGACCTTGAGCTTGCGGAACAGCGTCTTCAGGTGAAGCTTGATCGTGGGTTCGGTCAGATCGAGATCGCGGGCGATCTCCTTGTTCGACTTGCCACGCGCCAGCCCTTCGAGCACCTCGGTTTCGCGCCGGGTCAGGTTGGCGACGCTGGAGTGTGCAGGCGCCTCGGGCGCGGCGGTCATGAAGTCGATGGGGGCGTATTGTTCGCCCATCGCCATGAAGCGCACCGCGTTGATAAGCGATTTCGCGGGCAATGTCTTGGGCACGAAGCCGGCCGCGCCGAGGGCAAGCGCCTGCTCGGCGATCTCGCGCGTGGCATTGCCGGATATCAGCGCGACGCGCTGGCCGCCCTTCATGGCCAGCACTTCGGAGAGGCTTTCGAGTCCTTGCATGCCGGGCATCTTGTAATCCAGCAGCACGAGGTTGTAGGGGGGGTCTTCCTCGATCCGGTCGCAGGCTTCGTCGAAGGTGGCGGCAGAGCCGAGTTCGAACCCCTCTTCGCCAAGGAAGGCGATCAACGTGTCACGCAGGAGGTCGTGGTCGTCGGCGATCAGTACTCTCATCATCATGGATCGGGGGCCTGGATCAGGGAACGGATGGGACAGCGCAGCTGCCGGGTGGTCAGGGTATGGCACTTGCCGGGCAAGCCCAAGGGGGAAACCGGAGGGCCGGTCTACCCCTCGGGGCAGCGGTCGGTCAACGATCTCCCGAGATAGATAGATACGGGTTGCGGCAAAATTGCGGCAGTTCAGAAGCATTGTCCATGGTTCAGGGGCAGTTCCGCTCTATCCAATCGGACAGTGCCATGATCCCGATGACCTGATGATTTGACCGGCCACGACTGGCACAAGCTTAAGTGACGCGAAAGGAGACGCCGATGACCATGCCCTCCCTCCCGCTCTGGAAGACTGCGGGGCCGCGCCGAACCGCCCGGATGCTGGCGACGGCTGTTCTGGCGCTCGGGTTGACCGGATTGTCGGACGGATCCCTCTGGCCCGGCGTTGCGGCGCAGACAGCCGCACAGCCGGGTGCCGGGACAGGTGTCGCGGCCGCTGTCGAGACGGGTGCCCGGACGCAGGCAGACACGCAACAGGCGACCCTGCCCAGCCCGAAGGGCCGGGTGCTTCTGACCATCAGCGGCGCAATCGGTGTCACCAATGGCGACGGCGTCGCGCGCTTCGACCTCGCCATGCTGCGCGATCTGGGTGAAAGCACTTTTGCCACCGAAACGATCTGGACTCCGGGAATGCGGAGATTTTCCGGCGTGCAGCTGAAGGACCTGCTGGAGGCTGTAGAGGCCGAGGGCACCACCATCGAAGCCTTTGCCATCAACGATTACCGCGTGGAGATCCCCGTGGCCGATGCCGTCGAAGGCGGGCCGATCATCGCTTATGAAATGGACGGTGCGCTGATGTCGCGGCGCGAGAAGGGGCCGCTCTGGGTGCTTTACCCGTTCTCTTCTTCGGGTGACTATCGCACGGAAGTGATCTATTCCCGCAGCATATGGCAACTCGACCGGATGATCGTGCAGAAATGAACCGGAGCGCGTCGGACAGTAGGGCCGACGGCGCGTTCGACGGATTCCACGAGGCGGGCAAGGACGGCGCGGCCGACTGGGACGCGCTGCGGCAACAGCTGGGCAATGCGTCGGAGCAGGCCGCCGGGGCCGGACCCGGAAAGGGCCCGCTGAACGGGACGGTACCCCGACTGGCAAAGCGCACAACGTGGATGGTGCTGGCGGCGGGGCTTCTGGCCTTGGTGGTCATCGGTATCATGGTGGCGGACATCGTGCGCGAGTTCCGCCATTACGACACCGCCGATTCAGACAACGTGCATTGGGTTCTGAGCCAGGCCGAGGTGGAATTTCTCGAATTCCAGCGCGCCATCGACCTTGCCCGTGTCGAAGGCGGCAGCGGCGCTCTTGAACAGGTGGTGGAGGAATTCGACGTCTTCTACAGCCGGGTCACGACACTCTCGACGGGTTCGCTGTATGAACCGCTGCGCACGACACCGGGCTTCGGCCAACCGCTGAACCGCATCCGGCTCGAACTGGACGCGATGATTCCCGCGATCGACGGGGCACGTCCCGAACTGCGCGCAGCGCTGCCCGAACTCGCATCCCGCAGCGCCCGGTTGCGCCCGCTCCTGCGCGAAATGGCGACCAGTGGACTGCAATATTTTGCGGTGGTCTCGGACCGCAGCCGAGCCACGGTGGCGGAGACCCTGATCCGGTTGGCGACGGTGACAGTCGCGCTGATGATGGCGCTTCTCCTGCTTCTGGCCCACACCCGCCGCGTCAGCCTGCAGATCGAACGCCGTGGGCAGGAACTGGTGGGGGCCTATTCGCGGCTGAATACCATTCTCGAAACGGCGCTGGACGCGGTCGTGGTGACCGATCTCGACGGGCGCATCGTCAGTTTCAACCCCGCCGCCGAACGCATCTTTGGCTGGCGCTACGAGGAAGTCTTTGGTCGCACGATCGGCGCCACCATCGTGCCTGACCACCTGAAGAATGCGCATATGGAGGGGATGCGCCGGATGCACGCGGGCGGCGCCATGCACGTCGTCGGTCAGGGCCGGATGCGGATGGAAGCGAAGCGTCGCAACGGCGAGGTCTTTCCGGTGGAAATGGCGCTGGAACGTGTCCGCACCGGCGGTCAGGAGATCATCGTCGGTTTCCTGCGGGACATTTCCCACCGCGTGGCGCAGGAGACCGAGCTGGTCGAGGCGCGCGACCGGGCGCTGGCGGGCGAGAAGGCCAAGAGCGAGTTTCTCGCGATGATGACGCATGAGATCCGCACGCCTCTGAACGGGATACTCGGCAACCTGTCCCTGCTGAAGGACACGGCGCTGGATTCCGTTCAGGCGCGCTACATGCGTGCGATGGAGACTTCCGGCGCCGTGTTGATGAGCCACGTCGACGCTGTACTGGACGTTGCCCGCTTCGAAGCGGGCGCGCAGGGGCAGGTGGCGCAGGTGGTGAACCTCGGGCGGATGGTGGACGACCTCGTCGAAAGCCAGGCGGGCGCCGCGGCGGCGCGGGGCAATGCGCTGCGCTGGCGCTGGGAGGGAGAGCCTGCCGACTGGGTGCGGCTGGACGCATCGCGGCTGAGCCAGGTCTTGCTGAACCTGGTGGGCAACGCCATCAAGTTCACGCGCGACGGCAGCATAGCGCTGGAGCTGGAATGCGACGGAGAGGACTGGCTGGAGATCCGGGTGATCGACACCGGTCGGGGCATTCCCGAGTCCGATCAGGGGCGTGTCTTCGAGGACTTCCAGACCGCGGGCGGCGCCGCCGGCGACGGATCGGGCAGCGGGACCGGGCTGGGGTTGGGTATTGCGCGGCGCTTTGTCGAGGCCATGGGCGGCGAGATCGGCGTGGAAAGCGAGGAGGGCGCGGGCAGCGTCTTCTGGCTGCGGCTTCCGCTCTGGCGGGTTGCACCGCCGGAGGATGAGGCGCGGGAGGGAGCCGGTGAAGCCCCGGAGAAAGCTGTGGGGAAGGCCCCGGCAAAGGCAAAGGTTTCAGTGCCGCGTTCGGTGTTGCTGGTCGAGGACAACCAGATCAACCGGGACCTTGCGCACGAGATGCTGGAGCGACTGGGACACCGCGTCACGGAGGCATGCAATGGCCAGGAGGCGGTCACGGTGGCCGAGGCAGAGCGCTTTGACCTGATTCTGATGGACATCCGGATGCCGGTCATGGACGGGCTGCAGGCGACCCGGCTGATCCGCGAGGGCGACGGGGCGAGCCATGCCACCCCGGTTGTGGCACTTTCGGCCAATGTGCTGCCGGAGGCGCGAGACCGTTTCGTTGCGGCGGGCATGTCGGGCTTTCTCGCCAAGCCGGTCACTCCGGCGGATCTTGAGCGTGCCATAGAGGCATGGTGCCGCCCGGTGCCGGGAACCTCGTCTGGTTCCTCTTCAGGCGCTTCGGATTCCGTCGATTCGGGTTCTGGCTCGCCGGGCGCGGCTGAGGGTGCCACGGGGGGAGCCACGGGGGGAGCCACTGAGGGAGCGGTTACGGCTCAGTTTTCGGAGGCGCTCGCAGTGCCGGCTCAGGCGACGTGCGGCGGACGTGCGTCGGCGCTCCTCCAGCGGTATCTGGGCGAGGTGGAGGCGCTGTTCGAGGGCCTTTGTGCGGCCGGTGACACGCGGCGGCTGGCAGAAGACGCGCACCGGGTGGCGGGCAGCGCGGCGGCCTTTGGGCAGCCGGGGCTGCGCGATGCGCTGGTGGAACTGGAAGACGCCGCTCTGGCTGGCGATGTCTCGCGGCTTGAGAATGCAATTCGCGCCGCCCGCAGGGCGCGCGCCGAGGCGCCGGAACCGTCGCTGGGCTGAGTCTGATTTGGTGAGCGGCTCGGCTTGCGGTCCCGCGGCGGGGCTGCGTCTGACGATGATCGCATCGTCAGAGGTCCGATGTCAGCTTAATACGGGGCGTGCATCGTACTATTTCGTGCAGTCTGGCGCCGGCCCCTCGCACCGGCCCGGACCCTCGTACCGGCAGTGTCGCTGGCTGCGCGACGCGCGGGGCTCCCGATACCTCAGGAAGAGACGCCCGCCATGGAACTCATCGCCACCCAGCCGGTGCGACCGTTGCCGAAGTTCATCTTGCACATCGGTTTCGCGTCATCGCAGGTCTGGATGTAACCGCCTTCGCCGGGCAGCAGCTGACCGGTGGCGTTGGTGGCGTCAGACCCGTCGTAGATGCTGATGCCGCTGTCTCCCATGTTGAAATAGGCGATGTTGCGCGGCAGGTCGCGGCGCCAGTTCTGCGCCCTCGGGGCCTCCTGCCGGATCGGCGCGGGCGCCGAAAGGCTGGGCGTGCCCGACAAGGTGATGGGACCGCCGGAGGTAGTCTGCGTGGCGGGGTCCGGCGTCAGCGACCGGGTTGCCTGTTTCACCTGTCCGCAGCCTGCCAGCGTCACGGCCAGTAGGCCCGCGCCGAGCCCTGCGATGAAAATCTGTCGTTTCACGACTGTACACTCCTGTAGGCCCGGGGCGTGCCCGTGATGGTTTGATCAATGAATGATCCGGGCCGTGGGACCCGGCGTATGCATTCCAGTAAAACACCACTTCGCGTGAAATCCCAAGCCCCTATGGCTGGCCGGGGTGCCATGACGCCACAATCCTGGAGGTATGGATGAGAATTGTAAGCCCGCCGATGGTCCTGACGACGCCCGAGTATCAGGCCGGCCTGCCGCGTTACTTCGGCCATGTGCTGGCCATGGCGCGGCGCATGGAGCGCGGGCGGCTGGATTTCGTACTGCCCGACGGCCGGCGTTTCCGGGCGGACGGCGCGGCACCCGGTCCGGTGGCGGAGGTGCACCTGCATGACGCCGACGTGCTGGCGCGGCTGGTGCGGGAGGGGGATCTGGGCTTCTGCGAGGCCTACATGGACGGCGATTGGTCGACACCGGACCTGATGGCCTTCCTCGACCTGGTGCACGCCAACGAGGACAGCCTCTTCGACGGGTTTCCGGGGCAGGGCGTGCTGCGCGCGTGGGAGCGGTTCCGCTTTTGGTTGCAGTCGAATTCCAGGCGGCAGGCGAGGAAGAACATCGCGCATCACTACGATCTCGGGAATGCGTTTTACGGGCTGTGGCTGGATGAGACCATGACCTACAGTTCGGCCCTGTTCGAGACGGGGCAGGAAAGCCTGGAGCGCGCGCAGGTCGCCAAGTATGCCGCCATGGTCGACCAGATGGGCGCGCTCCCCGGCGACCATGTGCTGGAGATCGGCTGCGGCTGGGGCGGTTTCGCGGAATACGCCGCAAAGGAGCGCGGACTGAAGGTCACCGGGCTGACCATCTCGAAGGAGCAGCTGGCCTATGCGCGCGCGCGCATCCGCCGCGCCGGGTTGCAGGACCGGGTGGAGCTGAAGCTGCAGGACTACCGCGACGAACGCGGGACCTATGACGGCATCGCCTCCATCGAGATGTTCGAGGCGGTGGGCGAGAAATACTGGCCCGTCTATTTCGACTCCCTGCGTGAGCGGCTGAAACCGGGGCGCAATGCGACGCTTCAGATCATCACGATCCAGCACAAACGCTGGGAGATCTACCGCAAGGGCGTCGATTTCATCCAGAAGTACATCTTTCCCGGCGGCATGCTGCCCAGCCCCGAAGTGTTGCGCGCGGAGATCCAGCGCGCGGGCCTGACTGTCGAGCGGTCCATCGAGTTCGGCGAGAGCTACAGCCAGACGCTGCGACGCTGGCACGAGGATTTCAACGCGCGCTGGGAGGACATCGCACGCTTAGGGTTCGACGATCGTTTTCGCCGCATGTGGAATTTCTACCTCGCCTCTTGCGCCGCGACTTTCCATAGCGGTAACTGTGACGTGACCCAGATCACCATCAAGAGGCCCGCCTGACACATGCCCACTGCCGCACGCCTGATCGCCGCCCTCTGTCTCGCGGTAGTTGGCTGGCTGGTGTCAGAGGCGATCCGGCCGCTTTACCCACCGAACACGAACTTTGGCCTGTTCAACTACGTGAACACGGCGCTGGGGTTCTACACCGGCTGGACGATCCTTGGCCGGCGGGCGGGGCGGGGCATGGCGGCGGGAATTTCCAACGGTTTCACGGCGGCGCTGATGCTGCTGCTTTTCGGTCTGCTGGTGCAGTCGGTCAACGAAATGCTCCGGCTGGCCTTTGCCCGGCACTACAAGGGCGGGTTCGAGGCGGTCACCGATATCTTTGCCATCGGGCTCGACTTTGCCGTGAAGATCGCTGACGGGCAGGTGCTCATCACGCTTTTCGTGGGCGGTATCCTGAGCGGCATCCTTGCGGAAATCGCGGCGCGCCGCTGGGGGTGACGCAGTGAGCGATCTCTTTGTCTATGGTACGCTGTGCGACGCGCAACTGCGCGGCATCGTGCTGGGTCGCGCCGTCGAGGCAGAGCCTGCGCGGCTGACCGGCCATGCGATCCGCGAGGGGCGCGAGGGGCTGGTATGGCCCAGTATCGTCGCGGTGCCGGGCGCAGAGGCGGAGGGCCTGCTGCTGCGCGGTCTGACGGCGGCGGATCATGCCCGGCTGGATTACTACGAGGGCGGGTTCGGCTATGACACGCGTACCGTCCGGGTAGAGACGCCGGACGGGCCGGCGAAGGCGCTGTGCTTTTTCGAGGAGCCGACGCAGGGCGGCGCTCCGTGGTCCCTGACGGATTGGCAGGATCGGTGGGGCGCGGTAAGCCGCAGGGCGGCGCGGGAGGCGATGGAGTGTTACCGGCCCGGCCGCGACAGCGTGGCGGCGCTGATGCCGTTTTTCCGCAACCGGGCATGGGCGGGGGAACTGGCACGCGAGGGCGCACCCGCGACAGTTCGCAGTGCGCAGGACATGGGGGAAGTGGAGGTGCTGTCGGTCCGCGAGGGCTATGACGGGTTTTTCCGGCTGCGGCCCTTCGACATCCGGTACCGCCGGTTTGACGGGGACTGGGGCGAGGTGCTGTCGCGCGAATGTTTCCTGTCCTACGACGTGGCGCTGGTGCTGCCCTACGATCCGGCGACCGATCGGGTGTTGCTGGTTGAGCAGGTGCGATTCGGACCGATCCACCGGGGCGACCCGAGGCCATGGGTTCTGGAACCCGTGGCGGGCATGGTCGACGCGGGCGAGACGCCGGAGGCGGCTGCGCGCCGCGAGTGTATCGAGGAGGCCGGGCTGGACCTGCACGACCTGCTGCCCCTGTCGAAAGGCTATTCGTCGCCCGGCTACAGCACGGAATTCTGTCACAATTACATCGGCCTGTGCGACCTGTCGGGGCGGGAGGCCGTGGGGCTTTCGGGCTTGGATTACGAACATGAGGACATCCGCAATCACATACTGCCATTCGAAGCGACACTGTCCCTGATCGAGACCGGCGAGATCAACGCCGTCCCGTTGCAGGCGCTGCTGTGGGGACTGGCGTCGCGCCGGGGGGCGCTGCTGGGCGGTGCCTGAGACGCTGCGGCCCTTGAGTTCCACCGGGGGCGGACCTACACCTTTCTGAACCAAGGATAGAAGGACCCGCACAATGCGTATCGCAGCCGATCTGGCAGAGGCCGTGGGGAACACCCCGCTCATCAAGCTGAAGAAGGCGTCGGAGATGACCGGCTGCGAGATCCTCGGCAAGGCGGAGTTCATGAACCCCGGCCAGTCGGTGAAGGATCGCGCGGCGCTTTATATCATCCGCGACGCGGTGGCGAAGGGCCAGTTGAAGCCCGGCGGCACCATTGTGGAAGGCACCGCAGGCAATACCGGTATCGGTCTGGCTCTGGTCGGCGCCTCGATGGGCTTCAAGACGGTGATCGTCATGCCCGAGACGCAGAGCCAGGAAAAGAAGGACATGTTGCGGCTGGCCGGCGCCGAGCTGGTGCTGGTCCCGGCGGCGCCCTATTCCAATCCCAACAACTACGTGCGCTATTCGGGGCGGCTGGCAGAGGAACTGGCGCGGACCGAACCCAACGGCGCGATATGGGCGAACCAGTTCGACAACGTGGCCAACCGTCTGGCGCATATCGAGGGCACCGGCCCGGAGATCTGGGACCAGACCGGCGGCAAGGTCGACGGCTTCGTCTGCGCGGTGGGGTCCGGCGGGACGCTGGCAGGCGTCGGCATGGCGCTGCAGCCCAAGGGCGTGAAGGTCGGGCTGGCCGATCCTGAGGGCGCGGGGCTGCTGAAGCTGTATACCGGGGAGGAAAACCCCGGCAATTCCATCACCGAAGGCATCGGCCAGGGGCGGATCACCGCCAACCTCGAAGGCTTCACTCCGGATTTCTGCTATCGCATCGCGGATGCGGAGGCGCTGCCGGTGGTCTTTGACCTGCTGGCGGAGGAAGGTCTGTGCATGGGCGGATCGACCGGCGTGAACGTGGCGGGTGCGATCCGCATGGCGCGCGAAATGGGGCCGGGCCATACCATCGTGACGATCCTGTGCGACTACGGCACGCGCTACCAGTCGAAGATCTTCAACCCCGATTTCCTGCGGGAGAAGGGCCTGCCGACGCCCGGCTGGCTGACCCGCGCGCCCGCCTCCATCCCCGGCGTCTTCGAAGACGCATGATCCGGGACCGGCGTCCGCGCGGGCGTATGACACCGGCCAAGCTCCTGCAAGGGCGCGTTTTTTCGGCTCGATGCCCGCAAGGGCGGGTAATTGCCGCCCGGCTGTGGCGGACAATCGGGGCTGGCGGGGCCGTCATGGCGCTGGCGCGGGTTTTCGCGCTGGCGCTTTGCGTCATGCTGGCGGCGGTTGGCGCGCAGGCTCAGGACGTGCCACAGCCCGATTACACGGAATGGGAGCTTCGCGCCCGCGCCGACGAGGTGAAGCTGGACCTCGGGACGGCGTCGATCAATGAACTGGAATCGATCCGCGCGCGCATGGTTGACTGGCGGGCGCGATTCCTTGCCGCCGAGGCGACCAACCAGACGCGCATCAGCACTGTGAAAGCGCAGATCGATGCGTTGGGTGCGCCCCCCGCCGAGGGCGAGGAGGAGCCGGCCGATATCGCCGCCCGCCGGAGCGATCTGAACAACCAGCTTGCTGAATTGCGCGCGCCGGTGATCCGCGCGGAGGAGGCCTATACCCGCGCCGACGGCATCATCGGAGAGATCGACCAGATCATCCGCGACCGGCAGGCGGATGCGCTGCTGGAACTGGGGCCGTCTCCGGTGAACCCGGCAAACTGGCCCGCGGCCTTCGAGGCGGTGACGACTTCGCTGCGCGCCAGCGGGCAGGAAATCGCGGCGAACGTATCCTCCGCGACCTATCAGGCGGAGGCGCGGCGCAACCTGCCGCTGATCCTGCTGCTGACGGCCATCGGGGGGATGCTGCTGGCACGCGGCAAACACTGGGCCCAGATGGGCGTGGAGATGCTGCGTGGCCGGGCCAGGCGTGGCGCGGGCGTGTTCCGCTTTCTGGTGTCGCTGGGTCAGATCCTGCTGCCCTACATCGGCATCTATGCCCTGATCGAGGCGATCTCTGCCACGGGGTTCAGCGGCACGCGGCTGGATTTCCTGCTGGGGCAGTTGCAGCTTTGGGCGGCGCTGCTGTTCGGGACGCGCTGGCTGGCCGACCAGACCTTTCACGAGGTGGCCGATCGCGCCACCGTGCAGCTGGATGACAACGCCCGCTGGGAAAGCCGACGCCTGGCCAACGGGCTTGCATGGCTATACGTGGCGCGGGCCGTGATCGAGGCATTTGGCGAACTCGACAATTACTCGGACGCGACGGTGGCCGTGGTGGAATTCCCGCTGCTGTTGCTCACCGCCTTGGTTTTGTTCCGGCTGGGGCGGGTGATTTCGGACGAGACCAACGCCAAGGTTCCGGAGGGAGAGGAGCGCAGCGTTTTCCGCGCCCGGATGATGCGCGTCCTTGGCCGCATCGGCATGGTGACGGCGGTGGCGGGCACGGTGATGGCTGCGGTTGGCTATCTGCGCTTTGGCGAATTCTCGATCTACCCTGTGGTGGCAACACTGGCGCTGGCGGCGGTCGTGATGGTGCTGCAACGCTTCATCTTCGACCTCAACGACCTGATCTCGGACCGGATGAAGACCGATAACGAAGGGTTGCTGCCGGTGCTGGCGGCCTTTGCGCTGAGCATGGCGGCGCTGCCTTTCCTTGCGCTGATCTGGGGCGCGCGGGAGGCCGACCTGCTGGAGGTGTGGACGCGCTTCCGTGAGGGTTTCGTTTTTGGCGACACGCGGATCTCGCCCACGGACTTCCTCGTTGTGGCGATCGTTTTTGCCATCGGCTACATGCTGACGCGGCTGTTGCAAGGAGCGCTGAAGGCCACAGTCCTGCCAAAGACGAAGATCGACAAGGGCGGGCAGACGGCGATCACCTCCGGGGTGGGCTACCTTGGCATCTTTACCGCCGCCATCGTGGCGATCACGGCGGGGGGACTGGATCTGTCGTCGCTGGCCATCGTTGCCGGTGCGCTGTCGGTGGGTATCGGTTTCGGTCTTCAGACGGTGGTGTCGAACTTCGTCTCCGGCATCATCCTGCTGATCGAACGGCCGATTTCCGAAGGCGACTGGATCGAGGTCAACGGCACCCATGGCATCGTAAAGGATATCTCTGTCCGCTCGACCCGCATCGAGACCTTCGACAAGTTCGAGATGATCGTGCCCAACGCCGACCTGATCGCGGGCACCGTGTCCAACTATACGCGCGGCAACATGCTGGGGCGGATCATCGTGCCCGTGGGCGTCGCCTACGGCAGCGACACCCGCAAGGTCGAGAAGATCCTGATGAATATCGTGCGCAACCATGGCGAGGTGTTGATGAACCCCGCGCCACAGGTGGAGTTCGTCAATTTCGGGGCCGACAGCCTCGATTTCGAAATTCGGGCCGTGCTGATCGACATCAACAAGGGCATGGCCGTGCGCACGGAGATCCGTCATCAGGTCGTAGAGGCCTTTACCGAAGAGAGCATCGAGATACCCTTTGCGCAGCGCGACATCTGGGTGCGAAACGCAGAGGCCTTCGGGCGCGGCAGCTTTGGCACGCCGGGTGCGGCGCGGCCGACCGAAGTGCCCCCCGCGCAGTCCGTTCCCGGCGATGGGGTGGACAACGACGACGCGGACGGCGATGGGGGAGACGGCGGCGACGGGTCGCGCTGAATGGAGACGGAGATGGACGGATTGCTGTATCGCGAGGACGCTTACCGGCGCGAGGCACCTGGGCGCGTCACCGGGCACACGCCGGAGGGTGGCGTGATCGTGGAGCCTGCGCTGTTCTACCCGAAAAGCGGCGGCCAACCCGGCGACAGCGGCTGGCTGGAATGGGACGGTATCAGCCTCCCCATCGCCACGGCGGTGAAAGGCGAGGACGGCGTGTCCTCCGTGCTGGTCCCGGCGGAGGCCATGGCTCTGCCGCCAAAGGGCGCACACGTGGTGCAGGTGCTGGACTGGGACCGCCGCCACCGCCATATGCGCGTGCACACGGCGCTGCACCTGCTGAGCGTGGTGATCCCGCTGCCGGTGACCGGCGGGCAAATCGGCGCGGACGGCGGCCGACTGGATTTTCTCATGCCGGAGCCGCCGACGGACCGCGATGGCATCGAGGCTGCGCTGAACGCGCTGGTGGATCGTGATCTGGAGGTCTCCGAGGGCTGGATTTCCGAGGAGGACCTCGACCGGCGCCCGGAACTGGTCAAGACCATGTCGGTTCAGCCGCCGCGCGGTGCGGGCCGGGTGCGGCTGGTGCGTATCGGCACCGGCGGCGAGCAGGTTGACCTGCAACCCTGCGGTGGCACCCATGTGGCGCGTACCGGGGAGATCGGCACGCTGCGGCTGGGCAAGATCGAGAACAAGGGCAAGCAGAACCGCCGGGTGGCCATCCAACTGGCCTGAGGGGCTGCGATTTTTCGTCGGAAAATCGCGGGCAGCAAGAAGGTAGCCGATGGCGCGCAAGGATTCGATGGACCTGCAGGGCGCTGCGGGCATGGTGGGCTTCGCCACGGTGCTGGCGTTCAATCAGGTGGTGATCAAGCTTTCGAACGGCGGCTTTGGCCCGGTCTTTGGCGCGGGGCTGCGGTCGGTGCTGGCGCTTGGGGTTTTGGGGCTTTGGGTATGGCTGGCTCGGCGGCGTCTTGGGAATCTACGCGCGACGCTCGGGCCCGGGCTGTTGCTGGGCGCGCTGTTCGGGGTCGAATTCATCTTCCTGTTTCAGGCGCTGGATTCCACGTCCGTTTCGCGCGCCTCGATCCTGTTCTATTCGATGCCGGTCTGGCTGGCCTTGGTGGCGCATGTGGCCCTGCCGGGGGAACGCCTGTCGGCCCGGCGCGCGCTGGGGCTGGTTCTGGCAATGGCGGGCGTCGGCCTCGCCCTGATGGACCCCGAAAGCCGCGCCCACGGCAGCCTGCGAGGCGACCTGATGGCGATCTGTGCCTGCTGGTGCTGGGCCGGCATCGCGCTGACCGTGCGACTGACGCGTGTCTCCGACCTGCCCGCAGAGGGCCAGCTCTTCTGGCAGCTCGCCGTGTCTTCCGTGATCCTGCTTTTGGCGGCGCCGATGTTGGGGCCGCTGCTGCGCGCGCCGGGGATCGTCGAATGGTCGGCGCTTGGATACGGGGTCGCGGTGGCCTCAATGGGCTTTCTGTTCTGGCTCCGGCTGATGGCGATCTACCCGGCTTCCGACATCGCCTCCTTCAGCTTCCTGTCTCCGGTGCTGGCCGTTGTCTTCGGCTGGCTCGTGTTCGGCGAGCCCGTCGGCGGTCAGTTCCTCGCCGCGCTGGCGCTGGTGGCCGTGGGGATCGTCCTGATCAACCGGCGCAGACGGCGCTGACCCAGGCGGGCTCAGGTGCCGCAGAAGGTCGCCGTGACGGCCTCGTGTTCGGTGGGCGGGTGTTTCAGCCAGCCGGTTTCGGCGCGGTTCCCGTAGGGCGTGGCCAATGCGGCGTGCAGCCGGTGGAAAGGCGCGTCGTCGCCTGCCACCGCCGCGGCGATCACCGCTTCGACCTGATGGTTGCGTGGAATGACGCGCGGGTTGGCCGCGCGCATGGTGGCCTGGGCACCGTCCTCCGACGCCAGCCGCGCCTGCCACTCGGCGTGCCAGGTATCGTAGGCGTCGCGGTCGGCGATCTCGTCCCGGGCGGAACCGTCGGTGAGAGCGGCAAAGGTATTGGTGAAATCAGACCCGCCCCCGTGCATCATCTCCAGCAGGCGGCCAATGAGGGCGGCGTCCTCGGCGCGCGGTGCGGCGAGGCCGATCTTGGCGCCAAAGCGGGCCAGCCATTCGTCGCGTAGGAGGGTCGGCATGGCCTCGACTTCGGCCTGGTAGGCCGGCAACGCGACCGCGTCGTCGGCCTCCAGCGACAGCAGGGCAGAGGCCAGCTGCGCCATGTTCCAGACCATGATATCGGCCTGCGCCGCAAAGGCGTAGCGCCCGAAGCGGTCGATGGAGGAGTAGACCCGGCGGGGGTCGTAGGCATCCATGAACGCGCAGGGCCCGTAGTCGATCGTTTCACCTGACAGCGTACAGTTGTCGGTGTTCATCACCCCATGGATGAAGCCCACCGCCATCCAGCGCGTCACCAGCGCCGCCTGTTTCGCAATGGTGGCGCGCAGCAGGTCCAGCGGCGTTTCGGCGTCGGGCGCATGGCGGGCGCGGGTGTGCTCGAAAAGTGTCCGCAGGCTGTCCATGTCGCCCTGCGCGGCGAAGTACTGGAAGTGACCGACCCGGATGTGGCTGGATGCGACGCGGGTCAGGATGGCACCGGGCAGCGGGGCTTCGCGGATGACGTCCTCGCCGGTGCGAACGGCCGCCAGCGCACGGGTTGTGGGGATGCCCAGCGCGTGCATCGCCTCAGACACGAGGTATTCCCGCAGGACGGGGCCGAGCCAGGCACGCCCGTCGCCCCGCCGCGAAAACGGCGTGGGGCCGGAACCCTTCAGCTGGATGTCAAAGCGCGCGCCATCGGGGGCCACGACTTCACCCAGGAGATGCGCGCGCCCGTCACCCAACTGGGGCGAGAAGCCGCCGAACTGGTGGCCCGCGTAGACCTGCGCGATGGGCAGCGCTCCTTCGGGCAGGCGATTCCCGGAGAAGAGCGCCGGAAGGTCCGCCCCCTCCGCGCCGCCGATCCCCAAACGCTCTGCCAGCGGCGCGTTGAAAGCGATCAGCGAGGGTGCCGCGACGGGCTCCGGGTTCAGGCGGGCGAACAGCGGCCCCTCTAGGCGGGCAAAGCTGTTGTCGAAAGGGATCGAAAGGCTCATGGCAGAGATATATGCCCCCAAGGGGCGCTTGCACAGGGGGACACGCATCCCGAGCCTCGATGCGCAGCGCGCAGCTATCGCGCTTCGAACGCGTGTACGCAGTCAGGCCCGCTTCTTTGGTTTCCCAATACCGCGGGGGAGTCTCCCGGAACGGGAGACGGGGGCAGAGCCCCCTCATGCCGGATAGCCCATTTTCGCCAGGCTCGGCTGCAGAGCCGCCGACACCATGGTGATGCGCTCTGCGCAGCCGGGAACGGGCCTCTATCGCTCTAATGTCAGAGCACGCGCGACATGAAGATGTAGCGATCACGCGGACGGAAGCGAGCCCGGCCGTAGAATGTCTGGGCGCGCTCGTCTTCGCGGTCGACTTCGAGGTGCAGCGCCCGCACGCCCGCGTCCTTCAGCGCCTTGGCGATGTCATCGAGCGCATCATGCCCCATGCCGCGCCCGCGCACGGCGGGGCGGATGTAGATTTCGTCCACGATACCGTCGAGACCGCCGTATTCCAGGGACCAGCCAAAGGTAACGGCGATGTAGCCCACCGGTGAACGGCGCGGGCCGATCAGCCAGATGGCCCCGTGGCGCGAATCCTCCAGCAGCGGCATCACTGCTTCGAGCTGGTGCTCGGCCGTGGTGTCATAGCCCATTTCCGCGTGAAAGCCTGCCACCATGGGCAGAAGCTTTGGCAGATCTTCGGGTGTGGCGAGGTGCAGCGATTTCATAGCCGGGCCAGTCGGTCGGTGAGCAGGCGGAAGAAATGTTCGGAGTCGATGTCGCCCATGAAGGTGGCATTGGGCACGCGGTCGGTGACGCCCCACCAGTCGGCGACGGTCATGCCGAGCGTCAGTTCGGACCGGGTTTCCACCATGACGTTGATGTGGCGCCCGGAAAAGAGATGCGGCGCCAGCAGGTAGCCGATCACGCAGGGGTCATGCAGCGGCGCACCTTCGGAGCCGTATTTGGCGATATCGAAGCGTTCGAAGAAATCGGTCATCTGCGCCACGGCGGTGCCCACGCGGGTGCCGATCGCGCGGAAGGCATCGTTGCGGGCCTTGGTGACCAGCGCCTTGTGCGTCACGTCGAGCGGCATGACCGTCAGCGGAACTCCGGAACGGAAGACGATATCCGCGGCATGCGGGTCGACGTAGATGTTGAACTCGGCCGCCGGCGTGACGTTGCCGACCTCGAAATAAGCGCCGCCCATCAGGACGATCTCCTGAATGCGGGCGGCTATGTCGGGAGCGCGCTCCAATGCGGTGGCGATATTGGTCAACGGCCCAAGGGGGCACAGCGTGACGGTTTTCTCCGGCTCGGCCCGGAGGGTGGCGACGAGGAAGTCCACGGCGTGGGTATCTTCGACCGGCATGGTCGGTTCGGGCAGGGTGGGGCCGTCAAGCCCGGTCTTGCCGTGCACGTATTCCGCCGTCACCAGCCTGCGGTTCATCGGGCGATCGCACCCGGCAAAGATGCGCGTTCCGGTGCGGTTGGCCAGTTCGCAGACCATGCGGGCGTTGCGGGTGGTCAGATCCAGCGGCACGTTCCCCGCCACGGTGGTGATCCCCAGCAGCGCAAGCTCGTCGGGCGAGGCCAGCGCGAGCAGGATCGCCACGGCGTCGTCCTGTCCGGGATCGGTGTCGATGATGATCTTGCGGGGATGGGTCATGTAACGGCTCTCTTCTGTCAGGGGCCAGAGGTGCCACGGCCCGGAACGCTGCGCAAGCGGGCGCGATGCGGGTGGCAGGGGCGTGCCGACCGGGGGCGGCGAAGGCTTTTCGACGAAAAGCCTTCGCGGGGGAGGATTTTTCGGCGAAAAATCCTTGGGCATCGGAGATCAGCCTCAGGCGGAGCAGCTGGCCCCGCCGAGGACGCAGAACTTCGCGCAATGCGGGTGATTGAGCGCCACCGGGCGTTCCGCCTGGGCAAGGGTCTCGCCCAGTTCGAATTGTGGGTCGTAGGGCAGGAGCGTGCAGGCCAGAACCGCGGGGCGCGCGGCGCCGCGGCGTTTGACCACCATGCGCGAAGAGGCGCACATGACGCTGTCGGGCCGTTTCCCGAGGATACCCCAGCAGGCGGTGGTGATTTCGGGGACCTCCACGCTTTCGTCCATCTCGGGAAAGAGTACCGTGGTGCCCGGGTCGTACGCATCGATGGCAAACCCTTCGCGCGCGAAGAGGGTGGCGTAGCCTGCGCGAGCTTCGGCGTCGCTTTCGTGCCAGAGCGTGCGGCCCGCCACGGCCATGGTGATCCCGGCGTCGCGCAGCCAGCGCATCCCCGTGACCGTGGTCGCAAAGGTGCCGGCGCCGCGTTCTGCATCGTGGTTGCCCGGGTGGTGATGGTCGAGCGACACGCGCAGGGTCAGCCGGGCGCCGTGGTCCGCCTGAAGCGCCTTCAACCCCGCCCGGACGCGGGGACGCATCATCGGACGCATTGCATTGGTCAAAACCAGCACCTTGTAGCCGCGGTCCAGGGACGCGCGCAGCATGGCGAGGATGCCGGGGTTCATGAAGGGTTCGCCGCCGGTAAAGCCGATCTCCGTCACGCCCCAGTTGCGCGCGTCGAGCTGATCGAGGTAATCGGTGACCTCTTCTGGCGTGATGTATACCAGCGCGTCGTTGGTGGGAGAGCTTTCGATGTAGCAGTTGGCGCAGGTTATGTTGCACAGCGTGCCGGTATTGAACCAAAGCGTCTGCGGATCGCTCAGGGCCACGGTGGCGCGGGCCTCGCCCTTCGCCGTCGTGGCGGGGTCGCGGAACTTGCCGATATTGGCGCTGTCTTTCATCAGTGTCTCCCAGCTGTCCTTCCTTGCTACGCGGGGTGGGACCGGCGGGCCAGACCGAAGATTCCGGCCCACACCATTGTGAAGCGCCATATCGCTGTTAGACTTCCCGCCCAACATGCGCTACAGCGGCGGCGCGCGCCGTCGTTAACGCTAACATATCGGTTTTCAGGCGGACTTGCAGGGGTCCGGGGCATGACAGGCGTGGGCATGGAGAGAGGACAGACAGTCATGGTGTCACGTGTCATTCCAGTGGATCCCTTCGACCTCGTGATCTTCGGCGCGACCGGCGATCTTGCCCGGCGCAAGATCCTGCCGGGGCTGTTCCGGCGCTTCTGCTCGGGGCAGATGCCGGATGACGCGCGAATCATCGGGGCCGCGCGCACGGAGATGAGCGATGATGAGTTTCGCGACATGGTGCGCGACGCGATCCGTGAATTCGGCGGCGGCGCCTATGAGGACGACGCGCTGGACGGATTCCTGCTGCACCTTGGCTATGAGCACATTGATGCCAAGGGCGATGACGGTTGGGAGGCGCTGAAGAGACGGCTGCGCGATGGGCTGGTGCGGGCGTTCTACTTCTCCGTGGCGCCGTCGCTGTTCGGGTCTCTGGCGGAACGGCTGCGGGGGTTCGGGCTTGCCGACGACGAGAGCCGCGTCGTGGTGGAAAAACCCTTTGGCAAGGACCTCGAAAGCGCCCGCGCGCTGAACCGCACGCTGGCGGAGCATTTCCACGAGACACAGATCTACCGGATCGACCATTACCTGGGCAAGGAGACGGTGCAGAACCTGATGGCGGTGCGCTTTGGCAACATGCTGTTCGAGCCGCTGTGGAACGCGCAGTACATCGACCACATCCAGATCACCGTGGCAGAAACCGTCAGCGTCGGGGGGCGCGGATCGTACTACGACCAGTCCGGGGCCATGCGGGACATGGTGCAGAACCACCTGATGCAGTTGCTGTGTCTGATCGCGATGGAACCGCCCGCGCGTTTCGAACCGGATTCGGTCCGCGACGAAAAGCTGAAGGTGATCCGTGCGCTCGACCCGGTGGACTATCACCATATCGTGCGCGGCCAATATGCGTCGGACGACAACCAGCCGGGCTACCGCGCGCATGTCGATAACCCGCGCTCTGTCACCGAAAGCTTCGTTGCGCTGAAATGTCATATCTCGAACTGGCGCTGGGCGGGCACACCCTTTTACCTGCGCACGGGCAAGATGCTGAAAGGCCGCGCGTCGGAGATCGCCGTGGTTTTCAAGGATGCGCCGCATTCGATCTTTGGCCCCGACGCGGGGACGCACCGCAACGTGCTGGCGATCCGGTTGCAGCCCAACGAGGGCATGACGCTGGACGTCACCATCAAGGAGCCGGGGCCGGGGGGCATGCGCCTGAAGGACGTGGCGCTCGATATGTCCTTTGCCGATGCGCTGGGCCCGGATGCGGAGGATGTGCCCGACGCCTACGAGCGGTTGATCATGGATGTGATCCGCGGCAACCAGACTCTGTTCATGCGCGGAGACGAGGTCGAGGCCGCGTGGAACTGGACCGATCCGATCATCGAGGGCTGGACACGGCGCGGCGAAGTGCCCAAACCCTACGAGCCGGGATCGAGCGGACCGGAGGACGCGCTGATGCTGATGCATCGGGACGGGCGCCGCTGGCGCGAGATCAAGGTCTGAAGGAAGGAACCTGGAAAGGGGGCGTCATGACCTACGAATTCCGTGCGTATGCCGACCGCGAAATGCTGTCAATCGAACTGGCGCAACGGCTGGCGGGTGATCTGCGAAGCGCGCTGCAACACGAAGAGCGCGCCGCGCTGGTGGTGCCGGGGGGGACTTCTCCGGGGCCAATCTTTGACGACCTCTGCGCCGCCGATCTGGACTGGAACCGGGTCGACGTCCTGCTGGGCGACGAACGCTGGGTCCCGGAGGACAGCCCGCGCTCGAACACCGCGCTGGTGAAATCGCGCCTGTTGGTGGATCGTGCCGTAAACGCCCGTTTCCTGCCGCTATATGCCGCCTGCGACCGGCCCGAAGAGGCGTTGGAGGCGCTGGCGCGTCCCATCGAGGCGGTGCTGCCGCTGGCGGTGGTGCTTCTGGGCATGGGGGAGGACATGCACACGGCCTCCCTGTTTCCCGGCGCGGACCGTTTGGCAGAGGCGCTGGCCCCTGATGCGCCCACGCTGATGGCGATGCGCGCGTCAGGCGTGCCGGAGCCGCGCATCACGCTGAGCGCGCATGTGCTGAACGGTGCCATGGCAAAACATGTGCTGATCTTTGGCGAGGGCAAACGCGAGGCGCTGCAGGCGGCGAGGGGCCGCCCGCCGCTGGAGGCGCCGATCAACGCCGTTCTGGACGAGGCAATCGTGCACTGGGCGCCCTGAAACCGGCACCAGATACTCGAACCGTACCCAACGACTGACCCGCAGGGGACCGAGGAAATGACCATGTTCGACAAGGTGAAGGCGGAGGCGCGGCGCCTCGAAGGGCGGCGGATCGTGGATATGTTCGACGACGCCCGCGCGTCCGAGTTCAGCGTTGAGGCGCTGGGGATGCTGTTCGACTATTCGAAGACGCAGATGGACGCGGGCGCACGCGACGCACTGCTGGCGCTGCTGGACGCACGCGGCGTGGCGGCGCGGCGCGATGCCATGTTCGCGGGCGAGAAGATCAACGAAACCGAAGGCCGCGCGGTGCTGCACACGGCGCTGCGGAACCTCGACGGTACGCCGGTCATGGTTGACGGGCGTGATGTCATGCCCGAAGTGCTGGCCACGCTCGCCCGGATGGAGGCGCTGGCGGAGGAAATCCGCGCCTCCGATGTGACCGACGTGGTAAACATCGGTATCGGCGGGTCCGACCTTGGCCCCGTGATGGCGGTGCTGGCACTGGCGCCCTACCATGACGGGCCGCGCACGCATTTCGTGTCCAACGTCGATGGCGCTGATATCACGGACACGCTGCAGGGTCTGAACCCCGAGACGACGGTTTTTATCGTCGCGTCGAAGACCTTCACCACCATCGAGACCATGACCAATGCGCAGACCGCGAAGGACTGGCTGGCAGCGCAGGGAACGTCCGCCGAGGGCAAGTTCATCGCGTTGTCTTCGAACAAGGAGAAAGCCGCGGCCTTCGGCATCCCGGAGGCGCGCGTCTTTGGCTTCGAGGACTGGGTGGGCGGGCGCTACTCCGTCTGGGGTCCGATTGGCCTGTCGCTGATGCTGGCGGTGGGGCCGGAGGATTTCCGTGCCTTTCTGCAGGGCGCGCAGGCGATGGACCGGCACTTCCGCACCGCGCCCTGGGCCGAAAACCTGCCTGCCGTGCTGGCGCTGGTGGGCATCTGGCACAATCAGGGGCAGGGACATGCCACGCGCGCGGTGCTGCCTTATGACAACCGCCTGATGCGGTTGCCCGCGTATCTCCAGCAACTGGAGATGGAGAGCAACGGCAAGGGCGTCAGCATGGACGGCACCAATCTGCCCTACGACAGCGGCCCGGTGGTCTGGGGCGAGCCGGGCACCAACGGGCAGCACGCCTTTTACCAGCTGATCCATCAGGGCACGCGGGTGATCCCCTGTGAATTCATGGTCGCCGCACAGGGGCACGAACCGGATCTGCGCCACCATCACGAATTGCTCGTGGCCAACTGTCTCGCGCAGTCGGAGGCGCTGATGCGCGGCCGCTCTCTGGAGGAGGCCCGCGCCAAGGTGGCGGGCACATTCGAGGGTGCGGAACTGGAGCGGCAGGCGTTGCACCGGGTCTTCCCGGGCAACCGGCCATCGACCACGTTGATCTACGACAGGCTCGACCCGGAGGCGCTGGGCAAGATTGTGGCGCTTTATGAACACCGCGTCTTTGTCGAAGGGGTGATCCTGGACATCAACTCCTACGATCAATGGGGCGTGGAGCTGGGCAAGGAGCTGGCCACCGCGCTGGGTCCGCTGGTCAAGGGCGAGGCTGCCATCGAGGGTAAGGACGGATCCACCGCGCAGCTCTTGCGATTTGTCCGGGCGCGGGCCTGAGACGGTCCTATTGGGGCAACTGGGTTTTCGTCAGGGGACCGGAACAGGGATGTCGGGGCGGAAAACCGGCAGGCTATCGGGTCGCGTGACAGGCGGGTTGCGGAAAGGCGGGGCAACGCGCAAAACCGCTTCGAGGTTCCTTTCCAGGAGGAAAATAAACCTCGGAACAGACAGGGGAAATCAGCGTTTCACAGTCATCCAAATGGGAACATGGAGGACCCTAAGATGAAACGCATTCTGATGACCACCGCCCTGGCCGCCCTGATGCCGATGGCTGCCCTCGCACAATCGTCCGACACCAGCGCGGACGCCGACGCCAAGCTGAAACTGCAGCAGGCCGAGCAGGCACAGGCCGGCGAGTCCGACACCAGCGCGACCGAAGACAGCACCAT
Source organism: Sagittula salina (assembly GCF_017813235.1). Classification (GTDB taxonomy): domain Bacteria; phylum Pseudomonadota; class Alphaproteobacteria; order Rhodobacterales; family Rhodobacteraceae; genus Sagittula; species Sagittula salina. Next base: position 229,236 of record NZ_JAGISH010000002.1, read on the forward strand.
GGCGGCCGAGGCCGATGCGACCGCCAATGCCGACGCCGAGATGTCCGGCGAAGCGGACTCGACGATGACCGCGGAAGGCGATGCTGCAACAACTGGCGACGCAACCATGCAGGCCACTGACGGCACCCTGGCGACCGACGGCACCGACGAACAGATCGCCGGTGGCGTAAATGACACCGCGATGACCGGCGAGCAGATGGGTATGGACACCGCATCCATGGCTGGCGAAGATCTGGGCATCGCGGGCGAGGCTTCGGCCAATTCCATCATCGGCAGCCGCCTCTACGTGATCCGCGGCGACAACGCCGGCGAGTGGGACGCGACGGCGACTTACGACCAGGTCGGTGACGGCTGGGAGCGCGCGGGCTCCGTCCAGGACATCGTGATCGGTCAGGACGGCAAGATCGACGGTATCGTTGCCGAAGTCGGCGGCTTCCTCGGCATCGGCGACAAGTACGTTCTTCTCGAGCTGGGCCAGGCGAAGCTTGTTCCGCTGGACGGTGGCGGCTTTGACGTCGTGACGCACTACTCCAACGAAGAGCTGACGGATATGGACGCCTTCGATACCGCTGCTCTGCAGTAAGGACCGAGGCTGCATTTCTCGAGGCCCGGGCGTTTCGCCCGGGCCTTTTTTCGTGCGCACGCGGATTTTTCGGGCTGACGGCCTGCGCGCCTGCGTACGCCGCCATAAGCCTTGTTTAACCGCGCGGGCGGAGCCTCCGGGCCATCGAGCAGACTCCACGAAAGGAGAAGACCGATGGCAACGAAAAGCCAGGTTCGGCGCATGGCCGAAGAGATCGTCGCCCGCGAGGGCGGCTACGTGAACGATCCCGACGATCCCGGCGGGGCAACCAAATACGGCGTGACAATCCATACGATGCGGCGTCTGGGGCTGGACCTCGATGGCGACGGTGACGTGGACGCCGAGGATGTGAAGCGGATCAGCCACGCGCAGGCGGTGGAAATCTACCTCAACCACTACTTCCTGCGCCCGCGAATCGCTGAATTGCCGGAGGCGCTGCAGGCGTCGGTTTTCGATATGTATGTGAACGCGGGCGGCAACGCGGTGAAGATCCTCCAGCGGCTGCTGAATCAGATGGGCGAGCGCTGCGGCGTGGACGGCAGCATCGGACCGCAGACCATCGCCGCCTGCGCGCGGGCCTACGCGATGGCGTCGAACCACATGCCGGACGCCTATGGCATCGCGCGCCGCAACTACTACTTCCGCCTTGCTGACCAGCGGCCGGCGTCGAGAAAATACGCCCGCACCCGGACCGGTGGCAAGGGCGGCTGGATCAAGCGGGCGGAGGAGTTCATCTCGTCACGATACCACATGACGGACGCCGAATTCGCGGCGCGTGTGGCGGCATGGGGATGATCCAGTCATTGGTGGGCGCCCTTTTCGGTTCGGGCCGAAACGTGGTGGCGGAGACAGCCGAAGTGTTTCGCGTGAACGCCGAGAGGGATGCGGTTCGGGCCGCCTCCGCGCAAGCGGCGGCGCTGGCGCAGATGGGCGCAGAGTTCCGCGTGGCGCAGCGTGGCGCATTCGACCGGCTGATGGATGCGCTCAACCGGGTCCCGCGGCCGGCGATGGCGTTGGGCACGCTGGGGATGTTCGTTGCTGCCATGGTCGATCCGGTCTGGTTCGCTGCCCGGATGGCGGGCATCGCGCTAGTGCCCGAACCGATGTGGTGGCTGCTGGCCGCCATCGTCAGCTTCTATTTCGGTGCCCGCGCGCAATCCAAGGGCCAGGATTTCCAACGGGAGATCGCCGCCACCATGGCCGCCGTGCCGCAGGTCGTGCAGACCGTGCGCGAGGTCGAGGCCCTGCGGGACGTGACGCCCGGCACGCCTGTGGAAGGCGACCCCGAGGCGGACGACATGGCCACGGGAGCGGAGAACCCGGCGCTTGTCGATTGGCGGCGTGCGGCCGGGTAGCGGCGTGTGGCGGCGCTTCGGTCCCCGCCCGGAGGTATTTGGGGAGCGGAGAAGCGAGTATGCGCGCTTCTCCGCTTTGCGGACTTCTCAGGCAGGTTGTAGCTGAAAGGCGGGGGCACGATCTTTGCACCGCGCGCCGTGGCGCAGGGCTATAGCGGAGCCGCTGTCTTGCGACAATGTGATCGCGGTGGGGGCATGATTTCGATTGGCCGGGTGGCGCTGTCTATCTATAAGTCGGCATATGATTGCAGAACTCGGCCACGCCGCCCTCATCCTCGCCTTTATCACCGCCATCGTTCAGATGTCCGTTCCGCTTGTCGGCGCGCACAAGCGATGGCCCGGCTGGATGTCCGTGGCGGAACCGGCCGCGACGGCGCAGTTCCTGCTGGTGGCGGCGTCTTTTGCGGCCCTCATGCACGCCTTCATTACCTCGGACTTCTCACTGCGTCTGGTGGTGGAGAACTCGCATTCCGCGAAGCCGATGCTATACAAGATTTCCGGCACATGGGGGAACCACGAGGGGTCCATGCTGCTCTGGGTGCTGATCCTCGCGCTCTTCGGTGCGATGGCGGCCTGGTTCGGGGGCAACCTGCCGCCGACGCTGCGCGCGCGTGTGCTGGCGGTGCAGGCGGCCGTGGCGGTGGCCTTCTACGCTTTCATCCTGTTCACCTCGAACCCGTTTCTGCGCATGATCGTGCCTCCGATGGACGGGCAGGACCTGAACCCGTTGTTGCAGGACCCCGGCCTCGCCTTTCATCCGCCCTTCCTCTACCTTGGTTATGTGGGGCTCTCGATCTGCTTCAGCTTCGCCGTGGCGGCACTGATCGAGGGGCGCGTCGATGCCGCATGGGGACGCTGGGTCCGGCCCTGGACGCTGGCGGCCTGGGTCTTCCTTACCATCGGTATCGCGCTGGGGTCCTGGTGGGCCTATTACGAACTCGGCTGGGGCGGCTTCTGGTTCTGGGACCCGGTCGAGAACGCCTCCTTCATGCCTTGGCTCTTTGCCGCCGCACTGCTGCATTCCGCCATCGTGGTGGAAAAACGCGAGGCCCTGAAAAGCTGGACCGTCCTGCTGGCGATCCTCGCCTTCGGGTTCTCCCTGATTGGCACTTTCATCGTGCGCTCCGGCGTGCTGACCTCCGTGCATGCCTTCGCCAACGATCCCGAGCGGGGCGTCTTTATCCTCGCCATCCTCGTGGTCTTCACCGGGGGGGCGCTGACGCTTTATGCCGCCCGCGCCGGAGCGATGGAGGCGAAGGGCGTCTTTGGCGTGGTATCCCGCGAAAGCGCGTTGGTGGTGAACAATATCCTGCTGGCGGTGTCGTCCTTCGTGGTCTTCATCGGCACGATCTGGCCACTGGTGGCGGAAATGGCCTTTGGCCGCAAACTCTCTGTCGGTGCACCCTTCTTCGAGGCGGCCTTTACGCCCTTCATGATCTTGCTGGGGTTGATCCTGCCGCTTGGGTCGATGCTGGCGTGGAAGCGCGGGTCCCTGAGCCGCGTGGCACGACAATTGGTTCCGGCGCTGGTGTTGGCACTGGCCATGGGGGGGCTGGTCTGGGCGATCCAGTCGGGCCGCACGCTTTTGGGGCCGGTGGGGGTCTTCCTCGGCACCTGGCTGGTGGCGGGCGCGCTGACCGACCTTTGGTCACGCACGGGGCGTAACCGCGACCTTTCGCGCCTCCTGCGTCTGCCGCGCGCCGACTGGGGAAAGATGGTGGCACACACGGGCCTTGGCGTCACCATGCTTGGGATTTCCGGCCTGATGGCATGGCAACAGGAGGACATCCGCACCGTGCACGTGGGCGAGACCTGGACCTTGGGCGACTATGCCTTTACCCTGAAAGATGTCACGCGCGAGCAGGGGCCGAACTACTTTGCCACGGTGGGCGAGGTCGCGGTGACGCCGGCAAAGGCGCAAGGCGGCGAGATCGCCCACCTTTACCCGGAAAAACGCACCTACCCGGTGCAGCAGATGCCCACCACGGAGGCGGCCATCGACTACCGGTTCCTGCGGGATCTTTACGTAGTCATTGGTGATCCGCAGGGAGACGGTGGCTGGGTCATGCGCGTCTATATCAAGCCGCTGGCGAACTGGATCTGGGGCGGCTGCCTGCTGATGGCTCTGGGCGGACTGCTGAGCCTGTCGGACCGGCGGTATCGCATCGCCGCAGGCGCGCGCCGCCAGGCTGCCATCGGTGGGGTGCCAGCGGAATGAGCCGAGGTATGATCTGGGGTATTGCGTCCCGGCGGCTGGGTCCGGCGCTGGTGTTTGCGCTGGTCGCGACAGTGGCACTGGCGGTGCAGCCTGACGAGATGCTGGACGATCCCGCGCTGGAGGCGCGGGCGCGCGAGATTTCCGCCGGTCTGCGCTGCCTCGTCTGCCAGAACGAAAGCATCGACGATTCGGACGCCTCGCTGGCGCGCGACCTGCGCCTGCTGGTGCGCGAACGGCTGGTGGCGGGGGACAGCGACGCGCAGGCGGTGGAATACATCGTTGGCCGGTATGGCGAATTCGTCCTGCTGAAGCCCACCGCCAGCGGCTGGAACCGGCTGCTCTGGGCGGCGGGGCCGGTCATGTTCCTGCTGGCGCTCGGTCTTGGGTTGACTTATGTGCGCCGCCGCGCGGCCGCACAGCCTGCGGTCGATGAGACCCTCACCGCCGAGGAACAGGCGCGCCTCGATGACTTGATGAAGAACTGAGGCCACGCCACCAGGGTTCGGAGACCGTCCGATCGCCTTCTGCCCGCCCCTGTTCATGCGCTTATCCACGACGTCGCGTCCGGGTTCGAGCGGCCCGCCTTTCGCATTGCCCCTTCTGGCGCTGCGGTGTTTGATGCCGCCAACACGGAACGGGAGAGGCCCATGATTTACGACACCATCACCTACGCGGTGGCCGAGGATATCGCCACGGTGACGCTGAACCGCGCCGATGTGATGAACGCGCTCAATACCCAGATGCGGGCCGAGATCACCGACGCCGTGAACCGGGGCGGCCGCGAAGCGCGCGTGGTGGTGCTGACGGGGGAAGGGCGGGCTTTCTGCTCCGGCCAGGATCTGGGCGACCGGGAGACCGCGGCCAACCTCGACCTCGAGCGCGTGCTGCGCGACGAATACGTTCCGATGCTCAAGGCGATTCACGACTGCCCGGTGCCGGTGATCTGCGCGGTGAACGGTGCGGCGGCGGGGGCGGGGGCGAACCTCGCGCTGGCGGCGGACGTGGTGATCGCCTGCGAAAGCGCCTTCTTCATGCAGGCATTTACCCGGATCGGGCTGATCCCCGACGCGGGCGGGACGTGGTTCCTGCCGCGCCAGATCGGCTATGCAAAGGCAATGGGCGCCGCGCTTTTTGCCGACCGGATCAGCGCGCAACAAGCGTCGGACTGGGGCATGATCTGGGAGGCGGTTCCGGATGCGGATTTCCGTGCCCACGTTGCTGCCCGCGCCGCGCAGCTGGCCTCCGGCCCGACGGCGGCCTACGCGCGCGTAAAACAGGCAATGGAGGCGTCCATGGGCAATGACCTGGATGAACAGCTCGCGGTCGAGGCACGCCTTCAGGGCGAGTGCGGCAAGACCCGCGATTTCAAGGAAGGCGTCGTCGCCTTCATGGAAAAGCGCCCGCCGGCCTACGAGGGGCGCTGAACAGCGAGTCGCTTTCCTCCTGTCCTAGGGGCATAACTCTGCGTGTCAGATGAGGGCGTCGGCCATGTCGGCCCAGTCGAGGGTGTCTTCGGCCTCATCGGTGGCTTCTTCGGGCAGGTCGATCAGCGGCAGACCGGCTATGCTGTCCTGCCCATCCTGCTCGGCATCGTCGTCGAGATCCGGGGTTTCGGCAATGATGCCGTTGGCATGGGGGGCTTCAGGCCGGGCGTCGCCGGGCAATGCGCAGACCGGAAGGTCGCCGGACGGCGTGTTGTCTTCCTCGCAAATATCGTCTTTGGAAGCGGCTGACGGGTCTTCCTCCGGCAGATCGCAGGGAGGCGTATCGTCGGCGGGTTGATCCTCTGTGCGGGTCTCGTCGGCAGTGTCCTTGTCGCAGTTATCTGCCTCGGGGACATCATCCCTTGCGCCGCAGCCGTGTCCGTCGGTGGTATCCCAGGGGCGGTCGTGGCAATCGTCCTCACCCTTGCCGAAGAAGTCGCGCCCACCCGTCTCACCCGTCTGGAGGTCGCCAAAATCGTCCCCGCGCGCCCCGCAGCCACTGGAAAAAGCCGCGTGGGGTTCGGCCAGCTTCGGGCCGAAGGAGGAGAAGGCGCGCATCATGGTTAACCCAATATGTCTGGCGCCCCCACCTGACATGAGCGATGTTTGATCCGGAATGAGGCGGGAATGTGGCCAAGCGCGTCAATTGCGGCGGAAATGCCTGAAACATTATGTTTCCCGTCCGGGCGATGCCCGAATTCGGGCCTGATTCCGCCCACCCTGCCGCTATGTGCCGGAATTGCGGCGCGATGCCTCTAATTCCGGTCCTCTGCTGTGGCAGAGACACAAAAAGGCCCCCGCAGCGACGCTCCGGGGGCCTTGCTTTGATGACTGACCGCGATCAGCGGTTTTCGATATCCACGTAGTCGCGCGCGGTCTCGCCCTTGTAGAGCTGGCGCGGGCGGCCGATCTTCATCAGCGGGTCAGCCAACTGTTCCTTCCACTGCGACACCCAGCCGACGGTGCGCGACAGCGCGAAGATCGGGGTGAACATGGAGGTCGGGAAGCCCATCGCTTCGAGGATGATGCCGGAGTAGAAGTCGACGTTCGGGAACAGCTTCTTCTCTGCAAAATACGGATCCTCCAGCGCCTGGCGCTCCAGTTCCTTGGCGACCTGCAGGACCGGGTTGTTCTCGATCCCCATCAGGTCCAGCACTTCGTCGGCGGACTGCTTCATCACCTTCGCGCGCGGGTCGAAGTTCTTGTAGACGCGGTGGCCGAAGCCCATCAGGCGGAAGGGATCGTTCTTGTCCTTCGCGCGGGCGATGAATTCCGGGATGCGCTCGACAGAGCCGATTTCCTTCAGCATCTCGAGGCACGCCTGGTTCGCGCCGCCATGGGCCGGACCCCAGAGGCAGGCGATGCCCGCCGCGATGCAGGCAAAGGGGTTCGCGCCCGAGGACGACGCCAGACGTACCGTGGAGGTGGAGGCGTTCTGCTCGTGGTCGGCGTGCAGCGTAAAGATCCGGTCCATGGCGCGAGCGAGGATCGGGTCGACGTTGTACTGCTCGGCCGGAACCGAGAAACACATGTGCAGGAAGTTCGCCGCGTAATCGAGATCATTGCGCGGATACACGAACGGCTGCCCGATGGAGTACTTGTAGGCCCACGCGGCAATGGTGGGCATCTTGGCGATCAGACGGTGCGATGCGATCTCGCGCTGACGCTCGTCGGAGATGTCGGTCGAATCGTGGTAGAAAGCCGCCATGGCACCGACCACGCCCACCATGGTCGCCATCGGGTGTGCGTCCCGGCGGAACCCACGGAAGAAATACACCATCTGCTCGTGGATCATGGTGTGGCGGGTGATCGTGTCCTCGAAATGCTCCAGTTCGGCGGCCGAAGGCAGGTAGCCGTACAGCAACAGGAAGCAGACCTCGAGGTAATGCGATTTCTCGGCCAGCTGGTCGATCGGGTAGCCACGGTGCAGCAGCTCGCCCTTGTCGCCATCGATAAAGGTGATGGTGGAATCGCAGGACGCGGTGGAGGTGAAGCCCGGATCGTAGGTGAAGACACCGGCCTGGCCGTACAGCTTGCGGATGTCGATCACATCCGGGCCCGCGGTGGGCGAGTGGATAGGCAGATCAAAGCTCTGACCGTCGATGGTCAGGGTTGCGGTCTTGTTCTCAGCCATGCGTGTCATCCTTCGTGAGTGTGAGGAGGGGCCGCGACAGGGGCGGCCCGCCCGTGAAATCCTAACATGACCGAGCCACCCGTCAGGCGGCGGCCCCGGCCTCACCGAGTCGCGCGAGGGATTCGTCGCGTCCCAGAACCAGCATCATGTCGAAGACCGAAGGAGTGACCGCCCGCCCCGCGAGAGCCGCCCTGAGGGGCGCGGCCAGCTTACCGAATTTTGTCCCTTGTTCTTCGCAGAAGCGGTTCAATGCCGCTTCCAGATCGTCTCGGGTCCAGCTAGCATTTTGCAACTGCGGCGTCAACGCAGCCAGTATACCACGGGATACCGCATCTAGCGCCTTTGCCGCTTTCTCGTCCGGCGAGATCGGTCGACTTGTCAAGACAAACTCCGCCTTTTCAAGCAGTTCCGGGAAAGACTTTGCCCGTTCCTTGAGGCAGTACATGCCACGCGCGAGCCCGTCACGCTGCGTCTCCGACAGCGGCGTACGCTCTGCGGCTGCAAGATAGGCCTCGATTTCTTGCAGCAGCGCGGCGTCCTCCTCGATGGCGATATGCTGGCCGCACAGGTTCTCCAGTTTCTTGAAATCGAAACGCGCCGGAGAACGCCCGATTCCGTCCAGATCGAACCACTCCTTTGCCTGAGCATCGGTAAAGAATTCGTCATCGCCGTGGCTCCAGCCCAGCCGCGCGAGATAGTTGCGCATCCCCGCCGCCGGGTAGCCCATCTTCTGGTACTCGTCCGCCCCCAGCGCGCCGTGGCGTTTTGACAGTTTCTTGCCGTCGGGGCCGTGGATCAGCGGGATGTGGGCATAGACCGGCAAGGGCCAGCCCATGGCGGTGTAGATACCCATCTGGCGCGCAGCGTTGTTGAGGTGGTCATCGCCCCGGATCACGTGGGTCACGCCCATGTCGTGATCGTCCACCACCACGGCCAGCATGTAGACCGGCGTCCCGTCGGAGCGCAGCAGGATCATGTCGTCGAGCTGATCGTTGCGGATGGTCACCGTGCCCTGCACCGCGTCGGTGATGACTGTCTCTCCGTCCTGCGGGGTTTTCAGGCGGATGACATAGGGCGCATCGGGATGTGTGGCCGGAGCAGCGTCGCGCCAGGGACTTTGGAACAGGGTGGATTTGCCCCCGGCCCGCGCGGCTTCGCGGAACCCCTCGATTTCCTCCTGGGTGGAGAAGCACTTGTAGGCCTTGCCCGTGTCCAGCAGTCCGCGTGCGACTTCCGCGTGGCGGGGGGCCCGGTCGAACTGGCTGATGACCTCGCCGTCGTGATCGAGTCCGAGCCACGCGAGTCCTTTCAGGATGGCCTCCGTCGCCTCGGGGGTCGACCGCGCTCGATCCGTGTCTTCGATGCGCAGCAGGAACTTGCCGCCGCGCCCGCGGGCGTAAAGCCAGTTGAACAGCGCGGTACGCGCGCCGCCGATGTGAAGGTAGCCGGTTGGCGACGGCGCAAAACGCGTCACGACCTCGGGGGTCTGGGTCATCTTGGTTAACCTTATTCTAACGTGGCGGAGGTAGCCTTTGCGGGTTTCCTTACCCAGCCGCGCCTTGCGGGGCAAGCGTGCCCCCCCGACGGAGCCGCCCATGCGCCACCTTTACGACCTGCCGGGCCGCTGCATCACCGGGCAACGCGGGTATCTCTTTCCGTGGGCTCCGGTGATTCTGGCCTGCGGGATCGGTGCGTATTTTGTACTGAAATGGGAACCTCCTGTATGGTCGCTTTGGTTGGCGGCGCTGTCCGGCGCGGTTATGGTCTTTTCCGCGCGGAGGAAGACCGTCGCCGGGCTGGGTCTGACTGCGATGGCGCTTGTCGCGCTGGGGTTTGGGCTGGCGGGGGTGAGGGCGCATCGGGTGGCCGGGCCAGTGCTGGATTTCCGCTATTACGGCGCTATCGAGGGCCGTGTCGTGAACATCGACCGGTCCGCCTCAGACGCGGTTCGGTTGACGCTGGACCGGGTCGTGCTGGAGGACATGGACTTCGGCCGGGTGCCGTATCGGGTCCGCGTTTCCCTGCACGGCGAGGATAATGTCACGCCGGAGCCGGGGATGGTGGTGATCCTGACCGGCCACCTCGGACGACCCGGTGGCGCGGTGGAACCCGGTGGCTTCGATTTCCGCCGCCACGCGTGGTTTCAGCAGCTGGGGGCCGTGGGGTACACGCGCAGTCCCGTGCTGATGCTGGAACCGCCCGGGCCTGGGTTGTCCGTCTTCAAGGCGCGTCTGGCGCTGTCGGCGCGCGTGCAGAGGGAACTGCCCGGAGAGACGGGGGCCTTCGCCGCTGCAATCATGACCGGCGACCGTTCCGGCATGGGGCAGGAGCCGCTGGACGCGCTGCGGGCCAGCAACCTCGCGCATCTGCTGGCCATTTCCGGGCTGCACATGGGACTGCTTGCGGGCTTTGTCTTTGCCGCCCTGCGTCTGGGTTTGCTGTTGGTGCCCCGCGTGCGCCACCACTGGCCGGTGAAGAAGTTCGCCGCTTTCGGGGCATTGCTCGCCTCAGCGGGATATCTGGCGCTGTCAGGCGGAAATGTCGCCACGGAGCGCGCCTTTGTCATGGTGGCGGTGGCGCTCACGGCATTGATGCTGGACCGGCGGGCGCTGTCGCTGCGCTCTGTCGCCATTGCCGCGCTGATGGTGCTTGTCTGGCAGCCGGAGGCCTTGCTTGGACCCGGCTTTCAGATGTCCTTTGCCGCGACAGTCGCACTGGTTGCGGTGTTCGAACAGGTGACCAAGGCCCAGGCTGGGCGGCGTCTGCCGCGATGGGCGGGCGCAGTGCTGTCGCTGGTGGTGTCTTCTGCTGTGGCGGGCGCGGCCACCGCGCCGGTGGGCATGGCGCATTTCAACCAGGCCTCTGTCTACGGGCTGGCTGCGAATCTGGTGTCGGTGCCGGTCATGGGCGTGCTGGTCATGCCGCTGGCCGTGGTGGCCGCAATCCTGATGCCGCTGGGTCTGGAGGCGTTGCCCCTTTGGTTCATGGGGCTGGGACTGGACTGGATCCTCGGCGTCGCGCGGGAGGTGTCGTCCTGGCAGGGGGCGACGCGCCCGGTGGTGGCGCCGGCCCCGGTGGTGCTGCCGCTCATCGCCGTGGGTGGGCTGATACTATGCCTCTGGCGGGGGCGTGGACGGCTGGCAGGGATGTTGCCTGTAGCTGTCGCGCTGATGCTCTGGGTGCGGACGGATCGGCCGCCGGTTCTGATCGCGGACACCGCTACGCTGGTGGGTATCCTGACGCCAGAGGGGCGCGGATTGTCGCGGGCGCAAGGGGCTGGTTTCGTCGCGAGCAACTGGCTGGAAAACGATGGCAGCCGCGCGACGCAGGAGGCGGCAGCGGGACACTGGCCGGGCAGCGTGGCGGATCGGCTGGCGCGTGCGCCCGTGCTGGGGGTGGAGGTGCTGCATGTGCAAGGCAAGCACGCCGCACGCGCCCTGACGCGCTGCCACACGTCGCAGGTTGTTGTTTCGAGCGTCGATATCGCCGTGGCGGGCGGTTGCGCCGTTTTCGACCCGCAGCGACTGGCGCAAACGGGTTCTGTCGCGTTATGGCCCGCAGAGAAAGGCACAGGGCTACGGATGGTAACAGCGGCGGAAGTCTCTGGCCAACGCCTCTGGCAGGCCATGCCGCCGGAAGACCGGCGGCTGGCACGCGAAGGCGGTGAGACCGATCAGTAGGTGCGGATCAGCCCGACAAGGCGGCCCTGCACGCTGACCGCGCCACGCGGCAGGACACGCGGTTCATAGGCTGGGTTCGCCGCCTCCAGAACGATCATCTCTCCGCGGCGGCGAAAGCGTTTCAGGGTCGCCTCGTACCCCTCGATCTGGGCCACGACGATGTCGCCGTCGGCGGCATCGGAGGCCTCCCGGATCACCACGACGTCGCCGTCGTTGATTCCGGCCTCGATCATCGAATCCCCTTTCACCTCCAAGGCATAGTGGCGGCCGTTGCCTTGCAGCATACTGCTCGGCACGGCGATGCCCGGCGGCTGGTCGTTGATCGACTCGATCGGTACACCGGCGGCGATGCGGCCCATGAGCGGCAGTTCCGCAACGCCATGCGCGCTGATCTCTGCCGCGGCACCAGGGATGCGGTCAGGGCGGTCGCCGTCAATCACCTGCGGGGCAAAACCGGACGGCTGACCGCCTAGGCTTTCCGGCAGTTTGACGATCTCTATGGCGCGGGCACGATGCGCGAGACGGCGGATGAAGCCGCGTTCTTCCAGCGCCGTGATAAGGCGGTGGATGCCCGATTTCGACCGCAGGTCCAGCGCGTCCTTCATTTCGTCGAACGATGGCGGAACGCCGTCGCGCTGCATGCGCCTGTTGATGAAATCCAGCAGGTCCAGTTGCTTCTTCGTCAGCATCGCTCTCTCGCCCCGTTTTTTGTCATGCGTAACACACAGATTGTTAACGTTTGTTCTACGCATGTTCCTGTTTTGTGTCAACGCGTTTGAGGCGGAGGTTTACGAAACCGTTTACAAGGGAAGGTAGTCCAGCACCTCGCCTTTCCGTCGCGCCGGATCGGCTATGGGGCGCACCAGCAGGGCATTGGCGGTCCCCAAAACGCTCAGAAGGCTGGAATCCTGACGCTCGGCGGCTGTCAGGCCGTCCTTGTTCAACACGGCGCGCATATAGTGTTCGCGCGGCCCGTTCGGACCGAGCGGCGCGGCCAGCGGTGCGCGCAGACGTGGCGCGGAGGCCGCTGGATGTCCCAGCATGGCCCGGATCACCGGCAGCACAAAGACATGGCCGCAGACCATGGCAGACACCGGATTACCCGGCAGGCCGATCATCATGGCGTCGTTCAGGCGACCGGACATCAGTGGTTTTCCCGGGCGCATGGCGACCTTGTGAAAGGCGCGCTCCATCCCGAGGGCCTCTGCCACCGGGGCGACAAGGTCGTGATCCCCGACGGAGGCGCCGCCGATGGTGATGACCAGATCCGCATCCGCGATCAGCCCGAAGGCGTGTTCAAGCGATGCGCGGGTATCCCGCGCGATGGGCAGCAGGCGCGGCTCTGCTCCGTGGGCCGCCAGTAGTGCGTGCAGGCCGAATGTGTTCGACGCGATGATCTGGTCGGGGCCGGGTGCCTCGCCCGGCATGACCAGTTCGTCCCCGGTGGAGATCAGCGCGACGCGCGGCTTTCGCATCACCGGCACGCGGGCGATGTTCATCGACGCCAGCAGGGCGATGTCGTTCGGGCCGAGGATCCGGGGTGCATCTATGGTGGCACCTTCGGCAAAGTCGGTGCCTGCGGGGCGGATATTGTCGCCCGGTTCCAGCCTGTCGAGGATCGTGATGGTATCGCCCTGGCGGGCCACATCCTCCTGGATCACGACGCGTGCCGCGCCCTCCGGGACCGGGGCGCCGGTGAAGATTCGGACCGCCTCACCGTCGCCCACCGGGCCGTGGTGACGGTGGCCCGCGGCGCTTTCTCCGATGACGCTAAAGCGTTGACCGGGCGCAGCCTCTGTCACCGCGTAGCCGTCCATGGCGGAAGAGGCAAACGGCGGCTGCGTACGTTTGGCCGACACCGGGCGGGCCAGAGTGCGACCTGCCGCTTCGATCAGCGGAACCACCTCCGTCGGGAGCGGGCGGACCTGTGCGAACAGCCGGTCGAGAGCTTCGGAGACCGTGATCATTCCGCTTCGTAACGTCCTGATTTGCCGCCGTCTTTCAGGATGACCCGAATGCCGCCGATTTCCATTCCCTTGTCGGCCGCCTTGACCATGTCGTAGACCGTCAGCGCGGCGGTGGAAACGGCGGTTAGCGCCTCCATCTCTACCCCGGTCTGGCCTGCGGTCTTGACCGTAGCCTCGATCCGCAGTCCCGGCAGGGCGGGGTCGGGGACAAGGTCGACGGTGACCTTCGTTACCGGCAGCGGGTGGCAAAGGGGGATCAGGTCGGGCGTCTTCTTCGCGCCCATGATACCCGCCAATCGGGCCACGCCGATGACGTCACCCTTCTTGGCATTCCCGGAGGTGATGAGTTCATAGGTTTCAGGGGCCATCTTTACCCAACCGGCGGCTGTGGCAATGCGCGCGGTTACGGCCTTTTCGGAGACGTCGACCATGTGGGCTGCGCCCTGGGCGTCGAAGTGGGTCAGTTCGCTCATGGGGACCTCAGGCCGGTACGGGGTTTTTCAGCAGGGTTTCCGTCGCTTCCTGCACGTTCTCTTGCCGCATGAGGCTTTCCCCGATCAGGAAGGCGCGCGCGCCGTAGGCCGCCATGTCGGCAAGGTCACGGGGCGTATGGAGCCCGGACTCGCACACGAGGAAGCGATCCGGAGGAATGCGCCTCGACAGCTCCCGGGTTGTGTCCAACGTCAGCTCAAAGGTCTTCAGGTTGCGGTTGTTGACACCGATCAACGGCGATTCAAGCCGCAGTGCGCGGTCGAGTTCCGGGTCGTCGTGGACCTCGATCAGCGCATCCATGCCCCAGCCGCGCGCGGCGTCCTCAAGCTCCGCCGCCTGCGCGTCCGAAACGGAGGCCATGATGATCAGGATGCAGTCGGCCCCGAGCGCGCGTGCCTCCGCCACCTGATAGGTGTCGTACATGAAGTCCTTGCGCAATGCCGGCAGCGAGGTTGCCGCGCGTGCCTCCGTGAGAAAGGATTTTGCGCCCTGAAACGACGGTGTGTCGGTCAGTACGGACAGGCAGGTGGCGCCGCCCGCCTCGTAGGCCCTTGCCAGGTCGGCGGGGTGGAAATCGGCGCGGATCAGCCCCTTGGAGGGGGATGCCTTCTTGACCTCCGCGATCAGCCCGTAGCCGATGGTGGCGGCCTTTTCCAGCGCGGCGGCAAAGGGGCGCACGGCAGAGGCGTCGCGGGCCTCGGCCTCGACCGCGGCGAGCGGTTTCGCGGCCTTGTCGGCGGCGACCTCCTCCAGCTTGTAGGCCTTGATTTTGTCGAGGATCGTTTGGGTCATGGTGCCTCTCCGGTCCAGTCGATGGGGGTCTGGCCTTGCTCTGTAAGCCAGTCGTTGATGCGGGAAAAGGGGCGCGAGCCGAAAAAGCCGCGCCGCGCCGAGAGCGGTGAGGGATGTGCGGTCTCGATCACGAGGTGTCCGGACCCGCGAATATGGCGGGCGAAGGACTGCGCGTGCCTGCCCCAGAGCAGAATGGCGCGGGGGCGGTCGTTCAGCGACGAAAGCACCTGTTCGGTCAGCGCCGTCCAGCCAAGGCGGGCATGGGCTCCGGCCTGTCCCACGGGCACGGTAAGGGCGGTATTGAGCAGCAGCACGCCCTGCCGCGCCCAGTGTCGCAGGTCGCCGTTGACGGGATGGGCGCCGAGGTCGTCCTGCATTTCCTTGTAGATATTGGTCAGCGATCGCGGCAGCGGCTGGACGTCCGGTTCCACGGAAAAAGCCAGCCCGTGCGCGTGGCCGGGGGTAGGGTAGGGGTCCTGACCGAGGATCACGACACGAGTCGCTTCGGGCGAGCAGGCCTCCAGCGCCGCGAAGCGTTGCGGCGCTGGAGGCAGGATATCGGACTGATCGGCCAGTTGCGCCGCGATCCGGGGCAGATCCTGCACGAAAAACGGCAGATGCCGCCAGGCTGCGGGGGGCTGACCGGCGTCAGGCGTCATGCGCCCTGCGTGGCCTTTGCCAGCGCTTCGACCTTGGCCTTTGCGGCACCGGAATCGATAGACCGGGCTGCCTGCGCCACACCTTCGCGCAGGTCGGAAGCCTTGCCCGCGATGGTCAGCGCGGCAGCCGCGTTCAGCAATACAGCGTCTCGGTAGGCGGAGTGCATGCCATCCAACAGAGCACGGAGGGCCACGGCGTTTTCCTGCGGCGTGCCTCCGACGATGCTTTCGAAGGGGTGCACCGGCAGGCCTGCATCCTCCGGGTGCAGTTCCACCTCGCGGATGGAGCCGTCTTCCTCCAGAGACGCGACCCAGGACACGCCGGTGATTGTCAGCTCATCCGTGCCGTCTGAGCCGTGCACCAGCCAGGCGTGCTCCGAGCCGAGTTTGCCCAGCACCTCCGCCATGGGGCGGATCAGGTCGCGGGTGAAGGCACCGGTCAGCTGACGTTTCACCCCCGCCGGGTTGGTGAGCGGCCCGAGGATGTTGAATATCGTGCGCGTGGCAAGTTCCGCCCGTACCGGGCCCACATGGGCCATGGCGGGATGATGCATCGGCGCCATCATGAAGCAGATGCCCACGTCGTGCAGCGCCTTCTCGACCCGGTCGGCGGGCAGCATGACGTTGATCCCCATCTGCCCCAGCGCGTCGGCGGCCCCCGATTTCGACGACAGGTTGCGGTTGCCGTGCTTTGCCACGGTCACGCCCGCGCCCGCCACGACAAAGGCCGTGGCGGTGGAGATGTTCAGCGTTCCCTTGCCATCACCCCCGGTGCCGACGATGTCCATGGCGCCCTCGGGGGCGGCGACCTTGTTGCACTTCGACCGCATGACGGCGGCGGCGGCGGCATATTCGTCTACCGTCTCACCCCGCGTGCGCATGGCCATCAGAAGGCCGCCGATCTGTGCCGGTGTCGCTTCGCCATTGAACAGGATGGTAAAGGCGCGTTCGGCCTGGTCGCGGGTCAGCGGGCGATCGGCGGAGGTGCCGATCAACGGGCGGAGATCGTCGCTCATGCCGGCACCTTCAGGATGTCGAGGAAATTCTGCAGCATGGTGTGGCCATGTTCGGAGGCGATGCTTTCGGGGTGGAACTGCACCCCGTGGATCGGCAGCGTCCCGTGCATCAGCCCCATGATGGTGCCGTCCTCCAGTTCCGCCGTCACTTCGAGACAGTCGGGCAGGGTGGCGCGGTCTACGACGAGGCTGTGATAGCGCGTCGCCTGCAACGGCGATGGCAGGCCCTTGAAGACTGATTTCCCCTGATGGTGGATCGTACCCATCTTTCCGTGCACGATTTCGGTATGCCGCTGCACGGTTCCGCCAAACACCTGTCCGATGGTCTGATGTCCGAGGCAGACGCCAAAAAGCGGCGTGCCGGTCTCGGCTGCAGCCTCTGTTAAGGCGCAGCAGATACCCGATTGCGAGGGCGTGCCGGGACCGGGTGACAGCACGATGCCTGCGGGATTCAGTGCCATGGCCTGCTGTACGTCGATCGCATCGTTGCGCCAGACCTGCACCTCGGCGCCGAGTTCCCCAAGGAAATGCACGAGGTTGTAGGTAAAGCTGTCGTAATTGTCGATCAGGAGCAGCATGAGGGCCCTTTCTTCCATGGCCTGCGACGATTTGGCCGCCCGGGGTCTGGCGGGCAGGCCCCGGGTCGCGGTATACATGCACAGGCGGTGCTTGGGAGGTCAAGAGCCGCAAGGGCGCAGGGGCCGGGCGGTGAAACCGGTACTGCGGCGTATGGGGTGAAACGGGCAGTGAGGGGGTGCAGCCATGGCGCGGGGAATTCTGGCAGGCGTGGTCTGGGGCACGGTGGTTTCGGCCTTTGGCTTGGGGGCGCTTTCGGTCATCACGGGGCCACGCGCCCCGACGGAGCCGGTAGTGGTGCCGGTCGAGAGGTCTGAACGCCAATTCAACGCGAAACCGGAGGCCGTGCCCACGGACGAGGCCCTTTCAGCACGGGGCCAGCCGGCGGCGTTGCCTGCGGTAGAAAGTGACGTTTCAGAGGATGCCGGGGAGAGCGTTGAAGAAGCGGCTGCAAGCCCGGGTCCCGCAAGCGGGGATGCCGCTTCGGAAGGTCTGGCTGAAGCACATGAGGTTGATAAGGAACCGCTCACCCGAGTTCACCTGGAAGGGGAGGGGCAGTCGACCGGTTTGAAGCCGCCACCGTCCGGCTTTGATACGCTGGCAATCGATCAGCCCCCCGACGCGGCCACGGAGGCCCCGCAGATGGACGTGCCTGACGCGGTGGAGGACGTGACTATCCTACCGGAAACGCCTCAGGATGCGCCTCT
This sequence comes from Sagittula salina, assembly GCF_017813235.1. GTDB lineage: Bacteria > Pseudomonadota > Alphaproteobacteria > Rhodobacterales > Rhodobacteraceae > Sagittula > Sagittula salina. The sequence continues at coordinate 246,899 of NZ_JAGISH010000002.1, forward strand.
GTACGCGGCAGCTGTGCCGGAAATTACCGAAATCGCGCAGGATACACCGGCCCAGGAAGGCACGGCACCACCCATGCCGAAGCTGGGCGAGACCCCGGACGGGCCGCAGGGCACCGAAGGGGGCACCGAACGGGTGGACGATACCGTAAACATCACCATGGTTACTGAAGAGCCGCGCGCCACGGTTGCGCCACAGCGACCCGCCCTCCCGGACACGGAGCGCGGCGCCGAGGTCGTGCCGAAACCGTTACCAAAGCCCGAGGTCATGGCCGCCGTGACCCCGACCCCGAAGCCTGCGCCCGAAGATGAGGCGGCAACGGTGGAGGCCCGCGCCGACCCGACGCCAGATCTGGAGACCCCGCCGGACATGGCTCCTGAACCTCCGGCAGAAGCGGCTCCCGAAGGCCAACCGGTTCCGCCGACGCCGCCACGGCTTGCCCGGATGGCGGGATCTTTGGTTGATCGCGAGCGCGCAGGGGAGTCTTCGCGGCTGCCCAGTATCGGTGCGCCGGAGGAGGACGGCGAAGCGCCGTTGACCGATGCAGGCCTGCTGGGTCCGGACAGTCCGCTGGTAAAATACGCCTCGCGCTTTCCGCCACCGGCGGGCGTGCCGCGCATGGCGGTGATCCTCATCGACGACGGCAGTGCCCCCATGGGGCCTGTGGAACTGGAGACCCTGCCGTTCCCGGTCAGCTTTGCCATCGCGCCCGGGCATCCCAAGGCCAGCGAGGTGGCGGAGGGCTACCGCGAGCGTGGCTTTGAAGTGTTGGCGCTGGCGGACATGCCCGAGGGCGCGCAGGCGTCTGACGTGGAGGTGGCTCTCTCCGGGCTGATGGGACTCGTGCCGGGGGCCGTGGGCGTGCTGGAGGGCACGGGCACCGGGCTGCAGGGCAGCCGTGCGGTCGCCTCGCAGGCGGCGGCCTACCTCGGTGCCTCAGGGCACGGATTGGTGATGGAGCCCAAAGGGCTGAACACCGCGCAGAAGCTGGCCTCGAAGGCGGGTGTCCCGGCGGTCACGCTGTTCCGCGATTTCGACGGTGCGGGACAGGACGAGAACCTGATCCGACGCACGCTGGACCAGGCGGCCTTTCGGGCAAAGCAGGAGGGTGAAGTCGTCATGCTCGGGCGGCTGAAAGCGGGAACGCTCTCTGCTCTGATGCTGTGGGGGCTGCAGGATCGCGGCAACAATATCGCGCTGGTTCCGATTTCAGTGGTGCTGAAGGAAGCTGTGGAGCCTGCTTTGGAATGAGCTGCACGCTGTGCCGTCGGTGGTTGCGAAGCAGTGAAGCCGGGGGCAGGTCAGGCTAAGTGATTATGTGTTTTTTCAAAAAGTAGCAGGGCGCCCGTTCACGTATGAGCGGCGCACGAGCACCTGTCAGGCGGCCGCCCAGTGTTCCAGTGTGGTCGCCAGGTCGCCGTAGCCGGTATAGCGTCGTTCGAAGGCCAGGCCGAGGCGGGCGGCGCAATCGCGGGCCTTGGCGGTAAGACTGTCATCCTGTGTCTGGGCGAGGTAGACGAGTTTCTCGTAATTGCCGAAATACATAGCGAGCAGATCCGGATGGCGGTCGAGACCCAGCGGTTTCCAGACGAAAGCGTCGAACTGCCGGGCTAGAAAGTCGGTCAGGTAAAAGGACGTGATTTCGTCGCGGGCGGCGAAGCGGCCCAGCCCGTCGAAGAACGCGTAACAATGCGGGCCTGCAACCATTTCCACGCCGAGGTCGTCGCAGGTACGCTCAAGCTCCCCACCTGTACCGCAATCGGCGTAGACTACGGCAAGCCGGTCGTAGGCGTCGCGGTGCTCGATCACGGCGTCGCGGACGGCATCGGGAATCCGGTCGGGGTGGTTATGCAGGATTGCGGGCAGACAGGTGACGTCCACATGCGCCCAGCCGTTGAGTCGGATCAGCGCAAGGATTTCGCGGGCCAGTGCACCGCAAGCGATGAGCAGCGTGCGACCGCGACCGGAGGCGGCGAACCCCTCGCTCGTCAGCCGGGCGTCGTCGGGAAGGGTGGTTTCAAGTGGTCTTGTCGTCATGGGGCACGGGAGCGGCGGCCCAGAGACCAAAAGCCGCGACGAGGATCAGGATCGCCAGCACCGCGAGCGCCCCCCAGCTCGACAGCGCCCAGAGCGCCAGAACCAGCGCAACGAGGGCCGCAAAGACCAGAAGTGCAAAAGACGTGACGGGCATGACCAATCTCCTCATGACAAGAGTATGATGCAGCAAAGGGTAAAGAAAAAGGCCATTCTACGAATTTTCCGCAATCGGCGACCGGAAAAGGGCGATGTCTGTGTGGGTCCCCATGGGGTGGCTGACCATCGTGGCTGCCCCGCCTGAGTGGCGGGGCCGGTCATTGTATGGCCGGAAGTGTATGTGCCGGAAGTGGATCCATGAGGGGGCCGTCACCCTGGAACGTCAGCCCGCAGCCATCTGGTTATGCTTGCGCGCGATAAACTGTTTCGCGGTTTCCACCGCCACGGCCGCGTCGCGGCAGTAGGCATCGGCACCGATGGCGCGGCCGAATTCCTCGTTCAGCGGCGCACCGCCCACCAGCACGATGTAGTTGTCGCGAATGCCCTGTTCCTTCATCGTGTCGATCACAACCTTCATATACGGCATGGTGGTGGTCAGCAGGGCAGACATGCCGAGGATATCGGCGTCCTCGGCTTTCAGGGCGTCGAGGTATTTTTCGACCGGGTTGTTGATTCCGAGGTCGACGACCTCGAAACCTGCACCCTCCATCATCATCGACACGAGGTTCTTGCCGATGTCGTGGATGTCGCCCTTCACCGTGCCGATGACCATCTTGCCCATACGGGGGGCGCCGGTTTCGGCCAGAAGCGGCTTCAGGATGGCCATGCCGCCCTTCATCGCGTTGGCGGCCAGCAGCACCTCGGGGACGAACAGGATACCATCGCGGAAGTCGTTACCAACGATGGTCATGCCGCCCACCAGCGCCTTTGTCAGGACATCATAGGGGGTCCATCCGCGGTCCAGTAGGATGTTCACGCCTTCCTCGATCTCTTCCTTGAGACCGTCGTAGAGGTCGTCGAACATCTGCTGCACAAGCTCGTCGTCGTCGAGTTCGGAGAGGATGATCTCGTCGTCTTCGTCTGCCATTTCGCGTTTCCTTCTTGCGGGCGCAGGGGCAAGGGTCTGTCGGGGACCGTCCTGCGACTAATCGTCGTTTTCCGTCTACGTCAATTGGCGGATTGCGACATTGGGCGCAGACAATCCGACCTGAGGCATTGAGTTTAGGGGGGGATTGTCAATGTTCCACTTACGTTCTATTTTTGGTGCATGGATGATGAGCGCCACCGTGTCGAACAGGAGCGCCGCCGGGGGCGCGCGGCGCTTACGGCGGAAGTCGGGAGATTCGAACGGTTCAGCCGGGTCGAGGTGGCAGACGGCTGGGACATCCCCGAAGAGAACGGCGTGCTGCGCACCACCGTGCGGGAGGAACGCGCGCGTTCGGTCGTCAACTACGTCGCCTCTCCGGACCTGCCGTTTGACCGATCTCTCAACCCTTACCGGGGATGCGAGCACGGCTGCATTTACTGCTTTGCCCGCCCGTCGCACGCCTACCTCGGGTTGTCGCCCGGGCTGGATTTCGAAACCCAGCTTGTGGCCCGCCCCAACGCGCCGGAGGTGCTGGCAAAGGAGCTGTCGGCGAAGCGCTACCGCGTGCAGCCGCTGGCCATCGGAACCAATACCGACCCCTATCAGCCCATCGAGCGTGACCGCGGAATCATGCGCGCCTGCCTGGAGGTGCTGCGCGCCTTCCGCCACCCGGTCGCCATCGTGACCAAGGGCGTGCTGATCGAACGCGACCTTGATATCCTCGGTGATATGGCGGCGCAGGGGCTGGTGCGGGTGGGCATATCCGTCACGACCCTGGACGCCGGTCTGGCCCGACGGATGGAGCCGCGCTGTCCGGCCCCGGCAAGACGCCTGCAGGCGGTCCGCGCCTGCGTTGCGGCGGGCGTGCCGGTGCGGATCATGGCTTCGCCCATGATCCCGGCGCTGAGCGATCCCGAACTGGAAAAGATCCTCGAAGCCGGAAAGGACGCCGGCGCCTGCTCTGCAAGCTACATCATGTTGCGTTTGCCCCGCGAGGTCGCCGGGCTCTGGCAGGACTGGCTGGCAGAGCATTACCCGGACCGGGCGGCGCGCGTCATGGGACATGTGAAGGCGATGCATGGGGGCGATGTCTACTCCGCAAAGTGGTTTCACCGGATGAAGGGCGAGGGCGTCTACGCCGATCTCGTGGCGCAACGCTTCCGCCGGGCTGTGCGGCGGTTGGGGCTTGATAGCGTGCAGCCGCGATTGCGCTGCGATCTGTTCCGGGTACCGCCGCGCCCGGGCGAACAGCTTTCGCTGTTCTGAGGCGCGCCCGGTGGCAGGTCGAGCCCCCCCGACCTGCGACATCTCAGCCGCGACGGCGGCCGCGGCGCTCTCGCGTCGGGGCCGGGGCGTCGCCCGTCCCGTCGGAGGCGGAGGAGAAGCCACCCAGCCGCGCCGCGATATCCTCCAGCGTGGGCGCCGGACCCTTCGGGCGGGTCTCCAGCGCGTCGCGCATGGCCTTCAGGTGCACCGGCATGGTGCCGCAGCAGCCCCCGATGATGCGCGCGCCGGCGTCCCGGGCAAGGCAGGCGTAATCGGCCATCAGTTCGGGCGTGCCGTCGTAGTGGATGTGTCCTTCGACGTATTTCGGGATGCCTGCGTTACCCTTGGCGATCAGCGGCCGCGTGGTGCCGGTGGCGGCAAAGCCAAGCAGCGTCCGCATCAGGTCCGATGCTCCGACGCCGCAGTTGGCGCCAAAGGCGATGGGCGGGTTCGGCAGGCCCTCGACCATCTCCACCATGGCAGGCGCGGTCATCCCCATCATCGTGCGTCCGGCCGTGTCAAAGGACATGGTCCCGCACCACGGGGCGCCGATGTTGCCAAAGGCTTCGGCCGCCGCGCGGTATTCCTCCGGGGCAGAAATCGTCTCGACCCACAGAACATCCGCGCCGCCGTCCATCAGACCCTTCGCGGTTTCCTCGAACATCTCAACCGCATCGGCGTGCGACAGGGTGCCCGCGGCGCCCATGATCTCGCCGGTCGGACCGACGGAGCCCGCCACAATGATCCCGCGCCCTGCGGCATCCGCCACCTCGCGGCCCAGTTCAGCCGCCAGTTTCGACAGTTCATAGGCACGATGGCCTGCCTCGTGCAGCTTCAGTCGCGACCGGTTGGCACCGAAGGAATTGGTCAGGAAGATGTCCGACCCTGCCTCCACCGAACCCCGGTAAAGTGCGCGGATCTTGTCCTGTTCGGTCTCGTTCCAGAACTCGGGCGCGTCGCCGGATTGCAGCCCCATGTTGAACAGGTTGGTGCCGGTGGCGCCATCGGCCAGCAGCCAGTCGCGGTCGGCCAGGGCGCGGGTAAGAGCGTCGGTCATCTGTTGGGGCTCCTGAGGGACGTTTGGGCGGGTGTTTTCACATCCCCGGTCATGACGCAAACGCATAATCTGCATGAAGGTCATGAGGCGGGCCGCATGTCCGAGCCGTGCAGGGCGAGGCGATGCGACGGCAGGCGGTCCAAAATGGCGAGTCCCGTCCGGAACAGCCCGCACAACAGCTTCATGCGCCTTGCTCCCGGCAGATGACGTATGGCAGCATGGTTGGCGTTCCGAGGGCGGAGTGCAGTGCAGGCCGACGGGGGGCGCCCTGTTCTTGTCCGGGAGGCTGCCCCGCGAAGCGCGTGACAGACGTGGGTCGCTGCGAAGGCAGGCGTCAGAGCCAGCGACCGGGCAGCGCGGTGCAGAGCCCGGCGCAGCCGAGCCTCGGAAACCTGCCCATACCCAATTTTGGCCAAAGGCGTGTCGCGGCTCCGCGATCCTGCGCCAGCGTAAGAACCTGCAGGCGGCCAGTCTCGGTATCGTACCATCTTACCACAGATGCGCCTTTTCGGGAGTGTAACGATCAGCCACCATGCGTTGCCGCGCGCGATGGCCTGTTTCCAGCGTAACGGTGCCGCCAGCGGGATGCAGCCCGACAGTTTCGCATGAAAGAGCTGTCCGAGCCGCGTCCAGTCGCGCAGCACTTCCGGATCGGCCTGCGTTCTGGAGGTGACGCGCTGGCACTCCAGAGAATGCGTTTCGGACTCCAGGGTTTCGGAATTTGTGAAACCCGCGGACAGGCGGCTGCGCAAGCACGCGTCCAGACAGCGCCGGAATGCCCGCGCCCCGTGTCGGGAATGCGTCGCCTCGCGGCTTCTTCTTGGGGAAAATACTCCGGCGGAGCCCCGAAGGGGCGGGGGGTGCACCCCAATGGCGCGCGACCGCAGGTCGCGCGCCGGTCGCCGCGCGTTGCACGGCGAAACCATCGCAAAGCCGCCCGTCTTATTCCAGTTCGATCGTGCCCGGCGGCTTCGAGGTGCAGTCGTAGAACACGCGATTCACGCCCTTCACCTCGTTGATGATCCGGGTCGAGGTCTCGCCCAGGAACTCATGACTGAAGGGATAGTAATCCGCCGTCATCCCGTCGACAGAGGTCACCGCCCGCAGCGCCAGCGCGTAGTCGTAGGTGCGACCGTCGCCCATGACACCCACCGTGCGCATGGGCAGGATTGCGGCAAACGCCTGCCAGATCTCGTCATACAGTCCGTGCTTTCGGATCTGATCAATGTAGATCGCGTCCGCCTTGCGCAGGATCTCCAGCTTTTCGCGGGTGATCTCTCCGGGGCAGCGGATCGCGAGGCCCGGACCGGGGAAGGGGTGCCGCCCGATGAAGGACGCGGGCAGGCCCAGCTCGTGCCCCAGCGCCCGTACCTCGTCCTTGAAGAGTTCGCGCAGCGGCTCCACCAGCTTCAGTCCCATCTTTTCCGGCAGGCCACCCACGTTGTGGTGCGATTTGATCGTGACCGAAGGCCCGCCTGAGAACGAAACCGACTCGATGACATCCGGATACAGCGTGCCTTGGGCGAGGAATTCGGCCCCCTCGATTCCGTCCGCGTACTTCTGGAAGACATCGATGAAGAGCTTGCCGATGGTCTTGCGCTTCACCTCGGGGTCGGACACTCCCTCCAGCGCACCGAGGAAAAGGTCCGCCTCATCGGCGTGGATCAGATTCAGGTTGTAGTTGTCGCGGAACATGGCGACGACCTGCTCTGCCTCGTTCAGTCGCAACAAGCCATGGTCGACAAAGACGCACGTCAGCTGATCGCCGATGGCCTCGTGCAGCAGGATGCCGGTGACGGAGCTGTCGACGCCCCCCGACAGCGCGCAGATCACCTGCTTGTCGCCGACCTGTTCGCGGATCTTTGCAATCATCTCTTCGCGGTAGGCGCCCATGGTCCAGTCGCCGGTGAACCCCGCCAGGCGGATGAAGTTTTCGTAGAGTGTCGCACCGTTGGGCGTGTGATGCACCTCCGGGTGGAACTGTACCGCGTAGAACCGCCGTTCCAGGTCCGCCGTCATGGCGAAGGGCGCACCCGGCGAGGTGCCATAAACCTCGAATCCCGGAGCCAGTTCCGCCACGTGGTCGCCGTGGCTCATCCAGACCTGCTCACGACCCGTTCCGTCCATGAACCAACCGTTGAAGAAATCGGTTGTCCGCTCGGAGGGCGCCACCCAGGCGCGGCCGAATTCGGCGGTGTGGCTTTCGCCCGCTTTGACGCGGCCGCCGAGGTCCTGCATCATGACCTGCTGGCCATAGCAGATCCCGAGGATCGGTACGCCGAGGTCGTATACGGCCTTCGGAGGGCGCGGCGACCCGTCGCGGGTCACGCTGTCGGGGCCGCCGGAAAAGATCACGGCCCGGGGGGCGAAGTCCTGAAGGAACGCGTCGGTGACGTTCTGATAGGGGTGGATTTCACAGTAGACGTTCAGCTCCCGCAGGCGGCGCGCGATAAGCTGCGTGACCTGCGAACCGAAGTCGATGATGAGGAGGCGCTGATGCTGGGTCATGGCGCTTCCCATAGGGCCGCGATGGCCAACGCGCAAGAGGGAGGGCCCGCCGGGGCCCTCCCGACGGCCTTACCAGCGGTAGGTGACGCCGAAAGCGGTTTCGTTCTGGGCCATGCTCACCTTTACCTTCTGGGCCACGCCGGTCAGGGCGGCGTTCGTCCCCTCCACCGAGGTGTCGAAGGCATGCGAGTAGGAGCCGGTCAGGCCCCAGTGCTCGTCTATGCGGTAGGATGCCCCGACAGAGGCGTGCCACTGCGGCGTCGCGGGGGCGAGGCTGTTCATCACCGCCGATGGCCCGTCGAAGGCTGCCGTGGCGTGGCTCACCCCACTGCGGAACGTCCAGCGCGCGTCATGGCGCCAGACTGCGCCGAGGCGAACGATATCCATGTCCTTCCATCCGAACCCCATGCCGTTCGCCGCCCCCAGCGCACCCGACGGCGGGGCGTTGGAATTACCGAGGGCGGCAATATCGGAATACCAGATGCGCTGCACTTCCGCCGTCACCGTCAGCCGGTCCAGCGTGGCGGGCGTGTAGGCCACCCCCAGTGTCGCACTGGCAGGAATGTCGAAATCACCCCCTTCGGCGAAGAGGCCGGCGTATTTGTCGAAGGGCTGCATGTCGATGCGCGTGCGGTAGCTGGCGCCAAAGGCCAGTTCCGCGGTCGGTTCCCACAGAGCCCCGACGGTCACGCCAAACCCTGTGGACCAGTCGTCGCCCTGGTTGGTTACCTTGCCGGGGTTGGCGGAAAGGCCCGCGAATGCCTCCAGTCCGGTGGCGCTGAAGCGTTGCACCGCGAGGATGGGAGCGACGCCGACCGACAGCGTTTCGCTCGCCTTGTAGCTGAGGTTCACGCTCACAAAAGCCTGTTCGAGGTTCACCCCAACCGGGTTCGACCCTGCGCCGAAGCCGGCAAAGAAGTTGGGCTCGTACTCGGTGTTCATGCCGCCGTTGGCGGTGATGAAGGCCCCCAATGCAAACCGGTCGCTGAGGACAAAATTCGCCCCGCCGCAGGGGATGATGAAGTCGTCGTTACGGCTGGTGTAACTGCCTGCGATCAGCGGGCCGCCGGGGTCGATCTCGGTCGAGCGGTCAGGCCGGAAATAGGTCAGGCAGAAGCCCGCCACATTGCCCACCTTGTGTCCCATGGCGGGGTTCATCGCGAGGCCCAGCACGCCGGCTGGCACCGCCACGCCAGCCCCGGCCATGCCCTTCGACGCACCGCCATAACCATTGGCGAAATAGCCGTTCGTCGCCTGTGCGGGCAATGCCGCGACGCAGCAGGCCGCAACCGACCCTGCGCCCAAGAGGCGTTTCATCGTGTCTGTCATGTGGGGGAACCCTCCTCCGTCCCATGGTTTCCGGCCGCGCATGGCCGGTGTGGTTCCGGCTCCTTCGTCTGACGCAAAGGTATTCCAGAATCATTATATTAGAGGTTGAGAATATCATCTGTCACCAAAAACAACCGCTGCGCTGCGGCATGACCCGCACGGCATGGGCGGCCGCGCGGGTTGGTGCATCATTGAATCGGAGCGAGAAGCTCCGGCTTGGTGACGATCTGGCGTACGCCGTGGCTGTGGGTCTCGTTAAAGATGTTGCGGCTCTGCGCCCATTCGTTCAGCGAATGCACGTCGAGCCGTGCACAGTTGGGTCGCACTGCCCATGTAACCTGCAGTGGAGAGCAGACCCGTTCGGTATACTTCGGTCCGGTGGTGGAGCCCAGGAACTGGATCGGGCGTCCGGTGCCGGTGGGGATGGCCTTTGCCTGATGGCGCCCGTTGATCTCGCCGCCGTAGTCAAAATCCATGAAATTCAGAGCGGTAGGGTCATTCACAACCAGGAAGATCTGCGCCTCGACCCGTAGTTGCGGATTGGCGCAGGCATCGGAAAGGCAGGAACCCAGCCCCTCGCCGGGGGTGATGTCGCAGGAGGTATGAACCCAGTGTACCTCGATCGTGTCGCCGGGTTTCACCCCGTGAAAGGCGTTGTGGCCGAGGAACGGGTCCTCCAGCTCTTCATGCGTCAGGTTTGGCGTCTCGTTGCACTTCCAGCCGCCGTTTTCGCCGGGACCGCCGGAGATGGTGAAACCCGGACCCCGGTGTTCGGCATTGGTATGTGTGTGGATGTTGCACAGACTCATCTGCGTTGCGGGCGGCGCCATGGCAAAGGTGCGCTGGTTGATTCCTATGGTGCTGTTCAAGTCGCGGGGCGTTTGCGGACCGTAGCCCTTGCAGGTGCCGCCCGGTGCGCCCGGCGGCGTGGCGCCGGACTCCGCTGCCATCAGCGGTTGGAGTGGCTGGGCGGCAAGCATAAGTACCGCGAGAGCCGTGGATAGAACGTGGGGTTTGGGCCAGGATCTGGGCCAGTGTTTGGGCATGGTGGGACTCCGGGTTTTGGCGTGAAACCTCACACCTGCGTCCGCGACCGGTAGCCCCCGAATCCGTGTCGCAGGCAGGCCTGCGCTAAGTCACAGCTTTAGGGAGGGAGTCCTAAGTGTTCCTCAACGCGGCCCTTGGCCTGGATAAGATTTGATCGAACGCTCGCACGGAATCGGCCCCGACCGTCCGGCCATGGACCCTGAGCGATCATTCCGGCTGCAATGGCTCTGCCGAACGGCGGCCCCGGTTTACCCAGATCGCTCCGGCAATCCAGATCACGAAACACAGAGCGACGGAAAGGCCGAAGAGCACCGCGCCGGCCACCAGACCGGCCAGCGCCACCAGCGTGCCAAGAAGCAGCACGGCGCCCATGCGGATCGTCTTCGGGGTAACACGGGTCATCTTTGCCTCCGGATCTTCATGTCTTCGCAGGACAAACGCGGGTAGCCTGTCCACCGTTCCGCCGGTGGCCGCCCCATCCCGTTCCCGTTTCGTCCCTTCCGTCCCATGTCGCTTTCACCCGTGAAGCGCCGGAAACGTCACAGGACGGGCGGGGCAGCTTCGGTAGAAGGGGGCCTGATACCCGCGGGCGCGACTGGCGTGCCCGCCAGCCACGAGGGCATGAGATGGCAGAAGCAGCAGCGCGCAAGCGGAGCAGGGGTGGCGGCGGTGCCGCGCGCCGGGCGGAGCGGACCTCGACCGCGGTGGAGACGGCGAAGTTCATCCAGCGCAACATTCCGAACTTCGAGGTGCTGAACGACGAGGCGCTCGAAATCATCGAGCACAATGCGGAAACCGTGCTTGAAGAAATTGGCGTCAACTTCGTCAACAACCCCGCCGCGCTGGCTCGCTGGAAGGCCGCCGGGGCGGAGGTGCAGGGCGAGCGCGTCCGAATCCCGCGCGGCCTTGCGCGACAGTTGTGCGGCACCGCGCCCTCGCAGTTCACTCAACACGCCCGCAATCCGGAGAGGTCGGTCGAGATCGGCGGCCGCAGTCTCGTGCTGGCGCCGGTCTACGGCCCGCCCTTCGTGCGCGACATCGATGGCGGGCGGCGTTATGCCACGATCGACGATTTCCGCACCTTCGTGAAGCTGGGTCAGATGTCGAAGTGGTTGCACCACTCCGGTGGAACCGTCTGCGAACCGACCGACGTGGCGGTGAACAAGCGCCACCTCGACATGCTGCTGGCGCATATGACCCTGTCCGACAAACCCTTCATGGGGTCGGTCACAGAACCGTCCCGAGCACGCGATTCCGTGGAAATGAGCGAGATCCTCTTCGGGAAACAGTTTGTTTCCGACAATGCGGTGATGACCTCGCTGATCAATATCAACTCGCCTTTAACGTTTGACGACGTGATGATGGGCGCTATGGAGGTCTACGCCGAAGCGGGGCAGGCGAGCATCATTTCCCCCTTCATCGTAGGCGGTGCCATGGCGCCTGTTTCGGTCGCCGGGACGTTGACGCAGGTGCTGGCCGAAGTGCTGGCGGGGGTCGCCTACAGCCAGCTGGTGCGCGCCGGCGCGCCGGTGATCTTCGGCGCATTCGTGACCTCGATCGACATGAACTCCGGTGCGCCCACATTCGGCACGCCGGAAGCCGCGCATATTACCTACGGCGCGGGGCAACTGGCCCGGCGGCTGGGTCTGCCCTACCGCTCGGCGGGATCGTTCTGCGGCTCGAAACTGCCCGATGCGCAGGCCGCCTACGAGACGGCGAACTCGCTCAACATGGGGCTGCTGGCGGGGGTCAACTTCATGCTGCACGCCTGCGGCTGGCTGGAGGGCGGGCTGGTCGCGAGCTTCGAGAAGTTCGTCATGGACGCCGATCAGCTAGGCGCGCTGCACGGTCTGGCAAAGGGCATCGCTGTCGACGAGACCGCGCAGGCGATGGACGCCATCCGCGAAGTCGGTCCGGGCGGGCATTACCTTGGCTGCGCGCATACGCAGGCGAATTTCAAGTCCGCTTTCTGGCGGTCCGAAGTGCTTGATTACAAACCGTTTGAGACCTGGAGCGAGGAAGGCGCTCGCGATACCGTGGCGCTGGCGCGGGCCCGCATGGACCGGATGCTGGCGACTTATGAGGAACCTGTCATGGACCCTGCGGTACGCGAGGCTTTGCTGGCTTATGTGGCACAGAAGAAAGCTTCGATGCCCGACGCGTTTTCCTGAACGGGCACGCGGTCAGGGGCTTGGCGCGTCGGCCTGCGGAGCTGCTGCGCACCTGAGGCAAGGACGGCGTGGAGGGCAGTCCGGGGCGGCCTAGCGGGCCGCCTCGCGCAGAAGCCGGGCCTCTCCCATCATCGCGGTCAATACCTCCACATGGCGGCTGACCGCGTAGGTGGCGTCCTGCCCCCGACGGCGCTCGTCGAGTTCGGCCTCGATCTCCATCAGACTCATCAATGCCTGCCCGGGGCGCGGCAGGGTGGCATGCCCCAGAACCCGTCTCAGGCATGGGCTGCGGCGATATTCCTGCGCCCCGATCCGCGCGGCGCTGATCAGCAGGCGTGGGCGGCGCAGGTCTTCAAGCAGGCCAAGGACATCCTTCATCGTCGTGCTCCTTCGTGGTCGCGCTGTGGATCAATGCGATCCACCGGCAGTCCATCAGAGCACATCCGGAGCGGGTGTTGCACGCAACGGATCCGTGCGCACGTCACATTCATGTTTGATTATCACTTGTTAGGAATGATCGGACTCGCGGAAAGCTGTTAACCAAAGAGTAACTAACTCACCCATAGGTTGCGACTTGGTAAATGGGGATAAGTCTGTGCAAAAACCGCCGATAACTCTGACCCGGCTCTGGGTCCGGAACGGATGCTGCTGATGATGGCTGCGAGGCCGGGAGATACGGAACAACCGCTGCCCGGATGGGTGCCCGACGCGGTGCGCGTGTACGTCGCGCATACGGAGACGGGCCGCTCCATCCGTGATCTGGCGCGGCATCGGGGGTGTCACCCCTCAACCGTTCTCCGGCAAATCCGGAAGGTGGAGATATTGCGCGACGATCCCCTGGTCGATGCAGCTTTGTGCAACCTGGGGGCAACCGGGAGTGGGGACCCGGCCCCGAGAGCCAGAAAGGACGATAAGCGAATGACTGCTGCCGTGAACATGCCGGTATCCCCGGACGAGACCACGCTCGCGCGGGAAGCGCGACGCATCCTGCGCAGGCTGTGCGAACCCGGCGCGGTGCTGGCCGTGGCCGCCGAGATGGAAAAGGCCGTGGTCGTGCGCGATACCGGCGAAGGCGGCAGCGAGCGCACCGCCGTGGTCGAGGCGGGCATCGCGCAGGCGATGGCCCTGAAGGAGTGGATCCGCTGTGCCACGCCCGCACGGGTGTCGCGCTACCGGATCACCGCCGCGGGGCGGGCGGCTCTGAACCTGATGATGGCCCAGCATGAGACCAAGCTGCGCGGTTTTGCAGAAGCTCAGGCCGGATTCGACACCGGACGCGAGGCGGGCCGCGCGCTCGAAGAGGTCGAGCGTGATCCCCGGATGCGCAAGGGCCGCTATGTTCTGGCAGAAAGCCCGCTGATAGCGCTGGGGCGCCGCCGCGACAAGGATGGCGCGCCGTTTCTGACCGATGTGCTGGTCGCGGCAGGCGAGCGGCTCCGCGAGGATTTCGAACTGTCGCAGTTGGGGCCACGCACCACGCAGAACTGGGACCAGTTCCTGACGGCCGGGGTTTCGGCCCAGGCAGGTTCCGGGGCGGGCAGCGGGGCACAGGCTGCGCAGGAACGCCTGAAGGCTGCGCTGAAAGACCTCGGAGCGGGCCTGGGAGATGTGGCGCTGCGCTGTTGTTGTTACCTGGAAGGGATCGAAACCGCCGAAAAGCAATTGGGCTGGTCGGCGCGCTCTGGCAAGATCGTCTTGCGCATCGCGCTGCAGCGTTTGCGCCGTCATTACGAGGAGCGTGGACGCGCTGGCGGCGATCTGCTGGGTTAACTGGCGGCGATCTGCTGGGTTAAGGTGTCGCTCCGGTCAGCCGGGAGCCAGTGGGGTTGTGGTGACAGCCTCGGGTAACCCGAATGACCGTGGCGCGTCGGCGTCTTGCCCGATGCGCGCGTTGACACTGGCGGCGACGGTCACGCCGAGGGCCACGGCGGCAAATGTCAGTACGGGACGGTGCATAATGCTCTCCATCGTCGGGTTATCCCTGATACGATGGTGGTGATGAAAGCCGTCTGAACATCCCGCATTCTAAGCAAAATCATGCCGTAGAGGAGACTTCAGAGGAGACTTCTGCCAAAAAGCGGCCGGCCGAGAGGGGGGCCGGCCGCGCCCGACGCGCGCGGAACAGGACAGGGAACACAAAGCGCGCGCCGGTATGGTTTACTGTGCGACCTTGGTCGGCGTGTCCGGCGTGACCGGCAGGGCCGGGGCACTCTCGCAGGCCCTGCGGACGCCTGCCGCATAGTCCGGGTGCACGCGCTCGAGCACGGCGTACCAGCGTTCCTTTACCGCGTCCGAGCACGGATCCATCGCCCCGGCCATGTTCTGGTGCAGACGTTCACGTTCCTCATCGTTCAGGACTTCCTTGTAAAGCGCACGCGGCTGGACGAAATCGTCTTCGGTGATCTCCTGCTTGTGGCGATAGGCGTCCGCATCGATCCGCAGCGGCGGCTCGTTGACCGACGGATCGGCGACGGGGGCATCCTCGTACTGGTTCGGCTCGTAGTAGGCGTTCGGGTTGCCGCTGTCGTTCCGGAAGAACCGCATCTGCCCGTCCTTGTGGTAATGCTGGACGCCCGACTTCGGTGCGTTCGCGGGCAATGCCTCGTAATGCGTACCAAGCCGATAGCGATGCGCGTCGGCATAGGAAAACACCCGCGCCTGGAGCATCTTGTCCGGGGAATAGCCGATCCCCGGCACCACGTTGGACGGCGAGAAGGCGGCGTTCTCCACCATCTGGAAGTAGTTCTCCGGGACGGTGTGCATCTCGAGTTCGCCGACCTCGATCAGCGGGTAATCCTTGTGCGACCAGACCTTTGTCAGGTCGAAGGGGTTGAAGGGATAGCGGTGCTCTTCGCCTTCCTTCATGACCTGAATGTACATCGTCCACTTCGGATGCTTGCCGTCCTGGATCATGTTCCAGAGGTCTTCCTGGAAACTTTCGCGGGTTTCACCGATCAGTTTCTTGGCTTCCTCGTTGGTGTAGTTTTCGATCGGTTGCTGGCTGCGGAAGTGGAACTTCACCCAATGGCGTTCGCCTTGGGCATTCCACATGGAGAAAGTGTGCGAGCCGTAACCGTGCATATGGGCGGGGTTCTTCGGGATACCGCGATCCGACATCAGGATGGTTACCTGGTGCACCGACTCGGGCTGGCCCGCCCAGAAGTCGAACATCGCCTCGGGAGAGCGCATGTTGGTCTTGGGGTGGCGCTTCTGGGTGTGGATGAAGTCCGGGAATTTGTAGGGATCACGCACAAAGAAGATGGGAGTGTTGTTGCCCACCATGTCCCAGTTGCCTTCCTCGGTGTAGAACTTCAGCGAAAAGCCGCGGACGTCGCGTTCCGCATCCGCCGCGCCAAGCTCGCCAGCCACGGTTGACCAGCGCGACAGCACATCGCAGCTGTTTCCCACCCGAGAAAAGAGCCCGGCGCGGGTGTAGCGAGTGATGTCGTGGGTGACGGTAAAGGTGCCCTGCAGGCCCCAGCCCTTGGCGTGCACAGTGCGCTCCGGGATGCGCTCGCGGTTCTGGTGGGCGAGCTTTTCCAGAAGCTGGTAGTCTTCGAGCAGGACCGGGCCCCGCGGACCGGCGGTGCGCGCCGTATCGTTGGTCGGGGCGGGCGCGCCAGCGGTCGTGGTCAGGGTGGGGCGTCGATCGTAGGACATCTGTGGCTCTCCTTGCCGAGGTCGGTTGTTCGACCAACGGGTCGGCTGGCCATCACGTTCCATGAAAGTTTGGATATGGTTCGATAGGGAGGGATTATCGGGTTCGCCACGCCTGGCGCGCCGACCCGCCCGGGGTTTCACCCCCGGACCCCGAAGTATTTGGGCCAAGAAGAAGAAGAACAGGCGCGAGCGCACCGAGGTCTCTCGGGTCTCTACCAGACCACGGCGGCGCGGGGGTGGCACCTGCGCGGGCTGGATTTGTTGTGCGGAGGGGCGTAGGAGGGACAAAAGCGGATGTAGCGAGAGGCCCGGAGCCATGCGTGATCTTAAGATCCCCGGCGAGCGTCACCCTGAAAAGGCGCATCGCCCGGACAATGCCCAACCCAAGAAACCTGACTGGATTCGCGTAAAGGCGCCTGGCGGTGAGGGCTATGCCCGGACGCGGAGGATCATGCGGGAGCACAACCTGGTGACCGTCTGCGAGGAGGCGGGCTGTCCCAACGCCGGCGAATGCTGGAACCAGGGCCATGCCACGATGATGATCATGGGCGAGATCTGCACGCGGGGCTGCACCTTCTGCAACGTCGCCACGGGTCGCCCCGATGTGCTGGACGTATTCGAGCCGGGCCGCGTGGCGGATGCGGTGCAGAAGCTGGGGCTGAACCACGTCGTCGTGACCTCCGTGGATCGGGACGATCTGGAGGACGGCGGCGCGGAACATTTCGCCCAGACGATCCGCGCGATCCGCCATCGCGCGCCTGGCACCACTATCGAGATTCTGACCCCGGACTTCCTGAAGTGTTCGCCTCAGGTGCTGGAAGTCGTGGTGGCGGCGAAGCCCGACGTGTTCAACCACAACCTCGAGACCGTTCCGGGGCTTTACCCGACGGTGCGGCCGGGGGCGCGGTATTTCCATTCGCTGCGCCTGTTGCAGCGGGTGAAGGAACTCGATCCGTCGATCTTTACGAAGTCCGGCATCATGGTCGGCCTCGGCGAGGATGCGCAGTCGGTACGTCAGGTGATGGATGACATGCGCGCGGCGGATGTGGATTTCCTCACCATCGGCCAGTACCTGCAGCCGACGCCAAAGCACCACCGCGTGGATCGCTTCGTGACGCCGGAGGATTTCGCGTCCTATGAGAAAGCGGCTCTTGGCAAGGGGTTCCTCATGGTTTCAGCCACGCCGCTGACGCGGTCGTCTTACCACGCGGGCGACGATTTTGCCCGGCTACGGGCGGCGCGTGCGGCGAAGCTGGCACAGGTTTGAGCAGGCCTGCGTGACGCCGGGCTTCATGCGGGGCGGGGCCGGCGGGGGGGCTGCGTGCGGGTGAAGTTGTCAGCTGACAACTGCTAACGCACGCTGACGAAAGACTGAACGAAGGGTTGCCGTGACACGTCGCCAGGTCTGGGCGAGGGCGGCGCGAAGGCGGTATCGCACGACGGAATGCACGCAGCGGTGTCCCGCGGGGGCGTCGGGGATCGGATCACCCGACAGGCCTGTTAGGAGCGACGCGGGCCAAGCGATACGGGTCGGGCGACACGGGCAAAGCCACCGGGCAAAGCTACCGGACCAGTATGCTGAACCGGCGCCCGGCGGTTTGCGGGTGCGTGCCGTGTCGGCATTGCGCCGCGCCAACCGTCCGTTCAGGGCGCGGGCAGTGCCTTTATGTAGGCGGCGACGGCCTGCCGGTCTTTGGCCGACAGCTTTGCGAAGTTGTCCACGACCTCCGCCATATGCCCGCCGACGCTGTCGAAATCCGGGGTGAAGCCGGTTTCGAGGTAATAGGCCACGTCCGCAGCCGACCAGTCGAGCTTGTCCGGCGTCAGGGAAGGGATCGTGCCCTTGCCGTTCGGGTTCGGCGCGCCAGCCAGCCAGCGGGATTTATCCAGCCCGCCCAACGCATTTCGGGGCGTATGACACTCGCCGCAATGGGCCAGCGTTTCTACCAGGTAGCGACCGCGCGCATTGCCGTTCTCTGGCATCACATAGTCGTCGGAGAAGAACAGCAGCTTCCAGCCGCCAAGGCTGCGGCGGATGTTGAACGGAAAGCCCACGTCATGCGGTTTGGACGCGACATCCGAAGCGGGCAGCGTCTGAAGGTAGGCGTAGAGGTCAGCGACGTCCTGCGGCGCCATCTTTGTATAGGCCGTGTAGGGGAAAGCGGGGTAGAGGTGCCGCCCCGCGTCGTCCACGCCCTGCGTCACCGCATTGGCAAACTCCAGCAGCGACCACGACCCGAGCCCGGACGCAGACGGCGAGATGTTGGGCGCGTAGAAAGTGCCGAAATCGGAGGCAAAGGCCTGCCCGCCCGCGAGCACCAGCCTGTCTTCGCCCTTGGCCTCTGGCGCGTGATGACAGGAGGCGCAGCCCGCGGCGGTAAAGAGCCATTGACCGTGTTCGGCGTCGCCGGTCAGCGCCTCGTAATGCTCCGCTGTCACCGTGCCGGGCGCGGTCAGCCACCATGCGGCCCCGGCGGCGATTACCGCCACCGGGATCAGAACCCGTGGCCAGCGCATTTATTCCGGCGCGCGGTAGGTGTCGTGGCAGGCCTTGCAGGCGCCGCCCAGCTGACCCAGCGCGGGTCCGATTGCCTCCTGCCCGGTGGCGGCCACCGTCTGCATGTTCCTCGCGGCATCTCCCAGCGCGGCCCATTTGGATTCGAAGTCGGAGAAGTTGTCCCAGATGTTCGGCTGCGCGCGGGTGTCGTCGATCGACATGCTGTCGGAGCCTTCGGGGAATAGCGTCGCCTGATGCACCATGGAGACGCCGACGATGGAGTCGGCTGCGGCCTGCGCGGCCTCCGCGTCATAGGGCATCGCACCTTTTGCCATGCCGCCGAGAATGCCGACGTTCAGCGCCAGGATGTTGAACTGGCCCTTGCGGCCCTCCAGCTGACGGTTTTCCTCGGCCAGTACGGACCCGGCCAACATGGCCAGCACGGCGGTTGCGGTAACAATCGTCTTCATGATCAGTCTCCCTGTTTTTAATCCACCCAGCATAGTCTGACCGCGCCTCGTGACAAAGAATGCGCGGTTGTGCATCCAATGAGACACTCTATGCGCCACCGCACAAGCTTTGAGTGCATGACCGGGCTCAGTCTGACGAATCCGTGAAGCGGACCTTGCCGATGAAGGGCAGGTTGCGATTGCGCTGCGCAAAGTCGATGCCGTAGCCCACGACGAACTCGTCCGGGATCTCGAACCCGATCCAGTCGGAGCGGAAATCGACCTCCCGCCGCGATGGTTTGTCCAGCAGGGCGATGGATTTCAGTCGCCGCGGATGGCGCGAGGACAGCAGGTGGATGACGTGGCTCAGGGTGTGGCCGGTATCGACGATGTCCTCGACCACCAGCACGTCGCGGCCTTCGATGCCGGAGCGCAGGTCCTTCAGGATGCGGACCTCGCGGCTGGACTCCATCGTGTCGCCGTAGCTTGACGCCTCCAGGAAATCGACCTCCACGGGCAGGTCCAGTTCGCGCACGAGGTCGGCGATAAAGACGAAACTGCCGCGCAGCAGACCGACCACGACCAGCTTGTCGGTATCGGCAAATTCGCGCTTGATCTCGCCGGCCAGTGCCTCGATCCGGGCGGCGATGGCCTTCGCCGTTATCATTTCGTCTACGACATAAGGCCGCTTTGTCATGACATCACCTTGATTTTTCGGGCGGAGCATACGACATCCACCCCCGTTGTCATCAAAAGTAGACCCATGCCCGAGCATTCCGAAACCCGCAAGCTGCCTTATACCGCGCAACAGATGTACGACCTTGTTGCGGACGTGGCCAACTACCCGAAGTTCCTGCCGTGGACCGCCGCCGCGCGCATCCGGTCGCGGGAAAAGGAGGGCGATCACGAGGTGATGCTCGCGGACCTCGTGATTTCGTTCAAGGTATTCCGGGAGAAGTTCGGCTCGCGGGTGACGCTCTGGCCGGAGGACATGCGGATCGATACCGAATACCTTGACGGGCCGTTCCACCACATGGTGTCGAAGTGGGGTTTCAAGGACGTCGAGGGCGGCTGCGAGGTGTCCTTTTTCGTCGACTTCGAGTTCCGCAACCGCATCCTGCAGGGGGCTGCGGGGATGTTCTTCTACGACGCCATGCAGCGCGTGGTGCGTGCCTTCGAACGGCGTGCGGCAGAGCTTTACGGCTGAGAGCGATCTAAGGGCTTCGCTAACCACGATGTGAAGCGCGGGGGGCATTGCCCAATTCGAGTCACATTCTCCGGACATCTCTGGCCTCCCGATCGGAGAAGGAGGCAGCGATGATCGAAGCAACCACACCCAGTCCGGCGACCCTCGCGCTATTTGCTGCGCGCACAGGGGCGGGAACGCCCGATCCGGCGCCGGTTTCGCAGGGCGCCACCGCGCCGAAATTCGGTGTGACGCCGGCCGGTAACCCGGCTTCCGGAGTTTCGGCATTCGGGGTGTCAACATCTGTAACCGCGCCCATGCCGGCGGCGAGCGGTGTGCCGGACCGCGCAGCGATGGGGGTCTATGCCAATCCGGCGTTGACCACCGGCACGCCGGGGCGGGGGGCCGCGACCCGGATCGATGGTCAGCTTTCCTTCGGACGTGGTGTGACGGAGGCCCGGGGTGCTGCGACTGCGCAGGCCGTCGCTGGCCACTCACAGGCGGCCGCAAGCCCCGTGCAGGCGGCCGCAGGCTACGCTCGGGCGGGTGCCGCGGCGGTGCCCCGGGCGACGCCCTTTTTGGATGCGTCCGCCTGAGGTTGTTCGGCTTAGCGGCGCGTTAACCCTTGGGGCCGAAATCCCGGCGCCCAGGGGTCCGCTGCCCCCGTTTGGCCCGATTTGGCGCGCATCCCTAATGTCCGAGTGACATACCTTCAGAAGGGATAAATGAAATGCCCTCATTGTTTTCGATACCGACCCAGGCGCCCGGCGTCAGCCTGCCGCCGCGCGCGCTGAACGAGGTCGAGCGCACGCCCCCTGCCCAGTCGCGCAACGCTGCAAGCGGGGTTTCTTACGGCGACGCGACACAGGGGGCCGGGGCGCCCGCCGCCACGGGGGCGGTCAACGCGCCCTCTGCGGTCCAGCCGCAGCCCGCCGCGGCGCCGCCGGTCTCGACCTCGCAGGCGGGGCGCCTGACCGCCGCCGTGATTTCGCTGCAAGCTAAGGGTGAGGCCCGCGAGGCCAAGGACGAACAGGCGGCAGAGGTGCAAGCGCAGGATGCCCGGACCGAAGCGGTCCGCCAGAGCGCCGAACCGCGCGGCACGGACCAGGAATACATCGAGTTCGAGGGAAACCGCGATGACGTCCGCTCCGGCAACGGCCCGGCCGAAGCGCTGACGGAAAAGGGCCCGGAGGATGAAGGCAAGGCCACGCGCGAGGCGGTTGAGCAATATCGTGATGCCAATGAGACGACCTCCGCTGCAGAGCCCGCGCGCCAGCTGATGAGCGCCTGAGGACCAGTGCGTGACGCGTGGCGCCTGTGAAGCGCTGGTCCTCGATGATCACGGCGTCACGGACGTGCCGGGAAGGACGGGCCGGAACGATGGTGCTGCAATGGCGGCCGAGGATGGCGGCTTCCGGATTTCAATACCCACGCCACCAGACTGACAGGGGCGGCGGAACGAAGCCCTCGGGAAATCCTCCCGGGGGCGTTCCCTTTTGCCGCGGGCTGCGGTTAACCTCCGCCGGAATCCACCAGTCAGAGGCCCCCTCATGTCCACCATCGCATCCATCCTGAGGGCCTCCGAGGCCGCCCTGTCCAGCGTGGAGGCGCGCCAAGTCATGCGGCTTTCCACGGTCGACTGGCTGGCCTGCGGCATCGCCGGACGCGACGAACCCGTGGCCCAGGCCGTGCGCACCATGGTCACCGAAGAAGGCGGCACCCCGCAGGCCACGCTCTTTGGCGGGGGCCGCGTGCCCGCCCGCGCGGCGGCGCTGGTCAACGGGTCGGCCTCGCACGCGCTCGACTATGACGACACGCATTTCGCCCACATCGGGCACCCCTCTGTCGCGGTGCTCTCCGCGGCTTTCGCCATGGGGGAACGTGTGGGAGCGTCGCTCGAGGCGGTGGTCGACGCGGGTCTGATGGGCTGCGAGGCCTCTGTCCGCTTTGGCCTGCTCTTTGGCCGCGCGCACTACCAGGTGGGGTTTCACCAGACGGCCACTGCCGGGGCCTTTGGCGCTACCGTCGCTGCCGGGCGGCTGGCGGGGCTGGACGGAGCGGCCATGACCCACGCGCTGGCGACAGTCTCGACCCGCGCCTCCGGCTTGAAGTCGCAGTTCGGCACGATGGGCAAGCCATTCAACGCGGGCATTGCCGCCGCCAATGGGGTTGAGGCCGCGCTACTGGCGGCGCAGGGCTTCACCTCCAACCCGCAGGCACTGGAGGGCGTCAACGGCTTCCTCGCCACCCACCACACCGATGGTGCCGCCGAGCAGTCCGACCGGCCGCTGATGGTCTCCGTCTCTCACAAGTTCCACGCCTGCTGCCACGGCTTGCACGCCACGCTGGAGGCGCTCGCGACCCTGCCGCGCCCGACCGACGTCGCGGCCATCACCATCGCCACCCATCCGCGCTGGCTGACCGTCTGCAACATTCCCGCCCCCGCCAGCGGCTTGCAGTTGAAGTTCTCCTACCGGGCGATCGCTGCCGCCGCGCTGCTTGGTCATGACACCGCCGCGCTGACCACCTACACCGACGCGCTCTGCGCCGACCCGGCTCTGATCGCACTACGTGAGCGCGTCACCGTCATCGCCGATCCCGCGTTGCAAGAGACCGAGGCGCTTGTCACCCTCGACACTCCCGAAGGCACGCTGGAGGCGCATCACGACCTCGACGCGGCACTACCGCTCGACCACCGCGAGGCACGGGTGCGAGCCAAGGTCACCGCGCTTCTGGGCGAAAGGGCCGATATCCTCTGGCAGGCGATCACCACGAACGCGATGCAGGACATTCTCCGCCTGATGTAAAGCAAAACGGGCCCCGAAAGGCCCGTTTCCATTCCCGATCTGCCCAGAAATCAGGACACGTGATCGTAGGCCCGTTCGCCATGCGCCGCGAGGTCGAGGCCAGTGACCTCTGTTTCCGCGTCCACGCGCAGCGGCGTGATCGCCTTTACCAGGTAGATCAGCACCAGTGTCACGACGACGGTGAAGGCGCCGACGATCACCAGCGACCCCAGCTGTGCCGCCCAGGTGCCCGCGCCAAAGACCGCGATCATGATCGTGCCAAAGATGCCGCCAACGCCGTGCACCGCGAAGACGTCCAGCGTGTCGTCGATCTTTACCGTGTTGCGGATGAGGTTGACCGCCTCCTGACAGAGGATACCCGCGATCAGGCCGATGATCAGAGCCTGAATCGGTGTCACGAAGCCCGATGCGGGGGTGATCGAGGCGAGACCGGCGATGGTGCCCGTGACCATGCCAACCAACGAGGATTTCCCGAACTTGACCCGTTCCCACAGTGCCCAGGTCAGCGAGGCCGCGGCTGCCGAGATATGCGTGACGGTCATCGCCATCGCCGCGCCGCCGTCGGCTGCCAGCTGCGAGCCACCGTTGAAGCCGAACCAGCCGACCCAGAGCATCGACGCCCCGATCATCACGTAGCCGGGGTTGTGCGGGGGTTTCGACGCGTCCCGTCGCGGGCCGAGGACAATGGCGATCAGCAGGGCCGCGAGGCCGGCGGTTTCATGAACCACGATGCCGCCGGCAAAATCCTTGACCCCGGTTTCGCCAAAGATGCCGCCGTCGGCCAGCATGCCGCCGCCCCAGATCCAGTGTGTTACCGGCGCGTAGACCAGCAGCATCCACAGAGCAGAGAACAGAAGAACAAAGCCAAAGCCGATGCGCTCTACGTAGGCGCCGACGATCAGGGCCGGAGTGATGATGGCAAAAGTCATCTGGAACGCGAAAAATAGCACTTCGGGTATGGTTCCCGAAACGGTGTCGGCATCGACGCCGTTCAGGAAAGCCTTGCCCAGTCCACCCCAGAGCGCGCCTTCGCCGCCGAAGGCGATGGAATAGCCGAAGGCAAACCACAGCACGCTCATGACGCAGGCGATGGCATAGCAATGCATGAAAACGCTGAGCACGTTGCGCGCCCGTACGAGGCCGCCGTAAAACAGGGCAAGGCCCGGCAATGTCATGAACAGCACCAGTGCCGTCGCGACGATGATCCAGGCGGTATCCGCTCCAACCATGAAAGACTCCTTCCCTCCTTCGCGCCCCGGGCGGGCCGCGTACAGTCCGAAGGCGCCTATGGCGGGATTCCGCTGCATCGCAAACGATCAATTGGCCGTGCCAGTGAGTAATTCGTCGGCATTTCGCAAAACGCCCGCACCGTAGGCTTTATTTTCGGTTAATGCCTGTTTTGCGGGCAGCGCATGAATGCCGAATTGTTGGCGTTTCCTCAACCTCGGGGTGGCGGGTCCGCCTGAATTTTAGGCGGTTCTTGGACCGGGCACGGGGAGAGGCGGGGCCGCGATACGGGCGGCGGGTGTCGCTCGTGCGGTGCGCAGGGTTTGTATATCGGACTTCCTGACCGGGGTCAGAGTGCGGCGAGGATCATTTTCAGCGCATGCCGCGTTGCCGCATCGCGCACCTGAGCACGGCCAAGTGCGCCATGCTCGACGGTCTCGGTCCGCGTGCCTCGCGCGGTGCTCACTGCATAGCAAACCCGGCCTTCGGGCTTGAACTCCGATCCGCCGGGGCCTGCAATGCCGCTGATCGCAATGGCCACATCTGCCCCCGCAGCGCGGCGCGCACCTTCGGCCATCTCGCGTGCGACTTCCTCGGAAACCGCGCCGTATGTGTCCAGGGTCGTGCATGAAACGCCCAGCATGTCAGACTTCGCCTGGTTGGAGTAGGTGACGAATCCGCGTTCGAAGATCGCGGAAGATCCCGCGACATCGGTCAGCGCGGCGGCGACCTTGCCGCCAGTGCAACTTTCTGCGACCGTCACGATCTTGCCAGTATTCCGTGCGGTTTCAATTATTTGCGCGGTGATGCTCGTGTTTTCCATCATGACATCAGCACCCCGTGTGCAAGGCCCGCCAACACGATGGAGACCAGCGCGGCAAAGATTCCCGCCACCACGTCGTCAAGCATCACGCCCATGGCATCGCCCCGCCGGTCGGCGCGGCCCACAAGCCAGGGTTTCCAGATGTCGAACAGGCGGAAGAGGACAAAGCCCGATACCCAGCCAGGCCAGAGCCGCCAGACCTCGGCCCCCATCATGCCTGCGCCGTAGGCCACGGGCATGATGGCGATCCACTGGCCCACGACCTCGTCGATGACGATCCACGACGGGTCGTGATCTCCGGTTTTCGTCAGCGTTTCCGTGGCCTTGAGACCGAGAACGAAGACCCCCACGGTCAAAGGCAGGAGGAGCCAGAAACCGCCCAGGACGATGATCCCATAGGCCAGCGGCAGCGCTGCCAGTGACCCCCAAGTGCCGGGCGCTGGCCGCAGAAAGCCAACCCCGGCAACAGAGGCGAGCTGTTTCGCGAGCCCCATCACGACGCCACCAGCGTCGCGGTGGCCAGCGCGGAGATGCCTTCCTCTCGGCCGGTGAATCCAAGCCGCTCGGAGGTCGTCGCCTTGATCGAGATGCGTGTCCGGTCGAGATCCATGATGCGCGCCATTTCATGTGTCATTTCATCGGCATGCGGTCCAATCTTCGGGCGTTCGCAGACGATGGTGACATCGATGTTTCCGATGGCAAAGCCCTTCGCACGCGCGAGGTCGACCGCATGTTTCAGAAATATCTCGGAAGCGGCGCCTTTCCACTGCGGATCTGTGGGCGGGAAGTGCCGCCCGATGTCGCCCTCTGCCAAGGCACCATAAAGCGCGTCGGTGACGGCATGCATGGCCACGTCGGCATCCGAGTGGCCTTTCAGCTTGCGTTCGTGAGGAATGCGCACCCCGCAGAGGATGACGTGATCGCCGTCCTCGAAGGCATGCACGTCATAGCCGTTTCCAAGTCTTACATCCATGTCGTCTTGTAACTCCTGGCTTGCGCGAAGAAAATCCTCCGGCGTTGTGATCTTGAAGTTGGCTTCGCTGCCCGGGGTTATGGTGACACGCATACCGGCTGTGCGGGCTACCTCCACATCGTCGGCCGCCGTTCGGGTGTTGGCGCGATGCGCGGCAAGGATGGCGTCATAATGGAAGCCCTGCGGCGTCTGCGCCCGGTAAAGCCCGGCGCGGTCCTGTGTGCCGGCCACGTATCCTTCGGCTCCGACCCAGAGCGCGTCAGAGACGGGCACGGCGGGTGCCGCGGCCTCTACCGTTGCGAGTGCATCTAGCACGCCCTTCACCACCTCTGCGGTCACGCAGCAACGTGCGACATCGTGGATCAGGACCTCGGCAGGCGGATGGTCCGTCAGTGCCTCCAGCCCGAGGCGGACCGACTCGGACCGTTCCGCGCCGCCCGTCACGAGGGTGACGTCGAACCCTGCGCAGGCGGCATCGGCCAAGGCGTGGTCATCGGGGTGGATCACCATGACCAACCGCCCGTAGGGTGCCATTCGCTGGACAGTCCAGCGCGCTACGGGTTGCCCCGCAACCGCGCGCCACTGCTTTGGCAGGCCGCCCCCGGCACGCCGTCCGCGTCCCGCCGCGACAATCAGAATGACCCTGTCCATGCGTCTGTAATCCCTTGCTTTCTCCGTCATAGGCGTAGGAATGCGTGCTTGCAATCCACAGCACGGGTGCACAATTAACAGGCAAATGCTCGCTCGGGCGTCGTCGAGGCGCGGCGAAACATTGAATAAATACAACGACGAGTCTAACTCGGACTAACAGGCGCATGCCTACAATCAGATGCACAAGGACTAGGCATTTGGCCCTATCCCTCGGAGAACGCCCGATAACGCCGCCGGTTTTGCTGGCCCCATTGGCGGGAATCACGGACCTGCCGTTCCGCACGCTGGTCTCGCGCTTTGGCGCGGGACTCGTCGTGTCGGAGATGATTGCCTCCGGCGAATTCCTTACCGACCGCCCCGGTACGCGGGACAAGGCGGAGCTGGGCGCGCAGGTTGAAAATACCTCTGTCCAGATCGCGGGACGCGAGCCGGGACCGATGGCAGAGGCCGCGCGGATGGTCGCGGATATGGGCGCGAAGGTGATCGACATCAACATGGGTTGCCCGGCCAAAAAGGTCACTGGCGGCTGGTCCGGCTCTGCCCTGATGCAGGTGCCCGACCATGCGCTGACGCTGATCGAGGCAGTCGTGGCGGCGATCGACCTGCCGGTGACGTTGAAGACGCGGCTGGGCTGGAACAGCGACTGTCTGAACGCGCCTGAGCTGGCGAGGCGGGCAGAAGACGCAGGCGTGCGCATGGTAGTGATCCACGGACGTACGCGGGCGCAGTTCTACAAGGGCCACGCCGACTGGGCCGCGATCCGGGCGGTGAAGGAGGCGGTATCGATTCCCGTCGTGGCGAATGGCGACATCACCGACACCGCATCGGCACGCGCGGCGCTGGCGCAGTCCGGGGCCGACGGGGTGATGATCGGGCGCGGGGCGCAGGGTGCGCCCTGGGCGCTGGCGCAGGTCGCGGCGGAGATATTCGGCGGCCCCGAACCTGTGATCCCCGAAGGGCGCGCTCTGACCGCGATGGTTTCTGAACATTACGCGGCAATGCTGGAGTTCTACGGTCCGCAGCTGGGCAACCGCGTGGCGCGCAAGCATCTTGGCTGGTACATGGATCGCGCTGGCACCGAGCCCGCCCTGCGGCAGCGTCTGCTGACGGAACGTGACACCGCCGAAGTGCTGCGGATGATCCCCGATGCTCTCGACTGCCGGCAGGTGGCGGCATGATGGGTTCGGAGGAGATGACGATCTGGAATTCGCTGCCGGTGCCGGCAATTCTGATCGACCCGCGCGAACGCATCGCGGAACTGAACCCCGCCGCCGAAGGCTTTCTCAACAACTCGGCCAAGTGGTTGCAGGGCCAGCCGATCTGGGACCGGCTGGCGGTGGATGCCCCGCTGGAGGAAAGCTTGGCCCGTGCGCGGGATCATGGCACGCCACTTTTCGTGAATGACGTCGATGTGGGCACCGGCAGCCGTCCGCCACTGGTTTGCAACCTTCAGATCGCTCCTCTGGCGGGGCGCGAGGGCTGGATGGTGATGCTGATCTCGCCGCGTGAACTGGCGGGGCGGATGACACAGTCGCATTCGGTCAAATCGGCGGCCAAGTCGGCAATCGGCATGGCCGAGATGCTGGCGCATGAGATCAAGAACCCGCTGGCGGGGATCACCGGGGCGGCGCAACTGCTGTCCATGGGCATCTCAAAGGAGGATCAGGAATTCACCGATCTGATCGTGGAGGAGACGCGCCGGATCGTGAAGCTGCTGGAGCAGGTGGAGCAATTCGGCAATCTGTCCGCCCCCGACCGCCGCGAGGTCAATATTCACGACGTGCTGGACCGCGCGCGGCGCTCCGCTCTGCTGGGATTTGGCGCCCACATGAAGATCGTGGAGGACTACGACCCCTCGCTGCCGATGGCCTGGGGTGATCCGGACCAACTGCTGCAGGTGGTGCTGAACCTGGTGAAGAACGCCTCGGAGGCGGCGGACCCGATCAGCGGCGGCACAATCACGCTGCACACCTATTACGAACACAGTTTCCGGCTGCGCCGCGCCGATGGGTCCGGCCAGACACTGCCCTTGCAGATCGAGATCATCGACAACGGCCCCGGCCTGCCGGAGGCGATCAAGGGGGACATCTTTGATCCATTCGTGTCGGGGCGGGAGAATGGCACCGGGCTCGGTCTCGCGCTGGTGTCCAAGATCATATCCGATCATGACGGCTGGATTTCGGTGGATTCCGTCCCCGGCCGCACGGTCTTTCGCATGTCGTTGCCCCGGGCACCCCGGGAAAAGAAGGAGAACGGGTGATGGACGGAACCGTACTTGTCGCCGATGACGACCGCACGATCCGCACCGTGCTGACGCAGGCCCTGACGCGGGCGGGCTGCAAGGTGCACGCCACCTCGTCGCTGACCACGCTGATGCGCTGGGTCGGAGAAGGCAAGGGCGACGTGGTGATCTCGGACGTGATGATGCCGGATGGCAATGGGCTGGAGATGCTGCCGAAGATCGCCGAAGACCGGCCCGGACTGCCGGTGATCGTGATCAGCGCGCAGAACACCATCATGACGGCGATTCAGGCGGCGGAGGCGGAGGCCTACGACTACCTGCCGAAACCCTTCGATTTGCCGGACCTGATGAAGCGGACGGCGAAGGCGCTGGAAAACCGCGGCCGCGCGCCGCGCCGGGACGAGCAGGTGGTGGGCGCCGACGAGCCGGACGAACTTCCGCTGGTGGGCAAGACGCCCGCGATGCAGGCGCTCTATCGCCTTGTGGCAAAGGTGATGAACACCGACCTGCCCGTGCTCATCACCGGCGAGAGCGGCACGGGCAAGTCGCTCATCGCCAAGGCGCTGCATGATTTTTCGGACCGGCGGACGCTGCCCTTCGTTACGGTGACGGCGGGCGATCTGGCGGACCTCGACGGGCCAGCGCGGGTGCTGGCGCGGGTAAAGGGCGGCACGCTGCTGATCGACGAGATCGCCGATGTCCCGGACGAGATCCAGGCCCGCATCGTGCGCATGATGGACGTGCCGGGGGACTACGTGCCGCGCTTCCTTGCGTCGTCGCAACTGGACAGCCAGTCCCTGATCGAGGGCGGCAAGGTACGGCAGGACCTGTTCTACCGGCTCGACGGGGCGGCGATTCAGGTGCCGAGCCTGCGCGAGCGGGTCGAGGACATCGCGCTGCTGACGGAGCATTTCCTTGCCCGTGCAGAACGCGAAGGCGCGCCGAAGCGCTGGCTGTCGGAAGGCGCGCAGGACCTGTTCCGGGTCTATTCCTGGCCCGGAAACGTGCGTCAGTTGGAGAACGCCGTGCGACGGCTGTCGCTGACCAGCCGGTCGGAGGAAATCACCCGCGCAGAGGTCGAGGCGGTGCTGGGCAACCAGCCCGAGACCGGCCCGGTTCTGCGTGGCGGCGACGGCGACAAACTGGGCGAGAGCGTGGCGCGACACCTGCGTCGGTACTTTGACCTGCACGGCGCGATGCTGCCGCCGCCCGGTCTGCATGGCCGCATCGTCCGGGAAGTCGAGGCGCCACTGATCGAAATCGCGCTGGAGGCCACGGGCGGCAATCAGGCGAAATGCGCCGATCTATTGGGAATCAATCGAAATACACTCCGGAAGAAGATCACGGACCTCGATATTCGCGTGACACGCCGCCGCAAGTTGATGTAAAAGGGCCACACCAAGTGTGACCCCGCCGCAATAATCCGAGAAAATATCCGGTGATTTGCAGTGAGAAGGCGCACGAAATGGCGGTCCTTGCACGACTGATCCCCGCAAACGGGGGCGCTCGGTGCATTACAGAAACGAGGTGGGAGTGGCCACGCGGGCAGGTATAACGTTCCGTTCGCCGACATGGGCGATGCTCATGCGGCTGCGCAAGAAGCGCTGGATCGCCAATCTCATGACGCTGGCGCTGGTGGCGCTGGGTCCGGTGCTGGCGCTCGCCACCTTCATGGTGCTCGGGCCGCTGGATCAGGGGGCGTCTACCCGGAGTCTGCGGCTGGTGCTGCTGGCCGACCTTGTCTACGTGCTGCTGCTGGCGGGGCTGGTGCTGACGCGGGTGGCGCGCATGGTCGCGGCGCGGCGACGACAGTCGGCGGGGTCACGTCTGCACCTGAGGTTGACGGCGGCTTTCGTGCTGATGGCGCTGCTGCCGACGATCACCGTGGCGGTCTTTGCCGTGCTCACCATCAACATCGGTCTGGAAACCTGGTTCTCTACCCGCGTGCAGAACGTGGTCGCCGCCTCGCGTGGCGCGGCGGAGGCCTATGAAGCGCAGACCCGCGACGGGCTGACACAGGATGCGGGCGAACTGGCGGCCTACCTTGACCGCTCGCGGTCGCTTCTGGCGCAGCACCCGAACCTTGCGTTGCGGCAGTTGCTGGCGGACGGGCAGGCGCAGATCCAGCGCGGCCTGAGCGAAGCCTTCGTGATCGACCGCACGGGGGCGATCCAGGCGCGGGGCGAACGGTCCTATCTGTTCGATTTCGAAATGCCCTCGCAGGCCGATTTCGCCGCCGCCGACCTGCAGCAGATGGCCGTCATCAGGGATTACGACATCAACGAACTGCGCGCTCTGGTGCCGCTGGCGGCCTATCCCAACCTTTACCTTTACGTCAGCCGCGACGTGGACGGGAAGATCCTCAACCTGCTGGACGAAACGCAGGAGACCGCGCGTTTCTACCAGCAGCAGGAGACGGAGCGCGGGCGGCGGTTGTTCGACTTCGCGTTGCTTTACCTTGGGTTCGCCGTGCTGCTGATCCTCGCGGCGACGCTGGCGGGCCTGTGGTTCGCCGAACGGCTGGCACGGCCCGTCGGGCGGCTGGCCGGGGCGGCGCAGCAGGTTGGCAAGGGCGACCTCGACGTGCAGGTGCCGGAGGAGGCAGAGGGCGACGAGATTTCGATGCTCGGGCGCTACTTCAACCGCATGACTCAGCAGTTGAAGGCGCAGCGCGAGACGCTTCTGGAGAATACGCGCCAGATCGAGCGTCGCCAGCGGCTGTTCGATTCCGTGCTGACCTCTGTCACCTCGGGCGTGGTCGGTCTGGACCCGGACGGGCGCGTGACCTTTGTCAACCGTTCGGCGGAACGGCTGCTGGGATGGCACGAAAACCACCGCGCCGACCCGATCATGGTGGCTGTGCCGGAATTCGGCGAGGTTTTCGACCGGCTGCGCGCGGAGGCGCGGGAGATGGTGCAGATGGAGGTGAAGGTCGTCCGCGAAGGGCGGCTGGAGCACCTTCTGGTGCGGCTATCCACACGGCGGCGGCTCGATGGCAGCCTCGAGGGGTACGTGGTTGCCTTTGACGACGTGACCGATCTGGTCAGCGCGCAGCGCATGGCGGCCTGGGGCGACGTGGCGCGCCGCATCGCGCATGAGATCAAGAACCCGCTGACGCCGATCCAGCTGTCCGCCGAGCGCATCAAGCGCAAGTTCGGCCGTCAACTGGAGGAAGACGACGCCGAAAAGCTGGAGGAGATGACCGGTGTCATCATCCGCCAGACGGACGGGTTGCGGCGCATCGTCGACGAGTTTTCGAAATTCGCGCGGATGCCGGAGCCTGAACGGCGTCCGGAAGATCTGGGCGATCTGTTGCGTGGCGCGGTGTTGCTGCAAGACAGCGGTCAGCCCGCCGTGACGTTCCGGACGGATATTCCGAAGGGCCGCCCGATGCCTGCGGAACTGGATGCTGGCATGATCGGGCAGGCCTTTACCAACCTGCTGAAGAACGCGGGAGAAGCGACGGAGAGTCTGATCGCCAAGGGCCCGCCGGAAGGCTATGCGCCGGAAGTCCGCGTGTCGGCAGAGGTGGACGGGGCGGAGGCGCTCATTCACATCATGGACAACGGTGTGGGTCTTCCGGAGGACCGCGCGCGGCTCTTTGAACCCTATGTCACCACGCGCAGCGAGGGTACCGGGCTGGGCCTGCCCATCGTGCGCAAGATCATCGAGGAACACGGCGGCACGCTCAATCTGGAGGACGCGCCGCCCTTCACGGAGGGCGCCCATCGTGGCGCCATGGCGGTCATCCGGCTGCCGCTCACCCCTGCGGACGCGCAGGCAACGAAACCGGGCTTTGAGCACGAGACAATGGAGAGGACGGCATGAGCGACATACTTATCGTCGACGACGAGCGCGACATCCGCGAGCTGATCGGGGACATTCTCGAGGACGAAGGCTACAGCACCCGGCTGGCAGGCAATTCCACCGACGCAATGGCGGAGATCAACGCGGAGCCGCCGGCGCTGCTGATCCTCGATATCTGGCTGAAGGACAGCAAGATGGACGGGATCGACATCCTGAAGACCGTCAAGCGCGACAACCCGGATATCCCGGTGGTCATCATTTCCGGTCACGGCAACATCGAGATCGCCGTAGCGGCGATCAAGCAGGGGGCTTACGATTTCATCGAGAAGCCCTTCAACATCGATCAGCTTCTGGTGGTGATCCGCCGTGCGATGGAGGCATCGACCCTGCGCCGCGAGAACCAGAAACTGAAGCGCGGCGAGGTGCGGCAGGCGGAGATGATCGGCGAAAGTCCGGGCTTCCGCGCTCTGGTCAGCCAACTCGACAAGGTAACCAAGTCGAATGGCCGCGTCATGCTGACGGGTCCGGCGGGGGCGGGCAAGGACGTGGCCGCGCGCTACATTCATGCGCAATCGAACCGCGCTGGCGCGCCCTTTGTCACGGTGAACTGTGCGGGCGTGGAGCCGGAGATGATGGAGGCCATGCTCTTTGGCCGCGAGTCGTCGAAACGCGGGGTCGAGCCGGGACTTCTGGAGCAGGCGCATGGCGGTGTGATCTACTTTGATGAGGTTGCCGACATGCCGGTCGGCACCCAGTCAAAGATCCTGCGCGTGCTGGTCGATCAGCAGTTCCAGCGTGTGGGCGGCAATGACAAGGTGCGCGTGGATCTGCGGGTGATCTCTTCGACCAACCGCGACCTGCAGGAGGAGATCGCCGTCGGCCGCTTCCGGGAGGAGTTGTATCACCGGCTGAACGTGGTGCCGATCGCGGTGCCGTCGCTGGCGGACCGGCGCGAGGACATCCCTGTGCTGACGCGCCACTTCATCGAAGCCTTTCATGCCGCGCAGGGCCTGCCCCATCGCGACGTGACCGACGATGCGGTGGCGCTGATGCAGACCATGAGCTGGCCGGGCAACGTGCGCCAGCTGAAGAACCTCGTGGAACGCGTGCTGATCCTTGGCGACGGCACCGGACCCATCGAGGCCCGCGAGCTGCCCCAGGAAAGCGGTCCGGAGGGCGACGGCGAGGGCCGTGTGGTTCTGTCGGGCACGCTGGCGACGCTGCCGCTGCGCGAGGCTCGCGAGGCTTTCGAGCGCGAGTACCTGCTGACGCAGATCAATCGTTTTGGCGGGAACATCTCGCGCACGGCGTCGTTTGTCGGCATGGAGCGTTCGGCGCTGCACCGCAAGCTCAAGAGCCTCGGGGTCGTGACCTCGGCCAAGGCGGGGGCGCGGGTCGCGCTGATGGAAGACGACCGCATGATCGACGCGTCCTGAGCGTCGGTCGCAGAGCGACGGGAAGGACCTTCACGGGTGGGACGGATGATGTGGACGAAAGCGGCGGGCGCCTGCCTGCTGGCGGCGGTGACCCTTGCGGGCTGCGCCATGCCCGCACGGGACGAAATGGTGCCGGAGCGCATGGCCTTCGCCGCCTCGGGGATGACGCAGGAGCAGGCAAAGATCGCCGCGCTCAGAGCGGATATCCTCGCGCTGGGGCCGGGGATCGACCCTGCAGAGGCGCAGCGCGTGGCCGAGGTGGCTGTTCTCAAGCCGCTGCAGTGGGCGCGGGACTGGGACGTGGTGGACCCGCCGCTGGTCCATAACATGAAGGTCAATCACGGACTGAAGCCGCGCGGGCTGTGCAAGGACTGGGCCGACGATCTGCAACGGCAGATGTGGGCGTTGAAGCTGCGCACCATCGACCTGCACCGGGCCATCGCCAATTCCCGTAATGTGAAGCTGGAACATTCGGTGCTGATCGTTTCCGCAAAGGGTGCGCGTTTTGAGGACGGCATCGTGTTGGATCCGTGGCGGCAGGGGATGGGGCGGCTGTG
Organism: Sagittula salina; assembly: GCF_017813235.1. Taxonomy (GTDB): domain Bacteria; phylum Pseudomonadota; class Alphaproteobacteria; order Rhodobacterales; family Rhodobacteraceae; genus Sagittula; species Sagittula salina. The sequence continues at coordinate 281,711 of NZ_JAGISH010000002.1, forward strand.
GTGGTCCGGAACAATGGACGACCCGCGCTACAGTTGGGACGCGCGCGAGGATGTCTTTGCCTGGAAACGAGAGTGGAAGGTGCGGGTGGCAGAAGACCGGTGACGCCGCGCGCCTCACGATTTTTCTGCGAAAAATCGGACGCCGACGGCGGGGCCTAGCGGGGACCGATCGAGGCGCTTTGCGTTGACGGCACCGGGTCCGCGTGCCATGCCGGTGGCACGATCCGCGGGCAGGTCTGGGAAAGGCATCCATGAAGGTCATCATCTGTGGGGCAGGGCAGGTCGGCTGGCAGATCGCGCGCCACCTGTCGGGCGAACGCAACGACGTCACGGTCGTGGACAACAATCCCGATCTGGTGCGGCGCGCCACCGACACGCTGGACGTGCAGGGCATCGCGGGCTTTGCCTCCTACCCGGACGTTCTGGACCGCGCGGGCGCCCGCGACGCGGACATGATCATCGCCGCGACCTACTCGGACGAGGTCAACATGGTCACCTGTCAGGTGGCGCATTCGATCTTTTCCGTGCCGCGCAAGATCGCCCGCCTGCGGGCGCAAAGCTACCTGACCGCGATCTATTCCGACCTCTACCGGCGCGAACATCTGCCCATCGATGTGGTGATCTCGCCCGAACGCGAGGTGGCGGAGGCGGCCCTGCAGCGGCTGTCGGCCCCGGTGGCCTTCGATACGGAAACGTTCCTTGACGGTGCCGCGCAATTGATGGGGCTGTCCATCGACGAGGATTGCCCCATCGTCAATACGCCGCTGCGCCAGCTTACCGACCTGTTCTCCACGCTGCGTGCCGTGGTCGTGGGTGTGCGCCGGGAGGGGACGCTGTTCGCCCCTGAAAGCGGCGACCAGCTGTTCGTCGGCGACAGTGCCTATGTCATGGTGCATTCCGAGGACGTGCGCCGCACGCTTGAGATCTTTGGCAAACAGGTGCGCAAGCTGGAACGCGTGGTCATCGTCGGCGGTGGCAACGTCGGCCTTGCCGTGGCGCGGCGGCTGGAGAAGCGGTCCGAACGGGTGCGCGCCAAGGTGATCGAACGCGACCGAAAGGTGGCGGAACACGCGGCCGAGGCGCTGGAGCGAACCATCGTGCTGCATGGCGACGGGCTGGACCAGTCGCTACAGACAGAGGCCGGGATCGAGCGCGCGGATGCCGCGCTATGCGTTACCGACGACGATAAGGTGAACATGCTGGCCGCAGTGCGGGCGAAGGCCGCCGGTTGTCCCATGGTAATCGCGCTGATCAACGATCCCACGCTGGTGCCGCTGATGGAACCGCTGGGCATCGACGCCTACATCAACCCGCGTTCCACCACCGTGTCGTCGATCCTGCGCCACATCCGGCACGGCAAGGTGCGCATGGTCTATTCCATTGGCGACGCGGAGGCGGAGGTGATCGAGGCCGAGGTGCTGTCGACCTCGCCCATCGCGGGCGCTCTGATCCGCGACATCGATTTCCCCGAAGGCGTCCTGGTCGGCGCGGTCAAGCGCGGCAAGACGGTCATGAAGCCCACCGGCGGTCTGCGGGTCGAGGATGGCGACCTCGTGGTGCTGTTCGCGCTTTCGGGCGACGTGCCGGAAGTGGAGCGCCTGCTTCAGGTCTCCATCGATTTCTTCTGATGCACGCGCTCGCCCGCCAGCCGCTGTTCCTGACGCTGACGGGGCTGACCTCCGTCGCCATGCTGCTGCCCGCCGCAGTGGGTCTCGCGCTTGAGGAATTCCACGATTCGCGGTCTTTCTTCTATGCCGGGGTGATCGGCATGGTGCTCACCGTGCTGGTGGCGATTTCGCTGGCGAACCGGCAGCACAACACCAGCGCGCTCAGACAGTTGCTGGCGCTTGCGGCGGGCTTTGTCTTTCTGCCGGTCTACATGGCGATCCCCTTTCAGGAGGCCGTGCGCACGACCACCTTCGCCAGTGCCTATTTCGAGATGGTGTCGTCCTTCACCACCACCGGCGCCACGCTGTTCGACCCGGCGCGGCTGTCGGTGGCGGAACACCTCTGGCGGGCCGAGGTCGGCTGGCTGGGCGGAATGCTCATGTGGGTGGCGGCCTCCGCCATCATGGCGCCGCTGGCGCTTGGCGGGTTCGAGGTGACGGCGTCGGGCGAGCCGGGGCAGGCGGTGCTGTCGGGTGTGGCCGCCTCGGAACGCTCCGATCCCCAAAGCCGCCTTTGGCGCAGCGTAGAGGCGTTGGTGCCGCTTTATGTGGGGCTAACGCTGGCGCTGACCGTGATGTTGATGGTGGCGGGCGATCCGCCGCTGATCGCGCTGACCCATGCCATGGCGGTGCTTTCGACTTCGGGCATATCGCCCATTGGCGGGGTGGAATCGGCGCCCTCCGGCATCTGGGGAGAGATCATCCTTTTCCTGTTCCTCGCCTTCGCCCTGTCGCGCCAGACCTTCTCCAACGATACGCGGCAGACGCAGGGATTGTGGTACGATCCCGAATTCCGACTGGGCCTGCTGATCGTCGTCATCGTTCCGCTGGCGCTATTCCTGCGCCACTGGGCGGCGGCCTTCGAGGTGGGCGAGGAGCAGAACTGGCTGGCCGGTCTGCGCGCGCTCTGGGGGGCACTGTTCACGGCGGCTAGCTTTTTGACGACCAACGGTTTCATCAGCTCGGAATGGGACACGGCGCAATTCTGGTCGGGGCTGTCCACGCCGGGGATCATCCTGATGGGGCTGGCGCTGCTGGGCGGCGGTGTCGCGACCACGGCGGGCGGCGTAAAGCTGCTGCGGGTCTACGCGCTGTACCAGAACGGCACGCGCGAGATCGAGCGGCTGGTGCACCCTTCCTCTGTCGGCGGGGCTGGACTGCTGGGGCGCCGGCTGCGCAAGGAGGGGGCCTTCATCGCATGGGTGTTCTTCATGCTGTTCGCGGTGACGCTGTCGGGGCTGACCATGGTTCTGGGACTTTACGGTCTGAATTTCGAGCATTCCACCGTGCTGACCATTGCCACGCTAGCCAATACCGGACCGCTGATCGAGGTCGCCCCGGAGGCCGCCATCGATCTCAATGCGCATGTCTGGCACGCAAAGCTGCTGCTCTGCGGTGCGATGGTTCTGGGGCGGCTCGAACTGCTGGCGGTCATTGTCATGCTGAGCCCGGACAGCTGGCGCGGTTGAGGCCGCGGGCCCGGTTTCTCGGCACAAGCGCAACACCACCTTGAGAAAGCGTTATTTTACGACTGGAAACTCGCTGGCGCGCACGACATACTCCATTTCGCGTGGGCGGCCCCGAGGGACGGGCCAAAGGCAAGAACAAAGGCAAACCAATGGCTTCCGACAGACAAAACCTCCAGGACGCATTCCTGAACCATGTGCGCAAGACGAAGGTCCCGGTGACCGTCTTCCTTATCAACGGCGTGAAATTGCAGGGCGTCATCACTTGGTTCGACAACTTTTGCGTGCTTTTGCGCCGTGACGGCCAGTCACAGTTGGTGTACAAGCACGCGATCTCGACGATCATGCCGGGACAGCCAATCAACTTGTACGACGGTGAAGACAACTGAAGGAACACGCAACGCCAGTGACCCGCGCATGGGTCCTGCATCCCGACATGAAGGGGCCGGGCCCGCGGCGTGATGCCGGGCTCGCCCTCGAAGAGGCCGTCTCGCTGGCGGTCGCTCTCCCGAACCTAGAGGTGGCGGGGAGCACGGTTGTGCCGCTGCGCGACCCGCATCCGGGCCATCTTTTCGGCACCGGAAAGATCAAGGAACTCAAGGACCTTTTCCACGATAACGAGGTCGAACTGGTGCTGGTGGACGGTCCCGTCACGCCGGTGCAGCAACGCAATCTCGAAAAGGAATGGAAGGTCAAGCTGCTCGACCGGACCGGGCTGATCCTCGAAATCTTCTCTGACCGGGCGGCGACGCGAGAAGGCGTGCTGCAGGTGGAAATGGCTGCGCTCAGCTACCAGCGCACGCGGCTGGTGCGGGCGTGGACACACCTGGAACGGCAGCGCGGCGGGCTCGGCTTCGTCGGCGGTCCCGGCGAAACCCAGATCGAAGCTGACAGGCGCGCCATCGACGAACAGCTGGTCCGCCTGAAGCGGCAACTGGAAAAGGTCGTCAAGACGCGCGAGTTGCACCGCAAGGCGCGGGCCAAGGTGCCCTATCCGATCGTCGCGCTGGTGGGCTATACAAACGCCGGAAAATCGACGCTGTTCAACCGTCTGACCGGGGCGGAAGTGTTGGCGAAGGACATGCTTTTCGCCACGCTGGACCCGACCATGCGGGCGGTGAGGCTGCCCACCGGGGCGGATGTGATCCTGTCGGACACCGTGGGCTTCATCTCCGATCTGCCGACTGAACTGGTGGCCGCCTTCCGCGCCACGCTGGAGGAGGTTCTGGCTGCGGACGTGATCGTGCACGTGCGCGATATCTCGCACCCCGAAAGCGAGGCGCAGGCCCGTGACGTGGCGACGATCCTCGATAGCCTCGGCGTGGACGAGGACACGCCGCAGCTGGAGCTGTGGAACAAGATCGACCGGCTCGACGACGAGGCACAGTCGGCGCTGTTGGCGCGGGCGGACCGGGACGCAGGAATCCATGCCGTCTCGGCGCTGACAGGGGCGGGGTTGGACGGCTTCCTCGAAGCTGTGACCGAGGCGCTGGGAGAGGTGCGCGCCCGCGAAGAGGTCCGGCTGGGCTACGGTCAGGGCAAGGCGCGGGCCTGGCTCTTTGAGAAGGGGCTGGTCGAGGCGGAGGTGCAGGACGAAGACGGCTATCTTCTGACCGTCGAGTGGTCCGCCCGAGACCGGGAACGGTTCGCGAAACTTTAAGAAATGCCACGATTGACAGCGCGCGGCGGGGTCTTCCCGGCGCGCGTTACTTTGTGTCGCGCGATGTGTGGTGTATGCCTGCGGGAGCGTCGCAGGGCGGAGCGGCTGCTACGGGCGATATCTGCAATAGCGGTCCGGGTGACATACGGGGCACGGGAAGGGGCGCTGCCCCATCGCACCGGCGGAGCGATTCCCCGCGGTATTTTGGAACCAAAGAAGCAGGGGGCGGGTGCCGGGCCGGAGGGACCCAGGGAGGCATAGGGAGGTCAACGCGGGTCGGCGGACGTCAGAGGATAAGGGCATCGCTGTCGAGCAGATGCCTTGCCATGGCGAGGCGGATGGCCTGGCGTTGACTGGGGCTCCCCGGGGTGTTGGCCCAGACCCATGTGCTGAAACACCGTTGCAGGAAGAGGCGCACCGGCGCTGCGGTGTGGCGGTCGCCATAGGCGGCCCGCAGGGGCGCGAGGTCGGGTTCGGCATCCGGGGATGCGAGGGTGAGCAGGTCCAGCGCCAGGGTGAAGAGGTCGCGCAGGGGTTCGTCCTCATGCGTATTTTCGAAGTCGATGCCCCATGTGATGCGGCCATCGTGGAGCAGATTGGAGAGCGTCATGTCACGGTGGGTGACGGCGCGCGTGGCCTTCTGCCGGCGGGCGGACGCGGCGAGGGATTCCGTCCGCTCAAGGCTATGCTGGAACGCTGTCGGATCTGGAATGGACCGGGCACCGTTGGCGACCTCATCCGACAGCCGGTGTAGCCATGCGACATGCCCTCCCGGGCGGAAGGGGAACTTGCGCAGGGTGGGCGCGTGGAAGGCGCGCAGCCAATCTCCGGCGAGGGTGGGAATGTGCCGGTCGCCCTGCCGCCAGAGGGTGGCGAGATCGGGACCTGACAACCGGGGCATGACCAGTGTCGTCGCACGCCGGAAGAGGATCGCGGGGGCGCGGTTTGTGCCTGTCAGTTGGTCTGACACCTCTGATTGACGCCGCGCCTGAGCGTCGGCCCGCGTGGCGAACTCGGGCGCGTAGACTTTCAGCACGAGGGTTTCCGTGGCAAGGAGCTGCGCCTGCGCGGGCGGGCGTTCGGGAAAGAGTGGCGTGGGCGCGTCGGAAAGGTCCATCGCCCGCAGTGCGGCGCGGGCTTCGACTTCCGCCACCGCGCGGGAGATCATGGCTTGACGAGGCGCGTGATGCCGGTGGCCGCCGCCTTTGCCAGATTGATGTCCAGCGACATGGGGATGTATTCGCCGCGCCGCCAGAGTTGGCCGAGGTCGTCGTAGTGCCGGGACAGCGGGTGGCCGGATTGGCCCGTGGAAGTGATGAAGACCGAACTGTCCGGGTCGGCGAAATCGTAGACCCCGCGGTAGGTGGCTGCGTGCACATTGGCAAAGGGTTCGGGGCCGGTGCCCTTCGTACGGCCGCGCAACAGGGTGAAGTCGCCGCCGGAGGTGTTCTGGCGGATATTCACCAGTGAGCGCACAATGGGCAGGTCGCCCAGCACCGTATGTTTGTGAATCGCCACGTGGGCGTCGCCCCACCGCAGGGATTCAAGCTGCGTGCCATAGGTTTCCGCGATCCAGACCAGCGCGTCGTCCAGCGCGAGACGGGCGATGTCGGAGCAGCTTTCGATGCGGGCGGAGCGGATCACGTCGCACCATGCTGCAGCACCGTCCACATTGCGGAAGACGCGTTCGATAAAGAGGGGTTCGACGTGGTCGAACTCTGTGGCGAGGCGGCCGAGATCGTCCTGGATCAGCCGTTCTTGAAGAAACCGCAGCCATGCGGCGTAGATCAGCGGTTCGGGCATGTGTTCGTTCATCTCGCCGTTCCAGTCGGCAAGCAGGGCAAGCGCCTTCTGACGCTGGCGTTCCGGCGTTCCTTCGGGGGCGGCCTCTGCGGTGTACCAGAGATCGCGGCCGATGAGCGGGAGTAGCGTGCGGGCGGCCTGCGACACGGTGTCGAGCTGCGCTTCGATAAAGCTGTCGCGGGTGTGCACCTTGCGGCCCATCATCAGCGTCTTCCAGCGCTGAACACGCTGGCTGTCGCCCCAGTCAAAGGAGACGTGCAGCGGAAAAGGCCGGTCGATGATCTTGTTATTGGTGTTGCCGACGATGCCGCCGGGCGGCGCCACAAAGGAGGGGTTGGCGGAGAATGGCAGGGTACCCTGCCAGCGGTTCCCAGCGATCCAGCCGGGCGAAGGCAGGCGACCCTGCGACTGGTGCGCGGGGTCGCGTTTCGGCATGGCGCCGATCAGTTGCAGGGCGATTGTGTTGCGGTCGACCACGGTCAGGTTCTGCGAGGGCGCGACATAGGCCTCTGACGCCTTCAGGGCCTGCGGCACGTCCTGCGCCATCATCAACCCCACGGCGGCGGACATGGAGGTGTCGGCGGGCGACAGCGCGGTCCAGCCCAGCGACATCACGTGCCCCGGGGGCGTGACCGTGTCGAGGTCGAACTGCGAACCGGGCAGTACGGGGCCATTGTCGGTGAAGCGCAGGGTAATGGTGATCGGTGTCTCGTCCCGGATACCGATGATCGATTTGCGCGTGGTGAAACGCTTCCACCCGGTGGGGGTGCGGTATTCCTCCGGGTTGTCGGGGTTGAGTCGCTCGACAAAGAGATCCTGATCGTCGAGGTAGGATGATGTCAGACCCCAACCCAGCTTCTCGGACCGGCCCAGCATGACGGCGGGAGTGCCGGGGATCGTACCGCCGATGACGCCGCCCGATTGCAGTTGCAGGCGCGCAAGGTACCAGGTGGAGGGCGCGGTCAGCCCGAGGTGCGGGTCGTTGGCCAGCAGAGTCCCCCGCGAGGCGGAGCGGTCGGGCGCCGCTGCCCATGCGTTGGACGCTCCGGCAAAGCCGCGTCCTGGCGGGATGTCCAGAAACAGGTCCTGTTCGGTGCGGCTCTGGGCATATTTCGGCAAGTTGCTGTCGGGGAAGAGAGCCGCGTAGTCCGGCAGGGTGGCGATGCCTTCTCCGGGGATGTCGGGCAGGATGTCCGAAAGGCGCTGTTCATCGTCCAGCAGCAGGGAGGTACGGGCCCGCAGCACTTCTTCTCCGAGCGCTCCGGACAATTGCAACGCCATGAGTTTCACGATGGCGATGGAATCGGCGGGTTGCCACGGGGCGATGGCGGCGTCGAAGAGGAAGAACTCGGGCGCGCCGCGCCCAAGCGCGTCGGCGTTGATCTCCTTGATATAGGCATTGACCCCGGCGGCGTAGGCCTCCAGCGCATCGAGTGTGCGGGCATCCTGATGCTCGACCGAGGCGACGGCCAGTGGGTAGAGGTCGAGCCGCCGCAGCAGCGTGTCGGTGCGCACGGTGCGCGACCCGAAAATCTCCGACAGCCGGCCCTGCGCGGTGCGCCGCAAAAGCGTCATCTGCCAGAGCCGGTCCTGCGCATGCACGTAACCCAGCCCAAAGAAGGCGTCGCGGTCCGAAAGCGCCATGATATGCGGCACGGCATTGTTATCGCGCACGATTTCGATGTCGGCGGTGATACCCGGTGTGGCGCGGGTCTTGTCGTACTCGGGCAGGGAACTCAGAGCGAGGTGCCGCGCAAGGAAGAAGGCCAGCACGGACAGGATGAGGGCGGCACTTGTCAGTCTGACAAGCCAGCGGAACAGTCCGGGCATTTCCCTCTCCGTCCTTATGAGCTAGGTGGGAGGGGACTTAACTTGCGGGCGCCTGAAAGCCAAGGGCCGGGCGGACCGCGTTTGCGGGAGGGCAGCATATGGCAAAGGTGGCGTTTCTGGGGCTGGGCGTGATGGGGTATCCCATGGCGGGGCACCTTGCGAAGGCGGGCCACGAGGTGACCGTTTACAACCGCACGACGGCCAAGGCAGAGCAGTGGGTGGCGGAGTTCGGCGGATCGCTGGGCAAGACCCCGCGCGAAGCGGCCCAGGGCGCGGAATACGTGCTGTCCTGTGTCGGCAACGACGACGATCTGCGGTCCGTCTGTCTTGGCGAGGACGGTGCATTCGCCGGCATGTCTGGCGGGATCTTTGTCGATCACACCACGGTTTCCGCTCAGGTCACGCGGGAGCTGTCCGAGGAGGCGGCAAAGGTGGGCATCGGCTTCATCGACGCGCCGGTGTCCGGCGGCCAGGCCGGGGCGGAGAACGGTCAGCTGGTGGTGATGTGTGGCGGCGACGAGGCGACCTACGACAAGGCCGCCCCGGTCATCGACGCGTTTTCGAAGCTGTGCAAGCGACTGGGCCCCTCGGGCGCGGGGCAACTGACCAAGATGGTCAATCAGATCTGCATTGCGGGGCTGGTGCAGGGGCTGTCGGAAGGTCTCCACTTCGCCGAGAAGGCCGGGCTGGACGGGCGCGCGGTCGTTGAGGTCATCGGCGGCGGCGCGGCGGGGTCCTGGCAGATGGTCAACCGCCACGCGACGATGCTGGACGGCCATTTCGAGCATGGCTTTGCCACAGACTGGATGCGCAAGGATCTGGGGATCTGCCTGAAAACGGCCGAAGAAAACGGCGCTTCGCTGCCGGTAACGGCTTTGGTCGACCAGTTCTACAAGGACGTGCAGAACATGGGCGGCGGCCGCTGGGACACCTCCTCGCTGTTCGCGCGCCTTCGGAAACTCTCGACTGAGTGAGACGGTCCTAACTTGACTCTCATGGTCGGCGACGCGGGACGACATCGTCCCGCGTTTGTTCAGCAATCCGAGCTATTTGGTTCGAATTAATGAAAGCCAAAATGCGGCTTGCCTTGGGTAACAGCTCGGTCATAGCCGATTGTATGACAGCGCAGGGCCGCGACAAGCGACGCCAACGCGCAGATTAAGGATTTCTTCGGGTCAGCAACGGCGCCCGCGCGTCCTGAACACCGCTGCGCTGCACCGCTTGTCCCCGGTTCAGCCGCCGGTGTGGCTCATGTGGCGCGAGACGCGGCCGTCAACCGTCTGCCGCGAATAGTCGAAATCATGGCCCTTCGGTTTCAGCCGGATGGCGGCGCGGATGGCCTCCTCCAGCGCCTCGTCGCTGTCTGGGTGGTTGCGCAGCGCCGCGCGAAGGTCGGCGTTGTCTTCCTGTCCAAGGCACATGAACAACTCGCCGGTGCAGGTCAGACGCACGCGGTTGCAGCTTTCGCAAAAGTTGTGCGTGAGCGGCGTGATGAATCCGATCTTCTGTCCCGTCTCCTCCAGCCGCACGTAGCGGGCGGGGCCGCCGGTACGTTCCGGCAGGTCGGTGAGTGTATAATGTTCGGACAGGCGGGCGCGCAGATCGTCGAGTTTCCAGTACTGGCCAAGCCGGTCTTCGTTGCCGATGTCGCCCATGGGCATGACCTCGATCCAGGTCAGGTCCATGTCGCGCGACGCGCACCACTCGGTCAGTGCTAGCAGCTCATCGTCGTTGAACCCCTTCAGCGCGACGGTGTTGATCTTCACCCTGAGGCCCGCACGCTGCGCCGCGTCGATCCCGCGCAGCACCTGCGGTAGCCGGCCCCAGCGAGTAATATCGGCGAACTTCTTCTCGTCGAGCGTATCAAGAGAGATATTCACCCGTCGCACGCCGGCGGCGTAAAGGTCGCCGGCAAAGCGTTCCAGCTGCGAGCCGTTGGTGGTCAGCGTCAGCTCCTTCAGCGCGCCCGCGTCGAGGTGCCGTGACATCCGCTGGAAGAAGGTGAGGATATCCCGCCGCACCAGCGGTTCACCGCCGGTAATGCGCAGCTTTTCCACCCCGAGTCCGACGAAGGTCGAACACATGCGATCGAGTTCCTCGAGCGTGAGCAACTCTTTCTTCGGCAGGAAGGTCATGTTCTCCGACATGCAATAGACGCAGCGAAAGTCGCATCGGTCGGTGACGGAGACCCGAAGATAGGAAATCGGGCGCTGGAACGGGTCGATAAGCGGCGTTGTCATGCCGGCAAGGTAGGCCTGAGCGGGATCATGAGCAAGGCCCCGCGCGCGATTGTGTCCCAATACCGCAAACGTATATGGAGGGGGAAAGATCAAGGGAGGCGCAAATGCGTGCTGTAGGGATGATGGGCGCGGTGGCGCTGGTGCTGGCGGGATGCGGCGATACCGGGCTGTTCAAGCCACGCGCGCCCGAGACTGAGGTGCAGGAGACCACGGACGGGCAGGCGCGGCCGCAGGCGCGGCCGGCGGGAGCGGCGGTAAAACCGCCGTCGGGCGCACGTACCGCAGAGCAGTTCGACACCACCACCGCCGAGGAACGCAAAGCCGCCGCCGCGGCCGCGAAGCCTGTGGGCGAACAGGCGTTGGGGGATACCGTTGCGAGCCTCGGGGATCCGGCAAGGCCCGGATTCTGGCTGGAGACTCCGCTGGTCACCTCCGCCCAGAAGGGCCGGGTGGAATACAAAGGCAAGTCGTCACAGGTCGACCTGATCCCGATCGGCGGACCCAGGACGGCAGGCAGCCGTATCTCCCTCGCTGCAATGCGGTTGATCGAGGCGCCGCTGACCGACCTGCCGACGATCAAGGTCTATGCGGGCGGCTGATCGGCCTTCTGCACGGCCTGCCGGCCACGCGCTGCCCGAACTGAAGGCCGACCGCGCCTGTCTTATTCTTGGGGAAATACTCAGCTGCGACGGCACCGCTGGCGGTCGGCCCGAAATTTGGCCGCAAATTCCTTTGCGCGCCTGACGGATCGGGTCGTTCGCGGAGGACGCGGTGCCGGTCCGGAACCGCTCAGAGGTATTTCGCGGCTTCCTTGCGCGCGAATCCCTTCATCGTCTCTCCGTGCGCGGAAAGGAACGCCCTCACCCGCGCGGCGTCGTGTTTCGACAGGTCGCGCAGCCACCACGCCATGGCTTTCTGAATGAACCGCTGCCGATCCATGGTGGAGGTCGCGGCCCAGCCGAGCACGCGTTCGCGTGCTGCCAGTTGATCCGGTGAGGGGAAGTTCAGATGCGCCAACGGCAAGGTAATCACAAACGCCGCGCGTTTCGTCCAGAGGTGGTCGGAAGCGATCCACGCTTCGATCGCATCGAGTCTCGAGAGGTCTGCCATGACCCGGCGCCCTCCGGCAGAACAGGCGTGATCCGCGATCGCCCAGCCGTCGAACTGCGGCACCCAGGTTTCGATCATCTGCCAGGTGGCCTGCTCTGCCTCCGGCGGGCGGATGCGCGCTTGGGTCAGCAGTTTGGCGGCGGCGATTCGGGCTTCGTGCACGTCGCTTTGCCAGAGTGCGTCGGCGAGCGGCAGGCGCTCCTCAGACGAGAGAGCGGCACGCCATGATTTGACGAGCGCGTTCACCTCCGGCAGGGCTGTGCCGTAGTATACGCGACCGGCCTTGTGGTAGGCGGCCATGCCGGGCGCGCGCTCTGGGTCGCCGGCGGCACGAAGCGCGGCAAGGGCGGCTTCCGGGGTCACAGTGTCGGTCATGGGGGCCCGTTCATCGGATAAAGGTGCAGCGCGCACGGTCGGACAGGAAGAGGTAGGGGGCCCAGAGACCCAGCGCGATAGCGAGACCCACAACCGTTTTCAGCATCGCGTCGTCAAAGACCGGGGCCCTGGGCAACAGCGACTTCACCACGACGTAATCAAGCATGAGATAAACCGCCGAGAGGCCGGTCACGAGGAGGTAGCTGCGTGGAAGATGGCGGCTGTGGCAGAAGAACAGCACGGCGAGCCAGATCAGCACCGGCACCATCAGAACGTGGTAGCCCAGTTCGGTCAGCAGGACGCCCCGCCACATGGGGTGGAAATCCGGGCTGCCCGGCGTGGTGAGCGCACCGTAGAACCCGGAGGCGAAATTGTCCTGCCAGACACCCAGCAGGTTCAGCGCGGCATTGACCGGCGCCAGCACCATGCCGACGGCCAGCACGATCAGCCAGCCGCCGATGCCGCAGGGAAGCGCCTGCGCGCCAAGCGTGGTGTCTTCGGTCGTCATGGCGCGCAGGGTATGGGCAAGCTGCCTGCGGGAAAAGCGGAAAACCGCCGCTGACGTAGGGGGCGGCGCGGTTTTCCCGCGAACTCCCGACGCTTTGGCCGGTTCTCCGGGACAGGTGGTCCGTTGGGGCCGCGGGCTCCGGGGCGCGGACCCGCCGCCCGGGCCGTGGATCACTCCACGGTGACGGACTTCGCGAGGTTGCGCGGCTGGTCCACGTCGGTGCCTTTTGCCACCGCCGTGTGGTAGGCCAGAAGCTGCGCGGGCAACGCGTAGAGGATCGGCGCCAGAAGGTCCGGCACCTCAGGCATCTGGATGACTTTCCAGGCCTCCGCACCGGCGCTTTCGGCCCCTGCCGCATCGGTGATCAGCACGACCTTGCCGCCGCGCGCCATGACCTCCTGCATATTCGAAACCGTCTTTTCGAAGAGACCGTCGCGCGGCGCCAGCACCACCACCGGTACGTGCTGATCAATCAGCGCGATGGGTCCGTGTTTCAGCTCTCCGGATGCATAGGCTTCGGCGTGGATGTAGCTGATTTCCTTCAGCTTCAACGCGCCCTCGTGGGCCAGCGGGTACATCGCGCCGCGCCCGAGAAAGAGGATGTCCCGCGCTTCTGCCAACTCTTGGGCGACCGCCTCGATGTGCTGGTCGCGGCCCAGCGCGGTATTCAACACGCCGGGCAGCGCGCGCAACTGTGCGAGAACCTTGTCGCGCGCCTCGGGCGTCAGGTGGCCGCGCTGTTCGGCGGCCTTCAGCGCCAGCAACAGCAGGACGGTCAGCTGGCAGGTAAAGGCCTTGGTCGAGGCGACCCCGATTTCCACGCCTGCGTGGATCGGCAGGGCGAGGTCGCTTTCACGCGCGATCGAGCTTTCCGGCACGTTGACCACGCCGTAAAGCGCCGTGGCCTTGTCCCGGCAGTAGCGCAGTGCCGCCAGCGTGTCGGCGGTTTCGCCGGATTGCGAGATGAAGAGCGCGGCGGTGCGCGGCGGGATTGGCGGTTCGCGGTAGCGGAATTCGGACGCCACGTCCACGTCGACCGGCAGGCGGGCGATCTGCTCGAACCAGTACTTTGCCGTGAAGCCGGCAAGGTATGCCGTACCGCAAGCGGTGATCGTCAGCCGGTCCAGCGCGGCAAAGTCGATGCCTGGCCCGGGCAACGCAATGCCGTCCTGAGTAAGGTAGGCGTTCAGCGTGTCGGACAGGACAGAGGGCTGCTCGGCGATTTCCTTCGCCATGAAGTGTTTGTGCCCGCCTTTGTCGACGCGCGCCGCATCCATGGAAATGGTGCGGACCTCACGCGTGACGGCGCGGCCTTCTGCGTCGCGGATCGTGGCGCCAGTGCGGGTCAGCACGGCACGGTCGCCTTCTTCGAGGTAGGTGATGCGGTTGGTCATCGGCGCCAGTGCGATCGCGTCACTGCCCAGGTACATCTCTCCATCGCCATGGCCCACGGCCAGCGGGCTGCCCTTGCGGGCGCCGACCATCAGATCCTCTTCGCCATCGAACAGGAAGGCCAGCGCAAAGGCACCCTCCAACTTGTCGATGGTGGCAAAGGCCGCCTCGACAGGCGCCATGCCGGTGTCGAGATGGTGCTGTGCCAGCATGGCGATTGTTTCGGTATCGGTGTCCGTATGCGGGGTCAGCCCATGGCGGGCCAGTTCCGCGCGCAGGTCCTTGTAGTTCTCCACGATGCCGTTGTGCACCACGGCCACGGGACCGGAGCGATGCGGGTGGGCGTTGCCCTCCGTCGGCGCGCCATGGGTCGCCCAGCGGGTATGGCCGATGCCCGACTTGCCCGCCAGCGGGTCGTGCACCAGCAGATCCGAAAGGTTTACCAGCTTGCCTACCGCACGGCGGCGGTCAAGCCGCCCTTCGTTGACGGTGGCGATGCCGGCGCTGTCATAGCCGCGATACTCGAGGCGGCGCAACGCCTCGACCAGGGCGGGGGCAACCTCGTGGGTGCCCAGAATACCAACTATTCCGCACATAATTCGAAATCCCCGTTATTTCTGCTGTTTGGCCTTCTTCGCCTTCAGCATGCTAAAAAGCTTGGCTGCAAATCCGTCCTTCACCACCATCTGCGCGCGTTCCAGCGCCAATGCGCCGGGGGGCACGTCCTGCGTGATGGTGGAGCCCGAGCCGGTCATCGCGCCGTCACCGATGGTGACCGGGGCGACCAGCATGGTGTCCGACCCGATAAAGGCGTTCTTTCCGATCACGGTGCGGTGCTTGAAGACTCCATCGTAGTTGCAGGTGATGGTGCCCGCGCCGATATTGGTCTTCTCGCCGATTTCGGCGTCACCGATATAGGTCAGGTGGTTGGCCTTCACGCCCTCGTGCAGCACGGCGTTCTTCACTTCGACGAAATTGCCGACGTGCACGTCCTCCGCCAGTTCTGCACCGGGGCGCAGACGGGCGTAGGGGCCGACGATGGCGCCTCGGCTGACGTGGCAACCCTCAAGGTGAGAAAACGCACGGATCCGCGCGCCGGATTCCACCGTGACACCGGGGCCGAAGACGACGTTCTGCTCGATCTCGCTGTCGCGGCCGATAACGGTATCCCACGCGAAATGCACGGTCTCGGGGGCTGCGAGGGTAATGCCGGTCTCCAGCGCCTCCGCCCGCGCCTTCGCCTGAAAGGCGGCCTCGGCGGCGGCAAGATCGGCGCGCGAGTTGACGCCCAGCGTTTCGGTTTCGGCACAGCGAACGACTGTGGCCGACAGCCCCTTTGCCCGCGCCAGCCCCACAATATCGGTCAGGTAGTATTCACCGGAGGCATTGGCGTTGCCGACTTCTGCGATCAGTGCCTCCAGCGTGGCCTTGTCGGCAGCGATGACGCCAGAGTTGCACAGGGTGATGGCGCGCTGCGCCTCCGTGGCATCCTTGTATTCGACGATCTCCCGCAGGGCGTCGCCCTCGGTCACGAGGCGGCCGTAGCGGCCCGGATCGGCGGCCTCGAAGCCCAGCACCACCACGTCGTGTCTCGCGCGGGCCTCGGCCATTGCCGCCAGCGTCTCCTCGGTGACGAACGGCGTGTCGCCATAAAGCACGATGGCATCACCGTCGAAGTCGTCAAGCGCCGGGAATGCCTGCGCCACCGCATGGGCGGTGCCCAGCTGCTCCTGCTGCACCACGACCTGTACGGTGTCGTCGAAATCCTTCGCGCTGGCCTCGACCTCCGCCGCGCCGTGGCCCGCGACGACGACGCTTGCCACGGGTTCCAGCGCCTGACCTGTGCGCAGCGCGTGCCAGAGCATGGGGGCGTGGGCAATGCGGTGGAGCACCTTGGGCAGGTCCGAGTTCATCCGCGTGCCCTTGCCGGCGGCAAGGACGATCAGGGCAACTGGCATGGGAGCATTCCGGTTTGTTCTTCGTTCGGGGCCGTTTTATAGGTTTGCCACAACATGACAAGGCGGGGCCTGTCACGCCCGGTTTCAGTCTGTGACATTGGTGATGACGCGCCGCCTGAAGGGCGCGCAAGACGAAGGAGTTGCCATGACAGGCTGCGTAGTATTCGACCTTGACGGGACGCTGGCGGACACCAGCGGTGATCTCGTGGCGGCGGCCAACGCCTGCTTCGAGGCAATGGATCTGTCCTCCGAAACGCTGGCGCTGGCGCGGCTGGATGCCCTGCGGGACGCGGGTGTGGCGCTGCGCGGTGGCAAGAGAATGCTGACCGTTGGACTGGAGCGCGCCGGCCTGTTCACGCCAGAGCGCGTAGAACAATGGTACCAGCCGCTGCTCGAATGTTATGGCGGCGCACTCGACGTGCATACGCGGATGTACCCCGGTGCGGTGGAGGCGGTGAACAGACTGCGCCGGGACGGACACAAGGTGTCGGTTTGCACCAACAAGCCCGAGGCGCTGGCCGAGCGTGTGCTGACCAGCCTCGGCGTGCGCGATCTTTTCGGCGCGCTGGTCGGAGCGGACACACTGCCTACGCGCAAGCCCGACGTCGCGCCCTTCTGGGCGGCGGTTGACCGTGCTGGCGGCGCGCGGGACCGGTCGGTGCTGGTGGGTGACAGCGACACCGACCGCAACACTGCCGCCGCGGCGGGTCGCCCCTGCATCCTCGTCACTTTCGCCCCCGAGGGCCAGGCGGTTAGGAACCTGTCTCCCGAGGCTACTATCGACCACTTCGATGACCTGCCCGAAAAGGTACGCCGCCTGTTGGGCTGAGTGTCCCGACTTCTTCTTGGTCCAAGTACTCCCGGGGTCCGGGGTGGAACCCCGGCGCGCGCCGCTGGCGGGCGCGGGTCCGCGCAAAAGCGTTCCGCATTGACCTCCTGCAGTGAACCGCGCCAGATATGCCCATGCCAGATACCGCCATCCCCGAGACCACCACGCCCGAGACCTTCACCGGCAGCTTCACCCAGCAGGAACCGATCCCCGAAGAGGGCATCGCGGCTGCGCTCTCCGTGCTGCGCCACGGTCGCCTGCACCGTTACAACACCGTCCCTGGCGAAACCGCCGAAGCCGCACTGCTGGAGCGGGATTTCGCGGCCCTGATGGGGGCGAAATACTGCCTCGCGGTGGCCTCGGGTGGCTACGCGCTCGGGTGCGCATTGCGCGCCGTGGGGGTGGGACCCGGCGACCGCGTGCTGACAAACGCCTTCACCCTCGCACCTGTGCCGGGGGCCATTGCCAGTCTCGGGGCCCGACCGGTCTTTGTCGGCGTCACCGAAGGCCTGGTTATAGACCTCGACGATCTGGAGGCCAGGGCGAGCGAGGCGCGTGTGCTGATGCTCAGCCATATGCGTGGGCATCTGTGCGACATGGACCGTCTCATGGCGATCTGCAATGCCGCCCGGATCACGGTGATCGAGGATTGCGCCCATACAATGGGGGCCGCCTGGAATGGCGTGCCCTCGGGGCGGCACGGGCGGGTGGGGTGTTACTCCATGCAGACCTACAAGCACGTGAATTCCGGCGAGGGCGGCCTGCTGGTCACCGACGACGAAGAGGTGGCCGCCCGCGCAATCCTGTTGTCGGGCTCCTACATGCTGTATGATCGCCACCCCGCGGCGCCGGCGCCCGAGGTCTTTGAGCGGGTGAAATACGACACGCCCAATGTATCGGGACGCATGGACAACCTGCGCGCTGCCTTGCTGCGTCCGCAGCTGCGGACGCTGGCGGCGCAGGTCGACCGCTGGAACGCGCGCTATCGGGTGGTGGAGGACGGGCTGCGCAATGTTCCCGGCCTGACGGTCGTGCCCCGCGACCCGCGCGCGGCCTGCGTCGGTTCCTCCATTCAGTTCCTGCTGCTCGACTGGCCGGCAAAGAAGGTGCGCGCCGTGCTCGACCGCTGCGCCGCGCGCGGCGTGGAGCTGAAATGGTTCGGCGCGGCAAGGCCGTCGGGCTTTACCTCGCGCTACGACAGCTGGCGGTATGCGCCGTCGCAGCCCATGCCGCAGACTGACCGGATCCTGCGCGCTATCGTGGACATGCGCCTGCCGCTGACCTTCTCCGAAGACGATTGCGCGCTGATTGCCCGCATCATTCGCGCGGAGGTGGGCGCGGTCCACCAGTCCTGATGCTCAGAGAAGCCCCAGCGCGCCGAGCCGCTCCTTCAGCGGCGCGAGGTGGTCGGCATAAGCCCGCCAGTCTTCGTCCGCGCCGCGATAGATGCCGCCGCGAACCTGCATGGAACTGGCAGTGGCCACCACGCCCTTGCGTGGGGCGGGCAACCGGCAGGCCTCGTCCCAGGGCAGGCCAATGAAATCGAGCGCGGCGCGCAACGTGGCTTCCGGGTCTTCGGTCAGTGCGGCGTAGGACAGGCGGTGCAGCGGGAGGCCCTCGGCCTCCTGAAGGGCGAGGACCTCGGCAAACAGCGCCTGCGCCTCTGCGATGTCGTTCAGGTCATAGGCAAAACCGTTGCCACCCTTTGGGAAACACTGCCGGAACAGCGACCAGCCCAGCGCCATGGGATCGCGTTGCAACGCCACCACCCGAGCCTCGGGCAGCAGCGCCTGCACCAGCGGCAACAGCGTGAAGTTCAGCGGCATCTTGTCAATGACGAAGGGCGCGCCGGAGGCCTGCGCCAGCGCGCGGCGGTACCCGTCGCGCAGCGCGGCGAAGTCTTGGGGTGCGGGCGTGCCCGTCATCACGGCGGAAAGGAGGTGCGCGCGCAGGTAGGTGCATTCACCAGCGCTGCCCACCTGTGGGTGGGCTGACAGCAGTGTTTCCGCCAAAGTCGTCCCGGAGCGCGGCAGGCCGACGACGAGGATCGGCACCGGCGTGTCGCATGCAGCGTCGATCTTGGTGCCTGGCTCTGGAAGGGCCAGGCGTTCGCGCAAGCGTGCGGCTTCCGTCTGGTAGCGATCGACGGAAAGGCCGTAGGAAGATTTCTTCAGCGCATTGCCCTGCGCGTAGTGGCGAAAGGCTTCTTGCGGACGGCGGAGGTCGGCCATGGCCTTGCCGAGGGCGAAATGCAGTTCCAGTTCCTCGAAGGGCGTCAGTCTTTCGCCTTTGCTGCCCGACTTTGCGAGGCGCTGCATCCGGGCGATATGCGGGTCCTTGCGGTCGCTGTAATGGGTGAGCTCCGACAGGGCGCGATGGGCGGCGCCATTGGTGGGTTGCAGTTTCACCAGCCGGGCAAAGAGCCGTCGCGCGGTGTCGCGGTCGCCGCGCACATGCGCCGCCACGGCAGCTAGGCGTATCGCCTGCGGGTCGTCCGGGCGCGCCTCTGCGGCGGCTCCGGCGGGGGCGGCGAGTTCGTCTAAGGCGCCCATGTCGTAGAGCACGCGGGCGAGTTCGGCATAGAGTGCCATGTGGTCCGGGGCACGGGTCAGTGCCTCCGTATAGGCATCGCGCGCCTCCGAAAGGCGGCCCAGTTGCGCCAGTGCAAGCGCCTGTGCGCGCCACGGCAGGGCGGCGCGTGGCAGCCGTGTGCCCAAAGCACGGGCCATGGATAGCGCGACCTCCGGCTGACCCGCGTTCAGCGCGGCCTCCAGTCGGCGCACCTCTGCGGCCGGTGGGCGCGGGTCAAGGCCGGGCAGCGCAAGGGGCAATAGCGCGTGGCGAAGAGCGAAGGCGCGGGGGTCGAAGCGGTCCCCGGGGGGGAGCGTACCAATCCCGCCACGCAGGCCGTCGAGGTCGTCCGCAGCCCGCCGCGCTTCTAGCGCATCGAGTGTGGTTTCGTCCTGCCGTGATTCCGCCTCGGCCATCTGGTGCCCCCGTTTTCCAGTCCGGTTCGCCTGACCGGTTCGGGCCGGTCCCTCCGGCGTCTTGTCGCCCGGGCGCGCGGGCAAGGCAAGTGGGGCAGGTCTGGCAGGACAGGGAAGCGCAAAGCGCTATCGGTAAAGGACTGGCGGAAAAGGCTGGCGGGGCGCTCGTGGGCGTCAGCCCCCAGCGCCGAGCCGGGTGTCGATTTCCTGCAGGTTTTTCAGCGTCAGGGGTTTGTGCAGGAAATCGCGCACTACCCTGAAACTGCGGGCGCGGGCCTCGTCCTCCGCCCGGGTGGAGGTGGACAACATCACCACGGCGTAACGCACGAAGGCGTCGCCATGTGCCTCTGTCGCGGCCTCGAGGAATTCGAACCCGTTCATGCCCGGCATGTTGATGTCGAGCAGGATCACGTCCAGCGCCGGACATTCGGGCTGGGCGAGCGTGTCCAGCGCGTCCTCGGCGGACAGGCACTGGTGCAGTGTCCCGACAAGGCCGGAGCGGGTGATGAGCCGTTTGTAGAGTTTCTGGTCGATGGGCTCGTCATCGATGGTCATGAGGTGTTGGATCATGGCGGATTGCCTCCTGGGTGGTGCGCCTTGCGCCAAAGGGGGGAAGCGGGGCAGGCAGTCATTTCAGGTCGCCTTCAGGGTCACGGTGAAGGTCGTACCCTGTCCGGGTGTGCTGGTGACGGCGATATTGCCACCATGTGCATGTGCGATACGCAGCGAAATCGGCAGGCCGAGGCCGGAGCCTTCGTATTCATCGCGGCGCTGCAGGCGGCCAAAGAGGCCGAAGATCTTTTCCTGCTGGTCCTCCGGGATGCCTATGCCGTTGTCGCGGACGGCAAAGGCGACGCGGCCGGGCTCCGCTTCCACCTGAAAGATCTCGATCAGGGGCGGGATGTCGGGGCGGCGGAACTTCAGTGCGTTCTGCAGCAGGTTCTGCACCAGGTTGCGGATCTGCGGCGGGTTTGCTGAGAAAGAGGGCAGGGATCGGCGCTGCACCTTCGCCCCGGAGGCGTGGATTTCCGCCCGAAGCATGGCCAGCACGTCGTCCACCATCGTATCGAGCGCAACCTCCGCACGGGGGAGGTCCGAGTCGAGGGCTCGGGTATAGCTGAGCAGATCTTCGACAAGCGTGGACATACGGCGCAGCGTGGTGTCGAGATCGTCGAGCAGTTCCGCGGGTTCCTCTTTCAGGGTGCCGTCGAGGTCCTCGCGCAGGGCGCCGACCAGCATCGCGGCGGTGTTCGCGGGGGATTTCAGGTCATGAGAAATGGCATAGCTGATCTCCGCCTGCTCGCGGTTGACCTGCCGCACGTGGGCAAGGCTGTCAGACAGTTCCCGGCGGTAGCGACGCTCCACCTCGAGTAGGTGCTTCTGAGTCTCAAAGACGACGTGCTGCTCCCGCATCCGTGCATTGTAGGATTGTTCCCGCAAAAGGAGGGTGATGAGTACGAGCATCGCGGAAAGCGAGGCCAGGAGTCCCTGCCGCAGGGGGCGTGCCTCGTCCTCCAGATGCTGGGTGAGGCGCTGCGTGAGATGGTCGAGATTGGTGCGCGCGGCTCCGTCCGGCAGCCGCGCCATTGCGTCGGCCTGGTCGATGGTGGTCGAATCATAGTGGAAACCGGTCAGAGCCTCAATGTTGTCGCGATAGCGCTGCAGGGTCGATCGGTAGGTGTGAAGCGTGAGGGTGATCCCCTCCGCGCGGGCCATCTGTTCCAGCCGATCGATGGCGGCGTTGGCGGCGGTGAAATCCGCGCGAGCAAGGTCCAGGTAGGCGGGTTCGAGCGGACGCAGGACCGCGTTCTTGAAGTTGTGGATGAAGCCTGTGTAGCCGGTGGCCTGTTCCAGCGCCACGATGGTCGAGGCCAGTTCCGCCTGCAGCGCGGTGGTTTCGTCGTGGCGGTGCCACAGCCATGCGGAGGACGCGCCGGTGCTGGCGATGCCAGCCAGCATCGCGAGACTGATGACAATGTTTCTCTTGCGTCTGGGCATTCCGGCAGGCTGTCTCTGTCCGAGTGGGACTTGGCGTGCCGCAGACTGCGCGCAAAGCTGTTAAGAAAGACTTGTTCCGGGCGGGGAGCCGTGGGGAAAGCATTGACGAAAGTTTGTTTCAGCCGTTTAATGAACGAATGTTCAATAAATGCGGTGCCATCGGTGCCAAGGCGTGAGATGGGGAGGAGAGACCATGTTTCTGGCCAGCATGAAGTTCGACCTTGGTGAGGAAGTCGAGAGCCTGCGGGACATGGTCCATCGCTGGGCGCAGGACCGGGTGGCGCCCATGGCGGCGGAGATCGACCGCAGCAATGAATTCCCCGCCGCGCTCTGGCGCGAGATGGGGGAGCTCGGCTTGCTGGGCGTCACAGTGGAGGAGGACTACGGCGGCGTCGGGATGGGTTATCTGGCGCATACCGTCGCGGTAGAGGAGATCGCGCGCGCCTCGGCCTCTGTCGCGCTGTCCTATGGCGCGCACGCGAACCTGTGCGTGAACCAGATCCGGCTCAATGGCACCGAGGAGCAGAAGCACCGATACCTGCCGGGGTTGATCTCGGGCGAGAACGTCGGCGCGCTCGCCATGTCCGAACCTTCGGCCGGTTCCGACGTGGTGTCGATGAAGCTGCGCGCCGAGAAGCGCAACGACCGCTACGTGCTCAATGGCAACAAATACTGGATCACCAATGGTCCCGACGCCGACACACTGGTGGTCTATGCCAAGACCGATCCGGATGCGGGCGCCAGGGGGATCACCGCCTTTCTGATCGAGAAGTCGATGACCGGCTTTTCGACCTCGCCGCATTTCGACAAGCTCGGGATGCGTGGGTCCAACACGGCGGAGTTGATCTTTGACGACGT
Organism: Sagittula salina; assembly: GCF_017813235.1. Classification (GTDB taxonomy): domain Bacteria; phylum Pseudomonadota; class Alphaproteobacteria; order Rhodobacterales; family Rhodobacteraceae; genus Sagittula; species Sagittula salina. The sequence continues at coordinate 304,392 of NZ_JAGISH010000002.1, forward strand.
GGAGGTGCCCTTCGAGAACGTCCTCGGCGAGGAGGGGAAAGGGGTCCGCGTGCTGATGTCGGGACTGGACTATGAACGCGTGGTGCTGGCCGGGATCGGGCTGGGGATCATGGCGGCCTGCATGGATGAGGTCATGCCCTACCTGCGAGACCGCCACCAGTTCGGCAAGCCGATCGGGTCATTCCAGCTGATGCAGGGCAAGATCGCCGATATGTACACGGCGATGAATTCAGCCCGTGCCTATGTCTACGAGGTCGCCAAGGCCTGCGACCGGGGCGACGTGACCCGGCAGGATGCGGCGGCCTGCTGTCTTTATGCTTCCGAGCAGGCCATGGTGCAGGCACATCAGGCGGTGCAGGCGCTGGGCGGCGCCGGTTTCCTGAACGACGCACCGGTGGCGCGGATATTCCGCGACGCCAAGTTGATGGAGATCGGCGCGGGCACGTCGGAGATCCGGCGGATGCTGGTCGGTCGAGAGTTGATGGGAACCATGTGACCCGGGTCGCGTGATGCGCCCGGTTTTCAGGGGTCAAGTTCATGTGCGGGAGGCCCGGTTCGCAGGCCCGGTTCGCAGGCCCGGTTGGGAGGCGTGGTTCGGAGGCCCGGTTCGGAGGATAGTGATGCCGCGCTGGCTCTGGTGGGTGCTGTTGGGACTTTTCGTGCTGGTGGGGGCGCTGATCGCCTTCCGGCTGGGCTTCATCGACGCGCATCTGACCGAGAGCGATGCCATCGCGCATTACGCCGGACGTTACGCCGAGCAGACGGGCGGCGCGGTGGGCGACTGCACGGCAGCACCGGGAGGTGCCACCTGGCTGGTACTGCGCTGCGAACGGGATGGGGTGGTGCGGGTGTATGGAATCAACCGCTTCGGCGGGCTTGTGTCGGAGGCGGGGAAGTGACCGCGAGGGAGGAAAAGCAATGAAGACCTATGAGATCTGTCTGTTGGCCAATCTGGTGGCCTGGCTACCGGGGGCGGTACTGGCGCAGGACGTGGTGTTCTCACCTGCGGCGACGGAGCAATGTCTCGCGCAGGCTCCGGGGTCGGAGGCGTCCTGTATCGGTGCTTCGGCAGAGCGCTGCATGACCGAGACCCAGGGCGGGCAATCGACCTATGGCATGAGCGCTTGCCTCGACGCGGAAGCGGGCTACTGGGACGACCGCCTGAATGCCGCCTACCGTGCGCGAATGCGCGAGGCGAAGCAGGCGGACGCCGACGCCAAGGCGGGCGGCTGGACCCCGCCGCAGCAGGAGGACGCACTGCGCGCCATGCAACGCGCGTGGATCGCTTTCCGTGACGCGCGTTGCAGTTACGCGGCCTCGCTCTGGTCTGGCGGCACCGGGGCGGGCCCGGCCGCAGTCGGCTGCTTCATGCAGACGACGGGCGAACAGGCACTCTACCTCGAGAACGCGGGGTTCTGATGCTGGAGCGCGCACCCTCATACGAAGCGCTGGCCGCCGGGTTCCGCTGGGAGATTCCCGCGCGGCTGAACATGGCGGCGCAGGTCTGCGACACATGGGCCGCGCGCGAACCGGAACGGCTGGCGATCCTGGATTTGTCCGAAGGGAAGGAGCGTGTGTCTTACGGGGCGCTCTATGCGCTGTCGCGGCAGGTCGAGGCGGCGCTGCGCGGGCGCGGTGTCGGGCCGGGCGACCGGGTCGGTGTATTGTTGTCGCAGCAGGCGTTGTGCGCGGCGGCGCATATCGCGGCATGGCGGATGGGCGCGATCAGCGTGCCGCTGTTCAAGCTTTTCCGGGAGGACGCACTGCGCTCGCGGCTGGACGATTCCGGCGCCCATGTGGTGGTGACGGACATCGAAGGGGCCGGGATACTGGCACCGTTCGACGTGGTCACGGTCATGGCTTCCGATCTGGGAAAAGAGAGCGACGCGCCCCCGGCGGACACGGCGGCGGAAACGCCGGCGGTGCTGATCTACACCTCCGGCACCACCGGCAAACCCAAGGGTGCGCTGCATGGCCACCGGGTGCTAACGGGGCACCTGCCGGGCGTGGAGATGAGCCACGACTTCCTTGGAACCGAAGGAGATATGCTCTGGACGCCCGCCGACTGGGCCTGGATCGGCGGGCTTTTCGACGTGCTGATGCCCGGTCTGGCGCTGGGCGTCCCGGTGGTCGCCTGGCGGGGGGCAAAGTTTTCGCCGAAAACTTTGCAGGCGCTCGTGGCGGAGGGGGTGCGCAATGTCTTCCTGCCGCCCACGGTGCTGCGGATGCTTAAGTCCGAGGAAGTGGCCGTGCGCGGCCTGCGCTCGGTCGCTTCCGGTGGTGAGCCGCTGGGCGCGGAAATGCTGGCATGGGGACGCCGCAACCTCGGCGTCACGATCAACGAGTTCTACGGCCAGACCGAGTGCAACATGGTGGCCTCCTCCTGCGGGGCGCTTTTCGAGGCGCGCCCCGGCTGTATTGGCCGTGCCGTGCCGGGGTTCGACGTGGCGGTGATCGGACCCGACGGCCAGCCCTGCGACGGCGAAGGCGACATCGCGGTGCGTCGGGGCGCAGCGTCGATGATGCTGGAATACTGGCGCAACCCGCAGGCCACAGCCGAAAAGTTTCGCGGCGACTGGCTGCTGACCGGGGATCGCGGCATGATGGAACCATCTCCCGAAGCGACGGGCGGGTATGGCGGCGGCGCATTCATCCGCTTTGTCGGGCGCGACGATGACGTGATCACGTCGTCGGGCTACCGCATCGGCCCGTCTGAGATCGAGGATTGCCTGATGACCCACCCGGCGGTGGCGACGGTGGGCGTGGTCGGCAAACGGGACCCGCTGCGCACGGAGATTGTCAAAGCCTATGTCGTTGTGAAACCCGGGGTGGCGGTGGACGCGGTCGCGTTGCAGGATTGGGTGAAGGCGCGGCTGGCAGGCCACAGCTATCCGCGCGAAGTGGCTTTCGTGGAAGCTTTGCCCATGACCGTAACCGGAAAGGTAATCCGTAGGGAGCTGAAGCGCATGGCGGCGGAGGAGGCGTCATGAGGCTTGTGGTTTTGGCTATCGTTGCATCGATCGGTGCGGGCGGGGCGTCGGCGAAGGACACGACAGAGACGTTCACGCCTTTGCCGAGCTTTGGGGAATGCATGGACGGAGAGGCCGCGCGGTTCGAACGTGCGTTGCGACGCTTGTGCGAGATGCCGGAGGATCAGGAATTCGAGATCGGCGACACGCGCGGAACGGGCTACTGCGGCTCCGTCGGTTTCGTCCTATGCGACCGCAAAGGCGCGCTGGACAAGGTAGAGGCCTGCCAGCTGGCCTTGGCCGCCGAGCAAGACATGCTGGCCGAGCGCATTCGCGCCACGCTGCCCGCGCCAGAAGATGTGACAGGCCGGGGCGGCGATTTCGAGCAGGCGCTTTACCCACGGGTACACGCCATGGCGATGGGCTTGTCGGCAGGACCGGACTGTGACGGTGACATTCCCCAGCGGCGAACGTGGTGCATCGCGTGGGAGGCGAACAACCGTCTGCGCGATGCGGTGCTGGCGTGGCAGTTGGCGCGCTATCTTGATGCTGTGGAGACGGCGGTCGTTGCGGGTTGGGCCGAGGTGCCGCCGCCAAAACGCCCGCAGGCGCGGGACGGGCACGAGGATGACTGACAGCTTGAGGGGATCGCATCGAAGCGGGGCGGTTTGGAACCGGAAGAGACAGGGCAGGAGGGGCCGGGGATGACGGACATGACGTCACGGCTGGCGGACCGGCGGTGCCCCGAGTGCGGCGCGCTGCAATCGCTCTACGTGGGGCGGTCGGGCAGCAAGCGCGTCTGGCAACGTGGAGGCACGGATGTGTTGCCCTGTCCGGGCTGTGGCCTGTCCCTGCGGCTGGCCGAGGACCGGCGCGACCCTAACGGAGTGAAGGCCGGGATTTTGATGGTTCTGGGCATGGGCGGCGCGCTGGCCGGGGTGCTCTGGCTTGTGACCGTACTGGATCTGGGCGCGCTGGCGCTGGGAGTGTTGCTGCTGGTGGTGGTGATTGCCGGAATGCTGGGCGGCATGCTGTGGAACGGCCACGCGGCGCGCCGTCGGACCGTCGAGGTGGTTCGCGAGGACGGGACTTGAGGCGCGGCGCGGAGGACTTGAAGGAGATGGGGACATGAGGCTGCAATCGCAGGTTCTGAGTGGATCGGAGGCCTTCAAGGCCAACCGCGCGGCGCACCTTGAGGCGCTGCAGGTCGTGGCGGAGGCCGCGGCGCAGGCGACCGAGGGCGGTGGCGCGAAATCGCGGGATCGGCATCTGTCGCGTGGCAAGATGCTGCCTCGCGACCGGGTTGCGGGGCTTCTGGACGCAGGAAGTCCCTTCCTCGAAGTGGGGGCGCTGGCGGCGCATGGCCTGTACGACGGTGCCGCACCCTGCGCCGGGGTAATCGCGGGGATCGGCGTTGTCGAGGGGCGGCAGGTCATGGTGATCTGCAACGACGCCACCGTGAAGGGCGGCACCTACTACCCGATGACGGTGAAGAAGCACCTGCGCGCGCAGGAAATCGCCGAGGAATGCCGTCTGCCCTGCGTCTACCTTGTCGATTCCGGCGGCGCGAACCTGCCCAATCAGGACGAGGTGTTTCCGGATCGCGACCACTTTGGTCGCATCTTCTACAATCAGGCGCGAATGAGCGCGAAGGGGATCGCACAGATTGCGGTGGTCATGGGGTCCTGCACGGCGGGCGGGGCCTATGTGCCTGCAATGTCCGACGTATCCATCATCGTAAAGGAGCAGGGAACGATCTTTCTCGCCGGGCCGCCGTTGGTAAAGGCGGCGACGGGCGAGGTGGTTTCTGCCGAGGATCTGGGCGGCGGGGACGTGCATACCCGGCTCTCCGGGGTGGCGGATTACCTTGCTGAGGATGATGCGCACGCGCTGGCGCTGGCTCGGCGGGCGGTCGGATCGCTGGGTGGCTCGGCTGGCCCGGGGGCGCGAATTGTCGCGATAGATACCGGCGAGGCACCGGCCTGTGACCCGGAAGAGATCTTTGGCGTGGTGCCGGCCGATCTGCGCACACCCTATGACATTCGCGAGGTGATCGCGCGGATTGTGGACGGTTCTTACTTCGACGAGTTCAAGGCGCGTTTCGGCGAGACTCTGGTCTGCGGTTTCGCGCAGGTGTGCGGCATGGACATCGGCATTATCGCCAACAACGGGGTGTTGTTCTCGGAGAGCGCCTCCAAGGGGGCGCATTTCGTAGAGCTGTGCTCGCAGCGCCGTATTCCGCTGGTTTTCCTGCAGAACATCACCGGTTTCATGGTGGGGCGTAAATACGAAAACGAGGGCATCGCGCGGCACGGTGCGAAAATGGTGACCGCCGTGGCAACGACCTCGGTTCCGAAGGTGACGATGCTGGTCGGCGGGTCGTTCGGGGCGGGGAACTATGGCATGGCGGGGCGGGCGTATCAGCCGCGGTTCCTGTGGACATGGCCGAACAGCCGGATTTCCGTCATGGGCGGACCGCAGGCGGCGGGCGTTCTGGCGACGGTGAAGCGGGATGCGATCGCGCGCGCGGGCGGCACATGGACCGAGGAGGAGGAAGCCGCCTTCAAGCGCCCGACACTGGAGATGTTCGAACGCCAGTCGCACCCGCTCTATGCCTCTGCGCGGCTGTGGGACGATGGGATCATCGACCCGCGGAAATCCCGGGAGGTTCTGGCGCTGTCGCTGCGCGCCGCACTGAATGCCCCGGTGGAGGAGACCCGCTTTGGCGTCTTCAGGATGTAACGCAGGCGTGCGTTTCGGCGCCTGCATGCGGTGGCCAGGCGTGCGGTCCGGGGCATGTCGGAGAATCGTACTGGAAAGTATGCCTGCCGCGAGTTTGGGATCGAGAAGGGGGCTCTGCCCCCGTCTCCCGTTCCGGGAGACTCCCCCGAGGTATTTGGAAACCGAAGAAGCACGCGATTTGCCTTGGTTCGGGCGGGCCGGAGCAGGTCGGAGCGGGCCGGAGCGGGCCGCAAGGGGGTGAAACGCGGCCGGAGCGCATCTATGCCGGGGGCTGGCAGCATTGAAGGAGCGAAGCGGATGAGTCGCAAGAGCCTGCAGGAGATCATCGACGCGAACCCGGAAGCGGAGACATTCCGGTACGGCGATTCGGAAACGCTGTGCCGGGAGATCCTGGCGCTGGTGCGTTCAGGCAAAAAGACCGCGACGGTCGAGGCCATGCGGGTCTACAGCGGCAAGGGCGCCGATGCACTGCCCGAGGTGGGGCGCCGCGACGTGGCGCTGGAGTGGGACGGGCGGCCCGCGCTGATGGTGGAGACGGTCGAGGTCTCCGTCCGCCGGTTCGACGAAATGGACGAAGGTTTCGTGGCCATGCAGGGCGAGTTCCGCGACCTCGCGCATTGGCGCAAGGCATATCGAGCGTATTTCTCGCGCTCGGGCGGCGTGTCGGAGGATATGGAGATCATGTGCGAACGCTTTCGCGTGGTCGAGGATTACGCCAGGCCCGCGGCAGGGGCGGGACCACAGGGCCGAGGTGGCGCGCCGAAGGGTTGCGCGCCGAAGGGTGGCGGGCCGGAGCGGTGCAGGGTCCCGGAACAGGCGACGGCCGAGATGCCGGGCCGGGGCCAGGCCCGAAAGAGCGGGCCGAAGCCCGGGAGCAGACCTGGAAATCGCCCGGGGCGGGGTAGCGGCGCGGGACGGGGCCGAGGGCCGGGCGGAAAACCCGGAACCGGGAGAGGAGAACGGTGATGTTTGACACGATACTGGTGGCGAACCGGGGGGAGATCGCAGTCCGCGTCATGCGCACGGCCCGCGCCATGGGGCTTCGCTGCGTGGCGGTATATTCGGAGGCCGACGCGGGTGCGTTGCACGTAGAAATGGCTGATGCTGCGGTGTGCCTCGGTGGCGCGTCCCCCGCAGAGAGTTACCTGCGCAGCGACAGGATCATCGCCGCCGCGCTTGAGACCGGGGCGGGGGCGATCCATCCCGGTTACGGCTTCCTGTCCGAGAACCCCGACTTTGTCCGGGATGTGGAGGCGGCGGGGCTGGTCTTTGTCGGCCCGGACGAGCGTGCGATCCGGGCGATGGGCCTGAAGGATGCCGCCAAGCGACTGATGGACGAGGCCGGCGTGCCGGTGGTGCCGGGCTACATGGGTGAGGACCAGGACCCCGGTCACCTTGAGGTCGAGGCTGCGAAGGTCGGCTACCCGGTGCTGATCAAGGCGGTCGCGGGCGGCGGCGGCAAGGGGATGCGGCTGGTGGAGCGGCCGGAGGACTTCGTCGACGCGCTGGAGCGGGCAAAGGCCGAGGCGCGCGGCGCCTTCGGCAATGACGCGGTGTTGATCGAGAAATACATCCAGCGCCCGCGCCACATCGAGGTGCAGGTCTTTGGCGATGGCACCCGCGCGGTGCACCTGTTCGAGCGGGACTGTTCACTGCAGCGCCGCCACCAGAAGGTTATCGAGGAAGCCCCCGCGCCCGGCATGACGGCCGCGATGCGCGCGGCCATGGGGGCGGCGGCGGTGCGCGCGGCAGAGGCCATCGGCTATCGCGGCGCGGGAACGGTGGAATTCATCGTCGACAGCGCGGACGGGATGCGCGAGGACGGCTTCTGGTTCATGGAGATGAACACCCGCCTGCAGGTGGAACACCCTGTGACGGAGGAAATCTGCGGCGTCGATCTGGTCCAATGGCAGTTGCGCGTCGCGGCGGGGGAACCCTTGCCCTGCACGCAGGAGGATCTGACGATCACGGGCCACGCCTTCGAGGCGCGGCTTTATGCCGAAGACGTGCCGGCGGGTTTCCTGCCCGCGACGGGGCGGCTGGCGGAACTGGCGTTCCCCGAGGGGGTGCGGGCGGAAACGGGTGTGCGCAAGGGCGACGTGATCAGCCCGCATTACGATCCGATGATCGCAAAGCTGGTGGTGCATGGGCCATCGCGGGCGGTGGCGCTCCGGCGTCTTGCGGCGGGGCTGAAGGCCACGCGTGTGGCGGGGACGGTGACCAACCTCGCCTTTCTTGGTGCGCTGGCGGAGCACGAGGGGTTTGCGCGGGGTGCTGTCGATACCGGGCTGATCGGTCGCGATCTGGACACGCTCGTGCAGCCGCCGGCGGTTACGCCGGGTCATTGGGCCGAAGCGGCGCTGGCGGCGCTCCGCCTGTTGGAGGCGGAGGGCTGGCAGACGGGTTTCGCCCTCTGGGGTGCGCTCAGGCGGCAGGTCGTTCTGGCACAGGGCGAGGAGCAGCACGCAATCTGGGTGACGGTGCAGGGTCCGGGCGAAGTTGTCGTCGAGGTGGATGGCGACACGGTCGCCTGCCGGCGTGGTGCCGCGGGCTGGACATTTGACGGGCGGCCGGGCGGCGGGGTTTTTGTCGGTGACGGTACGGTCACGGTCTTTGCCGGTTACGGGATTCCGTTCGAGGTGGTGGATCCGCTGGCTCAGGTCGGAGAGGCCGCGGCGGCTGGGGCCACGCTGGCACCGATGCCGGGACGCGTGGTGTCGGTCCATGTCTACAAGGGGCAGGCTGTCAGCGCGGGCGACCGTCTGGCGGTGCTGGAAGCGATGAAGATGGAGCATACCCTCACCGCCGCCGCTGACGGGGTGGTGGCCGAGGTCATGGTGCGCGAGGGCGATCAGCTGGAGGCAGGCGCCGTTCTGGTGATGCTGAAGGCGCTGGCGGAGGCGTGACTTTTTCCGAACTGCCCGAAGGCGCGCGTGTGATGTTGTGCCCGGAGGTGGCGGCGGACCTGCGCCGCGCCTCGATGGTGGCAGCCGATCTGGACCGGACGTGTAGCGTCTGGTGCGGGGCCTGCCGGTTCGAGAGCGCGCAGGCGGGGCGGCTGGCTGACTTGCTCAAGGTCTGGCCGATGCTGGCGGTGCAGGAGGTCCCCGAGATGGGACAGATGTATGAACGCGACGAAAGCGGACAGTGGATGCTGAGGGAGAAACTGACATGATGAGACTGCATCACGTGCAATACGGACGCTCGTTCCGTGTGCTCTGGCTATTGGAGGAAATCGGGGCGGATCGTTTCGGTGGGCTCGATGTGGTGGAACACCGTATCGGCACGAAGGAAATGGGCGAAAGTGCGCTGCGGCACGTTTCCCCCGCTGTGCGCATTCCGGCGATCGAGTGGGACGCCCCAGACGGGCGGCTGGAAATGAGCGAGTCCGGCGCCATTGTGGAATACCTCGTGGAGTGCTTTGCCCCGGAGCTGGGCCGTGCGCCCGGTTCGGCGGAGCGGGCGAAGTACCTGCAATGGATACACTACTCGGAAACGCAGGCGAGCCTGATCGAAAACCTGAACCTGCAGATGGTCTTTCTCCGGCCGCCGGCGACCCCCTCTGCAGTGGTGGTCAAACTGCAGGTTGCGCGGCTTAAGCAGACTCTGCGCGGACTGGAAGCGGCCCTGCCCGAAGAGGGATGGCTGCTTCCTGGCGGATTCTCGGCCGCGGACATCATGATGGGGTTCAACCTCTTCGCGGCGCCATATTTCGTCCGGCTGGAGGATTTCCCGAGGGTCTCTGCCTACAAGGCACGGATGGAGGCGCGCCCCGCCTACAGGCGCGCGGTGGAGCGTGAGGGGCCGCAGAGATTCTACGCGCAGGATTTCTATCCGGTGCCGGAGGCGTGATCCGAATGAGCGCGCTGGCGCGCGCGCAGGGTATCTCGGGGTCCGCCTTCGGCGACCGCTCGGGAACGCCTGCGGCGGGAGTATCGCGACCAGTTAGACGCAGGAGCGCGACTTCCTGCTTCTTCTGGGGCGAAATCCTTTGGGCGAGTCGCAGCCTGCTGCGATGGAGGCGGAGCCCCTGGCCACGTTCAGGATTTGCAAAAGGGTTTGAGAATGGGACGGGTCGAAATCTTTGAGGTAGGACCACGGGATGGTCTGCAGAACGAAGCGCGGATGATCCCGGTCGCGGAGAAGGTGGCCCTGGTGGATTGCCTTTCCGACGCGGGGTTCCGGCGGATTGAATGTGCGTCTTTCGTCAGTCCGAAATGGGTGCCGCAGATGGCGGATTCGGCCGAAGTGCTGGCGGGCATCCGGCGGGTCGCGGGTGTTTCCTATGCAGCGCTGACGCCGAATATCATGGGCTTTCAAAGGGCGATGGCGGCGCGCGCGGACGAGGTAGCGGTGTTCGGTGCGGCGTCGGAGGGATTTTCACAGGCCAATATCAATGCCTCCGTCGAGGAGGGGCTAGCGCGGTTCGTCCCGGTTTGCGAGGCCGCCCGGGAGGCGGGCGTACCTGTTCGCGGATATGTCTCCTGTGTTGTGGAGTGCCCCTACGACGGCGCGGTGGCGCCCGACGCCGTGGCCCGCGTGGTGGCGCGGCTCCGGGACATGGGGTGTTACGAGGTTTCGCTGGGCGACACCATCGGACGTGGACGGCCGGATGCTGTGGACGCCATGCTGGAGGCGGTGCTGGAGGAAATCCCAGCCGCGCATCTGGCAGGGCATTTCCACGACACCGGTGGACGCGCGTTGGACAACATCGCCGTCGCGCTGGCGCGCGGGCTTCGGGTCTTTGATGCTGCTGTGGGCGGTCTGGGCGGATGCCCCTACGCGCCGGGTGCCGCAGGCAACGTAGCGACCGAAGCGGTGTACGATTACGTTACGGCAAAGGGCTATGACACCGGGCTGGATCGCGCGGTGCTGGTGCAGGCGGCGGCGATGGCGCGCAGGATGCGCGGCGGGTGAGGGGGCTGATCGTCCTTTCTGGCCTACCCGGCGTGGGCAAGAGCACGGTGGCGGAGGTGCTATGCGACGAGACCGGCGCGCTCTGGCTGCGGGCGGATGCCATCGAGCAGGCCATGCGCGAAAGTCACATGGACTGTGCCGACCTTGCCGACGGCGGCTACGCGGCAATGAGGGTGGTGGCGGGCGAAGCGCTGTCGCGCGGCCTGCCTGTGGTGATCGACTGCGTCAATCCGTTGGCGGTCACGCGCCAGCCGTGGAAGACGCTGGCGCCCGCATCGGGGGGCCTTTGCGTCGAGCTGTTCTGCTCTGACGCAGCGGAGCATCGGCGCCGGGTGGAGATGCGCCACACAGATATCGCGGGCTTCGCCCTGCCGGACTGGGCGGCGGTTCAGGCGCGCGTCTGGGAACCCTGGGACGGCGCGCTGCGGCTGGATACCATGCGCCCGGTGGGCGAAACCGTGGCGGAGATACTGAAGAAGGCGGGAGAGGGATGATGCAGGAAGTCAGGCTGGAACAGGACGCTGGCGGCGTGGCGCGGATCGTGCTGGCGCGCGCGGAAAAGCACAACGCCATGTCGGCGCGCATGATGGGAGAACTGGTGGAGGCCGCCGAAACGGTGGCGGAGGATGAAAGCATCCGGGTCGTGGTGCTGGCGGCGGATGGCGGTACTTTCTGCGCAGGCGGCGATCTCGCATGGATGCGCGAGCAATTCGAGGCAGACCGGACGACTCGCGTTCGGGAATCCTCGCGCATCGCGCGGGCTCTGGGGGCGCTTTACGCGCTGCCGCAGCCGCTGATCGGCATGGTGCACGGCAATGCCTTTGGCGGGGGCCTCGGGCTTATTTCGGTCTGCGACGTGGCGGTGGGGGTGCGGACGGCCCGCTTTGCCCTGACGGAGGTGAAGCTGGGGCTGATCCCGGCCAATATCGGGCCTTACGTGGTGCACCGGCTTGGCGGCGCGCGGGCGGCGTCGATATTCATGAACGGGCGGGTGTTTACTGGCGATGAGGCGATGGCGCTTGGTCTCCTGACCCGCGCGGTCGAGGCGGAGGCGCTGGAAGAAGCCGTGGAGGCGGAGGTCGCGCCCTACCTGCAGTGTGCCCCGGGGGCGGTGCGCGATGCCAAACGGCTGCTGCGCGACCTTGCGGGAGAGGTGAGCGGAGAGGATGTGGACATGGCCATCGACGCGCTTGCCGACCGTTGGGAAACGGCGGAAGCGCGCGAAGGGATCGCGGCTTTTTTCGAGAAGCGCCGCGCGCCGTGGGTCGAGAGTTGATGCCGGAGCGCCTGATGGTCAGGTGCCGATCAGGGGCTGAATGTTGATCCAGGAAAGATTCGAGTTCTGTCGGGAGCTGCTGGATCAGGCCGATCTCCAGCGTGGCGGGGCTTCGGCCAGCCCGAAGAAGAACAGTAGCCCATAGTCCTGCCTGTGTCCGGTATGGCTGGGTCCCAACCTGCGTCCGGGCTGTCGCGGATAGCGGCAGGGATCGGTCGTCTGGCCGCCACCCATCCTGAAAACCGACGGCCTGGGGTTCGATACAGTGAAAGGCTGTAGGCTATGGGGGGCTGCCGGTCTCCCGCCGTAGTGTCAGCCCCCCGGCAGAGCGCACGGCGCCGGGCGAGGATTTGCCTGACGAGGGCCGGCGGTCCCTCCGTCAGCGCTGGCGAGGCAGTATGACGGCACGATTCCACGCTTCACAAGACGGCTCTTTGGTTCAAATCCGGTGATCGGTGCGCCAGGTCTTGGAGGGGCTGGAAGGAGGGGGCATGTCCGAACCAGCTTCTTGGATTTTCCCGGTCGCCTGCCGTGGCGCTCTTTTCTTCCATTCCGGCCTGATAAGCGGGCTGCCCCCGCGCGTCCAAAGGCCGCGATCGCTCATCCTCAACGCTGACTGCTCCCTCAGAACTGCCCCCTCAGTACACCGAGGCCAGCATCCAGAACCCCATGCCCACCATCACGAGGTTTTCCGTCAGGGAAACGAAACCGAGCGGCACGTCCGAGGCGCCGCCCATGCAGGCGCATCTCAGGTCTCGTTTGTCGACATAAACGGCCTTGATTACCGAGATCGCTCCGACGCCGCCAATAAACAGCGCAACAGTGCCTGACAGCAGCGGCAAAACGCCTGCCAGCATCAGAATGGCGGCGGCAGCTTCGAGGTATGGGTAGAGGTAAGCGTAGAAAACCTTGCGCCGGGCCAGCAGATCGTAGTTCAGGAACATGGTCGAGAAGCTTTCAACGTCGCGCAGTTTCTGCACGGCAAGAAGTGCCATGCCAGAGGCGAGGATCGTGCGCAGTGTCGCTGCGGTACCGAACCCCGCAGCGTGGCCCACGGCCAGCCCCATCAGTAGTGCCATGCCAAAGACCGCGATCACCGGGGCGTATGTCTTTTCCTTATCGCCCTGCGGCGTCTGGCCGAAATGCCGCTGCAGCGCGTCATGACCACCGATACGCGCGCCGTCGATGTAGGTCTGCGGCGTGGTCTCCACCCCGTGTTCCGCCTTGAAACGGTCGGTGGCCTCGCGGCTTTGCAGCAAGTGATCGTCGACTTCGTAGCCATTGTGTTCAAGCAGGGCCTTCGACTTCAGGCCGAAGGGGCAAAGGTGGTCGGGCGTGGCCATGCGATACAGGCTGGCATGGCGGATATGGCGGGTATGTGCATCGCGTGGCATGGGGCGTCCTTTCGGCGGAGGTCCTTTTCGGCTGGCTGCAAAACGCACCGCAAGGACCGCCGGTTCCGGCCTTGAAATGTGCCGGCCTGCCGGGCGCGACCACGTACCGCGCCCCGCTTTACGCCAGGTCGCCCGGGCGCCGTGCGAGACCACGGCAGACCTCCGGCGGCGAAAAACCTTATCAACTCAAGGGCTACGGGGATGGATCGACCTGCACCCTCGAAAGGAAGCCGTTTGTTATCAATCTTTTGAATATCAAGCCCGCTTGTTGACCCCGCCTGCGCACGCGGATAAGTCACCTTCAGACCAACGTCGCGGGCTGCCGGATACGGGGACTCGCGCCGCGCCCCCAGTTTTCGAGGAGCTGCTCGTGGAAGACATGCTGCGGGAATACCTGCCTATCCTGGTCTTTCTGGCGATCGCCGTCGTCATTGGCCTTGTTTTCATCTTCGCCGCGATCCTGATCGCCGTGCGCAATCCGGATCCGGAGAAGGTTTCGGCCTATGAGTGCGGGTTCAACGCCTTCGATGACGCGCGGATGAAATTCGACGTGCGATTCTACCTCGTCTCGATCCTCTTCATCATCTTCGACCTGGAAATCGCCATGCTGTTTCCCTGGGCCGTCGCGTTCCGTGATCTTAGCGACGTCGCCTTCTGGGGGATGATGGTGTTCCTCGGTGTGCTGACGGCGGGCTTTGCCTACGAGTGGAAGAAGGGAGCCCTGGAATGGGAGTGACCGGAGACAAACCGATGGTGACGGAAGTTCGCGGCGAAGGATACCAGACGCCCCGCGTCAAGAGCGGGCCTTCGGCGCTGGCGCCCTATGGTCAAAACACCGCTGGCGGCGACCGCGAGCACGCAACGCAGCTTCTGAACGCGGAACTGGCGGACAAGGGCTTCCTGCTGACCTCCACCGAGGACATCATCAACTGGGCGCGCACCGGATCGCTGCACTGGATGACCTTCGGGCTGGCCTGCTGCGCGGTGGAGATGATGCATACCTCCATGCCGCGCTACGACGTGGAACGGTTTGGCATCGCCCCCCGGGCTTCCCCTCGGCAGTCCGACCTGATGATCGTCGCGGGTACGCTGACCAACAAGATGGCCCCGGCTCTGCGCAAGGTCTACGACCAGATGCCGGAGCCGCGCTACGTGATCTCCATGGGATCCTGCGCAAACGGCGGCGGCTACTACCATTACTCCTACTCGGTGGTACGCGGCTGCGACCGCATCGTGCCCGTCGATGTCTACGTGCCCGGCTGCCCGCCTACGGCCGAGGCGCTGCTTTACGGCCTGCTGGCGCTGCAGAAGAAGATGCGGCGCACCGGCACGCTGGCGCGCTGAGGAGGGACGGAAATGGCAGAACTGTACCCTGGTGACGTGGTCGAGCTTGCCTCCGGCGGTGCCCGGATGACGGTGGAGACGGTCGGCCAGAGCGACCAGAACCCCGCTCTGATCGCGGCGCAATGCGTCTGGTTCGAGGAAGCCGCGGGTGAAGTGCGCCGCGCGGTGATCGCCGCCGACGCCCTGAGAAAGGTTGAAGCATGATCGACGCGCTGAACGAACTGGGCGGCCATATCGCGCTGAAGCGGCCCGACTGCGTGCTGGCCCACGACGTGACCCACGGCGAGTTGAACATCGACGTGGCGCCCGCCAATATCCGCGGGCTGGTGGATTTCCTGAAGACCGACCAGACCTGCCGCTTCTCCTCGCTGGTGGACATCACCGCCGTCGACTACCCGGAGCGGGCAAAACGGTTTGACGTGGTCTACCACTTCCTGTCGATGTACCAGAACCACCGCATCCGCCTGCGGGTCTCGATCCGCGAGGACGAGATGGTGCCCTCGATCACCGCCGTGCATCCCAGCGCGAACTGGTTCGAGCGCGAGGTCTTCGACATGTTCGGCATCCTGTTCTCGGGCCACCCGGACCTGCGCCGGATCCTGACGGACTACGGCTTCCGAGGCTACCCGCTGCGCAAGGACTTCCCCACGACGGGCTACACCGAGGTGCGGTACGACGAGGAGCAGAAGCGGGTCGTCTACGAACCGGTGAGCCTGGTGCAGGAATACCGCCAGTTCGACTTCATGTCGCCCTGGGAAGGTGCGCAATACGTGCTGCCCGGCGACGAGAAGCAGGGCTGATGCGGCTGGCGCGCCCCTTCGATGGCGCGCCGCCGCGAGCGCGAGAGACGACAGCCGGGCCGCAGCGCCCGGCACAAGGACGAAAGGTACGAGGCGACGTGAGCTTCGACACGGATTTTGAGGCGCTGGAGCGCGAGGGCTGGGAGCCCGAGAAGGCCATCGCCACGCTGGAAAGCGGCGATGAGTGGGTGGCATGGGCCAACGACCTGCTGCCCGAGATGATCGACCTCTCGGATGCGCTGGTCTGTACCGGTTTCTTTGCCGAGGATGGCACTGCGCGTGGGCTGATCTGGGACTTGCTTGATCAGGTCGTGGCGCGTGGCGACGACGATTTCACGTCGCGGGCCTTCGCCTTTGTGCTGAACTGCGCCGAGAGCGGGGAATACGCGCTGGAGATGCCCGCGCTGATCGCCTTCCTGTGCAAGGTGGCGCAGCCGGGCACCGGGGCGATGGATCTGGACGAACTGGCAGCGCGGCTGCCCGATGCGATGGTCGAGGCGCGGGCGAACCTGTTCGCGCAGCACTACGGTCACGACGGACTGGCGATCCTGCGCGACGCCAAGTCTGGCAGAAGGAGGCACTGACGATGGACGGCTCCAAGGGTTTTGACGACGCGCTGACGGGCGAACAGAAGATCCGCAACTTCAACATCAACTTCGGCCCGCAGCACCCGGCGGCGCACGGGGTGCTGCGCCTCGTGCTGGAGCTGGACGGCGAGATCGTCGAACGCTGCGACCCGCACATCGGCCTGCTGCACCGCGGCACCGAGAAGCTGATGGAATCGCGGACGTATCTTCAGAATCTGCCGTACTTCGACCGTCTCGACTACGTGGCGCCTATGAACCAGGAACACGCCTGGTGCCTCGCCATCGAAAAGCTGACCGGAGTCGAGGTGCCGCGCCGCGCCTCGCTGATCCGTGTACTCTATTCGGAAATCGGCCGGGTACTGAACCACCTGCTGAACGTGACCACGCAGGCCATGGACGTGGGCGCGCTGACGCCGCCGCTCTGGGGGTTCGAGGAGCGCGAGAAGCTCATGGTCTTTTACGAGCGTGCCTGCGGGGCGCGCCTGCACGCGGCCTATTTCCGCCCCGGTGGTGTCCATCAGGACCTGCCTCCGGCGCTGATCGACGATATCGAGACATGGGCCCATGAATTCCCCCGTATGCTCGATGACATCGACGGGCTTCTGACGGAAAACCGGATATTCAAGCAGCGTAACGCCGATATCGGCGTCGTGACGGAGCAGGACATTCAGGACTGGGGATTCTCCGGCGTCATGGTACGCGGCTCCGGACTCGCTTGGGACCTGCGCCGCGCGCAGCCTTACGAATGCTACGACGAGTTCGACTTCAAGATTCCGGTGGGCAAGAACGGCGACTGCTATGACCGCTACCTCTGCCGAATGGCGGAGATGCGCGAATCTACGAGCATCATCCTGCAGGCCATCGAGAAACTGCGCGCCCCTGAGGGGCAGGGCGACGTGCTGGCGCGTGGAAAGATCACCCCGCCGACGCGCCGCGATATGAAAACTTCGATGGAGAGCCTGATCCACCACTTCAAGCTTTACACCGAGGGGTTCCACGTCCCGGAGGGCGAGGTCTACGCCGCCGTAGAGGCCCCGAAGGGTGAATTCGGCGTCTACCTCGTGGCCGACGGGACGAACAAGCCTTACCGGGCAAAGCTGCGCGCACCGGGTTTCCTGCACCTGCAGGCGATGGACCATGTGGCATCCGGTCACCAGCTGGCGGACGTCGCGGCGATCATTGGTACCATGGATGTGGTTTTCGGGGAAATCGATCGCTGAGGCGGATCTGAGCAGGCAGGCCCGCGCGGCCCGATCCGGGCGCCATGCGGTGACGCTGTCCGAGGGTCGAGACGCGGCCCGTTTCGAAGGAAGACGACGATGAAGACACTGTTTCTGACGCTGCCGGTTCTAGCGGTCGCGGGCTGCGTGGAGCTGGGCATGACACCAAAAGACACTACGCCGGAAATGCTTGCCACCTGGGACGCGGCCGTGGCTTCGGTCGGATGCTCTCTGGTCACGGAAGCGGATTACCTGCCGGTGGAACTGCAGACCGGCCTGCCACGCGAAAAGATCATCGAGATCGCCCAGTACAAGGTGGCCCGCAAGGAGGCTGTGTCCTTGCCAAGCGGCGGTGTCCGTTCGGTGGTGGGCGTCTGCACGCCTCCCGCTGAACCCGAGGGCGCCCCGGTGGCTGCCACGGTCGCGGGCTGAGGATTTACGCGCGCGGCCATCGCGCCGCGCCAGTTGAGGGACGACGAACATGCTGCGCAGGTTGCACCACGAACAGCCCGAGAGCTTTGCCTTCACCGAAGGCAACCTCGCCTGGGCGAAGGAGCAGATCACCAAGTATCCCGCGGGCCGCCAGGCTTCGGCGATCATCCCGCTGTTGTGGCGGGCGCAGGAACAGGAAGGCTGGCTGACGCGCCCGGCGATCGAACACATCGCTGACATGCTGGGCATGGCCTACATCCGCGCGCTGGAAGTTGCGACCTTCTATTTCATGTTCCAGCTGCAGCCGGTGGGCTCGGTCGCGCATGTGCAGATCTGCGGCACGACGTCCTGCATGATCTGCGGCGCGGAGGACCTGATCGCGGTCTGCCGCGAGAAGATTGCCGACAAGCCGCACATCCTGTCGGCGGACGGTAAGTTCTCCTGGGAGGAGGTCGAGTGCCTCGGGTCCTGCACGAATGCTCCGATGGCGCAGATCGGCAAGGATTACTACGAGGATCTGACGGTCGAATCTCTGGGTGATCTGCTGGATCGTCTGGCGAGGGGCGAGGTGCCGCAGGTCGGCCCGCAAAACGGCCGCATGGGGTCGGAACCGAAGGGCGGCGCGACCACGCTGACCGAGTTCGTGAATGCTTCGATCAAGATGAACGCCAGCGCGCAACTGGCGCATGATATCGGCGACACAGTCAAGCGCATCGACGGTACCGAAGTGGCGCTGCGCGCGCCCTGGAACGACCAGTCCGGCACTCGCGGGGCCTGAGGGCGCCACGCTCCGCTCCGGCGGATCGACATTTACGTACCCTTTTCGGGCGCCCGTCGCGATTGCGGCGGGCGTCGTTCTTTCGTCGGTGCCCGCGACTCCGCAATTGCCTCTCGGCCTGACTCCGGCAACAGTATGAGGAAACAGAAAGGCTTGCCTTACGGCAGGCACCAAGACGGGAGAAGGGTCGACATGCGGATTGATGGCAACTGTGCGGTGAAGTGCTGGGGGATGGCTGCGGTGGCGGCCCTGCTGGTTTTCCTTCTGGTTTTGGAACAAGGGTTCGGCGCCGCATTGGTATTGGCGGTGTTGGCGCTGGTGCTTCTGGGGTTGCTGTTCAACTGGCTGTTCTGCGGCCCGCTGCCGGTATCGCGCGGCATGACGCCGCCGGTCACTGATTCTGACAGGGGCGATCACACGCCTGCGGTGACCAACTCTGCCGTGCCCGCTATGGATGCCAGTGTCAGCGCGCGGGCAGCAGGCGCAGGGACCAGCGCCGCCGCCGGTGCAGCAGCAGCGGGTGCCACGGTTGCCGCGGCAGAGGCCGAGACCGCCCCGGAGGAACCGGAGGCGGCCCGGCCCGGACCTGTCGCCACCGAAACCGCTCCCGATCAGGCGGAGGCCGATGTCTCCAAGGCAGATTCTGCGATGGTCGGGGCAGGCACCGTCTCGGGCACTCCGGCCCCGGAGGAGACCGGAAGCGAGACCAGTACGCCCACCGGAGCGACTACTGCACCGGTCCTGAAGCCGTCGACTCCCCTGGCGGGACAGGCGGAACTGGCGGACCGCAAGGGGTCGTGGCGCTACAGCAAGGACGGTCCGGGGGCAGGGGCGGCGGCATCTACCGCAGAGATCGGAGATGACGTCCCAACTCCGGCCCCAACTCCGGCCCCAACTCCGGCCCCAACTCTGGCCCCGACCGCAGCCCCCGCGGAATCCGCAGCGGTGGCGACGACGGCGGGTGACCCTGTGCCTGCGGACCTCGGTCCGGCAGACTACGACGGCAACGGCGTGATGGAAGGCACTGGCGAGGGCGAACAGCCGCCGCTGCTGGATGGTCCGCGCAATGGCCAGGCGGATAACCTTAAGGAGATCAAGGGTATCGGCCCAAAGCTGGAGAAGGTGTGCCATTCTCTGGGCGTCTACCATTTCGACCAGATCGCGGCCTGGACCGATCAGGAAGTGGCTTGGGCCAATGCAAACATGACCGGGTTTCGCGGTCGAGTGACCCGCGACAACTGGGTGGAACAGGCCAAGGTTCTCGCTGCCGGGGGCGAGACGGACTTTTCCAAGCGCGTGGACAAAGGCGGCGTCTACGAGTGAAATCCCGTGCAGCGGGGCGTGCAATAGCGCCCCGCGACACCCCTGCGGCTTGCACATGGCCTCTGGTTGTGTCAGGCGTGGGATAGCACTGTTGGGGAGGAACGGCGCTTTTCAGGCACGCGTGGAGGCGACTGCCCGCCGCGCGTCTATTGAGCGAGGACGTAACCCATGGCGAACCCCATGAAAGCATTCACCCCCGATTATTCGCCCGTCGTGAAGATGATGGCGATGCAGACCCGGTTCGCGATCGCGACGAGCCAAAGCATGATGAGACTGGCCATGTTGCCTTGGGCAGGGATGCCGGTGGCAAAGCTGAAGCTACCCGGCATGACGGTGGGCTTCGGTTCGATCTGCAACCCGGCGGGTAGCAAGACAGCGCCGCGTGCACCTGAGACACAAGCACCCAACACAGAAGTGCCGGAGACACAAGCGCCGGAGACACAGGCTCCAGAGTCAAGCGCCACCGTGCTACAGGCCGCCGCGCCGAAAGCCGATGTTCCGGAAGCCGCGGCAGCGTCGCTGGTTCCATCAGCGGAATCGCCGGTGGCGAAGGTCGCTGTCGAGGCCGCCAAAGCCGGGACCGAAGAGCCCCAACTCGCGGCCATGAAGCCGACACCCGCCGCTGCCACCGCAAGCCCCGCCCCGCAGCCGGAATCCCCGAAAACGGAGCAGGAGCCCGCTGCACCCTCGGTGCAAGCATCCGAGGCACCGGCGGTGGCGACGAAACCGGCGCGCAAACCTGCCAGCCGCAGGGCAGCAAAGCCGCGCACGGGACGTCCGTCGACGAAGGCCCCCGCCACGCCGAAAACCCCAGGCTGACGACGGGCTGAACACAGAAAATGGCGAACAAGAACGACCTGAACAGGCACGGGCGCAAGATTGCGTTGATGATTGCCGGGGTAGGTCTGTACTGGATCACCATCACCGCCCTTGGCCAAGCGCTGGACTGGAGCCAGCGCCTGCGCGCATTGTTCGACCTTGTCGCATTGGCGGGGTTTATCTGGGCGGTCTGGATGATATACGGGCTCTGGCGCGCGCGCCAGGATGATGAAGGATAAGAGATGCTTCAGGACCAGGACCGGATCTTCACCAATATCTACGGCATGCATGACCGCACCCTTGAGGGAGCGAAGAAGCGTGGCCATTGGGACGGCACCAAGGACATCATGGCCAAGGGCCGGGACTGGATTGTCGACGAAATGAAGGCCTCTGGCCTGCGCGGTCGCGGGGGTGCTGGTTTCCCGACTGGGTTGAAGTGGTCCTTCATGCCGAAAGAATCGGACGGGCGTCCGGCCTATCTGGTGGTGAACGCTGACGAATCGGAGCCGGGTACCTGCAAGGACCGGGAAATCATGCGCCACGATCCGCACACGCTGATCGAGGGTTGCCTAATCGCCTCCTTCGCGATGCAGGCCCATGCGTGCTACATCTACATCCGGGGCGAATACATCCGGGAGCGCGAGGCGCTGCAGGCGGCCATCGACGAGGCCTACGATGCGGGCCTTTTGGGAAAGAACGCGGCAGGCAGCGGCTGGGACTTCGAACTGTTCGTGCATCACGGCGCCGGCGCCTATATCTGCGGCGAGGAAACCGCCCTGCTGGAAAGCCTCGAAGGTAGGAAGGGCATGCCCAGGATGAAGCCGCCGTTCCCGGCGGGCGCGGGTCTGTATGGTTGCCCGACCACCGTGAACAACGTCGAATCCATCGCCGTGGTTCCGACCATCCTGCGCCGTGGCGCGACTTGGTTCGCGGGCTTCGGGCGCGAGAACAACGCGGGCACCAAGCTGTTCGCAGTCTCCGGCCACGTCAACACACCCTGCGTCGTCGAAGAGGCGATGTCGATCACCTTCGAGGAGTTGATCGACAAGCATTGCGGCGGCATCCGCGGCGGCTGGGATAATCTGAAGGCGGTCATACCGGGCGGGTCCTCCGTTCCCTGCGTGCGCGGGGAAAAGATGAAGGACGCCATCATGGACTTCGATTACCTGCGCGGTGAGCTGGGTTCCGGCCTCGGCACGGCGGCGGTGATCGTGATGGACAACTCCACCGATATCATCAAGGCGATCTGGCGCCTGTCGAAATTCTACAAGCACGAAAGCTGCGGCCAGTGCACGCCCTGCCGCGAAGGTACGGGATGGATGATGCGCGTCATGGACCGTCTGGTGCGCGGCGAGGCGGACCCGGAAGAGATCGACATGCTTTGGGATGTGACCAAGCAGGTCGAGGGCCACACCATTTGTGCGCTCGGCGATGCGGCAGCCTGGCCGATTCAGGGCCTGATCCGCAACTTCCGTGATGAAATCGAGGACCGCATTCGTATTCAGAAGAATGGCCGTGCGGGGCTTGTCGCGGCGGAGTGACCGTCTGACCGTCTGACACGGGAAACATCGAAAGGGCGTCCGCAGCGGCGCCTTTTGCGTATCGGGTTCGGGCTGTTTTCGGCTTCGGTATTCCGGGTCCCTCGCGGGCGCGGTAAAACGAAACGCGGGGCCGCTGACTGAGGTGGGGCCGGGGCGGCGGGTCCCGGCGCATCGCGGCCGGCGATGCTTGACCTGCGCGGCACGGAGGGCGAAGGTGGCGCCGCCTCCCGAGAGGCGAGCAAGGAACAAGGGCAGTCACATGAAGAATACCGCCGGTCTTTTCCGCAAGTCCAACGAGGCAGACGGCGCGCGGCGTGATGGGGGCGTGCGGGCCCGGGCGATGCCGCGTCTCACGACGGCGGACTTCGCAAAGATGGGGCTCCTGCTGGTTTTGGTCGCGATGCTCGCGGGCTGCGGTCTGGGCAAGGGCGTCCGGCGCGAACAGGCGCAGACTTTCGATGGGCAGACCTTCCGTGGCACGGCGAAACCCGTGGGTGACGATCGCACGCAATTCGTGGCCTCCGTCAGCCAGCCGGGAAAGTCGATCGACGGCGCCATCAAGGCTGCTGCCTATCAGGGTACAAAGTATTGCATCCGGACCTATGGTACCTCGGACATCGACTGGTCCGTAGGTCCCGACACGCCGAAGGATCAGCTGACGATCACATCGGACGCGTTGATGCTGACCGGTCAGTGCCGCGATCGGTAAGTGACCGCCGACGGGTGAGGAGCGCGTGACCGGATTCCCGCCGGAAATGCCGGATATTACGGGCGGTTATTGCATAACGGGGGGTACAGTCCCACCTGTGGATCAGCAAACGTTCCACGAAGGAGGCCCCCCATGCGCCTGATTCCCCCGCTCCTGCTCTGCGCTCTGATGGCGACGCCCGTTCTGGCAAAGCCGCCGCTGCGTGAGGTCAAGGAAATCGATGATCAGCTGATGCTGATTCTGGTGGCCAACGAGATTCAGGAAAAATGCGACGAAATCGGCGGTCGCATGATAAAGGGTTTTGCGCATCTCGAACGGCTGAAATCCAAGGCCGCCGGCATGGGCTATTCGCGTGACGAGATCGACGACTACGTGACCTCGAAGGCCGAGAAGAAGCGTATGCGCAACAAGGCCGAGGCATGGCTGGCAAGCCAAGGCGTGAAGGCTGCTGACAAGGCACAGCTTTGTGCATTCGGTCACCAGCAGATTGCCGAAGGAAGCTACGTCGGTTCGCTTCTGCGGTAGGGCGCTTGCGGAGCGGGCGGGGGCGAAAAAATTTTACCTGTCGTCAAGGTTGTGCCCCATAACGCCCTGAAATTCATGCGGCATGCGGCGCGGATGTGATCACACATTCGCGCCTGTGCATCCAAGTGGCGGACCCGCGTCGATTTTTCCCATATTTTCCGCCCGATTTCCGGCCCGCGCTACTGGCGCGTTCGGATTTCGCGCGGTATTACGGCGACCAAGTCGCGCCCCGACTTTTGTCGGTGCGTAGCCATCTGCAATCTGGAGAGGCACCGGCATGTCCGACTTGCGCAAGCTCATCATCGACGGTCAGGAAATCGAGGTGGACGGGGCGATGACCCTGATCCAGGCCTGTGAGGAGGCCGGGATCGAGGTGCCGCGCTTCTGCTACCACGAACGCCTGTCGATCGCCGGCAACTGCCGGATGTGCCTTGTCGAAGTGGTCGGGGGGCCGCCGAAACCTGCGGCGTCTTGCGCGATGCAGGTGCGTGACCTGCGTCCGGGGCGCAACGGCGAACCGCCGGAGGTGAAGACCAATTCGCCCATGGTAAAGAAGGCGCGCGAAGGTGTGATGGAGTTCCTGCTCATCAACCACCCGCTGGATTGCCCGATCTGCGACCAGGGCGGCGAATGCGACCTGCAAGATCAGGCCATGGCCTACGGCGTGGACTTCTCGCGCTTCCGCGAGGCGAAGCGCGCCAGTGAGGATCTCGACCTCGGACCGCTGGTCGAGACGCACATGACGCGCTGCATTTCCTGCACCCGTTGCGTCCGTTTCACGACGGAGATCGCGGGCCTCAACATGATGGGCCAGACCGGGCGCGGTGAGGATGCGGAGATCACTTCCTACCTCAACCAGACGCTCGAATCGAACATGCAGGGTAACATCATCGACCTCTGCCCGGTGGGCGCGCTGGTGTCGAAGCCCTACGCCTTTACCGCCCGTCCCTGGGAGCTGTCGAAGACCGAGACCATCGACGTAATGGACGCCTTGGGGTCGAACATCCGGGTCGACACAAAGGGCCGCGAGGTCATGCGTATCCTGCCGCGAAACAACGACGGCGTGAACGAGGAGTGGATCTCGGACAAGACGCGCTTTGTCTGGGACGGCCTGCGCCGCCAGCGGCTTGACCGCCCCTACGTGCGCAAGGATGGCAAGCTGAAGCCCGCCACCTGGCCGGAGGCGCTGGCCGTCACCGCCGAAAGGATCATGGGCGCGAAAAAGCTTGCCGGCCTGGTGGGTGATCTCGCGTCGGTGGAGGCGATTTACAGCCTCAAGCGGTTGATCGAAGGGCGGGGCGGTGTCGTCGAAAGCCGCACGGATGGCGCCAAGCTGCCGGCGGGTAATAGGTCTGGCTATGTCGGTACGGCGTCCATAGAGGATATCGATACCGCAGAGACGATCCTGCTGATCGGCACCAACCCGCGCGAGGAAGCTCCGGTTCTGAATTCCCGCATCCGGCTGGCTTGGGCGCGCGGCGCCAAGGTCGCGCGCATCGGCGCGCCGGTCGACCTGACTTTCCCGGTGAAGGAACTGGGGGCGGGTCGTGCCGCGTTGGCGGAACTCTCCCGGAAGGACGATGCAGGCGTCGGTGGTGTGGTCATCGTGGGGCAGGGCGCCCTGAACGAGGCCGATGGCACCGCCGTGCTGGGTGCAGCCATGGCGATCGCGGAGGCGGGCGGCTCGAAGCTGATGATCCTGCACACCGCCGCCAGCCGCGTTGGCGCGCTCGACGTGGGCGCTGTCAACGAGCGTGGCATGGACGCCGTGAACGAGGCCGATGTGATCTACAACCTCGGCGCCGACGAGGTGGAAATCGGCGAGGGCGCCTTTGTCATCTACCAAGGCTCCCACGGCGACCGGGGCGCCCACCGTGCCGACGTGATCCTGCCGGGTGCCGCCTACACCGAGGAATCCGGCCTGTTCGTCAACACGGAGGGCCGTCCGCAGCTGGCGCTGCGCGCCGCTTTCGCCCCCGGCGAAGCAAAGGAAAACTGGGCGATCATCCGGGCGCTTTCCGCCGAGCTGGGCGCGAAACTGCCCTGGGATTCGCTGGCGGCCCTGCGTCAGGCACTGATTTCCGAGGTGCCGCATATGGCGCGCCTCGATGAGGTGCCATTGAACCGGTGGCAGCCGCTGGAGGCCGCCGACATGGGCGATGCCA
This sequence comes from Sagittula salina, assembly GCF_017813235.1. GTDB lineage: Bacteria > Pseudomonadota > Alphaproteobacteria > Rhodobacterales > Rhodobacteraceae > Sagittula > Sagittula salina. The sequence continues at coordinate 329,933 of NZ_JAGISH010000002.1, forward strand.
ATTTCCGCTACGCGATCAAGGATTTCTGGCTGACCAACCCGATTGCGCGGTCCTCCGAACTGATGGCGGAACTTTCGCGCAACGCCAAGCTGCGCACCCAGGCGCCCATGGCGGCGGAATAAGTGCGCGTGGGCGGGGTTATAGCCTTTCTGGCAATCGGCGCCCTGACGGCCTGCGGCGCACCGCAGGCGGATCAGGACCCGTACAACCCGGCCTATCAGGGCGTGGAAACGCACCTGCTGGATGGGGATCTGGTAAACTTCCGGGTTGCCATGAAAGGCGCACGGGCGTCGCGGGACGTCGATGCCTACGCCGAATGCGCGGCCGCGCAATATGCCCTGATCCGGGGCTACGGCTTTGCCCGTCATGTGCGTACAAATGTATACGAAGAGGGTGGCCTCTGGCGCGGAGATGCGGTTTACACCATCTCGGCCGCGCTGCCCCGCGGGTTGAAAACGATCGACGCAGAGGTGACCGCGATGGCCTGCGCCGAGAACGGAATACCGATGGTGTGAGGACCTGATGGCAAACTTCTTTTCCGACAATCCCTGGGGTATCGCGCTGTGGATCGTTGCAACGATCCTGATGCTGCTCGTTCCGCTTCTGGTCAGCCTTGCGTTCCTGATGTGGGGCGATCGAAAGATCTGGGCGGCAGTGCAGATGCGCCGGGGTCCGAACGTGGTCGGCGTCTTCGGTCTGCTGCAATCCTTTGCGGACTTCCTCAAATACATCGTGAAGGAGGTGGTGGTTCCCGCCGGTGCCGACCGCTTCGTCTTCTTCCTCGCGCCGATGGTCAGCCTCGTCATGGCCTTCATCGCCTGGGCGGTGATTCCCTTTGGTGACGGCTGGGTGATCTCCAACATCAACGTGGCGATCCTCTACGTCTTCGCGATCTCCTCGCTCGAGGTCTACGGCGTGATCATGGGCGGCTGGGCCTCGAACTCCAAATACCCGTTCCTCGGCTCGCTGCGTTCGGCGGCGCAGATGATCTCCTACGAGGTTTCGATCGGTCTCATCATCATCGGTGTGGTCATCTCTTCCGGCTCGCTGAATTTCGGCAGCATCGTCGCCAGCCAGGACGGTATGGGCATCCTTTCGTGGTACTGGTTGCCGCATTTCCCCATGATGATCCTGTTCTTCATCTCGGCGCTGGCCGAAACCAACCGCCCGCCCTTCGACCTGCCGGAGGCGGAATCCGAACTGGTGGCGGGCTACCAGGTGGAGTACTCGTCCACGCCCTTCCTGTTGTTCATGATCGGCGAACTGACCGCCGTGGTCCTGATGTGCGCGTTGGTCTCGCTGTTGTTCCTCGGCGGCTGGCTGTCGCCAGTGGAATTCCTGCCTGATGGCGTCTTCTGGATGTGCATCAAGATGGTCTTCGTCTTCTTCCTCTTCTCGATGGTGAAGGCGATCACTCCCCGCTACCGCTACGACCAGCTGATGCGCCTGGGCTGGAAGGTTTTCCTGCCGATGTCGCTGGCCTGGGTGGTTTTCGTGGCCTTTGCCGCCCGCTTTGAATGGTTCTGGGGCTTTTATACCCGCTGGGCTGTAGGGAGCTGATATGACTTTGGTGCGGAAACACTTTGTTTCTGTCTCCCGCAAGGGGGTGTCGCGCGGCGGTGCTAAGATCTGCGCAGTGGCACGCATGACGTGTGCCTGCGAGATGGGAGAAACCCTATGACCGATCTGAAGAAAGCGATACTCGACGCCAAGTACATCGACATGATCGCGCTAGGCGATTTCGTGGTCCGTGATTGCGGGCTGCCGGACGTCGACGCGGACGGCAACTTGATGCCGCAGGCGAACGAGATCGCCGCCGCGGTGTTCCGCTGGGCCGCCGACATGCGGGCCATGGGGGAGATGCCGACGGCGCAGCCGTCCTCAGTGGCGCAACAGCAGGCGGATGAGGCCGCGCAGGCTTCGCAACCGCTGAACGAATACGACGAACACGGCGATCCTGTGATGGACGCCGCAGAGGCCGAGCGGCTCGAAGCAGCGCGTGAGGCCGTGAAAGAGGAGAGCGCGTAGATGGCTTCCATCGATTACGGGCGGGCGGCGAAGTATTTCCTGCTGGCGGACTTCGTTAAGGGGTTTCAGCTGGGGCTGAAGTACTTCTTTGCCCCCAAGGCCACGCTGAACTACCCGCACGAAAAGGGGCCGTTGTCGCCGCGTTTCCGTGGCGAACACGCCCTGCGGCGCTACCCCAACGGCGAGGAGCGCTGCATTGCCTGCAAACTTTGCGAGGCGATCTGCCCGGCGCAGGCGATCACCATCGACGCGGAGCCGCGTGACGACGGCTCCCGCAGGACGACGCGCTATGACATCGACATGACCAAATGCATCTATTGCGGGTTCTGTCAGGAGGCGTGCCCGGTGGATGCCATTGTCGAGGGGCCGAACTTCGAATTCTCCACCGAGACCCGCGAGGAACTGTTCTACGACAAGGACAGGCTGCTTGCGAATGGCGACCGTTGGGAAGCGGAGATCGCGCGTAACCTCGAACTGGACGCGCCTTACCGATGATCCGTGTCGTGCCCCATAGCGCCGCGCAGGGTCGTCGGCTCCGTCCGGATGCCGGGGCGGCCTGCGTTGACGCGTGCCGGGGTGAACGACGAACGCACCGGAACGATCGCGACACCCGTCAGGAGGCGAGAGCATGACCACCAAGACCCCTTTCGAACTGATGATGGAGCAGGCGCAGGAAATGGCCAAGGCGTTCAATCCTGCGCTGTCCTCCTTCGACCCCAAGGGGTACGAAAAACTCTGGCCGACCATGTCCAAGGACGCCATGGAAATGTTCTTCGGCAAAGGCTTGTCCAAGAGCGGGCTGGATGCCAAGACGCGCCTGTTGTTGACACTTGCGGGGTTGACCATGCAGGGCGCCCAGGCGGAGACGCCGTTTCGCATGACGGTGCGCCACGCACTTGAGGCCGGCGCCACCGAGGAAGAGATCGCGGAGACCATCGCACAGATGTCGATGTTCGCCGGCATACCCGCCATGACCCGCGCCATGGACCTGGCGCGCGGGGTCATGGCCGAAAACAAGGATGACGAGACATGATGGTCTTTGCCTTCTATCTGTTCACCCTCGGCGTGATCGCGGGCGGGCTGTTCACCGTTGTCAGCCGCAATCCCGTGCACTCGGTTCTTTGGCTGATCCTCGCTTTCCTGTCCTCCGCCGGTCTGTTCGTCATGATGGGCGCGGAATTCGTCGCCATGCTCCTGGTCATTGTCTATGTCGGCGCGGTGGCGGTGCTGTTCCTTTTCGTGGTCATGATGCTGGATGTGGATTTCGCGGAATTGAAGGCCGAGATGGCGAAGTATCTGCCGCTGGGCCTGCTGATCGGCCTTGTGATCCTGATGGAACTGGGCATGGCGTTCGGCGCGTGGGAGGCCTCCGAGGTGGCGGCCACGCAGCTGTCGGCGCCGATGCCCGAAGGGGTGGAGAACACCGCCGCGCTGGGTCTGGTGCTTTACGATCAGTATTTCCTTCTGTTCCAGCTGGCGGGGCTGATCCTTCTGGTGGCGATGATCGGTGCCATTGTTCTGACGCTGCGACACCGCAAGGACGTGAAGCGGCAGGACGTTCTGGCCCAGATGTACCGCGATCCGGCGAAGGCCATGGAACTGCGCGACGTTCGCCCGGGACAGGGGCTGTGACGCGACACTGTGCCGGGACCCCCGCCGGGGGCTTCGGATCCTGCGGGGGCTGCCCCCTGCGTCATTCGGAGGTCGCATGAGCGGCGTTTGGGATTTCATCCTCTCTCCGGCGGGGATTGCGCTCTACGCGGGGTTCTGGGTCTTCAAGATCGTCGCCGGGGCCTGGCTGCTCAGCCGGGCGGTAGCGATGCTTCCGGGGCGGGCAAGGATCTGGGCGGAGGAGAAACTCATCCGCCTGCGGCTGCTGAAACGGCCGACCGGCCCTCTCTGAGGGTGGAAGAACACCGGCCCTTGCCGAGGGCAAATGAACACGGCCACGGAAACGTGGGGCAGGGTGGCGGACAGATCCGGCACCCGGGACATGAGGGCCCCGCACAGCGTCGGGGCGGCAAGACCAAAATCGAGCGGGTTTGAAGCCCGGAGGGACACGTATGATCGGATTGGAACATTACCTGACCGTCGCCGCGGTGCTTTTTGTGATCGGCATCTTCGGGCTCTTCCTGAACCGCAAGAACGTGATCATCCTGCTCATGAGCATCGAACTGATGTTGCTGGCAGTGAACATCAACCTCGTGGCCTTTTCGACGCACCTTGGCGATCTGGCCGGGCAGGTCTTCACGCTCTTCGTGCTGACCGTGGCCGCCGCCGAGGCCGCCATCGGTCTCGCGATCCTGGTCTGCTTCTTCCGCAACCGCGGCACCATCGCCGTGGAAGACATCAACGTGATGAAAGGCTGACACGATGGAGTCGATCATTCTCTTTGCGCCCCTCGTGGGCAGCCTGATCGCGGGTTTCGGGTGGAAGTTCATCTCTATCCGTGGCGCGCAGTGGGTCAGTACAGGCCTGCTGTTCCTCGCCTGCTTCTTCTCCTGGGTGGTCTTCTTCAGCCACGGGCCGGAGACGCAGCACATCCAGATCATGCGCTGGATCGAGAGCGGTACGCTCTCGACCGACTGGTCGATCCGTCTGGACCGTCTGACCTCGATCATGCTTATCGTCGTCACGACCGTGTCGTCGCTCGTGCACCTCTATTCTTTCGGCTACATGGCGCATGACGACAACTTCAAGCACGGGGAAGAAAGCTATCGCGCGCGCTTCTTCGCATACCTGTCGTTCTTCACCTTCGCCATGCTTATGCTGGTGACCTCGGACAATCTCGTGCAGATGTTCTTTGGCTGGGAGGGCGTGGGCGTCGCCTCCTACCTGCTGATCGGCTTCTACTACCGCAAGCCTTCAGCGAACGCGGCGGCGATGAAGGCCTTCATCGTCAACCGGGTCGGCGACTTCGGTTTCGCGCTGGGGATCTTCGCGCTGTACATGCTGACCGACAGCGTGCGCTTCGATGACATTTTTGCCGCCGCGCCGGAGATCGCGCAGACGCAGATCAGCTTCCTCTGGGGGACGTGGAACGCGGCCGAAGTCGCTGCCGTACTGTTGTTCATCGGCGCGATGGGCAAGTCGGCGCAGTTGTTCCTGCACACTTGGCTACCCGACGCAATGGAAGGCCCGACCCCGGTTTCGGCGCTGATCCACGCCGCAACCATGGTGACCGCCGGCGTGTTCCTGGTCTGCCGCATGTCGCCGCTGATGGAATACGCGCCGCAGGCGATGGCATTCGTGACCTTCCTCGGGGCCAGCACGGCATTCGTGGCGGCGACCATCGGGTTGGTGCAAAACGACATCAAACGTGTGATCGCCTATTCGACCATGTCGCAGCTGGGGTACATGTTTGTAGCCGCAGGCGTCGGCGTTTACTCGGTCGCCATGTTCCACCTGTTCACGCACGCCTTCTTCAAGGCGATGCTGTTCCTTGGGGCCGGTTCCGTGATCCACGGGATGCATCACGAGCAGGACATGCGGAACTACGGCGGCTTGCGGAAGAAGCTGCCGATGACCTTCTGGGCGATGATGATTGGCACGCTCGCAATCACCGGTGTGGGCATCCCGCTGACCCACATCGGTTTCGCGGGCTTCCTGTCGAAGGACGCCGTGATCGAAAGCGCATGGGCAGGCACGGCGGGCGGCTACGCCTTCTGGATGCTGGTCATCGCGGCGCTCTTTACCTCGTTCTACTCGTGGAGGCTGATGTTCCTCACCTTCTTCGGCAAGCCGCGCGGCGACAAGCACACCCATGAGCACGCCCACGAAAGCCCGCCCGTCATGCTGATCCCGCTGGGAGTTCTTGCTCTGGGGGCGATATTCTCCGGTATGGTCTGGTACGGGTCGTTCTTCGGCGACCACGACAAGCTGAACGGCTTCTTCGGACTGCCTGCGCACCACGTCGAGGTCCCCGATGGTCATGGCGAAGGGGCGGGCGTCGACAGCCACGGCGAGGCCGGTGCCGGGGATCAAAACCCGACCGAAGCCGCGGTTTCGGGCCACGGCGCAATGGCCGCCAGCCACGGCACACCGCAGGGTGCGATCTTCATGGCGGCGGACAACACCGTCATCGACGACGCGCACCACGCGCCCGTCTGGGTGAAGATCTCTCCCTTCATCGCCATGCTGATCGGTCTGATCACCGCCTACTGGTTCTACATCATAAACCCGACGGTGCCGAAGCGTCTGGCCGAGAACCAGCGGCCGCTGTACCTGTTCCTGCTGAACAAGTGGTACTTCGACGAGGTCTATGACTTCCTCTTTGTGGAGCCCTCGAAGAGGCTGGGCCGCATCCTGTGGAAGGGCGGCGACGAGGCGATCATCAAGGGCGGGATCAACGGCCTTGCCCTGGGCATCGTCCCTTGGGTCACCCGTCTCGCCGGTCGCGCGCAGTCCGGCTACATCTTCACCTACGCCTTCGCCATGGTCATCGGGATCGCGGTCCTGATCACATGGATGTCTATCTCCGGAGGGGCACACTGATGTCGAACCTTCTCTCCATCGTCACTTTCCTGCCAGCGCTGGCAGCGCTGATCCTCGCGGTCTTTCTGCGCGGGTCGGACGAGGCGGCGCAGCGCAACGCAAAGTGGCTGGCGCTGATCGCCTCGACGGCAACATTCGTCATCTCGCTTTTCATCCTCGCGCAGTTCGACGCGCAGGACACGGGCTTCCAGATGCTTGAAGAGGGCGAATGGCTGATGGGCCTCAGCTACCGGATGGGCGTGGACGGCATCTCCGTCCTGTTCGTCATGCTGACCACATTCATGATGCCGCTGGTGATCTGGGCGTCCTGGGACGTGAAGCACCGCGTGACCGAATACATGATCGCCTTCCTCATGCTGGAAACGCTCATGCTGGGCGTGTTCATGGCGCTGGATCTCGTGTTGTTCTACGTCTTCTTCGAGGCCGGCCTGATTCCGATGTTCCTGATCATCGGCATCTGGGGCGGCAAGGAGCGCATCTACGCGTCGTTCAAATTCTTCCTCTACACCTTCCTCGGCTCGGTGCTGATGCTGGTGGCGATGATCGCCATGTACGCGGACGCGGGCACCACCTGCATCGGCGGCTGCGAGGTCTCGCTGCTGAACCATACCTTCGGATCGGAGGATTTTTCCGTCCTCGGGATCCACGTGGTGGGCGGTCTGCAGACCATGCTGTTTCTTGCGTTCTTTGCGTCGTTTGCCGTGAAGATGCCGATGTGGCCTGTGCACACGTGGTTGCCCGAAGCCCACGTGCAGGCGCCGACGGCGGGATCGGTCGTGCTGGCGGCCATCCTGCTGAAGATGGGCGGCTATGGCTTCCTGCGCTTCAGCCTCGCGATGTTCCCGGTGGGATCGGATGTGATGGCGAACTTCGTCTTCACCCTGTCGGTTGTGGCGATTATCTACACCAGCCTCGTGGCGCTGGTGCAGGAGGACATGAAAAAGCTCATCGCCTATTCGTCGGTGGCACACATGGGCTACGTGACCATGGGCATCTTCGCCGCCAATCAGCAGGGCGTGGACGGGGCGATCTTCCAGATGCTGTCGCACGGCTTCATCTCGGGCGCGTTGTTCCTGTGCGTGGGGGTGATCTACGACCGGATGCATACCCGCGAGATTGATGCCTACGGCGGTCTCGTGAACCGGATGCCGGCCTATGCGCTGGTATTCATGTTCTTCACCATGGCGAACGTTGGCCTGCCGGGCACCTCCGGTTTCATCGGGGAGTTCCTGACCCTCGCGGGCATCTTCCAAGTCAATACCTGGGTGGCGGCGGGTGCCGCGACGGGTGTGATCCTGTCGGCGGGCTACGCGCTGTGGCTGTACCGCCGTGTCGTCATGGGCGACCTGATCAAGGAAAGCCTCAAGACGATCAAGGACATGACCGCGCGCGAAAAGACGATCTTTGCACCGCTGATCATCATGACGATCTGGATGGGGGTCTACCCGGCACCGATCCTCGACCGTATCGGCCCGTCCGTGGAGGCGCTCGTGGCGCATTACGACGTGGCACTGGAAAACGCGGGCCGGTCGGAGACCACCCGCGTTGCCGAAGCTGAAGCTGGACACTGAGAGGACATACGATGTCGGCCGATCTCAATATCATCCTGCCGGAAATCATCCTGTCCATCTACGCGATGGTGGCTCTGGTCGGCGCGGTTTACACGGGCAAGGACAGCCTGGCCCCCATGCTGGTCTGGGCGACCGCGGCGCTGTTTGTCGTCATGGGCTTCTGGATCGGAGCGACGGGCTCTGGTGACGTGATGGCGTTCAATGGCATGTTCCGGAACGACGCCTTTGCCCGATTTGCGAAGGTCATGATCCTGATCTCCGCCGCCGCGGTGCTGGCGATGAGCCAAGGCTACATGGAGCGGCGCGGCCTTTTGCGGTTCGAGTATCCTATCCTGGTCACGCTCGCGGTTGTGGGCATGATGGTGATGGTCTCGGCGGGGGACCTGATGTCGCTCTACATGGGGCTGGAGCTGCAATCGTTGTCGCTTTACGTGGTGGCTTCGCTGCGCCGTGACAGCGCGAAATCAACAGAGGCGGGGCTGAAGTATTTCGTGCTGGGCGCGTTGTCTTCCGGGCTGCTGCTGTACGGGGCATCGCTGGTCTACGGCTTTGCGGGGACGACGCTGTTTTCCGGCATCATCGCGGCGGCCGGCGAGGGGCACCTGACAATCGGCCTGCTGATCGGCCTCGTGCTGATGATTTCCGGAATGGCGTTCAAGGTCTCTGCGGTGCCCTTCCACATGTGGACGCCGGACGTCTATCAGGGTTCGCCTACGCCGGTGACGGCCTTCTTTGCCACGGCGCCGAAGGTCGCGGCCATGGGGCTGTTCGCCCGGGTGATGTTCGACGCCTTTGGCGGTGCCGTAGCGGACTGGAGCCAGGTTATTGCGCTTCTGGCGGTGCTGTCGATGTTCCTCGGGAGCTTTGCCGCGATCGGCCAGACCGACATCAAGAGACTGATGGCCTATTCCTCGATCGCGCACATGGGCTATGCCCTGATCGGTCTCGCTGCCGGAACGGAGACCGGCGTACAGACCATGCTGATTTACATGGCAATCTACGTGACGATGAATGTAGGCACCTTTGCCTTCATCCTGTCGATGGAGCGGGACGGCAACCCGGTCACGGACATCGGCGCGCTGGGGATGTATTCGAAAAAGGAACCGGGCCGTGCGCTGGCGATGCTGGTCCTGCTGTTCAGCCTGGCCGGCGTACCGCCGCTTCTGGGCTTTTTTGCGAAGTACGGCGTTCTGATGGCTGCGGTCGAGGCCGACATGGTCTGGCTTGCCGTAGGGGGCGTCGTGGCCTCCGTGATCGGGGCCTATTACTATCTGCGGATCGTCTTCTTCATGTATTTCGGTGAGGACCGCGAGGATTCGCTGGACAAATCGTCGTCACCGCTGCTGACGGGATTCCTCGGGGTTTCGGCGCTGCTTATCGTGGTGGCGGTGTTCAACCCGCTGGGCCTGACGGTGGACCTGCAGAACGGGGCGCACGCGGCGGCCGTCGCGCTGGTCAACTGATCCTTATGCGGAGGGATCCGACGGTGACGCGCCCCACTGGGGCGCGTCGCTGTTTTACGCCGTCGGCGTGTTGGGGGTTCTACCCCCAAACCCCCGCGGTATTTATGAAACCAAAGAAGGGCGGAGCGGACCATGGGCTGGCCTGAAGGATATGGGCGGCGGGTCATGGCTGAGGTGGACAGCACCAACGCCGAAGCGGCGCGGATCGTCGGCGGACTCGGCGGGCCCGAGTGGATCTGTGCACTGAATCAGACGGCCGCCCGAGGGCGGCGCGGGAGGGTATGGATTGCACCGGCCGGAAATTTCGCCGCCACGCTGGTGATGCGCCCGAGGGAGACAGCTGCCGTCGTCGCGCTGCGGTCCTTCGTAGCGGCGCTGGCGCTGTATGACGCCCTTGCGGCGCTGACGGGGGCGGAGGCGGCTCTGGCGCTCAAGTGGCCCAACGACGTACTTTTGAATGGTGGCAAGGTGGCAGGTATCCTGCTTGAAGGGCTGCCGAACGGAGGGCTTGCGGTGGGGATCGGGGTGAACCTGATTGCCGCGCCCCCGGCCGAACAGGTGGAGGCCGGCGCGGTCCGCCCTGTATCCCTGTTGGAGGAAACCGGGGTGCGTGTATCACCCGAACAGATGCTTGACGCGCTGGCTGCCGCATGGGCCATGCGTGAGGATTCGTTTGTCACCTATGGCTTTGCCGCGATGCGCGAGGCATGGCTGACGCGGGCGGCGCGGCTGGGTGAGGTCATCACTGCCCGAACGGCGCGCGACAGTGTCACGGGCACCTTCGAGACAGTGGACGCGCAGGGTCAACTTGTCCTAAACACCGCCCAAGGCCGGGTCACCATCGCGGCCGCGGACGTGTTCTTCTGAAAGGCCGGGCTATGCTGCTTGCCATCGATTGCGGCAACACCAACACCGTGTTTTCTATCTGGGACGGGGAGAGGTTCGTCGCGACCTGGCGCACCGCCACAGAGCATCAGCGCACGGCGGATCAGTATTACGTGTGGCTTTCTACCCTGATATCTCTGCACAACGTGGAGGCGGAGATTACCGACGTAATCATTTCCTCGACCGTGCCGCGCGTGGTCTGGAACCTGCGGGTTCTGGCTGACCGGTATTTCCGTACCCGGCCTCTTGTGGTGGGGCGGCCGGATTGCGCCCTGCCGGTGGAGGTGCGCGTTGACGCAGGCACGCAGGTCGGGCCGGACCGGCTGGTTAACACCGTTGCGGGTTACGAGAAATTCGGCGGTGACCTGATCATCGTGGATTTCGGCACGGCCACGACCTTTGATGTGGTGGCGCGCGACGGAGCCTATATCGGCGGGGTGATCGCACCGGGTGTGAACCTCAGCCTTGAGGCACTGCACCAGGCGGCGGCGGCGCTTCCGCATGTGGATATCTCGCGTCCGGCGCAGGTGGTGGGAACGAACACCGTGGCTTGTATGCAATCGGGGATATTCTGGGGCTACGTGGGCCTCGTCCGGGAGATCTGCGACCGCATCAAGGAAGAACGCGACCGCGAGATGCGGGTGATCGCCACGGGGGGGCTCGCACCCTTGTTCCAGCAGGCGGTGCCGCTATTTGATGCCTTTGACGAATTCCTCACGATGCACGGTTTGACCGTGATCTATCAGCACAACAAGGCGTTGGCCGACGCGGCCTGACGCGAGACACCTCGCGGGCCCAAGGGGGCGCGCGCAAGAAGAGAGGCTCGAGCATGAGCGAAGAGCGACTGATTTACCTGCCGCTGGGCGGCGCCGGCGAAATCGGCATGAACTGTTATGTCTACGGCTACGGCAAACCCGGGCAGGAACGCCTGCTGGTGGTCGACATGGGCGTGGCTTTCCCGGATATGGACGGGACGCCCGGCGTGGACCTGATCATTCCGGACATCACCTGGCTGAAACAGAACAAGGCCCGGATCGAGGGGCTGGTCATCACCCACGCGCATGAAGACCACGTGGGCGCGGTGGGGCATACCTTCGAAGCGCTCGGGGTGCCGATCTATTCCCGTGCTTTCACCGCCAACATAGCGCGCCACAAGTTGGCCGAATACGGCATCGAGGGAAAGGCGGTGCGGACCTGCTCGCCTTACCCGGAGGTGACAAGGATCGGCCCGTTCTCGGTATCATTCGTGCCGATTTCGCACTCGATCCCCGAAAGTTCGGGCCTGATCATCGATACTCCGGCGGGACGGGTCATCCACACCGGCGACTTCAAACTCGATACCCAGCCGCTGGTGGGCGAGGCCTGGGACCCGGAACTTTGGACCGAGATTTCCAAGGGCGGGGTGAAGGCGCTGGTTTGCGATTCCACCAACGTCTTCTCGCGCCACCCGGGACGGTCCGAGGTCATCGTCGGCCCCGCGGTGGAAAAGCTGGTAGAAGAAGCACCGCGCCTTGTTGTCGCGACGACCTTTGCCTCAAACGTCGCGCGGGTAAAGACGCTGGCGCAGGCGGGCGAGCGGGCCGGACGGTCGATCTGCCTGCTGGGCCGCGCCATGCGGCGGATGATCGAGGCGGCGGTGGAAACCGGCGTTCTAAAAGATTTTCCCAAGGTGGTGCAGGTCGAGGATGCGGCGTCGATTCCGCGCGAAAGCCTGATGTTGATCGTCACCGGCAGCCAGGGCGAGCGGCGCGCGGCGTCTGCCCAGCTGTCACGCGGCAAGTTCAATGGCATCGAACTAAAGGAGGGCGATCTCTTCCTTTTCAGCTCCAAGACCATTCCCGGCAACGAGAAGGATGTCATCCGGATCATGAACCAGCTCTCGGAGAAAGGCGTGGACGTGGTGGATGATTCCATGGGCGATTATCACGTTTCCGGCCACGCCAACCGACCCGATCTGGAAACCATGCAGGACGTGGTGCAGCCGCAGATCGTGGTGCCGATGCACGGGGAACACCGCCATCTGCGGGCGCATGTGGGCCTTTCCGAAGCAAGGGGCCGTCAGGGTATCCTTGCCGTCAATGGGATGATGATCGACCTGACTGGCAACGCACCCAAGGTGGCCGAATATATCGAGACGGGGCGGACTTACCTGGACGGTACGGTGCAAATCGGCGCCCTCGACGGGATCGTGCGCGACCGTATTCGCATGGCGCTGAACGGCCATGTGGTGGTGACGCTGATCATGGACGAGGAGGACGCACCGCTGGGCGAGCCCTGGGTCGACCTGATGGGACTGGCAGAAACCGGGCGCAGCCATGTGCCGCTGGTCGAGGTGCTCGAAGCGGATCTGAGCCAATTCATCGGTCGCGCCGGGGACAAGACCCTGACCAGCGACGACAAGCTTGAGGAAGGCCTGCGTCGTATTGTGCGCCAGACCTGTCTGAACGAGATCGGCAAGAAGCCCGAGGTGACGGTGGTGGTCAGCCGCTTGAGCTGATCTGGGAACCGGCCTTGTTCGCTCGCGTTGGTCCGGGAAGGGTGCAGGAGCACCCGGACCAACGCGACTGACAGGAGAGCGACATGATCGAGAAAGCCGGTTCCGCCAAATGGAAGGGCAGCCTGAAGGACGGCAGAGGGACTGTTTCCACGGAATCCTCTGCGCTGAAGGACCAGCCATATGGATTCAATACCCGATTCGATGGGCAGCCCGGTACTAATCCGGAGGAACTGATCGGCGCGGCGCACGCGAGTTGTTTTTCTATGGCGCTATCGATGATCCTTGGGGAAAGCGATCTGGTGGCGGATGAAATCAGCACCACCGCAAAGATTTCCCTCGATAAGAAACACGACGGTTTCGCAGTGGTCAAATCTCACCTGACGGTCGCGGCAAAAGTGCCGAACGCGTCGGACGCGGATTTCATGACGGCGGCGGAGACGGCCAAGGCGAACTGTCCGATCTCGAAACTGCTGGATTGCGAGATTACCATGGAGGCACGGCTGGTCTGATCCCGGTCGACCTCGGATATGAAAAGGGCCGCCCTTTGGGCGGCCCTTTAGCGTTCTGGAACCGAAGTCAGCCCGCGCGGCGTTCGTCGAAGCTCAGCGCTATGAATTCCGGCATGTGATCCCCGAGGCCCACCACCTTCGGGTCGGAACGGCGGTCCCCACGACGACCTTCGTAACGGTCGGAACGTTCGCTGCGCTCGGAACTGCGGGTCTCGCTACGATGGTCGGTTCGAGCCTCGGTGCGGCTTTCAGTCTGGGGCTCGCTGCGGGTCTCGGGCGCCCGTTCGCTACGAGAGGATTTCGACTTCGACGAAGAGCGGCTGCGACTGGTCTTCTTCTCGGCCTTCTTCTCAGGCTTCTCTTCGGACCGCTCTTCGCGGGCTTCGGCCTTTACAGGGTTTTCGAGTCGCGGGATGTCCTTCTGGAGCAGCTTTTCCACAGCGTCGAAGTACTTTTCGTCGCGCGGCACGCAGATGGTGTAGGCTTTGCCCGAACGACCGGCGCGGCCGGTCCGTCCAATGCGGTGGACGTAGTCCTCAGCGTGACTCGGCACGTCGAAGTTGAAAACGTGGGTCACAGCGGGAATATCCAGGCCGCGCGCCGCTACGTCAGAGGCGATCAGCAACCGGACAGAGCCGTCGCGGAACCCGTCGAGCGTCTTGGTCCGCTGCGACTGGTCGAGGTCGCCGTGGATTGGAGAAGCGTTATAGCCGTGCTGTTTCAGCGATTTGGCGACGATATCCACATCCACCTTGCGGTTGCAAAAGACGATGGCGTTGGAGCATGCCTCGCCCTCCGCGTCGATCAGTGCGCGCAGCACGGCGCGCTTTTCGGAACCTTCGCGGTCGCGGCGGGACGGGGTAAAGACCACGGCGCCCTGGGTGATCGTCTCCGATGCGGTCGCCTGACGCGCCACCTCGATCCGCGCCGGCGCGGAGAGGAAGGTATTGGTGATGCGCTCGATCTCCGGCGCCATGGTGGCGGAGAAGAACAGTGTTTGCCGGGTAAAGGGCGTCAACGAGAAGATGCGTTCGATGTCGGGGATGAAACCCATGTCGAGCATGCGGTCGGCCTCGTCGACAACCATGATCTCGATGCCGGTCAACAGCAGCTTGCCGCGCTCGAAATGGTCGAGCAGGCGGCCCGGCGTTGCGATCAGAACGTCCACGCCCTTGTCGATCAGCACGTCCTGTTCCTTGAAGGAAACGCCACCGATCAACAGCGCCTTCGTCAGCTTGACGTGCTTGGAGTAGGTGTCGAAGTTCTCGGCCACCTGTGCCGCCAGTTCGCGGGTCGGACAAAGTACAAGGCTGCGCGGCATCCGTGCGCGGGCGCGGCCACGCGCCAGTTTATGGATCATCGGCAGGGTGAAGGATGCGGTTTTCCCGGTGCCGGTCTGGGCAATGCCCAGCACGTCCTTGCCTTCGAGCGCATGGGGAATCGCGCCTTCCTGGATCGGCGTCGGGGTTTCGTACCCGGCTTCTTCGATGGCCTTGAGGACCTTTGGGCTGAGGTTCAGATCAGAGAATTTTGTCATGTATGTCCGTATGGTTGCGGACACTGGAACCCTGGCCCGCGCGTATGTCTGAGGGAAGGCCCGGTCGGCCTGGCGTTCGTTCGCTTTCATCCCCTGTGGCTGCCATAGTGAAAAAACCACGAAAGGTCAATGATGCGACCTTTCCGGGCCGTTGCCTCGCATTCAGGCGAAGTGCCCCGCACGCAGCCTGTCCAGGTCCAGATCGTGACGGCGCAACAGTCCATGCCGGTTCAAACGCTCGCAAAGCGTGGGCGTCGCTAGGCAGACCTCGTCGAAGAAGGCCCGGAGCGCCGTCTCTCCGCCGTCTGCCTCGATGACGCAGAACAGGTCATGGAGTGACAGCGCTCCCGCTCGCCGCACTTGCGGTTTCAGGTCCGCCCGGTAGGAGCCGCGCTCCAGTCTGAAGCGATAGCTCGACAGGAAATGTGGCCAGTCGTTGGCGTGGAAGTGCCCCAGCGCGATGCCGGGCAGGTCGGCCTGACCCGGGTTTTTGACCTCGTTCAGGATAACGTTGTGGATCTTGATCTGCAGCCCCTTCAGCCCGGTACGAAAGAACAGTTTGCCCGCGACGTGGCTCAGGAAACCGCCTGACAGATGCGGGCCCCACGTGGGAAAGCACGCCTCTGCCGCGTCCTGACGCGCCTTCTGATCGCGGTGAAAGGCCTTGAAGGCGGTAGGGCCGGCGTCACCCGGCATGGGGGCCAGCGCCTCCATCGGGCGCACACGGGCACAGAGCGCCTCTGCAGGCATGGCGCTTAGCTGGTTCGCAATGGGGCGATCGGGGATCAGGAATTCGTCCACGTCGATATGAGCGAGCCAGTCGACCTCAGGCTTGCGATTGTTGCAGTGGCGCGCGTTCATAGATTGGCGGACCTGATGCTTTTCCGGGCGGCCCTTGCGTTTGGCCCAGTAGTCGGCGTCCGTGTGCATCACGCGAATTTTCGGATGGGTTTTCAGCGCATTCAGCGTTTCAGGCACGTCCTCGTCCAGATAAATGTAGACCCGGTGCGCGCCTTGCTCCAGATGCCATGCGGCAAAGCGCTGGATGGCTTCCAGTGGTGCCTTCACCGTTGTGACGGTGCCCCATGAGGACGAGGCGGCAGCTGGCGCGCTCATGGCAGCCGTCCGAAGTGCCGCAGCACCTTGGCGTCGAGGTCGAGGTCACGGGTCAGTAGCATCCCGCGTGCCGCGAGGCGGCCGCGCAGGGCAGGTGTATCGGCGCAGACCTCGTCAAAGAACGCCCGCAAGCCGTCCTCGCCTTCCTCCTGCATCAGAAAGGTCAGAAGTTCCGATTGTCCCAGTTCAGGGCGTTCGGAACGCGCGCGATAGGAACCCTTTGTCAGGCGGAAACCGAGGTGATCGCGAAAATGCTGCCACGTGGGCGTGTGCAGGTGGGCAAGCCAGACGCCCGGCAGTCTGCAACGGTTTTTCAGGTCCTCGCCGTGGCGTTTCAGGGCGTGGATGCCCAGGCGCGTATCGGTCAGACCGGTCCGCGCCAGCACCTTCCCCGAAGTATGCGACAGGAAGCCGCCGTAAAGGTGCATCCCGAAGGTCGGATAGACATCCTGCAGCTCGGCTTTCTTCACGCCCGCTGCGTGGTGGGTCAGTTTGAAGTGCCGGGGCGGCGGACCATCGGTGGCGAGTGCTTCTGCGGGAGGTATGCGGGCAAAGGCTGCATCCTGCGGCGCGGTGAAAAGGCTATGTGCAAGAGGTTGATCCGAAATCAGGAATTCATCCACGTCGATATGACCCAGCCAGTGCAGGGCGGTGTCGGCATGAAGGCAGCGCGTGGCGTTGAAGGCCTGCCGTAGTTGATGCGGCGCGGGCCGGTCCTTGCTGTGGTGCTCCCAGTATGCGGCGTCGGTCGTGGTCAGGTTGATCTTCGGGTGCCGCAGGAAGTCTGTGGCATCCGGAGCGGGCGCATCAAGAAAGATGTGCAGCGCGTCGGCGCCCATATCCAGATGGTGTGCGGCGAAACGCGCGATCTGGGCCAGCGGCGCGTTCGTTGTGGTCACGAGGCCCCAACGCAAGGTTTCTTCGCTGTCGGGTTGCGTCCTTTGCGGGACCGCGGCGGCGGCACGCGGCGGGGATTTATCGGCGCGCTGTGCCTCTTTCTCCGCCCGCATCAGAGTCAGGCGGTGAAACAGGGCCCTGGGGTCTTCGTGCAGTCGTGTCAGGAGGTTGTGCGCCAGGGGTGCGATTGCCGCGTCGCCTTCGGACTCCTGCCAGAGCCGCGCCAGCGTGTTGACGTCAAGCCCGCCACCAACCAGGGCGAAGGGGTCCATGTCCAGCGGCAGGCTGGCATTCTGGCGTCTGCCGCTGGGGTGCGGCTGGTCGGGGCGCAGGCCGGAATAGAGCCGCTCCGTTTCGTAAAGCTTCATCATGTTGAACAGCGTGGACAGCGCGAGGCCGATACCGCGCTGCGTCTCCGTCACGCCATGGTCGCCGAAGGTGGTGACCGCGGAGACCAGCCAACGCGGGTCGAGATGGGCCAACAGGTGGTCGGCTTGTTCCGCCCAGAGCCGGGCGAACAGCATTGGCGCGTGCTCGGGAAAGCTGCGCTTGCGCAGGTGTGCGATGAGCAAGCCGTGTAATGTGCATAGCTCGCTAAACCCTTTTAATTCTTTGCGCATCGCGTGGCTTTTGCGGTGAAATCCGGAACGGAACGGCGGCCTGTGCGCCGGGTCGGTATCGGGGTCTGCGACGATCTCGTGCGTGAGGCCGGCAAGATCACAATCCACCGGCGGCAAGCCTTCGCCCGGAACCGTGTCGATGGGCGCACGGCGGGCCTCATAGAGGTCAAGAAGGGCGGCAAAGGCCGGGGGCGTAGGGGTACTCATGCGCACGAAAGTGGTCGATCCGGGGCAGTTGGGCAATGGCGTAATCGCATGGAAACCCGGCGTTTCAACGGCGCGTCAATGGTAATGCCGCAGCGATTCCCGGATGCGGTGCTGGCGCCGGACGGGGCAGTTGAGTATGGGAGGGGGCGATAGAGCAGGAGGCCGCCATGGACAGTGCCGGGACGACAACGGGATTCACCCTGAAAGGGCGGGACGGGCGCGCCCGGATGGGAGTGATCGCCACCACGCGGGGCGAGATCCGAACCCCGGCCTTCATGCCCGTGGGCACCGCGGCCACGGTCAAAGGCATGATGCCCGAAAGCGTTGCTGCGACCGGCGCGGATGTCCTGCTGGGAAATACCTATCACCTGATGTTGCGGCCGGGGGCTGAACGGGTGGCCCGATTGGGCGGGCTGCATCGTTTTATGAATTGGAACAAGCCGATCCTGACAGACTCGGGCGGTTTTCAGGTCATGAGCCTGTCATCCTTGCGCAAGCTGACCGAGGAAGGGGTGACGTTCCGGTCCCATGTGGATGGCTCGAAGCATATGCTGTCGCCGGAAAGAAGTATGGAAATCCAAAAGCTTCTGGGGTCGGACATCGTCATGGCCTTTGACGAGTGCCCGGCGCTGCCGGCGGATCGCAAGCGGATCGAGGAGTCGATGCAACTGTCCATGCGATGGGCTGGGCGGTCACGCGAGGCCTTTGGCGACAGGCCGGGGCATATGTTGTTTGGCATCCAGCAGGGCGGGCTGGAACGGGATCTGCGCGAGGAATCGGCGCGGGCACTGACGCAGATCGGCTTTGACGGTTACGCGGTGGGCGGCCTGGCGGTTGGAGAAGGGCAGGAAGCCATGTTCCAATGCCTCGATTTCGCGCCGGAATTTCTGCCCGAGGACAAGCCGCGTTACCTGATGGGGGTGGGCAAGCCCTCGGATATCGTGGGTGCGGTAGCGCGAGGCATAGACATGATGGACTGCGTGCTGCCGTCGCGTTCGGGGCGGACGGGGCAGGGCTGGACCCGGCGGGGTCAAGTGAACCTGCGCAACGCGCGACACGCGGACGATCCCAGACCACTGGATGAGCAGTGCGCGTGCCCGTGCTGCCGCGGGTACTCCAGAGCCTACTTGCATCACGTCGTGCGCGCGAAGGAAATGATCGCGGGCATGCTTCTGACATGGCACAACCTGCACTACTATCAGGAATTGATGGCCGGGCTGCGGGCGGCAATCGCCGAGCAGCGCTTCGAGGCGTTCCGGGCTGACTTCGATGCGGGCGAGGCGCTCGGGGATATCGAACCGCTCTGATCCTTGTTTTGGAATGGCTTCGAGCCTGTTTTCTGGCCGTCGATCGCATTCTGGCTGCTGGCGTGGAGTTGGAGTCTTGAGGCCTTGGACGGATTATCAGGAAAATGCCCGCGCTTGCTGTGAACGTTTTGGATCGGTGGGTCGGTTTCGGCGGATGGGTGGCCGATGAGATGCAGGGAAGCGGGCGCTGCCCCCGCCCTGCGGGACTGCCCCGGAGTATTGATACCGGGAAAAAGCACAGCGCCGGGATCGGTGCGGAGGGCCGTTCAGGTCAGCATCGCGGGGAGACTCTGACGCAGGAGTTCCATCCCGCCGGGCCGCCAGCCCAGCGCGTTCAGGCGGGTGCAGATCAGCGGGCTTACGGGGGTGTCGCAGGGCTCCGGCGGGGGGTGCGGACAGGCGGTGAGCCGCTGCACTTCGGAAAGCAGGTCACGGCGATCAAGAAGCAGGTCGGAGACGTGGGCCGGGCCGGAAGTGGTTTCCATCAACAGGAGGCGCGCGGCTAGCCGGAGGTCCTTGCCGTGGACTTCGGTACCGCGGCGGGGGACGATGGTGTGGCCCGCACGATAGTCGGCAAATAGCTCGGTCCATTTGTGCGGCGGCGCAAAGGGGGCCGACGGGCCGTAAATGCCGGTAGCCCGCAGCGAAAGGCCTGTGAGGGGCGAGGTCTGGGCGAGAGCGAAGAGGTGGTCTTCGCATCGCGCCTTCAGCTCGCCGTAGAGGGATTTCGGCTTTGGGGCGAGGGTTTCGGGCAGGGAGGCGCCAGGCGACAGGCCGTCGAAAACCGCCCGGGAACTGAGAAAGAGGATCCGGGTGACGCCCTGTTGCGCGGCAGCGTCAAAGAGACGCTTTGTGCCGTCCAGGTTTGCGGCGAGGAAGCCATCGGGGTCATTGCCTTCGCCCCCGCGATACCGCCCCGGTACGTGGGAGAAGGCGGCGTGGATCAGGGTGGTGACGCCAGTCAGGTCCGGGGCTGGTCCGGCCAGCGACCAGGGGCGGTCCGCGTCGTGGCGTCCGAGAGTAAGGTCGGCCAGAGAGCTGAGCCATTGCCCGACAAGACCGCTGGCGCCGGTGAGGGCGATCATGATGGATTCTTCATCGTGTCGAGGTCGGGCTTGCCACCGTTGGCGTAGACCCGCCACAGGTCGATCAGCGGGCGCAGTTCGTCAGCTTTGGAGTGAATTTGCCACGGCTTTTCATACTGATAATGGATTACGTTAATGTTGTTCCAGTCCCAGAGGGCCGGCAGGTTGAACCAGACATATTGCAGCATGTTGAAGGTCACCGGCAGGCCGTGCCAGTTGGAGAAGAAGGCCTGGAGGAAGCTCTGGTCGGTCCGTTTCCAGAAGGCACCGGGGGCGTCCAGCATTTGCAACATGTTCCGGAAGGTGGCTTCCGAGGGTCGTGCGGTGAATACCCCGGAGTTCAGGCGGTGGAAGTCCGCGAGGCTCTCGTAAACATTCGGAGCGGCAGAGAAGTCGGGGTAGTCGAAGAGCCGGTCTATGTTGCGCAGTACCAGCGTGTCGGCATCGAGGAAGGTCACGCGGTCGTAGGGCAACTGCCAGAGGCGCAGTTTGCAGAAGTTGTCGAGCGGCGTATGGAATGCGGGTTTATCGCCTTTTGTGAATGGGTTACGACCGTGTATTTCATGTTTTGCATGCGCCGCGATGAAGCCGTCGGAAACCGGCAGGTGGTCGACCTTCACCAGGCGTGCGCCCAGTGCAGCAAGGGGAGCGAGCGCCTCCGCAGGTGCGCCGCCGGTGTGCAGGACAACGCGGTCGGCCTGCGTCTCGGTAAGGTTAAGGGAGTGTATTAACGCTTTGGCCCCCAACGCGAAATCCGCGTTGGTGACCAGGGTGACATAAGCGGCCTTCATCCGTTGGCCTCACGAAACTTCGCGCAGGGCCTTGCCCTCTGGGTCGTGTTCGACAGTGCGGGCGATGTCCTTTGTCCAGGCGGAGATGGCCGGAACGCGAGAGCGGTCGATACGGTGGGCGTATTTCTTCGCCACCTCGACAACCTCCGACAGAAGCCCTTCGGCCAGGGTGGTCGGGTTAAGGCCCAGTGCGAGGAACTGGTCGTTGTCCACGATCAGATCGTTTTCGGCAGCTTCCTTGCGCGGGTTGGGGAGGGTCTTGACCTCCGCCCCGGTCAGCCGGGACACCAGTGCAGCGAGGTCGCGGACGCGGTGGGTTTCGGTCATCTGGTTGAAGATCTTCACCCGGTCGCCATGCGCGGGGGCGTCGCCCAAAGCCAATTCGATGCAGCGCACGGAGTCCTGGATGTGGATAAAGGCGCGCGTCTGCCCGCCTGTGCCGTGCACGGTCAGCGGGTAGCCGATGGCGGCTTGAATCAGGAAGCGGTTCAGGACGGTTCCATAGTCGCCGTCGTAGTCGAACCGGTTGATCAGCTGTTCGTGCCGCCGGGTCTGGTCGGTGTGGGTGCCCCAGACGATGCCCTGATGCAGGTCCGTGATCCGCAACCTGTCGTTCTGGGCGTAAAACTGGAACAGGATCTGATCGAGCGACTTGGTCATGTGGTAGACCGAGCCGGGCCGCGTCGGGTAGAGGATCGCCTGTTCCTTTGGGCCGGTGGGCGTGTCGATGGTCACGTCGAGGTAGCCTTCGGGGATTGGCGCGCCAACGGAGGAATAGCCGTAAACGCCCATGGTGCCGAGGTGGACGAGATGCGCGTCGGGTGCGGCTTCGACCATGGCGGCGAGCAGGTTGTGCGTCGCGTTGGTATTGTTGTTGACGGTGTAGACCTTGTGGCGGTCGGTTTTCATCGAATAGGGCGCGGCGCGCTGTTCGGCAAAGTGGATGACGGCATCCGGGCTGTGATCGGCCAACCATGCCTTAAGCCGTTCGTATTCCTTGGCGAGATCGAGCAGGTGAAAGCGGATGGTTTCTCCCGAGGTCTGTTTCCAGATACGGCAACGTTCCTGGATCGAATCCATGGGTGTCAGCGACTGCACGCCCAGTTCGGTGTCAATCCAGCGACGCGAAAGGTTGTCGATGATGTGCACCTCGTGGCCGGCGTTCGAGAGGTGGAGGGCGGTTGGCCAGCCGACGAAACCGTCGCCGCCAAGGATCGCGATGCGCATTCGGGGTCTCCTGTCAGAGTGTTTGTTTTCCCAGAGGTAGGACCGATGGGCGCGCGGGTAAAGTGATGCTTTGGTGACGATTGATACAGGCGAAATGTTGCTCTTTGGCAATAATGAGCCGAATTTTAGCGCTACGGAGAAAATTGATACATCATTGTTGTCTGCGGAAAGTCGCGCAGGAGCCGTGCTCAGGCGCGCGCATACGGTTTTGGGTGCGCTTTCGCTCAGGCCCTCTGCGGTCGGGGACGGAACGCGGGCGCGGGCGCGGGCATTGGGGGAAGACTCGAGAAACTCCCGAAAGGAGACGATCATGACCAGCCTTTTTGACCCGACCACCCTTGGCGCCATCGACGTCGCGAACCGCGTCGTCATGGCACCGCTCACGCGCAACCGCGCGACGGAAGACGATGCCCCCATGGAGATGCATGTGGACTACTATCGGCAGCGTGCGAGCGCGGGGCTGATCATCACGGAGGCGACGCAGATTTCGCCCGAAGGCAAAGGGTACGCCTGGACGCCCGGCATCCACTCGGACGTGCAGGTGGAGAGGTGGAAGGCCGTGACCGATGCGGTCCATGCGGCGGGCGGCAAGATCGTCTTGCAGTTGTGGCACGTCGGGCGCATCAGCCATACCTCGTTGCAGGCGGACGGCAAGGACCCGGTGGCGCCTTCCGCCGTGCAGGCCGAGGGCGTACAAACCTTCGACGGCGAAAAGATGGTTCAGGTCTCTGCGCCGCGCGCGTTGGAGGCGCCGGAGATCCAGCGTATCGTCGGTGATTTTCGCAAAGCGACACTGAACGCGAAGGCTGCGGGATTCGACGGTGTGGAGGTGCACGCCGCCAATGGCTATCTGATCGACCAATTCCTGAAGGACGGACCCAACCGGCGCGCGGACGCCTATGGCGGTTCATTCGAGAACCGGGTGAAGTTGCTGGGCGAGGTACTGGACGCCGTGATCGGCGCCTGGGACCCGGCCCGGGTGGGCGTGCGGATCTCTCCCTTTTCGGCGGCGAACGCGGCCGAGGACAGCCGGCCAAAGGCGCTGGCGGAATTCGTGGTGGATTACCTCGCGGGCCGCGGCCTCGCCTATCTGCACATGGTCGAAGGCCAGACCGGCGGGCCGCGCGACGCTGCCGGGCTGACACCGGAGATCCTCACGGATCTGCGGGCGCGGTTCGACGGCGCCTGGATGGGCAACAATGGCTATGACCGTGATCTGGCCATGGCGCAGGTCGAGGACGGCGCCGTGGACGCGGTAGCCTTTGGTCGGCCCTTCATCGCAAATCCGGATCTCGTGTTGCGGCTTCGGGAAGGGGCGCACATGAACGAAGGCAACCCGGAAACTTATTATGGTGGCGGGCGCGATGGGTTTACCGACTATCCCTTCCTGCGTGACGAAGCCGCTTGACGGTCTGCGTGCGGATTAGGCTTGCGAAAGGCCCCTGTCCTGTAGGATGGGGGCCGATCTGCCCCACCAGTGCCCTGAGTCGCCCCGAGTCGCCCTCAGTCACGCGGATCCGGGGCCACGACAGGAGCATACGACATGGATTACGGCAAATCCGGCGCACCCAAGTCAGCCAAGGGGGCACCGCGCTTCGATGGCAACAAGGAACAGCCGAAGGGCAAGAACGCACGCGGTGGCAAGGCCACGAAGGCGGAGCTGTTGGCTCGGATGAAGGCGGCCCAAAAGAAGGGCTGATACTGGCTGATTTCTGGCCGGACCAGCCGGACCAGTATGACCGGACGTGCCGAGCGCCGCTTCCTCCGGGGCGGGCTCCGGCAGTGATTGCCTAAGTGCACCCTCCGCGCCGGGTGTCTTCTCACCTCGTTTGGGCAGCGGCATGCCAGTTGGTCAATTGGGATTGCTCGCGTTTGTCCACAAAAGCCCGCTTGCGCCCCCCGACTGCGGGGGCCATTCTGATCCCATAAGGGCCGTGGGGTCCACCAGCGCTGCTTGAAATGCGCGGGTAGGCCCCCCAGATATAGCGCTCAAGACCGGGGATGCGCCACGCTGCCGCCGTGCGGGGCCGGGGCATCCTGCCAAGAACAGGAAACGCGAGCATGAAACAGCCTCTGAACCCATCCTACCCGGTGCTGCCACTGCGCGACATCGTCGTGTTCCCGCACATGATCGTGCCCCTCTTCGTGGGCCGCGAGAAATCGGTGCGTGCACTTGAGGAAGTGATGAATGATGACAAGCAGATCCTGCTTGCCAGCCAGATGGACCCGTCGGTAGACGACCCGGATGCCACCGGTATTTACAAGGCGGGCGTGCTTGCCAACGTCTTGCAACTGCTGAAGCTGCCCGACGGCACGGTGAAGGTGCTGGTCGAAGGCCAGAGCCGCGTGCGCATCGCGGAATACCTTGAGAATGACCGTTTCTTCGAGGCGAAGGCAGAGTACCTGACCGAGATGCCCGGCGACAAAGCCGCCATCGAGGCCCTTGTGCACACCGTTGCCGAAGAATTCGAGCGCTACACCAAGGTAAAGAAGAACATTCCCGAGGAAGCCATGGCGGCCGTTTCGGAAGCCACCGAACCCGCACAACTGGCCGACCTTGTGGCCGGGCATCTTGGCGTGGACGTCGGCCAGAAACAGGAACTGCTGGAAACGCTGTCGATTTCCGAACGGCTGGAAAAGGTCTATGGCCTGATGCAGGGTGAAATGTCCGTCCTGCAGGTCGAGAAAAAGATCAAGACCCGCGTGAAGTCGCAGATGGAGAAAACCCAGCGCGAATATTACCTGAATGAGCAGATGAAGGCCATTCAGAAGGAATTGGGCGACGGCGAGGAAGGCGAGGGCGAAATTGCCGAGCTGGAAGAGAAGATCGCCGAGACGAAACTGTCCAAAGAGGCCCGCGAAAAGGCCGACGGCGAGTTGAAGAAGCTCAAGAACATGAGCCCGATGTCGGCCGAGGCAACGGTAGTCCGCAACTACCTCGACTGGATGCTGTCGATCCCGTGGGGTACGAAGTCGCGCGTGAAGAAAGACCTCGGCCGTGCACAGGCAGTTCTGGACGCGGACCATTACTCGCTCGACAAGGTTAAGGAACGCATTGTCGAATACCTTGCGGTGCAGGCGCGCAGTCAGAAGCTGAAGGGCCCGATCCTGTGCCTCGTGGGCCCTCCGGGGGTCGGCAAGACGTCGCTGGGCAAATCCATGGCGAAGGCCACGGGGCGTGAGTTCATCCGTATTTCGCTGGGCGGCGTGCGTGACGAATCCGAGATTCGCGGCCACCGCCGGACTTACATCGGGTCGATGCCGGGCAAGATCATTCAAGCGCTGAAGAAGGCGAAGACCACCAACCCGCTCATCCTGCTCGACGAGATCGACAAGATGGGGCAGGACTTCCGCGGCGATCCGGCTTCGGCTATGCTCGAAGTGCTCGATCCGGAGCAGAACTCGACCTTCGTCGACCACTACCTTGAGGTCGAATACGACCTGTCGAACGTGATGTTTGTGACGACGTCGAACAGCTACAACATGCCGGGTCCGTTGCTGGACCGGATGGAGATCATCGCGCTCTCGGGCTACACCGAGGACGAGAAGATCGAGATTGCGAAGCGGCACCTGCTGGAGAAGCAGACCAAGGCGCATGGACTGAAAACGAAGGAGTTCACCGTCGAGGAAGCCGCTCTGACGGACATCGTACGCTATTACACGCGTGAAGCCGGAGTGCGGAATCTCGAACGTGAAATCGCAAAGCTGGCGCGCAAGGCGGTGACAAAGATCGTCAAAAAGGAAACGGATCGGGTCGTGGTCTCGGCCGACAACCTCGACGAGTTCCTGGGCGTGCGCAAGCATCGCTACGGGCTGGCCGAGGAGGAAAACCAGGTCGGCGTAGTGACCGGGCTTGCCTGGACGTCAGTTGGCGGCGATCTGCTGCATATCGAGGCGCTGAAACTGCCCGGCAAGGGTCGGATGAAGACCACGGGCAAGCTTGGCGACGTGATGAAGGAGTCGATCGATGCCGCGTCGTCCTACGTCCGCTCGATTTCCCCGAAAATCGGGGTTAAGCCGACGAAGTTCGACAAGATCGACATCCACGTGCACGTTCCCGACGGCGCGACGCCGAAGGACGGGCCATCCGCCGGTCTGGCGATGGTGACGTCTATCGTTTCGGTGCTGACGGGTATCCCGGTGCGCAAGGATGTGGCGATGACGGGCGAGGTATCGTTGCGCGGCAATGCCATGCCCATCGGTGGTCTGAAGGAGAAACTGCTGGCGGCGCTCAGGGGGGGGATCAAGACGGTCTTCATCCCCGAGGAGAACGAAAAAGATCTGACCGACATCCCGGATAACGTGAAGGAGGGGCTGAAAATCATTCCCGTGAAGCACGTGTCCGAAGTGCTCGATGCCGCGCTGGTTTCCAAGCCGGATTCGATCGAGTGGGACGAGCAAGCAGAGGAAGCCGCCGCCGCCGCTGCGGCAAAGACGGCCTCAGAGGACAGCCTCGGCAGTTCCGTGGCGCACTGAGCTTACACCTGAAAAAGAAAGCCCCGACGCGCAAGCGCCGGGGTTTTTTCGTGTTTCGCTCCTGTAGCCAATCAGTTGGCGACGGCGGCGCTGAAGACGATGATGGTCATCAACCCCAGCACGAGACCGGCGGAGGGCGCGCTGCTGGAGGCGGCCTCTTCCTCGATCACGACCGGCGGCATCATCGGCGGTTCGGAAGGTGCGTCGTAACTGCCCGCCTGCGATATGGTGGCGGCGGTTGCGAACACAGCGGCAACGAATATTCTTATCATCTGGTTGATCCTTTACTCAGGGACACCGGAAGACATTGGCCTCACATCCGCGTGAGTCAAGCAGGTCCCGAGCATATGTGACGTTTTGGCTGGTCTGTGACTTTTGCAACGGGCTACCGCTGTCAAAGCGATATGCCTTGTAGACGGCGGGGTGAGACGCACGGCGTCTTGATGGCCGGACTGTACCGTCGGGCCAAGGCGACCCTTGAACTCTCATAAGACGGATGGAAGATTGTGCGCAGGAGATCAATCCACACTGGCGGCGGAAGACGTCGGCGTGGTCCTTTAATGGACGTGGAAGCCGACACAGCCGTTGGGCCTCGCTTTTGCGCGTTCCGGTGCGGGAGGACGGATCCCAGGCCGCCACGGAAGCGGTCACACGTGGGGATGCGTTTCGGGCGGGCGTCGGACCTGTATCCGAACAATAGTAGGATGGAGAGAGGCAGGAACAGCCGACTTTAAACGCTTCCGCCCAGCATCCTGTAGGGAAATATTTCTGCGCAACCCCCCCTTGCGCAGTCACCCGAGTGAGTCTAAAAGCCGCGCTACCGGGTGATTAGCTCAGTGGTAGAGCGCTTCGTTCACATCGAAGATGTCAGGAGTTCAAATCTCTTATCACCCACCAGATTACCTGAGGCGCGCCCCGTAAGGTGGTGCGCCTCTTGCGTTTTTCCGCCGTGTGGAGCGCTATAAAAGGTCCGCGAAGGGGCTTGCCAGTGCCGCCGCTTTTGGCTAAATCAGCGGAACGCGGGTGGTTAGCTCAGTTGGTAGAGCGCTTCGTTTACACCGAAGATGTCGGGGGTTCGAGTCCCTCACCACCCACCATCTTTACCTTCCCCAAGAGATCGCTCCTGACTCCGTTTCCGGACGGTATCCCCGCGTGTGTTAACGCGGCGCGCGCGGTTAATGCTGCGGGCGGTCTCCAGATGTTGTGTGGGGCCCCGGGGGGAGGCTCCAGCCGGTAAGGATTGGAGAGGGGCCTTAACGGGTCATAATGGGATGAACCGGCCGGTTCGGGTGGGTTTTCCGGCCGGTTGTTAACGGGTGTTCGGTGGGGCCGGTGGTTAACGGGCATTAAGGGTAACGATTGGGGAATTGGGCGATTTGCGGGCCTTGCCGGGGAACGTCGGCTCGCACTCTAACTCTAACAGAGGTTCGTGGCCGGTTTGGGCAGGTGTTCCGGGTCAAGGCGCAGAGTTCGATGTCGCGTTCGACCTGGGCGAGGATCCTGGGAGGCGGCGGACTGGACGGAGGCGAAGCGGGCCGAGGATGCGGACCGGCGGAGGGCCGCGAGTTTCTTCCTCCGCTGGTGGAGACGCTGGACAAGGAAGGGCGGTCCCTCGGTGCCTTGAAGTGATGCGGATAACGGTGCGGTTGGAGCGGTGCGTTGCCTGCGAGCACGCACTCTAGAGCATGCTGGATATTCCACACCCTCTCACTACGAGGATCAATCGGAAAACCGTTTGGGAACTCGCATATACTGATAATCTACTGTGCAATCAGCCAACAGAAAACTTACGTTCTGAATTGCAAAAAGTCTCCAGCGAACGCCGTACAGAAGCAGGCGCTCAATTGTTCCCCAGTCAAACCTCTCCATGGTGTGTTGCAATTTTTCCTTTTTGGCGGAGTCGGAGTGAAAGAACTTCGAGTTGAAGACTTGATCACACAGGTCGTCAAACGGTAGACCGTGCCAGTCTACAATCGGAATCGAAGACCATGTGCTCCGCGCATGCGCAATGGCTCTGCGTGCTGGCGAATCTGCAAAGTAGCGATCCATTTTATTTATGATGCTTTTAAAATGCGTTGGTTCATCTTGCTGATGGAAAACGCGATAATCCATACTTAGCCCTTTGAGGCGATGCCTTGGAATGTATTCACCACCTGATCGTACGCCGTTACTAGTCTTTTCAAATGTGTTAACTGCGATCCTTTCCTGGCCGACATAATCACGATAGTTGTCTCGTAACTCTGCGTGGCGTGTTCGAAACTGTCTGAAGCGCTGAATCGTTTCGCTGTCTATTCGCTCTGCAGAAGGGGAGAGTGTGTACTCGGTGGGCAACTGATAATTTTCCTTAGTTTAGTAGCGTGGAAATCGGCTCGTCAAACTGGTCTTCTCGTCCATCCTGCTTATAGTTTTGCGCGGAAGCAAGGCTGACAGCCGCCGCGCCGTCGCCGGGCCGCCTCCTCGGCCCGGCGATTGGACAGGGGGTCGCTGCCGACGTGAGCTTTTTCGGCGTTGGCGAGATAAAGTGGTCGCCAATCCGGTGGAGCGCCGGACCGCGGCCCGTCATGTCGGAGACATGCTTCCAGCATGATGGCGCGGCTTTGCGTGGTTGGCGGCGTAGAATGGTGGGCTGGAAACCCGCCCTACGGATTTTTGCACGGTATGTTTTTGCCACTGAGGTGCGCGAGAGGTCTGGCGGAGGATGGTGCGTGAAATCACGCACCCTACGGAGGGCTTGGAGGGCATGAGAAAGGCCCCCGCCGGGTGGTGGGGGCCTTTGGTGTTGAAGCGGTAGGTGGGTTGGAAACCCACCCTACGGGTCAGAGCAGGGCTTTGGCGGCCTCGGCGACTTTGGCCGAGGTGATGCCGAACTGCTCGTAGAGAACTTCGTAGGGGGCGGAGGCGCCGAAGCCGGTCATGCCGATGAAGGCGCCTTTGTCACGCTTGCCGCGCTCGCCCGTGAGCCACTTGTCCCAGCCCATGCCGCAGGCGGCCTCGACGGCCACGCGCACCGGACCGGCGGGCAGGACCTTGCGGCGGTATGCCTCGTCCTGCGCCTCGAACAGTTCCCAGCAGGGCATGGAGACGACGCGGGTGCCGATGCCTTCGGCCTGCAGCGCGTCGCGGGCGGCCATGGCGATCTCGACCTCCGACCCGGTGGCCATGAGGATGACCTGACGCTTGCCCTCGGCGTCGGCGAGGACGTAGGCGCCCTTTTCGACGAGGTTGGCGTTCTTGTGCTCCGTGCGCACGGTCTTCAGGTTCTGGCGGGTGAGCGAGATCACGGAGGGGGTCGCGCTTTGCGTCAGGGCGATTTCCCAGGCCTCGGCGGTTTCCACCGCGTCGGCTGGGCGGAAGACCAGCGTGTTGGGCGTGGCGCGAGAGATCGCCAGGTGTTCGATCGGCTGGTGCGTCGGGCCGTCCTCGCCCAGACCGATGGAGTCATGGGTCATGACGAAGACCGTGGGCACGTGCTGGAGCGCGGCGAGGCGCATGGCCGGGCGGGCGTAGTCAGTGAAGGCCATGAAGGTGCCGCCGTAGGGGCGGATGCCGCCGTGCAGCGCCATGCCGTTCATCGCGGAGGACATGCCGTGTTCGCGGATGCCCCAGTAGACGTAGCGGCCCTTGCGGTTGTCCGTGTCGAACTTGCCCATGTCGCCGGTCAGCGTGTTGTTCGAGCCGGTCAGGTCGGCGGAGCCGCCCGCCGTTTCCGGCATGATCGGGTTGATGACCTCGAGCGCCATTTCCGACGCCTTGCGGGTGGCGACCTTGGGCGTGGTTTCGGAGACTTGCTTTTTCAGCGCCTTGATGGTGGCGGAGAGTTTCTTTGGCGTGTCCCCGGCCATGGTGCGGGCGAATTCCGTCTGGCGGGCGGCGGACTGTTCGGACAGGCGCTGTTCCCAGGCCTCGCGGTCGGCGGCGCCGCGGGAACCGATCTCTTCCCACCAGGACTTGATCTCGGCGGGGACCTCGAAGGGGCCGGTGGTCCAGCCCCAGGCCTCCTTTGCAGCGGTGTTCTGCTCTGCGTTGGTCAGCGCACCGTGGCCCTTCGAGGTGTCCTGCGCGGCGTGGCCGAGGGCGATATGCGTCTTGCAGGCGATCATCGAGGGACGGGGGTCGGTCTTGGCGGCAGCGATGGCGGCGTCGATGGCCTCCGGGTCGTGGCCGTCGATTTCCTGCACGTGCCAGCCGGAGGCGGCGAAGCGTGCGGGCTGGTCGGTGCGGTCCGACAGCGAGACCTTGCCGTCGATGGTGATGTCGTTGTTGTCCCACAGCACGATCAGGCGGCCGAGTTCATAGCGGCCGGCGAGGCCGAGCGCCTCGTGGGAAACGCCCTCCATCAGGCAGCCGTCACCGGCGACGACATAGGTGTGGTGATCGACGAGTTTCTCGCCGAAGCGGGCGCGGAGCATTTCCTCCGCCATGGCGAAGCCGACGGAATGCGCCAGCCCCTGGCCCAGCGGGCCGGTGGTCATCTCGACACCCTTCAGGAGGAAGTTCTCCGGGTGGCCGGCGGTCTTCGATCCCCACTGGCGGAAGGCCTTGATCTGGTCGAGAGTCACCTCCGGGTCGCCGGTCAGGTGCAGGAGCGCATAAAGCAGCATGGAGCCGTGACCCGCCGAGAGGATGAACCGGTCGCGGTCATGCCATTCGGGCTGCGAGGCGTCGAACTTGAGGTGCTTCGAGAACAGCACGGTGGCGACGTCGGCCATGCCGATGGGCATGCCGGTGTGGCCGGAATTCGCCTGTGCGACGGCGTCGAGCGCCAGCGCGCGGATCGCGGTCGAGCGCATCCAGTGTTCCGGGTTGCGGGTGCGAAGCTCTTGGATATCCACCGTGATGTTCCTTGGTTTGCAGCGTTTCGCGCTGAATAGCAGCGATCGGCGGAAAGGCAAGGTTTGGCCCATGAAACCACGGATTCGTGGTTGAAAACCGCCTGCTAAGGTCTTGGGATTTATGGGGGGCGCAATTTCCACGATCCCTTGGTAAACTTTGCCCAAGGGACCGTGGGTTGATTCGCCGCGCGAAGTCGTGTTGCGCGAAGATGTCATGACAAGGTCCGTCAAAGATGGGGGCGAGAGGGCAGATGACCCAGATCGACGATTTGCAGGCGCGGATCTCGCGCGCGCTGGACCGCATCGGTTACGGGCTCGAGACATTCGAGCCGGGCGCTGGTTCGGGCGAAACCGAAGCGTTGTCAGCCCGCGTGGCGGAGCTGGAGACGGCGCAGGCAGCCGCTGAGGCCCGCGCCAATGCGGCGGAGGCTGCGGCGGAGGCAATTCGTGCGCAGCTTCAGGCGGATATGGAGCAGGCGGTCGAAACCGCGCTGAACGAGGCGGCCGCCGGGCAGGAGATCGCCGTCGCCGAGGCCGTCGAGGTGGCGCTGAGCCGCGCGGCGGAGGAACGCGATCGCGCGCTGGCCGCGATCCGCGCAGAGGCCGAGGCGGCCATTGCGTCGCATGGTAGCGTCGGCGAGGCGGACGCCCCAAGTACGCCCGCGGTGCCATCGGCGGATTGGGCACGGGTGGAGGATGAGTTGCGCACGCTTCGCGAGGCCTTGGAGGATGAGAGAATCGCCAACGCACAGCTGACCGAGCGCATGCGCCACCTGAAGGAACGGATACCGCAGGCAGCTGCGGCGCCGTCGGGCCCGCAGAGCATCGCCGCGCTCGACGCGGAGGTGCAGCGCCTGCGCGCGGCCAATGCCCAGTTGGCGGAGGCCAACGGCAAGCTGCGCGAGGCCAATGCCATGGGCGTGGGTGACACGCAGCTGATCAACAAGGCACTCGCGGCGGAGCTGGAGGCGATGCGCGCCAGCCGGTCGGTGGACGCCGCCGAAACGCAGGCGCTGATCGAAGTGCTGGAGCCGTTGCTGGCCGAAGCGGGCGTGACCGAGGAGGCAGGCGCATGAGCCAGATCGAGGTGGAAATCCAGATCGGCGGGCGGAGTTTCGAAGTCGCCTGTCAGGAAGGCGAACAGCAGTTCCTGATCTCGGCGGCCGCACTGCTGGACACGGAGGCGCAGGTGCTGGTCGAACAGATCGGCCGCATCCCGGAGGCGCGGATGCTGCTGATGGCCGGGCTGATGCTGGCGGACAAGACGGCCGGGCTGGAGGAGAAACTCCGTGAGTCGGAGGCGCAGCTGCGCACGATGAAGGCAGAGTTGGACGCGGCGAAGGCGGCCCCGGCTCCCGCGCCCGAAAAGGTCGAAGTGCCGGTGATTCCGGCCGATCTCGTGGATGCGCTGGCGGAGATCGCGGCCCGCACGGAGTCCCTGGCCGAGACGGTAGATGAGAAACTGAACCCCTGAGGGCGCGATGCGCCCCCCGCGCCGGAAGTGGGTTGTTGACCCGAACCGGGAGTCCGCGCGATCAGGCTCCCGGGGCCGGTCTTCGTGGGCGGGCCGTCTGGACCATGCGTGAAGTTCGGGCGACGCGGTTTATCCGGCGCTGGTGTTCAGGGCCGCGATGATGGGAACAAAGTCCGCAGCCTTCAGAGAGGCGCCGCCGACCAGCGCGCCGTCGACGTTGGAGACGGCGAAGATCTCGGCGGCGTTGGTGGCCTTTACGGAGCCACCGTAGAGCAGGCGAACGGAGCCCCCGATGCCCGTGCCAAAACGGTCTTCGAGGCCACGCCGGATGAAATCGTGCACTTCGCCGATCTGGCCCGTGGTGGGGACCTTGCCGGTGCCGATGGCCCATACAGGTTCATAGGCGACGACGAGTTTGTCGCCGGTCGCATCGTCCGGAATTGAACTGGCGAGCTGGTCACCGATAATGTCGAGGGTCTTGTCCGCGTCCCGCTCGGAAAGGGTTTCGCCGATACAGACGATGGCCTTCAGCCCTGCCGCCCAGGCGGTGCGGCACTTGGCCTGCACGAGGGCGCTTGTTTCCTCGTGATCGGTGCGGCGCTCGGAGTGGCCGAGGATCACATAGTCGGCGCCCACATCCTTCAGCATGGCCGCGGAAAGATCGCCGGTATGCGCGCCGGAGGCTGCCGCGTGGCAATCCTGTCCGCCAATGGCCACCGTGCCGGAGCGGGAGCGGGCGGCGTGGATCAGCGTGGCGGGTGGGCAGATCAGTACCTCCGCCGGGCCGTTGACGGAGGTTTCGGCGATGGCTTCGAGCGCGTCCAGCGCTGCCATGGTGCCGTTCATCTTCCAGTTGCCTGCGGCGAGTTTGGTTCGCATATTCGTCCCCTCGATCTGTCGGGAGGAAGTGTCACGGTCATTGGCGGGAGGTCAAGGGCGCGTGCGCCCGGCCGGTATCCTGTGGCGACCCGGTCCCGCGGCCGGATGACCCGGTCAAAGATGCTTCAGCGCGCGGCGGGCGAGCGCCACCGCTGCCTCCGGGTCGTCCTCGCAATCGGTGGGCAGCGTCCAGTAGGGCATGGCGACGGGGCGCCCCTCCTTGCGGGTGTAGGCCCAGCGGGTGCAGCCCATGGCGTCGAGTTCTTCCATGAAGGCCCCCGCACCCTTGATCAGGATACCGAGATCGGAGTGAAGCAGGGCAAAGATCGTGCCCCGGTGATAGAGGCACAGACCCCCCATCATGCGCCGCGTCGCCAGGTCGCCCAAGCCAGAAAAGAGATCGGTGGCAAAGGCGATATCCTCGGGCGTGACGCTCATGAGGGCGTGCAGCCTTCGACGGGGGCGGTGGGGGGCAGGGGTTTCACGGCGCCGGGCTTTGCAGGGGCCGGGCTTTGGAGGGACCGCGGTGTGGAGGCCAAGCGTCCCGGCGTCGCCCGCGGCCCGGGCGGTCAGGCATCCTTGCCGGCGCGTTCGGCTTGCAGTTCCTCGATATCCTTGAACTTGATGGACTCGCCACAGCCGCAGGCGTCCGTCACGTTGGGGTTGCGGAACTTGAAGCCGGATTCAAGCAAAGATGTTTCGTGGTCGATCTCGGTGCCGAAGAGGAACATCTGCGCCATGGGCGCGATCAGCACGCGGGCACCATCCTGTTCCACGACCTCGTCGTTGTCGTCGGGCGAGTCGACATACTGCATGGTGTATTCCATGCCCGCGCAACCGCCCTTTTTCAGACCGATCTTCAGGCCGAAGCGGCCCTCGCGGTCCATCAGCTTGCGGATCTGCTTGACCGCGGAGGGGGTGATGGTGACGGGGGATTGGCCGGGAATGCCGAACATGAGGTGTCCTTCGGAGACGAATGTGTGCGTTCGACAGACAACTTAAGCCCTGCAGCCCGGTTTCTCAAGCCGGGGGATCGCTCGCCGTGCTGTCAGGCGGCCTCGGCGGCGGGCACATGCGGGAAGATCGTCACGTTATCGTGTTTCTCCAGGTCGTTCAGTCGCCGGATCAGAGCCTCTCGCGCGATGCAGGCCGCATCCCACGAGGTGTTCGGATCGGCGCAGGGCAGCATGAACCAGACCTCCATGCCAAAGACATCCTGCCCGGTGACGCGCACGTAAGCCTTTTCCGGGTCATCGAGCATCTCTGAGTCGAGTTCGGCCACCACCGCATCGAAGGCTTCGCGCAGCCGGTCGAGGTCGACATGCGGAGCGAGCTTGAACTTCAGCATCCGCAGCATCTCGGGTTCCTTCAGGGTCCAGTTCTCGAATGGTGTCGATACGAATTCATTGACCGGCACGACGATACGGACGCCTGACCATTCGCGCAGCTGAACGAAGGTGAAATTGATGCGCTCCACGTGGCAGAGCTTGTCCTTCCAGACGACGCGGTCGCCGATGCGCGCGGACTGGTTCAGCGCGATCTGGAGCGACGACAGGATGTTGGACAGGATGGTGCGGGCGGCGAAGCCGAGAACCAGGGTGAGAACCCCGGCGGACGCCAGCAGGGAGAAGCCGTAGGTGCGGAAGACGTTGGCGGAGGCGAGAACGATGCCGAATCCGAAAAGCGTGACGACGATCACCAGAATCCGGCGCACGGCGGCCAGACGCGTGGCGCGGGTGCGGCTTTCGTCGAACTGGCGGCCGGTGAGGTCCATATCCTCGAAGCCCGTGATCTGGTCGAGGATGACCTCGATCACATTGAGGATCAGCATCAGCGCAGCGGTGACGAAACCCGCCGCGATCAACGGCGTCAGGACGGTATTGAGCCGCCCTGAGAAGACGAACAAAGTCTGGGTGCCGATGGAGAGCACCAGCGTTACGGCCACGATGATAAGAGGCGCCCGGGCAGCGCGGAAAGCATGGCGCAGGATGCGATGTTTCGGATATTGGCCGAGCCGTCCGAGCCCCTTCGACGTCAGGTGCCCGGTCATGGTCGCCAGAAGGATCAGCAGTGGCAGGCCGATCACCTCCCACCACATGAGATTCCAGAAGGCATCCTGACGCAGCGCGTCGGGCAGCCATTTTTCGAAGGATGACGGGCCGAACGCGTCATAGAGGCGCGGAATCTTCTGCACCGTCTGACGGGAGAAGACCCATACCGGCGCCTTGCCCTCGGCTTTGATCCGCTCCAGCCGGATGGCCGCGGGGATGCCGTCAAGCTCGATCTCCCACAGAAGGAGAGAGCGGCGTTTCATCCCGGCGGTGGCGGCGTTGGAGGTTTCACGCGCATCCAGTGCATCGGGCCGGTCGATGATCTGACCCCAGTCGATCACCGCGCGACGGTTGAGAACCGAAAGCAGCTGGCGGGCCAGGCGGGCCCCTTCCTCTGCCTGTTCGGCCTCGGGGATGTCCTGAAGGTTCAGCAGGTGGCCGAGCATTCGCTCGCGGTCTTCCGGATCGCCAAGACGGTCGGTGCCGCGCAGCAGCGCCTCGACCGTGGCGCGGGGGGTGGACCGGTCCAGCCCGTTCGGCACGGGTCCAAGACCGGGATTGAGGCGGTCGACTTCGAACCACGGAGCATCGCCGCCGGAGCCGGTATCCTGAGCGGATACACCGGCGGGATGCAGCGCGAACCAAAGCGCGGCGAGCAGCAGCGGGACGGCGTTCAAGAGCCCCCGCATCAACGCGCGGCCATCATGGTCGGGGTGTCGAACCAGTGCCTGCCAGTGCCGGGCAGGCTGGCGTTCATCGCCACAAGGAAGGCGGCGGCAACGAAGAGGAGGGCAAGTTCATGTCTGTGTCGCATGCCTCGCAAACGTACGACGGGGCAAAGGGTTCCCTTGCGACAGCCGCGAGGGTGGTGGCGCGACGGCAGAGCCGGGCGCTGCCAAGCCACGGTGGCGCGGCTAGGCGGGAGGGGCGCTGCCCCCGTGGCGCCTGCGCCGCGCCTGCCCCGGAGGCATTCTAATCAACCTGCCCCGGAGGCATTCTAATCAAGAAGAAACAGGCGCGCGTGGCGGCACCACGCCGGGCAGTGCCGTTCTGAAAGCTCCGCTGACAGACCCTGTGCCGGAGCTCGGAACGAGCGATTGCGCGCTGTTTGCCAAAGTACACGGGCGCGACGCGCCGGGCGCGGCTTTGGGGCGCGACCCGGCAGACCGTTCCGGCCTGAAACCGGGAGGAGGTGGCGGGGGGGCGTCGGACCCCGCAGGTTCACATGAAGCCCAGTTCCAGCCGGGCCTCGTCTGACATCATGTCCATGCCCCAGGGCGGATCCCATGTCAGGTCGACGTCAACATGCTTAACGCCTGCGACCGGTTCGACCGCTTCGGCTACCCATCCGGGCATCTCGCCCGCCACGGGGCAGCCCGGCGCGGTCAGGGTCATGACAACGCGAACCTCGTTCTGGTCGTTGATCTCGACGGTGTATACGAGGCCGAGGTCATAGATATTTACCGGAATTTCAGGGTCGTAGACGGTGCGGCATGCCTCGACGACCTGGTCGTACAGGGGGTGATCCGTGCTCGAGGGCGCGATCAACGGGGTGCCTTCGAGCGGGGGGCTCGCTTCGGTCATGTCTGTCCTCGTCGGTGGAAACCTGAGCGTTCATATAGGGAATGCGGGCGCCGGGGTAAAGACCCCCGGGGGGCTGGGCATAGGGACGGTACTGGGACGGTTCTGGGAGGGACCCGCGCGTAGTCCGCCGGAGTCTGGTAGCCCAAAGCGGATTGCGGGCGCCTGGAATTGCAGTCGACGATCCTGGCCGCGATCACGGCACAGGCAAGAGCCAGAGTCCGGACCATGGTCTCGATGAGCCGCTCGTCGCGCATCCGACCGTTGAGACTCTCGGCAGTACACCTTATTCCCAATGGGAATCCATTTCGATGTGCTCTGCTCCCCAACGCTGGACAGCCGGAGACTGGATTTTTCCGGCTGTTTCACGATGACGGGCTGGTGACGTCGTCCGGGACCGCCCCGGCGCCGCGTCACTCCTCGTTCTCGGTCTTGATGCGGCGGCGGACCGGGGTCGGGCGCACCTTCGATTCAAGGTGTTCGAAGACCTTTTCCGCGACGTTCTTTCCAGTCGCGGTTTCGATTCCTTCGAGCCCGGGCGAAGAATTCACCTCGAGCACCTTCGGCCCGGCCTCGGATCGCAGCAGGTCGACGCCCGCGAGGTTCAGCCGGAAGGCGCGTGCCGCGCGCAGGGCGCTTTCACGCTCTTCTTTCGAGATGCGCACCACGGATGCGTGCCCACCACGGTGCAGGTTGGACCGGAAGTCGCCTTCCGCGCCCTTGCGTTTCATCGCGGCGACGACTTTGCCGCCCACCACGAGACAGCGGATATCCTCGCCGGCCGCTTCCTTGACGAAATCCTGGACGAGGAAATTTGCCTTCAACCCGCGGAAGGCGTCGATCACCGACTCGGCGGCCTTTTTTGTTTCTGCCAGCACGACGCCCTTGCCCTGCGTCGATTCGAGCAGCTTCACGATCAGCGGTGCGGTGCCCACCAGGCGCATGAGAGACAGCGTGTCCTTGGGCGAGGCGGCAAAGGCGGTGTTGGGCATGCCGATCTTGTGGCGCGCCATGAGCTGGTGCGCGTAAAGCTTGTCGCGTGAGGCGGTGATCCCCTCGGAGCCGTTGAGGCAGAAGGTACCGATCGTCTCGAACTGGCGGATAACGGCGGTCCCGTAGGAGGTGATCGAAGCGCCGACACGGGGAATCACCGCGTCGTAGCGCGGCAGGCGCTTGCCATCGTAATGCACTTCGGGCGTGAGCGCGTTGATCTGCATGTAGCAGCGCTGGGTGTCGATGACTTCTACTGTATGACCGCGCTTCTCGCCCTCTTCGACGAGACGGCGGGTTGAGTAGTTGTCCTCCCGCGAGAGAACCGCAATCCGCAGCGAACGATTCGGCGCGGCGGCGGTCACCCGGGCGGTGTTGTAGACGTCCCACGACAGGCGTGGCTGCTGAAAACGGTCGGTGGCGACGATGGTGATGTGGTCCTTCAGCGCCTCGCGGCCCAGAAGCATCCGCGAAGCCATGGAGGATCGATCAGTCAGGGTCAGTTCGATGCGCCAGCTTTCGTCGCCCACCCGGATGGTGGAGGCGATGACGTAGCGCATTTCGGATTCGCCGTTCGACGAGGTCACGGTCCGGCGGTCGATGATGCGGGCCGAGCAGGGAATCACCAGGTCCTCGCGTCCGGGGACAGGGTGTACGGTAAACCGGACCTTTGGCGCGCTGGAGGAACCGAAAGTCTCGATGTCGAAGGCATGCAGAGCGGAGGTGCGCGCACCGGTATCGACCTTCGCGCGGAGCGCGGGCAGGCCGAGGTCGGGCAGCGACACCCATTCCTCCCAGCCGAACCGGATGGTGCCGGACTGGTCTTCGGGCGAGTCGGTCATGGGTCTTTCCCGTTGTCGGGCCGCGCCGGACCCGCATTGGGCGGCAGCGGTGCGGCGTGATTTGCTGGTTGGGACGCTACCTAACGTGCCGGCGGCGGCTTGTCATGTGCGAAGCATGCGGTGCGCGGCCAGACATTCCGCCCGGGATCGAGGTCCGCAGCACTGGGTTCGTGCGGGTCAGGTGGCTTCGTCGAGCCAGTCGCGGACCTCGGGGAGGCGCGAGCGGGCCACCGGCACACGGGTGCCATCATCAAGGCGCAGCACATGCTTCTGCCCGTCGCGCTCAAGCTCGCGCGCGACATGCCGCGCCACCCACCATGAGCGATGCGGCTGGATGCCATCCTCCGGCGCGGTCTGGGCCACAATGTCTGACAGGCGCGCGCGATGCGTCAGGCGCTGGCCGTCGAGCGTGACATGGACGTGGTGTTCCTGCGCCTGGATGTGGCGTAACTGCGGCAGGGGAACGGGCTCCGCGCCGATGAGGATGTGGCGAATTGGCTCTGCTGGCGGCGCACCGCCGGGGTCTTGCGGGAAACCAGCGCTTTCAGGGTGGTCTGCCTCGAGCCCGATGGGATCCGGCAGTGTCGTTTCCAGACCGACATCGGGGCGCACATAGCGCATGTATATCATCACGAAAGTCTCGGCGACGATTATGTAGAACCACAGCTGCGGGAACAGCGCGAAATTGACCGCCCCGTGGGAGCTGAAATGGAGCAGCGCCTCGCCCAGGGAGACTGGAAGGATCATCGCGGTGGCGGTAATGAGAATACCGGGCAAGACCATCGTGCCGATGGCGCTGAGAACAGCGCCACACAGAAGAAGTACCAGACCGTGGCACAGCAAGAAGGCGGAGAGCACCACCGCCCAGATCCCGAGAGTCGCACCGAAGTTGATCTGCCCCAGTAGGCCGGGCGCGTCGGTGGCGACAAGGATGGAAAAGACCAGCGCGAGGTAGGTCTGCGTGCCGCGATGGCCCAGCAATTCAAAATAGTGGAGCGGCGACATGCTCACGCGACCGCCGAAGCTGTCGTAAAATTCGATGGGCGTGGTGAGGATGGGTCTTCGCACTATTGAGCCGTGGTCGTCTGGAAATGTCCTGACGCTTTTCTGCACCAATTTCCCACGGCCTGCAAGAAATGACAGGTACGTTTGTCTGTGCGAGCCGCTTGACGAACCATGGGATGGCCCTGCGCAGGAGGGGGGCAGTTTGCGTGTGAAAAAGCTGCGAAAAGGTTTTCGAAAGCGCTTGACGGGGGAGGGCGGGTTCCATAGAAGGCCTCTCACGCCACGGGGCAGACGCTCCGACGGCGGCCAGGAACGGCAGAGAGCGGTTGTAGCTCAGTTGGTTAGAGTACCGGCCTGTCACGCCGGGGGTCGCGGGTTCGAGCCCCGTCAACCGCGCCACTGCCCGATCTTCGAAAGGCCCTCGCGAAAGCGGGGGCTTTTTCGTTTTTCGACTTTTGATCAATGGGTTGCGCTAGCGGGGGTGACGTTTGGTCACCAGTCTTTACGCCGTGCCAGCGTGTTTTTTACGCTTGACCCCCAACGGTCAGCGAGGCTATCAGGCCCCCATAGCGCGGTTGTAGCTCAGTTGGTTAGAGTACCGGCCTGTCACGCCGGGGGTCGCGGGTTCGAGCCCCGTCAACCGCGCCACTTTCTCCTTTTGGATATACGTTGAAGGTATGCGGGTTTGCGCCCGCCCTTTGGCGTTTTCGCCCTGTCGGGGGTTGGCGGTCGCTATCGCATTGCGGCGTCCGCCGGGATGGATTTTCCAGAAATTGCGCCGGCAGCCAGAAATTGCGCCGGCAGATGGAACCGATCCGAACGGGCCGGAGTTAGATCGTCAGAATGTCCGGGAGGCGGGATTGTTCTTGGGCGCGGTGCGATAACGAAGTGATACGGGAGGATCTGATTTCGGGCGACAACGGCCGCCAGCGGATGTTGCAGAGATCGGCCGGCTCTCTGGGTTCGTCAGGTTTTCCTGACTGTCCGCGCCCCGGGTTTTCTGCGAAGGATTCGCTCGCGGGGGCTTCGCTCCCTGCGAACGACAACTTCGGGACAAGAAAAGGGCGCCTCGCGGGCGCCCTCGGATGGTGGATGGTAATGAGGTCGGTTTTACGCGCCCCAATTGCGCACGGGGCCGCAATCCATATGAACGAAGTTGGAGCCGGAATAGCGCCCCACACCGCCTGCATGACAGGCTGCGGCGGCCTTTGCCATCTGGTTGACCGAGCGCGACGCCAGGCGCAGATCGGCGGCCTGGCCGCGCAGGTGACGAGAGTTCTTCGCGACCCCCGAGGACCGCGACCGGAGCATGGCATTGGTCCTGGGCGAACGGTAGCCCGAGATCAGCATGTAGGGTTCGGTGCAGTCCATGAGGTTATGCGCCGCGCACATGATATCGACCGTGCGCGCGTCGATGTTCTTGATGTCGTTCGTGCGCCAATCGCGCATGAAATGGTTGATCTCCTTGAGGGCGTCGGCAATGTACTGCCCTTCTACCCAGTAGATCATGTCGATGCGTTCGCCGGTCCGGCCGGAAAACATGCGCAGACGACGAATATCGCCCGCGCCCCGGAGAAGACCGGCGGCGTTGGAGTAGGTAGGGGCCGCTGCCGCGGCGGTCGCCGCAAATGCGCCGAGAATGCCCCGGCGCGTGAAGCCCGTGTTCATTTCTGTCATGTGAAGCGCCTGTCCCGTGGTCGCTGTTACCTGTTTTCGCGCGGGTCGTTGCCGCGCTCTGCCATCTATCCCCAGATGCCGAAGTCTGTATGGCACGAATCGCGCGTCCTAGAAATAGCGATTTGTAATGAATAATTGGTTGCAAGGGGAAGTTGGCAGAATCTCGCGCAAGCGCCACGGACTGTGGCACGCATGCGCGCGGCGACACCCGCTGCCGCGTTGGTGCGCTGCGCTATCGTCCCGTATTCCATCGTTTGGACATGCCGCCGGTTCCTGCGCATTCCGTCATGCGCCGCTGCCTGGGAGCGGGCCGCCAGCGCGGGGAACGCGATGGCGGTTTTGTCAGTTTACACGGTCAGGCCATTGTAAGACAACTGGAATTCACGGGGGATTGTAATGAACGAGGGTTTCGCGATGAACGGGACGAAGCTGGGCAGGGTATCGACGGGTGGATTGCGCGCCGTCGTGCTGGCGGGCCTCATGTTGGCTGGAACGCCGACGCTGGCCGCGCCGCAGGCGTTTGCCTTTGAGGTGACCGCCTACAAGCAGGCTTTGGCGGAGTCCCTGGGCGAGGAGGAGGGCATTGCCGCTTTCTACCGCGCGCGTAACTTCGACCCGATCTGGACCGGTGCCGACGACGCCAGCCGGGCCCGGCGTCTGGCGTTGATCGAGGCTTTTGGCATGGCCGACGTGCACGGGTTGCCGACGGCGAAATACGACGCGCGGAACCTTCTGAACAAGATGGCCGTGGCGCGCACTGAACGTGACAGGGGCCTGCTGGAGGTTTCGCTGTCGCGGCTCTTCATAAGCTTTGCCAATGACCTGCAGTCCGGCATTATTGATGATCCCGGCAGGGTGGACAGTCAGATCAAGCGGGAACTGCCGCGGCGTGCGCCTGCGGACTTGCTGGCGCGGCTGGCATCGGAGCGCCCCGACATGATCTTTCGCAGTCTCGTGCCGCCGACGCAGGAATATTCCCGCCTGA
This sequence comes from Sagittula salina, assembly GCF_017813235.1. Classification (GTDB taxonomy): domain Bacteria; phylum Pseudomonadota; class Alphaproteobacteria; order Rhodobacterales; family Rhodobacteraceae; genus Sagittula; species Sagittula salina. Next base: position 372,959 of record NZ_JAGISH010000002.1, read on the forward strand.
TGCGGGCCAAACTGGAGTTGGAGCATACGATCCGCCAGGGTGGTTGGGGTGCGACCGTGCCCGCCGCCAAGCTCGAGCGCGGCGATACCGGCGAGATTGTCGTGGCGCTGCGCAATCGGCTGGAGGCGATGGGATATCTGAAGCCATCCCTGACGGCACGCTACGACAGCGACATGGAGGCGGCCGTGCGCCTGTTCCAGGCCGACCATGGGCTGGCCGAGGACGGCGTGGCCGGCGGCGCCACCATGGGAGAGATCAATGTAGCCCCGGAAGACAGGCTGAAATCCGTCATCGTCGCCATGGAGCGCGAGCGCTGGCTGAACCTGCCGGAGGGACGCGGCAAGCGGCACATTCTGGTGAACCTCGTGGATTTCCACGCCCGGATCATCGATGACGACAAGGTGACCTTTGAAACCCGGTCGGTCATCGGGCATCAGGAACACGACCGGCGGACACCTGAGTTTTCGGACGAGATGACCCATATGGTCATCAATCCCTTCTGGTACGTGCCGCGTTCGATCATCGTGAAGGAATACCTGCCGCTGTTGCGGTCCAATCCGGGCGCGGTGGGGCATCTGGAGATCATCGACGCGCGCGGTCGTGTCGTGAGCCGGGGGCAGGGTTTTGCGCAGTATTCGGGCAGCAGCTTTCCTTTCTCCATGCGGCAGAGGCCAGGTCCGCGCAACGCGCTGGGGTCGGTGAAATTCATGTTCCCCAACAAGTACAATATCTATCTGCACGACACACCGTCGCAGAGCCTGTTCAGTCAGACGGTGCGGACTTTCAGCCATGGCTGCATCCGGTTGGATGACCCGCATGAATTCGCTTACGCGCTGCTTGCACCGCAAGAGGCGGACCCGGTCAATTTCTTTCAGTCGACCCTGCGGACCGGCCGGAATGCAAAGGTGACGCTGGATACACCGGTGCCGGTGCATCTGATCTACCGCACCGCCTTTACCAAGGCGAAGGGGCACGTGAATTACCGTGCGGACGTCTATGGCCGTGATGCGGAAATCTGGCGGGCTCTGCAGAATGAAGGCGTTTCGCTGATGTCACATTGGGAAAGCTGAGCCATTTCCGGAAAATGCATGACGAACGCGCGGCCCAATCGGTCGCGCGTTTTTCGTATGAGGGGGGGGCGTTTAGGTAATCAGGCGGTGTGCCTGCGGCACGCAGGATGAGCGTGCGTGCCGCGCGCCGCGTGCGCTCCGCGCGGGGGAGTATTTTCTTCACGGAGAAGCGGGTGGACTTGCGGGGTCGGCGGACGTGATGCCGGGATGGACAGGCCAGGGCTACGGGCATAGACCTTGGCGCGGACGGCGCAGGAGGAACCCGCATGCATTATACTGTCGGTGAGATCGCGAAGGCGCTCGGCGTGACGGCGGAGGGTGATCTGTCGCTGAAGGTATCGGGGGTGGCAGAGCCGCAGGCAGCAGAGGCGCACCATATCGCATTGGCGATGAAGCCAGAGTTCGCCGCCATGATCCCGGAAGGCGGGGCGAAGGTGGCCATGCTGTGGGCCGGGGCAGACTGGCGCGGCATGGGGCTTGCTGCGGCGTTGTCGGCACCTCGGCCCCGGTTCGCGCTCTCCGGGCTTTCGGCGATGATGGACGCGGGTCAGGGGTATGCGGCGGGGGTGCATCCCTCGGCACATGTGGACCCGACGGCTGAACTGGGCGAGGGCGTGAGCCTCGGGCCCTTCAGCTTTATCGGCGCGGGGGCGAGGATCGGCTCGGGCAGCGTGATCGGGCCACAGTGTCTTGTCGGCGATGACGTGACGCTGGGCGAGGGCGCACTGCTCCATGCGGGCGCGAGGATCATGGCGCGTGTCACGGTGGGCGCGCGTTTCATCGGCCATCCGGGCTGCGTGATCGGCGGCGACGGGTTTTCCTTCGTGACGCCCGAGCCGTCCGGCGTGGAGAAAGCGCGGGCCTCCCTCGGCGGCGAAGGCACCGACAGCGCGCAATCCTGGGCGCGGATCGCGTCGCTCGGGGCGGTGACGCTGGGCAACGACGTGGAGATCGGATGCAATTCCTGCGTTGATCGCGGCACGGTGCGCGACACCCGGATTGGCAACGGGGTGAAGATGGATAACCTCGTGCAGATCGGCCACAACGTGGTGATCGGGGACGACACGATGGTCTGCGCCGGGGCTGCGATCGCCGGATCTTCGGTTCTGGGCCGGGGCGTGGTCGTCGGCGGCTGCGCTGGGGTGTCGGACAACCTGCGGATCGGCGACCGAGTGATCCTCGGCGGTGGCACCATGGTGTTGTCGAACGTGCCGGAGGGGCGGGTGATGCTGGGCTACCCGGCAATGAAGATGGATGCCCATGTGGAAAGCTACAAGGGACTGCGCCGCTTGCCGCGTCTGTTCCGGGACGTGGCGGATTTGAAAAAGGCTGTTTTCAACACCGGCGGGACTGACTAAGTCCTTGGCCAGGGGAACGGTACGGGATCGGGAGCGATGAACGTCAAGGACAAGGTGATCGAGATCATAGCCGAACAGGCCATGCTGGAGCCATCGGACATCACCATGGACAGCACGCCGGAAAGCATCGGCATCGACAGTCTCGGGTTGGTGGAGGCGATCTTTGCCATCGAGGAAACCTTTGACATTTCCGTGCCGTTCAACGCGAACGAGCCGGAAAAATCGGATTTCGACATTTCGTCGGTGGCGAGCATCGTCGCGGGGATCGAACGGCTGATTGCCGAGAAGGCACCGTGAAGCGTGTCGTCATCACCGGCGCGGGGACGATCAATGCGCTGGGAATGGACGTTGCGGCGACCCAGGAAGCGATGCGCGAAGGGCGCTGCGGGATCTCCGAGCTGGAATTTCGCGACGTCCAGCGGCTTGCGATCCGCATCGGTGGCCAGATCAAGGGATTCGACCCGGAGGCGGAGTTCAACCGGCAGCAGTTGTCACTGTATGACCGTTTCACCCAGTTCACCCTGATCGCCGCGCGGGAAGCGGTGAACCAGTCGGGGCTGGAGTTCCATGGCGAGATGGCGGACCGCTCCGGCGTCGTGCTTGGCAATTCGGGTGGCGGGCTCTTGACGCAGGACGAGAATTACCGCGCCGTTTACGAGGAAGGGAAGAACCGGGTCCATCCCTTTGTGGTGCCGAAGCTGATGAACAATGCGGCAGCGAGCCACGTATCTATGGAGTTCAACCTGCGCGGCCCGACCTTTACCGTTGCCACGGCCTGCGCGTCGTCCAATCACGCCATGGGCCAGGCCTTCCAGATGATCCGGTCGGGCATGTGTCATGCGATGATTACCGGCGGGTCGGAATCGATGCTGTGCTTTGGTGGCGTGAAGGCCTGGGAAGGGCTGCGGGTCATGTCGAAGGACGCCTGCCGGCCGTTTTCCGCGACACGCAACGGTATGGTCCAGGGCGAGGGCGCAGGGGTCTTTGTCTTCGAGGAATACGAGCACGCGCGGGCGCGCGGCGCGATGATCCTGGGCGAGGTGCTGGGGTTCGCCATGACCTCCGATGCTGCGGATATCGTCATGCCGTCGAAGATGGGCGCGGCGCGGGCCATTTCCGGGGCTCTCCGCGATGCGGGCGTGGCGAAGGAGCGCGTGACTTACATAAATGCGCATGGCACCGGGACGGCGGCCAACGACAAGACCGAATGCGCCGCGGTGGCGGATGTCTTCGGTCATCACGCCGACGAGCTGATGATTTCCTCGACCAAGTCGATGCATGGCCACCTGATCGGCGGCACCGGGGCAGTGGAGTTGCTGGCCTGCCTCATGGCGCTGAATGACGGCGTGATCGCACCGACCATTGGCTACGAGGAGCCGGACCCGGAATGTGCGCTCGACGTGGTCCCGAACGAGGCGCGCGATGCGGAGGTGGACGTGGTTCTGTCGAATGCCTTCGCCTTTGGTGGGCTTAATGCGGTATTGGTTCTTGGCCGGGTCTGATCCAGCCGGGCGCGGTTGATGCCGCGCGCCTTCCATCCCGGCCCTTGCTGTGGCCTCGGGGTTGGAAACGGCTCCGGGAGGGGGCCAATAAGAAGAAGAAGAAGAAGGGGCGAGTGTCTGCCGGCCGAGCGATCGGTCGGAACGGCGGGCCGGGGCAGACGTTGGGTCTCCAGACAGCAATGGAGGACAACCATGTCACTGAATTCGCTCAAGGATGTTTACGTCGACCAGTTGCAGGACCTGTACAGCGCCTGCGCGCAATCCCATGCCGTGATGGACGATCTCGCCGGAGCCGCAGAAAACGACGATCTGCGCGCGGCTCTGGAGGCCGGGAAGGACGGCATCGCGGACGGAATGTCTAAGCTGGAGCACCTGATTTCCGGTCACGGAGCCGAGGTTGGTGGCGAGCACTGCAAGGGTATGGAAGGTCTTGTGGCCGAGGCCCGGGCGCACGGGCTGGAGGAAGACTTCGGCGATGCCGATGCACGGGATGCCATGATCATCACGCAGTACCAGCGTATGGCGCACTATGCTATTGCGGGCTACGGCTGTTGTGCCGCATTCGCCAACAGGCTGGACTTCATGGATGAGGCGGAGACGCTGTCGCAGATGTTGGAGGCCGCGTATTCCGGGGATCGGCATTTTTCCGGTATCGCGCAGGGACAGGTGAACCGCGCCGCTGCCGAGTGACTGTAGAGACGTATGGAAAGGCGCCCCGCGGGGCGCCTTTTCGTTTGGTCAGTGGCCGCGCCAGATCCAGCCGCCGCCGAAGATGCGGGACCCTTCAGGGGCGTAGAAGACACAGGCCTGACCGGGGCTTACGCCTTCTTCCGGGGTGAGCAGTTCGACTTCGGCCTCGGTTTCCGACAGCGGGCGAACGATCGCTTCACGCGGGGGGCGGGTAGAGCGGACCTTCACTTTCAGATGCCATTCGGATTGGGAGATGAAGGATTCGTCGCCCAGCCAGTTGATTTCCCGTACGGGGATCGTCCGGGTCGCGAGCATTTCCTTGGGCCCGACGATGACTTGCCTGGCCTCCGTATCGAGGCGGACGACATAGAGGGGCTCCTCCAGACCTCCGATCCCGAGGCCGCGACGCTGGCCAATGGTGTAATGGATCACGCCCTTGTGGTTCCCCAGGACGCGGCCATCGGCATGGACAATTTCCCCAGGTTCGGCGGCACCGGGACGCAGTTTCTCGATGATTTTCGCATAGTTGCCGTCCGGGACAAAGCAGATGTCCTGCGAATCGGGCTTGTCGGCCACGGCCAGACCGTATTTGGCCGCCAGTTCGCGCGTGGCGTCCTTGCTCGGCAAATGTCCCAGCGGGAAGCGGAGGTAGTCCAGCTGTTCCGGGGTAGTCGAAAACAGGAAGTAGCTCTGATCCCGGGAGGAGTCCGTAGCGGAATGCAGTTCCGGGCCGTCGGGCCCCGCCATCCTCTGGATATAGTGGCCAGTAGCCATGCAGTCGGCATCGAGGTCCTTCGCCGTCTGCAGCAGGTCCTTGAACTTCACGCGCTCGTTGCAGCGGATGCAGGGGACCGGGGTGGCACCACCGAGGTAACTGTCAGCGAATTCCTCGATCACGGCTTCCTGAAATATGTTTTCGTAATCAAGGACATAATGCGGAAAATTCATCTCTTCCGCAACGCGGCGGGCATCGTGGATATCAATGCCTGCGCAGCAGGCACCTTTCTTGGCGAGCGCCGCGCCGTGATCGTAAAGCTGTAGAGTGACGCCCACCACGTCGTATCCTTCTTCCTTCAGCATGGCGGCCACGACGGAGCTGTCCACGCCGCCGGACATGGCGACGACGACGCGCGTTTCGGACGGGGCTTTGGGCAGCCCCAGGCTGTTGAGGGGCGTGTCTTTGGGCATGGGCGATCTCCGTGGAATGGCCGAAATATAGGAAAAATCGAAACACTCACAAGGGTTGGTTTCAGCCGTCGTTAAGGGCTGCAGGGGTTTAGTGCGCGGACTCGCCACTCGGAGGTATTGCCCATGTACCTGAAAAAGATCGATGGCCCCCGGGCCGTGAAGCTGCCGGACGGGTCTACGATGACCCGCGCCGACTTGCCACCGGAGACGACGCGGCGCTGGGTCGCATCCCGGAAGGCGGCGGTGGTGAAGGCGGTTCAATTCGGGCTGCTGACCACCGACCAGGCGAAGGAGCGTTATTCACTGAGCGAGGAAGAACTGCTGGAATGGGTGAAGGCCGCGACGCAGCACGGCGAGGACGCGCTGAAGGTCACACGCGTACAGAAATACCGGCAACCCTAAGCTGCAATTGACAGGATCCTGTGGTACGGTAACAGGGCGTTAACCTTTTTATATCACGTTACCCTTAGCCCGAGAGTTACCCTGGAGACCGCACATGCGCATTTTGCTGGTGGAAGACGACCCGACGACCTCCAAGAGCATTGAACTAATGTTGAGCCACGCGAACCTCAACGTCTATTCGACGGACATGGGCGAGGAGGGGATCGACCTTGCAAAGCTCTATGATTACGATCTTATTCTGCTCGACCTGAACTTGCCCGACATGAACGGCCACGAGGTGCTGCGCCAGTTGCGCGTGGCGCGGATCGATACGCCGATCCTGATCCTGACCGGGGAGGATGATACCCAATCGAAGATCAAGGGCTTCGGTTTCGGTGCGGACGACTACATGACGAAACCCTTCCACCGCGACGAACTCGTGGCGCGCATCCATGCCATCATCCGCCGATCAAAGGGGCATTCCCAATCGGTGATCCGTACTGGCAAGATTTCTGTCAATCTCGATGCGAAAACGGTCGAAGTGGCCGGAAAGCCCGTGCATCTGACCGGCAAGGAATACCAGATGCTCGAGCTGCTCTCCCTTCGCAAGGGCACGACCCTGACCAAGGAGATGTTCCTCAATCACCTCTACGGTGGCATGGACGAGCCGGAACTGAAGATCATTGATGTTTTCATCTGCAAACTTCGCAAGAAATTGTCGGAAGCCACCGGCGACGACAACTACATCGAAACGGTCTGGGGCCGTGGGTATGTCCTGCGCGACCCCGAACCCTCGCAGGACGAACCGAAGGCGATTGCAGCCAACGGCTGACGGCGGCTGGACCTCCCGACGGCTGAGCCCTATCACTTCCCGGGACGACAGGGCGTCCGAGGATGAGGGGCATGACAGAAATTGCGGTCGAGAATCTGACCGAAAGCCAGGCGCGCGAAGAACTTCGCGCGCTTGCGGCGTTGTTGGCAGAGGCAAACAGGGCCTACCACACCGAAGACGCGCCGGAGATCACGGACGCGGAATATGATCGGCTGAAGACGCGCAACGCAGAGATCGAGGCGCGCTTTCCCGCATTGAAGCGCCCCGACAGTCCGACCGAACAAGTGGGCGCACCGCTGGCGGACGGGTTTTCCAAAGTCCGGCACGAGGTGCGGATGCTTTCGTTGGCGAACGCCTTTGCCGACGAAGATATTTCCGACTTCGACGAACAGGTGCGGCGCTATCTTGGGCTTGCGTCTGACGACAGCCTGCCTTTCACCGCAGAGCCGAAGATCGACGGGCTTTCCCTGTCCCTGCGCTACGAGCGCGGCAAGCTGATTCAAGCCGCCACGAGAGGGGACGGACAGGAAGGCGAGAATGTCACTGCAAACGCCAGAACCATAACGGATATTCCGAACGAGTTGGACAGCGCGCCTGACGTTCTGGAGGTCCGCGGCGAAGTCTACATGAGCCACGAAGACTTTGCCGCCTTGAACCAACGGCAGGCGGCGCGTGGGGGCAAGACTTTTGCCAACCCGCGCAACGCCGCCGCCGGTTCCATGCGCCAACTCGACGCCAGGATCACCGCTGAGCGGCCACTGCGGTTCTTTGCTTATGCGTGGGGCGCGCTCTCTGAGCCGCTGGCGGACACCCAGAAGGGCGCGATTGAAAGACTCGCCGCGCTCGGGTTTCAGACCAACCCGCTGACGCAGCTTTGCGACGGGCCGCAGGAAATGCTCGCGCATTACCGCGATATCGAGACACAGCGCGCCATGCTGGGGTACGACATCGACGGCGTTGTCTACAAGGTGAACGACCTCGCGCTGCAGGAACGTCTGGGCTTCCGGTCGACCACGCCACGCTGGGCCATCGCGCACAAGTTCCCGGCCGAACTCGCCTGGACCCGGCTGGAGGCCATCGACATTCAGGTTGGCCGTACCGGCGCGCTGTCGCCAGTGGCGCGGCTCACGCCGGTGACCGTCGGCGGCGTGGTGGTTTCCAACGCCACGCTGCACAATGAGGACTACATAGCCGGGCGCGATTCCACGGGCGGGGAAATTCGCGGTGGCAAGGATATTCGCGTCGGCGACTGGGTGCAGGTCTACCGCGCGGGCGATGTGATTCCAAAGGTCGCGGATGTGGACCTGTCGCAGCGCCCTGCGGACGCGCGGGCCTTCGTCTTCCCCACAACCTGTCCGGAATGCGGCTCTGACGCCATCCGCGAGGAAGGCGACGCTGTTCGACGCTGCTCCGGCGGGCTGATCTGTCCGGCGCAGGCCGTCGAGAAGCTGAAGCATTTCGTGGGGCGCTCGGCCTTCGATATCGAGGGTCTCGGGGCGAAGCAGGTGGAGCAGTTCTACACCGACGGCTGGATCCGCGAGCCTGCGGATATCTTCACTCTCAAGCAACGGTTCGGGAGCGGCATCCAGCAGTTGAAGAACCGCGAGGGCTGGGGCGAGAAATCGGCTTCGCGCCTGTTCGACGCCATCGACGGGAGGCGCCGGATCGGTCTGGGGCGACTGATTTTCGGACTGGGAATCCGCCATGTGGGCGAAAGCGCCTCGAACCTGCTGGCGCGCCACTACGGGACCTGGGAAACGTTCGAGGCGGCGATGCAGGCGGCCGCCTCCTGCGAGGGCGAAGCATGGGACGACCTTCTGGCCATTGATGGGGTCGGCACGGTTCTGGCGGAATCGCTGGTCTCCGCCATGAACCAGGAGGCGGAGCGCGCCTCCATGGATCGCCTCGTCGCGCATCTCGACGTGCAGGAAGCAGAACGTCCGCAGACGGAGGGTTCGCCGGTGGCAGGGAGGACCGTCGTCTTCACCGGGACGCTGGAGAAAATGACCCGGGCAGAGGCCAAGGCGCGCGCGGAATCGTTGGGCGCGAAGGTTTCGGGCTCGGTTTCGAAAAAGACCGATATCGTGGTCGTGGGACCCGGGGCCGGGTCCAAGGAGACGAAGGCCCGCGAGCTTGGGCTGACCGTGCTGGACGAGGATGGCTGGCTGGAGTTGATCGGCGGATGAGTGGGCGGCCGGAGGTCCTGTTTCCGCTCTTCGCGGACATCAAGGTGCTGGACGGCATCGGCCCGAAGATGGCACAGGCGCTGGCGCATGCGGGCATCGAGACGCCGCGCGATCTGCTTTACACGCTGCCCTACAGCGTCACCGACCGCCGCGTGCGCGAGACGGTGCAGGGGGCCGACCTGCCGGGGATCGTAACGGTGGCGGTCACCATCGGCCGGCACTGGCCGCCGCGCTCGAAGGGTGGCGCCTACCGGGTGGAGGTGGACGATGCGAAGATCCGTTTCCAGTTGGTCTATTTCCGCGGAAATGCCGAGTATCAGCAAAAGCTGCTGCCGACGGGGCAGCGGCGGATCGTGTCGGGCCGGGTGGAACTTTTCGACGGGGTGCCGCAGATGGTGCATCCTGATCACGTCCTGCGGGAGGACGAAGGCGACCAGCTCCCCGCCTTCGAGCCGGTTTATCCCCTGACCGGCAGTGTCACGCAGAAAGTCATGGCGCGTGCAATGGCGGATGCATTGACGCGGGTGCCCATGCTCGATGAGTGGATAGACCCCGTCCAGAAGGACGCGGAAGATTGGCCCGGATGGGCGGAGGCACTGGCGGCGGTGCACGCGCCTTCCGGGACAGAGGCCCTGTCCCCTGTGGCACCTGCCCGGGCGCGACTGGCCTATGATGAGCTCATGGCTCATCAGCTGACATTGGGCCTTGCGCGGGCAGAGCGACGCAAGCGGCGCGGGATCGTGACGCGCGGCGATGGGCGTCTGCGCAACAAGGTGCTGAATTCGCTTCCCTATCGGCCTACCGGCGCGCAGGTTCGGGTGATCGAGGAGATCACCGACGACATGGGCCAGCCAGAGCGGATGAACCGCCTGCTGCAGGGCGACGTGGGATCCGGAAAAACGCTGGTGGCCTTCATGGCTTTGCTCACGGCGGTGGAGGCGGGCGGGCAGGGCGTCATGATGGCGCCGACGGAGATCCTCGCCCGGCAGCACATGGAGGGCCTTCAGCCGCTGGCGGAAAGCGCGGGTGTGGTTCTGGAGTTGCTCACGGGCCGGGACAAGGGCGCGGAACGGACGGCGAAACTGGTGGCGCTGAAACGTGGCGACATCAAGATCCTCGTCGGCACGCATGCGGTTTTTCAGGCGGATGTAGCCTTTGACGACTTGCGGCTGGCAATCGTCGATGAACAGCATCGTTTCGGTGTGCGGCAGCGGCTCGAACTGGGCAAGAAGGGCGCAGGGGCGGACGTTCTGGTGATGACCGCAACGCCGATCCCGCGCAGCCTGTCGCTGGCGCAATACGGTGACATGGATGTGTCGGTGCTGGATGAAAAGCCCCCCGGCCGCAAGCCGGTCAAGACGGCGCTCGTGTCGACCGAGCGGACGTCGGAGGTGATCGAACATCTCCGCACGGCAGTTGCCGAAGGGCGGCAGGCCTATTGGGTCTGCCCGCTGGTGGAGGAATCCGAGGTCTCGGATCTGATTGCTGCGGAGGCACGTTTCGAAAAACTGCGTTCGGCGCTTGGCGAGGGCGTCGTTGGGCTGGTGCACGGCCAGATGCCCCCGGCAGAGAAGGACGCGGCAATGGCGGCCTTTGTCGCCGGGAAAACGGCCGTACTGGTGGCGACAACGGTGATCGAGGTGGGGGTGAACGTGCCCAATGCCTCCATCATGGTTATCGAGCGGGCGGAGATCTTCGGTCTGGCACAGTTGCACCAGTTGCGCGGCCGTGTCGGGCGCGGGGAGGCGGAGTCGACCTGTCTTCTGATGTACCAGCCACCGTTGTCGGAGAGCGGCATGAAGCGGCTGACGACTCTGAGAGAAACCGAGGACGGGTTTCGCATCGCGGAGGTGGATCTCGAGATGCGCGGCGCGGGCGACCTGATCGGCACCGCGCAGTCCGGTCTGCCGCGGTTCCGGGTTGCGGACCTGGAACGGCAGGCCGCTCTGATGGCCGTGGCGCAGTCCGACGCGCGGCTGCTTCTGTCCGAAGACCCGAAATTGAGTAGCCCGAGGGGCAAGGCGGCGCGAATACTGCTGTGGCTCATGCGGCAAGACGAGGCGATCCGCCTGATCGGTGTGGGTTGAACCCTCGCCGTTCCCTTTTTCTCATTTTGTTCCCATTTAGTTCTTTACATGACGTAAAGAAAATGAGAACAAATAGCTAACAAAGAGAACATGGGAGTGAGCAGAATGTACGATACAGTCAAAGCCACACTGCACCGCAAGAACGGCGACCTCTGGCAGGATGCGCTTGGCGCGATGAGCCTGGCCGTGATTCTTGTTGGTACGCTCCACCTGCCTGCCGTGTTCTGAGTATTCCTGGTCTGCCTGCGCGCCGGCCCTGTGCGGTCGTGTCCGTCCTGACGCGACCACCTGTCCCCCTTTCGGTTTCCTGCCTGTGACCGAATTCAATGGGGCCGCGATAGACGCGCCTTGCCGCCGCCTCCGGTTCCGGAGCGCGGCGGTTTTTTATTGAAACTTGTAGGCGAGGCGCAGACCGCCCCAGTGCCGCCCGCGTATGGTGATCGGGGCCGAGAGGTCCTTCATCATGACAAAATTACCGCCGCCCATATCACGGCGATAGACCTGCAGAAGAAACGGTTTTTCGTTCCGCCCGGCCTTGAGCCCCACGCGGTCGTCGAAGATGCGGCGGTTGCGGCTGTTGGCGGCGTTCCAGACCGGATCACCGCCCTGCGGCTGCGAAAACTTCGCATTGTGGGTCGGCAGGTATCCGTTGCGGTCCACGGCTGCGCAAAACACGATGCGCGCGTCCTCGCCCAACACCGGCTCCTGGATCGGTGGCAGCAGGCGGTCGGTGGTATCTGTAAAGGGGGTCACGACCTGTTCCGGATCGGAGCGGGGGACGGGCCGATAACTCTCCGAAAAAAGCGCATCCATTGTCAGGCGGCCTGCGGCGATCTCTGCCTCGAAGGCCATCGCGACCTGTCCGGCGAGGTCCTGAACAAGGGTGATCATTGCGCTGTCTTCGCCGCTGCCCCCCAAGGCCACGGCATTTTGCAGAATCGCCTCCGAGGTGTCGATCAGACTGAAACAGCGGCGCGACGCCTCGTCCACGCCGTCCGTCACCTCCGTCACGGAGGCGGCGATCCCTTCGATCGCCTGTCCGGTTTCGGTAACGGCGCTGCGCACCTGCTGTGCGTCGCTGGCCAGTCCTTCGGTTTTACGTTGCAACTGTTCCACGCTCTGCTGAATTTCCGTCAGCGCGCGGTCGTTGTCGGCGTTGCGCGCCAGAACATGCTCCGCCTTGGTCGCGGTCTGATAGGCGCCCCGGTGCAGCTGCGCCGTCCAGTCGGAGAGGGCCGTCACCGTCTTCGTGATCGACTCCGCTGCATCCGAAGTCTTCTGGGCGAGGTCCTGCACGTTGTCGGCGACGATGGAAAAACCCTTCCCCGCCTTGCCGGCGCGCGCGGCCTCGATCTTGGCGTTGACGGCGAGGATGTGCACCTGCCACGCAATGTCGGAAATCAGGGTGTTGGAGTTCTTCACGCCCATGAGCATTTCTTCGACGGACTGGCTGTCGGCGTTTACCGAGCGAACCCATTCCGCCAGCGTCTGTGAGTTTTCACCGGTTTCTTGAATGAAATCGGCCGACTGGCGCACGCGTTGCAGCACCTCTGCCGACAGGCCTGCCATGCCCTGCGTCGCGGTCAGCATTCGTTCGCTGGCCTTGTTCAGGCCCTCCGCGCGGGTCCCGATACCGGCGAGTTCGGTGAGCTGCGACTGACAGCGCGCATCGAGATCTTGGAGGAAGCCGCTGATATCGACTGTTTCCTGACCGAGACCGGTGGCCGCATCGGTCAACTGGCCAAGTTCCCGCGCCAATTCAGGCGCCTCGAGATCCGTGGGGTGTTTCATGGGCTGCCTTCTGACCGGACGTCGTATGAGGCAGACCTAACATGCGATTGCGAAAGAAGGGTTTACGCCTCTGCGCTACCCTCTGCGCTGCCGGTCTCGTGTGCGTCCGTGGCCTGCTGCGCGGCCTCGGCTGCGGCCTCCAGCGTCAGCAGGATGGAGGCATGGCGGTTCTTGTAGCCGGCGGCGGGACGCAAGACCTCCAGCCCGTCGAAGGGAGCAGGGGGAGTGGGGCCGTCGTTTTTCAGCATGTCGCGCAGTGCGTCGCGCGCCGTTGTGATCTGGTCTGGCGTCTGGCCAATAATCGCCCCGCCCACGACCGATGCCGAAGCCTGCCCCAGGGCGCAGGCCTTCACGTCCTGCGCGAAGTCGGCGACCCTCCCATCCCGTATCACGAGGTCCACCGTCACGGTTGATCCACACAGCGGCGAGCGTTTCTTGACCGAAGCGTCGGGTGCGTCCAGGCGACCGGTGCGCGGGATGGACGCGGCAAGTTCAAGGATGCGGCCCGAGTAGAGCTTGATGAGATCGGTTTCCGACGACATGGCCAGGGGCTTTCGTTTTGGGCAGGTCCCCCTTACATAGGCGCCTGCTCTGGACATGCAAAAGGATTTTGCCGATGACTTTCGATCCTCAGACCTTGGTCTATGACGCGAACGGCCTGATCCCCTGCATCGCTCAGGCGGAGGGCACGGGCGAGGTGCTGATGATGGCCTGGATGAATGCCGAATCGGTGGCGAAAACTTTGGAAACGCGCCGCGTCACCTACTGGTCGCGCTCGCGGCAGTCCTTCTGGGTGAAGGGCGAAACCTCTGGCCATACTCAGGCGCTGGTAGACCTGCGGGTAGACTGTGACCGCGATTGCCTGCTGGCGGTGGTCCGGCAGGAAGGCCCGGCCTGCCACACCAACCGGAGGTCGTGTTTCTATACCTCGGTGGTGGGCGAAGAGACCGAACTGATGGCCCCCATGGATAACTGAGCGGCGCCGCCGTCCGGACGCTGCGCAGCTCCCGGAGATTGACGAAAGTAACGAAGCAGGGCTTTCAGAGCCCAACCATTCGGCGGATGTCATCCGGTGAGAGGCCTTCTTCCCGGTAGGTGGCGATGGCGCGTGCGTCGTCGCGCTTTGCCAGGCGTTTGCCAGCTTCATCGCGGATCAGTTTGTGGTGGTGGTAGATGGGCTTGGGGAGGGCAAGGAGCGACTGCAGCAGGACGTGGATACGGGTCGCCTCGAACAAGTCGGCGCCGCGGGTGACGTGTGTAACACCCTGGGCAGCGTCGTCGACCACCACAGCGAGGTGGTAAGCCGCGCCCATGTCCTTACGCGCCAGAACCACGTCGCCGATGCCGTGGATCATGGAAGCGGTCGACAGGCAGATCCGGCCTGCATGGTCGGAGCCGGTTTCTTCGAACTGCAAGGTATCGGCCTGAACACGGGAGCAGGCCTCGCCCATGTTCAGGCGCAGAGTGGCGTGTTCGGGGCGCGGACCTGTGGGCACCGTGCGGCAGGTGCCCGGATAGACGAGGCCGTCGGGGCCGGTACGCGGCGCATCGGGCAAACCTTCCTGGGGAGCGGAAAGCGCCTCGCGGATGTCACGGCGGGTGCAGGTGCAGGGGTAGAGCAGGCCCATGTTCCAGAGCCGGTCGAGGGCGGCATGATATTCGCCGTGGTGTTCGGATTCGCGGCGAACGGGGGTGGGCCACTCAAGGCCCAGCCAGTGCAGGTCGTCGAAAATCTGCGCCTCCCATTCCGGGCGGGCGCGGCTTTGGTCGAGGTCATCGATACGCAGCAGGAACGTGCCCTGCGCCGCGCGGGCCATGTCATGCGCAATGATCGCGGAATAGGCATGGCCAAGGTGCAGCGGTCCGGTCGGGCTGGGGGCGAAGCGCGTGATCATGCCTCTGCCCCCGCGTCGGGCGTCAGCCCTCGCGGTACCCGTAGCGGCGCGCGCGGCGTTCTTCGCCCTGCTGGTAGATCAGCACCCAAGCCAGCACGATGAACATCGGGTGCGTCAGACCGCCGGAGAAGATGATGGCCGGAATCCAGATCAGAAAACTGATGATCGCCACAAATGGGCGGCCTGTCAGAAGGATCGACAGGGGCGGCAGGAAGAGGGCGAGGACGTAGTTCATGGACATCTCCCGTGGGATACATCCATGAGATAGGTGCCGCTCTGCCCGCCGACAAGGTTTCAGCCCTGCGCCGCCAGCCAGTCCTGCCAGCAACTCTTCGCCCGGTCGGTATAGGCCTTGTAGCGGTCCTTGCGGCCACGGCGCCCGCCCTTCAGCCCTTCGAGCGGCCGGAATAGACCGAAGTTCACGTTCATCGGCTGGAAGGTCTTTGCCTCCGCACCGCCGGTGATGTGGTGGATCAGCGCGCCGTGTGCAGTGTCCTGCGGCACGGTCGGCATGTCCTTCCCAAGGATCTCGGCGGCGGCCATGCGCCCCGCGAGAAGCCCCATGGCGGCAGATTCGACGTAACCCTCGACCCCCGTGACCTGTCCGGCGAAACGGACGTTCGGCCGCGAGCGCAGGCGCATCCGATCGTCGAGTAGTGTCGGCGAGTTGATGAAGGTATTGCGATGGATGCCGCCCAGACGCGCGAAGCTGGCGTTCTCCAAGCCTGGAATCGTTTTGAAAACAGTGGTTTGCGCACCATACTTCATTTTCGTCTGGAAGCCGACGATGTTGTAGAGCGTGCCGAGCGCATTGTCACGGCGCAGCTGCACCACGGCATAGGCCTTCTGTTCCGGACTATGCGGGTTGGTCAGGCCCACGGGCTTCATCGGGCCATGGCGCAGGGTTTCGCGGCCGCGTTCGGCCATGACCTCGATGGGCAGGCAACCGTCGAAATACTTCGCCGTCTCGCCCTCGTGGAACTCGGTCTTGTCGGCGGCCAGCAACGCATCGATGAAGGATTCGTACTGGTCCTTCGTCATCGGGCAGTTGATGTAGGCCTTCTGCTCCTCCTCGGTCTCCCCCTTGTCGTAGCGGCTTTGCAGCCATGCCACGTCCATGTCGATCGTTTCGGCGTAGACGATCGGCGCGATGGCGTCGAAGAAGGCAAGCCGGTCGGCGCCGGTCTCGGCTTGTATGGCGGCACCGAGCGCCTCCGAAGTCAGCGGTCCTGTTGCAAAGATCCACTGCCCGTCACCGGGCAGCGTGGTGATCTCCTCGTGAGAAATCCGGATGTTCGGGTGCGCGGTCACCTTTGCGGTGATGGATTCCGCGAACGGATCGCGGTCCACGGCCAGCGCACCGCCCGCGGGCAAGCGGTGTTCATGAGCGGTGGAAATGATAAGCCCGCCCGCCGCGCGCATCTCCCAATGCAGGAGGCCCACGGCATTCTGTTCGTCATCGTCCGAGCGGAAGGAGTTGGAACAGACCATCTCTCCGAGGTTGCCGGTGCGATGCGCGAAGGTTTCGACCTGCGGGCGCATTTCGTGCAGGACCACCTGCACGCCCATGTTTGCGGCCTGCCATGCGGCCTCGGATCCGGCCATGCCGCCGCCGACGATATGTAGCTCTTGTGTCATGGCGCGCGTTTAGCGGATCGCCCGGTGATCGCCAAGAGGGTTGCTCCGACGCAGGGCGCGAGGGCGGCGTTTTTAGGCCTCCGCCCAGTCGGGCGTGCGCTTTTCAAGAAAGGCGCTGATGCCCTCGTCCGTATCACGCCATAGCATGTTCTCCACCATGACGTTCCCTGCAAAGGCATAAGCCTCGTCCAGCCCCATGGT
The DNA here is from genome assembly GCF_017813235.1 of Sagittula salina. GTDB lineage: Bacteria > Pseudomonadota > Alphaproteobacteria > Rhodobacterales > Rhodobacteraceae > Sagittula > Sagittula salina. Next base: position 389,778 of record NZ_JAGISH010000002.1, read on the forward strand.
CATCTGGTCGTAAAAGGCGCTCTTGCCGATCCTGACCGCCGCCGAAAGCTTTTCCGCGACAGTGTCCGCCAGGTCTTGCGTGCGGGTCTCCAGGGCCTCGGCAGGCACGGCATCGTTGATGAGGCCAAGGGCGAGCGCCTCTTCGGTGGAGAGGAACCGGCCGGTACTGAGCATCTCGAAGGCCTTCTTGCGCGGAATGTTGCGCGTGAGCGCCACCATGGGCGTCGAACAGAACAGCCCGATGTTTACACCGTTGACGCCGAATCGCGTGCCCTGCGCCGCCACCGCCATGTCGCAGGACGCGACCAGCTGGCAGCCCGCCGCCGTGGCGATACCATGCACCTGCGCGATCACCGGCTGCGGCAGGCGCGTGAGGCCGGTCATCACCGAAGCGCAGCGGGCGAAAAGGTCGCTGAAATACGCCTTGCCGCCATCCTCCGCCGCACGCCCCGCCTGCATCTGCTTCAGGTCGTGCCCGGCGCAGAAGGCCTTTCCGGCACCCGACAGGATCACCACGCGGATCTGGCTGTCTTCGCGCAACGTATCGATCTGCGATTGGAGCGCGGCGAGCATCTCATCGGACAGGGCGTTGAGGTTGGCGGGCGAATTCAGCCGCAGGTGGGCGACATGCCCGATGTCGTGACGTTCCAGAATGGCCATCTTGTCCTCCCTTTTGCGGCAAGGTTAGCTGGCGGCAGCAAGGGAGGACAAGCGCATGGTGAAGATGACCATCGAGGAGATGGCCGGGTATCTGGATGAGGTTTTCCCGCAGGTGGACGGCATGTTCGGGATCGACCGGATCGACGATGAACTGGTGGTGATGCGGCTGCTGAACCACGACCGGCACCTGCGGCCGGGCGGCACGGTGAGCGGGCCGGCGATGTTCAGCCTCGCGGACGTGGTTGCCTATGTCGCTGTGCTGGCGCATGTGGGGCGCGAGGCGCTGGCCGTGACGACGCATTGCTCCATCGACTTCATGCGCAAGCCGGAGGCCGGGGTGGACCTGCTGGCGGAGGGGCGCGTTCTGAAGATGGGGCGCGCGCTCGCGGTGATCGATGTCCTGCTGTTCAGCGAAGGCAATCGGCAGCCTGTCGCTCATGCTTCGCTGACCTACTCGATACCGCCAAAGCGGACGGAACGGGCGGCGGGGTAAGCGGGTTTTCCCTCCAGACAAGCCAGAGACAAGCAATGGAGGATAGGATGACCATCAAGAAGATCCTGCGCCGCACCCTGCGAAACGTTCTGCGCGACAAGGCCAGCCGCCGCTGGTCCTTCGTGCGGAGGACACCAAAGTCGCCGCTGGCGCGCGCGCGGGCCCGGTTCCTCAAGGTCCGCGCATAGGCCGGTCCGAACCACCGGAATTGAATTTGGGGCGTGTCCTGCCGGGCGCGCCCCTTTTTCTATGCTGCTATGTGCTGGTCGCGGTTAACGGAAGACTGGCGTGCGCTTCTGGATATTGGCCATGACGGCTTCGATCTGGTTGGGCTGACCGATGACCTCCGCCTGCAATGTTGCTTCCAGATGCAGAGCTTCTGCGCGCTCGGCGATCCATGTGGCATTCAGCAGGTGCTTGCTGCGGCGAATGGCGTCGGGATTTCGCGCCGCGATGTCGCGGGCCATGGCGCGGGCGGCTTCCAGCGGATCGTTCGTGATCCGGGTGACGAGTCCCATCTGACACGCCTCGATCGCCTCCACGACGCGGCCGGTAAACAGCAGTTCCTTTGCCTGGTCGGCACGCAGCAGCCGGGGCAGGGTGGTGGTCAACCCCATGTCGGGGATCAGCCCCCACTTGATTTCCATGACCGAAAGGCGCGTGTCCGATGCGGCAATGCGTACGTCGGCTCCCAGGGCGAGCTGCAACCCGGCGCCGTACGCCACGCCCTGCAGCACGGCGATCACCGGTACTTCGAGTTCCTGCCAGACGGTGCTGGGCTTCTGGAAAACGTTCGCGTCTTCGCCGGGGGCGCGTTGCATGATCCGGTCGATCAGCGCTTTCGGGTCGGGATTGGCCGTGAACAGGGCGGTATCGATGCCGGAGCAGAAATGCGGGCCTTCGCCTCGCAGGATTACCGCGCGAAGCGTCGGGTCGGACTTCAGAACCTCGCCGATGCGTGCCAGCCCTTCGAAGACCGACATGTCGACGGCGTTACGCCGGTCTGGGCGGTTCAGGCAGACCTCGGCGATATGGCCGCTGCGCGTGAGGGTTACTGTGGTTCTGGTCTGGTCTGCGGTCATGGGCGGGCTCCTCCTGCCACAAAGCCTAGGCGACGCCCCAAGAGTGAGGAAGAGCTGACGTCGCGTGCCAGATGGTCAACGCCTGGTTGGCCGATAATGGGCACGGCCCGTCGTCCGACTATCTGGTGCGGCGGCAAGGGGGCGAAACTTCAGCCGCGTCATTCTTCCCAGGGGGTACGGTGCGGCCCCCGGTCGGGAGCAATGCCCGGGGGCGCGCACCTCGGTCGACCCGGCGCGATGCCGGGCAACCTGTTGGGGATCAATCCTGCCAGAAGGGCCGCGCCGCTTCGATCCGGGCCTCGTCCGGGGTCAGACCGATATCCTTCAGGAGGTGCGGATCGAGGTCAGTCAAATCGCGCCGGGTGCGCCGGTGGGTCTGCCATTTGGCGAAAAGCACCGCGACGCGCAGGGCCGCGACGCTGACCGGGGGAAGCGGAGCGTGCGAGACGAGATAAGAAAGATCCTTGCGTGCGATTGCCTGTGCCATGGTAGACCCCTTCAAAATGTATTGACACATTGTGCCGTTATTCGGCACTTAATGGGATACAATTCACCTTGCGGACGCGTCCATGGAGAAATTGTGATGGATACAATAAAGGAGCTTTATGGCGCGCAGGCCGCAGCGCCGAAGTACCGGATGCTCGCGGCGGCGGTGCGCCAGGGCGTAGCTGAGGGTCGGCTATCCGAGGGCGAACGCCTGCCCCCGGTGCGGGATCTGGCTTGGCAATTGCAGATCACGCCGGGCACGGTGGCCCGAGCCTATACGATTCTGACGGACGAAGGCCTGCTGAGAGGTGAGGTTGGGCGCGGCACCTTTGTCGCCGATCGATCTGCGTTGAGTGCGGAGGAGCAGAGCGCTCCCTTGGTGAAGTACGTTCCGCAAGCTTCTGGTGTAACAAACCTTTTCTACTCTCGCCCGCCGGACGTCGGGCAGGTGGATCTGATCCGCGCCTCGCTGGGGCGTCTGACCGGGATGCCCGCGCAGGCACTGCTGGAATACCCGAACTCCGAGCGGTTTTCGGACACGCGGCAAGCTGCGCTGCGTTGGATGTCGGACGCGGTGCTGGGCCCCGTGGACGAGGCCGATGTGGTGCTGTCGCACGGCGGGCAGTCGGGGGTCTCCATGGTGATGCAGACCGTTTTGCGCGGCCCAACCCCGGTCGTCCTGGTCGAGGCGCTGTCCTATCCCGGTTTCCGCCGCGCAGCGGAGCTTTGTCGGGCTAAGGTGGTCACTGTCCCGATGGATGAGCAGGGATTGATTCCCGAGGCACTGGACGCATTGACACAAAAGCATGATGCTCAGTTGCTTTGTACCAGTGCGGAGGTGCACAACCCGACCTCGCGGTTCACGCCGCAGTCCCGACGTGAGGCGATCGCGGACATCGCAGCGCGGCGTGGGTTAGCGGTGCTGGAGGACGATTGCTACCGCCTTGCGCCATCGCGCGCGCCGACGTACCGCGCCTTGCTGCCCGAACTGGGCTGGTACGTCTCCTCGGTGTCGAAATCTCTCGCCCCATCGCTGCGCGTGGGTTTCGTGGTGGCGCCGCGCAGGCACGCGGCGGCGCTGCGCCGCACGGCGGAGCACGGGTTCTTTGGGCTCGCGGTGCCGCTCGCCTGGCTGATCGCTGACCTGCTGGCCCGTCCGGAGACCTGGGAGGCGGTAGACCGACTGCGGGCGGCGACCGCCCGATACGTCCGTGCGGCGGTCAACCTGCTTGGCGGTTACGACGTGACCTACAGCGAGGATGTGCCCTTTCTCTGGCTGCGCCTGCCGGAGGGCTGGCGCGTCGGGGCCTTTGTACAGGCGGCCGAGGCGGCCGGGATTACCCTGCGCGGTGCGGAGCATTTCGTGCCGCGCGACGGGATCGTGCCGCAGGCGGTGCGCATCTCGATCAACGCCCATATGGCGCTGGACGCCTTCGAGGCAGCGATCACCAAGTTGCGCGACCTGCTGGACGCGCCGCCAGAGCGGCTGGCGGTATAAAGCGGGCCTCGGCCACTGCGACTCAGGTTCTTACATGGGGTATTTTAATACCGTAATTTTAAGACATTGATTTTGCTGTAATAAATTGAACTTATGGCGCTTGACTGGCGCGAGGCCCCGTATATAACCCCGCCATCGGATTTCGGGCCGGGGGATACCTCGGCCCTTCTCTATCGAAACGGCCAAAGATACTGGACTGTACTCATGAAAACCTTCTCTGCTACACCGGCGGATATTGAGAAGAAGTGGATCGTGGTCGATGCTGAAGGCATCGTCCTGGGTCGCCTCGCCTCGATCATCGCCATGCGCCTGCGCGGCAAGCACAAGCCGTCCTTCACCCCCCACATGGACATGGGCGACAACGTGATCGTTGTGAACGCCGACAAGATCCAGCTGACGGGCAAGAAGCGCCAGGAAAACTTCTACTGGCACACCGGCCACCCGGGCGGCATCAAATCCCGCACGAAGGAACAGATCCTCGAGGGCGCACACCCCGAGCGCGTCGTGTTCCAGGCGGTCAAGCGCATGCTGCCGGGCAACAAGCTGTCCCGCCAGCAGCTGACCAACCTGCGCGTCTATGCAAGCGCAGAGCATCCGCACGAAGCCCAGAACCCCGAGGTTCTGGACGTCGCATCCAAGAACTCCAAGAACACGCGGGTGTAATCATGGCCGATCAGATCTCTTCGCTCGACGAACTTGCCCAGGCCGTGACCGACAACATCGGCGGCGTACAGGCAGAAGCAGACGAACCGCGCGAGCCGGTTCGTGACGACCTTGGCCGCTCCTACGCGACCGGCAAGCGGAAGGACGCGGTCGCCCGTGTCTGGATCAAGCCGGGCTCCGGCAAGGTCATCGTGAACGGCAAGGACCAGGACAAGTACTTTGCCCGTCCGGTTCTGCAGCTGATCCTGCGTCAGCCGATGCAGGTTGCCGGTGTCGAAGGCGAATTCGACGTAATGGCGACTGTCAAGGGCGGCGGCCTGACCGGTCAGGCGGGCGCAGTGAAGCACGGCATCTCCAAGGCCCTGCAGCTGTACAACCCGGAACTGCGCGCAGCCCTGAAGGCCGCCGGTTTCCTGACCCGCGACAGCCGCGTTGTGGAACGGAAGAAGTTCGGCAAGCGCAAGGCGCGCCGCTCCTTCCAGTTCTCGAAGCGCTAATGGTCGGTGGGTCGCAGGCCCACCTTACCGGACAAACGCAAAGGGCGGCCTCTTGGGTCGCCCTTTTTGCTGCTTTCAGCGGCCCGCTCTCTGCGGTAATGCGTCGGTCATGTTGCAGGTGACGATACAGGACGCTGGGCGCCTCGCCCGGATCGTGCACGGTACGGTCGATCCGTCCCGGCTGACGCTGTTTTCCACCATGAAGGACGAGATGAACTTCCTGCCAGCGTGGCTGGATCATCATCGGAGCATCGGTTTCGAACAGTTCCTGATCTGGGACGATCAGTCGGGGGACGGCAGTTACGACTACCTCTGCCGGCAGTCGGACGTGGTGGTGATGCGCTCCGAACTCTCCTTTGGCATGGAACTGCGCTACACCGATCCCGATGGGCAAGAGAGCGTGGAGCGCATGGGGACCTACATGAAGATCGCCCTGCCTCATTTGTTCTTTGACGGAGCTTATGTCGCCTACGTGGACGCGGATGAATTCCTGATCCTGCCGCCGGACATTGCATCGATGCAGGCGGTGGTGGACCGGCTTCGGGCCGAGGGCGCGCCCTCGGCTGTGGCTTCGGTGGTGGAGTTCTTTCCCCGCGATGTCGCGGGGCTGTCCGACGCGTTGCCGCAAAGCTTCGCAGGGTTGATCGCGGCCTATCCGTGGTTCCAGGACGAGCCCCTGGTGGATCTGGTCCCTGGCGCCCAGCCGCGCCTATTGGGCAAATCAAAGACCGCGCGGCTCTTCGCCCGCTACGGGGTGGAGCCAAAACTGGAACGGCGTGGCTGGCACCGGCTGTGGATGCCGTCCAGGGCGAAGAAGGCGCAGCGTTTCCAGAAGTCGCCGCGCCACAAGACGCCACTGGTGCTGCGCGACGCGCAGAGCCGCCTGACAGGATCGCATTACGCGAACTGCGCGCCGTCGGCGGAGGTGCTGCTGACGGTGGCTCATTTCGTTTTTACCGCGCAGTTCGCCGACAAGATCCGGCGCGCGACCGAATGGGGTGCGCACGCCAATGGCGCGTCCAAGTATCGTTATTATGCCGAATTGCTCGACCGCATGGCGGGCGTGCCGGACGGATTTCTAGACGAGGCCAGTATGCGTTACGAAGGCCCGGAAAGCCTCGCACGTGCGGGCCTCATGCGCTGGTAAGCACGTATTTTGCCGAAGGCCAGAGCGTTGTGACCTGCGGGAAACGCTCGGCCACGGCGCGGTAGACCGGGGCATAGTGAGTGGCGATCTCGGCCACGAGGTCCTCGGGAAGGCCGGAGCCTTTTTCCCGAGCGTTCACCATCACTGCGCCCGCGTCGGCATCGACCGGAACCTCGGCGAATTGCGCCAGCGCCACAATGCCCGTGGGACGAAAGAGGCTCTCGAACAGCGCGAGGTGCACGTCGGCTGGATCAAAGACAGCGTCCAGCGCCTGAAGGGTCCGGTCGTAGCGGGTGCGGGCTGTGGCCTCATCAGAGGCGTAGAAGGCACGCAGGGGAATGGCATTGTCATCTGACGGGGTGAGGCGGCCCTTCGCCATTTCCATCCGCATGTGGGATCGGATGCGGTCGACGGGGTCGCGCATGGAGAAGATCGCCCGCACCGCGATGCCGCGCGTCTCGAACCCCTGTTTTATCAGGGTCAGGGTCTCGGGTGGAAGGGCCGCGTACGACGGGGAGATGTCGCCGGTGCGCTCGATTTCCGGCTGCGCCAGCAGGTCCGCGAAATAGTCGAAATAGGCGTCCGGCGAGGATTGCAGCCGCCAACGCAGATGCTGGGCGGGCTCAGAGGCGCCGAAGGTACGCTTCGCCTCGGCCCGCAGGCGTTCGACCGGCGAGGGGGCGGGTACCTCGTACCGGGCAAAGACGCCGCCCAGCCTGTGTTCCCAGATCTGGTATTCGCCCAGGCGTCCGAAGTCGGAACCATGCTGGCGGTGCAGGTATTCGCGGATCCAGGTTGAGCCGCATTTCTGGCCGCCGAGGCCGAGGTAGAAGGTCTGGGTCATGGTGTCCGGTTGTTGCATCGGGGCGGGGTTTGACCGGGGGGCGTGACCCGGGGGGCCGGCCCCCGGACCCCCGGGAGTATTTGGACCAAGAAGAAGCAGGGGCGTTGTGACCGGTTCGGGGCTTGGGGTCAATCGGACCGGGTCAGGAGTCGGGAGGGATCAGGCCGAGGCCGCGAAGGTACACGCCGATGCCGGTTTCCAGCAGGTCTTCCGGCGGGAAGGGGGATTGCGTCCCCGGTGAATTCCTCGCGAAGAGTTCGACGACGCCGTGCGACATGGCCCAGATATGGGCGGAGAACATCGCGGCGGGCGGGCGCTGGCCTTCGGGAATGTGCTGGGACAGTTGGTTGGCGGCCTTTTCCAGCACGCCGCGCGCACGCGCGGAGGCCTGAGCCAGTTCCGGCGAGCGGTTCACCGACACGCCGCTTTCGAACATGGCGATGTAGTGGCCGGGATACTTGCGGGCAAAGGCGAGGTAGGCGCGCCCGGTTGCCTCGAAAGAGGCAAGCGCCGACGGCTGCCCCTTGTCATAGGCGTATTGCATGACATCGCCAAAGATCTCGTAACCCTGGCGCGCGGCTTCGGCGATCAGATCCTCGCGACCGTCAAAATGCCGGTAGACGGCGGCGGGGGTGACGCCAGCCTGCTTTGCGGCCTCCGAGAGGGTAAAGCCGGTCGGGCCCTTTTCCTCGATCAACTGCAAGGCGGCATCGACCAGCGCCTGGCGCAGGTTGCCGTGGTGATAGCCGCGTTTTGACATGGGGGCCTCCTTCCAGAGACTTAACCACTCGGGGTCGCGTCTGGAAGGGGGATCAGGCGCCCCAGATTTCCGGCCCGCCGGTAATGGCGGGGTCGGGGGCACCCACGGCCTCGCGGTCCTTGCGCGGGTAATCAAGATGGCTCAGCACGTGGCGAATGGCCGAGAGGCGGGCACGTTTCTTGTCGTCGGAGCGGATCACCGTCCAGGGCGCCATCGCGCTGTGCGATCGGGTCAGGGTCTCCTGAATGGCAGCGGAGTAGGCATCCCAGTGTTTCAGCCCCTCGACATCGATCCAGCTCAGTTTCCACTGTTTCAGCGGATCGGCCTCGCGTTTCAGAAAGCGCCGAAGCTGCTCGGCGCGACCAACGTTCAGCCAGAATTTGAAAAGGTGGATGCCTTCGTCCACCAGCATCCGCTCGAAGTCCGGCACCTGTGCAAAGAAATGTTCGCGTTGCTCGTTGCTGCAAAAGCCGAAGACCTGCTCCACCACGCCGCGATTGTACCACGAGCGGTCATAAAAGACGATTTCCCCTGCGGCGGGCAGGTGGTCGATGTAGCGCTGGAAGTACCACTGCGTGGCTTCGCGATCCGTGGGCTTGGGCAGGGCCACCACGCGGGCGCCGCGCGGGTTGAGGTTCATGCGGAATCGCGCGATTGTTCCACCCTTGCCGGCGGCGTCGCGGCCTTCGAAGACCATGGCGACGCGGTGGCCGCTTTCCCTGGCCCAGGCCTGCATCTTTACCAGTTCGATCTGTAGGGCTTTCATCTCGCGGTCGTAGGCCTTGCGCGACATCTGCTCGCGGTAGGGGTATCCGGGGTCGAGGATGTCGTCCTTCTCCACATGGGCGATGCTTTCGCGTACCTCCTGCGGGGCCTCGGTGCGGGCGTAGTCGGTTATGGCACCGTCGAACGGCAGATCCTGTGGCATGGGGGGTCCTCCTGGCGTCGGATGAGTATGGCGTCGGCACGGGGGCTTGGCAAACGGGCAAAGGTGTTATCCGGCTTGCGCGACGGGTTCGTCCGGGCAAGGGTGCCGTGGCGGAAGAATTCGCGGGAACAATCCCGCCGGATCAATCGTTTGCCCTGCGAAACGGCTGCGCGGGCAGGGCTTGTGTTCGTTGCAGCGCCGCTGACAGACATCCGGAAGGGCATTCATGACACGTACACCGCTTCTCGCGCTCGCCATGCTTGGCCTGCTCGCCGCCTGTGGAGAGCCGGTTTCCCCCGTCGGGCAGGCTCCCGCCGCGGCGCTGCTCGATTCCGAGGTCTCAGAAGCTTCGGTCGAGCGCAATGAGCAGGGCTATCTCGAAGAGGTGTACCACCTGCCGCCCGAGCCGCCGCGCAGCGAGCCGTTGAGGGCGTCGACGCTGGCAATGTATACTTCGACACAGGACGGCGATGTCACCGTCCCGGCCGTCCCGGAGCACCTTTTGAGCGAGGCGAAGAAGCGCAAGGAAGTGCCGTATTATGCGCCTTACAAGGCTGGCACCATCGTCGTCGATCCCGGCGCGCGCAAGCTGTATCATCTGCTGGGCGACGACCGCGCCATGTCCTACACCGTCGCTGTCGGCGCGGCGGGGAAGGCCTTTTCCGGTGAGGCGAAGATCGCGTTCAAGCGGGAGTGGCCGACATGGACCCCGACGCAAAACATGATCCGCCGCGAGCCAGAGGTTTACAAGCAGTTCGCGGGCGGCATGGACGGCGGACTGGACAATCCGCTGGGCGCGCGGGCGCTGTATCTTTATCGCAACGGCAAGGACACGCTCTATCGCATTCACGGGACCCGCAGTCCGGCCTCCATCGGACACGCGGTGTCCTCGGGCTGTATTCGGCTGTTCAATCAGGACATCATCGACCTCGCGGCGCAAGTGGAGAACGGCACACGCGTCGTGGTCCTGAACGAAAGCCAGTCGGGCCGCTACACGACGTCGCCCGCCACGATGGTCTCTGAGGCGGATATCTCAGACGCCGGATGACGCCCGAGCATGGGCGCGGTTGATCGCCTCGATGACCGCGCCCTGCCGAACGTGATGCGGCATGTGACCGATGCCCTCCAGCACCGTCAGATGCGCGTGGGGCAGGCGATCGGCCAGCCGTGCCGAGTGGATGTCGATGAAGACCGTGTCGTCCGCCGTGCCATGTACCATCTCGATCGGCATGGCTAGATCGGCATATCGCGGTTCCAGCTCCCGGATCTGATCCAGCAGACCCCACCGGTGCAGCGCATTGGCGCGCAGCGCCCTCCGACGGACGGTCAGAGCGGCGCCGATATGGTCGGCGTAACCGTCCGGCATCATCTGCGGGGCAAAGACGCTGGCCGTGGCCCGCCGTACAAAGGCCCGCGTCACCCAGGCCGCCTCGAACGGGATGGCCAGCGGGCCCCAAAGTGGGTGCGAATTGACCCGGTAAAGCCGCGACATGCCGCCGTCCCAAGGGTGCGAGGGGCTGGCCGTCAGCACGAGCGCAGACAACGTTTCCGGGAATGCCACGGCCCAGGCCAGCGCGACCGATCCGCCGTAGCTCTGGCCCATGACCACGGGTCGCTCCAGCCCCAGCCTGCGGGCGGCGGAAGACAGCAGGGCGGCCTGCTCCACCAGCGTTTCCCCCGCGTCGTGCAAGCGGTCGGTATAGCCCATGCCGGGCCGGTCGAAAGCGGTGACGCGGTAGCGTTCCGCCAGACGGTCGACGAACTGGAAAGTCATATCGCGCAGGTTGCCGGACATGCCGTGGATCAGCACCACATCCGGGCCGCTGCCGCGCTGCACGTAGTGCACGCGGCTGCCGCTCACAGTGACAAAATCGCCCTCCGGCGGAAAATCCCGCTCTGCCCGGCGTTCGCGCGCGGTGGCGACAAGATGGCTCAGCCCCCAGCCGAGGGCGGGAACCGCGAGGAGGGATTCCCACATGGCTTTGGCCTTACCCGGCGCTGCCGATGTCGGACAACGCATAGGGCGTCGTCTGATAAATCTGGTTCACCCAATTGCCATAAAGCAGGTGCGCGTGACTGCGCCAACGATTCTGCGGCGGCTTTGAGGGATCGTCATCCGGGTAGTAGTTCGCGGGGACGTTGATCGGCTTTCCCGCTTCCACGTCGCGATCGTACTCTTCCTTCAGGGTACCGCTGTCATACTCGAAATGGTTGAAGACATAGAGCGCGCGATGATCCGGATCCTCCACCAGACAGGGGCCGGTCAGATCGCTGTCGATCAGGATCGGCAGGCCGGCGGCGATAATCTCGTCGCGATGCATCTCTGTCCAGCGGGAGACCGGGATCACCATGTCGTCCGAAAACCCGCGCAAGTAGGGAGAGGCTGGCTGGAGGTTGCGATGCCGCACCGCGCCAAAGGCCTTGTGGTCGAGTATATGCTTCTTCACGCCGTGGAAGTGGTAGATCATCGCCATGCCGCCCCAGCACACCCCAAAGGTCGAATGTACATGGGTCTGCGTCCAGTCAAAGACCCGCCGCAGTTCGTCCCAGTAGGTGACCTCTTCGAAGGGCAGGTGTTCTATCGGGGCGCCGGTAATGAGCAGCCCGTCCAGTTTTTCGCCCGACGCTTCGACGTCTGAAAACGGCCGATAGAAGGCCTCCATATGCTCGGCGGCGGTGTTTTTCGTCTGGTGCTCGCTCATGCGGATCAGTTGAAAGTCGATCTGAAGCGGCGTCGCGCCGATGAGGCGGGCGAACTGGTTTTCTGTCTGGATTTTCTTCGGCATCAGGTTCAGGAGCCCGATCCGCAGCGGGCGGATATCCTGTCGCGAGGCCTGTTCATCGGACATGACCATGACGCCCTCGCGCGTGAGCACGTCGAAGGCGGGCAGGTCCGAAGGCAGGCGAATGGGCATGGTGTCAGTTCCTGAATGATTGCGCGCGAGAGATAGGCCAAGCACGCCCCCGGAACAAGGCCGCGTGGGCCGGGGACACGGAGGGTTGCGGCGACTCGGGGTCCGGGGCCATGCTTGACAGGTATTTGTTGCGAGGAATTGAACATGAAAGCCTTGGCGACCCTTGGCGCGGTGCTGGCCTCCTTCGCGGCTGGACCGGTGGCGGCGCAGACGAATTCCTGCACGGGGAATTGCATGGCCAGCGACGGACCGGCGGACAATCCGAATTTCCACGCCTGCCTCCGGCGGCTGTGTGATGCGGACCATATCCAGCCCTCGGAGCATATCCCGATGTGGAACTCGGGCGCGATCCAGGAGGGGACAATCGTCTGGGCCGGGATCGACACCCAGAACGGGCGGCATGGGCTGTATTATTTCTGTCAGGATGGCGGGATTTCCGATCTGATGATCCCGGGCGTGCCGCCGGGGGTGCAAAGGCTGGCGCTCACGGTGGATGGGCGGACCTTCGAGAAAACCTTCAATTCGATCGCGAACGGGGTGACTGCGCCGATCGTGCCGGAGGACCCCTTGATGCGGGCGATGCGGGGCGGAAAAGGCGTGGTGATCGAGAGCGTCTCGGGGGGGAGCCTGGTCTTTGCCTTCCCGCTGATCGGGGCCGAGGAGGCGCTGGAAGGGGCCATGGTCGGCTGCGGCTTCATGGCGGATGACGAGCGGCCCTTGGGGGCGGGAGCCCGGCAGGACTGAGGTCGCCCCGGAGCGGCCGTCCCACGATGGGACACCCTTCTGGATCGTTGAATATCAATTGGTTAGTCTGACAGCATTAGGGAATCCTTAAAAATTTTGGCCTCGATGCCACAAAAGACGGTTAATTGCGGATTTTGGCTCCAGCGAAGAAAGACGACGATCGGACCGTCGCTGCCGCCCTTCGGTCAGTCCTTGGTCTTCTTTTCGTTCTTGAGCATGGCACCGACCGCGCTCAGCAGGGCCTCGCGGGTGACCGGCTTCATCAACCGCACGTCGTTCGATTGCGCTACTGACGAGTTTACCGGATCTTCGTCGGCGTTCCCGGACATGAAGACAACGGGTAGGTCCGGACGCAGTTCCCGCAGTGCCGCGGCGAGAGCGTCGCCCTGCAAATCCCCCGGCATCACGATATCCGTCAGCAGGAGATCCATATCCGGATGCTGTTCGTAGGCCCGGAAGGCATCGTCCCCGGACGTCGATTCAATCACCTGATAGCCGTGTTTCTCCAACGTTCTGCGGATGGCGAAAAGGACGTCGACGTTGTCTTCGGCCAGAAGGATCTTCGGTTTTCCGGCAGTGACGGTTTTTGATGGACCCTCCGGCGCGGCGGGTCTGGCCGTCAGGAGTACATCCGACGCGCGGAAGAAAAGTCTGAAGGTCGTTCCGACGCCGACCTGCGATGTAACCCGTACAACGCCGCCGGATTGCTGCATGAAACCGTCGACCATAGACAGCCCCAAACCGGACCCCTTGCCGACGCCCTTGGTGGTATAGAAGGGATCGAAGATGTTTTTCATCTTTTCAGGCGAAATGCCTTCGCCCGTATCGGAGACTGTCAGGACAACGTATCGTCCGGGCGTGATGTCCAGATCGCGCGCTTCGTCTGAGTTCTCGGCAATGATTGCATTGGCCGTCGTAATGGTCAGCTTTCCGCCCTTTTGCATCGCGTCGCGCGCATTCAAGGTGAGATTGAGCAAACTGCTTTCGGTCGAGGCTGCATCTATTTCGATGGGCCACAGATCCGGGGCAAGCGCGGTCTCCACCTCGATGGTTGATGGCAAGGTCCGGCTGACCCAGTTTCCGGAATCGCGCACGATCTGGTTGAGGTTGACGACCGTGGTCTCGAGCCGGGCCTTGCGCGCAAAGCTGAGCATGTTCCGGGTGAGTTCGGCCCCGCGTTTTGTGGAGTTCAGGCAGTTCTGAATCAGGGATTTCTGCTCTGGGTCCGTCAGTTCGTCGTCCAGCAGTTCCAGATTGCCCATGGTCACGGCCAGAAGATTGTTGAAATCATGGGCAATACCGCCGGTCAGCTTGCCGATGGCATCCATTTTCTGAGCCTGAAACAGCCTTTCCTGAAGTTGCCGGGTCTCGGTAACGTCCTGACCGACAACTTCGTACAGGGTGCTTGTTTTCCATTCCGGATCAAAGGGAGAAAAAATCTTGCGCAGTGATCGCACCTCGCCACCTGGCAGGACATGGCGCAATTCTCCCGTAACGGTTTCCCCGTTCTTCAACCTTTCCCGCAGGGCTGTGGCTTTTTCCCGGTCGTCGTCAAGAACCAGAATCCCGATCATGTCACGGTCTATATCAAGCCCGTCAATGTCTTTCGCTGACATGCCGTGCATGTTCGCATATGCATCGTCGCTCTCGACAATCCTGCCGGTGGCGATGTCGGCAATGGCATACCCGAGCCCGGCGAGTTGCGCGGAATGGGCAAGTCTGGATTGGGATTTTGTCAAGAGTGCATCCTTGTCTTCGAGATCGCGAATGATTTCACTGCTCGATGACAAAAGCATGCGCCAGGTAAATACGTTGTCTTTCAAATACGCGGAAAAACGTGCAGGGAATATCGCCATGAACGCCAGAATTGCCAGGCTGTAGGATGTAGCCGTCAGAAATTTCCCGGTAAAGCCGCCAAACACAATGGCGATCACTTCGGGCGCTGTGCCGAAGGCGATCAGGGGGAAGGCAATCCCGTCGAAACACAAGATCGCCACGAATGTAGTCAGGTATGCAGCGCCGACCACAGTCTGGGATAGTGAGAACCGCTTAATCCATTCGAAAAGGATCAGCATGACGGAAAGTTCGAGGATGATCAGAACGCCGCCCAACAGGATAAGAGAAATAGAACTTTCAAAAAGCGCGGCCGGAGTCCCATGCGGATTTATTATTCCTGGCGTGCCGATAGATCTGGTGACAAGACTCGAAAGAAGGATATTGAAGGCATCGACCGCGGCGACGAGGACGATCACGCGACGAATTATGAAAACGTCGCGCTCTACCAGAACGAACAGGATCGATGTCAACATGAATGCGCCATAGACGATATTGCCGCCACTCACGGTGACATCATCCGTAATCGGCAGGGAATATGCATTTCCCAGAAAGCCGCCAATAATCAGGATTACCGACAGATACGCATAAAGGCTGACTGCCCGACTTGGTCTTGGCAGGATCGTCAGGGCCAGCGCGATGCCGGAAAAGAACAATACATGTAATATGAATACCGCTATCATCGCCGCTCCTTGCCCGCTCGCACTGCATTCCGGGAGAATGCGGCAGTGGTGTTCACCTTGAACGTGTCGAGCATCCCCGCCGTCACGCGGTAATGCAAGTGATTTGCACGCTCGGGGCGGGGCAATCAGCGGCCAACGGTTTTTCTGACGTGTCTCCTGTCAGGCAGTCGAACCGGCGTCTCGCAAGGCCAGCTTTCAGCGGTAAGGCGTCCGCTTTCAGGTCTTTGGCAACACGTTCGCGATTACCGATTCAAAATCCTGTACCGTCTTCACGCGGGCCATGTCGGAGGCATCGACGATGACGCCCCAGTTGTCGGCCATGGCCTGATAAAGGGGCTGGCGGTGCGCCAGCGCCTGGGCATAGGTCCAGCGAATGAAGGCGTCGGGGTCGACCTGGGCTTCGGTCAGGCCGGTTTCCGTGAGGTAGCGTTCCCAGGCGGAAGCGAGGAAGTCGGCGCGGTAGGCCATGGGCTTGGGCGCGCGGTCGAAGCGGCGGATGAGTTCGGCCGTGTGGGCGTCGGAGCCGCGAATCCAGACCATGAGCGCGACCTTTGACAGGGCGGTGAGGATCGGATCGCGGGGATCTTCGGGGTCGACCCATTCGCAGATCGACCCGCCGGTGTCGCAGATGAAATGCGGGTAGCCGTACAGTGCCTGCGCGCGGTCGATGAAATATTCGGTATCAAGCAGGGCGGCACGTTCGGCGCGGTCGAACTGGGCCTGGCGACGCACGTATTCCTCCATCGGGAGACCGCCCTTATCGGGATTGCCGGGTTTGCCGAGGTAGGTGGAGACCGGCGTGAGATTATCGAAGGTGATGTTGGAGCCGATGTAGATCGAGTCAGACATCAGCAGGTCGCGCAGGAAGGGAACCTTCATTGCTTCGCGCTTGGCGTTGTCGGCGATGTATTCGCCCATATACCGGGTGCCGATCCGGTAGTCGATGGAGTAGTGGAACCACTGGCCGCTGTCGCGAAGGAGATTGGACACGTGGGTCTTGCCCAGGCCCGACATGGCGAAGAGGACGACGCGCTTTTGCGGTGCGTTCAGCCAGTCGGCGGCGGTGGGGTAGAGCATGGGGCGCGTCCTCTGGCAGCGGGTCGGGCGATGTTTAGGGGCGGCGGGCGTCGGCGTCAAATGGCACAGGAAAAGGGCCGCCCCGAGGGCGGCCCATGTGGCGCTGTGGCGCCGTGGCGGCGGGGCTCAGAACTTCATGTCAACCTTGAAACCGACGCCGACGGCGTGGTTGTCGGTGAAGTTGGCCTGCGCGTTGCCGCCGACCTCCGGCTTGGCGTCGCCCAGCCAGGAGTAGTTGACGCCGCCGGAGATGTTGAGCGGGCCATCGGTCCAGCGGCCACCCAGCGACAGACCCACAAGGCCGTTGGTCGGGCCGAGGGGGGAGACGAGTTCATCGCCCTCGGGTTCGTAGGAGACCGTGGTCGAGAGGGCGAGCTTGTCCGAGAACTGCCGTGCGAGGCCCAGCGTATAACGGTTCGAGTCGTCGAGGTTCACGAGATCACGACCGAGGCGGTCGGGCACGAGGTCAACGGCGGAGAATTCGGTCCAGCGCCAGGACGCGGTGAGCAGGGTGCCCTTGGCGATGCCGGTCTGGGCTTCGAGATTGAAGCTTTGCGGCGTGACGAATTCCACTGTGCCGTTGGTGGTGGCGCCGAGGACGTTCTCGACCGTCTTGGCCGTGTGCCGGGTCTCGAAGTGGTAGGTGCCCGCAACGCGCAGGGCGATGGCGGGGATCTCGTAGGCGGCGCCGATCAGATAGTGCGGTTCGGTCGTCTGGTTCATGCGGAAGCGGTAGCCGCCGGTCAGGGCAAAGCCGGCGAGGCCAGCTGCGGCTTGACCGATCACAGTGGCAGAGTTGCCGCCGGTTGCGCCGTCGATGGCAGCGGCGGCGAGGGGCTGGGCGGGCGAGCAGGCAATGCCGGCGGCGGCGGCCTGCGGCGTGCAGGACACGGCCGCGCCAACGGTCTGCGCGTCGATGCCGGGGATGCCGGCGGCGACACCGCCCAACACGATACCCTGCTGATAGGCAAAGCCGTTCAGGTTCACGGTGGAATCGAGCCGCTGAGCCGAAACACCGCCGAAGACGCTGATCCGGTCGGTGACCTTGTAGCGTGCGACGGCGGTCAGCGCGAGGCTGTTGAAGTCCGCGCCGGTGCCGCCAAGACGGCTGGCGGTCGGGGCCGTTGCGTAGTTGATATCGGCACCGTATGGCTGGTCGATGATCAGCGCGAAGTTGGCGCTGTCGTTGATCTGGTGTGTATGCGCGATGCTGCCCTGACCGTAGGTTTCGCCAACGTTTTCGTAGGACCCGCCAGCGCCGATGTCGCGGCCTGTAACCTGCGGCATGACCACGCCGTAGCTGAGCGTGGTGGTGCCGCTCGGGGCGAAGATGGCGGACACGCTCTGACCCGAACGGTCGAGGCCGGCCGCCATAGCGGTGGTGCTGCTCAGGGCCAGCAGGGCTGCCCCGGTCGTAAATTTCTTCATGGTATGTCCCTCTTCCCCGGTGCGGGGTGTCTCCGCCGTCGACGCTACGGCGGTGGGGGGGATCAGATCAATTTTGACGGAACGTCACGCAGCCGTGATCGGGGTTCCCGTAACGTTTATGTAACAGTCCTAAGGGTCTGCGCCGGGCCGGGCCGCGGTGCCCGACGATGCGGCGGGGGTTACGTCAACGCCCGGTCAGGGCGTGTTTCATAGCGGATGTTCGCGTAATTGGCGGCAAAAATCACTGCGGCCCCTGCAAGCACCCACGGATCAAGGGGTTCCGCGTAAAGCAGCATTCCGACGATGGCGATGACCGGAAGGCGGGCGAAATCGATCGGCATGACCACGGTGGCAGGCGCGAGGCTGAGCGCCTTTGTCAGGCAGAAATGCGCGACGAGACCCGCAAGGGCGATCAGCGCCACCCATGGCCAGCTGGCAGTGGAGGGCAGGGCGATGTCGCCGTCCAGCCCGGCGCAGATCAGACCAAAGATCGCCTGCATCACCGTCAGCCAGAACAGGATGCAGGTGATCGTCTCTGTCCGGGTCAGAAGCCGGGTAAAGACCGCCGACCCGGCAAAGCCCACCGCTGCCATGGCCGCAGTGGCCTGCCCGAACTCCAGCGTTTCTGGCGAGGGGCGCGTGACGATCAGGATGCCGACGAAACCCACCACGGCGGCGGCGATTCGGTTCCGCGTCAGTCGTTCGCCGAGGATCAGAGGGCTCATCAGCATGACCCAGAACGGCAGGGTGAATTCGAGCGCAAAGACCTGCGCGAGCGGAATTACAGTTATTGAATAGAACCACAGGTTCTGGCCGGAGAAGTGGAACAGGTTGCGTACGAAGTGCAGGTGCATCGACCGCGTGGTGATCTGGCGGCGCGTCCGCGCAAGGCTGGAGGCCGCGAGCACGAGGACGATCCCGATCAGCGACCGCCAGAGCATGATTTCGAAGGTGTCGAGGTCGAGACTGACCGCGCGGCCAGCGACGGCCATGGTCGAGAAACAGGCAATCGCCCCCGTCATCCAGAGGCAGCCGCGCAGGGTATCGGTCATGGGGTCTCCGTCCGTATCGGCCAGAGGCCGCATTTTTGCGGCATCTGGTCAGATCGGCTGCAGAATGTCCATGCTCCGGGCACGGGCTATTACTCTCGGGCGATTTGGGAGCGCGCCTTTGGGCGGCTCAGCCCGCATGGCGGATAGGGATGCCCTCTACCACGGGGGGCGTTTCCTCCAGCGGGGAAATGAGCGAATCGAGCTGCCACATCTCCTGCGTGGTGCGGCTGAGCGGCGCGGGCCGGAGGATGCCCAGCCGGATGTCGGCCGCGCAGATCGCCAGCGCCAGCGGGTTGCCCGCACCGATATATAACGGTCGCCACTGCGGGGCGAAGCTGGTCTTGAACCGGGCGAGGCCGGCGCAATCGGCGATGCGGCCGGGGAGCGAGGGATGCGGAAGGGCGGCGAGGCTGACGTTTGTCAGGCCGTTGGTGCGGGCGTGCCCGATGACCGTCTGGATCAGCCCGTGCATGCAGCCCTGCGGCAGGTCTGCCTCGTGGCGCATGACGTCGAGCGAGAGCGTTCCCGGCGCCTCCAGCCAGCTGGTGTAGGCAACGAGGCGTCCATC
The DNA here is from genome assembly GCF_017813235.1 of Sagittula salina. Classification (GTDB taxonomy): domain Bacteria; phylum Pseudomonadota; class Alphaproteobacteria; order Rhodobacterales; family Rhodobacteraceae; genus Sagittula; species Sagittula salina. Next base: position 409,136 of record NZ_JAGISH010000002.1, read on the forward strand.
GAGCCATGCCCCAAAGAGCGGCTTGTCACGGAGGTAGAGCGGGCAGAAGCGTCCCATGGTCAGCCCGCGTTCGGTGCCGTGGCTGTCCTCCCATGCGCAATGGATTTCGGTCATGCGCTCCCAGTCGGGGGCGGTGATGGGGCCAAAGGAGAGGCCCGCGTTTTCTGCCTTGCGCAGGAAACGGCGCAACTGGCGGTGGCCGGGGCCTGTGAGGTCGTGGCGTCGGGGATCGATGACCGCCTCCACGGCGAAGGGGGCAACGTGCCAGCCTTGGGCGCGGGCGACGACCGCGTCACGGTCTGTCAGTTTGTAGAGGCAGGCATAGCGATTTTCCTCGCGGGCGGCACGTTCGAGGGCCGGGAGCAGGGCGGCAAGATGCCCTTCGGCGGCACCGAGAAAGAGAGTCAGCGTCTGTGGCGTGCGCAGGGCGACGCCTTCGGCGGAGAAGGTCACCAGCGCGCGGTGGTCATTCTGCGCGGCGATGCCCAGTTCGGCACGGCGCCCCTGCAGGGTGGCGGTCAGCGGCGGCAACCGGCGGTGTTGTGCGGGCGGGGTCAGCAGCGCCCAGGCGGCGCCGATCACGCAGGGCAGGGCGTAGTAGACCATGCGGAAGGCGATGAGCGACGCGGCGAGTTCGGGCGTGGCGGTGCCGGGCAGCAGGGCGACCAGGGTGAGTTCGAACGGGCCGACGCCGCCGGGCGTGCCGCCCGCCATCCCCGCGCCCAGCGACAGCGCGAAGGCGGCGATCAGGATCGGCAGCGCGGGGGCCAGCCCTTCGGGCAGCAGGAGCCACAGGGCGAGCCCGGCAAAGAGGAGGTCCACGGCGGCGAGCGCAGTCATGGTGAGGAAGGCAGAGATGGAAGGAAGCTCCATCGCGCGGCCCCCGTGCGTCAGGCGCGGGTGCCGCAAAAGCGCGAATGCCATTGCGGCGAGGGCAAGGGGGAGCAGGAGCAGCGCCAGCCAGCCCACCCCCGCCAGTAGCGGCAGGGCCACGGTGGCGGCCAGCAGCCCCCAGGCAGCGAAGAAGCCCAGCGTGACGAAGGTGGTGATGCGCAGGACCATGCCATGACCGAGCGCGGGCATCACCCGCCAGCGCAGCGCGGCGCCAACGGCGGGTCCGAAGCCGGTTGTCTGTCCCACGGCGATGGCGGCGGCGCCCGCGTTGCGGGTCGTGCGCGGCGCGTAGCCGGTGCGGAAATGGCGGTGTGCGATGACGTCGTATTGCGCCACGGCCCAGAAGCTGACTGCCGTGGCGAGCACCGCCAGCGCCCAGGTCAGCGGCGCGATGGCGGTCAAGGCATGACCGACGGCCTCCCAGTCGAGGTCGCGCGCCTTGTGCCAGAGCAGCGCCAGCAGCGCGGTGCCGAGGGTGATGGGAAGATAGCGCCGCGCCGACACCGACACCCGCATGAAGACCTGATTCAATACACCCGCTCCGCTGACCCCTGGGACCTAGACTGCTCCAAGGGTCTAGGCGTCCGGCGTTAACGGCGCGCTATGGGTTGGGATCGGTTTCGCCCTTCCCGTCAGCGCGGTTAACGCAGGGGTCGGACTCGTGACGGTGGGTGGCGGCGCCCAGGCAAACGTTCCTTGCTGCATTGAAACGAAAAAGGCGCCGCCCGAAGGCCGCGCCCCTTTGTCACTCCGGCGAGCCCGTGGCTCACTTCGTTTCGGACATGATCTGGCCCTTGGCGACCGGCACCAGTTCCGCGCGCTTGGCGCGGATCTCGTCGGCGGTGGCCTTGTCGCCCAGATCGGCGACCAGCTTGCGCACCACGTCCTCGTGGCCGGCCTCCTCGAAATCGGCCTTCACCACTTCGATGGCATACTGGTTCGCCGCGTCGCCGGTCCGGCCCAGCAGGTCGGCCGCCCAGAGGCCGAGCAGCTTGTTGGTACGGGCCTCGGCCTTGAACTGCATTTCCTGATCGTGCGCGTATTTGTTCTCGAACGCGTTTTCGCGGTCGTCAAAGCTGGTCATGGGTCTCGCTCCCCTCGGGTGGTTCGTGGTTGTTGATCGGTATGCCTTCGCACGCGCCCCCGCGCAAGAGCGCACTGCCGTTTGCGGCAATCCTGCCCGGGCGCCTGCGGCAATCCCGCCGGGGCACTCGCGGCTCTTGCGGCGTACGGGGATAGAGCATAGAAGGAGCGCGACACCGCGCTTCCCAGCGCGGTTTTCCCGTTTCGAAAGGGGCCCCATGGCACGCCGCAAGAAGATTTACGAAGGCAAGGCAAAGATCCTTTACGAAGGCCCGGAGCCGGGCACCATCGTTCAGTACTTCAAGGACGACGCCACCGCCTTCAACGCGCAGAAGAAGGACGTGATCGAAGGCAAGGGCGTGCTGAACAACCGCCTCTCCGAATTCTTCATGACTGGCCTGAACACGATCGGCGTGCCGACGCATTTCATCAAGCGGCTGAACATGCGCGAGCAACTGGTCCGCGCGGCAGAGATCATCCCGCTGGAAATCATCGTGCGCAACTTCGCCGCCGGTTCGCTGTCAAAGCGGCTCGGCATCGAGGAGGGCACGCCGCTGCCGCGTCCGATCGTGGAATACTGCTACAAGGACGACAAGCTGGGCGACCCGCTGGTGACCGAAGAGCATATCGCCGCCTTCGGCTGGGCCAGCCAGCAGGACATGGACGACATCGTGGCGCTGGCGCTGCGGGTCAACGATTACCTCTCGGGCCTGATGTACGGCGTGGGCATCCGCCTCGTCGACTTCAAGATCGAGATCGGCCGCGTCTACGACGGCGACTTCCAGCGCCTGATCGTGGCGGACGAGATCAGCCCAGACTCCATGCGCCTGTGGGACATGGAAAGCGGTCAGAAACTGGACAAGGACGTTTTCCGTCAGGACCTTGGCAACCTGACCGACGCCTATACCGAAGTGGCCCGCCGCCTCGGCGTCATGCCGAAGACCGCGACCCACGCGCCCAAGCCCAAGCTCATCAACTGAGCCTGCAATACCGGACCATGCCGCCGCCCGGGCATGATCCCACATCGAAAGCAAAGCCGGTCCGGGATACCCCGCGACCGGCTTTCTTCTTGGTCCAAATACCTCCGGGGTGAATGCTCGGCAGGAGAAGAGAGGCAGCGCCCCTGCATCTGCGGGCGGGCGTCAGCCGTTTCCGCCGCCGGTAAATCGCGCCGCGTCCGCCGCCGCGCGACGGATGGCGTTGGATTTGTGCACGGTTTCCATGTACTCAGCTTCGGGATCGCTGTCGTAGACCACGCCGCCGCCGGCCTGGATGTAGAGCTTTGCATCCTTGACGATGGCGGTGCGCAGGGCGATGCACATGTCCATGTCGCCACCCGCGCTGAAGTAGCCGACGCCGCCTCCGTAGACACCGCGCTTTTCGGGCTCGAGCTCGTCGATGATCTCCATCGCGCGGACCTTTGGCGCACCCGATACCGTGCCCGCAGGCAGCCCCGCCAGCAGGGCCGACAGCGCGTCATGCTCCGGCGACAGCTCGCCCACCACGTTGGACACGATGTGCATGACGTGGCTGTAACGCTCGATGATGAACTTCTCGGTCGGGCGCACGGTGCCGATCTTCGACACGCGGCCCGTGTCGTTACGGCCAAGATCCAGCAGCATCAGGTGTTCGGCCAGTTCCTTCTGATCCGACAGCAGGTCTTCCTCCAGCGCCTTGTCCTCCTCGGGCGTGGCACCACGCGGTCGGGTGCCTGCGATGGGGCGGATCGTCACCGTGTTGCCGAAGACCCGCACGAGGATCTCCGGGCTGGCGCCGATCACCTGGAAGCCGCCGAAATTGAAGTAGAACATGAAGGGCGAGGGGTTCGTCCGCCGCAGGGACCGATAAAGCGCGAAGGGCGGTAGCGGGAAATCCTGCGTCCAGCGCTGCGAGGGCACCACCTGAAAGATGTCGCCCGCCTTGATGTATTCCTTCGCCGTGTTCACCGCGGCCTTGTAGCCGTCGCGGGTGAAGTTCGATACCGGCTCTCCCAGTTCGGCGGCGTCGCCGAGGTCGCGGCTGGCCTGCGGCATGGCGCGTTCCAGATCGCGCACCGCGTCCATCACGCGTTCGGCGGCCTGCGCGTAGGCGGCCCTGGCCGAAACTCCATCCTGCACCCACGCGGGGGAGACGACCGTCACCTCACCCTTCACCCCGTCGAGGACGGCGATGACCGAGGGGCGCATCAGAACCGCGTCGGGCAGGCCGAGCGGGTCCGGGTTCACATCGGGCAGGTGTTCCACCAGCCGGATCATGTCGTATCCCAAGTAACCGAAAAGCCCCGCCGCCGCCTGCGGCAGGTCCTCCGGCAGGTCGATCCTGGATTCCGCCAGCAGCGCGCGGAGCGCGGTGAGGGGATCTTCGGCGCAGGGTTCAAAAGCATCGGCGTCAAAGCGCGCCATGCGATTCAGGCTGGCCTGGGGCCCGTGGCATTTCCAGATCAGGTCCGGCTTCATGCCGATGATGGAATACCGCCCGCGCACCTCCCCGCCGGTCACCGATTCCAGCACAAAGGCATCCTTCGCCGCGCCGGTCAGCTTCAACATAAGCGAAACCGGTGTGTCGAGGTCGGCGGCCAGACGGGTGTAGACCACCTGGTTCTCGCCGCGCCCGTAGGCTGTGTCGAAGGCGTCGAAGGCGGGGGTCAGGGCGGACATGGGCGGACCTTACTGGAAGTTGGCTTGCACGGCGTTCACCGCCTGTTGGTCGATTGTCACACCGGCGCGCTGCTGGACGTCGATGGCCAGCGCGCGGTAGAGGTCCTGCGCCACGTCCTGATCCGCCTGCGCGGCAAAGATCTGACGCAGCTGACCCGCCACGTCGTTTTCAAGGTCGGCGGGCAGGATCTCGTCCAGACGCAGGAGCCATGCGGTGCCTGCACCCTTCAGCACGGCGACCTGGCCCCGTTCGAGGTCGAAGACCTCCGCTATGGCGCCCGGCGGCAGGCCCTCGGCGCGGGCGTTGCGGGTCAGGCCACTTTGGGTTTTTGGGCTGAGGCCGTGATCTTCGAAACTTTCGCCGTTGGCCAGCGCGGTCTTCATGTCCTCCGCTTGCGCGGCACGGGCATCGGCGCGGGCCGTCACCTCCCAGTCGGCGGTGACGCGGTCGCGGACCTCGTCAAAGGGGATCGGCGCGGGGGGCTGGACCGAGTCCACGCGCAGGGCAAAGAGCCCGCCGTCGCCCAGTTCGGCCATCTCCGGGTAGTCCTCCGGGGTGGTGCCGGCGGCCTTCGCCTTGAAGGCATCGTAGCCCGCGATGTCGTCCGCGTTGCTGCCGGTCCATGCGATGGTGCCAAGCTGAAGGTCGGTGGTTTCGGCCAATTCCTCCAGCGTGACACCGGCGGCCAGTTCCTCGTCCAGTGCATTGATCTGCCCGTCTATGACGCGCCGCGCCTTGTCCAGCGCCAGCGTGCCGCGCAGATCGGGGATCGCGTCCTCGAAGGCGGTGGCGGTGGCGGGCAGCACGCCGTTGACACGGAACAGCGCGGGGCCAAGGTTGGACGGCGCCATGACGACTTCGCCCACGTCGGTGCCGAAGACGGCTTCGCCCGCCGCGCCGAGATCGTCCTGGTTGACGTCGCCAAGGTCGGTATCCGCGAGGTTCAGGCCGCGCGAGGCGACGACCTCGGCAAAGCTCTGGGTGCCGGCGGCGATCTTCTCGGCGGCATCGCGGGCCTCGGCCTCGTTCGGCATGACCAGCCGTTCGACCAGCCGCCGCTCGGGCATGTTGAACTCGGCCTGACGCTCCTCGTAGGCCTTGCGCAGGGCGGCCTCGTCGACCTCGACGCTGTCGATGATCATCTCGGGCGTCACCCAGGCATAGGTGATCTGCCGCGTCTCGGGGCGGGTGTAGCGGTCGATGCCGGCCTCGTAAAAGGCGCGCAATTCGTCTTCGGTCGGGGTGGGCAGGCCGCTGTCCAGCCCGGTATCTACCTCCGCCCAGGTAAAGGCGCGGCGCTCGCCGGTATAGGCGATGAGCGTGTCGACATAGGCCGAGGGCAGGGTCACACCGCCCTGAACGGCGGTCTGCAACAGTTGAGCGGCGCTCTCGCCACGCAGGCTTTCTTCGAACTCGCGTTCTGAATAGCCGGCGTTCTCCAGTGCCATCCGGTAGTTTTCACGGCTGAAGCGCCCGTCGATGCCCTGAAAGGCCTGCACGGCACGCACGTCCTGCGCCACCTGGGTGTCGCCGACCGAAAGCCCCATGGCCTTCGCCTCATGCTCCAGCGCGGCGGTGGTCAGCACACGGGCCAGCACCGCGTCCGTGACGCCCTCGGCGCGGGCCTGGGCCAGCGTCAGCGGCTGGCCGGTCTGTGCCTGCCGGGCGTTGATCTCGGACCGCAGGGCGCGGAAGTAGTCCTGCGCTGGGATGTCGGTGTCGCCAACCGTGCCGATAGCGGTGGTGCGGCCACCGAAATTCGTGGCGCCGAAGCCGCCGAGGCCGAGCAGCAACATGCCCAGAAGGATATAGCCCGCCGTCTTGCCGACACCGCCAGATTTCTTGCTCATCACTGCCTCCCCGCGCTGGTTCGGGACTGTCTATGCCGCGACCCCTCAGGGTGCAAGGGGCGGCAGGTCCACGGCGGCCAGACGCTCTGCAAAGAGCCGCAGCCGCGCCGCGTCCGCATTGGCAAAGGCCACGCGCAGGCACCGTTCGCCGCTGGCATCGCCCTGTGGCATGAACATGGTTGCGGGCAGAACAAGCGCCTGCGCCTCGCGCACCAGCAAAGGCGCCAGCGCGGAGGCACCCATGGCGAAGGGATGCTCCACATAGGCGAAATAGGCGCCCAGACCGCGCAGCCGCCAGCCCCGCGCCTCCAGCGGCCCGAAGGCATCGGCCAGCGCGGCGCGGCGGGCGAGGATCTCGTCGCGTTGACCGGCCTTCCAGCGCGCGAGGTTCTCCAGCCCCCAGAGCGCGGCTTTCTGCCCGAAGGAGGGCGCGCAGATCGCCACGGTATCCTGGAACTTCTCTACCTCGTGCAACAGGGTTTCGGCGGCGATGATCGCGCCGATGCGGTGGCCGGTCAGCCGGTAGGCCTTGGAAAAACTGTAAAGCTGGATCAGAACGTCGGCCCGGTCGGGATCGGACAACAGGTCGTGCGGCGCGCCTGGACGGGAATCGAAATCGCGGTAGGTCTCGTCCACCACCAGCTTCACCCCGGTATCGCGGCAAAGGTCATAGAGGGCGCGCAGGGTCTGCGCCGGGTATTCCGCCCCGGTGGGGTTGTTGGGCGTCACGAGCACGATGGCCTTCGTGCGTCCGCCGATCAGGCGCCGCGCGGCCTCCATGTCGGGGATGAGGCGATCGTCGCAGGGCAGGGGCACCGCTTTCACGCCAGCCATGTCCAGCCACATCTTGTGATTGAAGTACCACGGCACAGGCAGCAGCACCTCGTCGCCTTCGGTGGTCAGCGCCGACATGACGGCGGCAAAGGCCTGGTTGCACCCTGCGGTGATGCCGACCTCGGCGGCACCGACGGACCCTGCGTAATGACCCGACCACTCCTGTGCCAGTGCGTCGCGCAGTCCGGGCAGACCCAGCACCGGCCCGTAAAGATGGCTCTCGGGCTCGCCCAGCATTTCCGCCATGGCCGCCAGCATCGGCGCGGGCGGCGGATCGGCCGGGGCGGCCTGCGCAAGGTTGATCAGCGGCCGGTCGGGTGAAAACTCGATGCCCTGCAGCCAGCGCTGCGCCTCCGGGATCGGGGGAAAGAAGGTGGCCTTTGTCCGTGTCGTCATCATCCTGCCTCGCGCGTTTGCCGGCAGGCTGGCAGAGCCCGCCCCGGGGTTCAAGCCCACGCCGCCAAGCGCCCGTGCGACCGTCGGAAATCAGGCTGCGCAGCCGGGACGCGAGAGGCACCGTCGCGCTTCTTCTTGGTACAAATACTCCGGGGACACAGTCAGCGTGACTCTGTCCGGTCAGCGCGACCCGGATGAATGGGGATCGCGCCGGATCGGGATCAGTCGTCCGTGCCGTGGTAAGGTTTGACGTATTGCAGCGCCATGTCCCAGGGAAAGAAGATCCACGTGTCCTGGCTCACTTCGGTGATGTAGCTGTTCACCTGTGGCTTGCCCATGGGCTTGGCGTAGACGGTGGCCACATGCGCCTTGGGCATGTGGCTGCGCACCACTTCCAGCGTGCGTCCGGTGTCCACGAGATCGTCGACCACCAGCACCCCGGTGCCGTCGCCCACGACGTCCATGTCGGGCGACTTGATGACCCGCGGTTCGGCCTGCGTCTGGTGGTTGTAACTCTTGACGCTGATCGTGTCGACCATGCGGATATCCAGTTCGCGCGCGACGATCATCGCGGGCGCCATGCCGCCGCGGGTGATTGCGACAACCGCACGCCACGCGCCATTGTCGGGACCCAGGCCCTGCAGTCTCCAGGCGAGCGCCCGCGCGTCGCGGTGCAACTGGTCCCAGCTGACGTGAAAACCCTTTTCATGCGGCAGACGGTTGTCCATGGCGATATCCTCGTATCTCGAATTGCCAGCGATTTAGGACGGGGCAGGCAAGGGAGGCAAGCCTGTCCTCGCCGCGCGCCGTTACGGAAACCTCGACGTTTCCATTGCGAAGCCCCGTTCCGGACCTCGCCCCGTCGCAGGCCTTAAGTCAGCCCTTCTGGATGTCGGGGGCGTCGACGGCCTTCATTCCGACGATATGGTAGCCGCTGTCGACGTGGTGCGTCTCGCCGGTGACACCGTTCGACAGGTCCGACAGCAGGTAGAGCGCGGAACCGCCCACGTCGTCGATCGACACATTGCGGCGCAGCGGCGAATTGTACTCGTTCCACTTCATGATGTAGCGGAAATCGCCGATGCCGGAGGCGGCGAGCGTCTTGATCGGGCCTGCGGAGATCGCGTTGACCCGGATGCCGTCCTTGCCAAGATCCTCGGCCATGTAGCGCACGGAGGCCTCGAGTGCGGCCTTTGCCACGCCCATCACGTTGTAATGCGGCATGATGCGTTCAGCGCCGTAGTAGGTCAGCGTGATGGCCGAGCCACCGTTCTGCATCAGCTTCTCGGCGCGCTGCATGACGGCGGTGAAGCTGTAGACGGAAATGTCCATGGTCATCTGGAAATTGCCGCGCGTGGTATCCACGTAGCGGCCGCGCAGTTCGGTCTTGTCCGAGAACCCGATGGCGTGCACCACGAAATCGAGTCCGTCCCATTCCTGACCCAGCGTGTCGAAGAGCATGTCGATGGAGCCCTCGTCACCGACGTCGCAGGGCAGAACGATCTTCGATCCCAGCTGCTCCGCCAGCGGCACGACCCGCTTCTTCAGCGCCTCGCCCTGATAGGAAAACGCCAGTTCCGCGCCCGCGTCGCTGAGTGCCTTCGCGATGCCCCAGGCAATCGACTTGTCGTTCGCCAGCCCCATGATGAGCCCGCGCTTACCCGCCATCAACCCGTTTGACATGACCGCCCTTTCCGCCAGATCGTTCGTACAGGCCCGTTTAGGGTATCGCTATCGGCGCCACAAGGCGCAATGCCTGCAAACCCGGCGGCGGGGGGGCGGGTGTGTCATGGCGGCATGAAGCAAGCCTACCTCGGGCGCGGCCCGAAGGAACACGAGGACAGACAATGAGTGACAGAGACGGCATTTTTGCGGGCGACGATCCCTTTGCCATCGCCCGGGCATGGCTGGCGGAGGCGGAAAAGACCGAGGCGAACGATCCCAACGCCATCGCGCTTGCCACGGTCGACGCCAACGGCTTGCCAAACGTGCGCATGGTCCTGTTGAAGGAAATCGAGCCGGCGGCCTTCGTTTTCTACACCAATTACGGCAGCGCGAAGGCGCAGGAGATCGAGAAGGATGCCGAGGGCAAGGCCGCCTTCGTCATGCACTGGAAGAGCCTGCGCCGCCAGATCCGCGTGCGCGGGACCGTGACCCGCGAGGAGGGACCGCAAGCGGATTCCTATTACGCCTCGCGCTCGCTGAAATCGCGGGTGGGGGCCTGGGCGTCGCGTCAAAGTCAGCCGCTGTCTTCCCGCGGGGCGCTCATGGCGGAAGTGGCGAAGGTGACCGCGACTCATGGTCCGAACCCCTCGCGGCCACCCTTCTGGGGCGGATTCCGTATCGATCCGGTAGAAATCGAATTCTGGGCAGACGGACCCTTTCGGCTACATGACAGGTACCGTTGGGTTAGGGGCGAAGGAAAAAACGGTTGGCAGGTCATCCGTCTTAACCCCTGATAAACTATTGTTTGCCAAGAAACATTTCACGTCACTTGAAATGGCAAACCGTGCTATCGTTAATTTATCGTTAGCTACCCTGACACAAATCAGGTCGACGGACGCCTTGCGGAGGCTTCCGGGTTTGATCCACAAGTTGGGTCGGGGGAACAGGATTGCGTTGGGAAGACAGTGGAAAATCAGCCGAATGGTGCTCATATCGTCGCCGGTAAAGTGAAGTGGTTCGATCCCGTCAAAGGCTTCGGCTTTGTCGTGGCGGACGAGGGGGGGCCGGACATTCTTCTGCACGCGAACGTGCTGCGAAACTTTGGTCAGAGTTCCGTGGCCGATGGCGCGCAGATCGAGATCGAGGTGCAGAAGACCGATCGCGGCGTGCAGGCGGTGCAGGTGCTCAAGATCGAGCCGCCGGAGGCGCCGGAGGGCGCCCCGCTGGCCGATTTCGATCATCTCGATCCAGAGGTGCTGCTTTCGGCGGAACTGGAACCGGCTCGGGTGAAGTGGTTCGACAAGGCCAAGGGCTTTGGCTTTGCAAATGTCTTCGGAAAGGCCGAAGATGTGTTCATACATATCGAGGTCCTGCGCCGGTCGGGTCTCTCGGATCTGCAACCGGGCGAAGCGCTCGCGATCCGGGTGGTCGATGGTCGGCGGGGACGCATGGCGATGGAAGTGAACGCATGGGAAGCGGCTCTGAGCCGGCGGGACGCCGGCGATTGAACACATACTCCTGGGTGACGTATGAGACGGCACCGCAGAGAACGGCCGGACAGGAAGGCAAAAGAAAGACGCTGAAGACCGACCGCCAGACAGTAAGCCAGACCATAAGTCAGACAGGGCGTCGAACGGGTGCTCGCGCGGTCATGCTGGCGCTTGCCGGTCTCTTGTTGGCCTGCCTGCTGCCCGTCGTGGCGGTGGCCGAAGCTTGCGCCCCCGACACGGTGCAGTTGCGTGGCGAAAGCGGCGAATCGCGCTTTACCGTCGATCTGGCCGTGACACCCGAAGAGCGCAATCGCGGACTGATGTTCGTGGAGAAGATGGCAACCTCCAAGGGGATGCTCTTTGTCTACGAGACGCCGCAGCCGGTGGCCTTCTGGATGAAGAATACGCTGATCCCGCTCGACATGATCTTTGCCGACGAACATGGCGTGGTGCAGAACGTGCACGCCAGCGCGGTGCCGGGCGACCTGACGCCGATTCCGGGCAAGGGGCGGATCAAATACGTGTTGGAGATCAACGGCGGTCTCGCCGCGATGCTGCATATCGCCCCCGGCACGGTGTTGCGTCACCCCCTGATCGAGAACCCGGCCTGGCCCTGCGAATGACCGGCGGGCGGGACACACGGCTTCTGCCGGGTAGCGCCACTTTCGGGCTTTTCATCGGCGCGCGGCCCCGCTAAAGGGGGCGTCGTCGGGGCGTGGCGCAGCCTGGTAGCGCGTCTGTTTTGGGTACAGAAGGTCGTGAGTTCGAATCTCGCCGCCCCGACCACTTTCTCCCGCTGCTATCCGGTCTCCACCCTCGCCAAATCTGGCGCGAGAGATCGGCGTGACCCACCCAGTCGTTTGGTCGGGCGCGAGAGCAATACAGGCCAGGAAGCGGATCCCGATACCATCGAAGCGTGGCTTCGCAAGCGGGCCACGCAACATCTGGACAGGGGTCGTCGGCACGGCTGCCCGAATTTCAAACTTGTGGATAGATCAACCGTAGAAGATCCGCCTTTTGGGTTTGCGAGTCACAGGATTACCACAGCTATCCGCTTAATTTACGTTAACAATTCTTAAATTCCGGTAGCCCACGGACTTTGCGCGATGCGCCAATTTCTGTGGATAAGCATGTGCAAATCCAAGTGGAATCGCTGCTTACCGCCGTTCGGAAAGATTAACAGGTTGTGTATGAATCGCGGGCAGCCCACTGGCCCTAGTGGGTGGGTGCCCGGTCAACACCAAATATATGGGGGTAACGGGAAAAAAGCCGTTGACGACTCTGGACGCTCCTGAGCATTTTGTGGGAGCCGGACGAAAGCGCTACAACATATAGTAGCCCGCCGCGCAGGCACAAATCGCCAGCCTCATGGTCGGAGGGGACACTCCGCAGCCGCACCCTCGGGTGCGGGGCCGGGTTTTTGCGTCTTGCGGGCCTCGTCCGGCACGAGTTGGACGAACCATGCGACGGGGCAGAGCGCGATGAAAATCGAAAGACGGTACACCAAGGCAGGCAAGGACGCATACGCGGATGTGGCATTCGTCACCACCGCGTCGGAGATCCGCAACCCGGACGGCAAGTCCGTCTTTTCGCTGGACAATGTCGAGGTCCCGGCGAAATGGAGCCAGGTGGCCAGCGATGTCATCGCGCAGAAATACTTTCGCAAGGCGGGCGTCCCGGTCGAGCTGAAGCGCGTGCCGGAAGAGGGCGTGCCGGAGTTCCTGTGGCGCTCGGAACCCAAGACGCGTGACACACAGAAGGTCGGTGAAACCTCGGCACGGCAGGTGTTCGACCGTCTGGCGGGTGCGTGGGCCTACTGGGGTTGGAAGGGTGGCATGTTCACCACCGAGGACGACGCCCGCGCCTATTACGACGAAATGCGCTACATGCTGGCGACGCAGGTCGCGGCGCCCAACAGCCCGCAGTGGTTCAACACGGGCCTGCACTGGGCCTATGGCATCGACGGTCCCGGACAGGGCCATCACTACGTCGATCACAAGACCGGCAAGCTGACGAAATCGAAATCCGCCTACGAGCACCCGCAGCCCCACGCCTGCTTTATCCAGTCTGTGTCTGACGATCTGGTGAAGGAAGGCGGGATCATGGATCTCTGGGTGCGCGAGGCGCGCCTGTTCAAGTACGGCTCCGGCACCGGCACCAACTTCTCCAGCCTTCGGGCCGAGGGCGAGCCGCTGTCGGGCGGCGGCAAGTCGTCAGGTCTGATGGGGTTCCTCAAGATCGGCGACCGCGCGGCGGGCGCGATCAAGTCCGGCGGCACCACGCGCCGCGCCGCCAAGATGGTCATCTGCGACGCCGACCACCCGGATATCGAGGAATTCATCAACTGGAAGGTCAAGGAAGAGCAGAAGGTCGCCTCCATCGTGGCCGGGTCCAAGATGCACGAAAAGATGCTGAACGGCATCTTCGACGCGATCCGCGGATGGGACGGCCTTGAGGCGGACGCCTACGACCCGGCGCGGAACGACACGCTGAAGAAGGCGATCCGGACCGCCAAGCAGGTCATGATCCCCGAGACATATATCAAGCGCGTGCTGGATTACGCGCGGCAGGGCTATGCGTCTATCGAGTTCCCGACCTACGACACCGACTGGGACTCGGAGGCCTATGCATCCGTTTCGGGCCAGAACTCCAACAATTCCATCCGCGTAACGGACGCCTTCCTGAAGGCGGTGAAGGAAGACAAGCCCTGGGAGCTCGTCCGCCGTACCGATGGCACGGTGGCCAAGACCATCTCCGCCAAGGCGCTGTGGGAGCAGATCGGCCACGCCGCCTGGGCCTGCGCAGATCCGGGCATCCAGTTCCACGACACCGTGAATGCCTGGCATACCTGCCCGGCGGATGGCGAGATCCGGGGCTCGAATCCCTGCTCGGAATACATGTTCCTCGACGACACGGCCTGCAACCTCGCCAGCATGAACCTGCTGACCTTCCTGAAGGACGGCCAGTTCGACGCCGAGATGTACATGCACGCCACGCGTCTGTGGACCGTGACGCTGGAAATCGCGGTGCTGATGGCGCAGTTCCCGTCAAAGGAGATCGCGCAGCGGTCCTATGACTTCCGAACGCTGGGTCTGGGCTATGCCAACATCGGCGGTCTGTTGATGAACATGGGTTTCGGATACGACAGCCGCGAGGGACGCGCGCTCTGCGGTGCGCTGACCGCGATCATGACCGGCACCGCCTATGCAACCTCGGCCGAGATGGCCGGCGAGGTGGGTGCCTTCACCCGCTATGCCGCAAACCGTGACCACATGCTGCGGGTCATCCGCAACCACCGCACCGCTGCCTACGGCAAGGGGGACGGCTACGAGGGACTGGACGTGAAGCCGGTGCCGCTGGATCACACGGGCTGCCCGGATGCGACACTGGTCGATCTCGCCATGGCGTCCTGGGACGAGGCGCTGCGGCTGGGCGAGATGCACGGCTACCGCAATGCGCAGGTGTCGGTGATCGCGCCGACCGGGACCATCGGGCTGGTAATGGACTGCGACACCACGGGCATCGAGCCGGACTTTGCGCTGGTGAAGTTCAAGAAGCTCGCCGGGGGTGGCTACTTCAAGATCATCAACCGCTCGGTCCCTCTCGCGCTGGAGAAGCTGGGCTATGGCTCCGCCCAGATCGAGGAGATCATCGGTTACGCGGTTGGGCACCAGACGCTGGGCAACGCGCCGGGCATCAACCACACCTCGCTGATCGGCCATGGCTTTGGCCCGGCACAGATCGAAAAGGTCGAGGCCGCGCTGGCCACCGCTTTCGATATCCGGTTCGTGTTCAACCAGTGGACGCTGGGCGAGGTCTTCTGCAAGGACGTCCTCGGTATCCCGGCGGCCAAGCTGAACGACCCCTCCTTCGACATGCTGCGCCACCTTGGCTATGGAAAGGCGGACATCGACGCGGCCAACGACCACGTCTGCGGGACCATGACGCTGGAAGGCGCGCCGCACCTGCGCGCGGAGCATCTGCCGGTCTTCGACTGCGCCAACGCCTGTGGCAAGCGCGGCAAGCGTTACCTGTCGGTAGAGGCGCACATCCGCATGATGGCGGCGGCGCAAAGCTTCATCTCCGGCGCGATCTCCAAGACGATCAACATGGCCAACACCGCGACCATCGAGGACTGTCAGGACGCCTACGAACTGTCATGGAGCCTCGGCGTGAAGGCCAACGCCCTGTACCGCGACGGTTCCAAACTGTCCCAGCCGCTGGCCTCCGCGCTGGTGGAGGACGACGACGAGGCCGCCGAAATCCTGGAAACGGGGACCCCGCAGGAAAAGGCGCAGGTTATCGCCGAGAAGATCGTCGAGAAAGTCGTGGTCAAGGAGATCATCCGCTCCGAGCGCACGAAGATGCCGGAACGCCGCAAGGGCTACACCCAGAAGGCTGTCGTCGGCGGGCACAAGGTCTACCTGCGCACCGGCGAATACCAGGATGGTTCCCTGGGCGAGATATTCATCGACATGCACAAGGAAGGTGCGGGCTTCCGCGCGATGATGAACAACTTCGCCATCGCGGTGTCGGTCGGGCTGCAATACGGCGTGCCGCTGGAGGAATTCGTCGACGCCTTCACCTTCACCAAGTTCGAACCGGCGGGGATGGTGCAGGGCAACGACTCGATCAAGAACGCGACCTCGATCCTCGACTATATCTTCCGTGAGCTGGCGGTCAGTTACCTCGACCGCACCGACCTCGCGCATGTGAAGCCCGAGGGCGCGTCCTTTGACGATCTCGGTCGCGGCGCGGAGGAAGGCGTGGCCAACGTCAAGGAGCTGTCCGAGAGCGCTGCCACCCGTTCGCTGGAGGTGCTGAAGCAGATTTCTTCCACCGGCTACCTGCGCAAGCGCCTGCCACAGGAACTGGTCGTGCTGCAGGGCGGTGTCGCGACAGGCACCGACACGGTGTCCGCACTGAACACGCTGGTACCGCAGACATCCGGCGGTGCGGGGAGCGCAACGGGCCGCATTTCCGGGGCAGTGGCGACCTCCACCGTGGCGGTGGCTTCGGCCACGATGTCGATGGATGAACGCACCAAGGCGCGAATGCAGGGCTACGAAGGTGAGGCCTGCGGCGACTGCGGCAACTACACGCTGGTCCGCAACGGCACCTGCATGAAGTGCAACACCTGCGGCGCGACGAGCGGCTGCAGCTGAGAGATTGTAGGGTTGGGGCGCGGAACTCGTCCTTCCGCGCCCCGGCTAGCACCCCGTCTAACCAGTGCGGGCGAGGTGCCGAACCAATCGGTGAATATGCCGATAGGAAAGGAGTTGATAGGATTCGGCTAGGTTTGCAATGACGCGCTGCCAACCCACAGGAAATACATGATATTTCCACTTATGCCTGTGGATAATTAGGAGGCGACGAAATGTCTCGACGCAAGAATTCGGAAGTGACAAGTGCCCGCGCGGCTTCGGCCGCGGCTAAGGTTCTGCGAAATCCGAAGTCTTCAAAAGCTGCCAAGACGGCAGCGGCGTCGGCGCTAACGCAGCGACCGAACCGTAGAAAATAAGGATACCCGGGCAGCCTGCGGGTCGCCCGGCAATACCTCCGAGGGTGGGGTGTGGTGCCTGGGGATCGTGTCCCCGGGCTTCGGGCGCCCGGTGTGGATGGACCTTCAAGCCATCCGGATCCGGGGTCGGTGCGCTGACCCTTAACGCGGACAGGGTCGCAGGCCAAAAATACGGGCAGTAATCATTGAACCCTGTCTGCGAAACTCGCAAGGGCCTCCTCCGGGAGGTCTTTTTAATTTTTGAAATTCAGTAAGTATAATGCATTTCAATTGCTTGCAGGAAATTGGTGACGTTTCGCGTTAACGACTTAATGCGTCGCATTAACCTGTCGACAGGCGTTGCAGCTGTGCCTGTTCCCCGCGTGAGGCGACAAGTCTTTTGTCTTCGGGGCTATTGGCCTGACGCAGGCGGCTTTAACCGGAACGGCCGATGTAGCGGTCGCCACGATGGTTCACGGTAATCATCAGGTTCAGGATTACCGAGCCCGCCAGCGAGGTCAGCACCACCGGCCATGGCAGCATTGCGAAGGCCAACGCAAAGACGCCCGCGTCGAAGGCCAACTGGGTGTTGCCCGCCGGAATGCCGCGTTTGTCCTGCAGCCAGAGTGCGACGATCCCGACACCGCCCAGCGTCGCGCCATGACGAAAGAGCACGATCAGCGCCAGCCCGGCCAGCACGCCGAACAGCAGCGCCGCGAGCACAGGGTGCAGCACCTCGATCGACAGCCCGAGGGGCAATACTTCGGTAAAGCCCGAAAGGAGCGCCACGGCGGCAAAGGTCTTTATCGTGAATTTCACGCCCATACGGCGCAGGGCCAGCAGGTAAAACGGCAGGTTCAGAACAAAGAAGACCGCGCCGAAGGACCAGCCGGAGGCGTAGCTGAGCAGCAACGACAGTCCGGCGATCTGCCCGGTGATGAGCCCGCCGGCCTTCAGTACCATGACAGCCAGCGCCATGAGCAGCGTGCCCACGAGGAGGCCCACCACGTCCTCCCAAAAGGTGTGGCGGTCGGCGGGCGGGAGATGAAGGAGCGTCGTCATGCCCGAGCCTCTGCCGTAGCGGCGCGTGAAGGGCAAGAGGCGACGTGCGCCGCGCCTCCGACGGAGTGTGACCCCACCGCCAGTGCGTTCACCCTTTTGGTGCAGCCGGTGAATTCTCCGGCGACAGAATCTGCGCGCTCACGCTATCGTGAGCAGCATAACGAACGGACGACCCGAGCCATGAAGATCGCAGCGATGACAATGGTCTATCGCCATTACTGGGCGTTGTCGCGCTGGTATGCGCATCATGCGGCGCAATTGGGGGCCGAGAACCTTTTTGTCCTGAGCCACGGTCCGGACCCCGAAATCGGCCGGATCTGTCCCGGTGCGCGGATCAGCGTCGTGCCGCGCGACGGTTTTGACTATTTCGACCGGATGCGGGCGGAGCTGATGGACCGGGTGCACGCGGATCTGGCCCGCGACTACGACTGGGTCCTCCGCTCGGACGCGGATGAACTGGTGTGCTTTGATCCGGAGATCTGGCCGTCGCTGCCGGCGGCGCTGGAGGCACAGCGGGTGCCGGTGGTGACCGCCCTCGGCTTTGACCTCGTCGAGCAGCCGGGCGATGCGGCGCTTGGGGCGGGGACGGTCTTTTCCCAGCGCCGGGCGGTCGGGTTTTCCGGGCACTATTCCAAAGCGGTGGCGGCGCGGCGCGCGATTCCTTTTCACCTGCACGGGGTTCGGGTGGCGCGGCGACGTCTGGCGGGGTTTCCGTTTCACATGCCGCGCGGGCTTTACCTTGCGCATCTGAAGTACGCCAACACGGAAACACTGGGCCGTGGCAATGCCATCCGCATGGCCGTGGCGCGGGGGCCCGGCGTGGGGCTTCCCGGCGCGGGCTGGGCCGAGGCGGACGCGGACGCGGACGCGTTTTATCGGCGGTTTGCGGAAAAGGAGGACTTGTCGTGGGAGGAGGCCGAGGCCCACGCCTGGCGGACGCTGTCGATCAAACCCAAGCGCAACGAACGGTTTTCCGTGGTCAAGACGCGGGCATTGAAGTTGCCGTATCGGACGTCGTTGCCAGCGCGGTTTTCCTGGCAGGGGTAGTTTCGGACCGCTGCGCGATCCGACCGGCGCGCGGGCCGCGCCCACGCGCCGCCGGGGCTTTGCCCCGGACTCCCGAATATTTTACCCAAGAAGAAGCAGCGGGCCAGTGCGGACGGGCGAGGGCCTGGCCCATCCGGACTCACAGGTTTGGCGCGGGCGGGGAAGAACCGGGGCCGTGCGTTTTGGGCCCGGTGCCCTCAAACCGGGAGCCGGAATACCGACCGGCTTGGACCGAGCGCGGCTTTGCCCGGCGGACGGCCTGTCGCTCCCAGGTTCGGGGCAGAAAGAGCATAAACGCGTATTCGGGGTGTATCTTAGCCCACTAGCGCCTTGTTCAGATTCTCGTCGATCTTTTCGAGGAAGCCCATGGTCGTCAGCCAGCCCTGATCGGGTCCCACCAACAGCGCGAGGTCCTTGGTCATATTACCCGATTCCACCGTCTCGACGATCACCCGCTCCAGCGTTTCGGCAAAGGCGCGCAGGGCCACGTTTCCGTCCAGCTTCGCGCGATGCTTCAGCCCGCCGGTCCAAGCGTAGACCGAGGCGATGGAGTTGGTCGAGGTCGCCTCTCCCTTCTGGTGCTGGCGGTAGTGCCGGGTGACCGTACCGTGCGCGGCCTCTGCTTCCACGACGCTGCCGTCGGGCGTCATCAGGACGCTGGCCATCATCCCCAAACTGCCGAAGCCCTGCGCCACGGTGTCCGACTGCACGTCGCCATCGTAGTTCTTGCAGGCCCAGACGAATTTCCCGTTCCATTTCAGGGCGCAGGCCACCATGTCATCGATCAGCCGGTGTTCGTACCAGATTTTGGCCGCCGTGAATTTATCCGCGAATTCAGCGTCGAAGATCTCCTGGAAGAGGTCCTTGAATCGTCCGTCGTAGGCCTTGAGGATCGTGTTCTTCGTCGAGAGGTAGACCGGCCAGCCGATGTTCAGTCCGTAGTTGAACGATGCGCGCGCGAAGTCGCGGATGGATTCGTCCTGATTATACATCCCCATGTAGACCCCGGCGCCGGGGGCATTGTAGACATCGCGTTCGATCACCTCGCCGTTGGTGCCTTCCCATTTCATCGTCAGCTTGCCCGCCGAGGGGAAATGGAAATCCGTCGCCTTGTACTGATCGCCAAAGGCATGGCGGCCGACCACAATGGGATTCGTCCAGCCCGGCACGAGGCGCGGCACGTTGCGGCAGATGATCGGCTGGCGAAAGACCACGCCGCCGAGGATGTTGCGGATCGTGCCGTTGGGGCTGCGCCACATCTTCTTGAGACCGAATTCCTCGACGCGGGCCTCGTCCGGGGTGATCGTGGCGCATTTCACCGCGACGCCGATTTCCTTGGTTTTTTCAGCGGCATCGATAGTGATTTGATCGTCCGTACGATCGCGTTCCTCGATGCCGAGGTCGTAGTAAAGCAGGTCGATGTCGAGATAGGGCAGGATCAGTTTTTCCTTGATGAAGGCCCACATTATGCGGGTCATCTCGTCGCCGTCCATTTCGACGATCGGGTTCTCGACCTTGATCCGCGTCATGCTCTTTCCCTCCATCGGTGAATCACTTGTGGCCGCTTCTAGCGCAGAAACCCTTAAGTCTGAACGTGGCATACGGCAGTATACCGTAAATTTCGCGCGGTTTCAGTGGGGGTCTGCCAGTTTGCCGGGCATTTTTCATTGGTGTTCCATGCGGGGGACGGGCCTTTAATGGGCTCGTAAGGCGGCTACGCTAGATGGGTGTCATGGGTCGATGGGATCACACCTTCGGCGCGGCCGGATTGGTGGCGCTGACCGTCGTCACGGCGGTGGGCATCACGCTGGCGATGACGTTTCAGTCGATGCCGCCGCGCGCAGGCATGCCGGTGGTCGTCTTTGCCGCGCCCTGGCAGGGCGGAGCGGAGGCGCTGGTTGTGGCCTCCGGCGGGGCACTTATCGCACCCTGGGCGTCGGGCCGGCTGGCGGCATTGGCCAGCTACGAGGGGGAAATTCCGGTCGATACTTTGGGGCGCCTCGGCGCATGGGCGGTGACGGACGGGGAGGCGATCGCCGCGATCTGTGGCGCTCCGAACTGAGACCTCAGGCCTCCTCTTGTCCCAGCCGCAGCATGCCCAGCAAAGCCAGTGCGGAGAAGGCGAAGCAGCCCAGAACGAGCGGCAGCGGACCGCCGTCGAAGGTCAGACCGACGGGCACCGCCAACACCACGCCCAGCACCGTCGATACCGCGCTGATGAGGGAGGCCGCCGTGCCCGCCACATGGCCCATGGGTTCCATCGCGATGGCGGTCAGGTTGCCCAGCGTCATGCCCACCATGAAGAATTGCACAACCTGCCAGAACAGCACGAGGCCCAGTCGGCCGACGGGGCCCACCCCGGGCGCGATCAGCAACATAACCAGCACCAGAAGGCTGGTGCAGAGGTGGACGCCGAGCATGGTCCTCACCAAGCGGCGCATCCCCAGCCGCACCACCAGCCGCGCATTGAGGTAGCTGGCCGACGCGGCAACGAGAGCCGTCGCGCCGAACCATAGCGGGAACTCCGCGCTGCGCCCCAGCCAGTCGTCGTAGACTGGCTGGATGGTGGAGATCGTCGCCACCAGCCCGGCAAAGCACAGTGCCTGCACCAGCACCGCCAGGCGCACGTCGGGGCGGGCCAGCATCTCGGAGAGGGTGGCGCGGATCAGGGCCGGGCGGAACGGGCGGCGGCGCGCTTTCGGCAGGGTTTCGTCCAGGCGCAGCAGGTACCACGCGGTGCCTGCCATCCCGAAGAGAGCGAAGCTCCAGAACACTGCGCGCCATTCGAAGGCGTCGATGATCTGTGCGCCCATCAAGGGTGCCAGGGCCGGGACCAGCGAAAACACCATCATGATGAAGGAGGTGATCTGTGCCATGCCGCGCCCGGCGTGCAGGTCGCGCACGACCGCCATGACGGTTACCCTTGGCCCCGCCGCGCCGAGGCCCTGCGCAAAGCGCGCCAGGAGCAGCGCCTCCATCGTGGCGGACATGACTGCCGCGACTGCCGCCACGATATAAAGCGCGACGCCCGCCACGATCACGGACCGCCGTCCGAACTGATCGGACAGCGGGCCGGCCACCAGCGTACCCAGCCCCATGCCCAGCACGAAGCTGGTGATGACCAGTTGCGCCGTGTTCGGGGCGTCAGGCGACAGTTCAGACGCGATGCGGGGCAGCGCGGGCATGATGGAATCGATGGAGAAGGCAACCAGCGCCATGAGCATGGCCATCATAGCCACGAACTCCACGCGACCCGGGCGCGTGGTTGCCTCCGGTGCGGGGGGGATCGGGGAAGAACCGATGGGGCTCTGCGTTACCTCGGGGGTGGTCATGGTGCTGTCCTTGGTGGTTCCGGCGTAGAGGGTGCCGGGGCGCTGGCCTGCCCCTTCAAAAGGGCGGTGCCGCACCGGGCCGTACGGGGGCTGGGTCGTTCCTGCGAGGGGGGGCGGGGCGCCAAACGGCGATCGGTTCGTTGCGCCGGGTCGGGTCCCTACCCGGAGCGGCCCGGGTCGACGCCGCTGCGTAGTTCCGCGATCACGCGCGCCCATAGTTCCGGCGGCTGTGCGCCGGGGACCGCATGCTGGCCCGCGACGATGAAGGTCGGCACGGAGGTCACCCCCATGCCGCGCGCCGCCGCATCGCGTTCCACGATCTCGCGGCGGTCCGAGTCGCTCTCCAGCAGTCGCAGGACCACGCTGGCGTCCATCCCGTTGCTGTCGGCCACATCCGCCAGAACCTCTGCCTGGCCGATGTCGCGGCCCTCGATGAAATAGGCCCGGAACAGGGCTGAGACGATGGGCGTTTGACACCCTTCCAGTTCGGCCCAGTGGATCAGGCGGTGCGCGTCAATGGTGTTGGGCGTTCTCGCAATCTGGTCCAGGTTCAGCGTCAGCCCGGCTTTTTCGGCGTGCTCCACGACGGGGGCATAGGCCTCGACCGCGCCCGCCTTGCCGCCGAACTTGTCCTCCAGATAGGCACGCCGGTCCATGCCGCCCGCAGGCATGGCCGGGTTCAGCATGAAGGGCAGCCAGCGGATCTGGAAGGGATGGTCCGGGTTCGCCTGCAACGCACGGTCAAGGTAGGCTTTGCCGATGTAGCACCACGGGCAGATCGGGTCCGAAAAGATGTCGAGTCGTGTCATGCGGGCTCCTTGAATGCCCCGGCCTTAGCACCTTGGCGCGGCAAAGGCGACCGGGCCGCTCTGTGCAATTTCGCGCAGAGGCGGGACCAGAGGGTTCGGAGCGCGGGAAAACCGGAGCGGTGGCACCGCCACGCGATGGGCCTGACGAAGTCTGGAATGCTAGATCGCGTGGTCGCGCAGCACCTTGCGGATCAGTTTGCCGTTGGGGTTGCGGGGCAGGGCGTCGACGCGGACCCATGCCTTTGGACACTTGTAGGCGGCGAGGCGCGCGCTGGCCTCCGCCTTCAGGGCTGGTTCGTCCAGTTCGGCTTCGGCGGTGCAGAAGGCCACAATGATGCGCACGTCGGGTTTGATCTGCACGTCCGTCACGGCCAGTTCCGTCACCCCCGGAAGGACCGCCAGTGCGGCCTCCACCTCCAGGGGAGAGACGCGGTAGCCGCCCGCATTCATCATGTCGTCGTCGCGGCCGAGGTAGGTGATCTGACCCTCCGCATCCATCGCGCCCATGTCGCCGGTCAGGAACCAGTCGCCCGCGAATTTCCGCTTCGTCGCCTCCGGCGCCCCGATGTAGCCAAGCATCAGGCCGGGGTCGCGACGGTCGATGGCGATCACGCCGGGGGTGTCGAGGTCGACCGGCGCCCCGTCCGCGACAATCGCCACCCGGCGCCCGACCTGCGGCCGCCCCAGCGTACCGGGGGCCGAGGGGCGCGCGGGCCCGTTCGACACGAAGGTGGAGCATTCCGACATGCCGTAGGCTTCGAAGATCTCCGTTCCGGTGGCGATGCGCCAGCTTTCGCGGATGGTCTCCGACAGTTTCTCTCCGGCGGCGAGGCCGTGGCGGAGCTTTGGCATCGCCGGGATGGGGTACTTCAGGACATTACGGTAAACGCCCGGCGCGGCTGCGAAAATCGTCACGTCGTTGCGCTTCATCAGCAGTGCCAGCTGCGCCGGGTCAGTGCCGGCGGCGGGGATCAACGCCGTGGCACCCATGGTCCAGGGGTCCATCAAGCCGGTGCCCAGCGTGTAGGTCCAGTTGAAAGCGCCAGCGTGCAGAAGCCGGTCCTCCGCCGTCAGGCCATACCAGCCGTCGACCATCATTTGGCGTGCCCAGATCGCCCGGTGCGCATGGCCGACCGCGCGCGGGCTGCCGGAGGTGCCGGAGGTGTAGACGATATAGGCCAGGCGTTCGGGGTCGCCCATGGCGTAATCGGCAGGCGGCAGATCGTGCCAGCCCTCGTAGATCTCCGGCCCCCAAACCGGTATGTCTGTCTGCGGGCAGGCCACCCCGTCGGCGCGCAGGATCGCCGCCGGGTCCAGATCTGCGACAATCTTTGCCACTTCGCGTTCGGTCAGCTGAGACGACGACGGCACCGGAACCACGCCCGCCGCGATGGCGCCGAGATAGGCGATGGGAAAATCCACCGTGTTTCCCAGCCGCATCAGCAGGATATCACCGGGCCGCAGCCCCGACTGCAACAGCCCCGCCGCAGTGCCGCGCACCGCCGCCGTCAGCCGGGCGTAGGACCAGCGCTGCGCCCCGGTGGGCTTCACCACCGAGAGCGCTATCTTGTCGGGAACCCGTTCCCCCGCCGCCAGCACATGAGCGGCAAGGTTGAAGGGCGCGGGGCAGGGCGCAAAGGCGCCTTCGTCGAAGATCGCTTTCATGGAGGCAGGCTTATGCCGTCCTGCGATGATTTGAAACGGTTTTTACTGAGGTCGCTTGCCCCTCGCGGGACCGCTGGACAGCCCTGCGGGTGCAGCCTATAGAAATCCGCCATGACCCAGGATCCCAAGAACCTTATCCGTCTCGCACGCGAAAGCGGCGAGGACACGCCCGCCGAACCACTCGACCTCGGGCTTCGGGTGCGCGAGTTGCGCAAGGAAAAGGACTGGACCCTCGAACAGGCGGCCAGGAAGGCGGGGCTGGCGCGCTCCACGCTCTCGAAGATCGAGAACGGACAGATGTCGCCCACCTATGACGCGCTGAAGAAGCTGGCGATCGGGCTGGAAATCTCTGTCCCGCAGCTGTTCACGCCCCCGGCGGAACGTCAGGTCAACGGCCGCATGGCTGTGACCCGGATGGGAGAGGGCAAACCACAGGCCACCACGACCTATGAACACGACCTGCTGGCCGAAACCCTGACCCGCAAGAAGATGCTGCCTTATCGTGCGCGGGTGCGGGCGCGGTCGGTGGAGGAATTCGACGGCTGGGTGCGCCACGACGGGGAAGAATTCCTTTATGTCCTCACCGGGGTCATAAAGCTCTATACCGAGTTCTACGAACCCATCGAAATGAAGCGCGGCGACAGCGCCTATTACGACGCGGCCATGGGGCACAACGTCGTCTCAGTCTCGCCCGAAGACGCCACGATCCTCTGGGTGACGTCGCTGCTCTGACGGGTCCGCGCCGGTTCATGGGTTGACCTTGGCGTAAAAACGTCAATCTTGTTGCCCCGAATGCCCGCAGGCGCCGCCGCGGGCCAAGGGGAGCTTTCATGTCACCACTCGTCATCGCCATTCTGGGCGGCACCGTCGCAGCCATCGCCACCACCGCAGGGGCCATCCCGGCCGTGGTCGGCAAGCGTATGAGCCGTGGCACATCGGACATGATGCTGGGCTTTGCGGCTGGGGTGATGCTGTCAGCGGCGTATTTTTCGCTGATCCTGCCGGGTATCGAACGGGCGGAGGAGCAGACCGGATCGGTCTGGATCGCCGCTGCCATCGCTTCTGCCGGGGTATGCCTCGGTGCGGGCTTTGTCTGGCTGCTGAATGCGAAGATCCCGCATGAACACTTCAAGTCCGGCCCCGAAGGCGGCGCTGATCAGGCCGCCATCGCGCGCATCTGGCTCTTTATCATCGCCATCGCGATCCATAACTTCCCCGAGGGTTTGTCGATCGGTGTGGCTTTCGGCGTCGATCAGGCAAAGGGCCTGTCGGTGATGACCGGCATTTCGCTGCAGGACATCCCCGAGGGGCTGGCGGTGGCCGTGGCGCTCATGGGGCTGGGCTATTCAAAGTGGAACGCGCTGGCGGTCACGGCGATGACCGGCGCGGTGGAGATCCTCGGGGCTTTCGTTGGCGCGGCGGCTGTCTCCGTTTCCGGCGCGCTGCTGCCATGGGGCCTGACCTTTGCGGCGGGCGCCATGCTTTTCATAATCAGCCACGAAATCGTCCCCGAAACTCACCGCAACGGCCACCAGAACCGGGCCACACTGGGCTTCGTCATCGGGCTGGTGCTGATGATGTTTCTCGACGTGACGCTGGGCTGACAGAGCCCGGCGCAGGGCGACCGGGAGGCCAGGGGCTTCCCGGTGCGTGCAAAGCGCATGAAACGGGTATCAGGCGCGGGCGGGGCGTGGCACTCAGGCATCGCGTCAATACAGGAAGACCCGTGACCCCATCGCGTACCATGACAGGCCCGGAATGGGCCATGCTTCTCCTCCTGTCACTCGTCTGGGGCGGCTCCTTTTTCTTCAACCGCGTGGCGCTCGACGGACTGCCCGTGCTCACGGTGGTTGCCTCTCGCGTGACGCTGGCGGCGCTGGTGCTGGCCGCCGTGCTGCGCGTCACCAGCCAGCGGATCCCGCGCGAGGGGCGCGTGCTACGCGCCTTCCTCGTGATGGGGGCCTTCAACAACGCGCTGCCATTCGCGCTGATCGTCTGGGGGCAGAGCCACATCGCCTCCGGCGTGGCGTCGATCCTCAACGCCTCCACACCGTTCTGGACGGTGATCTTCGCACACCTCCTGACCCAGGACGAAAAACTGACGCCGCTGAAGTTCGGCGGCGTCCTGGTGGGTCTTTCAGGCGTGGCGGTGATGATCGGCGGCGGTGCGGTGGCCGGGTTCGGCACGCATGTGACGGCCATGCTGGCCTGCCTCTCGGCCGCGATCTGCTATGCTTTGGCGGGCATCTACGGCAAACGCTTTGCCGCGATGAAGGTGCCGCCCATGGTGACGGCCACCGGGCAGATAACCGCCTCTGCTCTGATCCTTGCGCCGCTGGCGTTGGTCATGGACCGGCCATGGACGCTCCCTGTGCCGTCTTTGGCGGTCGTCAGCGCGGTGCTGGGGGTGGCGGTGCTGTCAACGGCGCTGGCCTACGTGCTCTACTTCCGCATCCTGTCCACGGCGGGGGCGACGAATATCGCGCTGGTGACCTTTCTCGTGCCGGTCTCCGCAATCCTGCTGGGCACGCTGATCCTGAACGAAGTCCTCCTGCCACGCCACCTGGGCGGTATGGCGCTGATCGCGCTTGGGTTGTCGGGCATTGATGGGCGGCTATGGCGGCGTTGGCGACCGACATGATGCGGCGGGTAGGAGAAAGGCCCCTGCGATCCGGGAGGCATTTCGGGTTACAGGGCACGAGCGGCGAGTTTTCCGTCGCTCGTTTCGATGGCGCGCTATCGGCCTTGCAGCGCGCCGCACATCGCAGGGCCGTGAAATAGCCAAGGCCGATAGAGGATCCTCGGAGGGATTTGGGACACGCGGTCGATCGTGCCGGCCTTGGACCTGTCGGGAGAGGATCTGAGCCTCGCCCAAGAGAATGACCGGATTCGTCGTGCCAGCCGCATTCTCAAGGAGGAGAGTGACATCCGCAAAAGGCCAAGGTGTCCTATGCGCGCCGGCGATCTGGGTATCCAACAACGGCTTTTACGATTCGCCTACACTCGGCGTCAGGCTGCAAAGGCCCTGTCGCCTCGAACGAAAGGTGGCTCAAACGTGCACTTGGAACGGCATGAAAATGCGGCAGGTCCAGCCATCGCGGCACGTAGGCGTCTCTCCTGCGCTCCCCAGCCGACAAAGGAGTGTTTTGCGGGCTCTGGCTCAATGCCATAGTTGGCCATAGTTGCCGCAGTCTGGGTCGCAGCAGCAGTTGAGATTCGTGTCGCCTGACGGAGGTATATCTGCGTGGGTGTAAAGGTATTGAGGCTCTCCCTCTGGTGCGGTCCCTTCGTCCGGTTGGTCAACAACTCCCGCGCCTCCTGAAATGGCCTTGTCGGATAATCCCGAAATAATTTGCGCCGATGGAAGTGCGCCGCGCGGGAAATTCGAATTTCCCGGCAATTGCTCCTCGGAACACGGGTTTTGGCCGAAACCGGGCCGTACGTACAAAAGCCTGCCGACCTCTCGGTCGCCAGGCTTCAGGACGTGTACGCGATTGTTCGGAATGGCACCCGATCTTGAGGGGCCCCTTATTTGTTCCCGGTGCCGCGATGGTTTACCGCTCGGTCGGCAACCCTCGGGTCATCTTTCGGGCAAAAGCCCCCGGGGAGAGAACCGCAAGACCAGAAGCAGGATAACGCCCATGGTCAGCAGCCGCATGTGCTGCACGGAACCCAGCAGATGATCCTTCAGCCACGACCCGTCGGACATGCCGGAGGTCGCCACCTGCATCACGGCTTGACCCAGCGGTTCCACCTGGACCCAGAAGAACCAGATCAGCATCCCGCCGAGGATCGCGCCGAGGTTGTTGCCGGAGCCGCCGACGATCACCATGACCCAGATCAGGAAAGTGTAGCGCAGCGGCTGATAGGTCGTCGGCACCAACTGGCCGTCGAGCGTGGTCATCATCGCCCCGGCAATGCCGCAGATTGCAGAGCCCAGCACGAAGACCTGAAGATGGCGGAAGGTCACGTCCTTGCCCATCGCCCGCGCCGCCGTTTCATTATCACGGATGGCCCGCATCATGCGGCCCCACGGCGATTTAAGCGCGAGTTGCGCCAGAACCAGCAGAACCACGAGCACCACGGCGAACATCAGAGAATAGCCGATCTTGACGTAAAGCGTCGAGGCCGTCGCCGGATCGAGACCCCAGTGCGCGGCCGAGGTCACGAAATCGGTATCGGCCTGCAGGTCGGTCTCATAGGGCATCGGCCGAGGCAGGCCGTTGACGTTCTTGACGCCCCGCGACAGCCACTCCTCGTTCTTCAATACGGCGATGACGATTTCCGAGATCCCCAGCGTCGCGATGGCGAGATAGTCCGAGCGCAGCCCCAGAGCCGTCTTGCCGATCACCCAGGCCGCACCCGCAGCCAGCAGGCCGCCCACGGGCCAGGCCAGCACCACCGGCAGGCCCAATCCGCCAAGAAAGCCCGTCACTGCCGGGTTCACCGCTTCGATGGCGTTCACGGCGTCGTCGCGGACCCAGCGGTACAGGATGAAACCAGCGATCAACAGCAGCGCCATGGCCCAGCCCATCCGCGTCTTTTTCCAAACCAGGGCAGAGACGGCGATGATCGCAGCCCCCAGCACCAGCGCGAACAACGCGCGCGGGCCACCGGCGGCCCAGGCTTCCGGTACGGGGGCGACGGAGGTCAGCACCACTGCCAGTCCGCCCAGCGCGACAAAGCCCATGACGCCGACGTTGAACAACCCGGCTATGCCCCATTGCAGGTTCACCCCCAGCGCCATCACGGCACTGACCAGCCCCATGTTCAGGATCACCAGTGCGGTGTTCCAGCTTTGCAGCAGGCCGGTGCCCACGATCAGCACCGCCACCAGCGCGAACAGCGCGTAAGTCTTCAGCGTCTGGTTCATACCGATTTCCCCTTGAACAGACCCGTGGGCTTGAACAGCAGCACGATGACGAGGATCATGAAGCTGACGGCGAACTTGTATTCCGTCGCCAGAAGCTGAACGAGGCTGTCGGGCGCCAGGGCGTCGGGCAGCAGATAGCCCAGCACTTTTTTCCAGGCATAGGTGATCCCGACCTCGGAAAACGCGATGACGAAACCGCCCGCGATTGCCCCCAGCGGATTGCCCAGGCCACCAACGATGGCGGCGGCAAAGATCGGCAGAAGCAGCTGGAAGTAGGTGAAGGGCTTGTAGGACTTGTCGAGCCCGTAAAGCACGCCCGCGATAGTGATCAGCCCCGCCACGATGATCCAGGTCACCACGACCACGCGTTCGGGGCTGATGCCCGACAGCAGCGCCAGATCCTCGTTGTCCGAGTAGGCGCGCATCGACTTGCCCGTGCGCGTATGATTGAGAAAGCGGAACAGCGCCACGACCACGATCACCGCAGTCACCACGGTCAGCACCTCGGTCGTTTTGAGGCCAAGCCCCTCGCTGAGGCCGGTGGCACGCTTGAAGTCACCCGCCGAGATGATGAAGCGTTCGCCGTCGGCAAAGCGGATGTCATCGGTGCCGAGCACGAAGCGCGTCAGCCCGTTGTAAATGAACATCACGCCGATGGAGACCATGACGAAGATGATCGGCTTGGCCTTCTGGCCCCGGTAGAAACGGTAGACGGCGCGATCGGTGAACAGTACCAGCGCCGCCGTGCCCGCGATGCCGAAGGGCACCGCCAGCAGCGCCGTCGGCAACGGTCCGAGGCTGACGCCCCACGACTGAAGCAGCCAGGTGACGAGGATCGTCACCATGGTGCCGAAGGCCATCGTATCGCCATGCGCAAAGTTCGAGAACCGCAGGATGCCATAGATCATGGTCACCCCCAGCGCCCCGAGCGCCAGCTGGCTGCCATAGGTCATGGCCGGGATCAGCACGAAGTTGGCCAGCGCCACGATCGCATTGAGAAAATCCATCACAGGTCTCCCCCGTTCACGTCAGTCAGTCCGGTCACTCCCGGCACGGGTCGGGTCGCGCGGTTCATTCGTCCGCCTCGCAGCGCCCGAGGTAGCTGACCATCATCGGCCCCTCGGCGTAATGCACCGTGTAGCGCGCGTCGCCTTCCGCGCTGACCGTCAGCAGGTGCCGCGCCTCGAAATCCCCGCCCGAAAGCGACAGCCGCCCGTGATCGCGCGCCCCCACCAGGAAGGTCGTCCCGTCCTCGGCCACGAGGTTGGCCTCCACCATCAGCACCTCCGGATCGAGCCCGCCCGCATGCGCATCCAGCATCGCGGGAAAACCGCTGTCCGAACAGGCCTCGTCCTCCAGGCACTCCCGGTCGAACTGGCATCCCAGGGAGATGTCCGCCTGCACCGGCGCGGTGGTGACGGTCAGCATCTGCGCGTCTTCCCCGACGTGCTCTCCGTCCGCGTGCTCCGCGGTCTGGCCATGGGCGGGCAGGGCGATCATCGCCGCCAGAACCACAACTCCCAGCTTCTCTGCTTCGAAAATACTCAAATCCTCACCCCCCGAGGAAACTGCGCCGCACCTGCGGGTCGGCGAGCAGTTCCTTGCCGGTGCCGGTATGCGCATTCGCCCCCTGCACCAGAACGTATCCCTTGTCCGCGATCTCCAGCGCCTGGCGGGCGTTCTGCTCCACCATGAGGATGGAGATTCCCCTGCGCGCCACCTCGATGATGCGGTCAAAGAGCTCGTCCATCACGATGGGGCTGACCCCTGCCGTGGGCTCGTCCAGCATCAGCACCTTGGGCTGGGTCATCAGCGCGCGGCCGACGGCCACCTGCTGGCGTTGCCCGCCCGAAAGCTCCCCCGCCGGTTGCCGCCGCTTCTCTCCCAGGATCGGGAACAGATCGTAGACCTGTTCGATCGTGCCACGATAATCGTCCTCGCGGATGAAGGCGCCCATCTCCAGGTTTTCCTCCACCGTCATGGAGGTAAAGATGTTATGCGTCTGGGGGACAAACCCCATGCCCATGCGCACCCGGTCCTGCGGCGTGAGCCGGGTGATGTCGCGGCCGTCCAGCCGCACCGAGCCGGTGCGCACGTCCAGCATGCCAAAGACCGCCTTCATCGCTGTCGACTTGCCCGCGCCGTTGGGGCCGACAATCACCGCGATCTCTCCCTTTTCAACCGCGATGGTGCAGTCGTGCAGAATGTCCGGCCCCTTGCCGTAGCCGCCCGTCATCCGGTCGCCGATCAGGAAGGGTCCACCGGCACCTTCGACCACCGGCCCGGAGACGCGCGTCGGGTCGATGGAACTCTCGCCCCCCTGCCGCGTCACCGAGGCATCGTGGTTGCCGTGGTCATCCTGGTACGGATTGTCACCGCTCATGCTGTTCCCCATGTTTCTGCCCGGTCATGCGCCGCCGCGCAGCCATTTCAGCGCGCCCTCGGCCATGCCCTTGAATTTCGGATCGTCCGCCAGCGGCGCCACGCACAGGGCGGTGTCCTCCGGCAGCTGATGCTTGATCGCGTGATACAGCCGCGACAGCGTGCGTTGCGTTCTCACCATCAGCATCTGGTCACTCAGCGGATGCGACGGGTCGCCGATCTCCAGCCGCGCTCCAGGCGCGCCGTGCCAGACGAGGAACAGCGCCGGGCTCATCCCACCTGGTCCTTGTTCTTCAGGCCGGTGCCGAGGTAAGCCTCGATCACCTGCTCATTGGCCTTGATCTCGTCCAACGAACCCTCGGCCAGCTTGCGGCCCTCGGCCATGACGATGACCGGGTCGCAGATCCGGCCAATGAAATCCATGTCGTGCTCGATCACGCAGAAGGTATAGCCGCGCTCCTTGTTCAGGGCGACGATGGTATCCGCGATGGTCATCAAGAGCGTGCGGTTCACGCCCGCGCCGACCTCGTCGAGGAACACGATCTTGGCGTCGACCATCATGGTGCGGCCGAGTTCGAGCAGTTTTTTCTGCCCGCCGGATATGGCGCCCGCGGGGTGATCGGCCAGGTGGCTGATCGTCAGGAACTCCAGCACCTCGTCGGCCTTCGCCTTCATCGCGCGCTCTTCATCCGCGATCCGCTTGCGTCCGAACCAGGTGTTCCAGAGCTGCTCGCCCGACTGACCACCCGGAACCATCATCAGGTTCTCGCGGCAGGACATGCTTCCGAACTCGTGCGCAATCTGGAAAGTGCGGAGCAGCCCCTTGTGGAACAACGCGTGCGGCGGCAGGCCGGTAATGTCCTCACCGTCCATGAAAACGCGGCCCGAAGTCGGTTCCAGCGCGCCGGCGATCACGTTGAACAGCGTCGTCTTGCCTGCGCCGTTCGGACCCACAAGCCCCGTAATGGAGCCTTTGGCAATCTCCAGCGAGGCCCCGTCGACGGCCCGGAAGGCACCGAAATGACGGTGCAGGTTCTCTACCTTGATCAAGGCATCTCTCCCTTTCGGACCCGGCAAAGGCGAGTGCCGGGACCCGGAAATACAAAGGGCGGCCCGCGACAATTGCCCGGGCCGCCCCTCGGTCAGCTCATGTCACTTGAAGGTGACGGTTTCGGCCTTGCCGCCCTTCACATCATAGTACCGGTAGGAACCGGCGGCCTCGCCCGGTCCGATCAGTTCCACGCCGGAGGCGCCCACGTAATCCACGTCGCCGCCCGAGGCAAGGATCTCCAGCGCCTTGCCCAATTCGCCCGGCAGGATGGGCTCTCCGGGCGCGTTGGCCACGTCGAGCAGGTTGGCCGCCACCGCTTCGGAGGTCGCAGCACCCCCCTTCATCATCGCCAGCGCAATCAGGGCCGCCGCGTCATAGCTCTCGCGGGTGTAGGAGGAGGATGAGTCGAAGCCCGCGCCCTCGGTGATCTTGCCGAACGCGTCGGCGCCTTCACCCTCGGCCCAGGCGATCGTGCCGATGGCACCTTCGAGGGCGTCGGACAGTTCGCTGAACAGGGCGTCGGAGTACATGCCGTCGCCCATTACGTACATGTCGAATGCGCCGGTGTCGTAGGACGCCTGGATCATGCCCTTGCCACCCTGATCGGAGTAGCCCAGCACCAGGAGCGCGTCACCGCCAGCAGAGGCCAGCGCGCCGATCTCGGCCGAGTAGTCGGCCTTGCCGTCGTCATGCGGCGACGACAGGGTGATCTCGCCGTCGAAATTGGCGGCGAATGCATCGGCAAAGCCCTTGCCGTAGTCGTTGTTGGTGTAGGTCACTGCGACGGAGGAGATACCTTTTTCCTTCAGGATCTCGGCTAGAACGGCCCCCTGACGTGCATCGGACGGTGCCGTGCGGAAAAACAGGTCCTTGTCGTCGGCAGTGGTCAGGCCGGGCGAGGTGGCGGAGGGCGACACCATCGGGACACCGTTCGGTACGGCGACGTTCGACAGGATCGCGCCAGTCACGCCGGAGCAGTCCGCGCCCATGATCGCCACGACACCCTCGGAGGTCACCAGGCGCTCGGCGGCGGCCGTAGCGGCGGCGGCGTCGACGCAGGTCGAGTCTGCGCGGACCGGGGCCAGCGTCACACCTTCGAGGAACTTGCCGGAATCGTTGACTTCCTTGATCGCCAGCTCGGCCGAGTCGCCCATCATCGGGGTGATGGATTCGATCGGGCCGGTAAAGCCCAGGATGACGCCGATCTTGGCGTCTTCGGCCTGGGCGGCGCCCGCGACAAGCGCGGAGGCGGCAAGAAGCAGTTTTTTCATGTTTTCAACTCCCGTGTTGGAAACACACCCATCGGTGCGGTTCGGCGGCGAGCCTATGTCTCGGGCAGGGAAAAGAAAAGCCCCGCCCCAAGGTCATAAGCCCGTAAAAGAGGCGTTAAACGACCTGTTTCGTGCACCTTGCGCCCTAACACTCGGCATCAAGGGCTCAGGAACAGGCGCGGGGCAGGGCGCAGGGCGCGGGCCTGGGCCGCTCTGATTCTGTTCCTGGGACTGGCGCATCCCGGGACCTGTGAAGCGCGCTCAGACCGACAGCCGTGCCCCATGTGTGCCACGTTCGCGGTAGGGCGTGGTTTCGTAATGCGCGCGGTAACACTTGGAGAAATGCGAGGGCGAAGCGAACCCGCAGGCCAGCGCCACGTTGATGACGCTCATATCGGTCTGCATCAGCAGGTTGCGCGCCTTCTGCAGGCGCAACTCCATGTAATACCGCTTTGGCGAACGGGACAGGTAGCGGCGGAACAGCCGCTCCAGCTGGCGGGTCGACATACCGACTTCCTTGGCGAGGATCGCCGGGCTGATCGGGTCCTCGATATTGCTTTCCATCATCTGGATGACCTGGGACAGCTTTGGATGGCGCACGCCGATCCGTGTCGGCACCGACAGGCGCTGCGTGTCCTGATCGGTGCGGATGGAGGAATAGATCTGCTGGTCCGCCACGGCAGAGGCCAGTTCCTCACCGTGATCGCGCGCGATCACCTGCAGGAACAGGTCGATCGAGGATGTTCCTCCCGCCGTGGTCATCCGGTTGCCATCGATGGCGAAAACGGACTTGGTCAGAAAGACCTCCTCGAACTCCTCCGCGAAACTGTCCTGGTTCTCCCAGTGGATGGTGGCCTTGCGCCCGTCGAGCAGCCCGGCCTTTGCCAGCGTGTAGCCGGCGGTACAGAGCCCGCCGATAACCAGCCCCTTGCGCGCCTCCCGACGCAGCCAGTTCAGCAGCCGTTTCGTGGTTGCCTTCTGCACGTCCATGCCGCCGCACAGGATGATGGCATCGTCGCGGTGCAGCTCTTCCAGATCGGCGTCGAGCTTGAACACCGTCCCCGTGGAACAGCGCATGGTATCGCCGCCTTCGCCCACCACCTGCCACTCGTAAAGCCGCTTGTTCGACATGCGGTTCGCCAGCCGCAGGCAATCCATGGCGGCGGCGAAGGACAAGAGGGTAAAGTCCTCCAGAAGCACGAAAACGAACCGCTTCGGCTTGGCGGGAACCGTGTCCAGTTCGACAATCTGGCGCTGGCTGGGAGGCAGCATTCGTCCCTCGCTCGGAAATATGTGAAACCGTCGCGGCGGGCCTAGGTTCACCCCGCGCAGCGACGATGGGTTCACAAGGTCAGAGTGTGCGTTTCGCGTCAAGCGATGTCGTAAAAAACACGGGTTTTCAGGCGGCCGTGCCTCGCGTATAAGCCCCGGACCGTTACCGCTGACGTTGCTGGACTGGGAGAGGACAAATGACCGAGTGGCAGAAATCGAACTGGCGCGACCTTCCGCGGGTTCAGATGCCGGAGTATACGGACGCTGACGCCCTGCACGCCGTCGAGGCCCAGCTGTCGAAGTATCCGCCGCTGGTCTTTGCGGGCGAGGCGCGCAAGTTGAAGTCCCACCTGGCCGCCGCTGGCCGCGGCGAGGCCTTCCTGCTGCAAGGCGGGGACTGTGCCGAGAGCTTTGACCAGTTCAGCGCCAATGCCATCCGCGACACCTTCAAGGTGATGTTGCAGATGGCCATGGTCCTGACCTTCGGCGCCAAGGTGCCCGTGGTGAAGGTCGGTCGCATGGCGGGCCAGTTCGCCAAGCCGCGTTCGGCCCCGACCGAAACCGTGAACGGCGTCGAGCTGCCCAGCTACCGCGGCGACATCATCAACGAACTCGCCTTCACGCCGGAATCCCGCATTCCCGACCCGCGCAAGATGCTGCAGGCCTATACGCAGGCGGCTGCCACGCTGAACCTGCTGCGCGCCTTCTCGACCGGCGGCTATGCCGACGTCCACCAGGTGCACCAGTGGACGCTTGGCTTCACCGAAAGCGACAACGCCGCGAAGTACCGCGACATGGCGGGGCGCATCACCGACACGCTGGACTTCATCCGCGCGGCGGGCGTCTCCAACGAGCAGGCGCACACGCTCCAGACGGTCGATTTCTACACCTCGCACGAGGCGCTCCTGCTGGAATACGAGGAGGCGCTGACACGTCTCGATTCCACCTCCGGCAAGTGGCTGGCGGGCTCCGGCCACATGGTCTGGATCGGCGACCGCACACGGCAGCCGGACGGCGCGCATGTGGAGTTCTGCCGTGGTATCCTGAACCCCGTCGGGCTGAAGTGCGGCCCGACCACCACCGCCGAGGACCTCAAGGTCCTGATGGGGAAGCTGAACCCGACTAACGAAGAGGGCAAGCTGACGCTCATCGCACGCTTCGGCGCGGGCAAGGTGGCGGAACACCTGCCGCGCCTGATCAAGGCCGTGCAGGAAGTCGGCGCCAACGTGACCTGGGTTTGCGACCCGATGCACGGCAACACGATCAAGTCTGCCTCCGGCTACAAGACGCGTCCCTTCGACAGCGTTCTGCGCGAAGTGCGCGAGTTCTTCGCCGTGCACGAGGCGGAGGGGACAATCCCCGGTGGTGTTCACTTCGAGATGACCGGCCTCGACGTGACCGAATGCACCGGCGGCGTGCGCGAAGTGACCGACGAGGATCTTAGCGACCGCTACCACACCGCTTGCGATCCGCGCCTGAATGCGTCGCAGTCGCTTGAACTGGCCTTCCTCGTGGCAGAGGAACTGACCGCGCGGCGCCAGAACGCTGCTGCGGTGGCGAACGGCTGATCTCCGG
Organism: Sagittula salina; assembly: GCF_017813235.1. Lineage (GTDB taxonomy): Bacteria > Pseudomonadota > Alphaproteobacteria > Rhodobacterales > Rhodobacteraceae > Sagittula > Sagittula salina. The sequence continues at coordinate 445,845 of NZ_JAGISH010000002.1, forward strand.
GGACGGAACCCCCAAGGTAGAATTCGAAACGGGCGACGGGATGACCGTCGCCCGTTTCGTGTTCTGCGAGGGCACTGTGGCCTTGTCGCCAAGGCGCGCGGGAGTTCGCGTCGGACCCTGAAAAGACTCACTTGAGTTTTGCAATGGCTCGTGCAATTTCCCGTTATCCGGGCGCGAGGCTCCGCCCGGCGGCTGCAGGCGCGAAGACGCGCCGAGAGCGCCATCCTCCTTTTGGCTAACTCCAATGCGTATCACGCTTTTCGCGGCCCTGGCCGCACTCTTCGCGGGTCCGGTCCTTGCCGATCAGTCCTCCGCCACCGTCCAGTCCTGGAACCCCGCCAACCGCACGCTTGTCTTCACTGACAAATCGATGCTGATCCTGCCGGTTGGCTTCGTCCTGCCAGAGAACCTCGCGGCAGGTGAGCGCGTCGACATTACTTACCAGTGGAAGGGCGAGGACGGCTTTGGCGAAATCTATTCCGTCGCTCGCTCGGCCACTGTCGCGCCGCTGGCTGCCAAGAGCGGACTCTGAAATCGTTGCGGGCGCACATCAGCGTCGGCGCGCAATTTTATGAAAATTATAGGAAAAAGGGCCGCGCTCCCGCGCGGCCCTCGTCTTTTGTCATCTTTCCCTGTCGGACCGGCTTAGCCGTTGTCCACCACCAGCGTCAGGTGGCCACGCTCGGGGGTCCTGTGGTCGTCCGCCACATCTTTGACCCGCGACCGGAATACGGCGGGCGGCTCTGTCGGGGCCAGCAGCGGACCCGTTTCGCTCAGGTTGATCTTTTCGGGCGGGACGGAACCAACACTGTGGTCGGCACCGGTGGAGGTCTCCAGTGCTGGCTGGATGTGCAGCTGCTCCACCTTGAAACGGCGGGGAGTGCGGCCAATGCGGCCATGCGACACCAGCGCGCCGAGGCCGCGCGTCATGTCACCGAAATCCGACCGCAGCGGCAGCAGGATCAGGCTTGCGGTCATCTCGGGCTTGCCGAAACCGCCTTCTGCCTTCAGTTCCATGCGCACGATCGCCGGATCGGCAAAGACCGCAGTGATGCCCTGTCCGAACCGTTCCCGATCGGTGGGCGCGATGAGCGAGCTTAGCGGCATGCCAGCCACCTGCATGCCCATCAGGTCATTCAGATGCGACCCCGCGACACGGATCTTGGCCATGGAGGGCGCGATGCGCTCCATGAGAAAGGCGTTCTCCAGGGCGCGTTCCATGCCGCGCGGATCGATCTGGCTGCGCAGGGGAACAGCGGTGGCATCGCACAGCCCGCGCCAGTAGGCTTCGACCTGGCGCAGAGGCGCTTCGCGGCGGGTCTTTTCGTGCGCTGTCATCGAAACGATGTCCTGACCATTGCCATTCTTGCCGAACATGATTTCCGCTCCTTGTCTTGTCGGATGCGGCGTGACGGGCCCCCGACCACCATGCCATCGTAATCTTCATTGTGAAATCATTACTACAGTAAGCCCGTCCCAATTTCGCCCCAATTCTGGCGCAAGGGTTAACGCCGGGTTTGAAATCAGGTAAAAATCCGCGCATTTCTGCGGCAGTTTGCTCCATCCGTCCGAGTCCCGCAACGCTTGCCTACGGCGGCTCCAGCCGCTACCGGGATGGCGACACGAAGGAGATCGGGATGCGCCAATCGATGACCGGGTTCGGAGCCGCGCAGGGGGCCGGGCTGGGACTCAGCTGGACATGGGAGCTGCGCGGGGTGAACGGCAAGGGGCTGGACCTGCGGCTGCGCCTGCCCGACTGGGTCGAGGGGCTGGAGGCACAAGTTCGCTCCGAAACCGCCAAAGCCTTGACGCGCGGGAATATTCAAGTCGGACTCAAGGTAGTCTCGGAGCAGTCCGAGGGCGCGCTTCGTCTGGACGAGGGGCAGTTGTCTGCGGTTCTGGACGCCATGGCCCGGATCGAAGCGCAGGCGATGGAGCAGGGGCTGTCGCTGGCGCCCTCCACTGCCGCCGAAATCGTCGGCCTGCGCGGCGTGATGACGGCGGAGGCGGCAGAGGTCGACATCGTCGCCCTGCGCGCGCTTCTGCTGGCCGATTATGCAAGGGCGCTGTCGGTCTTTGTTGGAATGCGGCAGTCAGAAGGCGCCGCGCTGCAGCAAATTCTCGAACGTCAATTGGGCGAAATAGAGGCGCTGGTTGCCGAGTCGGAGAGTGCCGCCGAGGCGCGTTCCGAGGCGCAAACTGTCCGGCTCGGGGCGCAGCTGGCACGGGTCATGGATAACGCCGAAGGCGCCGACCCGGACCGCGTGGCACAGGAACTGGCATTGATCGCCGTGAAGTCCGACGTGACCGAAGAAATCGACCGGTTGCGGTCGCATGTGGCCGCCGCACGCGCGTTGCTCGCGGAGCAGGCACCGGTGGGGCGCAAGCTCGATTTCCTATGCCAGGAATTCAACCGGGAGGCCAACACGCTGTGTTCGAAATCCGGCGACCCGGAGCTGACCCGCGCAGGCCTTGCCCTGAAGACGCTGATCGACCAGATGCGCGAACAGGTCCAGAACGTGGAGTGATGACATGAGCCTTTCCCCCGACCGCCGCGGTCTGCTGATCATCCTGTCCTCGCCGTCTGGTGCGGGCAAATCCACGCTGGCAAAACGCCTGCGCGCCTGGGACCCTTCGGTGATCTTTTCCGTTTCAGCCACCACGCGCCCTCCTAGGCCCGGCGAGGTGGATGGCGAGGACTATCACTTCATGACGGATACGGCCTTCAAGAAGGCGGTGGCCAACGGCGAGATGCTGGAACACGCGCATGTCTTTGGCAATTTCTATGGCTCGCCCAAGGGGCCGGTGCGCGATGCGATCATCTCGGGCAAGGACGTGCTGTTCGACATCGACTGGCAGGGCGCACAGCAGATGACGAATTCGGAACTGGCGTTGAATACACTCTCGATCTTCCTGCTGCCGCCGTCGATCGCCGAACTCAAGCGCCGGCTTGAAAGCCGTGGGCAGGACGGGCCGGAGGTCATCGCGCGACGGATGCAGAAGAGCTGGGACGAGATCAGCCACTGGGGCGCCTACGATTTCGTGCTGGTGAACGAGGACCTCGATGAAACCGAGGCCCGGCTGAAGAGCATCATCACGGCCACGCGTTTGCGTCGGACGCAGCAGCCGGGGCTGCTGGAGCATGTGCGCAGTCTGCAGGCAGAATTCGGGGAGGCGGAAATATGACACGATACGCTCTGGACGGGGTGGAACCGGAGATCCACGACAGCGCATGGGTGGCGCCGGATGCCAATATCATCGGGCGGGTGGTGCTTGAGGAAGCGTCGTCGGTCTGGTTCGGCTGCACGCTGCGCGGCGACAACGAAGAGATCCGTGTGGGTCGTGGTTCCAACGTGCAGGAGAACGTGGTCTGCCACACCGACATGGGCTTTCCGCTGGTGATCGGGCCGGGGGTGACAGTGGGCCACAAGGCTATGCTGCACGGCTGTATGATCGGGGAAAATTCGCTGATCGGCATGGGCGCCACAGTGCTGAACGGCGCGAAGATCGGAGCGGGGTGCCTGATCGGCGCGGGGGCGCTGATCCCGGAGGGCAAGGTAATCCCGGACGGTTCGCTGGTCATGGGGGTGCCGGGCAAGGTGGTGCGGGAGCTTTCGCCCGAGGCCATTGAGGGACTGAAGCGGTCCGCGCTGGGGTATCAACGCAACGCTGCGCGATTCCGGGAGGGATTGCGCACGTTGTGACGCTGGCTCGGGCCGGAGGCGGCATATGCAGTGGTTTCGGGGAACACTGAAAGCGACATCGGGGGAAGCTCTGCTTCCCCCGAGCCCCCAACGCGGTATTTACGAACCAAAGAAGCAGTTGTGCCGAGTGGAATACCGGCAGATCGACCGCAGATAGGCAGGAGCGCGCGAGATGCGGGGCGAAGTTGAAGGGTTTCTGGCGGCTCTGCCGCTTGCCGCGCTGGTGATCCGGCGCGACGAACGCATCGAGGCGGCGAACTCGGGCGCGATGGCACTGCTGGGACCGGGGATCGCCGGGCGGCATTTCATCACTGCCCTGCGGCAACCGTCATTGCTGGATGCGATCGAAAGTTGTCTGCGCGATGGCGCGGCGCGGCGGGCGGAGTATCTGACCCGCGAGAACGGCCATGACGCCACTTACCGGGTGCAGGTCGGTTCGGTGGTGCTGGATTCGGGGCCGGGGGTTCTGGTCAGTTTCGAGGATGTCACCCCGTTGGAGCGCGTTGGGCAGATGCGGCGCGACTTTGTTGCCAATGTCAGCCACGAACTGCGTACCCCGCTGACCGCGCTCATGGGGTTCATCGAGACGCTGAAGGGCCCGGCGCGGGGCGATCCGGTGGCGCAGGCGCGGTTTCTTGCCGTTATGGAGGCAGAGGCGGCGCGGATGAACCGGCTGATCGGCGATCTGCTGTCGCTGAGTCGTGTCGAGGCGGAGGAACGGGTTCGGCCAACGGACCGGGTCGATCCCGCGGATCTGGTTCGCGCCACGCTGAGCGGGCTCTCGGGGCTTGCGGAAGAGGCTGGCGTGACATTGGAGGCGGCCATGCCGGAGCGCGCCTTCAGCATCTCGGGCGATGCGGATCAGTTGCGCCAGGTGCTGACCAACCTTGTGGAAAACGGGATCAAATACGCCGGCCGTGGAGCCGTGGTGAGGGTGACTCTCGGCGCGCCGGAAATGCAGCCGCGACTGCGGGCAGAGGGCGTGGTTCTGACGGTCAGCGACAGCGGTCCCGGCATTGACCCCTTGCACCTCCCGCGCTTGACGGAACGCTTCTATCGTGTGGACGGCCATCGATCACGCGAGAAGGGTGGAACCGGGCTGGGGCTGGCCATCGTCAAACATATCGTGAATCGACACCGCGGACGGATGCGAATCGAGAGCGAACCGGGACGGGGCACGCGATTCACGGTCGTATTGCCGGTGGGATAAGCAGCCTGCGGCTGGGCACTCAATGGACTCGGCAAAAGATGGCCGGTCGGGGCAGATGGCTCACCACGGGGTGGGGCGCCATCCGGATATTTTTTGATCGGTCAGCGATTCTAATAGGTTAGACCTGACCATAACGTTCAAGACTTCGGGGACGGCGGCGCCGAAGTGATGTTCTCTGCCCCGACGTCACGGGGTGAAAAAGGTCAGAATAAGCGGTTAACGGACCGGGGTTCATGAAACTGTTACATGCATGTCACAAAAGCATCGCGCAGCCCCGGTAGGCAGCCCCCAAGATCATCGTGGGGATGATCACGACACCAGAATCAGGAGCCTGATCCTATGAAATTCGTGAAACTGACCGCCTCGACCCTGGCGATCGCATCCGTCGCTTCCGTCGCCGCCGCGCGTGACAACGTGCAGGTTGCCGGGTCCTCGACCGTGCTGCCCTATGCCTCGATCGTGGCCGAAGCGTTCGGCGAGAACTTTGACTTCCCGACGCCGGTCGTGGAATCGGGTGGCTCCTCCGCCGGTCTGAAGCGGTTCTGCGAAGGCGTGGGCGAGAACACCATCGACATCGCCAACGCGTCGCGCAAGATCAAGGACAAGGAAGTGACAGCCTGCGCCGAAGCCGGTGTGACCGACATTATCGAGGTTCGCATCGGCTACGACGGTATCGTCTTTGCGTCGCAGATCGACGGCCCGGCCTTCACCGCCTTCGAACCGGCCGATATCTACAACGCCCTGGCGCCGAAGATCGTCAAGAACGGTGAACTGGTCGACAATCCCTATACCAAATGGAACGAGTTCAACGGCGACTTGCCGGACGCCGAGATCATGGCCTTCATCCCGGGGACCAAGCACGGCACCCGCGAAGTCTTTGAAGAGAAGGTGCTGGCGGCTGGCTGCGAAGCCACCGGCGCGCTGCAGGCCATGCTGGATGGCGGTATGTCCGAGGATGACGCCGAGGACGCCTGCATCGCGGTGCGCACCGACGGCCGTTCCGTCGACATTGACGGCGACTACACCGAGACGCTGGCTTCCATCGGATCGAACCAGAACGGCATCGGCATTTTCGGTCTGGCGTTCTACGAGAACAACACAGACAAGCTGAAGGTCGCCACCATGTCCGGTGTCGAGCCGGCGACCGAGACCATCGCATCGGGTGAGTACCCTGTGTCGCGTCCGCTGTACTTCTACATCAAGAAAGCGCACATCGGTGTTGTTCCCGGCCTGAAGGAATACGCCGAGTTCTTCGTCTCCGACGACATGGCAGGCCCGGACGGCCCGCTGGCCGAGTACGGCCTCGTTTCCGACCCGGAACTGGCGCAGACTCAGGAAGCCGTCGCCGACGAACAGACCATGGGCGAAGGTATGTAATCCAGACCGCACAGGTCTGATTGCTCCGACGACCCTGGGGGCGGCATATTGCGCCGCCCCTTACCCTTTTAGGACATTTATCTGCTCAAGACCTCGGGGGGCTCATGCCTTTACTCTGGCTAATCGTGACCGTGCTGGCGCTGGCTGGCGCAGGTTACGTCATCGCCCGGATGCGCGCGCTGAAGAGCGCAAATGGCGACATCCGAAACCTGCACAGTCTGCCGTCGTATTACGGCAGCAACGCGGCGATCAAGGTGATCGTGCCCGCGCTCCTTGTTCTGGTGATCTGGCTGATCGCGCAGCCGCTTTATGTGGGTAGCGTCGTGTCTGGGATGATCCCAGACAGCGAAATTGGCGAAGGGTCCAGCCGCGATCTGGTGCTGGCGGAGGTAAGCCGCACCGCCGACGGCATCGACGCCGCTGTGGCGCAGGGTGTCATGAGCGAGGCGCAGGCGCGCGACGGCGGTGCCGACGTGGAGGTTCTGACCCAGCGCCTGAAGGATGCGGGGCAGATCGTGACCGGCGCCGTCACCCCGGCCAAACTGGCTGCCGCGCAGCGGATGCGGGTGCTGGCAGATACAGCCCGGCAGGTGATGGCGGTGGTGGTGATCCTGCTGGCGGTCGCGGGGCTGGTCTGGGCGCTGCGCGAAACCGAGAAGGATTTCCGCGCGCGCAACACGGTGGAACGCTCGATCCGGGGGCTTCTGATCGCGGCGGCCTCCATTGCGATCCTGACGACACTGGGCATCGTACTGTCGCTCATCGGCAATACCATGCATTTCTTTCGGCTCTATCCGGCGTCGGAATTCTTTGGATCGCTGACATGGGCACCGTCCTTTGGCGGCGGGTCGCAACTGGGTATCTGGCCGCTCCTCTGGGGGACCATCTACATCAGCTTTGTCGCGCTGCTGGTCGCCGTGCCGGTCGGTTTGTTCGCGGCGATCTATCTCAGCGAATATGCCGGGTCGAAGATGCGGTCCTGGGCAAAGCCTGCGCTGGAGGTGCTGGCGGGCATTCCGACCATTGTCTATGGCCTTTTCGCGCTGCTGACCGTGGGGCCGATCCTGTTGTCGGTCTTTGGCAACGACGGGCTGGGCTGGATGCATGGTACGCGCGCCGTCCTGACCGCGGGGATCGCCATGGGGATCATGTTGATCCCCTTCGTGTCGTCGCTGTCGGATGACATCATCAATGCCGTGCCGCAGGCGATGCGGGACGGCTCATACGGGCTGGGGGCGACGAAGTCCGAAACCATCCGTCAGGTCGTTCTGCCTGCGGCGCTTCCGGGGATTGTCGGCGCTGTGTTGCTGGCGACCTCGCGCGCCATCGGCGAAACAATGATCGTCGTTCTGGGCGCCGGTGCGGCGGCGCGGTTGTCGCTGAACCCCTTCGAGGCGATGACCACCGTCACCGCCAAGATCGTCAGCCAGTTGACGGGTGACAACGACTTTGCCTCGCCGGAGGCACTGGTCGCCTTCGCCCTAGGCATGACCCTGTTCGTCCTGACGCTCGGGTTGAATGTCTTCGCCCTATTCATCGTGCGCAAATACCGGGAGCAGTACGAATGACCGACGCTTCGATGCCTTCGGGCGGCAAGGCTGCCCCGAGAAAATCACTGATGATCGAGGATGCGCGCACCAAGCGCCGCAACGCCGCCGAAAAGAGGTTCCAGGCCTACGGGCTGGCGGCTATCGCTGTGGGTGTGTTCTTCCTCGTGGTGCTGCTGTGGTCGATCCTTGCCTCTGGCCTGGGCGCCTTCCAGCAGACCTTCATAGAGACACCGATCTACCTGGACGAGGCAAAGGTCGACAAGAAAGGCAACCGCAACCCCGAGGAAATGTCAAAGACCACCACCTTCGGGTACGCGCCGCTTATTCAAACCGCGCTGTGGGAACAGGTGCAGGCGGCGGGCATTGAAACACCGTTCACCAAGTCCAAGGAGATGAAGGCGCTGCTGTCCGACTCCGCCGCGGCGCAGGTGCGCGACTACGTGCTCTCGCATCCCGAGCAGGTGGGCGAAACGGTGACCTTCCGTATTCTGGCGGCGTCCCGCGTGGACGGCTATCTGAAAGGGCGCGTCGTGCGCGAGGATCTCGCGCGTGACAAGTCCATCGATGCCGAGCACCTCGATGTGGTGGACAGACTTGTTGACGCCGGGGTGATCCGGAAGCAATTCAATCTCGACTTCATAGTCGGGGCCGATGCCTCCGAGAAGCGCCCCGAGCAGGCGGGGCTGGGTGTTGCGATGCTCGGCAGTTTTTACATGATGCTCGTGGTGCTGGTGCTGGCCCTGCCGATCGGCGTGGCGGCCTCCATCTACCTCGAAGAGTTCGCGCCGCAGAACAAGGTGACGGACTTCATCGAAGTGAACATCTCCAACCTCGCGGCGGTACCGTCGATCGTCTTTGGCATCCTTGGTCTGGCGGCCTTCATCCAGTTCGCCCATCTGCCGATGTCCGCGCCGTTGGTCGGCGGCCTCGTGCTGACGCTGATGACACTGCCGACGATCATCATCTCCACCCGCGCATCGCTGAAATCCGTGCCGCCCTCGATCCGGGACGCGGCGCTGGGGGTCGGGGCCTCCAAGATGCAGAGCGTGTTCCATCACGTTCTGCCATTGGCCATGCCGGGCATCCTGACGGGCACCATCATCGGTCTCGCGCAGGCGTTGGGCGAGACCGCACCGTTGTTGCTGATCGGTATGGTGGGCTATGTCGCCACCAACTACCCGGATGGGCTCGTGTCGGGCTTCATGGCGCCGAATTCGGCCATGCCCGCGCAGATATTCGAATGGGCGAAGCGCGCCGACCCCGCGTATTATGAACGTGCCTGGGGCGGCATCATTGTCCTGCTGGTGTTCCTGCTGACCATGAACATCATCGCCATCATCCTGCGTCGCCGCTTTGAGCGCCGCTGGTAAGAAATGCCAACTTTGGCGGCGTGCTTCGGGCGCCGCTGGTAATCCGTTGCGGAACAAGGAAACATGACCATGTACGACGCACCGCATACCACGGAGAGAAACGTGACTAAGCAAGACATCAAGATTTCGGCGCGCAACGTGCAGGTCTATTACGGCGACACGCACGCGATCAAGGACGTCGATGTCGAGATTGAGGCCCAGACCGTGACCGCCTTCATCGGACCGTCGGGCTGCGGCAAGTCGACCTTCCTGCGTTGCCTGAACCGCATGAACGACACCATCGACATCGCCCGCGTCGAGGGTGAAATCCTGCTCGATGGCGAAGATATCTACGACAAGCGCGTGGACCCGGTGCAACTGCGCGCCCGGGTCGGTATGGTGTTCCAGAAACCGAACCCCTTTCCGAAGTCGATCTACGACAACATCGCCTATGGGCCGCGCATCCACGGGCTGGCAAGGAACAAGTCTGACCTTGACGATATTGTGGAGAAGGCGCTGCGCCGAGGCGCGCTCTGGAATGAGGTGAAGGACCGCCTGCAAGCGCCGGGCACCGGCCTGTCGGGGGGGCAGCAACAGCGCTTGTGCATCGCGCGCGCCATCGCGACAGAGCCCGAGGTTCTGCTGATGGACGAACCCTGTTCCGCCCTGGACCCCATCGCCACCGGCCAGGTCGAGGAACTGATTGACGAGCTGCGGCAGGACTACTCCGTCGTGATCGTGACGCACTCCATGCAGCAGGCCGCCCGCGTCAGCCAGAAGACGGCCTTCTTCCACCTCGGCAACCTCGTGGAGTTCGGCGAGACCTCCAAGATCTTCACCAACCCGGACGACTCACGCACGGAGTCCTACATCACCGGACGGATCGGATAAGCCATGAACGAGAAGAGACACATCGTCAGCGCCTTCGACCGCGATCTCGAAGGTATTCAGGCGCAGATCATGAAGATGGGCGGCCTCGTGGAGGACGCCATTCTGAACGCCGCGCTCTCGCTCGAGACCCGCGACGAGGAGCTGGCCATGAAGGTCCGCGATGGCGACAAGGCCATCGACAAGCTCGACGAGATGCTGAACGAGGAAGCCGCGCGCGTGCTGGCGCTGCGGGCGCCCACAGCATCGGACCTGCGCGTGGTGCTTTCGGTCATGCGCATGTCAGCCAACCTCGAACGAATGGGCGACCTCTCGAAGAACATCGCCAAGCGGACCACGGTGCTGGTGCAGATGCAGCCCATCGGGTCGACCACGTCGGCCCTCCGTCGCATGGCCCGCGAGGTGCAGAACATGCTGAAGGACGCGCTCGACAGCTACATCCAGCGCGATGCCGCGCTGGCGATGGACGTGATCGAGCGCGACAGCGACATCGACCAGATGTACAATGCGCTGTTCCGCGAGTTCCTGACCTTCATGATGGAGGATCCGCGCAACATCACCGCCTGCATGCACCTGCATTTCATCGCCAAGAACATCGAACGGATGGGCGACCACGTGACCTCTATCGCGGAACAGGTCGTGTTTCTCGCCACCGGCAAGATGCCCGACGAGGCGCGGGTAAAGGCGGACCGGACCTCGCTCGACAAGGGGCCTGATCTCGGTCCGGAGGAGGACTGAGCCATGTCGGCTGATCAGCCCACCATTCTGGTGGTGGAGGACGAACCCGCGCAGCGCGAGGTTCTGGGCTACAATCTGGAGGCGGAGGGCTTCCGCGTGGCACGGGCTGCCAACGGAGAAGAAGCGCTGCTGATGGTGGAGGAAGAGAACCCCGACATCATCGTGCTGGACTGGATGCTGCCGAATGTCTCGGGGATCGAGGTCTGCCGCCAACTCAAGACCCGGCCCGAAACGCGCAACCTGCCGGTCATCATGCTGTCGGCCCGGTCGGAAGAAGTCGACCGCGTGCGGGGCCTCGAGACTGGGGCGGACGACTACGTTGTGAAACCCTATTCGGTGATCGAACTCATGGCGCGCGTGCGGGCGCAGCTGCGCCGCACGCGCCCGGCGGCGGCGGGGTTGCGGCTGGAGTACGAGGACATCGTGCTGGACTCGGAAACCCACCGCGTGACGCGCGCCGAAAAGGAGTTGAAGCTGGGCCCGACGGAGTTCCGGCTGTTGTCGACCTTCATGGAGAAGCCCGGCCGCGTCTGGTCGCGCGAACAGCTGCTGGACCGGGTCTGGGGGCGCGACATCTACGTGGACACGCGCACGGTGGACGTCCACATCGGGCGCCTGCGCAAGGCGTTGGGTGCCCATGGCGGGCCGGACCTGCTGCGCACGGTACGCGGCGCGGGTTACGCGCTTGGTTAACGGTATCGGCATTCGCCGGGCTTGATCGAACCGCCGGGCACGTTACCCTCCCAAGGCAAAGAGGAGGGTATTTCATGTCTGTCATTCGTCTGGCGGCCGTTCTGATCGGCCTTGCGGGGGGCGCCTTTGCACAGGAAGTCGGGATCGCGCGCGACATGGTCGCGGTCGAGGTGCCGACGCCGGGCGGCCCCGTGACCATCGAACGCATCCAGGATCCGGAAAACACGTTGTCGGGGGAATGGGCACGCACATCGCGGGCCTGCCCGCCGTTCTGCATCCAGCCCATCGAGGTGGCTCCGGGCGTCACCACCATCGGGGAACTGGAACTGATCGAGATGCTGCGCGACCCGGATGTGCCGGTGATCGACAGCCGCACACCCGATTGGTACGCGGGGGGCTCCATCCCCGGCGCGATCAACATCCCCTACGAATTCGTTCTGGACGAACTGGGCCAGCTGGGCTGCGAGGCCGATTTTGACGGCTGGGACTGTACGGAGGCGAAACGGGTGGCGATGTTCTGCAACGGGCTATGGTGCGGCCAGTCGCCCACCGCGATCCGCAACATGTTGGAGGTGGGCTACCCGGCGGAGCGCATATTCTACTACCGTGGCGGGATGCAGACATGGCGCATGCTGGGGCTGACGGTCACGGAACCGCAGGGCTGAGAACCTTGACGCCGGACGCGAGGCGGTCATCTTGGCGCGGAGGGACGCTTTAGGCTGATCCCGTGTGATAATCCCGAAAGGATGCCCGAAGCGATGGCCGCGATGACCCGTCTGATGCTCGTTCTGCTGACTTGTCTTGCCCTGACCGGGACCGCTCAGGCGCATGAGGTCCGCCCGGCCATCGGTGATCTCGAAACTGAAGGCGAACGGCTGACTCTGGTGCTGCGGCTTTCGGCCGAACCGATCCTCGCGGGTGTCGACCTCGAAGGCGTGGAGGACACCAACGCCACCGATGGGGCTGAGGATGTGGACGCCCTGCGCGCACTGCCACCCAAAGCGCTGGCGGAACGGATCGAGGGACGCGCGACGGAGATCCTCGGCCCCATTACCGTCACCGGCCACGCCCCCGTGATGTTGGCACTGGACCGGGTGGAGGTGGACGACGAACCTGAGATCACCCTGCCGCGCGAGACGCGGCTGTTCATCACGGGACGTCTGCCGTCGGGCACCGATGCCATCACCGTCGGCTGGCCGTCCCGGTACGGCACGCTGATCCTGCGGCAGATGGGGGTGGAGGACGGCTTTACCGGCTATCTGACCGGCGGCCCGTCAGAACCCATCCGCATCGCGGGCGGCAGCGGACGCGACGGCTGGTGGACCTTTGGCAGCTACATCCCCGTGGGTTTCGACCACATCCTGCCGAAGGGGCTGGATCACATCCTGTTCGTGCTGGGGCTGTTCTTCCTCTCGACCCGGCTGCGGCCGCTCCTGTGGCAGATCAGCGCCTTCACGCTGGCACATACGGTGACGCTGGCGCTGGGGGCCCTGGGATATGTCACCGTGTCGCCCGCCATCGTGGAGCCGATCATCGCAGCCTCCATTGTCTATGTCGCGGTCGAGAACCTCGTATCAGACCGGTTGCATCGGTGGCGGCCCGTGGTGATCTTCGGCTTTGGCCTGCTGCACGGGCTGGGTTTCGCCGCCGTGTTGCAGGAGTTCGGTCTGCCGCAGGCACAGTTCTTTCCGGCGCTGATCGGTTTCAATGTCGGTGTCGAGTTCGGGCAACTCACAGTGATCGCCATCGCGTTCCTGGTCGTGGCGCTGGCGCAGCAGGTGGACCGGATGAAGGCCGATCAGAGGCTTGCGCAGGTGATCTATGGCGTGCTGGCGCTGGTCTTCGTTGCGGGCGGTTACCTGCTGAACGGGCCGGGCTTCCTTGAGGTCATGGGGGCAGGGGCGCCGGTCTTCCTCTGGCCGCTGGCGGCGCTTTCTCTGGCCTGCCTTCTGGCGGCGCATTTCGTCGACCGGCTGCATGCCTACAGGCGCTTTGTCGCCATGCCGGCCTCGGTCGCCATAGCATGCGTCGGGGGGTATTGGTTCGTCGAACGGGTCTTCCTCTGACGCCAACTCAACCACCTGCCGAACCGGTGCGAGGAGGAAAGCGCTTGCATCCGGCGCGTGGGCGGGCTAAAGGCGCGCCCACGTACCCCGCAGGCGGGGGCGGGCGTATCGGGGGAGACATCCCCGGACGTCCACCGGTTGGTGCCCTGACTCCTTGTGGATCGCGGCCCTGATCCCCCGCCGAGGACCAAACCGGAAAGGATAAAAGGCATGGCTCTTCCCGAGTTCAACATGCGTCAGCTGCTCGAAGCTGGCGTTCACTTCGGCCACCAGACGCAGCGCTGGAACCCCCGCATGGGCGAGTTCATCTACGGCGCGCGCAACGGCATCCACATCATGGACCTGACGCAGACCGTCCCGATGCTGGACCAGGCGCTCCAGGCGATCCGCGATTGCGTCGCAAAGGGCGGCCGCGTTCTCTTCGTCGGCACAAAGCGCCAGGCGGCCCAGCCGATCGCCGAAGCGGCCGAGAAGTGCGCGCAGTACTACATGAACCACCGCTGGCTGGGCGGCACGCTGACCAACTGGCAGACCGTGTCCCAGTCCATCAACCGTCTGCGTCAGATCGACGAGCAGATGGAAGGCGGCGCCGATGGCCTCACCAAGAAAGAGCGCCTGAACATGGAGCGCGACCAGACGAAGCTTCAGGCGTCGCTGGGCGGCATCCGTGAAATGGGCGGCGTGCCGGACATGCTGTTCGTCATCGACGTCAAGAAGGAAGCACTGGCCGTGGCCGAAGCCAACAAGCTGGGCATTCCGGTCGTCGCGATCGTCGATACCAACTGCTCGCCCGACGGCATCGACTACATCATCCCGGGCAACGATGACGCAGCCCGCGCGATTGCGCTGTACTGCGACCTCGTATCCCGCGCTGCGCTGGACGGCATGACCGGCCAGATGGAAGCGGCCGGCGTCGACCTTGGCGCGCTTGAGGAAGCTCCGGCTGAAGACCTGCTGACCGGCGCGGACGCGCAGTAAATCCCTGTCCCCCCGCCGGGCTTGGCCAGGCGGGGGTGCTGTCGCAAAAGCGACACGCGTTTCTGTCAAGAGATTTGCGATCTGGCGCGGGGCGATCCCTGCGCCTTGGATTTTCGGGGCCCGAGGGCCCAACCAGAAGACATGAGGGGAGCCACGACATGGCGATCACTGCAGCACAGGTGAAAGAACTGCGCGAAATGACCGGCGCAGGCATGATGGATGCCAAGAAGGCGCTGACCGAGAACAACGGCGACATGGACGCCGCTGTCGATTGGCTGCGCACCAAAGGTCTGGCCAAGGCCGCCAAGAAGGCCGGTCGCACAGCAGCCGAGGGCCTCGTCGCCGTTAAGGTCGAGGGTGGCAAGGGTGTCGCCGTCGAGGTGAACTCGGAAACCGACTTCGTTGCGAAGAACGCCGAGTTCCAGTCGATGGTTGCCGGTATCGCTGGGGCCGCGTTGAACGTGGACGACATCGATGCGCTGAAGAACGCGGACCTGAACGGCAAGCCGGTGTCAGAAAACATCACAGACGCTGTCGCCAAGGTCGGCGAGAACATGGGCCTCCGCCGTATGGCGAAGATCGAAGGTGACATCGTTGCGACCTACGTGCACAACGCTGCCGCAGACGGTCTGGGTCAGATCGGCGTGCTGGTCGCGCTGAAGGGCGGCTCCGAGGAGTTCGGTAAGCAGGTCGGCATGCACATCGCAGCGATGAACCCGCAGGCACTGAACGAATCCGAACTGGACGCGTCCATTGTCGAGAAGGAAAAGCAGGTCCAGATGGACATCGCGCGCGAATCCGGCAAGCCCGAAGCCGTGATCGAGAAGATGATCGTCGGCCGCATGAAGAAATTCCTCGGCGAAGTGACCCTGCTTGGGCAGGCCTTTGCTCTGGACAGCGACAAGACTGTTGAGCAGGCCGCGAAGGACGCCGGTGCCGAGATTGTCGGTTTCGTCCGTATGCAGGTCGGTGAAGGAATCGAGAAGGCCGAAGAGGACTTCGCCGCCGAAGTTGCTAAGGTCGCACAGGGCTGAGGCCCGATTTTCGAGGCATCCGCCTCGATTTCGGACCACCAAAGGCGCGCCGATCCGAGAGGATTGGCGCGTTTTACGTTTCATTCACGGAACCGGTGGCTCGCAGGGCAGGGGGGCGAAGACGAGTGTCCCAGCCAGAGACATTGGGGATGAGACCGGGACACCCGATAGGGCGCTGACCGGTGAGGCGGTAATTTCCCCACCCGGTCAGCAGGAGATAGGCAGAGCCTGAGAATAAACAGGGTACCAGTCCTACGTTCCATGGCCAAAGCCACCACTCACGGAACAGCATCAGACTGTCAATTTACGTATCGTAAAGGAAGTCGGGTTTTCCTGACCAAAAGATAAAAACGGAAAATTTACGATCGAGGACCCAACACATTTCAATCTGTCAAATACAATCTTTGAATTTATCCAGACTCACCGCGCTCGGAGGCGGAAAATGGACGCAAGTGGGATATTTCAAGCATCGTGTATGGCCCGGGCGACTCGGTCAAAGCCGCTGACGCGAAATTCACGAGATCAGGCGCGCTGTGCTTCGATGATGTACATCTGGTTGTGGAAGGCGGCCTTGGCCACGGCCTGTGCGGTGGTTTCCACATTCAGCGTTTCGCGGGCGAGCCGCAGGTGTTTTTCTATGGTGGCCTGCGTCAGCCCCATGATCTGGGCAATGTCCTGCATGGTTTTCCCATCGCCAACCCATTCCAGAGCCTCGCGCTGGCGCGGCGTCAGGTTCTGGTTATGCAGCGGGACGGGCAGGGTAAGGATCTTCAGGTGAACGAGGTTGTTGAGCAGGATGATATCTTTGCCGTGCTTCGCCCAGATGGCATCGGCGTCAGCCTGACTCAGTTCGGGACGGGAAGTAATCGAGATCGCGCCCTTGGCCCGGCTGGAGACGGACTTGAAGCTGATGGTGTAACCTGCCGTGACCTTGTGTGCGAGGTTGAAGGCGACGACCTTCTGCGCCTTGTCGTCGAGCGTGCCGGCGGCGATCTGCTTTGCCAGCACGCCCCATGAACAGTGACCTTCGTGTTCCAGCGCCCAGCGGACCATGGGCGCATAGCGATACAGGCCGTCCTCGACAAATCCCTTGCGATAAGCGGGCGTATGGTTGGTCAGCACGACGAAATCGTTGGGATCACCTAGGGAATTGGCCGTCAGGAACCGCGTGAAACCGTAGATCAGGCGATCGAACCCATAACCCGCCATTAGCGTGCAGTGACGCTGCCAGAGGTCTTCGACACGGTCGACGTTGGTCAGCTCGATCAGGGTATCCCGCAGCTCCGGTGTCATGGTCTATCCCTCCAGATGGGCTATCAGCGCGTCTATTGCCAGAGTATATCCTTTCACGCCGAATCCCGCCATGACGCCGAAGGCAACCGGCGAGATGTAGGAATGATGGCGAAAGGCTTCGCGTGCGTGGACGTTCGAGATGTGCAGTTCGACGACCTTGGCCTCGGTGCCCTTGATGGCGTCCATGAGCGCGATGGAAGTATGGGTGTAGGCGCCGGCGTTCAGCACGATTCCGTCGAACGTGCCGCGGGCCTCGTGGATCCAGGTGACCAGCTCTCCTTCGTGATTCGACTGGCGGCAGGTCACGGAGACGCCGCGCTCCTTGCCGTGCGTGCGGCAGAGGTCCTCGACGTCCGGAAGCGTGGTGTGGCCGTAGACCTCCGGCTGACGTGTGCCCAGAAGATTGAGGTTAGGGCCGTTGAGGACGAGGATCGCGGTCATGTAGTTCTCCGTTGGATGTGGTGTCTGAGTTAACGAGGCGTCAGCATGCTTGTCCAGCCTCGGAGGCGTGTCAGGAGCCGTTGGCGTCCCAGACGTGGCAAAACACGCGCTGGCTGCGGATCAGGTTCGCACATAGTAACATAATAACGGTTATAGGAATTAGATTTAAGCGAGTTTGTGGGGCACCGCGCGTGCTTCGGCACAGCATCCAGCGGCAAGCCTAAACGAAAAAGCGCCCCGTCTTTTAACGGAGCGCTCAACGATTTCAGCGATTTGAACGGCAATCCTCAGGCAAACGCCTGAAGGCCCGTCTGTGCCCGGCCAAGGATCAGCGCGTGCACATCGTGGGTACCCTCGTAGGTATTCACCGTTTCGAGGTTCATCATGTGCCGAATGACCTGGAATTCGGCGGAAATGCCGTTGCCGCCATGCATGTCGCGGGCCATGCGGGCAATGTCCAAGGCCTTCCCGCAGTTGTTGCGCTTCAGGATCGAGATCATTTCGGGCGCACCGCTGGCCTCGTCCATCAGGCGGCCGACGCGCAGGCAGCCCTGCAGGCCAAGTGCGATTTCGGTCTGCATGTCCGCGAGTTTCTTTTGGAAAAGCTGCGTTTGCGCCAGCGGTCGGTTGAACTGTTTGCGATCAAGCCCGTACTGCCGCGCTGCCATCCAGCAGAATTCCGCCGCACCCATAACGCCCCAGGCGATGCCGTAACGCGCGCGGTTGAGGCAGCCGAACGGCCCTTTCAGTCCCTCCACATGTGGCAGCAGCGCGTCGTCGGACACCTCGACGTTGTCCAGAACGATCTCGCCGGTTACCGAGGCGCGCAGGCTCAGCTTGTTCTCGATCTTCGGCGCGGAGAGGCCTTTGAGGCCTTTCTCCAGTACGAAGCCGCGGATTTTGCCGCCGTGGGCCTCGGACTTCGCCCAGACGACAAAGACATCGGCAATCGGGCTATTGGAGATCCACATCTTCGAGCCGTTCAGCACGTAGCCGCCGTCGGATTTCGTGGCGCGGGTCTTCATGCCGCCCGGGTCGGAGCCAGCGTCGGGCTCGGTCAGGCCAAAGCAGCCGATCCATTCACCGGAGGCCAGTTTCGGCAGGTAGCGCTTGCGCTGCTCCTCGGTGCCGTAGGCGTAGATCGGATACATGACCAAAGACGATTGCACCGACATCATGCTGCGGTAGCCGGAATCGACGCGCTCGATCTCGCGTGCAACCAAGCCGTAAGAGACATAAGACGCGCCGATGCCGCCGTACTCCTCGGGCACGGTCACGCCGAGGAGGCCCATCTCGCCCATTTCGGAGAAGACTTCCGGGGAGACGGTTTCTTCAAGGAACGCGCCGGTGACGCGCGGGGCCAGTTTGGCCTGCGCGAAATCATGCGCGGCCTGCGCCAGCATGCGCTCCTCTTCTGTCAGCTGGTCGCTCAGGCGAAACGGGTCTTCCCAAGTGAAGCCGCCCAGATCGGGAGCGTCCTTGGGTTTCAGGGTCGGGCGGTCGGTCATGGGTATCCTCCGGTTTTGTCGCGGTTATAGCTTGCACCTCGCGCATGGAAAAACGACAATACCGCAGGTTCTCATGAGGAAAGCGCATGATACGACCCCTGCCCCCATTGCCGGCGCTGCGCGCGCTGGAGGCACTGGATCGTCTCGGCTCTGCCACGGCGGCAGCGGAGGAGATGCACCTGACGCAATCTGCCGTTTCGCGCCAGTTGAAGACCCTGGAAGAGCAACTGGGTGCGGAAGTATTCCTGCGTGACCGTCGGGCGCTGCGGCTGACTCCCCAGGCGGCGGGCTTCGCCCGGGTGGTGCGCGAGGCGCTGGACCGCATTGCGGAAGGCGCTCTGGCACTGCGGCTGGACCCCACGGGCGGCGCGCTGCGCCTGGCGATCCTGCCAAGCTTCGGGATGCATTGGCTGGTGCCGCGTTTGCCGCGTTTTGCTCGCGCGCACCCGGAGGTGACGATCAACATGGCCACACGGCTGAAGCCGTTCAACTTTGCCTCGGAACCCTTTGATGCGGCTATACATTTCGGCACAAGAAGGTGGCCTGCCACGGACAGTCTGCCCTTGATGGAAGAGGCGGTGCAGCCGCTCGCCAGTCCTGAACTGGTGCCGCACCCCCTGCCCCCGGTGGCGCTCGCGGAGCTGCCATTGCTGCACATCCAGAGCCGTCCACGCGCATGGGAGCGGTGGTTCGAAGTGCAGGGCCTGCAACCGGGTCGCTTCGACGGCACCAGTTTCGACCAGTTTCCGACCATCGCACAGGCGGCGACGCACGGGCTTGGCGTGGCGCTCCTGCCGGATTTCCTAAGCGAAACGGAGCGCGCCGAGGGCCGGCTTGTGGTGGCCTCGGACCGGGCGCCGGTTTGTCTGGGGCGCTATGACCTCGTCTGGCCGGTGGATCGCCCGGTGCCCCCGGCGCTGGCGCTTTTCCGGGACTGGCTGTCGCAAGAGGCTGTTAACGCTTGAGACTCGGGGACAGGCCGGGCTAAGGCGAGGCATGAGCAAGACCTCCGACATCCTCTGCATCGGCTCCGTCCTGTGGGACGTGATCGGTCGCGCCACCTTGCAGATGCAGGTGGGCAACGACGTGCCTGGCCGCATCACCCGGATTCCCGGCGGCGTTGCGCTGAACATCGCCATGACGCTGGCGCGCTTCGGGTTGCGACCAGCGTTGTTGTCCGCGGTGGGGAGCGATTCCGCAGGCGCGGAATTGGTTCGTGAATGTCAGGCACTCGGACTCGAAACCACTCATCTGTATATTTCCGAGGATTTACCGACCGACCGCTACATGGCGATCGAAGGTGCCAACGGCCTGATCGCGGCGATTGCAGATGCACATTCGCTGGAGGCCGCAGGCTCGAAGATCCTGCGCCCGTTGACTGACGGCCCGCTGGGCAGCGCGAAGGCCCCCTACCACGGTGCGATCGCTCTGGACGGGAACCTGACTGAAAGCCTGCTGGCGGAAATCGCGACAAGCCCGGCCTTTGCAGCGGCCGATCTGCGCATCGCCCCCGCCAGCCCCGGCAAGGCGCTGCGTCTGATGCCCTTCCTGCGCGAAGGGCGCGGCACGCTTTACGTCAACCTCGAAGAGGCAGGGCTGCTTTGCCAATGCACCTTCGAAAGCGCGGGTGATGCCGCGCGGGCGTTGCTTGACCGCGGTGCCGCGCGGGCTGTCGTCACCCATGGCGGCGAAACCTGTGCCGACGCGATGCCCGAAGGCGTCGTCGAAGACTGCCCGCCAATGGTCGCGGTGACGCGGATCACCGGCGCCGGCGATACCTTCATGGCCGCCCATATCGCGGCTGAACGCACCGGCCGATCGTCGCGGCAGGACGCCCTGCACCGTGCGTTGATCGCTGCGGCCAGCTATGTTTCCGGAGATATCCCATCATGATCGTGTTTTCCCCCGAGGTTCAGGCCGCACAGGACGCGGGTCGTCCCTTGGTCGCGCTGGAATCGACCATCATCACCCACGGCATGCCCTGGCCGCAGAACCTGGAAACCGCGCAGCGTGTCGAGGACGAGGTGCGCTCTCATGGTGCGGTCCCCGCCACCATCGCCATTCTAGACGGTACGATCCATGTCGGCCTGACAGAGGCGCAGCTGACCCAACTGGCGCAGGCGAGAAATGTGGCGAAGCTGTCGCGCGCCGATCTGGCGGTCTGTCTGGCGACCGGAGGCACCGGGGCGACGACGGTTGCCGCAACCATGATCTGCGCCGCGCGCGCCGGCATCGCCGTTTTTGCAACCGGCGGTATAGGCGGCGTGCACAAGGGGGCGGAACTGTCTTTCGACATTTCCGCCGACCTGCAGGAACTGGCGCAGACAGCGGTCACGGTGGTGGCTGCGGGCGCGAAGGCAATCCTCGACTTGCCCAAGACGCTGGAAGTTCTGGAAACGCTTGGCGTGCCGGTGATCGCGGTGGGTCAGGACAGCCTGCCCGCCTTCTGGTCACGCGAATCCGACCTGATCGCGCCGCTGCGCCTGGATACCGCCACGGAGATCGCCGCCGCCCATGCGCGACGCGGTGCACTGGGGCTGCCCGGCGGCCAGCTGGTAGCCAACCCGATCCCGCCCGAACACCAGATTGCAGCGGACGTGCTGGCGCCGATCATCGCTCAGGCCACCTCCGAGGCCGAAGCGCAGGGAATCGGTGGCAAGGCGGTGACGCCTTTCCTGCTCGGTCGCATCTTTGAACTGACAGAGGGCCGCTCCCTGACCGCCAATATCGAGCTGGTGCTAAACAACGCACGGCTTGCATCGGCAATTGCCCGGGAACTGGGCAGACTTTCTCCGCGAGCCGCCTGAATGTTCATCATCGCTCCCCGCCGCCCATTGTCGCGCCCCAACGCAATGCCTAGGTTCGACACGAGCGCCGCAATGGATCCGACATGACCACGCCCTTTGAGCCAGAACCAGAGCCGAAGAAACGCGGCCACCTGCTGACAAACCTGCGCAATTCCTTCCTTACCGGCATCGTCGTCATCGCTCCGGTGGGCCTGACCGTCTGGCTGATCTGGACCGTGGTGGGCTGGGTGGAC
This sequence comes from Sagittula salina, assembly GCF_017813235.1. Taxonomy (GTDB): domain Bacteria; phylum Pseudomonadota; class Alphaproteobacteria; order Rhodobacterales; family Rhodobacteraceae; genus Sagittula; species Sagittula salina. Next base: position 467,714 of record NZ_JAGISH010000002.1, read on the forward strand.
AGTTTTGTCTGGCCCTTCGTGCCGGATTACTACCAGCCCAACGCTCTGCTTAACCGCTGGATGGTGGATGACGGGGGGCGTGCGCATTGGCCGTGGCTCTACGATCTGCTGGCCAGCGAAGAAACCGGCCGGATCGAGATCAACGTGCGCGGTCTTGGCGTGGTGATCTTCCTGCTATTCACCATGATCGTCGGCTGGGTGGCAAAGGGCATCATCGGCCGGTCACTCATCACCTTTGGCGAACGGCTGGTCGACCGAACACCGGTGGTGCGCTCGATCTACTCGGGCCTGAAGCAACTGGCAGAGACGGTGTTCGCCCAGTCGGAGCGGTCCTTCGAAAAGGCCTGCCTGATCGAGTATCCACGGAAGGGAATCTGGGCCATCGGCTTCATCTCGACCTCCGCAAAAGGCGAAATTGCGGGCCGCACGCCGGTTTCGGGCGGCCTGACCTCCGTGTTCGTTCCCACCACGCCGAATCCGACCTCGGGTTTCCTGCTGTTTTTTCCCGAAGAGGACGTGATCGAACTGGATATGTCGCTGGAGGATGCGGCGAAGCTGGTGATCTCTGCAGGACTCGTTTACCCCAACGGGCAAGCTACGAAGGAAACGGTAGAGGCGCTGGCAAAAGCCTCCTGACGCATTATTGAAGGTGATCTTCGTAAGGTATGGCAGGCTTGTTCTGATCCGACATGGTGCCCGTTCGCACTTACATCTATACCGGTTGCGCAGGGATCAATCGAACATTGCCCGCAAATCGGTGGTCTGGCGGACCCCGATATTGGCGCGGTGCTCAGCCAGGAAATCGCCCGCCGCACGTCGGCCCGCCGCCTTCATCTGTGCGAGAAGCGAGGGTACGGCGACCACCTTCGTCGCGACAGAGAGATCGTTCATCAAGGCGTCGTCGCTGATCATGTGCACGCGCACGTTCTTCATGCTGCCCTCCTGCAGCACGCCCGAATGCAGAAGCCGCTGCACGAACTCGATGGCACGCAGTTCCCGCAGAAGCGAGGCGTTGAAACTGATCTCATTGATGCGGTTCTGAATCTCGGGCGGGGTAAAGGGCACCCTGTCGCGCAGAATCGGGTTGATGTTCACCACCACCACGTCGTCGGGCAGCGTGGGCTTGAAAAACGGGAACAACGCCGGGTTGCCGGTATAGCCCCCGTCCCAAAAGGCCTCCATCACGCCGGTTTCCGGGTCGATGCGTTCCACGGCCTGATACAGTGTCGGCAGGCAGGCGGAGGCCATGATTGCGTCGGCGTCAATCTGCCCGTGGGAAAAGATACGGATCTTGCCGGTGCGAACAACTGTGGCGCAGACGTAGAACTCCGGCCCGCATTCGGCGCAAACCTCGTCAAAGTCGAGCCCTCGAATGATCTTTTCCAGCGGATTGCGATAGAGGGGCCCCCAACTGTAGGGCGAAACCATGCGCGTCACTGCATCGCCAAGTATATAGGGCCAAGAATACTCTATCCCCTTCGACACCAGCCCGGGATCGGGAAACCAGTGCTGCAGCCAGTCCGGTACGCCGGAGGTATCGAGCGCGCCAACCGCGCTCCATACCTGATCAAGCAATGCCCGTGCGCCTGCACGACCATTGTGCACCAGCCCCGCCTTCAGCGCGGCGCCGTTCAACGCCCCCGCCGAGGTGCCAGAGATGGCGGCGATCTCGATATCCTCCTCATCCAGGATCCGGTCGAGAACGCCCCAGGTAAAGGCCCCGTGCGCGCCGCCGCCCTGCAGGGCGATGTTGATCCGCTTCACCATCTGACATTCCTTCTCGGATAAGGTGCCGACCGGACTCCCGTTTCTTCTTGGTTCCAATACCTCCGGGGGGAGCGCGGAACGCGCGGGGGGCAGCGCGCCCGGGCGGGATCAGAGCGCCGTCCAGCCGCCATCGACGCTGATCGTCGTGCCGGTGATCTGCGCCGCCGCATCCGAGCACAGGAAGACAGCCGTGCCACCGATCTGTTCGACAGTGGCGAACTGCTTCGAAGGTTGGCGCTCGAGGATTACCTTCTCTTTCGCTTCCTCCTCGGTCATGCCGTATTTCTTCGCCGTGTCAGGGATCTGCGCCTCCACCAGCGGGGTCAGCACGTAGCCCGGGCAGATGGCGTTGCAGGTGATGTCTTCCTTTGCGGTTTCCAGAGCCGTGACCTTGGTCATGCCAACCACGCCGTGTTTCGCTGCGACGTAGGCCACCTTGTAGGGAGAGGCGGTCAGACCGTGGGCGGAGGCCACGTTGACCACCCTGCCCCAGCCGGCCTTGCGCATCACCGGCAGCGCGGCGGCGGTGGTGTGAAACGCCGAACTCAGGTTGATCGCGATGATCTGGTTCCATTTTTCGGCAGGAAACTCTTCGATCGGCGCTACGAACTGGATGCCTGCGTTGTTCACGAGGATATCGCAGGCGCCCGCCTTTTCGATCAGGGCGCGGCACGCATCGGTGTTCGACATATCGGCCTGGATGTAGCGCACGGCGACGCCGTGCCGCTCTGCGATCCCACGCGCGGTTGCGTGGTCGGCCTCGGTGTCGGAGAAAGAGTTCACCACGATATCGGCGCCCGCCGCCGCCAGAGCGTGGGCGATGCCCAGTCCGATGCCGGAGGTGGATCCGGTGATGACGGCGGTCTTACCCTTGAGGGACATGGTGCTCTCCTATGCTGCTTTGCGGCATAAAGTACCAACAGGCCGGGCAAAGGGAAGCGGGATCGCGCTGCTGCACCGAATTAGGAAGCGATGCGTTCGGGGTGGCTTCTCAAGCGTCGAGCAGACACAAAAAAACCCCGGCCGAAGCCGGGGTTAAGTCATTGAGGCAGGTTTCATACAGGCAAGAAACCTATCGAGCAGTGACCCCTGTATAAGCAATTCCCTGCAGGAGTCCAAGCTAAAAGTTTGAAAAGGCGTAAAAGCACCGCTAGGTTCAGGCCCAAGAAAACAAGGGCAGACGGGGATTGTTTCCAAAATGCGAGCTAATTTATTCACGCGATCACAGCTTCTCGGGGTCGGCATGGCAGCGATTCTCGCAGCGGGATTCGCCCAGGCAGAGCCGAACCACGGCATAGCTATGTATGGGGAGCCTGCCCTGCCCCCAGATTTTGCGTCCCTGCCCTATGCGGACGCCGACGCGCCGCACGGCGGGAAGATCGTTTTGGGCGAAGTCGGCAGTTTCGATAGCCTCAACCCGCATATCCTCAAAGGCACTGCGCCTTGGCAGCTGAGATTCCTCGCCTATGAAAGCCTCATGGGGCGAAGCTACGACGAGCCATTCAGCCTTTACGGTGTCCTAGCGGAATCCATCGAGGTCGGACCGAATCGCGAGTGGGCGGAATTCGTGATTCGCCCGGAGGCAAAGTTCTCGGACGGCAGCCCGGTGACGGTTGAGGATGTGATGTGGTCCTACGAGGTGCTGGGTACCAAGGGCCACGGTCGTTACCGCGGACTCTGGGGGCAGATCGAGAAGATGGAGCAGACCGGTGAACGCTCCGTCCGGTTTACCTTCAACGAGGACAACCGAGAGTTGGCTCTGATCGTCGGCATGCGCCCGATCCTGAAAAAGGCGCAGTGGGAGGGGCTCGATTTCGAGAACTCCAGTCTGGACATCGTGCCGATAACCTCGGCGCCTTATGTAATCGGAGACTACGAAGCGGGCCGCTTCGTCGAGTTGAAGCGAAATCCGGACTACTGGGGCAAGGACGTGCCCTTCATGAAGGGTCAGGCCAACCTCGACACCATCCGCATGGAGTTCTTCGCCGACGACACCGCCCATTTCGAGGCGTTCAAGGGGGGGGTGGTGAACTCGCTGCGCGAAACCAATGTCGAGAAGTGGCGCACGCAGTACGACTTCCCCGCCGTGCAGGATGGCCGCGTGGTCAAATCCGAAATTCCGCACGCTCGTCCCTACGGCATCTACGGCTTCGTCATGAACACCCGCAAGCCTGAGTTCTCCGACTGGCGGGTGCGGGAGGCGATGCTGCATGCCTTCAACTTCGAATACATCAATGACGTGCAGACCGGCGGATCGCAGCCGCGCATTTCCTCCTACTACGGGAACTCGGTGCTGGGGATGGATCACGGACCTGCCGCAGGTCGCGTGAAGGAACTGCTGGAACCCTTCAGGGATAGTCTTCTGCCCGGCGCGCTGGAAGGTTACATCCTGCCAGAAGGCGACGGGACGGCACGCAACCGATCCAACATCGCGAAGGCCATGGACCTGATGGCGGACGCTGGCTGGACCGTACAGGGCGGTGTGATGAAGAACGCGGCCGGAACGCCCTTCGTATTCGACATCCTGATCCGCCAGGGTCAGAACGATAATGCGGCCATCGCCGACATCTTCGTCACGGCGCTGGAGCGTCTGGGCATCACGGCCTCCGTCCAGATGGTCGACTCCGCCCAGTATCAGGACCGGACGAACAACTTCGACTTCGACATGACGTATATCGAGCGCAGCCTGTCGCTGTCACCCGGGAACGAACAGGTGCTCTACTGGGGTTCGGAACAGGCCGACCAGCCGGGGAGCCGCAACTGGATGGGAATGAAGTCCCCCGCCGCCGACGCGATGATCCAGACCCTGTTGTCGGCTACCAGCCGGGAGGATTTCGTCGCCGCGACAAAGGCGCTGGACCGGGTGCTGACCACGGGGCGCTACGTCATCCCGATCATGTACCGATACGACCTGAGCCGCATCGCCCACGCCAAGGAGCTGAAGTATCCCGATCAGCTGCCAATGTATGGCGACTGGCTCGGTTTTCAACCGGACGTCTGGTACTGGGAAGAGTGAGCGACAAAGGTGGAGCCCGCGCGGGCTCCACCTGTCTCAAGACCCGGCGGAGATCGGGGGGGGACCAGTCCCCGAGAGGCCACGAAACACGCAAGAGAAGAGAGCAGACCATGAAAACAGTATTCCTTTTGGCGGGACTTCTGCTGACGCTGGCGCTGTCCGGCTGCGGCACTGTCGACGGGCTGGGGCAGGATATTTCCGCCGGGGCACGGACGGTTCAGGGCTGGATGTGAACCGGGCGTCATGCCCCGCCGATGAACGACCCGGCGCTTCGGCCCAAGACCTTTCGGCTAGAGACTTCGCACATCCAAGCGCCTATCCTGAGCGCAGGCATTTAACGGACAGGCAGACCACGGCAGATGACGAATACGGCGCCGAAGGATTCCAGCAAGACACCGGCGAGGGCGCTGGTGATCGACGACCACCCGCTGTTCTGCGATGCACTGACGCTGACGCTGCAATCCATCGCCGACTTTCAGGATATTCGCGCCGCCGGCACGCTTGGGGAGGCGCTGACCGAGCTGGCGCAGGATGGCGGTTTCGGCCTGATCGTGCTGGACCTGAACTTGCCGGACGTCAACGGGCTCGACGGGTTGCTGCGGCTGCGTAATGCCGCACCAAAGACGGCGATCCTCGTGGCCTCGTCCATGGCCGATAACACGATGATCGCCCACGCACTGAAGTCCGGAGCGGACGGTTTCGTGCCGAAGCATTCGCAACGCGCTGTCTTCCGGCGGGCGGTGGAAGCGGTGACCACTGGACGCACCTTTGTGCCCGATGGTTACATCGACCCGACGGGGGGCCAGCCGCTTGATGCCGGAGGCGCGCTGGCGCGACTGGCGACCCTGACCAACCAGCAGGCGCGCATCCTTCAGCTGATCTGCGAGGGCAAGCTGAACAAGCAGATCGCCTACCATCTGTCGATTGCGGAAACCACGGTGAAGGCCCATGTGACGGCGATCATGCGCAAGCTTGGCGTCCATTCGCGGACCCAGGCCGTTCTGGTGGCACAGGAGGCGCGTTTCGATTCCCCTGCCGAGGACCGGTTTTCCCGCAACCTGCCATCGGACACCTGAACCTGGGCGCCCAGCCAGGTTCGGGCGTGCCAGGGAAGTCGGTCGCGTATAAGGCTGAAGGGCAAACAGCGGTGGCGGACGCCATCGATGGGAGGAAGGAGCGCAGCTTGGACGGAACACGCGAGGAAACCGGCGGGCTGAACCCACAGGCGGTCATGGGAGGACCGCGAGGCCTGCGCCGCGCTCAGGTGGCCTGCATCGCCCCTGACGCGGTGGGCAGTCTGGCGCGAGCGCTCGGGAACGATCTGTCGCTTGTCTGCCTCTTCGCCTCGCCGGACACGGATTTCGAGCGGTTGACGGCGGAGGCCGCAAGAAGTTTCGGCGCGGCGGATGTGCTGGCCTGCACCACCGCCGGTGAGCTCGGGGAACAGGGCTACGAGGAAGGCCAGATCATTGGCGTGGGCTTTCCCCGCGCATTGTTCGAAGTGCTGGCACTGGCCATCGAGGACCTCGATCGGATCAACGAACAGTCGCTGATCGACGAATTGATTCACCATCGGCTGAACCTGACGCGGCGAGCGCCGGAAATGACGTCAGAGTTCGCCTTTACCCTGGTGGACGGGCTGTCCTTGCGCGAGGAGCATCTGACGGCGGTTCTGGCGTCCGGCCTTGGTCCGATCCCGGTTTTTGGCGGCTCTTCGGGTGACGGGACAGAGTTCGGCCGCACATTGCTGTCCTTCAACGGGCGGGTCATGCAGAACGCAGCCTTGGTGGCGATCCTCCGGTCGCATTGCGCGGTCAGGGTCTTCTCGCTCGACCACCTCGTTCCGACTGAGGTCCGCATGGTTGTGACCAGCGCCTGCCCGGAGCGCCGCATCGTACAGGAGATCAACGCAGAACCTGCCGCGCAGGAATACGCGCGGCTGCTGGGCAAGGACCCGATGCAGTTGGACCCCTTTACCTTTGCCGCGCATCCGGTGGTGGTACGGCTGGGCGACACGCATCATGTCCGCGCCATCCAGCGCGTGGCTGGCAATGGCTCGGACCTGGTGTTCTTCTCGGCCATCAACGAAGGCATGGTGCTGACGCTGGCCAGTCATCGGGACATGGCGGCGCACCTCGAATCCGGTCTGGCCGCGCTGGCGGAGGGTGGCGCCCCGGCACATATTCTTGGCTTCGACTGCCTGCTCAGACGGATCGAGGCGGAACAGGTGCAAAAGACACAGGCGCTGTCCGAGATCCTGCAACGGCACAATGTCGTGGGATTCTCCACCTACGGCGAGCAGATCGGCGCTCTGCATGTGAACCAGACGCTCACCGGCGTAGCGATCTACCCGCCCGACCGGGACCTGTGACATGTCGCTGGTCAATCCAAACGACAGCCTGGAACGCCAGAATCAGAAGCTGCTGAAGATCGCCCAGGCCCTGATGAGCCGGGTGGAATACGGCACGGAGCAGTCGGGTGCTGCCTACGCCCAGTTCGAGCGCGCGGCCCTGCTGGAAAAACGGGTGCGTGAACGCACACTCGAACTGGAGCGCACGCTGAACCTTCTGCACGAAAGCAACGCACAGCTGTCAGAGGCCAACGCACAGGCCGAAGCCGCGCGACGCAACCTTGCCGATGCGATCGAGACGGTGTCCGAAGGCTTTGCCCTGTTCGACGCGCAGGACAATCTGGTGATGTGCAATTCACGGTTCTGCCGCGATTTCCGTGACATAGTTGCGACATTGAAACCCGGCCTGCCCTTTGACGGGTATGTCAAGAAGATCTCCAGATCTCCGTTCCTGATCCTGCCGGAAGGCGAAACGCCAGCTGGCTGGGCCGAGGGTCGCATTCGGCGGCACGAGGATCGGCACGTGATGTTCAAGGTGCAGATGCGGTTGGGCCGGTGGCTGCAGGTCTCCGAGCACCGGACTTCGAACGGCGGTACGGTGGTCCTGCAGACCGATGTGACAGACCTCATGCGGATCGAGCGGGCGGAACGCGACCGGCTGCGCGACAGACAGGCAGTGATGGTGCGCGCGACACTCGATCACCTCAATCAGGGGGTCGGCATCTTCGACGAAACCGGCTTGCTGGTGGGCTGGAACGAAAAGCTGGGAGTGCTGTTAGCGCTTGATGCGCGGAGGCTGCAGATCGGCGCGAGTTTTGCGGGCCTGCTCGACCGTCTGGCGCGGGACGTACGGTTTACGCAGGGGATCGGACGGGATGGTTTCCTTCGGTGGGCTCACCTGCGGGATCAACGTCAGGAACGCACGCCGATTTCCTTCGAGGTGCAGCGTGGCGAGCGGACGATCCTGCACGTCTTTGGCCGGGGGATGCCAGATGGTGGTTTTGTCGTCTCCGTCACGGATGTGACGGCTGAACGCGAAGCGGCGCGCCGACTGTTCAATATGAACGAGGTTCTGGAGCAGCGGGTGATGGAGCGCACGCTTGAACTTGAGGACGCGCTGAGCGCCGCGGAGCGCGCGAATGCGTCCAAGTCTCGCTTCGTCGCGGCGGCCTCGCACGACCTGCTTCAGCCGATTTCGGCTGCAAAGCTCTACATTTCGTCACTCGCGGACCGCTGTCAGGGGTCGGCGGAGCACACGGTGCTGGAAAAGGCCGAATCCGCCCTTGCTTCCGCCGCGCAAATCATTGATGCGCTGCTGGATATCTCGAAGCTGGACGGCGACGGGGTGCATTTTGACATCCGCAAGGTCGCCTTGTCCGAGATCCTGTGTCCGCTGGCCTCCGAGATGAGCGTGTTGGCAGAGCGAAAGGGTCTGCGACTGCGCATCGTGCCGTCTGACCTCATGGTGGAGACGGATGCGGCCTATCTGCGCCGGGTGGTGCAAAACCTTCTGGCCAACGCAATCCGCTACACCGCCCGAGGCAAGGTGCTGCTGGGGGTCCGCCGCAGCGGCGGCTCCGCCCGGATCGAGATCTGGGATACCGGCGTGGGAATCGCAGAGGAGGATCAGAATACCATCTTCGAGGAATTCCGGCGCCTCGACTCCGCCGCCTCGCCCAACGAAGGGCTCGGGCTGGGATTGGCCATTGTGGAACGCGCCTGTGCCCGGTTGGGCCACCCTCTGGGTTTGTGGTCGGAGATCGGGCGCGGATCATGCTTCATGGTGAGCGTGCCGATCGCGGGTCGGGGTGCGGTTGCACGCGATCCTCACCGCTCCACGCCGCGTCCTGTATCTCTGTCGCACGTCGGCCTGATTGCGCTGCTCGTTGAAAATGACCCGCCCCTGCGCCGTGCGCTGTCGGTGATGCTGGAAAGTTGGGGCGTCAACGTGATCGTGGCGGAAGATGCCGAGGGCGCCATTTCGCTCCTCGATGACCTGCAACTCAGTCCCGACGTACTTTTGCTGGATTACCACTTGGCGCCGCAGGCGACCGGTCTGGACCTTCAAGTTCGGATCAACGCAGGTCGGGAACACCCCCTGCCCTGTGCGGTGATTTCAGCCGACAAATCCCCGGAATTGCAGAAGAGCTGTACGGCACTGGGGATAGAACTTCTCTCGAAACCGCTCGACCGGAACAAACTGGTGCAATTCCTCGAATTGGCGGCTCAAACGATACCCTGATGCGCCGCGCCGTTTGTGGCCCGCAGTGACCCTACATCATGCCTTTGCAGCCCCGGGAGGATTTGCCGTTGCCCACGTGGTACGGGTTGATGACAAGAATCCAGCGCGGCGGATAACCGGGTGCCTGGGTGCGCCGGTATGTGCAGCCCTGGGGGGTGGTCATGTAGTCACCGCCCTGCGGCGCGACGTAGCCCTGTGTGGCAACATAGGGGTCGGCCGCGTAGGGCGCAGCCTGAGCCAGAACGAGACCTTTCGGGGTTGCGGCTTCGGTCCCCGAGAGAGAGACAAGGCCAAGACTGAGGGTCGTGAGAAAAGCTGAAAAGCCCATTTCGGGATCTCCCAAGTATGATTGGTCAGGCAAGGGGCCTGGAGGATTCCTTGGATGTCTGGAGCCCGGCCATCGGTCCGGGCAATTGGGCGAAACTCGCAGGGGTCATGGGACTGCGTGCGCCGGATTCGTGGCAAGACCTTGGCTCATGAGTCTGATTTTAGCGTTAAGCGTTCTGCGTGGATTTTCAAAATCACCGTGAAAATCGCATCAAAGCGCGATGACGATATCAACACGCAGCCCGCCGAGGTCGTCGCTTTCGCCCAGGCGCAGAACACCGCCATGGGCCCGCGCGATGTCGGCGGCAATTGCCAGCCCAAGCCCCACGCCGGACCCGCGGTTCTGGTTGCGCGCCGGGTCCAGCCGGACGAAGGGCTTCAGCGCGGTGTCACGGTCCTCGGCCGGGATGCCGGGGCCGTCGTCCTCTACGCGGATGCGCAGGGATTTCTCGGTCAGCGTGGCGGAGACGCGGCAGGTGTCGCCGTAGCGCACGGCGTTGGCGATGAGGTTCTCCACCGCGCGGCGTAGCGCGCGCGGCCTCAGCGCCACCTGCCCCCCGCCGGACAGCGTGCCGAGGCCGACCCCCTGCCCCGCGCGCTGCGCATCGTCTACGATGGCGGTCAGCAACGCCATGATGTCCGTCGGTTCGGCCAGTCCAGCCTCGGCATCGCCCCGCGCGAAGTCGAGGAAAGCGTCGATCAGGCGCTGCATTTCCTCCACGTCGCGTTCAAGCGGCTCGCGGTCGGGATCGTCGAGCAGCGACAGCCCCAGGCGCAGCCGCGTGATCGGTGTGCGCAGATCGTGGCTGACCCCCGAAAGCATCATTGTGCGTTGCTCGATATGACGCTCGATCCGGTTGCGCATGTCGAGGAAGGCGTGGCCCGCCGCGCGAACCTCGGTCGCGCCGGAGGGCGAGTAACGCACCGTGCGCCCCTTCCCGAAGGCCTCGGCAGCAGCAGCCAGCCGGGTGATCGGGCGGAGCTGATTGCGCAGGTAGAAAAAGGCGATGGCGGTCATGACGATGCCGAAGAACAGCATGTTGACGAAAAGCTGATGCGCATTGGTGGGCGACACCCGCTGCCGGTCGAGCCTGAGGCGGTAGAGCGTGCCGCCGCGACGCACGTAAAGGATCACGTCCGCGTCGTTCGGCATGTCCAGCCGCTCGAGCCCGGCAACGCGCCTGTAGAACACCCGGGACACGACAATCCCGGTGAAATCGTACCAACGGCGGAAGTCCGCGGCGGAACTCTCGCCATCCGCGACCGGGCGCGGCAGCAGTCCGAGGCGCTGCATGGGCTCTCCGTCGGGGATCTCGTCCAGCACGAGGTTGACACCGCGCGCCACCTCTCGCGTCAGCTGCACGGTGACATCCTCGAAGTGCCGTTGGACAAAGACCACGGAAACCACCAGCTGCAGCGTTACAACAGGCAGGACCAGGATCAGCGCGGCCCGGCCATACAGGCTGCGCGGCATATAGCGTTTGAGCCATTGGAAAGACATGTCTAGGCTCGGCATCCGTGTCCCCGCACTCATGGAGAACCTATCATGCAAGACCCGCAACCGGAGTTCCAGCCGCAGGTTGGCGTGGCCGAGGTGCTCGAACCCGGCCTGCGCCGCGTGCTGGCGCCGAATGCCTCGCCCATGACTTTCCGGGGAACGAACACCTATCTCCTGGGCGATGGCAAGGACGTTGCGGTGATCGATCCCGGGCCTCTGGATGCCTCCCACCTCGACGCGATCCTCGCCGCGTTAGGCCCCGGGCAGCAGGTGAGCCACGTTCTGGTCACGCATTCGCATCTCGATCACTCGCCGCTGGCTTCGGTTCTGGCGGCGCGCACCGGGGCGCGGGTCCATGGTTTCGGCGCGTCGGAGACCGGACGTAGCACCTTGATGCAGGTGCTGGCGCAGACTGCCGATCTGGGCGGTGGTGAAGGTGTCGATCAGAAGTTCTCCCCCGATGTGGCGCTCTCTGATGGCGAACAAGTGGGAGGCGACGGCTGGCAGCTGGTGGTCCATCACACGCCGGGACACATGGCGAACCACCTCGCTTTTGCCTGGGGTGATGTGCTGTTCTCCGGCGATCTGGTAATGGGCTGGGCGACATCGCTGGTCTCGCCTCCGGATGGTGACCTGACCGCCTTCATGGGCTCACTCAGGCACCTGCGCGGGCGCGGCTGGCGACGGTTCCATGCGGGCCACGGCGCACCAGTCGAAGAACCCGAAGCGCGGCTGACGGAACTGCTGGCGCACCGCGAAGGCCGGGAGGCTTCGATCCTCACGGCGCTCGGCGACGGCCCGTCGGACGCGCAGGCCCTGGCGGAGCGAATCTACACCGGCACCCCGCCTGCCCTGATGGGCGCCGCTGCACGCAACGTTTTGGCGCATCTTATTGACCTAACGGCAAGAAATCTCGTCGCGCCGTGCGGCGAATTGAGTGCTGAAGCAATTTTTCAGCGCTCCGGCGAGGGATGAATTTTTCGGAGAAACCTGGCAAAAACCACTTGTGGCCCGGAGTCGTCATGGCTATACCGCCCACATGTTCCGGCGTAGCTCAGCGGTAGAGCAGTTGACTGTTAATCAATTGGTCGTAGGTTCGATCCCTACCGCCGGAGCCAAAACTTCCTGAAGGTTTTGGAAACAAACGAAAAAGCGCTCCCTCGGGGGCGCTTTTCGCGTTTCGGACACCGGTTTTGACACTCCGCCTTACACACTCCGGACACACCGGAGTCACAAAGGAGTCAGACCCGGTGCCGCACGCCCGTTCCAAGCACGCCCATATCCCCCATCTCGAACTGCGTCCCCAGGGCTACGTCTGGCGGCGCCGTCTCCCCCGCGCAGTTCTCGAATCGGCTTGCAGCGAGAGGTTGTGCGAGGAGCCCGCGTTTCGCTCTATTAGAATCAAACCAGCGCCAGACCATCGGATTCTCCGAAACGGGTCCGGCCGTTCTGACCGCGCGCGGAAATCGAAAGCGCGAAATTTGGGGATTCAAACCACGTTTGCGGGAATCCCCATATGTCTTTCCCTGAAAACACATGCCTTTTCGGTGGCCGCGGAGCTTGCACGCAGGCTCAGCACCCTCAGCGATCAAGTATTTCTCTACGCCACCACCATGAGCCTCTCGTCGGAAAACACCAGGGATCTCCTGACCACGCTCGCCCGCTTCGAGATCGAGGCGGCCGATCGCGAGCGTGCCCTGGGGGATCCTCGATCCCCGCAGCTCGCGCAGGCGGCCCTGGAACGGGAAGCGGCCCGGCAGGCTGTCCTGCGGCAAGCATTCTTTCAGCGGGACTACGCGGTGGCGCAAGAGCCTCTGAAGCATGTCGCCGCGCACCTGGGCATCCAGCTTCCCGAAGCCGGGTGCGAGCAGGCACAGCTTCTGGCCTATGAGGCCACGCGTGTGTTGCTGGACAACTGCGAGGAGAAGGCCCGGCGGGACAAGGGCATCTTTCCCGGTCCCAGCCCCTACTTTGCGCGCGCGATCGCAGAGGAAACATCCCCGGGCGTTCCCGCCCAACCAACCGCCTCGGCCATAGCCGAGCCTCCCATCGACAAGGAAGAAGCCATGAAACTGTTTCCTCGCAACTGGTTTGCCTCACGTCAGCCTGGCCCCGTGCCTCCCGCCATGTCCGAAGAGGCTCCAGTCTCGTCCGAACGCCCCGAAAAGAAGGATATCCGGGAGCTGTTGAGGAGCCGAGGCGTGTTGAAGTCCTGCTCCCCCGAGATCCTCGCGATCTTGGAGAAGCGAGGTGCCATGACCGTTCACGAAGGCTTCATGGTCTATCAGGCGTTCAAGGGCGCGGGGTTCGGGGAGGAGTGGCAGAGGCACCAGAAACCAGACGAGGGTGTAGGAGAAAGGTGGAAAAAGTCCTCGCTCCCCGCACTCAGGACAGCGGGCAAGATCTGGGGTGAGGAGTTCGGATCAACGGGCTGGGTCCACGCGACTGAAGAGGACATCGAAGAGGCAATCAAGCTGATCCGCAGCCTCCCGAAATTCCATGGCAAGGGGAACAAATACACGGCCGCCAGCTATCGCGCTCTTATTACGAAGGTAAAGGCGCGCGAGGCCGCCGCGATGGACGCCGCGGAGCGCGAGGCCCGGCGTAAAGGCTGCACCAATGAAACAGAAATACGCGACCTCCGCCTCGCGGAGGCCGAACCACGTATCCGCGTCGCCACTTACCTGCGCCTCGTTCGTTCGGCGAACAGGGTCGGCACAATGCTGAAGAAGCTCGGCATCGTGGAAACCAACCCCTTCGACATCTGCACATTCACGACCCGAGAGGAGAAAAGTTTGAAAGCCACTGAGACAACTTTGGAGCGAGAGCCCTGGGATGACCGGCTCAATGAGCTATTGGACACCCGGGTATTTCAAGGCAATGCCGCAGGGGAAGCCGATCCCCTGTTCTGGATGCCGCTGATAGGCCTCTTGATGGGCACGCGCATGGAGGAGGCTGCCCAGGCGGGACCGGGCGACGTTCAGTCGGATGAAGGGATCGCCTACCTGATCGTCCGCCAGGCCCTGGGGGACAGCGTCAAGTCGGAGAATGCGACCCGCAAGATCCCGCTGCATCCGGTCCTGATTGAACTTGGGTTCCTGGAGTTCGTGAAGCGCGCCAAAAAGAGAGGAGATCGCCGCCTGTTTCCGTCCCTCACGCGTGGGGCGAACAAGGGCACATACACCGAGAACTTCACCAAGGCCTTCGGCTACTACCGCCGCACCAACGACGTCTACTGGCATGGTCTTGATTTCCACGCCCTGCGCACCACGTTCCACCACCGCCTGTCGGATGCGAGCTGTCCGGGGGCGCACAGGCGGAAGTTGATGGGCCACGAGCCTCTCGACGAAGGAGAGCGCGCATACTCACAGAAGGGGATCAGCATCGCGAGCCTCTTCGAACAGGTGAAGAAGATCCCGTTCGACGTGTCGCGGGTGCAGACTCCGATCTCAGGGTTTCCGGAACGGCCGCAGGAAGCACAGGGCCTGCGACTGGTGCAGGGGAGCAAGTCATGACGCGGAACGCGTCAAGATCACAAACGACGAAGAAGTATCACGCTCCCGGACCTCGTGGGAGCGCGCATCCAGGCCCTCTCGAAGTGACCTCGGAAGGCGGTTGCGTCACGGTCTCCGGCTTTGCCCAACCGCCCTCTGGCTGCCAAACCCAGGTGACGGTCCGATACGATGGTGCGGCGCTTTCGATAACGGCCTCTTACCAAGCGAAATGGCGCAACCCGGTCGAGGGCTGCGTTTCACTGCCACTCGATTTGAGTGACCCGTCTGCCCTGTTTCCCATCCTTGAAGGAGAGAAACCCTGGAAAGCTTGGCCGGAGATCGAAGCCTTGGTGCGCCAATCCATGTTGGACCTTCATGTTCCGCGGCGACGGACTCGTAAGTTCGACTGGCAACTTCGAATTCTCCGAGCCGTGCGAAATGGCCCCGAGATTTCGAAAATGCTCATGGGGCTTTCTTCCGACAAGGCCCGTCAGAACGCGCTCGAAAGGCAGACAGCCACGGATTTGAGAAGCAAATTGTCCGCCTGTGTCACTCAAATGCATGATGTCTTGAATGCCGCTTCAACCGATCCCAGCATCCTGCCTGCCTTCTCCAATGCCCTTCGATACTATCGAGAGCTTCTCCGACGTAAGCAGAAACTTGACAGCCTGTCTGAGCGGGATCGAATGAACGAGGATCTGCTCCTGCGTAAGTAAGAGGAACGTAGCCGCCTGAGACGAGAGGCAAGAACCTCTCGGCCTTTAAGCGACAGCAATCGGGTGCCGTGCGAACCCGTTCCACTGCGGCCTGACCTGATTTACCGCGCGACGGCGGCCTTGATCCATGGGCTGCCGTCGCTCCGGACCTTACTTTGCCATCAGTAATGCCGCAGCACCTCTGCAATCGTCGTGAGCCCTTCCTGGTCGCTGATACACCACATCGCATTGGCACTGCTCGCCGCCGCGTATGGGGCCGCACAGGCCTCCTTGATGATCTCGAGCTGGCTTTTGTTCAGTCCCCAATGAGTGAGGCATGCAGGGTGGCTTTCTCCCTCCTCCCCACCTTCTGCCCATTCGATCAGGTCGTATTCGACTTCTTTGGGTGTCATCGTATTCTCGTAGTCCATAACCGTCTCCATTCTTGTGATCAGGAGATCGGATCGTTTGCCCAAGAGGGAAACCACTTTTCGAACTTTCTTCTATGTATTCAAGCGGCTAACGTCCTTTGCTCCTCTCGGCCCTCTCCGGCCGTTCGAAGCAGCAGCCGGCTCAGCACCGTAGCGTAGCCGAAGCGGCCATTCATCTCTGCGGCAACATCTCCAACGATCCGAGGTCGGCAGTGCGGGACTTCCTGCCGCGCTTTGCAAACGCGATACAAGGCCAAACATACTCATGTGTTGGCTGCCCCCGGGATGCCGCCCATGAGCGACGGGAAAACATTGCCGCCGCGCTCTCAACCAGACCGCCTTCGTGGGCGTTCGCGATAACGGTTGCGCCGCTGCGGCTGACGTCGTTTATTTTTAACAAATGGTAGGCCTTGGGGTTCGCGTTGCTCGTCGTTTTTTTCATATCCCTCGCCGTTCTGGGTGCCGGTTTGCTCGTTCCAGGCCTCGATGATCTTCTGCTGCTTGGCGTTCCTTGCGTGATCGCCAGCCTGCTCATTCTCCTCACACGGCTCAGTAGCAGTGGCTCCTCGCTGATTTTTAAGAAGCGCTGGATCATCCTGGACGGCTCAAACATCATGCACTGGAAGGGGAACGGCGCTGATATCGCGACTGTTCAGGATGCGATACAGAAACTGAGCGAACAGGGATATACGCCGGGCGTCGTGTTTGATGCGAATGTCGGATACAAGCTCCGTAACCGTTACCAGGGTGAGGCCGAACTCGCCAAGCTGTTGGATTTGCCCGTTGCCCGTGTGATGGTTGTCTCAAAGGGGACACCTGCGGATCAGGTCATACTCGCTGCAGCGCGCGACCATAATGCTCAGGTCGTGACCAATGATCGCTTCCGAGATTGGAGTCACCAGCACCCCGAAGTGAAAGACGAGGGCCATCTGGTGCGCGGTGGCTATCGGGCTGGACGGCTTTGGTTGGACTTGCCTCCTGCCAAGCAGCAATAGAGTGCGGCATTATGGTCTCAGACCGGTAATGCGACTACGGAGCAGCGGCAAGCTCGTGGACGCCCACCAACTCCAGGTCGCACCCGGCCCAGTCCGGACGTTCGAAGCGACCGCCGGTGCGGCACCGCAGCGTCACCGAAGCGGCCATCCATCCCCGCCGCAGCATTTTCAACGGCCCGAGGTCGGCAGTGCGGACTTTGCTACTATTAAGACCCGGCAGGCTAATGACCGCTTCACCTAATCACTTTGCAAGGGCTCCTAAGGGGGGATATCATTGATCGAGTTCGAAACGTCCTCGGTTGCAACGTCTACTATTGTTTCGCTTATTCTGTGCAAATCGTTTGTCTGTTGAGCAAGCGTTTGCCGAGCGATTCTCGACACCATGCTATCGGGTGATAAAATTGGTGCGACCAATAAAATCCATCCGGCTATGAAGGTGATAAAGCTCAGGGCTGCAAATAATCACGAGAAAGTTGTATTTCTATTCGCTCGATAGTCAGATTTGATCAAATAAAGCTCACTAATTTTTTGAGCCTTATGCCGAATATAGTTGACCTGCTCCCCTGAAATGTCCTCGATTTGAGGTTAGCCTGTTCTCCAACTGAGGAGACAGACGATGAGAAAGAGCCGTTTCAGCGAAGAACAGATTATCGGCATTCTGAAGGAGCACCAGGCAGGGCTGGGTGCGAAGGAGCTGTGCCGCAAGCATGGGATCAGCGACGCGACGTTTTACAAGTGGCGATCCAGGTTTGGCGGCATGGAAGTGTCGGACGCGAAGAAGCTGAATGCACTGGAGGTTGAGAATGCGAAGCTTAAGAAGCTGCTGGCCGAGCAGATGATGGATGTGTCGACGCTGAAGGAAATGCTGGGAAAAAACTTCTGAGGCCCGGTTCGAGGCGACGAGCTGTGGACTGGGCTATGAAGGAGAAGAGCTACACG